>NZ_AP021875.1:6925000-7297718 GCF_009688965.1 Desulfosarcina widdelii | reverse complement strand
AGATTTTCAGAAAGGCAGCCGCAAGGATCGGCGACTGGAAAGTTACTTACATGAAGGTATGCTTGCGAGTCAACGCGGATGATCTGCGGTTTGCCAGAGAACTAACACAATCCTCATAAAGGTTTTTTTTAATTATTTTTACAGCAAGTTATCATCTCTACCGTAAGCAACTGCTTCGAAATACAAGGTTTTTCAGCCCCGTTGGTTTCTATAAGCATTTTAAACAGATCGAGAGTTATCAACAATGATTCGATATAATAGTGAACTTTGTTTTTCTCCATTTAGCTCTATTTTTTTCGTATTTTCGTTTTTTTTGATTTTATTTTACAAAGACGCGTCGGCTGAGTATGATAGGCCCCGTATGGTGATCGCCCATAAGCCGTCAACCCGAATCCGGTCCGTATTTGATTGTTCGCCCAATGAATGACAACCTTCCGATAGTCGCCGTCACAATGGGGGATCCGGTGGGCATCGGCCCCGAGATCGTCGCCAAAGCACTGTGCGAGCCATGCGTATCCCGACTCTGCCGGCCGATCGTTTATGGCAATGCCGTTCGATTGATCAAAGGGGCCCGTTGCGCTGGTGCAAAAATCGATTTCGTTGCGGTTCCTTCTGTCAATGAAGCGCGCCGGAGCCATGCCGATGTTGCCGTGATCGATCCGGGTCGCTCCAATGATGCGGCCGGGTTGGACTGGGCCCGGCCCACGGCTGCATGCGGCCTGGCCATGTTCGCCTATCTCAATGCCGCCATCGACGACGCCATGGCCGGCAAGGTTGACGCCATCGCCACCGGCCCGATCAATAAAGCGGCGTTGCATATGGCCGGCATTGCCTACGCGGGTCATACGGAAATTCTGGCGCACCGCACCCAGACACGCAACTATGCCATGATGCTGGCCGGCGACCGGCTTAAAGTCGTGTTGGCCACCATTCATGTGCCGCTGGCCCGGGTTCCCGAAATTCTTGCGACGTCGACGATCCTGAAGGTCATCGAACTGACCGGCCACGATCTCAAAACCCGTTTTGGAATTTCTGACGCCCGCATCGCCGTGGCCGGCCTCAACCCGCATGCAGGAGAAAACGGGCTCTTTGGCGACGAAGAGGAGAAAATCATCCGACCGGCCATCGACCAGGCGATCTCCCGGGGGATCGACGCCAGTGGCCCCCATCCGCCAGACACCGTTTTTTTCTCGGCGTCGCGGGGGGCTTACGATGCCGTGATCGCCATGTACCACGATCAGGGGCTGGGACCTTTTAAAATGATCCATTTCAACGACGGTGTCAACACGACCCTGGGGCTGCCCATCGTGCGGACGTCGGTGGATCACGGTACCGCCTACGACATTGCCGGTACGGGCCGGGCCTCGGCCGAAAGCATGGTGGCAGCCATCGCCATGGCGGCAAAACAGGCTGAATGGTTGCGCCGCCATCGTTCCTACATCGCTGAATCCAATTCTCTTCGATCCTGAAAAATCCGTGAACCGACCCGATACCATTACCATTGAAGGGGCCAGGCAACACAACCTGAAGAACATCAGTCTGATGCTGCCGCGCAACCGACTGGTGGTAATCAGCGGCCTGTCCGGTTCCGGAAAATCTACCCTGGCCTTCGACACCCTCTATGCCGAAGGCCAGCGCCGCTATGTGGAATCGCTGTCCACCTACGCCCGGCAATTTCTGGAGCGGCTTGAAAAGCCCGATGTAGACCTGATCGAAGGCCTCTCTCCGGCCATTGCCATCGAACAGAAAACGGCCGCCCATAACCCCCGCTCCACGGTGGGCACGGTCACGGAAATTTATGATTTTTTGCGCCTGCTCTACGCCAGAGCCGGCATCGCCCACTGTTATCAATGCGGCCGGCCGATCATCTCCCAAACCATAGACGAGATGGTAACTGCGGTCCTGCAGCGACCCGAAGGTTCGCGGCTTTTAATTCTCTCCCCGCTTTCCACGAAATCAATGGAAAGCCCGGAGGACCTGTTGAAGCCGTTGAGAAAAGACGGGTTCGCCCGCATTCGCATCGATGGCAGTATCCGGGAACTGGAGGCCGTCGGCACCATTTCCGACCTGCCCTCCCGGAAAATCGAGGTGGTCGTCGATCGGCTGATTCTCAAAGAGGGCATCCGCAACCGCCTGGCCGATTCCATGGAACTGGCCCTGGCCAGATCCGGTGGGCGGGTTGAGGTTGCATTCGTTGGCCGGCGCCCGCACGAGGTGCTCGAAACGTTGCAATTCAGCGAAATCGCAATGTGTGTCCATTGCCAGGTCGGCTACCCGGAGTTGACGCCGGCAAGTTTTTCCTTCAACTCTCCCAACGGCGCCTGCCCGCACTGTGACGGGCTGGGAATCACCCGGGATTTCTCCATCCGTAAAATCGTCCCCAACGCCGAGCTTTCGCTGCGGGAAGGTGCCGTTTCCTTCTGGGCCCATCGCCATTCCGTGGCATTCATGACGTTTCTCGAGGAGCTGACCGCTTTTTATGAAACAGATATCTACACCCCATACAAGGATCTTCCCGAGGCCTTTCAGCGCGCGCTGATGTATGGTTCGGGCGATCAACAAATCCCATTCACCCCCTTTGAAAAGCAAAACGGTCAAAAACGTCCAAAACCCTTTGAAGGCATCATTGCGCAGTTACGCACACGCCTGAACCAGGCGGCAACGACCGCGGAAAAAAACAGTATAAGCCGCTTCATGGCCGAACTGGCATGTCCTCATTGCGAGGGTTCGCGACTTCGAAGAGAAAGCCGGCACATCCGGATTGGCGGATATTCTATTGACGCGTTGGGTTCGCAGCCCATCAGCCGGCTCCAGGAATTTTTCTCCACGTACCGGCCCCATGGCAAACGGGGATTGATTGCCGCCAAAATCGTCAAGGAGATCGGTGCACGGCTGAAATTTCTCGGTGATGTCGGCCTTTCTTATCTCACATTGAACCGTCCGGCTCACACCCTTTCGGGCGGAGAGAGCCAGCGCATCCGCCTGGCCACCCAGATCGGCTCCAAACTGACCGGCGTACTTTACGTGCTGGACGAACCCAGCATCGGACTGCACCAGCGGGACAACCAGCGGCTGTTGGAAACACTGATGAACATGCGCGACATGGGCAACAGCGTCCTGGTCGTGGAGCATGACGAGGAGACGATACTGGCTGCCGATCATGTGGTGGATATGGGTCCGGGTGCCGGAGTCGACGGCGGCGAAATCGTCTTTCAGGGGCCGCCGGATAAACTTGTGGCCGACGAGTACTCCCTTACCGGCAAATATCTCTCCGGGCGCCTTCGCATCGAGGTTCCGTCCCAACGCAGGACAGCCGGGCAAGGCGAAATTCGGATAACCGGCGCCTGCCAGAACAATTTAAAAGACATCGAAGTAGGCTTCCCGCTGGGGGCATTCATCGCTGTCACCGGTGTGTCAGGATCCGGCAAATCAACGCTGGTCATCGAAACCTTGTACCGGGCCGCCATTCGCCATTTGCAACAGCTCAATCAAAGCGCCGGCCGCTATGAAGAAATCGCCGGCCTCGAAAAAATCAACAAGGTCATCGATATCGACCAGTCCCCTATCGGCAAGACCCCGCGTTCGAACCCCGCCACCTACACCGGCCTGTTCGCTCCCATACGCGAGCTTTTCAGCCGTACCCCGGAGGCACGGATGCGCGGTTACAAGCCGGGACGTTTCAGTTTCAATATTCGTGGCGGACGCTGTGAAGCCTGCGAGGGGGACGGCATCGTCCGCATCGAAATGCATTTTCTGCCTGATATCCATGTCCCCTGTGATATCTGCAAAGGAAAGCGCTACAACCGGGAAACTCTGGAGATCCGCTACAAGGGAAAAACCATCGCGGATGTTCTGGAAATGACCGTGGATCAGGGCCTGGCTTTGTTTCGGAACATCGAAGCGATTCGAAGCAAACTCCAAACTCTGGCGGATGTTGGGCTCGGATACGTTCCCATGGGCCAGTCCGCCACCACCCTCTCCGGCGGCGAAGCTCAACGCATCAAGCTGGCACGGGAACTGAGCAAGCGTGACACCGGCCGCACCCTGTACATTCTCGACGAACCCACCACGGGACTTCATCCCGACGATATCCGCAAACTCCTCGATGTGTTGACGCGACTGGTCGATGCCGGCAATACGGTGGTGGTCATCGAGCACAACCTGGATGTCATCAAAACCGCTGATCACATTATCGATCTGGGACCCGAGGGCGGCGATGCAGGCGGGTATATAATCGCCACCGGAACGCCGGAATCCATTTGCCGGGTGGCCGAATCCCACACCGGCAGATATTTGCAGCGGATCTTGGGAGAAGGGAAATAAACACCAGTGGGGATTGCCTGACAGGCGGACTTACGAAAAAAAAGGGTGACTGCCATGAGCAGTCACCCTTTTTTAGGTCAAACTGGTACGAAAATCAGTGCGCGAACAGCCCGGCAATGGCGCCGGCCTGGGGATGCGCGTAGATCAGGATCAGAGCGACGACGAGTGCGTAAATACACAGAGACTCGATCATGGCCAGACCGATCAGCATGGTCACGGTGACTTTACCGGAAGATTCGGGATTGCGGGCAATGCCTTCAACGGCGGACTTGAGGCCGAGGCCCTGTCCGATACCGCAACCGAAAGCGGCGATAGCAATACCAAAACCAGCGGCGGTCACACATGCGATAAAAAACTGTAATGCTTGAGCTTCCATATCCTTAACTACCTCCTTTGAAAGATTGATAATTAGGGCTTCTTCCAGTTACCCCAAAACCATTAGAAAAGAGTCGGCGCGCTTTCACTCGCGCCGACGGTATTCCGACAAACCGTCTCCATCAATGGGCGTGTTCCATGGCCCCTGAGAAATAGATGATGGAGAGCAGAAAGAAAACGAATCCCTGTACGAATGCCACGAAGATACCCAGGGCCATGATCGGCAGCGGCGCGAAGAAAGCACCGGCCAGACCGAAGAGGATGGCCAGGACGATTTCGTGTCCCATCATGTTTCCAAAAAGACGGAAGGAGAGGGAGAGAATTCTCGCCAGGTGGCCGATGATTTCGATGATGAAAATCAGCGGAGCCATCCACCACACCGGGCCCATAAAGTGTTTGATATACTTGGCCCCGTGGTATTTGATACCGATCACGTGGGTGAATACGACCACAACGATGGCGCAGGACGCCGTGGTGTTGAGATTGGCGGTGGGCGGAAAAAATCCTGGAATGATGCCGATCAAGTTGCCGATAAAGATATAGAGAAAAATCGTAGCCGCCAGGGGAAAGAGCCAACGGCCCTCTTCACCGACGGTCTCCACCATGAACTCTTCGATTCCCGAGACGATCACTTCGAACAGGTTCTGAGCCTTTCCCGGCACCATGGAGATGGTTTTGGTGGCCAGGGCCCCGGCGATGATCAGAATTGCCATGAGAACCCAGGAGTAAACCACATGGGTGTAGGTGTGGGCAAAATGTCCCAGCCCGATCGCTTCAAAGATCTTCACGAAAAATAGATAGGGATGCTCCATCCTTAAACCGCCTCCTTGAAAAATAGTTTTTTGACCTCGATCATGGTCGCCAGGGTGATGCTGGCCACCACGACGGAAAGACCGACGAACAGACCGATGGGGTTCACCACCTGCTGGCGGATGAGTAAAAAGATGATCACGCCGCTGATGATGAATCGGATGTAGTATTTGACCAGAATTGCGTTGGGGGATGCCAGCCGCTTGGGTTGCAGCGCTTTTTTCAGGGTTTTGGCCAGAAGGTGGAAATTAACCGTGACAATGAGCCCGCCGAAAATCAGTCCGCGGGTAAAGGCCGGCGATGCCGCCAGCAGCCCGATCAGACTGATGGATACCAGAAGGATCCAGTTGGTCCGTGTAACGAATGTGAGAATGCGCTGCTGAATATTCACGGTAGTCGATGTTTCGCTGCTGCTGGTCACAATTTTCGGCTCTTTTTGATTGCCAGGCCGATGTTGCGGTATCCGGCGGCAATACCGAACCCCAGAAAAATGAGCGTCAACCACGGTGTGGTTTCAAAACGCCTGTCCAGATACACCCCGATTCCAAGCCCGATAAAGATGGAGAGCGATACCGAAAACCCCAGGCTCGAGTAAAAAGCCAGTTCCCGGATCCACTTGCGCGTCTCTTTTTTCATGGAATTCGACCCTTCTCCGACCGTTGGTACTGCGTCAGATCAGGTCATGATCGGAATACACGCCACTACCATAACCGGGGGGTTCAAGTCAATGTCAAAATACCGACGTTTACGACGCCGTCACCATTTCAGCCGGTGGGCATCGAACACCGGACCGTCCGTGCAGACATGCCGATAACGGGCATCATCGTCCCGAACTGCAACGGCGCACCCGAGGCAGGCCCCCATCCCGCAGGCCATCATGGCCTCGATGGACACCTGGCAGGCGATGTTGCGCTGAATGGCGATTTGAGCAACCGCTTTGAGCATTCCTTGCGGCCCGCAGGCGCAGATGAGATCCGCCGGTTCGGCGTCCAGGGCTTTTTCCAGGCTGCGGGTAACCACCCCGAGATTGCCCCGGCTGCCGTCATCGGTGGAGATGTCCAGCAAAAATCCGGGCAGATCGAACTCGGTCAGGCAGACCAGATCCTCTTTGCTTCGTCCGCCGACGAAAACCAGGCAGCGACGTAAAGGTTCCTCCTGCGCGAGCAGACGATGGGCCAGAAACCGAATGGGCGGCACACCGACGCCGCCGGCTACAAGAATCAGCCGACGGCACGTTTCGGGCACCAGAAAGGTATTACCCAGCGGGCCGATGACCGACAGCCGGTCGCCCACTTTGCAGCGGGATAGCCGGTCGGTGCCTTTACCCACCACCTTGAACAGGATTTCGATGCCGGCCACCCGATCCTGCTCATGAATCAGGCCCAACAGGGAAAAGGGCCGCCTCAGCAGTGGATCGACTTCCGATCCGATGCGCACCATGACGAACTGACCGGGTTTGGCCGAATCGAAGCCAGAGCTGCAAGCCAGTCCCAGGCGAAAATATCCCTGCGCCTCCGGCCGGTTCCACAACACGACGGTATCCTGTGCGATCATGACGCCTGTCCTTTACACGTCTCGTCCCAGCCGATCAGCGCTGCGAATCGACCGGTTTGCCTTGCCTTCCGGTAGGAAAAAAACAGGTGCGGGTTGCAGCGGGTGCAGATTCCGGCAGCATGGATATTCTCCCGGGCGATACCGGTCCGGTGCAGTTGATGCCGGCTGATCGCCCACAAATCGAAATGATGCCGCCCGACGCGAAACGGCCACAGCGAACGGGGAATCTCCTGCTCGTAATTGACAAACTCGGCGCAGCAGGGCCCTAACGAAGGCCCGATGGCCGCAACCATCCGTTCCGGTCTGCAATCGAATTCCGTGGCCATGCATGCCACCGTCCGGCCGATGATATCGGCCACATTACCTCGCCAGCCGCAATGAACGTTGGCCGCCACCCGCGCCTCGGGATCGGCCAGCATGACCGCCTGGCAGTCCGCCGTCTGGATCAGCAAGCGCACGCCCGGCACATCGGTAATCAGGGCGTCGGCCTCGTGCGGTAAGGTCTGGATCGTCTCCTTGGTGGCCAGCACGTCCCGGCGGATCGCCCGGATGGTGGTACCGTGATTCTGCCGCGTATAGATATGGATGCCGCCGGTCATCTTCTGCAGCCGATTACGATTGGCCGTGACCGCTTCGGGCGCGTCGCCCACCCCTGAACTTACATTCGATCCGTTAAAAGGGGGGGCGCTGGCACCGCCATTGCGCGCCATAACCGTATGAACCAGGCCGGTAATACGAGCAAGCGGCGCAAACTGAAACAGGTAGTTGTTCCCTTTTCTCAGCAAATACAATCGTTCACCGTATGCAACATGGACTATCTGTGCCCTTCCAGAAATAGGAAAATTTGGTCGAGATCGAGGCGCACGAAAAATTTTACCGCAGGCATATTTTGGGCATATTCCGAGGATAAGATTTTTCGAGCAACAAAGATATTGGGCAAATTGGCCATTTCTGGACGGGCACTATGCCCGCGCCAGGGTTAGAACATCCACCCGCTTGGCCCCGTCTTTTAAAAGCGCGGTTGCACAGGCTTCCGCCGTAGCGCCGGTCGTCAGCACATCATCTACCAACAAGACTCGTTTGCCGACACTTTCTCCAGGCCGGCTCACACCGAAGGCATTCTTGATATTGATACGCCGCTGGCGCCGGTCCAGGCCGGTCTGAGGCGGTGTGGGCCGGTTTCTTGCCAGCAGATCGCGCACCATGACCACTTCACCGGACAGCGGCCAAGCCTTGACCAACAATAAAGCCTGATTGAAGCCCCGCCGGCGGAATCGGCGCCGGTGCAAGGGGACCGGTGCAATCAGGTCGATATCGCCATCCAACCAATAGTGCCGGTAGGTCGCATAGAGCAGCCTGCCCAAAGGATTTGCCAGATGGGTGTGCCCTTTGAATTTGAGCGCCTGGATGGCAAGCTGCAGCGTGCCGTCATAAGCGCCAGCCGCCCGCGCCCGGGTAAAGGTCCCGGGTCGCTCCAGGCAGCGTCCGCAGAAATGGTCCGGCCCTACGCGGCTTTTAAATACCATACCGCAGCGCGAGCACAAGGGCGATGCCACCGCGGTCCACTGGCCGCTGCAAACCGGGCAAAAATAATCGGCCAGGGCGCGACCGGCATCCGACTTCTCGCTTCCATCCTCCTTGGCCCGGGCCGCCTGACGGTGAAAAAGCTGTCTGCACCCCAAGCATCGGGCCGGAAACAAGGCATTGGCCATCGCGGCCAGCAGCGGTTTCACTAAAAACGGCATTGCCTCAGCGCCCGGTATTCCCAGTCCTACTGCATCTGCGCCACAATAGCGGCGGCAAACTCGGAACATTTCACCTCTTGGGCACCCTCGATCTGGCGGGCCAGGTCGTAGGTCACCCGCCGGGCCTTGATGGCCGCCTGGACCGCAGCGCGAACCGCCGTACCCGCCTCTTTCCAGCCCATATAATCCAGCATCATGGCCCCGGACAGGATCAGGGAACCGGGGTTGACCTTGTCCATACCGGCATATTTCGGGGCGGTGCCGTGGGTCGCTTCGAATACTGCGCAGCGGTCCCCGATATTGGCTCCGGGCGCCATGCCCAGCCCGCCCACCTGGGCGGCCAGGGCGTCGGACAGGTAATCGCCGTTGAGATTGGGCGTAGCGATAACGCCGTATTCGTCGGGCCTGAGCAGAACCTGCTGGAAAAGCATATCGGCGATACGATCCTTGATCACGATTTTTCCCGCGGGCACCTTTCCATCGAAATCTTCCCAGAGCCGCGCCTCGCTGACGGTCCGGTCGCCGAAACGCTCCTCGGCAACCTGGTAGCCCCACTTGGCAAAGGCCCCTTCGGTGTATTTCATGATGTTGCCCTTGTGCATCAAGGTCACGCTGGAAAAACCGTTTTCCAGGGCATGCGCGATGGCACTGGCCACCAGGCGCTTTGTGTTGGCCGGACTGATGGGTTTGATCCCGATGCCCGATTCGGGCGGCAGATCGACGCCCATGGCCGTCTTCATGAAATCGGCCACCTGGTCGGCTTCCGGGGTTCCCGACTCCCATTCGATGCCCGCATAAAGGTCTTCGGTGTTTTCCCGGAAAACGACCATGTCGATTTTCTCCGGGTGTTTCATGGGGCTGGGGACCGTTTCGATGTAGCGCACCGGCCGAACGCAGGCGTACAGGTCCAGCTTCTGTCGGATGGCCACGTTGAGGCTGCGAATGCCTTTGCCGATAGGCGTCGTCAGCGGCCCCTTGATGGCCACCACATTTTCCTCGATAGCCGCCAGGGCCCCTTCGGGCAGGTAACTACCGGTTTTCTCGTATCCTTTTTCGCCCACCGGAAGCTCCTGCCATTCGATCCGCCGCCGGCCGGCATAGGCCTTTTCCACGGCCGCATCGATGACCATCCGGGTGGCCCGCCAGATATCAGGCCCGATTCCGTCGCCCTCGATAAAGGGAATGACGGGACTGTCCGGCACATTATGGCTGCCGTCGGCGTTTTTCGTTATCTTCTTTGCGTTTGCCATGCAATTTCCTCCTCGCAGGTAAAAAATGAACCGATCCTATGAAAACGGTTTGGATGTCAGGGCGGCTATCCCAACCGGCGCTGGCGCAAGGCTTCGTATAGTACCACGGCTGCCGCCGCCGATGCATTCAGCGAGTCCACGCGCCCACACAGCGGAATCGAAACCAAGAAATCGCAGTACTCTCGCACCAGCCGCCGCAGCCCCCTGCCCTCTCCTCCGATCACCAGGGCCAACGGACCTTTCAAATCGGCCTCGAAGAGAGACTGCTTTCCTTTCATATCCAATCCGGCCACCCAGAAGCTCTTTTTCTTCAGCCATTGAATGGTTCCCGTCAGGTTGGTCACCCGGCACAGGCGGGTATGTTCCAGGGCGCCGGCGGAGACTTTGGAAACCACCGTCGTCGGTCCCGCGGCCCGGTCTTTGGGAACGACCAGGGCATCGGCCCCGGCGCAATGGGCCGTGCGGACGATGGCCCCCAGGTTGTTGGGGTCTACGATGCCGTCCAGCAGCACCAGAAGCGGGCTCTTGGCGTTCGACGCAGCGTCGGCCACGACGGCTTTTACACTATCGTTGGGCAGTAGAGATGCCAAAGCCGCGATCCCCTGGTGCTGATCGCTGCCGCAGGCCGACCGGATCTGTTCGGGCGTTTGACGGTTCCAGGCAATGCCCTGCTTTTGGGCAAGCTGGATCGCCTCTGCCTGGCGCTCGGAAAGCGTATCCCGGTCCACGATCACGGAGTGGATCTTTCGCCGGCCGGCGTTCAGGGCTTCGATCACCGGGTGAAAACCGAACAGGACCTCCCGGGAAGGCTGCGGGACCTTTCGTTTGGCGGCCATATCAGTCGGCCCCGCCGCTTAAAATGTCGACAAACCGCTCGATGGCCGCATCCAGGTCGTCATTGACCACCACGTGCCGGTATAAATCCCGGCAATCCATTTCGGCCCGGGCGTTTTTCATGCGCAGTTCGATCACCTCGGGGCTGTCCAGACCCCTTGCGTTCAGCCTCTGGCGAAGCACCGCCATGGAGGGCGCGGCGATGAAAATCGTATCCGCCTCCGGATAGCGTTGCAGAATCTGTCGGGCACCCTGGACGTCGATATCCAGCAGCACATCGCGACCGGCCTGCAGGTGGTCGTCGAGAAATTGCGCGGAAGTACCGTAGTAGTTGTCATGTACCCGAGCCCATTCCGCCCAAAGCCCGCGTTCGATGCCCGCGCGAAATTGCGCTTCGGAGACGAAAAAATAGTCCTGTCCGTCAACTTCACCTTTGCGGGGCCGACGGGTGGTGGAACTTACCGAATAGACCAGATGGGGCAGTTTCTCGCGTGCCGCCCTGCATAACGTGGTTTTCCCAGCCCCTGAAGGGGCGGAAACCACGAAGAGCCGGCCTTTTTTCTGTGCCTGACGATGATCCTGTTGCGCTGCCAAACCGCTCACTTTTCCGATTTCAAGTCCTCGAAACGCTGGGAAACCGTTTCGAACTGAATCGCCGATAAAAAGATGTGGTTGCTGTCCATGACGATAATGGCCCGTGTACGGCGTCCCTGGGTGGCATCTACCAGTTGGCGCTCCTGGCGGGCTTCGTCCTTGAGTCGCTTCATGGGGGAAGAACTGGGCGAAACAATGGCCACCACCCGATCAGCCACCACCGTGTTACCGAATCCGATATTCAACAGTTTTTTTTCCATTTTCAAACCCTGGCCATTTCTGGATGCAAACCTCCGTAGTGCCCGTCCAGAAATAGGAAAATTTGGTCGAGATCGAGGCGCAAGAAAAATTTTACCGCAGACATATGGTTGATATTTCGAGGATAAAATTTTTCGCGCAACAAAGATATCGGGCAAAGTGGCCATTTCTGGATAGGCACTACTCCACGTTCTGGACCTGCTCCCTCAACTTCTCCAATTCCGATTTCACCGCCACGATCACATGGGACATGCCGGCCTTGCCGGATTTGGCGCCCATGGTGTTGAACTCCCGGTTGAACTCCTGAAGCAGAAAATTCAAGGGTCTTCCCGCCGGCGTGTCGTCTTCCATACGGGCTCTGAACTGTTGGATGTGGCTTTTCGCCCGGACGATCTCTTCGGAGATATCGCTGCGATCCGCGAGCAGGGCAGATTCCTGGGCAATGCGGGCTTCGTCGATCTCCACCAGGCCGTGGGTCAGCGCGTCGATGCGCTCTTTGAGCCGCTGCCGGTAGATATCCGGCAGGCCCGCGGCCTGGGATTCGATCTCATACAGCATCCGTTCAATGGCATCCAGACGCTGTTTGAAGTCCGCGGCCATATTGTCGCCTTCCACCCGCCGCATGGCATCCAACTGGTCCAGGGCGCTTTTCAGGCAATCTTGAACCTGGGGCCATACAGCTTCGCTATCCTTTTCCGTTTCCAGGGCCTGAACCATGCTGCCGCCGGCCAGGACGGTTTCCAGTCCGATGGCGCCTTCGATCCCCAGTTCCTCTTTCAATTGGGAAAGGGCGCGGTGATAGGCCTGCGCCCGGGGCAGATTGACGGCAAAGTCGATGCCGGCTTCCGATTCCTCCTGGATCTGCACCCGCATATCCACCCGGCCCCGGGCTACGGTTTCGGCGATGACGCTCCGGATGCGCTCCTCCAGTGGCTCGAAACCGTGGGTCAGCTTCAGGGCCACATCCAGATGGCGATTGTTGAAAGAACGCATTTCGATCCGCACACCGGTCGGACCGGTTTGAATTTCCGCCCGGGCATAGGCGGTCATACTCTTGATCATACAGGATACCTTTCCGCCGGCGGAACCAGGACTGACTTTTTCAATTCCTTAATCTCCCGATTCCGCAATTCGGGAATCCCCCATTTGTTTCAGATCCAGCATGTACTTATTCCGGACCAGGGTTAAAAAGTCAATCAGACATCGGTCGGCATAATCGGGGTAAGTCCAGGGCAGGGTGCGAAAGGCACCCTTCTGGTAAATCAGCGTCAGGTCCGCGTAAATCCGTTGGCCAATATAGATGCGATGGGTAAAATTCTTGCCGGTGGCCAGCACGAACCGTTCGGGAAGCAGGTAGCCGGGATCGATGTTCACCCGCCGTTTCCCTTTTTGCAGGTAGCGGGCCTCGATATCGTTGGTCATCCGCTTGATCGACGGCAGCCGGTCCTGCTCCATGAGTGTTTTGAAAACCACCAGGCGGCGGTTGAGCGAGGCCCCCATCTCCTTTTCGTAATAGGTGGTGAAGTCAAAGTCCAGCCAAGGGCTGACCATGTCAACAGGCCCCAACTGTACCTGCAGGGCCTGGACGATTTCCGCTGCCAGATCCCGCTCCTTTAAAAAAAAGCCGACAATCGGTTTTGCCGGTTTGGGGGGTTGGGGCTTACTCATGGCTATCCAAATCGTGTCCGTCCAGAAATAGGCAAATTTGGTCGAGATCAAGGCGTCCAAAACATTTATCCGCAGATATATAGTTAATATTCCGAGGAATAAATGTTGAGCGCAACGCAGGTATCGGGCAAATTGGTCATTTCTGGATGGGCACGGACAGGGGTTTGGCCTCATCTATCAACATAATGGGAATATCGTCACGAATCTCGTAAACCAATCGGCAGGCTTCGCAAATCAGCCCATCTTCAGCCTCGTTGAGATGAATCTCGCCTTTGCATTTCGGACAGGCGAGAATTTCCAGCAATTCCTGATTAATCGTCATGGGGTACCTCTATTGGTTTCGGAAATTTTGCGGGCGATGGCAGTGGTGCTGTGGCCTTCCAGGATCTCCACCAGCCGAACCCGCCCGCCGTAGGATTCAACAAGATCCCTGCCGACCACATCTTCGATGCGATAGTCGGCGCCTTTAACCAGAATATCGGGTTTGAGCCGGTCGATGAGATTCAAAGGGGTATCCTCATCGAAAAAGACCACCATGTCGACATCCTCGAGAGCACTGAGGATCGCCGCCCGATCCGCTCCGGGTAGGATGGGCCGCTGCGGCCCCTTGAGTCGTTGAATGGATGCGTCCGTATTCAGACCCACGACGAGGCGGTCCCCCAGTTTACGGGCCTGGTGCAGCAAACTGACATGGCCGGGATGCAGCAGGTCGAAGCAGCCGTTGGTAAACACGATCCGTTGGTCGGCCTGCCGCCAGCGGGTGAGCCGCGAGACAGCCTCTTGCCTATCTGAAACCTTCCACGAAGTGGATGCCGGCTCGCTGCGGCGGTCATCTTGCAGTACCGTTTCCAGTTCCGGCCACTTCACCGGCTGGGTTCCCAGCTTGCCGACCACGATCCCCGCGGCCACATTGGCCACGGCGGCTGCGTCGCCGAAGGTCATTTTGGCTGCGACGCAGGCGGCGAAGGTGGCGATAACGGTGTCCCCGGCGCCGGACACATCAAAGACCTCCCGCGACCGGGCGGCGATCATGAGGGGATCATCCAACTGGCCGAACAGGGCCATCCCCCTGGGGCCCCGGGTGACCAGCAGCCAGTCCAGCTCCAGTTGCTTGCGGACCCTCCCAGCGGCCGGGATAAGGTCTTCCCGGGCCTTGACCGGGGCATCGGCCACCAGTTCAAGCTCGGCGGTATTGGGGGTGATGCAGGTTGCTCCGGCGTAGCGCTGCCAGTCCCTTCCCTTGGGATCGACGAAAACAGGCAGCCCCTGTTTCCGGCAGGCGGTAATCAACTGCTGCACGAGCGTCCCGGAGGTAAACATTCCCTTGCCGTAGTCGGATAAAACAACGGCGTCCACCCGATCCAGCATACTATCGGCGAATTCGAAAAGGCGATGGGCAACGGCGTCATCGATGGCGCGGCCGTCCTCTTCGTCCAGGCGTACGACCTGCTGTTTGCTGGCCATGATGCGGGTTTTGGTGATGGTCGGTCGCCCGGTGTCGTCCAGGCAGCCGCTTGCGACCCCCATTGCCGCCAGCATGTTGCGGATCCGCTCCGCGGCCTCGTCCCGGCCGATCAGACCGATGACGGTGGCGTTGCAGCCCAGGCCGGCAAGGTTGGCGGCCACATTGCCGGCGCCTCCCAATTGAAAGGTCTTTTCCTTCACCCGGACCACAGGTACCGGCGCTTCCGGCGAAATCCGATGCACCTCGCCCCAATAGTAGCAGTCCAGCATCAGATCGCCGATCACGAGAATCCTGGCCTGCTTCAGCCGGGGACCTAAATCTTCGAAATCGGTCATGAAGCGGACTCCCGGTTTTCCCCATCGCCGATCAGGCCGCGTTCGATGAGCCCGGCCCAATAATGCAAAATGAAAATGTGGGCCTCCTGGATCCTGGCCGTGGTGTCGTTTTCCACGACGATGGCCCGATCCACGAGTTCCTTCAACACACCGCCGTCTTTTCCCAACAGGCCGATCGTCGGCATGGACATGCCGCGGGCACATTGTACGGCCCGCACCACATTTTCCGATCCGCCGGAGGTGGAGATGCCGATAAGGATATCCCCGGGCCGTCCCAGGCCCTCTACCTGGCGGGCAAATACCTCATCGTAGCCGTAGTCGTTGCCCACGGCAGTCAAAATGGAGGTATCCGTGGACAGGGCCACCGCCGGGTAGGCCCGGCGCTCTTTTTCGAAACGGCCCACGATTTCGGCGGCAAAATGCTGGGCGTCGCTGGCGCTGCCGCCGTTGCCGCAGATCATCAGCTTGCCGCCGCCGAGCAAACATTGCAGCATGGCAGCACCCGCATTTTCCAGTCCAGATGCCATGGATTTGAGACCTTGCAAACAGCGGATGTGGGCGTCGATCATGGTATCGAGCATTTTATGGTCATGCGCTCCTTGGTTTGGATTACCCCCCCCGGCGTGCGGGACAAAATAAGTAAATTAACATAAACCGCGACGACTTGCAGCCCTTTTATCCGTCTTACCGAATGATCGGAGCGGGAAGCGGTGCCGGGGCAGGCGTCAGGAACCGGCTGCCGCGAACTCGCAAATCGTTGCCGCCAACAGGGGGATCATGATTTCATGGTGGCCGGTAATGGCGTAGCCGCTGCCGCCGGACAGCACCGGTCTTTGTACCACGTTGACGCCGGGACGGTAATGCTGGATCATGTCGAAATTGGCGGTGGTGAACCCCTTCACCGGAGAGCCCAGATTGCGGGCCACCGCCAGGGCCTTGAGAAAAACCTCCGGCATGATCACCGCACTGCCGAAATTGATCACCACGCCCCCGTCGCCCAGCCGGGAAACGGTGGATGCAAAGATGCGAAAATCCCTCAGCGACGCCTCGCCGATAGCCGCCCCGCTGGCCGTGGGATGCTGGTGAACGATGTCGGTGCCTAATGCCACGTGCAGGGTATAGGGGATATTCAATTCATAAGCCCGGGCGATCAGCGCCCGCTGGAGATGGGGGGCATTCTCTTCGACCAGCAGGGCCCCTACCGCTTCCCCGAAACCTTCGTTGCCGGCAGCGGCCCGCCTGGCCGCGTCGTTGACCAGTTTGGCGGTATCCGCGGCCATGCCGAAAGAACCGTCTTCGAGCTGTGCGGCGACATCCTCCGAGGTGTGCCCGAAACGAGCCAGCTCCGTGTCGTGAATGGCCGCCGAGCCGTTGGAGGCCAGATGGGTAATGAATCCGTCGTCCGCCAGGCCGGCCAGCACCGGGGCGCAGCCGGTCTTGATGACGTGGCCGCCGAACATGGCGATCACCGGTTTGTCCGCCTGCCGGGCCTGTACCACAGCTTTTGCGACCGCTTTCAGGTCGTCGGCCTTCAGGACGGCCGGCAATGAATCGAGGAAACCGGCAACGCTGAGCCCGCACTTTTGCCGTTTTCCCTCGAGCGTTGTCGTCACTTTGGAGGCCCTTGTCAAAGCCTGATAGGTTTTAACTGATGTAAGATCGATCTCTTTATGGGGCATCGTTGTCTTCCGTATTTCGACGACTTGAATCCAAACCGCCGTGTCCATGAACCTCTTGGCTGTCAGCTATGAGCAGTTCATATATATAACGCCATGGACGGAATGGCAACGCTCCGATACGTTCCAACGGGATGTCTTTTTTCACAAGGACATGGCTTCTATTTTTTTGCACGGCGTTTACAAAACCGCTTGCATGGGTTATTTAGCTGCCATCCTAATTAAATGCGAAGAATGCGATAGGAAACCGAGCGTGAACGCTATTTTCAATTTTGAGATAAAGGATCGACATCGGCGCATCCTGGCCTTGGTCCGGAAAAACAGCGGCCGGTTAGTGATGGCAGCCATCTGCAGCCTGATGGTTTCCGGCGCCACTACCGCCATGGGATACCTGATCAAACCGGTCATCGACGACATCTTCGTTAACCGGAACACCACCGGGCTGGTTCTGCTTCCTTTGGTGGTGATTGTCGTCTTTTTGATCAACGGGTTGGGGCGCTACGGCCAGGATTATTTCATGAATTATGTCGGCGAGGACATCATCCGTCGACTGCGCAACATGCTTTACGACCGGATTCAGGATCTCTCCCTGGCCTTCTTTCAAAAGGAGCGCACGGGCACCCTCATGTCCCGCATCACCAACGATGTGAACATCCTTAAAGCTATGGTGTCCACAGCGGTCACCAGTTCGGTCCGGGACGCGGCAACCATCGTCGGCCTTACAGCGGTGATTTTTTACCAGAACTGGCGTATGGCCATCATCGCTTTTTTTATCTTGCCAGTGGCCTTCTGGCCGATCTTTATCCTGGGTCGCAAAGTCCGGCGGGTAAGCACCGGCTGTCAGGAGGCCATGGCCGACCTGAGTGCATTTTTACACGAAACCTTCGCCGGCAACAAGATCGTCAAGGCCTTCGGCATGGAGCCCCATGAAAAGCGTCGGTTTTTCGAAAGGACAGACCGGCTTTTCAAACTGGAAATCAAGGGGGTCATCGTACGGGCGCTTTCGTCACCGATCATGGAATTTTTCGGCGGGCTGGGCATCGCCTTTGTGATCTGGTACGGCGGATCGGAAGTGATCGACGGCAAAACCACGCCGGGTACCTTCATGAGCTTCTTGGCCTGTGTGCTTCTGTTGTACGATCCGGTCAAAAAGCTGAGTAACTTGAATAACTCCATTCAGCAGGGTATGGCCGCCGCCGATCGGGTTTTCGACATCATCGAGACGCGATCCGAGATAAAGGATCCTGCCACACCGGCAGAGATCGCCGCGACCCCCCATGACCTGACTTTGGAAAAGGTTCGTTTCAGCTATGGCGAGCAGGATGTGCTCAAAGACATTGATCTGACCGTCAAGCGTGGACAGGCCCTGGCGCTGGTGGGCATGAGCGGCGGCGGCAAGAGCACCCTGGCCAATCTGATTCCCCGATTTTTCGATGTCACCGGCGGCCGCATCTGCATCGACGGCATCGACATCCGCCAGTTTTCCATTGCCGATCTGCGCCGCCAAATCTCCATCGTAACCCAGGAACCCATCCTGTTCAATGAAACGGTGCGCGACAACATCGCCTACGGCAATCCCGATGCCAGCGAAGATCAGATTGTTGCCGCGGCCAAGGCGGCTTTTGCCCATGACTTCATTCTGCGTTTTCCCAAGGGGTACGATACCATGATCGGGGAACTGGGCGGCCGGTTGTCCGGGGGTGAAAAACAGCGATTATGCATCGCCCGGGCATTGATCAAAGATGCACCCATCCTCATTTTAGACGAAGCCACCTCGTCTTTGGATTCCGAAGCCGAAGCGGTGGTTCAAAAGGCATTGGAAAACTTGATGATCGGCAGAACGACGGTGGTGATCGCCCATCGGTTGTCCACCATCGCGGGAGCAGACCGGATCGCCGTCATCGTATCCGGCAGAATCGTCGAGCAGGGCACCCACGAATCCCTGTTGGCCGCAAAGGGAGAATACGCCAAGCTCTATGCCACACAATTTTCCACAAACAGCAGGGCCGATGAAAGCTGAAATCAGCATCGTGGTCATTGCCTGCAACGAAGCCGACCGCATCGGCCATCTGCTGGAACACGCCAATTTCGCCGACGAGGTCATTGTTGTAGATTCGGGCAGTACCGACGCTACTGTGGCACTGTGCGAAGCCGCCGGCGCCCGGGTGATCCACCACGACTGGATGGGATACGCCGATCAGAAGCAGTTTGCCATGGAGCAGGCCAAAGGCCAATGGATTCTCAATCTGGACGCGGATGAATTCGTACCGGAGGAACTGGCTGCGGAAATCCAAAAGGCCCTGGCGTCGGCCGCATCCGAAACGGCAGGTTTTTCCATGCCGAGACTTTCTTACTATCTCGGCCGCTGGATCCGCCATGGCGGCTGGTATCCCGATCGCAAGATTCGCCTCGTACGCAAAGGTGCCGGCAGCTGGGTCGGCGACGGCCTGCATGAAAAATTGATGGTGGACGGATCGGTTGAAGCCCTCTCCGCAGCGCTGCGTCATCTGGTTTACCGCAATATTTCCGACCACGTTACAACGGCCA
Source organism: Desulfosarcina widdelii (assembly GCF_009688965.1). GTDB lineage: Bacteria > Desulfobacterota > Desulfobacteria > Desulfobacterales > Desulfosarcinaceae > Desulfosarcina > Desulfosarcina widdelii. The sequence goes on along the minus strand of NZ_AP021875.1, from coordinate 7,278,284 downwards.
ATCGGTTTTCCGATGTATACGTCAAGAGTCGGGGCGGGGCCGGCCCACTTTTCCTGTTGAGCGGGATTCCCCATACCCTGGGAAAATTTCTGGAATGTTACTTGTGGAAGCGAGGATTCCTGGACGGATGGCCGGGTCTGATCATCGCCATGATTTCTTCGGGCTACATCTTCTTAAAACATGCCAAAGCCTGGGAAGCGGCACAAAACTTTACCGATTACCCGCCCTCGCCGGAGCACTGATAGACAGCCTGGAAGGCAGACAACGCTGCATAAACCAATGGCAGCGGAACCATACCGGTCTTTAATCAAAGACCGAAGCGGATAAAATGATGGTTGAGTTCGACCTCTCTTTTGTCATTGTCAACTGGAACACGCGCGACCTGCTTTGCCAGTGTATTCATGCGATCCATCGCAACGTCGTTGACCAGCGGTACGAAATCATTCTGGTGGACAACGCCTCCTCTGACGGGTCCGTCGAAGCGGTTCGACGGCAGTTCCCCGAGGTCCGTTGCATCGTCAACCGGGAGAACAGAGGGTTCGGGGCCGCCAACAATCAGGCCTTCGCCGTCATGCAGGGGCGCTACGCCGTGTTGATCAACACCGATGCCGAACTGCTCGAAGGTGCCGCGGACCGCCTGCATACCTTCATGGAAACACACCCGGATGCAGGTATGGCCTGCGGGCAGTTGCTCAATGCGGACGGCTCCAGGCAGAATTCCTTTGCCAATTTTCCGACCTTGCTCTCGCTGGCGGTCAACGAGTCGGTGTTGAGAATGATCTGCCCACGCCGCTTTCCAAGCAAATACCAGACATACACACAACCGATAGAGGTCGAATCCTGTATCGGTGCCTGCATGATTGTCAGGAAAACGGCTATGGATGCGGCCGGTGTTTTGGACGAGCGCTATTTTTTTTTCATGGAAGAAACCGACTGGGCCTTGTCGTTCAAACGTGCGGGCTGGCGTTCTTATTTCATCCCTGACGCCAGGATCTATCACTACCAGGGGCAAAGCGCCGGAAGCGGCGCATCCTCGCGTATCATGTTTTATCGCTCGCGCTATCAGTTCATTCGCAAATGGCATCCGCGTATCTATCCCATCTACCATGGGATTATCGGGTTGCGCCTTTTGGTGGGCGCATTGCTGAACCTGCTGGCAACCCTGTTCACCGCTGGTATGCATAAAGCGACGCGGCTGCGCTGTATCCGTTACCTTAAAATCGTGTGGTGGCATGTCAACGGATGCCCCTGACTCGGAACTGGAAAATTCCCATGCGTGCAAGAAGAAACCCTATTCAGGTGAAACACGGCGCCATTCTGGCTATCCAGTTGGGTGACATCGGGGATGTGGTGTTAACCCTTCCCGCATTGCGTGCGCTGAAAAAAAGATTTCCCCGCAATCGGGTGGTCGTATGCGTTCGAAAAAAAGCGAGCGAACTGATGGCGCTGTGCCCGGATGTGGACGCTGTAATCACCGTGGATAAAACAAAGCGGTCCCTTCTTTCGGCGATCAGGTATCAGCTTGCCTTTCTATCCAGTTTGAAAAGTCACCGCTACGACCTGTCCATAGACTTTCGAACGGGAACCCGGGGTGCAATCGCCTCCCTGATGGCCAATGCCAGATACAGGCTGGGTTTTTTCGAAGCAGAAGGGAAAATGTGGCGCAACCGTATCTTCACCCATCTGGTGCATCGGGACTACCAATTGGGAACCCATGTTGCCGATTACTATTTTGAACTGGTCAAGTGGCTGGGAATCAAGCCGGACAAGCCGGACCCTGTGCTCCCGGTACCCGATCCCTTGAAAAAAAGAGTCACGCAATTACTGAATGCCGAGGGGATTCATCCAGACAACCCTTTCATCGTCCTGCAGCCCTTCTCCCTGTGGCAGTACAAGGAACTTCACCCGGAAAAATATGTAGATATGGTAAATCGGATAGCCGGCCGGAGCAACATTCCGATCCTGTTGAGCGGCGCACCAAACGAAAGACACCGCGCCCAAGAGATTGCCGACCGCTGCACCGGCCAGATAATTAACATGGCGGGATTGACAACCATTGGTGAATTGGCCGGTTTGCTGTCATTGGCGAGTCTTTTTATTGGTGTCGACAGTGCCGGTGTGCATATCGCAGCGGCCACGGGAACACCAACCGTCAGCATCTTCGGTCCTTCTGCACCATCTTCCTGGGCACCCCGCGGCAATCGTCACCTGGTCATTCAACCGGAACTTGCCTGTGTGCCCTGCCGGCGGAAAGGCTGCGACGACAGCGGCGTCAGCCGATGTCTGGAAGCGTTGTCCGTTGACGAAATCATGGATGCCGCGGAACCAATACTCAGCAAACGTTTTCTGGCCCAGACAGACCGATGAGAGAACCATTAAAGATTGGTGTGGTTATCCCCAAATATGGTACTGTAGGTGGGGGGGAAAAATTTGTTTATGAACTGACAGAACGAATCGCCCAAGATCCCAATTTCGAAGTGCATGTTTTTGCCAACCGATGGCGCGCCCCCGACAGCCAGGTATTTTTTCACCGGATCCCTATCATCACCTTCCCGCGATTTGTATCGATGTGGAGCTTTGCGTGGTTTGCCGCAAGAAAGATCGATCGAGTCGGTGTCGATATCATTCATACCCATGAACGCATCTTCGATGCCGATCTGTTTACCATGCATGGAATCCCTCATCGGATGTGGATCGAAACCGTCAGAAAAAAGAGAATGAGCCTGTTTGATCGAGTCTATGACCACATCGAACGACGCCTGGTAGAAAGTGATCGCTGTAAATATTTGTTGCCGGTTTCAACGCTCACCCGGGATGCCTTTATGTCCGTTTATGATGGCTATGGAAAAACGGTGGAAATCTGTTATCCGGGAGTAGAACTGCAAGCCTTTCAATACGGTCAAAGGACCGACTTTCGTAAAGCTGTCCGTGAAAAATATGGATTCACGGCATCAGATAAGATCGTTCTTTTTGTCAGCATGAATTTTGAGATCAAAGGCCTGGATTATTTGATGGCAGGTTTGGCGGCAGCCAAACGGAAACCGGCAGGAATGTCCCTGAAGCTGCTTGTTGTGGGCAAAGGAAATATCCGAAAGTTCGAGAGGATGGCCAACGACTTGAAAATCGCCGAAGACATCAAATTTGCCGGAATCGTTGAAGAAGGCATCGAACAAATCTATAGAGGCTGCGATCTGTTTGCCATGCTCTCCCGGTTCGATACTTTCGGCCTGACGGTCTTAGAGGCCATGGCGGCATCGCTTCCCGTGTTGATCAGTCGGCAGGTGGGCGCCAAAGATATTGTCGTGCAAGGTCGCAACGGGTTTGTGGTGGACAGGGAAGACAAAGAGGCCGTCTGTTCCTGCTTACTCACCTTGGCCGATGACACGAATCTCGAAGCGATGGGGCGTGAGGCTTTTCAAACGGCATCCAAACACAGTTGGGAACAGGCGTCCCATCAGGTGAAACAGATCTACTACAGCGTCAAATCATTTGTTTCTGAAAAAACGCCAGGATAATCGGTAGAAATCATGCTTTGCGGCAATGGTTGCATCACCGGGTTTCAGGAGTCTGAGCGGAATCAAGGTCATCAGACGCCAGCCGGCCTGGATACGGTTTTTTCGCTGAATCTTTCTGATTATGGCCCCGGAGTAATGCTTCCGGTAAAAGAGCATCTCCGCTTTGAATTTTTTCTCCATGACCGCTGTCGGGGGATTTTTGCGTTCGCTTCCCCCACCGAAGTGCACTACGACAGCATCTTCTATGAAGCCAATCGGCCACCCCATTTTCCTGACCATCAGACAAAGATCGATTTCTTCGCCATAAAGAAAAAACTGCTCATCAAAACCACCGACGGTTTCTAAAACGTCCCGTCTGGCAACAATGCTAGCCCCCATTACCCAAGCGATCTCGCCCGGCAACTGGCCGAGCTCTGGCCTGCCATACCGATGACCGGGATATCGCCTTTCCACAGAGGATTGTGGTGAGCCATCGGGGTAGATCAATGCGGTACCAGCCATGCCAATGGAAGAATTGGAGGACATAAACCCAACGGCCTTGTCAAGTGCTGCGGGCATCAACCGTGTATCAGGGTTGAGAAGCCAGATGAGTTCACCTTTGGCTAACGAAATCCCCTTATTATTGGCTTTTCCGAATCCGAGATTTTTATTACTGGCGATTAGGGTGGTATTCTGGAAATGGTTCGCCACCATATCCGCGCTGCCATCGCTGGAGGCATTGTCCACCACAATCACTTCGTCATGGGGGCCTAATTGGGGAAGGATAGATAGGATACAATCCCGAAGCAAATCCAACGTGTTGTAACTGACGATGATGATGCTCAGTCGAGGTCTTTGCGGTTGTTTTGGGGTTTGGCTCATTCTTATACTGTCTATCGCATGCGTTTTTTTAGGTCCGATCACTCCGCGGGGCAATCACTGCCACACGGGTCCCGGAATAGAATTTGGCGAACATTACTCCTTTTTATGCTTCGGTCGCGGATTTGACGGGTCCACTTTAATCTTGAATAGCATCAGTCGCCCGGTGTCCGGATGAGACCAACTGCCAATCAATACCAAATCCGCTTTAACAGTTTCATCTTCCAAGAACCTTTTATCTCCAGACCAGTTTCGTTCTTGCCACAGGTAATAGCCGACGTTGCGCTTCTTCCATTGGCGGAGAGCAGATGCTAATTCATCGTCAGAGTTTGGAAAGATGATACTTTTGTCCGGTTCGGGGCAAGGAGGGGCATCGACATCCATATTTGCATAAAAAGAAATCCAACGATGAAGAGCAACCGGGGAGATGACGGTCCGTCCTTCAGGATTTTTCTCAAATTGAGCGATTTTGTTACCGATTTCCCGAAAAACCATCTTTTCCGGGTCTCTCAGTTTTACGTTCTTTGGAATACCTGCAACCAGTAACAAAACGGCCAACCCCACCAAGATGCGATTGCGGGTTAGTTTGGTTCTTTTTCTTAAGTATTCTGAAATATTTTCTATACCGAATGCGGCGAATAAAATACTTGGCAAAATTAAAAAAATAACCATTCGGTAATGTAGGGTCCATGTGTCGAGTGTGTGAATATAAAGCAACGCAAAAATCGAAGTACACATGAAAAGAAAATAAAATAATCTTTTATCTCCGATTAGACGCTTTCGAATCCCTTTTAATCCAGCCAAGTAAATCAGAAGAAACGGATAGAAAAATCCCTCACAAATCCTGTTCAATAGGACACCAAAGGCGACCAGCCAAATTGTTGATCTGGCTTCCGGCATAAACCATCGCATCGGACTTGGCATATCTGCTTCTGCAGCTACCCTGATCTGATTGCGCAGTATATGGTACTTCTTAAAAGGTTTGGTGATCTTAACGACAACCTCGTTCGCTCGACACAAAGAACCCACTTGTTTACCGGTTGAGAAGTGCACAGCAAAAAGGGCCGCGGCCAAAACCAGCAAAGGAAGACAAAAATAGAAAAGCTGGCGGATGTGGTGTACTTTCATAAAAATGATCAAGTATGCCAGTGAAACCGGAATGGCGAGAATCCCTTCGACTCTGGCCCAAGTCCCCATTAGAAATGCCATCTGCGAGCAGATGAGCCAGGATGCGGCTTTTTCCCGTTTTATTCCCCTGATAAACAAATAAATTCCCAAACTCAGAAAAAACCAGAAAACAGGTCCGCGGACGACATCCGCACTCCGGCTGACCATGACGGGGGTCAGTGAGAGGATCAATGTAGCCAGGCTACTGATCTTTCGTCCGCAGAATTCACGCAGAATGAAGTAAGCAAAAACGAGTGTTGCCGTTCCAAAAAGCAAGGAAACCGATTGCGCGGCTACAACCCAGTCACGAAGCAGTGTATAGAAAAAAGCAATGAAAAATGGGAGGCTGGAGATGTATGTCAAACCACATCCGGTCAACTTACCCCACTGGCCGGTGACGATCATTTTCGCCTGGTAGAGATAAAGCGCACCATCGGGTGGAATAATGTAAGTTGCCCAACACGCATATAATCGTATCAGCAGGCCAATCGCTATTACGGTTACAGCAGGCAGGTATAGCGTTGAGCGTACGGAGGAAAACGAATTCAATTCGAAGATCCCTGGTTTATCGGTAGTTCTGTAATTTCTGCCAGCAGTCCTTTCACGGCCTCCCGCACCATCTCAACCGTGATCTCATTCATACACCGGCATTGATGCTCGTCGCAACGACGCTTGAAGCAGGGGCTGCATGGGGGTGCCGTTCGAATCACCCGGTGCCCCTCGCCAAACGGCCCCGTTCGCCAGGGGGCGGTGGGACCGAAAAGGGCCACCACCGGTGTTCCCACGGCGGCGGCCAGATGCATGGGCCCGGTGTCGGTAGTAATCAAGACTTCCGATTGCCGGTACAAGGCGGCCAGTTGATTTAAGCTGGTTTTTCCTGCCAGGCTTGCTGCGGGTGCTGCCATCATGGCCTGAATGTCCGCCACCTCCCGGCGGTCACCCGGCCCCCCGGTGAAGACGACGTCCACTTGCTCTTCCCGGATAAACCAGTCGGCCAATGCTGCGAAGCGTTCGTTGCGCCAGAGTTTGGTCTCCCACAGGGCCACGGGATTGATCGCCACCAGTCTTCGGCTGCCATCGATGCCCTGATTTTTCAAAAGATCGTTCACCCGGCGCCGGTCATCTTCGGAGACGGGGACGTGGTACACCGCCTCACGGGTGTGGATGCCGATGGCTTCCAGCAGCATCAGTCCGCGGGTCAGGGCATGAACCTCCATATCCACCGGCGGCACCCGTTCATTGAGAAAAAGGTAGCTGTGCTCCTGGTGCTGCATTCCCTTGTCGAAGCCGATTCTGCGGGTTCCCCGGGCCAACCGGACCAGCATGCCGCTTTTCAGCAGGGACTGGAAGTCGATGACGATGTCGTAATGGGTGTCGCGCAGATCGCGCCAGAAAGCCCGTATTTCCGCAATAGCCTGTTTTCTGAGGGATGATCTAAGTTGGGCGATCCAGCGTTTGCGCCCCGATACGATCACCCGATCCAGAGCACGGTGCCCGATGACCAGATCCGCGGCGGCCTCCTCCACCAGCCAGGTCATGTGGGCCTCTGGATAGTGCTGCCGGATGGCATTGAGGGCGGGCAACGTGTGGATCACATCGCCGATGGCACTGAGCTTGACAATGAGAATATTCACAGCAAACCCTCGACCGCTTCGGCCACCACCTCCACCGATACCTGCCGCATACAGTTCATATGCCCCAAAGGGCAAACCGGTTTCATGCAGGGGCTGCATTCGATGGGCACACGGACGATGCGGCTGGTGGAGCTGAAGGGACTGGTGGTGGTGGAATTGGTCGATCCGAAGACGGCCACCAGGGGGGTGTTCACTGCAGCCGCCACGTGCATGAGTCCCGAATCGTTGGTCACGAAGGCATCGCACCGCTCGATCAGGGCCATGGCCTCGCCCAGGCTGGTTCTGCCGCTCAGATCGACAACAGGGGCTTGCATCATGCCGGCGATATGGTTTCCAAGGTCCCGATCCGCCGGCCCGCCAAAAATCACGATGGCTGCATCAAGCGTCCGACTTAGACGGTCGCCCAGTACGGCGAATCTTTCGGGGAACCACTGCTTGGCCGGGCCAAAGGTGGCGCTGGGGTTGAGCCCGATGACCCGGCGTCCTGGCAGGGCGCCCTGCTCGGTGAGGATTTCCTTGGCCCTCTGCCGGTTCGTATCCCCCACACTCAGTTCAAGAATTTGTCCCCGGGGCGGGATTCCCACCCCTTCCAGAATTTTCAGATAGTAGCCGGTCTGGTGGATGGCTTTGATGGCCTTGGTGCAGCGAACCGGATGGGTCAGCAGCAGGCGGCGGGCGTCGGTGTCGAAGCCGACTCGCATCGGGATACCGGCCAAGAAGGCGATCAGGGCCGCTTCGATGGCATTCTGCAGCAGGATGGCCGCATCGAAGTCGCGGCGCCGTAAATCTCGGGCCAGGCGGATCGGGCCCATCGCTCCCCGGTGCCGGCCATTGGCCTCGTAAACGATAATCTCATCCACATGAGGGCTGTTGGCGAACACCGGCGCCACCCAGGGCTTGGCCAGCAGGCTGATGCTGGCGCCAGGAAAATGGCGGCGGATGGCCCGCACGGCCGGCGTCGTCATCACGGCATCGCCGATCCAGTTGGTGGATCGGATCAGCAACCGCTTGACATCGCTCCGCTTAAAAAAGTCTCTGCTCAAGAGGATCGCTCCTGCCTGGGCCAGGGAGAGAAGGTCCTGGTCTTCCAGCGCTGATGGACCCAGAACCACTGGTCGGGTTCGGCGCGTACGCCATCTTCGATTACCTTGGTGTACTGGGCGGTTCTGGCCTCGACGTCCTTTTGTTTGTCCCCGGTTGAAGCGGCAGGAGTCAGGATCTGTCCAAAAACCGCCCGGAAACCGTCCGATTGCCGATAGAGGAATACCGGCAGCACGGCAGCCTCCGTTTTCATGGCGATCACCGCCATGGCCTTGCTCGTGCAGGCCGGATGGCCGAAAAAGTCTACCCATACCCCTTCGTAAAAGTCCACGTTCTGGTCCATCAGCATGGCGACAGCTTCGCCTTTTCTCAGTGCCTTGAGAATCTTCACCAGGGCACGCCTCGATGGTATCAGTTTGGCACCATATCGGGATCGGGTGTGTTCGAAAAAGCGGTCCAACGGCTTGAAGTCCAGGGGGCGGTATACGATGTTGATGGGGAGCTGCGCCCGTTTGGCCACGATCGGAAGTAATTCCCAGTTGCCCATGTGCGCGGTGATCACCAGCACCCCCTTACCCCGGCGACAGGCTTCTTGATAATTTTCCAGCCCCGTTATGGTAATCTGCCGGCAAAGTGTTTCCCAATCGGCGTTCAGGGACCATCCGACCTCAAACAGAATCTGTCCCAGGTTGCGGTAGACGGCCCTGGCAAGCGACTGCCGATGGGAGGCATCCAGTTCTTGTTCAAAGGCAACCTGCAAATTTTGTAAAGTGATATCCCGGTGCCGTTTGTCCAGCCAGAATGCGGCCTCCCCCAAAACGTTGCCAATTCGCTTGGCCGCAGGGCGCGGAATCCGTCCGATGAGCCGGAGCAGGCGATCGATCAACCGGAACAGGCGCAATTCTCTGCGGGTTAAAGAGCTTCGAAGGTTCATGGGAAACGCTCAGATAAATGCTGCCCCATTAGTCGCCTAGATAGGCCACCGCATTTTCGAAAATCCGGATTCCATCTCCGACATCGCTGGTAAGGGAATTCCCGCAGCGCTTCTGCTTTTCGTTGCGCCGGGGCCAATCCGGGTGGTTGGTGACATGGTTGTAGGCTTCCGGGTGGGGCATCAGGCCGAATATGCGACCGCTGGAGTCGCAGATGCCGGCGATGTCCGCCAACGAGCCGTTGGGGTTGTGGGGAAAGACGCCGCTGGCCGCCTGGCCGTCGGGCAAGGCATACTGCATGGTCACCTGATGATTGTCCGCCAGGGTTTGCAGGGTCTCGCGCTCCGCGTAGAACTTGCCCTCACCGTGACGGATCGGCATATCCAGGGTTTTCATCCCCCGGGTGAAGACACAGGGCGAATCGGGATTGATGGTTACCCGCACCCATTGATCGCGGAAATTGCCGCAGTCGTTGGCGATCAGGGCCACGGAACGCCGGGTGTAATCGCCATCGATGCCGGGTAGCAGGCCCAGGTTGACCAGGGTCTGAAATCCGTTGCAGATGCCGATGACCAGCTTTCCTGCCTCCACGAAATCGAGCAGTTTGTCGCCGATGTTGGTCTTCAACCGCAAGGCCTGGATCACCCCGGCACCATGGTCGTCTCCCCAACTGAAGCCGCCGCCGAATGCCAGAATCTGGTAGTCGTCCAACCGCACATCGCCGGCAATCAAGGCGTTGATGTGCGCCCGCCGGGCCGCGGCGCCGGCACGTTCGAATGCATAGGCCGTTTCATGGTCGCAGTTCAGGCCGAATCCCGTCAACACCAGTACCTTGGGTTGCGTGCTCATATCAAATCCCCGAACGGCCCTTTCCAGGCCGCCTTCATCTCTTCGACGGTCAGGGCTGCCAGCCGCGAACCGTCGAGGCCATTGATGGTCAGTATCGGCGCCTCGGTCACCCGTCCCACACAGGCCGTCGGCTGGTCGGCCAAGAGCGCTTCGAAAGCGGCCCGGTTTTCCGGCGCCACGGTAACGATAAACCGGCCGGCGCTTTCGGAAAACAGCATCGTGTCCTCCCGGTCGATGCCTCGGGCCGGCACCTTGGCCAGGTCTATCTCCAGGCCCAGCTCCCCGCCCATGGCCACCAGGGCCAGATGCACGGCCAGTCCGCCGCGGTAGATGCCGTGGCAGGAGGCCAGCAGCCCCTGGTCGATGGCCTTGGCCACGGACCGATAGCGGATCTCGAATGCGCCGGCCTCAACCCTGGGGACATGCAGCCCGATATTCCCTAAAAGTTCATAGTATTCGGAACCGCCCAGTTCATCTCGGGTCACACCGACGACATAGACGCCATCGCCGGGTACCTTGGCATCCATGGTGACGCAGCGGCAGACATCGTCCATCACGCCGGAGACGGAAAACTGGAGGGTTTCTAAAGCAGAAACCTTGTGCGTCTCTCCGTAGCGGCCCGGCAGGTGGCCGTCCACATACATGGAGTCCTTGCCGGAAAGCAGGGGGATGCCGTAGGTTGTACACATCTCCGCAAGGGCCTTGCACGAACGCACCAGCTGGGCGGCCTTGTGCCTGCCGTCAGGGTTCTTGCGCTCGTCGTAATGGATGTTGGGCCAGCAGAAGTTGTCCACCCCGCCGAAGCGATCCGGGTCCCCGCCCACGGCGACGGCCCGGCGCACCGCCTCGTCGATGGTGCAGGCGGTCATGTGATAGGCGTCGATGGCGGAGTACATGGGGATCAGAGCCTGGGAGAAAACCAATCCTTTCGGAGAAGTAAGCACCGGCCGAATCACCGCCGCATCGCTGGGCACATCCCGGCCGGTTCCCACCAGCGGTTTGATGACGCTGGTGCCCTGGACTTCGTGGTCGTACTGGCGGCAGACCCACTCCTTGGAGCAGATGTTGGGTCGTTTCAGCATGTCGAGAATCAGAGCGGCATGGTTATCGGGCAGGCCGAGCACCGGCTCCTTCAGGCCGCGCAGGGCCGGCGGCTGCCACTCGGCCGCAAACTCCCACTGGGGAAAGGCCGAGGTGAGAAGATCCAGGTCGATGTAGGCGCAGGTGACGCCGTTGTAAGTGATGTGGATCTTGCCGCTGTCCGTATAGGTGCCAATGACGGTGCTTTCCACCGCGTGCAGGCGGGACAGTTCCATGAAGCGCTCCAGATGGGCCGGATCGATGGCCACGGTCATACGCTCCTGGGATTCGGAGATCCAGATTTCCCACTGGTCCAGGCCGTCGTACTTCAAAGGCACTTTTTCCAGTTGGATGTCGCAGCCGTTGGAGAAGCGGGCGCTCTCGCCGATGGAAGAGGAGAGCCCTCCCCCGCCGTTGTCGGTGATAAAGCGGATCAGGCCTTCGTCCCTGGCTTCGATCAGAAAATCGTGCATCTTCTTCTGGGTGTAGGGGTCGCCGATCTGAACGTGGCCGGCCGGGGTGTTGGCGGAAAAGGTGGCCGAAGATGCGGTCACGCCGTGGATGCCGTCCTTGCCCACCCGGCCGCCGCACATGATGGCCAGATCGCCGGGAAAGATGGTCTTCTGGTCCGACGGTTCGCCCTGGATCTCGGCGGGCATGATGCCCAGGGCCGTTACGAAAACCAGACACTTGCCCAGATAACCCGGATGGAACATCACCTGCCCGAAGGGAGTCGGAATGCCGCTCTTGTTGCCGCCGTCGCGCACCCCTTCGATCACGCCGTCCAGCAGTCTGCGGGGGTGCAGCCGCGGTTTGAGGTCGCCGTCGTAATCCCTTGGTCCCATGCAGTAACCATAACTGCCCATGATGAGCTTGCTGCCCTTGCCCGTGCCCATGGGGTCCCGATAGATGCCCACGATGCCGGTAATGGCCCCGCCGTAGGCCTCCATATTGGAGGGCGAGTTATGGGTCTCGCCGGTGATCACGTAGTTGTGGCCTTCGTCGAAGCGCCCTACCCCAGCGTTGTCCCACAGTACGGAAACCACCCAGTCCTTCTTCGCCTTCAGGGCCAGGGTGGGACCTTCAATGTAGGTTTTGAACAGGCTGTCGATGACTTCCTCTTTTCCGGAAGCCAGGTCCTTGTAATGAAACCGCCCGCCGAAGGTATTGTGGTTGCAGTGATCGCTGCGGGCCTGGGAGATGTATTCCAGTTCCACGTCCGTGGGATCGGATAAAGACACCTTTCCGCGCTGGCTTTGGACTTCGGTTTTCATAAAATAGGCGCGGATCGTGGGGATGTCGTTGGGATTCAGGGAAAGGCTGCGCTCGTCGCTTAGCCGAGCTAATGTTTCGTCGCTGTCGATGGACAGGGTGGCCACCTCTGGCCGATGATCCAGCTTTACCTTGGGAATGACGAAACCGATGCCGTCGGCCGGATCCCAATGGTCCCTGTCGTAAACCGCCCATTGCTGGATGATGTCGTTGGCCAGAAGTTCGCCGGCGATCTTCTCGGCATCGCTGCGGGTGACACCGCTTCCCTTCAGGCAATAGCGTTTGGAGGTGTAGACGGCTTCGCCGGCTTTCAGCTTCAGGTGCAGCAGGTCTTCCATGGCTTCGACGGCAGTGGCGCCGGGGTTGTCCCGCACGCCGGGCCGGAATCCCACCCAGAGAACCCAGTCGAAATCCACTGCCAGGGGCGCAAGGGAAGAAACCTGGGTGACCGGGTTGGTGAAAATTTCCGAACGGATTCGCTCCACCTGCTCGGTTGTCAGATCCGCATCAATGGTGACGATGTGAACCGTGCGCACCTGCTGCAGATCGATGTCGAAGTAATCCTTGGCTTTCTGGCGAAGGGACTGGCCCTCCGCGTCCAAAAGTTGCTCTTTTAACGTAACTTCGATTCGGTGAGGCATGGGTTACCTGACTGATTTTGAATTTTTAGCGTTTAATTTTGAATGAATGCATTCATTCAAAATTAAAATTCATCATTCACAATTGGTTTCTTCAACTGGAAAATATGCGTGTAATATCATTATAAAACACAAAAATCATCAACATAATCAGAAGAAAAATGCCGGCCTGCTGGGCGATTTCACGCATGCGCGTGTTGACGGGGCGCCCCATGACGGCTTCGATGAAAAAAAACATCAGATGACCGCCGTCGAGCACTGGGATGGGCAGGAAATTGAGCACCGCCAGGTTGATGCTGAGCACGGCGATAAAAAAGGTCAGATTGGTCAATCCCTCCCTGGCCTGCTGCCCGGCCATTTCGGCAATCATGATGGGCCCGCCCAGGGTCTTGGTGGAGACGGTCCCCTTGATCAGCTTACCGATGGAAAGCAGGGTCAGACGGCAGATCTGGTAGGTCTGGTCCACGCCCTCCCACACCGCCTGGAAGGGGCCGCGTTTGATGGTGATGCGGTCGGCTTCGGGAATGGTGACGCCCGGGGTGGAGATGCCGATGCGATAGCTGTCCACCTTCTCCCCGAGCAGGTTTTCTTCGCTGAACAGCACCGGAACGATCTCGAAGGTACGGGTTTCGCCGCCCCGGACGACTTGAACGGCCAGCGGACCTCCCTTGCTCCGGGAGATCGTTTCCTTCATCGCATTCCAGCTGTCGATCGGCTGCCCGTTGATGGAGACGATCCGATCCCCTTTGCGCATGCCGGCTTTCTTGGCCGGATATCCCTCGGCCACGTCGCCGACAACGGCCTGAAGAGGCGGCAGTCCGGAAAAACCGGCATCGTAATAAGATACGTCGTCGCCCAAAATGTCCTTGGTCACTTTGGTCCGGGGGGCAACATCAACCGCAAAGACGTTTTCTCCGCGTCTGGCAGTGATCTTTACGGCCCGGCCCTGGCCTGCCTCCACCAGCCGGTTGATGTCGCTCCAGGAGGCCACGGCCTCACCGTCTATGGATACGATCACGTCGCCGGTCGTCAAGCCGGCGACAGCGGCCGGACTTTCATCGTCAACGTGGTTGATCACCGGACGGATGTCCTCGGTGCCCACGAAGAAGAAGAAGCCGGCATAGATGATCATGGCCAGAAGCAGGTTGAAAAAGGGTCCGGCGGCCACGATCAGGATTTTCTTGAACACATGTTTATGGGTGAAGGACTTCGGGATCAGTTCGGGATCGATTTCGGCATCGGGTTCGTCTCCCACCATCTTGACGTAGCCGCCAAGCGGAATGGCCGAGACACGATAGTCGGTGATCCCGACGGTTTTGCCAAACAGGCGCGGGCCGAACCCCAGGGAGAACTTCTCGACGCCGACGCCGAACAGCCTGGCGACGAGAAAATGCCCCAACTCGTGGAAGAAGATCAGAATTCCGAGGACAACGACAAATGCAAAAATACTGGTAGTCATAGGCGATACACTAACGCTCCTGCTGGCGGATCAGTTCCCGGGCCGTTTTACGGGCCCAGCCGTCCGCTGCGAGAATTTCGTCAAGGCCGGCACTACCGTCTTGCGTGTGCCGGCTCAAGGTCCGGTCGATGATTGGGCAGATCCCATTAAAAGGCAAACGGTTTTCCAGAAAGGCCGCCACGGCCACCTCATTGGCGGCATTGAGCACAGCCGGACCGGCTCCGCCCTGCTTGCCGGCGGCATAGGCCAGCGCCAGGCAGGGGAAGCGATCCAGATCCGGTTCTTCAAACGTAAAGGTTCCGATACCGGGAAAATCGGGCACCGGAACATCCAGCGGCAGCCGCCGGGGATGGGAAAGTCCGTAAGCGATGGCCCCTCTCATGTCCGGGATTCCCATCTGGGCAATCACCGCACCATCCGCATAGGTCACCATGGAGTGGATGATGCTCTGGGGATGCACCACCACTTTGATGCGTGCAAAGTCGATGTCGAAAAGCCAACGGGCCTCGATGACCTCCAGTCCCTTGTTCATCAAGGTGGCCGAATCGATGGTGATCTTGCTGCCCATGGACCAGTTGGGATGACGCAGGGCGTCTTCGGGAGTGATCCCTTCAAAGTCGCCCTTGGGGCGGCTTAAAAAGGGGCCGCCCGATGCGGTCAGTAAAATCTCGCGCACCGCATTGTCTCCCCGACCGGCCATGCTCTGGAAGATGGCGCTGTGTTCGCTGTCCACGGGCATCAGCTTGACGCCGCGCCGGGCAACCCGTTCCATGACGATGGCACCGGCCATCACCAGGGTTTCCTTGTTGGCCAGGGCAATGTCCTTGCCGGCATCGATGGCGGCAAGGGTCGGCATCAGGCCGGCCGCACCGACCATGGCCCCCAGCACCAGATCGGTCTCCGGGCAGGTGGCTGCAGCGATGTAGCCGGCCTCACCGGTTACGATTTCCACCTCCAGATCGTCGGGCAAAAGGGCCTTTAATTGTCCGGCATGATCGTCGTCGATCACGGCGGCCAGGCGGGGCCGAAATTGCACAATCTGCCGGGCCAGTGCTTCCACATTGGATTTGGCCGTAAGTGCGCACACCCTGAACAAATCCGGAAACCGGCGGACAATATTAAGGGCATTGACTCCAATGGAGCCGGTTGCACCCAGTATGGATAGGGTTTTCATAACGGTTCGATCTTCCTTGGCCGAATGACAATCTCGATCAGAATATACCGATTTTCAACAGATAGGCAAGCGGCGAGGCAAACAGAAGGGCATCCAGCCGGTCAAGGAATCCCCCATGGCCGGGAAGCAGGGTTCCGGAATCCTTGACACCGGCCGAGCGTTTGAATTCGGATGCGAACAGGTCGCCTGCCTGGCCGGCGGCGCCAATGATCAGGGCAAACAGGATGCAGGGTACGGCTGCCAAATCCGGCAGCAGCAGGGATTTATAGATCAGGGCCACGGCGACGTTGGCCGTCAGCCCGCCCAGGCTTCCCTCGATGGTCTTTTTGGGGCTGACCCATGGGCAGAGTTTGTGGCGTCCCAGGTAGGTGCCCGTATAAAAGGCCCCGGTATCGCCGGCGAAAACGATCAGCAGCGGCCAGAAAATCCAGGCGACGCCGTCGGGGCTGAACCGGATGAGAACCAGAAAGGAAAGGAACAAAGGGATGTACACCAGCCCCAGGACCTGTTTGGCAACCAGTGCGGGTGCCTGCGGATCATCCTTGAAAAGCGGCAGGCTCAGTCCGGCCGCCAGGATGAGATCCACGGCCAGAATCAGGGGTGCGGCTTCAATTTTCCCGTCGTAGAAAGCCCAGATGATCGCTGGGGCAAAAACCAGCCCGAGGATGGGCATCAGGCGCTCTTGAAACGGGCCATCGGACGGGAATACGATCCGGTAATACTCCCAGAGCGTGATGATGCTGGCGGCGGCGACCAACAGGTAAAAAACCATCCCGCCGATCCACACCAGCAGGTAAAGGATGGGCAGGGCGATAATTCCGGTAATCCAGCGTTTCAGGTGCATGGGATTCCTTTGGTTGCGGCCGTATGGGTCGTCAGCCGGAGGGAATGGCGCCGAAACGCCGCTCCCGTTGCTGGTAATCCTTGAGGATTCGGATGAACTCCTCTTCGCCGAAGTCGGGCCACAGCGTTGGTGTAAAGAAGATTTCCGCGTAGGCGATCTGCCAGAGCAGAAAGTTGCTGATGCGCATCTCCCCGCTGGTGCGGATCAGCAGATCCGGGTCCGGTAGTTCACGGGTATAGAGGTGATTGGCCACCATATCGGGGGTCACCGCCGAGGGATCGATGGTTCCTTCTTTGGCGGCAGCGGCAATCTGTCTGACCATATCGACGATCTCCGCACGTGCGCCGTAGCTCAATGCCAGGGTCAGGACCATCTTTTTATTGGTAGCGGTTTCGGCCATGACGGCCTTCAGATCTTTGCGAACGGCTTCCGGCAGCCGGTCGGTCTGACCGATGGTATTCAGCCGGATGTCGTTCTCCATGAGCGTCTGCCGCTCGGTTTCCAGAAAACGCCGCAACAGGAACATGAGCCCGGAAACTTCGGACTGCGGACGCTGCCAGTTTTCTGTGGAGAAAGCGTAGAGGGTGAGGGCTTCGATGTCCAGCTTGCGGGCAGCTTGTACAACGGTCCGCACAGCTTGCGCCCCTTTTTCGTGCCCCTTAAGGCGGTTTAAGAGGCGCTTTTTGGCCCAGCGGCCGTTGCCGTCCATGATGACGGCAACGTGTTTGGGCATCCGGTCGGGATCAAGTTCATTCCGCATGGAAGAACTAGAATTCAAGGATTTCCTTCTCTTTTTCTTTGTAGATCTCGTCAATCTTGGCGATGAATTTGTCGGTGATTTTCTGCACATCGTCCTGGGCCTTGAAGGCGTCGTCTTCCGAGATGTCGCCATCCTTTTTAAAGCCCTTGAGCAGTTCGTTGGCGTCCCGACGAATATTGCGGGTAGCAATCTTGTGCTCCTCGCACATCTTGCTGACCACTTTAACCAGCTCCTTGCGGCGTTCTTCGGTCAACGGCGGGATGGAGATGCGAATCAGCTTGCCGTCGGAAGAGGGCGTCAGACCGAGGTCGGACTTCAAGATGGCCTTTTCGATCTCTTTGATGCCGGATACATCCCAGGGTTGGATGACAATCAGACGGCTTTCGGGCACCGACAGGGAGGCCATCTGATTCAGAGGGGTCTGCGTGCCGTAATAGTCGACCCGGATACCGTCCAGCAGAGACAAGGACGCGCGGCCGGTTCTCACCCGCTTGAGTTCGTTTTCGAGGGCGGTGATGGTTTTTCCCATCCGCTCTTTGGTTTCCTGAAGTGTCTCTTCGATCATGGTGGCTGTACCTCGCTGAAAAACGGGGTTAATCGGCGGGCCGGTCGGCCATTCTTCAATCAGGGGCAGGCTGTCCGCCGATGGTGGTCCCGACGTTTTCTCCGAGAACCACCTTGGCGATGTTGCCCTTCTCTTTCAGATTGAACACCATCAGCGGCAGTTGATTGTCCATGGCCAGGGAAATGGCCGTCATGTCCATCACTTTGAGCTGCTTTTCGAGCACTTCCATGTAGCTGATGGTTTTGATGAAGCGGGCATTGGCGTTCTTTTCGGGATCGGAATCGTACAATCCGTTGACCTTGGTGGCCTTGAGCAGGATCTCCGCATGGATCTCCTTGGCACGCAGGACCGCCGCGGTATCGGTGGTGAAATAGGGATTTCCCGATCCGGCGGCGAAGATGACCACCCGCCCCTTTTCAAGATGCCGCAAAGCCCGGCGCAGGATATAGGGTTCGGCGACTTCGTGCATGGAGATGGCCGTCTGGACACGGGTCTGAATGCCCGTTTTTTCTAATGCGTCCTGCAGGGCCAGACTGTTGAGCACCGTGGCCAGCATTCCCATGTGATCGGCCGACGTACGCTCCATGCCGAAAGAGCTGGCCGCCACACCGCGGAAAATATTGCCTCCGCCGACGACAATGGCCAGTTGCACGTTCAGTTCGACGATGCTGCGGACTTCCCGGGCCACATAGGAAAGCATATCCGGGCTGATGCCGAAGCCCTGATCTCCCATCAGGGCTTCCCCGCTCAATTTGAGCAGAATCCTATTATATTTCGACGCCACGCTTATTCCGCCCCGATCTGAAATCTGGCGAATCGTTTGATGGTGATTTTCTCGCCGGTCTTGGCAATCACCTCATTGAGGTAGTCGGCAACGGTCTTGTCCGGCTCCTTGACGTACTGCTGATTCATCAGGCAGCTTTCCTTGAAGAATTTGTTCAGCTTGCCTTCGGCGATCTTCTCGACCATATTCTCAGGCTTGCCCATCTCCAGTACCTGGGCCTT
Source organism: Desulfosarcina widdelii (assembly GCF_009688965.1). GTDB lineage: Bacteria > Desulfobacterota > Desulfobacteria > Desulfobacterales > Desulfosarcinaceae > Desulfosarcina > Desulfosarcina widdelii. The sequence continues at coordinate 7,259,491 of NZ_AP021875.1, read as the reverse complement.
GTAAATCTCCCGTTCGCGGTCGATGACGTCCCGGGGGACATCTTCAGGAACGATTCCAACCGGATTGGTGGCCGCCACATGCATGGCGATATTTTTGGCAAAGTCTTTGAAATCGTCGGTCTTGGCCACGAAATCGGTTTCGCAGTTGACTTCCACCATAACACCAATTTTGCCCCCCATGTGAATGTAGGACTGAACGGTGCCTTCGGAAGTTGCACGACCGGCCCGCTTGGCGGCTGTGGCAATCCCTTTCTTTCTCAGATAATCGATGGCCTTTTCCATGTCGCCGCCGCATTCGGATAAAGCGGCCTTGCAATCCATCATACCGGCTCCGGATTTCTCACGGAGTTCTTTTACCATTGCTGCAGTTATGTTGGACATGTGACTTATTCTCCCGTAGGTTCTGCTTCTGGTGTTGCTGCCTCTTCTTCGGTCTCACCGGCTTCCGCTGCGGCACCCTTGCGGATAATCTCGACCACCGGTCCGTCGGTGCCGTCGGAAATCACTTTGCGTTCTCCGGGTTTGAGTTCCGCCGCGGCGGTCTCCAGTTCGGTGGCTTCTTCTCCCTTGTCGGCCTCAGCCTGCTGACGCTCCTTGAAGCGCGCCTTTCCTTCGATGCAGGCATCGGCCATTTTGGAAGTAATCAGGCGGATGGCCCGGATGGCGTCGTCGTTGCCGGGAATGGGATGGTCGATTTCATCGGGATCGCAGTTGGTGTCGACAACGGCCACGATGGGAATGCCCAATCGGCGGCCTTCGCGCACGGCGATGGCTTCGTTTTTGGGATCGATGATAAAAAGAGCACCGGGCAGTTTGGTCATGCTGCGGATGCCGCCCAGGGTGCTGTCGAGCTTTGCACGCTCCTTGCCCAGCTTCAACCGTTCCTTTTTGGGGAACAGCTCGATGGAACCGTCGTTTTCGATGGTATTGAGATAGTTCAGTCGATCGACGCTTTTCTTGACGGTCTGGAAATTGGTCATCATACCGCCCAGCCAGCGGTTGTGGACATAAAACATTTCGGCGCGGTTGGCCTCTTCGTAAATCGATTCGCGGGCCTGTTTCTTGGTTCCCACGAAAAGCAGGCTCTTGCCGGACGCAACCGTATCCACGATGAAGTCGTAGGCATCGCGGAACATTCTGACCGTTTTTTGCAGATCGACGATGTAGATGCCGTTTCGGGCCCCGAAAATATAGGGCTTCATCTTGGGGTTCCAGCGTTTGGTCTGGTGCCCGAAATGGACACCGGCTTCCAGCAGTTCTTTCATTGTAACGTAAGCCATGATTCTCTCCTTGCTGTTGGTTTTGCCTTCGCCCGCTTCACCCCCGAATCCGACTTTCCTTCTTTCCTTGCGGAAAGCACCGGGACCGGGTCCACAGGCGTGTGGTTTAAAAACGAGTTTAGTTAACAAAAAACATTGCGGGTCGCAAGCCTTTTTTGAGCTGAAGGCTCAAGGCTGAAAGCAAATTTCATGGGTCAGTAACTTTCATCTTCGAACTTTCAGCTTTCAGCTTTCAGATATTTTCTCCATCACCGCAATCCGATCCAATCCACTGTAATCTTTGATGACACGCACCGAAACATAGCAGCCGACATCATTGGCGATGGACCGGACCGCATCGGCCTGGTCGCAGCCCATCTCCAGGGCCAGCAGGCCGCCGCCCTTCAGATAGTCATGGGACGACGCAATGATCTGCCGCAAATACAGCAGGCCGTCCTCGCCGCCATCCAGGGCCGAAACCGGTTCGTGCAGGCGGATTTCCGGCTGCAGCGCAGCCATGTCGCCGCTGCAGATATAGGGCGGGTTGGAGACGATGAGGTCAAAGCCATCCCCCCGGTCTGCCAGGGACGCATAAAAGTCGCCGCAGAACCATTGGATGCAATGGTCCACACGGTGGGTGCGGGCATTTTGCCTGGCGATCTTCAGGGCCGACGGGTACCGATCCATGGCCACATAGCAGTGTTCGGGATGCTCGTGGGCCAAGGCGATGGTAATGGCTCCCGAACCGGTGCCCAGGTCCAGCACCCGTTTAGGTTGACCGTCGGGATCATCGAGAACGGGCAGCACCGCCTCCACCAGACATTCGGTTTCCGGGCGGGGAATCAGCACCGACGGGCCGACGGCCAACGGCAGGGACCAGAATTCCCGGCTGCCGGTGATATAGGCCAGCGGCACACGGGCGATTCGCCGTTTGATCAGGGCCTTGAAGTTTGCCAGTTCCGCTTCCGTCAGCGGCTTGTCGTGGTTCAGGTAAAGGTCGATGCGACGCATTCCCAGGCAATGGGCCAGCAGGATTTCCGCCTCACTGCGCGCACTTTCGATATCGTGCTCCTGAAAATAACCGGTGGTCCATCGCACCAACCGCAGCAAGGTCCATGTTTCCGGTTCAGGCATCGGCGCCTTCGGCATGCTGGAGAGCCTGGCTCTGGTAGTGGGTGATCAGCGGATCGATGACCTCGTCCACGTCGCCCTGCAAAATGGTATCCAGTTTATACAAGGTCAGTCCGATGCGATGATCGGTGACCCGCCCCTGGGGAAAATTGTAGGTCCGAATACGTTCGCTGCGGTCGCCGCTGCCCACCTGGCTCTTGCGGTTCTGGGAGCGCTCCTCGTTCTGCTCGCGGACCATCTGGTCGAACAGACGGGACCGCAGAACCTTCAAGGCCTTGGCCTTGTTTTTATGCTGGGATTTTTCGTCCTGGCAGGTAACCACCAGACCGGAAGGCAGGTGGGTGATGCGCACCGCCGAATCGGTGGTGTTGACCGACTGGCCGCCGGGTCCCGAGGATCGGTAGACATCCACCTTGAGTTCGTTGGGGTCGATCTTGAGTTCGATCTCCTCGGCCTCGGGCAGCACCGCCACGGTCACCGCCGAGGTGTGGATGCGCCCCTGGGTCTCGGTGGTCGGCACACGCTGGACGCGATGGGTGCCGCTTTCAAATTTCAGTCGGCTGTAGGCGCCTTTGCCGTTGACACTGGCAATGATCTCTTTAAGCCCACCCACCCCGGTGGCGTGATGATCCATCACCTCGACCTTCCACCCCCGGGCGTCGGCATAACGCTGGTACATCTTGAACAGGTCGCCGGCAAAAAGTCCGGCCTCGTCGCCGCCGGTACCGGCGCGAATTTCAAGAATCACGTTCTTGTCGTCCAAGGGATCCTTGGGGATCAACAGCACCTTCAGTTCTTCTTTGAGCCGCTCTTTTTCCGCCTCCAGCCGTTCGACCTCTTCGGCCGCCATGGCCTTCATCTCCGGGTCGTCATCGTTAAGCAGGTCGAGGCTGTCGTCCAATTCCCGATCCACCTGCTTGAACTGCCGAAAGGCAGCCACGACTGTCGAAATCTCGGCGTGCTCACGAATGTATTTCTGGTAAGCGTCCCGGTCCTGAACCACTTTTGGATCGGACAGCAGCCGCTCCAGCTCCTTGAAACGGTCTTCCACACCTTTTAATTTGTCAAACATGGGAACCCCCGGATACTAACGGACAACCTTTCCAGCCAATTACCGATGTGTCGCCGGCAGGGCATCCGCCTACTATTATAAAATGGGATCGGGTAATGAAACGCTCGGGGCTGGCGGGACCCGGTGCCGGTCTGTTCGACCGGGCACCGGATGCAGCCTGAAAAAAAAGATGGGGATAAACGCGCTACTGATTCTTCTGAAACTTTTCGTATTTTTTTCTGAACCGCTCGATACGGCCGGCCGTATCCACCAGTTTCTGTTTGCCGGTGAAAAACGGGTGGCATTTGGAGCAAATTTCCACGCGGATATCCTTTTTCGTCGATCCAACCTCCACGACGTTGCCGCAGGCACACTGGATGGTTGTATCGAAATATTCCGGATGAATATTGGTTTTCATTGTAATTTCAACCCCCTATAAATAATTTTAAGCATTCATCGAATCCAGGAAATCGGCATTATCACGCGTTCCGTTCATTTTTTCAAGTAAAAATTCGAGGCTGTCGGAGGGATTCAATGAAGAAAACAGTTTTCGCAGAATCCAGACCCGGTTCAAGGTGGCCTCGTCGAGGAGCAGTTCCTCCTTGCGGGTACCGGATTTCTTGATGTCGATGGCCGGGAAGATGCGCTTGTCGGCCAGGCGGCGGTCCAGTTGAATTTCCATGTTGCCGGTGCCCTTGAACTCTTCGAAGATGACCTCGTCCATGCGGCTGCCGGTATCCACCAGAGCGGTGGCGATGATGGTGAGGCTGCCGCCCTCCTCGATGTTGCGGGCCGCACCGAAAAAGCGTTTGGGGCGCTGCAGGGCGTTGGAGTCCACGCCGCCGGAGAGAATCTTGCCGCTGGGCGGCATGACCGAGTTGTAGGCCCGCGCCAGGCGGGTGATGCTGTCCAGCAGGATAACGACGTTCTTTTTGTGCTCAACCAGACGCTTGGCCTTTTCGATGACCATTTCGGCAACCTGTACGTGGCGTTCGGCCGGCTCGTCGAAAGTGGAGCTGATCACCTCGCCCTTGACCGAGCGCTCCATGTCAGTCACCTCTTCCGGGCGCTCGTCGATGAGCAGGACGAAGAGAACGATATCCTTGTGGTTCTTGACGATGCAGTTGGCAATGCACTGCAGCAGCATGGTTTTACCGGAACGCGGCGGAGAAACGATCAATCCGCGCTGTCCGAAGCCGATGGGCGTCAGCAGATCCATGATGCGGGCGGAGTAGTTTTCCGGGTCGACTTCCAGGTTGACCTTGTGTTCCGGGTACAGGGGCGTCAGGTTGTCGAAAAGAATCTTCTCACGGGCAACCTCGGGGTCTTCGTAGTTGACGGCCTCGACCTTGAGCAGGGCGAAATAGCGTTCGGACTCCTTGGGCTGCCGGATCTGGCCGGAAACCGTGTCCCCGGTTCTCAGGTTGAAGCGCCGGATCTGGGACGGCGAAACGTAGATGTCATCCGGACCGGGCAGGTAATTGTAGTTGGGGGCCCGCAGGAAACCGAAACCGTCGGGCAGGATCTCGAGCGTTCCTTCACCGTAAATCAATCCATTTTTTTCGATCTGGGCCTGGAGCAACGAAAAAATCAGCTCCTGTTTGCGCATGCCGGCAGCCCCTTCGATATTGAGCTGCTTGGCCATTTTGTTCAGTTCGTTGATCTTCTTGTTTTTCAATTCTACGATGTTCATTAAAACACTCCACGTTAGGATGGGTTAGCGCGCATGGCTTGAATTTTCGGTGTTCGCGAAACGACCATTTGGGATGTCGATACAACAGCACGACCGATTACCTGCAACGGCGATAAGGCGATGCCCCCCAAGCCTGCATTCCAGGTTTCATGATGCTACGGTGCCTTCAGGTGAATTGGGTTGGGCTGTTGGTTTTTTTTGGAGGAATATGCGTGCTTTTGTGATAGAGGTTATCGAAAAATGTTCCCCGGAGCGGGTCTGCCCGTGGGAATATCTGAACAATTATATCATGATTTCGCCGGTGTCAAGAGAATTTGAATCCATCCGGACCATGATCGTAAACGCTTTTCCAGGCAATTTACGGGTCGATCATTTGCGGTCGTAAGGGCGAAAAATTTTTCGCCCCTACCCTGCCTGCGTAAAAATGACCAAAAGCCAATAGTCGTCAATGCAAGCTATGCCTGACTTCTCCCGCTTCGATCTGAAGTTTCTGCCTGAAACCACCGATGCCGTCTACCTGGTTGGCGGAAGCGTGCGAGACCTACTGGCCGGCCGTCGACCGGCGGATTTCGATCTGGCGGTGGCTGGCGACATCCGCCGGATCGCCGGGCAGATCGCCGCAAAAACCGGCGGAACCGTTGTGGACCTGGGCAACAAAGGCTTCGAGGTGCTGCGGGTGGCCTCGCCGGAAACCATGATCGACCTCAGCCCCCTCGACGGCCCCGGCATCGAGGTCGATTTGCAGCGGCGGGACTTTACCGTCAACGCCCTGGCCTGGGATGTCCGGTCCCGCCAACTGGTGGACTGCACCGGCGGCCTGGCCGACATGCAGCGACGGACCATTCGCATGGTCTCCTCAACCGCCCTGGAAAAAGACCCGGCCCGTCTGGTTCGGGCCTACCGCCTGGCCGCCGTGCTGGGATTTTCCATCGATTCCGAAACCCGGACCGCCATTGCCAGCCATCACCACCTGATCGGAAGCGTTGCCGCCGAACGGGTCTGGGCCGAGCTGGAAAAACTGCTGGCCTGCGATCGTTCGGCGCCGCACATCCGCGATATGGCGGAAAGCGGCCTGCTGATTTCGATCTTCCCGGAACTTGCACCCGCCGTAGGCTGCGGCCAGAACCGTTACCACGCCTTCGATGTATTCGAGCACAGCCTCCAGGCCTATGCCCACATGGAACGGCTGATCATCGAGTTCGACTCCCGCTATCCGGAGCTGTCCGACCTTGCCGAAAAACAGCATCTGGTCGACCACGCGCCCATACTCAAATATGCCTGCCTGCTTCACGATGTGGGCAAACCCGCCACACGCCGGGTGGATGCGGCGGGACAGGTCCATTTTTACGGCCATGCGGCCAAAAGCGCCGACATTGCCGCCGGCGCTTCCGAAAGGCTGCACCTGTCCCGCAAACAGCGCCAGACCGCCGATGCCATCATTCGTCACCATATCCGGCCGCTCTTTCTTTATCTGGCGTCTGAAAACGACAATCTCGGCCGGCGCGGCATGATCCGCTTTTTCAACCGCTGCGGCGATATGACCCTGCCCATCGTCGTGCATACCATGGCCGACATCATGGCCAAGCGGCCGGTGATCGACGGCAGGGACGAAGGCTTCATCCACTTCTGCAGTGAATTGCTGAACGCCTACCGGGACTTTTGCAGCCGCCGGGCCGCCCTGCCCCCGCTGATCGACGGGCACGATCTCATGGAGATCTTCGGCCTGGCACCATCTCCTTTGATCGGGCGTATTATAAAACAGGTGCATGAACGGCGCCTGTCCGGTGAACTGGCCACACGGAATCGGGCGTTGGCGTGGGTCCGCGCATATTTGGATCGGAGGGCGGAAGACAGATGATGGATGATTTGAAGCGATATGTGGCTTCCTCGTATTAATGTATAAATCGGTCAATTCGGCCGAGATCAAGGCTTCCGAAAATTTTTGCCGGAGGCATCTGGTTGATATTCTGAGGATAAAAATCTTCGTATAACACGGATATCGGTCGAATTGGCCGGTTTATGGGGAACATGTGTTTGCTTGACAAGCTTCAGCACATTCTGTACTAACGCACGTTAGCTGGAAAAGATCCCTGCGGTGCCAGCCCGCCTGTATTCAACCACTTAAAATCAGGATGCGGTTTTGTCGGCCGCATCAAGCAGAAACGAACGGCACCCGGCGATGGTCCCCAAAAGCCTCGCTTTCAGATTGGTAAAGCGGACTTTTGAAATCGCGGTGCGATTGGCATTTTCATTGATCCTGTGTAGCCATTCACGGGACGAAGAAAGGAGAAGCGGAATGAACATCTTGTTTTTTGGCCCCAACGGCAGTGGCAAGGGAACCCAGGGTGCAATCCTGAAAGATAAGTACAACACCCCGCATATCGAATCCGGGGCGATCTTTCGCGAAAATATCGGCAAAGGCACCGAACTGGGCGCCCAGGCCAAAGCTTACATCGACAAGGGCGATCTGGTACCCGACGAGATCACCATTCCCATGATCCTCGACCGTCTGAAACAAGACGACTGTAAAAACGGCTGGCTGCTGGACGGGTTCCCCCGCAACAAGAATCAGGCCATCAAACTGGACGAGGCCCTCAAGGAAGCCGGCATGGCCCTTGACATTGTCGTGGAAATCCTTCTGGACCGCGAAATTGCCAAAAACCGCATCATGGGCCGCCGCCTGTGCGTCAACGACAACAACCATCCCAACAACATCTACATCGACGCCATCAAACCCGACGGAGACAAGTGCCGGGTGTGCGGCGGCGACCTGAAGACCCGCGACGACGATCAGGACGAAGCAGCCATCAACAAACGCCACAACATTTACTATGACACCACTGAAGGCACCCTGGCATCGGCCTACTATTTCAAAGATCTGGCCGGCGCAGGCCTGAAATACATCACCCTGGACGGCGCCCCCAGCGTGAAGGAAGTTACCGCCGAACTGGTCTCCAAGCTGGACTAATCCGAATGCAACGGTGAAACCGTCAACGGCGGTTTCACCGTTTTTATTTTATGGTCAAAGTTGGTTGACTCGTAAGTAGTCTCCGGCTCGTCATGCCGGACTTGATAAGCCTGCCCCGGACCTGATCCGGGAGCGTCCAGAAGGCATCCTTTTTTGCACGAGCCACTTAAATTTTACTTGATCATCCTATCTTTATTTGCTATTAATTACGTTTTAAAATTTTGAAAATAACCATCAGGTTTGAGATATAGCCAAGCAGCATGACCAGGCGATGGGAAAAAGGGGGGTTGAGCCAGTTTGAAAGCAATTGAAGTCAAGGTTTTCGATAACGATCTCGAAAAAGCCATGCGTATTCTGAAGAAAAAGATCCAGAACGATGGCCTCTTCAAGCGCCTGAAGTTGAAAAAAAGCTACGAGAAACCGAGCGAGTATCGCCGTCGCAAACAACGTGAGGCCCTGCGCCGCCAGCGTATCGCAGCAGCAAGAAGCAGGAGATATCGTTAGCAGCATCCGTTTGACACCATAACCCGGTGTGGGACATCCCCGCCGGGTTTCTCTTTTACTCCACCCGAACCAATCAAGCCAGACCACCGGCCTGACGCATTTCCTGCGAGCCGCAGAGGTGCCCGTCCGGAGTATGGCAGAACCAACCGTTCATTTCGTCCAACAAAAAGACGCCGTCGGTGGGGTGTGCATACGCAAGGGAATCAGGAGGCGAAGCCATGTCAACCAGGGCGTATCGCGAATGTCTCGATGCCATGTTCGGCATGCGGCGATTCGGCATCATCCTCGGCCTCGAGACCATCGGCAACATCCTAAAGGGCCTCGGCAATCCCCAGGACACTTTTCGCGCAGTTCACATCGCCGGCACCAACGGCAAAGGCTCCATCGCATCGGCACTGGCCACGATCCTCCAACAGGCCGGCTACCGTGTGGGGCTCTACACGTCGCCGCACCTGATCAAGTTCAACGAACGGATCTGCATCAACAGTCTGCCCATCGCCGACGACGATGTAGTGGCCTCCTGGGAAGCGGTCAAAGCCGTCCATTACGGCGACCGGGAACCCACCTTCTTCGAGTTCTCCACCGCCATGGCCTTTCACGAGTTCGGCCGCCATGGGGTGGACTACGCCGTAATCGAGACCGGGATGGGCGGGCGCATGGACGCAACCAATGTGGTCTCCCCCGCCGCAACGGTCATTACGAACATTTCGCTTGAACACAAAACTTATCTTGGCGATACCATCGCGGCCATTACCGGAGAAAAGGCCGGCATTATCAAACCGGGCATCCCGGTGATCACCGGCGTGACCCAGAAAACCGCCAAGAAGGTGGTCGAAAACATTGCCGCCGAGAAATCCGCCCCGGTCTATCTGAAGGGCCGCGATTTCCGGGTGCGTCGCAACGGGCAGAATCGATTTTCCTACTGGGGATTCGACCACACCTGGACCGGCATGCAAACCGGCCTAATCGGCAGCCACCAGGTGGAAAACGCATCCCTGACCCTGGCCACCTGCGAAGCACTTATGCGCGGCGGCGCGGAAATCTCCATGGAAAACATCCAGGCCGGCCTGATCCTCAACAACTGGCCGGGGCGCCTGGAGGTGGTTTCCCAGAAGCCATTCGTTATTCTGGACGGCGCCCACAACCTCATGGCCGCCCGCAGCCTGAGCCGCTTTTTGCAGGACAACCTGGCCGGAAGGCCCATTACCATGGTGGCCGGCATTTTGGACGACAAGCCCTACGAGGCCATCCTCAAGGACCTCCTGGCCCCTTGCGAACGGCTGATTATCACCCGCCCCAAAATCGACCGGGCATTGCCCACCGCCGTCCTTCGAGAAGTGGCCGCATCCCTGATTGCGAACATCGAAGTCATCGAGGACGTCGGCGACGCCCTGCGGCATGCCCTGGCCACAGTCAAGCCCGACGATGCCGTTTGTGTCGCCGGATCGTTGTATGTTGTTGGGGAAGCCAAGGCTGCGCTGGAGAAGGCTGGGGATTCCCTCTTCCAAATTTGATGGTCCTGTAAAAACTCACGCAGCCAAATTGTGATATCTATCGGCAGTCTGAGATAGATTGAAAAAAATCGGTTCAAAATCGGCAATCAATCGTAACATTCGCTCTTTGACAGCATGGAAGAAGAGATCGGCAAGGCCAATAGAGACACCATCGGCCTCCCGGGTTTTTCTTCTGGCCTTGCGGACAGCTCCCGCGCGAAGAATATTCAATCCGGTGGCCTTCATTCGGGCATAAAACCGTACAGCCGGCATGCCCCGAACCCTAAGTTTTTTCACTCCGGTTCGTCGATCAAACTCGCTCATGGCTGCCTCTACACCGGCCCGCCAGCGATAGTCGTCGATGAATGCCTCGCTTGCTTCCAAAGCCCGCCGTTTTGCCAATCGGTAGCGCTTTTCACTGTAACGCAGATATGCCTTTTTCTTGCCGGGCCTCACCGGGCATTGGGATAGCAGGGGGCAGGCCAGGCAGCGCTGAAGGTCAAAACCGGCACTGTAGTTGGATCGTTTCGTTCTCGGTGATGTTTGATCCGGACTACGGCCGGCTGGGCACCGCGTGACCAGACCGTTCTCATCGAAGCTGAACTGGCTCATGAAATCTTGTTTGGAGCGACCCTTTTGCGTCGGTGCAACCAGTTCAATGTTCGCTACCTGGGCGATCCGGTCGTTAGCATCGCTACCGTAGAGCGTGTCAGCCAACAATTTGTCGGGAGCAATACCCCGAACCTTGGTGTCGGCGATGGCCGGGGCCAGTGCATGAGAATCGTGCTCGCAGGCCGTTTGCACATCGACGTGGGTAATCAGGTTCAGCTGCTGTTGTTTCTCCTTTTCATCTTCACAGCGGCTGAAGGTCTCCATCACCTGAACCTGGTAGCCCTGGCCTTTATGGCCACTGTAAGTTGCATCCGGGTCCGAGGGATTTTGCAGCGAATCAGATGGAATCTCGGCAGGCTTTTTGACCGTTACCTGCCTATCGCCGGTATCGCTGCTCAGATTGCACTGCTCGGCCAGCACCCGTTGCATCAGCTTGTAACTGTGCATGGAGCAAACCCTGGGCCGATCCTTGAACTGCTCAATGAGATCGAACAGGTCGGCGCTGACGGTTTTCAGGGTTTTCTCGGATTGTGACGGTTTTACCATGGCAAAGGCGGCCAGGGCTCTCTTGCCCCAATAACACGACACGATTTTCTCGTCGATGGTATCAAAAAGCTTCCGATGCTGGCGTTTGAGGTTGACCAGAAACTTGAAGATGGTCCGGCTGAAAATACCGATGCGCCCGAGTTTGCGCATGTTGGATTGGATATGGACCGAGTCGATACGCTGGTCCTTGATATCGACCCCGAATACCACGGCCAATTTATCGGCGACGGCATCGAACATGATTTCGTCAAGCTGATTGTCGATCATCACCTGGCGCATGGTGTACAGGGTCTTCTCACTGATATATTTGGCATCGTCGCTCTCTTCCGGGATGTTGAGGGCATAATGCCACTGGATGTTGAAGGCCAACTGTTCGATGGCGGCCCTGTCGGTCAGATCCATGGTTTGCTGGAGCAGCAGCAGCCCCAGCACCGTATGAATTTCCTTGCTGGGCCTCCCGACTCCATCGGTAAAATGTGGCAGCATCCGATCGACGGGAAGTACTTCCAGCAGGTGTTCCCGGAAAAGCCCCGGCCAGTCTTCGTCGAGCATTCTTCGCCTTTTGGGGCTTAAATGGCTCCACGGATCGAACAGTTGTTGCTGTTTGTGGTTTTTGATGCGGATCATGCCTTCTCCCGGTTAACGTGCTGTAAATATATGTTATTCATACCATGCAGGATCGGAGAAGACAACGCCTAATTTTCTATTTTAACAATATTTTCAAACGGATAGACCTGTGTGAGTTTTTACGCGTTCATCAAATTTGATGAGCTCGCAGGAAATGACTGTCTCGTCATGCCGGACTTGATCCGGCATCCAGCGGCGAGCTAAAAATGAATCCCACGTTTGGGAGCCATAACAAGGGGGTTGACTTGAAAGCGCCGATCCTCTATTTAGCGACAACCAATCTCAATGCGCCCGTAGCTCAGTGGATAGAGCACTAGCCTCCGGAGCTAGGTGTCGCAGGTTCGATCCCTGCCGGGCGCGCCACTTATAATTTCAATGGGTTAGATGAATTTCATCTGCCCTTTTTTTTTATTGATAAATTTAATACCCACTATCATACTCACCAAAGTCAACGGCTTTCATGCATCATCCATGATTGTTCCCATTTTAATTATTATGACTTGGGTTTCCTTCCCTTTTAGTGCAATTTAGAGCTGATGCAAACTCTTCATCCAAAATGAACATCCGTTTATCATCAACACCTGGATCCTCAGCTACCCATTCCCCTTCCACGGTTTTTCTGTCCACTTTCCAGGATTCAGTTTTATCCCGAGCAGCATATCTGATCCGAGGGCGTGGTGGGCACTTTGGTGAGGCGACAGGAGGATGAACTAGCGTTAAGCGGTTTCGTCCAGTCCATTATGTATAGATCTCCATCTATATGAACATAATGTTTTCTTGACATCTTGCGAAAAACTGTGGGAAATGTCTCTTAATTCCCCTCTTCTTTCAGTTGATGCGTTGCGCACTCGTCATTTTTTCCATTTCTTTCTGAAAATATACATAACCAAGATCGTTCAGGTTTGAAGCAGGAGGGATGCATGCTTATTTGCCTGCTGGTTTTTCAATTCTATTCGTTATCCAGTTTTCCTACGGAAAGACCTCTCAAACTATGCCTACCCAGCTCCTTGCAGAAAGAATCCAATCTGTAAGGAGCGATCATTTATTCAAGAATATGTTTACTCGGTGTCTATTGAAATCAAAAATCTAGCATTTTATGAGAAATCGAGAGTGCTGCCCCGTACCTTATTGGGTAATGATTTAATGAAAGGAGGAGCGCAATGGTAATCATAACAGAGAATTTATTTCCGCCATCAAGTGCAAAGGACTTGGGCAAAGCCTTTTTGGATTTGCCGCCTCTCCCAGATTATATAACCATGCTTGGACCCTATATTCTTAGCGATACGGACAAGGGTATTCGCAGCATTCTGATCTACGAATGTGAAAAATCTAAATTAGCAGACGCATTACAATTTGTTGCAGATCGTGTGACCACTTATTTTGATGTAGTGCCAGGTTATACTTATTCGGTAAACGCCTGGTTTGAGGCATCAGAAGCACTAAAGATGATTGGATTAGCATAAGAGGATTTTTTAAAAGCCAGCGGGTAAGAATCTGGCTTGAATTGTATCACTTCGTATTGGACGGGCACGTCCTGTAATGCCATCCAAAATTCCCCTGGAGGTCGTACCTATCCTCCAGGGGTTATTATCAAACCCTGCAAACTATTTTTTTTAAAATTTTTTATTGAACTACCCCACCTCAAGCAGCAGGGTATTATCACTCCGGCAAGTAAAGACACCAACTCCGTCATGCCGGACTTGATCCGGCATCCAGACTTTTCCTGGTTTCCGGCTTCCGCCGGAATGACAAATATTGGTTTTTTATGTTGCCACAATAATAATTCGGCTCAGGTCAGGAAACCTGCGGTGGAAACATTTTACTGAAGTATCATCTGACAACAAACTGCTTTGCAATAAGATTGACCATAAACTTTCCGATACCTGTTGCCGCCTGCTCTAACGTTGAAAATCGATCATAAACCGTTCTGAGCGCCTTAACTTTATATTCATCATCGAATTCCCAGGCACACATAGCCGACAACTCTACCGATTTCCCTTGGACTTTCGCTTTTACCAGATGCTCATAGAAAGCTTTCTTATCAGATGCTATAATATCATTCCCTGCTCCTTCTGCGGTCCACGACATCTGACTATTCGCCCAATTCAGATACTTCCTTATCTGTTCCTTTCCCACAAATTTGCCAAAAGGTGTAATCCAAACACCGTCATCTGAAAAAAAGTTAACCGATTCTTCAACATTTCCTTTTTCCATTGCCCTCAAACAGGCTTTCATCAGGTCTTCAATTTTAGCCATGATTTTCCCCTCCCACTTACGGTTATAATGGGAATTACGTGTGCAATTTTTATGGTCCCAATACCCATGAAATCCTCATGTTCGATTCCAATGGTTTTTGGATGGATAGGAAACTATTTAAAATTCAATAAGATAAGGAGGGAACTGCAACTCCAACGGGATCGGATCGACTGTAGATCATCAAATAGCAGGAGACAACGGTGCTCAGTAGATGGAAATGGTTAATAGTGAGTTGTTTACCATTTTTTTACTCTACATCTTTCTTTCTCAAACAAACTGAATCCCACATTGGCCGTTTTTAATCCACTTAACAACTGATCTCTTTGTCAGTTCTTCATTTCTTTTTGCGAATGGAATTATCGCATGTATTTCCGACTCTTTTTTCAAAAAAAATTTCTCATCAATCTGGATGTTGGCGCCTCCTCTGCTTAGGTTATTTATCATTGTAGAACATATCATTGAATCTGTAAAAACTGTTATCTTCCTTTTATAAATTTTTCTCGGATTTTTTCTCTTATAAAATCTGATACCGAATTGGTTCTTCTCAATCCATCTTATAGTTGATTTTACTTTTATGCTACTATTTTTTTGTGGAAGTGGGATAGCAATTAATATCTCGTTCCCAACCTCGACATCAAAGAGACTAATGTTGCTTATTAGCGCCCCATCCATGCTAATATTCTCACATTTACCATGAAAGGCCATCGCCCCTCTGACAAAAAATATACTTTGTTGATAACTTTTCCGCTTATTGACCCGTCTGCTTGTGTTTAGATTCATTTTTCGTCTCATGCCGAATTGCAATAATAATTGTAGATACCTTACGGTCATTCTTTTATTGAAATGACCTGTCTAACGAAGTACGCACTTTCAATGGCAAGTGCCGCACTATGATGGAGCATTTCTTAAATAATGAAATATTTGAACATCCACTTGAGCTGCAAAGATAGCGCAGGGAGCTTGGAATTGGGGGAATGAGGGATATTAATATATAAATGTGCCTATCAGTCAACAGAAAAGTATTTGTCGCGAAGATTGATCGACAACTTCTGTTCCAGGCACCCGGTACCCCCGCCCACGCCCTAAGACTATGGAGTTATTGGGATCTAATATTATATAGACCCACGAAGCTTGTTCAGCTATGACGAGTCGGGCTGTAGTTCTTCTTTTAACAACAGACCTGCAAAGCCAAATCTCGGCATTTCAGATACTGCCCGTTAGGGACGAATATTGCGAACAAGCCTGCGACGTCTTTTGCCTGTCAGATACCTCCTTGACCTTGTGCATAAGTATTTGATAATAAGCAAATGATCATTTCAGCCTGACCGCCACAAAACGAAATCACCAATAAAAACCCTTGGGAAAAATCCTGGGTACTTATGTTTTACGGCTCCTTCGGGGCCGATTAGGCGTTTTTGTGCATATTTCGTTGATTGGGAAGCATTAAAATCAAATATTGAGACCGGAGCTTGGATCAGAAGCCCCGGTCTCAATGAGGGAGCCACAGATAGAGCGTTTATGTCTCCGTCTGTGCTGATAATCAATCTGAACACAAACTCAGGATCTGTCAAGCCGGTCGATTGCCGCCATGGCGATCCCGTCGCGCCGCCTGCATCAATAACGGCGAAAAACGCAACACACCGCAGATCTTTTAGATTTCATGAGCTTTGGCGCTTGTGGCCTTGGCCCGAACCGTTCGGTGGGCCAAGGCGGTAAGAAGTTCTTCAACTCAGTTCATTTGGAACTCAGATATAATTGGAGCGCACCCATTTAAGACAGGAAAACTTCAGCTTGTACATTTACAGCGCCAAAATTTGTAATTAACTGAATTTTTTTTCAATTGCACCTGTCAGTTCTGACAGGTATCGTTGTGACAAGTTGGCGGACAAGGCATCTTCTGAGAGCACGGAGGCAAATTCAATGTTGAAAGCGCTTGAAGACCAACTGACAAAGAGAGAAGCGCTCAAACTCCTTGAGCTAAGCTACCAGAGCCTGCATTGCAACAAGGAGGACGATTTTAAAAAGCTGGTGTTTGGCCTCCAGGAAGTTTTGCCTTTCGAAAACGCGATGTGCACGAGGGGGAACGTTGCAGATATCCTACGGGAGAGTGAGCTTGACCTGGCAATTGAATACTGCGACATCAGCTATCCTTCCGGATACCTGGAGGAATATTTTAAGGATGGCGACTTCACTTCCGACGCCGTCCTTATGGAATTCATGACCAATCTTATGCCTGTAAGTTGGTCGGAGGTTGATGAAAGGTGCAATTATAATTATCCCGCGTCAACCAAAGCCCTGGATTACAACATGCGCGATGGGTGGGCCCACGGAATCCTTGACTCGGTAGATTTTGATTGTACCTTGTTTTTCTTCGGCAGTTCGGCCAGGGACAACAGCACACGGAGCGCGAAAATCATCGAGTATGTAGTCCCCTTCTACGCCCAGGCTTACAACAATGTGCTTAAAAAAAAGGCCATCCTGGCGACGGAACTTACGGCCAGGGAAAGAGAAGTCCTTAACTGGATAAAGGAAGGCAAAAGCTCCTGGGAGATTTCGCGGATTTTTCAGTGCTCGGAACGGACCATTAATTTTCATGTTGCCAACATCAAGGCAAAGCTGGGGGTGGTTAACCGACCGCAAGCCGTGGCGGTTGGACTCCGGTGCGGGATAATTCGTTTATGATGTGCGGATTTACCTTTCGCTGTTCGTGACCGGACTTACAAAAACGAAAAAATTACATTCACATTATTGTGGATACAATCTCTCCGTAACCTCTTTTCCACTATCCCATTTCTAAAATACCCTGTAATTTCAGTTATATTTTCCTAACCATGGTTTTGGCACCCATATTGCGTTTTTAACCGTAAACCGCAAAAAGGAGGCAATCGTATGGGAAACAGGATCTATGACTGGCTGATGGAAATAAGAAATCCGGCGGTAGGCTTGTCGGAGGCTCGATTGTTCGCCAGGGTGCTGTCTTTCAGATCGGCATCCGCCTATTGGACCGTCGAAGATATGCTGGGGTTGACGGATTTGAAAATGAAATCCCTTGTGACCAAATACTTTCCTTCTGCCTTGAAAGATCTTAAGGAACCCGAATGCTACAAAATCAGGTTTCATGCCGCTGTTAACCAGCCATTCGTCTGCCATTGCTGCGGACAGGCGGTGACGTCCAGAGGCGCAACAAAAAAGGTCGACATCCCACTATTTCAAGGATACCCCACTGCTTTGAACAGACAGATGGAGGTGGACGACCTGAAGAGGCTCCTTCTTTCCCAA
The DNA here is from genome assembly GCF_009688965.1 of Desulfosarcina widdelii. GTDB lineage: Bacteria > Desulfobacterota > Desulfobacteria > Desulfobacterales > Desulfosarcinaceae > Desulfosarcina > Desulfosarcina widdelii. The sequence goes on along the minus strand of NZ_AP021875.1, from coordinate 7,242,072 downwards.
CGGTCTTCCGGGGCGGCGGAAACGACGTGGTTCGCGAATATGATCGCCGTCGGTGCGCTTGGAGAGGATCACTTGTGGCAGGATCTCGGGCTTACGGGCAGAAAAGATGTATCCTATATCCTGAAAACCTATTTTACAGGTCTGTTCAACAAGAATACCGGAAACATGAAATGGAAGAAATTTTTCTATAAACAGCTTTGCGATCTGGAGGATATTAATGTCTGCAAGGCCCCGAGTTGTTCGGTCTGCGATCACTACTCGGATTGTTTCGGACCGGAGGACGCCGAACGGTGGGCGGCATAGGATTCCTGGCGGTCTTTCATTCGTGGGTCTGTTTTCGAAGAAATGGCGATCAGGAATTTGAACCGGAAGGCAATTGGAGACTGCTCAACACAGATTCGAAGGTGGGCAGTTCCTGCTCAAAGTAGTAACGCTGAGCCGCGCTGTAGCGTATGTTGAAAAACCGATCCGGTAAAAGGATACCGTAGTAAACGGTTTTCATGGTCACTCCATACTTATCCACGTAACTGTATATCAATTTGAAGCCATCGCGATCGGCTGCCACAGCCGGTTCGCTGGCCAGCAATTGGAAACCTCGGATGCGGGGATCGGAGCGCAGGTTGTCAATGATCAACTGGGCAGCTTCGTGTGGCAGCATGCCCGGGTCGAGTACCTGGCTGGTGAAGCGAAACCGTTTTGCCAGCGGACGCGATTGAACCAGAATGTATTCCAAATAGGGCCCGTTCTTGGAGAGCATTTCCGAATCCGGCATGCTCATGTGCATCCATCCTTGTGGAGCGGCAATCGTCCATTCCGGTGAGGTCAGGTTCCCCCGTATCGGCTGCCACGGTCCGGCACAGGCCGCCAGCATTGCTACTGCAGCGATCCATACTCCTACTCCTGCCAGCCATCGATTGCCCTTTATTTCTGACATTGCTTTAAATAGCCTTTAATGAATGCACTTGACGCGTCTTTGGGCGCCAGATTAAGAAATGCCTCGAAATGCGGTTTAGCCATCTGATAGCGTCCGGCCTTGTAATATAATTCTCCCAGCGCCCGGTGGGTCAAAGGGAAAGTCGGGTCGATCTTGAGGGATTTTTCATAAGTATCGATACATGCATCATCGGGGCGGCTCCCGTTTTGACGGCGCAAAATCTCTGCCTTGAGATAGTAAGCGCGGGCATTTAGTGGCTCCGATTCCAGGTATCTGGAAATACTTCTATCAGCCCGGTTCCAGTCCCCAGCCCTTAAGGCGTGCTCCGCATTGGTGATCAGTGCCGGTGCAACGCAATCCCGGTAGATATTCGCATCTGTACCCGTTGACGCACTGCCGGTCCGGCCTTCGCCCTCCCGACCGATAAGCGCGTTGAACCGTTCGGCGCGTTTGTTCAGTTGAGGAACGCTTTCCGGATGCCCCTGATCCAACATGCAACGCACCAGGTTGGCCATCAACGGCAGCACTTCTTTGTCACAGTATCCCGCAGCCTGGATAATCGCCAGGCCTTCGCGGTCGGCCTGGCGTTCTGCTGCATCGATGGCGTTTCGCATGGCCATGCCGCCGACGGAACCGCTTCCATCTGCCTTTCGACCGTCCGATAGTGGACTTGGCGGTTGAAAATGGTTGTACAATGCTGCCGTGTGCTGGCTGGCATAATGAACCATCTCATGGGCCAGGATCATGGCCAACTGGCTTTCATTTTCCAGAACGTCGAGCATGCCGGTGCTCAAAAAGCAGACACCGTTGGGATAGGCGTGAGCCTCGATCCGGATATCCGCTATGATTTTGACCGTGGGCATGTTTAGCTGGGACGGGACCCGATTCCAAAGGCGTTCGACCACCGTCTGCAGATAGCGGGACAAGGAGGGATTCTTCAGGATAACCCCGCTCTTGTCAATCATGGCCTGCTCCTGCGCGGCCAGTCGCCACAAACGGGACGACTGTTCGGACACAGCGGCCGCATTAGACACAGCGTTCGGAGCAGCTATTGCCAGAAGAAAAAGCAGACAGAAGATAAGTTGGCGCTGCCTCATGACCCTTGCTCCAGGAAGTTGGCCATAGTGGATCCCACCAGGGTGTGAACGCCTTCGTCGTCTTGAAAGTTGAAGCGTTTATGATCACCCTGGAAGGCATACCAGATGATGCGCCCTTCAGGTTCGACCACGGCGACGCTGAGCCAGTTTTTCGTTGGTCGAAGAAGGCCCGTTTGATGGCCAATGGCCAGTACTAAACCGTCGGCATGATACGCTCGCAGAATATCGGCCACCGTTCCAAGATGGTATTCGAAGGCTGCCTTCTTGGCCGGAAACGGTTGAGGGCCTATGGTGTGCAGTTGGATGGAGCGGTTCACTGATCGAAACAGAGCAAGCACACTTTGCATTTCAGGGGTCGACATGTTTTCGGCGTCGAGAGGCTGAACTGAATAGTGTCTATTCTTCAACTGCTCGACGATAGCCTGTTGGGCGGAGAGACGGGCCTCGTGACTATGCACCCGATCAAACAATCGGCCGCCGTCTGGCAGTTGCTCGTAAATGCTGATCTCCGGAACCAGTACCAGCATCTTTTCCATGGCATGCCGATAGCGCGGATATTGGGGGTGAAGCCGTTCGAGGGCTGCAGTGCAGCCGGAAAGGAACAGGCCGATTGCCAGCCATGGCAGCAAAGATCGGCAGATGTTGGATATACTGAAAACGGGTGTCATTTCCCACTCACCATTGCGTTTTTTTTCGAGGCCCTTCAGATGGACAAAAGCAATTTCCAGACCAACCCTTAAGGAAATTAAAAAGCATTCATTTACAAGTAGTTAAAACGGCAAATAGGCACAAATGGAGGGCATTTGCCATTTCCGGGCACGGGGGGTGACAAAAAAATGTCAATCTTGATTTTTTAAAAGTATTGCTTAAATTGAAAATGAATGTGGGTTTTTGAGTTGCAGGACATTAATTTTTCAATAGGAGGGAGAGGAGATGAAAAAAGCAATTATTTTTACGCTGTTGGCATTATACTTGGCAGGTTGCAGTGGAACCCTGAAGCAATCTGAATTTATGGAACATGACAGCATGTACAAAAACTGGGATCACATGAAGTTCAGCTGGTTCGGTTATCGAAACCCGACCGATGAAGACATGCAAAAATCAATGGAACAGGGTTGGTGGGGATTTGAAGTGCCCGAAGTGCCGGGAGAATAACACGATCGCGCGCAATATCGAACACTGAATCAACCGGTTTTTCCGATGGCAGTAAATTCGGGGCCGAAGCGAAACGTATCGCTTTCGGCCCCGAACATTTTCTACGAAAAGAATCGCTTGTTCCTGCCGCGAAAACAATTCCGATTGAAAAAATTGAATTGGGTGCAAGATGCTTGAAATATTGGTACACACGCACCAACTATTGTCGAGTATACGATAACACCTCCGATTCGGCATATCTTCCTTCGTAGAACCGTTCACCGGGTTTGTTCTATCTTGGGCAGGGTCGATGGGTCAAACCAACTCCAGGGGACCCAGGAGTATGGGCCGTTACCCGAGGTGTCGCAGAGATTTCATCAAAAAAGCCAGTCAAGGGAAAGGATGGACCAAATACGTCTACGAAGTGCCCGGCAAACACGTTATCAAACCCAAGCATACCTTCATCTACCGCATTCCGGATACGGATTACTTTGTGGGCTCCGGATTTTATGTGATGAAAGCCGGTGTCTATTATTGATCGTCGGCAAAGAAACGCATCCACTGGATGGATTCAATCAAGGGCACCTGAAAAGGTGCCCTTTTTTATGCTTGTCTGCAGAACCGATTGAATCGGGCCTCCGCGTATATATGACAAGAAACTGCATACCTGGAAAAATTGGAATCCTACATCTTCCGATCCAAAACCTCACGAATGGTTTCCAGCATCTTTGCTATGATGACCGGCTTGTATAAAAAGGCATCGATACCCAACGATTCAGCTCTCTTTTCGTCCATAATTTCGCTGTAGCCGGTACACAGTATCACCGGAATGTCCGGCCGTTGTTGATGAACCTTCCGGGTAAGCTTATCGCCCGTCATGTTCGGCATGGTCATGTCGGTAATGAGAAGGTCATAGCCCATGGGATCCTTCTGAAAATGCGCCATGGCATCGGCGCCGTCCGAAAATGCCGTCACACGGTAGCCGTACTGGGATAACGCATCCTCGGCAAGGTTTCTTTGGGTTGGCTCGTCGTCAACAAACAGGATTCGCTCCGTGCCGCCCTTAACGGGTACCTTGTCCGCGCCATTTTCGATTTCGGCAACTTCAGCGATCAGTGGAAGAAAGACATGCATGGACGTTCCCTGGCCCAATTCGCTGTAAAACGATACGAATCCGCCCAGATCCGCGGTGATGCCGTGAACGGAAGCCAGTCCCATTCCGGTGCCTTCCCCGGGACCCTTGGTGGTATAAAAAGGATCGAACGCTTTTTGCTGGACTTCTTTGGTCATGCCGATTCCATTGTCTTCAACGGAGATCTTGAGAAAATCGCCGGACTCGACGCCGGGATGGAGAGAAAGATCCTGTTTGCCCAACGTGACATTCTCGAGGCTTACGGAGAGAATGCCGCCCGTTTCCCGCATGGCATGGGCCGCGTTCGTGCACAGGTTCATTATAATCTGGTGGATATTGGTTGCACCGGCAAGTACACATCCTTCGGAATTCAGGGATTGCTTGATTTCGATGTTCGCGGGAATCGTTGCCCGGATGAGTTTCAGGACTTCCTTGGCAATGATAAGGGGGCTGATCGGTTTGCGTTCAACCTTCTGGCTTCGGCTGAAGGAGAGGATCTGACGGACCAGATCGGCTGCCCTTTCGCCGGCCTTCAGAATTTGCAGCAGCTTTCTTTTCATCGCGGGCATGTCTTCGGCATCGTGCAGGGCAAGCTGGGTATAGCCGAGCAGACCGGAAAGGATGTTGTTGAAGTCGTGGGCAATGCCGCCCGCCAGGGTTCCGATGGCTTCGAGCTTCTGGCCTTGGACCAGCTTCTTTTCAAGCTCCTTCTGCTTGGTCACATCGCGCAGAAAGTTAAGCGTGGCCGGTTTGTCCTCCCACTCCACAAGAACGATGCCGGCTTGAACCCATACGGTGCGACCGTCCTGGCGGACGAGTCTGAAGGGCTGATCCGAAAATGCCGGTTGCCTGTCCGACAGCCATGTTTCATGCAGCGCCCTGACATCATCGCGGTCGTCCGGATGCACAAGTTCCGACAGCGGCATGACCATCAGTTCCTCTTTTGAGTAACCGGTCAGTTTTTCCGTGAAGGGATTGCAGAACTTCAACATGCCATCCTGATTGATGAAAATGGCATCATTGGCGTTCTCGACCAATATACGGTATTTTTCCTCGCTTTTTCGAAGTTCTCCCGCCGTCCTTTTCTGTTCGGAAACCCAGTGTTCCAGATGCGCATGTTTCCTTCTCAGGGCATCTTCAACTTCCGTTTTCCTGGTTAGCATCCAATTGGCATATCCGGCGAGTTGGTCGAGTTCGTTAAACCGGACTTTGTCCTGATCGATAAATTTCGAAGTTACGGCAGCCCGCTTAAAAAAATCGACGAAAAGGTCGAAGTCAGACTTGAGCCTTCTGCTCATGACGTTGAACAGCGCTATGGCACTGATAATGGCCGGCATAAAAATCAAGATGATGACGAAAAGGTCCCGTCGAAGCCTGATTTTCATGTCCGCATGCATGCGCCTGATTTCATCTTCAACGTCATCCAGGTACACACCGGCGGCGACGATGAAACGGCCATTACCGGCAAGCTTGAGGAAGCTGATCTTGGGACTCGCTTCCGTATGGTCGATCTTATGGTACCAGTAGTCCACATAGCACTCGCCGTTTTCGCGCAAGCCTTTTAAATACTCTTTTCGAAACATCTTGCCTTTGGCGTCCTTGACATCGTCGGAGATTAATTTTCCGATAATATCAGGCCTATTGGGATTGGCGAACATCCTGCCGAAATTTTTACCACCGTTGATGTTCAACAGCTCGATGACGAACGCGTAGCCCTGCTCGTTGGCCCCGAAGCGATTGGAATCCACGTAACGCGATACCGCCGCTTTGGTCCTGGCCTCGATAAAATCAAGATAAATGCCGGTTCCGATATACCAGTCAAACGGTTCAAACCGTTTGATATAGGAAATCTTCTCGAACTCCCGATCTCCCTGATTCGGTTTGGTCCAGTAGTAATGATTGAAACCTTCACCCTGGTTTTTAGCGATCGCTATCGCGTTCCGGATAAGATACTTACCTCGAATATCCCGGGAATCGATGATACTGGTTCCTTCCAGACTGGGATCGATGGGTAACAGCTTCGAAATCCCGTTTAAATCGGTCATGAAATAGTAGCCGCTTCCCTGACTGAAACGGATGGGTCTCAGCGCATCGATGACCAGTTTTTTTATTTCCTGGTCCGATTTGCTTCCGACATTTTGTTCATAAAGATTCAGCGCGATGGAATAGGCCTCATACACCCGACTTTTAATTTTGTCCTTGGCCTCCTGAAGTGATTTTTCGATTTCATAATCGATGATTCTGCCAACGCTGTTGCCCTCGTAGGTGATGAGTGCCCGCTGAGCCTCGATATAGCGGGTCCGTATTTCTCTGGCTTGGGATTCGGCCTCGAGCGTGCTTTTTATGGTGTGAGTAAAAAACAAGATGGCCGCCAAAAGGATCAGGGATATAATCACCCATTGGCGTATCGTCTTGATAAAACTTGGTTTATATATACTTTCGGCAGTGTCCATAGGTTCTTTCCCTCAGATACGTTTATTTCGGCAAATGGTTGTTAAACTTGAATGCAGGGGGAAAAGAGACTGGCGGATGTCTTCTTTGCAGGATCTTTTTCGAAGATATGGAAAAATAAGATTTAGCCTGGACCACAGGAGCTTCCTTCAGTCGCTGGCATATATCTCCAGCGGCTCGTGGAATAGACGAAAATCGGCAAAATTTTGACACTTTTTGTTACATCCAATGTCGGTTAACCAAGCAGGCGACTTTTATTTCCCTTGGCTCGCTCAGAGAATCCAATTTCTTTTACCCAAAAAGGCGAAACCGGCAGCAGTGGAACCGATATTCCCAAAACAGCGCATGAAATTTGCTTTCCATCATTTATCGATCCACAGGCATGCGGGAAACGAAACCGGATTTCCCAAAACCAACTCATTAATCAGGTTCATTATTCGGGCTGAGGAGCATCTATGAAAAAAGCAATCGTCGCGATGCTGGCAGTAATCATTGCAGGAGTGGTGTGCATCCCCCTCGCAAGCGGTCTGGTCATGGAAAAAACCGTCCGTCAAGCGTTTACGGACTTAAATGCACTGTATGCCGATACCGGCGCCGGCTATTCGCTTGAAATCGTCGATTACCACCGGGGGTATTTGGCATCGGATATCGAGTGGAAGATCGACCTTGGCGCACTCAAGAACATCTATCCGATCAACGAAGTCATTTTCAAAGATACCGCCAAACATGGATTCGCCGGTGTTGTGTCTACCACCAGCCTCTTGGAAAACCCCTGGTATGCAGCGTTTGTGGCCGAAAAGCTCCAGGGCCGAGATCCGGTCCATATCACGACCCGCTATGGTCTTACGGGAAGCATCGAGAGTACGGTCGCGCTGGATCCGTTTTCGGTTGTCCTCGACAACGAAACCATCGATATTCAGGCTGGCAGCATGGTCACGAAAACGGACCGTGAACTGAAGCACTTCACTTCATCGGGCAATTGGGCAGGTTTGTCGGCCGGCGAAGTCGTATCCATCGGTAAAATCTCGTTGGAATCGGCGCTGACCCGTTTCACCACATTTATCTGGAACGGGGATTTCAGCTTCGCAATGCGCGATGTCAATCTTCGCGAAAAGGACAATTCGTTCGAAATGAAAGAGATGAAGGGCAGCTACCTTCTTGGTCTGAACGAAGATCGCTCGAAAATCAACGGCGAGGCGCTGTTTTCCATCGATGGTATGAAAACCGATCAGCAAACGGTCGACAGCGCCTCCGTCCGCCTGGCCACCAGCGGCCTGGACGTCGAAGGGTACGAGACGTTCATGCAGATGTATACCCGGAACATGAGCCAGGTGCTGGGCAGCATGGCCGCCATGGATGCTAACGCCGAGGAGGTCGGGGAAGCCATGAAAAAGCAGATGGCGGCGGTAGGCCTTCAGATGATCGCCGCCTATGAAAAATTGTTAAAGCAGGGACTAGAATTCAAGGTCTCGGACCTGGACGTCCAACTCGGTGATGGGCAGATCAAGGGCGATGTGACCCTGCGCCTGCTCAAGGACATGACGTTCATGCAATTCGCACCTGTTGTCAGCCAGCCGGAACTGCTGTTCGAAATTTTCTATCTGAAATCGGATCTCAGCCTGCCTGCGAACCTGGTCGGTGAAGACCCGAAACTGGTCACTCCGTTGTACCCCGGCATGCAGACCGGTCTCTTCGTGAAAGATGGGGGCAACCTGGTCCACGCGGCCGAAACCATCGACGGCAAGCTGATGCTGAACAACCGGGAAATGATCCTGTCCCCACAGAACCTGTAGGCCGGGCCGCCTGCGCTAAGCTTTTCCCAGATAACAGCCGGAATAATCCAGGGTGCAAAGCGGCGTCTTTTCCCCGTTGAAAACCGCGTTGACTACCTCACCTATGAATAGGGTGTGATTGCCCGGGGCCAGGGTTCGTACAACGCGGCACTCCATGGCGCCGATGCAATCCGCCAGAATCGGGCTGCCGGTTATTCCGTCGCGCCAGGACAAACCGTCAAATTTCGCGGCGGGGTCCGGCCCCTTAAAGCGTCCCAGCAGGTCTTTTTGGGCTCGGTGGAGACTGTGCAAGGCGAAATGGCCGCTTTTCTCAATCAGTCCATGGGAATAGCGGTTGGGGTGGAGCGCCGCCATGATTAGCGGCGGATCGAAAGAGACCTGGCTCACCCAGGAGGCAATCATACCGTTGATGGTTTCCTCGGACCGGGTGGTCAGTACATAGATCCCATAGGTCATGTGGGCCATATTGCTCAGAACGTCCGGGTTCATCATTTTTCCTTTGTGCATTGAAATAGACGGTCCTACGCCTGCCCCAATTTCGATTTCACCTGATCGAAGAGATCCATGGCCGTCTCCTCGATCAGGCCCTTCAACTCCAGCTCCGCCAGCCATTCGTCCGGAATCTCGTCGACTCCGCAGCCGGCGCCGAGAATCATACCGGCAATGGCAGCGGTGGCGCCGCTGTTCCCGGAGTGGTTGACGGCCGCCAGCACCCCCTGCCGAAAATCCCGGTCTGCGGCCAGTGCAGCAAGCAGCCCGATGGCCAGCGCCTCTTCGGCCATATGACCTTCCCCAAGAGCGGCCAAAACTTCCGGCGTGACAGGTTGCCGGCGATGGGACCATTCCACTGCCTTTTCGACCGCCTGCAGGCACTTCCCATGGCCGTTGTAAGTGGTCAGAATGCCGGTCGCATCAGCCATCGCATCGCTCAGGGAACCCCCCGATACGAGGTGGGGCAAAAGGGCGGCCAGAAAGCCTGCCGCCAGATAACCGCCTGGATGGCCATGGGTAATGGCCGCAGACGTGCAGCCCAGGTCAAAGGCCTTGCGGGCATCCACATATATCAGGCCAACCGGCGCCACCCGCGTTAATCCGCTGCAGCCCCTGCTGTAGTTGACGGGCCGATCCATGGTCCCCATTTTTCCCGACCGCAGCGCGGACAAACAGCTCCGGCAGGGCGACCGCCCTGCGGACAGTTCCCGATACCCGGCGAGAACGCCGTCAACCACCGCACAGGAGCCATGCTGCCTGACGAGTTCCCTCTGGTCGTTGCTATCCTGGGTGATCAGCCAGCGCAGATAGGCATGGTACAGGGCCGTCGCAGCAAGCTCCCCACAGGCATATTCCTGGCGAACCTGCGAGAGAATCAACCCTTCGGCCGTAAACAGGGCCATGCGGGTATGGTCGGTAATGGCTCCCCTGCGTCCGTAGGCCGCCTCCATTCGATAAATACCGGCCTTACCGTACCGATCCCGAATGGCTGCGATATCCATAAAGGCCACCGGCCCCCCCAGGGCGTCGCCCACTGCGCCGCCCAGCATCGCCCCGACGATTCGCGAACGCCGGTCCGGAGATTCTTGTTTCTTTTGTGAAAGAGTCGTCATCGCTTTCGTTCCATTGTAAAAATCGAAACCATATCATCTCATTTTGTCCCAAACCGTCGGGAATAGCAACGGCTCTTCCATTGCCTTGACTGGCGCAATGTGCCATAAGCATCGCTCGGAATCCCGGTGGAAACAGTATTTCCCATTCACCATGGTCACAGGGTTGGAAACGATGACGGAATCGTTAAAAAAAACAGGGCCGACGCAAAAAAAGCCGCTTCCGGAAGTCGAAAACCGTCCGACCGTCCATGGGCCGTTTTCTGAAACCGGCGTCCCGATAGTGCTGGATTCCATTGCGACGGACATCTGGCAGGAGATTCGCCGCATTCTGATCGAGCAGGAAAACGCCTATCAACGCGGCTGCGAAGGGGAAGCCTTTTCCAGCATCTGGGCCCACAGCGCGCGGGTGGCCTGCATCGCCCATCACATTGCCACCCTGGAGGGGTGGCAGCAAGAACCGGCCCTGCTGGCCGGACTGCTGCACGACAGCGGCAAATTCGTTCAGGGGCGCTATCACGAAAATGACGCGCCGGAGGAGGAGCATGCCGTCCGCATCGCCCGAAAGGTTCTGATGGGCAGTGCTTATGAAAAGTGGCTTCCGACGATTACCGGCGCCATCCTTTCCACCTTTTTGGAGGCGGAGGCAACCAACGACATCGGACGGGCGGTGTACGATGCCGACTGTCTGGACAAGCTGGGCCACATGGGCGCGGCCCAGTTTTTCGTCAAGAGAGCCCTTCGCCGGCAGTTCCTCGACAACGCACTGCTGATCCGGGCCGGCACCGAGTTGACCTACGCCCGACACGCACCCGACACGCTCATGACAGCCACGGGAAGATCCATGGCCCGGATACGCGCTGCCCGTACACGCCGGTTTTACAAGGAATTGCTGGAAGAATGGACCGAGGCCGGGATAGGCGTCTTCACCCTGCAGAAAGAGGAAATCGCAGGAATTGCCTGCGATCTTGTGGTGCCGGCGGCATGCCGCTGCGGCGGATTGCTGACCGTCGATTCGGACATTTTGGATTCATTGAAGTGCCGGTCCGCCGTCATCACCTACCACTGTCCGGCATGCGGCTTCGAGAGCGAATTTTCCTTCTGCCTGCCCAACATCGAGGGGCTGCCCCGGAGACGATGAATAAATATTTCTTCGGCGGTTAAATACCTCAAGCGTCCGTCATTCCGGCGGAAGCCGGCATCCCGAATTTTCCTGGATGCCGGATCAAGTCCGGCATGACGAAACATCTCAATTGTTTTAATTTCCGGCTTGAAATCAGGTGATCAGGGAAAACATGATCAAGGGAAGGGCGTTGTAATTGATCTTCAGAAAGGTCAGCCCCGCTACCAGGTAGAACGCTTTTTTGAGATGCCTGTCGCCGATACGCTGCCAGATTTTCTCGGCGGCCTTGCGCGTCCGGAAGCGAACCACGCTTTTCCCGTAGCGGATGTTCTTTTCCACCAGGTCGGGATAGTTGTTAATGCTGATTTTCAGTTTGGCGCCGTTGGACTGGATTTTTTTCAGCAGTTTCGATTCGGTCCCCACCACCTTGGCCTGTTTTCGGCTCAACGCGTCCAGAAAGGCCTTCCGGCTGCGCGCACAGGCGGCGTAGGTGACCACGCTTCCCATCTGGGCGACACTGTGGCCGTCGCTGCCGCCGGTGATGGCCCGGTCCAGATTGAATCCCAGCAGGGCGCTTTTCAGATTCCAGCGTTTCAGGTTCTCGGAATTGATCACCTCGACCCCGTCGGCCATCTTGAGCAGGCGATCGAGTTGGGCATCGGAAAAACTGTGGTTGCAGATACCGGTAAAAGCGGCGGAGTACGGATGGGGAAACACGACCACGCTTTTATAGTTCCTGGCAGACCGCACAATGGTCTCCACATCCCGGTCGACAGAGGACATTACCGAAGGGCCCATGTATGGCTGAATGTGGGCGGCGTAAAAGGCCTTGAGATCGTCGATGCGGTAGAAGTAAACCAGTATGTGGGCACCTTCCCGGGAAGTGATTTCGATTCCGGGGATGCTGAAGACATCTTCGATGCCGGCCAACCGGACCGCCCCTTCGATGGCATTGTGATCGGTGATGGCCACGCCGATGCCCAACTGTCTGGCACGCTCGGCAATTTCTTCCACCGAATCGGCCCCGTCGGAATGACAGGAATGAAAGTGAAGATCGACAACCGTATTGGTGCCGTTCAGGGTATTTAAATCGGGGGATTCAAACTGAATTCGGTTAATAGAGTCCATGGATCCTTTTTTCGCCCGTCGCCTGATCGTTGCGTGCGGCTCGCTAAAAGGTTAATTTAATCGACTTCCCCTCGGTGTCAACAATTATTTTTTCCGATTTCACGCCCGACAGCGCCGTTGGCCACCGGCACCAACTATCGTTATCGGTCTTTAGCCCGGATTCTTGAGTCCTTGTTTGTGAACGATGGCGATGCAGGCTGCTGGCTGCGACAATGACGGCCGGACGGGCTTGAATTTGGCGGGGCATATGCTTATAGTCACGGATTATGAAAGAATTGAACGAAAAAGTACCCGACCCCAAGGAACTCGAGAAGGAACTGGGCGACTTTCTGGCGAAAAAATTCGGCGGCAGTGTCAAGCTGGCAACCCCCATCGTCATGCCCCAGTCCGCCAAAACCGACGAAGGCGAAAAGCCACCCAAGAGTCGGAAGACGATCGAATTCGACCTGAAGCCCCAGGATCTGATCGCCCATCTCGACCAGTACGTGGTCAAGCAGACGGCGGCCAAGGACATCCTGGCAACCAAGATCTGCACCCACTTCAACCGCATCAAGCACGTTCAAAATGCACCCGATACCTTAAATGACATGGTGGGCGTCATCAAAAACAACGTACTGATGCTCGGCCCCACTGGCGTGGGCAAGACCTACCTGGTGCGTCTCATCGCCAAGAAGATTGGCGTGCCCTTCGTCAAGGGCGATGCCACCAAGTTCAGCGAAACGGGCTATGTCGGCGGTGATGTGGAGGATCTGGTGCGGGATCTGGTCAAAGAGGCCAACGGGGATATGGACCTGGCCCAGTATGGAATCGTCTATATCGACGAAATCGACAAAATCGCCTCCAGCCACAATCTGATCGGCGCCGATGTTTCCCGCACGGGCGTTCAGCGGGCCCTGCTCAAACCCATGGAAGAGACCGAGGTGGACCTGAAAGTTCCCCATGATCCGGTTTCCATGCTGCAGGAGATCGACCGCTTCAGGAAAACCGGCAAAAAAGAAAAAAGCAGCATCAACACCCGGCACATCCTGTTCATCATGAGCGGCGCATTTTCAGGACTGGACAAGATCGTCTCACGTCGCATCGCCGACCAGAGGATCGGATTCGGGGCGTCCATCTCCAACCCGGCCCAGGAAGAGGACCTTCTGGTGAGGGTAAAATCCGAGGACCTGGTCCAGTTTGGCTTCGAATCCGAATTTGTCGGACGGCTTCCCGTGCGCGCCGTGTTCGAACGGCTGACCGAAGCGGATCTCGCGGACATCCTGAAAAACCCCAACAACCCCATCATTTTAGGCAAAAAACTGGACTTTGCCGCCTACGGCATAGACGTCAAATTCCAGACCCGGGCCCTGGATCTTCTGGCCGCGCGTGCCTATGACGAAAATACGGGCGCCCGCGGGCTGGTCAGCGCCGTGGAAGGCGCCCTGCTGCTTTTCGAAAAAACGCTGCCCTCCACCGGCATCAAACAACTGGCCGTGACCCGGGAAATGATCGAATCGCCGGAACAGACATTGAAAATGCTGCTCGACAATCCCGAGGACGAGGGCATTCGGCGGACATTCGAGGCGCTTTCCGTTCAGGAGCGCCAGCGCATTGTCGACTACGTAATGGACAACAGCGCCACCTTCGGCGAAAAATACGGCCTTCAACTGACCGCGTCACGCATTGCCCTGGCCGCGGAGGTCTATTGCAGCCGGGTCAGCGACATCGGGAAAGTGCTTAAAAAAATCAAGGCTTTCTACGAAGAGACCAAGACCATAGAACTTTACTTTATCAAAAATCATGGTATTAACATCGTTCTGGAAGAGGAAGCCATCGATTATATCCTCGAACGCTGTTTCGCTTCCGGGAGTACACCGGAAGGGTATTACCGGAATTTGACTGCCGATTTCGAACACGGACTCAAGCTGGTGCGCCAGAAAACGGGGCGGACCCGTTTTTTCATCACCCGTGAGGCCCTGGAAAAGCCGGACAGCTACATTGCCGACCTCCTTGCGCCCATAGAAAAAAAGCAATCGCAACTGCCCTTGAAACCCGACAACCTGCTGGAAGGCGACCCAACCAAATGATTGGAATATCGAAGCTGTACTGCGGAACTGTGGAACCCTCGGACGCCTTGCGTTATGGAAGGCATTCGTCCGCCCTGCCCTCCCACCTGCTGCAGTTTTCCAAAGACAAGCGGCCGGTGGTGGTATGGAACGTCACCCGCAAATGCAATCTTAAATGCGTTCACTGTTACGCCCACGCCACCGAACAGGCCCCTGCCGACGAACTCACCACGGCCGAGGGCAAGGCCCTGATCGACGACCTGGCCGCTTTCGGGGCGCCGGTCATGCTCTTTTCCGGCGGCGAACCCCTGGTGCGCAAAGATCTCCCCGAACTGGCCGCCTACGCCGTAGATAAAGGCATGCGGGCGGTAATTTCCACCAACGGCACCCTGATCACCCCTACGGTTGCCCGAACCCTCAAATCCATCGGGCTCTCTTATGTGGGTATCAGCCTGGACGGCATGAAGCCGATCAACGACAAGTTCCGCGGCGTTCCCGGTGCATACGACAAAGCCCTGGAAGGGATCCGCAACTGTCAGGACGCGGACATCAAGGTGGGGCTGCGCTTTACCATCAACCGGTTCAACGTGGACGAAATCCCCGCGATTTTCGATCTTCTGGAGACCATGGACATCCCGCGGGTCTGCTTCTACCATCTGGTTTATGCCGGCAGGGGCTCCGAGATGGTCAAGGAGGATCTGTCTCTGGACGATACCCGCAAGGCTGTGGACCTGATCATCGACCGGACCAAGGCGCTTTACGACAAGGGCCTGTCCAAAGAGGTGCTCACCGTGGACAACCACGCTGACGGCCCGTATCTCTACCTGCGCATGCTCCGGGAGGATCCCGAAAGAGCCGCCGAGGTCCTGGAACTGCTCAAAATGAACGAGGGCAACAACTCCGGCCGGGGAATCGGCTGCGTGAGCTGGGACGGCGAGGTGTATGCCGACCAGTTCTGGCGTCACCACAGCTTCGGCAACGTTCGCCAGCGCCCCTTCTCCAAGATCTGGACCGAACCGGAGGATGAACTGCTGCGCCAGCTCAAAACGAAAAAACAGTATGTCACGGGCCGCTGTGCCGGTTGCGCCTGGCTGGACATCTGCGGAGGCAATTTCCGGGTGCGGGCGGAAGCGGTCACCGGCGATGTCTGGGCACCGGACCCGGCCTGCTACCTGACGGACGAAGAAATCGCCCAAACAGTCTAACATTCACCACGGAAACCGACGACCCGGACCCCCGAACTCCAAGGAGACCCCATGCTTTTTCCCGACTACCGCCCCCGAAGGATGCGTCGCAACGAGACCCTGAGACGGATGATGCGCGAAACCACCCTTTCCGTGGATGACCTGATTCTGCCCCTGTTCGCCATCGAGGGCAAGGGCGTGAAAAACCCCATCGATGCCATGCCCGGAAACTTCCAGCTCTCCGTGGACAATCTGGTGAAAACGGCCAAACAGGCCTTCGATCTGGGCATTCCGGCGATCATCCTGTTCGGCATTCCATCCAAAAAAGATGCGCTGGGGACTCAGGCCTACGCCAAAGACGGTATCGTCCAGCGTGCGGTCAAAACCATTAAGGACAAGCTTCCAGACCTGGTGGTGATCACGGACGTCTGCCTGTGTGAATACACCGACCACGGCCACTGCGGGTTTATCGACGGCCAGACCGTGGACAACGACGCCACCTTGGACCTGCTGGCCAAAGCGGCCCTGTCCCACGCCAAAGCCGGGGCGGACATGGTGGCCCCTTCGGATATGATGGACGGCCGCGTGGCTGAAATCCGTGCGACGCTGGACGAAAACGATTTCTCGCAGATTCCGATCATGTCCTATGCGGCCAAGTATTGTTCGTCTTTCTATGGGCCTTTCCGGGAAGCGGCCCAGAGCGCCCCGCAGTTCGGAGACCGGCGCAGCTACCAGATGGACCCGGCCAACGCCCGGGAAGCCATCCGGGAAGCCACCATGGATGTCGAGGAAGGCGCCGACATCATCATGGTAAAACCGGCCCTGCCGTACCTAGATATCATCTGCCGGATCCGGGACGAAGTGGACCTGCCCGTGGCGGCCTACAATGTCAGCGGCGAATTTTCCATGATCAAGGCGGCCGAAAAAATGGGCTGGATCGACGGCCAGAAAGTGATGATGGAAACACTGACGTCCATTAAACGGGCCGGAGCGGAGATGATATTGACCTATTTTGCCATGGAAGCCGCCGCCCTGATCAATGCTTGACGTCAATTCAGCGCTCCGGCGGTTTTTTTTGCGAATGCACAGCCATGAATAAGGATACTCATTCTTTATGAATCCTCATCCACCCATGTATCAGGGTTCGCCCCCCCACGGCCGGGGCAGCGGTAAAAACGACACCCTGCGTCTGGTGGCCTGGGAAACCACCCGCAACTGCAACCTGTCCTGCGTGCATTGCCGTGCGGCAGCCACCAAAGGTCCTTACGACGGAGAGCTGGACACCGACCAGTCATTCGCGCTGCTGGATCAGATCGCCGAAGTGGGGCGGCCCATCATCATTCTCACCGGCGGCGAGCCCCTGCTTCGGGCGGACATCTTCGACATCGCCAAATATGGCGACAATTTAGGCCTGCGCATGGTCATGGCGCCCAACGGGACCCTGATTACCCCACAAATCGCCGAGAAAATGGCGGCATCGGGCATCCGGCGGATCAGTGCCAGCATCGATGGCGCCACCAAGGAATTTCACGATAAGTTCCGGGGCGTGGACGGCGCTTTCGATGCCGCCATTCGGGGCATCGAATATGTGAAAGCCGCCGGCATCGAATTTCAGATCAACACGACCATCACAAAGACCAACCTTGACCAGATCCCCAAAATCCTTGAACTGGCCGAAGAGCTGGGTGCCGCAGCCCACCACATTTTCCTGCTGGTGCCTACGGGCCGGGGCAAGTACATCGTCGACCAGGCCATCGACGCCGAGTCCTATGAAAGCACGTTGAACTGGTTTTACGACCAGCGCGAAAAAACCTCCCTGCAACTCAAGGCCACCTGTGCCCCCCACTACTACCGGATATTGCGCCAGCGGGCCAGAGACGAAGGCAAAACCATCAGTTTCGAAAGCCACGGCCTGGATGCGGTCACCCGGGGATGTCTGGCCGGCACGGGATTCTGTTTCATCTCACACACCGGCATCGTTCAACCCTGCGGCTATACGGACGTCAAGTGCGGAGACATTACCCGGGACACGTTCGGCCACGTCTGGCGAAATTCCCCGGTTTTCCTGAAGCTGCGCGATTTCAAGCAGCTTGAAGGCAAATGCGGCCGCTGCGAATACCGGGCCGTCTGCGGGGGTTGCCGTGCCCGGGCTTATGAAGCTACAGGCAACTACATGGCCGAAGAGCCGTTGTGCGCCTATCAGCCGGAAAAGGCCGCTCCCTGCTGACAGGGCCTTGACATTGAACCGTTTTTCTTCTACTTTTTGCCGCTGAAATCCAATCGAAGCACCAGAGGCCCGGCAATGCACCCGAATACGGGAACACGGACCGGGCAAGGCTGAATGGGATCCACCCCCGACCTCCCTAGCGGCATTACGATGATCGAATTAAAAAAAGGGGTTGCGCACAAAGCGACGCCGCTGTTGATCGCGTTTCTGGTCATGCTGTTTGTCCCGCTGTCAACCGTGCGGGCGACGGTAATTGCAGATCTGCGCGTCGGGAAAAAACCGGGTTTCGTACGCCTGGTGATGGAATTCGACGCCCGCCCCTCTTCGCCTCCGTCATTTTCAGTCGAACGCAACCGCCTGCGGATCGACCTGAAAGACATTTCCAGCACCCCTTCCGCACCAAAAATTACCGATGGAATTTCTCGGTTCGGCGTATCCAGGAAAGGGAATGAGGCCCGAATCGAAGCGGTCTTTGCGTTCACGCCGGCCGACATCAAGACCTTTGCCCTTACCGGCCCCCACCGTTTTATCGTCGATGCATACCGGCCACTGCCGGCATCCGCCGCCCTGCCGCCCGCAAAGATAAGTGAAAGGGAACCGGCCGAGCAGCCCGAAGAGACAGCCCTGGAGCCTTACCGCGTTCCGGAAAAATCCCTTGTGACACTGACATCGGATTCGGTCCCGAACCTATCGACAGCTACCCAAGATGCCAAAGCCGAGGCCGATCCGGGAGCCCGGTATGCCTACAATAAAAGGTTTCAACAGCGCCTGGTCGCCGCGCTGATCGCGGTGACCTCGATTATCGTGGTGCTTCTATTTTTCCTGATACGGACCGCCGGCGGACGGCACTTGCCGCGGCAACAGCACTGGACGGACCAGTTGCCGAAGACGCCGGACCCGAATATCGAAGCCATCGATTCGTCGATACACAAATTACTGAAAACTTATGACCGCATGTGAAAACAGCCAATCGGACGACTCTATGCCTCAGCCCGAAAGCGATGCATTTTCCATGGAAATCTCCGCCGCCGAAAAAGACGATCTCGAAAAAATGATCGGCGCATTTCGCCGGCAGCGCCCGCCAGCATTGGAGACAAGCTCGAAAGAGCCCTTCCAGGACCAGCTGGACCGCATCAATCAAAAGCTTGACGATCTTACCAATATGATTTTGCACATTGATCGCCGGATGGAACCCCTGGCGAAAGTCGTCCGCCTTTCCCAACAAAAGACCCAACTGTTGAATCGACGTCTGGACGCCGTAATCGAAGCCCTTAAAAAAAAGGACGCATACTCTGAAAATGAACGCCAATGAATCGCCTGCAGCTTTGGATCATAACAGTGTTATTCAACTGATTCTCAACGACCAGATCGACATCGAATCGGCAGCCGAATTCGAGACCCTGCTGGAGGTCTTTCCGAAGGACCCCGACCTCTACCGCAAATTCGGCGATCTTTTGTCCGCCAAAAAGCAGTCGGAAGAGGCACTGCTGGCATACAACAAAGCGTCTGCATTATACCTCGAAGCCGGTATGGTGCTCCAGTCCATCGTGGCCAAAATCCTGGAGTGGAGCATCGTCAAGCCGAGCCACCGGGAGGGTCGTGAATACCATGCAGCCATTCGAAACAAAGGAGGCGGTGACGTCCCGGCGCAACTGCTTTTTTCCCAATTGACCTACGAGGAAACGGTGAGCCTGATGCTCCGCCTGGTCCGGATCCGCCTTGCGCCCGGTGAGACCGTCTACGACGTCGGACAGGAATCCACGGGTATCTATTTTATCGTTTCGGGCGGCTTAACGGAAACCCTGCCGCAAAAACAGGAAGGGACGCCGCCGGCCACGACCCTGCTGGCGGAAAACGACATCTTCGGCGATATTTTCCCCCTGGAGGAAAAGTCGTTTTGCCGTGCCTGCGTAACAGCCGTTACCGATGTCGAACTGGTAAAAATATCCAAACCCACGCTCAAGGCCACCTGCTATCGATATCCGCGCGTCCGGGAGATGATTGAACGATTGAGCCGGATGCGCGTCCGGCAGGGAGGCGACCGCCAATGGAAAACAGTGCGGCGTTCCAGCCGGTACTGTCTACCCGCGGACGTCCGCCTGACCTTCTCCACCAATGGAAACGGCGACCGGCAGACCATTCAAGGCACCGCCAGAGATCTGTCCACCGGCGGCATGTGCGTTGCCCTGTCCGGAGATGCGGCCGGCACCGATCCGGATTCTCTGCTGCGACAAAAAGTGGCCATGACGATCCTGGAAGGCAACCGTACGGCAATCGATCAGTTGACCGGCATCGTGGCCTGGCGTAAAAAAGTGGGCAGCAGCACCCACCCCACCCACATTGTGGGGATAATCTTCGATCCCATGACCGAGGAGACGGAAATGGCCTTGAACGCATTTTGCACCATATCCAATGGCGAGCAGGACATGATCTGGAATTTGTGGAATCATCTGGTGAGACACTGAAAAGGGGGGGGGAATCTCGAAAAATGCAGCGACAGCAAACGGATAATGGCCCGTCTCGTTCACCGCAAGTCTGGGCAGTGGGCGGCGGAAAAGGCGGTATCGGCAAAAGCGTCCTGAGCATTCTGATTGCCATGGCTCTGGCCGAAAAGGGGCAGGAAACCGTGGTGATCGACGGAGATCTCGGGGGAGCCAATCTGCACACGTTCATGGGCATCCGCACACCGGGGCGAACGCTGAACGATTTCATCGGCCGCCGGTACGACACGCTGGACGAGGTTTGCATTGGCACCGAACAAAAAAGACTTCGAATCGTTTGCGGCGCCAGCGAAGTGTTGACCATGGCAAACTTGAAGTACACCCAGAAAACGAAAATCCTCCAGGCCATCGCCAAAATCGAGGCCGACCATGTCGTATTGGATCTGGGAGCCGGCACCGGCTTCAACACCCTCGACTTTTTTTTATCGGCCCATCATCAGGCCGTGGTCATGACCCCGCAGCCCGTGGCCATCCAGAATGCATACGCCTTCGTCAGAAACGCCGTTTACCGCAAATTGAGCCGAATGACCAGCAGGCGCCCCTCTCTGGACGACCTTGTGAAGGCGGCCATGAATCCGAAAAATGATATGCAGGTGCGAACGGTCAGCACGCTGCTCGAGCGCATTGCGGCAAACGGCGCCGCCTCGGACGCGGCCCGAATGGCCGCAGAACTTAAACGGATTCGTCCCGTCCTGATTACCAACATGGCCCGTCAGCCGCGGGATAAAAACGCCAGCCGGATCATCCAGATGGTCGCACAAAAGCACCTGACGATTCAGGCCCGAAACGGCGAAGGGGTCTATTTCGATCCCCAGATCAACGCGCTGGTTTCCGCCATGGAACCGCTCACGCGGATCGACCGGGACAGCAACGCCATCCAATGTGCGTTTTCCGTCGTGTCGCAGCTAACGGGAACCGAATCGGCCCCGGATATACCGGCCGCCGTGGGCATGTAAAATTTTTTGATTACGGAATGATGGCAAAGCTGTGGGTCTCAGCCGAGGGGCAGGGTATCCCTGAACGTCTCGAAACAGTTCTTGATGGCCTCGAAACTTTTTGTTCCCACCTCCACGAACTGGCATCCGACGCCCCGTTTGTTCACATTGGCGATCTTAGCCTTTACGAGCACCGCCTTTTCCTCGGTGGGAAACTTGATCGCCAGGCTGACAATCCGGCCCGGTTCGAGGCCCTTTTTGTCGTCAACCTCCACGAAAAGACCGCTCAGACTCAGATCGGTTACGTTGAGAACGCCCTTCAAATGGCCAAATAGTGCGGTACAGCGGAATTCCAGCCGGGGGTGCTGCCGCCGTTCTTTGCTGACTTCAATATGCTGGCTTCGAACATCGATCATTTACGAAAATCGCTCCTTTTGGATCATACACAACAACACGGTCGGTAATATAACACCGTCGGTTACGATTTCAATGGTAAACCGTTTTTAAAAAATTGCAGACCGGGACGTTTCCACACCTCGACGACGGTACGGTGCGGTTTTTTTGCAGGTCCCGGGAAAATGCTGCATTCAGTCCACTTTGAACTGAGTACTGACCTTGCGGTGGAGACGGTTGATCAGATCCTTTAAAATCTCGATTTGATAACGGGTCAGCGATTCATATTTCACGCCGATTCCACCATGCTCCAAGCGAACGACGCTGCCCTTGAGCTTGAGGGGCAGTTGGTCCTGCCCCAGGGAAAAACAAATGGAAACCGATTGGCCCATGGTAAACGATTCGCAACTCTCGACAAACATGCCGCCGGCACTGATGTCCGTGGCGAAACAGTTGATCGCACGGCCGTTCGCGGCAAGATCGAGGCTGATATTACAGGGAACGCGCGGAAATTCGCGCAACATGGCGAACCGTTTCTGCTCGTAACGGTTCATGAATTTGAGCAGGTCCGCTTCCTGTAATTGATTGATCAGGAGAAAAAAGCGGGCAATGAGCAGTTGCCTGTCCCGGGCACCGAAAGTTTCATCCGGTTTCGGCCTCGGTATCTCCAGCAGCTTTTCGTTCTGCTTCAGGTCCAGGTCTTTGAACAGGTGCAGCAGCGCGATTAGCTGTTCGTCTGTCATTTTGTATATGGCAATGGACAGGCGAGTCAGTATCTTCTTTTTTTCAACCTGCCAGCTGGGTTCTTGCATGGGTGTCGTCTCCTGCCTCAGGACACAGCAAGCCTGACCAGTAGCGGCCGGAATGGCATTCATGCTCCTAACGATCCGGATGACGGCACGAATGCGCTTCTTTGCCGCCGGGATACCCGGACAAATCCGGCCGTACGAAACTCGGGGGCGTATTTCTGGAAACACGAGAAATTAAGATCGGCTTACTCTATCCTGTAACCCGATCAAAAATCAAGACTCTATTCGCTGCACATAATTTAAAAAACGAACAGTTACAGGAAGATATAAAATTTGCGGCCATGGGCGGCCCAAACCGCCGGCAACCCTGCTTAGAGTGCTGTGTGCGCCTTGCCTCCGGCCGGCGCGTTGGCCGCAGACGACCGCCGAATGAAAAAAGGTACTTAAAATTATAGAAAATACTTGAAATACCAAAGCAAAAAAGGGTATTACATCCACTTGAACCGGTAAGCGCGCTTCCCGAACAGTTGAACCCGAGCTTGCCACCAAAGTGGAACCGTTCATCTCCTGGTCGCCAGTAAAATCGGCCAATGATGTGGTATTTTGGCCCGCGTTTTGCTTAATTTTTTCGACAGGAGTTGATCCGATTCAGCAAGGAGGAACAGACATTGTCTTATATTTTGGATCAAGAACAACTGGATGGTTTGGAAGAGGCGTTGACCACCGATCTGATGACGCTGGGCATACAATCCGTGATCCTCATCGATATGGCCGGCAATGTCATTGTCAACCTCGACGACGGCAAGGTACGCCACGACGTCTATTCGCTGGCGGCGCTGGCGGCCGGCAACTTCGGGGCGGTAAGCGCCATGGCCTCCATCATCGGGGAAGAGGAATTTTCCCTGCTGTTCCACAAGGGCAAGAGCGAAAATATCAACTTTACCAAGATCATGGACGACTTTCTACTGGTATCCATTTTCGGCAACGATGTATCGCTGGGATACCTCAGGTTAAAGATCGATGAAGTAATCAAGAAAATCAAGGTTCTGATCGACAAGTCCCGATCGTCATAGTTCAGGGGCTGCTCCATAGCGGCCCGTACCACCCGACTTTTTTCACAAACGGGACGAAAAACATGGCGTTTATCAACACCAAAACCAAAGAAGTTCAGGTCAAACTTGTTTTTGTCGGACCCGGCAGGGGTGGCAAGACGACCAACCTTGAACATATCTTCAGCCGGATTCGGCATCGCATCGAATCCGACATGGTGAGTATAAAAACCCAGGGTGATCGGACTCTGTTTTTCGATTTTCTCCCGTTCGAACTCGGTGCCATAAAAGGCTACAACGTAAAAACGCAGTTGTACACGGTTCCCGGGCAGGTCAAGTACAATGCCACGCGCAAACTGGTGCTAAAGGGTGTGGATGGTATCGTATTCGTCGCCGATTCAATGGTTGATCGGCGGGAGAACAACATCAGTTCACTGGAGAACCTGAAGGAAAATCTCGCGTTTTACGATATCGATATCGCCAATATCCCGCTCGTTTTTCAATACAACAAGCGTGACCTCGCAACGGAGGGGATTCCCATTCTTGACATTGAAACATTGGAGGAGGACCTCAATTCTCAACTCAAGGCGCCGAGTTTCACGGCCAGCGCACTGAAGGGAGAAAATGTGATCCCTACCGTCAAAAAAGCCATCTCCATTACAATTGTGGGCATTCGGGACAAGCTTTTATAGGAGGTATTCACAGTGGATAAAAAAGCTAATGATACGTTCGCCTTCGATTTGGAAAATCGCCTCGACGATTTCTTCAACGATGCATTGCCGGACCCGGAAGATCCGGATTCGGAGGAAACCCAAGCTCCCGATGCCGACCTTCCGTTAAAAGAACTGAAATCCACCATTCTGGCCATCGACTGGGAAATCACCGACGACGCTCTGAAAGCCTTTATTGAGCAGGTGGAAGCTCTGCTGGAGCGTTTCAAAGACGACAAAGTCGCCCATACATATCTTAAGATATTGCAATCGCTGGGCAAATATATTCGTACACACAAATCTAAATCTCACCCGGACACCATCAAGCGACTGATGGCGGTCTACTCTGCCTTGGAGGAAGCTGTCGCAAACGAAGGATTAGAAAAAGACAAGAAGGAAAAAACGCTGTTGGCAGAAGTCAGGAAATTCCAGCAATTGAAAACCGAAATTATCGATTCGAAAGCCCCTTACCCTGCCGTGGGACAAACAAAGGCGGTCCCGGCGGAAGACAAATCCGGTATGCAGGCAATCATCCAGTCCTTAGAAGAGTTGAAGTCGATGATGGCAACCGAATTGACCGCCATTCGCGAAAGCGTGGAACGGTTGAGGAAAAAATAGCCCCGCGAACCATGATGGACTCCTATTGAAATGCCCCGGAGAATTTATCTCCCGGGGCATTTTTTTATTCTCGATACCAGATCGACCAGGCATTCATGGCGCGTCATGAACGAGGATCGTGTCTAAACCGTCAATACCCTCAGTGGACGCATTGCGAGCGAAACGGTCATCGACCAGTCCGGTCACATCCGCCTGTTCGGTCAGACCATAACGGCGCATCAAATCCGCCATGAACCGGAGTTCTTCGGTTTTCGGAATATACCGGTCATAGACGATCCGACCTTCCGGTTGGGTCAATGCATGGACCACCAGCGCCTCCGTTTGATTCCAGTACCGGGAGGCAATTCGGGCAGCTCCTTCGGGATGTCGCTTGGCCCAGAGACCCGACCGGGCAGCAGCTTCAACCATTTTCTCTACAGCTTCGCTGTGGGTTTCCAGCCATTCGCCTCTAACCAGAACAAGGTTACAGATAAAGCCGGGCCATTCGGATTCCACGTAGGCAACCACGTTGGCATCGTTGCTCAAAACTGTCTGGGCGGCAAACGGTTCACCCACAAAATAGGCATCCAGGGCGCCCGAAGTCAGTGCCGAAGCCATGTCCGGGGGATTCATTTCCACCACCCGGATCCTTCGCTCAAGGCCCTTTTTCTCAAGCTCCCTTCGCAGCCAGATGTTGTGGCCGGAGTATCGCATGGGGACGGCAATCGTTCTGTCGATCAGGTCTTCCAGCCTTGTGGCATTCAACTCTTTTCTGGCGACCAGGGTGCTCTCATGCCGGTTGCCGATCAACACAACTTTTACGTCCTCTTTTTGCTGGTGCAGCACCACCGCCAGTGGCGCAATGATAAAGGCTGCCTGAATGCTGTTGTTTCTGAGCGCCTCAGCCATTTCGGCAAAGGAGGTAAACTTGACGGCCTGGAAAAGAATGCCGGATCCGTCCCGAGATACATGGTCCAGTATCGGAGCTGCGAGATTGGTGATCACCGGCATATATCCCATTCGAACGACCTGTCTGTCCGCCGACTCGAAATTCAATCGGTAATGCAGCCAGGCGATGAGTATGAGCCAGGCGAGAAATATGCATGTCAGTTTCACCGGCATGGGCAGCTTCCCGGACCGGTGCAACAGATCGCTTTTAAACCGCATAGTTGACACCCATCATCAGAAACAGCTCACTTCTCAACCGGCTGAGTTCCGGAGATTTCTCGAAATTGCGGGGACGGGGGAATTCCAGTTTCCGATCCATGGCGACCCCAGTGGGACTGCCGCCGAGGATAACGACCCGATCCCCCATGATCAGCGCATCGTCAATGTTGTGCGTGACCAGCAGGATCGTTTTCTGGATGAACGCGTGCATGTTGACGACTTCCTCGCGCATCTTCATATGGGTGAGAAAGTCCAGCCCGCTGAAGGGCTCGTCCATGATCAAAATATCCGGGTTTACGGCAAGGGCCCTGGCCAGTTCAGCGCGTCGCTGCATCCCTCCGGAAAGCTGTCGGGGATAATGCTGTTCGAAGCCCTCCAGTTCGACCATCTCGAGAAATTCACCGATCCGCTTGTGACGTCCATCGCTGCTCAGATGCCGAACCCCTAAGCCGACATTTTGTGCCACCGTCATCCATGGAAACAGACCGCTGTGCTGGAATACGAATATGTGGTCGGCGGAAGGCCCGTTGACGCTTTTTCCATTGATGCGTACCTTCCCGCTGGATAAATCCTCAAAGCCGGCAATAATTCGCAGCAACGTCGATTTGCCGCATCCCGAAGGACCAAGAAAACAGACCATTTCACCGTCCGATATTTTAAGATCGATATCCTTGAGAACGATGATATCGTCGCCCTTACGCAACTGTGGACTTTCGTCGCTACGAGGAAGCTTGCGGCGGTTGGCATAGGCTTTATTCAGTTTTTCGATGTTGATGCGACCCACTGTTATCCCCTCAATGCGCTTTGCTGCGCCAACTGGCAGCTTCCAGGCTGCCCAGTTGCCGCATCAGGGCATCCAAGGCCAGGCCGACCAGACCGATGACAATCATTCCGTCCATCACATAATCCATTCGCAGGGCGTTTCTCGAATCTAAGATCAGAAACCCCAGACCGGATTGTACGGCGATCATTTCGGCTGCGACCACAACCAGCCAGGATATGGTTACGGTCATGCGCAGGGCCGTAACCACTTCGGGTGTGATGGCAGGGACAACCACTCGCATAATGGTTTCATACCTGGAAAAATTGAAATTGGCCGCGACATAAAAATAGGTCTGATTGATCCCGTCTACGGCGATGGTCGTCGATACCACCAGCGGGAAAAAACTGGACAGGAAAATCAGAAAAATTGCCGGTGGATCGCCAATGCCGAACCAAAGCATGGCCAAGGGAATCCAGGCCAGCGGAGAAATGGGACGCATGAATTGGATCAATGGATTGATCAGCGATCGGGCCGTCTTCATCATTCCCAGAGCGATACCGATCGGAATGCCCAATAAAGCAGCCAGATAGAACCCGACCGTAACCCGGAACAGGCTGGCCACGGTGTGCTTGACCAGGGTTCCGTCGGCCAGCAGTTCTCCCATACTGACCAGTACCACGACGGGTCCCGGGAAAACCTGCCGGCTCCATCCGCTGAAACGGGCCAGTATATCCCAGATCAGCAAAAGGGCAAAGAAACCAAGGAACGGAATCAAATAGGCGGTTGCTTTGGTCACAACATTTTTTCGTTCTGTGATACCCAAATCGATTCCTTCACGCCCAAAGATGGATTAACGTTGTCAGTAGCTGTTGTAAATCAAATGGATGCCGATTAGAGTAAGCAGAAAAATGAAAACTTCCTTTAACATTCTCTCGTCGATTCTCTCGGTGAACCGCGGACCGATTTGCCCGCCGACGATTACGCCGGGTGCCGCCCAAGTCAATATTGCCGGATCAACCGATGCGCCCAGCATCAGGTGAAATAACGATCCGGCAATGCAGGTGCCGAAGACGGTGACGATGCTGGTCGCCACGGCAACGCGCATGCGCAATTTCATCCGGTTGCGCATCAGTGGAACCATCCATTCTCCGACGCTCACGCTGAGCATGCCGCTGGCCAGGGACATGACCGAAACAACCCAGCCATAGCGGCGCAGCCCTTTCAACGGCACCCGATCCCTCCCTTTTTCCGAATATTTCTGGTTCGCTGAAACAAACAGAAACGCCGTGGTCAACGTCATGATCCCCAAAGCCAGTTCCAGATTGGCGGCAGACAGCAATCGGGTCATAAGCGCCCCGAGGCCCAATCCGGGAAGCGTCAGCAATAGCAAAAAGGCGGATAGATGAAGATCCGCTGTTTTCTTTCTGACAAAGGCCACGCTGCCCGATCCCATTCCTGCGGTCTGCACGAGCAGCGAAGTAACGACCGCCGTCTCCGGAGAGAGTTTCAGGATGAGAATAAAAAAGGGCATCCACAGGATACCGCCGCCAATGCCGACGGCGGAAGCCAGAGAGGCGATGATGACCCCGGCCGGAAAAGCCAGGACATTCATCGCGTTCATGCCCGATCATCCACGGAGTATAGTTTGAAAAAATCAATGACCTGTCCCAGCGTGGTCAGTTCCGAATCCAGGCGAACAAGCTGTTTTTGCATGGCATCCGACTGTTCGGGTGT
The DNA here is from genome assembly GCF_009688965.1 of Desulfosarcina widdelii. Lineage (GTDB taxonomy): Bacteria > Desulfobacterota > Desulfobacteria > Desulfobacterales > Desulfosarcinaceae > Desulfosarcina > Desulfosarcina widdelii. Next base: position 7,213,625 of record NZ_AP021875.1, on the reverse strand, counting down.
CATGCGTTCTTTTTTAAGGAGATCCAAGGCATTGGATGTGACCCGGCCGGCGGAAACGCAGACCGAACGGGAAAGCATGATAATTTCCTGCAGATTGGTCGACATGTCGTCGATAGCACAGGAAAGTTGGGAAAGTTCGTTTCCGGTTTCCACACCCGTTGTCTGACTGAGATCTCCCGAGGAAATCGCCTTGGACACCTCCACCATATGCTGAAGCGGCTCGGTAATGGTCTTGATGAACATGGTCAGCACAATCACCACCACGGCCAGGATGACCCCCACCATCATAATGGCTTTGTTGCGAATTCTCACCAGTGGTTCGTACACCTGTTCGTGCGTGAGTTCGCCGTTGGCATACTTTTCGAAATTGCTGTTCAGTTCCTCTCTCAGTTTGGTGGAATGCGTATCCAGAACGAATTCCGATGCCACCAGCAGCGCAGCAAAGCCGATTAACAGCATGTAGATAATCATGATGCGCTGGAGAGAATAACCGCTTCTGAAATTCATGGCAAAGGCGGTACCGATGCTTCTGCGATGGCAATGACCTCTTTGGCCAGTTCGATGTACTGGGTACCGGCGACGCTTTTCTGGCTGTATTGGATGGCCGGCATGTTGAGGATTTGGGCTTCTTTGAGAACGCCATCCATCTCGATCACCGTATCGAATGTCTGCCCCTGGTACAGGGCCTGTATCTTTCGAAGAATCAGACGGGAGGCATGGCTGTCCCTATCCAGCATGGTAAACAGGATGCGCGACTGAATTTGCGGATTGGATTTCTCGCGGATCAGCTTGATCAGACGCAGTACCTGGTCAACGCCGTGTGTGGACAGATAATCGCATTGGCACGGTATCAGCACCCGGTTGGATGCGGTCAGGGCATTGAGCGTATAAAACTCGATGGATGGCGGTGTATCGATCAGAATGAAGTCGAATTGCTCTTTGACCGTGTTGAGCCGGTCCTTGAGCATGTATTCAAAATTTCTGGCCCCAAAATACATTTTATTGAGCAGAACCATGTTCCTGCCGGATGGCAGCAGCCACAAATCGGAATATTTTGTCGCCACGATAAAATCGTCCAGCCGCTTGCCGATTTTCTTCTGGGCATCGTAAAAGGTGGGCGCCTCCTTTTGTCCCAGGGAAAGGGTCAGGTTGGCCTGGGCATCGAAGTCCACGAGAAGAACGCGCTTTTTGAGCAGCGCCAGCGAAAGGCCCAGGTTCAGGCAGGTGGTTGTCTTGGCGACCCCGCCCTTGCGGTTGCTGATGGCGATCACCTGGTCATTGGTTTCATCCTGACGGGCCTTTTCGAGATCGAGAAAGGTAATCTCCTGAACCCGATTCGGTTTGTACGCAGAAAAAAGATGACCACATACCGTACATCTTGCCACGAAGGTTGATTTGTCAGTCGCGTCGTCATCAAGATGAAACCGGGTCATACATTTCTGACAGATAATGATCATGGTTGTTTTCCTTTTGGTGACAACCGTGGGAAGACAGCCGGCCGGTGTTGCGGCCCGGCCACCTGTTGGATTCAGGTTTTCGTTACGAGACCGTCGTGAACCGCCTTAACCAAATCGACCGGTTTTACTTCCATGTCTGCCAGACCGGCTTCGACCACCGCATCGAGGGGCTTTGCGACCATGCCCGAAACGCGCTCCCGCAGGATGATCCGCCCGCCGCTTTCATGTACGGCCCGTAAACCGGTCTGCTCACCCGTACCGGCGCCGGACAGCAAAACGACAGTCAGGCGTTGTCTGAATGTCTCTGCGGCCGTAATCAGCAATCGATCCAGCGGAAATCCTCCTGCAGACAACTCGGCGTCGACAGGCCCGATGGACGGTATTCCATCATTCGTCGTCACTGTCAGCGGACAGCCATGGATGCCCACATGGCAGTGACCGACGGCCAGAGGCGTTTGTTTGTCGACGGGAGATGCCGGGCACTTGCAGCGTTCCAGCAGGTAGCGGGCAAAGGCATCGGCAAACAACGGCGGCAGGCTCTGGACGGCTACCACGCCACCTTCCAAAGCGGCTACGGACGGCACCAGGTCGTGAAGCAGGCTCATCTGCTCAGGATGCCCTCCCGGTCCGGATACAACGACCACCAGACTGCGGCAGGCCTCTTCGGTCGGATGGCTGCCTGAAATACCGTCCTTGGCTTTGGGAATCCGTGGGATGCGGAATTTACCGACGTTAGCCGTGGCGGCGATTTGGATTCTTTCCAGAATTTTCTGCTGCTGGACGAGAATGTCCTGGTTCTTGGTTGGTTTGCTCATGAAATCCACGGCGCCCAGTTCGAGGAAATTAAAAATCGCCCTCGAAGATCCCTCCCCTGGATTGGATGTAATCACCACCGGGCACGGTTTTTTGATCATGATGTGTTTGAGAGTGCTGGTGCCGTCCATGACCGGCATGTTCACATCCAGGGTGACCAGGTCCGGCGACAATTTGTCGATAAGCGATATGGCCTCCTTGCCGTTGCCCGCCATCCCCACGACCTTGATCCGGCTGCTGCTGGTCGTCAGCATGCTGGACAAAATTTTACGCATCATGGGGGAGTCGTCGACGATGAGCACCCGCAAACGATCTTTGTCGACATCTTCGCTCGGAATGGAATCGTCGTCGGAAAGCAATGACGCTTCATCCACACGCCGGGCCGCCTCCATGATTAAAAAGTGATAATTTTGATGGATGGTGCGTTCTGGGCTGGTGGAGACCTCTATGGACTCGAAGCTGCCGGTCTGCCAACCCAGAATCTGGTAAAAGGCCTCTTCCCCGACCAGGCCTTCACAGGCGGCATGAATGATCTCACCGTCAACGATGAAGATGGTTCCTATTCGATCATCCTTGTTCACGCGCATACAGAGGCTGGATGCGGACAGGCAACACATCTGGATCAGGTCGTTGAGTTGAATATTTTTCAGCGTCCCGGCAAAGCCAGCATCCACATGAGGCGGCGTGTTCGATAAAAGAGGATCTTTGGTTCCCATGTTATGCGCGTATCTTATCCGTTCCTGGCGTATCGGCTACAGGACGGCTGCAGCCAGTTTTTTCTCGGCCTCGCGTTCCTTGGCCATCACCGACAGTTCATCCACATCCAGAATCAGCGAAATGCTGCCGTCACCCAAGATGGTCGCACCGGAGAACCCGCTGTTCTCCTGCAAATAGTCTTCCAACGGTTTGATGACCACTTCCTGACGGCCGAGAAGCTGATCCACGATAAAGCCTGTGCTGCCCGCTGCAGATCGGATGACGATGACGAACAGGCGCTCGTCTGCGGCTGCATCCGAAGGAGTCGTTATATTTAAAAGATCGGACAGCCTGACCAATGGCAGCGGCTCTTCGTGCAGATGCATCACCTCGCTGCCGTCCACCGTGAAAATTTCACCCGGATCGATGCGCAGCGTCTCCTGGATAGCGCTCATGGGCACCGTAAAGTGGCTGACGCCGCAGCGGATCATCATGGCCGGTATGATCGCCAGGGTCAGCGGGATTTTGATTCGGATGCGGGTACCCACATCCTGCCGGGTCTCGATATCCAGAGAACCGTTGATTTTCTCGATGTTGCGTTTGACCACGTCCATTCCGACACCACGCCCGGATGTGTGCGTAATTTTATCCGCCGTTGAAAATCCGGGCAGCATGATCATGTCGATGATCTCTTTCTGGTTCATTTTCTCCAGGGTTTCCCGATCGGCCAGATGTTTTTCAATGGCTTTTTGTCGAATGCGGGAAAGATCGATGCCCTGGCCGTCGTCGGTAATCTCGATGATGACATTGCTTCCTTCATGGAAGGCTTCCAGAAGCAGGGTTCCGCTTTCCGGTTTTCCTTTGCGCATACGCGCATCGCGGGATTCGACGCCGTGATCCACGGCATTGCGGATAATGTGAATCATGGGATCGGCCAGTTGTTCGATGACCATCCGGTCCAGTTCAGTCTCCTCACCCCGGAACTGAAGCTGTATCTTTTTATCGGAATCCCTGAGCAAATCGTGGACCAGGCGCGGATATCGATCGAAAAGCCTGGATATCGGCAACATACGCACCTTCATGACCTGCTCCTGGAGTTCGTTGGACACGCGCCCCAGCACCGTGGTGGCGTCGTTGAGCCGGGCAGTCAGATCGGATACCATGCGCTGGTCGTTTTTGTCCATTGAAAATCGGCGGGTCAGATATTGCGCCAGTTCACGCAGATCGAAGAACAACTGGGCAAACGAAGAGCGGTTCACCACCAGTTCACCCACCTGATTCATCAGGTCATCGACCTTCTCCGCGTCCACACGGATACTTTTGCGTATGGTACTTCGCGCAGCAAAGGTATCTTCGGGTGCAGCGGTTTCTTTTTCCTTTTCAGCCGGCACTTTTTGGGCCGTCAAATCGAGTTCCGGCAGATTTGCCTCCAAAAGCGGCTCTGCGGGCTCGGGCACGGGAAGCGGGACCTCAGGAGCTTCGGGCCATAGGTCGGTATCGTTTTCACCGGAATCCACGGGGATCGAATCCGTTGGAATCATGGGCCCTTCGACAGATGGAGGCGAAGCGATCGACGCCGAGCCAAAGTCGTCGAGGATAGACAGCGTGCTTTCCCGGTCGTGATCCGGGGCAACAGGAATGGACAAAGGACCGGAATCGTCTTCGGGAGTCGAGAACTGAAGGGCGATGGGATCCGAATCGGCATCGCCATCACCTTCCTGCATGGAAGAAAAGGTTTCGTCCAGCTTTCTGGAAAGAAGGGATTCCCTGTCTGTGTCATCGATGGCCGGCAGACCGGCCAGCAGTTGATCGATATCCGTCGAGACTGGAGGATTGGGAACGAAGGATCGGTCGGAAGTTTCATCGCTGGGTGACGAAGTCGGTGGCAGCGTGGTATCGACGGCGCCCAGCATGTCGGCATTGGGAAACAGCTCCCGGATGCGATCGATTCCGCCGACAAGACTCGACTGCAAAAACGCCTCGGTTTCAGACGACCCGGCCGATTCTGCGCCCGATGCGAAGACCTCCACTTCCGAAAGCATCTTCTCGTACACCACGGTCAAGGCATCGTAGCCCATGTAATTGGCCGTGGCCGAAAGCCGCTGCACCTGATCGGACATCAGGTCCATGGCACCGGCGACATCCTCTTTGCCAGCCACCTGCCTTGCGGTGTCCATCAACTCGCCAAGTCCCGCGGCCAACTGCTCAATGAAAATATCGAAAAGTTCGGTGTCCGCTTCGCCTTCGTATACCGGCGCACCGTCCGCCGGGTCACCCTCGTCCGTCGAACCGGCGCTCACCGCTTCAACTCGTTCCAGCAGGTCTTCGATTTGTGCGGATTCCTGCCCCGACTGCTCAACCTGAGAAATCAAATCCTCCATACGGTCCCGGGCGTCGATCAGAAGATCCACCGCCACCTTGTCCGCGGTCAGACTGCCGTCGCGAAAAAGATCCAGGAGGTTTTCCAGTCGATGGGACAATTGCGCGATACGCTCGAATCCCAGATATTCCGACGCGCCCTTGATCGTATGAATCGACCGGAATATGGTATTCAACAGCTCCCGATCACCCGGATCGGACTCCAGTCGCAACAGACTGCTCTCCAACTCCTCCAAGTGCTCCCGGGTCTCGTCGGCAAAATCCGCTATCAGGGATGGGTCGGCCGCCTGGGAGCCCGGGAATTCCAGTTCGTCATTTTCGGCTTCAGGATCCAATTCATTTTCCGGATCCAGATTAAACTCGGCCTCCTGAACCGGTTCCCGATCCAAATCTTCCGAAGCCGCAACAATTGTGTCGAATGCCGGATCTTCGGTTGCTTTTGATTCGGCAGGGCCCTGTTCACTTTGAATGGAATAACCGGTATCGACGGCGCCCAGCATGTCGGCATTGGGAAACAGCTCCCGGATGCGATCGATTCCGCCGACAAGACTCGACTGCAAAAACGCCTCGGTTTCAGACGACCCGGCCGATTCTGCGCCCGATGCGAAGACCTCCACTTCCGAAAGCATCTTCTCGTACACCACGGTCAAGGCATCGTAGCCCATGTAATTGGCCGTGGCCGAAAGCCGCTGCACCTGATCGGACATCAGGTCCATGGCACCGGCGACATCCTCTTTGCCAGCCACCTGCCTTGCGGTGTCCATCAACTCGCCAAGTCCCGCGGCCAACTGCTCAATGAAAATATCGAAAAGTTCGGTGTCCGCTTCGCCTTCGTATACCGGCGCACCGTCCGCCGGGTCACCCTCGTCCGTCGAACCGGCGCTCACCGCTTCAACTCGTTCCAGCAGGTCTTCGATTTGTGCGGATTCCTGCCCCGACTGCTCAACCTGAGAAATCAAATCCTCCATACGGTCCCGGGCGTCGATCAGAAGATCCACCGCCACCTTGTCCGCGGTCAGACTGCCGTCGCGAAAAAGATCCAGGAGGTTTTCCAGTCGATGGGACAATTGCGCGATACGCTCGAATCCCAGATATTCCGACGCGCCCTTGATCGTATGAATCGACCGGAATATGGTATTCAACAGCTCCCGATCACCCGGATCGGACTCCAGTCGCAACAGACTGCTCTCCAACTCCTCCAAGTGCTCCCGGGTCTCGTCGGCAAAATCCGCTATCAGGGATGGGTCGGTCATGAAAGACTCCTTCTCACCGTCTTTGGGTTGTGGCTTGTCATCCACACGAGCCGCTCGTTCAAGCAATTTACAGCCGGTCGATCAAGTCGAGAATCTCAGCGGTCTTATGTTTGTTGATGTATCCCCTGGCCCCCACCTGTGCCGCTTCCTGGCTGAATTTATCTTCATCCAGATTGGACAGCATGATGATTTTTGCATCTCCGTCCAATGACAAAATGGCCTTGGCTGCCGCGATACCGTCCATGCCGCGCATGGTGATGTCCATGGTTACCAGTTCAGGTTTCAGGTCCTGGTACAATGCTACGGCATCGTCGCCGCTTTTGGCCTCCCCGACAACCGTGTGGCCGGCACCGATCAGGGTCTGTTTGATCATCTTGCGCATAATGGACGAATCGTCCACTACCAAAATCGTCTTTCCCATCCGCCCTTTTCCTTTTTTCATGAAACGGCATCCAACCGGATGTCGAAACCGGGAAAAAATTACTGCCTCGCCAGCACCTTCGATCGTTTCATGGACTTCAGCTTCCTGATTTCGTCAACCATCAGAATGCGTTCGAAATTGAGCAGAATCAAAAGCCGCTGATCCATCTTGCACACCCCTTGAATGTACTGGCTTTTCAATCCTGCCACGACGATGTCCGGCGGTGGCTTGATACTGGCATCCGGAACGGTCAACACCTTGGTCACCCGGTCGACGACAAATCCGGTCATCCTGCCCTCGACCGCAAGAATGACAATCCACGGGTCAGTCTTGAGATCCTCGATCCGCACCAGTTTCAACCGTTTTCGAAGGTCGATCACCGGAATAATGCTGCCCCTGAGGTTAATGACCCCTTCCAAAAAATCGGGAGCATCGGGGATCGGAGTGATGGTCGCGTCCCGAATAATCTCCTGGACCGTGAGGATATCGACTCCGAACAACTCTTCACCGATAACAAAGCCAACAAGCTGTTGGGTTGCTTTGACCTCGGCGGGTTCTTGATCGGTTCGTGCAAACTGTTGTTCGTTCATCGGCGCTCGTCTCCTTTTAGAGGCTGCCATCCAGACAATGGGTCCGAATCGCTTCGGCCATGGCGACGCCGGGAAGCACCGTCGGCAGGCCGAACTGTTGGGCCGTTATGGCAGTAGTGTCGTTGCACAGGCATGTCTGAGGATCCTGGATAATCGCATTCCCGCCGCCTTTGAGTATCGCGCCAATCCCGGCGATGCCATCTTCCCCGATACCGGAAAGCAGGATTCCGGACGCACGTTCACTCAGGGTGGCGGACAGGGAGGTCATCATCGCATCGCAGGCTTGTCTCGGAGTGGCGTCGGCTTTCGATTCCAGGTTGAGGGTCAATTTGCCCCCTTGTTCGTTGACTTCAATCCGTTCGAAGGCCGAGGCCAGGTAGCAGGTTCCCGCGACCAGAGCCATACCGTCGGCCGCCCGTTTCACAGCCAGTTGACTATGTCGGTCCAGGTATGTGGCAAATGCATCCACATGGGGTGCGGCCGCATAGAGCGTGGACAAAAAGGCGGCGGGGACGTCCGCTTTGATTTCCGGGATCAACCCGAGAAGGGACCCATAGCCGCCATAGGAACTGCCAATGGCGAAAACCCGCTTGCAGGCCTGGTTGTCATTATTCATTTTATCCCGGTTCACCTGAGCCGGTCGCAAATAGCGGATGGTGTCAATACCGGCACGGGCCGCATTTTTGACCCGGCTGATAATCAACTCATGCTGACTTTTGAGGTCTTCCTTGAGCAGACTGGATGGTTTCTGGAGAAAATCAACGGCGCCGTAGCGAAGCGCGTCGAACGTTTCAACGGATCCCTGGCCGGTGAGTGTGCTGAACATTACAACCGGCGTGGGGCACTTGATCATGATATGTTTGATGGTGGTCAGTCCGTCCATAATCGGCATGTTGACGTCCAGGGTAACCACATCGGGCTTGAGTTCGGGGATCAGTTCCAGAGCCTTGAGACCGTGCTCGGCCTCCCCGACGACCTGCAACTGGTCGTCACCGGAGAACATCTCCTTGACGATCTTGCGCAGCAGGGTGGAGTCGTCCACGATCAAGATGGAGACCGGCCGGTTCAAGGCCCCTTTTGCGCCGCACTCAACGGACATTTTTGCGAATGCATTGAGGCCGCCGACCCCCATGGAGGGTTTGGACACCATCAAAACTTCATGGCATTGACTGCATTGAAAGGTGTGATGGTGGTCGTTGAGGCTGTCCGAACTCAGGTCGTTTCTGGCCCCGCATTCTTCACAAAAAATAATCATTTCTTCGATTTTCTCCAATACCGGCCGCATCGATGGGAAAATAGTGTGCCCCAAAGCTGCAGGCACAAAGGTTCATTGGCCGTTGGGGATGCAGCCGCCAACGCAGCCGCACCCCTGTTTGGAATACTTCTGGCGAATTTATGGGTTAATTGGCCTTCTGTTCCTCTTCAATGCGGAACATGGCGATCTGCCGGCTGAGACTCGACGAAAGCTGCCTGAGTTCATCGGTAATACCCACAACCTCGCTGGCGCCGGCCACCGTTTGCGTTGCACGGGCCGCCGATGCGGTAGCAATTTCGATCAGGCTCTTGGAGCGTTGGGCCTGCAGTTCGGTCAGCTTTTTCATCTCCTCACTTCGTTCCACCACGCCGCGCATCTCGCTGCCCACATCTTCCGCGCTTTTTTCCGCGCTTTTCACCTGTTCCGAAATTGTCTTCGACTTGGCGATCAAAGCTTCCAGGGCGGCCTGGGCGGCCTCGCGGCGCTGGCCCTGACGACCGGCCATGCCACCGATCTCCTCGGCCAGGGCATTGAGGCCTTCCATCAGCGTGGTCACCTCACGGGTTTGCTCGTTCAGGGTACGGGTTTGCTCGGAAATATGGTCGATGGCCTCACGGTTGATTTCACCACCGAGGGCGATATTCTCCAAAGCCTGCTCGGAGCGTTCCGTCAGGCGGGTTCCTTCCTGTACGCGGTTGGTCGATTCCTTGATCAACTGTCCGATCTCCTTGGCCGCTTCCGAGGATCGCTGGGCCAGTTTTCCGACTTCGTCGGCAACCACGGCAAAACCCTTGCCGTGAACGCCCGCACGGGCCGCCTCGATGGCTGCGTTGAGTGCCAGCAAGTTGGTCTGCTCGGCGATATCGGTGATCACCGAAATAATGTCGGCAATCTTTTCGGAAGATTCTGCAATGGCCTGCATACCTTGAACGGTTTCCTTCACGGAACGCGCTCCCTCCTGGGCGGCGGTTAGAACGCCCTGGCCGTGTTCGGTGGCCCGCCCCGCAGCCTGAGTCATCTCGGCCACGATACCATCGATCCGCTTGACCGATTCGGTAACCTTGGCCACCTGCTCGCCCTGTTTGCCGGCAGTCGCCACAACCATAGCACCGGTTTCACCCATGACGTTCACACGCTCGGTGGCGATGTTGGCCTCCTGGATCTGCTCGGCCGAGGCCTGTCCCATCTGCCGCATACTTTCGATCAGGCTCTCCACCTGGCGGTAGGAGACATTGGCCGCGTCACGCTGGGATTGGGAAAACTGGGCCACTTCGCCGGCGGTATCGCCCATCTGGTTCACCGTTTCCTGGATAACGCCCATCTGGCGCTCCTCGTCGGTGGCGCGCTCTTTATTGGCCGTGGCCCGCTTGGACACTTCACTGGAGAACGAGTCCACCTCCGAGGCCGCGATATCGGCGACCTTCAGAGAGTCCCTCAGCTCTCCGATCATATTGTTGAACTCCTTGGCCATCATACCGACCTCGTCACCGGTTTTGACCGGTGCATGCAGGGTCAGGTCACGATCGGAAGCGATTCTGTTTACAACGCTGGCAATCTCGACAACCGGCTTGGAAATACCGCCTGAAATCAGATACACGACACCGATCAGCACCAACACGGCAAAATTCCCCAGAACGAAAGTGGTCAAAAAGATCCGGTTAGGTACCTCCATCACTTTATCGATAGGAATGTTCATGGCCAGGCTCCATTTTTTCTTCGCCGAGCCAATGGGAATGGGAGCCAAAATGTAGTACGTTTTCTTGCCGGTGGTTTTGGAAACTTTATACTGACTGGTTTCGCGTCCTGCCTTGACGTCGTTGATCACTCGGCTCTCAAAGGCGAAGAAATCCATGTGCTTGCCAACGTTGGACTGCTTGGTGGGATGTGCGACAAAGATGCCGTTGTTGGCAATTAGAAATCCATAGCCAATGTCAAACAGTTTGATCTGCTTCACCAGGGGAGTAAACGTGGACACGGGAATGTCGAGCCCCACCACCGCCACGGTCTTGCCGCCGAAACTGACGGGGACCGACAGGACCGTTTTGAGAAAAGTCTTATCATCGACGGTATACGGCACCGGATCGGATACCACCTCCTGACCGGTTTTCAAGGTCTGAAGATAATAGGCGCCCTTATCCGGGTCGTTGTAATTGACCAGCGGTTCCACATCGATATCGCCGGTCAGGCGGTTCCAATAGGGCAGATAGCGGCCGGTCTCGTCGTGACCGAAGGCATCTGCAAAGTCGGAGTCCTTGCCGTCCAGTGCGTTGGGCTCCCAGCAGGTCCACACCGCCAATAATCCGGGGTTGTCCACAAGAACCTGTTTGAGGATACCGTCCATCATGTCGCGTGGGGGAACGCCCTGCTGTTTCATGCCCTCAAAAGAAAAGGCAATGGTGCGTGCAACATCCATATACCGCCCCAGTTCCGCCTGCACCTTGTTAGCATAGCGGTAGGCGGACTCGCGGGCTTTGTCCAAGGCTTCTTCTTCGGCATGGCTTCTTGCGTTATACCCGATGTAGGTAATGGTTGCCGCAAAAGCCAACCAAGCCACCGTACAAATGGAGAGCAGCAGTTTTGTTCTCAGTTTAAGATCAAGGAATTTTTGAAACATGGGCTTTGCCTCCTCACTGGATTAGCAAAAATTGAGCGCCGTTCCCGGCGCGGTTCTATTCGATTTCACGGCTGGCCTGACGAAAAAAGCCGGACCCGCCTGGTTTGCCGCCGCCCTGGCCATCCGGGGTGACGATCAAGCGATCGTCTTATCTTCATATCCTCATATTTTAAGCAATCATTATGCCACCATCTACCAACTGTTATGGCCGGAGATCCGTATCAGCATTCCGCTTACCCGGCTTTTAAAATTGCCGCATCGCAACCGATAATGTCACATCCGATTCAGAATTAACTGATGCGTCTTGAATCACATCGTCCTATTTTCGTTAAACTTTAGCGATGGATGCGGGATAGAAAATAATTTTAATTCTTTTTAATTTTTTATATTTAAATTTTTTTTAATAAATTAACTATATTTTAAAAAAATAGCGTGACCTTTTTTGAATGGAATGACAATTTTCGGCATTACCGATGTGAATCACGCGGTTTTTATTTTCGGACCGGTCGTTCATTCAATGAATTCAATAAAATCTTCGGACAGAAAAGAAATGCGGTTTATTTTACAGGACAGGACTGCTATTTTACGTCGAACCTCGAATGGAAAGGTATTGGTTTGTCGATGACCCCATCATATAAAAATGAAACGGCGTCTTTAAGGAACGAAAAGAGGACCGGATGAGATTTACCCATGCCATTGTAAGACGGCCCGGCAAAGACTTGGCCGCCGGTATCACCACAGCGGCGTTGGGCCCGCCCGATTACGTCAAGGCCCTGGAGCAGTTCGATGCCTACGTAACCGCTTTGAAAGGCTGCAACCTGGCGGTAACCGTTCTGGACCCCCTCGACGGTTATCCCGATGCCCATTTTGTCGAGGATACGGCGGTGGTCACTCCGGATATCGCAGTCATTACCAACCCGGGCGCCGAACCGCGCAAGGGAGAAACCCCGTCCGTCGCTTCCGCCTTGAAAGCCTTTCGAACCACGGCCAGCATCCAACCGCCGGGGACGCTGGACGGCGGGGATGTCCTGATGATGGGAACCCACTTTCTCATCGGGTTGTCGGACCGCACCAACGCGGAAGGGGCCAGGCAACTGGGTCATGCCGTAGCCCAATTCGGCTGTACCTGGACCACCATTGACGTGGCCGCCGGCCTGCATTTCAAATCCAGTGTCAATGCAGTGGGCGAAGAGACCCTGCTGACCACACCCGACTTTGCCGGGCACCCAGCCCTTGCCGTTTACCGACGCATCGTCATCGCACCCCACGAGGCCTATGCGGGCAATACTCTGCTGGTTAACAGCCGGCTGATCATGCCGGCGGGGTTTCCCGACACCCGCGCCAAGCTGCAGACCCTGGGCCTGCCCATCACGGAACTGGACACCAGTGAATTCAGGAAAATGGATGGCGGTTTGACCTGCCTCTCCCTGCGATTCTGATGCAGGCCATCCGGTAATAACCATTGGACCGGCTAAGGGGGCGCACGGGATAGATGTCTGAAGAGTTGGACCGGGACGGCCACAATAAAAGCATAAGCGAAAGACCCGGCTTGGGGTGGTGGCTGGGGCAGGTCCTGCTTACCGGCATCGCCTGCTTTTTCGCCTGTTTCGGGGTGTCCCTGCTGGTGGCGTCCTACGGGCTTGGCGACCCGTTTTCTTTTATCATGACCTTTTTCGCCGCCAGCCTGATGACCCTGATCAGTTTGGTCATGGTGATGGGATTTGTTCTGCGCATGCTGCGCGCAGCGCAGATCGTTTGCCCTGCCGGGAAAGAAGAAGGCAAAAAATAAGTCCAACGGTCGATGTTAGGACCGGGCCTTTCGATTCCCGCCAGCGCGGTACATGCGAACCCGTGCCTTTTCCACGGTGACAAGCCCTTCCGTGATGGCCGGGTCGACGGTCTTGAGAAAGGCCTCGATTTTCTCTTCCGTATCGACGATCTCGACGACAACCGGCAGGTCCTCGGAAAGCCGCAAGATCTTGGTGGTGTGAATCAGGCTGTTGGCCCCGAAGCCCTGGATACCCCTCAGTACCGTGGCCCCTGCCATGCCCTGGGACCGCGCCTGCTGGACGATCCACTCGTACAGGGGCATGCGGCCGTGCCGATTGGCTTCTCCGATGAAGATTCGCAGCAGTTGCCCCGCTTCTTTGAATACCGTCATTTTTCCCCCCGTCTTCGGCCGCAGGATCGCAACCCACCCGGCCGAATCCTTGCCGGTCAGATCATGCGGGACAGCACGTAGCCGGTAAAAACAGCCACCAGTCCCAATACCAGGCTGAATCCCACGTTGCCAAACGAGGTCAGCCACTGCCCCTGCTTGGCCAGATTGAAGGTTTCCAGCCCGAAGGTGGAAAACGTAGTAAAACTGCCCAGAACACCGACAAAAAGAAACGAACGCCATTCCGGCGAAAAAAACTGCCGGCTTTCCATCAGCCCACCGCCGATACCGATCAGCAGACATCCGGCCACATTGACCGTCAGGGTTCCCAGCGGAAACGATGCGGACTTGGCCAGCGTGTGGACGCCGCCGGCCACCAGGTAGCGCAAAATGGCTCCCAGGCAGCCGCCCAGACCAATAATGGCAATCTTTGTCATCTCAAACTCCTGTACCGGACAGACACTGCAACCCTCCCCGACCAATGGTTTACCGCAGCAACGGGTTCACACGGATCTTTTGAATAGAAAAAACCGGCCAGGACTTCAATCTTTTTCTCCCGATCCCCGCACATGGTAAGTATCGGGATCCATTTTTTTCATAAAAACATTCTTGACAATATAAATTATTAAGAATATTTTTCTGAATCATTGGAGATTTTACGAATGATCGACGAAATAAGTTTAAAAATACTGAAGATCCTGCAGAAAAAGGCCCGCATCCCCAATGTGGAAGTGGCCCGCCAGGTCGGCATGGCGCCTTCGGCTGTCCTGGAGCGGATCCGCAAGCTTGAAAAAATGGGCCTCATCGATGGCTATGAAGTGCGACTCAATCCCGAGCGCTTTGGCAAGGGCCAGGTTGCCTTTATCCAAGTGCAAATCGACGGCCGGACCCAGACAAAAAAATTGGCGGGTCAACTGGCTTTACTGGCCCAGGTCCAGGAAATCCATTTCGTTGCCGGCGACGACAGCCTGCTGCTGAAAGTCAGGGAAACCGATACCCGTACTTTAGGGCGGCTGGTTAGAGAAGAGATCGCAGCCCTCAAGGGCGTTGTTTCGACCCGGACCACCATCGTCATGGAGACGTTCAAGGAATCCGCCCGGATTCCCATCGACGACGCGGTACCGATTGAATGACCGATCAACCCGATTCATGAAAGGGGCAACCGAGGAAAGCCATGATTCGCATCAACGAAAACTACCTGAAACTCAAAGCGTCCTATCTTTTTTCCGACATCGCCAAACGGGTGGCCGCCCACCAGCAGCGCCGTCCGGAACCGGCCGTGATCCGGCTGGGCATCGGCGACGTGACCCGGGCCCTGCCCGATACCTGCATCGCCGCGTTTCACGAAGCGGTGGACGAAATGGCGGCCGATGCCACCTTCCGTGGATACGGGCCGGAACAGGGGTACGACTTTTTGCGCGAGGCCATTGCCGAAAACGACTTCAGAGCCCGTGGCGCGGACATCGACGCCGATGAAATCTTTGTCAGCGACGGGGCTAAGTGCGACACCGGCAACATTCAGGAACTCTTTGCCTCCGATGTCCGCATTGCCATCCCCGACCCAGTCTACCCGGTCTACCTGGACACCAACGTGATGGCCGGCCGCAGCGGAACGTTCCGGGACGGCCGCTACGAAGGCATTGTCTATCTGGACGGCACGGCGGACAACGGCTTCATTCCCGATCTGCCCGCCGAACCTGTGGATCTGATCTACCTATGCTTTCCCAACAATCCGACGGGAGCCACCATTTCTAAGGAACAACTCAAAACCTGGGTGGATTTCGCCGCGGCCAACCGGGCGATCATTCTCTACGATGCCGCCTATGAGGCCTTTATCCGGGACGATGCCCTGCCCCACTCCATTTACGAAATTGACGGCGCCCGGAACGTGGCCATCGAGTTCAGGAGTTTTTCCAAAACGGCCGGATTCACCGGCACCCGCTGCGCCTACACGGTCGTGCCCAAATCCCTGATGGCCTACACTGCCTCCGGCGAATCCCATTCGGTTCACCGCCTGTGGAACCGGCGGCACTCGACCAAGTTCAACGGGGTTTCCTATCCGGTCCAGCGGGCCGCGGCCGCAATCTACACCGATGCCGGTAAACGCCAGGTCGCCGAACTGATCCAGGGATACATGGCCAACGCCGACATCATCCGCAGCGAGATGCAAACCCTGGGGTATGACTGCATTGGGGGGGAGAATGCCCCCTACATCTGGGTGGCGACAAAGGGCGATTCCTGGGCCTTTTTCGACATGCTCCTGGAAAAGGCTGGTGTGGTCTGCACGCCGGGCGCCGGCTTCGGAACCTGCGGCGAGGGCTATATCCGCATCAGCGCCTTCAACAGCCGCGAAAATGTGACCGCCGCCATGGACCGGATTCGCCGGTCCCTGAAACGACAGTGTCATCTTGAAATGACCAATGGTTAAAACTTGTCCGAATCGTAAAAAGTCTCAGACGCGTCATGCCGGGCTTGATCCGGCATCCAGAACATATTGAAAAAAAGTGGATACCGGCCTTCTCCGGAATGACGAAAAAACTGAACTTGCTAAGTTTTACGTAACAATCGCTTTTTTAACGACATTGTAAAAAGGATCGT
Source organism: Desulfosarcina widdelii (assembly GCF_009688965.1). Lineage (GTDB taxonomy): Bacteria > Desulfobacterota > Desulfobacteria > Desulfobacterales > Desulfosarcinaceae > Desulfosarcina > Desulfosarcina widdelii. Next base: position 7,197,391 of record NZ_AP021875.1, on the reverse strand, counting down.
TCCCATGCCCATGTCCAAAGCCTTCGAGGCTAGACTCTATCCCCAACTGGAAGAAATCGCCGCCCATTTCGGCACCCCCTTTCACATCTACGACGAAACCGGCATCCGGGAAACCGGACAGCGGCTGAAAAAAGCCTTTTCCGAAATCGACGGCTTCCGCGAATATTTTGCCGTCAAAGCCCTTCCCAACCCCGCCATTCTTGCCATCATGGCCGATATGGGCTTCGGATTCGACTGCAGTTCAGTGGCCGAACTGGTGCTGGCCCGACGGGTGGGCGGCCGTGGCGAAGACCTGATGTTCACTTCCAACAACACGACCCGGAGCGAATTCGCCAGGGCCATGACCGACGGAGGCAGCATCGTCAATCTGGACGACATCTCCCTTCTCGGCATCCTGCCGGACGTACCGGAACCGATCTGCTTCCGCTACAATCCGGGCGAACGCCGAACGGGCAATGCCATTATCGGCACGCCGGTCGAAGCCAAGTACGGGGTCAGCCACGATCAGTTGATCCAGGCATACGCCGAGGCCAAAGCCTTGGGGAGCAAGCGCTTCGGACTGCACACCATGCTGGCCTCCAACGAACTGGACCATACCTATATGGTGCAGACCGCCGCCATGCTCTTGGAAGAGGCCAAGCGCATCATGGAAGAACTGGATATCCGCCTCGAGTTCATCAATATCGGCGGCGGGTTGGGAATCCCCTATCGCCCTGCCGACGCCCCTTTGGATCTGGAGGCCATGGGCGCGTCCATCTTCGACCTGTTCCGCCAATTTTCCCGGGAAACGGGCAGCATGCCCAAACTCTACATGGAAAGCGGCCGCTTCATGACCGGCCCCCACGGCGCGCTGGTGACGACAGCCATAAACCGCAAGGAAATTTATCGCACCTATGTCGGGGTCGATGCCTCCATGTCGGCCCTCATGCGGCCGGGCATTTACGGTGCCTATCATCACATCACCGTACCGGGCAAAAATGATTCGGACGGCCAGGTGGTGGACGTAGTGGGGTCCCTTTGCGAAAACAACGACAAATTCGCCATCCAACGACGCCTGCCGACCATCGTGAAAGGCGATCGGGTGGTGATCCACGACACCGGTGCCCATGGCCATGCCATGGGTTTCAACTACAACGGCCAGCTCAGACCCAAGGAACTTTTGCTGCGACCGGACGGCACGGTCGAACTGATTCGCAGGGCAGAACGTCTGGAAGACTACTTCGCCACATTAGACTTTCCGGCCGACCTCCTGGAGACCAGGATTGATGCGGCATTCGCGCGACTGGCCAACTGACCGGGCATCAGGAGTTTCATAGAAAACCGAATTCCAAAAAATCCAACCGAAAGACAAAGATTCCGGATCACAAGACCCGGGGTGCGTTTGCGCCCCGGGTTATTTCTGTGGATGCCAGCCCTTGTGGTCCTGGAAACCGGAATCGTTTCGCTTTGTCCCGTACTTCCGCCATTTTTCTCTCAAGTCCCTTCTCGGCCGACCGATAATCCATGCAGAAAGCCAATTCCGACAATTCCATTTGTTCAGCAGTCACCGCTTGAATAATCAGTCGTAAAGAAATTGTTGGCAGGGCGTCGGACCCGATACAGGTATCGCACCCAACCCGCCGGAAACGAAGGTCGTCATACAATCCCGGCAAACGACGACGATCTGCGGTTTTTCCGAAGCCATGTTTTTAAGCGTTTCGACAAAACATCGTTGACTAATAATCGCGGTGCTGATTTATAACGTTCATTCACATAAGGAGCGATTATGGATGATTTTTTGCACAATTTGAGAAGTGGGAAATTGAAACAGTCCGACCGGGGAAGAAGCCATACGGACTATAAAGGGCCCCAGCGCCGGGTTGGCAACGAGCGCCGGAGAACCGACTATTATGCAAAAATGACCGGAGAGCATTTCGGGCTCGTCAAAGATGCGATAGAATCCCTGGCGTTACAACAAAAGCGCATTGCAGACGCCCTGGTTGCCAATGAGAATACGCAAACCCGCATTGCCAGGGCGCTCGAAACCATCGCCGCCAGGCTCAATGGCCAGGAGGCCGACAAGGTTTCCTCACTCGCCGGCCAGCCGTCGGCCGCCGACGTCCCGACCGCGGCGCCCGAGTCCGACCTCGAGTGGAAGGCATCCGAAACAAAGCTGACCGATGAGAACCGTCCCAAGCTGATGCGTATTATTGCGAACCTGCGGGATGACGGACAAAGCTGGGAAAAAATTGCCCGCCACATGATCGATAAAAGCATTCCCACTGTTTCCGGCAAGGGCACCTGGCGCGGAGCGGCCGTGAAGAAATTCTGGGATACCAATGCCTAAGCATTAAAGGCGTAGCAGCCAGTCATCCGATACACCTTTCCTCTTTCAGCAATTGCAGCACAGGACAACCGACGAAGCAGCCTCCGGAAAAGGGCCACGTCTGCCTTTGACGGTCCTGATCAGCCTTCCGACTGAACCCACGCCAGGGTTTTCTCCAATCCCTGGCGAAGGCCGACTTCGGGCGCAAAGGCCAGTTCCCGTCGAATCGTACCAATGTCGGCGACCGAGTCACGGATGTCACCCGGTCGTGGCGGGCCGAACGCCGGTGGCAGTTCGATGCCCGCGATCTCGCCGATCAGATCCCAGAGTTCGCTGATCCGAATCGATTCCCCCCGGCCCACGTTAAACACCCTGCCGGCGGCTTCCGCTCTGCCGGCGGCCGCCAGATTGGCTCGCACCACATCCTTGACATAGACGAAGTCCCGGGTCTGGCCGCCGTCGCCATAAATTGTTGGCGCCTGACCGGCGGCCGCTTTGGTCATGAAGATGGAGATCACCCCGGAGTAGGGCGAGGATGGGTCCTGCCGGGGACCGAACACATTAAAATACCTCAGGCAAACCGTTTCCAACCCGTAAAGCCGGCCGAACGCCGAGGCGTAATATTCTCCGGTAAGCTTTTGCACCGCATAAGGACTCAGGGGCATGGGGGCCATGTATTCGGCTTTGGGCAGACGGGGATCGTCGCCGTAAACCGCCGAAGAACTGGCCATGACCACCCGCCGGACGCCGGACCGCCGGCAGGCGTCCAGGACGCGAACCGTTCCCAGGTCATTGACCTCGCAGGAATGGGGCGGGTCCTCGACAGACTGGGTCACCGACACCACCGCAGCCTGGTGAAAAACCACCTCGCATCCTTCGACGACCCGATCCAGCAATTCGGCATCGCGAATGTCACCGTGAACGAAATCAATGCGATCGCCCAGGTGTTCAATGTTGCTGCGATGTCCGGTGGACAGATTATCCAGAATCGTCACCCGGCAGCCGTTTTCCACCAGCGCATCGGTCAGGTGAGACCCGATAAATCCAGCCCCCCCTGTAACCAGGGCGCGTTTGAACGCTTCCATGAATCCCGCTCCTTTCCTCCCGGGGCCCGTTAAATCTTTGGAAAGCGACTTGCCATGCTCCCGGACGTTGGGCTAAACATAGTAAAAATCGATCAACCGTTTAAAAAAGTCCTTGCCATGCAGCCACTCAAAACCGTCATCTGCCGCAAATGCAAATATTACTACATTACCTGGGACACCGGCAAACCCCATGGATGCCGGGCCATGAATTTCAAAAGCCGGCAGCCGCCCAGTCTGGTCGTTCGCCGCAACTCGGGGGCTGAATGCATGCAATATACGCCGAAAGACGACGCAAGCGAACGGGATGCCTGAAATCGATCATCCCACACTCAACCAGAAAACGAAGGTTGCCGCGGAAAACAGGGTGGCTGCGGAGATGGCCGCCACGGCAAAATCCGAATCCGCACCCATTTCTCTGGCCATGACATACGCAATGGTGGCCGTGGGCGAGGCCAGCAGAATAATCGCCGGAAGGCAGTCCGCCGGTGCCTGGCCCGCCAAGTGAAAAAACCCCAGCCCGATGGCCGGCAGCAACAGCAGCTTCATAAAGCAGGCGCCCGCAACGGCACCCAGCCGTCGGCGCATTAAGTTCATCGAGAGCGATCCGCCGATAATCAGCAGGGCCATGGGCAGCGCCAGCCCTGCCAGAATTTGCAGGCTGCGGTCCAGCACCAGCGGCACGGGCAGGCCCACTGCGGAGAAAAAGATGCCGAAAATGGCGGAAACGATCACCGGATTGCCGACGATCTTGCCGACGAAAGCCCGGATCCGGCTGCCCCCGGCCCCCTGCCGGCGGTGGGCCTGAAGGGTCACCACGGCCAGAAAATTCTGCAGGATCATGATAAAAGCGGCCAGGATGCTGGCGCGGGCCAGCCCGTCGCCGCCCAGGTAGTAAAACGCCACGGCCAGTCCGATATACCCGAGATTCCCGTGGAAAGAGCATTGGATAAACGCGCCGCGAATTTCTACCGGCAGTTGCAGCAAAATGGCTGCTCCCCAGCATACGGCAAAAACGGCCACAACGGCCGCCAGCGTCAGTCCGAGCACGATGGGGTTGAAATGGTGGGTCAAAGAAGCCTTGGCGATGGCCCGAAAAATCATGGCCGGAATGGCCAGATAGTACACCAGCCGGTTGGCCGGCCCCATGAACGCCTCCGGCAAAAACCCCCTGCGCCTGGCGATGTTTCCCAAAGCCACGAGACTGAAAATGGGAATGATCGTGGAAACGATATGCCCCATAAGACGCGTTGATCTCCTCTGGTCAAACGGCCGGCCGCCCATGCCTCCATTGGATGCGGGCGGACCAACCCATGCGTTGCGGCCCTTTCCTCAAATCCGAAATGATGGCATAAGGATTGAGGAAAAGCAACGCCGTCTCTCGCTGTCGTTCTGGCAAGTCCGTTAATCCCTAAACGATTCTTGACGGCTGGACATCTCGTATTTAGTTTTTTGATACTTGACGATTGGAGATGAACCTGTTTGGAAATACATATGAAGCAGACCCACATTCAACTCAAACTCTTCGCCGGCCTGGCCCCCTTTACGCCGGAAAACGCGGACCGGGTGCCCATCGAGTCCGGTGTGTCCGTGGAAAAGCTGCTCCTGCAATTGAACATTCCCAGCGAAAAGGCTCATTTGATTTTCATCAATGGCGTCAAATGTTCGTTGGCATCGCAGCTGAAGGGCGGCGAGCGGGTGGGCATTTTCCCCCCCGTGGCCGGGGGGTGAGATATGCAGAACACGATCGACTCCCGTCTGAAGCTATTGGCCCGGGACGGTACACTGGCCGATGGCACGCCCTGCCGGGTGATATCGGATAACGACACGATGCGCCTGGCCCGTGAAATGGGTGTATCCGGATGGCAGGTGGAAGTCCGGGCCCTTGAAAGAAAAATTCTTCCCGATCGCTATCTGCGAAACCGTAAATCGCTTAGCATGGAGGATCAGATCCGGCTGCTGAAAGCCCATGTCTGTATCGTGGGGCTGGGCGGATTGGGCGGGCTGGTCACCGAATCTTTGGCCCGTATGGGTGTCGGTCGGCTGAAACTGGTGGACGGCGATGTGTTTGAAACCCACAATCTCAACCGGCAATTGCTCTGCACTACCGATGCCGTCGGAACATCCAAAGCCGATGCCGCCGCCCGCCGGGTGGCGGCGATCCACCCCGGTATCGAGGTGACCGTTGGTGGCGGGAATCTCACACCCTCAAACGCTCTCGAAATTTTAAGGGGCTGCGACCTGGCTGTGGACTGCCTGGACAACATCCCCTCCCGGTTCGCCCTGGCCGCGACGGCCACCGAAACCGCCGTTCCCCTGGTTTCCGCCGCTGTGGCCGGGCTGTCCGGACACATCACCACCTTTTTTCCCGATGGCCCTGGCCTGGAGAGCATCTACGGCCCCGAAGACCCACACCGGGCTTTCAAAGGGGACGAGATCCGCCAGGGCTGCCTGGCACCGGCGGTCAATCTGATGGCCTCCCTGGAGTGTGTCGAGGTGCTCAACGTACTTCTGGACCGGCCGGGAACTCTGAAAAATCGATTGCTGGTGGTCGATCTGAACGACTACACCTTCGAAACGGTTGCCCTTTCCTGAACGCGTCTGATCAAGATGATATCGATCACGGGAATCCAATCTGCCCCGGATCGACCCCCGATCCAAACGGTGAATGTTCCTTACCGTTAGCCCCCCGCAAGCCTTACTGCCCCTGCCGATGTACAATATTTGTTAATTAATCTGAATTCAGTATTTAAGTTATATTTATTTAAGCCGAAAAAATAACCGGGAATACCCCAAACAAACAGGTATCTCTGGTGGTGTCGGCAAAAAGGAATAAAGAAATGGATGCCCGATTGATTTGCCGTGAGAGCGCTCAAGAAGCCCTTTTGCCCTGCATCTCTATTGTTCGCGTTTTCCTTGAATTGAAAATGGAAACCCAAGGAGGCTTTCAATGAGCGTCAGCAAGAAAATCATCATCGTATCTTTGTCCGGACTGCTGCTTTTGGGCATCGTCGCCATGCTTTTTTCAATGCGCACGTTGAAGCAGCGCAGCGCTGCCGAGGCCGCCTTTGCACGGTCGATGATGATGGAAGAGAAAAAAGGCAAACTCCAGGACCTGATCAAGAGCACTTACGCCATCATCCAGGCCCATTATGACTATGCCCACGATCCGGAAAAGGTAGCTGCTACCTACAAGAAGCAGCTAAAGAGCATCGTGGATGTCGCCTACAAAACCGTCGAGCAGATTCACTCCCGCACAGACATTGCGGACGCTGAAAAAAGGCGCCTGGCCGCACAACTCGTGGGCGCCATGCGGTACAACGAAAACGACTACCTCTGGATCAACGACATGTCCCCCACGATGGTCATGCACCCCATTAAACCGGCCCTCAACGGCAAGGACCTGTCCGCGTTCAAGGACCCGGAAGGCAAAAAACTGTTCGTCGAGTTCGTCAATGTCTGCCGCCGCGATGGCGAAGGCACCGTCGACTACCTCTGGCCCAAACCGGGACATGCCGAGCCCGTGGCCAAACTCTCCTATGTCAAGCTGTTCAAACCCTGGAACTGGGTGATCGGCACCGGCGTCTATCTGGAAGCTGCCGAGCAGCGGTTCATGGAAGATGCCAAGAAAGCCATTGCCCAACTCCGCTACGGACCGAAGGGAAACGACTACTTCTGGATCAACGATATGACTCCCACGATGGTCATGCACCCCATCAAACCGGCCCTCGACGGCAAGGATCTGTCCCAGAACAAAGATCCCAACGGCAAAAGGCTGTTTGTCGAATTTGTCAATGTCTGTCGGGACAAGGGAGAAGGTTTCGTGGATTACATGTGGCCCATGCCCGGCCATCAGGAGCCTGTACCCAAGCTCTCCTACGTCAAATTGTTCAAACCCTGGGGTTGGGTTGTTGGAACGGGCATTTATCTCGACGATGTGAACCGGGCCGTAGCGGACAAGGAGGCGGAAATCGCATCTGCCATCGCCGCTCAGCGCAACGGCCTAATCATGGTCATTGTCGTTTTGCTGGTGCTGACAGGCATCGGCGTCACCCTGATCGGCAAGCGAATCACCCGCCCCATCGTCACCGCCTCAGACATGCTCAAGGACATCGCCCAGGGGGAAGGCGACCTGACGCGCCGCCTTGAGGTGAGCAGCCGGGATGAAGTCGGTGAAATGGCCAAATGGTTCAACGTCTTTGCGGAAAATATCCAGCGGATCATTGGTTCGGTTCAGGAAAATGCCCGCCAGGTGAATGACTCCTCCGCAGAATTGAACACCATCGCGGACCAGACGTCCACCAACGCCACCGAGACCTCCGAAAAGGCCAATACCGTGGCCACCGCCTCGGAGGAAATGAGCGCCAACATGAACAGCGTGGCCGCCGCCATGGAAGAGGCCGCAACCAATGTCGGCATGGTGGCGTCGGCCGCCGACGAAATGACGGCAACCATCAACGAAATCGCCCAGAACACAGAAAAGGCCCGCGGGATCGCCGGCGGTGCCGTGGACCAGGCAGCCAATGCCTCTTCTCAGGTGGCCGAACTGGGCACCGCCGCCCAGGAAATCGGCAAAGTGATCGAAACCATCACCGAAATCAGCGAGCAGGTCAACCTGCTGGCCCTCAACGCCACCATCGAGGCGGCCCGGGCCGGCGAGGCCGGCAAGGGCTTTGCCGTGGTGGCCAATGAGATCAAGGATTTGGCCCGCCAGACCGCGGAGGCCACCGGAGAGATCAAATCCAGGATCGAAAGCATCCAGAACTCCACGGATGGAACGGTCACCGAAATCGGCAACATCACCCGGGTCGTGAACGAAGTCAACGAGATCGTCTCAACCATTGCCACCGCCGTGGAGGAGCAGAGTGTCACCACCAACGAGATCGCCAACAATGTCTCCCAAGCAGCCCAGGGAATCGAGGAAGTCAACGAGAACGTTGCCCAGAGTTCCACGGTTTCGGCGGAGATTTCCCGGGACATTGCGGATGTCACCCAGGCGTCGGGAGAAATCTCCAACAGCAGCGAGCAGATCAGCATGAGCGCCGAGTCGCTCAATCAACTGGCCCGGCAGCTCAATGAAATGGTGGGGCGGTTCAAGGTTTAAAAGCCTAGTAAAAAGTACGAGATATAGGACGCAGGAGAGAAATCCTCGATGCAGCAGCGCTGCGTCAAGGATTTCTTTTTCATGGGAACGCCAACAGAGGCCGCAGGATTCCCGCTCTGAACGGAAATTAACGGTTGGCTTTGCGGTAGCCCAACTGATCCAATGCAATGATCCACTTGCAGATGTTGGCCGAACCTTCCACCATGTAGTAGGTGGGTGTATCCCGGTAAATGCGTGCAATCGGATACTCGGTGGAGTAGCCGTAGGCGCCCAGGATACGCATGGCGTAGTTGGCGCACTTGCTGACCGTTTCGCCGGCAAAATATTTGGCCTTGGCCACGTCCAGCCCGTTGTTGAGCTTGCCGTTGTCTTTTTCCACCGCCGCGCGGTAGACCAGATACCGGGCACAGTCGATCTCGGTGGCCATCTGGGCCACCATGTCCTGGTTCATCTGGAACTGTCCGATGGGCTTGCCGAACTGCTTGCGGTCGTTGCAGTACTTGGTCACCACGTCCAGGCAGGCCTGGGCCACCCCCACGGCGCCGGCCGCTGCAGACAACCGGGTCTGGTTCAACGAGCCGAAAACGATCTTGGCGCCGTCGCCGGGTTTGCCCAGTATGTTCTCCTTGGGCACTTTGGTATCGTCCAGGAAAACCTCGCCCGTGGGAGAACTCCAAGAACCCAGCTTGTCCAGCGCGGTGGTCTTGACGCCGTTGAAGTTCTTGGGTTCGATCACGAAGGCGGACAATCCCTTGGAGCCGGCGTCCTTATCGGTGTAAGCGTAGTAAATCAACACGTCGGCCACCTGGGCATTGGAAATCCAAGTCTTGTTTCCGTTGATCAGCCAGTGGTCGCCTTTGTCTTCGGCCGTACTGGCCATGGCCATGACATCCGAGCCCGCATCCGGTTCGGTAATGCCAAACCCGCCGATCAACTCGCCGGCGCACAGCCCTTCGATGTATTTTTTCTTCACCTCCTCGGTGCCGTATCTGAGGATGGTGTAGGCGCACCCCAACACCTGCATGTTCACCTGGACGCGCAGCGAGCTGCACACCCGGGCCAGTTCTTCGGTTACGATCATGGCGGCGAGAAAACCCATGTCTTCTCCGCCGTATTCCTCGGGGATCACCGTACCCCAGAACCCCAACTCGCCCATGGGCTTCATGACTTCTTCGTAGGGGAAGTAATGGGTCTTGTCCCACTCTTCCACATTGGGGGCGATCTTCTTGTTGGCAAACTCGCGCACCGCCTTTTGTAGCATCTCCAGCTCTTTGGAAAGTTTGAAATCCATCCTTTTCTCCCGGTTTATAAGGGTTGATGTGAGAGGATATCGCCAAAAATCGATTTCTTCAAGCAGCGACCTTCTCGATCACAGCCGATGCCATTTCCAATACCGTCCGGTTGAACCGCAGTTCCAGGGCTGCGGTGAGCATTTCCCGATTCAGCGCATTCCCGCGCTGGGCCAGCACCGCCAGGGCCGCCAGGGCCCAATCCTGGGATTTGATCTTGCGGGCCTTGAAATCGATGTCCACCACCTGGGCCCGGCATGCGGGCAGATCGACCCCGGACGCCTTGATCACCAAAGCCTGTGGGGAAAGGGCTGTGAACATTTTCCGGCGGCGGTTGACCCCTTCCGGGGCCAGGGCGATGACTACCGACGGGTCTTCGATGCCGGTGTAGTCGATGGGCGTGTCGGCAAGAATCACTTCACTGACCGAATGCCCCCGCATAACGGTGATGGGATAATCGTTCTTCTGGGTGGCATGGCAGCCGGCCGACGCTCCGGCCAGGCACAGCAGTTCACCGGCCGTGATGATCCGCTGGCCAGCGCTGCCCAAAAGGACCACCTCCTGCCGACCGGCTGCAGGCGCCGCACAGGTGGCCGGGATGCGCACCGGGTCCTTCGGCGTACCGAGGGTGGCCGCTTCCTTACGATAGGCCTTGCCGTACTCCATACGGGCGTTGATGGCCTCATAATCGGCCAGCGACGGCATTTGATCCAGCTTTTCCCCGACCAACTTAAACGTCAGTTTGTTGCGCCGGGTGTAGCGGCCCGGGCAGATCCCCCAGATGTCTATCAGAGAAAAACCGTCGAATTCGATGGCCGCCTTGAGGATTTCACCCAGGTCCTGCTGGTAGGTGGAGGCCCGCTTGACCCATGGCGCACCGGCGGCGCCGGCTACCTGGCAGATGTCCACCGGCTTTTCCAGCTTGTTGAGAAAACCGGAGCCCACCACGGCATCCTGGGGGGTGGTGGACGAACACTGCCCGCCGGTCATGCCATAGTTGAAGTTGTTGAGCACCAGCAGGGTCAGGTCGACGTTGCGCCGGCAGGTGGAAAGCACATGGGCGCCGCCGATGCCCAGTCCACCGTCGCCCATGGTGACGATGACCTTCACGTCCGGCCGGGCCATCTTGATGCCGGTGGCGTAGGTCAGGGCCCGGCCGTGCAGGCCGTGGAAAGCATGGGTGTTGAAGAACGTATCGAAAAGGCCGGAGCAGCCGATATCGGTGACGATGGCCACATCCTCGCCGCCGTACCCCATCGAAATCAGGGTCTTGTCCAAGGCGCGCAGCACCTGGTCGTGGGCGCAGCCCGGGCAGAAAACCGCCGGCCGGCTTGCATTTAACAGACTATCCATTGGCGACCCCCTCCATGATCTGTGCGGGTTTGATCAACTCTCCGTTCATTCCGCCTGCAAAAGCGATCTCTTTTTCCGGCAGCAGGCGCTGAATCTCCCGCACGTACTGTCCCAGGTTCATTTCGGCCACCACCACCCGCTTGTACGGCGCCACGGCTTTTCGAATCAGCGCCTCGGGCACAGGCCACAGGGTTTTCAGAACCAGCAGGGATGCGGGCTTTCCTTTGGCCTTCAAGCGCTCAACCGCCACCCTGGCCGCCCGGGCAGTAATCCCGTAAGTGACGATCAGGTTTTCGGCTTCGGTTGTGCGGATTTCATCATAATAGGTAAAATCGGCCACCGCCCCTTCGATCTTCTCCTTCAGGCGCCCCTGCATCATGGCAATCTCTTCGGGATCCGTGGTGATGTATCCGTTGACCCCGTGGGTGGAAGAGGTCTGACGCACCAACGTCTGCCCGCCGATGGGCAGAAAGGCGGGCACCGTTTCTCCCTCGCCGGTCTTAAATGGCAAAAAGTCCTGATCCGGTTCCGCCCGGCGGCGTTGGACCACCGGCGGCAGGGAGAGTTCATCCAGGCACAATGTCTCACGGGTCATGGAGATCTCTTTGTTGGCGGCGACAAACACCGGGCAGCGGTACTGTTCGGCCAGGTTAAAGGCCTTAACAGTCAACTCGTAGCAGTCCTTTACATCGGTGGGGGCCAGTACGATCACGGGCAGCCCGCCGCTGTTGCCCCACTGCAGGAACTGGATATCGCCGTCGGCCCCCTTGGTGGCCGATCCGGTGGACGGTCCCAGCCGCTGGACGTCGACGATGACGATGGGGATCTCGCTGCCGATGGCAAAGGAGATCTGCTCGCTGTAAAGACTGATTCCGGGACCCGATGTGGCCGTCATGGCTTTCATGCCGGCCATGGAAGCCCCCAGGCAAAAGCCGATGGAGGCGATCTCGTCCTCTCCCTGCATGCAGACCCCGCCCTTGGGCGGCAGCAGTTTCAGCATGGTGTTGTAAATGGTGGTGGCCGGCGTGATGGGGTAACCGGCAAAAAAGTTGCAGCCGGCCGCCACGGCGCCCCAGCCGATGGCTTCATTGCCTTCCATGAGTGTCAAATCCATGTTGATCCTTTATTTGATATGAAATTTGATCAAATCTACGCACTCTCCCCATAGCGAATATCATTTCCCCCGTCAATGGTTTATTGGTAAGTTGGTATTTTTTCAATCGGTTGCCAAAAACGCAGCATTGTATTACACAGGTATACCAAAAAAACACTGTCATACAATGCAGGTATCGGCCTTCTTACTAGGCCGCGATCCTCGCCGGGGAGACCATGAATATCGACATTTACATGCAACTGCACCATCGGATCCTGTTTATCGAATACGAACCGGGCCGGATCCTTAAAGAGCAGGCCCTGGCCGACGAGTTCGGCGTCAGCCGGACCCCCTTGAGAACGGTGCTCTTTCGTCTGGAATGGGAGCACCTGGTCAAAATTCTGCCCCGCACCGGCATTCAGGTGACCGAACTGGAATTGAACCGCATCATGAACGTGTACCAGGCCCGTCTGGAATTGGAGGAAGTGGTCGGTCGTCTTGCCGCCGAACGGTTCTCTCCGTCCCACTTCAACAAGCTGGATGCCATCAGGCAGGCGTGTGATCGACTGCCCCATGAAAAGGACACCCAAGCATTGGCCGACATCGATTTTTCCATAAAAGCCCTGTTCCTGGAAGCGGCCGGAAACCCTTTTTTAAAGGAAACCTCGGATCGCCTGTATGCGTTGACCTTCCGTTTGTGGTACTATAATATGTTGAAGATGAACGCGGAAGACTGGAACATCGAGGTTGCCGCGGTTAAAAAAGAACTTGTGGAGACCTCGGCGCTGCTGGTCGAAAACAATCCCCGGGAGATTGGCCTGGCCCGGAAACGCTATCTTTTAGACCATCTCGAACGCATCCGCTCCAAATTTCTGGGACTTTCCGTCAGCTCTTTTTCGTGATTGACAGGAAGAATCCGTCTTTAAACAGGAAGCCGACCATGTCGCAGCCTTCCGAACAACGGCGCCGCCGGAAAACAGAATTTTCACCTGAAGAAATTCGCGATGCGGACGCCGCCGATTTTTATTCCACCATCGCCTTTCAAAATTTCAGCCGCATGCGAATGATGGCCATGGTCGCCCTGGTTATTTTTCTGCCACTTTTCATCTGGGATCTCATTCGATTTTTTCACGGGTATTGGCAACAATCCATTGGCTATCCGATCATCGCTTTTTCTCATCTCGGCCTTCTGTTTCTACTGGCCGGCATCCTGCTGCTCGCCCGGTGGAAAATGCCGCAGAGACCGTCGTCGATTCAAAGGTCTCACAAACGACTTATCAATGGAGTGCTGGCTACTGCTCTGCTGTCTACACTGCCGCTAGCTTTGGGCGACGTGCTGGCCGGCAGTGCCATCGACGTCTATATCGGGATGGTTTTTGCCTACGCCTCCATATTCGTACTGCCCAATCGGATCAGGCTGGTTCTGTTCGGCACCTACATGGCTTCAATGGTGATTTTGTTGATCGGGGTGTATTTTGCGATAGGACAGTCCATGGCCATCCATCTCATCAATGTTGTTGCATTTGCCATCGTCGCCTTTATTCTTTCCCGGGTCCTGTTTCTTTACAATCGTCAAGATTTCTTCAATCGCCGGCTGATTGATCGTCAATCAGAGGAAATCAAGCAGCAAAACGAAAAAAACGAAGCGTTGATCGCCGAACTCAGGAGCGCACTGGAAGAGGTAAAAACCTTAAGCGGATTTATTCCCATTTGCTCCGTCTGTAAAAAAATCCGTGATGACAAAGGCTATTGGAACCAGATCGAGGAGTACATCAGCACCCATTCGGATGCCCGCTTCAGCCATGGAATCTGCCCGGCCTGCATGCAAAAAATGTATCCGGAGCAGTATGCAAGCATTCAATCGAAAGCGTCCGACCCGGACTTGGATGAGGGAAGACAAGGGGAACCGGAGTAATTCTTCGACACAATGCCACCCGCCTGGCATCCCTGCCACAATGCGACTTCCAAAGAAGCGGCATTTATTCTCGAGTGCTTGCTTTTATAGTTTAGCTTTTTTTCAGCACCGGCACATACTTGCGGTCCACCTTGTCGATGTGGTTGAGCAGCCAGTCTTTTAGAAACGTCATCAATTCCATGGAAACCGTCGCGTCACCGGACTCGAATCGCTGCTTGAATTCCACCACCTGATCGACCAGCTTCCTGTGAAGCTTTCGGTGGGCATCCAGATCCTCGTAGCCGTGCTTTTTCATCAAGCCTTCTTCATCCTTGAAGTGCTGCTTCGTATAATCGGCCAATTCGGTCAGGATGGATGCCATAACCCGTTGGCCGGCCCGTCTGCGCATGGCGCTGTGAAGCTGGTTGATCAGATCAACCAGGCGGCGGTGCTGCCGGTCGATGGCTTCGATATCGAACTGGATGCGTTTGTCCCAGACGATCAGATCCACTATCTCCGATGAAACAACCCGGCTGTCGTCGCCGGTACGGTCCACTTTGAATTCCCCGATGGTGACGATCAGGTCTTTGGCCAGAAGGGCAAGGTCCCCGGCGTTGACGCTCACCTGGGTGCTGTTGTCCGCAATCGCCCCGGCAATCCGGTTCACCTCGGCAATGTCGGAGGCGATTTCTCCCGCAAAAGCACTGGTTCGAGTCACGCTTTCGTTGACTTCTGCCATGCCGCTGGCCGCCTGGCCGACATTCTCGCTGATATCGCCGGCAGCCGCGACCTGCACTTCCACGGCGGAACCGATGGAGGACACCATCTCGTCCACCTCACCGATCACATCGGCGATGCGGCTGATGTCCGATACGGTTTCGGCGGTGGAGGTCTGAATACCCTCGATCTGCCGTTTAATCCCCTGGGTGGCCTCTGCGGTCTGCTTGGCCAGTTCCTTGATCTCGTTGGCCACCACGGCAAAGCCCTTGCCGGCCTCGCCGGCCCGGGCCGCCTCGATGGTGGCGTTCAGGGCCAGCAGGTTGGTCTGGTCGGAAATGTCGGTAATCAACTGGGTCACCTTGCCGATCTCGGCGGCAGCACTGCCCAGGCTGTCCACTTTGGTAGATGCCATCCGGGCTTCTTCCACCGCCCGACGGGTAACGGCCCCTGCCTGGTCCGAGCTTTGGCCGACATCGGTCACCGTCTGGCGCATGTGTTCCATGGCCGATGCCACCAGTTCCACGTTGCTGGAGGCCTTTTCGCTGACTGCGGCGATGGAATGCATATGCTGGCTCATTTCGTCGGCCGCATTGGCCACGGCCGCTGATTTCTCACCCATCTCGCGCACCCCTGCATCCATCTGACCGGAGATGACCTGCAGCTGGTCGGAGGATGCACTTACGGTTTCAAAAGACTGCGAAATATTGCGGACGATATTGTGCAGTTTGGAAATGAACGTGTTGAACCATCCGGCCATCTGGCCGATCTCGTCCCCGCTCTCAATGGTCAGACGTCGGGTGAGATCGCCGTCACCCTGGGCGATGTTTTTGAGCATGTCAGCGGTTCTCCGCACCGGCCGCACGACCATAAAGGCAGTGGCCACGGCAAAGAGAATGCCAATGGCAACGGCCACCAGGGTGCCCGCCAGCATCAGGAAATTGGACCGGGACATCTGGCTTTCGGCCTTGGCTTTCTGACCGATCCGGGCATCGCTGCAGACGCGATCCACCTGACCGGCGGCCTGGGCCATGCGATCCTGCGACTGGAGCTGGCGGCGCAATAGATTCACGGTCTCGTTGAATGCGGATTCGTAATCGGAAACCGCCGCAACGATGGGTGCGATCTCTTCGAGAACTTGCTGATCTTCAACCTGTTCCTTCAGAGAATCTGCTGCCGAATAGATCCCCTGGATATTTTCGGTCACCTTTCCGGATTTGGACGGATCTCGGGAAGCCATCATTGCTTTTTCATTCAACTGGGCATGGATCAGCAGGTTGGTCATGGCATTGACACATTGCGTCAAAGCCAACTTCCGGTCGAAAAGGGCCTGGGTATCTTCCCTGTAAAAGTCCAATTGCTGTCGCAGCTCGAACTGCAGGGAAGTAATCGCCCAGGTATAGTCCTTGACCGATTGGATCATGCGATTGAGGTCTTTGTTTTGTAGGGTTCGCAGATATCCCAGCACACCGTCAATGTATCGCTTCTGAAGCTTTACGATCTGGTCGGCCAGTTCCATGTTCTCGGGTGTCTGCAGCTGTGATCGAAGCTGGCGCACCTGTTGGGCCAGTTTCTTGTTGCTGCCCTTCCACTGGGCCATGGTGCTCAGTTCGTTCTTGTTTATGAGAGAGACACGGCTTACCTTGGCCTCCAGAGCCGTATTGTAAATTTGGGCCGCGGCATCCACCCAGGCGGTTTTCTGGGCAATAACGGTTTGGCTCGTCTGGCGGAGTTCCTCGAGACCGGCCTGCTCCCGGTCGCGAATCTGCGAGGTCAGATCCAGCGCAAAACGCGCCTTTTCACTCATTCGGCCGGCTTCTGCGCCCTGGGCTTCGGCCAGGTCCACAAACGCTTCGAAGGCCTTTTCGTAATCCTGTGCACGGGATTGGATGGTCGCCAACTGCTCCTTGACAGTCCCGTCCGCAGAAATGCTTTCCAGGCCGGTAATTTCGGATTTCATTTCACTTAGCGCCCGGCGGACGTTGTCCACATTCTGATTGTTGAGGCTGATGACGACGCCCTGTTCGTGCTGCCTCGCCAGGGCCAGGGACTGTCCAATGGCGTTGATGGCATCCGATACCCTGGCGCGCCGGGCAATACCGGACTGGCTGCGGTATCCCACGACGGCCAGTGCCACCAGAAGGATCAGGATCAGGCTGAATCCGATGGCGAACTTTTTTATCAGGCTGATTTGCTTAAACAAAACAATCTCCTTGCATCCATAAAAAATCGTATGACCGCACCCGGACAAACACAGCTTCGGCTTCGACGGGCCGGAATGGTTTTTTCATAGTTTTACCATCGACCGAACGGGGAGTTTCTTTAGTCCGTGTCCGGCCAGAAATAGGCAAATTTGTTCAAGCTCAAGGCTTTCGAAAAATTTTACCGAAGTCGCCCCGCAGGAAGTGCCCTTGGGGTGTATATGGGTTATATTTCGAGGAATAAATTTTTCGTTTAACGCAGATATCGTACAAATTGGCCATTTATGGATGGGCACGGGGTAGCTGAATCACAGCGACAATCTAGCTAAACTGCCTTGACCCCTTCCGGAACGAATGATAAGAAAAATGATTCGTGAACATTGGAAACCATCGCCATCGAGGCATTTGAAAGGAACGGGTATTCATCGTGGCAGATGATCAGAAAACCCGCGGGGACGAAACGTCGCCGGAACACGCACCCCCGAAAGTCAAGTTCGAGATATACGGTGAGGAGATGATCGAGAAGCTGGTCAAATCCAGCGGCAACAGCGGCCGGGTTTACCTGCCGCCGGACTGGGTGGGCCGCCACGTCAAGATCATCCGGATGGATTAACCCAATCGCACTATCGAGATAAAGGACAGCTCCGTGGAAAACGTTCGGATCAGAGAACTTCAGGTCGCCGATACGGATGACATCTGCGAAATCTATGCGTCCATCGTCCGGAAACCCGTGGATGTGGACTTTACCGCCCTGATCGAAAAACACGCCCGAACCGAAAACGACATCTGTTTCGTGGCCGAGTTGGATGGCAAGGTCATCGGGTTCATGATCAGCTATATTCTCACCTTCGGCTTCGGCATTGAGAAAAGTGCCTGGATCGCCACCCTTGGCGTGGACCCCGAATACATGGGCCAGGGGATCGGAGACCGTCTTGCCCGCGAAATTTTTAAACTCTACAAGCAGATGGGGATCAACCGTGTCTACACCTCGGTGCGCTGGGATTCCACTGATCTGCTCTCCTTTTTCAAAACCTTGGGCTTCGACCGCAGCAAATTCATCAATCTGAAAAAAGACCTCTGATCCCGGTCAGGCTCTACGGACAACCCGCACAAATTTACCCAGGATCGAGACCCGCTTTCGCCGGGGTCCCTTGAAAACCATGACATCGTACGCCGCGTTGACCGGATGGAGGGACAGGCTGCTTTTCGTTCGACGCACGATCTTGAGCGTCGCCTCCAAAAGCAGGTCCTGAACCATCACCGCGGCGATTTCCCCGTTTTCGACCCGCTGTCCAGGCCGAATGATGGCCAGATCGCCATCCATGATGTGGGCGTCGATCATCGAGTCTCTCTTCACCCGCAAGCCGAAGCAGCGGGTACAGCCGAAAAGACTCGGCGCGATGGGCAGTTCCGCTTCCAGATTCTCGATAATACCTGCCGGTATAGAAAAACGAGGGCGCACAAGGCTTGATTCTGGGTGGAACTGGTAACCTTCCGGTTATAGGCAGTATCAATAGCGATGAAGCTTTTATACAATGAATGGACCGCTCAAAGAGAAATCATTCCTGGATAAGTACCAGTATGGATATCAAATCCAGCCAACGGCTATAAATACAATGTAGCAGACGGCCAATCCGCCGGCCATACTCCCCACGAAGGTGGCCTGCAGCTTTGTCGAAGGCAGATCATAGATAAAATACGTGATCAACGCGAACGGGAAATAAGCCAGAATCAGCAAGAAGAACGGAAATCGGGTACTCCACCACCAGTAGTTCCAGATCAGGGCGTCAAACGAGTTCAGGACAATCTCCACGATCACTCCCAGCAACGCCCAACTGAAAGCGATAACAATCCGGTTGTTGATTCCGAAGATCTTCATCTCCTTATCTTGGGGAATGCCTTTGGTAATGATAAGCCCCCAGAAAAGAAAATTAAAAATAATCTCAATATTCCACCCGATAAGCGTTTGATAGCCTGTCGGGAAACTGCACATCCAGTAAGCCGAATACCCTCCGGTTGCAGAAAAAATCAGGCCGTTCCACATTTCATTGAATGCATCCATCAGCACAAAGGCCAACCCGGCAAAAATACCGGACCAGTTCCTCTTTTCAATTTCAAGCGAATAAGCGAATGAAACAGCTCCCAGCAAAGCGATCACATGCCAACCGAATTGAGATGAATCCCGCATATTGGCCAGATTTTCCGCCGAACCGAAAGCCTGTCCTGACAGATCGGTGAGGAAAGGAGCGATCCAGACAATACAGTAGCAAATGCCAATGACGCTCCAAGCAATCCGCATTTGCCCTACCCGGGTTGAACTGTTTTCTTTCATGCTTCCCCCAAGAAAGTGTTCCGAAACAACGAGATGCAGTTGTGAAACACCATAATTTGCAGATGAGAGATTGTCCAGATAAAAATTAATTTGTTAATTATTTTTTTATATATTCACTTTTTTTGCTAAAAATGGTAGATTTTTTATCGGACTTTAAAAGTGACCGTCTCGTAAAAAAGTCACCAGGCATGTCATGCCGGCGGAAGGCGGAATCCAGGAAAAGTCTGGATGCCGGATCAAGTCCGGCATGACGGAGTTGCTGTCTTTACTTGCCGGAGTAATAAAACATAACACAGCGACCAGGAGACGACCGATGGAAAAGCATACGGAAAGAGTATCCAGGAAACGTCAGATCAAGAAGGAGCAGATTTATAAAGCGGCCTTGTCGGTTTTTGGCAAATATGGATACAGAAAAGCAACCCTGGAGGATATCGCCTCGGAATTTCATATGACCCAAAGCGGACTATACCGATATGTCCAGAATAAACGAGATCTGTATGAAAAGGCGGTGGCTTGCGGACTGATCGAATGGCAGCGGACCTCCGCCAGTTCAATCGAAAATGAATCCGATCCGCTTTTACAGCTGCAAAATTATGCCTTAACGGGGGCTAACTACCTGAATGAAAATGATGATTTAAGAAACGTCCTGATGAACGATCCGTCCGTCTTTCCGCTGAATACCAAGGAGGATCATTTTGCACCGATCAACCGGGAGTCCATGAGCATTCTCAGGGATATTCTCAAGCGGGGCATTGAAGAAAAGCGGTTTCGAAACATTGACCTCGATTATGCGACTTCATTTTTATATTCCGTTTACGTGATGTTCATCATCAAATCTTACGTAAAACCCGATATTGGTTCTTCCGAAGACATGCTCAGCAATTCACTGGATATTTTGTTGCATGGAATCGTGAACAAAGAGAAATAACAGGCAATCCCCGGGCGATACCGTTGATTTTGGTGGGATGTCACAGACTCAAAGCGGATTTAACCCGTAAAATCTGCGAGAATCAGGCCTTCGCTTTTCTTTTCAGGTTTCGCTGCGCTTCGGTGGGCGGCGGCGGCACCGGCGTGCCGACGATTTTATCGACCGCCCCGAACCGGGAAGGGCAGGCATCCAGGCAGGTGCCGCATTTGATGCAGCGCTCCTGGTCGATCACGTGAATGCGGTTTTTTCCGCCGTCGATGGCATCCACCGGACAGCGGCGCTGGCAGATCATGCAGGCCTGGCATTTCTCCGGATCGATATAGTAAGAGACCACTTCATCAAACAGCTGTTCGATCTCCTCATCGGTAAAATGGTCTGCGTACTCGGATTCATTTTCAAGACGGGCGGTAAGCTTGGTGTGTTTTTCGATCTTGATGTAGGGCACCAGCCGGGAAACCTCGACCAACGCAGTGTCCACGGAATTATTATCCAGGCCCTCGGATTGCCCCAAGGGGCCAATATCCTTTATCGTTCTGGTGAAATCGTCCACCACCTCGACAAAACGATTGCCTTCGCCGGCGGACATGAAGGCTACCCGCAACCGCTCGGGGTCCAACCCGATGCGGGCCAGGATTTTTTTGGCCAGAAGCACGAGGTTGAGGGCGTGGTAGTTGCCGTGGGTAATGTAGTTGCACTCCCCCAGCCGGCAGCCGCCGACAAAGACGCCGTCCACGCCGTTGGCAAAGGCCCGCAGGATATGGGCGAGGTCCACCCGGCCCGAACACATCACCCGGACGAGCCGGATATCCGGTGTATATTGTAGTCTGGAAACTCCAGCCAGGTCAGCTGCCCCGTATGCTCACCAGTGACAGACAAACCCGATGATCTTGGGAGTAAACAAGTGTCCTGCGGTCATAAATCAATATCTCCTGTGGTTGCCGCTCATCCGGAAACGGCCGACTCCGCTTCCGACTTTTCTCGTTGAAAAGATTTCTGCTCCTCGTTCGCCAACGCATCGACCTGTCTCCAAATCTCCTGATCGGTGAAATGCTTCAAAACGATGGCGCCGGTGGGACAGACCGCGTTGCACAGACCGTCGCCTTTGCAGATCACCGGATTGACGATGGCCTTCTTGCCCTGTTTGGTCTTGCGCAGCTCGATGGCGCCATAGGTGCAGACCTCGATGCAGGCGCCGCATCCCATGCATTTTTTCTCGGCCACCTCGCAAACCGCCCCGGAAACGGTGACGATATCGTGGGAGAGCAGGGTCAGGGCTCGGCCGGCGGCCCCGTAAGCCTGGTTGATCGCTTCGGGAATGTGCTTGGGATAGTGGGCCATACCACACAAAAAGACACCGTCGGCGGCAAATTCCACCGGTCTGAGCTTGACGTGGGCCTCCTGGAAAAAACCGTCCGGCCCCAGGGGCACCTTGAAAAAACGGGCAATCTCCTGGGCGCTGGAAGCGGGCACGATGGCAGCGGCCAGGACCAGCAGATCGGCGTCGATGGCCAGCCGCTGCCCTAAAATGGGATCGCGGAGCACCACGCGCAATACCGACCGACCGGCGCTTTTGGCCGCTTCCACCTGCGGTGGTTCCTCCGGGGTCCAGCGGATGAAGCGGATCTCTTTTTGGGACGCCTCCCGGTAATACTCCTCACTAAACCCATAGGTCCGCATATCCCTGAAAGCGATGGCGACGTCCATCTCGGGGTTGAGGGCCTTGAGCTTGAGGGCATTTTTGATGCTGTGCCCGCAGCATACCCGGCTGCAGTAATTGCGGTCCTCGTTTCGGCAGCCTACGCACTGAATCATCACCACACTTTGGGCACCGGTGATCGTCTCGTCCTTGGCTGCAATCCGCTCGCCCAGTTCGAGATGGGTGACCACCCTTTCGTTCTCCCCGTACAGGTATTCGGTGGGCTTGTATTCCTCGGCGCCCACGGCGATAACCACAGCGCCGTGTTCGATGGTCGCCGGCCCCCTTTCGGAGGTCAGGCGGGTGACGAAATTGCCCACATAACCGGTCGCCTCGGTGATGACCGCCTCGTTGTATACGTGAATCAATGGGTGACGGTACACACGCTGCACCTGCTCACCCACAAATGCCTGCACATCCTGGCCGTCCAGGGTAGACGGAATCCGCCTGGCCGTGCCCCCCAGTTCGGATTGCTTTTCCAGCAGGTACACCTCGTGCCCCTGGTCGGCAATGGAGAGTGCACAGGTCATGCCGGCCAACCCGCCGCCAACCACAAGGGCCGCCTTGTTGACCGGCAGGTCGAACTCCTGCAGCGGCTCCAATGCCTCAGAGCGGGCCACCGACATGCGGGTAATGTCCATGGCCTTTCGGGTGGCGGCCTCCTTCTCCTTGGAATGGCACCAGGAGCAGTGCTCGCGGATATTGGCCATGTCGTAGTAGTATTGATTGATGCCCGCCTCGCGCAGGGTGTCCCGAAAAAGGGGCTCCAGAGTCCTTGGGCTGCAGGCGGCCACCACCACCCGGTTGAGGTCTTTTTCCACGATGGTGTCGACGATCTCTTTCATGGAGTTGGTCGCACAGGAGAAAAGCTGCTCCTGGGCGTGGACCACATTGGGCAGAGTCAGGGCGTAGTCGACCGTGGCCGGCACATCCACCACCCGGCCGATATTGGTGCCGCAGTGGCAGACAAACACACCGATGCGCGGGGTCTGACCGGCGGCATCTTTTTCCGGCGGGTAGACCTTGGCCCGGGTCAGCTTGCCCCTCCGGTAGTCGAGCAGCTGCCCGCACTGGGAACCGGCGGCGCTGGCGGTAAACACCGATTCGGGGATGTCCATGGGACCCTGGAAGGCGCCGCTCACGAAAATCCCCGGCCGCGAGGTCGCCATGGGATTGGAAGAATCGATCCGGCAGAATCCGTGTTCGTTGACCGCGATGCCGAAGGTGTCGGCCAGGCCCTGGTAATCGGCGGGCGGCCCCAATCCCACGGACAGAACGACCATGTCGAAGCTTTCCTCTTTGACGCCGTCGGCCTCGGTGGCGTAGCGGACGATGACGTTTTTGGTTTCCGGGTCTTCGCCCACGATAGAGACATAGCTGCGGATAAACCGCACACCGGGGAGCTGTTGGGCCCGCTGGTAGTAGGCCTCGAATCCCTTGCCGTAGGAACGCACGTCGTTGTGGAAAATGGTGCAGGCGGTTTCGGCATCGTGGTCCTTGGTCAGAATCACCTGTTTCTGGGTGTAGGTGCAACAGGTGGCCGAACAGTAGCTGTTGTCCCCTTTCGTGACCCTCCGGGAGCCCACACACTGGATCCAGGCCACGTTGCGGGGATGCGCCTTGTCGGAAGCCCGCAGAATCTCGCCTTCGTATGGTCCGGTGGCGCACATCAGCCGCTCGTAGTCCATGCTGGTGACCACGTTGGCCAGCCGCCGGTAGCCGTATTCGCCCTTGACGGCCGGATCGTACACATCGTAGCCGGGCGCCAGGACGATGGCGGCCACGTTGATCTCCATTTTCTGCGGCGTCTGATGCAGGTCGATAGCGTCGTTTTGACACACCCCTTCACAGATGCGGCACTTCTTCTCCTTGAGATAAAGGCAGCTCTCATCGATATAGGCGATCAACGGAATGGCCTGGGCAAAGTAAATGTGCACCGCCTTGTTGCTGGAAATGTCCTGGTTGAATCGATCCGGGTACTCCACCGGGCAGTACTCCACGCAGGTGGTGCAGCCCGTGCACTTCTCTTCGATGATGTAGCGCGGCTTCTTGCTCAGCGTGACCGTAAAGTCGCCTGCCTCTCCTTGTACATCATCGACCTCGGTGTAGGAGAAAACTTCTATGTTAGGATGCCGGCCGACCTCGACCAGTTTGGGCGACAGGATTCACATCGAGCAGTCGTTGGTCGGGTAGGTCTTGTCCAGTTGCGCCATGTGGCCGCCGATGGCAGGGGATTTTTCGATCAGATAGACCTTGAAGCCGGCGGTGGCGAGATCCAGAGAGGCCTGGATGCCGCTGATCCCTCCGCCTACCACCACGACGTCTCCGAACCGATCCTTTCCCCATGCCTGACACAACTGCTCGATCATTTGGTTTTCCACAGGAAATTCCTTTTGTTGCCGAAAGTCATTTAGCGCATTTTAGAAAATCAACCCATTCGATTGCTGAAATAACAACCTACAAGCACCAAATCTCAAATAAATTCCAATATTCAATCTTCAAAAAGAACCAAACACCGACGAATTGGAGTTTCGAATTTGGACATTGTTTTTTATTTGTGATTTGGATTTTGTGATTTGGTATTTGCTAACTGGATAAAGTTCCATGCCACCAACTATATTGCCTCCACCACAATCTCGGTAATATCCTTGATCTCCGGTGCGTTTTCATCATTCAGGGCCAAGCGGCTGTCTTCGAAATTGGCGATGCAGTAGGGGCAGGCCGTGGCCAGAACCTCGGCACCGGTTTCGACGGCCTGGGCCACCCGCAGATCGGAAAAGCGCTCACCCTTGACGGTTTCCATCCAGATGCGGCCGCCGCCGCCGCCGCAGCAGAGGCTGGTCTCCCGGGATTCGGGCAGTTCCACCAGCGTCAAACCGGGTATTTGTGAAAGAACCCTGCGCGGTTCTTCGTAGATGCCGTTGTGGCGCCCCAGGTAGCAGGGGTCATGATAGACCACCTTGCGGGAGTATTCGCCGGAGAAAACCAGCCGCCCTTCATCGATCAGTTGCGCCAGGAGTTGGGCCACATGCACCACTTCGAAGTGCACCATGAATTCGGGGTATTCGTTCTTAAAGGTATGGTAGCAATGCGGAGAAGAGACCAGGATTTTTTTCACGCCGCTGTCGACGAAAGCCTTGATGTTTTCCCGGGCCAGGCGTTTGAACAGTTCTTCGTTGCCGGTTTTGCGAATGCTCTCGCCGCAGCAGCTCTCCCGGTTGCCCAAAATGCCGTAGTCGATACCGGCGCTGTTGAGGATTGCAGCGGTGGCCCGGGCGACCTTTTTCAATCGGGGGTCGTAACTGAGGTAGCAGCCGGAAAAATAGAGCAGGGTCATCCCCTCTTCAAAGGGCTTGACGGACAGCTCCTTGCCCCAGTCCCCCCGGGCCTGCCGATCTTCTCCCAGAGGGTTTCCGGCACCGCTCAAACTGGCGCTGACCGACCGCAGCGGTTTAACAGCATTGGGGAAGATGCCGTATTCCGTGGCCAGCCGGCGCAGGGAAATGCCCGATTCGATCTGGCCCACATCTCTGGGGCACTGCTGGGGGCAAAGTCCACAGGTCGTACAGCGCCAGATATCCTCGCTCTCGATATCGGTCATGCCGAAGGTCGCCTGCCGGACGACCCTGCGCATGCTGAAATCGATCAAGCGATTCCACGGGCAGACCGCATCGCACAAACCGCATTGATAGCAGCGGGTAAAGTTCTCGCCGCCATTGGCCTTGATCTCGTCGACAATCTCTTTATAGTCGGCTACCGTCTCCACGAATCAATGGTTTCCTTTTCAGCCTTTTTTTGCCACGGACATCCTGGCCACCGCATCGACAACCTTCTCAATCCCGTACTTCTCAGCCAGTGATTCAAGGCCAATATCCAGTTCCTCCTGTTCGGCTGCCAATTCAACTTCCTCCTCCCGCTCTTCGAGGACCAATGCGTCCGTGATGCACCATTTGACGCAGAGAGGCTCCTCTTCGCCTTCACACATGTCGCATTTCAAGGGCAGACCGGAATCGGGCTCCTTGAAATCGGCCCTGGAGGGACACGGCGCCCGGCAGAAGGCGCACTCGTCGTATTCTTTGCCGTCGATGATATACTTGTCCCGCCCGGCGCACTCGGCTCCGGCGGACTCACCGGCATAGACCGGCACATAAATGTCCTGCAGCGGATGCCGCAGCACGCGAATGCGGGCCCGTGCCGGATTGTTGCTCGAGTATTTGGGCTGGGCGTGAAAGGCCGAACAGATCATTTCGCAGGCTCGGCAACCGTTGCACAGATCGGCGTTGATTCGGATGGTTTTGACGATCTTTTTTTCGGTGGCCACGGCTACACCTCCTTGCCCGGTTCAACCGGATCTTCCGGCAAAGGCGGCTCGTCCGTTTTCGAGTAGATGCCCCGTTTCTCGAATTCCTCGTACACGTGGTCCAGCCCCAGTTCGTGCAGCGATTCCTTGGTGGGGATCCCCTGCTCGTTCCAGCCCTTGAAAGCGTAGTAGGTGTCTAAAAGTTCTTTTTCCAGTTCGGGAAATCTCTTTTTCCAGTGGTTTTCAGGAGGCCGGTCGTCTTTGCGACGCAACCCCCGGCGGGTGTTGATGGCCCGCACCAAAGTTCGATAGCGCTTGGCGGCCCGGGTCAACGTCTCTTCATCCATCTCGATGCCCGCTCCGGCAGAGATGAATTTCGGGTAGTTGTGGATGTGATAGGGCGGCTTGAGCGGGAACGAAGAGAGGCCGGCGCACATACCCAGGGCGTCGTCGATGTAGTGCATGCGCTCCTGCCAGTCGACGATGTCGCAGCACATCTCGGGCGTGGGGTAATAGGGAATCGATTTTTCACCGCGGGGCTCCCAGTCCAGAAAATACTGCTTGAACTTCTCGTCAGGCACCTGGAACCAGTCCTTGACGAACGCTTCGCGGTGCTCCCGTTTGGGATAGGGCGCCTGGGGAAACTGCCCTTCGATCTGGGTGATGTTCATCTTCTCACCGGTGGCGTACATCAGAAAATAGATGGGGTTGAGCATGGATAGTTTGAGGGGCAGCTGCTCGTGCTTCTTGATGTTGTTGTGGGCGTATGCTTCGGCCCCGTTGCCGATCGCTTTGGCCGCCCAGTAGGTGCCGTCGGCCAGTACGTCGCCGATGCCTTCCCGCCGGACGATGCGGTCCAGCAGCCAGTGAAAGCGGCCCTCGTTGTCCTCGGGCAGGCCAGGAAAATCGTCCTTGCTCAGAATGCCGTTTTCCAGCAGTTCCAGGGCAAAGGCCATCACCTGGGGGGCCGAAAAGCCGTCCACCCCATACTCGGTGGCGCTCTGGGCGATCCCCAGGCCGAATTCCAGGTTCGAGTAGGCTGCCATGGTGTATGTCAGCTTGGAAAAGCATTTCATCATGTAGGTCGGCTTGCCTGGCGGGGAGATGGTGGCGCCGCAGGTCATGGGACAGTTGTAGCAACTGATCAGCCGCGTGCGCATATCCTCCATGGTTTGGGTCCAGTCCCGGGCGATCTCCTCGTTCCAGAACCCTTTGCGGCGCTCCCGGGAATTGCCCCACATGAAATTCTCGGTATGCCATTTCTCGTCGTGAACCTTCATCTCCTGGGGCGACCCCAGGCCCGCCAGAATCGGCATGACGCCCGGTATGGGGTTTTCGTTGCGGAACTTGATGTATTCTAGCACCTCGCTGCAAAGCGCCATGAACTCGGCCGGGCGGGCCAGGTGAATGTCACGGGTTCCCCGCACGGCGATGGCCTTTACCCTTTTGTCGCCCATCACCGCCCCGATGCCCTGCCGGCTGGCGCTGGAACGGCCCTGCTCGATGGAGGCAAAAAAGACCCGGTTCTCGCCGGCCAGACCGATAGCGGCCACCTGGGCCTTGGGCTCCTTCAGTTCCTCGCAGATCAGGTTGGCCGTCTCCACGGCCCCTTTGCCTTTCAGATGGCTGGCGTCCCGGATTTCCACCTTGTCGTCCTTGATCCATATGTAGACCAGATCCGGGGATTTACCCCGCAGGATCACCTTGTCATAGCCGGCATATTTCAACTCCGGAGCCCAGAATCCGCCCATCATGGAGAAAGCCAGCAACTTCGTCTGCGGGGAAATGGTGGTTACGATGGTGCGATTGCATCCGGTCGCCGGCGTGCCGCACAACAGGCCGGCGGCAAAAATCAGCAGGTTGTCGGGCGAAAACGCCTCGACTTCGGAGGGCACCCGATCCCACATGATCTTGGCACTGGTGCCCAGTCCACCCAGATACAGCTCGGTATCCTTGGGGTCCGTGGCAACCCGTTCGATGTTACCGCGGGTCAGATCGATCTCCAAATGATGCCCTGTTTCCGCGTACCTCATGGTTTATACCCTCGGATTCGATCTCTTTTCCTCAGTCAATGCGAACGATTTTCACCTGTTTACCCACCCAGTCGCCGGGCAGATAGATCCTTCCGGTTTTCCCGCTCGTCTTGACTTTTTTTTCGATCATCTCCTCCCCGTAAATCCTGAACTCGGTTTTGGCGGGCACAGGGGAGGTTTCCGGCTCGCCGCCGTTCTTCTTTTGACGGATTTGCTGATTGGGGGTAATCATCTTCGACCCTGACAGAGCAACGCGTTGGTTGTCCGCTGTCCTTACCGGTCATGCATTGACCGGCACCGGGCAGTGGATTCACCCAGAAGGTTCAGGCTATAACATAACTACAAAATAGCTATATAATAGTTACTTGCTTGTCAAGCCAAAAAGAAGGGCGATGCGAAGGCCAGCCTCGATCCAACTGTGGTCTATATTACCTAAAAAATGGGAAAAACGACTTCCATTTCCCAACATGCCGCCAACCACCTTATATTCGACGAAAATGATAACGGTCTGGTTTTTTAGAAATAATCCATCTTCGTTTGTCCAAACCTCAGTTTGGTCCGGTTCTTGATAAACATCAGGTTTCAAGGCCCTGAATTCAGGTTCGGGTGCTAAAGGAAAAAGGAAGCGGTCATACACAGCATCCGCATTTTTGTCATTGCCGAATACCGCCTCGGGTACTAGAATAAATGTAAGGGCGGTAACGGATTCATCCCAAGGGTTTGCCACGGTGTCTTTCCGCCGGCCTGCTGCTCATTCAGGTTCGGGCAGATCCTGCACCAATGATCGGATCGTCAATGAAGGGTTACAGGCATACTATCATTTTTTTCCTGGCGGCCATGCTTTTCCTATCCCCGCGTACGGCGACGGCGGACAACCCGCATCTTCGGGAGGCAGCCGAACTCAAGCGCCTGCTGGCAGTCGAAGCGCCGCAGTACACCGCCGCCCCGGATGCCGCCACGGACAGACTTTGGAGCCCGGTGGTGCGGTTCTACCGCCTGATCGGCTACCGGACGTTATGGATGGACACCGATGGGCTCACCCGGCAGGGAGAAGGCCTGTTGAAGGTCATTTCGAGCGCCTCGGAAAACGGTCTCGCGCCGGAGGCATATTTTCCACCGCCCCTGGAGAATCCGGGCAGCCTGCCCATGGGATTGGACGAATCGTTCGGGGCGATGCCACCCTCTCCTGCCGTTCAGATGGACATGATGCTCACCGATGCGCTGCTCCGCTACGCCGCCGATCTTGCCCGGGGTCGCATTGCACCCCAGTCCCTTCACATGCCCTGGGTCAGCGACCAGCAACTTCCGGACCGTGATTTTCCGGCCGAGTTGGCGGCGGCGTTCAATGCCAACCGCCTGTGGGATTTTCTGGATGACCTGCCTCCCGGCCAGCCCGCGTATGCTGGTCTGAAAACAGCGCTGCAACAATATGAACGGATCCGTTCGCGCGGGGGATGGGCAACCGTCGATGGCGGCCCGTCCCTGCGACGGGGTGATCAGGACCCGCGCGTACCGGCGCTGCGCAGCCGGCTGCTTGCAACTGCAGATATCCAACCCTACCTGCCGGAAGCGGCGGAAGACTTCGATGCCGGTGTCGAAGCGGGGGTCATGCGCTTCCAGTATCGCCATGGACTGACGCCTGACGGCGTGGTCGGCGAAAAGACGCTGGCAGCGCTGAATGTTCCCGTCGAAAAGCGCATCCTGCAGTTGAAATTGAATATGGAACGCTGTCGCTGGTATCCGGACAGTTTCGGCCAACGTTACCTGCTGGTCAACATCCCCGATTATACGCTGAATATCGTGGAAAACGACTGGGTGATCCGACGGATTCGCGTAATCGTCGGCCGGCCGGGCCGCCAGACCCCCAACCTTTCCGGCCACCTGACCTACTTGGAAATCAACCCCTATTGGAATGTTCCGGCAAAAATTGCCAGGAAGGATATCCTACCGAAGATCAAGGAGGACCCTGACTACCTGGTCCGGCAGGGAATCAAGGTGTTTGACAGTTGGGATGAAGCAGCAACGCCCATCGACCCGGAATCCATCTCCTGGGAAGGGGTGTCCAAAAACTATTTCCCCTATCGCCTGCGCCAGGATCCGTCCACGCTCAACGCCCTGGGCCAGGTGAAGTTCATCTTCCCCAACAGTCAGGCCGTTTACATCCACGACACCCCGTCAAAATCGCTCTTTGAAAAAAACCGTCGCGGGTTCTCCTCCGGATGCGTGAGGCTCGAGTCCCCCCTGGAACTGGCTCGGTACCTGCTTCGCGACCAGTCATGGGACCAAAGCCGCCTGGAAGAGACCGTAGAAAGCGGCCGTCACAGAACCGTGGTCCTCAAAAAGCCCATCCCGGTGCATCTGGTCTATTTCACTGCCTGGGCGGATTCATCGGGTGCGGTAAACTTCAGGCAAGACATTTACGACCAAGACCGCGAACTCGAACTGGCTCTGATCCAGCGGCCCGCGCCCACCCTATTCTGCCGTATGGAGAAGCCGGTCGGTCCGATGCTGGCCCAATGTAAGCATTCACAGGGCACCGCATCTGCGGCGCTACCGGGCATTTGAAGTACAAAAGGGCACATCCGCATGCCCGGCGCCTTGCATCTACGGCACCCTGTAAACGCTTACCGTCCGAGGGTTTCAATGCCGTAAACACGTACGGCCCAATATACGCTTCCGGAACGCTGCCAATAAACGTCCTTTACTTCTCCTCCAGCCGTCCGGCGTAATGACACGCCGTCAGGTGGTCGTTGCCGAATTTCGGATATGGGGTCAGGATCGGCGTTTCGATTTTACAGCGGGAGCGCGCGTAGGGGCAGCGGGGATGGAAATGGCATCCCGCCGGCGGGTGAATGGGAGAAGGCACATCGCCCTGCAGCACCGGCTGCGGGGCATCCCGTTTGTCCGGGTCCGGATCGGGGATAGCTGCGATGAGCGCCTGCGTGTAGGGATGCAGCGGGCTTTCGTAAAGCGTTTCGGCCGACGCGTATTCCACGATCCGCCCCAGGTACATCACGGCAATCCGGTCGGACACGTGTTTGACCACGGCCAGATCGTGGGCGATGAACAGGTAGCTGAGCCCCATTTCCCGCTGCAGTTCCAGCAGAAGATTGAGAATTTGGGACTGGATGGAAACGTCCAGGGCCGAAACCGGCTCGTCGCAAACCACCAGCTTGGGCTTCAGGGCAATGGACCGGGCGATGCCGATGCGCTGCCGCTGGCCGCCGGAAAACTCATGGGGAAAGCGGTTGCGGGCATCGTCGGAGAGCCCCACGCGCTCCAGCAGTTCACCGACGGACTGCCGGCGCTGCCGGTCGTCTCCCATGCGATGGATCACGAAAGGCTCGGCCAGGATATCGCCCACCGTGTGGCGCGCATTGAGGGATTCGAAGGGGTCCTGGAAGATCATCTGCAGCTGGCGGCGGCTTTTTCTCATCACGCTGCCGCCGGCGGTGAGCAGATCTTTTCCCTGGAAGATCACCTTTCCGTCCGTAGGCTTCAGCAGCCGCAGGATACAGCGTCCCACGGTGGTCTTGCCGCATCCGGATTCACCCACCAATCCCAGCGTCTGTCCGTTTTCCACCGAAAGAGAAACCCCGTCCACAGCATACACCGCGCCGACTTTTCTGCGCAGCACGCCGCCGCGGATGAGAAAGTGCATTTTCAGGTTTTCCACCTGAAGCAATGCTTCGTTATTTTGTGTCGATGCCGTCATGGGGTTCCAGTAAAAAACAGCGGGCCCAGTGCGTATCGTCCACCGGCACCGGTTCCGGCAATTTCTTTTTGCATTTGTCCATCACGTGGGGGCAGCGGTTCTGAAACCGGCAGCCCGGAGGCAGTTGATCCAGCGCAGGCACGGTTCCCCGGATGATGGGCAAGGGGCGCTTGGCCGTCGAAGTAAGCCTCGGCATGGCGGCCAGCAGGCCCCGGGTATAGGGGTGTTGCGGGTCGTTGAACAACGCCCTTACCGGTGCGGATTCAACGATCTGCCCGGCGTACATCACGGCCACATCCTCGCAGATCCGGGCGATGACGCCCAGGTCATGGGTAATGAAGATTACGGCCATGCCGGTCTCTTTTTGCAGGTCCAGGATCAGCTCCAGGATCTGGGCCTGGATGGTGACGTCCAGCGCCGTGGTCGGTTCGTCTGCGATGAGCACATCCGGTTTGCCGGCCAGGGCCATGGCGATCATCACCCGCTGCCGCATGCCGCCGGAAATCTGGTGGGGATAGGCGGCCATGCGTTCCCGGGCCTCGGGAATCCCCACGCGCTGCATCAGATTCACGGCAGCCGCGAAGCGGTCATCGCCGTCCAGCTCCGGACGATGCATCTCGAAGACCTCCAGCAACTGCCTGCCGATACGATGGACCGGATTCAGCGCCGTCATGGGCTCCTGGAAAATCATGGCGATTTTTCCGCCCCTGATCCGCTGCATCTCTTCTGCCGGCAACCGGACCAGATCCGTTCCGTTCAAGCTTATGGAGCCACTCTCGATAACCCCGGCCGGACGGGGCAACAGCCGCATGATGGACAGGGCCGTTACGCTCTTGCCGCAGCCCGATTCGCCCACCAGCCCGAGAATACTGCCGGCCGTAAGGGCCAGGTTGACGCCGTCAACGGCCCGTACCCGTCCGCTTTCGGTGTCGAAAGCGGCCACCAGGCGGTCGATGGTCAGGATGGTTCGGCGTTTATTCATGGCTTGTAGGTTTCATCCCTGATCGTCACTGGAGGGAAGGCAACACCGTCGGCCATGGCGTTGCGCGTCTGCTCGGCCAACTGCGGGTCGAACCAGAACAGGCCGCCGCTGGAGCTGTCGAATGCGCTGAACAGACTGCCCGAGGTTCGCGTGGCCGGCGGGTCCGGCAGCCGCCACCAGCGCCAGTACACCTCCCGGAAATAAGGCACCATGAAAGTGGGCACATAGGCACCGATCTCGTGTACCCGCTGCTGGATGCGATGGGCCAGATCGATGCGCTCCTGTTCGTCCAAAGAATTGCGGTAAGCATCGATGAGTCGGTCCATTTCCGGATCGTCGGTGTTGGTCACGTTGTTGGTCTGCCCCTTGTGGGCATTGACCGAATGCCAGAACTCCCAGAAATGGGGACGCATCCCCGTGCTCCACCCCAGCCAGGCCACGTCGTGGCGCTTTTCCAGGATCTTCTTAAAGGCCGTGGACGGATCGAGTTTGAGCAGGTTCAGTTCGATGCCCGCCTTGCGGGCCTCCTCCTTGAGCACCACCAGCCGCTGGGTGTGATCGTCCCGGTAGTAGACCACTTCCACGCTGTAGCGCCGGCCGTTTTTGGCCCAGATACCGTCGGGACCGCGCTGCCAGCCCGACCGGGTCATGTATTCTCTCACCTTGTCCAGATTGTAGCGGCGCGCCCTGATGCTCGTATCGGTGTACGGACCGTAGCCCACGTAGGCGCTCTCCAAGCGAAAATAATCGTTGCGCAGCACCTGGGTGATCACCTTTTTTACGTTCATGGCATGGGCAAAAGCATAACGCAGGTTGACATCCTTGAAGATTTCGCGATCCAGGTTCATCCAAAGGCCCATGGCCGACTGGGGGGTGTCGTTGAAAAACCACATCTTGTGAACGTATCCCTTTTCCACCACCGGGGTTCGGGTCTTGATATGCCAGTACTTGGGAACCGTGGCCGGATAGACGTCCAGCTTGCCTTTCTTGAAATATTCCCACTGGAGGTTGGGATCGCGGATCACCTTATAAAGCACCGTGTCCACGTTGAACCGGTTTTTGAAATAGCGCCGGTCGTTGGCCCACCAGTCCTTTTTGCGCGCGAAACGGATATAGCGTCCCTTGCGGAAGCGGTCGATCTGGTAGGGGCCGGTATTGGGCACCACGGACCAGTTGGTCTTGCGGATGAAATCCTGATCCAGAGGATCGAAGAAATGCCGGGGGGTCGGGCCGATGCTGATTTTCAGGTGCAAATCCGGCTGGGCCTTGGTGCTGACCACCGCCAGGGTATGATCGTCGTAGACGATCACCCGCTCGATCTCGTTGGTGTAGTAATCATTGTACCAGGGCGCCACGATGAAAGGGGAGCGCATGAAATCCAGGGTATAGGCGAAATCGTCGGCCGTGACCGGCACGCCGTCGGACCAGCGGGCGGCCGGATCGAGCCGGAAGTACATGGTTTTCTTGTCGCTGCCATAGGCCCAGTGGGTGGCCAGTTCGGGAACGATATTCAGGGTGTTGGGATGGATGCCGGTCAGGCTCAACTGGTTGCCGAGAATGGCGCTGCGAAAGCTGGTGTTGGAATCCGGACCCACCACCCGGAAGGTCAGCGGAAACGAGTCCAGGGCCAGGTGCAGGGTGCCGCCCCGCCGAGCTTCCGGATCAGCAAATACCGGATCGCTGTCGTTGGTGAGCCACTGGATGCCTTCAGGCAAGGTCTCGCGCACCGGCATGGGAGCCGGCTGAACCGGCTCTGCAACCGCTTGCCCGGCCCCATCCGTAGCCGAAGGTTCTTTTTCCGGCGTGCACCCGGCAATGGCGATGCCGATTATGCAAAGCAGCGCCCCGATCATTGCCGGTATGAAAATTTTGTTTCGATTCAAATCACTCATAAACCGTATGCATCTTGGGATCGAATGCCTCGCGCACCGCTTCCCCTACGAAAGTGACCGCCACCAGCGTGACGACCATGGCAATAATCACGGAAAAGCCCAGCCACCAGGCGCTGAAGTTGGCCCAGGCCTGCTGCAGCAGTTCACCCCAGCTGGGCGTGGGCGGCGGCAGACCGAACCCCAGATAGTCCAGGGATGTCAGGGCCACGATGCCGCCGGAGATGGAAAAGGGAATGTAGGTGACAATCAACGATACGGTATTGGGCAGGATGTGCCTGAATATGATCCGCAGGTCCGAGGCTCCCAATGCCTTGGCCGCCAGCACGTAATCCCGGGCCTTTTCCTTGTAGGTCACCGTTCGGATGGTCCAGGTCATGCCCATCCAGCCGAAAATCACCATGATGCCGATGAGCCACCAGAAATTGGGCACCACGATGGAGGAGATGATGATGACCACGTACAAAAAGGGTACCGTCGACCAGATCTCGATGATGCGCTGAAGCAGAATGTCGAACCACCCGCCGTAATAGCCCATGGCGCAGCCGATGCTGATGCCCACTACGTAAGTAGATGCCAGCAGCGCAATGGAAAACCAGATGGCGATGCGAAACCCGTAGACCAGCCTGGCCAGTACATCCCGGCCGGAGGTGTCGGTCCCCAGAAAATGGCGCCGCTGGAATGATGGCGGCTCGGGCGGCAGGCTGTCTTTCCGCAGGTCGTTCTCGTATGGGTTGTAGGGAACCGGAGGCAAAAGCACCCAGTTGTCTGATTTCTCCTGAGTAAAACGCCGGGCCAGCTGCCGGTAGTCGGTTTCGTATTCGTACTCCAGGCCGAAGACCTTCCCGGGGATGATATCGCCATAGGTGGGAAAGTACCAATTGCCCTGGTAGCGGACGATCAGGGCGCGGTTGCTGACGAGCAGTTCGGCCCCCAGCGATCCCAGGATCAGGACCAGCAGCAGCACGAAAGCGTAATAACCGCGCTTGATGGCGCGGAACCGTTTCAACTTTTTCAGGGTCAGGGGGCTAAGGGCCATGATCGTTGCGTTATTCGAATTTCACCCGCGGGTCAACGGCTGCCACACACATGTCGGACAGGATGTTGCCCACCAGGAATAAAATGCTGGAAATCGCCAATACGCCCATCACCACCGGGTAATCCCGCTCCACCACGGATTCGTATCCCAGCAGTCCCATGCCGTCGATATTGAACACCTTCTCCACCAGGAAAGAGCCGGAAAGGATCACGCTGATGTTATTGCCGAACGTGGTGGCGATGGGGATCAGGCTGTTTCTCAAGGCGTGCCCGAAAACGGCGCCCTTGAAGGTGAGCCCCTTGGCCATGGCCGTACGGACGTAATCGGCGGCCAGATTGTCCATGAGGGTATTTTTCATCAGAAAGGTCATGAAACTGAAGGCGCCGATCAGGTAGGCCGCCAGCGGCATCACCGTATGCCAGGCCAGATCCAGCACCTTGCCCCACAAAGATAGGTTTTCGAAATTCTCGCCAACCAGTTCTCCCAGGGGGAACACTTCCCAGTGGGAGGCGAACAGCAGGATCATCAGGATGCCGGCCACCCACCCGGGAATGGCATAGCCGACAAAGACCAGAACGGACGAAGCGTCGTCGAAAACGCTCTTGTGACGGATCGCCTTGGCAATGCCCAAAGGAATGCAGATCCCGTACATGGCCACCATGGTCAACAACCCGAAGTAAAGCGATATAGGAATCCGGTCCCGGATCATCTCCCACACCGGATCGTAATAGCGGGTGGAGGTGCCCAGGTCCCCGCGCACGATTTTTCCCAGCCAGAGAGCGTAGCTGACCAGGGCGGGCTTGTCGAAGCCGTAGTATTGTTTAAGCAGTTCGATCTGGTCGTCGGACAAGGGTTGGCGCTGGACTGCCTCTGACACAGCGGCCCCTCCCCCGCCCTCCAGGGCCTGCTGCTGGGCCTGGGCGATGATGCGCTCGATGGGACCGCCGGGCACGAATCGGGTAATCACGAAAATGAGAACCGTGATCCCGACAAAGGTGGGCACGACGAGCAGAAAACGGCGAATGAAGTATGCGGTCATAGGGGCCTGTGGCTCGGTGACGACACCGATGGATTCTTATGCAGGGCACAAGTCAATGGAAACGTCAACATACATGAACCATAGCTCCATTTCAAGGATGCCTTGTTGGTTCACGGTTCCCATGCTCCGCGTGGAATCAAGGTTTGACCTTAGTGGCTGGGTTTATCCCCACCTTTACGATCCGGGCGCGGATAAACCGCTGACCTACACTACATCAGAGTTTGGAAGCAGGCCGTACTCACTGTCACCGCCATATGCCGTTTTGGTTTGGCCTACGCCAAACCCTCTGTGTTCTCTGTAATCTCAGTGTGTTAAATATGCATAGGTGCCCCACCCCTTGACTTTTCACGAGGCCGGGTTTTATTTTGAATGGCATCCGCTCCTGAAACCGATTTCAGCCACCACATACTTGTATAGAAAGAGAAAGGACCCTGCGCCCATGCCCCCGGAACAAACCTTTACACCGCCTTCCGAAATCGATGCCCGCATTCAAGGTCTTCAGGCATCTCTTCAACAGGAGGGCGTCGACGGCGCCCTGATCGTACAGAATACCGACCTGTTCTATTTTTCCGGGACCATCCAGCAGGCCCATCTCTACGTCCCGGCAGAAGGCCCCCCGCTTCTCATGGTCCGCAAAAGCCTGGAGCGGGCCCAAGATGAATCGCCCTTGGTCAATATTCTACCCCTTCCAAGTCCCAAGAAGCTGCCGGATATCATCGATGAGCACGGTCTGAAGCCGCCGGCGGTCCTGGGAATGGAACTGGATGTGCTGCCGGCCAACAACTACTTCGCCTATCGAAAAATATTTCCCCAGAGCGACATCCGGGATATTTCGGTTCAGATTCGCACCCTTCGTGCCGTGAAATCGCCCTATGAACTGGATCTGATCCGGCAGGCGGCGGCCTTTTCCGACCAGATTGCCGGTCTCATGCCCAATCTGCTTCAACCGGGGATGACGGAAATCGAACTGGCGGGCCTGGTCGAGGCCCAGGCCCGCCGATTAGGCCACCAGGGAATCGCTCGCATGCGTCTGTTCGGCGCCGAAATGTTCTACGGGCATCTCATGGCCGGCCCCTCGGCAGCCGTACCGAGCTTTCTGGCATCGCCCACCGGGGGTGCCTCGGTCAGTCCGGCCGTGGCCCAGGGGGCCGGATTCCGCAAAATCCAGCGCAACGAACCGATTCTGTTGGATTACGTGTTTGCCTGGCAGGGGTACATCAGCGATCATGCTCGCATCTTCTCCATCGGCCGCCTGCCCCGGATGCTGGTAGAGGCCCACGCGCACATGCTGGACGTTCAGGAACACGTCAAGAAGATGGCCACGCCGGGGACCACCACCGGCGATCTCTATGAAGCCGCCGTGGAAATGGCCCAAGAAAAGGGCCTGGCCGCAAATTTCATGGGAGCGGGGGATGACCGTATCCGCTTTATCGGCCACGGGGTGGGACTGGAGGTGGACGAGTTCCCCTTCCTTGCCAAGGGGCAGAAAACGAAGCTGCAGGAGGGAATGACGATTGCGCTGGAACCGAAGATGATCTTTCCCGGCAAAGGGGTCGTCGGTATCGAAAACACCCACGTGGTCACGCCCGCCGGACTTCGTCAACTCACCCGTGCAGAGGAGCAGATCGTTACCGTCTGAATCCGCTGACATAAAAACCTGACCCGCCAACACAAAAAGGGAGCAGAATCCGATCTGCTCCCTTTTTTTATTTGAAATGGAACCGCTAAAATTAACGCTTGGAGAACTGGAACCGTGCCCGGGCACCCTTCTGCCCGTATTTTTTACGCTCTTTTTCTCTCGGGTCACGCTTGACGAATCCGGCTCTTTTCAGGGTCGGCCGCAAATCCGGATCGAACTGGATCAGGGCTTTGGTGATGCCGTGGCGTACCGCGCCGGCCTGTCCGGAGATCCCACCGCCGTGGACTTTGATCTTGATGTCAAAGGCATCCAGATTGTTGGTCAGGGTCAGGGGCTGACGCAGGATGGTTCTGGCCGTGCTGACGGCAAAATACTCGTCGGCGGGACGATCATTCACGGTAATGACGCCCGTGCCGGGTTGAATCCAGGTTCGGGCAATGGCGTTCTTGCGTTTTCCGGTAGCGTAATAAGTTTTCTCTGTTGCCATGTTTTTCCCCAATACTCGACGTTATAGCGTGATTCGGCGATATTTTATTGGATGGTCATCGTTTCCGGCTGCTGGGCCTCGTGGGGGTGCTGATCCCCGGCGTAAACCTTGAGCTTTTTGAACAGTTTGCGGCCCAGACTGTTTTTGGGCAGCATCCCCTTGACGGCGAAACGGATGACGTCTTCGGGGCGTTTTTCCATCAGCTTTCTGGCGGTGATGGTCTTCAATCCCCCGATGTAACCGCTGTGGCGGTAGTAATTTTTCTTGTCCATCTTTTTGCCGGTCATTACGATCTTTTCGGCATTGATCACCACCACGGAATCCCCCGTGTCCGCATGGGGCGTGAAAAGCGGATTGTGCTTGCCACGCAAGGTTGCGGCAACTTTGGAGGCCAGCCGGCCCAAGACTTCACCCTCAGCGTCGACAACCCACCATTTGTCAGGATTGTCTGAATTTTTAGCACTGTACGTATATTTTTTCACCTTTTAACTCCTGTTCGTTTCTTAGAATCAGGGAGTATTAATTGATAATCCCATGTGTGTCAAGGAAAAATGTTGGCTCCGGACGGGCAACCGTATTCGGGATGAGGGCATGATAAAATCACATATCTTCAAATCGGTTGCCCTGTCACAAGCGGGTTAATCTTTGACATTGACGTCAATTTCTGCAATTTTCCACTATCATGGAACATCTTGAAATCGAATTGAAATTTTATGTTTCCGACCTCGATTCTTTGCGTGCCAGGCTCTCGAATCTGGGTGCCGTCCGCACCGGGCAGTCCACCTTGGAGCACAACATCCGTTATGAAACCGAAGACGACCGTCTGCTGAAAAACAAATGCCTGCTCCGCCTGCGCAAGGATCGTCAAACCACCCTGACGTTTAAATCGCCGCCGCCGGAAAAAGACGATCGTTTCAAGGTCTACCGCGAACTGGAGGTGAGCCTTTCCGATTTTGAAACCATGGACGCCATTTTAAATGCCCTGGGCTTCTTTCGCCGCCAGGTTTACGAGAAGCGACGCGAAACCTGGCAGTTGAACGACGCCCTGTTGTGCCTGGACGCCATGCCGTTTGGTTCTTTTCTGGAAATCGAGGGCCACCCGGACACCATTACACAGGGCATTCGCGATCTGGGGCTTGCCTGGGAGCATCGCATCCTCGTCAACTACCTGGGGATGTTTGAAATCCTGAAGAAAAAGGAAGGCTGGGCCTTTTTTGACGTGACCTTCGACAACTTCGCGGATGTACGCTTCTCCTTTGAGCGTTACCGCCATCTTTTCGAAGCCGGCAACAATGGATAAAGGATTCCGTTGAGCCCTATTAGCAAATATAACTGCCTGGGAAATGTATGATAAGAATCAGTTTGCTTTTACTGTTTATTCTTTCAGGCGGATATGCCTGGATATGCCGTATTGTGCCTGTATTTGCAGAGGAATTAAAGGTTTTGACTGTCGAGGAGCCTCCCAGCAGTTTTTTGAATGATAAAGGAACGCCTGAGGGATTTTCAGTCGATATTGTCCGTGAAATTCAGCGTCGTATAAACAATCACGATCCCATACAATTTGTGTCGGAAATTAGAGCCCTGCAAACGGCTTCGAAATATCCCAATGTTGTCCTTTTCAGTTTTACCCGGACAAAGAACCGCGAGGATGAATTTCACTGGATTATGCTTCTTATGCGCAAGCCTTGGGTGATGTATTCAAAAAAAGGATCCAATTTTAACATAAAGAATCTTGAAGATGCGGGTAAGATGAAACGCATTGGTGTGGTCCGGGGAGATGTCCGTGCGGCACATCTTGAGCAGATGGGTTTTACAAATCTCGAAATGGTAGCGACACATGAGCAGAACGTAAAGAAACTGCTGATAAACCGAATCCAATTGCTTTTTTACGAGCCGCAGGGAATGTCGTTTGTATGCGGGAAACTGGGCATCCGTATGTCAGAATTCGAGCCGGTGTTGAAAACGAAACCATCGGAAGTATATATCATGATGTCAAAACAGGGAACGAATCCTGAAACAGTAAGAAAATGGCGTGATGCAGGCCGGATGATCAAAGAGGACGGGACTTTTCAGAGCATCGCGGAAAAGTGGTCAAAAATTATTTACAAACAGAATCGAATTGTCTGTGAAGTTAAAAACGGAGCTTTGGATTTCTGAAATCATCAAAAGAGTCCTATTTCGCCGTATCATGAAGATGAAACGATATGATCATTCGTTCGGCAAAAATAGTGGATACAGAAAAAATCGCTTTAACCCATAGCGCTTCCATTACGGTCCTGTGTTCCGAATACTACCCGCCGGAGAATATTGCCGGTTGGGTGGAAGTTCTTTCTCCCGACATCTATGAAAATGCCATAAAAGAAAAAGTCATGATCGTCGCCGAGGATGAAGATGAAATCCTCGGACTGGGCATTCTGGACCTTGAACGAAAACAAATCGGAGCGATCTATATTCATCCAAAGGTCAAAGGGAGAGGAATCGGAAGGCGTCTATTGCTGAAACTGGAGGAAATTGCCTCGAAAAACGAAACGGATCAGTTGACCTTGTGCGCAACCATCAACGCTTATGGTTTCTATAAACACCAAAGCTACACTGGTGCAAAGAAAATGCTCCATGAACTGCCCAACGGCGTCGGACTTGAGTGCATTCAAATGCACAAGACGTTCAATAAGACCGATAAGCCTGCAATAGACGTGTAGACAAGAACACGCGATAAAACGCTGCGGGCCTGTTCTGTTATAGCGGCCTGTGAGGCAAAGCGAGAAATATGAAATGGAAATCCGCAGGCATCCTACTCTCACTGGCCATGATTTTCCTTTCTTCATCCTGCACAAACGATCATTTCAATAAAGGAGGTGGGATGCAAGATGACAGAATAAACTTCGATGGGAATGCTCAAAACAGAGATCGTGCCATAAAACTTCTCGATGAAATATTAAAAGAGCAAGGCGATTTTGGCGTCTATGGCGATCTCAGCCACGGTCTGACGGAAATTTTGAAAGCGAACGGAGTTGATATCGCAGAAAAGAAGCACTTTTTAGAGGTAAGTATTTATCCGATATCCGGCCAAGGCCATGATTTTTCCTTCAATATTGACATCAAAGAGAAAAAATTGATCGATCTGGTTGTCGGTGAAATCGAACCCCAACCCGAAATTCGATGATCGCATCGGCCAAGCCGACAATCACAACCCGACCACAATAGGCAGCGGTCGAAAGGACCGCTTCTGCTCACATCGACACAGGCGATTACTTCTTGGCTTTGACCGGTCCCTTGCAGCTTACCTTGGCATCCAGCCGGCCGCCGGCTTCCACAACCAGGTCGCCGCAGACGATCTCGCCCGAGCATTTTCCCGTTGACAGAATCACCAGTTGCCCTGTCGTTTCCACCCGGCCTTCAAAACTGCCGCCCACGGTCATGGTCTGGGCATGGGTATCCGCCGCGATA
The DNA here is from genome assembly GCF_009688965.1 of Desulfosarcina widdelii. Classification (GTDB taxonomy): domain Bacteria; phylum Desulfobacterota; class Desulfobacteria; order Desulfobacterales; family Desulfosarcinaceae; genus Desulfosarcina; species Desulfosarcina widdelii. Next base: position 7,154,827 of record NZ_AP021875.1, on the reverse strand, counting down.
TGCCCTTCCTCGCTGATCACCACGCTTTCGCCGGTCAGAGTGCCTTTAACGACTCCCTTGACGACCAGGTTGCCGTTGCCCACGACGGAACCTTCTACCGTCATCCCCTTGTCAATGATGGAAAACTTGCTGCCTTTATCTTTCACGGTCAATCTCCTGATCAGGGGTTCTCACAAGGGTTCTCAATGGATGCCGTTCATTTCAACACCGCAAGCAACGATTAAAACCGGGAGCGGCTGTCTTCCCTGGCGGACGGTGCAGCACCGTCTGTCAAGGAGGGATCTTCAACCGGGGCTGCGGCCGGGGGGTCCGGAGCGGCAGTGTCGCTGTCCGGCGCCTTTCCGGTTGTCTCCGGCTTGTCTGCCGATTCCGGGGTCACCGTATCCTCGGCGGGTTTTTCCTGGCTATCGGTTGCAGGTGTGGGTGCTGCTCTGTCGGCTGGAGGTGCAGGAAGGCTGACGGGGATCGTCTCTTCCAGCAACGCATTTCCAGAGGTGTCGAACACATAAACGGTGGCCGATTCGTACATCGAAGGGTCGGCCACCCCCCGGGCCTTGATTTCCATGTCCTTGAACCGCGAAATCCGGAATGCCTGCCCTCTGTTTCCCTCCGGCTGGCCGTCCACCACCGTTACACGCGGCATGGTCAGCCACGAATCTTGATCTTCCTGACCGGTTTTCAGGACAACTACGCAACGCCCAGCCACGGGAGCAGAATACTTACCGGCGTTTTTGACCCGAAAGCGCGCCATGAGGGTTTTATTGGCGGCATCGTGGGTCAGCACCAAATCAGCCACGGCGACCGCGGCCTTTTTCGGTGCAGCAGCGACTGCTTCCTCGGCGGGCTGGTCGACCGACGGCTTTACCGATTCGCCTTTAGCCGCGGAGACGGATGGCGGAAGCGTAATCGGATAATCCTTTTCGATAATGGGATCTTCGGAGGAATCGAACACATACACCCGGGCAGTATCGAAAACGGACGGATCCGTTTCTGCCGGCGCCATGAGTTCCATGTCGATAAATCTCGAAATTCGAAATGCCCGCCCATTTTCGCCGTCGGGGACGCCGTCAACGAGGGTGACCTTGGGCAGGGCCAGCCAGGAATCGGGTTCCAGATTGTCGTTTTTCAGCACCACAACGCATTTCCCCGCCACCTTGGAAGATCCGGGCGCGTTATTGTTTACTCGGAAGCGGGCCATTAGAATTTTCTTTTGGGTATCGTGATTGATGGTCAGCTCGCCCAATGCCACCGCTGCTGGCTTTTCTTTCTCTTTTTCTGCGGTCGACGCAGCTGAGGAAAAATCCGTTTCGGCGGGTTTGGCGGTTTCCCCGGGCGGCGTTGAAGTCTCTTTTTCGGATTCCCGGGCCGGAGCGGCTTCAGGCGTCGTTTTCTCCTCCGGCGACTTTTCGGCCTCTTCGTCGGACGCCGTAGTATCCGGTTGTTTCATGGAAGATTGCCACGAGACCCGTTCGCGTCGTTTGGTAACCGGCAAACCGGCTTCTTCCATGCGAACTTCCGCCAGCACCAGTTCGGCGGTAATCAGTTCGACCTCGCTTTTGTAGTGGTTTAACTGGCGATTGGCATCTGCCAGCAAATCCTTAGTTTTCCGGTGTCTGACCTTTTCCGCGGTCCACTGCCATCCCAGGCCGGCGCAAAGCAATCCCAAAATCACCAACAAAACGGCCAATGTCAACGCGATGCCTTTGATTCGCTTGAACGGAACGATGCGCCCGTCGTCGGCGACCAGCAAAAGCTGCCATCGATTCTCGGTTTTTGCCATGGGTCACAATTTCCTTTTTTCAATCCGCCGTCAAAGGAGTTGAACGCGAACCCGCCGATCCTTTCCGGTTTGAAGCATTCGCCGGGCGTTTCCGCAGTTCACCGCGATTTCAAGCAGCCCCCGGCTTCCGATAATGGCCAACGGTGCGTTTTCGGCTGCCTGGTCATAGGAATCGACGATGGTTCCGATGGGCGTGTCTGCCAGCACCACGGCCACCTGGCTTCCGGCCGCCCCTTTGCAGAGCCGTTCGATGGCGAGTTCGTCGATATTGGTCATCAGATTGCCGAATCGATCGGCGGCAACCACCACACCCTCGATACCATCCCGGCTGGAAAAGCGGTATCGGGGCATTTTTCCCGTAACGATATCCGCAGGATCGACCGGCGGCCCCAATTCGGCCAATGGCAGGCCGGCGGCCAGATGCGCGGCGACCGGTGCAAAAATATCCCGCCCATGAAAGGTGCGGCTCACGGGAGTCAGAAAATAGCGTCGGCTCTCCACCGAAACGACGGAGGTCTCCGAAGAATTTTTAAACACGCCTTCGATCAGGCCGTTATCCGGCGCAACAAAGCGCCGCCCGCTGCAATCCACAGCCAGAATCCGGCGCCGCCCTCCCACGCCCGGATCCACCACGGTGACAAAAACCGTACCTTCCGGAAAATAGGGAGCCGCCGCCTGTAAAATGAATGCCCCGTGGGCGATATTCTGCGGTTCAATCTGATGGCAGACGTCTACCACGCGGATGCCGGGGTCGATTCCGGCGATCACCCCCTTCATGACACCCACATATTCGTCGCAGGTGCCGAAATCGGTAAGCAGGGCAATCAGCGCCATGGGCCCTTTTAAAAAAGCTTCTGCTGAATCGGCAGGTTCAGATGGCGATAGGCCGCTTCGGAAACCTTGCGCCCCGATGAGGTCCGGATCACCATGCCGATCTTCAACAGATAGGGTTCCACCACGTCCACCAGGGTGTCGGTTTCTTCCTGCAGGGTGGCGGAAATCGCCTCGATTCCCACCGGCCCGCCGCCATAGTACTCGATGATGGTCTTTAAATAACTATGGTCCAGGCGGGTCAATCCCAGGTTGTCGACCCCTTCCAATGCCAGGGCCGCTTCGACGGTGGAACGGTTGATGGCGCCGTCACCCCTCACCTGGGCGTAATCCCGAACCCGCTTGAGCAGCCGGTTGACAATCCGGGGCGTTCCGCGGGACCGTTTGGCCAGTTCTCCGGCACCTGAAGTGTCGATCCCCACCCCAAGCAGGGCGGCCGACCGGGTCGTGATACGAACCAGATCTTCAAGGCTGTAAAAATCGAGGTTCCGGAAAATGCCGAAGCGATCCCGCAGTGGTGCGGAAAGCAAACCGACGCGGGTAGTCGCCCCCACCAGGGTAAAGCACTTCAGTCGATACCGGTGGCTGCGTGCATGAATTCCCTTGTCGAAAACGAAATCGACGGCGAAATCCTCCATGGCCGGATAGAGAAATTCCTCCACGGTTTTGGGCGTTCGATGGATTTCGTCCACAAAGAGAACGTCTCCTTCCCCCAGGTGGGTGAGTATCCCGATCAAATCGCCGCCCTTTTCCAGAGCCGGCCCGGAGGTCACTGTCAGCGTTCCGCCCATCTCATTGGCGATGATGTGCGCCAGGGTGGTTTTGCCCAGCCCCGGCGGGCCGTGAAACAGAACGTGCTCCAGGGGTTCGGATCTGATCTTGGCTGCTTCGATGGCGATCTTCAATGTCTCCACGACCTCGGCCTGGCCGATGTATTCGTCCAGCCGTTCGGGGCGCAGGGAGAGAATCTCGGGATCCCGATCGTCAGGCTGCATGGCGCCTTTGACGATGGAGGTCTCGTCCGAACGATGGGTCAGGATTGAATCCGACATATCGGTGTCCGTATCCGGGGCAACGGTTTTCATTGTTTATTCCCGCTGTCCGCGATAGATTTCATCGAAAAGATCCTCCGCCGTAGCGATACGGCTGTCCCGTTTCATCGCCTCGGCGACCATCTGCCTGGCATCGGTGGTTTTGTATCCCAACTGAGAAATCAGGACGTCCATCACCATCTGGACAAAATCCTCATCTGCAGGAACCGTTGGGGCATTTTTCTCATGCCGGATCAGTGCGAATCGGTTCATCTTGCCCTTCAGGGAAGCCACGATTTTATGGGCCGTGCGATCTCCGATACCGCTCAGCCGTTTCAGCGTCTTGACATCACCGCTCTCAATGGCGTGGGCGATATCCCCGACAGGGATATTCAATGCCTTGACAGCCTTTAAGGGGCCGATGGCTTCAACCGAGATGAAGTACTGAAAAAACTCCTTTTCTGCTTCCAGGTTGAAACCGATCAACACCGGCTTGGGTTGACGTTCCGTCTGCTGGTAGTAGATATGCAGGGAGACTTCATCCCCGATCTCCTTATCGGCCAAAGACTCCATGACAACCACCGGGACAAGAATTTCGTATCCCACATGGCCCACCAGAAGCAGGATCCGGTCCTGCTCCTTTTTCATCAATCTGCCTTCAAGGTATCCGATCATCTTTTAGCCTAACGTAGTTCCAATCGGGTTTCAGATAATGCTTTGGGCAAGGCCAGAGGGAGGAAGCTGTATTATCGAATACTGCGACGACCGATAACGCAGATCCAAAGCATTATCTGGAATCCGATCTCACCTGTGACGGAACAGGCCGATTAATGCCAGCCCCAGTGCATCGGAAGCATGAAAGGGCCGGATAGGAGCCTTTGCACCGAGGGAACTTCGCACCGCCCGTTCCAGTTGTTCCTTGGTCGCCTTTCCGTTTCCGGTCAGGATTTGTTTCGCCTGGCGCACCGGCACCTCGGTCAGCGGGACGCCGGACTGGGTACCGGCCAGCAGCAATACCCCGCAGACTTTGCCCAGAACGATACCCGACTGGGGATATTTTTCAAGGGAAAAGACATCCTCGAGAACCATGAGGTCAGGCCTTTCATCGGCCAGAACCCGACAGATTTTAGTATAGATCAGCTCCAGACGCTGGGCAACGGGCTCCTTCTTGGAGGTGGAAATGTTGCCGTAAGCATATTCGCAGATATCCAGCCCGCTACCGCAAACAATACCGATGCCGGTATCCGCCAGGCCGGGATCGATGCCGAGTACTTTCATCATGGCTGGTTATTGCAGCCCCAGTTCTCTCTTACCGAGGCCGCAGGGGCTGAATGAGGGCTGGAAGACCGTCCGTTGCACGGGGAAATTATAAGGCTTCCAATTTCTGTTTGGCGATAGCAGCTTCATTGGTACCGGGGTGTTTGTCGATCAGTTCTTTGAGTACCAGGCGGGCGTTGTTGATTTCTCCGATTTTCACAAAAGCCAATCCCTGCTTCAGCAATGCCGCCGGGATCTTGTTGCCCGAAGGATATTTCTCAATCACTTTCTGGTATTCAAGGATGGCCTTCTCATACCACTTTTCACGGTAATAGGTTTCGCCGATCCAGAACTGGGCGTTGTCGGCATGCTGAGACTTGGGGTAGGTCGCGATCAGTTGCTCAAAGCCCTTCCGGGACGCTTCCATGCGACCGTCGTCGAAGGCGCGTTTGGACTCCAGGTAAAGGGCCTGATCCGAAGCCGGCTTTGCTGCAGCGGCTTTCGCCGGTGGCTTCGATGGCTGACTTGATTTACGAACTCCTGCGCCTTCCAGGTTCAGGTATTGGTCGATCGTTTCGATCCGCTTCTGGATGGCAGCCGAATCGGCGGCCAGCCGATCCATGCGTTCCTGATTTTTCTGTTGGCTTTCCTCGTACCCTTTGAGCTTTTTGTTGACCAGGTAATCCATCTCCTCCAGTTGTCCGGAGAGCATCTGGGATTCCTGCCGAAGCGCATCGAGTTGGGCCGCCAGTTCGGCATACTGAGATCTTAAGGCCATCTCGTCTTCCCGGCGGTTCTGATCCAATCCCTCTACCCGGCTCGAGATATTCTTCTTGGCTTCAAGCATCTCGCGATTGAGCTGCTGCAATTCGCGATTCTGCTTTTCAAGGTCCAGATTTCTCCGCTCCAGAGCGGAAAGGCGGTGGTCCAGCGTATAAACGTCATCCTGAAGTGCGCATCCGCTAAGCAATACCGCCGCTATCAAGCCGATTCGCAATACGTGGCTTCTCATGGTCATCCTCCCGCGATGCCGCCGGTCAAGGGCACCCTTTGACCGACACCCATTGCCGCCCAATACAGAATATGCAGCAACGGCCATGTTTCAAGCCGCATGCTGCATATTCGTCGGTCCATCAGTGGTAAGAACGTTGCCGTCCCGGTCGTACGATTCACTGCATCGTTATCCGGCGGATTCGCCACGGGCAACCGGAAAACGATGCAGCGAAAGACGTCAACAAGAAAAAAATTTACTCGAGAACGAAGGTGGCGCGCCGGTTCTTAGCCCAGGCTTCTTCGTTGTGGGCCATGTCCACGGGCCGCTCTTCGCCATAGCTGATGGTGGTCATGCGCGCACCGAAAATTCCCAGGTTAACCAGGAAGGTTTTGGCGCTTTCGGCACGACGTTCACCCAAGGCCAGGTTGTAGGCGTTAGTTCCTCTTTCGTCGCAATGCCCCTCGATGACCACGCTGGCATCGGGATTGGCTCTCATCCACATGGCCTTTTCCTTCAGCAACTCCTGAGCCTGATAGCTCAAAACGGATTTGTCGAAGTCAAAATAGATGTTCTCGTTGAGAAAACGATTTTTGGCCATCATCAGATCACGTTCCATGGCCTCAGCCTTTAGTTGCTCGGCACGTTCGGCGGCCAAGCGCTCCTCTTCCAGTTGTTTCTGGCGATCCAGTTCGGCCTGTTTCGCTAACTCAGCCTGCCGGGCGGCATCATCGCCAGCCGTTGCATCCGTGGTCGACGGTTCCGTGGAAACGGTTTTTTTGGCACAGGAAACGGTAAACAGCATGGCAGGAACGATCAATACCAATGCCAAAATAATCCACTTTCTTTTCATCATCTTCTCCTCCTTTTTCGGGTACGGATTCGATTCATGGGGTTACGATATTCGGAGACCACTTGGGGTTGGTTTGCTCACCGGGCAAAGTGAGCAGACGTCTTTGGTCGGTTCCGTAAGCGGTCATCACGTAAATCCTGCTTTTTCCCTCCCGCGTCGAGCTGAATGCAATCAGGCTGCCGTCCGGTGACCATGTAGGGGCTTCGTTGCTTCCCTGATTTTCGGTTAACTGAACGGCCTCGCCGTTTTCGGGGTCAATGGTAAAGATATCGATGACGCCACTTTTCATGGCGGAATAAGCAATCCGATCTCCCTTGGGGGACCAGCTGGGCTGGGTATTGTAACGGCCTTCGAACGTCAACCGTTGAACCCGGCCGGAATCGGTGTCGAGAATATAAATCTGGGGATTACCCGCACGCCTGGAAACGAATGCCAGTCGTTTTCCGTCCGGCGCCCATGTTGGCTCCCCGTCAATCCCCACGCTGTTTGTCAATCTTTTAATCACTTTCCCATTTCCGGTCAACAAATAAATTTCCAGGTCACCGGAAAAAGAAAGGCCCGCAGCCAGTTTGAATTCACCGGGAACCCACGCCGCTACGGCCTGCAGGCCCGGCTTGTCGATACCTGACCAGCGCTTCTCTTTGACATTCTGAATGCGGATTTGCGGGCGTTTGTTGGCATAGGTGGTATAGGCAATCCAGCGGCCGTCCGATGACCAGTCGGGAAACAGCGAAATGCTGTTGTGCCGGGTAAACTGCTGGACGTTGCTACCGTCGAAATCACTCAGGTAAATCTCTTTGTGACCGGTTCCGTTGGAGACAAAAGCCAGTTTCGAATCGAAAAAACCCCGGCTGCCGGTCACGGCAAAGACCACTTCGCTGCAAAAGCGTCGCGCCACCCGGTTGTAGTCGTCCGGCTTGCCGCGATAGCGCTTGCCCACCAGCATTTTCTGTTTGACAGTGTCGAACAGGCGCAGTTCGAACTGTGCCTCTCCCTCGCGGATCTCCACGCCTCCCGTCACCAGCATCTCGGCTCCGATAACGGTCCAGTTCCGGTAGCGGATGCCGGCGCCGGTGATGTCCATGGCCTGGGGATCCTCCAAAAAAGCGCCCGGATCACTGATGGAAAAATAACCTGTAAATTCGAGATAGTAGGCCAAACGCTGAGCCGCGGATTCGGCCGTGCGCATGGCTGCGCGATCCTGGGCGGGAACTTTGAAAACCGGCACCGCAATGGGCGTCTTGCGCAAAAAGGGATTGGAAATGTCAATATAGTTGTATTGGGCCGCGTTGACCGATGCAGGCAACAGCATCAGCAAAACGGACCAGAAAGCTATCCATCGGTTAAAAATCATAGCGAAACGCGTTCCTCGGCTTGGGGTTGACGTGCGAACGGTGTCACACCTGTCCCTTCTGGATATTATCGGTCAACGGAGTCCCTGGGGGGTGAACCGGACCCCCATTTCCACATATGGTTGATTCAGTCCGGCAGGATGGGGATCCACCGGGTTGGACTTGACGATGGCCTTGTAGGCCTGGTCGTCCAGGTAGGCATTGCCCGACCGGTCCGTAAAAAAGATGTCCCGAATTTCGCCATCGGGCATCACCTTGAAAACGATGGCCGTTACCAGCGATCCGTCACTCCCGGCCAATTGTTCGTTGAAAGCCCAGTGTTTCTGAATCTGAAAAGCCACTTCCAACCGGTACAGATCGATGGTCTCGGCCGTTTTCTTGCCGTCTTCGTTGAAGGGTCCCCCTTTTCCTCCGGCTTTGGCGCCCGTCGGCCCGGCACCGCTTTCCGTCTTTTTCGCCTGGCTGGTCTCCGCTTTGTCGACTTCCTTGCGTAAACGTTCCAAGGCGGATTGCAACGGTTCCGGTTGCGCTTCCTCCGACGTTTCAGCCGGTTTGTCCGCGACTTTGGTCTCCAATTCCTTTATGGCGCGCTTGACCACCTGAGTGGACTTGAAGGTCTTTTTCTTCAACGAAGTTTTAGGCTTAGGCGCCGGTTTGGCGGCCTTCGCGGGTGCCTTTTTCACCACCGGCGGTTTTTTGACCGGTTTCACGGTCTCAGGCTTTTCGACCCGGGGCGTTTTTTTGGGCGTGCCCGTCCGGGTATCCGACTGTTTGGCGGTTTTCTTGAAGGAGACCATGCTGACATCAATCACGGACGGGGCCGGCGGCTTTTCGAAGCGCAGGCTGGGCGTGATGACGAACAGCAGCAGAAACAGCAGGTGGCCGGCAAATGAGATGACCATCGGCTTTAGAACCGACATCTGGCCGTCCCGCCGCTGCTCCTGGCTGAAGGTCCTCGGAACGCGAACGTTCTTTTTCATTACCCTTTTTTACCGGAAGATTTATCCTTGCCGGGATCTTCGTACGGATCGGTTACCATGCCGAGTTTCTCGACGCCGGCGGCCTTGATCTCCGCCATCACGCTCACAACCATACCGTAAGGCACATCCTTGTCCGCCCGGAAAAAGACTTCACGGTCCGTTTTTCCGGCCAGGATCTTCTCCAGTTTTTCCTTGAGAAAATCCGTCCGCACCTGAAAATCGTTGACGTAAACGTTGGATTCCCGGTCAATGGTTACAGTGAGATTTTCCTTGTCCGTGACCATTGGCTTGGCGCTCACCTCGGGCAGGGCCACGTCGACCCCCTGCACCATCATGGGCGCCGTTACCATAAAAATGATGAGCAATACCAGCATGACGTCCACGAAAGGCGTCACGTTGATATCCGACATGAGCCGGTCGCTGCCGCTTCCGATAGCCATACCGCCTCCTTTTATCTGAGGATATCACGGTCGAGAATATTGAGGAAATCGGCCGAGAAACTGTGCAGTTCCGATTCGATCACACGGATCTTCTGCATGAAGTGGTTAAAGGCGATCACGGCGGGGATCGCCACGGCCAGGCCGGCCGCCGTGGCCACGAGGGCTTCGGAAATTCCCGGCGCCACTACGGCCAGACTGGCAGATCCCCGCTGGCCGATGCCGTGGAAGGAGTTCATGATCCCCCAGACCGTTCCGAACAACCCGATGAACGGGGTCGTGTTGCCTGTGGTCGCCAGAAAGGGGACCATTTGGGTGATCCGGGTCATCTCGGTATTGATAGCCCGCCGCAGGGCGCGTTTGACGTTTCCGGAGCCGGAAAATTCCTGGCGCAGGGAGGGGGCATGATCCCCTGAAGCCGCTTCGTCCCCGTTCTTGCCGCCGGTGTTCAGCTTGCGCAATTCCGCATAGCCGATGCGAAAAATGCGCGCCACCGGACTGCCGTCAAGCTGCTTGGCCTTGGTGAAGGCGCCGGCCAGGTCGCGGCTCTTCCAGAAATAATCGATGAAGATGTCCGATTCCTTGAACGCCCTGCGGATGTAACGGATCTTGATGATGATAATCGCCCAGGACATGACGGAGAAAAAAAGCAGCAGCAGCAATACAAACTTCACCATCAGGCTGGCATTGCCGATGATCTGGATATAGTCCATTTCGGTAGCAATCATCTTCGGATCTCCAAATCGTTTGTGAGTGAAGCGCGTTGAAAAGGGATGCACGATTATGGTTTCAAAACGGCGGCACCCCCTGTATTTTGTGTCGTATACCTATACAAACCGCAAGATAGTGTCAAGCAGTTTGCGGATGAAACGTTAGCGGTTCTAGGCTTTGCGGAAAAATGGACTGCAGGCCCTGCCCGTTGCTTCCGGCAATTGCGCCGCCAACCCCGGTTGTGATACCACCGAAGCTGCCTGCAACCCAAAACGAAAAAGAGGGACTATGGACCGTATTGTCGAATTTCTGTTCGAAACCATGCTGTTGAAACGGATCCACCGCACCGGCTACCAGTTTCTGGGACCGGGCAAGGAATCTGTCGCCGAGCACACTTACGGAGTCATGTGCATCGCCTGGACCCTGGCGCGGCTGACCCCCGAGGCCGATACCGGCCATCTGCTGACCATGTGCCTGGTACACGACATGCCTGAAGCCAGAATGGGTGATCTGAACTATGTCCAGAAACGGTACGTGAACGCTAACGAAAAACGGGCTCTGAACCACTTGACCCGCGGCTTGCCCTTCGGCACCGATATCCGGGAACTACTCGACGAGTTTAACGCCGGCGAAACCCTTGAAGCCCAACTGGCCCGGGACGCCGACCAACTGGCGTTTCTGATCGATCTGAAGTCCCTTTCCGACATGGGCTACGCCGCCCCGGAAAAATGGGCCGGACACGTAAAAGAGCGGCTACGGACGCCCGCCGGCATCGAAATGGCGGACTGCATTGGCAGGACGGAATGGGATTCATGGTGGTTGAAATTATTCGTTGACAGCGGTACGAAAGAAAAATAGGTTAGATCCCTTGTACAAAAAATATGGCATTCATTTCAAAAGGGAGGCAGTGATGAACTGGATTACCGGAACATTGGGCTCATCCATCGGTAAAAAACTGATGATGGCCGTCACGGGGTTTAGTTTTTGCGGGTTCCTGGCGGCCCACCTGGCGGGGAATCTGACCATTTACGGCGGCAAAGACGCCTTCAACGGTTATGCCGAACATCTCCATGCGCTGGGACCGCTTTTAACCGTGGCCGAGTTGGGCCTGCTGACCCTTTTTCTGATTCATGTGATTACCGGCCTGATCCTTTTTCTGCAGAACCTCAAAGCCCGTCCGGTGCGCTACGCCGTCAACAAAACCGCCGGCGGCCGTACGCTGGGTTCCGCCACCATGCCTTACACCGGCGTCCTTATTCTGGCGTTTATCGTTTTCCATCTGCTGAATTTCCATTTCGTGGACAAGACGGACACCACCATTTTCAACATCGTTTCCGAGGCCTTTTCCAATACCGGGTGCGTGGTCATTTACATTCTGGCCATGGTGGTCGCCGCCATCCATGTCAGCCACGGGTTCTGGAGCGCATTCCAGACCGTTGGAGCCAATCATCCCAAATATATGCCCGCGATCCGGGCGGTCGGTATCGCCTTCGCGGTAGCCATCGGCATTGGATTCGGCTTTCTGCCCATATATATTTTCCTGCTGGCCTGATCCGGCTTCGGCCACAGTCCAATCATCCAACGGGGCGGCCCGCCCCAATTTGTCCAGAAAGGAAATACCATGGCACTCGACGCAAAAATTCCCGGTGGACCGATTGCTGAAAAATGGGATCGGCACCGGTTTGAACTGAAGCTGGTCAACCCGGCCAACAAACGTAAATTCGACGTCATCGTCGTGGGTACCGGTCTGGCCGGCGGATCGGCTTCGGCCACGTTGGCCGAACTGGGGTACAACGTCAAAACCTTCTGCATCCAGGACAGCCCCAGACGCGCCCACAGCATCGCCGCCCAGGGCGGGATCAACGCCGCCAAAAACTATCCCAACGACGGCGACAGCATCTGGCGGCTGTTTTACGATACGGTCAAAGGCGGCGATTTCAGGGCCAGGGAGGCCAACGTCTACCGCCTGGCCCAGGTGAGCAACGACATCATCGATCAATGTGTGGCCCAGGGCATTCCCTTCGCGCGAGACTACGGCGGCCTTCTGGCCAACCGCTCCTTCGGCGGCGCCCAGGTGTCGCGTACTTTCTATGCCCGGGGCCAGACCGGCCAACAGCTTCTGCTGGGCGCCTATAGCGCCATGATGCGCCAAGTGGCCAACGGCAAAGTGCAGATGTTTCCCCGCCGCGAAATGCTGGATGTGGTCCTGGTGGGCGGCCATGCCAAGGGCATCGTCGTCCGCAACCTGATTACGGGCGAAGTCGAGCGTCATGCCGCTGACGCCGTCGTGCTGTGCACCGGCGGATACGGCAATGTCTTTTTCCTCTCCACCAACGCCATGGCCTCCAACGTGACCGCGGCCTTCCGCGCCTATAAGAAAGGTGCTTTTTTCGCCAACCCCTGTTTTACCCAGATCCATCCCACCTGCATTCCGGTGCACGGCTCCTTCCAGAGCAAACTGACCCTGATGAGCGAAAGTCTGCGCAACGACGGCCGGGTGTGGGTGCCCAAAAATCCGGGCGACAAAAGGCCGCCCAGCCAGATCCCCGAGTCGGAGCGGGACTATTATCTGGAGCGCAAGTACCCCAGTTTCGGCAACCTGGTGCCCCGCGACGTGGCCTCACGCAATGCCAAGGAGCAGTGCGACCAGGGCAAGGGCGTCGGCGAAACCGGCCTGGCCGTTTACCTGGACTTCGAAGACGCCATCAAGCGCGACGGCAAAGACGTCATCGAGAAGAAATACGGCAACCTGTTCCAGATGTACGAAAAAATTACGGCCGACGATCCCTACCAGACCCCCATGATGATCTATCCGGCCATCCACTACACCATGGGAGGCCTGTGGGTGGACTACAACCTGATGAGCAGCGTGCCCGGGCTCTTCGTCCTTGGCGAAGCCAATTTTTCCGACCACGGCGCCAACCGCCTGGGCGCCAGCGCCCTCATGCAGGGGCTGGCCGACGGCTACTTCGTGCTGCCTTACACCATCGGCGGATACCTGGCCGGAACCGCCAAGGTGGATGTTACCACGAACCACAAGGCCTTTGACGAATCGGAAAAAGCCGTCACCGCCCGCATCGACAAACTGTTGGCCGTAGACGGCAAGCGCACTGTGGACGACTTTCACAAAACCCTGGGTCGCATCATGTGGGAATACTGCGGCATGGCCCGCAACAACGAAGGCCTGGAAATGGCCCGCGGCATGATCCAGGAACTGCGGGCCGAATTCTGGGAAAACGTCAAGGTCCCCGGAACGAAGGCCGATTTCAACCAGAGCCTGGAACGTGCCGGACGGGTGGCCGACTTCCTCGAATTCGGAGAGTTGATGATCGTTGATGCCCTGTCGCGCCAGGAGTCCTGCGGCGGCCATTTCAACGAGCGGTTCCAGACCGAAGAAAACGAGGCGCTTCGCGACGACGACAATTTCTGTCATGTTTCGGCATGGGAACACAAGGGGGACGGACAGGAACCGGCGCTTCACAAAGAGCCCCTGGTATTCGAGAACGTCAAACTTACGCAAAGGAGCTACAAGTGACAAAGACAATCAATTTGACACTGAAAGTGTGGCGCCAGGAGGGACCCAACGCCAAGGGACGGTTCGACACCTATCATGCCGAAAACATCACCACGGACATGTCCTTTCTGGAGATGCTGGATGTGGTCAACGAGCAGCTCACCATTGACGGCAAGGAGCCCATCGCCTTCGATCACGACTGCCGGGAAGGCATTTGCGGCATGTGCGGCTGTGTGGTGAACGGACGCGCCCACGGTTCCGAAAAGGGGACCACCTTGTGCCAGTTGCATATGCGCCATTTCGAAAACGGCGACACCATCGCCATCGAACCCTTCCGGGCCATGGCGTTCAAAGTGGTCAAAGATCTGGCCGTGGACCGCAGCGCCCTGGACAAAATCATCCAGGCCGGCGGCTACATCTCCGCCAATACCGGCGGTGCCCAGGACGCCAATGCCATCCTGGTTTCCCAGGAAGCGGCCGACCTGGCCATGGACGCGGCCCAGTGCATCGGCTGCGGGGCCTGCGTAGCCGCCTGCCCCAATGCCTCGGCCATGCTGTTTACCAGCGCCAAGATCTCCCAACTGGCGCTGCTGCCCCAGGGAAGGCCCGAGGCGGCCAAAAGAGCGTTGAACATGGTCCGCACAATGGATGCACTGGGATTCGGCAACTGCACCAACGAAAGGGAGTGCGAAGCCGAATGTCCCAAGGAAATATCCATCACCAACATCGCCCGGCTGAACCGGGAGTTCTTCAAAGCCGGGCTTTTCTCCAAGTCCGCCTGACCGGCACCTCTTTTCGATCATTACCCATCCATAAAAACACCCGGCAGGGGAACGATGCCATCGCACCTGCCGGGTGGCTTTTTTCGCTTCCCCGCGCCACGACAGTAACTGATTTTACGCCTTCCCAAGTGTTATGACATGCTCCCTTCGATTCCGTTCGAGCCCTCGGCGTTCGCTCCGATTCTCGTATATTCTAAATATTTAAAAACAGCTAAAGTTTTTCATGGGCGTGCGGATATAAGGTTCATAGAAGTTGACCAGCAGTTTTATTTTTTCGATACGACCGGTCACCTCCAGGGTGACGGTACCATTTAAAAGACCACTTTCTTTACGGATAGCAACATTTTCCCTAAAAGGAGCGCACCATGACCATTCAGGACGACGAAACTTTACAGATGTATCTTGAGGAGTCCATTGAACATCTGGCAGATATCGAAACCGATCTGTTGGGTATCGAAGAGGCCGGCGCCGATATCGACGAAGATCTCGTCAACAAGGTCTACCGGGCCGCGCACTCCATCAAAGGCGGGGCCGGGTTCATGGGATTGAACACCATCAAGGATCTCACCCATGAAATGGAAAACATTCTCGGCAAAATCAGAAGTCGGGATATGATTCCCACGCCTGAAATTATCAACATCCTACTCACGGCTTCGGACACCCTCAAAGAGTTGATGAAGGATGTGTTCACCAGCAACGACGTGGATATTTCCCAGCACATAGATAACCTGCAGGCCATCGCCGAAGGAAAAACACCGGCGGCAGCCGCCCCGCAAACGGAAGCCGCCGCTTCGCAACCGGAAGTAGCGCCCGCCCCGGAGCCGGAAGCAGAGGGTGAAACGGCTCCGACTTCGGAAGTATCGTTGAAAAGCGATTCGGAGCAGATCGCCATCGAGACCGCCGACGGCGCCATCTCTATCGCCGCCGAACGCCAGCAGGTCGAGGACCTGATGAATGAAGGGAAATTCGTTTATCTGGCACAGATCGATCTGATCGCCGACGTGGTCGACAAGGGCAAATCACCGGCGGTCACTTTAGAGGAGATGGAACAGACCGGGATCCTGGTTGGCTGCAGCCCCCCTGCCGACGAAGTTCGTACCATGGAGATCGAAAAGGGTCAGGCAGTCGATCCGCTCACGGTCCTTTTCGCCACCATCCTGAAACCCGAAGACATCAATGTTCTGTTCGAAATACCGGAGCATCAAATCTATCAAGTATTGCCGGACATGGGTTTGCAATGCCTGGGGTCGCCGCCGGCGGAACCGGCCCCGGCCGAACCGGAACCGGTCGAGGAGGTTACCGAACCGGCCCCTCCCGTTGCCGAACCGGCGGCTGCAGAACCCGTGGAGCCCCCGTCCGCAGTTGCACCGAAGCCGGCTGTTGCTGCAGCACCCAAGGAAAAGCCTCCTGCGGTGGAGAAAAAAACGCCGGCCAAAAAGCCTGAGACCGAGACCAGCCTGCGCGTTCATGTGAGCCTTTTGGACCAACTGATGACCCTGGCCGGTGAACTGGTCCTCAGCCGCAACCAGTTGCTCCAGTCCATGAGTTCGGAAGACCATCGCGGGTCGGAAATCGCCGGCCAGCGGATCGACCTGATCACCTCGGAACTTCAGGAGGCGATCATGCTCACCCGCATGCAGTCTATCGGCAACGTGTTCAATAAATTTCCGCGGGTGGTGCGGGATCTCTCCCTTTCTTTGAAGAAAAAAGTCGATTTGCACCTGGAAGGCAAGGATGTCGAACTGGACAAGACCATCATTGAAGCCATCGGCGATCCGTTGACCCATCTGGTGCGCAATGCCGTCGATCACGGCATCGAACTGCCCGATATCCGCCAGAGCGCCGGGAAGAATCCCGTCGGAAAGATATTTCTAAAAGCCTACCACGAGGCCGGCCAGGTCAATATTGAAATTACCGACGACGGCAAAGGCCTGGACGGTCAGGTCCTCACCCAGAAGGCCCTGGAAAAAGGTCTGATCAACGAAGATCAGGCCAAAGTCATGTCCGACAAGGAACGCACCAACCTCATCTTTCTACCCGGGTTTTCAACGGCGGAAAAGATCACCGACGTTTCCGGCCGCGGCGTGGGCATGGACGTTGTCAAGACCAACCTGGACAAGCTCGGCGGTATCATCGATATCGACTCGGAACTGGGCAAGGGATCGACGATCCGGATCAAACTCCCCCTGACGCTGGCCATTATCCCCTGCCAGATCGTCATGACCGGCAACGAGCGCTATGCCATTCCGCAAGTCAACCTGGAAGAGTTGCTGCGAATCCCGGCCGACCACGTGAAGGATCGCATCGAGCGCGTGGGCGATGCGGAAGTCGTTCGCCTCAGGGGCAACCTGCTGCCGCTGATCAAATTGTCCGAGGTAATCGGAACCGAATCCGTTTTTTTGGATCCGGAAACCGGGGAACGACGGCCGGACCGGCGCAAAACCCTTTCAGACCGGCGATCCAAGGAAAGCCCTCTTTCGGGTGGTGCGGGCACCGTCAAGGAGGTCCCGGCAGATGCGACCCATCGGTCGGAGGAACGCCGGTATCATGCCAACAGCGCTTTGAATATCGTGGTCGTATCCACCGGCGCCATGAAATATGGTTTGGTGGTCGATGAACTGCACGACTCGGAGGAAATCGTCGTCAAACCGCTGGGTCGGGATCTGAAACAATGCAAGGGATACGCCGGCGCCACAATTATGGGTGACGGCAGGGTGGCCCTGATCCTGGATGTAGCCAACCTGGCCCAGATGGCCGGCCTGACCTCGCTGGAAGGATCCGACCGGGCTTCGGAACTCGCCGAAGAAAGCCGGCGGGCGATCCTCGAACAGAAAGACCGTCAGTCCCTGCTGGTATTCCGCAGCGCCGAGGACGAGCAGTTCGCCGCGCCGCTGAACATGGTGGAGCGCATTGAGAAAATCAAAGCCACCGATATCGAAACGGTCGGCGGGAAACGGGTCATCCGTTATCGCGGCGGCAGCCTTCCGCTGTTCTCGGTCGACGAGGTAGCCATGGTTCAGCCCCTGGCCGACGTCGAAGACCTGCTGGTCATCGTATTCATCGTTGCCGGCCGCGAGACGGGCCTTTTGGCCATCGGACCGGTGGATGCCATCGAATTCTCTTTGGATGTGGACGGCCGGACCCTCAAACAATCCGGCATCATGGGCTCGGCCATCATCAATGATCACACCACCTTGATGGTGGACGTGTATGAAATCGTTCAAACGCTTCATCCGGATTGGTTCGAGGAGATGGAAGCCGCCACCGACAGCAGTGGCGGGACTGCCAAAATCCTGTTCGCCGAAGATTCCAACTTTTTTCGCAACCAGGTGAGAAGCTACATGGAAAACGAAGGTTACGAGGTGATCGAGGCCGAAGACGGTGCCATCGCCTGGGAGCTTTTACAGCAGCACGCGGACGAAATATCATTGGTCGTCACCGACATCGAGATGCCCAATATGAACGGATTCGAACTGACCCGGAACATTAAAACCTCCAACGCATACTCCCATCTTCCGGTCATTGCGCTGACCACGCTTGCCGGAGAGGAAGATATCGAAAAAGGCCGTCAGGTGGGGATCAACGACTATCAGATCAAACTGGATCGGGAAAAGTTGATCCGCAGTATCTACGGATTCCTCAGCCAAGTATAGTCGCTGGGTAAAAGACACTGCAACACCCGGATCGATAACGCGCTTCGGTCTGTCGCCTGATCGGCAGGCAAAAGCGATGACGGAAACACCGGAAGGGAAAAGAAAATGAGCAGCCAAACCGTTGAAATGGCCACGTTCTATGTTGGCAAAGCCCTTTGCGGCATGGATATTCTCAATGTCCAGGAAATCAACAAACTAATGGACATGACCACCGTTCCCCAGTCCCCGGACTATGTGATGGGAATCCTGAACCTGCGGGGCCAGATCGTTACCATCATCGACTTGGGGAAAAAACTCAATCTCGGCAGAACCGAATTGAGCGACATGAGCAGAAATATCATCGTCAACTCCAAAAATGAGTATATCGGTTTGCTGGTCAGCCGCATCAGCGATGTGGTGGAGGCCCAGTGGGACAAAGTGGAATCTCCGCCGGCCAATATCGGTGGCGTACAGGGCAAATTCTTCAAAGGGGTCTTCAAGACCAAGGAACGCCTGATCGGTATACTGGATGTGGAAAAAGTTCTCGAAAACGAGAAATGATCGGTTGGCAAACGTTTCTGACCTTTTGGCACTTGCGGGGACCCTATCCGCAACAACCCCTTTGGCTTTACAACAATAAACTGAGGGCAGCATGGCGATAAACTCTCCCAAACCGCTGCGGGTCCTGGTGGTCGATGACACGGTATTGTACCGCAAAATCGTCAGCGATGTGCTTGCCGAACTTCCCGATGTGGAGGTCGTGGGCAGCGCCCATAACGGGAAAGCGGCAATTGCCAAGCTGGCATCCTTAAAGCCGGACCTGCTTACCCTGGACATCGAGATGCCGGAAATGAACGGCCTCGAAGTCTTGGATCATATCCAACGGCACGCACCCCACATCGGGGCGATCATGCTCAGCACCCTGACCCAGGAGGGCGGGGCCATGACCATGAAAGCGCTGGAACTGGGGGCCTTTGATTTCATTCCGAAACCCCAGAGTGGCGGCATGGCGGAAAACCGCAAGAAGATCGAGGCGGCCATCGCACCCATGCTGCAGGCGTTTCACAGAAGCGTCCGCATCCCGGGCATACGCAAAGCCAAAGCCCCTTCGGCGAAAACAGGAGTGATGGCCAGGGATCGAAAACCCACGCTCGCGGCCCCGCGGCGATTGCCGGCAACATTGAAACGTTCCAAGGCTGAAATCGTCGCCATCGGCATCTCCACCGGCGGTCCCAAAGCGCTGGCCAGGATGCTGCCCATGATTCCCAAAAATATCGGTGTTCCCATTGTGATCGTTCAGCACATGCCCCCCATGTTCACCCGCTCACTGGCCAACAGCCTGGCCGCCAAATGTCAGATCGCCGTCAGGGAAGCCAAGCAGGGCGAACCCATTGAACCCAACACCGCCCTGATCGCTCCGGGCGGCAAACAGATGAAAATTGTCGCCGGGGCCGACGGCAAGACCCGCACGGTCAAGATCACCGACGATCCGCCGGAGAACAGCTGCAAACCCAGTGTGGACTATCTTTTCCGGTCGGTTGCCCACCACTATGTCGGCCGTGCCACCGGCGTTATCATGACAGGCATGGGATCGGACGGCACCGACGGGTTGAAATTGATGAAGCAAAACGGTGCCACGATCATTGCCCAGGACGAGGCTTCCTGCGTGGTTTTCGGCATGCCTAAAGAGGCCGCTGAAAGCGGCTTGGCCGATGCGGTGGTACCCTTGAACCAGATTGCCGAAACCATCGTCAAAACCGTTCGTATGGGTTAACATGCAAAGGCGGGGCAAGCCGCCATTTGTTAGATGCGCCAGGTAAAAATATGGTTAAAATCAAACCGGAAGAAATCAAGGTTCTCTCCAATTACATATACAACGTATCCGGCATCAGCATCGATGCATCCAAAGCCTATCTGTTAGAGACCCGGTTCGGGAAACTGCTCGACGAGGAGGGTTGCAAGTCTTACAGCGAGTTTTACCACAAGGCCAAGGCCGACACACGCAAGGTATTGGAAAAAAGGATCATCAATGCCATCACCACCAACGAAACACTGTTTTTCAGGGATACCGGTCCCTTTGAATTGCTCAAACACAAAATTTTGCCCGACATCATCGACGCAAGAACCGCCAAGGCGAACCGACCGGGAGGCGCAAACCTGAAAATCTGGAGCAGCGCCTGTTCCACCGGTCAGGAAATCTACAGCATCGCCATCATCATCAAGGAACTTTTAGGCAATAACAGCAACCATAGAATATCGTTGATGGGAACGGACCTTTCCGACGCCGCCGTAACCCAAGCCAGCAACGGTACCTACAACAAATTCGAAATCGAGCGGGGGCTTCCACGGGAAAAACTGCAACGCTACTTCACTCTGGCCGGAGGGAATTGGAAGATCAAGGACGAAATCCGTGCCATGGCTTCTTTCCGACGCATGAATCTGATGGAACCGTTCGTAGGGTTGGGTAAATTCGACATCATTTTCTGTCGGAATGTGGCGATCTATTTTACCCTCCAGGATCGAAAAAAGCTGTTTAACAAGATTGCCGATGTGCTGGAACCGGACGGTTACCTGCTCATCGGTTCAACCGAATCGCTGACCGGCGTCTGTCCGCGATTCGTTCCCAAAAGACACCTGCGTTCGGTCTATTATCAGCTAACTGGATAACCGGCCGAAAAGGATGAATTCGCAAAAACCGCATACCATTTGTGCAGAATCCGGCTCCATGGCCGGTATGGCCTCATCTGGGAGAATGAAAAATGTCAAATCTTGCAATTCTAGTGGTTGATGACGATCCGGTCACCCGGGCACTGCTAACCAAGCGCCTGATCGGCGCGGAACATACCGTGGACACTGCCGAAGATGGAGTGATCGCTATTGAGAAAATCGGCAGCCAGTTCTACGACGTCATCCTCACCGACCTGATCATGCCGGGTGGCGTGGACGGGATCGGCGTGCTGGAAGAAGCCAAGCGGGTCAACCTCAAAACGGAAGTCATTCTTATCACGGCGCATGCCTCGGTGGACAATGCCATCGAGGCCATGAAGAAAGGAGCCGTGGACTATCTCCAAAAACCCATCAATTTCGACGAACTGTTTCTGCGCCTGGAAAAAATCCTCAATCTTAAAATGCTCGTCAAGAATGCCAGCGACCTCAGGGAGGCCATGGACGTCACCGAAAAAACGTCCGGTGAAACCATACAGGACCTTGAGATCATGCTGGCCGAGATGAACACCCGCCTGGAAGCCATAAAGGCAGCGCTGCTGCAGGAAGATACGCCTTTGGAAACACGCGTTCAAATGGCGCTGGAACGTCTGGAAGGATAGAATTATTTCGATGCCGTCCTGCGGTTCCCGGTATTCGGAGGGCGACATCGCCAAAGAAGTCAATTGCCGTTTGTGGCGGCCCCGGAAAATTACAATTTCAGGTACCGCCCATCGGAACAGGACTGTCTTCGTCATCTCCCGTCACGCAGACGACGACTTGCCACCAGAGTAAAGATCCGCATGGATCGTCCCCTCCGATTGCTAATCCATACCAGATAGCGCCTTTTTCCACTGCCGAGAAAGTCTGCGGACCGGGTATTTTCCATTAACAACCGCATTGAAAAATGGTAGAGACATTGCATTATCGGACATATGGGCGCTAACTTCCAAAGGCAATTCATGGAAACCACGATTCAATATATCGATCGGCTCGTCGCACTTTTCGGAACGAAAGATTCCCTTGCCAACAACCTGGCCAAGGCCGTGGCGGTGCTTTTCGCCGCTTTTTTGCTATGGCTGGTTGTCAAACGAATCCTGACGGCCCTTGAAAACAGGTCCTTCACATTCAGATTCCTTCGGGTACGCAAGGAACTGTTTGCCGTTTTTCGCAAAATGGCCGGTCTGGTGCTGATCTGGCTGGTCGGGCTAATATGGATCCGCCTGCTGCAGGTCACGGCGATCGAAAACATCCTGCATGCCGTTTTTATCCTTTTTGTTGCCGGTCCCATCAGAACCATCCTCATCGTCCTTCTGGAGGTTCTGGAACGAAACCTGGCCGAACGCACGGAAACCAATCTGGACAATATCGTCATCGACCTGCTCAACAAGTTCTCCGGTGCCATCGTCTATGCAACGGCGGCCGTCATCGCCTTAGACGTGCTGGGCGTCAACGTGATGCCTTTCATTGCCGGTGCCGGCGTATTGGGCGTCGCCGTGGGTTTCGCCGCCAAAGACACCCTTTCCAACCTGATTGCCGGAATTCTTTTGATCATCGACCGGCCTTTCGAAATCGGTGATCGCATCGAAGTATGGAGCGTGCCGACCGGCAACGCCTCATGGGGTGATGTCATCGAAATCGGCCTGCGGGCCACACGCATTAAAACGACGGACAATATCGTGGTGATCATTCCCAACAATGAAATCATGACCCGCGACATTGTCAACTACACAAGCATATCCACGTCCATTCGGGTGCGCATCAATATCGGAATCGCCTACGATGCCGATCTGCCCAAAGCCAAAAACCTGATTGTCGAAGCCGCACGGTCCGCCGACTGGATTCTTACGAACCCGGCCCCCAAAGTCGTAGTGCGTAATTTCGGAGAGTCATCGGTCGATCTTCAGGCAAGGGTGTGGATCAAAGACGCCCGCCGTCGAATGGACACCATCGACTACATTACCGACACGGTAAAAACCCTCTTTGATAAAAACGGCATCGAAATCCCCTTTCCCAAACGGGACATCACCATTGCCGACCGCCCCGCCAAGACCGACCCTGACCTCAAAAAAATGGCCGCGTCGCTTGATTAATACAAATCATCGTCGTATGATTTATGTTTTTGAAATTTTGGGCAACGCTTGAACTGGAATACAGGCATGAAACGATCCCTGAAAACGGTGGCCGACGCGCTCGATCTTCCCCTGACGACGGTGGAACGATGGATCCGCCAGGGCAGGATTCCCATCCAACGAGACGGCAGCGAAGCGGTATTTTCACCTGCGGCACTGGAGCGATGGGCATCTACCCATCATTTGTCCTTTTCTTTGGGCGGTGACCAGACCGATAACGACACACCAGAAGCCTTGGGAAGCCTGGTTTCGGCAATGCAGCGGGGAAAAGTCTGCTGCGGGATTGCCGGCGCGGACGCCGCTGCGGTCCTGCATGCGGTCGTCGCCTGCATAGACTTTCTTCCGGAAGAAGTGCGGGAGGAACTTTATGAAAAACTGATGGAGCGCGAACGTCTGGCGTCCACCGGCATCGGCAACGGCATTGCTATACCGCACCCTCGGGAACCTCTTTCCAGACCGCCCGATTCATCGGTCATCACCACCTGTTTTACAGAAAATCCGGTTCAATACGGTGCCATCGACGATCGACCGGTATCGATCCTGTTTTTGCTGATCAGTCCCACGGTCAAACACCACCTGCACCTGCTTTCAAGGCTATCCTATTGTATCCGGGATGGGGCTTTTGTCGATTTTTTGCAGACACAGCCGGATGCCGGGACGCTCCACTCGCGGGTTGCCGAGTTCGAAAAACGTCTGGACGACCTCTGACGGTCACAAATGCACCGGACCGGAGCCTGGCGTGGCTTTTATCGACCCATAGGCAAAAATGTTCCCCCCGAAAGGCCATCGCCATCCATGAAGCTGCTGGACACCGGCGTCACCGGAGAAGACAAGCTTGTTAGAAAAATTGAAATATCCGGGCAATTGGTCCCTGTTCCGATCGGACGACCGCCTGCTGCTCATCGTCTTTGCCATCATCGTCGGCATCTGCAGTGGATTGGCCGCCCTTTTACTCAACCGCGGTCTGGAGACCATGCTGGAATGGCTGCACCATTATCGGGTATTCTGGTGGGCCATATTTCTGCCAGCCGCCGGGGCGGCCCTCTCCTCGCTGTTTCTCGAAAAGATCGTCAACGAGGGCGCCGGCCACGGGGTTCCGGAAGTGATTTACGCCGTTTCCCGCTACGGCGGACTGCTGCGCCTGCGCTCCAGTTTCTCCAGGCTGATTTCCAGTTGTCTGACCATCGGCAGCGGCGGTTCCGCCGGCCCTGAAGCCCCTGTGGTGATGAGCGGAGCCGCCATCGGGTCCAACATTGCCCAGGCCTTCTCGCTCAACGACCGTCAGCGGGTCGCACTGGTTGGGTGCGGCGCGGCCGGTGCCATCGCCGCCATCTTCAACGCCCCCATATCCGGCATGGTGTTCGCCATCGAGGTCGTCCTCGGCGAATGGAGCACCATGAACATCATTCCCATCGCCATCGCCGCCGTAGCCGGCACCGAGGTCAGCCGGCTGCTCAAAGGCAACCAGATCGTCTTCGACCACCGGGACTTCCCGATTCATTTCCACGATATCCTGGCCTGCGTGGGACTGGCCGTCTTTTGTGCCCTGGCTTCCATCCTGCTGACCCGGGCCATGCAATGGATGCATCGGCTATCGCATCGTGTCCATGTCCCATTGTGGCTCCGCGCAGCAATCGGCGGCACCATGGTCGGCGTTCTCGGCTATTTTCTGCCCTATGTCCTGGGCGAAGGATACCATGCCATCCGCACGGCCATCGAAGGGGGATTTCCTGCGGGACTCATGCTGGTAACCGGAATCGCCCTGGTCAAAATTCTGGCTACGACACTGACACTGGGATGGGGCGGCTCCGGAGGGATTTTCGCTCCCTGCCTGGTGATCGGTGCATTTGTGGGGCTGAGTTACCACCGCTTCATAGCCGCGCTCTGGCCTTTCGTACAATGGGTCAACGAAGGCTGTTTTGCCCTGTTGGGCATGGCCGGTCTCATCAGTGGCATCCTGCAGGCACCGCTGACGGGGATCTTTCTGGTGATCGAAATCACTGGCGGTTACGAAGTCATCCTTCCCCTGATCGTGGTTTCGGCCATTTCCACCACCCTTTGCCACTATTTCGAACCGGCGTCCTTTTACCTCAGGGACCTTGTAGAACGGGGGCAATTGCTGCGCCCCGGCACCGATGCGCGGGTGTTGACCGACCTGAGCATTCAGGAACTGCTCGAAACCGACTACATGCGCGTGCATCCCGATATGCGCCTAGCCGATTTCGTCGATGTCGTCAAATCCTCCCATCGCGACCACTTTCCCGTAGAAGACCGGCAAAGCGGGCATTTTCTGGGCATGATTTGTCTGGATGACATCCGCCCCTATCTTTTCGACACGGCCATGCACCATGCGGTACTGACCGGTCAGTTGATGAACACCACTGTCAACTCGGTATCCCTGCACGACGATTTGTCGGAGGTGTTGCGGAAAATGGATCAGGCCCGTATTTTCAGCATGCCGGTGGTCGCGGACAACCATTTCCTGGGAATGATTTCCAAAGCGACCCTGCTGGACCAGTACAGGAAAGAGCTGATGGTGCAAACCGGTCGATTGTAATACAACCTCCGTCGGCATAGCAAAGCAAACGAGAGCCAATAAGGAGTGACGCGCATGGCCCAAAAACTCTTCCACATTTTCAGAAACACCCCGCTGGGCAGAGAGACCCTGCTTCAGTCTATCTATTTTTGCCGGCAAATGGGTGTGGCGCCGAAAGTCTACATCCCCGAATCAACAAAATTTTTGATGTATTTCGAAAACGACGTGGTCCAGGTGGACCTGGATGCTTCGTATCTAAACGATCCGGACACAGCCGTCCTCCACGCGGAAGAACTGCTCAAGGAAGCCCGCATCGAACCGGACTTTTTCCGGCCCAAAAACTACACCGCCTCCACCTTGCCGGACGTCCCCACCAACTTCGAATTCATGTGCTGTCCGCGTAGCGTCAGCGACCTTTCTTCAAAAATCGGCCTGGGGTACATTGGTCCGCGGGTGCGCCGCATTATTCAGGCGGCCCGTTTTCCGGTGCTGATCACCAGCCCGGTATTCAAACCCTGGAACCGCATCTCCGTGTTTTTCGGCGGGTCGGCCAATGCCGTCAATGCCCTGCGCCTGGGCATCCGGATCGCCAAAATAACCGGTATGGCACTTCAGGTATACACCCAGGCAGGCAAGAAGAAAGAAGAAACCTACCGTGCTATCGTTCGCGAAAATGGACTGGAAGAAACGCTGAACAGCGTGCTGGACCGGTGGCGCTTTTTCCACAAAGGACGCCTGGAAAACAACCTGTACGAAGTGCCCCATGACACCCTGGTCGTTATGGGTGCTTACGGCCACGGCGTCATCAGAGATATCATGTTCGGCAGCACGATGGAAAAAATACAGTCCACCATCTCCAACAATCTGCTCATCGCCGGGCCAAAATACACCGTCGTCGGTTGAAGGTGACTGTTTCTCGGATCACAAACAACAAACCTCCCGCGGCCGGAACAGCCGTCGGGAGGTTTGTTGTTTGTGATCGGAAAGCGGGGTCGGTGCTTCCCGGATTTTTTAATACTTCATATATTCCTGGGGGGTATTTTCGGCGATAAATTTGGTCGCATTGTACAGGCAGGTCCGAATGGCTTTTTCCATGGGGGTCTTGGCATACCCGCCCAATCCGCCGCCCATTCCGCCGCTGCCGCCGAAACCGGCCAGCGCGCCGCCGAGGCTTATGTCCTTGGCCACACCTTCAACCCGGGTAGCCGCCAGGACTTCCGAGGTATGGGTATCGACAATGCGAATATCCATGGCCATGGACGACTTTTTGTAGCCTCCGCTGACCGCGCCGAACAGTGCCGAGGCGTTGCCCAGCAAGCCGCCGCCACCAATGCCGCCGCCGCCTCCCGATGTGCCCGGCTCCCATCCGGTAATGGCGCCCATCACCAGAAGATCGGCACCTTTGATGCCGCCTTTCTTTATTCCAGTACTATCGGTATACCCCGAACTGCCGAGGGCCATTTCACCTTTCAGGGAGTCTATGTTCTGACGTTCCAGCACCCGGTAGCGTTTGCTCTGAACCATGGCCGTGGTCAACATGTCACGCAGTCCCGTGGTATACCCTGAGCTTTCCGATGAAGAGATCGTCATGGTCTGGCCGCCGAATCCGATTTTTGTGGTTTTACTGCTCTCATCGACCTTCCATTCGAAATCGGCGACAGCCACCCGGGCCTTGGGTCCACTGTATGGGGGCAGGCCCATCTCCTCACCCGTGTCGGTTTTTGCCTCGGGTTTGACCATGCTCTCCATGCAACCGCTGAACGAAAACAGAACCAGAAGGGAAAGCAAAATTCTCAACATCGCTTTCTTGTTCATCGCATCGCCTCCATTGATAAATCCAACTGTTTGTTTTGCCGACAAAAAATAATAGCCAAAGATCACTAATATTTTGTTACACAATTCTACCGGACTGTCAAGCCGGTGATGGAGTAAAGGCTTGCATATCGGCACCGACTGTGCTCCACTGTTCATCGGGACCGGAGGCCGGCCCCTCCGGGGAAAGAGAAATATTCTATCATCACCCACCGCTAACCAGGAGCACCCCATGAATTACGATTCGGCAAAACCGGCCATGAGCCAAAAAATATTTTCAATGAATCTTGAAGTGGAGACGGTTTCCCTCTACCTGCTGTGCTGCGCCGTAGTGGATACCGGCACCGCCATCACCCGTGCCACGTTGAAGGAGAAATGGAACGGCACGCAAGAGGAATTGAACCGCCAGATCGATCGACTCGAAGAGATGAATATCCTGGACCGGAAAGGCCGGAGCGGCAATGGAGAATCGGTCTTCGTGGTGTTGGATGAGAAAAAGTGGCGCGGATAGACGCAACGTGTCGAAGCCCCGGCCTTGTGGAAATGCCGGCTTCATGGAAATGAATGGATCGTTCGTCCGGTAATGGAAATCGCCGGTCGGGAAGATTGCGATGCGCCATTCAGGTTTGCAGCGACCGTTTCACACATTCGGTGATTTTACGATCCGGAACGTCGGTATTCATTCCGGGACAGGACGCCGCCATAGCGTGCCAGTTGGCCACATCCACCAGAACGCCGGGGATGAAGGGCCACTGCCGACACATTCGGGGCTTGACCGGGTGGATGGTGCAGACCTTGTCCCAGAAAATGCAGTAGCCGTTGTCGCCCTGGGCGATCACCCTTCGCTGCCCGGACTTGCAGGTATAATCCGCCTTCAGGCGCTGGGTTGAAACGCCAATGTACCGGGCGATCGCGACAATGTCCGCCTCGGTCAGGTAGGTGCCGCCAAAACCTTTGCAGCAATCGCCGCACAGGGTGCAGGAAAACAGCTCCGCACACCGATCTTCAGATCCCATGTCGACTCTCCATGGCCCGCTTCAATGTAACCTGATCCACATATTTCAAATCACCGCCCATGGGCACCCCTGAAGCGATGCGGCTGACCTTGACACCTAATGGCGACAGGATCCCGGCGATGTAGGCCGCCGTGGACTCCCCTTCAACGTTGGTGCCGGTGGCCAGGATAATCTCGCTCACCCCTTCTTTTTGTACCCGGTGGGTCAGTTCCGTGATTCGGATATCCTCGGGCCCGACCCCGTCCATGGGGGACAGGCAGCCCCCCAAAATATGATAGCGCCCGTTGAAGGCGCCCGATTTTTCGATGGATGCCATGTCCGCCGGCTGTTCCACCACACAGACCAGGCCGTTGTCGCGGGAAGGGTCGCGGCAAATCCGGCACAGGTCGTCGTCACTCAGGGAAAAACAGCAAGAGCAGAGCCGCAGCCGTTTTTTCAGATCCACGATGCTTCTGGCAAGCTGGTTGGCCTCCTCGACCGGCTGCTGGAGAATGTGCATGGCCAAGCGTTCGGCGGTTTTCTGACCGATCCCCGGCAGGCGCGCCAGGGTTCGGATCAGATTCCTGATTGAACCGGGATAATAGTCCATTACATCAAACCGGGGATCTTCATGCCTCCGGTGAGTTTGCCCATCTCGCCGGAAACCATCTCCTGGGATTTGGTCAGGGCATCGTTTACCGCGGCCAAGACCAGGTCCTGAAGCATCTCGACGTCATCGGGATCGACCACTTCCTTTTCGATTTTAATGGATACGATCTGCTGGGCGCCGTTGGCCACCACAGTGATCATGCCGCCCCCGGCCGTTGTCTCGACGGTGCGGGTGGCCAGTTCTTCCTGCATGCGCATCATCTTGGATTGAAGCTTCTGGGCCTGCTTCATCATGTTTCCCATACCCTTCATCGATCATACCTCCTATCCGATTTTAATCTCTTCGATTTTCCCGTTGAAAATTTCCACGGCATCGGCCACCAACGGATGGTTGAGCAGCGTTTGCCGAATTTCATCGGCCTTTTGTTTTTCCGCAACGTTGTTTTTCTCATCGGCCGCATTGTCCGATAAATCGATATGGACCTTGCGCCCGGTCTGTTCGCGACATACGGACTCGACCATGGCCAGATTTTTCTTCACCAGGTTGGCCGTATACCCGTTTTCGTGCAGGACTACCGTAAACTCCTGGTCGGACACATCGCCAAGCTGCGCCCGGCCAAGCGCCGCTGCAATGGAGGGCTTGCTTTCCCCGATCACGGCAACGGCGCGATGCCAGAGTTCCTGAACATCTTTGGAGCCCCCCGGATCGGCCGCGGCACCACTTTTTTCAGGCGCATAAGATAGCGGCTTTTCCACTGCCGGCAAATCCGTTTTTGCCGAAGGGCCGGGCAACGCTACCTTTGCCGCCGCATCGGCCTGGCCGTAAGCGGATTGGGATTCGACAATTCCCGACGCGGCGACGGCAGGCGCCTGCTTCAAAAGATCGTCCAGACGTTCGATCAGCAGGTCGATGGGCAGCGCCGGCTGGATCTGGTGAATCTTGAAAAACGCGGTTTCCAAGGCCAGCCTGGGCGAGGTGGCATAACGGATGCCGGCTTCGGCGTTGAACAATATCGTAAAAACCTGATCGATAAAAACAGTGGAAACCGCTTTGACCTGACGGGCCAGAGTTTCGATTTCTCCGGCAGCCAGATCGTCCAGCAATTCCGGTCGGGCACCCATTTTAATCAACATTAAATGGCGAAAATGGGCCAGCAGATCGGCATAAAAACGCTTCAAATCCTGGCCACTCTTATAAACCGTATCGATGGCGCCCAGCACCCGGGAAATATCCCGGGCAAACACCGCGTCGGAAAGATCGAACAGTACCTGACGGTCCATGCTGCCCAGAAGGCGCATGACATACCCTTCGTCCATACGGCTTTCGCCACAGGCCAGGATCTGATCCAGAAGGCTCAGGGCGTCTCGCATGCTGCCGCCGGATTCCCGGGCGACGACCCACAGGTTGTCCGCTGCAACGGATACCGATTCCTGTCGACAGATCGTTTCCAGGTGGTCGACCACCGCATCGAGATCGATTCGCTTCAGATCGTGCCGCTGGCAGCGGGACAGGATGGTAACTGGGATTTTATGGGCTTCCGTCGTGGCAAAGAAAAACAGGACATGTTCCGGCGGTTCTTCCAGAGTCTTGAGCAGGGCGTTGAAAGCAGCGATGCTCAACATGTGAACTTCGTCGATAATGTAGATCTTGTATCGGCTGTGGGCCGGCATGTAGCGGCTGTTCTCCCGCAGTTCCCGAATCTGGTCGACGCTGTTGTTGGAGGCGCCGTCGATTTCGAATACGTCCACACCGCGTCCGGCGGTGATGTCGCTGCAGGATCGGCAGACGTTGCAGGGCGTTGCGGTGGCGCCGGATTCGCAGTTCATGGCCTTGGCCAGGATGCGGGCGATGGTGGTTTTACCGGTTCCCCGCGGTCCGGAGAAAAGCATGGCGTGGGCTACGCGCCCCTTCTCGATGGCGTTTTTCAGTGTCCGGGTGACATGCGCCTGACCGACCACTTCGTCGAATGTCTGGGGCCTGTATTTGCGCGCTAATACCAGATAAGCCATTGGACGTCACTTCCTTTGAGTGCCGATTTGCTGCACCAGTGTATCCCAAGCGCCGCCGGCTGGCAACCCGCAGATTCCCGGGTTCTGTCCGTCAGGGATCAGGAAAAGCGGTCTGGATAAACACATCTGTGGGAAATGGGGCGGGAACCGCCGAAAGCGGTGATGGCGGAGAGAGAGGGATTCGAACCCTCGGTGCCGCTATAAACGACACACACGATTTCCAGTCGTGCTCCTTCAGCCAACTCGGACATCTCTCCGCATAAGGCAACCACAACAACCAAGCGGTGCCGGACGCAACCGAAAATCGGGGATGCACACCGTCTCCCCTCCCGGCCTGTGAAATAAACCGGTAATGGCGGAGAGGGTGGGATTCGAACCCACGATCCCGCTTTTGGCAGGATACCGCTTTTCGAGAGCGGGGCCTTCAGCCACTCGGCCACCTCTCCTTTGCCACGCAGGCACCAGTATAAAAAAGTGATCGATATCCTTTTTTCAATCGGTTTGTCAAGCCTCAAAATTTCGGCATCATAGAGGCATCCATCTCACCCGATGGATAGTCCGGTTTTGGTCTTGAACTCACAGGGGCAACTGGTGTATTTGACCCAATTCGGTAATTCAACCAACCAGATAGAAAGGAACCTTAAGTCCATGGCCACCGTAACGCCTTTCAAAGGGATCCGCTACAACCCGGATATCATCGGCAACAGCGCGGACGTCGCTACGCCGCCCTATGATGTGATTTCGCCTGAAGAACAGGCGGCATTTTATAACCGGCACCCCAACAACGTGATCCGCCTGATCCTGAACCCGGGCAAAGCGACCGATACGGCCACGGACAACCCTCACACCCGTTCGGCAGCCTGTTTCCACGAATGGATGCAGCAAGGCATTCTTAAAAAGGAAGCGCAGCCGGCCCTGTATCTCAAGGCCATCGGCTATCCGCATAAAGGCGAAACCTTTACGCGCTATGGGCTGATCGCTCAGGTGGGCCTCGAACCCTTCGAAAAACGCATTATCCTGCCCCACGAAAAAACCTTCTCCAAAGTCCGATCCGAAAGGCTCGAGTTGATGAAAGCCACCCATTGCAACTATTGTCCGATCTTCTCGTTGTACCCGGACGAAAGCGGCATTCTGGACACCCTCATCGAGGCCGTTGGCCAGAGCGCCCCTTGCATCGACTTCATTGACGACGACAACCATCGGCATCGATTGTGGCAAATTCTCGATCCGGCCGTCCACCGGCAGGTTACCGAGTCCATGCAGGATAAACGGCTGTTTATCGCCGACGGCCACCACCGCTATGAAACCGCCCTGGAGTTCAGGGACTATCTCAAGGCGTCCGATGCTTCATTCGACGCCGACCATCCGGCCAACCATGTTCTCATGTACCTGTCCAGCATGAGCGATCCGGGGTTGATTATTCTGCCCGCCCACCGGTTGATCAAAGCCGTCGGGCCGGAGGATCTACAACAGGCTATCGGCAAGACCCGAACCTATTTCGACGTCGCCGAATTTCCTTTCACTCCCGAAAATCGCCCGGCCGTCGAACGAAAGTTCCTTGAGGCATTAGGCAGCGATAAAGAGCGACAGTGCATCGGCATTTACGGCCATAAAACGCCGGTCTTTCATCTGCTGAAGCTCAAAGCCGGCGTCATGGAAGAACTTTTTGGAAAGGAACTGGATGCGGCCCTGCGATCACTGGACGTGACGGTGCTCACCCGGCTGGTGTTCATGAAGATTCTCGGATTCGACCAGCAGCGTCTGGACGACGCCACCCTCATCGGATATTCCAGCGAGGCGGGCAAGGCACTGCAATCCATTGACAGCGGCGCTTACGATGTCGCTTTCATCCTCAATCCCACCCGCATCGAACAGGTCCAGGAAGTGGCCCGCAAAGGCCTGGTCATGCCGCGCAAATCGACCTATTTTTATCCCAAGGTAAAATCAGGGCTGGTCCTGCGCACCCTCGGGAACTAGAGCCACCTAACTTTCCCTTACCTCGGAGAACATGGCCAGGGCTGCCCGAGTGTAGGTCCCGTCCTCATGGTACAGGTAAAGGGGCGGATCAACCATCAATTCCGGGCCGCCGCCTTTGATGGCGGTCACCGCAACCAGCCGGGCCGGAGAACCGGGAGTGGAATGGATCATCGTCAGGCGCTTGGGCTCCAAGCCGCCTTGCCGCAAAGCAGCCAAAAGGTCCACGGTGCGCACGGCAGGGTAAATCACGCAAAACCGCCCGGCGAGGTTCAGCACGTTTCGGGCGGTGGCGAGTACGGTTTTGAGATCGACCTTGATTTCGTGCCGGGCAATGGCTTTCTGGCTGTGGAGATTGATTCTACCGGAATTTAATTTGCGATAGGGAGGATTGCTCACCACCAGATCGACCGGCCCGCCGATATCCGCCAGTACGAGGCGGTCCATATCCTTCTCTATAATCCGGACCCGCTCGGTCATGCCGTTGGCAGCCACATTTTCCCGCGCCACCGCCGCCAGGGAGGGCTGGATTTCCACCCCAATCACACGAAGCCCCGGGTTCCGATAAGCCATCATGATGGGAACGACGCCGCATCCGGTTCCCAGGTCCAAGACGGTTCCCCCGGTCGACGATTCGGCCAGATGGGCGAGGATCACGGCATCGATGGAAAATCGGTACCCGGATCGGGGTTGCTTCAGGACAATGTTGCCATTGAAAAAATGGTCGCGGGTCAACGGTTCCATATAATCCCGTTTGCGAATGAATGAACCACCCGGTGAAAAATGCAGGCGACGGTGTCAAATCACTATAGTGGACCGATCTTGAACTTGATCTCCCCGATGCGCTGGCTTTCGAGGCCTGCGTTGAACTTGGCAAGCAGTTCGTCTTTCAGAAATCGCAGCTGATGCAGCCAGGCGGAACTGGAGACGTGCACGAGAAGGAGGTCGCCCTTGACGGCAAACGGTCTGGCGTTTTCCGAAATGGGCGGGCCGATGGTTTTCTCCCATATCCGAATCAGGTGCGCGATACCGCCCCGGTTGTCCGACCGACATCGATCGACAATAACATCCAGCACCTGACCGATCGGCGTTAACGGCTGGTTTGAAGAAGTCTTCTTTTGCATGCCGAATCCTTTTCCGTCCTCTTTGTCATCCGATTGTCCGGATATAGAAATTGTCTTACCGGAAGTCAATACAGGGGGCATCGTAAATACGGCTTTTTATGAATTCATTAATACAAACGCCGGACAAAACAGCCTTTAACGGGCGGTCCAAATGTCGGGCGGTTCGGGAAAATGGTGTGACGTCGAAATCCGTTTTTACGGCCCTGCCCGCCGGCTTTTCGAATGTCGGCGCCCCTTTAGCCGGGAGAGCGGTAACCGATTTCCCTTGACTTAGCTGCATGCCAACCTTAGATTAATCTACGTTTTCATGCTGACCGGGCAACGGGTAATAAGCTGCTTGTGCTTGCAGCCATTACCGGTTCAACCGCCGCAGCGGTGCGACGGGGCACGTTAACGAAGGCTAAAAACCCGCTTCGATTCACTCGCAACCAAGGATAAAAAATGGCTTGGGATTGGGAAAAGTTGAACCGCCAGCATCAGCAGCAACCTGGCGGCGTTCCACCGCAGATGGACGATCTTGTCAATCAGTTGAAAAAATTCAAGCCGCCTGGCGGCTCCCTGCTGATTATCGCCGTCGTTGTGATTCTGATGATTGGCTACTCCGTCTTTTTTACCATTGAGTCCGGTTCTGTCGGCGTGGTTCAGCAGTTCGGCAAGTTCGTTCGCATTGCCCAGCCGGGCCCCAACTTCAAACTGCCCTTCGGCATCGAGAAAGTCACCAAAGTTCGCCAGGACCGCGTATACAAAGAGGAATTCGGTTTTCAGTCGGAACGCGGCGACTACGGCGGTGGGCGATACTCAGGGGCATCGGACACGGCCAGTATCGCCCTGATGCTCACCGGCGATTTGAATGTGGCGGTCGTGCCGTGGATCGTGCAATACAGAATCAAGGACCCGTATAACTACCTGTTCAAGGTCAAAGACCCGACGGGCCTGTTGCGCGATCTGTCGGAGTCCAGCATGCGCCTGGTGGTGGGGGATCGCAGCATCAACGAAGTCATCACCAAGCGGGATGAAATCGCCGTGGAGGCGCAGCGGGTGCTACAGGCCGAACTGAACAAGGCGGAAACGGGCATCAACGTGGTCACCGTGGAAATGAAGAAAACCAACGTACCCACGCCGGTGCAGCCCTCGTTCAACGAAGTCAACCAGGCCACCCAGGAAAAAGAGAAGATGATCTACCAGGCCCGGGAAGATTACAACAAGGCCATTCCGGCAGCCAGAGGCGAGGCCGAACGCACCATCAAGGCCGCCGAGGGCTATGCTCTCGACCGCATCAACCGGGCCAAGGGCGACGCGGCCCGCTTCAGCGACCTTTACAGTGAGTATATCAAGGCCAAGGACGTGACCAAAAGAAGGCTCTACCTTGAATCTCTCAAGGAACTGCTCCCCAAGATCGACCGCAAGTTCATCGTGGATGCGGATCAGAAAAACGTACTGCCTCTCTTAAATCTCGGAAACAATGGTGGTGGAATCAAATGAAAGTAAAAGCCCTGCTGGCCCTGGCCGGCGTACTGGTATTGCTCCTGGTGATCTGCGCCTACACGGTCGACGAGACCGAGCAGGTGGTGGTCACCCGTTTCGACAAGGTTCAGCGGACCGAGACCGAGCCGGGACTCAAATTCAAACTTCCGATTATCGAAAAGGCGCTGGTCTTTCCGAAAAACCTTCAGGAATGGGATGGTGATCCCGGCCAGATTCCAACCCGCGACAAAACCTATATCTGGGTGAATACATTCGCTCGCTGGAAAATCGTCGATCCGGTCGTTTTTTTCAAAACCGTCGGCTTCGTCAACCGCGCCCAGCAGCGGCTGGACGAAATTATCGACCCCACGGTGCGCAACTTCATCACCTCCAACCGCCTTATTGAAGCCGTCCGCAACAGCAATCGGGAACTGGATACCTTCGAGGATTTCGGAGATGATTCGGCCACCCCCACCCAGACGGAAATTGACCTGGAGAAGGAAAAACCCGCACGCTTTGCCCAGGTTTTCGTCGGGCGGGACAAGATCGACACCGGCATTCTGGAACAGGCCAAACCCAAACTGGCCAAATTCGGCATCGAACTGGTGGATGTGAAAATCAAGCGCGTGAACTATGTCGAGGAAGTCCGCAAGTCGGTCTATGACCGCATGATCGCCGAGCGTAAGCAGATCGCCCAGAAATTCAGATCCGAAGGCAAGGGAGAAGCCCAGAAGATCCTGGGTGAAAAAGAAAGGGAACTCAAGCGCATCGAATCGGAAGCCTACCGGACGGCCCAGGAAGTCAAGGGTAAGGCCGACGCGGAATCGACGCGCCTTTATGCCGAATCGTTCGGCGTAGACCCCGAATTTTATTCTTTCGTTAAAACGCTGGAAGTGTACAACGAGGCTCTGACCGACAACAGTTCGATCATCCTTTCGACGGACTCCGAAATTTTCAAGTACATGAAGGGCTATGAAGGAGCGCCACTGAAAAAACCATAGCGATAGCGGTCGAGCAACCGGGAAGGATTGGAAAGCACCGACGCGACTTGTGTCGGTGCTTTCTTATCTGAGATCATCACAGAAGTGCGAAGGTATCATTATTTACCCTTTCTTCTCTGATGCCGCGTACGGGCCAACAGCTTGCGGTGCTTATGCTTGCGCATCTTTTTTCTTCTTTTCTTGATCACGCTGCCCAACAGATCACCCCCATTCGTCGTAAAATAGTAAGGTCGAATAAACTTGATTTAATATACCATCGTCCGTTGCTTGTCCATATCTTTTTATTTGCCCATTTCCCGAAAAGTGCATCCGGCCTTACTTTGACCCATTGATCCTTGAGTTGGTGTATGCTACAGGGCTTTTATGAAGGAAAAGGATAGGTTGCCTACATTCTCAAGCAGTCAACTGGCCATGGTCAACAACGCGGTCGCCATGGCCGAAGAACTTGTCAGCAACCATTATAAGATGTCTGCAAGTCAATGGCTGCACCCGAAGTACGACGTCAAAACCCTTTCCGAGTTGACCGATGAGGAAATCGTTAACGGCCCCTTTGCCCAGATCATCCGCTATGAAGGCAAACTGAAGGGCGGCGTTTTGGGCTCCAGCGCCTACGATTTCTACAAAATCTGTATTCAGGATCATGCCATCCTGGAAGTGCTGAAGACGCATCCGGAGATGGAACTTCCTCCTTTCGCCCTGTACGTGGTCACCCACGAGTTGGTTCATATTGTCCGTTTCAGCCGCTTTCTTCAGAATTTCGATGCCAGTGCAGCCGAGAAATTAGAGGAAGAGCGACGCGTCCACGGCATCACCCACGAAATTCTCGATCCGGTCAGAGCCCATGGATTGGGAACCGTGCTCGATTTTTACAGCACATGGCGCACCCCCATCGACGGTTTGAAAACCATGGCCTGATTTTCACTTTCGTTTTCTTGACAAGCACGAAAGACGACATATATTAGTG
Source organism: Desulfosarcina widdelii (assembly GCF_009688965.1). Taxonomy (GTDB): domain Bacteria; phylum Desulfobacterota; class Desulfobacteria; order Desulfobacterales; family Desulfosarcinaceae; genus Desulfosarcina; species Desulfosarcina widdelii. Next base: position 7,117,352 of record NZ_AP021875.1, on the reverse strand, counting down.
CAGTCAATTCGACGAAACACCCTATTTTTTATAATTTTTGCACTTAGTTACAGGAGAATTGATACATGCCGCTCTACGAATACCAATGTACGAAGTGCGGAGAAATTGAAGAAGCGATCCAGAAATTTTCGGATCCTCCACTGTCCACATGCCGGCACTGCTCGGGAAAGCTGAATAAGCTGATTTCCCAAAGCAGTTTTCATCTCAAGGGAACGGGATGGTATGCATCAGGCTACTCCAAGCCCCCCGCCTCAAGCACCGGCGGCAAGGAGCCGGAATCGAAAAAATCTGCAGAAAAAAATGCCACCCCCGGCGACAATGCCTCCAAAGCAACCAAAAGCGACGATTAGGCCATAGTAATGACGGCGGCATATAAAAACCGGCCGGCACTCTTTACAATTCACTGCTTGTGATTACGTTTATAGATCTTTTGATCGGCGTTTAAAAAGGGCGATAGGCCAGAAGGCCCCTTTGAAACAACAAATTAGGATTGGGACTGTTTGGTAACAACACAAGTTCTTAACGAAAAGGAGAGAAGGAAACATGAAACTCAGACCATTGCAGGATCGAATTTTGGTGCAGCGCGTCGAAGAAGAAACCAAAACCAAGGGCGGTATTATCATCCCGGATACAGCCAAAGAAAAACCGGCAGAGGGAAAGGTTAAAGCCGTGGGCAACGGGAAAGTCGGCGACGACGGCAAGCGTGTGGCACTGGAAATCAAGGTTGGCGACCGGATTCTGTTTGGAAAATACTCAGGAACGGAAGTAAAAATTGATGGCGAAGAATACCTGATCATGCGTGAGGACGACGTGCTCGGCGTCATTGAGTAACAATTACCCATCTATAGAAGATACGGAGGTTATACAAAATGGCTGGTAAAGTGATTAAATACGATATGAAAGCCCGCGAAGCAATGCTCAACGGCGTCAAGGCCCTTGCCGATGCAGTGGTTGTCACCTTAGGCCCCAAAGGCAGAAACGTCGTCATCGACAAATCCTGGGGATCTCCCACAGTCACCAAAGACGGTGTTACCGTTGCCAAGGAAGTCGAACTGGAAGATAAGTTCGAGAACATGGGCGCCCAGATGGTCAAGGAAGTGGCCAGCAAGACCAGTGACATGGCCGGCGACGGAACCACCACGGCAACCGTTCTCGCCCGTGCCATCTACGAGGAAGGCCAGAAGCTCGTTGCCGCCGGCAACAACCCCATGGCCATCAAGCGCGGAATCGACAAGGCTGTGGAAGTGGCAGTCAAAGAGCTGCACAAGATGAGCAAACCCACCAAAGACCAGCGCGAAATCGCTCAGGTGGGCACCATCTCCGCCAATAACGACGAGACCATCGGCAATATCATCGCCGAAGCCATGAACAAAGTCGGTAAAGAAGGCGTTATCACCGTCGAGGAAGCCAAAGGCATGGAAACCACCCTGGATGTGGTCGAAGGCATGCAGTTCGACCGTGGCTACCTATCCCCCTACTTCGTCACCGATCCCGAAAAAATGGTTGCCTCCCTCGAAGACCCCTTTATCCTCATCAACGAAAAGAAGGTCAGCAACATGAAAGACCTGCTGCCGGTTCTCGAACAGGTCGCGAAGATGGGCAAACCGCTGATGATCATCGCCGAAGATGTCGATGGCGAAGCCCTGGCGACCTTGGTGGTCAACAAACTGCGCGGCACGATTCAGGTGGCCGCCGTCAAGGCTCCCGGATTCGGTGACCGCAGAAAAGCCATGTTGGAAGACATCGCCATTCTCACCGGCGGCCAGGTTGTTTCCGAAGATCTGGGCATCAAAATGGAAAATCTCACCCTTGCCGATCTGGGCAAGGCCAAACGCATCAGCATCGACAAAGACAACACCACCATCGTCGACGGCGCCGGTGCGCGCTCCGCTCTGGAAGGTCGCGTCAAGCAAATTCGCGCCCAGATCGAGGAAACCTCCTCCGATTACGATCGCGAAAAACTGCAGGAGCGGCTGGCCAAGCTGATCGGCGGCGTAGCCGTGATCAACGTCGGCGCAGCGACCGAGACCGAGATGAAAGAGAAAAAAGCACGCGTGGAGGACGCCCTTAACGCGACCCGTGCTGCAGTTGAAGAAGGCATCGTTCCCGGCGGCGGCGTGGCGCTGGTGCGGACACTGCCCGCATTGGAAAAAATTAAAATCAAGGCTGACCAGAAACTGGGCGTCAAGGTGGTCATGCGCGCCATCGAAGAACCCCTGCGCCGGATCGCCAGCAATGCCGGCTACGAAGGCAGCGTTGTCATCGACAAGGTCAAAAACGAGGAAGGTTCCACCGGTTACAATGCCGCCACAAATGAGTACGAAGATCTCATTGAAGCCGGCGTGATCGACCCCACCAAGGTGGTCCGCTTTGCCCTTCAGAATGCAGGCAGCGTGGCATCCCTGATGCTCACCACTGAAGCCATGATCGCTGATAAGCCTGAAGAAAAGGGCGCCGATCCTATGGCTGGCGCCGGTGCTGCCGGCATGGGCGGTATGGGTGGCATGGGCGGCATGGGCGGCATGATGTAATCGACCGATCCGAACCTTATCCCATGGTTTAAACAAAAGCCTCCGCAGGGTCTTTCTGCGGGGGCTTTTGTTTTGTATCGAACAACGGTTCCTCTTGACAACACACCATCAATCAGGTTACTGAAATCAATAAGAAAGTTGCGACAGAACCATCCATGACACCCAAAAGACGAGGTTTGGTGATGAATCGTAGAACAACTTTAGCCGTTCTTATTTCCGTTTTTCTGCTTGCGCCCCTCTTGCTTACAACAACGGGCATGGCAGCGGATAAAATCGATGTCGTCGAAAGCGAGACGGGGTTCTACTATACCATTCAGAAGGGCGACACCCTCTGGGACCTGTCCAAGCGTTTCAGCGACTCCCCCTGGTTGTGGCCGGAATTGTGGGAAGACAACGATCAGATCAGCAATCCGCATTGGATTTTCCCTGGCGAGCGGATTCGGCTGTACAAAAAATCGGGATCGCAGACCGTCATTCAGACGGATTCCGTCGCCGTGACTCCGGAAGAGCCGGTGAAACCGGTCAAACCCATGGTCGGGAAAGAAGCGGCCGGGCCCTTCTTCGTCTACAGTTCCATAGACAAAGTCGGTTTCATCCGCAAGCCGCCCGTTAAGCCTTCGGGAACCATTTTCGAGATCCAGGGAAACAAAATCATGATCAGCGAAGGGGACATCGTTTACGTCCATCCAGCGGCGGACAGCCCTCGGACGGCACTCATCCCCGGCAGCCGGCATGTCATCTTCAGGTACAGGGAACCGACCGATGAAAGAGATGCCATGGAAACCATCGGCGTCCAGCATTATATCCTGGGGATTCTGGAAGTCACCGAAGAAAAATCGGATATGGTCATCGCCAGAATCCTCAAATCGTACCGGCCGATCAAGACGGAAGACATGCTGATGCCCTTCAGCCAACGGTCCGCCAAAATAGAAATCAAGCCCAGTACGCCCGGGATCGACGGCCAGATTATCAATTCGGAAGACCACACCAAAATGACCGGTGAACTCATGCTGGCCTTCATCGACAAGGGCACTGCGGACAATATCGAAATCGGGCAGCAATACAGCGTCTATGATCGCAAAAAAAGCGAGTCTGAAAAAGACAAGACCCAATCCGTGAGCTTGCCACCGGTTGATTTCGGAACGATCCTCGTTCTGCATACGGAGCGGACCACATCAACGGTGATTGTGACCAATGCCAACAAGGCCATCACTGCCGGAGAACGCTTCCGAACCCCGATTGAATAGCGGGAAAATCCCTTTTCAGCCGACTAAAAAGCCTGCTTCAATGAAGCAGGCTTTTTTTACGGAGCCATTAAGCCGTTTCTCCCATTGCATTTTCCGTTAGAAGATCCCCGGAAGTGACACGCAGGACCTCCTGGTAGGTTGTAGCGCCCGCCAGCAGTTTTTCAATGGCACTCTCCCGTAAAGAAGCCATGCCCTGTGCCCGAGCGGCCGCCGTCAATCCGGCAAGGTCCGAATCCGGTACCGTCAGGGATTTGATGGCATCGGTGAAAGGGAGCACTTCATGGATGGTGGTTCTACCCTGGTAACCGGTTCCCCTGCACTTCTGGCAGCCCTTGCCGTGAAAAAGTGTCAAGCTCCCCGATTTTCCGGTTTCCAGCCCTAAAGCCGCAAGCTTGGAGGCATCCATTTCCACGGGTTCTTTGCAGGCATTGCAGATGGTGCGCACCAGCCGCTGAGAGAGAATCCCTCGAAGCGTAGCCTGGATGAGAAACGATGGAACACCCAGGTCCATCAGTCGGATGATCGACGAGGGAGCATCGTTGGTGTGCAGGGTGGACAGCACCAAATGCCCGGTGAGCGCCGCCTGGATCGCGTTTTCCGCGGTTTCCAGGTCCCTTAGTTCCCCAACCATGATGATATCCGGATCCTGCCGCAGGATATTGCGCATGATAGACCCGAAGGTAATGCCAACCTGGGGTTTAACGGCGATCTGATTGAAATCCTCGTGCACCATTTCGATGGGATCCTCGATGGTGGTTACGTTGACCTCCGGGGTACTGATTTTCCTCAAGGTGGAGTACAGGGTTGTGGATTTTCCACTACCGGTAGGTCCGCAGACCAGAACCAGCCCATGGGGATGGGAAACGATCTGATTGTATTTCTCCATGTCCACGGAGGAAAAACCGAGGTTCGCAAGGTCCTGGAACAGAATATCCGGGTCCATGACCCGCATGACCACCTTCTCGCCGAAGGCGACGGGAACGGTGGAGACCCGGATTTCCACCTCCACATCTTTCTTGCCCGTCTTGATGCGGCCATCCTGGGGTCGCCGTTTTTCGGCCATATCCAGCCCGGACAGGTTCTTGATGCGGCTGATGATCGCCGAATGGACACTCTTGGGTAGCTGGTAGACCGTGTGCAGCACGCCGTCGATTCTCATCCTGACCAAGCTCTTCTCCCGTTTGGGTTCGATATGGATATCGCTGGCCTTCTGGTCGAATGCATACAGGAAAAGATGGTTGACAGCATTGACCACGTGCTGGTCGTTGGAAGGCAGTTCATCGGCCGACTGAAGCTGGATATAGCGCTCGAGATTGCCCAGATCCACGGTGGGGCCGGAAAACTGGTGCTCGGCGGCAGCAATGGACCGTTTAAAACCGAAAAACTCGTCAATGAGTTTGATAATGTCCGACCGGGGGCTGACTACTGCATGGACCCGCATCTGGCAGGCGCGCGTGATGTCCTCGAGCACCTCGGCATTGAAAGGATTGGGGGTGGCCACGGTGAGTTTTCCCTGGCTGATCCCGATGGGCAGCACCAGATGATTTTTGGCAAACGAGATGGGAATGGTGGTGGTGACCAAATTCAGGTCCAGTTTGAGCGGATCGATCTTGACGAACGGCAGGTTCCATCTTTCCGCAAGTGTCTGGTAAATAATGTCCTCGTCCAGAATTTTTGAGGGGCTGTCCTCGCGCTTGATATTCTGGGCCACAACGGTATCGATAAAAAGGAACGGTTGATCCCGTTTCTCGTTAAAATTGTTTCCACCCTGTTTATCGCGGCGCCTCTCGAACTGCTGGATCAGCTTCGTCCGGTTGGCATACAATTCTCTGGCCTGCTGGATGGATATCAACCCCTTTTTCTCAATTACGGAAAGAAGATATTTGGGCGACCATTGTTCGATCATGGATGTTCACTCCTTCGATGCCCTCACGGTCCAACGGCCGGAGGGTTTTTTATCAAATCGTGGCGTCTGTATGCCGATGCACGAAAGGGTCGCCTTACTTTGCGCGCAGATCGTACGAACGGTTGGCAAACGCCGCCTGACAGGCGATTTCATGTTCATCGGATCGGTTCCGAATGTCAAGCGATAAAGGTAACCGTTGTTTCTTCCCACATGCGCTGGTAATAAGAAAGACAGCCGATGACCACGGAAATTGATGCACATCGTGGCACAAAGAAGATGGAGATCCGGGATGCAGCGTTTTGTGATATGTCTCGCCCTTTGTTTTGGCCTTTGTCTGGCCGATTTGACGTTCTCGTGGTCGCAAGCCGGCCCGTCGGGGCAGTCCAGACAAGCGCTATTTTACGGCACCGCTCAGACCATCGGCCACATCGAATCGGAACAACTGGTGGAATGCTCGGGAATGGACACCTCCCTGATCGACGCGGACCTGCTGTGGGCCGTCAACGACGGCGGTAACGGACCGTTTTTGTTTGCCTTGGGCCGGGACGGCCGAAGCCGGGGCCGCATAAAGATCTCCGGAGCCACCAATCGAGACTGGGAAGGGCTGGCAACCTTCATGTGGCATGGCAAACCGATGCTCCTCATTGCCGATTTCGGCGACAACCGCCAAAGGCATCCAACTCACACCCTGATTGTACTCGAAGAGCCCCGTCTTTCACCGCAGCGCCAGAAACGACCGATGCTTGCCCAGACAGCATGGAAAATCGTTTTTCGCTACCCGGATGGCCGTCACGATGCCGAGGGGGTGGCTGTGGATCAAGATGCAGGAGAGGTCCTGGTACTCACAAAAAGAGATACGCCGCCATTGTTGTTTGCCTTGCCGCTGAAACCCGATCCTCCCGGACAGACCGTGACGGCTAGAATTGTAGCGACCATCGATTGCATCCCTGAGCCCACCGCCGAGGACCGACGCCATCCCTATGGACATGTCCGCTCCCAGCCTACAGGGCTGGATATCTCCTCCGACGGATCCCGGATCGTCGTTCTGACTTACAAGCACGCCTACCTGTTCTATCGCCGGCCCGGCACCGGCTTGAGGTCCGCATTTGAACTGCAGCCGGTTGTCATCGAACTGCCTCTGCCCCAAAATTGCCCCGAGTTGAGGCAACGGGAAGCGATCTGCTTCTCGAAAGATGATCGATCCCTGCTGGTCACATCCGAAGGCAAAAGGGCGAGGATCGTTGAACGGATTCTTTCTATAACCGATTGACATCCCAGCGCTATTGTGGTGCAACATCATCATGTGGGTTGGCAGCAAGGGCCTTGAAGGATGCCTGTTGTCTTACGGCAACATTTTCTTAAAGCCACAAAAAAATCGATCCGATGAATAAAGTACAAGCCATGGCGCGCATCATGGTGCTGTTGAATGAAAACGGTCTATTGAAACCGGGAAGCAAGGTGTACAAAGCCGTGAGAAAGATGGCTTCCGAAAAAATCGACCGCCTGGGGCCGGATGCCGCCCTTCTGCAGATCATGGACAGAAAAGACCGGCTGTTGGATCAGATCAGGATGCTGAACATGTGGTATAAAGTTGCGGGAAGGCAATCGCCACCGGATTACTGGTAGCGTTTTCGGGTAAGCGGTGTTGGCACTGGTTCGCAGGGGTGGATTCAATAACTGGCAGATTTGACCTTTCTTCTTTCAATGCTACGAATTGCATGGGGAGAGCTTCTATGTGGAAATTGATCGTCATCGTGATTTACTTTTCCGGATGGTATGTCCTGTTTCGCTGGGGGCACAGCAAAGGCAAACCCAACGTCGAAACCCTGGCCTGGCTGATGGGAGGCCTGTCTGCGCTCATGTTGATTTTCGGGGTGCTGAACTGGGAGCTGTCCATCCTGGGCTACAAATAATGATCTTTAATAACGGTAACGAAGCGTGCATCGTTGGGCGGTCTGCACGTTATGCAGGACCGAACCCATTTAAGATCGGTACACTTCTTCGACCCAATCCTTAAACCAGCGAGGCTTTTGATAAAGAACGTGGATTAGAACCAACGCCGTAATGGGAATCGGGATAATCGTATCAAAAGCTGCCAGAACGATGATGTAGATCAAAATTTGGGTTTTTAACGACATGCTGACAAGCCTCCTGTTCTAAAAAGCTGAATCGGCAAGATAGGACGGCGCTTTCAAATAAAGACCTACCCCCCGCAAGGAAGATTGTCAAACGACACCAAATCTTTGTAAAAAAATTTTACAAACTGAAATGCGTTTTTAAAAATGATTTGAAAGTTTTCGGATATGAAGGAGCGGTTTCAATGTTCTGTCGAAAAAAAATAATCCTGGCAGGACTCGCATATTGCCGAGATGCTGTATTCGACTTCGGCGCGCTGTGTTCGAAACCCACTGGCCGGATTTCCGCAAATTTTACACAATCCGTGGGCCTTGGCTATGGACTCTCTGGCGACGACCTCTTCTTCGGACAATATATTTATCAATTCTTGCGCTCTGCTCATTTTAAAATCGCCTTTCAGCACAGTATAGATTGATCTCAAATCAGGCCGATATGCAGGATTGGTCTTCTCACCCTTCGTTCGAGCACATAACGCACATTTTATGCCGGACTCACAACATTTAAAAATAACATTACATATCAGACGGTTGTCCTTTCAAGATGCGGCCCGGATCAACCGATGCAACAAGAATTGTCAGGGTGCATACGAAAAATTGTCATAACCCCGGGAAAAAGCTAAATGGCGAGGATCCACATAAAAGGCAAAGCCCCTGCAACGGTATGGGCTGCAGGGGCTTTGAGGTATTGGGTGGAATGGAGGTGTATGGCATTTACATTCCGAAAACCACAGAGCCACCCAGACAGCAATGGTTACATCGTTTCCATGAAAAATCCGTAAAACATTTGATTTTCCCTGGTTTGGTCGGAAACCGCTTAATGGGGAGTTTTCCATTTCCCGGCATAATATGATATTTTTTTTAAGTTGGCTGGAATCTACTCTATTCATTTTAGATAAAACGGCCATTTCGTGGATTCACTTGGTACACCTGTTCATAAAACCGGTGTACTTAGCCCGAAGGAGCATGCACCATGACAGTAAACGACCTCATCCCGGCGGCGGACGCGATCCCGGTTGACTGGAGGTGGCTCTATTTTTTCTGGTTCTGACCTTTGTCCTGCACCTTCTTTTCATGAATGCCATGCTGGGTTCGGCAATCATGGCATTCATCTGTGAACTGCGGGGGAAAAAAGCCGGGCCGAGCAAGGACATCTCCACAAAACTGCCCTATACCATCGCCTTTACCGTCAACCTGGGTGTGGCCCCCCTGCTCTTCTTGCAGGTTTTGTATGGCCAGTTCATCTATGTCAGTTCGGTGCTCATGGCCGGGTTCTGGCTGGCGGTGATCGGCCTGATCATCATGCTTTACTACAGCGCCTATATCTATGATTTCCGCTTTGAGAAGATGCCTGGCGCCCGGACCTTTTTTATCGGTCTGACCGCCATTTTGGGTCTGATCGTCGCTTTTCTGTTCACAAACAACATGACCCTCATGCTCCGACCGGAAACCTGGCAGGAATACTTCGGCAACCGCAGCGGGACTCTTCTCAATCTTAACGATCCCACATTGTGGCCCCGCTATCTGCATTTTATCGTCGCCTCCATAGCCGTAGGCGGTCTTTTCCAAGCCGTCCTCGCAAAAATGCGCAAAACGCTGCCGGACCGACAATACAAGATTGACCACGGCATGCGATGGTTTACCATCGCTACCGTCGTCCAGATTCTGGTCGGATTCTGGTTTTTGATCAGCCTCCCCCGGGAGGTGATGTTAAGCTTCATGGGCGGCGACGCGCCGAACACGGTAATTTTTATCTTGGGACTGGCCGTAGCCGCTGTTTCCCTGATATTCGGGATCACCCGACGCGTCTTACCTGCGACGGCCGCCACAATCGCCACTGTACTCTTCATGGCGATTGTGCGCGATCTGGTCCGCACTGAATTTTTAAAACCGGTATTTCATCCCAGCGATCTGAAAGTGGCGGCACAATACTCACCTATGATCGTTTTTCTCATCGTTCTTGTTCTGGGGCTGGGGATCATGGCCTACATGCTCCATCTGGCCGCTGACAGTGGAAAGGAGGCCAAGTGAATTATCCGGTCTGGGAACTGACCACTTTCGGCGGAGGGTTCTGGATTGCCCTGGTGGCCGTTGTGCATGTTTACGTCGCGCATTTTGCCGTGGGTGGCGGCCTCTTTCTGGTCCTTAGCGAAATAAAGGGCTACCGGGAAAATTCACAGTCCATCCTGGACTACACCCGCAAGCACACCCAATTTTTTCTGCTGTTGACCATGGTTTTCGGCGGGCTCACCGGGGTGGGGATCTGGTTTACGATCTCCCTTTTGTCGCCCGCCGCCACCTCCGTATTGATCCACATCTTCGTCTTCGGTTGGGCTACGGAATGGATCTTTTTCGTAGGCGAAATCGTCGCCCTTTTCGTCTACTTTTACACCTTCGGTAAAATGCAACCCCGACGGCACCAGACCGTCGGCTGGATCTATTTTATCTGTGCCTGGATGTCGCTGTTCATCATCACCGGCATCATCGATTTCATGCTCACCCCGGGGGGCATGGCTGGAGAACGGAAGTTTCTGGAGCGGTTTTTTCAACCCCACTTTCTGGCCTTCCCTGTTTTTCAGGACCTTTATCGCCATGGTCTTCGCGTCCCTTTTCGCCTTGGTGACCGCGAGCTTCCAGAAGGACGACACGACCCGGCAGACCATGATACGCTATGCCGTAAAATGGATGCCCCTGCCCTTTGTTCTCATGCTTGCTTCGGCCTTTTGGTATCTGCAAGCGGTCCCGCCAGAAACCCGGATGGTCATGCTACAGGTCTCCCCGGAACTGCGTACCTATATCGACGGTTTCCTCGTTCTCTCACCAATCCTGTTTCTGGCCGTCTTGGCAATGAGCATCCGCCTGCCGCGCGGCTTGCAGCAAACGGCGGCCCTGGTGCTCATGGTGATCGGCCTTGTGTACATGGGCGCCTTTGAGTTCACCCGCGAAGGCGGACGCCGGCCGTTTCTGGTTCACGGATACATGCATTCCAATTCCATCCGCGTGTCCGAGGCCAAGGAAATCAACCGAACGGGAATTCTCCAAAACGCCCGATGGAGCGAGGTGAAATCCGTGACCCAAGAGAATCGCATCGAGACCGGACGACAAATCTTCCAGTTGGCGTGCGCAAGCTGCCACGCCATCGGCGGCCCCATGAACGACATCCTGCCACTCACGGCAAAATTCGATGCGGTTTACGGCATGGATTCCATGCTCGACGGTCTGGGCAAAATCAACAATTACATGCCGCCGTTTCTTGGAACTCGGCCGGAACGCGAGGCGCTGGCCGCGTATATCGTCGAAGAACTGCACGGCCATGCCGTGCAGAAAACCCCATCGACGGCATCGAACCTGAATTTTGACATTCCAGCCCACACCTCGCAGGATGAATATGTGCTGCTGGCTTGGAACAACCTGGGCATGCACTGCATCTCGGACAGCGATCCCTTCTGGATTCTCCTGCCACCTGCCAACGACCTCTTCGCCCAACTGGTGCGTAAAGGCGAATTGCCGGAAATTGTCAGCGAGGGCGTAAAACTAAACTACCGGGTGGAACCTGGATTTGAAAACCCGTCCGCGCAGGTTAGGTTCTGGGAGTTCTCTCAGCCTCTTATGGGAAAGAGAATCCCTGAAAACGTCGGCGTTTCCGGCAACCCGGTTACCGGTGGCGAGATGGCGTGGAACGAGGAGACAAACGCCTTCGAGGCCTCCCTGGTTCCGGTGGTTCCCTATCCGGCCAACGGCACATTCAACCCATATCCCCTTTACATGGTAGAAGCCGTCGACGAGGCAACGGGAACGGTTTTGGCCACCACCCGCTTCGTGGCCCCGACTTCGACGGAAATGGGTTGCAAGAACTGCCATGGCGGCGGCTGGCGAGTAGCCGGCGTGGCCGGATTTACGGACGAAACGGCTTCCGATGTTCTCAAGGTCCACGACCGCATCAATCGCACCGACCTCTTGAAAAAAGCCAGGGCCGGCAACCCGATGCTCTGCCAGAGCTGCCATGCCGATCCGGTTCTGGGAACTGAAGGCAAACCGGGAATTCCCAATTTCCCCGCGGCCATTCACGGCTTTCACGCCAATTACCTCACCGAAAGGGGAACCGAAGCCTGTTTCAAGTGCCACCCCTCTTCCGCTGCGGGACCCACCGGATGCCTGCGGGGCGTGCACGCCAGCCTGGGCCTGGACTGTACCCATTGCCACGGTTTTCTGGAAGACCACGCCTTGAGCCTGCTGAAATATGAAAAGACGCAGGGGAAAAAGGTGGACAAGCTGATGCGCCACCTTACGCCGCGGACGGTATCGTCCCTGCAAGACATTGAGCCCAGGATTCCATGGGTCAACGAACCGGACTGTTTGAATTGTCACGTGGATTTCGAAAAGCCGGCAACGAGGGACGTCAGCGGTTTCAACCAATGGACCCATAGTGTTGCCGGTCTATTCCGTATGCGCACCGACGATGTGGGATTGATGTGCGAAGCCTGCCATGGCGCCACCCACGCCAACTACCCGGCCACCAACATGTACGGCAAGGATCGGGACAATATCCCGCCGCTGCAGTATCAGGGCATCAACCTGCCGATCGGTGCGAACAACAACTGTGCACTCTGTCACACCGTGGAAATGGAAGACAGCGTTCACCATCCAAACATGCTGCATGAATTTCGCAACCGACAGCTGTCGCGGACGATCCAAGGCCCATCCGAATCCTGACCGGGAATTGCCATGGGAAACCATCAAATTTGTGGCAGGAAAACGTCAATACCGAAACCGCTTGTCAAAGCACCGACAGGCTCCGGAAACGATTCAGGGCAAACGCCAGTTCCAGCCCTCTGAATTGCGCAAAATGCCCGCAGATTCGGCTGCTGATCACATCGATTCCTTTTTCGTCGATATCCTTGATGACGCGCTGAATGACGTCGTGCAAGGGCGTTTTCTCGTCCATATATTTTTTGGCGTATTCCAGAGCGTACCCGATGGCCCGGGTCTGGGAGAGTTCCACCAGTTGCTCGAGGTCCGTGAGGTCGACAACCTGCCGGCCAAAGTGAAGTCGGTCCACTTCTCTGGCAAAAATCCTGAATTTGCCATAGGTATTGAGCGCGTCAAAACTCTCGGCAAGGGGAATCCGATCTCGAAGCGTAATAGGATGGGATTCGGCTTCCATGCGCCGTTTTAACGGAGACTGCGCTGCAATTTCTCGGGCCCTGCAGGTCACGTCCGTGGGTCGATATTCGGTCATCTGAATGACATGATCGGCCACGTCAAAATAATCCCCCACACCTCCAAGTACCAGAACCGTGGAAATGTTTTTTTCCGTGTACAGCTGGCGAACCTTGTCGATAAAAGGCGTGATCGGCTCGTCTTCTTTGGCCACCAGTTGTTGCATTTTACTGTCGCGGACGATAAAATTGGTAGCACAGGTATCCTCGTCCATTAATAATACTTCAGCCCCCGATTCGATCGCCTCCATAATCGAAGCCGCCTGGGACGTACTGCCACTGGCATTTGCGGTACAAAAGGATGTTGTTTCTTTTCCGAAGGGAAGTCCGTTGATAAAAGAAGAGATGTCGGTTTTCACCACCGATCGGCCGCTGTAGGATCTTATCTTTACGGTCTGTTCATTGGAGACGCATCGTTCCCGGCCGTCACCGGGAATGTGATTGTAAATACCGACTTCCAGCGCCTCGAGCAGGGTGGATTTGCCATGATAGCCTCCGCCGGTGATCAGCGTGACCCCTTTGGGTATCCCCATTCCGGAAATGCTTCCGGCATGGGGCAGATCGATCTTGGTCACAAGGCTGTCCGGCGCGGAAAATGGGACCACCGACGTTGTGACCATGGGCCGGTCGCTCGCGCCACTTTCGCGGGGAAGGATAGAATTGTCGGCAACGAATGCGACCAACCCCCGGGAGTCGAGTTTGCTTCGCAGGTATTCGGCATCTTCAGCGACCTCGATGTGCCGCTGCAGCGCCTGTTGATCGATATTTTCGGCCAACAGGGATTGTTCTACGATGTGCGGAAGTGCCTCGAAAAGCATGTGAGTGGCGCTTTCAGACACAATTCTCCTACCTTCAGCGGGAAGCCCCACAAAACAGCGCACCTCGATCCTCTCTTTTGTAATCACCACGCTGTTTCTCTTAAGAATCGATTGCCCGGGTCGATCGATCGTGATGATCCCGCTGTACCCCGTGCCGCGACGTTTCCCTGCAATTTTACGGCTCACGTCAAAAAATGTTCTGGCCAGAAAATCGGAGAAAGCGATCCTTCTTACCCTGGAATCTGTAGAGAAGTTGACGATGTGAGGATCGTCGCGCCGGACCTGGACGCGGTAAATACCGGCTTGCGGGGGTGCGTAAGGGTCCTGGGGAATTTGCTGCAGGATCAAGGTGAACCGGTTGAAGTCATAGCAACCGGAAAGAGACTGGTAATGACCGTAATCCCGGCCATCGATCTCTGTCAATTTCTGTTTGAGAAGGTTTGCGGTTTGCATGGGACGGTTCCACCCATCGGTTGGTTGAGCCCTTTACTGACCGCTTTCCTGCCGCCGCTTTTCCAGCAGCCAATCGATAGCATCGGCCGGGGGGTCCTGAGCCGGTTCCGTCGCCACCGCCGCTGGGGCGGACGGTTTAGAGGCAACCGGGGACTTGCTGGAAACGGAGGCTTTCGATTTGCCGGGCTCCGGGAAACGGATATCGGGGGGAGGTGCAGGCATACGCAACGGCAGATCGACCGGAGAGGTAGTCTGCGACTTATCGGAAGGCGATAGATGGACATGATCCGCTTCGGCAACCGGTGGGGAGCTGTCCCCTACCGCCGGCGAGGAGCTGGCACCTACCGTTTGTTCGGCAGGCGAAAAATAAACCTCGTAGGTATGGCGAATCCATTGCCCGACGCCGTTTCTATACCGTTGCGGGGTGAATACCACCAAAAGAGCCAGAAAGATCAGGACGGCAGCCAACCGCATCGCCCAGGCCGGGCGAAACCCGGTCCGGTGCCGTTTTTCGATGGGTCGATACTGGGTTGTGGGTGCCGGCGCCCGGATGTTGTCTTTTGTCTCCGCCGTGGGCTCGTCCACCGGGAACGAGATCCGCTCCCGGCACTGGCTTACGATCTTGCGGCTGATGGTCCGCTGGGAAACCTGGGAGGCGAAGAACATGGCCAGATCGCAGATGATGTTGATCTGGCGCGGGAACCCGTTGGAAAACGCATAAACCTCTTCCATGGCCGCACTGGAGAAGATCTCATAGCCTGCTCCGGCGGTTTTCAGGCGATGACGGATATATTCGCAGGTTTCGGTGGGGTCCAGCGGGTCGATATTGTAGGTAATGGTAATTCGCCGCATCAGGGCGCGGTTTTCGGGCTGCATCAAAATCTCGTTGAATTCGTTCTGGCCCACAAAGAAAATATTGAGCAGTTTGGCATCCTGATGCTCTAAATTGGAGAGCAGGCGAATCTCCTCCATGAGATCGTGTTTGAGCCGCTGGGCTTCGTCAATGAGCAGAAGAACCGACTTTCTCTCTTTGTGGGCATCGTTGAGAAAACGGCTGAACGGTTCGAGAAAATCGCTTTTGGTTCGAACTTCGATGGGAAGTCCGAAATATCGCGAAACCATGCGGAAGAAGTCATACTTGCTGAGGCCGGGATCGGGGATTTTGGCCGTATAGGCTTTATCCTGGATATCCTCCACCAACCGGTTGATCAGCGTCGTCTTGCCGGTTCCCACATCTCCGGTCAACAGAAGAAAGCCTTTGTTGTCCATCACCCCGTACTTGAGGGTGGAAAGCGCTTCACGATGTTTTTTGCCCATCCACAAAAAACTGGGATCCGTTGTGATCTGGAAGGGTTTTTTATCTAAACCGTAAAAGGATTCGTACATGGCTGTTACCGTTTTAACGGATCAGGGTCTGAAAACCGCTTCGATGGCGCTGGCCACGGGGTTCGGCTCGGGTTCTCGATCCGGTTCGCTCCGGTCAATCGTAGTGGCCGAACCGGCGTGATTCAGGCATTTATAACGTTCCCACCCCTTGACCTCGCTGTTCAGATCTACATACTTCCATTTGGGGTGGCCATTGAACCGCAGCCATTCCATATTGTCCCGGATCAGGCCGGCAACGGCACCGATGGTCCGGCAGTGATGATTGCGAAAATCGTAGGCCACCAGCACGGCCTTTACAGTCACCGTCGAAACGTCGGTGGTCTGCCAGGGATAGGTGCCGGCAGGGATGGTGGCTTCCGGATAAAACGCCCGTATGCCTTCGTGGACAATCGGCAGCAGATGCAGCCCGTCCTGAGCGGATACGTCCAGGGCCAGGCGTTCTGTGGGAATTCCGTCCACAATGACGGCGGCATCGATGCGGCCGGCCTTGAGTTCTTCCAGGGCACGGTCGCTGCCCATATCCAGTAATTCGGCGGGTGAAACGCCCGAGATTTCGAAAAGCAGACGGCCGGTCAGGTAGGCGCCGCTCTGCAGTGTACCGACAGCTACCCGACGGCCGGCAAGTTCGTCAAAACTGTGGATATGCGATCCCGCCAGAACATGAACTTCCTGATCGTACAAAGCGTAAACCCATTTGATTTTATCGGCAATCAACCGGAGTTGCCGGTCGCTTTTGACCTTGGCAACGAAGGACAGCACGTCGGACTGAACCAGACCCAGGTGATTGCCGGGACGCTGATAGACGGCGTATATGTTTTCCACGGAACCGCCGGAGTCGAAAACGGCCAGATGAATGTTGTGACGCATGAACAGCGCCTTTAAATCCATACCCATCTGATGGGCCGTCGATTTCATTTCGCCGGTGACGATGCCCAGAAAGAGCTGTTCCGCCCGGCCTGCGTCAGGGGGCAAATAGCCGGCCAGCAACAACGCCATTGTCCATGCCACTATGATAACGCGTTTGGTCATCGGCCGATCCTGTTTATAGGAAAAAAGAAGGGGGTTAAATGCATCGTTGGCCGTCCGAACAATTTTTTCGGCGGCCGCCGAAGCGATCTTTTCTGCCTTGGTTTGGACTGCTGATGATAAAAGAGGAAATGGCCGGAGTCAATAGGGATGATTGCGCAAATAACCGATCAACGGCGGGTCGGATCCATGCTGCAATCGCCGCCACGATCGGATTCCGGCTGGCTGCAGGTGTCGGAGAAGCCGCAGCCGGCGCATCCGCAGGAACATCCATCCGTCTGTTTGATGCTTTTATAAAAAACCCGGCCCAAATAAACGACTGCGGCGGCGACACTGAGAATTACGATAACGGTTTGCATATTCTAATACCCCAATAGCGTACCGGCCTGATACACCGTCACCGCCAGGCAAAAGGCCAGTGCCGTGTTGAAGACAATGGAAAACGCGCCCCATTTCCAGGACGATTCCCTGGCGATGCACACGACCGTGACAAAACAGGGGGCGTAAAACATGACAAAAACGATTACACTCCAGGCGGTCAGGGGCCGCCATCCCGGTTCCGCGGCAAGCTTGGCGGAAAGGGAGCCGGCATCTTCGGCATCCACCTCGCCCAGAGAGTAGGCAGTACCCAATGAGGAGACGATCACCTCCTTGGCGGCAATTCCGCCCAACAGGGCGATATTGGTACGCCAATCGAACCCGGCCCAGTGGGTGACGGTTTCCATGGCAGTACCGATCCGGCCTGCCAGGGAATGGCGCAGGGCGGTACCGGCCTGTCGGTTGTCCAGGGCCTGTAGTTCGCTTTTCACCTCTGCAGCGGCTGCGGAAAGCTGTTGCCCCTCCTGCGGCGATCGCAGTTCGGCCATCACTTCAGATCCAACTGATGAAAAAATTTCGATGCGACGGGCATCGAAATCGGCCACCTGGGAATCCGGCAGCCGGGGGAATGTCATCGCTGCCCAGAGCAAAACCGATATTCCCAGAATTACAGTTCCGGCCTTTTTAATATATTGCCAGGTGCGCTCCCAGGTATGAATCATCAGACCCCGAAAGGTTGGCAGGCGGTAGGGCGGCAGCTCCATCACAAAAGGCGTTGATGCTCCTTTGACCACAGTCATGCGCAGCAGCTTGGCCGCCAGCAGAGCCCCACCCCAGGAGATCAGGGTCAACAGAAACATCATTCCGGTTCGATTGCCGGAAAAAAAAGCGGCGATGAGCAGGGCGAAAACGGGAAGCTTGGCCCCGCAGTTCATGAAAGGCGCCGTCAACAGCGTAGCGATGCGCTCTTTGGGCGAGCGCAGCGTCCGTGTGGCCATGACGCCCGGCACCGCGCAGCCCCCGGCAATACCACCGGAGACGATATAGGCCATCACCGAACTGCCGTGAAGTCCGAACACCTGAAACACCCGGTCCAGCATGAATGCCACCCGAGCCAGATAGCCCGAATCCTCCAATACGGCGATACCGAAAAACATGAACAGAATCAGCGGCACAAAACCGAGCACGCCGCCCACGCCGTCGATAACTCCGGAAACGACCATCGACCGAAGCAGTCCGTCGGGCAAAACGGCTGAAGCACCGTCCGCGAGCCATTCGAAAAACCCCTCGAACCAGGAGACGGGTACTTCGCTATAGGTGAACACGAAATGATAAAGCCCGGCCAGAATCATCAGCATGATGATGGGTCCGGCAAAACGGTTGACCAGAACCCGGTCGATGCGGTCGGACATGAACATCCGGTCCTGGCTGCGAACCTCCCGGACCACCCCCTGCTTGAGCATGGAACTGATAAAGCCGTAGCGGTGGTCGGCAATCATGGCCTCCGGGTAGGTTCCCAGGGTCTCTTCCATGTGCTGCGCTACATTGCGGGTAATGCCTTCCAACCGGTCGGCAATCTGCGGATCGGCCTCCCGGCCCTTGGCCAGTATCTGTTCGTCATTTTCCAGGTATTTGATCGCGATCCAGCGGGAGGGATACCATTGGGTGAGAAAATCGTTGTCAGCGACGATCTTCTCCATATCCTGGATGGCGGTTTCCAGGTCTGGCCCGTAGGAAACCCGCAGTGGTTGGGAAGCGGGTGCATGGGCGACCGTCTCCACCGCCTCCATCAGTGCCTTTTTGCCGAATCCGGATCGGGCCACGATGGGGACCACCGGCACACCGAGCAGATGGGCCAGTTTCTTGTCGTCAATCTCGATGCCGCGGTTGCGGGCCACGTCGATCATGTTCAGCGCCACGCAGGTCGGGATTCCCAATTCCAGGAACTGGATCGTCAGGTAAAGATTACGCTCCAGATTGGAGGCATCGACGATGTTGATGGTCACCCGGGGGCATTCGTTGACCAGAAAATCCCTGGCCACAACCTCTTCAACGCTGTAGGCCGTCAGGGAATAGGTTCCCGGAAGGTCCACGATGTCTATTTCGTGGCCGTTTTGGACGTAGCGCCCCTGTTTGCGATCCACGGTCACGCCGGGGTAATTGCCCACGTGCTGCCTGGATCCGGTAAGGGCGTTAAAAAGGGTGGTTTTCCCAGCGTTGGGATTCCCACCCAGTGCGACGCAATAGTTCATTTTTATTCAAGCACCTCGACTTCGATGTGATCGGCTTCGTTGTTGCGTAGCGTCAGGGTAAACCCCTTCACCCTCAAGGCCACGGGATCGTACAGTGGCGCCCGCCCCTGAATCCTGATTTCGGCTCCGGGTACCAGTCCCATGTCCCGGATTCGCCTTCCCAATTCACCGCCGACCTTGACGCTGGCAACGGTGCCCGTCTGGCCGACCTGCATGTTTCGCATGTTCATCCTTGCCATTGCAGCTCCACGAACGCCTTGAGTAAATGGTTGATCGGGAAAAGTTTGATATGTCAAACATCGAAAGGTGTCAATAAAAAAGATTGCCTTGGCATCCGATGTCACTTTTTCTGGCGGCCCACCGGGTCAGTGACTGCATCCGCAGTTGCCGCCGGTGCAGTGTTCCGATCTCTCCGTGCTCGTATGGACGTGGCCAGCGTGCCGGTCGGCTGCTTTCGGCCCGGCAAAGCGGCTTTGAAAAAACCGCCCTACCGGTTTTACCGAGAGCAATAAAATAAGGATCGCGGCGGCCAGTTCAAGACCCATGGGAATCGATTTTGCGGCCTGCCCTACCACCGCCTGGGCCGAAATCCCCAGGAACTGATAAATCCAGTCTATCAGCAGGCCAAACCCCACGGCACAAACGGCAATGGAAAAAAGGTAGATGGCCGTGGCCCGCTTTCCCAGAATCCGGACCAGCACCGTCAGGGAAGTGATGTTGGTGGCAGGACCGGTCATCAGAAAAACCAGGGCGGCGCCGGGGCTGACTCCTTGAAGGATCAGGGAGGCGGCGATCGGGGTGGAGGCCGTGGCGCAGATGTAAATGGGGATGCCGACTCCCAGCATGATCAGCATGGAAAGAAACCCGCCGCCCATGTACCGGCTGAAAACAGATTCGGGAATCATGACGGTAATGATGCCGGAAAGAAGCAGGCCAATCAGAAACCATACGGCCAGGTCCCCCCAGACATCGGTGAAGGCAAATCGCAACCCGGCGCCGATTTTCTCTGTCATGGTGTGGTGGTGACGATGCGCCTCCGGCGAGCAGTTCCGACCGTCGCAGCATCCGTCCACCGGGCAGGTGAGGTCGGGCACGACCGACCGGTTCTCTATCGGTTTCCCCAGCAAATTCTCGGAAATGCCGGCGGCGAAAGCGGTCAGAAACGCGGCCACGGGTCGAACGACGGTCATGATCGGGTCCATCAGGGCGTAGGTGATGGCAATGGAATCCACGCCCGATTCCGGTGTGGAGATGAGAAACGAGGTCACGGCACCCTTGTTGGCACCCTGTTTCCTTAAGGTTGCGGCCGCCGGCAGCACCCCGCAACTGCAAAGCGGAATGGGAATCCCCAGGATAGAAGCCTTGAAAACCGACCGGAACCTTCCCCGCCCCAGATGCCGGCTGACCGTCCCTGGATCGAGAAACACCCTCAAAAGACCGCTGACGATAAGGCCAAAGAGAATAAAAATTGAAGATTCGAGGAGCAGATGCCAGGATTCGAGCAAAATATCGATTATCAAGCTCATTTGAATTTATCCCTTGCGTGAAGGTACGACACCGAGTGTTCGTTGTTCCATTTTACCTCTTGGGAACGAAAGTTTCACAAGGCTCAATCTTCTTTTATATGACTCAACCCCGTGGTGATCAGATCCACGACATGTTCATCGTCCAACGAGTAGTACAGGACCTGGCCGTCGCGCCGGGAACGCACCAGGGAAAGGTCGCGCAACCGTCGGAGCTGGTGAGATACGGCCGACTCGCTCAGACCGATGAAAGCGGCAATGTCGCAAACGCACATTTCTCCGCCCCGCAGGGCTAAAATGATTTTCAGTCGCGTCGGATCGCCCATGATTTTGTACGTCTGCGCCAGCCGGTCCACATCCTTCTCGGCGATGGCCTCGGCCCGGGCCCGGGCCACCCGCTCCAGATGGATTACGCGTATGTCACAGGTGTTTAATGACTCCGGCAAAACCGTGCAAGTTCTAACCATAACCATATCCTTTCGAGATTTATTTGAATATATATTCAGATATCGAAATGTAAAGGGTAAATCATTGGAGGAAGGCGAAAAGCCCGCTTCATTGGGGAAAAGGAAAATACCGGAGAGAATAGACTTGGAAAAAGCTGTGCACTTACTCGATCTCGGACTCGGTCAGACGACCGCAAAGTCCGACACTGGCGAAGGCCAGGAGCACAAAAAGCCATAACAGGGGGACTACGCCGACGGTATTCATGCCCAGCACGAACAAGATCCCGGAGACCTGCCCCATTAGTAAAATCAGGCCCTGGGAGGTAGACTCCGGTGCAGGTCTGCAGATCTCGGCGCTGTATTGGAAGCCGATGGGACCGCCGGTGCCCAGCAGAAAGAAGCCAAAGACAAAAGCACTTAAAAGAACCAGTGGATAGCCGGTGGCAACAGTCATGGCGATCAGGGCTGGAACGATGCCCGCCATGGCCAGCACCAAAAAAGCTTTGCGCCGTTTCAAACGGTCGGAAAGCGGCGGCAGCGTCAGGCCGCCGAGGATTCCGGCCGCAAGAAGGATGCCGCCCACCATGCTGGTCTGCTCGATGGAAAAGCCCTTGAGCTGGCAAATCTGATCGATGCAGGTGCTGATGGCGTTAAAGGCCCCGAGGCCCACCATGAAAACCAGAAGAACGATCTGCATATCTTTAAGCGCAAGGATATGCTTGAGACCCGGCAGGAAGCTGAAGGGCGCCTCCGTGGACGAACGGCCCGGATCGCCGGACGGCCGCTCGCGTAAAAAGAGCAGCAAAAGCACCGTCGCCGCGGCAGCGACACCGCCGTAGATCCGCAGCATGGACGCAAGATCGGCTGTGCCTTCTCCATCGACCTGAATCAGAAGCGGAGTCACGATCATCACGATGAGCACACCGACGAACTGGGACAGCGTTGCGAGGCCCACGGCCGTGGCACGTTCGTTGGCAGGAAACCAGCGCATGGCGACCTTGGTGGCGGCGTTGATAATGAACGGTTGGGCAACGGCCAGGCCGGTCTGGCAGATCAGCACCAGGGTGTAATCGGTCGCGAAAATGCCTTTGGCCACGCCAAACAGGCCGGTGAGCAGCGCACCGGTACCGATGCCGACGCGAATGCCGTAGGTATCGATCACAAAGGAAGCCGGAATGCAGACAACCAGAAATGCGAGCATGAACACCAGAGATAGCAGGTCGATCTGAAGCGGCGTGGCCTGGTAAAAAAGACAGGCCTCCCTGGCAATGGGGGCGAAGGTGAGCCATTGCATCTGGATGACCACCGTGATGATCGAAAAGACGAGGAGTACCACCCACCGGTAGCCGGAAGCTTCTTCCAATCGTTTGTGACGATGATTCATCTCCCGGCTCCTTTTACTCGCACAGGCCTCGACTCAGCAAGGTGTACAGCGTCTCGACGATCTTTTCTTGCGGGGCCTGGCGGGGGTTTTTCAGGTGATGGGCGCACAGGTTTTCCACCAAACCGACGAGTCCCACGGCCGCCAGATCCAGGTCCACCGGCTGCAGGTAGCCCTGGTCGCGGCCGATGCGAAGCTGGTCGGCCATAAAGGCCACATAGCGCCGGCGGGCCTGCTCGATCTCGGCCAGAACCCCGGGATCCATGCCGCTGGTGAGTTCATTGAAAACAATGCGGGTCAGGTCGCTGTGCTTTAAATACAAATTGATGTTGAGTTCCACCAGTTTTCGTAAATGTTGGTGAAAGGGAAGGTCCGAGGTCATGGCGGCACGGACCGTGGCGATCATTTCATCGATGCCGTCGGTAATGGCCGCGGAAAACAGGGCCGACTTGGAATCGTAATTGTAGTACAGGGTTCCCTTGGCCACACCGGCAGCACCGGCAATTTCATCCATGGTGGCCTGGTGAAACCCTTTCCGGGAAAAGACCGCGATGGCCGCTGCGAGAATTTTTTTTTGCGTGGCTTTCATCGATATCCACAATTTTCCATTATTTTCGCAGTTGCCGGACCAGTTCCACCGTCTCTTCGGGCAGTGTGGTCACCGGTTTGCCGGTGGTCAGGGCCTGGTAATAAACCTGGGCGGTTTTCTCGAGAAGTTCGGCGTTCTTCCAGGCCTTTTCCAGGTTTTTCCCCAAGTTGAGCGCGCCGTGGTTCTGCATGATGAAGCAGTTGCATCCGTTGGCCACGGTTCGGGTGACATTTTCCACCAGTTCGGGCGTTCCGGAAAGGGCGTAGGGCACCACGTCCACCGTCTCCCCGATGGACAGGGCCACCTCGTCGAACAGGGCCGGGATGGGATGGTTGATCAAGGCGAAGATACTGGCGTGCGCCTGGTGGGTGTGAACCACGGCGCCAACGTCTTTGCGGGTGCGGTAGATGCCCACATGCATGGCCGTCTCGATGGAGGGCGCCAGATCTCCGGCAATGGGGTTCAGGTCGAAATCCAGCACGCAGATTTCTTCGGGAACCAGGTCCATGTATGGTTTTCCCGATGGCGTGATCACCAGCGCCGGTTCGTTCGGGATGCGAACGGAAACATTGCCTCCGGCACTGAGCAGGGTGCCGAAGTAGCCATGCCGGCAAAGCCATTGACAACATTCGATTACTTCTTTGCGGGGCTGTAGATAGAGATCCATATACTCTCCTCAGTGCTTGTTGAGCGCAGCAAACGCTTTGCGATTGTTTTTATACAGCCGGGTGAAAACCGTGTACTGGCGGTCGTACACCTTCCGATTCAACGGCTCCGGCGCAAAAGTACGCCGGGACGGCACCATCTGTTTGACCCGGTCGAAAGACGGCAGCATCCCCAGCCCCACGGCACAGACCAGGGCTGCACCGGCAGCCCCGACATCCTGGGGATTGTCGACGGTTTCGATGCGCCGGCCGGTGACGTCCGCCATCATCTGGCACCAGACGTCCGATTTGGCCCCGCCGCCCACGAACCGGATGGCTTCGCGGCGGGGAATCTTTTTTTCCACGGCTTCCAGCATCCATCGTTTGTGGAAGGCCACGCCTTCCATCACGGCCCTGACCAGCATGCGCTTGCCGGTGGACAGACCGAGGTTGAAAAACATCCCACGCGCATGGGCGTCTTCCCGGGGCGCCCGGTTGCCGTGCAGCCAGGGGGTGAAGATTACCCCGCCCGACCCTGCCGGGGTCTCGGCCGCGATCTGATTGAGCAATTCGTAAAGGTGATCGATCTCCTCCCGGGCGTCCGTCTTCCCGGCTTTTTCCTTGAGATAGACGCCGATCTCGTCCCGGGCCAGATGGTCGCGCACCCACTGCAGGCAGGCGCCGGAGGTCTCCTGCTCGGCGACATAATTGTAGCGGTCGGGTATGGCCCCGCAAATCGCGGCAATGAAGTTGCCGATATCCACCATGCGCTTTTCCACATTGGCGGCCACCCATCCCGATGTGCCCACGTAGATGTGGGTGTCATAGGGATCGGTGCAACCGGCACCGATGGCGGTCAGGGTCACATCCCCGCCGCCCCCCACAACCGGCGTGCCTTCGGCCAGCCCCATCCGGTCGGCGGCCGTTCGGGCCAACCCGCCCACCACTGCGGCGGCATGAACCACTTCGGGCAGATGCTGCATATCCACATCGAAGGTGTGGCACAGCCCTGCGTGCCAGCCCTGACGACCCTTGCGGGTGTCGTAGACAAAGGTCAGGTTGGCCGAATCGGCCGTCATGGCAAACCGACCGGTGGCGCGGTGGATCAGGTAGTCTTTCACATCCAGCCACTTGTGAACCTGCCGGAAGAGGTCCGGTTCGTTGTCGCGCACCCAGTGATACTTCCACAACGGGTCCTTGGGGGTCGCGGCCAATCCGCCGGTGACCCAAAGCGACCGTAGAACTTTGAACCCATTCCAGCCGCCGATGCGAAACAGACCGTGGCACAGGTTCTTGCGGTGCTGGGCCACGGCCCTTCCGTCCATATAAATCATTGGATTACGAAGGGCCTTTCCCATCCGGTCCACCAAGACCGAGCCCTGCATCTGGCAGCAGAAAGCGATGCCGGCGACGCTTTCGGCCGGTATGCCGCTATTGGCCAGAATACGCCTGCTGGACTGACAAACGGCCGTCCACCAGTCGTCGGCGACCTGTTCCGCCCCGCCTCCGGCGGTCATGGTCAGGGGATATTCCGCCAGGCAGGCATCCACCTGTTCCAGGCGGTCATCGATCCGGTACAGGCAGGTCTTGCTTCCGGTGGTGCCCACGTCGTGGGCCATGATATATCGGGGAAACGGCATGGCGTTGTCCATGGGAGTTCCTGCTTCGTCAAACACCCTCAACCTGTTTAAAAACACGTTCGAAAGCTGCCAGAGCGTCGTCAATCACATCGTCGGTATCGGCCATGGAGGTATACAGGCGGCTGCCGGCCAGGGTGATGATTCCCTCGGCTGAAAAAGCGGCCCCCATCTCCTCCATCATCTGCTTGCGCGGACCGATCTCGGTGAAAATATTGGGGTCGGTCACCTCCAACAGCATGACTCCGGAGGTCTGCAGGTGACAGATGGAACCGATGTTGAAAACGACGTACGGCAGGTTGTAGGCCTCGATCAGACGCGCGAGTCCCTGACTGAGACGGTCGCCGGCCTTACCGGCCTTGACATGGGCTTCGGTCTCCTCGATGGCCTTGATGGCGTAATAGCCCGCGGCGCAGCTCAGGGGATTGGCCGCCAGGGTCCCACCGACATAGGCCCGGGGCTTGCCCGATTCGAGCCCAGCGGCCAGGGTCGCCATCACGTCCCGGCGCCCTCCCAGGCCGCCGGCCGCCGGATATCCACCGGCCACGCACTTTCCGAAGATGGTAAGATCCGGGCGCACGTCAAAATAGCCCTGGGCGCCGCCCAGCCCCACCCGAAAACCGGTGACGACCTCATCGAAAATCAGCAGGGCGCCGAAGTGGTCGCACAGCTCCCGCACCTGTCGGTTGTAGTCGCTCAGCACCGGCCGGGTGGCGCTCTCCGGTCCCAGCGGCTCCACGATGACCGCGGCCGTACCATCCTGTTTCTGATTTTCCGTCAGCAGGGTTTCCAGCGCTTCAATGTCATTGGGATGGACCTCCTGGGTTGCAACCAGGCAACCTTTGGGAATGCCGTGGGCCTCGAAGGAACCGGTGCCGGGGATGTGCAGCCCGTAAACCATCTGGTCGCTCCAACCGTGATAGGCCCCGCCGACTTTGATCACCTTTTCCTTACCGGTAAAGCACCGTGCGGCCCGGATGGCGGCCATCACCCCTTCGGTTCCCGAGCCCAGCATGCGAAACAGCTCCACGGCCGGCATGTGTCGATGGATAAGCTTTGCTAGCTTCATCTCGTATTCGTGAAAGAGACCGGTCACTGGGCCGCACTCTCTGATCAGGTCAATCACCTTTTCCTGGACCGGCAGGTAGTTGCTGCCCAGCACTGTCGGGCCGCCGGCCTGGAGAAAGTCGATGTAACGGTTGCCGTCCACATCCCACAGGTAGGGTCCATCGGCCCGGGTCATGGCCAGGGGGAAGGGGTAGTTGAATGCCAGATTGTGCTGAACCCCGCCGGGAATGCAGGTTTTGGCCTCCTCGTTAAGGGCTTTGGAACCGGCGCAGCGCGTATCGAAGTGGTCGAGGACCGCCTTCATTTTATCGCGGCGAAGCGGGCGCATGGGCTGGCTCACCAGTTCTCGCAGCTGTTGCATGATCACGGGTACATCCGGCCATCGGGAAATGGCATGGGCAGTTGCGGTCATGGGCGACTCCTTAGAAGGAAAAAGGAAGGATCTATTCTTTAAACTGACTGGTCAGTACAAATTTTAAACAGAACAAAGCCACAGTGTCAACCCCAAATTTCCAATACCAGGCAACTTCATTTGCCCGGAGATGCGACGCGCAGCCCTTCTGCTGTTAAGGCATTACCGGCGCAAGCTTTCATCGGGTGTCATTTTCCGATCAGCCACTTATCGATCATGATCTTCGGGAAAGGATCTATTCTTACTTAGTTACTTTCTTCTATTTCAGAATTTCCCCTTTCTTCACAAAAGAAAATATGCGTGTCCGTTTTCAAAGCGCAATTCGACGCAATCCATATAACCTGTTTCAATTTCCACCCGGTTTCGCTATACATAAACGATGAAGAACCACTATCGACAGGGAAGGAAACGCTCGTCGTGAATCATGAAAACAACGGCCACAGCGATGTTCTGGTCGTAGGAGGCGGGGTTATCGGTCTGGCCTGCGCCTGGTATCTGGCCCGCGCCGGGAAATCGGTCCGCATCGTCGAGGAGGAAAGCGTGGGGTCCGGCGCTTCCCACGGCAACTGCGGCATCCTCTTTTTCAGCGATCTTGTACCGCTATGCGTCCCCGGCGCCATAAGCCATGAAATGATACGCCTTTTGAGGGGCACCTCGCCCCTGTATATCAAACCGCGCCCGGATCCTTCCCTGGCCTTCTGGCTGCTCCGGTTTGCTGCCAACTGTACGGCCAGCCAGCGCAGCCATGCCATGCGCGCCAAGGATGCCATTTTGCGGACATCCATGGAATTGTTAGACGAATTGCTGGTAGAGGAAAAACTGGACTGCGACCATGACCGGCGCGGCGTGATTATGGCCTTTACCGATCCGAAATACCTGGAGGGGTACGCAGAAACCAGCCGCATGCTGGAACCTTTCGGATTTGCCCCGACATACCATGACCGCAACAGCGTCCGGCAGTTGGAACCGGCATTGAGCCACCGGATTTGCGGCGGCTGGCACCATACTACGGACAGCCACCTGCGTCCGGAAGCCCTGGTGGAAGCATGGAGCCGCGCCGTCCGAAATTCGGGCGTGACGATCGAGGAAAACTGCCGGGTGAAAAGCTTCGAAACCCGCAACGGTATCGTACGGCGTGCGCGAACCTCGACCGGATCGTTTTCCGCGGATCAGTTCGTCCTGGCCACTGGCGCCTGGACAGCGGCCATCGCCCGCCAGTTCGATCTGCGCATCCCCGTACAGCCCGGAAAGGGTTACAGCATCACCATGGAAAGGCCGTCCGCCTGCCCTGAAATGCCCTGTTACCTTTACGAACGCAACGTCGTCGTCACTCCCTGGAAAAACGGTCTTCGTTTGGGCGGCACCATGGAGTTCTCCGGATTCGGCACCGACTTGACCCAGCGACGGCTGAACCATTTAGAATCCGCTGCGGCCTTTTATCTGCAAACGCCGATAGGCCGCCGGGTGGAAGAACGCTGGGCGGGGCTGCGGCCCATGTGCTGCGACGATCTGCCCATCATCGGCCGCACACCGGGTTGGGACAACCTGCTCCTTGCCACCGGCCATGGCATGCTGGGCGTTACGATGGCTCCGGGAACCGGCCGTCTGATCACCGACCTGGTCCTGGGCCGAAGTCCGCTTTTCGATCCGCGGCCGTTCGCCGTCGGACGGTTCCGTTGACCGATTCAGTACAGCAGTAACCGGCGAATGCCAATGCCCTGACCGGGTCAAGGCCCGCCGGACCATCCGAAGGAACCCGAATTTGCCTGCTATCGACCTGCATAGCCTTTACATCTTACAGGACTTTGCCGCCGCAGCCATTTCGGCCGCCCTGGCGATTTACCTGGTTCCACGCTGGAGTGCCCTCAGCGCCAGGGCCCTGCTGCTCTTGATGGCTTCGGTAGCTTTCTGGTCGTTTTCCTATGGCCTGGAATTTAAAAGCACCGGACTGGAAGCCAAACTGTTCTGGGTCCGCGTGGAATATCTGGGCGCTGCCTGGGTGGGGGTGCTTTATTTTCAATTTACCATGGCCCTCATCGGGAAAGGGGCGTGGCTCAAGGGTGCCCGGGGAGGAACGATCCTGATTTTACCTGCCCTGACCATCCTTGCCGTTTTTACCAACCCCTATCACCAGTTGATGTGGTCCCAGGTGTGGATCGACCATTCCGGGCCGGTAACGGCCTTGGTCTACCAACGCGGCATCGGTTTCTGGATTTTCGTGGCCTATTCCTACGGCCTGGTGCTGGCGGGAACGGTTTCCGTTTTCCACAGCTATCTTTTTGCCCGCCAAACCAAGAGCAGGCATTTCTGGGTCATCTTAATCGGGGTGATGGCCCCCTGGGTGAGCAATATCGTTTACCTGGCTGGCTTCGAGCCCCTGCGCCACATCGATCTTACACCGGTGGCCTTTACTGTCAGCGGTCTGGCTTTCTTCTGGGGGACCGTTCGCCACCAGATGCTGGAACTGATTCCCATCGCCAGGGATATCGTCATCGAAAGCATGCAGGACGCCGTCATCGTCCTGGACATGCGCAACCGCATCATCGACCTGAACACCGCCGCCCGCAGGCTTTTACCGGACGGTGCTACCGCACCCATCGGCCAGTATCTGCCGGTCTTTTTCCCCGAACTGTACGTCCGTGTAGAACAAAGCCGGGACAACGATCTGAAAGACGTTTCGCTGACCCTCCCGAAAGAAACCACGACCGGATTCTGGCAGCTTCGCCAATCAGCCCTTTACAGCAGCGGGAAAAAACCCAGTGGGTGGCTGATCGTTCTCCAGGACATCACCGAACAGAAACACAATGAGGCCGCCCTTCGCGAAAGCGAAGAGAAATTTCGCAGCATCAGCGCCAGCGCACTGGATGCCATCATCATGATCGATCCCGATGGCCGCATCTCTTTCTGGAACCGCGCTGCGGAAAAAATATTCGGATACCGGGCCGAAGAGGTCATGGGCAACGATCTTCATGGGACATTGGCTCCGGAATCGACCCTGTCCGACTATCGGGAGGCCTTCGCCGTTTTCCAGCAAAGCGGAGAAGGTGCGTTGATGGGCAAAACCATAGAAATCGACTGTCGCCACAAAAACGGCAGCATCTTCCCCGCCGAGCTGTCCCTGTCTCCACTGCTGCTGGACGGGCAATGGCACGCAGTGGGTATTTTGCGGGATATCGCCGAGCGCAAAAAAACCCAGGAGTATCTGATGCAAAGCGAGAAAATGATCTCCCTGGGCGGTCTTGCGGCAGGCATGGCCCATGAAATCAACAACCCCCTGGCGGGCATCCTGGCCAGTATCCAGGTGATGCGCATGCGCATGCTCAGCGACTCGCCGGACAATAAACAGGCGGCCAAGGCGTCCGGAATCCGCCTCGAGGGGCTGTGGGACTACATGAGAAGACGCAAGATCGTGGATAAAATCGAAGCCGTCGACCAGTCCTGCCAGCGGGCCGCCGTCATCGTTCGCAACATGTTGAACTTCGCACGAAAAAGCGACACGGTTCTGTCCGAACACGACCTGGCGTCCCTGCTCGACCAGACCATTGATCTGGCAAAAAACGATTTTCAGCTCAGCGGGCAGCGGGATTTCCAGAAAATTCAAATCGAACGCAGCTACCTCGACGGAATGGCCCCGGTCTCCTGCGATGCCGGGCAGATCCAGCAGGTGGTGTTCAACATCCTTAAAAACGGGGCCCAGGCCATGTGGGAACAGGGGGCTGTATCCCTGAAGCCGAAGTTTCGGTTGACGCTCGATCACAATGACGAATGGGCCCGCATCATCATCGCGGACAACGGTCCCGGCATGCCGGAAACGGTCCGCAAGAGGATTTTCGAGCCGTTCTACACGACCAAGCCCACCGGATCGGGCACCGGGCTGGGGCTCTCCATTGCCTATTTCATTATCACGGAAAACCACGCCGGAAGGCTGTCGGTGGATTCATCGCCGGGCCGGGGAACGGTTTTTACGATTCGTCTGCCGCTGACCATTAAGTCACCATCCCGGAAGGCGGATGAAGATGAATGAGTAAACGTCGTCTTAAGAAAGCCATACTGGTCCTCGGTGCGGCACTACTGCTGCTGGCATTTTACGGCCTGATGGGACGATGGTTGGCACCGGTCGGCATCCGCCAGCAGTTGACGGCCGGCCGCGGCTGCCGCCTGTGCGATCTGACCGGCACGGACCTTAAAGGACTGGATCTCACCGGGGCTGATTTTACCGGAGCGATTTTCCGGGACGCCGATCTGACCGGCGTCATGTTGAAAAATGCAATTCTGGTCAACGCCGATCCACGCTACGCATGCTTCGACAAAGCGGTGCTGGATGGGGCCACCTGGGTCAACGGCCAAACTTGCGGATCGTCGTCCGTCGGCAGGTGCCTTACGCCCGATACGGCCAGACTGATGGAATCGGGCCACTGCCCCGGCTGCAACCTGAGAGCCGCAACCCTCGATTCCTCGGCATTGTCCGGCGCTTTTTTAGAGAGCGCCGACCTGACGCGAGCCGCCCTCTCCCGCGCCAACCTCAACCAGGCCAACCTGATGCGGGCCAACCTGACCCGGGCCGTGGCCCGCAAGGCCGTCTTCCAAAAAAGCCTGTTGAACGAGGCGGATCTCACCGAAGCGGATTTTGCGAACGCCGATTTTTCAGGAGCGTATCTGAGAAAAAGCCTGTTGACCGGAGCCGTTCTTGAACACACCTGTCTGGAAAAAGCGGATCTTCGGCAGGCCGTACTCCACGGAGCCAACCTGAAAGGCGCCCGGTTGGCCGGGGCCGACCTGGCCGGGGCCAACCTCAAGATGGCCGATCTGACGGCCGCCGACCTGACCGGCGCCAACCTGGAGCAGGCTAACCTCATCGGCGCCCGACTGAAGGGCGCAAACCTCGAAAATGCCTATCTGGCCGGGGCCGTATGGACCAACGGTAAAAAATGCGGTCGCGGCTCCATCGGACGGTGCGTCCAGTGACTACCGCTCCTTTTACAATCTGACAAAAAGCCCGACATCCTCACTGAGCCTCCTTTTTACCGACTCTTCCCAAATCTCATATAACATTTTATTTTCATGATGTTTTCAACAACCCAGCGACTGTTCTGAAAATGGCATGCCCATTGCTCACTGGTTGGTAAGGCAAAAGGTTCTGCAAACCGATCAACCGGAGAAAGGAGCTTGCTATGACACAACCCCGCAAAATTATTGCAGCCGTGGACCTGTCCGAATTTTCACCCGGAATTGTACGTTACAGCGGCTGGCTGGCCCTACAGCTCAATGCGGAGCTGGTGCTCGTCAACGTGATCAATCAGCGCGACCTGGATATGGTCCATCGCACCATGATCGGCTACGAAAGCTTTTCTTTTCCGGATTACCTGGAAGATCAGGAAAAAAGCCGAACCGCCCAGGTGAAAGACCTGGTTGAAGCGAATTGCCCCGAGGGCGTCAAATGCCGGAGCCTTCTGCGTACCGGCGTCCCCTACCGCGAACTGCTGGAAACCGTGAAAACGGAAAAGGCGCAGTTGATGGTCGTAGGGACCAAAGGCCGCGGCAACCTGGCCGACGCACTGGTCGGATCGACGGCGCGCAAACTCTATCGCCGTTCTCCCATACCATTGCTGACCATCCCGGCGGCATTCGCCGAACTGCCGTAAAACAATTGTAAAGGGCATCGATTTTCGTCTGCGGGCGGTTTGCGTCAGACGATGAAAAGGAGAAACAACATGCTTGTAAGATACTGGATGAGCCAACCGGTGGTTCACATCGGGCCGAAGAACTCCATGCAGCAGGCCATCGCCCTGATGAAGGAGAAACACATTCGTCTGCTCCCGGTGGTGGACGAGAAGGAAAAACTGAAGGGCGTCGTCAGTGACCGCGACTTAAAGCGAGCCTCCGCATCGGATGCAACCACCCTGGATGTTCACGAACTTCTCTATCTCATCTCCAAGATCAAGGTGGCTGACATCATGACGCGCGAGGTGGTTACGGTGCATCGGGATTGGACCGTGGAAGAGGCCGCCGACACTCTGCTGTCCCACAAAATTTCCGGTGCTCCCGTGGTGGACGACGACGCTCGACTGTGCGGAATCATCACCCAGACGGACCTGTTCAAAGCCACTTTGTACATCACCGGTCTGAAAAAAAGGGGCTTTCACCTGGCCCTGGTTCTGGAAGACACACCCGGCTCGATCATGG
The DNA here is from genome assembly GCF_009688965.1 of Desulfosarcina widdelii. Taxonomy (GTDB): domain Bacteria; phylum Desulfobacterota; class Desulfobacteria; order Desulfobacterales; family Desulfosarcinaceae; genus Desulfosarcina; species Desulfosarcina widdelii. The sequence goes on along the minus strand of NZ_AP021875.1, from coordinate 7,084,181 downwards.
AAATCGTCAGCATCATCCGGCAATTCGGCGGCCGGATGGCCAGCATCCTCTCCACCTACGAACGGGCGCCTGATGGATATCGCAACGTCTACCTGAGGTTTACCGACATTTCCCGCGACCGCATCGACGAACTGATCGCCATCATGAAAGAGAAGGCCAAGCTGCGCTACATGGTCGATCACCGGGAAAACAAACGTGTTCTGTTCGACGACCATTGAGAGAAAGCATCAATCTATCAAAGGAGGAAATCGATGCCCACTAAATCCAAACGCTTGCTGCTGGCCCTGGACGGTTCCGAGCGTTCCCTGCAGACCGTGCGCTATGCCGGCGAAGAGCAGGCCTTCAAAGGGATGAGAATTGTTCTTCTGCACGTATTCAACGCCATCCCGGAAGCTTATTACGATCTTGAAAAAGAGCCCAAAAGCGTGAAGGTCGTCCGTCAGGTGCGCAGCTGGGAAGTCAATCAGAAAAAAGTGATACGCGAATACATGGAAAACGCCCGTCAGATGTTGATCGAAGCCGGGCACGCTGAAACGGCGCTGGATATCAAGATTCGTGACCGCAAAAAAGGAATTGCCCGGGACATCATCACCGAGGCCCAGAAAGGCTATGATGCCGTGCTGATCCGGCGCCGGGGGGCCACCGCCCTGAAAAACGTCGTCGTGGGCAGTGTCACCAACAAGCTGATGGAAAAACTCAACTTCATTCCCATCTTGGTCGCCGGCAAAAAGCCGGTCAATAAAAAGATACTGGTCGCCGTGGACGGTTCGCCCTGCGCCACCCGCGCGGTCCGGTTCGTGGCCGACACGATCGGACATCTGAAGGATTACCAGGTACGGCTGATGGTTGTCGTGCGCGGCGGTTCGGATGGGATATCGCTCAACGGCCAAAGCCTTTCCACCGACCACATTTTCAAGGAGGCCACCGGTATCCTCACGGCAGCGGGGTTTCCGAAAGAAAACATTTCCGCCAAGGCCGTCACCGGGGCCATCAGCCGCGCCGGGGCAATCGTCACCCACGCGGAAAAAGGCCACTGGGGCACCATCGTGGTGGGCCGACGGGGGCTGTCCCGGGTCAAGGATTTTTTCATGGGCCGCGTGAGCAACAAGGTCGTCCATGCGGGACGGCTGGATACCGTCTGGATCGTAACCTAAATCGCATCATGAGTATTGGCCGCATCGACAGCCTGTTTCACCCCAAAGCCATCGCTGTCACGGGTGCTCAGGAGAAATCGAGTTCCCTGGGCAGGGCCGTGCTGCACAATTTGAGTGCATCCGGATTCAGCGGACCGGTCTTTGCGGTCAATGCCGGACAATCGTCGATCATGGGGCACAGCACCTATGCCGATCTGCGGCATATCGAAACACCAGTGGACCTGGTCGTGGTGGCCGGCCCCATGAAGACGGTACCGTCCGTTATCGCCGATTGCGCCAAGATCGGCGCTTCCGGAGCGGTCATCATTTCGGCCGGCTGCAGGCAAACCGGCCCGGCCGGCCGCCAGTTGGAGACAGAAATCCTGAATGCGGCTGCGGACGGCAAAGTGAGAATCATCGGTCCGCACGGACTGGGCATCATGTGCGCTGCATCCAAACTCAATGCCAGTCTGGCCCCCGGGATGCCCCTTTTCGGAAAACTGGCCTTTGTCTCGCAAAGCCGCGGCATCTGCTCGGCCATCCTGGATTATTCCAAAAAAGAAAAGATCGGGTTCAGCCACTTTATCGGCCTGGGGTCCACGCTGGATGTCGATTTCGGAGACATCATCGACTATCTCGGCGCCGAAGCCGGGGCATCCGGCATCCTCATGCATATGGAAACATTGACCCGCCACAGACATTTCATGAGCGCGGCCCGGGCGGTAAGCCGGATCAAACCCATCATCGTCCTCAAAACAGGAAGGACAAACACCCGAGTACTTTCGGAGGCATATTCCAACGGTGCCATCAAAGGAGAAGATGGCGTCTACGATGCCGCCTTTCAGCGGGCCGGTATCGTGCGGGTCAAAACCTTCGAAGAACTCTTTGACACGGCCCAGATCCTTTCCCGCAAGGGCCGCTATCGCGGACCGGGACTGGCGATTCTGACCAATACCGGCGGTCCGGGCGTCATGGCCGTCGATGCCCTTGCCGATGTCGGCATGCAGCCGGCAGATTTGGCACCGGAAACCCTGGACGCCCTGGATGCGGTACTTCCCGAGAGCTGGAACCGCGGCAATCCGGTCAACATTATGGCCGACGCCACCCCCGAGCAGTATGCCGCCGCCGCATCGATTCTATGCCGGGCTAAAGCCATCCAGGCCCTGTTGATCATGCTGGCCCCCCGGGTCCTGACAGATGCCGAAGCCGTTGCCCGAACACTGGTCGAGCGGCTTGGCCAAACCGCCCTTCCGGTACTGGCCTGCTGGATGGGCGGCAGCGATGTCCAGGCGGGCAGACAAATCCTCAATGACGCCGGCCTGCCTACCTTCGACACCCCGGAGCGGGCCGTGCGGGCCTTCATGAACCTGCACCGCCATTCCCGCGGCATCGAGATGCTGCAGCAGATCCCTGCGCGTCTGTCCCGGCGGATCGTCGTGGATCGCACCGCGGCCGGACGGATGATCGACGAGGGGATAGCAGCCCTGCCGGGTTTGCTCGACCAAATGCAATCCAAAGCCCTTCTCGAAGCTTACGGCATTTCGATTGTCCCGACCGCTGCGGCGGCATCGGCCGACGAAACCGTTTTGACCGTCGGGGTCAGAAAGCATCCGGGCTTTGGCCCGGTGATCTTTTTCGGTATGGGGGGCGTTTTGGGCGATCTGATCAAAGACCGCGCCATCGCCCTGCCCCCGCTCAATCGATTGCTGGCTTCACGGCTCATGGAAGCCACCAGCGCAAACCGCTTGATTGAGGGCTATTGCGACCAGCCGCCGGCCGACCGGGAGAAGCTGGAGGAAATTCTCATCCGACTGGCCCAACTGGTGACCGATTTTCCGCAAATCGCCGAGCTGGACATCCATCCCGTGGCCATTCGCCATGGACACCCGGTGGTATTGGATGCCCGTGTGTTGCTGGAGCAGTCCCTTTGCGAGGCTCCCATGCACCTTTGCATCAGTCCCTATCCGTCCCAGTACGAATCCCGGTTGCATCTGCCCGAGGCAGGCGATCTGTCGATTCGGCCCATCCGCCCCGAGGATGCGCCGCTGCTGGCACAGTTATTCGACACCCTTTCGCCCCAAACCGTCTACTACCGCTTTTTTTCTCCCATGAAGCAGCTATCCCATGCCATGCTGGCCCGTTTCACGCAGATCGACTACGACCGCGAAATCGCCCTGGTGGCAATTTTGGAATCCGGTCCATCGGAGAAAATGCTGGGCGCTGCCCGCGTCATGTTGCAGCACAACCTCAAGGATGCCGAATTTGCCGTTCTGGTGGGCGATCTCTGGCAAGGTCGGGGAATCGGCGCCCACCTGCTGCGCAATTGTCTGAAAATCGCTAAAGAACGCGGATTCGGCAAGATATGGGGAACGGTGCTGGCCGAAAACCGAAACATGCTGACACTGGGGAAAAAACTGGGGTTCACCATTAAACGCGCAGAACAGGCCGGTGAATTCGACTTGACCCTGGACATGTCGCAGTCGGGGCCTGACAGCTTTTAATTCTGGGTCCATTTATTAGTCACCCCAAACGATGAGGACACAAAATGAAAAAAAAGCAGATCGCAGCGAGAATCGTCATGGGAAGTTGTCTCTTGTTAGCACTGTTCGGCTGCTCGGATTCGTTGAGCCGGTCGTTTTACACGCATCACCCCCGGGACCTGCAGTCCGTTGAACAGGTGTGGGGCCAACCGGTGAACGTCGTCACCCTGGAAAACGGCATCGAGAAGCGCACCTACCCCGTCCAAACGCCTTACACGGATCTGAAATACCGCTATTTTCTTTTCAAAAACGGTAGGGTGCTGGCCAGCGGCATTACCGATACCGGCCCGGTGTCTGCCCACGAGAAAGCCACCGAAACCGTCGCCTTTGCGCCCAGCGACCTGAGCAAGGCCTTTTACGAGCGCCATCCCACCACCATCGCCCACCTGGACCAGACCTGGGGCGCCCCGATCTGTGTTGAGGACGCCGAGGACGGAAACCAGTATCGCGTATACGCCATAGATACCCCTTACGCGGATTTCAGGTACCGCAAGTTCGTCGTCAGGGATGACCGGGTCGTCGCCAGCTATCTTGCGCCGGAAGAGAGCTGCGGCATGGAGACGGATCCAGTCTTCCACGACATTGAAATCAACGAACTCAGCCACCGGTATTATGCCGCGCACCCCATGACGCTCGAAGCGGTGGAAACCGTCTGGGGACGGCCGGTGTTCGTCCGAAAATCGGAAAAGGGGCTGGAAAAACGCATCTACCGGCTCCAGGTCCCTTCGGATGCGGCCTTTGCCTATCGTTTCTTTATTGTTGAAAACGGCATGGTGGTTTCCAGCGGCATCACGGACACGGTGAACACAACGGTCGAATAGCCGCAATATCTTGTTGCAAAACTTTCGCAAGTCTCGCCGCTTGTGGCGGGGCTTGCGGAACGAACGAAAAATTGACCATGGGAACCGCAAATAGAATCCTTATCGCCGATCGAAATCCTCGCATCAGGGAATTTCTCCGACGCGAACTTGCCGCCAACGGCCACCGGGTCCACTCGGTGAACAACGCCAGGGATCTGCTGAAAATCATCTACAGCGACAACCGTATCGACCTGCTGATTCTGGACCCGGATTTCCCCTATATGGATGCCGTCGAGCTGGCCCACAAAATTATCGACCGCATCCCCCAGATCCCGGTCGTCCTGCACTGCATCCGCGGAGCCGAGGATCTTTCCGGTTTCGACGGGGCCAATGCGGTTCACATCGAAAAAAACGGCCACAGCGTCGAAGTCCTCAAGGAAACCATCCGTCGGCTGCTTTAACGCCTTTTTACATGCTGTAAAATTTACGGACAACCTTCCAAACGCCGGCAACCGCCGGCAGCGCGCTTACCCTCCTGTTTTGCAGGCTTTTTCACAAATTTCCCCTCCATGAAAAGCTTGGCATCCACATTGCTCTACTCAAGCATAAATTTTCATAAAGAGATGATCGTAATGGAGAAATCGACCTACAGCACCGTCAGGCGCTTTGTCCTGGCCAATATGATAATTTTACCGCTGATTCCTTTTCTTCTGGCCCTGGGCGTCGGCAATCACTCTTTTTCGCGTTCGATCCACAACAGTACCATTGCCGCCATGGAGCGAATTGCCGATGACCATCGACAAATGATCGAATCGTTTCTGCAGGAACGCAAAAACGATCTTGAACTGATCGTCCGCAACATTCCCTTTTTTGAATTGATCGCCCCGCAAACCCTGTCAACGGTTTTCGGCAACCTGCAACGGACATCCAGCGCTTTCGTGGATCTGGGAATTTTCGACGACGCTGGCGTACACCGTGCCTATCACGGCCCCTACGACCTTTCCGGAAAGGTGTACGCCGACACCTTGTGGTTCAAGAAAACCATCGAAAACGGGGTGTTCATCAGCGACGTCTTTTTGGGCTACCGCAACATCCCCCATTTTGTGATCGCCGTCTCCAAACAGGAGAAGGGCCGGACCTGGGTAATCCGGGCCACCGTAGACTCCCAACGCTTCAATACCCTGGTCCGCCAGATTCGCATCGGCAAAACCGGCGAGGCGTACCTGTTGAACCGCCAGGGCGTGTTGCAGACCGACCGGCGCAGCGGCGGGAACCTGATGGAGACCCCGCGCGAAACGCTGCCCCCCGTGCCCGATGGCACCCCCATTCACACGTTCATTCATCGCGAGCCGGGCAGCGAGGCGTTTCTCTACGCCACCACCTGGTTGAACGACCGCAACTGGCTGCTGGTCGTCCGCCAGGAGGAAACCGATGCGTTTCAGGCGCTTCGTTCGGCCCAGATGCCGATCCTGTTCATTTTTCTGGTCGGCGGCTGCTGCATTGTGATCGCCGCTTTTGCCCTGACCGGTGCCATCGTCAGAAAAATGGAACGCACCGACTCGGAAAAGGAATTGCTGAACCAGCAGTTGATCGGCGCCTCGCGCCTGGCGGAACTTGGCGAAATGGCGGCCGGCTTCGCCCACGAGATCAACAATCCGCTGCAGATCATCAGTGCCGAGTTGTCGCTGATCCGAGAACTTCAGGCTGAAATGACCGCGGCGGATTCATCAAGAAACGACGCCTCGGTGGAAGAAATGAACGACAGCATCGATCAGATCAAGATCCAGATCGAGCGCTGCTCCCGCATTACAGCCTCCATATTGAAATTCGGCCGCCAGGGCGAATCCAAGCCGGCCCCCATGGACCTGACGGCAGCCGTTCCGGAAATCGTTCGCATGGTCCAGAAAAAAGCCGAGGTCCACGGCATTCGCCTGCAACGCAGTATGCCGGACACCCCGGTCAACGTCCTCGCCGATGCCGCACGCCTTCAGCAGGTGCTGCTCAATCTTCTCAACAACGCCATGGACGCCGTCATTCAACGACATGGAACCGAAGGAGGATCGATTTCGGTGAAACTGTCCGCCGAAGACAACGGCACAGCCATGATCGAAATCGGCGACAACGGCACCGGCATCGCCCCGGACAATATCAAAAAAGTATTTACACCCTTCTTTACGACGAAACCGGTGGGCCAGGGTACGGGACTCGGCCTGTCCGTATGCTACGGCATTATTCGCCAGATGGACGGCAAGATGGAAGTGTCCAGCACCGTGGACCAGGGCACCGAGTTTTCCATCATGCTGCCGGTAATCGAGGAAAAAAGGTCGCTTTCGTCATAAGGGCCTGAACCTTTTAGGAACATATTACCCCACAGGAGGTCTACCATGGAAAAAATGAAGATGATGCTGGTGGACGATGAAGAACGGTTTCTCTCGACCACCCGCAAACTTCTGGAGAAAAAGGATTACGACGTGCTGACCGCGACCAGCGGCGCCGACGCGTTGGAGCTTCTGCGCACCAACCGGGTGCATGTCGTGATACTCGACGTCAAGATGCCTGGCATGGACGGGGTTGCCACCCTGCGAGAAATCAAGCGGCGGTTCCCCATGGTAGAAGTAATCATGCTGACCGGTCATGCCACGGTGGATTCGGCCGTCGAAGGTATGAAGTCCGGGGCCGTGGACTACCTGATGAAGCCGGCCGACCTTGAAGAAATCGTGGCCAAAGCGACCGATGCATTCAAACGGCGGGCGGACATCGAAGACAGGATCCGGGTGGCCCGAATGCGCAACCTGATGAAATCCCCCAGAGAGATTATTGAAAGGGCCTGACTTCAAAATGGATATACCCCAACGTTGCAAAAGCCGGAGCGATTCAGAGCCAAGGCGCCAAGGGTGCCGCCGTAGTAATCTACTGCAATCCCTTGGCAACACCGGATCTGGATTGCTCCGGCTTTCCCGTAAGGGGAACAACATGAGAAAATCATTGTTTTTCCAGCGAATCACATCCGGTGCATTCCTATAATGCATGGCTGTTGTTTTGATTTGTCCATGTTTTCAAACAGGTACAATGATTTTTCCATGTTGTTATGCAACTATGGGGTACATCGTCCCGTGTCTGATCGTTGATCCGGCGGGAGGACTTCAAATCAGCAAAGGTTGTTGAAATGGCAAAAAAAGAGAAAAAAGTTACCGGCTACGACAAATATGTGGACTGGAAGATGTTCAGTATTCCGGTCGTGCTTTTCTTTGTACTGCTGCTGATGCCCACCCCATACGGCATGAAGGACGTGGGCACCGAATACCGCATCGGCCCGAAGGTGGTTATCGGGCACATTACTCAAAAACTGTTCGATACCACGGCTTCCGATGCCCAGCAGTGGCAATTGCTCACCGCCCAGATCATGGAAAAGAACATGAACATGGGCGCCCTGACCCGCGGTCGTTATCTCAAACGGGACATGAAATGGTGCAAACAAAACAAAATAAAAGCCGATAAAAGCAACTTCGAAAAGGCCCATGCCTATATCGAAAGCCAGACCACCGATGAAAGCTACCTCTCATTGATGCAAGCCTCCATGACGCTTCGCAAAGACGGGCTGAAATACGAGAACCTGTCCGGGAAAGATCTCGCCGATGCGAATAACGGTGCCTGGTTCATCAAGGTCTCGATTGCCATGGGGGCCTTTGTGGTGCTGTGTTTTCTGACCGAATGCATCCCGCTTCCCGGGGTAGCCTTTTGCATCGGCCTGATCCTGGTTTTCACCGGCGTCACCTCGCGCAAGGAAGTGGCCATGCTCTACTGGGATGACGCCTGCTGGTTCATTATGGGCAGCCTCATGTTCGCCGCCGCCTTCGTCAAAACCGGCGTGGACAAGCGCGTCTGCCTGATGATGTTCAAAAAACTGGCCGTTCCCAACGTGCGCTGGATCACCCTGATCTTTTTTGTGATCATTACCCCGCTGGCGGCCTTTATTTCCGATCACGCCCTGGCGGCCATGTTCCTGCCCATCGGCATGCTGCTCTACCAGAACAGCCTGACCAAGGAGGTCCCCGAGGATCCCGAACTGGGCAAGATGCTGATGATCGCCATCGCCATGGCCTGCAACGTCGGCGGTCCCGGCGCGCCGTCGGGCGGTGCCCGCAACGTGATCATGATGACCTACCTGGCGGACATGTTCGGCATGGACATCGGCTATTTCCAGTGGATCACCTACTGCTTTCCCTTCCTCGTCGTGATGATTCCGGTGACCTGGGTGATGGTCAACTGGCGCTTCAAGCCCACCATCACCTCGCTTGAGCCTGCCATGAACCATCTGCAAAGCGAAATCAGCCGCATGGGCGGGTGGAACCGCAAACAGATCACAGCCCTGATCATCTTCCTGGTCATGGTGTTCGGCTGGTTCACCGAAAAAGAGTTCTACAACATGGGCATCTACCCGGTACGCCTGGGCATCGGGGTGATTGCCGTGGCCGGTGCGGTGGCCTATCTGTTGACCGGGGTGGTCAACTGGCGCGATTACCAGGAAAAGGTGGACTGGGGTGTGGTATGGCTCTATGCGGGGGCCATCATATTCGGCCGCACCCTGGACAGTACCGGTGCCGCCTACTGGCTGGCCCGGACCGCCATCGATGGCCTGGCCCCCCTGGGCATGGATGCCGGGTTGCCGCTGATGGCCACCAGCAACGGCCTGACCGCCATCTTGACCAACCTCATGGCCGATGGCCCGGCCGCCGCGGCTGTGGGTCCCATTGCCCTGAACATGGCCGGTCTGGTCCATCCGGGCACCACCTTTTTGCCCTTCATGGCCATGGGCACCGCTGCGGCCTCATCTTTTGCCTACTGCCTGATCATCGGCACGCCGCCCAATGCCATCGTATACGCCAGCGGCTACCTGGAGCCCAAGGACTACCTGAGGGTGGGTCTGCCCATGTGGTTTATCGCCAACATCGTCCTTTTGCTCCTGACCGGCGTGTACTGGGTCTTCAGGGGATTCGGCGGTCTCCCGGGATTCTAAAATGAAAGGGAGTGATCCATGCATAGCAAAAATGAAATCACCACGAAAAAACAACCGCTGCTGATGAGACAGGATGGGCGGGTGTGGTTTACCCGGGAAGCGGAGCGGCGTTTTTATTTCATCCTTACCATGATCATGCTGGCCGTTGGCATTCTCTATAAATCAGGAATTATTTAAATGAATCCACGCAGGCCCACATTTTATATCGACACCTTGACCGCCCTGCTGATACGTCCAAGCCGCTTTTTCGCCACGACTTTTCAAGAGGTCACAGCGCTCCAGTCCCTGATTGTCCTGACGGTATCGAGCATCTTCTTCGCCGCCACAGGGGCGCTGCTCTCACCGGAAAGCGCATCGTTGACGGCAGGTCTGATCCTGTTCGCCAACGCCATCGGCATGGCGATCCTGGGAAGCACGGCTTGCTATCTCGCCATTGCAACAACGGCGCGGCAGCGATATGCATTCGGACAGCTTCTTTCCATATTCTCGCTCAGTTCGGGCGTGGTGCTGCTCATCGCCTGGGTTCCCTCGTCTTTCTTTCTGACCGAACCGTGGAAATGGTGGCTGATCGGAACCGGGATGATCAACGGATTGGGAATGTCCAAGGCCAGAGCCGCCATTACCGTCTTATTCACTTTTGCCGCGATGGTGATCCTGATTTATGCCCTGCTGCCCATCGCTGCCCACGGGCCGGTTCAGCCTGGATAAAAACGGCAGCACCATCGGCATCGGCAACCGACCCGGCTGCCCGTTGATGGTATGACCATCGCTTACGAAACCGCCTTAAAGGAGGCTGGCAACATGACAAAGAAAATAAAAGTGTTGATGGTTGACGATGAAACCCAGTTTCGTGAAACCACCCGAAAACTTCTCGATAAAAAAGGGTTTGAAACCCTCATGGCGGCCAACGGCCGCGAAGCGCTGGATCAGTTGGATCGCCAGCCGGATGTGGTCGTGCTGGATATTCGCATGCCCGATATGGACGGCAACGAGACCCTGGAAGAGATTCAAAAGCGGGTCCCGGGGCTTCCGGTGATCATGCTCACCGGCCACGGCGCCGACGACAACGCCCGGCAGTCCCTCACCCAGGGCGCCTTCGACTACCTGTCCAAACCCTGCGATATCGATATCCTTGCATCGCGCATCGCCGATGCCGGAAAAACGCGAAAATCCGCCGGCGGGGAACCGGCGGAGCCCACGGTGGGCGATTTGATGATTCCCCTTGGCGAATATACCACTATCACGGAAAACCAGAGCGTAGCCGAAGGAATCGCCGCTTTGAAAGCCTCCTTTTCTCCCCATGTCCGCACCAGCCGGATCCTGGAAACCGGCCACCGCAGCCTGCTGGTGTTCGGTGCCAAGGGAAAAATCAAGGGCATCCTGACCATCGTCGATCTTCTCGAAGCGATCCTGCCCGCCTATCTGACGGCACCCAAACCGTCGACGGCCGACAGCCTGCAATACTCGCCCATGTTCTGGAGCGGCATGTTCACCCGTGAAGCACACCAACTGGCATCCACCCCGGTGAGCGAACTGATGTCCCCGGCGCCTCCGACCATCGATGCCCGGGCCAATCTCATGGAGGCCGCTCACAGGATTGTAAACGATCGCTGCCGACGCCTGATTGTAGAGCAAAACGGCGAACTGGTCGGCGTCCTGCGGGAACAGGACCTGTTCTTCCAGCTCGAACGGATTCTGCAATAGTGCGCAACCTAAAAACTGGATGCATACTGCACGAATAACCGCCCACTTCCCGGAAACGGCATACTTCTCACTCTGGCCGTTTCCGGGCTTTCCCTCTTCCCTCTTCCTTCTTCCATCGTCTCTCATCCCTCATCCTTCGTCCCTCATCCATCGCCCATCGTCCTTCCCCCCGCCCATCTTTACAACCTGTAAAACGGACTGACAGATTCCCTCGCCTCCCGTTCCTCACGCTTCTTCAAGAAAGAATATATACCCTGAATTTTCATTTGGTTACAAAGATTATACCTCCGTTCGACCAATGGCATGCCCATTGCTCAAGGAATGGAAACCGGTATGAATGAAAACCGGCATCGGTCACGACACAGGCGATAAACACGGATCCCCATCGTGAGGACTCAGGGTGGGGCAGGATCAAGGAGGAAGCATGTCACATCAAACCGCAGTGGAACCGGGTTACGACCCATTGCTGGCGGATGGCGCCGAAGGCCGTACATGGACTTGGAAAAACAGACCGGGCTACAAACCCATTTTTTTTATTCTGGCCGCCTTGGTGTTTACCTTTGTCGTTATGCTGCCTCCCACCCAGGGCATGCTGGAAATGGTTCAAAGCCTTAACCCGGCCGGATACGCACTTCCCGCCGGCACCAAGACCATCACCGACGCGGTCAACAAAAAGCTACGGCCCGAAGCGTTCAGCCAGCAACAGGAAGGCACCGATAAAGGTGCCGAATCCGGTCACGGCAACGGCCACGGAGAAGTGGAACCCCTGCTCACCCATTACCAGGTGGCCCAGATGGCCAAACTGACCATCTGCATCCTCTTTCTGGCCGCATTCTTATGGGGGACCGAAGCCCTGCCTCTCGGGGCCACCGACATCCTGGTGGGTGTCATGCTCTATCTGTTCGCCATTTTGCCCATCAACGAAATCAGCCGGGCCTATATGAAAGATGCCGTCTTTTTCATTTTCGGCATCCTGGCCGTGGCCGTGGGGGTGGCCAAAACGGGCCTGGACAAGCGCATCGGCCTGATTCTGCTCAGCCGCATCAAGAGCGCCAAGGCCTTTGCCTTTCTCTTTTTGCCCATGCTGGCGGTGTCGGCCGGCTTTCTGTCCGAACACGCCCTGGTGGCATTGCTGATCCCTGTGCTCATGGGTGTCTACAAGGTGACCTGCAAGATGTACGGTGTGAAAAAGGACCGCGCCCTGGCCATTTTCCTGCTGCTGGGGGTCTGCTTCGCCGCCAATCACGGCGGCCCCGGTTCGCCGGCGGCCGGCGGGCGCAATGCCATCATGGTGGGTTACCTGGCCGACTACGGTATGCCCATCAGCTTCCTGGAGTGGATGAAAACCGGTATTCCCTTCGTACCGGTAATGTCCTGGGTCATCGGCCTGTACATGTATCTGCGGCTGAAACCCAAATTCGCGGTAAAAGGCGTCAATCCCAGTCAGGTGGTCAGATCCGAAGTGGAAAACATGCCCAAGTTCGGCGGCCGAGAAGCCATCATGGCGGTTATCCTGGTGCTGCTGGTAATCGCGTGGATTCTTATCGGCGAACATGCGGGCCTGGGCGGGCCGACCCTTTACGCTGTCATGGCCATGTTCGTGTTCCGCATTCTGCAATGGGAAGACATCCAGAACGGCGTGGCCTTCGACGTGGTGGGGCTTTACGCGGCCGCCTGCGCCATGGGCGTGGCCCTCAAGTTCACCGGCGGAGCCCTGTGGCTGGCCCGCACCTTCGTCGATCTGCTTCCGGAGGTTCTCACCAAAGGCGACGGCCTGGTGATCGGCGTGAGCCTGCTCACCGGCACCATGACCAATTTCATGAGCGACGGCGCCACGGTGGCGGCCCTGGGGCCCATTGTGCTGCCCATGGCCACTCTGGCCAACGTGAGCGTCTGGAAGGTGGGACTGATCACCTCGTTTTCCTCCTCCTTCGCCAATTTCCTGGTGGTCGGCACCCCCAACAACGCCATCTGTTTCGGCATGGGCAAGGACCCGGAGACCGGAGAACGGCTGTTGGACGTCATGGATTTCGTCAAATACGGTCTGCCGGTCACGATCCTGGCCTGGCTGGTGCTCTGGCTGTGGGCCGTGCTGGGATACTGGCGGTTTTTGGCCTGGTAGAAAGCCATTTCCATGAAACGAAGCCTTTATAAAAATCTTCGCATCAAACTGATCAGCATCACGCTGGTGGTTTCCGTCGGCCCGCTGGTCCTCTTGGGCGCGGCGATCTACTACCAGTTCGGCAAGCTCTACAAGGAGCGCATCAATGACCAGATCCGCCACATGGCCCGTTCCCAGAGCAACGCGGTGGATGTTTTTCTGAAGGAACGGACCACCATCCTGGCCATGATGGTCGAAACGCAATCGTTCGAAAGCTTGAGCAATCAGGAAAACCTCACCCGCCTTTTCTGGAAAATCAACCGGCGGGCCGAGGGGCTCGGCCTGGTGGATCTGGGCGTCATCGACAGCCAGGGCAATCAACTGGCCTATTGCGGCCCCTATAACCTTAAAGGCCTGAATTACTATCAGCAGCCGTGGTTCGACCAGGTATTGCGCCGGGGGAAATTCATCAGCGACGTATTCATGGGGTTCCGCCAGGTGCCCCATATCATCATCGCCGTCAAGGGGGCCTGCGACAATGGCTGCTGGATCTTGCGGGCCACCATCGATTCGGAGATCATCAACCGCCTGGTGAGAAGTGCCCAGGTAGGCACCAGCGGGGATGCTTTTATCGTCAGCCGAAAGGGCGTGTTTCAGACCCGCCCCCGATTCGAGGGGGCGATTCTGGCGCAGTCCGACATCGACACCCAGCGGTTCGGGGAAGGCACCACCGTTGTCGAAAAAATCGAAGAAAGCGGCGATGTTCGTTACCTCGGCGGCGCCTGGCTCAAGGACAGCGAATGGATGCTGGTCATCAGCCAGATCGCCGGCCAGCGGCATGGCTGGCTGGCCGGTATCCGCAATACGGAAATTCTGATCATCGCCACCGGCTGCGTGGTCATCCTGTTTGCCATCGTCCTGATTTCTCACACCCTGGTACGCCACCTGGAACAGACGGACAACGAAATGAGCGAACTCAACGCCCAGTTGATCCAGCAGGACAAACTGGCGGCCTTAGGAAAAATGGCCGCGGGCATCGCCCACGAGATCAACAACCCCCTGGCCGTCATCGGTGAGAAAGCCGGCTGGATGGAGGATCTGCTGGCCGAAGAGGAGTTTCAAAACAGTGACAATTACGATGAATTCGCCGACTCAATTTCCAAGATCGAAGACCATGTGGACCGGGCCAGAAAAATCACCCACCGGATGCTGGGGTTCGCCCGCCGCATGGAACCGCGACTGGACGACGTGGAAGTCAACCAGGTGCTGGACCAGACCATCGACATCCTGGCCAACCATGCCAGCATCAACGACATCGAGATCCATAAAAGCTTCGCCGACCGCCTGCCGGTCATCGCCAGCGACCAGTCCCAGCTTCAGCAGGTCTTCATGAACCTGATCAACAACGCCATCGACGCCATCGGCAAAGACGGCAACATCGACGTTCGCACACAGCTGGACAAGGGATGGATCCGGGTGGTCATCGAAGACGACGGCCCCGGCATCCCCGAGCCTGTGCAAAAGAAAATCTTCGATCCTTTTTACACCACCAAACCCAATGGCAAGGGAACCGGTCTGGGACTGTCCATCAGCTACAATATCATCGAAAAAATGGGCGGTCGCATCACCGTTGACAGCACCTTGGGCAAGGGAACCACCTTTACGGTATCGCTGCCCCTGGTCCTGCCGGAGAAAAAGTAAAATCCCTTTTTGACGAAAGCCGCTCGATTTGATTTACTTCCTGTAGCGAAAAGGGCTTCAACCATAACCAGGAAACCAACCATTCAGTACTCAGAAGTCATCCGTCAGGATAAAAAGGAGACCGTGCCATGCATACATTCAGGATTCTGGTCGTTGACGACGAAGTCGATTTTCTGGAAACCATCGTTAAACGGCTCAATAAACGCAAACTGGATGCAACCGGCGTCACCAGCGGCGAAGAGGCCATCCAGGCCCTGAAGGAACAGCTATACGATGTGGTGCTGCTGGACATCAAAATGCCCGGCGGCATGGACGGCATCGAAACGCTGCGGGAAATCAAGCGCCTTCAGCCATTGGTGGAAGTGCTGCTGCTCACCGGCCACGCCTCGGTGGAGACCAGTATCGAAGGGATGAAACTGGGGGCCTTCGATTACCTTCTCAAGCCCATGAAATTTGAGGACCTGCTCACCAAAATGGCCCAGGCTTTCGAAAAAAAAGCCAGCCAGGACTCGAAAATTCGCAACGCGAAAATCCAGGAACTGATCCGCTACCCCAGCCGGGTCTTCGAGCAGGAAAAAGAGTAGCCAGGAAGGGAGGCGGGCAAAACGGCCGGCAGCGCGGTAAAATCGGATGAGGCACGCCAGATACGCAATGTGGCGGGGATGGCGTTCGGCTTGAATTTGTTGCTGGCCCTCATGAAAGCGATCCTCTCCTATCTTTCGGGCAGCCTCGCCATCACCGCCAGCGCTATCGACTCGGGAACGGATGCCGTCGCCTCTTTCGCCATTTTCATCGGGATTTTGGTCTCGGAAAAAAAATTCCGGTCGTTTCCCATGGGGCTGTACAAGCTTGAGAACGTCGCTTCGGTAATCATTGCGATCTTCATATTCATTGCCGGGTACGAAATGGTTCTAAAAATCCTGAAACCGGCAGAAACCGCGCTATGCATCTCCCCAATAACCATTTTTTTAATTCTTTCGGGAACGGTGGCGGCGTTTCTTTTTGGCCGTTACGCCACTGCTACCGGGAAAAAAACCGAATCGCCGACCCTGATCGCCGAGGGTCGGCATCGGCAGGTGGATGTCCTGGCGTCCATGGTTGTCCTGGCGTCCATCACCGTCAGCTATTTGGATGTCACGGTTGATTTTCTTGGACTTTCCATTGATCAAGTCGCTGCCGTACTGATCCTCGTTTTCATCGTCAAGGCCGGGTGGGAACTGCTCTCCAGCGGTATGCGGGTGCTGCTGGATGCATCCATCGATGCCGAGACCCTGTATCGCATCCGCACCACTATCGACGGCCATCCGAAGGTTGACGAGATCCAGTCGCTCATCGGCAGAAGCGCAGGCCGTTTCCGCTTTATCCAGGGAGTCATCACCGTCAAGACCAAAAACCTGGAAGAGGCGCAGCGCATCCGTGAAGAAATCGAAACTAAAATCCGCGATCGGGTACCCCACATGGAAAAAATCATGATCCATTGCGGGCCTCAGGTCCGAACCCACGAAGTGCTGGCTTTGCCGCTTTACAACAGGCAAGGTCGCATCAGTAACCATTTCGGAGAAGCACCCTACTTCGGATTTGTACGCATCGGGCTGAAAGACAAATCGATCGATCGCCTGGGAATCGTGGAAAATCCTCACCGGTCGGTCGAAACCGCCAAGGGCATCCGGGTGGCTGAGTGGCTGATTTCCCAGGATGTGGACCATGTGGGCATGAAGGAGGATATCTCGCACAGGGGACCGGGTTACGTGCTGTCCAATGCCGGTGTGCAGACCCATCGTACTCGTGAGGAAACCATCGACCGGGCCACAGCGGCAATCGTCGCCGAAATCTTATGAATACCTTCAAAAACTGCTCTTTCTGTTATTAGACAGAGAACATTTTTCAATGCCAAAAAAATGGGTCGCGTCCAACCGACGATACCGGGCCGGATGTCGATCACCGTTCTTCTAACCCTGTCCGAAGGCCTTACAGGATGTAAAGGATCCTGACAGTCAGATTTTTTTACACCACTCCAATTTTTCCCCGCAGAATCATTTTTCTCCTTTATTTCTCGTAGTTAGAAAATCCTGAACAGTTGGCATCGAATTTGATGAGTAGCAGGTGGCTTGTCGTCGATCAGGATTGTTCAACCCATTACCGGCAGGAGCGGGTATGACCCAAAATCCAAGTCCATTGTCGTCTCACTATCGGTCTCTCACGCGCAATATCGTGCTGCTGGTCATATTTGTCTCCTTTACTCCCATGGTTCTGGTCACCGGGATCATCCTCAGACAGTTCAGCGCTTCCCACCATGAAAAAATCCATGCCCATCTGGAGGAACTGGTTCTCAAACATCAGCAGAACATCGACAGTTTTCTTGAAGAGAAGGTCATGGACATCCGCTTTCTGGCCGATTCCATCGACTTCGACACCATCGGCGAAAAAGATGCGGCCGGCGACCACCTGAAACGTCTGCAAAGCGCGTTCGGCACCGTGTTTGTCGATTTTGGCGTGGTGGACGAACAGGGCCAGCAGCTAGCCTATGCCGGGCCGTTCAAACTGGAAAAAGCGCGCTACGAGGAGGCGGACTGGTTCAAGCGGGCCATCAACAATCCCTATTTTATCAGCGATGTGTTTCTGGGACTCAGGCGTTCGCCGCACTTCATCATCGCCGTACGCAAAAACTGGAAGGGTCAAAAATGGATCATCCGGGCCACCATCGATTTTCTCTCCTTTAACCGGCTGGTGGAAAACGTGCGCATCGGCGAGACCGGTTTTGCCTATATCCTCAACCGCGAAGGGCAATTTCAAACCCAGCCCAGCTTCGACTTCACCCCGACCCTGGACATTTACACCAACTACTTCGACGCCCTCGAAAGGGGAGACAAAACCGTTGAAATGCAGGAACGGCTCGATGGCTACGGCGTGAAAAGTCTTTACGTATCGGCTCTGCTCAAAGGAGGGGACTGGCTCCTGGTTTACAAACAGGCCAGCCGGGATGCTTACTCCGATCTGCACAAGGCCCAACTCATCGCGCTTTTATTCCTGATTCTGGGGGGTGTCGCCATTGTGGCCATGGCCGTCTGGCTCTCGGCCCGAATGGTTCGCCGCATGGCGGCCTCGGAGCAGGAAAAGGAGATCATGAACCAGCAGGTGATCGAAACCGGGAAACTGGCCTCGGTGGGCGAACTGGCCGCCGGAATCGCCCACGAAATCAACAATCCGGTGGCCATTATGGTGGAGGAAGCCGGCTGGCTCCAAGACCTCATGGAGGACGGCGCCTTTAAAAGCCAGGAGGACATCGCAGAGTTCGAACGGGCCCTGGAGCAGATCCGCACCCAGGGCAAACGCTGCAAGGCGATCACCCACAAACTGCTCAGCTTTGCCCGAAAAACCGATTCGCGCATCGAGGACTTCGAGATCGGCCCCTTAATCGAAGAGGTCGTAGTTCTTTCCGCCCAGCGGGCCAAATACAGCAACGTCGAGTTGACCTCCCACCTGGAGCCCAAACTGCCGGCTATCTCCGCATCGCATTCGGAGCTGCAGCAGGTCTTTCTCAACCTGATCAACAATGCCCTGGATGCCATGGAAAAAACCGGGGGAAAGCTCGAAATCAGCGCCCGCCAGAAAGAAGACCAGATCCTCATCGCGGTAGCCGACAACGGACCGGGAATCCCCAAGGCCAACCTGGCCCGGATTTTCGACCCCTTTTTCACCACCAAGCCGGTGGGCAGCGGCACCGGATTAGGCCTGTCCATCTGCTACGGCATCATTCACAAAATGGGTGGAGAAATTAAAGTCAGTAGTGCGCTGGACGCGGGCACGACTTTCGAAATTCGCATCCCCATAGCAAGAGAAACGGATGCTGAAAATATGGAAGAAAACGATGTTGCCAGCCGGAACTAGGCCAACGAGAACGAAAGGAGAGAACACCCATGGCTATCGCAACGATCATGCTTGTAGACGACGAGGTCCCCTTTGTAGAGGCAATGACCAAGCGCCTGAAACGACGGGACCTTGAGGTGGAACAGGCTTTCAGCGGTGACGAGGCCCTGAAGAAACTGACCGACGACAGCAAGGCGGAAGTCGTCATCCTGGATGTCAAGATGCCCGGCATGGACGGTGTCGAAACCCTCAAGGCCATTAAAAGTCAGGCCCCTTTGGTGGAGGTGATCATGCTCACCGGCCATGCCACCGTGGAGTCGGCCATCGAGGGGATGAAACTGGGCGCTTTCGATTACCTGCTGAAACCATGCGACATGGATCACCTGCTTGACAAGGTGTCGGAAGCGGCCGCCAAAAAACGTCAGCACGAGGAGAAGATCACCAATGCCCGAATCAAGGAGATCACGGCAAGGCGAGCATACTGAGCCGGCGATGCCCTCCGACAGGCGGAAAAACGGTGGCTGCGATCCCATCCGCCTGCTGCTGGTGGACGACGAGAAGGGCTTCGTCGATGTGCTGTCCAAGCGGCTGGCCAAGCGGGGCATCCAGGTCACCCGGACCTTTTCGGGAGCCGAGGGGATCCAGGCCCTCAGGCGTTTGGATTTCGATGTGGCCGTGCTGGATCTGAAGCTCGAAGACATGGACGGCATCGAAATTTTGAAAATATTCAAAAAAATGGATCCTCACATGCCGGTCATCATGCTCACCGGGCACGGTTCGGAGAAAGCGTCCATCGAGGGGATGCGTCATGGGGCTTTCGACTATCTCACCAAGCCCCACGAACTGGCGGAACTGGTCGCCAAGATTCACGAGGCAGTCCGCCAAAGGGAGAACACGGATGAAACTGCTACTGGTAGATGACGAGTCCGATTTCCGCGACACCCTTCTCAAACGCATGCAGCGGCGCAATGTCGATGTGCATGGCGTCGAGAGCGGTGACAAGGCCTTGTCCTGGCTGGATGCCAACCCGATTGACGTGGTGATCCTGGACGTTCGCATGCCCGGCATGGACGGCATCGAAACCCTGCGGGAAATCAAAAAACGCTATCCCCTGGTGGAGGTGATCATGCTCACCGGGCATGCCAGCATGGAGGTGGCCATCGAAGGCATGCAGATGGGCGCTTTCGACTACCTGATGAAACCCATGGACATGGACGAACTGCTCTACAAGGCAGAAGACGCCTTCAAGAAAAAAACCATCCATGAAGGCAAGATCGATCGCATGAGCGTCGATCTCGGGGCGGGAGGCTAAAAGCCGCAAGCCAGGGGCAGCGATCCGACTTCTGACCTCGGACCTCTGGCCTCGGCATATCAACGGCAATCGAATATCACAGCGATGCATAACTTATGTAGGATTCTGTCAACCTTAAAAGAAAAGCGAGGGAGGATATGAACTTTTTCAAACAATGGGGCCAATTCATGATGGCAGGAGCCCGGGCCCATGCCCGCTGGGAAATCCAGATGTCCGCCAATATCCTGCACAGCCGCAAACGGGTACTGCTCCTGCTCCTGCTTCTGGTTCCGGTCATTCTCGGCGGCTTCGTCTTCGCCGACCAGGTGGGCAGTGCCATTCCCGACATTCTCGGCGGCAAGAAAGCATACAGCCCGGCATTTTACTCCACCGGCATCTTCATTGTCTCCATCCTCATCGGTCTGGGTGCCGGGCTGATCACCGGCTGCATCGGCGCCGGCGGCGGTTTCATCATTGCACCGGCTTTGATGAGCGCCGGCATCAAGGGTATTCTGGCCGTGGGAACGGATTTGTTTCACATCTTCGCAAAGGCCATCATGGGCAGCATCATCCACCGTAAACTGGGCAATGTTTCGGTTCCGCTGGCCGTGGTCTTTCTCATCGGCGCCATCCTGGGGGCTACGGCCGGCGGCCTGATCAACCGGGTATTGTATGAGCTTAACCCGGTGCTGTCCGACGCCTTCATCACGACCATCTACGCCCTGATGCTCGGTTTTCTGGGCTGCTACGCCATGCTGGATTTTCTCAAGGCCAGAAAGTCGGGCGACACCGGTGATGCCCACGGCGGCGGCAAGGCCGAGGGCGCAGAGCTGGGCGGCCTGCCCAAGAAGCTTCAGGCGGTCAACATTCCCCCCATGGTCAAGTTCGATTTCGACTTCACCCCCGGCGGCCGCAGCATTTCCTGGGTATTTCTGGTACTCTCCGGCGCCCTGGTGGGGCTGGCGGCCGGCATCATGGGCGTGGGCGGTGGTTTTCTCACCTTCCCCATATTCGTCTACATGCTGGGCGTCTCCTCCATGACCACGGTGGGCACCGACATCTTCCAGATCGTCTTCACCGCCGGCTACGCATCCATCAGTCAGTACGCCATTTACGGGTTTATCTTCTATACCCTGGCCATGGGCATGCTGCTGGGATCGCTGTTGGGCATCCAGATCGGTGCCATGGTCACCAAGGTGGTTCCCGGCATCACCATCCGCGGCTTTTACGCCATGGCCGTCCTGGCCGGTTTCGTCAACCGTTTCTTCGCCCTGCCCGCCAAACTGGGAGAAATGGGCGTCATCGACATCTCCAAGGCGCTCGGCAAGACGCTGGACACCATCGGTGTGTGGGCCTTTTTCATCGTAATCGCCGGCTTCGGCGTCTGGGTGATCGGAACCTTTTTGAAAAACATCTCGGTACTCAAAGGGGAGGGAGAACACGCATGATCGCACATAAGAAAAAATTCACCACCGGCCTGGTTCTGATAGCGATGTTCATCGTTATTCTCGTCGCCATTTTCATGCCCCTGTTCAACGGGCACAACGGACTGGAATATCTCGACAACCTTTATAACTCCATCTCCAAGGGATCGGCCTACTACATCGATTCGGTTCGCACGGAAGTGCAAAGTCTCGAACAGTCGGACCTGACCGTGAACCTGACCATGGCCAGCGAGGTCCAGGCCCAGCAGACCGTGTCCCTGTTCATGAAGGCCGGCGCCCAGGTCGGCCAGGAGGGCAACCAACTGACGGTAACCGGCAACATGGCCAAAATTCTCGGCTACTGCCTGGACGACGCCCAGTTGATGTACGACAACGACGGCGCGGCCGTATCCGCCAAGTACGGCTACGCCGAAAAGGCGGCGCTGTACAACTGGTGGAGCGCGCTCAAGTCCATGGACTTCAGCCTGAAAAAGCAAAAACAGTTCAAGGCGGCCAAGATCGCGGACATGGTAAAGGCCAAGGCCGTGGAAACCGCCTATAACTATTACGGCATCGAGGCTCAGAACATTTCCGACCGCTTCGGGGTTGTCCTTTTTTCGTTGATCTTTTACGTGGTCTACACCTTGTGGTATGGTTTCGGCATCATGGATCTTTTCGAGGGCTGGGGATTGCGGCTGGAGCACTAGACGGAGGTCGGAGGACCGAGGACGGAAGACGGAAGTTGAATAGCCACCTTCCGTCTTCCGACATCCGACATCGGTCCTCTGACTTCAGACATCCGACTTCCGATCTCCGCTCTCTGACCTCTGCAATGTGAAGAGTTGAAGCGTACCGCAACTAGCGGGCTTTGTATGAAACCTCCTAACTCGGGAATCAAGAAACATCAATGGGCCTCTGGCAACGACTCATCGACCGGTTTACTGCCGACAAAAAAAGTGTGGACACCGGTGATGCCGAGGCCCTGCGTCTCGAATTCCAATCGCGCTATCATCACTTCAAACTGCTGTTAAATGCCAACAATCAGGCCCTGGAAATCATGGCCGACCTGGAAATGTCCCTGGCAGGCGATTTTCCCTTCGGCATGAAATTCATCCGCTCGCGCGCCATGGGGGCCTACACCCGCGTCTACCAGATCGTCCAGCACCTGTATGAGCTGGCGCCGGGAAAATACAAGGCCCTGTCATCCCGCCTGGATGCGATCCGACAGGACCTCGACGCCCTGGTCAATCCCCGGCGGCCAGCCAGCCCCCAGGGACCGCTGATTCTGCCGTTCTCGGACATGAATATCGGCCACGCCGATCAGGTCGGCATGAAGATGGCCAATTTGGGGGAAATGGCCAACCGTCTGCAGATTCGGGTGCCCGACGGTTTTGTCATCACAGCCCGGGCCTTCCACCTGTTTTTGGATCACAACGACCTTCAAACTGAAATCCGCCGGCGGATCCAGGTTGCCGAGGAAAAAGGATCCCACCAGCTTTATACCGTCAGTGCCGACGTTCGCAAACTCATCCAGGCCGCGCCCCTGCCCCCGGAACTGGAGAGCGCCATCATGGCGGCCTACGAGGAACTGTCCGCCCGCCATCGGTCGAAAGTGCGCCTGGCCGTGCGATCCAGCGCCCTGAACGAAGACCAGGAGGGCGCCTCCTTTGCCGGCGTCTATCAAAGCGCTCTGAACATCGAACCCGAACATCTGCCGGACACCTACAAACAGATCGTGGCGGCGGCCTATTCCCCTTCGGTCATGTCGTATTGTCTCAATCGGGGCATCTGCGGCGAAACTACGGAGATGTGCGTGGGGGTGATGCAGATGGTGGACGCCGTCAGCGGCGGGGTGCTTTACACGGCCAACCCCATGAACATCCGGGACCGGTCGATAATCATCAACGCCGCCTGGGGGCTGCCCAAGGCCGTTGTGGAGGGCACGACAGCAACGGACCTCTTTCGCGTGACCAAAGAACCGGAAGTCAAGGTTATCCAGCGTCAGATCGCCACCAAAGAGAAAAAATATGTCTGCTACCCGGACGAGGGGGTCTGCCGGTTGGACGACACCGGTCCCGACATGTCCCTGGCCTCGCTCACCGACCGTCAGGCCGTGGACCTGGCCGAAGTGGCGCTGCGCATCGAAGAGACCTACGGCAGGCCCCAGGACATCGAATGGGCCATCGACGGGTCCGGTGACATCGTTCTGCTGCAATGCCGGCCCCTGCAAGTCGTCACCGCCCCGAACCGGATGACGGAAGCGGGCGACGACCACCTGCCGCCCAGTCTTTATCAGGGCGGCATCACCGCATCTCCCGGCGTTGCAGCCGGGCCGGTTCATCTTCTCCTTAAAGACGTCGACGCCCTGCAGTTTCCCGACGGCGGGGTCATCGTCACCGACCGGGCCCTGGCCCGCTGGGCCGCGCTGTTGCCCCGGGCGGCGGCCGTTGTCAGCGAAAAGGGAAGCCTGACCGGTCATCTGGCCAATGTGGCCCGGGAATTCAACGTGCCGGCCCTTTTCGGTGCCGAGGGCGCCATCGAGCGGCTCACCGGAAAAGCAGAGGTCACGGTGGATGCCGATGCCGGACGGATTTATCCCGGAACGGTCCCTTCCCTGCTGACCGAAAATCTTGCGAAGAAATCCAAGGCGCTCATGAAGGGCACCCCGATTTACGAAGTTCTCGAACAGGCCGCGGGTCTGATCACCCCGTTGAACCTGCTGGACCCGGACAGCCATTCCTTTACGGCGGCCAATTGCCGCACGCTGCACGATATCACCCGGTTTTGCCACGAGAAAAGCGTTCACGAGATGTTTCGCTTCGGCAAGACCCACCGGTTTCCCGAACGTTCGTCCAAACAGCTGCGCGTCAACATTCCCATGCAGTGGTGGGTGCTCAACCTGGATGACGGCTTCAAAACCGACGCAGCCACGGACCGGTATGTGGACATCGACAATGTGGCCTCCATCCCCATGCTGGCGCTGTGGGAAGGCATCAGCACCTATCCGTGGGAAGGACCGCCGCCGGTGGACGGCAAGGGTTTCATGTCGGTGATGTTCCAGGCCACCCAGAATCAAGCTTTGCTGCCCACGGTGCGGACAACCATGGCCAACCGCAACTATTTTATGATATCGAAAAATTATTGCAGCCTGCAGTCCCGCCTGGGATTTCACTTCGCCATAACCGAAGCGCTGGTGGGAGACCGGACCACGGAAAACTATGTCAGTTTCCAGTTCAAGGGTGGGGCGGCCGACTTCAACCGCCGTTTGAAACGGGTCCATCTGGTAAAGGATCTGCTGGATCAATACGGGTTCAGAAGTGAAATCGCCAAGGATGCGCTGCGGTCCCGCATCGAACAGCACGATACTGCGACAATGGCTGACAAACTGAAAATCCTGGGGTACCTGACCATTCATACCCGCCAGTTGGACATGGTCATGGCCAACCCGGCCATGCTGGCGCATTACCGGCAGAAGATGATCGACCAGATCGAAGCGATGTTGAAAGGAACCGTTCATGTGGTCCCGCATCAGTCTTAAAAACAGAATCTACATCCACCTGGCTGCGATTTTTCTGGTCACGTTTTCCGGTGCCGCGGTCATGGTCTGGTATTCCTACAGCATCGAGGGCGTACTGACCACCATCACCGAGAAAAACCTGGTGGCCTTTCAAAGCGCCGAATCACTGGAAATCGCGCTGGTCAACCAGAAAGGGTTCGTCTCTTACTATTTTCTCGACGGAAACCCGGACTGGCTGGTGCAGCTAAAGGAGTATCGCCGCATATTCAGCGAACAGTTGGGCCGGGCCGAAGTTCTGGCCCATTCCACGGAACAGAGGGAAACCATTGCCCGCATCGCCGAGGAATACGATCACTATATCCGGGACAAGGACAACGTGATCGATTTCTACAAATCCGGGCAGATCCAGTTCGGATCGAAACTGCACCAGGAAGTGCGCAGCCGCTTTTTCAACATCCTTCAGATGTGCGAAAAGTACAAACAGGAGCAGACCCGATCGATCATGGAAGCCAAACGGTCGGCGCTGATCGAAGCGGCACGGCTGCGGGATACCGCCATGGCGGTTATCGTGACCCACATCCTGCTGGTGGGGCTGCTCATCTACCTGCTGGTTTTCCAGATTCTCAACCCTTTGCGCGCCTTGATCATGGAAGCCAGCCGCAGCGAGGATATCGAGCTGTCCGGCAACGTGGTCACAACGCTGAGTAAAAGCGTGCGCGGACTCATCGAAGATGTGGGGCAGACCCAGGAGGCCCTGGAAAAAAGCCGCGAGAACCTGCTGCAGGCGGAAAAGATGGCCATGGTGGGGAAGCTGGCGGCAGGCATGGCCCACAGTGTGCGCAATCCTTTCACCTCCGTCAAAATGCGTCTCTTCTCGTTAAACCGGTCCCTGGAGCTGTCCGGCACCCAGAAAGAGGATTTCGAGGTCATCTCCGAGGAGATTGACCACATCGACACCATCGTCCAGAACTTTCTGGAATTCTCCCGGCCGCCGCGGCTCAAAATGCAGCCGATCAGCCCGTCTACCGTGGTGGATACGGCCATGCGGCTGTTGCACTATCGTCTGGAATCCTACCATGTGGAGGCCACCGTCCATCGCGAAAAGTTGCTGCCGACTGTCGATGCCGACCCCGACCAGCTCAAGGAGGTCCTGGTCAATCTGATCGTCAACGCCTGTGAGGCCATGTCCGGCGGCGGCACCATCGACATCCACGAACGCGTGACCGGCAACCCTTCCGATCGGCTGCTGGCTGAAATCCGGATCATTGACAACGGACCGGGCATCCCCCCGTCGGCCATCAAGAAGGTATTCGACCCCTTTTTCACAACCAAGGAAGACGGCACGGGACTGGGGCTGAGCATTGTCGAACGGATTATCCGCGAGCACGGCGGAAGCGTCGATCTTTTCAGCCATGAGAATCAGGGAACAACCTTTACGATCACACTGCCGACCAAAGGAGGAGGCCTGTGAGCACCATTCTGATTATCGACGATGACGATCAGTTGCGCATGAGTTTCGAACGGCTGCTGCAGGAAGAAGGATACGAGGTTCGCACGGCGGCGTCAGGAGAAGCCGGGATCCGCATGGTCCAGGAGGCTCTTCCCGACCTTGTGGTCCTGGATGTACGCCTGCCGGGCATGAACGGCCTGGAGACATTCAAACGCATCCACGCCATCGACCAGAAGCTGCCGGTCATTGTCATGACCGCCTTCGGCACCACGGAAACTGCCATCGAGGCTACCAAGCTGGGCGCTTTCGATTATGTCATCAAGCCCTTCGACATCCCCCAGATGCTGGCGACCATCCGCCAGGCCCTGGAGACCGGACGGTTCATGCGTTCGCCCATCGACATGGACGTGGGACCGGACAAGACCCGCGGAGAGGCCATTATCGGAAAAAGCCCGGTGATGCAGGAGGTCTATAAATCCATCGGCCGGGTATCGGCCACCGAGGCCACCGTTCTCATCCGCGGCGAATCCGGTTCCGGCAAGGAACTGGTTGCCCGGGCCCTTTACCAGCACAGCATGCGCAACGAAAAACCGTTTCTGGTGATCAACTGCGTGGCCATCCCCGACACACTGCTGGAAAGCGAACTCTTCGGCTATGAGAAGGGCGCCTTCACCGGTGCAACCCACCGCAGGGTGGGCAAGATCGAACAGGCCAGCGGTGGTACGATTTTCCTGGACGAAATCGGCGACATGCCCATGAACCTGCAGGCCAAAATGCTACGCCTGCTCCAGGAAAAGAGCATCGAGCGCCTCGGCGGCCGCGAGACCCTGCCGGTGGACGTGCGCATCATCGCCGCCACCAACCGGGATCTGGAGCATTTGATCACCACCGGCCAGTTCCGGGAGGATCTTTACTATCGCCTTAAAGTGATCAGCATCTGGCTGCCGCCCCTGCGGGAGCGCACCGGCGACATTCCCCTGCTGGCCGACTATTTTCTGGCCCGCTTCTCATCGGAGTTGGGGATCGAAAATCCCGGAATCACCCACGAGGCCATGAGCCTGCTGGTTTCCAGCCCCTGGCCGGGCAACATCCGCGAACTGTCCAACACCCTGCAAAAAGCCCTGATCTTCAATCGCGGAGCCCCCCTGAGCCTGGAGGACATCACCCAGGCTGCCAGCGGTGATCCCCAGAAGGGCAATCCCCATGAAACCGCCTGCGACGAAAGCATCCGCACCTGGATTCGCAGCCTGCTCTCCAAGGGAGACCAGAACAACCTGTTCGAAAACTGCCTGGATCATTTCGGCAGCATGCTGGTGGGCGAAGCGCTGAACCTGACCGGCGGCAACCGCTCGCGGGCCGCGAAACTGCTGGGCATCTCCAGGCCAACCCTGCACGCCAAGATCGACAAGTACCACTTGAAGATCGAAACCAGCGTGAAGTGAGGGTACAGTGAACAGTGGTCTGTGAACGGTGAATTGAGCCGGTGCGCCACTTCCTGTTCACCGGTCGCTTTTTTCTGACTACGGTCTTTTCCGTTCACGGTTCACTGTTCACGGATCTTTACTTCTTACCCAGCGACTTCACCCCCATCGTATTGATCAACTGGTTGATATCGGTGGTCTTCAAATTCATGCCCCCCTCGGATACGGGCAGCAGCATGATCTTTTTATTCTGCATGGCCTCGGCAATGCGCAGTTTCACCAGGGCCTCGCCGCCGGAGCCAGCCAGGGCGTTGTTCATCTCCTGGATCCCCTTGGCCTCGGCGATCCCCTCGGCCTTTATGGCTTCGGCGAGCAGTTTCTGCTTCTCGTAATAGACGTCGGCTTCGATCTTGGCCTTGCGGTAGACGCCGTCGGCGTCGGCAATCATTTTGTTGACCTCGCCCTTGGCTTCCTCCAACTTGCGCTTATACTCTTCCAGCGCGGCGTGCTGGGCCGACTTGTTCTTCTGCACCTGCTGATCGGCCACTTTCTTGTCCTCGATGGCCTTCTGGTACTCCTTGTTGAAACGGTAGTCCTTGGTGAGCACTTTTTCCACCACGATGCCCATGGGACCGAGCATCTCCTGAAGCACGTCCTTGGCCCGCTGGGCCTGAAGCTCCCGCTTTTCGGCCACGTAGAACTCCTCGGTGGCCAGTTCGCCGAAGATGTCCCGGGGCTTGCTGCGGGCGATGGTGCGTACGATCTTGTCCCGCAGGGTGCGGTTGTTGACGGCAACGTTCTGCAGAATATACGGTGCCTTTTCCGTATCGATGCGATAGGCGATGATCACGTCAAGGCTGATGTCGTTTCCGTCAATGGTCTTGAAGAGCAGATCGTCGCGGGTGCGCCGGTCCCCGCGTCCACGATCAAACACCATTTCCAGATTCTGCAGCTTGGTGTCGAAGGTGTGCCAGTCGTTGATAAAAGGCATAAAAATGTAGGTGGACCCCGGCGCGTAGGCTTTGTCCTCCACGCCTTTGCCGGTGAGAGCGAATTTTCGGGTGCGCACGCCCACTTCGGTTTCCCCGGTGGTATAGAAAACACATCCCGTGGTGCCGAACATCAGGCAAACCGCCAGTATGATCCAGATCGACCGCTTCATTGGGCACCTCCTTTGCGTACGTCGAAAAGCTTGAGGGCGTTGTCCAGATCCAGGGGGTTGACCCCGGAACTGCCGTCGCTGGGCAGCACGATCAGATCCAATCCCTTGTAGACATCGGCCATTTTCAATCCCACCATTCTTTCGGAACCGACTCCCTTGAGGGCGTCGTTCTTCAGGCGGACCTTCTCCGCCTCGGCCAGTTTGACCAACAGGTCGGCCTCGGCCTTTTTGGCCCTCACATACAGGTCCTTTTCGGCAATCTTGCGGGTCACGTAGGCCCTGCCCTGCTCCATCTCCACGTCCACGACGACGCGCCCTTCCTGGACGATCTTCTTCAACTGGGCTTCCTCCCTGGCGGCCCGGGCCGCGGCCTGGTTGGTGAAGACCAACTGGTCCTTGAGCTTCTTCTCTTCGATGTTCTTCTGGATCTCGGGGCTGTAACGGAAGTAGCGCACCAGCACATGCTCCACGCGGATGCCTTTGGGATTCAATTCCTCGTTGAGCCGGTCGCGGGCCTCGCGGGCCTTGTCGACGCGCATGAAGCTGTTGTAGAAGTCCTCGGTGGTCAGCTTGCCCAACGTCTCCTTGAGGGCCGGTTCGGCCTTGGGGATGATGCCGTTGTCTTCGAACAGGCTGCCGGGTCCGATTTTGGTAAACACCAGGTACGGGTCTTCGATGCGATAAAGAATGGAGACATCCACGTCCACGAAAAATCCGTCGGAGGTCTGGATGTGGGCCACCCGCTCCTTGCGGGCCTGGTCTGCGGCCGTTTTCGGATAATCGGTCAGTTCCAGCACCTGCACGTCCCGCGGCAACCGGTACATCTGCTGCATGCCGGGCACCACCAGGTTGAGTCCGGCGGTGTACACTTCCTGCTGGACGCCGCGGTTGATGCCCAGGCGCACCACCTTGATGCCGAATTCGTTGGGTTTTACATAAACGAACAGCAGATTGTAGGCAAACACCAGGACAGCAGCGGCGATAACGAAATATTTGAACTTGCCGCCGCCGGGAATCCGGAATTTTGGAATCGAAATTCTCCTTTTTCTGATCTTTTTGATCAGTTCCGGCTCCTGCGGGCTTTGTTCTTCCATGGGGTTTCCTCCTTTTGTTGGAAGATTCTATATGTATTTAATGCGAATACGTTGATTTTTATGCGCTTTTCTCAGCCTGCCGTTCTTCCCGACGGCTTATCGAAAAAACCGCCTGCCCATAAAAAGACGCCGAACAGGATCGGGGAAAGCAAAATCCACGGGAATACGCCCATGCCCGACCAAGCCATGAGAACATAGGTCAGGTAGAGCGCGGCCGCCGCACCGGGCCAGAAAAAGATGGAACCGCGCAAACCGGCTGGCAGCAGCCGTGCAAAGAGAAAAAAATGGATCAGCATGGCCCCCGAGGTGGCCATGGCCGCGCCATCGATTCCGGCAAAGGGAATCAGATTGATGTTGAGCATCAGGTTGACGGCGGCCACCGCCAGGTTCATCCGCTTCAGCCGCTCGCTCTTCTCCAGAGCCTCGAAAACCGGCTCCAGGGCCGTGACCGCCGAGAAGAAAATCAACCCCGGCATCACCAGGGCGAAGACCGCAAACGTCTCGGCGGCCTGCTGGCGGCTGTCGTAGACCAGCTCCAGCGCCTGCTGGAAATGCCCCAGGACGAGGATGGCCAGCAAGCCGTGGACGAAAAACATCCCACGGGCGGTGCGGCCCACAAAAGGGACCAGATCGCCGTTTAGCCCGGCTCGCACCCGCTGGTTGGCCGCTTTTCGAAAAACCGAGCGCAGCCCTCCCGGAGCCACCAGAAACAGCCGCGCCAGAATCAGGGCCCGGGCGTAAAGCCCCAGCTTCACTGGATCGACGAACCACCCCAGGATCAACATGTCCGCATAAAACACCACGTCCAGCAGGTTGTCGGTAAACAGAAAGGCCCGGCCCTTGTCCACCATCTGCCCGACCTGTTTCCACCCGGCAAGGACGCGGGCGGCACCCGGAAGGCGGACCGTCTTGCGCCCCAGTCCCAGCATGACGATCTGGCTCAACAAAAACGCACCGGCCAGCAGGGGCACCGGGACCCGGAAGAGGCAGAGCATCAGGGTAGCCCCCAGGAAAACCAGCCGCTGACGAATTCTCAGGCCGGCGGCTGCAGCGTGCCGCCCGGTTCCATTGAGCATGGCCAGTTTCAGGGCGTTGATGTTCTGAAAAAAGACCGTGGGTCCCAGAAGCAGGATCAGGAAATTGTCCGCCGAGCCGGGACCGGGTCCAGCGAGCAGGAAGGCATAGAGCGTACACACGGCCACCGCAGCGCCCCCTAAGGAGAGCAAGGCTGCCAGGGCCCGGGCGCAGAGGACATCGGCGGATTCGGGAGACCGGGCCATGCGGTTTTCCACATAAACGGGGATGCCGTAGCGCCCGAGATATCCCGCAATGGCCAGTAATGAGAAAAACCAGGCGAAAACTCCCAGGCCGGCCGGGCCGTAGTGGCGATCCACCAGGATCATGGCGATCAGACCGGAAAGGACGGCAGCCAGTCGATCCAGAACCGGCAGAACGGTCTGTCGAGAAAAGAGATCCGCACCGGCGCCCTTTCGAGAGAAAAGCGCGTCCAGCCACGCCGCAACCCGTTCATGCCCGCCGGTCATCCGGTCAAACGCCGCCATCAGGTCCAGGCGGCGGGTCGGCAGACCGCCGGCTCCCGTTTTCGACGATACGTCCACCCAACCGGAGTCGTCCTCCTGACCCGAGTTATGTCCCGGTTTGTCAGACATCGGAGAACTGCTTCTCCAGCATGATGTTCAGAATGGTGCGGTCGGTTTCGATCATTCCCTGGGTGGTGAGGGTGCCGATATTCTTCATGGTGTCTTCGGGAGAACGCCCGATGATGCCGTCGGTGAAGCTGACGTTGACTCCCTGAAGGGAGAACAGGGCAGCCTGCACCGCCGTTCCCGCGGCGGTGGCCAGCTTAAGGGCGCATCCGCCCTTGGCGCCATCGCAAATCACGCCGGCCAGGTCCTCGGTAAGGTTTTTGATGGCGCCGGCAATGTGCTGTTTGGTGCCGCCCATCAGGTAGGTGATGCCGGCCGTGGCGCCTGCTCCGGCGGCCACGCTGCAGCCGCAGATGGCGGACAGCCGCCCGGTGTAGGCCTTGACGTAGGCGGTGATGATGTGGCTCAGACCGATGGCCTCGATCACGAGGGCATGGTCCACGGAGAGAAATTCTTCGACAGCCACGATGGGCAAAATGGCAGTCAACCCGTGGTTGCCGGACCCGGCGCTGCTCATGGCCGGCAGTTTGACGCCGGACATGCGGGCATCGGCAGCCGAGGAAGCCAGAATCCGTGCGGCGACGAGCATGTCCCGCTTGATCAGCCCCTGGCGCACCAGACGCTCCATGGTGCGCCCGACGCCCAGCCCCGGGCCGTGTTTGAGGCCGTAGTCCGCCAGTCGCAGGTTGACGTCGACGCCGGCCTGTAGAAAGTTGCGGTCCTCGTCATCCAGGTCGTCCAGCAGTTCGATCAATTGATCCAGGGTCAGGGCCTTGAGCCAGGCTTCCAGTTCGGCCAGCCGGCTTGTGCCGTTTTTCTCGGCGGCATGGGGCAGCAGGTCGCTTTCGACAATCTCCTGGTCATCTAAACTCAGGGATACGACGTTGTCGTGCAGACCGGTAATCACCGATTCCGCCGTGTGACCGCCCCCGTTGACCACGGTTCTGATATGCAGCCCCACCTGGTCCCGCAGCAGGTTTACCTTCACCCGTCCCGCCTTCACCATTTCGATGGCTGCGGTTACGGCGGTCTCGTCCACGGAATCGAGCACTTCAAGCCTCAGCTTCGGATCGCCACCCATGGCCCCTAAAGCCGATGCCATGTCCAGCCCGCTCAGACCGTCGGTTCCGGGTATCGATACGGCCAGACCGTTTTTATAGATATTGGGGTCCACCCAGATCTCGATGGCGTCGATCCGCTTTTCCGGCAGCAGCGAAACGGCCGCGGCGGAACCCAGGGCGATGGCCACCGGCTCGGTGCAGCCCAGAGCGGGAGCCACCTGTATTTTGAGGATATCTTTGACGCGAAATTCCATTCTCGCCTCCTTGCCGACTGCTGAAGATAGAGTCCTTCGTTGCGAAACAGCATATTGTTTTTTTCGGCTTTGTACAACCAGTTGGCACGGTGTAAGCGGAGCCACCGCATTTTAAGAAATGCTTTATAAGCCTTGACCTATACAAATTTCGCGGATGTGCGCTTTTTCTATGAGCGTTATCATCATCTGTTTGTAGTCGTGTAGCGACGGCAAATGATAACTGCTCCCGGCATTCGAGTTTCATTACCCCGGCCGATCCAACGGGCTTGTAACGCCCAGGGCATTCTTCCGCGCGACATGGGTGTACACCATGGTTGTCTGGACGCTGGAATGCCCAAGCAACTCCTGAATCGTCCTCAGATCCGTACCGCTTTCGAGCAAATGCGTGGCGAAACTGTGCCGCAGAGTATGAACGGTCACCCTTTTGGTTATCATAGCCCTGTTTGCTGCCTTTTTGATGTGTTTTTGCAAGGAGGTGGAGTGGATATGGTGACGCCGGACGATTTGGGTCCTTGGATCGACGGATAGATTCTTCGATGGAAAGACCCACTGCCAGATCCATTCCTTGCCGGCGTTGGTATATTTTCTTTCCAGGGCATTTGGCAGTTGAACTCCGGACACCCCGGCTTGACGATCCTCTTCGAAAAGTTTCCTGACCCGTTCGATGTGTATTTTAAGGGGATTTACCGCGACACCTGCCAGAAGCGTTCGTCGATCCTTGTCGCCTTTGCCTCGGATGCTGAGGATATTCTGCTCGAAATCGATATCCTTGATTCGAAGGGAAATACATTCCTGCAAACGAAGCCCACCCCCATAAATAATTTGTGCCATCAGCAAGGGGATTCCGGAAAGTTGCTCAAGCAAAAGAGATATCTCCGTTCGGGTTAAAACCACAGGAAGCCGTTTTTTTGGCCGTGCGCGTATGGCGTCCCGTATGTCGCCAGGATCGCGGCCGAGTACGTTCCGATAAAAAAAGAGCAGTGCGTTAAATGCCTGACTCTGGGTCGATTTGGCCACATTTCGCTCTACGGACAGGTAGGTCAGGTAATCCATTAAATGACGATCGCTAATGGTTTCGGGAGGCGAATTGTCAACGAAACGATAGAAATCCTTGAGCCAATGCAGATAGGTTTGTTCTGTTTTGTATGCACAACCTTTCAAACGCAAGCGTTTTACCATATTGTCGGCAGCTTTTTTCCAGGCACCCGAAGACGGCGAAGCAGATTTTTTGGATGATAAACGTTTCCCTGTGCTCTGAACATAACGGTAAAGTTCGATAGCTTTTTTGGCCTGCTGGACTTGCCAGGACTCACACTGGTTCTCCAGATGGCCAAGAAACTCATGAACCTCACTGGGGTCAAAGGGTTGGCCAGGATTTTTGTTGCAATATGCAAAAAATTGGGTGACCCATCCCAAATAGTATGCTATTTGGTTGTCAGGAATTTTAACTTTTAATTTTATATAGTTGCGGTAATTTTCAAAATCCATTACCAATTATCCCATATTTTTATACAGACTCTGTATAATATTGCTATATTAAACAAAAAGCAGAACTTTTTATTGATTATCGGCAATTCTTAACTTTTTCTTTAATTACTTTTCCATGTAAATACAGAGCGTTGAATATTTTTATCACAATCGTGCTTCGGAAATTTTAGCTTTTTTGCAGTTCAAAGATAATAAAGTCGTTTAATATCAAGTCGTTTTACTCCATAGTAAGATCTTCAGACATTAAAAACGCTTATCTGAGTTATGAAAAAGCGGAACTCTGTATAATCTATAAGTTAGCGAGTAAACGAAGAAAGGGAAATTATATGGCTGAAATCTTTCTGTTAATAGGCTTAGGGGTTTTCATAATTGGCGGTATCGGATTTTTAATTGCAGCCTTTAAGACGAGTATCCTTTGGGGGTTAGGCTGTCTTTTTCTTGCTCCTATTCAAATCATATATTTATTCGTTCATTGGGATAGCGTAAAGAAACCATTTTTGCTTCAATTAGCAGGTGGAGTTGTAATGCTGACTTCAGCATATCTTCAAGGCCAAATAAATATCTGAAGACTATAAAAATAAGACAATCAATGCCTCGTAGATTAACACAAACAAAATCTGGAACTCATCAGGTTCTAAAAAATACGTCTTTCGAAAGCAGGGTTGTTAGCTGGTTGATGCAAGACGGCTGGCAAGTTTTCCTTCCGGTTTTAGACAATGGACACAAAACTGACATATTGATCTCGGATGGACCGAATTATTACAGAATACAGGTTAAAACCATCGAAGCGACAAGTGAAGATCAGGTGATTGAAAATAAGTGGGTTGAAAGTAATGTTGATGTTATTATTTTCTTTGCCCGAAATTCAAATTGGGGATACATATTACCCTTTTTCGAAGAAACCAAAAGACCTTTAAATCACTCTTCTCATAGGAAATTTGTACAAAATAAAAAGGATTTTTTGAAGGAATTTCATCAATTGTAACATTTCGCTAACCAAACGCTGAAGAGGGACCGGGCGTACTGCGCACTTTTTGCAAAAGCCCGTGGTTTAAGGAAATAAAAACTCTTTGCTGAGGCTACGGGTTATAGCGCCCGGCCCCTTAGCTCCACGTTATGTTTTTTAAATATCTTCCGTATT
Source organism: Desulfosarcina widdelii (assembly GCF_009688965.1). Classification (GTDB taxonomy): domain Bacteria; phylum Desulfobacterota; class Desulfobacteria; order Desulfobacterales; family Desulfosarcinaceae; genus Desulfosarcina; species Desulfosarcina widdelii. Next base: position 7,048,348 of record NZ_AP021875.1, on the reverse strand, counting down.
AAGGATTATCGTAGTGAAATGTATAATTTGCTTTTTAACAGATAGTTTTCAAGATAAGTTACGCAATTTAGCAAGACTTAAAAGCGATAGGTTTGAGGATGCCATAACAGAATTGGATCATCTCAAAAAAGTGGACACACCGAACAGCCAAGTTGTATGAGGCAACAGGAGGTGTTCCACCATGGGAAAACGATTTGACAAAGAATTTAAAATCGAAGCGGTGCGACTGGCTTCGGAGCCAGGCAACACACAGTCCGAAATCGAACGCGACCTTGGCATCAGCCAAGGCATCATCAGTCGCTGGAAACGCGAGTTGCGTAATGATGGCGACCAGGCGTTTCCAGGTAAAGGCCGCCTCAAGCCAGACGACGATGAGTTGCGGCGTCTCAAGCGTGAAAACGAGCGACTTCGGCAGGAACGTGACATCTTAAAAAAAGCCGTGGCCATCTTCTCGGAGGACCCGAACAGATATTCGGGTTCATAGACGGGCACCGCACTCTTTGGAGTGTTGAGAAGATGTGCCGGGTTCTTTCGGTGTCTCGCAGCGGTTATTACCATTGGCGCAACCGTCCCGAGAGCAAACGGGCGATTGAGAATCGGCGCCTGGACGTTCACATCAAGGCCATTTTCAACAGACATAAAAGGCGCTGTGGCAGTCCGAAAATCACGGATGAACTCAACGACATGGGATTTCCAGTCAGCAAAAACCGGGTTGCCCGCAGAATGAAGGAAATGGGGCTGCGTTCGATCTATCGGCGCAAATATCGGACGACCACCGATTCGAAGCACTCCTATCCGGTCGCGAAGAATCTGTTGCAGCGCGATTTTACGGCGGACGGCCCTGATAAGACGTGGGTGTCGGATATCACCTATATCGCTACCGCACGTGGCTGGCTCTACCTGACGGTCTTTATCGATCTGTTTTCCCGTATGGTGGTCGGCTGGGCGCTGAGCAGTTCTTTGAGCACGGAAATGGTGCTTACAGCGCTTGCCCGCGGGATCCGCAAGCGTCGCCCCGGTCCCGGATTGATTATCCATTCGGATCGCGGGGTTCAGTATGCGTGCAAGGATTTTCGAAAAGTGTTGAATAAGCATGGTTTCGTTCAAAGCATGAGTCGCAAGGGCAACTGCTGGGACAACGCGGTGGCCGAGTCTTTTTTCGGCATCATCAAATCGGAATTGATTCACCATGAACGCTTCAAGGGGCCTCAAGACACCTTGAGGGCAATATTCGAGTACATTGAGATCTATTACAATCGGAAACGCAAACATTCTACATTGGGCTACAAAACCCCAGCCCAATTCGAACAGACCATGAAATCAGCAGTTTGCTTTTAACCGTGTCTACTTTTTTGGGGAAAGTCCAATGTTGAATAAGCATGGTTTCGTTCAAAGCATGAGTCGCAAGGGCAACTGCTGGGACAACGCGGTGGCCGAGTCTTTTTTCGGCATCATCAAATCGGAATTGATTCACCATGAACGCTTCAAGGGGCCTCAAGACACCTTGAGGGCAATATTCGAGTACATTGAGATCTATTACAATCGGAAACGCAAACATTCTACATTGGGCTACAAAACCCCAGCCCAATTCGAACAGACCATGAAATCAGCAGTTTGCTTTTAACCGTGTCTACTTTTTTGGGGAAAGTCCACAGAGTAATTTCCCTGGATACAGGAACAACTCCCGCCTTCTCGTCATTCCGTTGAAAATCGGATACGAATTGTAACTTTAGCGCTATCCCCTCTTTTCAATATGTTCTGGATGCCCCCGGATCAATTTCCGGCATGACGCCGATGCGACTTTTTACAAGCCTGTCGGACTTGATTGACAGCGGTCAACATATTTGGCAATGGTAACCTGCGTAAAAAAAATCATACAAATTTCCTGAATTACCGTTTTGAAGAGTTCGAAAATGCCATATCAATTACGTAATACCCTGTCCCCGACTTCATTAGACACAAGGACCATGCCTGACCGTGATGTCTCTCATCCATTTCTTTCGAGGGGTGATTCAGAAAAACGGCTGGATTTTTATAAATGCCACAAGGAACAGATACATGCCTACCTGCTTGAATTCATTCAGGCAGAACCGCCGACATTGTACCAGGAGTTTATCCTGAAAAACACGGAGGGACAGGAGAGGGTCCAGATTTATCTTGATTCCTTCGAGGCAGCCCTGTCGGGCAACGTCCAAACGTTTCTCGACGATCAAAAAAATATTGGATACGTCAGGGCGATTGAGGGCTATCATCTTAACGATGTCTATCGATTCACGGTTGCCGTCAAGGATGCGCTCTGGAAGGCGAGCAGGGAATATAACCAATCGAAACAGGACCCCACCGACCGACTCGGCAATGATGACATCTTTACTTTCAACAAGTTGCTGGACAATGCTTACTATCTGTTGTCTCTGTCCTTTTTGGAGACGCGGGACGAGATCATCGTCCGCCATCGGGAACAGCTCCAGGCGCTCCAGCGATTTGCTGCGGGAATCGTATCGATATTCGACGAGGAGGATATCTGGGCAAAAACAATTCAAGGGGTTTTCGACGTTTTCGGTCTTAACGGAACATTCATATTGGACAGCCAGAAGAGCCCCCTCGGCAAAGTTCTCGTCGCTGAGAGAATGATCGGAATACAGTTGTCCAGCAGCGATTTAGAAAAAATATTGGAAAGTATCTATCACTCATTGACGCCAATGGGCCTGGATACTGACAAAGACCTGATACAGCTTACCGACTCGATAGATACGAATCAATTTCGGCTTGTCGCTTCCCCGGTGATGGATCGCACGTCCAAGTTTATTGGGATTCTTTGCGTTCATGATCAGGGGCGACGCTTTCGTTTCTCCAAATTCGACCGCAACCTGTTGTATCAATTCTCATATTTTGCGGGAGCCGTTTCCGCCAACTGCCGGATGGTTTCGGAAATTGCAGAAAAAAGAGAGGACCTGAGGAACCTGACGACCCGATTGATTTCCGTGCAGGAAGAGGAAAGAAAGAAGATTGCAGCAGATATCCATGACGTACTGACGCAGGCCTTGACCGGCATTGGCTACAAAGCACTATACTGCATGGAAATCATGGAACGTGACCATGATAAGCTCTACAGGGAACTTGAAATTCTGACTGACACCATAAATGATGCCCTGCGTCAGTCCCGACAAATCATAAACAATCTGCGGCCCCATATTCTTGACGATATCGGCATCATCGCAGCTTTCAGGAAACTGATCGGAGATTTTGAAAAAAAATTCGATATGAATGTCCGCTTCTCCCATCCTGACAGCCTGCAGGTCGGTCCCGACCAGGGAATTGCCCTGTTTCGGATTCTCCAGGAGGCATTGCACAACACGCGACGGCATGCGAAAGCCACGAATGTTGAATTGTCGCTGCATATACTCGGCGATAGTTACTTGAAGATGACCGTTGAAGACAATGGCCAGGGCTTCAACCCGCGGAAAAAAAATCGATATCCGCTGAGACCCGGTTTGGGGCTATTGACCATGCGCGAGCGGACCGAGGATATGGGCGGTGAATTCATCGTCGACTCTCAGGAACAGAAAGGCTGCAGGATTATCGTACAAATCCCTTTGAAGGAGGGAATCGATGGCTGAAGAAATCCGGGTAATGATTGTCGATGACCACACCATTGTTCGCGAGGGCATCAAGGCGTTGTTGGATATCCAAGAGGGAATCGATGTTGTTGCAGAAGCGAAATCGAGTATTGAATGTCTGAACAAGATGGAAGCGGCCTGGCCCGATGTCGTCCTCATGGATCTCAAAATGCCCGGTATCGACGGAATCGAAACAACCCGTCTGGTTAAAAAGAAATACCCTCAGGTTAAAGTTATCCTGCTCACCAATTACGATGATGAGGAGTATGTAATAGCGTCCATAAAGTCCGGCGCGGACGGATATGTTCTGAAAGATGTCAAGAAAGGGGATCTTTTAGAAATCATCCACGGTGTGTTTCAAAATCGTGCATTTATCGATCCGACGGTAACTCGAAAACTGTTTCACAGCATCCAGCAATCCGGGACGGCCAAGAAGGCTCCTGCAACTCGACCCATTCTGTCCCAGCGAGAACTCCAGATCCTGACCCACCTGGTTGAGGGCAAGTCCAACAAAGACATTGCCAATTCCGTCAACCTGTCTCCGGACACGATCAAAACTCACCTGAAAAACATTTACCAGAAACTGGGCGTTAACAACCGCTCTCAGGCTGCTCGTGTAGCCATTCAGGAAAAAATCGTTTGCCTTACCAGTTAGCATAGCAACACTCTTAAAATTATTCATCTCACCCAAATGGGTGAACGTTATTCACCCGTTCGGGGAATTTACACCTTTTCCTCACTCTGTTACCTTCCGTACAATTGGTTTCGATAACATTATTTTCTTTCAAAATTAGAAATCAAAAGAATTCGGGTCCCGGAATTGAACCGAGAACACGGAAAAAAGCGGGATCGAGTTTTACCGGCATACAATGTTGTCAAACGATTACTGTTGTCAGAGGCGAGCACCAACACCCATCATCTTTTCTGCAATCACAAGGAGGAGCGAAAATGGACAAGCAAAACAACAAAAGAGGAATTTCACGCCGCCGGTTTCTTAAGGATGTTGTTTTAGGTGGTGCTACGGTTGGCGCTGGCCTGACGATGATGCCGGGAGTTCGCCCGGCAAATGCCGCCAAAAAAGGCGTTTATACCCTGAAGTACGATTGTTACATCGGCGCTACCGCTGAACCGGCCCAACTGGACAACTGGTTTCTTGACGAGATCGTTAAACGAAGCGACGGGCGGATTCAGATAAAAAAATTCTGGTCCGGTGCTTTGCATAAGGTCGGTCAGCATCTGCCCGCAATTCGGGACGGGTTGTCCGAGATTTCCTTGATCAGCTATGGCTACTACCCTTCCGCCGTTCCATTGAGCCGCGGCCTGGAATGGTATTACCGCGGATGCAACCACGCCGACAGTCTGCTCCATGTCTGCCGTGACATATATGATGATACGCCCGAACTCCGCAGAGAATGGGAGGACAGGAACAACGCCAAAGTCCTCTATTTTACCAACTGGAGCTACTGCCCCTTCATCATGAAAGAACCGCTGCCAAATATCGAGGCCCTTAAAGGCAAAAAGGTCCGCGGCTATGGCATTGGCGCCGACACGGTAAACCGCCTTGGCGGACAGGGCATGCCCATTGTTGCTGGTGAGGTTTACACGTCGCTGGAGCGGGGCATCCTGGATGGCGCCTTTGCATTTGCTTTTATTACCGCCGAAAAAATGAAGCTGCATGAGCAGGCGCCTTATATCGTAGAATCAGGAGCCGGCGCACACGCCCCCACCACGGTCGTTATGAACCGAAACATCTGGCGATCGCTGCCCGACGACCTGAAAGAAGTTGTCAGCAAAACGGTCGAGGATATTTATAACTGGCGCTACCTCGAGTTGTATTCCGAGCTGACCAAGGAAAGCGTCGACAAGATGGTTGCCGCCGGTGCGAAATTCTCGACGTGGACCGATGAAGAAATTAAAAAAGCGACCAATATCGTCCAGCCGGCGCAATACAAAAATTGGATCGAAAAAATCGCCACCCCGAATAATTTTGACGGCGTAGCATTCCAGGCAAAGGTGGATGCTTTGATCAAGAAATACGAGCCCGGCAAGCTCATGAATCCCTGGGAAACCTATAAACAGAAATACATGTAAAAGGCCCCTTCCTTACGATATGGCTTCCAGGGATGCCGGATTGCCCGGCATCGTTGGAAGCCTCTCTCCCTGTTATTGAATCCAAGGCGGAGAACGGCTTTTATGGAAAGACCGCACAAAAGGCTTCTTGTCGAAAGACTTGCCGATCGGTACAAAGTATTTTGCACATTTTCTGCTGTGATTGCGGCGATCACGATCGCCGTGATGATGTTGAGCACAACATTGGATGCATCCTCAAGGTATCTTTTCAACAGCCCGATTCCCGGCGTTTTCGAACTTAACGAGGTCATCCTCGTTATCTGTGTTTACATGGGATTGGCCTGGACACAAATTGAAAGAGGCCATATACGGGTCACCGCATTCTTAATGCGCGTCTCCGACAGAACGGATATCCTGTTCAATATTCTCGCCTGGGTGGTGACGTTCCTGTTCCTGTTCGTATTAGGCTACCAGAGCGCCATCGGCGCATGGGAGTCCTTCCAGATCAGGGAGTTTCGATGGGGTTCCGTCCAGATGCCGATCTGGTGGGCCAAAGCGCTGGTACCTATCGGCTGCTGGATGATGAACATTCAGCTCATCTTTGACATCTGGAAAGAGATTGAATCGCTACGTGGCCGCCTCCCGAAACAACGAAGCTGAAACCACGCCCGATTACTATTTTTCTCACGGCAACACTACGGAAGGTAAAAGATAATGGATCCACTGTTGGCTGTATTGCTCAGCATACCATTGGTGCTTATTCTGCTGGCTGCAGGAATTCCGGTTTTCGCATCACTCGGAGTTGCAGGTTTTATCGGTTGCGCGGCCATTTCCGGGTTGGACATGGCGCTCATTCAACTAAAGGTTTTTCCCTATGTCCAGACGGCGAGCTACCTGCTGGTTGTCGTACCCCTTTTCGTCATCATGGGGCACTTCGCGTTTAAAGCCGGGATTGGGAAAGATGTATATCTCATCGGGAGAAACTGGTTTTCTCAATTTCCCGCCGGTTTAGGGGTCGCAACCATCGTCGGCTCTGCCGGGTTTGCCGCATGCTCGGGATCAAGTGTCGCAACGGCAGCCACCATGGGCGCAGTAGCCGTTCCGGAGATGCGCGAACAGGGATACGACCCGAAGCTGGCATGCGGAATCGTTGCAGCCGGCGGTGTCTTGGGGATTCTCATTCCCCCGAGTGTGATCCTGGTTTTCTATGGCGTCATCACGGACACCTCCGTTGGATCCATGCTGATCGCCGGCGTCATCCCGGGTATTCTGTCCGTCGTCATATACATCCTCGGATTGACGATGTTAAGCCGGATAGAACCATCCCTGGCGCCCAAACCGCTCAAAGTGTCCTGGGTGGAGCGGTTTAAGTGTCTAAGGTACGGGCTCGGGGCTTTTCTTCTCTTCTTTATTGTTGTTGGAGGCATCTACATCGGTTGGTTTACACCAACGGAGGCCGCGGCCGTTGGGGCATTCGTTTCCTTTATTGCCATGATCGTAAGGCGGAAACAGATGGATGAAACGTTGCGGGCAGCAATCAAAGACTGCTTTATATCCACACTTCGCACCTCCTGCATGGTATTCATCGTTATCGTCGGAGCAGGATTATACAGTTTTTTTCTTACGTTGGCCCAAGTACCCCAAATGGTTTCCGCATGGGTGGCAACGCTGCCGGTTCCTCCTTTAATTATCGTAGGACTCTTTTTGGTTCTCTATATCCCTCTTGGAATGCTCCTGGACTCCTTCTCTCTTCTATTGGTGACGCTTCCGATCATGTTTCCGGTGGTTGTGGACCAAATGGGCTTCAGTGCGCTGTGGTTCGGCATTCTCTCGACCAAACTATGCGAGGTTGGTCTGATCAGCCCCCCTGTCGGTTTGAATGTCTATGTTCTGGCCGGAGTTGTTCGTGACGTTCAGTTGGCAGATATTTTTAAAGGCTGCTTATGGTTCGTCCTTTTTGAACTGGTGGCCGCCCTTGTTCTTTTCAGCTTCCCGTCGCTGAGTTACTGGCTTCCCATGACGATGAAATGATCATTCTTAATTTTGAGATTTATTTTGAAGATAGATGAGAAATGGATGTCGATATGGAGGAATACATGAACAATAGTGTATTGGATTTAAACCGGCGCACTGCCATTGTAACCGGCGGTGCACGAGGCATCGGGGCAGCCGCTGCATTGGCTCTTGCCAAAAATGGAGCCAATATCGTGATTGCCGATCTTATCGATGCGTCGGAAACGGTCGACCAGGTCAAGGCAATGGGACGTCAGGCGATCGCAGTGGAAACCAACGTCGCCTTATCGCAAGATGTCAAACATATGGTCGACAAGGCGATCGAGGTTTTCGGGCATATCGATATCCTGATAAACAATGCCGGTGTGGTGCATCGAGACACACTTCTCGAAACTTCCGAAGCCACCTGGGACCGAGTCGTCGATGTCGTCATGAAGGGGACGTTTCTATGCATTCAGTCTCTTTATCCCCACATGCGCAAACAGGGTTACGGCAAAATTGTAAATGTCAGTTCCATTTCAGGCATCATTGGCGGCGCGGTGTCAAAGTTGGATGACAGTCCCGAAAAAGCCCGCGGCCGTTCAGGTCCTGCGTATGCGGCAGCCAAGGGAGGGGTGATTACGCTGACAAGGTGGATCGCCAAGGACATCGCCAAAGACGGCATCTTTGTCAACTGCGTTGCTCCGGGAGCCTGCGAAACGGAGATGACAAGGGGTTTCGATTACAATGTGTCGATGCTGCCGATTGCCAGAATGGGAAAACCCCAGGAGATGGCCGATGCCATCCTGTTTCTTGCCTCCGATGCGTCCAGTTATATTACCGGTCAAGTGCTCAACGTTGACGGGGGATGGGTTACCGCCTGATCTTCGAACAATATCGTTCATGTTTATAAGGAGTTACAGATGAACCTCAGCATGCTGCTGACCAAGACGGCACGGATGTTTCCGGAAAAAGCGGCTTTTATACACAAGGACAGAAAGCTCACCTATGCGCAATTCTCTGCCCGTGTGAACAGACTGGCCAACGTTCTCAAACAGTTGGGCCTTGAGAAGGGGGACAACGTCGCCATCCTTCAATACAACTATCCGGAAACATATGAAGCGATGTTTGCCTGCTTCAAGAACGGGTTGGGTGCGGTTCCGATCAACTTTCGTCTCCATCCCAAAGAAGTTGCCTTTATCGTGGATCACTCGGAATCACGGGCGGTAATCCTATCGTCGGAATTTAACGATGCAATCATCTCGGTTCGAGACAGGATCCCCAATGCGAACCATCTGATAACGTTGGACGGCGCCAAAGGTGAGCTGTTGGACTATGAATCCCTGCTCGACAAGGCCTCCGACGAATTTGTCGATGTGGACGTGTCTCCCGACGATCTTGCCTGGCTTTTTTATACATCGGGGACGACGGGAATGCCAAAGGGCGCGATGTTGACGCACCGCAACCTGCTGGCAATGACCATGAATTTTTATGCCGATATCGCTCCGGGTTTCACACCGGACGACGTCGTCCTTCACGCGGCGCCATTGTCCCACGGAAGCGGGCTTTACGGCATTCCGAATATTGGAAAAGGGGCGACCAGCGTGATACTGGCCTCCAAATCCTTCGAACCGGAGCTTGTCTTCCAGACAATCCAGCAATACCGGGTCACCAATATGTTTGCAGCACCCACGATGATCAAGATGCTGGTCGATCACGAAGCACTGCCGAAATACGACCTCAGTTCTCTGCGTTCTCTCAATTACGGCGGTGCACCGATGCTGGTCGAAGATCTGAAAAAGGCCATCGAAAAGCTCGGCCCCTGCCTCGTGCAGCTTTTTGGCCAGGGCGAATCGCCGATGACCATCACTTACCTTCCCCAATGGGCCCATAAGGCAAACGGTAGCCCTGAAGAAATGAAACGTTTGGGATCGGCCGGTTTTGCCCGTACGGATGTGGAAGTCAAGATTTTCGATGAAGGCGACAACGAACTTCCTTGTCACCAAATCGGCGAGATTGTCACCCGCTCCGACCTGGTGATGAAAGGATACTGGAGAAATCCGGACGCCACGAATTCGACCCTCCGAAAGGGATGGCTGCACACAGGCGATGTCGGTTACCTGGATGAAAGCGGGTGCCTTTTTATCATGGACCGCTCAAAGGACATGATCATCAGCGGAGGGGAAAACATATATCCTCGCGAGATCGAGGAAGTTCTTGTCGGGCATCCATCGGTCCGGGAAGTTTCCGTGATCGGCGTCCCGGATCCCAAATGGGGCGAAGCAATCAAGGCGGTAGTCTCGCTGGTCCCGGGAAAGTCGGCTACCGAAAAGGAGCTGATCGACTTTTGCCGCGACAACATTGCAGGCTACAAAAAGCCGAAGTCCGTAGAGTTTGTAGACGATCTGCCCAAGAGCAACTATGGAAAAATACTTAAACGCGAGCTTCGGGACCGTTATTGGAAAAATCAAACACGCAAACTTTGATCTTCTCGAGAAAACGGATTGATCAAATGCATTGAACTGGTCCTCGACGGATTGATTCCAGGACCCGGGAGACTTGAAATGCCCAAAAAGAGAAAACTCGCAAGAGGTGTTGCCATAGCCGGTGCCGGGATGTCTAAATTCGGCATGTTTCCGGATAAAAATTCCAAGGATCTTTTTGCCGAGGCATTCGGCGAAATGCTCACTTCCGTTGACAAGGGACTGGATCCGAAGGATATCGATGCCCTTTATGTGGGTAATTTTACTAACGATTTCTTCGTTCACCAGGCACACTGGGGGCCTATTATTTCGGATCTCATCGGCCTGACGCCAAAACCCGCAACCCGGACGGAAGGGGCCTGTGCATCCAGTGCGTTGGCATTCCGCGAGGGCGTGTTTGCCATCGCCTCCGGATTCTACGACATCGTGCTGGTCGGGGGTGTGGAACAGATGTCCAAACGAACCACCGAAGAGGTTGCCGAAGGTCTTGCCCTGGCCACCGTTCCGTATGAAGGAGAGGCGGGATTTACCTTTCCGGGTGTTTTCGGTGCCCTGGCCACCGCCTATTTCGCCAAATACGGTGCCGGTCGAGAAGATCTGATGAACATTACAGTTAAGAGTCACAACAACGCTCCTCTCAACCCCAAGGCTCAATTCCCGTTGACCATACGGGACATCATGGATGCACGCCGAAAGAAACTGGAGCAACGCGGTCTTCCGGTACCGGATTGGAGCGACGAAAAATCTTTCCTGTCCGATCCAACGGTAAATCCTCCCGTCGCCTGGCCCCTTCATCTTTACGACTGCTGTCCCATCAGCGACGGCGCCAGCTGCATTCTTCTGGTGGCTGAGGAGCTTGTGCGCAATTTTACCGACGAGCCGATTTTTGTGGCCGGCATCGGCCAGGGCAGCGGTCGCGGGTTGCACGCCAGCGAATCTTTGACTTCATTCGAAGCCACACGATACGCCGCACAGGAAGCCTACGGGATGGCCGGAATTGACGCCGATGCCATTCAGTTTGCCGAAGTTCACGACTGCTTTTCCATGGCGGAGTTGATCCATGTCGAAGATTTGGGTTTTTTCCCGCAAGGCCAGGGATATCGCGCCATAGCCGAAGGGGCCACGGCGTTGAACGGTCCCATTCCGATCAACACCTCGGGAGGTCTGAAGTGCAAAGGTCATCCTGTGGGAGCAACCGGAACCTCCCAGTTGTTCGAAATCTGGACCCAGTTGCGCGGCAAAGCGGGAAAACGCCAGGTTCCCAAGGATAATCTTCGGATTGGCGCTGCCCATAACCTTGGCGGAACCGGCGGAACATGTACCTTCACGATCCTGGAAAGGAGATAGATATGCGGGAGAACCGCGATTTCAGCGATTTGTCCTTTCAAGCCTTTCTCTCCGAGGAAAAATTGATGGGCTGCCGGTGCCGGAATTGCGGCGCCGCCTACCTTCCTCCAAAACCGATCTGCACGAAGTGCTTTCATCGGGAATTGGAATGGATCAAGCTGCCGGAAACCGGCAAACTGGCAGCTTTTACCTGCATCAGCGTCGTGCCGCCGGCCATGGCGCAAGAGGGTTTCGGCCGGAAAAATCCTTATTTCACGGGAGTTGTCGAACTGGCGAAAGGTCTGCGCATCGATGCCCGCATCCGGGGAATCGACCCCCAAAAACCGGAAGCGGTCACCGTCGGAATGGCTATGCGTACGGACTATATTCATAAAGAAAAAGATGGTATTAAATCCACTGTGCTCGCTTTTCGTCCGGCTTGACGATCATTTTTAATGCTTTAAAGGGGATCAACGATGGAAGATGCTCGCTATCAAACAGGCCTGGGTGCATTAGAAAAAATCACAGGTTCGTCAGGATCCGCAGTTGTCGAAAGCCTGAAAGACATCGCTCCTGACCTGGCCGACTGGATCATACAGTTTTCATATGGTGATGTTTTATCTCGCGCCAATCTTGATTTAAAATCGAGGCAACTGGCGACCGTTGCTGCCCTGACAGCCATGGGAACCGCTTACCCGCAGCTCAAAGTCCATATACAAGGGGCCCTAAACGTGGGCTGCACGAAAGTGGAAATCATCGAAGTGATCCTTCAAATGGCAGTATTTGCAGGGTTTCCTGCTGCCATAAACGGAATCAATGCTGCTCGTGAAATTTTTCAACAAGAAGAACGTTAAAGATCCGTTAAAACATTGCCTGCCTCCCTACCGGACACCTCCTTGGTATAAAAAGCCTGAAGGAGGTGTCCGGCACCCCATCCCGCCGCGGTTATATCCGATACGGAAATGTCTGTGGAGCGATCCATATGTGGACTCATGGTAAATGATGAATCTGCAACGACATGGAATTCTTGCCTGAATTTTCCAGTGCCCGGAATTGTCCCATTGGGATTCTTTTGATAGCCTGGCTGCAATAATCGTTGATCTGGAAAATCCATTGGGGTAGGCTTTAACGAGTCCTTCCCGGTCGATTCTCCGTTCGGCCATTGACGGGAGCCGGGCCGCGGCAGCGCCGGTCTCCCTGGCTTTCTCCGTTCAATGGCACCCTTTCCCCACCGAACCGGGAGGGCGGCAATGTCATCCCCGTTTTCTTTAACGTTCAGGAAGGGCCGCTCGGCGCAGCGCTGCATGATTCCAGTACCCTTTTTCCAGGAGGATGATCCATGAAGACCGATGGTCAGCACGACAAACCGGAGGAGTGTCCGCTCTCTGCCGACACGCTCGAAGAGGACATCGCCCGCCATATCCGGTTCACCATGGGCCGTGATCCCGCCAAACCAAATCGCCACGCCGCTTTCATGGGACTGGCCTTCGCGGTGCGCGACCGTCTCATGGACCGCTGGATCCGCACCCAGCGCACCCAGTACGACACCCTGGCCAAGCGGGTCTATTTTCTCAGCCTGGAATTCCTTCCGGGCCGTTTTCTCATGAACTACCTCATCAGCCTGAAGATGGTGGACGAAGCGCGCCGGGCTGTGGAAGCCATCGGATACGATCTCGAAGAGCTGGAAGAAGAGGAATGGGACGCCGGTCTGGGAAACGGCGGTCTGGGGCGTCTGGCCTCCTGCTACATGGATTCTTTGGCCTGCCTGGATTTTCCCGGCTACGGCTATGGAATTTTTTACGACTACGGCATTTTTCACCAGATCGTTCAGGACGGTTGGCAGCGGGAACAATGCGACAACTGGGTGCGCAGAGGCACTCCCTGGGAGATCCGCCGGGGAGAATACCTTATTCCGGTTCAGTTTTACGGCCGCACTGAGGCGGTTACCGACGCCGCCGGCCGCACCGGCTATCGCTGGGTGGGGGGCGAGGTGGTCATGGCCATGGCCTGCGATATCCTCGTTCCCGGTTATGGAGACGATTTCGTCACCAACATGCGGTTATGGCGGGCCCAGTCAAGCCGGGAATTCGACCTGGAAGAGTTCAACCAGGGCGACTACATCGGTGCCGTCGAAGCCAAGGTGCAAAGCGAAACCATCTCCTCCGTCCTCTACCCCAGCGACGAAGTGGAACAGGGCCGCGAACTGCGTCTGAAACAGCAGTACTTTTTCGTGGCCGCCACCCTGTCCGACATTCTGCGGCGCTACAAAAAGCTCGACCGTGACTTCTCCGAGCTGCCCGACTTCGTGGCCATCCAGCTCAACGACACGCATCCGGCCATCGCCATTCCCGAACTCATGCGTCTGCTGATGGACGAGGAGGGCCTGACCTGGGAAACCGCCTGGCCCATCTGCGAGAAAACCTTTGCCTACACCAATCACACCGTGCTGCCCGAGGCCCTGGAGACCTGGCCCGTGGATCTCATTGGCCGCCTGCTGCCCCGGCACATGGACATCATCTTCGAAATCAACCGCCGTTTTCTGAGCACCCTGGCTCCGATAGGGAAAACCGCCGATGCCCTGCTGCCCCGGGTATCGCTGATTGCCGAAGGCTCCCAGCAGCGGGTTCGCATGGCCCATCTGGCCATCGTGGGCAGCCATACCGTCAACGGCGTTGCGGCCTTGCACAGCAAAATTCTCAAAGAGAGCCTTTTCAAAGACTTCGACACTCTCTTTCCCGGCCGGCTGACCAATGTCACCAACGGCATCACGCCGCGTCGCTGGCTGGCCCAGGCCAACCCATCCCTGGCACAGTTGATCGATGACACCATCGGTCCCGGATGGATCACCGATCTGAAACGGTTGCGGGAGCTGGAGCCACTGGCCGACGATGCCGATTTCCGACACCGCTGGATCTCCGTCAAGAAAAAGAATAAAAAGCGACTGTCACGCTACATCCTGAGAAAAATTGGACTGGGCGTCGATCCGGACACCCTGTTTTCCGTGCAGGTCAAACGGATCCACGAGTACAAACGCCAGCTTCTCAACGTGCTGCACGTCATCGCGCTCTACCACCGCATCAAGGCCGATCCCGCCGCGCCGGTGGTGCCGCGCACGGTGATCTTTGCCGGCAAGGCCGCCCCGGCGTACCACCAGGCCAAGCGCATCATCAAGCTGATCAATTCCGTGGCCGCAAAGACCAACAACGACCCGGACGTTCAGGGAAAACTGCGGGTGCTGTTTCTGCCCAACTATTGCGTCTCCCAGGCCGAGAAGATCGTCCCGGCAGTGGATCTGTCCGAGCAGATCTCCACCGCCGGCCTGGAAGCCTCGGGAACGGGCAACATGAAGATGTCCCTCAACGGGGCACTGACCATCGGCACCCTGGACGGCGCCAACATCGAGATCATGGAAGAGGTGGGCAAAGAAAACATCTTTATCTTCGGCCTTACCGCCCGGCAGGTGACCGATCTTCGCAACAACGGCTACAATCCGTGGAGCTACTACGAAAACGATGCCGAACTGCGGCGCGTTCTGGACAGCATCAGCCGGGGGGATTTCTCGCCCACGGATCCCGGCCTTTTCGCCCCCGTCGTAGAATCACTGCTGCACAAGGGGGACTACTACATGCTGCTGGCCGATTTCAGGGCCTACGTGAAAGCCCAGGAGGCCGTCGGAGAACTCTTCCTCGATCAGCAGGAGTGGACCCGCCGGTCGATTCTTAACACCGCCCGCATGGGCAAGTTCTCCAGTGATCGTTCGGTGATGGAGTATGCCGAGAACATCTGGGGGCTCAAACCGCTGCCGAAAATCGAGTAGGAGATTCTCTTATGAACGATCCCCAAAATTCCACGCCTTCGCTGTCCATCGGCCGGGTGCCGATATTCGATGCCCAGCGCCGCCTGTGGGGGTACGAACTGATGTGCGTCGGTACCGTTCCGGTAAAAACAGAGGCGTCATCGGCGGAAGATACGGCCACCAACGTAGCCGCCTCGGCCTATATCGGTCTTCAGCCGATTCTTCAACAGGGCCGCAAGGTCATGCTGAATTTCGACGAAATGGGAATCGTGGACAATATGCCGTATGCCCTGCCCCCCGGCAGCGCCGCCGTTCAGGTGGCCGAGTCCCTGTTTCTGAATCCGGAAATCCCGGCGATGCTCCAGCGTCTCAAATCCGACGGCTATCTGATCGCCGTGCAGGAATTCAGCGGGGCCCCTGAATTCGAACCGCTTTATGACCTGGCGGACATCGTCGGGGCAACCGTGGCGGACAAGACTGAAAAAGAAGTTGCCGACCTTCTGGCGGCCATTGATGCAAAGAACACTGACATCATGACCCGCCGTGTGGATGACGCTGCCATGTTCGAGATGTGCAGGCAGGCCGGCGCGGACCTCTTTGAAGGCGCCTTTTTCAAAAAACCGGACACCATTACGGTCCGCAAGCTGACCTCCAACGCAACCTCACGCCTCAAGCTGCTGCAGCGCATCGACCAGCCCGATCCGGATATCGACGATCTGGCCGAAACCATCCAGTCCGATGCGGCCATCAGCTTCCGCCTGTTATCCTTTCTGAACTCGGCGGCCTTCGGCCTTCCCCGCAAAATCAAGTCCGTGCAACACGCCATCCGGCTTTTAGGGTGGAACCGGATGAAAAACTGGTTGCGGGTGGTTCTGCTCAACGACATGAGCCAGGCGGTCGAGACCGGCGATCTGCTGCAGCTTTCTGCCCAACGGGGCAAGTTTCTGGAACTGGTGGCCCGCAGCAACGATTACTGGGGATTCGATCCGGAAAGCCTGCACCTGCTGGGGCTGTTCTCCCTGCTGGATACCCTGCTCTCCGCACCCATGGAAGAGATTGTCACCTTCCTGCCCATCGAACAGCCGCTCAAAGAGGCCCTGTGCGGGGATGCCGGCAACGAGTACCTGCCCCTGCTCAGACTGGCCCAGTGTGCGGAGGAAGGCCGGTGGGAGGATGCCGATACCATCGTTCAGCAGCTCAACCTGAACCGTGAAAAAGTGATCGCCGCCTTCAGGGAAGCCGTGGCCTGGACCGATCGGCTGTTGTCGCAGGAAAAGGGGGATTGAGTCCCCGCTATTTCCCTTGCCACCTTTATGACCACCGCCATATGATATATAATGAATAAAAAGTTGGGAAAAATCCTTAACCCTGCGTTTCGTTACCGGCATGACGACGACCGATCCGATTTACGATCAAAAGGAAGCGCTGGTGGCCCGCGGCAAACCGTTGCTGCTGACCGCGATTGTCGCGCTGATCTGCGGTATCGGATGGATCCGTTTCCTGACCGGTCCTGAATTCGCTTTTTCGCTGCTGTACCTGCCGCCGATCGTTGCCGCCACCTGGTTTTTCGGTCTCTTCTGGGGAACCTTCTCGGCCCTGCTCAGCACCCTTTCCATCCTGCTCGCCGACTTTTCCCTGATTGACCGATTCTCTAACCCTTATATTCCCCTGGCCAACGAAAGCTTCCGGCTGATTATTTTTCTGTTCATCGTATTCATCATTTTTAGATACAAGAAGATCCTGGCAAGGCATAAGGAACTGGCCATGATGGATCCGCTGACCCGTATTGCCAACCGGCGGGCATTTTTTCATCTGGCCGGAACGGAGATCGACCGATCACGCCGATACAGCCATCCCTTTTCAGTAATGGTGATCGACGTTGACGATTTCAAGCAGATCAATGATCGATTCGGTCATGATGCGGGCGACCATCTGTTGGTTACGGTGGTGGATACCATCCGGCGGCACATCCGGGGCATCGACATCGTCGCCCGATTCGGCGGGGACGAATTCGTCGTCCTGCTGGTCAAGACCGGCGAGGAGGCCGCGGCCATGGTCGCCCGGAAACTGAAGAGCAGACTATTAAAGGTGGTGAATGAAAACCGCTGGCCGGTGACGTTCAGCATCGGGGTGGCGACTTACCACAGCGTCCCGGAAAACGTCGAAGAAACCATCAAGGCTGCAGATCGGCTGATGTACCAGGTCAAGCACGAAGGCAAAAACGATATCCGGCATGCGGTATTGAAAAACTGATGCCGCAGGACAGGATCGACGATGCGAACTGAGAAAAAACACGGAAGGTTCCGTCCGGTGGCCATCCTGATGGCCGTATTGCTGTCGGGCGTCACCTGGCACGCGCGTTTTTCTTGGGCCGCCGGAGACGGGCCGCCCCTGAAGATCGGCGTTCTGGCCACCCGGGGGCCGGAGCAGTGCCTGAAAAGCTGGACACCCACGGCAGACTATCTCGCCCGGCAGATTCCCGGAAAGCACTTTGCCATCGTCCCATTGACCCACGAACAGGTCTATCCAGCCGTGGAAACCGGGGCGGTCGATTTCGTTCTGGTCAATTCTGCGTTTTATGTGGGCGTGGAACACCGTTACCGGGCCAACCGGATCGTGACGCTCAAGGAACGACGCGCCAACGAGGTTTACACCCGCTATGGCGGCGTTATTTTCTGCCGCAGCGATCGCAGCGACATCCGCAAACTGGCGGATCTGAGAGGCAAGTCCTTCATGGCGGTTTCCGAATCCTCGCTGGGCGGCTGGCTCATGGCCTGGCGGGAGTTTGTGGAAAATGGCATCGATCCGTTTCAAGACTTCAGTGCCCTGCGCTTTGCCGAAACCCACGACGAAGTGGTATTTGCTGTACGGGACCGGTTGGTCGACGCGGGTACGGTGAGAACCAATACGCTGGAAGAACTCAGCGCGGAAGGCAAAATCGACCTTGACGATTTTTACGTCTTTCCCCCGTTGCACCCGGAGGAAAACGGCAGGCCGTATCTGTGCACCACCCGCGAGTATCCCGACTGGCCCATGGCCAAGGTCAGGCACACGCCCGACGACCTGGCCGAGAAGGTGGCCGTGGCCCTGATGCAGATGCCGGCCGACTCGAAGGCAGCCCGGGCGGCCGACTGCGCCGGCTGGACCATCCCCCTCAACTACCAGCCGGTCCACGACTGTTTGAGGGCCCTCAAGGTCGGTCCCTATGAAGACCTGGGGAAAATCGCTTTCAGCGATGTGCTGGAAACCTATGGCCCATGGATTATCTTCACCTGCGCTGCCTTTTGCATTCTGGCGGCGTTTACCGGCGTGGTTCTGAAACTCAACCGCCGGATACAGACATCCAACGAACGCCTGAAAGTGGAAATGGATCTCCGCCGCCAGCGGGACCTGGAATTGCGGACCGCCAAAAACGTGGCCGAGGAGGCGACCCGGGCGAAAAGCGAATTTCTGGCCAACATGAGCCACGAGATCCGCACCCCCATGAACGGCGTCATTGCCGCCACGGAACTGGCCTTAAGCGAGGAGGTAACGCCCAAAATCGCCCACTACCTGAGGATCGTGCAGAGTTCGGCCTATTCGCTGCTGGGCATTATCAACGACATCCTGGATTTCTCCAAAATCGAGGCAGGCAAGATGGAACTGAAATCCAGAACCTTCAGGCTGAACGAAGTGTTCGACCGGGTGATCGAGCTGTTCGTTAACAAGGCCTGCGATAAAGAGATCGAACTGCTGGTGGACATCGATCCGGAAACGCCCAAAATCCTCATCGGTGACCCCTTGCGTCTCCAGCAGATTTTGACCAACCTGGTGAGCAATTCTATTAAATTCACCGATTCGGGCGGCGTGATTCTGATGCGCGTTAGACCGGGGGAATCGCCGCCGGGAGATACCGCCGACGGCCAGCAGGCGGCGCTGGCCTTTTCCGTGAAGGACACGGGGACCGGCATCGATCCGGCGTACATCGACATGCTTTTCGAGCCTTTCAGCCAGGCCGACACCTCCTCGACACGCAAATATGAAGGGACCGGCCTGGGGTTGAGCATCTGCAAAAAGTTGGTCACCCTGATGGCCGGCGACATCGGGGTAGAAAGCGAACCGGGCGTGGGAAGCACCTTCTTCTTCACCGTACGCATGCAGCTTCCAAGTGCAACACCCATTGTCCGGCCACAGGTTCCTCCAGATATTCTGGGCCTGAACGTCCTGGTGGTCGACGACATGGCCGACAGCCGGACAATCATGCGCAATATGCTGTCCTCTTTAGGATTTCGTGTCGAAACCCTTTCGTCAGGCCAGGAGGCGTTGAGTCGGCTGACGGACAACCAGTTGCGCAACAATCCCATCGAACTGATCATGATGGACTGGAAAATGCCGGAGATGGACGGGTTCGAAGTGTCCCGCAAGATCCGGCAGGAGATGAAACTGGCCCTGCCCATCATCATGATGACGGCCTTCGGAAAAGAAGAGCAGCGTATCGCCGCGGAGAAATCCGGCATTAACGGCTTTTTGCTCAAGCCCATCTACCCTTCCACGCTCTTCGACGCCATCATGGATGCCTTCGGCAAATCGGGTTTAAAAACGGACGACCGAAAGAAGCATTTCACGACCCGTGCCTCCATCTATCGCAAGCCATTAAAAGGCGCCAGGATTCTGGTGGCCGAAGACAACCCCACCAACCAGCAGGTCGCCCAGGCCATCCTGGAAGGCGCCGGCATCATCGTAACCATTGTGGACGATGGCGAGGCTGCCGTCGAAGCCGTAAGGGGCCACACGTTCGATGCCGTGCTGATGGACATTCAGATGCCCCGGATGAACGGCTACGAAGCCACCCGGCTGATCCGGAGCATGCCGGAAGGCGAGACGATTCCGGTAGTCGCCATGACGGCCCATGCCATGAAGGGAGACGAGGAGAAGTGCCTGGAGGCCGGAATGGACGGCTATATCTCCAAACCGGTCAATCAGGATCGCCTGTTCCACACGCTCTGGCGACTGCTGCGCTCCAGAGGCCGCCTGGAGGACATCCATGCCGACAATGGGGAGAACGTCGAAGACGAAAACGGGGCCGCAACGGTTGAGGAGGCACCGGCGCCCGTTTCTTCCCCACCCACCGACGGCAGACGCCTGCCGGACCGTCTGCCGGGCCTCGACATCCGGGAAACCCTGGCTGCAATGGATATCGACGGCGATACCCTGATTCGGATCATGCACGGATTTTCAAACAATAACTGCCACACTGCGGATCAACTCCACCAGGCTCTGGCCGCCGGTGACCTGACCGCCTTGGCCCATCTGGCCCACGGTCTCAAAGGGAGTGCGGCCAACATCGGCGCCAACGAACTGAGTTCTGCGTCCCACGCCCTTGAAATGGCCTGCAAAGAGACCCTGCCCGCGATCGAGCGGTCCAGACGGCTGAAAGGCTTGGTCGAACAGGCGGCCGCCGCCCTGGAACCGGTTCTTCGGTCGATTCAGTCGCTGGTACCGACCACATGCGGCTCCGATGCGGCACCGGAAGCCCCTACAATGGACGGTTCCTTCGATTCACTGTTGAATCGTCTGGCCGAGGCCATCGACCGGTCCGATCCGGAACAGGTCATGGCCACCATGCCCTTGGTCCGGCAGCATGCAGTCGGGCAGCCCATCGATGCATCGACACTTGACAAATTAGAGGCCCAGGTGAACCGTTACGATTACGATCAGGCCCTGGAAACTATTAAAAAGATATGCAATTCATCACAGGAAGTCCAATGAACACTTCGCGGAATCTCGTTCTGATTGTGGATGACAACCCGACCAATATCGATCTGCTGGTCAATACGCTGAAAGACAGCTACCGGCTGGGCATTGCCAAAAATGGCGACAAAGCCCTGGAGTACGCGGCCAAGCATCTTCCGGACCTTGTCCTGCTGGATATCATGATGCCGGGAATGGATGGCTATGAAGTGTGCCGTCGCCTCAAAGACGATCCGGCGACAGCACGCATTCCGGTGATCTTCATTACGGCCATGACCGAGACCGTAAACAAAACCAAAGGGTTCGATTTGGGCGCGGTGGATTACATCACCAAGCCGTTTCATGCCGCCGAAGTCTGTGCCAGGATTCGAACGCATCTGTCCCTGGAAGAAATGCGCGAACAGCTCGCTTCCCAGAACGAGATCCTCGAAAGGCAGGTGGCCGAAAAGACGGCCGAAATCCGCGACATGCTGGACGCCAGCATTCACAGCATGGCGTTGATGGTGGAGGTTCGCGATCCCTATACCGCCGGCCACCAGCAGCGGGTTTCCCGGCTAGCCTGCGCCATTGCCCGCAAACTGGGGCTTTCGGAAGATACCATCGAAGGCATTCGCATTGCAGGAATCCTGCACGATGTCGGCAAAATCCGGATCCCCGTTTCCATACTCAGCCGGGCGGGCGAACTGCTGCCGGCCGAATATGAAATGCTCAAAATTCATTCGCAGATCAGCTACGATCTTCTCAAGGACATCCCTTTCCCCTGGCCCGTCGCCCAGGTGGCCCTGCAGCACCACGAACGGCTGGACGGCTCCGGTTATCCCCAGGGGCTCACCGGGGATGCGATTCTGCCCGAGGCGAAAATACTGACGGTAGCCGACGTCGCGGAAGCCAACAGCTCCTTTCGACCATATCGGCCGGCCAATGGCATCGGTTACGCCCTGGAGAAACTGGCCATGAAAAAAGGCGCGCAGTACGATGCCGCCGCCGTCGAGGCCTGTCAGGAACTGTTCGACAGCGGAGAATTTTCATTCAATGATAAATGTTGATCAGTGGGGCAGCGTGTAAATCGCTCCCATTTCATAGACGCGCCGACCGTCTTCCTGGCTCTCGCGGCACCATTTTACCGTCACGAAACTGATGGAACGCAAAAGGCAGTCATCCCTGTCTTTACAGGTACAGGCATACCCGCTGTTGGAGGCCCTGAAAAGAATGGTCGTGCCGGCGGTGAATTCCCGGCCCGATGAAAAGCAGATTCCCTCTTCACTGCAGTTGTGCACAGTGGCCCTGATGTTCATTGGGGTGCCAATGGTGGAATGCAGGGTAATCGGCCCGGTGACGGGATGACGGGGGGAGATCCGTTTTTCAATATAATTTCCCATCCGTTCCTCCCTTGCGGCAGGCTCCCTACCGGTATCCACGCTTAACCCTATGCGGCGATTGTTTCCAGGCGTCCGGAACAAACCGCACCTCCTGTGCAAAACTTCGAAGCCCAATGGCTCGATTCGTATATCAAGGACACAGACATTCGGAAGGTACTCAGCGGAAACAGCGAAAAATCCAATTCGAAAGAGGGATCGTCAATGTGTCTTAAATAATTTTCAGCTTTTCTGGAAGGTTTGTCAAGCACGGAAGCGGCTGCCGCAGAGCATTGCAGTGTGTTCAATGGGCAGCGGGCGGCCGCGTCAGCTGACGGCCTGCATGTGGCTTGTAATGCGGCGCTCGATTCGACGGAAGACGAACAGCACACCGTAAACCAGCACCAGGTAAATCAGTGCGGCGGCGATGAACATTTCGTAGAAGGCGAAGCTGCGAGCGGAGATGACCCGGGTAACGCCGGTCAGGTCCATAACGGTAATGATCGACACCAGGGAGGTGGCCTGCAACAGGAAAACCACTTCGTTGGTATATGCCGGCCACGCCAGCCGGAAGGCCTTGGGCAAAATGATCCGGCGGTACATCACCCGGGTGTTCATGCCGCAGGCCCTGGCCGCCTCCACTTCGCCCCAGGGCACGGCCTCGATGGCGCCGCGCAGGATCTCGGCCGTGTATGCGGCCGTGTTAAGCGTCAGCGTCAGCACGGCGCAGAAATAGGCCTGCCGGAAAAACTGCCACAGCCCTACGCTCTGCAGCAAATCGACGAACTGCCCGCTGCCGTAGTAGATGAGAAAAATCTGCACCAGCAGCGGCGTTCCCCTGAAATAAAAACAGAAAACGTAGCTGGGAACCGACAGCATCCGGCTTTTGGCCACCCGCATCAGGGCCACCGGTACGGCCAGGCAAAGGCCGATGAGCACCGACAGGGCCGTGATCTGGATGGTCACCCACGTGCCGCCCATCAGTCGCGGCAGGCTTTCGATGACAATGTCGGGGACCAGGGGCATGCGTTTATGCCTTTCTGACGCCTTTATTGGCCCATCGTTCCATCTGCTGCTGACCGAGCAAGGAAGCGATGGTGATGGCCAGGTAAATGAGAGAGGCCAGAAAATAACAGGTAAAAGGCAGACGGGTGGACCGGGCGGCAATGTCTGCGTTGCGCATCAGTTCGGGAAGCTGGATAACCGATATCAAAGCGGTGGCCTTGATGAGCACCATCCAGACGTTCCCCAACCCTGGCAGGGCAAACCGCCACATCTGGGGCAGCAGAATGCGGCGGAAGCACAGCACACGCCCCATGCCCACGGAACGGGCGGCTTCCACCTGGCCCTTGTCCACCGCCATAAAGGCGCCGCGAAAAACCTCGGTCGAAAACGCGCCGTAAATAAAGCCGATAGTACACGTTCCGGCGGCCAGAGGATTGAGATCAATGAAAAGGTCAACGCCCATGGTGGCGGCGATGTCCTGCAACAAGGTCGGCGCGCCGTAATAAACGAGCAGGATCAGAACGAGTTCGGGAACGCCGCGGACAATTGTGGTGTAGGCCCCGGCAATAAAATTGGCCAGGCGCGAACGGGCCAGCTTTCCCCAAGCGCCGAACAGCCCGAGCAGCATGGCGATCACCATGGAACCAAGGCCCACCAGTATCGTCAGCTTGGCACCGTCGGCAAGCAGCGATCCGTACCCCTGCAGGTTTAAAAACTCAGGCATGGCGCTCCCGTAAATCGGCCGCCGGAAAAAAGTTTTCCGTATTCGATGCGCTTTTGCTAAAAACTTTTTTCCGGGCCCGGATGCGTCGGTCCGTTAACCAAGTGTCCTTCCAGAAATCGGGCAAATTGGCCATTTCTGGGAGACGCGAAACTACTCTCCGTAAAGATCGAAATCGAAGTACTTGGCGTTGATTTTCTGGTAGACGCCGTTTGCACGGATCTCCTTGATGGCTTTGTTGAACATCGCTTTCAAATCGTCGTTGCCTTTACGCACCGCAATGCCGATCCCCTCGCCGAACCATTTCTCGGCGGTAAAGGACGGCCCCACGAAAGCATAGCCCTTGCCCGCGTCGGTATCCAGAAAACCGCCCTGGAGAACGGTGGCATCGGCGATAACCAGATCCACCCGGCCGGCGGTCAGGTCCATGTTGGCCTCGTCCTGGGTCGCGTAGGACTTGATCTGGACGCTGTCCCCGAAATTGTCGCGAACGAAGTTCTCGTGAATGGTCGCCCGTTGGACGCCAACGACCTTGCCCTTCAGCCCTTTTTTGCTGACATCGATGCTGGCGCCCTTCTTGGCCACGAAACGGGCCGGCGAGACATAGTATTTATCGGTGAAGTCGACTTTCTGTTTGCGCTCCTCGGTAATGGACATGGAGGCCACGATGGCGTCGTACTTCTTGGCCAGCAATCCGGGGATCAGTCCGTCCCAATCCTGAACCACCAGCGTGCATTCCACACCCATCTGCTTGCACAGCGCATTGGTGATGTCCACATCGAACCCCTGCAGGTTGCCATTGCTGTCCACCGAATTGAATGGGGGGTAGGCGCCTTCGGTGGCAACCCGTATGGTTTTCCAGTCCTTTGCGGGAACCGGCGAAACCAGCATCATGGTGATTACAAGCGCAGCCAGTGACGCGGTCAGTAATGTTCTCATCTCTTCTCCTCCTCCTGCTTGTTTGGTATGTTATGCCCGACGTCGGTTCGCTCCCGTTAGAGAAAACGGGACAGGAACTGACGGCAGCGAATCGAATCCGGTGCGTTGAAGACCTTGTCCGGGGGACCCTGTTCCTCCACACGGCCCTCTTCCAAAAAAATGACCTGGGTGGAAACGTCGCGGCAGAAGTCCATTTCATGGGTCGCGATCAGCATGGTGCGCCCCTCTTCGGCCAACTGGCGAATGACCTCCAGCACATCGCCCACCAGCTCGGGATCCAGCGCGGAGGTCGGCTCGTCGAGGAGCATCACCGCCGGTTCCATGGCCAGGGCACGGGCGATGGCGGCCCGCTGCTGCTGACCGCCGGAAAGGTGGGCCGGATAACTCTTGGCCTTGTCGGCGATACCGACCTTTTCCAGCAGCCCCAGGGCTTGTTCTTTAGCCGTTTTCCTGGACTTGCCCAGAACGTGAACCGGCGCTTCGATGACGTTTTCGATAATGGTCATGTGGGTCCACAGGTTGAACTGCTGAAACACCATGCCCAGCTTGGTCCGGATGCGATCGACCTGGCGGCCGGATTTGGGAACGGTTTCACCTTTCCGGTTGACGGTCATCTCGATCAGTTCGTCGTTGAGCCAGACGCGGCCGGCATTGGGGATTTCCAAAAGGTTGATGCAGCGCAGCAGGGTACTTTTTCCGGAACCGGAGGAACCGATCAGGGAAATGACATCCCCCTGCCGGGCCGTTAGGGATACCCCTTTGAGGACTTCGAGGTTGCCGAAGCGTTTGCGCAAATCCTCTACTTTCAACGCCGTTGGTTGGTTTGCGGGTGTGTCTTGCTTCATAGGCTCTCTATGGGGGACGGTTTCTTAAAAAATCGCAATAAATCCAATTTTGCCTTCCTCGTGCAGTTGCTCCGGTGTAAGGGCGAAAAATCTTTCGCCCCTGCGAATCTTGTGGCTTCCTGCCGTGGGAATGACACGGTTGTTGACTTTTTACGGGACTGTCGAATTCGCATTGAAAAAGGATCGCCGAAGGACGCATCAGCCCGATGTCCATTGGACAAGGGTGTTCGACTGTAGCGTTGTGGGTGTCAAAATGCAATCCAAAATTCGAAGGACCCGGCTGAAGACGGGTATGGCATCGCGCCAAAAGGATTCGTCGGGATGAGTATCGGCAGGCCGTAAATTGCCGGTGGAAGCCTTTCAACCGTGGTCGTTGGACTAATTGCTCCTATTCATAAATACGGTGGCATTCGATTGCCGATGCATCCCGGCCTGCTTCGTTGCTCGGCACACCAATAGCTATGGCTATTGGTCGTTTCTCAAGCCTTGCGATCCGGGCGCCTCGACAATCTCGGTACGTCACCTTATTTACG
The DNA here is from genome assembly GCF_009688965.1 of Desulfosarcina widdelii. GTDB lineage: Bacteria > Desulfobacterota > Desulfobacteria > Desulfobacterales > Desulfosarcinaceae > Desulfosarcina > Desulfosarcina widdelii. The sequence continues at coordinate 7,021,936 of NZ_AP021875.1, read as the reverse complement.
AACAGGAGCACTAAGCGAGGGGTTTGTACCAGATATTCATGCTCTGCACCCGACCGGATATATTGGTATTGTTGACCAGGGTTCCTGCAAAGGAGTAGCCCCCTCGGGCAAACATGATGTTGATGCCATAGGAAATGGATCGGGCGATGGTAAAGGCCGTCTTTACGCCGTTTTGCCGGGCATCGGCCTCCATGGCAGCCAGGATGTGGGCAGCCAGGCTGGCCCGCCGATATTCGGGGTCCGTGGCAAAGTCGGTCATCTCCGTTCCGGACTCGTTTCGCTCGGCGGATGCCAGGGCGATCAGCCTGGCGTTGCAAAAGATACCGAAGTAGCGAAAATTCTCTTCCATGGTACGTCTGATGTAGGCCGGATCGAAAATCGGGAACGGATAGCTTTCGAACACCCGGTCGTATAGATCCGCCATCCGAGAAACGTGATCCGGGTTCATCCGGGTCAACTCGCAGTCTTCCGGCAGCGGCCGCCGGATACCTGCGTCTGCCCGTCGCAAGGCCGCCTCCAGGACTTTCCGGATTTTCTCGGCGTCGTCGGGCCGGCACCTGGCCTCACTCCTGAAACGGGATACGAACAGGGCCGTGTCGCCGTCAGCATAAAAGTCCGGTATGCGGGCTTCCGTTTTGAATCCTGCGTCCGTAAACGCAGCGGCGCTTTTGGCCGGTATTTTCGCAAACAGCTTGGTGTAGCCTTCGGCCCGCGCCAACGATTGCATGGCGTCGATCACCGCCCCGGCATCTCCGTCTCCCAGATGCATGAGGTAAACCCGGTTGGACAGCGGTCCGTGTTGAATCCGGGAGTGGCCGATTGTCTGGATACGATCCTGGGTCATCGTGGCAATTTTCCCCTTAAAAAATGTCTCCCCTTTTTGCAAAGCCGGGGATCTTCGCCACTACCGATAGCACAATTTCGGTTTCGGGCCAACAGGAGGCAAGGTACAAGCCAGGGTAACCGCATTTGGATTGGCCATCACAATAAGGCACCCTCCTTGTCCGGGGAGGGGTGATGAATAGATCGCCTCTTCAAATGCGTTTGCTCTGAGGTAGAAGTCTCATTTAAAGTCGTTTGTTTTTCCATGCGGTGGTGATAGAGTCTTTATGGATATAATCTTCAATTTGCACTTCGTTCCGATTTTAATGCAAGACCCAGGCATCACCCGATCACAAAGGAGCCCGAAATGATCCTCACGATTGACATTGGCGGCACCCACACCCGGTTGGCGATGGTCGATGAAGACGCATCCGACATTCGCCTGGAGCATTTCAGATCATACAGAAGCGAGAAGTATCGGGATGTCGATGAAATCATACAGGATTACGAGACTTCGATTGAGATCAAGGCAAAAAGCGCCGTTGTAGGCGTGCCCGGACCGGTCCTCAATGGAACGGCCCGGGCGACCAATTTACCGTGGGAACTGGAAGAGAAAGGGCTTGCCGAGAGGCTTTGCTTTTCCTCCGTAAAGTTGATCAACGATGTGGAAGCCCTGGGCTACACCATCGGTGCATTGGCACCCGATGACCTTGTGATGTTGAATCCGGGCCGTCATTACCCGGATGCACCCGCAACCGTCATCGCTCCCGGAACCGGCCTTGGAGAAGCATATGTACTGCCCGCCGGAAGCCGACATCGCATTTTCCCTTCCGAAGGAGGCCACTCGGGTTTTGCGCCTTCCAGCAAGATGGAACTAAAGCTGCTGGAATACCTGATGGCGGATCACGATCATGTGAGCGTCGAAAGCATATGCTCCGGGCCCGGAATCTGCAATATCTATCGTTTTCTCAGGGACAGGCAAATCTGTATCGAGCCGCAGTGGTTAAAAGAAGCGCTCGAGAAGTCTGCCGACCAGGCCGGGACGATTGCCCAAAACGCCCTGTCCGCAGACAAAGCCGAAGCCATATCCATTCAAACCCTGGAGCTGTTCGTTGCCATCCTCGGCGCCGAATCCGGTAACCTGGCCTTGATGCTGGCGGCCAAAAACGGTGTGTATATCGGCGGTGGAATCGCTCCCCAAATTCTTCCTTTCCTTCAAAAGGATCTTTTCATGCAATCCTTTCTGAACAAGGGGCCGATGTCCCGCTTTGTCGCCGATATCCCCGTGAGCGTCATCTGCAAGCCGGATGCGAACCTTTATGGGTTGGCCAGCTTCGCCAGAAAAGGGCAGCGGGGTCGATAATCGATGCAAATCGGTTTTTGTTATTCGGCACAGGTTCGTTTAACGCTATGAATTTTATGGCAACTGCAGGATCTTTCGGCAATGCCCATCAGATCCAGCCGGTCCGTGCTGGCCTGTAATTTCTCACGTTGCTTCTTGGCATCATGGGCATTCACGTTGGCCACCAACCACCCATTGGCCCGAATTGTGTTGGCGAAGTTCTCAGCATACGAGTTGACATCTTCGCCATCGAAAAAGACATGGTCAGACTGAATATGCCGATGACGGCAAGAACGGCCTACCTGGTCGATGAGGTACTTCATGCCATCAACGGAATTCTTGACCGAAAATGGCTTGCGTAGAACCTCACCGTTTCCATTACAGAACATGACCAGATGATCCTTTTTGGCGTAATCGATGGGTACACACATCAGTTCTGATGGATTGCCTGCCTTTTCGAATAGGGTCAGCAGTTCTTGACTTCGATTCGGATAGATGCTTGACTTTTTCATGGTGAGGCTCCTTTCGTGTATGTATCTCAGCTGCCTAACGGCGGACTGATAAACTACATTACCACCGGATCACTCCGGATGGCTCTTTACACAAAGGAGCTTCACTTCTTTGTTTAAAAAATGGCAATAGGTAGCGATCAGAATTTTCAATGGCGACCCGATTTACAGAGCAGCGCCGGCTCTGCGAGCGTTACCCTGCGGGCTTGCTCGCCTGCCCTCAATCTGTCACTCGGAAACGTACTAGGTATCTGCCTTTTCCAGTAACCCTGTTTTCGTACGATACGCGCAACCAAGCTTGAGCGGCAGGTGTAAATCGAGGTCACAATACATACAATTTGGGTTGCCCCTTGACCACCGCTTCAAATCCATTCTATTGATAATCATAGTCGCTTACTTTTATCCCGCCTTTTTTAGAAAATTAGAAATAGTGTCATCAATCGACACCATATTTCATGGATATTGCTGTTCATACACAGCTTGATCATTGGCACCAGTTGAGATCTGAAATGAAATATTATCTGCTATTATACTTTGTGACGGTTTTTACGCTTGGCCTTTATGGATGTGCCGGCCAAACGACTGCCCAAAAACACTTTATATCTTCTGACTTGCCACTCCCACAAACACTGCAATCCGCATTGGATGGAGCACGAGAGAAAGAAACCGTTATTGGGGCCTCGGCATCAGTAATCGTAGCCGATCAACCCATCTGGACCGGGGTCAATGGTATGTCTGATCCAACCACTGAAACATTTATAACGCCGGATATGCTTTTCGATATTGGCAGTGTCGGTAAAAATTACCTGGCAACCCTTATCCTTCAGCTTTGTCACGAAGGCAGGCTTAAGCTGGATGATTCGATAAGCAAATGGCTGGATCATTATCCGAACATTGATGGTGGAATAACCGTTCGCCAGTTGCTCAATCATACAAGCGGGGTGTTCGATTTCGTGAAGCACCCCGACTCTCCATGGCAGATGATTTATCAATCGACAAAGATATGGGAACAGAAAACCATCCTAAACGAACTGGTATCTGCACCCTATTTTCCACCCGGCGGCGGATGGCACTATTCTACGACCAACTACATTTTACTGCGGATGATTGCCGAAAAAATACTACAGACGGATATTTCCAATGCGCTTAAAACGCGCTACTTCATTCCTTTAAATTTAACGCACACAGTGTGTATTGATCCATTAGGCAGCGCGCCTTCCAAGATAATTATCGCCAATAACTGGAGTTCAGCCGGCTATGTGGACTTGGCCCCCAAACCTCAGCCCTGGACTACCACCTCGCCTCACCTGATTTATACCACCTCTGCTGATCTGGCACGTTGGATTCATTTTCTATTTTATGAAAAACAGGTGCTGCCTGCCGAATACCTTGGGCAAATGACATCATTTCATTCTCCGGCGCCGAATGACCCACCCTTATCAGGCTATGGTCTTGGGTTGATGTATTTGGACGCAGAACTGACAGAAAAGGCTTTCGGCATCGGTGGTGTCCGCATGTGGGGCCACGGCGGAAATACGTTTGGTTTCAAATCGCTGGTAATGTATTTGCCGGATCTCGAAACAACAATCGCCGTGTTGATCAATGATGATCGGGATCAGGGCTTAGAGACCATATTCATCGGCCTTCTACGGGCAGTGACCGGGCATTTGCGTTGATAACGAAGGACCTTGGCATTCATTCAGGACTATGGATAAAATGAAAGATTACTTCTCAACCATCATATGCTTGCAAGTGGAATCGCCTCCATCTATAGATCCCAAAATGGTAGAACTCAGGAACAGAATGAATACGATGCCCCCCGGTTGGTTCATTGGGTTGATCCTAACCCTGGCTCTTAATGCCTGCGCATTCTCCCGGCCGATTCCTGTTGAAAAACAAGACATTGATCCCAGCTATCGTTACGAAGTGCCACAAGTTGACCGGGACGGATGGAAAACCCAATCGCTGGAAGCGGCGGGCATTCGTCAACAACCATTAGCCGCATTGGCCAGCCGGATCCGTGATAAAACCTTTCCGCGGGTTTACAGCGTCCTGATCGTTAAAGACGGCAAGTTGGTTTTTGAGGAATATTTTAATAGCCATCATCGCTACCAATTCTACGAGATGCACTCTGTATCGAAGAGTGTGACTTCGATACTTGTCGGTATTGCCGTTGACCAAGGTTTGATCGGAGTGGATGATCCCGTTCACACCTATTTCGACGACTATCGTGGTATCGAATGGATCGACAAACCCTATCCGATTACTATAGGAAATTTGCTGACTATGGCTCACGGCACGGATTGGGATGAGCGTAGTCGTCCCCTCAGCGATCCAAAAAACAGCATCCGTGCCATGACGGATGGTGACGACTGGCTTCCTTTTATACTCAACCATCAATTGGTCGAACCGCCGGGAACCCGTTTTAACTATGCTGGCGGTATGACGGTGCTGCTGGGAGAAATTGTCTCACGGGCTTCCGGCATGGACCTGGGAGAGTTTGCGGAACGGTATTTGTTTCATCCCATGGGGATCTATATCGAAGGTTGGCACCGCAGCCCCCTTGGCGTCGTAAACTGCCAGGGTGGATTGTACCTTCGCCCGCGCGATATGGCCAAGATCGGCCAGTTGATGCTGGATAAGGGTGTTTGGCAAGATGATCGGGTTGTAAGCGAAGAATGGGTGAAGGCCTCTCTGACTAAACGAGTGACCGCTGAATATGGGTGGGGATATGGATATCAATGGCGCTTGGGACAGGCGGTAATCGATGACCAACTGGTCGACCTTTTTTTTGCCTCTGGCCGCGGTGGACAGCACATTTTTGTAGTTCCTGAACTACGTCTGGTTGCAGTCTTCACTGCCCAACCCATCGACAACTCAGGTGGCCATAATCGCAACTTCATCATGATGGAAGATTATGTATTGCCTGCGGTAACCGGCCTCGCAACACCCAAGCCTTTTTCGATGCAGAGCGGTCAACTATCCAGATATGCCGGTCGATATCGACATCTCGAGACTGGTGAAGAGGCAACGGTCACTCTCGGAGCAGCTGGAATTAACGTATGGCCTGCCTTTTGGTGGCGCATTCCTGCCTCTCCCATCGGGCCGAATCGATTCATTGGCTATTCAGGTCGAACAGGACACTTATACTTCAAGTTTTTATCTGATCAGGCCAAACAACCAGAACGCTTTGAAGCTCGCTTCCTTTTCGGCAAAAGGGTTTACGAACGAATTCAGCCACCCTGACCTATCGATGAAAATCATGTCTTAGCTATCAAATGCAGTGGAATAAAAGAAATGCACCCAATTGCTAAATGCAATTTTTTTAACATTCTTGATAGATACAACCGTCGGCAAATAATCTTGAAGAAGCGTTTAGTTAAAATAGACGCTCGGTGAACACTCTTGACGAGTGTGAATACTTCAAGGTCAAAAACGGCCATCCGGCAGCAAGGAGGTCCGGTGCGCAAAGGGATTTCAGCAACGGTATTCACCTTCATCGTGAGCGCTCTGATTTTCCAAGCCTGTTCGAAAATCCCCTGCTACCCTGCCGCCCATTATGCGCCCCCCGCCAACGCAAACTATAGGGCAGAAGAAGTCAGCCTGAAAGCCCCGGCAGGCCACACGCTGGCCGGCACCCTGACGTTGCCATCCGACCGTCCGCCACCCCATCCTGCGGTGGTACTGATTACTGGATCAAGCCCCCAAAACAGAGATATGATGGGCCATTGGCTCTGGCCTGCGTCTGCGTACCGGCCTTTTCGCCAAATTGCCGACGCGTTGTCGAGCAGCGGCATCGCCGTGCTGCGAATGGACGATAGGGGGTACGGCTGCTCCGAAGGTGGACCACTGCGCGATGCCACCACCGTCGAGAGGGCCGACGACAATCGAGCCATGGTGGACTTCCTGCGAAACCGCTCGGAGATCGATCCATCCCGAATTGGTCTCCTGGGATTGAGCGAGGGAGGGAATATCGGACCATTGATTGCCGCCACAGACCCGAACATCTGCGCCCTGGTGATCATGGCCGGCTGCGCCACCAACGGCTGGAAGATTCAGGAACACCAGTTCCGTTATGATATCGAACGCGACGAAAAACTAACCGAAGAAGAAAAGGAAAAAGTGCTGGCGGCTAAAATGGAAGGCCTCCGGGCGGCGGTCCGGGAAGGCAAAGCCAAACCATGGTTTGCCTTTTTCCTGGAGTACATGCCCCTGCCGACCGCCAAAAGGGTGAATTGCCCGGTATTGATCCTCCATGGCGACAAAGACGCACACGTTCCCGTGGAGCATGCTCACTACCTGGCACAGGCCATGCGGTCGAGCGGAAATCCGGATGTCACCGTACGGATTTTCAAGGACGTCAACCACCCTTTTCTGCCGGACAAGGATGGCCGGATGAGTGGCTACCTGAAACTTCTTCGGAAGGGGGCCAAGGTACCGGATTCGGTGCTGGATACAATTACCGAGTGGTTTGTCGTGCGTTTACTGGCGGGTCATTAACGATTGACTGCAGTTGGACAATAAACATATGTGCCAAATTAAAAAGAGGTTTGTTCTTGCCTATTTGGGGTCATTCCTTTTTTGCATATTTTTTTTAGGATGCGCAACCATACCAGCTCCAATTTTACCTCGCTCTGGCGATTCTGATTTGGCTGAGTTGCTCGAATCAATAAGGATCCAGGAAAGGTTGCCTGCCCTGGTGGCTGCAATTGTCCTTGACGGCAAAATTGATGCGGCCGCCGCTGTGGGAACCAGAAGGGCTAACACAAATAATTGGGTGTCTGTTGACGATCAGTTTTTGATTGCCTCCTGTTCCAAGGCATTTACTGCGACTTTAAGCGCCGTCTTAATTCAAAAAGGGTATTTGCAATGGGACACGAAGTTAAAAGAGGCTTTTCCCGATCTTGATATGAGAAGCGAATACGAGGATATCACCCTGATTCAGTTGCTTTCCCACAGAGCCGGACTACCCGAATGGATAGACCATCTCACCAGTAAAAACTTGACCGCTCAATTCATCGACAACTGGTGGAATGATCGGCGATCACCGGTGACGATGAGAGCAAAGTATGTAAAAGAAAATGTGAAACAGCGTTTGGCTGACAAGCCAGGCCACTCAGTTTTCTACTCCAACAGTGGTTATCTGATAGCCGGAGCGATGCTTGAAAAAATTATGGGAAAACCCTTTGAGCAGCTAATGACAGAGGAAGTATTCAGCCCCATGGGACTGCACACAGCAGGGTTCGGACCGCCTGTAAAATTTGATTCGGAATACCAGCCTGTGGGCCATTCCGGCTTTTTCCGCACGGTGCACCCTGGAGATTTTCCTGACTACATGGCTCCTGCGGCTGCCATTCACATTTCAATCAGAGATTGGGCAAAATTTATTCTCTTGCATTTAGGAATCGGTGGAGATGAAGGAGTGGTTCTTGAAACCGATACCATAAGCACCCTGCATTCGCCTCCTGATTCGTCGATTTGGCGAGCGGGTGCAGAAGAAAGAGGGTATGGCATCCCTTCACTGAACTATGCTTTGGGTTGGTATACTTTGGATATAGACAAAAAAGAAAATCTGCTGTGGCACCCTGGCGGCAATTCAGGCTTCATTGCTCAAGTCGTTGTAGATCCAAAAAGAAAGAATGCCGTTCTACTTGCAACAAATGTCCGTGCTTCACACAACCACCTTTTCAAGGCGATCAACAGAATAAAGGCGCATTATTCTTCGTTAGCGGATTTGCCGGGTATCGAATAAAAAAGGGGCGGCAATTCTAAAATCGAACGCTTACTGATCGCTTGCATTGACAAGATTTTTTAATAATTGACCATTACACCCTGAGGCGTACCGATGAAATATTCAAGGCCAGATACCGTATTCCTATCGATTTTGTTCTCTGCGTTTGCATTGGTTGCCTCCGGGTGCGGGGGGCGGAACGGTAATGTCCAGGAGTTGCTCAACCGACCCATTGAGGAAACAGCTCATTTCCATCAAAGCAAAAAATACATCAAGCACGGGGTGACTGTCGTATATCTGACAGGGACACCTTATGAAATTGGCTTTGCCCACGGAAAATTATGTAAAAATGAAATCATGGATGCCAACCAATATTGTTGGGATGCATATGAAAAGCTTAAAAACACGCCAGATGGAAAATGGCTTCCATTGTCAAGAAGCTTAGAGAGATATCTTCCCGAAGAGTACATTGCTGAAATGAAGGGGATCGCTGACGGCGCAAGTATTGAATATGACAAGATTCTCTTTTTAAATACGCTTGTAACCATTTCTGAACACGGCAAGTGTTTTGCATTTTCGTTCAGGCAGACTGAATCAAACATTATCACCGTCAGGCAAATTGATATCAGCAATAAAATCCCTTTGTGGAAGAAGATGATCCTATACATCATTAAACCGCAAAAAGGATACGGCTTTGCAGCGCTGTTGAATCCTGGATGGGTTTCCGGCGAAACTGGAATGAATGAAAAGGGGATCACCGTCTCGGAAAACAATATTCAAATTCAACAGACTCAATGGGATGTAACGCCCATTGATCAGCTATCAAGAAAACTGCTGCAATATTCAAAATCAATCGATGATGTTGGAATGATTTTAAGAAGGCTGAACGCGTATCCTGCAAAGCTGATTTTTGCATCAAGTAAGAAAACCGCATCAATCTTTGAATTTGCCAACAACGAGATCGCAAGCATTGATATGACAAATGGTTATCTGGCAATGGCCAATCATGCATGCATGATTCCCTCGAAAAACATTACATCTCCTTCCACGAGAAGATTGAATTTTGGAAACCGGTTCCTGGAAAAAAATCGGGGAAATATGGACATTCAGAAAGCAATCGAGCTTGTCAGAACGCCCAGAATCTCCTGGCGCTGGAACCCTGTTGTCCACAACCGACAATCCATTATTTTTTCACCAGCGACCCTCGACTTTTGGATTGCGATTCCACCGGAGTCAGACTACATCCCTGCGAGTTATGGCCCTTATGTCGGATTCAATCTGATGCAGGAGCTATCTGGTACAGGCCATGAACCCAACCCCGAGTCATTTCCTGCTTACTGATTAAGGGTTGCGGCCATAGCAAAACGGCCCCCTTTCGGAGGCCGTTTGTAGTCGCAACCTATTATTTTTACTCCAATCCTGCAAATCCGTCATTCGACGCCCTATTTCTTCTGGGCGTCCACAATTGCCACCTCCTCGAAGGTTTTAATATCGCACAATACCCGTGTGGCGGCATCGAGCAGTTCCATGGCCAAGGCAGCGCCAGTGCCCTCCCCCAGCCTCAGCCGGAGGTCCAGCAACGGTTCGACACCCAGGTGCTCGTGCATGAAACGGTGTCCAACCTCTACGCTGCGGTGGCTGGCAAACAGGTAGTTTCTGGCTGCTGGAGCCCGTTCACAGGCGATCAGGGCACCGGCGGTGGCGATAAGCCCATCGCACACCACAGGAATACCGGCGGCCGCGGCCCCGATGACCAGACCGGCCAGACCGCCGATCTCGAAGCCGCCCACCTTGGCCAGTACGTCCAGTGGATCCTTGGAGTCCGGTTGGTGCAGCTTAAGGGCCTTTTCGATCACCCGGATCTTGTTGGCCAGGGCGGCATCGTCGATGCCGGTGCCCCGGCCAGTGAGTTTATCCACAGGGATGCCGGAGAAAGCGGCGATGACGGCCGAAGAGGGTGTGGTGTTGCCGATGCCCATGTCTCCGGTGCCAAGGATTTCCAGCGGCCCCTCGGCCAGCAGCTCGTTGACGATTTCAATTCCGGCCTCGACACTTCTCACGGCATCCTCGCGGGACATGGCCGGAACCACGGCGAAGTTGGCCGTGCCCTTGCCGATCTTTTTGTGGAAAATGGGCAGGTCCGCGTCGAAGTCAAAATTGACGCCCAGATCGGCCACCCTCACCCGCGCACCGGCGTGTTTGGCCAGCACGTTGATGGAAGCGCCCTGGTTGACGAAATTTAACACCATCTGGGGGGTCACTTCCTGGGGAAACAGGCTGACTCCTTCCTCGGTCACCCCATGGTCGCCGGCACAGGTAACGATGACCTTGTTGTCCAGACGGACGTCCAGCGTTCCGAAAATCGCCGCCAGACGGGCCGACACCGGTTCCAGCATGCCCAGACTGCCGGCGGGCCGGGCCTGGTTGGCCAGCCGTTCGTTGGCTTTTTCCAGAATTTCCTGATTCAGTGGCTTGATCGCTGCAATGCTCTTTTCGATCAGATTCATGATGTCCTCCTTACAGATAAATGCCTTCGATTGATATTTGGATCAACGCTCCCACGCTGAGCATGGGGGCGAGTTATGGGGTACCGGCATTTCATCCAAGATTTGCGACCTTATCACCGGAAATTTCCTTGTCGAAAATTTCCATCCCCTTTTTCATGGCGCAAAAATCGCCGCACATGGTGCAGGTTTTCGACTGCTCTGGCCGACGGCTGTCCCGGATGGCCCGGGCCACCTCGGGAAACAGGAGCAGATCCTGCAGATCTCCCCAGCGCATGTCCCGCCGGGCCATGGCAGCCTGGCGGTCGCGCTCGCGGCGCTCAGGGTATTTACTCAGGTCGCCGATATGGACGGCCAGCCGAGTGACCCGTACCCCTTCGCGCACATCGGCCTCTGTGGGCAGGGACAGGTGCTCGGCCGGGGTGATATAACAGATCAGGTCGGCGCCGTGTCGGGCCGAGGCGGCCGCACCGATGGCAGCGGTGACGTGATCGTAGCCGGCGCCCACATCAGTTGGGATGGGACCCAGCACATAGTAGGGGGCGTTGCCGCTCATTCGCTTTTCCAGCATGATGTTGCCGGCAATCTCATCCAGGGGCACATGTCCCGGCCCTTCCACCATGGTCTGGCAGCCCATCGCACGGCCGATTTCTGCCAGTTCGCAGTTGACAATCATCTCGGCCATCTGCGCCCGGTCATGACTGTCGTGGATCGCACCGGCACGGATGCCGTTGCCCAGGGATAGCACGGCGTCATATTTTTTCATCAGGCTGCAAACCCGGTCGAACTGCTCGTAGAGCGGATTCTCCTTTCCATTCATGTCCATCCAGGCCACCATGAAGGTTCCGCCCTTAGAGGCCAGGCCGCCGTAGCGAAAGCCCTGTTTTCTCAGACGCCGGATGGTGTATTGGTTGATGCCGCAGTGAATGGCCATGAAGCTGAGGCCGTCGACCAACTGCCGTTCGATAAGGTCGAAGAGGTATTCCGGATCCAGCTTGGCGGGATTGCGAGTCCTACGGATCGTCTCCTTGAAAGCCTGATAAAGGGGAACGTTGCCCACCGGCCGGCTGGTGGCTGCCAAAACGGCCCGGCGAACGGCATCCAGATCGCCGGCGGCGGACAGCTCCATAAGGGTGTCGGCCCCCTCCTCTTCGGCCGCCACCGCTTTTCTCACCTCCAGGTCGATGTCGCAGATATCCGACGACGTTCCGATGGAAGCATTGACCTTGGTGCGCAGCCCCCGTCCGATGCCCACCACCTTCCGTTCTTTACAAAACGGATTGTTGGGGATGACAATCTGACCTTTGGCCACCCCATCGCGCACCCGTTCTGCATCCATGTTCTCGTCCGCCGCCACTGTCTGCATCTGTTTCGTGACAACGCCTTCCCGCGCCAATTCGATCTGCGTTTTCATAAATTCTCCCATGTTCATTGGTACCGGGAAGCGGCCGGCGCGGCCAACAAAAAACCCCGGACCGAAAAATGAATTTTCAGTCTGGGGTTTTGCCATCACCACCAGGACAGGCTTCCTTCAGGCAGGTTTTCTGACTTGCGGATCGCTCTACTTGCCGCGCCTTCCCGCATCGTTTCGTGTCCCAGTACCTATTTCTGGATCAGTACTGTCTGTAGACGATGCAGTGGTAATTGCGGCTTTCGTCCCCGCTCACAGCGACGGGTTCGTCCCGGAATCGCACCGGGTTCCCTATTATCCCGGGCACGCCTGATGGCGTGCGGGCACCGAAAGGATCGATAACCAATTATGTTGGAGATGTAAAAAAACTGCAGCGGCCTGTCAACGGATTTCTTTGGCCATCCGCACCGAATTTTGTGGTTTACCGTGTATTGAATTCACACCTTCACCCCAAAAAGTTGGGGCTCTTTTCGAATACTGCAATTTTCATTTAACCAGGTGGCAATATTTTTCCACTTGCTGTCTTCCATAACCCTTGCGCCTTCGGGACAGTTTTTTATACAGGCACAGCAGCGGATGCACAGCTCGATTTCGGTTGCCACACTTCCGTTCACTGAAACGGCGCCGGTCGGACATACACTGGCGCACGTCCCGCAAACGGTGCACGTGTCTTCCATGGTCACCGGTGCAACCGCCATGGGTCGCGCTCCGCCTGCTTCATATGGATAACTGCCGGGTATCTCCAAATCCGTTTGAACATCAGGCGAGTTCAGCACTGCGATTTTATTTTTGATTTTTGCTCCAAAATCCATTGCTCTTTGAACGTCCTGGCTGTCCGGGCGTCCATTGGCGATGGGGACAGCCTCTGTCGCAAAAGAGTGTTCCCCGATGAATGCAGCACCGGCGACCGGATAAAAGCCCAACTCAATCGAAAGATTTTTTAGTTCCAACAGTGCATCTTCAAACTCCCGGTTCCCATATACAACGACGAGAACCGCCAACGTGTTATATGCGTTTAGATTTTTGAGTCGTTTGATTGCGTCAATCGGCAAACGGCCACCGTAAACAGGCGCACCGATAATTACGAGTTCATCCGAAAAGGGTGGTATTGCTTGTTGCATTCCCTCCGGAAGAGTCAGATTAATCTGCTTGACATCTTGAACGGCGATCCCTTTGGCGATGCCTTCCAACACTCTTTGAGTGGTTCCAGTGGGTGAAAAATAGACCAGTTTTACCTGTTTGACTTCCATTGTTTCCTCCTGCTCGCATCGGGTTAAAATTTTATAATTGTGTCGCCAAATATCCGGTTATTCCTGCCAATAGTACCTTTTTCATGCTTATTCTCGTTGCTCCTATGGCAATTGAATATCCAACTCCTTGCCGATCAACAACGATAATTTTAAAAAGGAGCGCCTAGTGGCACCGAGCCAATCCGATAAAACCATTTCGTTTTGGGTCATAGGCGCCTTGATCTGAATTGTATCATCTGAAGGTATCATACCGAGAAGTTTAGACAACTCTGCAATCTGAACGGCTATCTCCATTTTCTTTTTGTCAGACTGGTCTTGGGGTGGGTTCATTTCAGTTCCTCCTGATCACACCGCTTCAAATGACCGTTCAGCCGCTTTCAAATGTTCCAGCAGATACCAGTCGAGCATGACCCGGCACTCGGAATCCAGAAACCGATCCGCCCGCCGCTCGTATAAAATGAAAGCCTGGGCGGGGAAATGCGCGTCGGCATCGTTGTACAAAAACAGAATCGGAATCCGTGGAAGCGCCGTTATGACCGCCGAAAGGTCGTATGGATAATCGCTGTCAGGCGAACAACCCCCAAGTGTGCTGACCGCCGCCTTGAGCCGGTAGAGATTCCCCGCATACCGTTTCTGAATTTTCACCGCCGCATAGTTGGCCAAACCGGCATTCTGTGACTGGCCCGAGTCGGCAAAATCGCGGTAATTGATCCATTCCTTCCCGTTGGGAACTTTTAGCGGACACATCAACAGGTATTTAATCAGAATCACGCAGATCCCATAATCGGGCCGTTGTCCCTGGCCGTCTACCACACCGAAGGGCGACACCCGGTAATTCGTCTGGAAAAAAGGAATCTGAACCGTTTTTCTCTTTTCGTCAACGGTTATGTCCAGGATCGATTCCCACCGTGAAAGTTGGGTGTAATCCAACTGCCTCAGGTAGTTTTCGCTATTTTCTTTAAAAACCGGATTCGTATCTCCCATCTGTCGCTCCTTATTCGCCTATACATGAATGCTCAGGTTCAGTTTGCTTTCTCGTTGAATTCTTAACAGGTTTTGCCTGAGTGTTTGCCAATATGCTTGCTCTTTTGAAAAAACCGCGGTTCTGATCGGCTCTTTCAAATCCGGGAAATGGCGGTCCAATATTGTTTCTATATTCCGATATATGGGTCCACCTGACAATTCAGTTCCGGAAGCGTGCAAGGCTCCAGTACGGGACGATTCTCAAGAGGCGTGACAATCATCGCTTTGCTCCTTTTGTTTGGTAGCGACCGTGCAATGAAAAACAGATAGACCGATACCCATCGATTGCGTCGTGACATCGAATGCAGATTCGGAATTGTGCACAAGCTTCTCGACCTCGTCTTTGGAATATAACCGAAAAACTTCCGTATCCAGTCTGCGCTTTTTTAGCTGGGCAATATCCTCGTACCCCAAAACCAGCATTCCCCCCGGTTTTAACAGTTGAACCATTTTCTTGATGGTCGATTCCGGGGCCGGCCAGAAATAAATGGTATTGACGCTGCAGATTTTGGTAAAAGTGCCGGCTGGAATCTGCAAATGGTCTACATTGCCATCATGAATGCAAACCTTGCCCGCTGCAATGTGCTTTCCATTTTTACGCCGGGCAATCGCCACCATCGACGCTGAGAAATCGATGCCTTCCGCGACGCAACCATCCGTTTGCCGCGCTATCCTGCCGATCAATTTTCCGGTGCCGCATCCGACGTCCAGAATGTGGTCACCGGCCTGCGGCGCCATGATGGAATAAACGAATCGATTTAGCGGTGCGTTGCCGAAATCGAAAATGCTGGACATAATCCATCGCCCAAATAAACCGGTCGGCTTGCGCGCCTGTCGGGAGAAGAAGGTCGTAACATTCATCGCGGCTATCCTTTCGATTCGCTTCACTCACGTCGGGGAGTGGGCGTCAATTCGGTTATCCTGAAATATTGAAGGATGCCGGGGCTGACGGAATAGTCCTTTTCGATGGATTGATAGCCGTTGGCCTTGATAATGAGTTTGTAAGCCCCGGTCGGCAATCCAAAGAAACCAAAGCATGTGTCGATGCAAAAATCATCGCGTGAAATAAGGTAGCTATTGTTGAGAAAATCGTCATAGTCGATGTTTTTGTCTTCGATTGGTCCGAGTTTTCGATATAACCCGCTGCCTTTCAATACGATCGACTCAATCTCGATGCTGCTGTCGGCGGATCGGTATCGATAATCCGGCATTCCGATGGATTTTTCCTCCGGTGTCAACGCGGCGGCAACGCATCCGCGAATCACGCCGTCCGGTATAAAATCGAAATTCAGGTCTTTTGTAGTATGGCTATGAATGGAAACCTGGATATTATTTTTCTTTGGTCTGGCTGCCGGTGTAATCATGCTCGCAACGTATTCCCCGGAAGGAAAGGGACCAAGTACTTTTCCATTGTCCTCATCCCTTAAGCAGATAACGGTATCCGCGTCTTTTTTGCCGGAGGGATGAAGGATAAACATATGCACCGGTCTCACACCGTCGAATTCATCGTCGAATGAAAAGTGAATCCTCACATATCCCTCGGATCGATTGCGGGATACACTCATTTTTTCGTCGCATTCATCGAGAATGGTGTTGTACTGATTCAAGATGGCCTGGCTGAAAAGGATGCTTGTATGGTCTTCATCGAATACATAATTCATTTCGGCCTCGGATTGGGCTCTGTAATCAAGGATGCTGGACAGGGTGATGGTTCCATCGTTGTTCGATTGAAACGGGTTGCGATTTCCATTGTGGCCGCAAAACATGTAGAAGCGAACCGACTCCGGCATCTTCATTCTGTACAACGATTTGATGAAATCCCCTTCGGGCTGCATATCGATCCAGCTCGGAATCACGACCGGAGATTGCTGAACACCGTATTCGGCCATCCTGTCCCCTCCCCATGGCGTCGCCAGGGAAACAAACAGTTTTACGCAGGGAAATTGCCGGCCATAATTGACAATAAAGGATCTGGCCACCAGCCCGCCCATGCTGTGTGCCGTAATAAAAATCTGGTTGAATTGATATTTGGTTTGGAGATTAATCAGTTTCCATAGCAACAGGTATGACATGCTATCGATGCGGGCACCGCTCGGGTAATAAAAAAACCATGGTTGAAAACGGGTTCTGTCGATGTGCTCGACAAAATTTCGCCATCCTCTGGGGGTTCCGCCGGCACCGTGAATAAAAAGGATCGGTGTCTTTTCGGGATCATATTCCTCGAGGAAATAGATATTGCCGCCAAACTGCCTGAAAAAGGACATCGGTTCCCAAAAGCCTCTGGTGCCAATTTCTTCGGAAAAGCGTTCGTCGTCCAAATCCGTTATGTCGCCTGCCTGGCGGCTGTATAGTTTGTTCGGTCGTGACGACGAAATGATGGTTCCATGGGGGATCGCTGTTGTTGCTCCTCCAGGCGGGATAACGATATCGATATCGAAAACCACTCCAACGGCCGGAACACACAGCGATCCCTGATTGCCATATTGACCTGCCGGCTCACCTGCATCATAAACCAGGTCGCGGTTCTCATCCCGATAGGCAAAGATCTCGTATTTGCCCGGAACCAGCATGAGTTCATATTCACCGGATTCATGCAGGACCGTATAGTGAAAGTCGGGGGTGCCTTCATCCATTGCGTGCGCGGCGACAACGATCGGCCCGTTTCCCGAGGCGTTTGCCAGGACGCGTCCAACGATAACAGTGTATTCCAGGCTTTTGTCAATGTCCGCTTTCGATTTTATCAACGCGCAGCCCATCGGTATCAAACACATCAGAAATAGCAGTGGAATCACTTTTCGGGATAGCGAGAATCGTTCGGTTTTAAATCCAATCATAATTGATCTCACCTCTTGCGAATTGTTTTTACCAATCTTTTCCATGACGGGATTTGGAATACGCAGTCGTCAGCCTCCTCCTCCATGCGATCGAAAAGCGGTTTTGGTAAAGTGAGTGTCAGAATATCATCGCGAAACCGCTTTTTCATGACCTCCCTGCCGTCTACGCCCAACATGCCCATAACCGCCCTGGGAGCATCGAGGTCGGCCTGGGCATAGGCGAAAGCTGTAATGGTGTTGCAGTCCGCACCTTGGGGCACTTGAACAGGATCGGTCCCTGTCATCACCGATCCTGCAAGCACGAACAGACCGGCAAGCTCCATCGGACTCACCGGGAAAATGACGGAACGGATGTTCTCGGCAGACTCGGTGCGGCTCAGAGGCTTGAATAGCACATACTCGTAGGGAATATCGTAGCGGGGTAATCCATGCAGTATCCAATCCCTAGCCAGTTCCGCACTGCAGTGTCTTCGCTCACCATATTCAAGCAAATTCCTCCAGTTCTTTGGCGCAGCGTCTATCTGTTTCTGGTATGCCTTTCGATTGCCGGTGGATTGGAGTCCCTTGCTGAATACAGCAGCGTAGCGGTCAAGTTGTTCATCCGAGGCATCAAAATCGACACCCAACCCTAAGGCGGCACGACCGCCATTGCATGGTATCGTCTCTCGATTGCCACCGGCAACCTTTCCGCGTCGGGCGGCCTCGGCGAAGAGATAAAGGATGCATCCAAACCTGCCCTTCTTATACTGAAACGCATCATCGGGAATTGTATTACTCCAGACGACTGCCACCGGCTCGAACTCAGGCCGAAGATTATTTACAATTGTACTTTCCATAAGACACCCCGCATTAACGATTGTCCATTCGTGGATAGGCACTTAGTAATTGTATGCAGTTTCTTCCTTTCAATTTCCAATTCGATGCTGAACTTATTTTTGATAATTTAGGTCACTCTTGTCCAAAAACGGTTTCGAATGGAAGTAATTCAATGAGATCTTGAAAAAAAACCTCCTTGTGAGGCATGGTTTAATCGCGACAAAAAACCGTTAGCCAGCAACAAGGAGGTAAACCAATGGTACGACATGCAAGTCTTTTCAGTCAACTGGTTGCTTTGTTTCATCGTGGACATTTTTTCAACACGGTCTTCCGCCATCAAGCCGAACGGTACGCCAAAGGTTTTAGCAGCTGGGATCATTTTGTAGCCATGCTTTTCTGTCAACTCGCTCAAGCAAAGAGTCTGCGTGAAATTTGTGGTGGATTGTCCTGTTGCCTTGGGAAACTTCGTCATGTGGGGGTTAAAAAGGCACCCAACAAGTCCACGCTTTCCTACGCCAATGCCCATCGTCCCTGGCAAATGTATCGTGATCTTTTTTACCAGACGCTTGATGTCTGCAAGATGGGCGGTCCGGGCAGACATCGGTTCCGATTTAAAAACAAGCTGCTGTCTCTGGACAGCTCGACCATTTCGCTGTGTTTGTCGCTTTTCCCGTGGGCAAAATTCCGCCGAACCAAAGGCGCTGTCAAGCTTCACTTGCTATTGGATCATGACGGGTATCTGCCGACCTATGCTTATATCTCCAACGGCAAAAAGCATGATGTCACCATCGCCCGTAAAATTGCGCTGTCACCCCATTCCATTGTCGCCATGGATCGAGGATACAATGATTATCGACTATATGCGTACTGGACAGAAAGTCAGATCTACTTTGTCACCCGATTGAAGAGCAACGCCGATTACACGGTGCTTGAAGAACGTCAGCCACCTTTCAATCGAAACATTCTGGCCGACGAACTGGTTCAGTTTAACGGCCATTACGCTCGCAAGAATTGCCCCCACACCTTACGGAAGGTTACGGTCTGGGATAATGAGCAGGAGCGGCAGATCGTATTGCTGACCAATCATCTTGAATTTGGAGCCACCACAATATCCGCCATTTACAAAGACCGATGGGAAATAGAGTCATTTTTCAAGGCACTCAAACAAAACCTGAAGGTGAAAACCTTCGTCGGAACCAGTGAGAACGCGCTGTATATCCAGATTTGGACAGCATTAATTGCCATGCTGTTGATCAAGTACCTCAAATTCAAATCCAGATTTAATTGGTCTTTGTCGAACCTTGTCGCTTTTCTCAGGTGGAATCTTTTTACTTACAGGGACTTATGGGAGTGGATCGACAAACCGTTCGATGTCCTTCCTGGAACGGCTCAGTCTGTCCAATATCCTCTTCCATTTAAGGGAATTGGACAGCACCAATTAAAAATGGGAACCTGATTCTGAACTTTGCGCTTTTGATCGCCTAAACAACTGAAATTTAAAAGAGCAACCACGGATTTCTATTTATTTTGGACAGCAGTGAATTTAGGTCTCAATGAAGTGGTGCATCCATAAAAAAGGGTCTTCATACCATCCGTGGTCGCTGGCCAGATCGATCAACACCGGCTTAAGGGCGCCATCGACGATATACTCCCCACTTTCCGCAAAACGCATTTCGGTCCAGTTTTCCCAGTCAGCGACGGTGCCGATGACGGTCATGGCCTTGGCCGCCGTCTTCATGACCGTCGCCCCCGCTTTACAGTGGTATCGTATGGTCGGGTCAAAAGGGCTTCCATCCGAACGCTTCCAGGCAATGTACTCATTCATCGAAACCAGCGGGTAGCGGCTTTTAAACGCCGGTCTTACGGGAACAATCATCGTGGCAAAACCTTGCTCATTGGCCAATTGCTTCACCGCTTTCAGCATAAGCGCACTCAATCCGTTGCCTTGACAATCAGCCGATACGAACACACCCAAAACGGCGAGCGTGTTGGCCGTCTTGCCTGCTTCGTAGCACCCTATGGCAGACAACAGGGTGTCTTCGATGGAGTCGGGCAGCCCATCGATGCTCTGGTTCCAAGCCAGTGGAACGGTGTGTCCCACTGCCACCGGATGCTTATCCACAACCAGGAGCATCTGATATCCAGGAAAGTGCTCAGCCAGCAGTTTCCAGCGGCAGTCACTAGCGTGCTTCAGGAATGCAGGCCACATTTGCGATCGGATCGCATTAAGGCTGTCTTTCAAGCAAGGGGAACACTCGACAGTGGTGACTTCAGCATTCAACCGCCGGCTTTTTTTGGGTACCGTTTGATCCGACATGATCGTTATCTCCTTTTCATTTCATCTCGATCCATACCGAATGGTTAACGAGTCCGAACGCTTTCAAGGCGGCGGCAAGGCGCAATCCAAGCGGGCTCCCCTCACCTAGAACGGTTTCCCCGGCATGAGATAGAATAATGCAAAAATCGGTATCGATTTTCTCGCGATGGTAAATACGGATGTCTTCGGATGCGTCATCTTCATGCACATCGCCCATCAGTTCCTGCAGCGATGACTTCAATGCCGCCGTGTTGCTTCCGGTCGATCGCACCATAATCACTTCAGACCATTTCATATGCTTTCACTCTTGTCCATCGCCGGCCGTTGGTAAACCATGGGCCTTTTTCTCTGCATAAGAAAGGAACACAATACAAAGCTCATCTTCATTAACCCACCGTTCATGTGTGGGCGATCCGATTGTGAAAGCCGTGACTTCCTGACCTCAGCCAAAATCTGTTCATGCCGCTGCCGGGTCAGGCTTCTTATAAAATACTCGTTCATTCCCTTTTGCCTTCAGTTGTTGTCTTCGCTCGATCTCTTTCTTCTATTCTGATCAACTGAGCAAGGACCGGGCCAACGTTAAAAACATTGAAATAACGGAATGTTAAATGTATTGCTCCGAAATTTTGTGGTATTTAACAATAATGGTTGTGGCATTCAACAAAACGGGATAAGCTTTTGTGAATAACCACAAATCAGGTTTTTCATTTCACCAGTGGGGGCCCGCAATGATAGACGAGAACGAATTTTTCCGGAATATCACCCTGAAGATATGCGGCAACCTCGAAATTGAGGAGGGGCTCCATGCCTGCATCCAGTACCTTTTCCGGCATATGCCTGCCGACGTTATCTATTTGGATAAGTACGAGAGGGATCTTGGCGCCATACGATATATCGCCCGTGCGAATCTTAAAAAGGGTGAACGGATGAACATGCTAGTCCCGGTGTCATCAGAAGCAATGGCCAGGGCGGCAGCGGATTTAAATAATATCCTGATAATCCATGGACCTGTCTTCATTATTAATGATTCCGAAGCAACCCCGATCGCCCGGGATCTGGTCAGAGAACTAGGTCATCCCCCTTCCTCGATAATAGGTATTATGCTGAATGTAGGTGGACAGCACGTTGGCGTTGTTCTCTTAGCCGCAGAAGGCGCTAACCGTTTCAACAAACAGCATGCAAAACTATTTGGCACTTTAAAGGAACCGTTTTTTGTAGCCATGTCCAACACCCTAAAGCACCGCGAAGTGCTGAAACTTAAAGATTTGCTGGCCGACGACAACCGGTATCTGCAAGGCGAGCTGCGGCGCATGTCGGGCGATGAAATCATCGGGGCCAATTTCGGACTTAAGCAAGTCATGAGTCAAGTGCAGCAAGTGGCGGCTCTGAACAGCCCGGTACTGCTTTTGGGGGAAACGGGCACCGGCAAGGATGTGATTGCCAACACAATTCATTACTCATCGGCACGCAGCGACGGGCCTTTTGTAAGCGTCAATTGTGGGGCCATTCCCGATTCACTGATCGACAGCGAACTCTTCGGGCACGAAAAAGGGGCTTTCACCGGAGCACTTTCTCAAAAACGGGGGCGGTTTGAACGTGCCGACAAGGGGACCATATTTCTGGATGAGATCGGCGAACTGCCACCTGCTGCCCAGGTGAGACTGTTGCGTGTTCTGCAAAGCAGGGAGATCGAACGTGTGGGCGGAGTAAAGACAATTCCTCTGGATATACGGATTATTGCCGCTACTAACAGAAACCTGGAAGAAATGGTGAAAAACAAACGCTTCCGGGAGGATCTGTGGTTTCGTCTGAATGTGTTCCCCGTATCGATTCCTCCGCTGCGCCGGCGAACCAGCGACATACCCGCTCTGGTCCGGCACTTCATCAAGCGGAAGGCAAAAGAGCTTAAATTGGGAGAAATTCCTGACCTGGCACCCGGCGCGATAGAGGTGCTGATGTCATACGAATGGCCTGGCAATGTTCGAGAACTGGAAAATCTGATTGAACGTTCATTGATCCTGCATCGCGGCAAACCGATTCGATTTGACGATTTAGTTGCCTCGCCCGCGAAGCAGATCGACGCGAATACCGGTATTACCGAAGACGAGGCGCTGGGACTCGATGCAATAGTCAAAAAACACATCGAGCGGGCTCTTGAAAAAGCGAATGGAAAAATCCATGGACCGGGAGGCGCAGGTGAGCTTTTAGGCGTAAATCCGAATACACTCCGCTATAAGATGAAAAAGCTGGGGATTCCTTTTCGAAAGCAGAAGAAGTGATGGCTTGGCAAACCGCTAGCGTTTCTTGAGCTGTGTTTGGAAGGCCAATGATTCATTTAGCGATGCAACATTCCGGATGCTTCAATTCCGGCTCGTGTATGTGTCTTTTCGAAGTCCCCCGGCCCCTGCGGAGTATTCAATACGGAAGGGACCAATAAATGGTCCCTTCCCATAGGGGTCAAGAATTTGGAGGTGCCAATGGTCTTAAACCAATGAGCTTTCCTGTCCCTATGTTGAAAAAAGCGCACCCTTTCTCGTCTACGGATTCTTCGCTATTTCGAAAAATTTATTGTTGAGAAAATATTGGACTTGATAGCTTTTGTTTCCTATTTCGTGTTTGTCCATCTCATCGATCAGTTCCAATTTGTATTCACGCAGGTAAGCCGATTTCATTGTTGAAATCGCTGCGAGCTTGCGCAATTCATTGGATCCCGAGTTCCGGTATGCCTTTTTGCAATCGCATTTTTCGATCATCGTATTCAGATGCATCTCATAGCCGTCTTGGTAAGTTTCGTCGCGGACATTTTCTTCGGCATGGATCGTATTGACGGGTAACATCAGGAGTGCTGCAACCAAAACAAGTTGACATCCTGTTTTCGACATAAGCCACCTCCTTTCACGATCTAGGTTTGGATGGAATTGATGATGTGGAGCCTACTGCGGAAACCCGAAGGCCCATTAAGTAATGGCAAAGGAGGGCTTACAGATCACTTACGGATGGTAATTTTTTTCATTTCGTCTTAAAAAAATGGCATGGCTGCAAACGTTGACGATTTGTAGGCGATAATGAAGTATTGCAGAAAAGATGGAAAGCCGTTTTACTTTTTTTGGTTGGATTTTGACCGTTCCGTTTGCAGTTTATTGAAAAGGGCCATGGTGTCGTCTGCCGGCAGTAAACCCCTTTTGGACAACACGTGTCGGCAGCGGTTGGAAACCAGTTTTGCCTCGGCCAAACGGTCATGGTCGTAGAGCAACGCCATCAATTCTCGATAAAAGGGCTCGACCGTATCGTCGATGGCCAGCGATCGCTGAAACAGGTCCTTCGATCGTTCGATCCGGTTGTTTTCCATGTACCATTGGCCTGTAGTCAAAACTGCATCCATCCACGCGTTTCTCAGTCGTTGCGCATACCAGATTCCCGATTCGATATCGTCATGTTCTCCGGAAAAAGGACCGGCATATAGATCAATTGCACGGGACAGCATATCGATCCGTTTTTCGAGGTCCCGATCCGATTTCGCCTTGTCGGTCATGGCTTCGAAATGCCATGCATCGACCCAGCACAGTTCCGGATTGAGGGACAGGCGGCCATGTTCCGAAATGATGCAGTCGTCTCGGCCCAACAACTTTCGCAGACGGTGCAATGTCGTGTTGATGTTTTGAACTGCCCGGTCGCCATCCGCCTCCGGCCAGAGGCGATCCATCACCGCCTCGCGATCAATGCTTCCGCCATTTTTACATACCAGCAGCTTCAACAGTTCCAGAGGCTTTTTGGGTGTCTTCCCCGAGATGGCAAGGCGTTCATCGTCGAGAAAAATATCGAAACGCCCCAGGGTAACCAGCTTGATCGGCCATGGCCATTTTTCGCCAATGAGATCTGCCGGGGAAGGCACCAGTTGAAACCGATGGATCATTGCGGTTGCCGTATCCGCCTCGATATCCGCGCCAATCGCTTCGGAAAGCAGGTTGGCCAAGCGTTCACGACTGAGGCCCAACGGCATCATGATTCCATTCTGAGCCGCATCCGAGAGGGCTGCTTTTAAATGAGCGATCATTTCCGCTTTACGGTTTTGCGCTAACGCGCAGTCCGCGAGAACAAGCTCCTTTAAAAAGAAGACATGCCCGGTATGTTGCGACACATCGATCCGTGAAATACAATCGATGGCTTCAATCGCCTTTTTGAAGTCATTTTGCACGATGAAAAAGGTTGCCTCCAATACACGACTCAACCCCATGGGATTCGGCGTACCAGCGTAGTCGGCAATTTTTCTGCACTCATCCAGGTGAAACCGGCAGAGGGAGAAATCCTTGGTAAGAAGTGCAGCCAGTGCAATAGTGTAATGATATTGTCCCGAGTCCCAGACGGCACTGGGTGACAACAGGCGCTCCATCCCTTCCAAATGCTCTTGTAACAGCCGGTTGTCGCCAGTCAAAACACCCACGTATGATGCCCAGCCATGCACGTTAAAATCGTAGACCCGGATGCCGGACTTTTCGGAAAGCGCAAAGTATTGCTCAATTGCTTGTCGGGCGCTGTCCCAATCCCCGACCATGATGGAATAAAAACTGCTGACTGCAAGGAAGTTCACTTTCGCCACGGGTGGTGCATCCGGGTGCATCATCAGCGGTTTGGAAAGCTTCAGCAAAATGCCCATACGGTTCGTTTGTCCCATCCAGACATAGGACATACTCAGATAGGATCCGAGTGCGTCCAGCACCTGATTGTCGGTACAGAGCGCTAACAGGTGTTCGCAGCGCTCCTGGATGCGGAAAAACTCCGGGTGCCCCAAATTGCGTAACGAAAGTGAGAAAAGGAAGGATGCGTAAAAGCGGCCGAGGATATCGGGTCCCATATTTTCGGGGATCAATGTTTCCAAATGCTGCCCTTCACCGATCCACCGATCCAAATCCTCGAAGGTATCTCTTGCCATCAGAAATACCTGAATCAGGGCCGACCAGCTGAATACCCGTCCCAACAGGTCCTCACCGGCAACAAATGCCTCGTATGCCTGAATGAAAAGCGCCTTCCCTTCCACGGGGTGAATGTGCGCTAAACAAACCCCCTTCCAGAAAAAGAGCCAGGGGTAGGCATGCATTCGATCGTCTGGGAAACCATCTATCCATCGGGTTAACGTATTGGTTCGTCCCTGAGCCACCAGCACTGGTGCCTGGGAGAGAATATACTCGGCCATCGGTTGGAAATTTTCGGCTTTGCGGTACAGGCTGACGGCCTCCCTTCCCAAGCCCTGTTCCGCCATGATCTCAGCCCCACGGTTCATGATTTCCTTCAAGGCATCGGGGCCAATCAATCGTGAGGCCATCTGTATCAGGAAATCGCGGAACAACGGATGGTACTGATATCCGGGCGGTTCCGCCTGCCGTTGTTCCAGGAAAAAGTTTCGATGCTGCAGACGTGCGATGATCGCTTTCGCGTCCATTGAGGTCAACCGTTGCGCCGTCTCGGCTGTCATATGGGGCAGGACCGCAGTCTGGCACAGAAACTGTTGGGTCAGGGAATCGCAATTTTTAAACACCTCGGCGGCGAAATAATCGAAAACGCTGGTCGGCTGAATTTCAGCCAGTCGATTTTGCGATTCCGGGTTAAAAGATGAATGCAGGGACAGCAAAATCAGGCCAACCATCCATCCTTTAGTGAGACGATGAACCTCGGCGATCGCTTTTTCCGACCAATCACAGTCCAGAACCCGCTTTAACCGCCGGCATTCGTCTATCGATAAAGCCAGATCCCTGCCTCCAATCATTTTCAATACCTGGTTGGCACGAAGCCGGGCCATGCTCGGCCATGGATTGTGACGGCTGATTACCACCAGCTTGAATTCCGACGGAATACTCGTGATGATGCTGGCCAATCGTTGAGCCAGGGATGAATTGTTTTGAATTTCTTGAAAATTGTCCAGAACAAGCCATCTCGGCGGCTGTAGTCGCTGAAAAAGCCTTTCAAAATAGGTAGCGACAAACGTATCGACACCCGTCGAATATTCCGGTGTCAGCAGTGGCAGGGGGGGATTTTTAGGGTTGAGAAGCGGTGCCGCCGCCTGGTTGAGATAATAAAAGAAGTTGGAGATATCGTTGTCTCCAGGATCGATTTGATACCAACTTGCAGGGATCCGCTTTTCATTCAGATAACTGGCAATCAGGGATGTCTTTCCCGAACCGGCGGGTCCCGCGAGCCAGATCGCCGATTCGTTATCGACTTTATCCAGGCGCTTGAACAGCCGTTTGCGGATCAGTAAATTCTTCTTAAGCTTTGGAGCCGTGACCTTGGTTAGCATGTTTTTCGCCCGCCTATTATTAAGGTTAGCGGCAATTCACGGCATCGATTGTGATATTTTCCTTAAACCTATAAAACTTTGCGGATGCCTCTGACGGCCTGGCTGATACGCATATTGTTCTCTATCAGGGCGAATCGCACGTAGTCGTCGCCATATTCGCCGAAGCCCAGGCCCGGGGATACTGCGACCTGGGCCTCGCGGATGAGAAATTTGGAGAATTCAACCGACCCCATGTGCAGGTATTGAGCCGGAATCTTGGCCCACACGAACATGGTGCCCTTGGGGCTTTCGATTTCCCATCCGGCGCGGGAAAGCCCGGAGATCAGCGCGTCACGCCGGGATTTGTAGGTATCCCGGATTTCGGCCACACACTCCTGGGGTCCGTTCAAAGCGATAATGGAGGCGATCTGGATGGGCTGAAAAATGCCGTAATCCAGGTAGCTCTTGATACGCTTTAAGGCGAAGATCGTTTCCGGATTGCCCACGCAAAATCCCACCCGCCACCCGGCCATGGAGTAGCTTTTGGACATGGAGAAAAACTCCACCCCCACCTCCTTGGCGCCTTTGGCCTGCATGAAACTTGGCGCCTTGTAGCCGTCAAAAGTCAAGTCGGCATAGGCAAAATCATGGACGACCATGATATCGTTCTCCTTGGCGAAATCCACCACCCGCTGGAAAAAATCCAGGTCCACCACCTCGGTGGTGGGATTGTGGGGATAGCTGAGCACCAGGATCTTGGGACGCGGCCAGGTCTGCTTGGTGGCCTGGATCAGGTTTTCAAAAAAATCCTGGTCCGGCCCCGCCGGAATTCCACGCACGTCGCCACCGGAGATAATGGAGGAATATGGGTGGATGGGATAAGTGGGATTGGGGGCGAACACTACGTCACCAGGGCGGATGGTCACCAGGATCAGGTGTGACATGCCCTCTTTCACGCCGATGGTGACGATGGCTTCGCTCTCCGGATCGATATCCACGTCGTAGCGGCGCTTGTACCAGTCGCTGATGGCCACGCGCAATTTGGTAATCCCCATGGAGGCCGAGTAGCGATGGTTCCGGGGATTCTGGGAAGCTTCGGTGAGTTTGTCCACAATGTGCTGGGGCGTGCCGACATCCGGGTTGCCCATGCCCAGATCGATGATGTCTTCCCCGGCCCTGCGGGCCTCCATCTTGATCTGGTTGACGGTGGCAAATACATACGGAGGCAGACGGTCCAGCCTGGCAAAGCGAGTCATGGGACGTTTCCTTTTTTAAGAAATGTGCGGGGGTTATTTACGGCCCCTGTCCGTTCCGAAGATCGGATCGGTCATCGTAGCAGTTGAAAACATATTGAAATTAGAAGGTAAATATTACAATTCAGTCGGTTTGTCAAAACGTAAGTCGCGCCCCGTGGGGGTGGTCGGATTTTGATCGGCACCATGATCAAGTGGTCTCCTTTTCCTCCTCACCCTGTCCTTGTCCCCGCGGGGCTGTGCTTTACCCGCACTTGAGGGGAGAGGATTGGTGAACAGAATGATTCCGTATGGACGATCCAAGCCCGAAATGAATTTGACTTTTGGCCGGCATCCGATTATTTTTACGCCACCTTAACTTCCCAGTCCAATCAATGCCAGGAGTGCCTTAATGAAGAAAAAGCTGACCTATGCTGATGCCGGCGTCGATATCGACAAGGCCGACAAGCTTGTCGATACCATTAAAAAGATCGCAAAAAAAACCCGTAGAACCGGCGTCATGGGTGAAATCGGCGGATTCGGCGGACTGTTTTCGCTTAACACCAACAGCATGAAAAGCCCAGTACTGGTAAGCTCCACGGACGGGGTCGGCACCAAGCTCAAAATCGCTTTTCTCATGGACCGCCACGACACGGTAGGGATCGACCTGGTGGCCATGTGCGTAAACGACATCGCCGTGCAGGGCGCCCGGCCCCTGTTTTTTCTGGATTACCTGGCAACGGGGAAACTGAAGACCGGTACGGTGACACAAATCGTCAAAGGCGTCGGCGAAGGCTGTCTTCAAGCCAAGTGCGCTCTCATCGGTGGGGAAACGGCCGAGATGCCCGGCTTTTACCAGGACAACGAATACGATCTGGCCGGCTTCGCCGTGGGGATCGTGGACAACAGCAAGATCGTGGACGGCTCCGAAATCCGTCCCGGCCACCAGATTATCGGCATCGCTTCCAGCGGACTGCACAGCAACGGCTATTCCCTGGTCCGCAAAATATGCTTCGAGGTACTGGGTCTGGAAGTGGACAGCCATGTTCCCGAACTGGGCAAAACCATCGGGGAAGAGTTGATCACCCCGACCCGCATCTACTCGGAAACCATTCAATCCCTGGTTCGGGATCTGCCCATCCAGGGGTTGGCCCACATCACCGGCGGCGGCATTATGGACAATATCATCCGGGTCATCCCCCAGGCCTGCGGCATCGCCATCAAAAAGGGCTCCTGGGAGATCCCGGCGATTTTCCCCTTTTTACAGCAGGCGGGCAACGTGGAAGATAAAGAGATGATGCGCACGTTCAACAACGGTATCGGCCTGGTGGCGGTGGTCCCCGAAGAAAGCGCCCAGGAGGTGCTCAACCGGCTGACCGGCAGCGGGGAAAAAGCGTGGCCCATTGGCGAGGTAACCAAAACCCGTAAAAACGCCCGAAGCCGGGTGAAGATGGTATAGGTCGGAGGACTGAGGTCGGAGGTCAGAAGACTGAGGACAGAGGGCTGACCACGGAGACTTGAACCTTAAAAACGGGAATCCGCAGGAAACCATGTTTAAAAAGCTTTTCCAATCGATTTCGCGCTTTTTCGAATGGATTGCCGAAGGCCAGAAAAAGCAGCCCATCTGCAAAACCTGAGCCCCCGGCATGCGACGCCCCGGTGCGGGGCCGGAAGGGCGGAAAAACAAGTAGATCGGATCGCCTGTGAATTGCCCGGGGCAGTCCCACGAACCGGAACGGTCGGACCTGCATTCGCCGTTGCGGTTTTTTTTTGAACCGACATTGATGGCTTCGTAAAAAATCGAATTTCCAACTTTTCCGTCATTCCGGCGTAGGCCGGCGCACGTAGTGAAGCTTTAGCGCTATCCAGTCTTTTCAATGGCTTCTGGATACCGGATCAAGTCCGGCATGACGAGTCGGGCATTTCTTACGAATTCATCAACACTTGTAACTGTTCAACCAATGACACTAAGGCAACAATGATCGTACTCGGCATAGAATCCTCATGCGACGAAACTGCGGCGGCGGTGGTTCGCGATGGGCATGAAGTCCTCGCCTCCGTGGTGGCCTCCCAAGTGGACATCCATCATATCTATGGCGGTGTGGTTCCCGAACTGGCCTCCCGCAAACACATCGAGGCCATCGT
The DNA here is from genome assembly GCF_009688965.1 of Desulfosarcina widdelii. GTDB lineage: Bacteria > Desulfobacterota > Desulfobacteria > Desulfobacterales > Desulfosarcinaceae > Desulfosarcina > Desulfosarcina widdelii. Next base: position 6,991,729 of record NZ_AP021875.1, on the reverse strand, counting down.
GCCCGTCGTCAATGGCGCCATCGCCCAATCTGGCATTCCGGCGGATCGAATAGACGGCGTGGCCGTTACCCAGGGGCCTGGTCTGGTAGGATCGCTGCTGGTGGGATTCTCCTTTGCCAAGGGGTTTGCCTACGGGCACGGCATCCCATGGGTTGGCGTGGATCACCTGGAGGCCCATCTCAATTCCGTATTCCTGGCACCGGACCCGCCCCCGTTTCCCTTCGTGGCCCTGCTGGTTTCCGGCGGACACACCAGCATCTATCGCGCCACCGGACACCGTAAATTTCATCTTTTGGGCCAGACCCGGGACGACGCGGCCGGTGAAGCCTACGACAAAGTCGCCAAAATGCTGGGGTTGGGATATCCCGGCGGCGTGGTGATCGACCGTCTGGCCGCCGAAGGGGACCCGGAAAAAATCCGGCTGCCCCGGCCATTTCTGGACAAGGATCGCTACGATTTCAGCTTCAGCGGCATCAAGACGGCGGTCATGCGCTATATCCAGACCCACCCGAACACTTTCAAGTCGGATCAGGCCCACATTGCCGCCGGATTTCAAGCTGCCGTGGTGGACGTTCTTGCCTACAAAATCATTCATGCCGCGCAAGAAAACGGCTGCCGCCATCTGGCCGTGGTGGGCGGTGTGGCCGCCAATCAGGGCCTGCGCACAGCTGTCTCCCGCGATGCCGCCAAAGCCGGCATCGACGTACACATCCCCTCCCTGGATCTCTGCGGGGACAATGCCGCCATGGTGGCTGCCGTGGGCTACCACCGTCTTGCGGCCGGCGAGCGCAGCACTATGGCCGACGATGTTTATTCGCGGGTCAAGTTCAGGCCCAACTGTCGTTAAGGTTCACCCTCTTTGAATCCATCCCGCTATTTCACTCCCTCCAGCGCTGACAAAACGTCCGATCAAAATCAACCAAAGTCAGATCCCCGCAAACCAACGGCATCTGCAAAGAGCTCCGCAAACCATGTTTCAAGAATTTTATCAGGTGGCCTTCAGAAAGAAGATTTACCGGGATATCGAAACGCTTCAGTTTGATCTTGACCTGTGGCTTGAGGAGTATAATCCTGAGTGAACCCATCAGGGAAAAATGTGCTGCGGCAGAACCCCAATGGAAACCCTTGAAGATGGCAAACGACTCTGGAAAGATTCTTGACGCTACCAATTACCCTGAATTTGACCTGACAGCCACCGTCTCAAAATCGGTAACTGTCAGATCAAATCTGAACTTCTACACTTCAACAATCTGTTTTTATTCTACATCAATGCATAATGTATCGCTTAACAAACCAGTAGCGTCGACAATTTGCATTATAAGACTTTCTGTACTAGCGGCAAATGTTGACGTTATTGTTACAGTCGCGCTAAATATTTCTTGACCAATTAGGCTTGGAGAAAAATTTTGTTCGACGTAAGTTAAAGAACCCCCGCCACACTGAAGTCCACTGAACAGGGTTATATATATACCTAATGCATTCGCATCAACATCCGACCCGTTAACTTGAATTTCCAGTGTATTTGAATTAATTCTCGTGGCTGTAGCCTCCGTCAGTGAAGGTGCTGTGTCTGGATTATATGGTTCGCATGGGCTACATTCATCATTATCAACCCTTATAGCGGTTGCGAAACTGGTCTTTCCAACCCTTTTATCTATATCCTGCCCCTGGTTGACTCCGCTAATAACATCGCCCCGCCCATTCAAGGTCGCTTTTGTGAAGCTATCCCAGTGGGTTATATATATCTCTCTACCGTCTATAGCTCCTGAAAAATGCATCCCCTCTTCGGCGGGATCTGGATCATTGCACACCCAACCACTAAAAAAATTATCCTCTTCTTGAACAATCCAAATATGATTATTCTCTTCAATTTTCTGACCTTTTGAATCTATTCCTCCAATTTCAACTTCCCAGCATCCAGAAAGATCAACATCACCCGCAAATGCTGGTATTCCAAACAGCAGTAAAGATATAATATTAAAAATAAGAATCTTTTTCATGGATATCCTCCTTTTTTTGAGTTTTAATAAAAGAAATAGAGACTTTTATTGTAAAAACGTAGATAAGCAAAAAGCATATTCAAAAGGGATCATTTTTTCGTAGTCTTACGATAAAATTAAATTCCTAAACTCGTTCTTAAATTGATGCATACCCCAATCGGAGATAATTTACACTTGCCAGGGTTTTTAGGTGTTAAAATTTTGATAAAAATCATTCGGCATAGAGTCCATTGTTCCAAATAATTTCAGATATCTTGTTCTGTCCTGAAACGTTCGGATGAAAGCAATCAAAATCACTGAGGTCATCAAGCGTGAACGAAGTCTCATATATCTGCGGGACATAGGTATAACCAAAAAAATCCGCCCAATTCGCCAATACCTCATTATATTCTTGCGTCCTTTTGTCTGCTTCATCAATACAATACTGCGTTCCAGAAGTAACTACTCGACAGACACTCCCGAGACTCCAGATCATTGTGCACCAATTATCATATTTTCCGACATTATAAAGGTCTGAAACTCTGGCAAGGCTTGAAACAACGACATCGGGAGGATTTTCATCGATGCTCAGATCGCTATCCTGGTCATAGAGGATCCACATCGCTTCCACGAAACGACTTTCAAAATCTTCCATGCTAAGCATTCCAGTATTAGGGTCATCATCCAATAAATCCTCACATGATGCATCACAAATATCATTATGGCCAATGAGTATTACGACATAATCATAAGGACCATCCTGCACAATCTGTATGACCTGATCCTTGAGATCAATTATGTTTGCACCTGAGATTGCATGGTTGTCGAATTCCGCATCCCAGCTAAATCCAGGGTTCAATGCCGCAAGCCTTTGCGCATGGCTGTTTATCCGTATACTGTCACCAAGCGCCCAGCTCACCTCATCCTGATAACCCGTGGAACCAAAAAACAGGCTTTCGGTTCCATCGGCATTGTATGCCACAGTTATGCTGTCGCCAGCTGCGGCCATACTATTGGGATACATACTTGAGCATCCTTCATCAATGGTCCCATCGCAGTTGTTGTCAATGCCGTCGCAAAGCTCAGTAGCGTCAGGGTTGACTAAAGGATTATTATCATCACAGTCTCCATCACAATCTGTATAGCCATCGTTGTCAGCGTCGGGGCACTGACCACAGCCTTCGTTTATTTCACCATCACAGTCGTTATCTATCTCATCATTGCAAATTTCTTCTGCTCCCGGATAAACATACGGATTGGTATCATCACAATCATCCCCTTTGCAGGATCTTGAATCTGCATCATACCCGTCTGCATCCTGATCGCATCGGGTTGGTTCAGCCGGTGGTTCTGGACAGTTTTCATCAACGATTCCATCACAATCATTGTCCAACCCGTCGCAAAGTTCATTTGCATTCGGATAAACATTCGGGTTGCTGTCATCACAATCATTGCCTCCGCACTTCTTGTTGTCTGACTCGTAACTATCTCCATCTGCGTCGCACACTAGCGGAGGCTTAACAGCAGAAACATTCGTTGAAATAGCTAGTGTCGATCCATAAATGGTAATTTTCAGAGCCGAGTCGCAAAAAAAATAGAGTGGTAAAATCCTCGGCAGGATTTTTCTCACCATCGCTACATCGGTTTGTGGCTAATTTACCGAAATCGGCTTAATGCAAGCGCACTTGTTCAACCAGTTTTCACGATGCGGAATCGATTAAGGTCTCAAGTGGCTGTTTTTCCCCTGGCGATGGTCAGCAGGTTGGCGGCCACAATCGAAGACCAAACATAGGATTTAAACGAGTCCCATCCTTTCCAGGTACAGCGGGTCAGGCCAAGGCAACGCTTCAGCCAGGAGATACCGGATTCAATACCCGCTCGAAAGCGGCGCAATCGACGATACACATATTGGCTGCGGCACATGTCGGTTTCAGATAGACCTCGTTTCTTGGCAAAGCAGACGTCTTTGATCTTACGCGATTGGGCTCGCTTCAAGTTTTCCTTGGATGCAAAACCGCCGTCGAAGCTGGCCTTGAGGGGATAGCGGCCATAAATTTGTTTTTGCCGCTCAAGCATCGGTATCGTCAGGTCGGCGTCGGCCGGATTGCCTTCGGTGATGACACAGTCCAAAATAAGGTTCGACGCGCCTCCGGTCAGACAGATTTTGTGACCAAACAGCGTATCGCGCCTATCCTTGACGATGATATCGGTATGTGGCTCGAACAACGATACTACTTTGTCTTTGGCATCGACCGTTTCTCCATGAAGAACCCGGCGTTCGGTCTGGTGGATCACCCTGCGGGTCAGATCGACAAAATGTTCGATCTGGAAGCCAATCGTCATGACCAGCGGGTCGCAGGTCGCACCGGCATTGATCGCAGCGACTGCCTTATGAGCGTACCCAACCACTTTGCGACTGGTTTTGAGCAGGTCCACATAGGCAACCTTACGCTTGTTTTTCCGTTTGGCATTCATCACCGCCAGCATCCGTCGTTTGGCAACACGGGTATGGTTATGGAAGTCAGGAACTGTGATCCCCGATTCATCCCGGAAGCGCTTCAGCAGCCTCGTCAACACGCGAACACCATCCCACAGCAGGTTGGAGTCGGTGGGATGATGGATGTGAGTTTCAACGCACGTGCAATCGACCCGGACCTGTCGGCCCTTTTCAATGCCCTTTTGCTTCGCATATCCCAAAAGATCCGCATTGATCAGTTCCCAGGTGGCGTCCGATATGCCTTTGATATTTTTGTTCAGGGCGGATTTTTTGTATCCCTTGTCGGCGATACCGATCCGGCAGAACCAACTCAATGCCTGCGAATCGACAATATGAAATGCCAGTTCATCATACGTAAAACCGAAAAGGATTTTGACGATAGCACAACGCAGTACCTGGTCGGCGCTCATGCCGTCAGCCCCAGTTCGATAGGCCACCAGCTTGCCCTTGTTCAAATCTTGAAGAACGCGATCACAGATGATAGGGTGAGCATCGATGATACCACTGATAGCTGTAAGTTCTTTTGCTTGGGCGTGGTCTTTGATCTGAGGCATCAGGGGCATCTGTTTTTGCCATTTTTCGCGCATTTTGTGATCGGCTCCTTTCTTTCTTTTGTAGTGATATTGGTTGTTTGGCGACTTTCAATATACTACAAAGAGAAGAGAAAAACCACTACAAAATGCGCGTTTCTTATTTATTACAGGTAGTTATTCCTGTGGATGAGCACTAGCTAATATTAAAATTACCAAGAAGATCTGACTGATTCGCATATTCCCCCCTTTTTAGATCAAATGGAAAAATTTTCCTGTGACAACATGCTAAATATACACAAAAAACAGTGTTATATAAAATTTTCGGCAGTCGTCCATTTCACCGCTGAAGAAAAAGGTTCCCGGGAATACTGGAAAAAACTTATATTGCGAAGCAACAGGTCTAATACCCCGTTCCTTGCGGCGGTATAAACGACCCAATACGTAGCTGATACCTCACTGATTGCGGCGAGGGTAGTTCATTGTAGATGAAAAATCCGTGGGGAATAAAGATGACCATGCAAAAGTTATGCAGAGTTATTGATGATAGTGATTTATAAATTCTATCAATATGTTAGACAATTAAACGTATTATTACATATAGAATATTGTGTAATTTTATAAATAATTTTTGGGAATTTTTTACCATAATTTTTAAGAAGTTTTAAGGCATCGCCAATTGGGAAGTTGTTCTGTTTACGAGTTGATCATCCTTGGCTGAAATTGATGATTTTTGGGATTCAATTTTTATAATTCTTATAAATTTCAGATTGTTCGAGATAACTTCACGTCTTTACGCACTGGTGATACGTAAATGGATATATGGCGATCCAGCCCGAAAACGTGCTATTATAAAAAACTTTTTGCCATAGGTGTGGGTACGAACACCATAAAAATGAACACCTTCAACCAGTAAGCCATCGCACCTCTGCTTACATAACAAAATATTCGTCACCGGCTTGGATAGAATGATGGGGTTGCAGTTCTAATGCGTGCAACCCCGGTTTTCATTCAAGGTAGGATGGTCTTCAGCGCACCCAGCAGACGCTCGACATTTTCCGGCCTGGCCGTGTGCCCCATCAGTCCGATCCGCCAGATCTTTCCCGATAGGGGCCCCAGACCAGCGCCGATCTCGATCTTGTAATCCTTGAGCAAGGTGCTGCGCACAGCGGCTTCATCGACGCCTTCCGGCACCTTTACCGAATTGAGCATGGGCAGCCGGGCGTCGGGCGTCACCAGCATGGCGAGGCCCAGCGCCTCCAGGCCTTGCACCAACTGCTCGTGGTTGTCCATGTGCCGCCGGTAGACATTGTCCGGGCCCTCTTCCAGAATCAGCTTCAACGCCTGATAGAGTCCGTAGTGCATATTGATGGGCGCCGTGTGGTGGTAGGCGCGGGTGGCACCTTTCCAGTATTGCATGATCATTGAAAGGTCCAGGTACCAGTTGGGCACTTTGGATTTTCGATTTTCAAGGGCGGCAACCGCCTTTTCGGAAAAGGAGAGCGGGGCCAGACCCGGCGGGCAGGAAAGACATTTCTGGGTGCCGCTATAAAGCGCATCTATACCCCATTCGTCCATGGCGATCTCCATGCCGCCGAAGCTGGTGACGGCGTCTACCAGATAGATGGCATCAGACCCTTTGAGCAGTTCTCCGATCTCTGCCACCGGATTTCTCACTCCCGTCGAAGTCTCCGCGTGCACCACGGCAACGATCTTATAATGTTTTTTCTCAATCTTCTCTTTGACCGCATCGAGCAAAACCGGCGTTCCCCATTTGAACTCCAGGCTGTCCACCTCGGCGCCCAGACGCTGGGCTACGTCCTGCATGCGCATGCCGAATACCCCGTTGATGAGGATGAGCACCGGATCGCCGATTTCCACCAGATTCACGAAACAGGCTTCCATTCCGGAAGAACCGGTGCCGGACATGGGAATCGTCAGGGTATTTTCCGTTTTGAGCAGGGTCCGCAGGTCAGCCTTGATGACATCCATGATCCGGATAAAATAAGGATCGAGGTGACCGATGGTTTTCCTGCTCAATGCCGCGTATACCTTGTCATGAATACAGGAAGGCCCGGGGCCCATCAAAAGGACTTCTTCGATGCCGTCAAGTAGATTTTGTGCTGCCAATTTGAACCTCTCTACCAAGGATAATTTTGATGGTTATGCAAAAAGTCGGGAATCGCAAGTCGGCGTCATTCCGGCGCATGTAATGAAGCTTTATTGCTATCGAGTCATTTCGATACCTTCTGGATGCCGGATCAAGTCCGGCATGACGAGCCTGGGACTTTTTGCGAGACTGTCAACTCTAACTCCGTTCAATTAGCCGTCGATTTGGTGCCTTCAGCCATGCGCCAGACAATGCGCCCCGTTTCTGTCCGATCGTCGAGGGTGCCGAAAAGCCGCGTTGCCAATTCACGGCGTGCTTCATAATCCTTGCCCGGAAAGAGCGAAGCGGATTGGGCTGGAATGGAGAAAAAATCCTGAAGGAATTCGATGTCCAGAGGACGCGTCCATCGATGGTGGCGAATGTCCACGCATCGGCTTTCCAGTGCTTCACAGGCCTTGGCGTAGCCGGTAATGACGCGAAACCGCGGCAAGGGCTCTCCCAGCCGCTCAAAAGCCAGGGCGAACAGGTCTGCATCGTCTTCTCCGAGCAGCTGCGGGTAGAACGAAAAAGCGATTTTGCCGCCATCGAGAAGGCATTGGTGGGATTCGGCGATGGTTTTGGAAACGTCGGGAAAGATAAAAATCGAGGCATTGTAAAGGGCGTAAGTAAAGCTGCGCCCTTCCACGACGGATGAGAGATTCTCTCCGTCGCCCACGCACAGGTCAATACCGTCCTTCTGGCAATACGAACGGCCGGCAGCGATCATTTCGGGGGACAAATCCACGCCCAGCACCCTGCAGCCCAGGCGGTCGCGCAGGGCCCGGGCGGAAACCCCGTAACCGCAGCCGATATCCAGTACGGATGCATGTTCTTCGACGCCGATGGCTTTTGCCATTTTCAGGGTGAGGGCCTCGAAAAAGCCGTGCTTGTCTTCAAATTCCCGATAAAGTCGAATGCTCTGATCGAAATTATGGGCCACATTGCGCTTGACCTTGGTGTTGAATGCTTCCGCGTTCACTTTCTCTCCCCATTTTTCGAAACGAACCGAGCTGAACGTTTACGCTGCCGTCAACCCGTATCGCTGCAACCACGGTCCGCTCAGGTAGTTTTTTTTCAGTTCCAGAATTCTTTGCAACGACTGCTTTGCCTTTTCTTTCAAACCGGCGTCCTCGGCGATCGCCCCATGGATCGTCTGCCAGGCAGCCTCGATATCCGGGCCCTTGTGGCAGATCAGGGCGATGTCCACATCGGAAAGCAGGATTCGCTTGATGGCGGTCTCGATGTCGTAGCCAGGCTTGATGGCGCCCATGTCCAGATCGTCGGTCATGACCACCCCCCGATAGCCCATTTGGCCGCGCAGCAGATCGGCGGTGACCGAAGGACTGAGACTGGCCGGCCATATGGAATCGATTGTAGTGTAGCGGATATGGGACAACATGATGCCGGCTACGTTATTTGCGATGGCGGCCGCGAAGGGAACCAGATCCACATCGGTTAAGGCCGCCATATCAACATCCAAATCCGGCAGGGCCAGGTGGCTGTCCAAAACCGTGCGGCCGATGCCGGGAAAATGCTTGGCCACTGCCATGACGCCGCGTTGCTGCAAGTGATCGATCACAGTCGTTCCCATGGCCGTGACCCACTGGGGATCACCGCCGAAGGCCCGTTGCGCCATGATGCTGTTGATGTTCTCCGGTGCAATATCCAGCACGGGCGCCATGTCCATGTTAATGCCCACGTCCTTCAGTTCCCGGGCGGTTGTCCGGGCGAAATGAACCGCATCATCAAAAGCCCTCATGGCGGGGTTGCCCGGAAACTGGGTGAATGGCGGCTTGAGCCGGGCCACCTGTCCGCCTTCCTGGTCGATGGCGACAAACAGGGGCGGCAGGCCGCATTGCCGGGCATAGGCCTGGCAGTCCCGGCACAACTGTCGGATTTGTTCCGGTTCTTCTATATTGCGCGAGAAGAGAATCAATCCGCCGACCCGCAGGGTGCCGATGAGCAATTTCAGGTCGTCGTTAAAGGCGGTTCCGTCGAAGCCGACCATCAGCCGTTGACCGGCAATGGTTTCAGCGGAAATCGAATCCATGGCAGCGCCCTTCCCTTTCTACGAATTCATCATTCCTTGACCTGCCGAATACCGGCAATAGACATGTTTTATCCGAAAAAGGCAACAGGGAAACAAATTGCAACCGATGGGGATTGTATTTGAAAAGGTGCTTTTTCAGTAGCCCCCGGCCGTTATCCCTCAAGGAACTGGTGTCCGATCCAAATACGCTGACCCTGGCCATTTCGGAACGCGTTCTTGAAAACCATGGTTTATTAATGATATGTGTTTCCGGTTAGTAACACAAACCCATGAAAGGTGCCCCTGGATGGGAGTCCTGAGAAAAGACCATGTCGCTTCCGGCTCTTTTATGACCGGCGGCACGCAGCCGCGATTGCTCCAGGCATTTTTGGGCACCTGCGTGGGCGTGGCCATCGTCGATGAAACTGCTGGAATCGGCGGGCTGATTCACCTGCTGCTTCCGGAACCGGTCAATAGGCAAAACGTGGATTGCCCTGAAAAATATGCCGCTACCGGCATGCCGATGTTCGTCGAACAACTCGTCGAATCGGGAGCCCGCCCGGAGAATATGCGCGCCGTAATCGCCGGAGGTGCGCTAGTCGGACCGCTGACATCCTGTGACATGAACCTGGATATCGGCGGCAGAACCGTCGATATGGTAATGGACGTCCTCCGTCGGAAAAAAATTGCTGTAGTGGCGTCGGAGACAGGCGGTTTTTTTACGTGCACCCTTGAACTGGACATGCAGCGCTGGCGATGGGATATCCGGCCGGCCGGCTTCGATGTGCCGGATACTCAACCCGGCAAGCCGTCTCCTACGGCTTCGGATATCGAGACGGCCATCGAATCCGTTCGCCCCATCCCCCAGGTGGCCCTGAAGGTCCTGCGAATCATGCAGGAAGGGGATTATGACATTGGAAAAATCGCCGAAGAGGTAAGGACGGATCAGGTGATCAGTGCCAGGACCATCCAGCTTTGCAACTCGGCCCTGTTTTCCAAAAGCCGGGATGTGACCTCGCTGGACCATGCCCTGGTGTTTTTGGGCCAGGAGCTGTTCCTCAAACTGGTGATATCCGCCGCGGTGAAAAGTTACTACAGCCAGTGTGGAAACGGTGGTTACAGTTTGTGCAAGGGCGGATTGTATCACCACGCCGTCGGTACGGCCTTAATCGCCGAAAAAATCGCGTCCGCGACGGGAAAACAGGAGCCGGCCATCGCTTATACGGCGGGTCTTTTGCATGATATCGGCAAGGTCGTTCTGGACCACTACATCGTCGGCACCTATCCCATGCTCTATCGGGAGTTTCAGGATCGTCAGGCGGAACTCGTCGAAGTGGAAAACCGAGTTCTTTCCATGGACCACCCCCGCACCGGCGAAATGCTGGCCAGACAGTGGTCCCTGCCGGACGGGCTCACCGAGGTCATCCGTTTTCATCACGATCCAGAAAAGAGCAACGGTAATCGAAACCTGACCACCATCGTCTACCTGGCGGATCTGCTCATGTCCAGATTTCACATCGGTCTCGAGCTGGAGCGCATGGGAACGAGCAACCTGGCCGATCATCTGGCACGGCTCGATCTGCCGGCAACGCAGTTTGGCGATCTGGTGGATCTGATCCCGCTGAACGTCTTTCAACCAGCCGCAGAAGCAGCGTAAAACGGTAACGGCGGCTAAAAACAAACTGAGAAACAACGCCCATGGACAAGAACAAGCAAGCCCAACTGAAGCAGATTCCCGGCGTCGACCGCATCCTTGAGTATGGCAACCAGGGAAAGCAATTCGAAGGTGTTCCCAAATCGGTTCTACTGCCCGCCATTCGCCAGGCCATCGACGCCCTGCGGACAGCGGTATTGAATGCGCCCACGCCCCTGGACGCTGACCGTTTCTCAATGGCGGCGCTGGTCGAGGCGGCCCTCGACAGCGCCCGAAGGGCCATGGAACTGAATCTTAAACGGACCGTCAACGCCACCGGCGTGGTGGTGCACACCAACCTGGGCCGCTCTCTTCTCTCCTCCAGGGTGCTTGAGAATCTGAAAACCATATCCAGCCGCTACTCCAATCTTGAATTCGACCTCGAAAAAGGCCGGCGCGGTTCCCGCTACAGCGCGGTGGAAGGCATTCTGTGCGAACTGAGCGGCGCCCCGGCCGCCATGGTCGTGAACAACAATGCCGCGGCGGTCCTGCTCTGTTTGGATACCCTGGCCAAGGGTCGGGAGGTAATAGTCTCCCGCGGCGAACTGGTGGAAATCGGCGGTGCCTTCCGCATTCCCGATGTTATGGCCAAAAGCGGCGCCTTCCTGAAAGAGGTGGGCGCCACCAACCGGACCCATCCCCGCGACTACGAAAATGCCATCGGCGAACAGACCGGCCTACTGCTCAAGGCCCACACCAGCAACTACAGCATCGTCGGGTTCACGAAGGCCGTCTCCCTGGCCGACCTGGTTTCCATCGGCCGCAAGCACAACCTTCCCGTGATGGAAGATTTGGGCAGTGGAACCTTCGTGGATTTTTCGAAATATGGACTGCTCAAGGAACCCACCGTCCAGGAAGCCCTGGAATCTGGCGTGGACGTGGTCACGTTCAGTGGAGACAAGCTGCTGGGTGGTCCCCAGGCAGGCATTATTTTAGGAAGCAAGCAGCACATCGACCGCATCAAGGCCAATCCTTTGACCCGGGCGCTGCGCATCGACAAAATGACCCTGGCGGCACTGGAAGGCACGCTTCAGCTTTACAGGGACGAGCGCCAAGCGGTGGAGCAGATACCAACCCTGGCCATGCTTACCATGCCGTTGAAAGCCATCGAGGCGCGGGCCGCCGAATTGAAATCACGACTGGACGCCCTTTCCCAGGCAGGCCTTACGGTGGAATTGATGGATTCGGCATCCCGTGCCGGCGGTGGATCGCTGCCCCTTTTGAATTTGCCCAGTTGTTGTGTGGGCGTTCAAATCGGAGGCATATCCGCCAATGGCATCGAACGATGGCTGCGCAATAGCACGCCACCGGTGATTGGCAGAATCGAGAACGATCGCTTCGTCATGGATCCACGGACCCTCCAGGAAGAAGAACTGGACATTATCGAAAAGGCCTTTGAGCGCATGCTGGCAGAAAATCGCCGTGGAAGGTAGCACCATGACAAGGACCCCTTCGGATCTATTCAAAAAGAGAAGCGCGACCAACGAATTTCTGGTTTCCAGTTCCGACGAGACCGCCGCGGAAGACGATGGGGGATCGGTCCGTCCGGACAGCGGTCCGGTCGAAGATAGCGGTCTTGCGGCCGGATTTCCAGATATGCTGGATCGGCAGGGTCTGAAACAGGCCGTTGAAACCGACTTTGGAGCCGTTGCTCCGATCTGCATTCTCGCAGTTCGGTTGGCGTCCCAAAATCACCGCATGGATGCATCAAGGGAAGCCGGCAGCCCATCGGAAAGCCTGACGGTCGCTTTGGAGTCGGTGGCGGATGTCTGCCGCCATTGCGGCGGCATCTGGGCACGAATCGGCAACCGCCGGTTCGCTTTTACCCTTCCCCGTCTGGACGGCAAAGCGGGCCGGGAAATCGCACAACGGATGCAGGCAACGCTTCCCTCGGACAATTCGGTTGCCCTCACCGCCGGTGTTGCCGTCTATCCGACCGCCAACGCAACCCGTTCTCAAACTGTCGAAAATGCCGAAAAAGCGCTCGAGCATGCCGGTTTCTTCGGGCCGGGGAGCATCACCGATTTCGATGCGGTAAGTTTAAACATCAGCGGTGACCGACTCTACCAGGCCGGAGACATCCGGGGCGCCATTAACGAATTCGAAAAAGGGCTGCGCCTGGACCCATGTGACACCAACCTGCTCAACAGCCTGGGGGTGTGCCACGGGGTGCTTGAAGAGTACTCACAGGCGCTGACGGCTTTCGAAACGGCAATCTGGCTGGCGCCGGAGGAAATCATGCCGGTCTACAATCGGGGTTTCGTGTTTCTGCGCCAGGGCCGCACCCGGCAGGCCCTGGATGCGTTTCTGGCCGCCGAGGCGATTGAACCGGGCGTTTTCGAAGTGGTTTTTCACATCGGCCAGATCCATATGGACAGCAGGAGGCATGACCAGGCCAGACCGTATCTGGAAGCTGCCGTCCAGGCCAACAACCGTTCCGCTGCCGCGTACCGGCAACTGGGCGCCTGTCTGGATATGCTGGGCTTGACCAAAGAAGCGGTCCAGGCATACAAGGCGGTCGTCAAGATCAATCCGGAGGATGCCGCGTCGCTCTCCATGCTGGGACGGTTGTACGCCAAGCGGGGCGAAAGTCTGGATGTAGCCTCGGTTCTGTGTGAGCAAAGTGTTCGCATCGCACCTGAAAACGGCCTTTTCCGCCATCGCCTGGGACGGGTATATCTGGATCTTGGACGACTGGACGTCGCCCTGGCCGAATTCGAACTGGCTGCCGCGCTGGGCCATGACAGCCGGGCTATGATCGAAGAAGCCCAGGATCGCATGATGGCTTTCAAAGCATCGTAAAAAACCGTACAAAAACCATCGAAAGGGGTTGCCCAGCAGCCTGACGTGCTTATTTTTGACCTCTTGTTCAGACCCGAACGTTATATGAAGGAGACCGAGATCCAATGCCCATCTATGAATATCATTGCAAAGCGTGTGGCCAGAACTTCGAGCACCTGGTGCTCGGCGGCAGTGAACCGTCCCATTGTCCTCACTGCGACGACACCCAGGTGTGCCGAATGATGTCCGCCTGCGGATTTGTCAGCAAGGGCAGCGGCGGCGAAACGGTAGGCAAATCGGCGTCGTCCTCGTCCTGCACGGGCTGTACGGCATCCAGTTGCGCCAGTTGTGGTCACTGATGGCAGCGCAAACCATTGTCGTAGGCACCCGCGGCAGCCAACTGGCCCTGTGGCAGGCCAATTGGGTCAAAGGGGCCATCGAACGCAGCCATCGGGATTTGACCGTCGAACTGTCCATTATCAAAACCAAGGGGGACAAAATTCTGGATGTCCCTTTGGCCAAAGTGGGCGGCAAGGGATTGTTCGTCAAAGAGATTGAAGAAGCACTGCTGGACCGGCGGATCGATCTGGCCGTGCATAGCATGAAGGACATGCCAGCCGAGATTCCCGCAGGTTTGTGCATCGGTGCCATCCCGAAACGGGGAGAACCCCGGGACGTGCTTATTTCAAGGGAAAATCTGCCTCTCGATCAGCTTAAACACGGCGCCCGCATCGGCACCAGCAGTCTTCGCCGGGGCGCACAACTGCTCCATGTCCGCCCCGATTTCGTCATTGTACCGCTGCGCGGCAACCTGGAGACCCGCTTGAAAAAGCTGCACACCGAATCTTTGGACGCCATCGTGCTGGCGGCTGCAGGCGTTCTGCGCATGGGCCTGTCCGAGCGTATTACCCAGGTTCTGGATGAAACGGTCATGCTGCCGGCCGTAGGCCAGGGCGCCCTTTGTATCGAAATTCGGGATCAGGACCCGCGTATCGCCGCAGTGATCGGCTCCCTGGACGACCCGACCACCCGGACGGTGGTCCTGGGAGAACGGGCCTTTCTGAACCGGTTGGAGGGGGGCTGTCAGGTTCCCATCGCCGCCCATGGGCATATCGACGACCATGGATACACGCTCGCCGGCCTGGTTTGCGATGTGGACGGGACCCATCGACTCGAACAGGTACGAACCGGCCCTGAATCCCGGAGTGAACGGATCGGCGTAGAACTGGCCGAAGCGCTCCTGGCCGAGGGCGCCGGAGATATTCTGGAAAGACTCAATACGGATGCACACAACTAATTCGACAGGACGCGTCTATCTGGTGGGGGCCGGCCCCGGAGATCCCGGCCTGATTACGGTCAAAGGGGTCGATTGCATCGCCCGGGCCGATGTGGTGATCTACGATTACCTGGCCTCGCCGACACTGCTGGCCCACGCCAATCCGGACGCAGAGATGATTTACGTGGGCAAAAAGGGCGGCGACCACACCCTTGCCCAAGAAGGCATCAACGCGCTGATCGTGGAAAAGGCCCGCCAGGGCTTGACCGTGGCCCGGCTCAAGGGGGGCGACCCGTTTATTTTCGGCCGCGGGGGCGAGGAAGCCGAAGTGCTCATCGCCGCCGACGTGCCATTCGAGGTGGTTCCGGGAGTCACTGCCGCCATCGGTGCGTCCGCGTATGCGGGCATTCCGCTGACCCACCGCGACCACACCTCCGACGTAGCCTTCGTTACCGGCCACGAAGACCCCACCAAAAGCGAATCCAGCATCGACTGGCAAGCCCTGGCCACCGGCATTGGCACTCTGGTTTTTTTCATGGGTGTAAAAAATTTACCCTCCATCGCGGCCAACCTGATGGCCAATGGAAGACCGGCCGACACACCGGTGGCAGTGGTCCGCTGGGGAACCACACCGAAGCAAAAAACCGTGACCGGCACCCTGGCCAGCATCGAAGACGATGTAAGGAAGGCCTGCATCAAAGCCCCGGCCATCATCATCATCGGCACCGTGGTCAACTTGCGGAAAACCATGCGCTGGTTCGAAAATCGGCCGCTGTTCGGCCGCCGCATCGTGGTCACCCGGGCCCGGGAGCAGGCAAGCGACCTGATCCGTCAGTTAACGGAATTGGGTGCCGAAGCGATCCAGTGCCCCACAATCCAGGTCAAACCAACCAGGGACTGGACGCCGGTGGACGCGGCCATTGAAGCCATTGACCAATATGACTGGCTCGTCTTCACCAGCGTTAACGGTGTGGATTATTTCTTTGACCGTCTGTTTGAAAAAGGTCACGATGCCCGCGCTTTAGGGCACATCAAAACCGCGGCTATCGGACCGGCCACGGCCAAGCGCCTTGAAACCCGTGGGCTGAAAAGCGACATCGTTCCCGACAACTACCGCGCCGAATCCGTTGTGAAAGCCTTTTCCGAAACCATCGTTCGGGGAACCCGCATCCTGCTGCCCAGGGCCAAGGAAGCCCGCAGCGTTCTTCCCGTGGAGCTGACCGGCATGGGTGCGACGGTGGACGAAGTCACGGTTTACGAAACTTGGCAGGCGGAAAACAGCGGCGACGAGCTGGTCAAACGCCTGGAGGCAGGCACCATCGACATGGTCACTTTCACAAGTTCCTCCACGGTGAAAAATTTCCGGAAACTGCTGCCACCGGATGATGCACAGCGCCTGATGAAAGGGATCACCGTGGCCAGCATCGGTCCCATCACCTCCCGGACGGCAAGGGATTTGGGCCTGGCCGTAACCATCGAGGCCGAATCCTACACGGTTCCCGGTCTGGTCCAGGCGATTTTGAACCATTCCTGGCAGCGCCGGTGAAACGCACCCTTTCTGATGTCTAACAACCTGTAAGCCTTCAGCATCCAGGAATATTTATGGCCAACGAATCCGATAAAGATGCCCCTTTCGTCGGAGAACTAGTGGACCGGGAAAAACGGCACCTGAACTATCTTCGCGTCTCCATCACCGACCGCTGCAATCTCAGATGTTTGTACTGCGCGCCTGAGGGCCGCATCCCCAAACTTAACCACGACGATATCCTCAGCTACGAAGAAATTCTGAGGCTGGTCCGCATCGGCATTCGGCTCGGCATTCGCAAAATCCGCATAACGGGCGGCGAACCCCTGGTCAGGAAAGGGGCCGTGGATCTGCTGCGTCGATTGGTTGCCCTGCGCGAACTTGAAGATGTCTCCCTAACCACCAACGGTGTATTGCTGGCGTCCAAAGCGCAGGAAATTTACGATGCCGGCGTTCGCCGCATCAACATCAGCCTGGATTCGCTCGTCCCCGAAAAATTCGCCCAGATTACCGGCTACGACAGATTCGAGCAGGTGTGGGCCGGGATCGAGCGGGCCCGCGAAATCGGCTTCTCGCCCATTAAAATCAATGTGGTGGCCATGCGTGGCATCAACGACGACGAGATCCTCGACTTCGGCCGTCTCTCCATAAACCGCCCCTTTCACATTCGATTCATCGAATACATGCCCATCGGCAACAGCCGCACGAATTCCCGGGACCAGATCCTGACACCGGAAATCCAGAATAAAATTTCCATGTTGGGGGATTTGATTCCGGTGGAAAATCATTGCCATGACGGCCCGGCCAGACGCTATCGTCTTGCCGGCGCCCTTGGGGAGATCGGATTCATCAGCGCCCTGAGCCAGCATTTCTGCAGCCGCTGCAATCGACTGCGTCTGACTGCCGATGGCAAGCTGCGCGCCTGCCTGCTCTCCGACCGCCACGAGCCGCTCAAGGAGCTGCTCAGGGGGGGAGCATCGGATGAAGCGTTGGCCGAAATTTTTCGAATCGCCGTACGCCAGAAAGCGGCCAGGCACCACCTTGCCTTAAATGGTTCCCCAACCGTCAACGACCAGATGCAGGGTATCGGTGGGTAGCCGACCACAACCCCTTGGTGCTTTTCCATCCTTCCCGTTAGCCTCACCAGACCAAGTGCCCTCCGGATATAACCCCTTGCATCGAAAGGGAATCTATGTTAGTTGTTTTTCTGGATGAAGGCAGGCAAGGGCACAATTGCCCACCTTGGCACCTTGGTTTTGAGCAACGATTCATCTGTTTTTTCTGCACTGATCTGGTACGTCAGCACTGAGGTTCAACCATGGAACGGGCAAATTTGTATCCGGACGAAATCCAAGCAGAAACATGTGTCAGTTCAAACGAAAAACAAAGCCTAACTGCTCGCCCTCTACCAACCCCCGTTGAGGAACCCAACCGCACATCCAAGCAAATCAATCTCGCTCAACTGATCAATAAGCTAAACGCAATTAATTTCCTCGATAAATACCTTTACATAAACTTCCGCCACAAACGGTATCGACGATTTCTGACCTTTAAGGCCAAGCCCAACCCTTGCCATAACGATCATTTAACTTGCCTGTGGCAACAGGATGTCGTCAATCTTGTCGATCAACCTAACTGCTATGAGTTTGGAAATATACTCATTCCAGATGGGAAACGGTTTATCACTGCTATCCCGGAAGTTCTGGAAATCGACAGCCAAGGTATTCAATTGCTGTTGCCGGAAACATGTAACGCCGAAGACGTTAGAAGCGCCAGGCGGCATGGGTGCCGGGGTGTCCATGTTTATGTAACCCAAAACGGAGCGCTGTTTTACGGATCGATGGTTGATTTCTCCGCATTTTCCTTTCGCGTGCAAGTGAAAACGGCGCCCCCGCAAACATTTGCTTGGATCAATGCCGACCTTCCGGTAAACGTGATCCTTTTCGACGGCGACAAGACGCTCTATTCGGGAGATTGTCGAATCTTCAAACAAACCCATGGTCATAGCAGCCAGGAATGGGTTTTAACGGTCACAAACCGTGAAATTAGGCGCTTTCGGCCCAAGGAATTCAGAAGTACCCGTCAGAAAATGGTTCCGTTGCCTACCATCAGTTTCCGTCATCCATTATCTAAAAATTACATTCAACTCGAGGTAATGGATCTTTCAGGGACCGGCCTGGCCGTTAAGGAAGAAAGCAAGCATGCCGTTCTTTTGCCAGGACTGATTATCCCGGATCTTCGGATATGCTTTAGCGACGGTGCTAACGTAACTTGTTCTGCTCAAGTGGTTTACAGCAAACCGGTCGAAAACGAAGAAGAACCGGGCATGCTCAGATGTGGCGTTGCCATTCTTGATATGGATGCGGATGAGCATGTTAAGATACTGTCTCTCATTCAACAAACTGGCAATAAGAATACCTATCTCTGCAATCAAGTGAACTCCGACGATTTATGGAATTTCTTTTTTGAAACGGGTTTCATTTATCCTGAGAAGTATGAATATATAGAGAGAAATAAATTTCTTATTAAACAAACTTATAAAAAGCTGTACACGGCCCCCCCCCAAATTGCTAGGCATTTTATCTACCAAAAAAATGGGTTAATTCTGGCGCATATGGCCATGGTTCGTTTTTATGAAAAATCATGGCTTATCCATCACCACGCTGCCCTTCGGACCTCTAGCAATAGGGGGGGGTTGGCAGTATTGAACCAGATCGGCAGTTTCATCAACGATTCACACCGGATCAACAGCATACGAATGAATTATGTTTTCTGTTTCTTTCGACCTGAAAACAAATTTCCCAGCCATGTATTTGGAGGTGCCGCAAAAAACATCCAAAATCAGAAAGGGTGTTCAATAGATCAGTTTGCTTACTTTCATTTCAGGAAAAAGAAGCACGGGGAAAATCTGTTGCCTCCGGGATGGGCGATTATGCCTGTGACCGACAGTGACCTTCGTGATCTTGAATGCAATTATGAGGAAAAATCCAGCGGTTTGATGATTCAAGCTTTAGATTTGGGATACGACAGCCATGATATTTCTGAGACCGAAGCGGCCTTTGCACAGATCGGTCTTCTTCGTTCCCGTCATCTCTATGCGCTTAAAATGTCGGGAGACCTCAAGGTCGTGTTCGTGGTAAACATGGCCGATATCGGTCTGAACATGTCGGACCTTACCAATTCAATAAAAATGTTTATCGTCAGACATGGAGGCCTTAACTACCAGATCATCCGAGCATGCCTGAGAACCCTGATTGATCAATTCCAACTCAACGAGATACCTGTGCTTACATACCCGGCAACAAGCGCTGAAGCGTTGGCCATTCCTTTTGAGAAAAAATACAATTTGTGGATTTTGAATATGAACCATACAGACGATTATTTCAGATATCTAAAACGATTGTTAAAATTCATTAAGCACTAGCAGGTGGATATGAAATCATCTCCGGTAGCTGATAAAAAAATATTCACTGAAAACAGCGCCCTCTACAACAGTCGGGGACTAAATGTCTGGATAAAGCTGTTAAAAGAAAAATATAGCTATATAGCCATAGAAGAAATTCTTGACTATGCCGGGATGAAACCATACGAAATCGCCGATCAAGGGCATTGGTTCACGCAGACCCAAATTGACCGGTTTTATGATAAAGTCGTACAACTCACCGGTAATAACAACATCGCCAGGGAAGCCGGGCGCTTTGCTGCATCACCTTCGCTAATCGGTGCATTGGGCCAATTTATTTTTGGTCAATTAGGCCCGGGAAAAGTATATCAAATTATCGGTCATGTTTCCGAAAGCTGCGCAAGATCTTCCAATTATTTCACCAAGAAGCTTTCACCGAACAAGGTAGAAATCACTGTAACGCCGAAACCCGGTGTAAACGAAAAGCCGTATCAATGCGAGAATAGAATCGGTTTGCTTGAGGCCATTACGGTTGGTTTCCTGAATAAACTTCCACGTGTTGAGCACACAGAATGTATCTTTCACGGTGCGGAATCGTGCAAATATATTATTTCATGGGAAATGTCAGCCTCTGATATTTTCCGTAACATTCGAAATTATATTACCTTTTTTTTACTTTCCGTTTGTCTCGTAATTGCTTGTTTCCAGCCTCAGATAACAGCTACAATTTATCTTCCCATAGCCTTGATCACTGTCTTTCTTCTATTCAGCACCGGTCAATTGGTCGAACAAAAAGAATTGAAGACAAGTTTGAATATTTTGAGCGATTCTTCTGATCGCCTGCTCAAAGAAACCCAGATTAACTATAACAACACCCTGCTGACCAACGAAATCGGACAGATCATCAGCAAATACACCAACATTAAGGATGTAATCGAAACGGTGGTGGGACTGTTTGAGAAACGCCTGGATTATGATCGTGGATTCATTCTTCTGGCCAATGCGGACCGTTCGCTACTGGAGTTCCACGCCGGATTTGGTTATGACCTTAACAAGCTTGATATCATTAAAAAATCGGCATTCCACTTGAACAAACCGGATTCGAAAGGAGTATTTGTGGTCTCCTTTCGCGAGCAAAAGCCGTTCCTGATCAACGATATCGAAGAAATAAGCCCCAACCTCTCCAAGAGAAGCCTGGCATTTGCACACCAGATGGGCAGCCAATCCTTTATCTGCTGCCCCATCATCTGCGACGGACAATCCATCGGCATTTTAGCTGTCGACAACCTGCGTTCCAAACGGCCCCTGGTGAAAAGCGATCTTAGCCTTCTCATGGGTGTCGCATCGGTGATTGGCATCAGCGTCCGCAACGCGGACCTAATGGAAGCCCGTCAACGGCAGTTCAGTTCCATCCTCCAGGTGCTGGCCGCCAGCATTGATGCAAGAGACCCCTTAACCGCGGGCCACTCCGAGAAGGTCACCGAATATGCACTGGGGATTTGCGAAGAGTTGAATCTGTCCACCAATTATCGTGAGATGATACGAGTGGCATCTTTGCTGCACGACTATGGCAAGATCGGTGTTCCGGACAGCATCCTGAAAAAGCCTGGCCGCTTGACCAAAGAAGAATACGAAACGGTAAAAACGCATGCCCAGAGAACACAAAGTATCCTTGAGCAAATCAATTTTGAAGGCATATTCAGCCAAGTCCCGGAGGTTGCCGGGTCCCACCATGAAAAAATGGACGGCAGCGGCTATCCCAACGGCTTGAAAGGCGAGGAGATTCCACTGGGTGCCAGAATTATCGCCGTGGCCGATTTTTTCGAAGCAGTTACGGCCAAACGCCACTATCGGGACCCCCTGCCCATCAGCTATGCCTTTCGACTATTGGAAAAAGGGCGCAGCGTCCACTTTGATGAAAAGGTTGTCGATGCCTTCATCCGCTACTATGAAAAAGAGGCACTCCAATCCGAATCGGTGGATACGGCCAAGATCGTCCCCATGAAAAGAGTATCCTGAATAGAATACCATTGCCCTCATTCCGCCTACTTTTAAACGGACCGAACTCCCCGGCAGCAGACGACCGGCGTGTAGATGAATCGCCGCGGATCGGCAAACGATGATTTGAATTCGCTATAAAATCCTTCGTATCCGTTCTCGTATTCCTCAAAATCGTACCCACAATTTTGGGCGGCTACTTCTACTTTCCGGGTCCAATCGTAGTCCTGAACGAAGTCCAATTCTCCGAAAATCAGGTGATGGGCCTCAATACGCACATCGATAGATTGAAAAGCCAGATCGTACAGCATCGCATACAACTTGATGCCCATACGAGGATCAAAGTCCGCATCGCACTCGAGCTTGGCCATTATTGCGTCAATGGCATTTTTCAGTCTTGATGGAATTCCATATTGATTCAGACAATTATGGTCCAAATCAACCAAACATAAGATCCCACCTGGTTTGACGATACGGGTGAGATTGCTAACGATCTCGAACGCCCGAGAACGATAGTATTCGAGAACAAAACGGATAAAAACAAAATCGAACGTCCCCAAATCGTCCAAAGGCTCGGTAATGTCTTTGCGTTGAAAGGATATCCCCGGAGTACCATAGTGCGTTATTGCGTGCTGGATTCGATCGTGGGATTGGTCAATCCCGACTATCGTTCCACCGGGACTAACCATACGATGCAGTAAGGCAGTGATCTTGCCGGGTCCACAGCCTACATCCGCCACTCGCATTCCCGGCTTCAGGCCGGCCCAGCGGACTTGAGCCGCAATCCGGTTCGTATCCGTTTTCATTTCCAGACGATGAGCCTCATTGTTATTTTCCATCAAGTAGTTCAATGGATCGATATCTCCATTTAAAAGGGGCAGCGCAACCAACGTTCCGACCTATTTTTCGCAAAACCATGTTGCCAAGTCCGATGAAGCGCCATTTTACTATCAACAGTCGGCGGTGAGGTACAGCTTTTTCAGCATCTCAGCGTTGCCGTGAGTCGCAAGGGATGCGTCAACAATTCCAGCGCATCGACAATATTAAGACAGACGACATCGGCAGCTTTCAGGCTGGCACTGCTGGCCCCCTCTCCTAAAATGACGGCAATTCCCAAAGCGGAGGCCTCGAGCATCAGGGCATCGTTGCGTCCATTGCCGATGCTGGCCGTCTGTGCAGCTCCCAGCCCGTTGACGAAGTTCAGCTTGGCTTGATCCTGGCGGCCCGGTTCCAGAACCGTCAAGCGGCAGTCGATTCCTTTCAGCCCGTCGCCGGCCTTACCGAAGGTATCGGCGGTCACAACGTGAACAGTAAGGTCCCGGGAAAGGGAGTTGAGCGCTTCTTTGACCCCAGGCAACAACACACCATCCACTGCCAGGGTGCCATTGTAATCCAAAACCAGATGGTCCAGAGCCAACGCCCCGAAGTCCGGAATCTGAATTGAAATCATCATGTTCTCCTTTTCATGGGTATTCGATCTGTTGTTGTTAGCCGAGATCGCCAAGAGACGGTTGTGGTCATATGGTTCAAACTGACACCCGCGACCACCATAGCGCCTCCAATCATCAGCGACAGCGTCAACGGTTCATTTAAAATGACATGGGCCAGGCAAATGGCGCTGATGGGTACGAAATTGATGAACAGGCTGGCCCGTGATGGGCCGATGGCCTGAATACCTTCGTAATACCAGACAAACCCCAGTACGGTCCCAAACCAACCCAGGTAAGCCAGATTGCACCAATCGGCCCACGAATAGGTCGGCAACGCGGCGGGCATTCCCTCAAAGCATGCGGGAATCAGCAGCGCCAGCATGCCAATGGCCGCCGAATGGGCCACTGCGCTTAGCGGCGCCAGGTCCTGCATCACGCGTTTTCCCAGCAACGAGTATGCAGCCCAGCTCAGCACACAACCGAAAATAAAAAAATCACCCCTCCCGATACCGCCGGCAAAAAGAGCCAGGGGATTTCCCCGGGAGATGGCGATAACGGCGCCGGAAACGGAAATACAAATTCCGGCGACCTTGGTCGGAGACAGTTTCTCCTTGAAAAACAGTGACGAAAGAATGGAAATAATAATGGGATTATTGGCGATGATAATGGATGCCCGGCTTGCCGCAACAAGCTTCAATCCGCTGAAGAAAAAGGTATTATAGGCAAAAACGCCAGTAAGCCCCAACAATGTCACCGGTAAGAAATGCCGCCTCTCCAGTCTTGGAATAGATCCTTCCCGTCCGGCGATGATGGCATACAGACACACCGCGGCAATGAAAAATCGAATAAAAGCGGCTGAAAAAGGAGGGATGGATTCGGCCAGCATCCGGCCGGATACAAAGGTGCCTCCCCAAAAAATGGCGGTCATCAATAATTTTAAGTAAGTGATCGTCAAAACGCCTGTCTCCGATAGTTTACAAAACCGTCTGACTGGCTAACGAACTGCCTTCAACACCTATTGTATGCCCGGGAAAAAGGAGTTGTTCGCTCCTCATTGGCAACAGGCTAAAGTACCCATCTCTGGTGCCGATAAAAAAGGTACCGAGAGGATCGTTTGTAGCCGTTTTTATCTTAAATCTCCAGAGTTTTTATTTGTAGAGGTATCAGTCCCTAAACCCTTGTAAGTGTCGATATATTAAATGTGAAAATGGAAAAAAGGATCCCAAACGGAATGGATAAGGAAAAGAATCTGATTGATTTCATCATCAACCTTCCCCTTTTTGTATTTCTTGAAAGAGACGATCTTTCTCAGGTTGCCGCCCGCATGGATTTCGTGGAACTCGACCCCGGAGACACCCTGTTCAAAGAATGGGACAAAGCCGATTTTGTCTGTTTTATTGAAAGCGGTGAATTGGATGTGACCAAGAAAACCGGCCCCGACAGCTTTGACGTCAGAGCAACGTTGCGCCGAGGGCGGTCCATCGGAGAGATGTCCATCATCAATAATTTTCCGCGATCTTCAACGGTGATCGCACGGTCGAAGGTCAGGTTGGCTGTTTTCGAGCGTGCCGCTTTCGAGGAAATTATGGAGAAACAGGTGGATATCGGGGTAAATATTCTTAAGGGTTTGGCCAACCTGCTGAGCGTAAATCTGAAAAAAGCATCCAGCCGGCTGGCGGACAACATGCTGCCCATGGGGTAAAAATCCCGCCTGCGCGGGAAATTTATATATACGAATCCGTCGGAAATGTGACTTTTTAGGCGTTCATCATTCTTGGGAGGCCATCTCCGCTTTCTCCTCCAGACGGTACATTTCGCTCTCAGAGATCATTCCCTTTTCGACCATGATATCGCCGATTCCGGCCCAACGTAGTTCATCCACCCGCAAAATGGTTTCCGGACGCTTGCTGTCCAGGCTGTAGAACGTGTACTTCATCGTCAATTCCTCCTTGGGCATTACGGAAAAGGACTTGTGGTAGTAGATGAAGTGATGCCCCAGAATATAATACCCGATGGCGATGACGATACCGATGGTGATGTATTTTTTAATCTGTTTCCACATTGTCGAGCCTCCCTTTATCCTAATATATTGAATTTATATTAGAATCAAGAAGATTTTTTAGACAAAAGACGCATTTCGTTCATGGTCGCCGTGAAATCCCCGGAAGCGAAGACTTAAAATCGTCTGCAAACGATAAACGGCATACCCTAAAAACCTGACGGCCAATCGCCGATTTTCATAAAAAAAAGGGGTCGGCGATATGCGCTGACCCCCTGATTTCTTTATGGTGCCGGAGCTCGGAATCGAACCGAGACGGGGTCGCCCCCGGTGGATTTTGAGTCCACTGCGTCTACCAATTTCACCACTCCGGCATGGGTTGGCTTATATAGGGAAAAACTAAGCGATTGTCAATCAATTTGACGGCTTCGTTCCCAGTGCCGCCTCAATCCTCTTTCTGGAAACGGCGCCCTCCCGTATGATTCGCGGTGGCCAGCATGTGGCATCCAGTATGGTGGACCCCGCTCCGCCGGCAAGAACGCCGGCATCCACAATCAAATCCACCTCGGCACCTATGCGTGGATCAAGGTTCGCCAGGTCGAATACGGCCGGGCAGCCGGACAGGTTGGCGCTGGTAGCGGTAATGGGGCCACCGAAATTTGTGACCAGGGCCTTGGCCACCGGGTGGGCCGGCATGCGGATACCGATTTTTCCCGTTCCGCCGGTAAGGAGGGAAGGCACCCCTTCCCCGGCTTCAAAGACGAGCGTAATTCCTCCGGGCCACAAATCCATCAGCGGCCGGGCAAAATCGGGGACGAAACGCACCACCTTGCCCATTTCGTCCAAATCGGGCACCATCACCAGCAACGGCATGTGGTGCGGCCGGCGTTTGACAGCGAACACGCGGTGTATCGCCTCGGGAGAAAACGCGGCGGCACCCAGACCGTAGAGGCCTGTCGTGGGGAATACCAGCACACCCTGCTGGTTCAATACGCCAACTGCCCTGCGAATATTGTTTTTGTCCGGATCGGACGGGTCGATGTTAACGATCCTATCGATACAGGGCGAGTTTTTCGGCTTTCTTTTCAACCTCGGCAGCCATCTCCCGTTTAAAAGCCGCCAACTGGTCGGCCAGTGATTCGTCATTCAATGCCATCATCTGCACGGCCAGAATCGCCGCATTTTTGGCCCCCGGCTTTCCGATGGAAACGGTGGCCACAGGAATGCCCGGCGGCATTTGAACGGTTGATAGCAGGGCGTCCATTCCCTGAAGGCAGGAAGAATCGATGGGAACGCCGATTACCGGAAGCGTGGTATGGGCCGCCAGGACGCCGGCCAGATGTGCTGCGTGACCTGCCCCGGCGATAATCACCTGAAGCCCACGCTCTTTGGCTGTGGCGGCATAGGTGGCGGCTCTCTCCGGACTGCGGTGGGCGGAAGCCACGGTCATTTCGATGGGGATCGTAAATTTCTTGAACACCCCCAGGGCTGCTTCCATGACTTTCAGATCCGAGTCGCTGCCCATGACAATCCCGACCCGAGGTACCGCCTGCATACGAACCAGGGCTTTCTTGCCGATGTCTTTGCGGTAGTGAACGCCCTGCCAATCGATCTTGGCCACCGCCTGGTACGCCTTTTTGATGGCGGCATCCACCGTAGGTCCTAAAGCCGTAACCCCTAAAACCCGTCCGCCCTGGGAGAGAATCTTCTTCCCCTTAGCGCTGGTACCGGCATGAAACACGACCACGTCCCGCATGCGGTTGGCCGCATCGATTCCCTTGATTTCCAATCCTTTTTTGTACTTTCCAGGATAGCCACCCGAAGCCATCACCACGCACACCGAGGCCCGCGGATCAATAGTCAGGCGGCAGGCGTCCAGGCGCTCGTCGATCACCGCTTCCATGATCGGAACGATATCGTCCTGCAAGCGCACCAGCAGCGGCTGCGCCTCCGGATCACCGAAACGACCGTTGAACTCAAGGACCTTGATCTTGTCCCGGTCGATCATCAGTCCGGCGTACAACACGCCTTTGTAAGGGCAGCCCTCGGTGGCCATGCCCTTGACCATGGGAATCATGATTTCGTTCATGATGCGCTCGTGCAGGTACTGGTCCACCACGGGCGCGGGTGAGTAGGCCCCCATTCCGCCGGTGTTGAGCCCCTTGTCGTCATCGAAGACGGGCTTGTGGTCCTGTGAGGAGGGCAGCGGCAGGACGGTTTTGCCGTCGGTGAACGCCAGAAAGGAGGCTTCTTCCCCGACCAGGCACTCTTCCACGACGACCTGGTCCCCGGCTTCGCCGAATTCCCTGTCCACCATGATCTGCTTGAGGGCATCCATGGCCATCTTCTCAGTACTGCAGACAATCACCCCTTTTCCAGCCGCCAGCCCATCTGCCTTGACCACCAGAGGCGCGCCCATTTGCTTCACATAGGCCTGGGCCGGTGCCAAGCGGGTGAACGTCTGCCCCTTGGCGGTGGGAATGCCGTATTTTTCCATGATCGCTTTGGCGAAGGACTTGCTGGATTCGACCCGGGCCGCTTTCCGGCTGGCACCGAATATACGCAGGCCGGCAGCCTCGAATTGATCGACAATTCCTTGGGACAAGGGATCTTCCGGGCCCACCACGGTGAGATCGATCTCCTCTTTCTGGGCAAAGGCCAACAGTTTATCGATATCGGCGGCACCGATGGGGACGCACTTGGCCAGGCGGGCAATCCCCGCATTGCCGGGTGCACAGAAGATTTTCTTCACCTGTTTGCTTTGAGCGATTTTCCAGACCAGAGCATGCTCCCTGCCCCCACCACCGACAACCAACACTTTCATAGCGTCCTCCTCCGTTAGCCGTTGATATCGTCATCCCCGAACTTTTCCAGATTTTCTTTAAGCTTCAAGCTTTCAGCCTTCAGCTCTTATTCTTCGATCTTCCCTTTCAGCTTTGAGCGATGAGCTTTCAGCCCTTGTCATCCTCTGGTCGTTTGACGCCGCCGCGCCGCCATTCCCAACTCGATCAGTCGGTCCAGCAATTGGCTAAAGGATAGACCGGCCGCCTTAGCCGACTGCGGATAGAGGCTGGTGGCCGTCATACCGGGAATGGTGTTGGTCTCCAGAACGTAGAAATCCCCGTCCTTGAGAATCATATCCGTTCGGCTGTAGCCCTGGCAGTAAAGGGCCTTGTGGGCAGCAATGGCGCATGCCTGCGCCTTGCGGGTCAACGGCTCGTCGAGTCGCGCCGGGCAAATCTCCTCGGTGGCGCCGGCCTGGTATTTGGCTTCGTAATCGAAGAACTCATGGCTTTCTCCCGGAATGATCTCGATCAACGGGAGCGCCTCAACTGTTTCATTGCCCAGCACACCGCAGGTGATTTCCGTGCCTTCGATAAACGCCTCGATCATGGCCGTGGCACCGTAGCCCAGTGCCTTTTGGATCGCAGCGGTCAGGCCATCGGTCTGTCGGACGATGGACATCCCCACACTGGATCCGGTTTCCACGGGTTTCACCACCACAGGCAGGCCAAGCTGTTCGACGATGCGATCCGCATTGACGGCCTCGCCCCGTTGGACCAGTCGGTAAGGCGGAACAGTCAGACCGGCCCTTTCGTAAAGATGCTTGGACAACAACTTATTCATGGCCACTGCGCTGCCCAGCACACCGGCTCCCTGATAAGGAATATCCAGCAAGTCCAGCAAACCTTGCACGGTGCCGTCTTCCCCGTAAGGACCGTGCAGAATAATCAGCGCACAGTCGATTTTTTTGGCATCGCTTACCAGCCGGGGAATATCCGCCTTGGGGTCGTAGGTCTCGACCTCGTATTTGTTTTTGTCCAGGGCATCGAAGACCTGCTTGCCGCTGTTGAGAGACACATCTCTTTCGGACGAAATACCGCCGAAAATCAAAGCGATGTTTTTTTTGGTGATCATTGGCGTTTCCTTCCCGAATAGATGGCGGCGACGGCCGCGCCAGGGGTGCAGCCGTGGTTCCGTTCCCTAAGCGGCGGTCCCGCTCCGGAACCGATTATTGGTTGAGGGGGCACACTCGCCTGCCGTGGATTATGGGCCGGCGCGAAATTGTCAACCCTTCAGCAGATGGCGTTTGGCCCTGTTGAACTCATCGACGGTAATCAGATCTTTTTCCAGCAGACGAGCCAGTTCTGCCAGTTCCGAAACTTCCGGATTGCGCGGGACATCCGGGTCTTCAAGACGGGGGACATCAATCGGTGCATCGTGTCCGATCGCCAAAGGCTTTGCGGGTTCTCCAAGCTTAACGGTGGCCATGCCGCCGAGAAGGCTTACCTCCACGGACCTTCCGTTGAACACGGGATTTCTCAACATTTCACGAAGGGATTTTCCTTCCGCCCGCATGCGCCTTAAAAAAAGAAAAGCGGAAAGGCCGACAACGGCAATGCCTCCGAGGACAATCCACAGCATATAGTTGACGACACCGCGGAAAAAAAGCACCAGAATTGCCATACCGGCAATCAGCAGGACATGCAGTGCCAGGATAAAATATGCAAGCAGTACGCTTTTGACCAAACCGTCGTTCTCTTTGTTTTTGCCTAACATGGAAACCACCGGGTGAAAGCTTACTTACTCTCGAGACGTTCGACCAGATCGCCGTAATACCTTTGGGGGACATCGAACGAGGCATGAGTGTCTCGAGTGGAATTGAGCTTTAAAATCAAAAAATTGAGCTTTTTGATGGTACGATACTTTTGCGTCGTGTCGGTCATTCCGGCCAGCAAATCCTCGGTCGCCCGAATCTCTTTTCGAAGGTGGACCTCCGGCGGCAGACAATCGGCATTTTTCAGGACCTTGTGCGCCATTCGCAAGTCCTCCGGGATATGCCGGTCATCTTCCAGTTGCAGCGGCTGACCACTGCCGGGAAGATTTTCAAAGGACCCCTCGTCCTGGGCCTTTTTTATTCTTGCTTCGATGATCTTTTCGAAACCGGGAAACATGCGATCCTTCTCACCGGGCGCGGCAGAAAAAAGACTGCCGGTTGATACGCCGGGATGTACAATGGTTGTCGAGCGGGCCGCGGGTGCAACGGACGGATTATATTATACCGCATCGACCGATTTCAAGGACTATTCTCCACGGCAATGGGGCTTTTGGTGGAAAGGCGGGCAGGCCTTACCGTTTGGCCAGGCGTCCGGTCAGGCTTCGTGTATACTGGCGAGCCTTTTTTACAATCGTTTCTATCATATCCGGATCCAGGGGGATGATGGACCGTGTGGCGTCGTCCAGTGATTTGGCAGGAACTTTGCCGTTTCTCTCCTTGTCGGTTTGACCACTGAGATAGTCCGCAAAATGAACAATATGGGACAGGAGATGGTCGCCGGCGGACGATGGTTGGTGGTGGTTGCGGATGCCGAAGGCAATGGATTTCGGCAAGCTCCATTTTTCACATAGAATCGCCGCAATGACGGCATGATTGAATCCCAGGATATGGCCTTCCGCCTCCTGGATCGTTTTTTCCGGATAGGTCGAAAAATAATGGTCGAACAACACTTTACGTTCACGTACGTATGGATCCAGGATGATTTTACCGATATCGTGCAGCAGACCGGCCATATAGGCGCTGTCCAGGATGTCATCGGCCACGATGGCGGCGATTTCACTGGCCGTACAGGCCACAAGAATCGAATGGCGCCACATGTCACCGGCTTTATGTCCATAGCCGTCCATGGCTCTCCCCAGGACCCCGCCGGCGCTCATGGCCGTGATCAGCTCCGCCAGCCGCCGGGTCCCGAACAGGGACGATGCATGCTGTATGGTTGATACCTTACCCCGAAATCCGTAATAGGCGGAATTGGCGACTTTCAGAATACCGGCAACCATAGAGGGGTCGGTCTCGATGATTTTGGCCAGTTGGGCCGGGGTGGTAGCCGGCAGTTGGATCAGCTTCTGAACCTTGATCATCACCTCCGGCATGGCCGGCAGTGAGGCGGTATGCGAAACGATCTTGCGGATCAGTTCCCTGCCGGATTCGAACACCGGAACCTCGGGCTTTCCTGAAAACGAGGCGGCAGGCGCGGCAACGGTTTCCGGCATTTGGAAAGTTCCATTGCCCGCCATGACGCTGAGGCGGGTCAATTCCTTGTTGGCCGTTTCCAGACGCGTCACCAGCTTTTTGATGATCTTGTCCTTGAATTTTTCACGAACTTCGGCGGAGAGCTGCTCAAAAAGCAGGTGGTCCAGCTTCAATGCAATCACCGCATCCCTGGCAACGACATTGGCGGTTCTTCGGGTATCGGTTAGAAAGGCCATTTCGCCGAAAATATCGCCGGCCCGCAAAACGGCCAGCAAGGTGCCACCGGCGGATTCGGTAACCGCCACATTCCCGGAAAGTATAATGAACAGACTCCGGTCGCTGCTGCCCTGACGAATCAGCAGTTCTCCTGGATTATACATCCTGAAGTGGGCATCTTCGGATGTAATCTGGCACTTTTCGTCCGCAGTGAACGTGTCGAAAAAAGCGAGCCGATGTATAATTGCAGCGACATCTATAGGATTAACGGTCATGCGTGTCTTTACCTGGTCACCATGCGCGTCGGATCTGCATTCGTCGAGGATGAATTTTTGCGGTGCGGCCGGCGTCACATTCATTCCTCCTGAAAATAGCTTCGTGTTCTTGACCTTATTATCGATATATCGGCCAGTTAATGGATTTCATGAGTCCATTGGGTAAATCTGTGCGAAAATGTTGATCACGGTTATGGGCGGTCGACGGATTCGGTTAAAGAGAAAGGCGACTTGATCCGATATAAGAAGTATGTCACCTATAACAATCATCCTTCATATTCAACCATGGCTGTGCTGTGAATACAAACTCGCAGAGAGGACCGGCAGGAGGGTTACGTGGATCAGATCTTGGGCAACCGAAGAAGACCCCGTTTTGCGGTCAGGGACATGACCTTAACCATCAACGGGAAAACCTATAGAATTTTCAATATCAACGCACACGGTGTGGGCTTTTTGATCGACTCGCCGGATGAGGTCGAAATCGGCACCGAAATCGGACCGATGATCGTCAACGGTCGTGTATCGGCACGGGTAGTCGGCATCCCGCGACACATCTCTCAGGTCATATCCTCCAAAAAGGAACTGCATTTCACACCGGGATGGGTCTGTGGAACGGAATTTACTACCCAACACGATCTCGATGGGGGTAAGCTGCTTGAAGAGTATATTGCCGAAAATATCGAACGGGAGGCGGAAAAGAAGGAAGAATGAGGAATGGCTGCCGGTTCCAGGACAACAGGAATCGTGCAGCGGCCTTGCGCCCATGCTCGGCATGGGAGTATTTTTTTGACTTCATCCGACAGGGTATGGAGGCTTCCGCGCAGGAGCGTAGGAACCAGTTAGCCCAGCCCAACAATACTGTCCATTATCCCTTGCGTTTTCTCAGCCCCGCAATCCCAAGAATACCAGAGCCAAGGAACCACACAGCTCCCGGCATAGGTGTCGGAATAGGTGCCGAATTCAATTGTGACGGGCACGAAACAACGGCCACCAAATCCGTGTAATCCGCATCCCCAAGATTGAGATCTTCGAAGGCGATCAGCCAGACATCGTCCAAGCCGACATTATATTCAATACCATACAGGCTGTAAAAAGTGTCCAGCAACGTCTGGTCGTTGATGGCGAATGCCAGAAAATGATCCTTCTGGCCCAGGGGATTGAGTTCTTCATCGGCATAATCCTCGCTGAAAGCTAAGCCCAGGCCGGCTTCACCCTCACGAACGATCCGGCCGCTTAAACTGACGATACCGCCCGTATCGATCACTTCATCCGGCCCATTGCGGCGGACCAGCAGGTTGATGGGAAAGGGCGGGGGATGTCCTGCGGGTCGAGTTCATGCTGTCTTACCTTTCTCCCCTTTGTGTAAGGGGTTTGTGTAAGACAAGCGATAAACGCCATTTTCAGACCAAATAAGAAACCCATTGACTGTGACATCAATGGGTTAAGTGTTATCTGGTGGCGATGCAGGGACTTGAACCCCGGACGCTGCGGATATGAGCCGCATGCTCTAACCAGCTGAGCTACATCGCCATTGTTTTTTCGTTGCCGAAAAGAACAGCGGACTATTAACAGCTCATTCCCCGTTAGTCAAGCCGAAAACCGAACCTTTTATTTCAGTGAAGTCGATCCCGTCACCTCAATGGTGAATTCCTCCAAATCTTTGGGAAGATTGGAGAACACCACCATAAAGGGGATGGATTGACCCGGCGCTACCTTGACGTTGCTGCGGTTGTCGCCCAGTCGATTGGACAGTCGGCTTTTGATCTTGTCCCACTCCAGATTGGCCAGCTCGAGATCGGACATGATATTTCCGCCATAGACCTTTTCCTGGTTGACCGCGACTTTTCCGGTGGAAAATATTTTTCCGGACAGGGTGATCATACCACGATTTTCGGAATAGCCGTTTTTCACCTTCCCGGACACCACAAAAAGCTTGCCCACACTGGCATTATCGACGAACTTGCTGTTGATATCGTAGGTCGTCAACTTCAGGCTGCCCGGATCGTTTACTTTGGGTTTGAGATAGTCGCTGAGAAAGGGGATTTCGATGCCATTTTTGTCCAGCAGGTAGTACGTCCCGTAAGCGACGCCACCGAGGATAACGACGATCAGCAGAAACACCAGCGACTTGCTCATACCCTTCTTAGCTGGCTTGACTTTTTTGGGTTTGGACGGTGCAACCGGTGGAGCAACGGGCTCCGGCGCTGCGGGTTTCGCTTCTTCGGTTGCTGGCTCGGGAATGGCAACGGTTTCTTCCAGCCCCTCATCTTCTGTTGCCTGATCGGCCTTGGCCTCCTCCTCCACCTCGAACTCCAGCTCCATGTCAGCCGCTGCCTGCTCGACACCCCGGCCACCGGATTCGGATTGCGGTGTCTCTTCGAAATCAGACAGGTCAAACTCCAGGTCGCTGTCGACCGCCGCGGGTTTCGGAGTAGCGGCGGCCGCCTGGCCGTCGTCCAGATCCAGTTCCAGCTCCGCATCCTCCGGGCCCTCGTCAGGCGCTTCCTCGTCCACATCTTCCAGGGCCTGTTCGAGGTCGGACAGATCCAGTTCTTCGTCCGCCACCAACTGGTCCTCTTCGCCGGATTCGGACATCCATTTTTCGGTTTCGAGACTTGCCTCGATGTCCAGGTCAAGGTCCTGATCCGGTGCGGCGGTGAATTTTGGACCGGCATCTTCCGGCTCTTCGAGCATCTTCTCGATTTCGGACAGGTCAATCTCCTGATCGGCATCAGCTGATTCCTCAAGGTCGGCCTTTTCGGCCGGCTCCTCTTTATCCAGGTCGAATGACAAATCCTCTAAGGCTTCATCCGCCTCATCGGCGGCCGTAGCATCCGCTTCAGGGGTGAAATCACCCTCATCAAGGGACAATTCAAGGTCTTCCATTTCCTCTGCGGCAACGGTAGCACGGTCTTCCTCGCCGGCCTCATCCTCCTCCAGGAGGCTTTCCAGGCCGCTCAGGTCCAGGTCGTCTTCAAGCAGAGAAGATTCGGTATCCGGCTGCTTTACAGGAGCAATTTCCTCTTCCATGTCAAGCTGCAGGTCCAGTTCGTCGTCAAGGGCCTTTTCCGCATCCGTTGCAGCCGGCTCTTCGACCGCTTCACCTTTTTCCTCGGCGTCCAAATCCAACGAAAGATCTTCCGCGGATGGCTCTGCCGTGTCTTCGACGTTTGGCGCCGAGGGCGTTGCTTCTTCTTCAATATCCGGCTCGATATCCAGCGTCAGGCTCAGGTCATCCAGATCGTCCATGGTCTGCGGACCGGCATCCTTTGCAGCCGTTTCCGATGTGCCGGCATCCTCAGTCTCCAGGGAGAAATCCTCGTCGAGGTCGAAGGTATCGTCATCCAGATTGGCGATCACGGTGGCGGTTCCTTCGTCATCGCCTTCGGTTTCGGAGGACATTTCCAAATCAAAATCTTCCTGATCCAGATCGGCGATCACCGTTTCGTCCCCATCGGTTTCCATATCGATGTTGGAAAGGTCCAGATCATCGTCGTCCAGACTGGCGATCATCGTTGCGGTTTCGTCTTCGGGTTCGTCATCGGATTCGGGAGAAAGATCAAGGTTGAAGTCGTCATCGTCCAGACTGGCGATAACCGTGGCATCGCCTTCTTCTGGGGCTTCGGGTTCGGCTTCCAGGGAAAAATCCTCCAGATCTTCCTCCAGGGCATCGCTGACGGCATCTTCGATTTCCTCGGCCGGGACCGTTTCCTCCGGCTCCTCATCCAGCGCAAAGTCAAGATCGGTGCCGTCGGCGAAAAGATATCCGTCGTTTTCTTCGAGAACATCCTCTTCTGGTGTCGCTTGGACAGCAACATCTTCTTTCGGCAAGGGTTCCTCTGGAACGGCGGGTGCCGGCGGCTCGGGCACTGCCTGAGTTTCCTGCGGCACCGGTTCAGGTTCAACGGGTTGGGGCTCCGGCTCAACGGCGGGTGCCTGGGCAGGAAAAGCGGTGAATACATTGGCGCAGACCGAACACCTGACCTTCGAACCAGTGGGTTTGATCATCTTGTCATCAAGATTGAAACTGGTGTTGCATGCCTCACAGGTGATAATCATGGCACCCCTCGCAGACTAGAGTTTCATATGGTAAATTTGTGGTAAATTCCTAAAGTCCTCTGCATAATCCAGGCCGTAACCGACGAGAAAGCCTTTTTCCACAGAGCAGCAAACATAATCGACATGGATCGCAGCCTTGCGCCGCTCTTTTTTGTCGATCATTGCGCAAACCTTGATGCTGCTGGGACCAAAGGTTTTTAAATGCGCGATTAAATAGGAAAGCGTCAAACCAGTATCGACAATATCTTCGACAACGATGACATCCTTTCCACGAATATCGATATCAATGTCTTTTTTCAGAACGATGTTCTCTGAAGATACCGTATCGGCTCCATAGCTGGAAGCTTGAAGAAAATCTATTTTAACGCGCTCTAAGGTCAGTTCCCTGGCCAGGTCGGCAAGAAAAAGAAACGCTCCTTTAAGAACCCCGACCAGTACCAGTTCTCTGCCCCGATAATCCGTCGAAATGATTTCCGCAGTCCTGGAGATTTGTTTTTTAATTTTATCTTTATCTAAAACACACGTAAAATCAGGCATATATGGTCTTTACTGCCCGCTATGCAACCGGCAGGCATTCAAGATATCGAAACCGGGAGAAGCATAAGCAACGGGATTCTATCGTATTATGTGGGTATCGCCAATCAAGTTCGAGTAAAAAAACAATCGTTTTACGGCCACCCGAAGAACACCGATTTCAGGGTGCCAATTTGGCAAAAAAGTACCCTACCGTGGGTTAGTTGTCAATGAATTTAATTCGTTACATACCGGTGGCGGCTAGTTTTTGCACGATCTTTTTCTGTTCGGAAGTCAGCTTTTTGGGGATATCCACGGAAACGGTGACGTACAGATCGCCCTTTGAATGGCTCTTCATCTTCGGAAGCCCGTGCCCGGCCAGGCGCATCCTTGTCTTATGGCGGGTTCCCGGAGGGATTTTGAGGCTCAGTTCCTTGCCTTCAAGGGTCGGTATCCCCACGTGGGTCCCCAGAAGAGACTCGCTGAGCCGGATGGTAATGGTGGTGTGAAGGTCGTATTCCTCGCTGGTGAAAGTCGGATCGGCACTGACCTGTGACTGAATAAAGAGATCCCCGGCCGGCCCACCGTATCCGCTGGGCTCGCCCTTGCCGGCCAGCCGAAGCTTCTTTCCGGTAATCATTCCGGGTGGAATCTTAACCGTTATGTTTTCGCTTCGTCCCTGATGCTGAAACGACACGGTTTTGCTGGTTCCACTGGCCACCTCCTGCAAGGTCAGGGGCAGTTCGTACACCAGATCGGACCCCTTAACCGGCGCCTGCCGCCGCTGGTAACCGCCGAAGGGCCCGCCGCCACCGCCAAAAGGAGAACCACCACCAAATGAAAAGCGCATCCCCTTGCCCCCGAAACCGAACTCCTTGAGAATATCTCCCAGGTCGGCATTCCGGAAGATATCCTCCTGGGAGTATCGCTGATGAAAATCGGCAGAACCGAAGGTATCGTACTGTTTGCGTTTTTCCTTGTCGCTGAGCACCGCGTAAGCTTCGCTGACCTTCTTGAACATGTCTTCGGCGTTTTTTTCGCCCTTGGAGTGGTCCGGATGGTATTTCATGGCCAGCTTGCGATAGGCCTTTTTAATTTCGCTGTCGGTGGCGTTTTTAGCCACCCCCAAGATCTTGTAGTAATCCTGTTGGGACATAATCGTATCGCTCCATGCACGTTGATGATCTCGTGAAAAACCGATTCCCGCCCACCTTTTGCGGCAAGGCATTTGTCGCAGAGAAAATAAGGTGGTTATCTTTTGATGTCAAGTGGTTGCGTCTTTGTTAAATGCCATCGGGCTCTTTTTTGGAAAAGCGTTGGATCACCTGTTTTTCCATGTGCGCAGATGGACCATGAGCACGGAAATGGCCGCCGGCGTCATACCCTCGATGCGGGATGCCTGCCCCAAAGATGTAGGCCGGACGGCGGCCAGCTTTTCCCTGAGTTCGCTGGAAAGTCCGTGAATCAATGCATAATCCAATTGGTCGGACAATTTGATTCGCTCCAGATGCCTGAACTTTTCGATCTCCTGAAGCTGGCGTTGAATGTACCCTTCGTATTTGATTTCGATCTCGACCTGGCGCGTCACCCGTCCTTCCGGGGCAGGCTCGGCCGGCGCCAGCCGATTGACGGCCTCGTAACCCAGTTCGGCCCGTTTGAGCAGTTGGTCGAGGTGGACACCGTTGTTGAGGGCTGGGGTTTGCCGCTCTTCGAGATAGGCGTTGACCTCGGGGCGGGGCTTGATCACCGTCTTTTTGATCCGCTGGATTTCGGTCTCGATCATCGCCTTGCGCTCTCGATTGTCCTTGAGCGTACCGGCATCGAGCAGTCCGAGTTCATAACCGATCTCGGCCAAACGCAGGTCGGCATTGTCTTCTCTGAGCATCAGCCGGTATTCGGCACGGGAAGTGAACATGCGGTAGGGCTCCCGCGTCCCTTTGGTCACCAGGTCATCCACCATCACGGCCATGTAAGCCTGGCTGCGGTCCAGGACAAATGCCGGCCGCTGCTGCACAACACAGGCGGCGTTGATGCCGGCCCACATCCCCTGGGCCGCCGCCTCTTCGTATCCCGAGGTACCATTGATCTGGCCGGCCATGAAAAGGCCTTCGATCCGTTTGGTTTCCAGGGTGGGCTTGAGCTGCAGCGGATTGACGAAATCGTACTCGATGGCGTAGGCCGGGCGCATGATCTCCGCCTCTTCAAGACCGCACACGCTTCTGACCATCCGGATCTGGACCTCCATTGGCAGGCTGTTGCCCAACCCTGAAGCATAGACCTCGCGGGTATCCAGCCCCTCGGGCTCCAGAATGATCTGGTGACTCTCCCGCTCGGGAAATCGAACGATCTTGTCTTCGAAGGAAGGACAGTAGCGAGCCGGAACCCCTTTGATGATCCCACTGTGCAGGGCCGACAGGTGCAGGTTGTCGCGCACCAGTTGATGCACGGCCTCGCTGGTATGCCCGATATAGCTGTGCCTCCGGGGCAGCCTGGCCGAGGGGTTGGAAAAAGAAAATGTCGGTGTGCCGTCTTCCAGGGGCTGTTTTTCGAACCGGGAGAAATCGATGCTGTCCCGATCCAACCGCGGTGGGGTGCCGGTTTTCATGCGCCCCAACATGAACCCCAGTTCCTTTAAGTGGGCCGGCAGGCCGTAGGCGGCGAACTCGCCCGCCCGGCCGGCCTGCATGGTTGCAAAGCCGATATGGACCAGCCCGGAAAGAAAGGTGCCCGTGGCCAGCACCACGCAAGGGGCCTGGTAGCCGAACCCGGTGGCATCCTCAATCCCGAGAATCCGGCCGCCCTCGACGACCAGTCGCTCGACCAGGGCCTGCTTGAGATCCAGGTTGGCCTGGCATTCCACCACCGCCTTCATGGCCGTGTGATAGCGCCCCTTGTCGTTCTGGGTCCGCGTGGCCTGGACCGCGGGCCCCTTTTTGGTATTGAGGGTCTTGTACTGGATGGCCGTTTGATCGGCGATTTTGGCCATCTCCCCGCCCAGGGCGTCGATCTCTTTGACCAGATGCCCTTTGGCCATGCCGCCAATGGAAGGGCTGCAGGGCATGGCCGCGATCTTGTCCAGGTCGATGGCCAGCATCAGCGTGCTGCAACCCATGCGTGCCGCCGCCAGGGCTGCCTCGCAGCCGGCATGCCCGCCGCCCACGACGATTACATCGTATTTTTTCGGATAATTTGCCATCTGTTGTACTGTACCAATAGAATTATTCTCTTCAAAGATTTTGGGTTCCGGAGATTACGTATTGAGCCGAATGCCAATATCGCGCTATAATATTTTTTTAATTGGAACTTTGTAGAGTGCACAATAGTACTGTCTATACAGCAAGGTCAAGAACCGGATAACCATGGAAAAAAGGCCCTACCGGGATCTGAACACCTATTTCAAATCCCTTTTCGGATGCCGGGTCCACAAAGTCACCGTCGATGCCGGTCTTTCTTGCCCCAATCGCGACGGGACCCTTTCCACAGGGGGCTGCATTTACTGCAATGCCCGGGGCTCCGGTACCGGCGCCCGCCAAAAAGGGCTTTCCATCACGCAGCAGATCGAGCGCGCCAAGGACAGGATTGCCCGCCGGTTCAAGACCAACAAGTTGCTGGCCTACTTTCAATCCTTTACCAACACCTACGCGCAGGTTGAACGGCTGCAGGCCATGTACGACGAAGCCCTGGCCGTGGAAAATGTCGTTGGAATGGCCGTGGGCACCCGTCCGGACTGCGTGGATGACACCAAACTGGACCTGCTTGAAAGCTACGCCCGCGACCATCTGGTCTGGGTGGAATACGGCTTGCAGAGCGCTCACAACCGAACCCTTGTCCGAATCAATCGCGGCCACGACGTCGCCTGTTTCGAAAAGGCGGTGGCGGCTACCCGCGGGAGGAATATCCGGATTTGTGCCCACGTGATTCTGGGGCTTCCCGGGGAATCCCGAAAGGATATGCTGGCCACCGCGGATTTCATTGCCGCCATGGCGTTGGACGGCATCAAGCTTCACCTGCTGTATGTGGTGCGGGGAACCGCCATGGAAACCTTGCACAGCAAAGGTGCCTACCGCTGCCTGGAGCAGCGCGAATACGCCGAACTCGTCTGCGATTTTATCGAACGCCTCCCTGATACGACGATCATTCAGCGTCTTACCGGCGACCCCCACCCCCGGGAGTTGGTTGCCCCGGACTGGTCCCTGCAAAAAAAAGAAACCGTCGATCTGATTCATACCCTGTTCAGGGAAAAGAACACCTGGCAGGGCAAACGATATCGCGGCGGGAACCCCTCCTGAATTCAGGCATCCAATTATTTCCATTTTTTTTCGATGGTTTCGCAAAAAGTCAAAGTTGACCCATTGATGTCATTCCTGCACAGGCGGGCGCACGCAGTGAACCCCTATCGCTATCTATAAAAATTTGAAAATAGTGGATTCCCACCTGCGCGGGAATGACATGTCTGGTGACTTTTTTCGAGACTGCCAATCTTGATTTTTTGGTTGACAAGACACCGATCTTGATTTAAACGTTTGTTTAGATCAATTGTTTTAAACATTTGTTTTAATTTTTCCAGAAGCGGAGATTGTTATGGCCATTCATACCGAGGACACGTCCGTAAAAGCGAAAATCCTGGATGCCGCCGGTGACGTGTTCGGCTGCATGGGCTACAAGGCGGCCACGATCCGCGAAATCTGCCGTACGGCCGGCGTCAACGTGGCAGCCATCAACTACCATTTCGGCGGCAAGAAGGAACTCTACCGCACGGTGGTCACCGAACTCATTTCCCGAACCTTCAACCTTTACCCCCTCGACGAGGGCGTTGACAGTCGGTCCGATCCCGAGACACGCCTGCGGGCCTTTGTCCGCGGCACGCTCATGCGCCTGATAGCCCCCGGTGGTCTTTCCGGCTATCCGGGCAAAGGGCAGTTGGTGGCCCGCGAACTGGCCGATCCATCCATATTTTTAAACGACATGGTGGACGAATTCATCCGGCCGGCCGCTGCCGTACTAAGCGGTATCGTTGCCGAAATTCTCGGCCCTGACGCAACCGTCCAGGACATCATGCGCTGCCAGATCAGTGTCATCGGGCAGTGTTTTCACTACGCCATGGCCCGGCCTATCGTCTCACGGCTGACCGCCATGGATTTTTCGGACGCCGGCCTCATCGACGGTCTTGCCGATCATATCACCCGCTTCTCTCTGGCCGGCATCGAGGCAGCACGCCGTTCGATTTCCGATCCGGTTGCCATGGACGTTCCATCCAGCCCGGATAATGGAGGCAAAGTATGAAAAAAAAGCTGCTCATCATCGTTCCCTTGGCAGCGATTCTGCTGACCATCGTTTTCTGGCATCTTTTTCTCGCGTCGAAAAATGGGACCGAATCCATTGCGCTGTCCGGCAACATCGACGTGACCCAGGTCGACCTGGCTTTTAAAATTCCCGGCCGCCTAAGCCGCCGTCTGGTGGAGGAAGGGGACAATGTGGCAAGCGGTCAGCGGATGGCTATGCTGGACGATACGGACCAGCGGCTGCAGCTTCAAAAAGCCCTCGCCGACATGGACTTTGCCTCGGCCGTACTGGCCGAACTCGAAGCCGGCAGCCGCCCCGATGAGATCCGGCAGGCCAAGGCGGCCGTTCAGCAGGCCCGCTTCAACCTGAGCGAACTGCAAAACGGCAGCCGCGACCAGGAGATCGCCGAAGCCGAAGCGGACCTGGCGCGAGCCATGGCAGACGAACGAACGGCCAAGAGCCTGTTGAACCTGGCCAAAAACGATTTTTCCCGCTACGAGGCCGTTTTCGCCGATGGCGGTATCAGCCGTCAGGCCTTCGAAACTTACCGAACCAACCTGGATTCTGCCACCAACGCTGCCGCGGCAGCGGCCTCGCGGCGACAGGCAGCCGAGCAGCGATTGAGCCTGCGCCGTGAAGGCAGCCGAAAAGAACGCATCCGGCAGGCCCGTTCTGCGCTAGTTCAGGCCGAGGCGGCCTACGCCCTGGTGAAAGCCGGCCCCCGCCAGGAAGCCGTCGACCAGGCCCGGGCCAAAAAACAGGCCGCCGGCGCTGCCTTGGCTGTGGCCCGGCAGCAGTTGGCCGAGACGGAGCTTTTCGCTTCCTTCGACGGTGTAGTGCTGAGCACATCGGCCGAACCGGGCAGCTACCTGAATCCAGGCAGTCCGGTGCTTACCGTTGGCGACATCGCCAACGTCTGGTTGCGGGCCTTTGCTTCCGAAACCGAACTGGGCCGCATCCGCCTGAACCAGGAGGCCGAGGTAACTGTCGATGCCTATCCGGACCGATCCTGGAAAGGCCGGATCAGCTATATCAGCAGCGCGGCCGAATTCACACCCCGCTCGGTCCAGACCACCGAAGAGCGCACCAACCTGGTCTACCGGATCAAAATTCAGCTCAGCAACCCGGACAGCGCCCTCAAACCGGGCATGCCGGCCGATGCGGTCATCGAGGCAGCGCAATGAGCCATGCTGCTGCGGTCGTCCAGGCCACCGGCGTCCGCCGTATGTTTGGCGAACTGAAGGCGGTGGATGGAATTTCCCTTTCAGTGGCGCAAGGCGAAATCGTCGGACTGGTGGGGCCGGACGGCGCCGGAAAAACCACCACCCTGCGCATGCTGGCCGGTCTTTTGGACCCTTCCGATGGAGAAATCGAGGTGGCCGGCTGCCGTCTGCCGGAGGAAAGCGGCGCGGTCAAAACCCATCTGGCTTATATGAGTCAACGCTTCGGTTTATATCCGGACCTGACGGTGAACGAAAACATCAATTTTTATGCCGACCTCTATGGCGTAAACCGGCGGGAGCGTGAAGACCGCCTGGACGAGCTGCTCGATTTCTCCTACATGCGGCCTTTCCGCAAACGCCTGGCGGGTAACCTCTCAGGCGGCATGAAACAAAAGCTCCAGTTGATCTGCGCCCTGATTCACACCCCGGAAGTCCTTCTTCTGGACGAGCCCACCAACGGTGTGGACCCGGTCAGCCGCCGCGACTTCTGGCGCATTCTCTACCGCATGCTGGCCTCCGGAGTGGCCATTCTGGTCAGCACTGCCTACCTGGACGAGGCCGAGCGCTGCAACCGGATCGCCCTGATGGATCAGGGGCGTCTATTGGCCCAGGGCAAGCCCGAGGATGTACGCCGCTCAATGCCCCAACGCCTTGTGGCGCTGCACAGTGCAAGCAGCCGCAAGGCGGCCCGCATCCTGCAGGAGCAATTGGCCGGGGCGACCAGCGTGGATCTTTTCGGAGACAGTGTGCACATCGTCTGCCGCGACCCGGAGACGATCATTGGGACAACCCGACGGATACTGGAAACAGCCCATATCCCCATCAAGGACCTCAAACCGGTTGACCCCAGCCTGGAAGACGTTTTCGTGGCTATGGTAAAACCCGACGAGAAGACCTCGTCCCCCGGCAGCCCCGGCTCGCCGCTTTCCCCCGGGGACGACGCTGCCGGTACTGCCGACGATATTGCCGTCCGGATCGACGGTCTGACGCGGAAGTTCGGCGATTTCGTTGCCGTGGACCGCCTGGACCTGACCGTATCGACCGGCGAGATTTTTGGGTTTTTGGGGCCCAACGGCGCCGGCAAAAGCACCACCATTCGCATGCTCTGCGGTCTGCTCAGCCCGTCTGCCGGCAGCGGTCATGTGGCCGGTTTCGATATTGCCACCCAGGCCGAGGTCATCAAGCAGAAAATCGGCTACATGAGCCAGAAATTCTCCCTCTACGAGGATCTGACCGTCTCGGAAAACATCGCCTTTTACGGAGGCATTTACGGGCTGGACGGTGAGCGACTGGCCGAGCGCCGGGCCTGGGCTATCCACATGGCCGGGCTCGAAGGCCGCGAAAGCCAGCCTACACGGCTTCTGGCCGGGGGCTGGAAACAGCGCCTGTCCCTGGCCTGCGCCATCCTGCACCGCCCGCCGATCATCTTTCTGGACGAACCCACCAGCGGGGTCGATCCGTTGAGCCGCAGGCGCTTCTGGGATTTGATC
Organism: Desulfosarcina widdelii; assembly: GCF_009688965.1. Taxonomy (GTDB): domain Bacteria; phylum Desulfobacterota; class Desulfobacteria; order Desulfobacterales; family Desulfosarcinaceae; genus Desulfosarcina; species Desulfosarcina widdelii. The sequence goes on along the minus strand of NZ_AP021875.1, from coordinate 6,947,350 downwards.
TACGATATGGCCGGACGAGGCCGGACGGTTTTCGTCACCACCCACTACATGGAAGAAGCCGAGTACTGCGACCGTGTGGCCCTGATCTACCGGGGCCGTATGATTGCATTAGGCTCGCCGCGGCAGCTTAAGGAGAAACTGGTGGAAGAAACCATTCTCGATCTGCGCTGTGCCAACCCCCAGGATCTCATGGACGATCTGGCCGCCGTCGAAGGAGTCCGGGATGTGGCCCTGTTCGGCGCCGGCCTGCACCTCAAGGTGGACGACGCCGAAACGGTGACCATTCGTATTCGGGAGATTGCCGAGCGCCTGGGAATCGTCGATATGACCATCGCCCCTGTCCCCCCTTCCATGGAGGACGTCTTCGTCTCACTGATCGAAAAAGAGGACCGTCAAAATGGTAACCACCGGTAATCTCATCTCAATCAAAGGGGCGCACTGTGAATAAGCAGCGTCTTATAGCCGTGGTCCGCAAGGAGTTCATTCACATTCTGCGGGACTGGCGCAGCCTGGTGCTGGCCATCGCCATTCCCATGCTCCTGATCGCCCTGTTCGGCTACGCCCTGACCATGGACCTCAAGCATGTACCCACGGCGATCCGGGATCAGTCGCGCACCGCCGAAAGCCGTCAACTGATCAGTCTTTTGGAAGGGTCGGCCTATTTTTCCATCGACCGGTATACTGACGACCCGGCTACACTCGCCAACTGGCTTGACGCCGGCAAGATCATGGTGGCCCTGACCCTCCCGGCCGATTTCGCCGACCGTATCCGCGCCGGGCGGCCGGTGTCGGTCCAGGCCCTCATCGACGGGGCCGACGCCAACAACGCGTCGCTGGCCGCCGGCTACCTGGAAGCCATCGGCCTGATCTACAATCGCGGTCTTACTGTTGCCGGAAGTTACCGATCCGGGATATCGGGAACGGTCAACCTGGAACCGCGGGCCTGGTACAACCCGGAAATGGAAAGCCGTAACGTGATCATTCCCGGGATCATCGCCTTGGTGATGGTGGTCATCGCCGCCATGCTCACCAGTGTCACCATCGCCCGGGAATGGGAGACCGGCACCATGGAACAACTCATCAGCACCCCCATCCGGGTTCCCGAATTGGTTATCGGAAAGGTCGTGCCCTATTTCGTCATCGGCCTGATCGACGTGGCCATCGCCGTAGCCATGGGACGCTGGATTTTCGATGTTCCGCTGCGCGGCAGCCCGGCGCTGCTGTTTCTTTCGGCGTCGGTTTTTCTCACAGGTGCCCTGTTTCTGGGGCTTCTGCTCAGCATCAACCTCAAGAGCCAGGTGCTGGCCAACCAGCTCGCCCTGTTCACCGGATACCTGCCCACCCTTTTGCTCTCGGGCTTCGTTTTCGGCATTTACAACATGCCGACGGCGATCCAGGCGATCACCTTCATCGTACCGGCCCGCTACTTCATTGCGCTGCTCAAGGGGATTTTCCTCAAGGGCATCGGATTGGAGGTGTTGGGGCTCAACATGATTCTGTTGACGGTCTACGCCGCCGTCATGGTTCTACTATGCCACCGTAAAATGAAACTGAAACTGTGACGGGGCCGTCGAACTATTCAACTTTGGAGAACGGACGGAAATGATTCTTCGTATCCGCCAAATCCTTTTCAAGGAATTTTTGCAGATGTTCCGGGACGTGCGCATGCGTCTGGTGGTACTGGCCATGCCCCTGGTGCAGATGACGGTGCTGGCCTTTGCTCTGACCACCGATGTGAAAAACATCGCCACAGTGGTGGTCGATCCGGACAATACGCCCCAAAGCCGCCTGCTGGTGGCCGAATTCACCGGCGGCACCTACTTTACCGTCACGCACAGGCTGGCCACCGACAAAGGAGTTCGCAGGTTTCTGGACGCCGGACAAGCGCGGGCGGTCCTGCGCATTCCCCAGCACTTTGCCGCGGATCTGCGAGCGGGCAGATCGGTAACCGTCCAGCTTCTGGTGGACGGCACCCTGAGCAACGATGCGGCCATCACCCTTAACTATGCCAACCGGGCCGTGGCCAGCTTCAACCGGCGCATGTCCGCCGAATTTGCCGTCCCGGCGGCCGGTTCCGAATCACCGTTGGATCTACGCGTCAGGGCTTGGTACAACCCCAACCTGGAGAGCAAATACTATTATGTTCCCGGCCTGATCGCCGTCATGCTGATTCTGATCGGCCTGGTGCTCACATCCATGGCCATCGTGCGCGAAAAGGAGATCGGTACCATCGAGCAGGTGATGGTCACCCCGATCCGACGACTGGAGTTCATTTTAGGCAAAACCCTGCCTTTTCTGATTACCGGCATGGTCACGATGACGATGATGTTCATCATCGCCCGCCTGATATTCGGCATTTCCATCGAGGGCAGCCTGTTTCTCTTGTACCTGTCGGCCACCATTTACATCCTCGGAAATCTCGGGCTGGCCCTTTTGGTGAGCGTTACGGCCCACACCCAGCAACAGGCCCTGTTAACCGCCTTTTTCATCCTGGTGCCGGCAATTCTGCTCAGCGGTTTTATCTTTCCCATCCGCAACATGCCGGAAGTCATCCAGTGGCTGACCGTGCTCAACCCCATGCGCTGGTTTTTGCAGGTCCTTCACGGCATCGTCGTCAAAGGCGTCGGCATCCGCACCTTGTGGCCGAGCATGGGGATCCAGGCCATGCTGGCCGCCGCGTTTCTCACGCTGGCGGTGACACGTTTCAAGAAAACGTTGAACTAGAGGAAAACACCATGAAATACTACTGGCTCACCATCCTTATCTTGCTGGTCGCCATCGACGGTTGGGCCGCCGCACCGCTGACCATCGATGACGCCGTCCGCGAAGCCCTTGCCAGCAGCCCGGAGATTCATGAAGGCGAGGCTTACCGCCAAGCGGCCGAATTCGCCACGCACGCGACCCGGGCCGACTTCCTCCCGCGCATTTCGGCAGCCTACAGCTATCAGAACCTGGCCGAGTCGCCCTATATCAATATCACCGGCACACCGGTGGTCACCAACACCCGCGACCAGCACCACTGGGAAATCGCCCTGCGGCAGCCGATTTTCTCGGGGTTCGCCATCAGTGCGCGCCACCGTCTGGCCCAACTAGGGCTCTCAAACCGGACACTTGACTTGCAGCAGGCCAGACAGAAGGTCATCGTGCAGGTCAAACAGGGATGCTTCGATCTTCTCGTCGCCGAAAAAAAGCTGGAGGTGTCAGCCGGCAGCGTAGCCGCGCTGACGGCCCATGAGACCGACGTAGAAAAGTTTTACGCCAACGGGCTGGTGCCTTTGAACGATCTGCTCAAGGCCCAAGTTGCCCGGGGCGACGCCGTTTTGCAGCAGCATCGGACCCAGGCCGCCGTGCGGCAGGCACGTTCGGCCTTGTGCCTGCAACTGGGTCGGGAGTTCGATGCCGACCTCGAGATCGCCGAGGCTATCCCGGCCATCATCCCCTTGCCGAAACTCGACGACCAGGTCGAAGGGGCCATGGCGAACCGATGCGAAATCGCTCTGATAGAACAGGCCATCGAGTCTAAAAGCAGCGAGCAGCGGGTCGTAAAGAGCGACTACTATCCCCATGTTGAGCTGTTCGGCCGGTACCAGCAAGATGGCGAAGATGTGGGGGCGCGCACCAATGAGTACGCCAACCAGCACAATGCCAGCGTGGGCGTCCAGGCAAGCTGGGACATTTTCACCTTCGGTAAAACGCGGTCCCGCAGCGCCGAGGCGGCGGCCGAACAGCGGGCCCTGGAACAGACACTGGAAAAAATCCGCGACGACATCCGGCTGCAGGTCGTGCAGGCACGTCTCGATCTGGACGTGGCACAAGGCAACATCGACACGGCCAGGACAGCCCTGAATCAGGCTAAAGAGCACTGGCGGATCACCGACCGCCTCTACCGGCAGCAGTTGACCACCACCACGGAAGTGCTCGATGCACGCAGCTACCTCGACCGCGCCCAAAGCGCGTATCATGAAGCGCAGTACGGTTACGGTTCGGCGTTGGCGCGGTTGGAATGGGCGATGGGCAGCAGCGAACCATGAATTTTAAATCTCAAATTTGAATTTTATTTTGTGGAGTTGACGCTCAGGCGAGGGGCGTGTAAGCTCGGCCACGTAAAACCATTAACCATTTTTTGATGGAATCGTAAAAAGTCGCATTTCCGACCACCTCGTAAAAAGGCCGAGATCAAGGCTTGCTAATCCTGAGAAATGAGGCGTACTTACTAAAGATACGTCGCAGTGACAAAGGATGAAGCGTAACGCCGATATCGGCCTTTTTACGAGGCCGTCAATTCTTGAAAGCGAATCGCTATGCAAGGTTTCATAACCTGGTGGCAGCACCTGCCCGAGCACATGGATCCGGTCATTTTCCAAATCGGCTCCTTCCGGTTGCAGTATTATGGGCTGATGTATATCGTGGCCTTTGTCATCGCCTATGCGCTGGCCTATCGCCGCATCCGCAGGGAAAGCGGTTTCGGAATCGATGCGGATCAGCTTCAGGGGCTCATGACGGCCATGATCGTCGGGCTGGTCATCGGCGGCCGCCTGGGGTACGTGCTGTTCTATAACTTTTCCTACTACCTTCACCACCCGCTGGAAATCGTCCTGCCTTTTGAGTTCTCCAACGGTTTCAGATTTACCGGTATCACCGGCATGTCCTATCATGGAGGGCTTATCGGAGGGCTTATCGGAGGCGGGTTTTTCGTACACAAAAACCGTCTAGATTTTCTCCGGATGGCGGATCTCATCTTCCCCTGCGTTCCTTTGGGCTACACGTTTGGTAGGCTGGGCAACTTCATCAACGGCGAGCTTTATGGAAGGGTGACCGAACATCCCATCGGCATGTTTTTTCCCCTGGCTCCGGGGCCCGGCCGCCGGCATCCCTCCCAGTTGTACGAGGCCTTTTTCGAGGGAATCGTTCTTTTCGTCTTCCTGTGGGCCGTCAAAGGGCGATTTAAGACCCGGGGAGCCATGCTTGCCATCTATCTGATGGGCTATGGCCTGGTGCGTTTCTTCATCGAATACGCCCGGCAGCCCGATGCTCACCTGGGCTTTGTTTTTCTCTCCTTTTCCATGGGGCAGATGCTGTGTCTGGCGATGATCCTGGCCGGTGGTGCACTGCTGGCGGTTCTTGGCAGGCGCTCACATCCAGGTGCTTAAGGGATAACAGCCTCCAACACCCGCCCCCGCGAGGTAAAAGAAATCCCCTGCTGGGTCTTGGTGCTGATCATCACCGACTCGATGAGCGGTTCCGCCACCGGGTGTTCCGACCGCCACTGAATGATAAATTTAGCTCCCGATCCACCGCTTTTGTCCGATTCGGGCACCACATAGCGCAAGGTGGCCATGGCGCCCAAAGAGATGGGTTGCTCGAGGTAATGTTTCAGGAATTTGCCGTCCGAGTCGTAGTAGTCCACCGCAGTAATAATAACCCCGTGGTTTCGGTCTGTATTGCGGATACTTAGAGTGGCGGCCAGGTAAAAGGGCCGTTCCCGGTCGCCGCTGTAAATATGGGAGTAAACCGGCACGTAAACGGTCTGACCCTTGAAAAGAGACATTTTCGCGGTGGCCGGGCGGATGGGGCCGCCAAAAACTATAGCCAAGGACACAACCAAAAAAGCCAGGATGAAACCTGGGGTAAAATATCGGGCCATCTCATTCTCCCTTATGTCACCTTATGTCAATTAATAGATACGATCCTTTTCATTCACCCTTCTTGACCTTGTCCTTCAACTCCCGCCAGGTTTCAAGGCGCCCGGCAATCATCTTCTCGTATCCCCGGTCGGTGGGGAAGTAAAACCGCTGGCCGGCGATGGCCTCGGGCAGGTGTTCCTGAACGGCATAGCCGTCCTTGAAGTCATGGGCATAGCGATACCCCTTGCCGTACCCCATGTCCTTCATCAAACGGGTGGGGGCATTGCGGATGTGCAGGGGAACCGCCAAAGCGCCTTTGTCCCTGGCTGCCGCGCCAGCCGCTTTCCAGGCCTGGTAAACGCTGTTGCTTTTGGGCGCCGTAGCCAGATAGACGGCGGCCTGGGCCAGCGCCAGTTCTCCTTCAGGGTGACCCAGAAACCGGAAAGCCTCCACGGCGCCCAGGGCGATCCGAAGGGCAAAGGGATCGGCATTGCCCACGTCCTCGGAAGCAAAACGAACCATGCGCCGAGCCACATACAGGGGGTCCTCCCCCGCTTCAATCATACGGGCAAGCCAGTACAATGACGCATCGGGGTCACTGCCCCGCATGCTTTTATGAAAGGCGGAAATCAGATTGAAATGCTCCTCGCCGCCTTTGTCGTACATCAAGGCCTTTTTCTGGATGGCGTTTTCGACATGTTCCAGTGTGATCGTCCGCCGGCCATCCGCAGCAGGCGGCGACTCGGCCACGGCCAGGGAGACGGCCACCTCCAGATTGTTGAGGGCCGTGCGGGCATCGCCGCAGGCCATGCCGACCAAATGCTCGCGCGCATCGTCGGCCAGCGCCAGATTCCAGTCGCCAAGCCCGGCAGCCTTGTCCGCCAGAGCCCTGTCGAGCACCCGGCCCAGGGAGTTTTCGTCAAGGGAATTCAGGGTAATCACCCGGCAGCGGGAAAGCAGGGCCGAGATCACTTCGAAAGAAGGATTTTCCGTGGTCGCGCCGATGAGGGTGATCAGGCCGGATTCCACATGGTGCAGAAAAGCGTCCTGCTGGGCTTTGTTAAAGCGATGGATTTCGTCCACGAACAGGACGGTTCGCCTGCGTTTAAACTGAAGCTGCTTGCGGGCTTCATCGATGACCTCCCGGATCTGTTTGACACCGGAAAGCACCGCTGAGAAATGAATGAAATGGGAACTGGTTTCGTGGGCGACGATCCGGGCCAGGGTAGTCTTACCGCAGCCCGGCGGCCCCCACAGAATCATGGAGAAAATCCGGTCGTTTTCGATGGCGTGCCGGACCAGGCTGCCCGGGCCGGTGACCGACTCCTGGCCGTGCAGGTCGTCCAGACGTTGGGGACGCATGCGATCGGCCAAGGGGCGTTGGTGGTCAGTGACGGCTTGGGCCTGTTGATCGAAAAGCTCCATCTATCTTTTTTCCCGCCGTTTTCGCTTGCCTTTGATCGGTGTGCGCTTCTTGTTTAAAAAAGCGGGATTTTTCCCGGTACGCTGGCGCAGCAGCATCCGCAGGGGGATCTTGTCCAAACCGAAGGCGTCGCGGATCTGGTTCACCAGGTAGCGTTGATAGGAAAAATGCACCGCTTCGGGAAAGCTGACAAAGCTGACAAAAGTAGGCGGCTTTGAGGAGACTTGGGTGGCATAGTAGAATTTAAGGCGCTTACCCTTGTGCAGCGGCGGTGGCGTGCGCTCCAGGGCCTTTTCCATGACCTTGTTGAGTTGGCCCGTGGTAACACGAAAATCGTACTGGTTGTATACGGCATCCACCAGGGAAAAAATCTTCGGGACCCGCTGCCCGGTCAGGGCCGATACAGTCAGAACCGGCGCAAAGCTCAAAAACTTGGCAGCCATGCGCAGATCGTCGGTCATGCGCCTTAGAGCTTTGCCGTCCCGATTGTCCACCAGGTCCCATTTGTTGAGCAGAAAGATGGCCCCGCAGCCCCGGTCCTGGGCGTATCCGGCCACCCGCACATCCTGGTCTGAAATCCCCTGTTCGGCATCGATGACGATCAGAGCCACGTCACAGCGCTCCAGGCTGCGCAGGGCTTTGATGATGGAGAACTTCTCCAAACGCATGGAAACCTTGCCCTTGCGTCGGATACCGGCAGTGTCCACCAGCACATAGTGCCGGTTCTCCCGGATAAAGACGGAGTCGATGGCATCACGTGTGGTGCCGGCCATTTCGCTGACCACCAGCCGCTGCTCCCCGAGGATGGCATTGATCAGGGAAGACTTGCCGGCATTGGGCTTGCCCACCACCGCAATGCGGATGGCATCGGGGTGCGCATCCGATTCTTCGTCGCCAGGAAACGTTGCGGTAAGCGCATCCATGAAATCGGATATTCCGTAGCCATGCTCGGCGGAAACGGGAAAAAGCGTTTCGATGCCCAGCCCGTAAAATTCGGCCATATTCTTTTCCTGGCCTTCACCGTCGATCTTGTTGACCACGAAATGGGCCGGTTTGTCCACGGTGCGCAACGTGTGGATCAGGTCGGCATCGAAGGGCGAAACGCCCCCTTTGCCGTCGAGCACCAAAACGACGGCATCGGCGTCTGCGATGGCCTGGGTCACCTGCCGCCGGATATGCGGGGCAAACGGATCGTCGTCCCCCTCGGCAAAACCGCCGGTGTCCACCAGGGTGAACAATTTGTCGTTCCAGCGGGCATCGCCGAAGATGCGGTCCCGGGTCACACCGGGCAGGTCGTCCACGATGGCATCGCGGGATCGGGTGATCCGGTTGAACAGGGTGGATTTGCCCACGTTGGGGCGGCCGACAATGGCAACGATGGGTTTCATGATGGGTTTCCGATTATTAGCACTCCCGGTTCGACAACCGGTAGCAATCAATCCTTAGAACTTTCACTTTGCACCTTTCATCTTTGAGCTTCAAAAGCTATATCCCAGGAGGGAATTCGGTGTCAAACATCCGTTGGATGAAGCTATTGATCCTATCCAGATAACCGTGGTAAGTAGCTTTTCTGCATTCAGGTTTAAGGCGCACGGGTATGCCGGCCCCTTTTCCCGAAGCAGTTGAAAATCAACCGCAAAAACAAGCAGCGCTTCGAAAGGAGTTCCCATGCCGGATCTGGCCTATTTAAACGGAAAAATCATGCCCATTGGAAAGGCCACGGTGCCCATTGAGGACCGGGGCTACCAATTCGGAGACGGGATTTATGAATTTGTCGCCAGCTACGCGGGCCGCCTGTTCATGCTGGAAGAGCATCTGGACCGCCTGGAACGTTCCATGGGGGAACTGACCTTCGATGCCATTGCCCGGGAAGACATCAAAAAAGCCATACTGGAACTGTTCGAACAATCCGGCTACCCGCGGGCGGGCATCTATATCCAAATCTCTAGAGGAGTCGCCCCCCGCAACCATGCCTTTTCTCGCGGAATGTCACCGCAATTCGTCATGACCATCCGAGCGGTCAAAGAACTGCCGAAATCCTTGCGGGAAAATGGCGCCCGCGCCATAACCGTGAAGGACCTTCGCTGGGGGCGCTGCGATATCAAATCCGTTCAATTGGTGCCCAACTGCCTGGCCAAGCAGAAGGCGCTCGATGCAGGCTGCGATGACGCCATTTTCGTATCGGACCAGAATGTCGTCCGGGAAGGCACCAGTTCGAATCTGTTCATCGTCTCCGACGGGCGCTTGATCACCCATCCGCTGACCCACAATATTCTTCCGGGAATCACCCGGCTGGCGATTCTGGGGATCTGTCATTCCGCCGGTATAGAAGTCCAGGAGTCGTTTTTCGGGATAGAGGAACTGTATGGCGCCGACGAGGTTTTTCTCACCGGAACCATTACCGAGGTGCTCCCGATTGTCCGCATCGACGATAAGCCCATCGGAGATGCAGCGGTGGGACCCATCACCCGCCGTCTGTATGCTCTTTTACGGGAAAAGGCGCTTGCGGATACGCCCGCGTAAGGTTTGCTATTTTGGTTCTACAAAAGTTGATGAGATCGTAAAAAGTCATTTCCCTCATCTTTTCGTCATTCCGGCGCAGGCCGGAATCCATTCATTTCAATGGCTTCTGGATGCCGGATCAAGCCCGGCATGACGACCCTGCCACTTTTTACGAGACCGTCAAATTTGGCGAAAAGAATTCAATTCCGCCGTGGCCTGCTGGAAATGATGATCCGCACCAAGCTTGTCGAACAAAGCCACACTCTGTCTGATCAATGGCTCGGCCAGGTCGTACTGCCGCCTATATTTGTAAAGCCGTCCCAAATCCAGACATGCCTGGGCTTTCACGCCCAGGGCCTCGATCCGGTCAGCCAACCGGATGGCTGTTTTGAAATGGTATTCCGCTTTCCCGGATGCCATCGGGAGGTGCAAGATGAGAAAAGGCAGATTTCTCAGCATTGCCCACCCGGCCATTTTCCCCTGGCGCAAGGCCAGCTTCAAGTAAATACTGCCCAGAATGAAATGAAACGTCTGGGCATGGTAAACCTTTCCTTCGGCAAGCGATCGTTTGATATGCTTCCGGATGGCGCGGACGCCGAACCAGAGATGCCCCCTGGCTACCTCGACAACGCTGGAAAGCGCCGTCGCTGAAGTACCGATGTATTCATAGCCGGACGAATCGCAAAAACGTGTAATCTCGTCTAAATTTTCCTTCGCCCGTGAAACGTCGTCCAGAGAAAGATAGGCGTAAGACATCAAAAAACGGGCGTTGAACGTGTACAAGGGGTCGGTCGAACAGTCGATGGCTTTCAGACAGAATTCGATGGCGCCGTGATAATCGCCGGCAGCGAAACGCCCCATGCCGTGGGCCAGATAGCCTTCGGAGATGCTGTTCATATCGCCTGCGTTTTCTCCATAGGCCACAAGGCGCTCAGCCAGATGGCGGCATTGCCGGCAATCCCCTTTAAACCATTGGGCAATGGCCGTCCCCGTTAGAACGAATCGCACCAGATCCTGATCCAATTCGAACGACCATTTTGGATCTTCGGTTTCAAAAAAGCGTGATGCCTTTTCGGCCCTGGCGGCAAAAACCAGGGCCTCGTCAAGCCGTCCCAGGTCGGTACAGGTCCATATGAGACAAGCGCAGGAATAAGCGATGACCTCGTAATTATGAATCCGTTCTCCGATCATCAGAGCTTCCATAAGGCATTGGCGGGAACGATTGAGTTGCTCGCGCCGCTGATGCGCCCATCCCAGGCACGCAAGATACATCCCCTTGAGACGCGGATCGACATTCTCCATGGCTTCGGATTCGTGCCGTTTCATCAAAGCCAGCGCATCGGTGTAGCGCCCGCGCATGTTGAAAACGAAAAACCACTCCAGGAGCAGTTCCACAGTGCGTCGGGATGCGTCTTCAAGCAGGCGATCCCTGTCCATCAGCATCCGGTAGGCTTTTTCGTAATAGTTGTGAGACTCGATAACCGCGGACTTTTTGAATCCCTTTCGTCCGGACTGCTGCAGATAGGCAATGGCCTTGTGCATGGAATGGCCGTTGCTGAAGTGGTATGCCAGCGTTTCGCAAAGGGCCTCGATCCGATCGGGGCTGACGATTTCCAAAACGTGGGCAATCTTCTCGTGCAAATCTCTTCGCTGCCGTTTCAACAGGCTTTTGTAGGCCACCTCCTGAATCAATGCATGCTTGAAACGGTATCGATTTTCACCCACCGCATCCTTTCGAATCAACCCCAGCGATTTGAGAAGAACCAGGCTTCGATCAACATGCGTCGGTTCGGCGGAAACCTGTTTCAGGATGACCGATGAGAACTCTCGGCCAATGACCGAGGCCTCTTGGAGGATCTGCCGGGTGGATTCCCCCAGCCGATCCAGCCTGGCCGCGATTACAGCGGAAATTCCGGAAGAAAAAGCGGTATCGCCGATCTCCCCGCTGATTTCCCAGTGACCCCCCTTTTTAACCAGCGTGCCTGCATCGACAAGCGAGTTGATCGCCTCTTCCAGGAAAAACGGGTTTCCACTGAGCTGATCGGATATGAACCCCAGCAACCGGGAAGGGACCTGCTCGGATCGCAAAAGAGATCGTGCCATCTCTTCGCTCTTTTCGGGCGGCAGGTCTTCGAGACGAATGAGCTGTCTGTGATAATATTCACAGGACAACTGGCCGGGACCGAAATCCGTAGCTTCGGGGCGATAGCTGATCAGGAAAAATACGGGCAGATACGCCTCGTTAATCACGTTTTTGAGCAGCTCAACCGTAGACGGATCGGCCCAATGCAGATCTTCGATACAAATGATGGTCGTTCCGATTCCGGCCTGCCTTTCGATCATGCGGACCAGGGTTTGTCTCAGTTGTATTTTCCAGGATTCGGGAGGGATGTAGGGAGCATTGTCACCAGAAAGGGTGAACAACTGCTCGACAATTTGAAAACGTGCCCCGGTCGTATCCCCAATAGTGGCCAGTTCGTCGGTTAATTTTCTGCGTACTTCATCCTGGGAATCTTCGTCACGGACATCGATCGCTCTTTTCAGCAAATCGATGATCGGCAGGTAGGGCACGTTCCGGGAAAAAGCGTAGGCGTTGCCCTGGAGCCATCGAATCGATTTTCCGTGCAACGTCTTTTTAAATTCCCAGATCAAACGGCTTTTCCCGGTCCCGGCCTCGCCTTCCAGCAGCACGCAGCCCCCGTCGCCTCGCATCACCATGGCCAGTTGCCGGCGAAGGCTTTCCATCGGACCGCTGCGCCCCACGAGTCGGGCATTCAACCCCCGCACGCGCCTGATCTTGTCGGGCCGTTCCAAAGATTTGACAACGCGATGGGCCTTAATGGGCTCGAAGGTTTTGCCGCCGGCCCTGCATTCGCGTGTTTCGAATTCATAAAATCCAGACGTCGCGGACATGGTGCCGGATCCCACGAGAATCTCACCGGTTGCCGCCAGATCCGTCAACATCGATGCCCGATTCACCGTATCGCCGGTCAGGCCGTGCCGCCCGGACTTCAAATCGGCTTTTCCGGTGACCACCAGGCCTGTTGCGATGCCGGAATGCATGGCCAGGGGTTTTTCCAGATTTCTTTTGAAGCGGCCGGTCATTTTAGGCACCGTGTGGTGGATCTCCATGGCCGCCCGAATCGCCCGAACGGGATCGTCTTCATGGGTCTGCGGGATGCCGAAAACCGCCAGCACCTCATCTCCGATAATCCGGTCGATGTATCCTTCGTATCGGACAATGATGCTCACGATCTCTTTGAACACGAGGTTCATCATCTCGCGGACATCCTCCGGGTCCATGCGCTCACAAAGATTGGAGTACCCGGAAAGATCGGAGAAAAGAACGGTTACCCATTTGCGTTGACCGAAGCCCGCATGGTCAGGCGGGCTGTCGGCAGGAACCGGCATCGGCGGCCGGGCCTTATCGAAGGCTTGGGTGGAAAAAGAGGACGATTCGGGAGAAGAATCCAGTGGTTGGCCGCAAGCGCAGCAGAATTTGCTGGCAGGACGATTGACCGTTTTGCAGTGCCCGCACACAGCGCCCAGCACAAAGCCGCAAGCCTTGCAGGTGAAAGCGCCGGTTTCAATAGGATTTAGGCATTCGGGACACTTCATAACGGGCGCCTGCAATCGGGTTAGGTTGAAAGCCGTTTTCTCGGAAGGGATCGGGCTACCGCCAGCCAGGCTTTAGTCGTCCACAAACACGCGCGGAACCCGCCTGGAAACCCCACAGGTCAGCTCGTAGGGAATCGATCCCATGGCTTCGGCAACATCGAGGGCCTGTATTCGGGCGTTTTCCGATTCGCCCCAGATCAAAACCGGGTCGCCCACGGAAATTGGGTCGTCTCCCACATCCACCATGATCTGGTCCATGGTAATGGTTCCCACCACCGGGTAGCGTCGGCCGGCGATGCCGACCTGAAGGCGTTCTGTCAAATGGCGCCGCACGCCGTCGGCATACCCGATGGGAAGCACGGCGATGGTGGTTTCCCTGTCGGTCTTCCACCGACAGCCGTAGCTCACATTGTGTCCGGGGGGCAGACGTCTCGTATGGGCGACCAGGGTCTCCAGGTTCATGACTTGCTTTAAAGGGATGGACCGCGAGGTTTCTTTGGACGGATAGTGGCCGTACAGGATGATCCCGCATCGACAGGCATTGAAATAGCTTTGCGGCATATCCAGAACGGCCCCGCTGTTGGCCATGTGCACAACAGGCGGCAACACTTTCTTGGCTTCCAGTTGCGATATCAAGGCGGTAAAATGAAACAACTGCTGCCTGGCGTAGGTTTTATCGGTCTCGTCGGCCGTTGCAAAATGGCTGTACATCCCCTCCCAAATGCAGCGCCGAGAGCGTGCCAGGCGGTCAAGAAATTGTGGTACCCGGTCCGGCATCACACCGACGCGCCCCATGCCGGTCTCGAAGTTGACATGAACAACTGCCTGTTGGCTTCCGGAAGTTTTTTCGATCCAGTCGATGTCTTCTTCGCCGAAAAGGGTGATTCGAAAGCCCGCCCGGATGGCTTCCGACAACTCGTCGGCCATGATGCGGCCAAAAATGAGGATCGGGATACCAATGCCGCTTTCCCGAAGTTCCATAGCCTCTCGATATTGGGCCACGGCCAGGAAATCGGCGCCTTCGTCGACCAGGCACCGGGAAACCGGGATAGCGCCGTGTCCGTAAGCATCGGCCTTTACCACGGGAATCAGGCGGGCCGGGGCAATCTTCTTGCAAATTTCACGATAGTTGCATCGAAGTCGATTCAAATGGATACGGGCGCAGGCGGGAAAAGTCATGATCGTTTTCCGAATCGAAGGGTTCCAGGGCTTTTAAGGGCAACACCTCAGTGCAGAATCTGACTCAAAAATAACTTGGTGCGATCATGCTGGGGATTGTCGAAAAACTCCTGGGGGCTGTTCTCCTCGACGATGCGGCCGTAGTCCATGAACAGCACCCGGTGGGCGACGCTTTTGGCAAACCCCATTTCGTGGGTGACCACCAGCATGGTCATCCCCTCCTGGGCCAGGCTGATCATGACGTCGAGGACCTCCTTGACCATCTCCGGATCCAGGGCAGAAGTGGGCTCGTCGAAAAGCATTACGTTGGGCTTCATACACAGACTCCGGGCGATGGCCACCCGCTGCTGCTGTCCGCCCGAGAGTTGGCCGGGGAACTTTTTGGCCTGTTCGGCGATGTGCACTTTCTCCAGGTAGTACATGGCCGTCTCTTCGGCCTCTTTCTTCGGGGTTTTTCTCACCCAGATCGGTCCCAGGGTAAGGTTGTCCAGGATGGTGAGGTGGGGAAACAGATTGAAATGCTGAAACACCATGCCCACTTCCGCCCGAATCTTTTCGATGTTTTTCAGGTCGTTGGTCAGTTCGGTGCCATCGACGATGATCTTTCCCCGCTGGTGCTCCTCCAGACGGTTGATGCATCGGATCAGCGTGGATTTCCCCGATCCGGAAGGACCGCAGATAACAATCCGCTCTCCGCGGGCAACCTCCAGGTTCACTTCCTGAAGGACATGGAAATCGCCGAACCACTTGTGCATGTTGACGATTTGGATGATGGTGTCGTTTGCTTTGATACCGTTGTCGATGGCTTCGGTTGTTTCAGTCATGTCAAAAACCTGATTGTTGTTTATAACCCCGTATCCAACTCTTTTTCCAATCTGCGACTATAGTTGGACATAAAATAGCAGCAGAAGAAATAGATAATCGCCAGAAAAATATACGCTTCGGCCGAAAATCCCATCCATTTGGGATCGGAAAGGACCGATTTGGTGGTTTTCAGCAAATCGTAGAGGGCGATGATCACCACCAGGGAAGTGTCCTTGAAGGCCGAAATGAGAATACTGACCGAGGGTGGAATGACGATTTTCAGGGCCTGGGGCAAAACAATCAGGCGCATGGTCTGAACGTAGTTCAGCCCCAAAGACTCGGCCGCTTCGTACTGGCCCTTGGGTATGGCCTGCAATCCGCCGCGGACGACTTCGGCGATGTAAGCCGCCGTGAACAAGATGATGGCGACTTGAGCCCGCAGAATTTTGTTCACCGTGACCCCCTCGGGAAGAAACAAGGGGAAAATCACCGAAGACATGAAAAGCAGGCTGATCAGGGGAACGCCGCGGATCATTTCGATATAGACAATACACAGGCTTTTTACCGCCTTCATTCTTGAAGCCCGACCCAATGCCAACACCACCCCCAGCGGATAGGCCGCCGTCAGGCCGAAAACCGACAACAGCAGCGTCAGGGGAAGTCCGCCCCACTGGGTGCTTTCCACCACTGGCATGCCAAAAAGGCCGCCGCGCAGCAAAAGTCCCATCACCGCCAGGGCGGCCAGCCACCCCCATCCCAATGCCTTGTTCCAGCGGTTGCGATCGCGGCTGTAAAAGAGCAACGCAACCAGAATCACCATGGCCAGAAGCGGCCGCCATTGCAGATCGTGGGGATAAAAACCGAAAATGATAAACCTGAAATTGGCGGATATCACCGACCAGCAGGCCCCCTGCCCATCCTGGCAGCCGGCACCCGAAGGCAGCCAATGGGCATTAACCAAGGCCCATCTGACAAAGGGAGGAACGATCTGGAACATCAAACCCAGAATGATGATCGTGAGGACCGAATTGAACCATCCGTTGAAAAGGTTGCGCTTGCACCACCCCACCACACCAACCGATGACACCGGCGGTTTGATCTGATCGATACTTTCGTCGTAGGTATGAACGGTCATCTCTCAACCAATGCCATTTTCTTGTTGTACCAGTTCATGAAGGCCGAAGTGAGCAGGCTGAAACACAGATAAACCGCCATGATCAGAGCAACGCCCTCAATGGCCTGGCCCGTCTGATTGATGGTGGTATTGGCCACCGAAACGAAGTCGGGATAACCGATGGCGACCGCCAACGAACTGTTTTTGGTCAGATTGAGCATCTGACTGGTAAGGGGAGGAATGATCACCCGAAGGGCCTGGGGAAGAATCACCAGACTCAGCACGCGTCCTTGCCTGAGTCCCAGGGATCTGGCCGCCTCGGTCTGGCCTCTGTTCACCGACTGGATGCCGGCCCGCACGATCTCGGCCACAAAGGCCGCCGTATAAAGCACCAGTCCAAAAAGCAGAGCGGCAAACTCCGGGCTGACACTCATCCCCCCCTGGAAATTGAACCCGCGCAGCTGGGGAACATCCATGGCTACCGGTGCACCGCCCAGCATCCAGACGATCAGCGGCAAACCCAGCAGCAGACCCAGCGAACACCAGAAAATCGGAAAAGGCTTGCCGGTTTTATACAAGCGCTGCAGGGCCCACCTGCGCATCAGGTAAACCGCGATGCAGGCAACGATAAAGGCCCACCCCATCCACCCCCAGACTGGGTGGTCTGCGGGCACCGCGAAGATCATCCCGCGATTGCACAAAAACAGGCCGCTGAAAGGATTAAGGGCCTGGCGCGGCGACGGCAGCATCTCGTAGAAGAAGGCATACCAGAAAAATAGCTGCAGCAGCACGGGAATATCCTGAAGAACCTCTATGTAGATGCCCGCCAGTCGAGAAACCAGCCAGTTGGATGAAAGCCGGGCAATACCGACCAGGGTTCCTAAAAGTACTGTCAGAACAATGCCGATAAAGGATACTTTGAGGGTGTTGAGCACGCCGACAATCAAAGCGCGTGCGTAATTGTCCGCCGCCGAATAGGAAATGAGGGATTCGCCGATTTCAAACGAACTCTCTTTTTCGAGAAAGCCGAAACCGGTGGCGATGGATTGGCGTTCTAAATTGTTCAGGGTATTATACATCAGGTAGTAGCCCAGTGCGGCTACCATAAGCACCACCCCCACCTGGTAGATCAGGGATCGCTTGGCGGGATCGTTGAGCAGGGGTATTTTTTCATCTCCGGGGGGGACAGTCTGCATCCTGTTATGGCTCGAGGTTGCGTGCCGCCGGGCGCGCCGATAAGCAAAGGCGCACCCGGCTGCAAATTATAGGAAGTCGCGCCGGCGCACAGCAGTTT
The DNA here is from genome assembly GCF_009688965.1 of Desulfosarcina widdelii. Lineage (GTDB taxonomy): Bacteria > Desulfobacterota > Desulfobacteria > Desulfobacterales > Desulfosarcinaceae > Desulfosarcina > Desulfosarcina widdelii. The sequence continues at coordinate 6,929,792 of NZ_AP021875.1, read as the reverse complement.
GCCAAAGGTGGGTATCAACATCGACCGCACCCCGGTGCTGCAGGCCTGCGCGGTAACCTTGCGGATTACTTAAACGGGGGAGAATACATCAGACCACCGTCGGTCCAAAGCGCATTGAGACCGCGTTCGATCTTGAGAGGGGTATTTTTACCCACGTTGCGTTCGAACACTTCGCCGTAGTTGCCCACCTGTTTGATGATGTTGTAGGCAAATTTCTCGTCCAGACCAAGGGCTTTGCCATTTCCGGGGCTGACCCCCAGGAAGCGCTGAACCTTGGGGTCCTTGCTGTTGAGCATCTCGTCAACGTTTTTAGAGGTGATCCCCAGTTCCTCGGCATTGATCATGGCCAACACGGAAAAGTTGACGATATCGTACCACTGGTCGTCGCCATGGCGCACCGCCGGGGCAAGGGGCTCTTTGGAGATGATTTCGGGCAGGATGATGTAGTCGTCCGGATTGGGGGCGACTGCCCGGGTGCCGGCCAGTTGGGAGGCATCCGAAGTTAGGCAGTCGCAACGCCCGGCAAAGAAGGTCTTGGCCAGTTCGGCCGTGTTTTCAATCACCACGGGTTTCATCTTCATCCCGTTGGCACGGAAGTAGTCGGCCACGTTGAGTTCCGTGGTGGTGCCTGGCAGCACGCAGACCGCCGCGCCGTCCAGTTCCTTGGCGCTTTTGACACCCAAAGACTTGGGCACCAGAAATCCCTGCCCGTCGTAGTAGTTGACCTGTGCAAAATTGAGTCCCAGCGCCGTTTCACGACTCAGCGTCCGGGTGGCGTTGCGGCACAGCACGTCGATTTCGCCGGACTGCAAAGCCGTAAAGCGGGTAACGGCCGTCAAGGGCGTATATTTGACTTTGTTGGCATCGCCGAACACGGCAGCGGCGATGGCCCGGCCGGTATCCACATCCAAGCCCTTCCAGACGCCCTTTTCGTCCGGCTTACCAAAACCGAAAAGATCTCCGTTGACCCCAACCTGTACGAACCCCTTGGCCTTGACATCGTCCAAGGTACCGGCCGAGGCGGAACCGATCAGTGCGAATACGGCAAAAATGGCAAAAACAATACAAAATCGTTTCATCACATCCTCCTCCATCAATCGGTTAGTATAACTGCGGACCGGTAGCGGTCCATGGAAACACTGCTGTTTTTCATTGCCAAAGGCAGGAATCGTCAATCGTAAAGCGATACCACGGAAACTTTAGTTTTGGCAAGTGCATTCACAGACGGAGTGGACTCAAATTCAAAAGGTCCGCCGTCGGATATGGACGTTGATCCTTCGCAGCATTGACAAAGAAGTTGCTGTCGGGTAGGCAACATAAGAACGGACTCTTTCTCTTCACACCACAAGGGGGAACCATGGTCGCACAGCATTTCAAACCAGGCTTGAGGATAGCCGTTTTGCTCCTGGTATCCTTGAGTTTTTTCTCATGTGCCAAAAAATCCTATATTGATGTAGATTACCAGTTGCCTGCAGTTGAGGATACGCTTGCCGGCCGGACGGTTTTCGTCGAAACCCGCGACACCAGAACGGACACCCAAATTTTCAATGCGCGGGCCCAGGAAAAATTCAAATACTTTACCGGGCTGTTTGCCCTGGCGCTAATGCTTCCGGACGACCAGCAAAAAATGTTGGGGGCCTATGAATTGCCCCTGCTTTTCGAAACGGCCCTTAAGCAGCGGCTGCAGAAACTGGGCGTGGAAACGGCTGGCGAGCCAGCCCGCGATGTCCCCGTATTCCAGATAAAAATCGATCGGTTTCACATCAAATTAGTCGGCCAGAAATGGATGGCGGACGTGAGTTATGAGGCCAGCTTGACCAAGGATTCCCTTCTGATCGCCCGCGAGGTGGTTTCCGGAAGCGCTGAACGGGTGAAAATCATGGGCAGCGGGGGTGCGGAAAAGGTGATCGGCGAGATCTTCACCGAAATGATCAACCGCCTGAATATCGAACGCCTGTTCGCCCAGGCCAAGCTGTAAGCGTCACTCGATCCCGTAAAGCTTCATCTTGCTCAATAGCGAAGGGTGGCTGATCTCCAACATGTTGGCCGCATGGGTTCGATTGCCGTCCGTGGCGGCCAGCGCCTTGCGAATCAACCGATCTTCCAGTTTCGCCCGGGCGACTTTCAGTGAAAATCCCTCATCGTAATCTACTTGAGAATCCGGGTCTTCCGATCCGGAAGATCCCAATGAGAAGTTATGGGGTTCGAGCGTCGCGCTGTCGGCGAGCACCATGGCCCGTTCGATGGCATTTTCCAGTTCGCGCACATTTCCGGGCCAGTTGTGTTTCATCAAAATGGCCATGGCCGCAGCGGAAATATTTTTAATGCCGCTGCCCAAAGAATCGTTCAACCGGGTAATAAAAAACCGGCACAGCAGTGGAATATCGTCTACACGATTGCGCAGGGGCGGCAATTCAATGGGGACGACATTGAGCCGGTAAAAGAGGTCTTCCCTGAAATTTCCGTTGGCGATCTCCGATTCCAGATCCTTCGATGTCGCCGCGATGACCCGGACATTTACGGTCGTGGACTTATTGCCTCCGACCGGGCGGACTTCGCTTTCCTGAAGCACCCGAAGCAGCTTGGGCTGAAGGGAGACGGGTATATCGCCAATTTCATCGAGAAACAGGGTTCCGCCTTCGGCAATCTCGAACAGCCCTTTTTTATCCTTGTCGGCACCGGTGAATGCACCCTTCACATGACCGAACAGCTCGCTCTCAATCAGACTTTCCGGAATGGATGCGCAGTTGACCGGAACCATGGGGCTGGATTGCCGCTCGCTTTGGCGATGAATGCCCTGAGCCACCAGTTCCTTGCCTGTGCCACTCTCACCGGTAATCAACACGGTACTGTCGAAACGGGCCACTTTCAACGCCATGGAAAAAACACCCTGCATGGCCGTACTTTTCCCCACCATATTGCCGAAAGTGAGGTCGCCGCCGATTCTCCGTATTCGTTTTTTGAGCTCCAGGTTCTCTCTTTTTAGACGCTCGCGCTCCTCCGCCTTCTTGATCGTCAGACGGATCTCCTCATTTTTGAACGGTTTGGAGATAAAATCATAGGCGCCCAGTTTCATGGCTTCGATGGCTATGTCGATACTTCCGTATGCGGACATCATAATGACCGTGCTGGACAAAAGTCGATCACCGGCGGCCTTCAAAAATTCCATGCCGTTCATTTGCGGCATTTTCACATCACAAAGGATGAAATCGAAGGAATTGCGATCGATTTCGGCAAGCCCCCGAGCACCATCGCTGGCGGTACTGACCGCATATCCATAACGCTTGAGCATTGTTTGCAGCATATGCCGCATGTTCTCTTCGTCATCGACGATCAATATTTTTTTTTGCTTTTCTTTCATATTCACCTGCCGATTGGCCCGCAAGCGCGATCTTTTGGATCGACAAGGGGTAATCTCACCCGAAAGAGCGTCCCCTCTTTTTCGCCACTGGATGCGGAGATCGTTCCACCCAGTTTCTCGATAATCATGAAAGAGACGCTGAGTCCCAAGCCCGTGCCATCCCCCGGCTGCTTCGTAGTAAAAAAAGGATCGAAAATATGGTTCAGGTCGGAAGGTTTGATGCCGGGGCCGTTGTCCTGAATCTGGATTTCGATCATCTTTTTGCTATCCTTTCCGCAAGATCCGTTTTCATCCATGGGACAATGGGTGACCAGTTGGATCCGCGGTGCGGAAGGCTGCTTAGAATTGATCGCATCCACAGCGTTGAGCAGAATATTCAAAAACACCTGCCGCAAACGTTCCGGATCGGCAACGACACGATCTTCGCCAGCGTCGAATCGGGTTTCAAAAACGATCCCGTTGGCGGATGGCTGGTAGGAAAACACCGAAACGAGTTCCTCCAGCAACGGGTGGATCGCAATTTGTTTGGATTCGTTGGAGGAAGTCCGGGTCATGTCCAATAGCTGCCGGATGATATGGTTGATGCGCGTAATCTCATCTTCCGATCGGCGAATAAAGTCGTTTTGTTCGTCCCGGGTCAGATCCGTCTGTTTCATCAAATCCAGGTACCCCAGGACAATTCCGATGGGATTTCCAATCTCGTGGGCAATGCCTGACGTCAAACGCCCCACCGTTGCCAGTTTCTCTGCACGGATGACATCGCTTTGAGCTTTTTGAAGCTCCAGATTGGCCATCTTCAGAGAGCCAATGGTTTCTTTCAAAACGCCCTTGTCTTTAGAAATCCGTTGCAGCATCTTGTTCAAGGAAGTGGAGAGGATTGAAAATTCATTATCCTCCTTACGAACGGCGAAAAAAAGCGGGTCTTCATCGGTATAGGTTTCTGCACGCTTAGCCAGGCGTTGCAACGGTCTGAAATAAACGCGTGACAACTGTCGATTTCCGATCAGCGCAAAAAAGCAACTGCTAATCACCACGAAAACAAAGGCGATCTTCTGGACCCTTCGGAAATCCTGGTAGATGACCGTAAGCGGACTTTCTAGGCCACCGGCAGCCAGGATTCGGCCATTTTCTTTGACGGCAAAGGTAGCAATAACCGACTCATGTCGCAAAAAAAGCAAACCGAAAGTTTTGCCGGTCTTTTGCGTAACCGGTTGGCCGGACTTGAGCGTTGAAAGGACCGCAGTTCTCAGCTCTTGATCATCGGATACAAAATCGTTTTTCTCTGTTCGCGATGCCTCTGCCAGAATAAAAAGAAAACGCTCTTCCTTTTTAAACGCGCTGCTGCCCCGCTTCGCCTCAATGGCTTGTTCGAAATCCCCGGAATGAATTAAGTTTTCACAGGCGATCTGCAGAAAAATCCGCTTCTGTTCC
>NZ_AP021875.1:6920000-6922500 GCF_009688965.1 Desulfosarcina widdelii | reverse complement strand
GAGTTTGGTTAGGTTTGGTAATCTGGTAGGACCCCTAGCCCATCCAGTGCTCTACCCCCGTCACTCAATAACGCAAGGCTATACCTAAATATATTTCGGGGAGAACCAGCTATTTCCAAGTTTGTTTGGCCTTTCACCCCTATCCACAGCTCATCCGAGCATTTTTCAACATACAACGGTTCGGGCCTTCACGAGATTTTACTCTCGCTTCACCCTGGCCATGGATAGATCACTTGGTTTCGGGTCTACTCCACGCAACTCAATCGCCCAGTTAAGACTCGCTTTCGCTACGGCTACACCTGACGGCTTAACCTTGCTACGTAAAGTAACTCGCTGACTCATTATGCAAAAGGCACGCAGTCACACGGAAAAAGGCACAAGGCCGATTTCATCGTGCTCCCACTGCTTGTAAGCAAACGGTTTCAGGTACTATTTCACTCCCCTCACCGGGGTACTTTTCACCTTTCCCTCACGGTACTGGTTCACTATCGGTCGTCAAGTAGTATTTAGCCTTGGGAGATGGTCCTCCCGGATTCCCACAGGGTTTCTCGTGTCCCGTGGTACTCAGGTGCCGTCTGCGCCACTTTCGATTTCGATTACGGGGCTGTCACCCTCTATGGCCAGGTTTTCCAACCTGTTCGTCTATCTAATCATGGATCGCGTGATGACGGTCCTACAACCCCGTATGCCCCGAAGGGAATACGGTTTGGGCTGGTTCCCGTTCGCTCGCCGCTACTTGGGAAATCACTTTTGTTTTCTTTTCCTGGGGTTACTAAGATGTTTCAGTTCACCCCGTTCGCCTCAACAGCCTATGGATTCAGCTGAAGATGTCGCGACACTACCCGCGACAGGTTTCCCCATTCAGAAATCTCCGGGTCAAAGCTTGTTTAGCAGCTCACCGAAGCTTATCGCAGCTTTCCACGTCTTTCATCGCCTCTTGACGCCAAGGCATCCACCGTTTGCCCTTAATAGCTTGGCCACAAAATATCTGACACAAATATTAAGAACTCAATGTTACTCTAATTCGACATCCAAATTGTCAAAGAACAAAAAAATCCCAGGCATGCAGCGCTTTTCTGGTGGAGGTGAACGGGTTCGAACCGATGACCTCCTGCGTGCAAGGCAGGCGCTCTCCCAGCTGAGCTACACCCCCTGAAAAAACGGCCCTGAAAATGGTGGGCCTGGATGGATTTGAACCATCGACCTCACGCTTATCAGGCGTGCGCTCTAACCAAGCTGAGCTACAGGCCCTCACACAATTCCTCGAGCCTATCTGCATTCTCCGGTAAATTAAAAGAGCACATCTTGATCTCTCAAAACTAAATAGTGACTGGCAAAAAGCTGGACCTTCTTTGTATCTTTCTAAAAGATAGGTCATCCTTAGAAAGGAGGTGATCCAGCCGCTGGTTCCCCAACGGCTACCTTGTTACGACTTCACCCTAATTATCAGCCATACCTTAGGCGCCTGCATCCTCGAAAGGTTAGCCCGACGACTTCTGGTACAACCAACTCTCATGGTGTGACGGGCGGTGTGTACAAGGCCCGGGAACGTATTCACCGCGGCATGCTGATCCGCGATTACTAGCGATTCCAGCTTCATGGAGTCGAGTTGCAGACTCCAATCCGAACTTGGGACGGCTTTTTGGGATTGGCTTACCCTCGCGGGTTCGCGACCCTTTGTACCGCCCATTGTAGCACGTGTGTAGCCCTGGACATAAAGGCCATGAGGACTTGACGTCATCCCCACCTTCCTCCCCGTTGACCGGGGCAGTATCTTTAGAGTCCCCAACTGAATGATGGTAACTAAAGACAAGGGTTGCGCTCGTTGCGGGACTTAACCCAACATCTCACGACACGAGCTGACGACAGCCATGCAGCACCTGTCTCCGGGCTCCCCGAAGGGCACTCCAGTCTTTCGATAGGATTCCCGGGATGTCAAATCCAGGTAAGGTTCTTCGCGTTGCGTCGAATTAAACCACATGCTCCACCGCTTGTGCGGGCCCCCGTCAATTCCTTTGAGTTTTAATCTTGCGACCGTACTCCCCAGGCGGATCACTTAATGCGTTAACTGCGGCACAGCAGGGGTCAATACCCGCTACACCTAGTGATCAACGTTTACTGCGTGGACTACCAGGGTATCTAATCCTGTTTGCTACCCACGCCTTCGCACCTCAGCGTCAGTATTGGTCCAGGAAGTCGCCTTCGCCACCGGTGTTCCTCCTGATATCTACGAATTTCACCTCTACACCAGGAATTCCACTTCCCTCTCCCATACTCAAGCCTGGCAGTATCAAATGCACTTCCGGGGTTAAGCCCCGGGCTTTCACATCTGACTTACCAGGCCGCCTACGTGCTCTTTACGCCCAATGATTCCGAATAACGCTTGCACCCCCCGTATTACCGCGGCTGCTGGCACGGAGTTAGCCGGTGCTTCCTTCAGTGGTACCGTCAGCATATAATGGTATTAACATTATATGGGTTCTTCCCACTTGACAGAGCT
>NZ_AP021875.1:4800000-6915000 GCF_009688965.1 Desulfosarcina widdelii | reverse complement strand
GCAGGGGTCAATACCCGCTACACCTAGTGATCAACGTTTACTGCGTGGACTACCAGGGTATCTAATCCTGTTTGCTACCCACGCCTTCGCACCTCAGCGTCAGTATTGGTCCAGGAAGTCGCCTTCGCCACCGGTGTTCCTCCTGATATCTACGAATTTCACCTCTACACCAGGAATTCCACTTCCCTCTCCCATACTCAAGCCTGGCAGTATCAAATGCACTTCCGGGGTTAAGCCCCGGGCTTTCACATCTGACTTACCAGGCCGCCTACGTGCTCTTTACGCCCAATGATTCCGAATAACGCTTGCACCCCCCGTATTACCGCGGCTGCTGGCACGGAGTTAGCCGGTGCTTCCTTCAGTGGTACCGTCAGCATATAATGGTATTAACATTATATGGGTTCTTCCCACTTGACAGAGCTTTACGACCCGAAAGCCTTCATCACTCACGCGGCGTTGCTGCGTCAGGGTTTCCCCCATTGCGCAAAATTCCTCACTGCTGCCTCCCGTAGGAGTCTGGACCGTGTGTCAGTTCCAGTGTGGCTGATCATCCTCTCAGACCAGCTAACCATCGTTGCCTTGGTAGGCCATTACCCCACCAACAAGCTAATGGTACGCGGGCTCATCTTCAAACAGTAGCTTTCAAGAAGAGGCCACCCTTGATCCAAAAATCCGAAGATTCATGGATATTATTCGGTATTAGCGTCGCTTTCGCAACGTTATCCCCAATTCGAAGGTAGATTGCCCACGCGTTACTCACCCGTGCGCCACTTTACTTGCCCTAGCAAGCTAGAGCGTTCTCGTACGACTTGCATGTGTTAAGCACGCCGCCAGCGTTCATTCTGAGCCAGGATCAAACTCTCCAATTAAACTTTAAAACGTTGTTAAAAACGTTTTTAGCGTAACTTAGAATTGATAAGACCCAACTCTTAAAACCTGTCACTATTTAGTTTTCAAAGATCAAAACTGTCAGCCCTTTCCGCGGCTGACGAAAAGCTTAAATATACCATCCATCCGCTCTCTGTCAATAGGAAAAAATGAGAATTTTAATTGACCGAGAATCTTTTTTAAACATTTCTGGAAAGGAGCCGGTTGTTTGTCCGTCAGGAACGCCAACTGGCTAATTTCAAACAGCAAAATTAAAAAGATCACGAGAATGGTTCGCTTCGAGAACATCAAAAACGAAGCGCTATTTACATGGCATCCGAGATGTTGTCAACGCTTATTTTATCTTTTAACCCGGATTTTGAAAAAATGCTTTTTGCCGGCCCGCAGCATAATCTGCATATCTTCAATATCCCGGGCGGTTACCATCTCGTCAAAACGCTCCAACCTCCGCCCGTTGATGTAGCCACCACCCTGCTGAATCAGCCGTCTGGCAGCTCCGGAGGATTGGGTAAGGCCTACGTGATGAAACAGTTTGAAACAGGGGATTCCCTCTTCAATTTCCGACAGGGACATTTCCGTCTTGGGAACCGTTTCGTCATCGGAAGTCTCCGACTCCCTGGGAATCTTGCTGGAAGGCAGCAAGTCCCTGGAAATCTGTCTGGCACCGAACATGGAAATCGCAGACCGATACGCTTTCAGGGCCTCGTCCTCCCCATGGGCCAGACGCGTAGCCTCGAAGGCCAGGATGGATTTGGCGGCATTGAGCTGTGCCCCTTCAAGGGCACCAACGGATCGGACTTCCTCCATGGGCAGAAAGGAGAACAGAGCCAGGAACCGAGCCACATCCCGGTCATCGGTATTCACCCAGAACTGGAAATAATCGTAAGGCGGAGTCCGTTCAGGATCGAGCCAGACGGCGCCGGCTGCCGTTTTTCCCATCTTGGCGCCGCTTGCGGTGGTAATCAGCGGAAAAGTGATGCCAAAGGCGTTTTTGCCCTCAACCCGCCGAATCAGATCGATACCGGCAACAATATTGCCCCACTGGTCGCTGCCTCCCATCTGCAGGCAGCAGTCGTAGCGCTTGCGCAGCTCAAGGAAATCGTAGGCCTGCAGAACCATGTAATTGAACTCGATGAAGCTCAGCCCCTCTTCCGAGTCCAACCGCATTTTGTAGCTTTCGGCACGGATCATCCGGTTGACCGAAAAATGCCTGCCGATGTCTCTCAGGAAAGGAATATACGCCAGCTTGGTCAACCAGTCCGCATTGTTGACCATGATGGCCTTTTCATCGGCAAAATCGATGAACCGGGCCAATTGCGATTTGAGCCCCAATACGTTTTGGGCGACATCGTCTTCGGTCAGCAGCTTGCGCATTTCCGTTTTGCCGCTGGGGTCTCCGACCAGTCCGGTGCCACCGCCAACCAGAGCGATGGGACGATGCCCGTTTCGCTGCATGTGGGCCAGCGACATAATCGGAACCAGGCTGCCAACGTGGAGGCTTGAGGCCGTCGGATCGAAACCGATATAACAGCTTACCGGCCCCGCATTCACATAATCGTTCAACTCCTGATCATGGGTTGCCTGCTCAATAAAACCCCGTTCTTTTAAAACATCAATCACATTCGGCATCTTCCGCTCAGCCTTTCAAATGATAGCGCAAATTTTCTTCCGCACATAAACAACCGGTGGTCATTGGCTACCGACTATTTATTGGCATATTCCACTGCCCGGGTTTCACGGATCACCGTAACCTTAATCTGGCCCGGAAAGGTCAACGACTCTTCGATTTTTTTAGCGATGTCCCGGCTCAGCAAAACCGACTCCTCATCCGATACCTTATCGCTTTCCACGATCACACGAATCTCCCGGCCCGCCTGAATCGCATAGGTGTTTGCCACCCCGTTGAATCCATTGGCGATTCCTTCAAGGTCCTCGATGCGTCGGATGTAATTTTCAAGCAGTTCCTTCCTTGCTCCGGGACGGGCACCGGAAAGTCCGTCTGCGGCCTGTACCAGCAATGCATATACGGTGGAAGGCGGAACGTCTTCGTGATGAGCGCCGATGGCGTGAACGACGGCCGCCGATTCACCGAATTTCTTGGCCAATTTCGAACCGATCACTGCATGCGGACCCTCTACCTCGTGGTCGATGGCCTTGCCGATGTCGTGAAGCAGTCCCATCCTGCGGGCAAGTTTTTCCTTCAGGCCCAGTTCCGATGCCATCATGCCGCACAGTGCACCGACCTCTACAGAATGCTGAAGGACGTTTTGGGCATAGCTGGTACGATATTTCAATCGCCCCAGATATTTAATCAATTCAGCGTGGATGCCGTGAACCCCCAGATCGAAGGCCGCCTGTTCACCGGCTTCCTTAATCACGGTATCCACTTCCTGACCGACTTTTTTCACCACATCTTCAATGCGGGCCGGATGGATGCGTCCATCGGAAATCAGCTTGATCAGGGCCAGCCGGGCAACTTCCCGCCTCACCGGGTTGAATCCGGAAAGAATGACGGCCTCCGGTGTGTCGTCAATGATCAGATCGATTCCCGTGGCCGCTTCGATGGCCCTGATATTCCTGCCTTCGCGCCCAATAATACGGCCCTTCATTTCATCGCCGGGAAGTTGGACCACCGATACCGTCCGTTCAGCAATGAAGTCCCCGGAATAGCGCTGAATCGCCGTTGCAATAATCTTCTTGGCCTTCTTGTCGGCATCTTCTTTGGCTTCGTTCTCGATCCGCTTGATCAGCTTGGCCCCTTCATAACGGGCTTCATTCTCCATGGCGCGGATCAGCAGTTCCTTGGCCTGTTCGGCAGTCAGGGTGGAAATCCTTTCCAGTTGCGCTTTTTGCTCCTCCAGCAATGCATTGTATTTTTCTTCCTTGCTGGAAACCGATTTATCCCGGTCCGAGAGGGACTGCTCCTTTCGGGCGATCTCTTTTTCACGCTGTTCGAACAGATCCGTTTTGCGATCGATATTCTCTTCTTTTTGAATCAGCCGCCGTTCCAGTTTCTTTAATTCCGACCGGGTCTCCTTGGCCTCGGATTCGAACTCGCTCTTCATCCTGAATAAAATGTCTTTGGCCTCGATCCCCGCTTCCTTGATCAAACCGTCGGCTTCATTTTGGGCCGCCTTGACCATCTTTTCTGCTTCTGCTGCAGCATCCTTTAATTTTTTTGAGCCCAGAATGCCCTTTAGGCCCAATGCAACGGCAAAACCGATGACGGCCGCAACGACCGCGATCACAATCGTATATGTTTCCATTTAATTCTCCGGGTGCTAATCATTATATATGTGTAAAGGCTCATAATCTGACTGCCAGATCATGCCCATATTACCCTTCTGCGGTTTACGGCACTGTTCGAGCCATTTCGACGAACCGAGTCAGCCTTTTTTTGATAAGAAGGCAGCCCATATCACACTTACGCGAAGCGTCGCGAGTGATTCCCCGCGCATGCAACAATAATGGCGGAAGTGTGTATTTCTGGTTCCATGACCTTGATAAGAGACTAACGGCCTAGAAGAAAAGCCGTTCATGGAAGGAGGGGACGACAGGGTGGCGGGCAGTAAATTTGGAACCCCCACCATTGTGCCGTGTTGGCAGGTCTTTGATCCTTAGGATCAGGTGGGCACCTTGTAGTTTCTTTAGGCTTTTCTGTACATGCAGAACTTGCTCACCAAAACTAGAGAAGGTTCCCGATTTGTGAGTGTTGGGTCAAAGTTTCCCTTCCAATCACGAACACGGCAGGGGCTGATTCGATACGCTTTTTTGTTTACGATTACAGAAAGACCGGCTTGCACCGGATCTGGCTTTCAAATGGACCGGATGGCGGTAAATCCTTTCCATTCATGAGGCCATCGCCTTTTCCAGTTCGTTAAGAACCACTGCAGACTTTTCGGTCATGCGGCTGAAGAAACGCCGATAATGTTGCTCGAGCTTGTAATGCTCGCTCGCAATATTCAGTCCGGTCAGAATCAAAATCGTCTCTTTGTCGATATTGACCAATTTTTCGTCAAACTGCGATTGCACCTTTTTAACGGCATCCTCAAAACGGGCCGCAACCTCTTTTGCATCCGGCACAGCGGATTCTGTCTGAAAGGTGAAATTTCGACCTAATATTTGCAGTGTAATCGTTTGTTCCAATTAGCGTCCGTTTCTGAAAGTCCACCAGTCGGCGTCCTACTCTTCCGTTATCCCTTCCAATCGGCCGATCAGGTTGTCAATTTTTTTCCTGACGAGGGCGGTCAATTCCTCGTGCTTCTTTTCTGCGTCGTTTTTTTCCTGTATCAGGTTTTCCAGTTGTCCAATCCGGTTGTTCAGGTCTTGGTTTTCCTGTTGCAATTTTTGACGGGCCTGAACAACTTGTTCCACTTTTTGTTCAATCAGTTCAAATTGTTGCAGTATTGCTTCTATATCCAGCATATTATGCTATTCCTTTATTAATAATAGTAACGGCCAACAGTTTTCAAGTCAAGACAATTCCATTGGATCCTTTCGGCTGGAATACAGGCGGTCAACCAGGGATCGCCGAGGAGGAATCGCTTTGCAAAATAGAGGCATTCAACGGAAAAAAGGGGCGAACCGAAGCCGGCTCACCCCTTTTCTGTTGTAAATCATCAACCGTTTGTTTCGTACTCCAAAGTGGTCAAATGACCTTCCTATGGAGCATAGCGGTCATGGATCAACGCGTCTCGGCAAGTTGGATCCGGTTGATCGCACGAAGCAACGCTGCCTTGGCGCGGATAAAATCGATGTCAGCCTCTTTGGCCTGCTCACGGAGGCGTTTTTCGGCGCGCTCCGCCGCTGCCTTGGCACGCTGGACATCGATGTCCTTGCGTCGCTCGGCAGATTCGGCCAAAACCGTGACCCGGTCCGGCAAGGCCTCGGCAAATCCGCTGCTGACAAAAACGAATCGTTCCCGGCCGCCTTCGTCTTTGTATTTCAGAGCACCGGTCTTCAGGGTTGTCAGAAATGGGGTGTGACCGGAAAGCACGCCGAACTCGCCCAGCGTACCCGGGGCCATGACGATCTGGGCCTCCTCGCTGACGACGGACTTTTCGGGGGTAACCACTTCGAGTCTTATGTTTTCAGCCATTTATCGCCTCTTTCTTCGAATTACGCCTCGGACATCTCCTTGGCCGCTTCGAGCACCTCTTCAATGCCGCCTTTCATGTAGAAAGCCTGTTCCGGGATACTGTCGTGCACACCCTCGCAGATCTCCTTGAAGGCACGAACCGTATCTTCGACCTTGACGTATTTACCTGCCTTGCCGGTAAAGGTTTCCGCCACATGGAACGGCTGGGAAAGAAAGCGCTGGATCTTGCGGGCCCGCTGAACGGTGAGTTTGTCCTCGTCGGACAGCTCTTCCATACCCAGGATGGCGATGATGTCCTGCAGTTCCTTGTATTTCTGCAGCATGTTCTGCACCTGACGGGCAACCAGATAGTGCTCCTCTCCGATGACCATGGGATCCAGAATGCGGGAGGTGGAATCCAGGGGATCCACCGCAGGATAAATGCCGAGTTCGGCGATCTGACGGGAGAGGACCACGGTGCCGTCAAGGTGCGCAAAGGTGGTCGCCGGAGCAGGGTCGGTCAAGTCGTCGGCCGGTACGTAGACGCACTGAACGGCGGTAATGGAGCCTTTGTCTGTGGAGGTGATGCGTTCCTGCAATCCACCAAGGTCAACGGCCAGGGTCGGCTGGTAACCTACGGCAGAAGGCATGCGGCCGAGAAGGGCCGATACTTCGGAACCCGCCTGGGTGAACCGGAAGATGTTGTCGATGAAGATCAGCACGTCCTGGCCTTCCTTGTCACGGAAGTATTCCGCACAGGTCAAAGCGGACAGGGCCACACGGGCGCGGGCTCCCGGCGGTTCGGTCATCTGGCCGTAAACCAGAGCGGCTTTAGGAAGTACGCCCGATTCCTTCATCTCGTGGTACAGGTCGTTGCCCTCGCGGGTACGTTCGCCCACACCGGCAAACACGGAAATACCACCGTGCTGCATGGCGATGTTGTTGACCATTTCCATCATGATAACGGTCTTGCCGACACCGGCGCCGCCGAACATTCCCATTTTACCGCCGCGGGGAAAGGGCACCAGCAGGTCGATTACCTTGACGCCGGTTTCCAGTACGCGAACTTCCGTGTCCTGCTCTGTAAAAAGAGGAGCCGGGCGGTGAATGGGCATCATCTTTTCCTGGCTGACGGGACCCAAACCGTCCACGGGCCGCCCCACGACGTTGAGTACGCGGCCAAGGCTGGCTTCGCCCACGGGCATCTGGATCGGTGCACCGGTATCTTTCACCGGCATCCCGCGAACCAGACCGTCGGTCACGTCCATGGCGATGGTACGCACCACGTTGTCACCGAGGTGCTGGGCCACCTCGACCACGAGATTGTCTTCTTCGTCGCTGATGGCCGGGTTGGAGATCAAAAGCCCGGTAAGGATATTCGGCAACTGTCCCTGTTCAAACTCAACGTCGACGACAGGCCCCATAACCTGTGTGATTTTACCTATGTTCTCTGCCATTTACAGCCTCCTAAATTGTGTATTAACCCTTAAGGGCCTCGGCGCCACCGACGATATCCATCAGATCCGCGGTAATGGCTGCCTGTCGGGCTTTGTTATATGCGAGGGTCAAACTGTCGATCATATCGTTGCACGCCTTGGTGGCGTTATCCATGGCGCTCATCCGGGCGGCATGTTCGCTGGTGGATGTTTCCAGCAGCGCCCGGTAGATCTGGACATATACGTTGCGTGGCAGCAAGTCGCCCAGAAGTTCTTCGGGGGATGGCTCGCATATGTGTTCGGCCTGGTATTCCTTGCTGGCATCTTCTTCCGCCTCATCTTTAACGATTGGCGGAATGGGCAGCAGCTGCTGAACCACCGGCAGCTGCTTGGCCATGCTTACGAATTCGGCGAAGACGATATGAACTTCATCGTACTTGCCGTCAAGAAAACCGTCCACCAGTTTTCTTCCGGCAGTCGAAGCGACGCTGAATCCGAACTTGCTCCCCACGATCCCCAAATGTGCTTCGACAATCTCATGACCTTTTTTGCGGGACCAATCGCGGCCTTTTTTGCCGAAACAGGTGAACGAGTATTCGGCATCCTCGATGCTGTTGGACTTGATGTAGTTTTTAACTGCATCGGTCAGGTTGATGTTGAAGCCGCCACACAACCCCCGATCCGAGGTGCACAGCACAATATGGATCTTGCGGACCTCTTCTTTGGGAATCAACAACGGGCTGGCTTCCTCTCCGGCTTTTTCCGCCAGACTGCCAAGGACCTCCGAGAATTTTTCGGCATAGGGGCGAAATCCGTCCATCGCCCCCTGCGCACCGCGCAACCGTGAGGTTGCCACCATGTTCATGGCTTTGGTGATCTGCTTGGTCTTCTTGACACCCTGGATTTTTAACTGGACATCCTTTAATGATGGCATAAAGTTGTCGTCCTTATCGCATGTGTTCTGATTTCAGCAGTTTACCCCAAAGCTTCTATTTGATGGTATCCTTGAATTCCTCGCCGTAAGCCTCCAGGGCTGTCTTGAGCAGGCCATCGATTTCGTCAGTAATATCCTGAGCCTCCTCCAGCTTGGAATAGATCTGCGGATAACGCTCTTCGACGAAAGGATAGAGCCCGGCTTCGTATTTGGCGACGACGTCAGACGGGAATTGATCCAGATAGCCTCGGGTGGCCGCATAAAGGATGGTCACCTGCTTTTCGTGGGACAGCGGCTGATACTGGGGCTGCTTGAGTACCTGCACCAGACGTTCGCCACGGGTCAGCTGCTTTTGCGTGGCCGCATCCAGGTCGCTGCCGAAGGCGGCAAAGGCCTCCAGTTCGCGGAACTGGGCCATATCCAGGCGCAGGGTACCGGCCACTTTCTTCATGGCCTTGGTCTGGGCGGCACCACCGACGCGGGATACCGAGAGACCGACGTTGATGGCCGGACGGACGCCGGCAAAGAACAGGCTCGGTTCCAGGTAAATCTGGCCGTCGGTAATCGAGATCACGTTGGTCGGAATATAGGCCGAAACGTCACCGGCCTGGGTTTCGATGATCGGCAGGGCCGTCAGGGAGCCGGCACCCAGCTCATCGCTCAACTTGGCGGAGCGTTCCAGCAACCGGGAGTGGTTGTAAAAAATGTCGCCCGGGAAGGCCTCACGTCCCGGAGGCCGTCTGAGCAGCAGGGAAACCTGGCGATAGGCGGCAGCCTGCTTGGAAAGGTCATCGTAAATGATCAGGGCGTGCTGGCCTTTGTCCCGGAAATATTCGCCCATGGCGCACCCGGCATACGGCGCCAGGTACTGGAGGGTCGCCGGGTCGGAGGCACAGGCTGCAACGATGGTGGTGTACTCCATGGCGCCTTCCCGTTCGAGAATGGCTGCCACCTGGGCGACGGTCGATTTTTTCTGCCCGCAGGCCACATAGATACAGAATACATCCGTATTTTTCTGGGCCAGGATGGCATCCACGGCCACGGCGGTCTTTCCGATCTGGCGGTCACCGATGATCAACTCGCGCTGTCCTTTGCCAACGGGAGTCATGGCATCGACCGCTTTCAGACCGGTGTAGCAGGGTTCGTGAACCGATTTTCTGGCGATGACGCCGGGGGCCACCATCTCCACACGACGGGTTTCCGGGGTGTCGATCGCACCCTTGCCGTCGATGGGCTCCCCTACGCCGGAAACCACGCGGCCGAGCACAGGCTCTCCCACGGGCACCTGAGCGATCTTCCCGGTCCGTTTGACCATGTCGCCCTCTTTAATGCCGGAGTCGTCACCCATGATGGCGATACCCACGTTGTCCTCTTCCAGGTTGAGCACCAGCCCGAGGACGCCGCCGGGGAACTCCACCAGTTCGAGTGCCATGGCTTTTTCCAGACCGTAGACGCGGGAAATACCATCGCCGACTGACAAAACGACACCGGTTTCGCTCAGTTCAATTTTCTTGTCGTAATCCGTGATCTGTTCTTTAATGATCTGACTTATTTCTTCAGCTCTTAGTTCCATTAGACACTCTCACCCCTTTTTAAAGATTCTCTCATATTGAGCAGTTGGGTCCGAACACTGCCGTCCAGAACAAGATCGCCGATCCGGGTTACAATACCGCCGATCAGTTCCGGATCCTGCTCAACCTCCAGAATAATATCCTTACCTGTCCGCTTGGACAGGGCTGACTGAATTTTCTCGATGGTTTCGGAAGACAACTCCGTGGCCGAAACCAGGCTGGCCCGGGCAACGCCTTTGAGTTCATCGGCAAACTTCTGGAAAAAGTCGTTGATGTTGCTCAAAAACCCGATCCGTCCCTTGTCGAACAGGAAATAGATGAACGTGGTCATGGGCTTGGACAAATCCAGTTTGTCCATCACGCCCTTCAACACATTTTTACGACCTTCCGCATCGTAGAGCGGATTGACCAGCACCTGTTGAAGGCTCTTCTCCTGCTCGATCAGATTTGCGAAAGCGCCCAACTCTTCCCGGTAGGTATCGATCTGTCCATCTTCTTTACCGATCAGCAGGAGCGCTTTGGCATACCGCCTTGCAATCGCCAGATTCTTCACTATGCCACCACCTTCTCTAAGTATTCGTCCACCAGTTTTTCCTGGTCATCCGAATTGATCTGTTCCTTGATGATCGCTTCGGCCTTTGCCAGTGCCTTCTCCGCAATTTCGGCTTTCAGGTCCGCCTTGGCCTGCTGGAATTCGTATTCGATATTCTTGCTGGCCTGCTCTTTCAGCTTCTCGGCGGCCGCCTCGGCTTCCTTCAGGATTTTGGCTTTGGCATCCTCGCCCTGCTTCACATATTCAGCCAGGAGCGCTTCGGCCTCCTTGTCCAATTCGGCCATTTTGGCATCGTATTCGGCAAGCTTGGCCTCCGCGACCTTTTTCTTCTCCTCGAGTTCTTCCAGTTGTTCTTTGATGCCCTGGATCCGCCCCCCCAAAGCCTGGGAAACCGGTTTTTTGAGAACCAGAAAAAGACCGATGAACAAGACTGCAAAATTCATCACCCGATACGTGTCCGTGGCCACCCATCCCTTGGGGGCAGCCTCACCGTGGCCACCCGCGTCGGAAGACGCCAGCGCCAAGGTGCCCCCACACATAAGAAGCGCGGCCAGAACCAGTGGCAACGTCCACCGGGCATAGCTGCGCTTCCGTGAAAAAAATGGTACTTTCATTAAGCAACCCTCCCCAATATTTTTTTTCCAATCGCATCCGCGAATGCGTCTATTTCTTCTTCGAGTGCTGCTTTGACAGTACCCACTTCTTCGGCAATTTTCGCTTTGACCTGCTTGAGTTCGGCCTGGGCGGATTCGTTGATCTTCCCGATGATCGCTTTTTCTTCCTCCGCAGCGGCCTGCATCATCGCTTCCTTTTCCTTCTGGCCTGCGGCCCGGGCCTGGCGAATACCTTCGGCGTATGCGTCTTCCTTTGATTTGACCTGCTCGGCCGACCCGTCAATGGCCGACTGCATGCCATCCACCTTTGCTTTACGTTCCAGCAGGATTTTTCGAATGGGCCGGTACAGCACCATGTTCAAAATCCAGATCAACAGCAAAAAATTCACCATCTGTACAAGTAGGGATCCATCGACGCTAACCATCTATAGGCCTCCGTTGAAATAAGATTTCAATCGCTAAAAAAACAATATATTTTCTGTGAAAGATATAACTTACGAAAGGTACGAACTCCGGCGGTCTATATCACCAGGACCGCTGAAATGTCAAAGGTTTTTTAAATGGGCAGCGCCTCGGAAGGACCTAAATCTGCGTTTCGATTCATCCCCGCTCGTTTTGACGGATCGTAAGTACTCCGCATTCCAAGGGATTCGATTGTCTTCAGCACGGACCTTCAAATGACCGTACGAAATGCCTTCCCACGGCGTTTGAAAACCGATCCCTCATTCGGCTTTTTTTTCGATGGATTTTTCTGTTGCCGGTTTGGATTCGGCCGGCAATGGCTCCGGCTTGCTCATACTGCAGTTGCCATTGAACACCACGCCGGTTTCGATGGCGACGACGGGGGACTGAATGTCACCAGAAATTTTGGCCGGCGGGTAGACTTCGATTCGCTCGGCGGCCTGGATATGGCCGTTTACCGTTCCCTTGACAATGGCGGTGCCAACCCTAATTTCGGCATCCACCGTGGCCCGTTCGCCAATGATTACCGTACCTTTTTCCGAAAGGATCTTGCCGTTGACACTGCCGTCCAGGCGAATGGTGTCGTTGAAGGTCAAAGTCCCCTCGATGGCGGTTCCCACCCCCAGCAGGGTGGAGATATGATCCGAGCTTTCGTTTTTCTTCATTGTTTTCACCTGTTTTCTGTTGGCAAACATTATTTGCTCCAACTTTCTATCCGATATCGGGCTTATTACACAACCGTCCGCCCTATTCGAATTTGAACCTGCGCATGCTAACATTCATCAGCAGCCCGATGCCCATCATCATGGTGATGATCGACGAGCCGCCATAACTGATGAAAGGCAGGGTCACGCCCACCACCGGCATGAGCCCCATGACCATTCCGATGTTGATCAGCACCTGCCATGCGATCATCGACGTCACGCCGACGGACAAAATGGTGCCGAAAGGATCCCTGCACCGGCCGGCAATGTTCAACCCCCAGGTGATGATGATCAAGAACAGAACGATCACCGTCAACGAGCCCACCAGCCCCCACTCTTCGGCCAGCACCGAGAAAATGAAATCCGTATGCTGTTCGGGCAAAAAGGACAGCGCGTTTTGCGTTCCTTTTAAAAATCCCTTGCCGGTCAGCATCCCCGAGCCGATGGCGATCTTGGATTGAATAATATGGTAGCCGGCCCCCAACGGATCGCGATCCGGATTCAGAAATGTCAGGATGCGCTGTTTCTGGTAGCCGCGCAGAAAAAACCACACCAGCGGAACCATCAGGGTAAACGTGGTGATCAGCCAGGTCAGGGTCCGGCGCTCGATTTTGACGAAAAGGGTCATGGCGCCGGCAATCAGGGCGATCACCATGGCGGTGCCCAGGTCCGGTTGGCGGACAATCAGGCCGAATGGCAGCACCGTCAGCAGGACCGGCCCCACCAGATCCCTCAGATTGAGGCCCTCGGTATTGATGATCTTGGCAAAATAGCGGGCCAGAATGATGATGACGGCAATCTTGGCCATCTCCGACGGCTGCAGCGAAAACGGTCCCATGGGCAGCCAGCGTTTGGACCCGCCCACGATCTTGCCGAAGAAGAGCACGGTAACCAGGGAACCGACCGACATCAGATAAATAAAGGTGGCAAATCGTTCGATCTGTTTGTAGTCGAAGAGAAAACAGACCACCATGGCCACTAGCCCGACCCCGTACCAGATCAATTGCTTTTTGAAAAGCAGGATGTCCGGTTCCACAACGCCGGCCGAAACGGCGCTGTACAGCGCCACCAGCCCCGCCCCGCCCAGGGCCAGGGTCAGGAGCAGCAAGCCCCAGTCAAAACATTGCAGCAATCGTCGATCGAACATGACAAACGGTCCTATTGCGGGTTTGTCTTTTCGGGCGAATCCGTCCCATTCTGCCCGGCAATGTATGTACGAATCATTTCGGCGGCTACCGGGGCGGCGGCGGAAGATCCATGCTCGCCGTGCTCGATAAGCACCGCCACGGCAATCACGGGATTCTGTCTAGGGGCGTAGGCCACAAACCAGGCGTGATCCTTGATCGGCTCGCCCTCCCCTTCGCCGTCGGCATCCTCCTCTTTGCGTCCCACTACCTGGGCGGTTCCGGTCTTACCGCACATGGCCACTGCGTCCAACCGGCTGGCATAGGCCGTTCCGTGCGGCTCGTTGACGGCTTTGAACAGTCCCTCCTGCACCATCTGCAATGTGGATGCGCTGATGGGCAGTCGCCCGACCACCTCGGGAGAACTCTGGTAGACCACCTGGCCGTCGGCCGTGCGGATGGTCTTGACGATCCGCGGCCGATACCGCGTGCCCCCGTTGCCGACGGCAGCCGCGACCATGGCCATCTGCAGCGGGGTTGTCAAATTGAAGCCCTGACCGATGACGACGGAAAGGGTTTCCCCCTTTTGCCAGGAGATCCCCGTTCTTTTTTTCTTCCACCGGGCCGTTGGAATCAGGCCGCCTTCCTCGTGGGGCAGATCGATACCGGTCGGTTCCCCCAAACCGAAGGCCCGCGCATACCAGGCCAGCCGGTCCACGCCGAGTTCCTGGCCCACCTTATAAAAGTAGACGTCGCAGGATTCCTTCAACGCCTTGTAGACATCCACTTCTCCGTGTCCCCACTTTTTCCAGCAACGGTAGGTCCGGTTGCCGAATTTGAGGAAACCCGGACAAAAATGAGTGGTGTTCGCATCGATCACCCCCTCTTCCAGTCCGGCGGCGGCAGCGATGATCTTATAGGTCGAGGCCGGCGGATATTCGGCCTGGATCGCTTTATTGGAAAGTGGCCGCTGCGGATCGGTAATCAACGCATTCCAGGCGTCGTGGGACAAACCGGTGATGAATGCATTCTGGTCGTAGGACGGGCTCGATGCCATGGCCAGCACCTGTCCGGTCGACGGTTCCACCGCCACGGCCGCGCCGGCCCAATCCGCCAGCAGTTGCTCCGCTTTTTGCTGAAGCATCTGATCGATGGACAAAAAGATATTGTGCCCGGGCGTCGCATCCACGGTACTGATGACCCGGACCACCTGACCGGTAGCGTTGACCTCCACCTGCTGGCCGCCCCGCTTGCCGCGAAGCCAGTGTTCGTTTTCGCGTTCGATGCCGTACTTGCCGATAAAATCGCCGGTCCTGCAATCTTCGTAGCGCCCGCTTTTCAGCTCCTTTTCGCTGATCTCGCCCATGTAGCCCAGGATATGGGCCGCACTGGGGCTGAAGATATAGTCCCGGCGGGGAGAGACGTTGACCACGATTCCGGGCAGATCCCAGCGGTTCACCTCGATGGCGGCCAAAGCGTCTCGGCCGATATCGGATTTGAGCAGCACGGGCTTGTAGGCCCGTTTTCCCTTTTGCTGCTGCATGCTTTCCCATAATTCGGCCTCATCGATGCCGGTGTAGCGGGCCAGCTTTGCGATGGTTTCTTCCAGGGGTTTAGCGTCTTTGACGATAACGCTCAGGTCGTAGGAAGGGCGGTTGTCCGCCATCAGGCGATGATGGGTGTCGTAGATCAACCCGCGGGGCGCATCCACGCTTTTGAGCCGGATGCTGTTGATTTCCGACAGCCGGCGGAGTTCGTGCCCCTCGATCACCTGAAGAAACAGCAGTCGGGCGATCAACACGACGAATGCCGCCACCACGATGGTCAGGACCACGCTGAGCCGCTGATCGAACCACTCACTGTCTACATTGTCCAGGTAATCGGTCAAGGCGTCCCCAGGGAATCTTTTTCCGCTCCGAAGGTTTTTACGGCCTGATCTACCGCTTTTCGACCGCGAATCAGTACCATCATCAGCAGCGGTCCGGTCAAAGCCCCCCAGAGGATCTGGCCGCTGACCACCGGGAACACGGCTTCCACCGGCCAGGGCGCCGATGCCACGACTACGGCGGAGAAGGCCACCACAATGCATTTGAAAGCGATGGCGACGGTGACCAACACCGGCAGCAAAATCGCATTGCCGGCATGCAGAAACTGGATCGCCCAGCGAACCCCGACGTACATCCACAGGTAGGCGCTCAAATGGACGCCGAATACGCCCCCGGAGATGCCGTCCATGGCCAGTCCTCCCAGGATCAGGACAGGCAGCGCCTCCCGGGGCAGCCGATAGACGCCCAGATAAACCACCAGCGGAACCAGCAAATCGTAAAGGCAGGTCGGACCGCAGACCGTTGAAAGGGTGGTCTGGAAAAGAATCAGAAACAGGCAGACAACCAGATGATAGGCGTAAATCATGACGCTCCGGAAGGATTATCGGGAACCGGACCGGAAATGACGAACACCTCTTCGAGAATTTCGAAATCCACGGATGGCGTTACCGATACCTTCTGAAAAATGCCGGCGTTCTGCCGGACGATTTCGGAAACGCGCCCCACCCGCAGCCCCTTGGGGAAAACCCCGTCCAATCCGGAAGAAACCACGGTGTCGCCCACGCTGACGGAATGCTTGCGCAGCACATAGTCGAAGATACAAACACCTTCGCCGCCGCCCTTGACGATGCCCCGCGCCCGGGTGGACTGCACCAGGGTGTCTACGGCACTGTTGGGGTCGATCAAAAGCAGTACTTTCGCGTAATGGCCGGAGGCCTCGACGACCACGCCGACGATGCCTTCGGGAATCACCACCGGTGCACTCTGGTTGACGCCATCGGCGGTTCCCTTGTCTATAATGACCGTCTTGGCCCACGGCGAAGGATCGCGGCCCACAACCCGGGCGGCAATCATCGGCCGCTGGATGTCCGGTTCAAACCCCAGCATATGGCGCAACCGCTGGTTGGCCAGGCCGGTCTCGACGCAGTCGTTGAGCTGTTGCGAGCGCAGGCCCAACTCTTTTTTCAGCCGCCGGTTCTCTTCGGCCATGGAGACGAGGTAGAAATACTGGTTCCAGATGTTTTTTACGGATTGGAAAAAACCGGTGAGTTCCTTTTGAAAAGGAGATACGACAACCAACGCGCCCCGGCCGAGCCCAGAAGGCGCCTGGGCATGCTTGCCGGTAATGGTTAGCAGGATGACATTCACCGCGACCAGGAGGATTACCACGGCAATCAGAATCATCCGTTTGGAAAACATGGGACCCGTTAGACGATGATGACCTGTTTAAGGATTTCCAGGCTGTCCAGCGTTTTGCCGGACCCCAAGGCCACAGTGGACAGCGGATCTTCGGTAACCGTGATAGGCAGCCCGCTCTCTTCCCGGAGCAGCTTGTCCAGGTTCTTCAAAAGGGCGCCCCCGCCGGTCAGCACGATGCCGCGGTCGACGATGTCGGCGGCCAGTTCGGGTGGCGTCTGTTCGAGAGCGATTTTCACCGTTTCCACGATGGCTTCGATCTGTTCGGAAATGGCCTCGCGGATCTCTTCGGAGTCGATGGCCAGGATCTTGGGGATGCCGGTAACCAGGTCGCGCCCCTTGACCTCGATGGTTTCCACCTTGTTGGGATCCGGATAGGCGTTGCCGATGGTGGTTTTGATGATTTCGGCGGTGCGTTCGCCGATTAGCAGGTTGTACTTGCGCTTGACGTACTGGATAATGGCTTCGTCCATTTTGTCGCCAGCCACCCGCAGGCTGCGGCTGTAAACGATGCCGGCCAGGGAGATAACGGCCACTTCGGTGGTGCCGCCGCCGATGTCCACCACCATGTTGCAGGTGGGCTCGGTAATGGGCAGATCGGCGCCGATGGCCGCGGCCATGGGCTCTTCGATCAGAAAGACTTCCCTTGCACCGGCGGACTCCGCTGATTCCCGCACGGCCCGCTTTTCCACCTGGGTAATGCCAGAGGGAACGGCGATGATGATGCGGGGCCGCACGAAGGTTCGGCGGTTATGAACCTTGTGGATGAAATGCCGCAGCATGGCCTCGGTCACTTCGAAATCGGCGATCACGCCGTCCCGCATGGGCCGGATGGCGACAATGTTGCCCGGCGTGCGGCCCAGCATGTTCTTGGCTTCCAGCCCCACGGCCAGCACCCGGTTTTTGGTACGGTTATCGGTCCGCACGGCGACCACGGAGGGTTCGCTGAGAACAATACCCTTGCCTTTGACGTAAACCAGCGTGTTGGCCGTACCCAGGTCGATGGCCAGGTCACTGGAAAAGACGCCCAGAATGGAATCGAAAAAGTTCATGCTGCCTCTTTTAGTAGTTGATGCGCAACGTTTTCCAGTAGGTCTGCGGAAAGGCCCGGCATCCGCGGGCCGACATCCGCAGGATAGGTCGCTTCGCGCTGCGGACGGACTCTTCGAACGGGTACCAGAAACGCTGCTTCATTTCAAGACTTAATTTGTTGAAATCAGCTTTAATCCGCTTGAATTCCAAATTGTTCCATGATCCGGTCATGGATTTTGGGGCGGAAATCGACCAGCCGATTGTGCCAGCGAAACGGATGAACCCGGTTGGTCAGCAAAACGACCGTCACATCCGTGGTCGGATCCATCCAGAAAGAGACACCGGTAAACCCAAGGTGTCCCACGCTATTTTTCGAAAAATAGCGGCCTGCACTGGAGTTTTCGGCAGCCGGCCGGTCAAACCCAAGGGAAAAATTATCGTCAGGTCCATTTTTAAAGATAGGGTCAAGGACTTCTTTCGAGAAAACCGGCGTTTTTACAAGGCAGCGATGCTCAGCCGTCAATCGCCGTAACAGATAAAAAACCGCCCGGGCGGTGCCGAACAGGCCGGCATGGCCGTCCACGCCGCCGGCATACCAGGCGTTGTCATCATGCACCTCGCCCACCAGTAGGCGGCATCTTAGAGGGCAAAATTCGGTAGCGGCAAAAGCATGGTGGGAAGAAGATTTCGTCGGCAGCCGAAAGAAAAAAAGATCGTCGATTTCCATGGGGCCATAAATCTGCTCGGCCAGGAAATTTTCCAGGGTGCAGCCAGCCACACGCTCGACCAGGCGGCACAGCAGCATGAACCCTAAATCGCTGTACAGGGTTGCCGTTCCGGGAGGCGTTACCAGTGGTGTGCGTGCAATCAGCCCCAATACGGCGTCTTTCCGTTCCCGCGGATCCAGGTTCTTGAGGGTCATATAGAAAAGGCGGTGGGCGGGCAGACCGCTACGATGGCAGAGAAGCTGTCGGATCGTGATTGCGGTTTTATCGCCGGCCAGTTCAGGCAGCCAGTCTGCCGCCGGTCGATCCAGCAAAATTCGTCCCCGGTCGACCAGCTTGGCCACCGCCGGGGCCATGGCCAGAGGCTTGGTCAAAGAGGCCAGGTCGAACACGGTCTCCGGCGTCATTAGGCGGTTCGAGAACAGATCAGCTTTGCCGTAAGCCCGCAGGAAAAGCTCGGCGTCCCCTTTTCCCACCAACAGCACCGCTCCGGGAAAAACACGCTCCCGCAGGCCTTCTTCCATCAGATCGTCAACGGGATCGACCTTCATCGGCGCACCGTTCAACGGACCGCGGGATTTAGAAAGGACAAGGTTTTAGAGGCGGTGTCCAGGCGTGCCGGCACTCCCACGGGCAGGGTCATGTTGACCCCTTCGTGTCCAGCGTCGAAACCGGCCAGGATGGGAATGTCCAGTCCACTCAGCCGGTCGGCGACGATCTCGTTGATTTGTCGGGACGATCCGCAGTCGGTAAAGGCCCCCACTGCCAAACCGGCCAACCCCTGGAAACAGCCGGCCATGCGCATCTGGGTCAGCATGCGGTCGATGCGGTACGGCGCCTCTCCCCGGTCTTCGATGAGCAGGATACGATCTTTCAGGTCCGGCTGAAAGGGGGTGCCGGTGAGATGGCAGAACAGGGTCAGGTTGCCGCAGAGAAACGGCCCTTGGGCACGGCCCGAATGGATCGTCCGGCCGGCCTCGGCGGTCAGCGTCAATGGCTCCGCCCGAGTTAAAGCCGCCATAAGATGCTCGCGGGTTTGCAGATTTCCGTCGCCCAGCGTGGTCACCGAGGGGCCGTGGAAAACCGTCATGCCGCAGCGCTGTACGAGAAATCCGATCAGGGCGGTGATGTCGCTGAACCCGACGAAAACCTTGGGGTGCTTGGCCAGGACATCGGCATCCAGCAGCGGCAGGATTCTCATGGAGCCATATCCGCCCCGCGCACAGATAATGCCATCGATCTCGGGATCGGTAAACAGGCGGGTCAGCTGGTCGGCCCGGTGCCGGTCCGTTCCGGCCAGAAATCCGTTTTTCTCGAAAAGCCCTTCGGGAACCACCGGGTTGAAGCCCATGGATTCCAATACGCCAAGGCCCGCTTCGAAGGACTTGCCATCGAAGGGACTGGCCGGCGCGGCAATACCGATCCTGTCGCCGGGTTTCAGTGCCCGGGGCAGGTTCGTTTGGGGGACAATCGATGAAGGCATGTTTTTCTTCTCCGATCCTTGACACCCCATGGCGTTGGTGCTAAAGGGGTGCTTTCTCGTCGGGGCGTAGCGCAGTCTGGTAGCGCACTTGAATGGGGTTCAAGGGGTCGGAGGTTCAAATCCTCTCGCCCCGACCAGAAAATCTTAATGAAATAAGCGGTTTAGCCAAATGGGCAAAGCCGCTTTTTTTCGTTTTTGTGCCGATTTTCGGTTTTGTGTACCAAATATGTACCTCACTTACCATGCCGTGTAACCGATTCATGCTCAACACCTAATCCGTCCTACCCAAACGTTCCACTTGACCGTGGTTCCATCCTACCGCCTTGACCATCATCTTTATAGTAATCCGACAGCCGGTCGATCAGTGTTTTTTTGCGGTTCAAGGTCAAATGTGTATAGCGGTCAGTCATCGATAGATCGCTGTGACCGATCATCTCCTTGGCATCTTTCAGATCGCCACCCTGCAAAATGATATGTGAGCAAAATGTATGCCGCAGATCGTGGTAATGCAAGTCCTCTATTCCCGCGAAACGGCAAGCCGAGTACCATGCGCTATCGAATCGTTTGATGCGCTGGCCGTTCAGCCGGCAAAAGATGAAGCGGGTCTCCACAGGTACGATGTTTTTGCGATGCCGCATCCATTTGAGGTGTTCGCGCCAATGCAACAAAGCCTGGAGACTATTGTAGCCGATATTGAAAGTGCGCTCCTGCTGATTTTTAGTCCGATAGAGCCGAACGAAGGCTTCATCGGTATAATCAAGCCCGACATCGCTCCATTTCAAATCAAGGGCCTCTTGACGGCTGGTTCCATGCTCCACACCCAGCCAGATCAGAGCCGGAAGGTAGTGTTTGCTCCGGGTCTGCCGGCAGGCAGCGATCAACAGCTGGATTTCATGCTTGCGAAGGTACCGGTTGCGTTCATGCGCCTTTTCGCTGAGCTTGGAAATACCGGTTGAAGGATCTTCCACAATCGCCCCCAGCTTGAGGCCGTGCTTGAAGACCTGCTTGAGGATAAACAACCGCCTATTGGCAGACACATTGGAATTCATATCAGCCACCCGGTCACGATACTCGACGATATCCTTTCTGGATATTTCACATAGCAGACGGCCCCCGAATTCACGGTCCAGAAGGTTGGCATTGTCGTTGTATCCATCGACAGTTTCTTCCCGCAGGCGGTCACGCTTCAAGCGGGTTTTCCAAATCTCCCGCAAGGAGCCGGAAACTTCACCAAAGGTACGCATCTCGATCTTTGTTCTTCGAATCGATTGCGCTTTGCCGGCGTCAATCAACTGGCGCAATTCATTACGCGCATCCTGCGCTTCCCGCATTCGCCGGAAAGTTTTGTAGTACCGTGATTTACCCGTCACCGGATCGCTGTAGGTCACAACATAGCTGTTTCCATTTTGTCGAACCCGTTTCTGGATTTTTACGTTAGCCATGGTAATCTCCTTTCCAGAAACGTATTCTCAACCCCGATGCTTTTCAAAGAACGCCCAGACGTCATCCGAACGAAACAAGACCCTGCCGCCAATGCGGTAGTATCCGATTTCGCCGTGTTTGACCCACCTTGATACAGTTGTGGGATGGACTCTGAGAAGGTCAGCAACCTCCCCCCTGGTCATCAAACGCCTGTTTTCTGATGTACTCTCTAACATAAATACAAACCCTCCTAAAGTCTCAAAATGCACTTGGCAGTTGCGCTCAACGTGCATCCGGTCTTGTAGCAGCGCGGTATTGCCCTGCTACAATGTCAGTAGGGCGGCTTGTAAGCAGTGTCCCACGGCCTGATCATGTTACATATATGTCTGAAAATTATGTGTTTTCCATGATTTCCGCATATAATTTGATTTTAAATTGTGATGTTAGCTTAAATAGTATATTTTACTTTATATGGTAATTTTTATCAGTAATTTCCGGATAGGCTTTTGCATATAAGCATTTGAGATTATTTTGTAATGACGCAATTTTATGCTTGACAACAAGCGGTCAATAAGCGGCGCGATTTTGTATAACTCATTATTACAGGAGGTTATACATGCCGCGCACATTTCACCCATGCAAAAAGCCAAGCTCCATTTCTTTTTTCGACTTATTGAAACCTGCTCTTAATGCCATGAATACGATGCCTGAACTTCAATCCAGAGGGAATCGCCCCTTGAAAATGTCTTTCGAGGAGCAGCTGCGGGCATTGGTCTTTTTCCATCTTGAAGAACACACATCGGCACAACACCTTTTGCAAACTCTCAAAGAAGACAACTTTGCCAGAGAACATATTGCTCCTGAAGATGGCATTGAAAAGAGCAGTTTCTCCGAGGCCACAAACACGCGTGGGCTTGATCAGTTCTTACATGTATTCGAAAATCTCCAACAGCAAGCATCCCATTTGTTACCGGAGGCCAATAAGGAGCTTGGCCAATTGGTTGGGATTGACGGTTCCTTGATTGATGGCACCTTATCCATGCTTTGGGCCGATTATCGAAAAGCATCCAAAAAGGCAAAAGTTCATGTCGGCTTTGACCTGAATCGATCCATTCCCAGGAAAGTTTATCTCACCGACGGCAACGGTGCGGAAAGGCCTTTTGTCTCTAAGATACTTTCGAAAGGGCAAACCGGGGTTCTGGACCGTGGATATCAATGCCACGAACTGTTCGATCAATGGCAAGAAAACGATCAGTTGTTTATTTGCCGAATCAAGGCCAGCACCAAGAAAAAGATCGTCTCTCAGCACGCGATACCTGCTGACAGCATTGTTTTCTTCGATGGCATGGTACTTTTGGGTACCGCGGGTATAAACCAGAGCCAACGCCCCTTACGGTTGGTGGGTTACGAAGTCGACCGTGTCAAATACTGGATTGCCACCAATCGCTACGATTTATCGTCGGAGCAGATCGCACAGGCGTATAAATTGCGCTGGAACATTGAGAACTTTTTTGCCTGGTGGAAAAGACACCTGAAGGTCTACCATCTGATTGCCCGCAGTTCCTATGGCCTCATGGTCCAGATCCTTTCAGGCCTGATCACTTATCTGTTGTTGGCCATATACTGTCACAACCATTTTAAGGAAAAGGTATCCATCCGGCGGGTGAGGCAGTTGCGTACTCAGATCGAAAATGAACTGCGATGCTGGCCTGTGGATGCCGGTGATCAGCGATATGAAAAAGAGCCAAAATTAGAAAACGTTAGTGCAATAACTTAACCGGAAGTTACTGAATTTTTATATATTTTCAGGATAAAACCAGATGAACTCTTACTATTTTATGAAATTCCCTGACGGCTGGCCTATATCGCCCTTTCTCAGCAGAAACCGTTCGGATATCGAACAGGCCATTGAAAAACAGATCCACCAACTACCTGTTGATATTAAAACGACAGAGCTGGATCGAGCTCGGGAAAAATTTATAGAGGACCTGTGGTTAAAAAAACTGAAAACCAGAAAAGATCGCTATGCTGAAAATCCGCTGGAAATAGACTATCATAGCCGCGAGGACCTGATTCAGAAGGAACAGGCAATGATCGAGCGCACTATTCGCCAAAGGCTTGAAGATGAAAAAAAGGAAGATCTTTTCAGTAGGCTCTGTTCACGCATTCGTGCCTTCCATATCGAAAGCCTGGATAAAGATGAGCTGACACAACTCGAAAATATCGCCAGGCAATACGGTGTACCGGATCTGGAATTTGCCGATGAATTACGGAAACGGCAGGCGGATTTAGAATGGGAAGACCAATTCAATGATTTTTATCAATCTGCTAGCGTGACCAATTCGATTCCACGCGGCAGTCGCGGAACAGCCAAATTGACACACAAATACCCACGTATGATTCGTTTGAGATATTACAAGGGAAAAGATGGTACGGTACGTATGTTATGATTGCGATATGTAATAATCCCAGTCCAGTGTTTGTTGTCTATTTTGCCAACCACCAAAAATCTTGTTTCATCGGTCGTTTTGGCTGGAATTTCTAACAAATCAGTATCTTCCCAAAGCTCTTGGGCTTCAAAAAAATCAATCCCATGCTTATTTTTGTTACTGTCCGATTTATCCGGGTCGAATTCAAAATTCATGGTATATTCAATATACCAATTTGGTATATTTTGTCAATATGAATGATTATTATTGGCGGCTTCGAACGTATTTCTCACCTATCTTGTGTGGAGTGCATCCAAAATAAAAGCCTCTGAATGGCTATAGATATTGGCATTATAGAAAATTTAGCGCCTTTTCCTTCAGGGGATCCAGGCGGTCTGCTTGATCAAGTGCCCACTTTGCCCAATTCTGTAATTCGTTCTCCAAATAGATGGTGCTGTTTCCATTCATTACGGATTCTTTAACAACTCCAACATATTCGCAAATAATCTGGCTCTTTTTCCAGTTCTCTGCGTCCGAAATGAGGTTATCCACCCTGCTTTGCTCAGCCTTGATACGGCGCTTTTTTTCTACCTGAATCCTGATCTTTTCTTCACGTTGCCTCTGCCTTACCGAAGGTGATCACGAGTGTCTTCTGTTTCATGCGTTTCCCCACGAAAAATGGAAAGACCCTATCTTTTTTATCGCCACTTTTCGTCCACCACATGGCCGTCAGGCCCCAGAAGATGGACATGCAGTGAATTCATGCCAAGGGCATGGGTGGAGCAGCTGAGGCAGGGGTCGAAAACACGGATAACCGCTTCGAGCCGAGTGAGGACGGATTCCGGGACCTCCCCGTTTTTGATGAAATGCCGGGCGACCTGAAGCACCCCGCGGTTCATGGCCAGGTTGTTGTTGCCCGTGGCGACGATGAGGTTGACCCCGGTGATGAGTCCGTTTTCGTCCACCTGGTAGTGGTGAAACAGCGTCCCCCGTGGGGCCTCCACAACACCGATGCCCTCGAAGAAGTTCGGCTGGGCGTGGGCCCGTACCCTGGGGTTCAGGATGTCGGGATCAGCTGTAAGCTGCTCGGCCTTTTCAATCGTGTAGAGAATTTCGATAAGCCGGGCATAATGATTGTAGAAGGAACTCAGGACCGGGCCTTTCTCGAGGCTTTTGAACTCGGCCCACTCCTCATCGGCCAGGGGCGTCCGGCACCCGCTGCAGACATTCAGGCGGGCGGCGGGTCCCACCCGGTAGATGCCCTCGGGATACCCCAGGGGCAGGTAGTAAGGCGACTTCAGGTAGGAATGGTCTTCCACGGCCTCGCCGATATATTCGGCATACCGCGCCGGCGGCACCTGTTCGGCGACGACGTTTCCCTGGTAGTCGATAAACCGCAGGTTCCCGTCGAAAAGTTCCAGGTTGCCGCAGGGATCCACCAGCCCCAAGAACATGGACGGAAAGTTGGCAAAGGTACGGATCTCTTCGCGGTAGTTTTCGATGGACGGTTTGAACCACCCGATGGTTCGCAGAACGATGTCCCGGGCCTCCGGGAGGACCGCCCTGATATTTTCGAGGTTTTCCTTTGAAAGCGGAACCCCCACGCCACCCGGAACCACCCAGGTGGGATGGATTTTTTTGCCGGCCAGCCATTCAATGATCGACTGGCCGATCTGCCGAAGGCGGATCCCGTCGGCGGCCAGTTGGGGATGGGTCTCCAGCAGTCCGAGTATGTTTCGCTTTTCCGGCGGGCCATCGAAACCGAGCAGCAGGTCCGGAGATGAGAGGTAGAAGAAGCTCAGGGCATGGGACTGCATAACGGAGGCAAGGTTCAGAAGTGCCCGAAGCATTTGTCCCGCCTCCGGGACGGCAACCCCGAGAATGGCGTCGCAGGCCTTGGCGGATGCCAGGGAGTGGGAAACCGGGCAGATTCCGCAGATCCGCTCCACCAGGGACGGCATCTCGTAATAAGGCCTGCCCTCGCAGAACTTTTCAAAGCCCCTGAACTGGGTGACATGGAAGGCGGCATCTTCGACTTGCCCGGACGCATCCAGTTGAATGGTGATTTTCCCATGCCCTTCGATGCGGTGAACCGGATCGATCACGATTTGTCTGTCCATGGTGTATCTCCGGGTATATCATAGTATCCCCAACTTTCGAGGATGCAGGCGTTATCCGAATCGGACCCTGCCGGCCAGATCCGGCAGGCGATTTTCCAGAAGTGCCGACAGCACTTCGAAAATGGCATCCGCCGGCGGCGGACACCCCGGCAGAAACAGATCCACTTCGATAAAGGCGTGCACCGGCTGTACCTTGTCGAAAAGGTGCGGAATGTCCCGGTTCGGTATCCGAGGCCGGTGGGTCGCGTTCTCCAGGTAGCTTCGATTCATAACTTCCCGAAGGGGGAACCGGTTTCGCATGCCGGGGATGTTTCCGGTGACGGCGCAGTCTCCAAATGCCACCACCCACCGGGTGTTTTTGCGGATCACATGAAGCTTCTCGACATCCTCCCCGCTGGCAACGGCGCCCTCGACGAAGCAGACGTCCACGTTCTGTGGATAGGTCCGGGTGTCGACGATTGGGCTGAACACCAGGTCGATGCGGTCGGCTGCGGCCACCAGGCGCTCGTCGATATCCAGCAGTGACATGTGGCACCCAGAGCAGCCGTCGAGCCAGATCGTGGCGATGCGAATTTTCTCAGTGGGAGATTTCGAGGGCACACTCATGGTTCAGCTTCCTTTCTCATCATCTGGAGATAGGGGAGAAACTCGGGGCGCTTGGTCATTTCCGCCACCGACTTTCCCTTCTCGGACAGGGCGCCGGTGGGACATACCTGGACGCATTTCCCGCATCCGGTGCAGGTTTCGGATTCTCCCCAGGGCTGGTTGAGGTCCGAGATGATCCGGGCATGAATGCCCCGGCCCGCAATATCCCAGGTATGGGCGCCCTCGATGTCCTTGCAGACACGGATACACCGCATGCACAGGACGCACCGGTTGTGGTCCAATGAAAACCGGGGGTGGGAGGCATCCACCGGGTGGGGCAAATTGAGATAATCATACCGGACATGGGTCATGCCGAGCTTGACGGCCAGATTCTGAAGCTCGCAGTTGCCGTTGACCACGCAGACCGAACAGACATGGTTTCTTTCCGCGAAGATCAGTTCAAGTATTTTGCGGCGGTAGTCGCGGATGCGCGGCGAGTCGGTGATCACGTCCATATCCTGTTTCACCAGGGTGACGCAGGCGGCGTACAGCTTCGGGCTCCCCTGGAGTTCCACGATGCACAGGCGGCAGGCGCCCCGTTCGGCAAGGCCGTCGAGATGGCACAGGGTGGGAATGTCGATGCCGTTCTGGCGGGCTACCGTCAGGATGGTCTCGTCTTCCCGGCCGCTGACGTCCCTGCCGTCGATGCGCAAGGTGTAGATGCGCACTGGATTTACGTCCGTTCTGGGCTTTGAGGGTGTCGACGCGGTGGATGTCATGTGATGGCCTCCCGGGCTTTTCCCATGGCGCATACGCCGGCGTCGCAGCGATGCCGGCGAATATGGGCCGTGTACTCGTTTTCGAAATACCGAAGCGTACTTTTCACCGGGTTCGGCGCCGTCTGGCCGAGGCCGCACAGGCTGGTCGCGCCCACAAGGTCGCACAGCTCCTTCAGGGTGTCGATATCTCCGACTCTTCCGTCCCCGGCGGTGATCCGCTCCAGAATATTGAAAAGCTGGGCGGTGCCGACCCGGCAGGGCACACATTTTCCGCAGGATTCGGACATGCAGAACTCCATGAAGAATTTGGCCACATCCACCATGCAGGCCCCGTCGTCCATGACGATCATGCCGCCGGAGCCCATGATGGAGCCCACCTCCTTAAGGGATTCGTAATCCACCGGCATGTCCAGGAACTGCTCCGGCACACAGCCGCCGGAGGGGCCGCCGGTCTGGACGGCCTTGAACCTTCGGCCGGCGGGAATTCCGCCGCCGATGTCGAAAACGATCTCCCGCAGGGTGGTCCCCATGGGCACCTCGATGAGCCCGGTCTTATTGATTTTTCCGGCCAGGGCGAACACCTTGGTCCCCTTGCTTTTTTCCGTACCGATGCCGGCGAACCATCCGCCGCCGCGACGGACGATGGGGGCGATGTTGGCGAAGGTTTCCACGTTGTTGATCAGGGTCGGGCATCCCCAGAGACCGAATTCGGCGGGGAACGGGGGCCGGGGGCGCGGTCTTCCGAGCCTTCCCTCGATGGAGGCGATAAGGGCGGTCTCCTCGCCGCAGACAAAGGCGCCGGCCCCCAACCGCAGTTGAATGTCGAAGGCAAAGGGGGTGTTGAAGATATTCTCCCCGAGAATTCCCAGTTGCTTCGCCTGCTTGATGGCGCGGCGAAGCCGCTCGATGGCCAGTGGATACTCGGCCCTGACATAGATGTAGCCCCGGGAGGCGCCCACGACGTATCCGGCGATGGCCATGCCTTCGATCACCCGGTGGGGGTCGCTCTCCAGAACGCTTCTGTCCATGAACGCGCCGGGGTCTCCCTCGTCGGCATTGCAGACCACGAACTTGTTGGCCTGCTGCGCCTTGTAGACCGTCGTCCACTTCAGGCCGGTGGGAAATCCGGCCCCGCCCCTGCCCCGAAGACCGCTGGCGGTGACCTCGTCGATGACCTGCCTCGGACTCATCTGTCTCAGGGCTTTGTAGAGGGCTTCGTAGCCCCCCGCGGCGATATAGCTTTCAATGCGTTCGGGTTCGACGATGCCGCAGTTTTCCAAGACGATTTTCTTCTGCCGGGAGAAAAACGGCTGGTCGGCAGGCAGCAGCAGCCGGGAAACCGGTGCGCCGGCGAGGCTGCCGATGATCTCCGGGGCATCGGATGGCTGGACCGCCTGATAGGCGACATTCAAAGGGGAGATGTCGATGAGCGGTCCGACGGCACAGAGTCCCAGACATCCGACGCCACGGACCAGGCACTTCTTTTCTTTTCCCTGCCGACGGAGCTCTTCTTCAAGGGATGCCTTTACGGCATCACTTCGGCAGGACAGGCAGCCTGCTGCCACGCAGACGTTGATGCGGTACCGGTAGGATTCAACGGAATCGGTCTCCGTTTTCGCGATCTCCTGCAGATTCTCGATGGTCAGCGTCATGTGGCCTCCACGCCTGAAATTTGTTCACAACGGTGTCCAACGTAAGGTTGCCGACAATGGTGCCGTCAAACACGCCTGCCGGGGCAAGTCCGCAGGAGCCGAGGCACCGGGCGATCATGAGGGATATCTTTCCGTCGGCAGTGGTTTCCCCCGTATGGATTTCCAGCATCTCTTCGACCTTGCGAAGGATCTCGGCGGCCCCGCCGATGTGGCAGGCCGTGCCCTTGCACAGCACGCAGGTATGCTCGCCAGGGGGCTTGAGGGTGAAAAAATGATAGAAGGTTGCCACGGCATATACCCGGCTTAAGGGGACTTTCAGCCGGCCGGCGACATATCGCATCAAGTCGGAATCGAGATAGCCGAATGCTTCCTGAACGGCATGCAGCGTTTCGATCAGCGCATGGGACGCATATCCGTGCAGGCGCATGGTTCGGTCGATGATTCGAAGGCGCTTGTCAGGGGCAGCGGGAGACAGGGAAGGCGATGACAAACCGGGTGGAGCCGTCTCTGGGATCATGGGTCGGCCTCCGTTTCGTTGAAGGGGTTGTTTCTTTTTTCATATCCGCAAGAAACAAGCCAACCACTGGTTTGAAAACAATAAGGAAAACAGTGGGTAACAAAATGGCTTCGGAGAATACCGGTAAATTATAGGAAAAGAATCCGACGGCGTGAAAAGAAATCAGACACAGGATAATGGACGAATGCCTCATGCATTGTCGCGAAGTGCTACCAAACAGTTCTTTACACCTTAATGATCATTTCCACTTTGACACATTATTGATTACGCTATCAAGAATATTATCGAATATGGATGCTAAATGGACCCTCATGTCAATTTCTATTTTGTATTCTGAGATTTTGTTTTCATCAAATTCCGGGACTAAATGAATGGCTTTGTCAGCGATGGAAACGAATGATGCTATTGTATTTGATGTAATGTTATTATAATGTTGGTAAAAACTGTAGGACTTAGACAAAATTTCTAATGATTTAGTGTTAAGGTTCAGTTTGGATTGATGCATAATTACATCTTTTATCGCTTTATTGGCCGGATATTTCTGTTTCATGAATAGTTCCAATGTATCCAGCGATTTTTCAGAAAATAAAAAGACAAGAGCAATTGATTCTAAAACCTGTCTATGAATATTTCCAGACGCTATCGAATTACCTGAGACAAACAATTTCATTGATGTGATATTCAAAGTAATCGCTAAATATAATATTCCCGATATTGCGGCCTTTTCTCTGTCATTTGCAATTTTATCATCAAAGACTTTCCATTTTTCAAAGGCCTTTGCCATATCAAAGGAGAACTTGCCAATGTCGAAGGAAAAGTGATTTATAAAATTTTCCCGCGTTTCGGATTTTTCTTGGGTAATTGCACTACGAACTTTTCTGAGAATATCTTCAAATTTTTCCATAAATCATTTTTCCATCAGTTGTTCTCTAAAGGAATTTCTGGTTTTCTTTAAAGCCTGTTTGGTAACAGCAGGATTATATTCCAATGTATGTCCCAAATATATTCTTTTTTCTATTGGCCTGTCAAAGGCGTGATAGATTCCTTCATAAACTGTCAATCCTACAAATTTTGGATAGGGACTTTATGGACGTCCATTGGTTTATTGGCGTAAAATTTGGAGGGCATGGGGTTCGAACGATTTGGCCTTCGATAATTTGGTGACTTACATACTCATAAAGGATAATAACACATAAAAATGTTTATCAGGAAAATGAACTTTGATTAAAGCTGCCATATATCGAAGGCTCAGCGCCTGCAGTTTTCTCTGCATCGTCCTTTTTGTTATTTTAGCCTGCTTCCACGGTGTTCCGTCTCGGCCGAATACCGACCCCCGAATCGCATGGCCGGCCGCCGATTACAACCAGATGTTCAACCGGAAAGGCGACGGGTGGACCGGCGGGGACGGGACCTTGTCCATCCCTTTGAAAGACGGCCGCACGGTCTGGCTTTTCGGCGATACATTCCTTGGGAGAGTAAGGTCTGACGGAACCCGCCCAACAAAGACGCCGATGATTCGAAACAGCCTGGTGGTCCAAACGGATCGGCGGCTTGATACCCGGTATCGGCAGACGGAAGAAGGACCCGCCGCTTTTTTCCCCAGCCCTTTTCCAGATACATGGTTTTGGCCGGGAGACGGCTTGGAGGTGGGAAACAAAATGCGGCTCTTCCTGCATCGATTCGGGCAGATCTCGCCGCAATTATGGGGATGGCAGTTTACGGGAACGGTTCTGTCCACACTTTCCCTGCCCGACCTCGAACTGGAACGGTTGGATGAAGTCGCAACGGCGAAGGGCGCCCTGTTCGGGGTATCGGTCCTTAAAACGAAGGAATATGTCTATATCTACGGGACCCGTGACGATGCCTTCCCCAAATTGGCCCACATAGCCCGTGCAACGACCAAAAGCCTCAGCGGTCCATGGGAGTTTTATACCGGCAGGGGATGGTCCGCTGATCCAAGGGATTCAGCGCCCATCTTAAGCGGCGTTTCAACCCAGTACTCCGTTTTTCAAAGCGGTCGGCTCTTTTACCTCGTCACCATGGATGGGCGCGGACCCTTTCCGGATACGATCGCCGTATACAAAGCCGGTTCTCCCGAGGGACCGTGGCAGGGTCCACGGATCATTTACAAGGTGCCCGGCGTCGGTCGTGATGTTGTCGCCTATAACCCTTTTGTCCATAGCCAGTTCAGGGAAGGAAATCGATATCTGATTTCGTACAACCTGAATCACGTGAACGATCCTTCCGCCGTGTTCGAAGATGCTGCCATCTATCGCCCGCGGTTCATCTGGGTGGATTTCGCACAAATCGAATGACAGTTTTCTCAGCAGTTCCCAGGCGAATAGAAGAACATAGGGGTCGCCAAAGACAGCATCGGATGATACTGAAGGAAAAATCAGCAGCCCTCCAGAAAAAATGGCAAATTGGCCATTTATGGATGGGAACAAATTTTCGTTTATCGAATCGATCCGAATTTTCTCAAGAG
This sequence comes from Desulfosarcina widdelii, assembly GCF_009688965.1. Classification (GTDB taxonomy): domain Bacteria; phylum Desulfobacterota; class Desulfobacteria; order Desulfobacterales; family Desulfosarcinaceae; genus Desulfosarcina; species Desulfosarcina widdelii. The sequence goes on along the minus strand of NZ_AP021875.1, from coordinate 6,883,166 downwards.
GTACCAATGCCGAACCTGAAATGCATTTTCTGCGGAGGGCGCGCCAAACTTCGCGGCCGGTGAGCCAACGCCAAGGTGGCCTGCAGGGACTGCGGGATGGAAACCGGTCCGGATGAATACCGGCAGCAGATTGAAGACTGGAAGGAGACCGTCTGCGAGATAACCTTCGGTGCTTCGCCGTCGTCGGATCGAATAAACACCGACGCCTGAAGGGCAGCGGCATCCATTCGGTTGTCCGGCCTGCCCATAATGGAACGGCAAAAGACATTCAACATTCTCCACACATTAGCCTCTTCTTAAAGGAAAGATATGAAAAAACGGATTACAGCTACCGTCTGCGAATTACCGAGTGATCCCAAGCCGTTCGAGGCGGCCTGGCGGGACCTGGTGTCCCACGTGGTCGAACATCGGAGCGATATTGTGGTGTTGCCGGAAATGCCGTTTGCACCATGGCTTGCCGCCAGCAAAGATTTTGACCCGGCCGCATGGGACAATGCCGTTGCTTTGCACGACCAATGGCTACGCCGTTTGTCTGAATTTGGAGAAGCAACGGTGGTAAGCTCACGGCCGGTAACGACAGACGTCAAGAGGCTCAATGAAGCGTTCGCATGGCACGCAAGGGGAGGATATCAGAAGGCACATTACAAGTACTATCTGCCGGATGAACCGGATTTCTGGGAGGCAACGTGGTATCAGCGGGATGGAAAACGATTCGATGCAGTAAAAACCGAACACGGCACGATGGGGTTTGTGGTCTGCACCGAACTCTGGTTCAACGAACATGCCCGTGCATATGGCCGGCAGGGAGTCCAGATGCTTATTTGTCCCCGTTCCACGGAAGCCTCAACCACGGAAAAATGGATCATGGGCGGCAGGGCGGCGGCCGTGACAAGCGGTTCGTTTTGCCTCTCTTCGAATCGCAACGGGGCGGACCATAGAGGTCACCCATGGGGAGGTCACGGTTGGATTATTGAACCGGATCAAGGCACGGTTTTAGGAACGACCTCGGTTAAGCGTCCGTTTTTGACCCTTGAAATCAACCTCTCGGACGCTGACCGGGCGAAGAGCCGTTATCCTCGCTATGTGGAGGAATGAGAATAAAAGCCTGGCAATGCCTGTAAAGTTTAAACTCACGATTGAATATGAAATAATTTTCCTATCTTTTCATGGGATTGGAAATAAAAGAAACCGTTTTGTCCAGAAAAAAGTCTTGCAGATCCGACGGCCTGCCTTCGGATTATTCAAAGCTATATTCGTATAACAAATTGTTTATAAAAGAAATATATATATAAATTCGCTTCAATGGAAACCTGGATCAAACCTGAAACCCACGTTTCCTGAAAAGTTGGCCGAATAATTGCTGTGTTATTAAATTGTTGATTGGGACCGTTGTTTTATGGTTGGATTCAGCTCCTGTATCCTCACTGCGCGAATTGCTGCTGTTGGTTCGATCAATCGTTGAAAGTTCAATTACGGCCATGGATATGAATCAGGACACTACACGAGTACTATACGCGGCCATTTTAAAACTGCTGCGGCCGCTTGTTCGAATGGCATTGAAAAGAGGGGTTAGTTTCAAAACTTTCGCTTCGTTGCTGAAATGGGTCTATTACGATGTCGCCAGGGAAAACTTCACCATCGAAGGACGCAAGCAGACCCATTCACGTATTTCCGTGATCACCGGGCTTACGCGCAAAGAGGTGAAAAGGCTGTCGGAATTGGATCCGCCCATGAGTCGAGAGCAGCGCGAAAAATACAACCGGGCGGCAAGGGTGGTATCCGGATGGCGAAGGGAAGCCGGGTGCCTCGATGAACAGGGTCGCCCCGTTGCCATCCCCATATCCGGAGAGGGCGCCACGTTCGAGACCCTGGTCAAAAAATTCAGCGGCGATATGCCTCCCCGTGCGGTTCTGGATGAATTGATCCGGGTTGGCGCCCTGCAGTTGGAACCGGACAACCGTGTCCGGCTCGTTCATGAAGCGTTTACCCCAACGGCCGACGAGGCGATTAAATTTCACATCCTGGGAACCGATGTAAACCTTCTGATATCGACCATCGAAAACAATATCGATAAAAATGGGCATGAGCCCTATTTTCAGCGCAAAGTGTATTACGACAATTTGCCGGATGAAGTGCTGGCAGACTTCAGAAAAATGTCCCGCCGTCAGGCCCAGCAACTTTTGAACGATCTGGACAGCTATCTGGCGATCAACGACCGGGATGTCAACCCCGGAATAAAGGGTACGGGCCGCAATGTCGCCGGTGTCGGGATTTACTATTTTGAAAAATCCTTTGACGAAGAGGATTGAGTTGAACTTTTCCCGGAAACAAATGAAATGGGTGAAGATCCTGTTGATCCTCGCCGGCAGCCTGATTATCGGCTGCGGGGGCGGGGGGATTGACGACCTGGCATCCAGCGGGGGAGGCATCGGCGGCTCGGGTGTCAACGGAGGCGGCACTGGCGGGACCGGTATCAGTTCGGGTTCCGTTACCGCCATTGGCAGTGTCCACGTCAATGGTGTCCGCTACGATACCAGCGATGCGGAAATCTTTGTTGAAGGTCAAAGCAAGGGATTTGGCGACGAGGAGGTTCTGAACAACCTCAAGGTTGGAATGGTCGTACGGGTAGAAGGTGAACTCGAGGATTCTGAAAACGGTATAGCGGAAAAGGTCTATTTTAACGACGATCTCAGAGGACCGGTGAAAGTGGGTTCATTTCAGCAGATCGACCCAGAAACCGCGCAAATAGTAGTTCTTGGAAAAACGGTTATCATCAATGAACTGACCAACGTTCTAAATCTCGATATAGAAGTTTCATTGGAAGGGAAATGGATTCAGGTCAGCGGCTTTGAAGACGCAGAGGGCCGCATTCAGGCAACTTTCGTTACCGGCAGCGATATCGATGACCATGCGAATCTGAAAGGAACAATAACGTTTGCAGGTCCTGATCATATCACGATTAACGGAATCACTGTCGTCGATACAACCGGCGCTACTCTGGTCGGCCTCAACCAACTGGCCCAGGACCAGTTGGTTGAGGTGACAGGCACTTTATCGGTAATTCCATCAATCGATATCCAGGCCGACACCATCGAGCGGGTCGATCTGTTAGGCACTACCGATATCGATTCCATCGAATTAGAAGGAATTATCACCGAAAAAACTTCGGAGGAAGAATTCCGGTTGAACGGGGTACCAGTTGTCTTGAATGATCAGACCCTTTACACCGGGGGCGATGCCGATGATATCGACGAAGACGTCCAGGTTGAGGCCGAAGGGCAGTTGATCAACGGAACGTTACATGCCGAACGCATCGCTTTCCTGAGTTTTGCTAAAGTGGAAGCCGATTTTTCATTAATAGATAGGGACTTATCACTGATAACGTTGCATGGTTTGTCAGATATTACCATCCGCTATGACCAAAACACCATGGTTACCGGCGAGGTCACGACGATTGATGACATAGACGAAACAATGCATTTTAAAGCAATCGGGATAGAACTGCCATCTTCAGATTCTGCGTCGATGTTGGCAATTCACATTATCGCCTTAGACGCCTTAAATAACAAAGTCATATTGCAGGGCGCTCTTAAAACAGCCCCCCCTGCGGACCAGAGCGTCATAACCCTCCTTGACCATGATATCGATATATCCGGCATCCCGAATGATGGCTTCGAATCGCCTGATGGAACCGGTTACAGTAATTTTTACAATTTCACTGAAGCCGGAGACATCGTCTCCGCAAAAGGAACGCGTTCAGGCGAAGCCATTACCTGGCAAGGCATATCGGTTGAATAAGAATGGTTTTTCGGTCTCGGCATTTCCTGTTGGGAAACGATAAGCCGAGATTACTCCGTAAAAAACCATTCAATCTGCCGCCGATGAATATCTATCCTTTCTCATAGGCTGCCTCGATCATCGGCTGGTATGCCTTGAGCACTTCGCGACGCTTGAGCTTGAAGGTCTGGGTAAGCATGCCGTTTTCCACGCTGAACCCCTCACTTAAAACGATAAACTTTTTCGGGATTTCGTAGGAACCGAATTTACCTTTCAGGCTATCAAGGATCTGGCCTTCGATGTACGCCTTAACCGCAGAATCGGCAACCATGGCGGCCGGTTCTGAGGGCCAGCCGTTTTTTGCAGCCAACTTCTCCATAACCAAAAAATCGGGAAAAACCAGGCAGACCGTATAGGGACGGTTGAGACCGTAAATCATGGTGTGCTCCACACAGGGCAGCAGTTTGATCTCTTCTTCCAGGGTGGCCGGGGAAACGAACTTGCCATTTTCCAGCTTGAACTGCTCCTTGATGCGTCCGGTGATGAACAGGTACCCGTCTTCGTCGATATAGGCGCGGTCACCGGTACGTAAACCGCCGTCCTCGGTCATGGTGGCACGGGTCTCCTCGGGCTTGTTGTGGTACCCCTTCATTACGTTGGGACCGTAAACGATCAGTTCGCCTTCCCCGGAGTTTTCGCTGTCGAAGGTTTTGTCGATCGCAAACCGCACTTTGTCGATGGGTAAACCGGCACTTCCGAGCTTGTTGTGTTCAGGGCTGTTGATGGCACCGGCCGGCGACAATTCGGTCATCCCCCAGGCCTCGTATACAGGGATGCCCACATCTTCGAAAAACTCGGCGATGTGGGGGCTGAGCGCCGCGCTGGAACTCAAGGAGTACATCAGTCGGCCGCCGAATTTTTCCCGTATCTTTTTGAATACCAGGGCGTCGGCGATTTTCAGTTTGATTGCGTTGACCACGCTGGTGCGCCCCTCCTTTTTTAATTGCCGCCGTTCGATCCCTGCATTGACGCCCATGTCGTACAATTTCTTGGCCAGTCCACCCTGTTCGTTCATCTTGGCATTCAGGCCATCATACACGCGGTTGAACACCCGGGGCACGGCAATGAGAAAAGTCGGTTTGACCAGGGCCAGATCGTCCACGATGGTCTGGGGGCTTTCAGCGAAACCGGTGGACCCGCCCAGCCGCATGAGTAGATGAAGCTCTGCGGTCTGTCCGTAGGAATGCGCCCAGGGAAGAAAAGAGAGGGTCCGCAGGTTTTCATCCAGTTGGGGGTAGGCCTTGGCGGCTGCATGCACATTGCTCGTGAGGTTGCCGTGGGACAAGAGCACGCCCTTGGGGGCGCCGGTCGTACCCGAGGTGTAGATCAAACCGGCGATATCGTCTGCATCCGGATAAACTGCCGAAACGGGGTTTTCCGCGCCCAACCGCTCCAAATCCTGCATGCTGCCCTCGCCCTGTCCCTCGATAAGGATGACGTGCTCCAGGGTATCGATCTCCTCGGGCCAGGATTTGACTTTCTCCAGAATGTCCGGCTTGGAAACAAAAAGCACCTTTACAGCGGCATCGGAGACAATGTACTTCCAGGTCTTTTCCAGTTCCGCTTCATACATGGGCACGTATCTGCCGGCCAGGCTGTAGGTCGCGTAACAGGTTGCGGCCCATTCCACCCGGTTGTTGGCGATAATGCCGACGGCATCGCCCTTCTCGATTCCCAACCGGGCCAAGCCGCCGCGCAGGTTGGCGATTCGCTGTGCCACCTGATCGTAGGTCACCCAGTCGTAGCCGTCCTTGGCAGCATTTTTGGTTCCCATCCACAAATTGCCGCCGAATTTGGCCACGCTTTCCTCGAACATCGCCACAAGATTGTCCGGCTTGTCCAACGTGTACATACGTCCTCCCCTTTTTGTCGTTTTTGAGCCCCGTGCCGCACCGACAAGCGAAACACCCATGGATCGGCCGCTTGCAGGTTTGCCCCTTCCCGCATCCACCGAACGGACTAATGAATTTTATTCATTTATTCAGTTTTCGTTCAATTACAGAGTTACTTTTACTAAACGATGTTTACTGCCATATCGAGAACGGATATGCAAGACTTTTAGCGGGTCTTGCCATCGAAAACCAGCCGTAGAACGGAAAATGCCCGGCGGCTGAATCTCAATTTGTTTGGCAACGGGGGAGCGTCTCTGCGGGGAGGACTACTTTCCCTGGAACCTGGGAGTGCGTTTTTCCATAAACGCGCTAACGGCTTCCATGAGATCTTCGGAAATCAGGCTGGCCGCATTTTTCTGGGCCACATAGGCCAAACCGGGATAGACGCCGTTGTCCCGGCTGTAGTTGATCACCTCTTTGACTCCCTGAACGGTCAAGGGTGCCATACCGGCAATTTCTGCTGCCAGTTCTCCGGCGGCTTTAACAAGAGCCTCGGCGTTCTCGCATATCCGTGTAACGAAACCCATCGCAAGGGCCTCTTCAGCGGTAAAATCCCGTCCGGTAAGGGCCAGTTCGCGAAACCAGCCATGGCCGATGATGTGGGGCAGCCGCTGCAGGGTTCCCAGGTCGGCAATGATGGCGATTTTCGTCTCGCGGATAGCGAATATGGCGTCGCTTGCGGCCAGACGGATGTCGCAGGCCGAAAGCAGATCGACGCCGCCGCCGATGCAATGTCCATGAACCGCTGCGATGACCGGTTTTCGGCAGCGCTCGATGGCGTTATTGCTCTCCTGAAGCTCGAGAATCGTTTCTTTCAACTTCTCGCGGTCGTCGGCGCCTTTGCCGGCAAGCAGCCCCCCGGCTTCCATCAGATCCAGGCCGGCGGTGAAGGTGGGTCCCTCGGCCCGGATGACCACCGCGCGCACGGCGTCGTCTTTGTCGAACCGCCGGAAATGATCGGTCAATTCCCTGAAAAAGGCCATACCCATGGCATTTCGCCGTTCGGGGCGGCATAGGCTCAGCCAGGCGATGTGGTCCTTAATCTCCACGGAAAGAGAGGCGCTGTCGTTCATCGGTTGTTTTCCTTTATTCAGGGGTCAGATCTCTGGATGTCCACCACTCTTTTCCGTAATTGACAAACAACTGCTTGCCAGCAGCCACCTTCTTGATGGTATGAAATACGATCAGGTCGCGGTCGGTATCGTGCCAGTATTCGGTGTTGTGTTTGTAAGAGTGGTTGAACAGGCTTCCCCATCCCAGTACCAGGGAGTAAACTTCCGAGCCATTGTCTTCGGAGGATTCCAGGTTGAACACATAGTCGTCCAGGGTGCCGGCACACTCGTCGGCGTTGATCCGAAGATAGGGACATTCCTCCAACGTTGTATCGGCCGGGAGGGATTTGGTGGTGAAAATGCCGTGGCCGAAATCGCAGGTCGAAATGACGATATCCGGATGCCTGAAAAGTTTTTCTCTTTTTTTCTTCATGGTCCCTGTTCAGTCCGTGTTAAATGCCAATGGATACTGCGTTTAGCAACCTCCACCGACAAAGTCAATCCGCATGGACACCGACCGGCCGCGCGAGCGCCCTATCGCATTAGGGCCAAGGCACAAAAAAACTCCAATGGGTGAGATGATGAAGCAGTCCGGAAAAATATAGGAAAAACCGCCGACGCCTTGCGGTTGCGGGGAGAAGGGCTCAAAAAAAGGAGGGCCTTTCACGGCCCCCCTTTACTTTCCTAAGAATCGGAAACGTTCTTAGACAACCGTTACATTGGCTGCGGACGGACCTTTGGGGCCGTCAACAATCTCAAAGGTAACCCGGTCGCCTTCGTTGAGCGAACGAAAGCCGGTGGAATTGATTCCGGAGTGATGAACGAATACATCCGGACCGTCTTCCTGCTCAATGAAACCGTAGCCCTTGCTGCTGTTGAACCATTTGACAACGCCGTTAACCATGCTGGCACCCTCCTTTCGAAAAAAATTCTCTTGCTTCATTCATAAAGGGTGCCACTGACGAACATGACGACCACCTTCATAACGAAACCGGCCCGCCAAGCTGAAACGGACCTTCGATTAAATCGATAATAACACAGCAAAAGCCGAAATCAACAGCTTTGCCGCCGATTGGCTGAAATTGAGTGCGCTCCCGTTGCCGGGATAATCTACGTTTTTCACTGGCAATCTTTGGCTCTCAGGCGGCAGACGTTCCCAATAAACAACCAATGCCTTTGTTTTTATTAAGAATAAATCATTTTCAGGATTGACAATTTGCAGGCAATCCACTATGAATCAGATAGTTCGCGCCCCATCCATGAATGGCCGATTGGCCTATTTCTGGAGGGACATTTCGTTTGCCGTGGTGCCCTGGCGGACCACATAACCTGCGGAACATGCCCTTGGCCCTCAGTTCCTTCATCTGCCACTGTATCGGAGATTCGCTGGACGGTCTCCGGGACGGCCTGTCTCACTTTTCCGGCCCCAGTCGGGCGGCAATCGTCTTTGCCATGGAACCGGATGCCCCCATGTACATCTTCGATCCCCAGAACCTGCTGGGCGGTCACGAGCCCCGACTGAAGGAGTTGTATGTGGAAAATCAGCAGTGGCGCAGTGCCCCCGCCATTCAGCGCGACAGCATGAAGTACAACCACATCGTTCCGGAAAAGAACCTTCATATGACCGGCCTGATCTCCTTCGGCTGCCGGTCAGGTTCGGTTTACTACCAGATCTGGTTCACCGAACACCATCCCGACGCCTGCAGTACGGGCCCCACTGAGCGATGGCTGGAGCATGCAGCCTGGCGTTTTTGCCTCGATATGACCGGCGAACGCGCCTTTTATACCGGCATCTCGGGCAGTTTTTTGCGGGAATACGCCACCCATGCCGTTCGGGATGACGTCGTCGATCGCATGAATTTCCTTTTGGGGTGGGACACCCGACTGCGCATCTACCCGATTCTGGATACGGTTCTGGAGCTTTCCAGAACGCGGGAAGAAGGGGCCTGGCCAAGGGGAAAACTGGTGTTTGTGGAACCCCAGGCATTGCCGCAGCTTTCCTTTTTGGCCCGCTTTCCAGAATCGGAACGGCCCTCCATCGAAAACGTCAAACACGTGCGCAAACTCCTGGCGGCAGTGGAACATTCGGATCTCAAACTGATCTCCGACGGTCGCTGTGTGGCCGGCATCGCGGAGGAACCCCTTCCCGATTTTACCATCACAGCCGATTTCAGGGGCGGGCACGGCTTTTTGACGGTTGTCGATGACCCGGTGTGCAGCTTTTCCGACGGCACCTACCAGTCCAGAACCCGTCGGGCCAATCTGGTTCATATAGAGGAAGCGCTGCTGGAATCCGCTCTCGATTCCGAAGTCGGCAACACCGTATTCAAGATCGTCGCTTCTCTGGTCCACCGGGCGGAAGACCGGAAACATGGCGCAACGCTGGTTATCGACCTCAATGTTTCACCGCTGACCATTTCCGGCCAATGCTTCGACCGTCCCCTGGATTTGCAAAAACCTGAGATCCTCAATCTGGCCAAATCCCTGCTGCGGCTGGACGGCGCCCTGCATATCGGTGCCGATCTACATCTTCACGGATTCGCCTGCCTGCTGGACGGGCGGGCAATCGAGGGCGAAGACCGTGCCCGCGGGGCACGATTCAATTCGGCCCTGCGTTTTTCCGCCGAACATGCCAACATCATCATCGTCGTGGTTTCTTCAGACCGTCCGGTGTCCATCATTCAATCCGGCGTCGAGATCAGTGCCGCCTGCCAATGGAGGCCCATGTCCTGCGGCATCGTCCAACCAACCCGCCTGGATCGCTGGGTGGATCGCAACGGAGACTGACTGCCCGGATAAAAGACAGGCAAATTAAGCTAAAGAATGTCCTTTTATCCGCCGATAGAGGGGTACGGGTCGCGGTGCCGAACCGTTATTATCCATGATCGTTGCGAGCTATTATGAGCCAAAGTATAGAATCGATTATTTCCAACTACGAACAGCAATATAAAGTCATCGAGAAATCGATCGTCGACGTGATCTGGGTTGTGGACATCGAAGCGATGAGCTTTACCTACATCAGCCCTTCTGTAGAACAGGTCACCGGCTACACCCCGGAAGAGATCAGGGAACTGCCCATAGATAAATTGTGTACCCCTGAATCATACGAAAAGGGCATGGAATCTCTGGCCGAAGGACATCGCAAATACAAGCTGGGTAAAGGCGTCAAACGCAGGGTGGAATTTGAACTGCTGCACAAAACCGGTTCGCCTTTCTGGGTTGAAATCACGGCTAAATTCTTCAAAGGTGACAATGATCGGACCCAACTCTTCGGAACCATGCGCAATATTACGAAGCAGCATGCCCTGGAGAAAAAACGCGACGAACTGCTTCTCAGGCTCGAAGAATCCCTGAGCCGGCAAAAAGCACTGGAGGCCGAAAACGAAATGCTGCGCGGCCTGCTGCCCATCTGCTCCAACTGCAAGAAAATCAGAGATGAATCCGGCGAATGGTGGCATGTGGAAGAGTATGTCGCCATGCATTCCGAGGCCGATTTTTCCCACACCATCTGTCCCCCCTGCCGCAAGGAAATCTACCCGAAACCCAACTGAAGATCTTCCTCTTGCCGCTGCACTTTTCTGCCTGCCTCAGACAGTTCCTGCGTGCGAAAAGCATCCGATCGGACACATTGACCCCCGGGTGACGATGTGATATTTTTTAAGATTATTGCAGTTACCGGGCAAAGCGGGCATCTAAGCATGGACAAGAATGAAACCGGAGACTTTCATCCGGTCTCTTTACCACCCCGGGTACAACGAGCAACCTCTTGCAGCCATTCGGTATCCCGGCCACAACCGGAGCCGCTCCCGGAGACCCCCAACAAGTAGAGGTAAGCCATGAAAGCAGCCATTCTGATCCTTGCCGGAATACTTCTGCAGATCCATGCGTTGCCGGCATCGGCTTTCGAAACCGTGAAGCGACCGATTCTCTATCCCAATGCCCATTACAGCGCCATGGGGCGCGACGCAGCGCTGACGGATATAGAGGATTGCTGGAGGGTGGCCAGGGAAACCGGTGCCAGCGAAACTGGCGAAGGGCAGTTGTCCGAGGAGGCGGCCAGCGATGCCGCGTCTGTGGCGGCTGCCGGAGCGGCTGCCGCAGCCGTGCTGGGCAGGGACCCCCACCGTGCCGCCGTAGCCGGTGCTGCCGCAGGCGGGGCCGCATCGCTTGCCGCCGGAGGTGTTTCGCGAAGCGATCCTCCGCCGGTCTTCAGGGGAATTGTGGAACGCTGCCTTTTCGAGAAGGGCTACGAAGTGGCCGGTTGGGAGTAGCCGCCGGCATAGAATGCTCCCAATAAAAGATGGAACGGGAGCCGATACCCAACGTGTATGAAAAAAGGAGAAAAAGGATGAGAAATATGAAACGCATTGCTCTTTTGGTTCTGATTGTTGTTTTTACCTCGGCGTGTGCCACCATGAACGGAGGCACCGGATCGAATCTCGACAGGATCGCTGAAAGCGGCGTTCTGCGCGTTGGAACGGCGGCCAATATGCCGCCGTTGAATATGCTCGACAAATCCGATCTCCCCATGGGGCTGGACGTGGATCTGGCCAGCTATATCGCCGGTGCCATGGGCGTTGAACTGAGCCTGGTGATCAAACCCTTTGCAGAATTGCTGCCCGCGCTGGAGGCCGGTGAGGTGGACATGGTTATCTCCGGGCTGACCATTACCCCCAAACGAAACATGAAAGTCGCCTTTGCGGGCCCGTACCACATCTCCGGCAAAGCCCTGCTGACCAAGTTCGAATCCCTCGTCACCTCGGAAAACACGGACAAGCTCAATTCGGAGGCCTTTGCCTACACGGCTCTGGAGTCGTCCACCAGTGCGGATCTGGTCAAAACCCTGATGCCCAAAGCCCGCCTGGTTACGGCCAGCAACTACGATGAGGCCGTGGAGATGGTCCTTTCCAACAAGGTGGACGCGCTGGTCGCCGATTACCATGTTTGTGTTCTCTCCTTGCTGCAACATCCCAACGAAGGGCTGGTTTCGCTGATTACGCCCTTCACCTACGAACCGCTGGGCATCGCCCTGCCGGCGGGAGACGCCCAGATGATCAACTGGATGGACAATTTCCTCAACACCATGCGGGAGTCCGATGAGTTGGTAAAAATGAAGGTCAAATGGATCGAAGACCCCTCGTGGTTGACCAATTTGAAATAAACACAACCACAAGGGACAAAGGGCGGGTGAACGTGTCTTTGGTGGCAGGTTCGCCCGCTGCTTTAACGGACATGACCCGACCGGCATGAAACTTCACCAACTCGCCCGCAATAACGTGATCCTGTTGCTCTGCCTGCTGGCGTTACTGCTCCTGTTTCCACTTTTCAGGACAAATAACCCTTTGGCACGCGATCTGTTGCGCACTGCCATTTTCTTTAGCGGTGTTTTTTCGCTTGATTTCTCTCCCCGGTCTCTCAAAGTGTTGCTGCCTTTGGGAACGATTACCGCTGCCGCCGTATGGGTCGAACATTTTCTGCACCACCAGACCACCGAACTGATCGAATCCACCACGACAGTCCTCTTTCTGGTGGCCATTGTCGTGCTGATGATCCGGCACATCGCCCGAAGCCGCGAAGTGACCCCCACCATCATTTTGAGTTCCATCAACGGCTACCTGCTGCTCGGTTTCCTGGGCGGAGCGCTGCTGGCTATTGCCGACTCGGTTGACCGGTTAGCGGTCAAGGGCATAGCATCCGGCATCATCTTTCCGGGACAGGCCGTCCCGGATTTTTTCGATTACCTCTATTTCAGTTTCGTCACGCTGACGACCCTTGGCTATGGGGACGTCACCCCACTGTCCCACCTGTCCCGATCCACAGCCATCCTGATCGCCATTACCGGCCAGCTTTACATGACCATCCTCATCGCCATGCTGGTGGGTAAATTTTTGGCCCGATCCGAGGGAAACTGAATGCGCATCCGGCAAAAACTGCTTGTCGTCAGTACAGTCTGCGCCGGCATCGTCATCGGGCTGCTTCTCACCAGTGTCTTGGCCACCCGCCTTATGGCCAACCGCGAGGTGGTGCGGTCGCTGATCGTTACCAAAACCGCCCAGGCGACCGGGGGTGGGAAGCTGAGCTATGACCATCTGGCCGTCTCTTTTTTTCCTCTGCCCCACCTGCGAGCGGAAGTCATCGACCTGCACCGGCCGGATCTCTTCAAAATCACGGCCAGCAAACTGTCGGTCTACCCCGGAATTCTGTCGCTTTTGCAAGGTCGGGTAACCGTCCGCCGGGTGGTTCTGGAGGCCCCCGACATTCAGTTGGCGCCGCAACCGGAATCGCCCACCGGAAACCTGCCGGACCCTGCAGCGCCGGCAGGCAAAACGTTCACCGGTAGCGCAATCCGAACCGCCATCGGCGGTCTTTTCGGGGCCCTTTCCGCGGTTGACAAAGGGACCGAAGTGCAGATCCAAAGGGGAATGCTGACCCTGGCATTTGCCGAAGCACCCGACCTCCGGTTCACCGATATCCATCTTTTCGGAGAAAATGACGGCACGGCACTCCGGCTGAATCTGGGCTGCCGGTCGACACTTACCGGCAATCTGGACATGGATTTCCATGCCGATGTCAAAGCCGGCAAAGCCGGCGGGGACATTCGCGCGGCCGAACTTAACCTGCGGCCCCTGCTGCATTATGCATCCCTTCCTGGTGGCATTGTTACCGAAAACACCCACGCCGAATCCAAAGTCAGTTTTAGCGTTGACGCCCCAGAAATGGTAAACAGCCATTTCAGCCTGGGTTTTCCCAAACTGGCGGTGATGCGAAAAAACTTGAAACTGGATCTGGTTTCCGCTGAAATCTCGGGGAAAGTGAATTATGGAGAAAATGGACTGACCCTATCCATCGACACCCTGCAGTCGGCCCAACCGGCGCTGCGCCTCTCCGCCGGCGCAACGGTCACGAGCGTCAAAGAAACGAACCGATCGGAAATCGAGCTTCATGCCGCGGCCCAGGAACTGGATGTGGCCACGGCCAGCCAGGTGACCCGCTCCATTGTCGGAGACCTGGATGAAATTCGAACGGCCTTTGACGTTGCCCGTGAGGGTACCCTGACCAATGCCACCTACAGTGCACGCTTTGAATCCGGCAGCGACGGACCCCGCCTGATTTCCATGAAAGCCGCAGGGCATCTGACCGAAGGACGCATCACCATCCCCGGCATCGAAGCGGACCTGGAACGAATGGACGGCAACGTCCTTCTCCAGGACGAGCATGTGGCTTTTAAAAGCTTCAGCGGGTATTTTCAGGGTGCCGCTTTCCAAGCGTTGGATGCAGAAATCGATTGGGCCGCAGAGTCGACGTTGTCCATCGCCTCCACCACCGTTAACGTCCAGGCGGCACCTTTTTGTGACTGGCTCCTTTCTTTCGAGGATCTGGCATCGGCCCGGAAGTCCATTCAGTCCATCGACGGCAACGCAAACCTGTCGCGGCTGGAAATCCAGGGGCCTCTCGTCCATCCGGCACAATGGGATTTCACCATCCAGGGCACGCCGGAAGATATTCAACTGTCCACGCCTCGACTGCCTTTTGGCATCAAGCTGTCCGGAGGCGAGATCGTCTATGCCCCCGATAATAAGCGCGCGACCGATGTCTCCATCGAGTTTTTGGATGGATCTCTGGTGGTGTCTTACGAGCCCCAAGGGGATCTTTTAGATCCCGAGTCCATTGTCTGCGGCCTGGAAGGTTCCCTGGGCTCGGAAGCTGTCAACTGGCTGACCACCATCCTGCCCATCCCGAAGCATCTGCAGATGAAGCCACCGGTCGATCTTTCCGGTGTCCACATCGGTTGGTCCGACGACCGGCGACTCTCTGTAATGGGAAACATGAAGACTGCCGGTGGCGTCGAAATCGATTCGGACTTTTCAATCTTGCCACAGAGCTGGAATCTTCGACGGATTCGGTTCGCCGATGGCCGTTCCCAGGCCACCGTCTCTGGCAGTAAACGTCTCAACGGGATGGAAATCCGTTTTCGCGGCAACCTGGAGAAAGAAACCGCCGATCGTCTGTTGGCGGACAATCGCACCTTGTCGGGCCGGATCGAGGGCGATTTTCACACCATGATCGACACCCGGACCCCTTTGAACTCCTCATTTTCAGGCTCGCTTGCTGGACGAGGTGTACACATCTTGAATCTCACCCCCGCCCCCATCGAGGTGAGTCGATTTGCCGTCGCCGGCAGCGGTGGCCGGTTGACCATCGAGCCGTCGGAGATATCCCTGTGTAACAGCCAGATGGTTGTGCACGGCAGCTTGGTCCGCAGCGAAGACGGCTTGAAGATTGATCTGGACGTGGACGCCGACCGGCTGGACGAGGAACTGATCCGTATGGCGCAGACCGCCGACAACAAGGATGACAACGCGCCGAAAAAGGCAGCCGAGAAGTCCTCATTGCGTCCGCATGGGATAGTCCGCGTCAATGCAAACGAATTTTCGTATAAAGATTACACCTGGCAACAGGTTCAAGCCGACGTTCGTCTGAACGGCGACAGCACTCGGATTCAAATCGACCAGGCCAACCTTTGCGGCATCGCTACCACCGGGTGGCTGGTATTGTCTCCCCGGGGCCTGAGCCTGCACATCGTCCCGAAGGCCGAGGCAGTGTCTCTGGAAGAGACCTCCGAATGCCTCCTTGGCAAAACAGTGCGCGCCGACGCCCGGTATGACCTTTCTGGCCAGCTTTGGCTGCCGGAAACCCAAAACGACATTATTCCTTCCCTTTACGGGGATCTGCTTTTTTCATCGGAAAATGGCAGAATCGAGTATTCCAACGTACTGATGAAAATCTTCTCGGTTCTCAATATCGCCGAGGTATTTTCCGGAAAATCCGATCTGACGGAAAAAGGGTACGGGTATGCCCAGTGCTATGCGAAAGCAGAGATCAAAGACGGCCGGGTGCACTTCACCGAAATTCTGATGGACGGCAATTCCTTGAAACTTACCGGCCAGGGCGGCATCGACCTGAAAAAACAGGAAGTCGATATCCTGCTGCTGGCAGCCCCTTTGAAAACCGTCGATCGTATTGTCAACAAACTGCCGATCATCAACTATATCGCCGGCGGCTCCCTGATTTCCATCCCCTTGCGACTTGAAGGGAAACTGAACGACATTTCCGTGGTCACCATGCCTCCATCCGAAGTGGGCAAAGGGCTGCTCAACATCATGGAGCGGGTGCTGAAGGCACCCTTTAAACTGGTGGAAGGGGTTGAGTCCCTGGCTTCCGAGGCCGACAAGGATTCTGAAACGGCACCGGCTAAAAGCCCTTCCCAGGATCACTGAAAGGAGCCGACGCCGATTATGAAACCAACCCAAATGGCTGCCATCGTATTGGCGATCTGTCTGGCCACAGCACCGTTGCTCGGGTGGGCATCCGACCCGGTGGTGCGGATTCAAGGGGACCGCCTGACCCTGGACGTCGACAACCAGCCACTGGCAGTCATTCTGGAAAAGCTGGCCTCCCAGGGTATCCGGATCCGCATCGACCCGGAAATCAATCCTCTGATTACAGCCAAATTCAACCGTCGCGCCATTGGTCCGGCCCTGTCCAGTATCCTGAAATCCGTCGACTACGCCCTGATCTGGAGAAAAGACAAGGCCTCGGCAAAAGACGAACCACGGCTCTGGGAAATCCGCATTTTTTACCGAGGCCAGGAGGCCCGCATCCGGCCGTTGGAAAAAGGGGCCAACCTGGACATCGTCAAAGGCGACGGCGCCGCTTACGTCAAGGACATCCTGCTGCTCCGGTTGAAACCGGGCATTACCGAGGCAGAAATAGCGGTCTTGTTGGACCGGTTGGGCGCCACACTCGTGGATGTCTATCCGCCCCTGGGCATCGTCCGTATTCGCCTGCCCCATGGCAGCGATGTTCCCGCCATCGCCGAAAAAATCGCCGAAGCCGAGGGCATCGAAAATGCGGAACCGGACTACGCCTACCCGCTGGAGGGCGGCCGCACGGTAACGGCCGGGAACTTGCCGTCCGCCGCTACGGAAACGGCCATCCCCTCGTCCGACGCAACAACGGTCGCCGTCATGGACAGCGGACTGTCCGCGGATTATGCGGACAATCCCTTTGTACAGGCTGCCTACGATGCCGTTTCGCCGGGCGCCACCGTCGGCGACGAGATGGGTCATGGCACCCAAATGGTCCTCATCGCCGCCGGGGCGATCAATCCGCTGGGCGCCGAAACGAAGTCTGCCGCAGGCAGTCCTGTGGTCGCCATCCGGGCCTTTGACGACAACGGCTACACCTCCACCTACACGCTGGTGCGCGGCATCGACTATGCCATCGAAAACGGCGCCCGGGTGCTGAGCCTGAGTTGGGGTTCGGAAACTGCAAGTTCCCTGTTGGAATCGGCCACCGACTACGCGGCCTCACGGGGCCTGGTTCTTGTTGCGGCCGCCGGCAATTCGCCCACAGGCAAACCCGTCTACCCGGCAGCCTATGAGAATGTTATCGGAGTGGGCGCCCTGACTCCGGACGGCGAAGCGTGGGATCAGTCCAACTACGGTGACTTCGTATCGGTATATTCCCCCGGCCTGGCCGATCTGCCGGTGGGTTACAACGGCGATCCGGGCGTCTATGCCGGCACCTCCATCGCAACGGCCTATACCGCCCGCCAGGTGGCGGCCATTTTGAGCCGCAATCCACAGGCCGATCAAAAAACCATATTGGAAATTCTTTCACAGAAAAACGAGAAATAGGGATTGATTTTCAGCTTGACAGGCGGCGCCAAACAAATTATGAATGACTCCTCAGTCATTTTAAAACCCGGATATCGAAATGGATGACAAACGGGAACGAACCAGACAGCAGTTGGTGTCCGCCGCCATCGATGTGTTTCACGACAACGGATTCCAGAACACTCGGGTCTCGGACATTGTTGCCAGGGCCGGCCTGGCCCAGGGCACCTTTTATCTCCATTTTAAATCCAAGGAGAACATTTTCAATCACATCTGCTCGGAGTTCAAGACGATGTTTTTAAGCCTGCTGGATCGCAGTGCCGCCGACATGTTCGCCGGAGATTGTCTGGAAACCGTCAGAAGCAGCCTGAATGCGTTCAATCGAGAACTGATCGCCCTTTTCGCCGCCAATTACAAAATGGCGCAGCTACTTTTTGTAGAGGGCAGGAGCTATGGAGGAACGTTCGCCCAGCTGTTCGAAAGCATCTACTCGGCCTTTATCGAAAAAATTGTGGCGCATCTTGCGATCGGCCGGGAAAAGGGCCACATCGCCTTTGACGATGCAGAAACCGAGGCGGCCTTCCTGATCGGACTTTTCGACAGCAGCCTGTTTTATTTTCTGCGAATCAGAAACCAGATCGATATCGACGCCTTAAGCGCCAGAATGACCGATTTCATGCTGGGGGGACTGTCTAAAAGAGATTAGGCAATCCGGTATTGTGCCGGCCGACCAGGGTTCGATCCTGGGCGGCCTTTTTTGACGCAATAATGACTGATGTGTCATTCATTTTATAGCCAAACAGGATCTATCGGTGAAAAAACGATCATTGCCATGCGCCGATGAACGCCAGGTTCATCAAAATCAAAAAGGAAATCCGAAACCATCGGGCATCTCGGCCGTTATCATGCCGCTGGCATCGCGGTTCTGGATCATTCTTCTGATCGTTGCAGCGGTCTCGGCCATCGCGGCCTGGGCCATTCCCAAAATGGTCATCCAAAACGATCTGATGTTCATGCTGCCGGAGGACAACAAGGCCAAAAACGACTACATGGATGCCGAAGAGTTGCTGGGCAATGCCGGCGGCATCGCCATCGCGATTCAATCGCCGGACGGCATCTACCAGACCGAACTGCTCCAGCGTGTGCGCCGGCTGGCAACCAACTGCCGGGCGCTGAATCTGAAGATACCGGCCCGGCAGCTGGCCGATCGGATGGAGCTTTCACCGGACCATGCCCTGGCCCTGGCCGGATGGCTGCAAAGCATCGTTTCCGATCCGGACTTCACCCCTCCGATGCTGGCCGACATGCTGGCGGCACCGGAGGAGCTGGCCGAGGCTGTCGTCGACAGCCTGCCGGCCCAGTTGACGGTGGACGACCCGGACGCCTTATCCGAGGAACTGGCCGATATCCTGGCGTCCAGGGCCCTGGCCGAGCCTTCCCTGGCCGCGGAGCTGTTTGCCTTTGCCTCCCGGGCCACCGACCGCCGCGGGCACTTTCGCAGCATCTGGGTCGACGATGTCGTCGCCTTGACGGAAACCGATACGGTCTGGCCGGAATTTGTCGACCAGGCCGGCATCGTCGAGGCCATGTCACCCTATGGGTTCGATTCCGAAGAAGATCTGAGACACTTCGCCGACGCCCTGCTGGAAGCCGGCGCCATGGGTTCAAAAGCGGTCCTGGCCTTTACAAGCAGCCAGCCAAAACCGGCCGGCATCTCGGATCGATTCTGGGCTTCCCTGGAACAGGACCTGACGCCGGAGGCGGCCCCCGCCCTAGCCAAATCCATGGCCGGTGCCCCCAAACAGATCCGCGTGGGCGACCTGGTCCCCCGGGAAATCACAGGCGAAGGTATGCCCCGAATCCGGCAGCGCCTGCATGCCTGGTCCTTTTTTCAGGAGGGCGTCTACAGCCGGGACGAAAAGAGCCTGCTGATGGTGGTGCGCACCACGCCCAACCTGGACCAGCCCAACCGCGAATGCCTTCTGGACGCCATCAAGACCGAGGTGAACCGCGTGTTCGGAGACGGACGCTACCCGATTTATATGGCCGGCTATTCGGTGGTGGATCAGGCCGTGGCCCGCAACATGCACCAGGACATTACCCGGCTGCTGCCCCTGGTATTCGGCGTGGTCGCCCTGTTTCTCTTTCTCTCCTTTCGGAACCTGGCCGGCCTGCTCTACCCCATGATCACGATTCTGCTGGCCGTGTGCTGGTGCATGGGCGCCATGGCGCTGCTGGATGTGCCCTTGTCCGTGGTGGGCACGGCCATGCCCATCCTCCTGGTTGCCGTGGGATCGGCCTATGGCATCCATCTGATCTACTATTTCATCCATCGCCAGGCCGTCGTGAACCATCGCGGCCGGGCCATTGCCGATACCCTGGACGGCACGGGCCGCGGCGTGATCATGGCCGGTCTGACCACCGTGGCGGGTTTCGCTTCCCTGGCTTTTAACGACATCGTGCCGCTGCGCGATTTCGGCGTGTTTACCGCCCTGGGTGTATTCTTTGCCCTGCTGGTCTCGCTGTTTCTGATTCCGGCCCTGCTGATGCGCTTCGGCGTCCGGCCGCCGGCACAGGGGCCTGGCCGGGAAGCCGGCAAACGGGACAACGCATTCAATCGCCTCATCCGCGGACTCAGCCGCCTGTCGGCAAGACACCCGAAAACGGTGCTGGCCATCACGGCCCTGGTGGTGATCGGATCGGCCATCGGTCTGACCAGCCTGCACGTGGAAATGAACAATGTCACTTTTTTTAAAAAAGGCACTGACATCCGCCGGGCCGACACCTTTATTAACCGTCACTTCGCCGGCACGGTGGATATCCGCGTCATATTCTCTTCGACCGAAGCCAATGGCGTACTGGACACCGAGGTTTTAAACGCCATCGAACGTCTGGCCACCACAATTTCCCGGCAGCACCCGGAAGTGGGCAAAACCCTTTCCATCCTCGATCTGATCCGCAAGATGAACCAGGCCTTCTATTTCAACGATCCTGCCTACTACCGCATCCCGAACAAGACCGACCTGGCCGGCGAGCAAACCGATGCGGCCCTTACGGCTCACCTGGCTTCTTACATCGACAAATACCAGCGGGACGACACCCGGGCCTTTATCGACGGGGCCAAGCGCCAGGCAGGCCTGATCCTTCAGGTTAAAACCGCCTCCAGCCAGGTGACCCGCGACATCCTGCGATCCATCGACGAACTGCTGGACGGCCCCCTCGGCCGGAGTTTGGCGCAAAAAGGAATCAACGTCCACACCACCGGCATCGCGGCGCTCTACGTGGAATCCGAAGGCCTCATCGTGAGCGGTCAGTTGCGCTCCATTGCCGTTTCGGTGGTGATCGTCCTGGTGCTGGTCAGCCTGATCATGCGATCGCTGGTTTACGGGCTGCTTTCGATCCTGCCCCTGTGCATGGCCATCTGCGTCAATTTCGGCATCATGGGATTTTTGGACATTCCCCTGGACGCGGCCACGGCCATCACGGCCTGTGTGGCCATCGGCATCGGCATCGACTACGGACTGCACTATCTCAACCGCTATCGCCTGTTGCGCGAAGAGGGCCAAAACCAGCACACGGCGATCGTCAACACGGCGGAAACTACAGGAGGGTCGATATGTATCAACGCCCTGGCCGTGGCGACCGGATTTTCGGTGCTGATGCTATCCGCTTTCGTGCCCCTGGTGAACCTGGGCTTTCTCATCGCCCTGACCATGGTGACGTCGTCGGTCGGCTCTTTGACCCTGCTGCCGGCAGCACTAACGTTGACGGATCGAGACGAACCCGAACCTTGTATGCAACACGTATCCCCATTAAAGGAGTAACCCATGAAAATCAAATGGCTATGTTCGTTCCTGTTGACCCTGATGCTGGGATCAACAGCCCACGCCGCCGAAATCGGACCTTACGACCGGGCCACCGCGGAAAAGGATGGAAGGCGCATTTTCGACATCGCCGATCACTTCAACGAGCCGGAAAAAGATCTGCTGGCCTATACCCGCATGACTCTCAAGTCCGGCGATACGGTCAGAGACACACGCAAGGTGATCCTCAAGGAGTTCACCGATGGCGATCTGAGCCGCATCCTGTTTCGGTTTACCGATTCGCTCAAGCGAGGGCTGACCTTCTTGACCATCGAAACCAACGGCCCGACCAACGATCAGTATCTCTACGTGCCGGCCATCGGACGGCCGCGCCAGATCGCCTCCCAGGACCGGCAGAACAATTTCGAAGACACCGACATGACCAACGAAGATTTAGGCGGTCTCAAGCTGGACGACTACACCTACAAACGGGGCCGGGACGCAGCTTTGGCCGGACACGCCTGCTATAAGGTAACCGCCAGGGCCAAGGCAACCGATGCCCGCTTTCCCAAACGCATCGCCTGGTTCAATCAGGAGAACTTCATCCCTTTGCAGATCAAGGTCTACAACCGCGACAACAAGTTGCAGCGGGTAATTGTCGCTGGCGATGTGCGCACCATTGGCGGCATTCACCTTCCTTTCAAAACCGTGGCCAAGGATCTGATCGAAGACCACACCACCATCTTGGAGATCGTAAGGGCCGAGGTGGACAGCGGTATCGACCCGCTGGATTTCGACAAGGAGAAAATGGGGGCCGCATGGAAAGAGTCGTTTTAGAAGGCAAAACAAAACGATTTTGGCGGGTGCTGCTGGCCTTGCTCGCTCTGGCCTGGGTGCTGACGGCCGCCGGGCCGTTGGGGGCGTCGGAAAGCCCGGCAGCAACTGCCAACCAAACCGCTGCCGCCCAAATATCAGCGGCCGATGCGGACGCCGACGAAACACTTGAAGAAGACGCCTTCATGCAGGATCTGCTCAACGAATCCACCGGCGGCGATGTCCCTGCCGCCGCGGACGTCGATACAGGACCGACCCTTCCGCTGTCCTACGAAGGGGAGGTCATGGGCAGCCTGTGGGCGCCCAATAACCACGATGAAGAGTGGCACACCACCAACCGGCTGGACCTGAAAGGGTGGAGAGAATTCGGTGACTTGAGCGTGGACGGGCGTTTGCGCCTGGACTACCAGGACCTGGAGGACGAAGATAAGGCGCGCGCCAACCTGCGGGAACTCTACGCCACCTATCAACTGCGGCCCGGGGCCGGCGGGTACGCGGATTTCTCCATTGGCAAGAAGATCCTCTACTGGGGCAAGGGCGATGAAGTCCGACCCCTGGACCGCATCTGCCCCGAAGACCTGACCGCCCTGTACTTCAACGATCTCAACGATCGCAAGACCGGACGGGTGGGCGCCTTCGTCGATTGGCAGGCCAACCGTCGGATCCGCTTCGAAGGCTTCTGGTCCCCTTATTTCGAAGCCGGCGAAAGTCCCGAGTTGGGCGACTACTACGAACCGTCCAAGCTCCGGATGCTTGCAGACGCCGGCATCGCCATCGACGGCGCCGACGAGCCGGACGAATGGTCGTCGGATGCCGGTTTCGGCGGCCGTCTGATGTTCTCCGTACTAAAGGCGGACCTTGCCCTGTATGGGTTCCAGGGATACGATCCCAAACCGGCCTACGAAGTCCACCGGATCGGCATCCATCCGCTTTACGGTCTTCCCATCGTGCCCCAATCCGTGCGCGAGACCCACCCGCGGATGACCCTGTACGGCGCAGACATCGAACGGGCGTTCGGGTCGGTGGTGCTGCGGGCCGAGGCGGCGTACCAGAGCGACGGCGCCTGGTTTTCCCTGGACTGGGCACAGGACCCCACCCTTTTGCTGGAGACCCCCAGCGGCACGGTGGAAAAGGATCAGCTGCAATACGTGATCGGGATGGACAAACAGGATCTGTTCATCCATAACCTGTTCATGAATTTGCAGTTCGTGGGAACCCGCATTTTCGATTACGACTCGCGGATCATCGTTCCCGAATCCGACAACGGTGTGACGGCCTACCTGCGCTACTCGTTTCTGGATTCAAAATTCGAGGTGTGGTACCGCTACATGATTCTTTTCGAGGAGACGGAGCAGCGCCACCATTGCGAAATCGGCTACAAGCCGCTGCCCTGGGCCAAGGTGAGCCTCGGTGCGATCACTTTCGACGGCGACGCGGATGCGTATTATTTCGGACAATATGCAGACCGGGATTTTGTCTACACCAAACTTAAACTGATTTTTTAAGAAAAATTCCGACAGGTAACCAGATAACGATATCCGTATTCGATCACCGGCTCGTTTCGCTGGTTGACGACCTTGCACAGGATGGATGCGAAACCGCGGTCCGGTTTGCTCCTTGACTTTCGCAGTTCCGTCCATCTGGCGTTCACCGTAAGAATGTCGCCCGGGCGCACCGGGTTGAACATCTTTACCGCATGCATGCCGACGCCGCTCAGGATCGCGACGTTGCCCTGGGCTTCAACGACCGCCCGGGTGCATGCGGAAAGGGTGTGAAGGGAGGAGGCCACCAGTCCGCCGAAAAGAGATGCCTTTGCCGCGCCATCGTCGATGTGGAACGGTTGCGGATCGAATTGTCTTCCAAATTCGATGATCGCCTCCCGTGTCATCGCGACAGGCTCGCAGATAAGCTGTTCACCCTCCCTTAAATCTTCGAAATATCTCTTTTTCACGCTTTAACACCCCTCGAAACCGTTGCTGAACATTACAATCTGTTACAATTTTGAGTGCTTCCCGGGCTTGCCCAACGACTCTTCTGCACCTATAGATATGAAGGTTTGTCTTTGAAAAATTCGCCATAAAGGAGAACGATCATGAAACGGCGGTATATGGTAATTACGATTGCTTGCATTATCGGTTTCTTGGGAGGCGCCCCGGCTTTTGGCGGCAGCCACGACCAACGGACCCGAAAGGCCCAGGACCGCTTACAGCAACTCGGCTACCAGCCCGGTCCCGCGGATGGCGTTATGGGCCAGAAAACCAAGAATGCAGTTAAAAAATTCCAGCGCGATCAAGGACTCCCGGAAACAGGATCTCTGGATGACAAAACGTTTCAGGAATTGAAGAAAAACCGGTCCGACACACCGCAACAGTCCGACCGGAATAGAAAGAAATACTAATCGTTCGACTCAACCGGCGGCAGGAGTGACATAGTGTACGTCGCAAAATAGGCAAATTGGCCATTTTTGGGTGGATACGACTACCGGTTTGCCGCCTCTAATGCCAGCATCCGCACCTTCAACGCTTCACCTCCGCCGAACAGGCCCGCAGAACCATCGCTCCGGATTACGCGGTGGCAGGGAATCAGCACCGGATAAGGATTGTTGGCCATGGTGGTGCCCACGAAACGGGCGGCCCGGGGCAGGCCGGCCATGCGGGCCACCTGGCCGTAGGAAGCGGTCCCGCCGTATGGGATGCCGGCCACCGCCCGGTACACGGCCTGCTGGGAGGGCGTAAAGCGGGACAGATCCATCCATTGCCAGGGGGTGTCGATTGCTTTTCCATTGAAATAGCCGACCAGGTCCCGGGCCACCTCCGACGCCAGCGGGTGCTCGCGGTCGATCCGCCACAAACGCTCGTCGAAATGCTGGCTGGCGGCCTGAAGGTTCGCCTGGGGAAGCCGGATTTCCAAGAGTCGGAACGGATCGGGTTCGAAGGCCGCTACCGCGTATCCGAAATCAGTTTCTACAATTCTATAATGGCTCATGGTCAAAAAGCTCTACAACCCATCCTTTTTACGGTTCCGTCGACAATAAAAAAACCCCCATCGGATATTCTCCGTGGGGGTTCGGTAATCTAAGAGGGCGAGTCGATTAGGTTTCTTCGACGGTGATGGCACCCTCTTCGCAAACTTCCACGCAGCTTTCGCAGCCGAGGCACTCTTCGGCATTCACGGGAACGGATTTTTCATCCTGCATTTCGAAGACTTCTACGGGGCATACATCCACGCACTCTTCACAGCCAACGCATTTGGACTCGTCAACGGTCGGGGTAAAAGCCATTTTCTCTTCTCCTTTCAATCGTTTCTATGCATGTTGATCCAATTATCAACATTGGTTTCCGTTTTATGGAAAAGGGCTTATACCAAATAAAACAGCCAGTCAAGCGTTGAAAAACTTTTTTTCCGCGCACTGAAAAATAGCGGGTAAATCCTTGACTGTCGTGGGTTTGCCACGGTTTCAACGTTGCTGCAAAAAGGGGCAGCCGCCGCAGCCAAACTTGACAAACTCGTAAAAAGCCGCATTCCGGAAAGGCTTGTAAAAAGGCCGGGATCAAGGCTTGCGAGTCCCAAGGAAGGGGGGTACGTAAACGCACCCCGCACTGATGGGGGATGAAGCGTAACGCAGATATCCGCCTTTTTAAGAGTCTATCACACTTCCACCGCAACGACGAGCGTGTGAATCGTGCCCTTTGCCGCGGAAGACGAAACAGAATCCGGATCGTTCAGGCGTCCGACCCAGTCTGCCGGAGAGCGGTTCACGGCCGCGTAAAGACAGATATCCGCACCTGTTTCGGAGGGGGCAGCTGGCCAGCCTTTTGCACAAATGTCCCCGGACAGATCGATCGTCCCCTCGCCAAGCCCGGACAGCAGCCGATCCAACAGGGGTTCCCCGATTTCTTCAGGCATCGTAAGGCGGGTATCGCCCAGCTTTTCCAGACCGTTGCCCTTTTCGGACTTTTCCAGCAGGAGATCTGCCACCGCCGGACTGGTAGTGATCATCACTTCCGGAAGATTTTCGTCGGCGGCGGCCAGATTGGCCCAGGCACGAATGCGCTGTCCGGTCGACCGAGCGCCCCGATCCTCACGCCACAAGGTGCTGGCATAGGCCTTTCGACTGAAACCGGCTTCATCGGCGTCCTTAAGGGTTTCCAGAAAATCCTTCTCCATGGCCTTGAATCGATCCAGGTCTTGACCCAGACTGTCCACGGCCCGGTCGTTTTCCTGAGCCAGGACCAGAAACAGCCGTGCGCTGAACCCCTCATCCATTTTCGCCTCAGTCCGGCCGGCTTGGCCGTAATTTTTGATGTCGGAACGAATCCGGTTGACCGCGGTTTCGTCGAAAAAAGGCACCTCCCCCTGCCGGGCCCCCAGAAAATCGGCTCCCGCCGTCAATTTTCCCGGGTTCAGGCTTGCCCACTCGGTAAATTCGGATAGGGCGGACCGCAACCGGTCTTCATCGCCAGCCAGGGGCGTTCGGATTTCAATCAGGCCCTTGGCTTCCAGGTCCTTTATTTCGGCTGGAATCGCCGTCTCAAGGGGTTGGTACACCACCACCGGTCCCACGAGCCAAGCCAATCGGCGAGCGGTGGATTCGGACAGATAGGTGAAAGGGAAATAAACCGCTTTCATGGGAGATCTCCAAAATTGTTGTTCGATAATGGCGCTTTCAAGATGCCGTTTATCAACGAATCGGTTCGTCCCGGGGCACAACCCCCATCTCCATCAACCGATCGCGCAGCCGGTCGGCCAATTCCCAGTCCCTGGCCTGGCGGGCACGATTGCGCTCGTCGATCAAACGCTGCACCTGCGGATCTTCGGTTTCGTCTGTAAAATCGAAAATATTCAGCACCGTGTCGATCCGCTCCAGGGTTTCCAGGATGCGCCCGGCGCCGTCGGGATCGATTTCTCCATGGACGATCAGGGTGTTGATGCGCTTGATGACAGTGAACAGGACGGCCAGGGCCGCTGAAATGTTCAGGTCGTCGTCCATGGCGGTGGTAAAGCCGTTCTTGATATCGTAGCACAACTGGTCCAGTTCACCGTACGGTTTGCCGCTGCGCACCGTTTTGAGGGCTTGCACGCAGGCGTCCAGCCGGTCCAAAGTCTTGCGCACCCGCTTTAACCGCTCAACGGAATAAAGCACTGGTTTGCGATAATTGACCGATAGGAGCCAGTAGCGGATCTCCCTGCCGGTGAATCCCTGGTCCAGCAGTGCCTGAATGGTCAGGGCATCGCCCTCGTCCACCTTCTTGCCGTCCACCAGGACGCGGTCACAGTGAATCCAGTATTTGGCCAGGGTTTTTCCGGTCAGGGCGCCGGCAATGGCCACCTCGTTCTCATGATGGGGAAAAACCAGCTCCCGTCCGGCGCAATGGATGTCGTAATAATCGCCCAGGTAGCGCATGGACATGGCGGCGCACTGCAAATGCCAGGAAGGACGCATGTTGCCCCAGTCGGTCTTGATGTAGATCCCCCGCTTGAGTTCCGACAGCCGGGTGCGCTTGAGCAGGGTAAAATCCCGGGGGTTGTCTTTTTCATACTCGTCCAGGTCGACGGTGGCGCCCAGCCGGATTTTGTCCAGGTCGATGCCCGACAGCCGGCCGTACTCCTTGAATCGCGAGATGTCAAAATAGATGGAGCGGAGCTTTTCGTAGGCGTAGCCCTTCTTGACCAGCCGGTCGGCCAGATCGACCATGTCGGCGGTGTGCTCGCTGGACTTGGGGTAATGGTTGGCCGGTCGGATGCCCAGCACCCCCAGATCGTGATGGAAGGCGTCGATATGCATCTCGGTGAACGCCTCCAGGGACATGCCGGCCTTCTCGGAGCCTTCAATGGTCTTGTCGTCCAGATCGGTGATGTTCATCACCATCTTGACCGTGTGGCCGCGGAAGGACAGGTAGCGGGCCAAAAGGTCGGAAAAGATGAAACGGCGGCCTTCGCCCACATGCATGGGGGCATAGGCCGTGGGGCCGCAGGCGTACAGGGAGACCTTGCCCGGACTTACGGGTAAAAAACGCTCCTTTTTACGGCTCATGGTGTTGAACAGCTTCAGTTCGACCTTTTCCTGAACGTCGAACAGCGGCGTGGAGAGGTAGCGTTCGCCGCCGTCCGGGAAGATCACCACCAGGGTGCCCGCCTCCAGGCTGCGGGCCTTCTCGGCGGCCACCACCATGGCGGCACCGCTGCTCATGCCAACCATCAGCCCCTCTTCCCTGGCCAGCCGCCGGGTCATCTCGAAGGCCGGTTCGTCCTCCACGTTGATTTTCTCGTCCAGCAGCCGCTTTTCGAAGATCTCCGGCTGGTAGGCCTCGCGCATGTTTTTGAGCCCTTGCAGCCGGTGCCCCAGGTAGGGTTCCACACCGACGATGCGGATGGCCGGATCGAACTCCTTGAGGCGTCGGGACAGGCCCATTAGGGTCCCCGACGTTCCCATGGTGGCCACCAGATGGGTCAGCGCCCCGTCGGTCTGTTCCCAGATTTCTACGGCCGTGCCGTGATAATGGGCCTGCCAGTTGGCCGGGTTGTTGTACTGGTCCGTCATGAAATAGGTGTCAGGATTTTCCCGGGCCAGACGGTAGACTTCCTCGATGGCGCCGTCGGTGCCCAAATGGCCGGGGGTAAGCAGAATTTCGGCGCCGCGGGCCTTGAGGATCTTCTGCCGCTCCACGCTGGCAGCCTCGCTCATGGCCAAAAGCAGCCGGTACCCCTTTACCGAGCAGACCATGGCCAATCCGATGCCGGTGTTGCCGGAAGTGGCCTCAATGACCGTCTTGCCGGGCACCAACTCTCCCGAGCGCTCGCCGGCCTCGATCATGGACAGGGCCGGACGATCTTTAATGGAGCCACCGGGATTGAGGTACTCGAGCTTGGCCAGTACGCGCACCTTGGGATTGGGGTTCAGATGCCGGATCTCCACCAGGGGAGTATTGCCGATATGATTCAGGATGCTGTGGGTCATGGAAGCAGATTTTCTTTTTCAGGAAAAAATTTCAAAATGGTGCGCCAGAACTGTTTCGATCCGGGTTTGCACGGTTTGGGTGTCCGCGTCCGCGTCGATGACGCAAAACCGCTGCGGCTGGTTTCGCGCCAGGTCCAGATAGCCTTCGCGCACCCTCTCATGGAAAGCCAGTTTTTCCTTTTCGAAGCGGGACTCCGCCGCGTGGGCGTCGTCGGACGCGATTCGCCGCCAGGCCCGGGCCAGCCCCTCTTCGGGGGCCAGGTCCAGCAGCAGCGTCAGATCGGGCGTCTGGCCGCCGCAGGATAGGTCGTGCAATCGCAGGATCGTCTTTTTGTCCAGGCCCCGGGCATAGCCCTGGTAGACCATGGTGGCATCGAAATAGCGGTCGCAGACCACTACCTTGCCGGCCGCCAGGGCCGGACGGACAACTGTCTCCAGATGCTGGACCCGGTCGGCCACGTACAGCAGCAATTCCGTGCCGGGCGCCATGTCGTCATTGGCCGGGTGCAGCAGGACACTGCGGATCTGACCGCCGATGGAGGTACCGCCCGGTTCTCGGGTCGTCAGGCAGTCGTATCCGGCCTCCTTCAGCCAACGGGCGATGGCCGTTATCTGGGTGGACTTGCCGCTTCCCTCGATGCCTTCTAATGTTATGAACATTTTTTGGTTTGTGGTCTCTGGTTGCGGGTTCACAGTTCCGGACTCACCGATGACCGATCACTGTTCACCGTTTTTTATAAAAATGTCTCTCCAGCAACCGGTGATACGACGTCCATGCCCCATCCGATTCGTCTTTGGCCACATACTCGCGAATGCTGTTGACCCGGGAATCCATCTCGTCGATGTAGTTCAACAACACCGCCTCGATGGTCTTGGGCGGTTCAGGGGAGCCGAACTCCCGGGCGCCGTGGTGGCTGACGATCATGTGTTTGAGCAATTGGGCCTGGTCTTCCGGAAAATCGCGCAGTTGCTTCAGCTTTTCGTCCAGCATGGAAAGTCCGATGACGATGTGGCTGAGCAGGCGCCCTTCGTCGGTGTAATCGATGCGCCGGGAATATTCCAGCTCGCGCGTCTTCCCCACGTCGTGGAGGATCACTCCGGCCAACAGCAGATCGCGGTCGACGCCGCTGTAATGCCCGGCGATGGTCTCTGAAAGAACCGCCATGGAGAGGGTGTGCTCCAGCAGGCCGCCGATATAGGCGTGGTGCATGCGCTTGGCCGCCGGGGCGCTGGCATAGGCGGCCACGAAGTCCGCATCGGCCCAGAAAAGGTCGAAAAGCGCCCGCAGCCAGGGCGTCTGCATGCGGGCGGTCATCTCTTTGAGCCGGTCGAGCATCTGACTGGCGTCACGAGTGGTGGCGGCCAGAAAATCGGCGGCATCCACCTGCTCCTCCGGCACCCGGACCATGTCTTTGACCACCAGTTGCAAACTGCCCCGGTACTCGCCCACCTGGGCCCGTACATGCACGAAATCGCCTTCGGCCGCCGCCGCGGCAATGCGGTCCACCTGATCCCACACAACCCCGTTAACCTGTCCGCTGCGATCCGCCAGGGTGACATTTAAAAAAGGGTTGCCGTCTTTTTTGTGGGCCATGTTGCGCCGGGCCAGCAGAAAAACTTCGTCAACGGCGCTTCCCGCGGCAAGATCGGAGACAAAACGTTTGGTCATGGATACCATCCTCATCCGGAAAGACCGGAAGGAAGCCATTAATAGGAAATGGAGACCTTCCGTCGGGCCAGTTCGTTCAGGGCGTCATAATCGGTCATGTCGCATTTGATGGGGGTAATGGATATATAGTTTTCCTGCAACGCCGCACCGTCGATGTCCGGTCGGTCGTAACCGCCTTGAGCGTCACAGCCCTGCCAGTAATAGGTCCGGTTGCGCGGGTCCAGTCGTTTTTCGAAATGCTGGGCGCAGCCGTTGGCTCCCTGCCGGCTCCAGCGGACGCCGCGAATACGCTCTTTGGGCAGATCGGGAAAATTGACGTTGAGAAAGGTCCCCTGCGGCAGTTTCCAGTCCATCATTTGCCGGCAAAAGGAGGCGGCGACAACGGCGGCGTCTTTCATGTGACGGTCACCGGGTGCCGTGATGGAGACGGCCATGGCGGGAATGCCTGCCATGGCAGCCTCCTTGGCCGCAGCCACGGTGCCGGAATAGTTGACATTCACCCCCACATTGGCTCCCGGATTGATCCCGGAAACGACCAGTTCGGGCGGGGTTTCCAGCAATTCGGCCAGCCCCAGCTTGACGCAGTCGGCTGGGGTTCCGTTGACGGCAAAGCCGGTTGCCCCCCCGTTGATCCGGGTCTTCTGGCTGCGGATGGGCTGATGCAGGGTAATTCCGTGGCCTACGGCACTGCGTTCGCGATCCGGGGCCACCACACACACCCGATGCTGCTCGGCGAAGGCCTGATATAAGGCCCACAATCCAGGAGCGTAAATTCCGTCGTCATTGGTCAGCAGGACTTGCATTTAAATAAAACGCCAAAACTGTTGAACGCGTTAAAAGTCAATGTTCAGGCGGTGTCGTAAAAAGTTCGAGATCAAGGCTTGCGGGCCGCGATAGCGAGCGCAAGCGAACGAACAGCAAATTGACCTACTTCCTAACGGCGAACATTTATGTTCCATCCCAAGAATACCGCTATCGCGGGTGCCGGAGGCAGTGTACTTAAGCGTACTCCACCGTGACGAGGGATGAAGCGTAACGAAGATATCGGACTTTTTACGGCGCCGCCAAAACTGTTGTTGCAATTTCCGACAGCTTAGCTTTATATTTGTTTTTTCATTTATGTGCAAGCGGTTATCCTGCATCCGCGCTCGTAGGATTCGAACAAAAGGCACCTCTAAGAGACAACGCAACAACACCAATAACCATTTGATGCGACCGCTCATCCCCCGACCCTCGCGACCCGGAACGCCGATCCCGGCAGTGCTTCTGGCCATTTTCCTCTGGGCCCTCTGGGCGCCGGATTATTCTGTGGCCGATACCATCGGGGACCGCATCGCCGGCAGCCCCAAGGTCCCCTGGCAGATCAGCGCGGACAATGTGGCCTACGATGCTGCAACGACCACTTACCACGCCACGGGCCAGGTCATCATCGAAAAGCAGGCCACCCGACTGATCGCTGACCGGGTCGCTTTCAACCATAAAGCCATGACCGCCGTGGCCGAAGGCCATGTGGTGCTGACCGTGGACGAAGACATCCTGACCGGCCAGCGCCTGGAACTGGATATCGAGCAGGAAACCGGTGTCGTAACCGGCGGCAGCCTGTTTCTCGAACAGAATCATTTCTATATCCGGGGCCAGCGAATCGAGAAAACCGGCAAGGAGACCTATCGGGTGGAACGGGGCTCCGTCACCACCTGCGACGGCGACCGTCCCGATTGGATCATCACCAGCCGCACGCTCAAGGTGACGGTCGAAGGCTACGGAACTGCCAGCCACGCCGTGCTCCGGGCGCACGACCTGCCGGTATTGTACGTACCTTACATCGTTTTCCCCGCCAAAACCAAACGTCAGACCGGCTTGCTGTTTCCCGAGGTCGGTTATTCGGACCGCCAGGGATTTGCCTGGAACCAACCCCTCTTCTGGGCCATCAACGACAGCTCCGACGCCACCTTGTATACCCACTACATGGAAGAACGTGGGGCCAAGATCGGCCTGGAATACCGTTATGCCCTGACCGACGCTTCCTTTGGGGCCATCATGGTCGATGGCCTGCACGACCGCAAGGTCGATGATGGCACCGAGAAGGCCACCGACCAGTGGGGCTATGGCGACGATGACTATGACCGCCCCAATGCCGACCGCTACTGGCTGCGGGCCAAGGTGGATCAGGAACTGCCTCAAGGGTTCATGGCCCGGCTGGATCTCGATATTGT
The DNA here is from genome assembly GCF_009688965.1 of Desulfosarcina widdelii. Taxonomy (GTDB): domain Bacteria; phylum Desulfobacterota; class Desulfobacteria; order Desulfobacterales; family Desulfosarcinaceae; genus Desulfosarcina; species Desulfosarcina widdelii. The sequence continues at coordinate 6,850,229 of NZ_AP021875.1, read as the reverse complement.
CAGCGACCAGGACTACCTGACCGAATTCAGGGAGGGCCCCGACGGATTTTACGCCACCCGGGAGTCCTTTCTGGAGACCTTCGGGCGCGATCTGGACACCTATGACGAAGACACGCGAACCAATCGTTTGAACGTAAGCCGCAGTTGGTCCCGTTTTTCCCTCAATGCCGACGTACTGTGGAACGACAACGTGACCAACCGTCGCTGGGAGGAAACCGACGATACCCTGCAGCGACTGCCGCGGATCGAATTCGACGGCACCAAACAACAGGCCTTCGAAAGTCCTTTTTATTGGGACCTGGCCTCCGAATACACCTATTTTTACAAGGAGGACGGCGAAAGGGGCCACCGCGCCGATCTTTACCCCCGCGCCTATCTGCCGCTCAAATGGAAAAATTACCTCTCGGTGGAACCCTCCGCCGGCTGGCGCCAGACCACCTGGGTCATGGACCGCTGGGAGGACGAGGCCCTGGACAAGACCACCTATCGCCAGATTTACGATGCCAAGCTGGATGTCTCCACCGAGTTTTCGAAGATCATGGGGTCGCCGGTGGCCGCCGTCGACCGGATTCGCCACAGCGTCAAACCCCGTGTGGTTTACAAATACATACCGGATCAGGACCAATCCGACCTGCCCGATTTCGACACGGACATCGATCGCATCGCAGCGGCCAACACGGTCACTTACTCGCTGACCAATACCCTCACGTCCAGGCAGTCGAAAAAGCCATCCCCACCCGGACATACAGCCGCAGGCAAAGGGCCGGAAACCGGCGGTGAAGAACAACCTTCCGCAGTGGCAAAGGCGGCACCCGGAAAAGATCCGGAAAAAGAAATAATCCTACCGACCTACGACTACAGCCGGTTTTGCCGGTTCTATCTGGAACAGACCTACGACATCGACGCGGCCAAAGATGACGATCCGGAACCGTTTTCCGACCTTTATGGAGAGCTGGATCTCTCTTTCGGTTCCTATTTCGGATTGGACTCCGATGCCGACTTCGACACCTACGCCAGCCATTTTTCGTCTCACAATGTGGCCGCGGTGGTGAACGACCTCCGGGGAGACCGTCTGAGAATCGAACATCGCTACGAAAGAGACGAAAATGAATCCGTTTACGGCACCGTGGCCGTCAAGCTGACCGGCCGCCTGTCCGTAACCGGCGAATACGAACGCGACCTGCTGGCGGAAAAGGACGTTCTGAAAGGTGCCGGTTTTCTCTATACCGCCCAGTGCTGGGCCTTCGATTTCCGCTACACCAACGAAGACGGGGACCATAGCTTCGCGTTTCGTCTAAATCTGATGGGGATCGGCGGATTCGGCAAATAGCGTTTCTCGTCCATTGCCTTTTGGAAAAAGGAGTGGTAAACGATTCCTCCTTTGGCGGTTCGCCGGACTGGCCGGCGGATGGCCGACGAAACCCTATCCATTCAACGGATGGACCGACCCATGGCAGGCGATAAACTCATTCGCGCATGGTATGCGCTGCACACGAAAAGCCGCTTCGAAAATGTGGTCAACGAAGGGCTGGCCAAAAAAACCCTGGACGTTTTCCTGCCTAAAATCACGGTGAAAAGCCGCAGGCGGGACCGCCATAAAATGATCCGGGTACCCCTTTTCCCCGGCTACGTGTTCGTCCGCACCAACCTGAATCCCTACGAGCACGTCGAAATATTGAAAACCACCGGAGCGGTGCGGCTTATCGGCAGCGCCCGGGGGCCGGTGCCCATTGCCGATGCCACCATCGAATCTCTTCGGATTATGGTGTCGACCGATGAAGAGGTGGTCACCGGCACGCGCTTCAAAAAAGGCGACCGCGTGATGGTGATCCGGGGCCCTTTCGCCGGGGTAACCGGCATCTTTTCAACCTATCGCGGCGACGGTCGTGTCGTCGTCAATATCGAGGCCTTAGGGCAGTTCGCCGCCGTCAACGTGGCAGCGGAGGATGTGGAGAAGCTTCCGGAGATATTAACATAACTGCTTGACTTTGTATTAAGTTCTGTTTTATAGAGTCATTTTCGATCCCGTATACACTATCGACGGCTCAAGGAGGATATATGAATAAACTGGAGCTCATCTCCGCTTTGAAGACCCAAGCCGACATCTCCAAGTCCGAAGCGGCAAAAGTGGTCCAGATTTTTTTCGACAGCATGGCCGATGCCATGGCCGACGGCGAACGTGTTGAAATTCGCGGCCTGTGCAGCTTCTTCGTGAAAGAGTACAAGAGTTATACGGGAAGAAACCCCAAAACCGGCGAGAAGGTCACCATCAAACCCAAAAAGCTCCCTTTTTTCAAAGCCGGCAAAGAACTCAAGGAGCGGGTGGATCAATAAACGGCATGCGAGACCCGAACCTGGAGGTCGGTTCTACCGGCAAACCACCCCTGCCGACAATGCAGCAAGACAGATTGAACCTCCCGGAATCGACAAAAAATGACGACGGCAACCGGATTTGACGCCATCGTTGGCCAGGACGCCCCCATCAGGCTGCTTAAAACCTTTATCCGCAATGGGACGCATCCCCATGCGTTGCTCTTTACCGGAGACGGGGGAGTAGGGAAAAAAACCACCGCCACGGCTTTCGCCATGGCCTGCAACTGCCTGACGCTGCAATCGAGCCTTCGCAACCGCCCCCCCTTCGACGCCATCGATGCCTGCGGAGCGTGCGCTTCATGTAAAAAAATCGCCGACCACCACCATCCGGACGTCATTCACGTCGCGCCCACCTCGGCGGTCATCCGAATCGCCCGTATCCGGGAACTGCTTAAAACACTGGCATTGAAGCCCAATGAGGCACGCCGACGGGTGGTTATTATCTCCGAGGCGCAGGCGATGAATCCGGAAGCCGGCAACGCCTTGCTCAAAGTGCTGGAGGAACCGCCGGACCGCACCTTACTGATTCTGACCGCAGCGCAGCCCATGGATCTCTTGCCCACGGTTGTCTCCCGCTGCAGGCACATTCGATTCGCTCCCTTGGGCGAAGAGGCGATCTGCCAGGTGCTCTCGAGGGAAAAAGAGGTGGACGCCAAGGTGCTGGCCGCGTTGGCCGGCCTGTGCGGCGGCAGCATCGCCCGGGCACGGGCGAGAATCGAAGGCAGTTGGCTCAGCCGCAGGGATTGGATCGTCGGCGTGCTGACCGACCTCATCTCCCATTCCGGCACACCGGACTTTCGGACATGGCTGGCGCTGTCTGAACGACTGGCCGCAAAAAAGGATCGCCTTGAAGATTCGCTGGAAATCATTACCATGTGGCTGCGTGATATCCTTGTCACCGGATGTGATCCACAACGGGTATTGAACCGTGATCGAATGGAAACACTCGCGGCGGCCGCCGAAAAGGCCAAACCGGCTGCGTTGATCGAACAGATCGACGCGGTGGAAGAAGCCAGGACTGCCCTGCGCGCCAACACGAACACAAGATTGACACTGGACGCCATGGTCCTAAGGATGGCACGGACCTGTTCCTTATAAAAAAGTGAAACCATGAATAAAAAAGTGGGAATCCGGTTTAAAACCGGCGGTAAAATCTACGACTTCAGCTGCGGGGCCTTCGTGCTCAATTTGGGCGATCAGGTGATCGTGGAAACGGAAAAGGGTTTGGGCTTCGGAACGGTGGAGACTGCACCGGAACCGCTGGACGAAACCGGTAAAAAAGGCAAACCGCTCAAGAAAGTTTTTCGCAAGGCCAATGAAAAAGACCTGAAACAGGTCGAGAACAACAAGGCCCTGGAACGCGAGGCCCACGCCTTTTGCCTGAAGAGCATCAAGGACCTTGGGCTGAAGATGAACCTGTTCTCCGTGGAAAGCACCTTCGACGCCAGTCGACTGACGTTCTTTTTCACTGCTGACGGCCGCGTGGACTTCAGGCAACTGGTCAAAATTCTGGTCAAGCAGTTTAGGGTGCGCATCGAGATGCGCCAGGTCGGCATCCGCAACCAGGCCAAGATGACCGGCGGCATCGGACGCTGCGGCCGTGTCTTCTGCTGCTCGTCTTTCATGGAAAAATTCGAACCAGTATCCATCCGCATGGCCAAACAGCAGGGGCTTTCGTTGAACCCGACCAAAATATCCGGCCAGTGCGGCCGGCTGATGTGCTGTCTGACCTTCGAAAACGAGACGTACCGTCAACTCAAGCAGCGGTTTCCCAAAATCGGTAAAATGGTGGACTCCACTGCCGGTCGCGGAAAGGTGACCCGCCATAACGTCATCTGCAATCGTCTGACTTTGCGCCTTCAAGAAGGCGGAGAAGTGGAAATCGGTATCGAAGACATTATCACGAACAGGAGATAAACCATGGCCGCCCCTTTTTACATTACCACCCCCATTTACTACGTAAACGCCCGTCCGCATCTGGGCCATGCTTATACCACCATCGCAGCCGACGTCGTCCGTCGCTTCCACGCCATGAGCAGCGACCAGACTTATTTTCTCACCGGTACCGACGAACATGGGGATAAAATCGTCCGGGCCGCCAGAAAAGAGAACCAGACGCCCCGGCAGTATGTGGACCAGATCAGCGGCCTGTTCAGGAAATTGTGGCCGGAGCTGAACATCTCCAACGACGCCTTTATCCGCACCACCGACAAGGCCCACATGGCCGTGGTGGAGCAAATTCTTCAGCGCATCTATGACGCCGGTGACATCTACTTCAGCGAATACGAAGGACTCTACTGCTTCGGCTGCGAGCGCTTCTACACCGAACGGGAGCTGGTGGACGGATGCTGCCCGGATCACCAGACGCCGCCGGAAACCATCAAGGAGTCCAACTACTTTTTCAAAATGAGCCGCTACCAGCAGTGGCTGATCGATCACATCCAACAGTACCCCGATTTTATCCGGCCCGAGCGCTACAAAAACGAAGTCCTGGCCTTTTTGCGCGAGCCGCTGGAAGATCTGTGCATCTCCAGACCCAAATCCCGCATTAAATGGGGCATCACCCTGCCCTTCGACCACGACTACGTGACCTACGTGTGGTTCGATGCCCTGCTCAATTACATATCCGCTCTGGGCTATCCGGACGGCGAGCTGTACAAAACCTACTGGCCCGTGGCCCAGCACATTGTGGCCAAGGACATCCTCAAACCCCACGGCATCTACTGGCCCATTATGCTCAAGGCCGCCGGCATCCCGGTTTACCAGCACCTCAACGTGCACGGCTACTGGAATGTGGACCAGAGCAAGATGTCCAAAAGCATCGGCAATGTAGTCGAACCACTGGAAATGAAAAACGTCTACGGACTGGACGCTTTCCGTTTTTTTCTCATGCGGGACATGGCCTTCGGCCTGGACTCCAGCTTCAACGAAGAGGCCCTGATTCAGCGGATCAACTCGGACCTGGCCAACGATTTGGGAAATCTTTTCTCCCGGGTGCTTTCAATGGCCCATAAGTATTTCGACGGCGTGGTTCCCGAACCGGACCCCGCCGCCGAAAAAGAGATGGATTTAGGATTGGAAAACAACGCCAAAAAGGCTATCGAGGCATACACCGAAAGCATGGAACAGTTCGCCTTTCACAAGGGCCTGGCTGCGGTATGGGAGTTAATCACCCACCTGAACAAGTATGTGGACGTCACCGCCCCGTGGGTGCTGGCCAAAGACAAAGCCGCGGGCAAACAGCTTCAGACGGTAATCTACAACCTGCTGGAAGGTCTGCGCATCGTTTCGGGCCTCATCTATCCTGTGATGCCCGACACCGCCGCCACCATGCAGGCGCACCTGGGACTTTCCGGCGATGACGATTTCTTCAAGCTGGAACAGCTCACCACATGGCGGGGGCTCAAGGCTGGAGGCAAGCTGAGAAAATCCATCTCCCTGTTTCCGCGTATCGATCTGGACAAGAAAAAAACGACACAGATGGAAAAGCAGGATGCCGATACCATGATGACGCCGATCAAGCCGGAAATCACCATCGACGATTTTGCCAAAATCGATCTTCGCGTGGCCACCGTGGTGGCCGCCAAAGCGGTTCCCCGGGCCAGAAAACTGTTGGAAATTACCGTGGACATGGGCGAACAGCGGACCATCGTTTCGGGCATTGCCGGTGACTATTCTCCGGAAGAGTTGGTGGGCAAGCAGGTCATTGTCGTGGCCAACCTGAAACCGGCCAAACTCATGGGGGTGCTTTCCAGAGGCATGCTCATCGCGGCATCGGACGATGCCGGCGTAACGGTGGCCACATTGGACAAACCGGTCAAGCCGGGTACGGCGCTGTCCTGACGGCAAATTTCAAATAGCCATCGAACACGCTTTTCAGCCGACTTTGTAACAAGCTTTTCGGACGATTGACCCGTGCCCTTGTTCAAACGCAAAAAAACACAGCAGCGTCAGCTCGACCGTCTCGACTGGAGGGCTTATCAGGAGCGCCTCCGACGGCAGTACATGCCGACCAGGCACGACCGAGTGCATCACCGCAAGTACAGCGGGCTCGTCCTGGCCCTGGCGGTTCTTTTGCTGGGGGTCGCGTATTGGGTCCTCGCCAACGGCCCTGAAGAGGAAAAGCAGCCCCCTGCCCGGCAAGCGGCAGCGCCGGCGGCTGACACCAATGCATTGGTCAAAAAAAGCGACGTTCGGATCCTTTTGGGCAGCACGCCGCTGGTCAACCTGAAAGAGCACGTCCTGCAAGTGACATTCGACGGCCACCCCTACCGGGTGACGACCAGCCTGAACCTCGATCTTCAGCAGTACCTGCTCAAGCACATGGACCGGGTCAACTCCCGCTACATCGGCATTGTGGCCATGGAACCCGATACGGGCCGGATTCTGACCCTGGCCGGATTCAACAAAATCGATCCCGAACAGGACCCCTGCCTGACCGCCGATTACCCTGCGGCCAGCCTTTTCAAAATCGTAACGGCGGCGGCGGCGGTCGAAAAAAAGGGCTATCGGGCCGGAACCCGATTGAAATTCAACGGATACAAGCATACCCTTTACAAGCGCCAGCTGACGGACAAGACCAACCGCTACACCAATTCCATCTCTTTCAAGGACGCATTCGCCCAGTCCGTCAACCCGGTGTTCGGCAAAATCGGAGCCCTGTACCTGGAACCCCGAGCTCTGGAAGTCTTTGGAGATGCTTTTGGCTTCAACCGGACCGTGAATTTCGAACTTCCCTGGCCCACCAGCCACCTGGAGGTAGACGACGATTCCTACCGACGGGCCGAAATCGCCAGCGGGTTCAACCGCCAGACCACCCTCAGCCCACTGCATGGGGCGGTTATCGTCTCGGCTGTGGTCAACGGCGGCACACCGGTGGAACCGACCCTGGTCGATCGGATCACAGACGATGCGGGCAAGCCGGTTTACGAAACCCGGCCACGGTTCATGAATGCGGCGGTATCTGCACACACGGCCGAGGTACTGCGCCAACTGATGACCGCCACGGTAACCTCGGGTACGGCCAGGAAAATATTTCGCGGCCACCGTCGCAGCAAGGTCCTTTCCCGCCTGACGCTGGGCGGCAAAACCGGATCGATTTTCAATCGCGCCCACGATGCCCGTTTCGACTGGTACGTGGGCTATGCGAACGAGAAAAAAGGCCACGAAAAAATGGTGGTGGCCGTGGTAGTGGCCCATGAAGAGTATATCGGCATCCGGGCCGGGCAATACGCCCGCATGGCCATCGAACATTACTTCAAGGACTATTTCGCCAGACAGAAAGAAAACGGCGAGGATTCCAGCGGATAAAGGAGGTAAATTATGCCAGGGTTTGAAATTTTCGGCGACGAGGAGCGCAGCCAGGTCAACGATGTATTAGAAACGGGCGTTTTGTTCCGTTACGGCTTTGACGGCGCCCGCAATGGCCACTGGAAGGCCAGGGACTTCGAGACCGAACTCGCCCGACGCCTGGGCGTTGCCCATGCTCATCTTTGTGCCAGCGGCACCGCGGCCCTTTCCACCGCCATGGCAGCCTGTGGGATCGGCGCCGGAGACGAGGTGATCGTACCCCCGTTTACCTTTGTAGCCACTATCGAGTCGGTGCTCATGGCCGGGGCCGTGCCGGTCTTTGCCGAAATCGACGACACGCTCTGCCTTTCGCCGGAAGGGATAGAGGCAGCCGTCACACCAGCCACCCGGGCCGTCATTCCAGTGCACATGTGCGGATCCATGGCCCGCATCGACGAAATCAAAGCGCTTTGCGACCGCAAGGGACTGATCCTTCTGGAAGATGCCTGCCAGAGCGTGGGGGCCAGCTACCGGGGCAAGGCCCTGGGCAGCTTCGGCAAGGCCGGCTGTTTCTCCTTCGACCCGGTCAAAACCATCACCTGCGGCGAAGGGGGCGCCGTCGTCACCGACGACAGCGACGTATACGTGGCCGCCGACGCCTATGCCGACCATGGGCACGACCACATCGGTAGTGACCGCGGCGCCGAGGACCACCTGATCATCGGCGGCAACTACCGCATCAGCGAACTCAATGCCGCCGTTGGCCTGGCCCAGCTCCGAAAACTGGACTGGATTCTGGATACCCAGCGGCGCAACAAGACCGCCATCAAAACCGCCATGCAGGCCATTGACGGGATCGCTTTCCGTCAATTGCCGGACCCGGATGGAGACTCGGCCACCTTCCTGACCTTTTTCATGCCGGACTTGCAGCGCACCCGGGCAGCGGTCAAGGCCCTGGGCGAAGTCGGTGTAGACGGCTGTTTCCACTGGTTCGACAACAACTGGCACTACATCCGCAAGTGGGACCATTTCCACACGCTGCGGGCATCGGCCCGCCTGGCCGTCCAGACCCTGCCCAACTGTCCGGACTTCGGTTCCATTGCCCTGCCGGCATCCGATGCGCTCATGGAGCGGGCCATCTCCATGCAGATCAAGCTGGGCTGGACCGGAGCGCAACTGCAGCAGCGCATCGATGCAACGGTGTCGGCCTTGAAAGGTGTTGTTTAAAAAAATTGAGGATTCAACAAGTGATTCGGAATGCATCTCTTTTTCTTTCAACCCCTTGAATCCTCGGCTAACAATTTATAAATAAACTTCAAACAAGGACAGACATATGTTTCGCAACTTTAAAATGGTTTCCAAAGTGGTGTTCGGGCGGGGATGTTTCTCCCAATTGGGAGACATTCTCGAAGGGCAGCGGTCCGGTAAGAACGCAGTCATGGTGTTTCTAATGGACGATGTTTTCGAATCCGGCCCGCTCAAAGACAGGCTGCCCATGAAAGCCGAAGACCTGTTGATCTGGGTCAATGTGGACGACGAGCCCAAGACCAAATATGTGGACCAGCTCACCACCCAGGTCAAAAAGTACATGGTCGCAAAGCATGACCACCTACCCTCGGGGGTGATCGGCATCGGCGGCGGCAGCACCATGGACCTGGCCAAGGCCGTCGCGCTCATGCTCACCAACGAAGGATCCTCTGCCGATTACCAGGGATGGGACCTGATTAAAAATCCGGCGGTCTACCACTGCGCCGTTCCCACGCTATCGGGAACTGGTGCCGAAGTCTCCCGCACCACGGTGCTTACCGGCCCGGAGAAGAAGCTGGGCCTGAACTCCGATCACACCGTCTTCGACCAGATCGTCCTGGATCCGGAGATGATCGCCGATGCCCCCAACCCGCAGCGGTTCTACACCGGCATGGACTGTTACATCCACTGCGTGGAATCGCTAACCGGTACCTATCTCAACAGCTTTTCCCAGGCCTATGGCGAAAAATCCATAGAATTGTGCCGCGAAGTGTTTCTCACCGACACTCCCGATGCCGACGACAAGCTGATGATGGCCTCCTATTGCGGCGGAATGAGCATCGCCTATTCCCAGGTGGGCATCTGCCATGCCCTGTCCTACGGACTTGCCTTCGTGCTGGGCCTGCACCACGGCATCGGCAACTCGGTGGTCTTCGACTACCTGGAGGACTACTACCCGGAAGGGGTGCGTGAATTCCGCAAGATGATGGAACGCCAGGGAATCGACCTGCCGCGCAATCTGGTGTCGGGCCTCACCGACGACCAGATGGACACCATGATCAATGTGGCCCTGGTGCTCGAACCCCTGTGGGAAAATGCTTTGGGCAAGGATTGGAAGACGATCATGACCAGGGACAAAATCCGGGAACTGTATCTGAAAATGTGACGGTTGTTGGCCACGTAAAAAGTCTCAGGCTCGTCATGCCGGACTTGATCCGGCATCCAGAAATTATTGGAATCACTGGATTCCGGTATACGCCGGAATGACGCCAACTTCGTATTTTCAACTTTTTACAAAACCATCAGGATTAAAAAAAAGTTCCCTGAAAAGTGGGGTAAATGAATGCCATGAGCGCAAACCGAATTGTAACTGCTGCCAAAAAGATGGTAGTTTTCCTGTCCGATCTGCAACGAAAAATCCGTAACCTCAACACCCAGTGGCCGGCCATTTGTTGGGGCCGCCACCCGTCGCGGGTGCATGGACCGGCAATCATTCTCTTTCCCTGCTCCGCCAGTTTGGTGTGCTGTGGCCTGGCAGGCATCATTGCCGTCAAAGGCAAATCCAAGGGAAAAATCGATATCGATCTCGCCGGACTGGAAAACCGCATCGACGCCGTCGCGATGTCCGGTCTGCAATCCTGCGCCCGTCAGACCGATGCGGTCGCTGATGGCTACCTGGCCGGGCAGGCCGTGCTGGACAGCCTGACAAAGGACATCCGATCCCTCAAGGAAGAGGCTCGCTTTCTGGCTCTTTTTTCCGATCCGTCCGCCCGGCAGCATCTGGTCCAATTGTCCGCCCGACTGACCGCCCTGCTGGAACAGGAGCAGGACCTTATGTCCAAAGAAGTCGGCAGCCTCGACTCCCGGGCGGTGGATGTCGTCGCCGCCCGCATCGAAATGCTCAAGGACATGGTCTGGTGCCTGGATGTTGAACTGGCCGCAAATATCGAGCGTGTCCGGGAGCTGATGTCCGGCAGCGAAGCACCGGTTGCCGACGGCTGCGTCACCGTTTTTCGCCAGATCAATGCCGTCCTCAACAGCATCGACCGGTTGGAGGTGCGCGGCCGGGATTCGGCGGGCATTTCCATTCTGTTCATTTTGCCGGCAGCGGCATTCGATACTTTGCAGGTCGAATTGACCGACGAAAACCTGGCCGCCGAGTTCGAAGATCGCATGCAGGGCGAAGTGCTGGGCAACGCCAGTATCAGCTTCAACCACTCTACTGCCGAAAACGGCGATGCCATTGTGGCCCTGACGATGGTATACAAAGTTGCCGCCGAAATCGGCAGCCTGGGAGACAACATCCGCTTTTTGCGAGGCCAGATTCGAAAGGATCGTATCCTGCAGAAAATCACCGCCGCACCACACACGTTTCACACGGTATCCTCCCATACCCGCTGGGCCTCGGTGGGTGCCATCACCGAACCCAACTGCCATCCGGTGGACAATACCCTGGCCGGCGCCTGCCTGAAGGAGCACCCCATTATCCATGCCTGCCTCAACGGCGATATCGACAACTACATGGAACTGAAAGCCGCCGTGGAGGCCGACGGGGGCAGCATCCCCGAGTCGATCACCACGGACACCAAAATCATCCCCCTGCAGATCGAAAAACATCTGCAGACCGGCGTGGACGTGGCCGAGGCCTTCCGGCTGGCGGTAAGCGACTTCCAGGGGTCCCATGCCATTGCCATGCACACCGACCTGGCCCCGGGAAAATTCTTTCTAGCCCAGAAGGGCAGCGGCCAGGCGGTCTTCGTGGGGCTGGCCGAAGACCATTACATGTCGGCCTCGGAGGTTTATGGGTTCATCGAAGAAACGCAGCGCTTTCTGAAGATGAACGGCGAACAGGTGGCCGAAGGCAAAAACGGCCCGACCCAAGGGCAGATTTTCGTGCTGGACCAGCGCTCTGCCGGCGGTCTGTCCGGGATCACCGCCATGTATTACGACGGCACACCCATCGAATTGACCGACGACGATATCAAGCACACGGAGATCACCTCACGGGATATCGACCGCCAGGACTTCTCCCACTACTTTCTCAAAGAGATCTCCGAAGCGCCCCTTTCGGTGGAACGCACCCTGCTCAATCGCTGGAAGGTCCGGGAAGAGGACGACGGCCAGCACTATGCGATTCACCTGGATGAGCGGGTTTTCCCGCCTTCGTTGGAAGCGGCTTTTCGTGAGGACCGCATCCGGCGGATCTTTTTCGTGGGCCAGGGAACGGCCGGTGTGGCGGCCCAAGCCTGCGCCGATATTCTCAAGTCCTACCTGGCCGATCCCACGATACAGCTGCGAGCCCTCAAGGCCTCGGAACTGTCCGGATTCGAACTGAACGAAGGCGACGACGACGCCAGCATGGCCGACACCCTGGTGGTCGCCATCAGCCAGTCCGGTACCACCACCGACACCAACCGCACCGTGGACATGGTCAAGGCCCGCGGCGCCCACACCCTGGCCATCGTCAACCGGAGGGATTCGGATATCACCTTCAAAGTGGACGGCGTCCTGTACACCTCCAGCGGCAGGGATATCGAGATGAGTGTGGCCTCCACCAAGGCCTTCTACTCCCAGATCGTTGCCGGCGCCCTGCTGGGCCTCAAGGTAGCCGGCATCAAGGGCCGCCGATCCAGTGAGTTTCTTTCGGATCAGATTGCCGAACTGCTGCGGATTCCGGAGCATATGCGCAGCGTTCTGGCCCTGGGACCTTCTCTCCAGAAATCGGCTCGCCGACTGGCGGCTACCAAAACCTATTGGGCGGCCGTGGGCAGCGGCCCCAACAAGGCGTCGGCCGACGAGATCCGCATCAAGCTCAGCGAATTGTGTTACAAAACCATCTCCTCGGATTACGTGGAGGACAAGAAGCACATCGACCTTTCCTCCGAACCGCTGATCATCGTCTGTGCGGCCGGCTCCAGGGGGACCGTTATCGGAGACATCATCAAGGACACAGCCATCTTCAAGGCCCACAAGGCCGCCCCGGTGGTCATTGCCGACGAAGGAGAGGACCGTTTCGACCCTTACGCCGAAGACGTGTTTCACGTTCCCCAGGTCAGTCCCCAGTTCGCCCCCATCCTCAACACGCTGGTGGGGCATATCTGGGGCTATCATGCCGCGTTGGCCATCCACGACGGTTCGCGCTTTCTCCACGAGGTCCGGGAGTCTTTATACACCACCCTCGACGAAATGGCCGACAAGGGGCTGGATGTCTATGAAGCCGTCCTTGAGAAAAGCTTCCGCGAGAAGATTGCCGAATTTTACCGGGCTTTTCGCGAACGCCGCAGAAATGTCCGCTTCCCGGCAGCCATTACCCACGCATCGGATCTGACCCTGCTGTTCAAATACCTTTCCGGTCGTCTGCCGCTGACCGATTTCGAGTTGGATTTCGGGCTCAAGGGAACGGCCAAAAACGTCATCGACACCCTTTTCCGGGTGCTGGGAGAATCTATCAACCTCATGTCCCGCCCGGTGGACGCCATCAAGCATCAAGCCAAGACGGTCACCGTGGGGACCAGTCGCATCAGCGAGCGAGTCGAAGGGGTGCTCTTCGACAGCCTTACCGACCACGAACTGGATATCGCCCAAGTAGTCAACCGCAACGTGATCGTCATGAAGAATATTCAGGGCGTGATCGACCACGTCAAGGGAAGCATCCTCTACCGCATCGACGGCCTCGGCCTGCTGGGCGACCCCACCGATCAGACAACCATCAAGATTCTGAAGAAAACGGGCATCCTGGCCAAACTCCCCTCCCGGGTGGAAAAGGACCCGGTTCTCAAAGGCACCAAACGCATCATCGTTCGTGAGGGAAACGTCTACATCGGAAAGGGTAGAAAAGACGGGCGCAGCATCGTGGTCATCCCGGCTACCTCCGAAGACCCCACCGACGGCAGCCGCATCCGCTACCTTCTGTTGCTCAACATCGGCTTCAAAGAAGAAAGTCCGTTAGCGGTCAAAGTCAAGGCACTGGGCGGCAAATACGAACACATCAAGAACATCGTACAGGAGAACAGTGTTGCCTGGTCCGATGGATACCTGGAAGAAGTTCCCGTGGATGACCTGTTCGGGCGTTCGGCCGAGAAACTGGCCGAAGGGATGGTGGAAAGGCATCGGTAAGAACGGAAGTCGGAAGTCAGAGGTCAGAAGACGGAAGACGGAAGACGGATATCTGAAGACCGATGTCCGATAGGAAGGGCCTGAGGGTTGGGAATCAGAATCCTCATCCACCGCATTTATTATTCGAAACGCAAAATGAAAACGGCCGGGAAAATTCCCGGCCGTTTCGTATTTTCAAACAAAATGATACCATCCGCTTCTGCGATCTATCTTCCGTCCTCCGTCTTCTGACCTCTGACTTCCGACTTCAGATCTTCTCAAGCAACTCGCACAGCAGCCGCACGCCGAACCCGGTCCCACCGGCTCCGCAATAATCCGAAGCTTTCTTGATCCAGGCCGGTCCGGCGATGTCGATGTGGGCCCAGCGAGTATCTCCGACAAATTCGGAAAGAAAAAGGGCCGCCGTGATGGCGCCGCCCCAGCGCCCGCTGCTGATGTTGTTCAGGTCGGCAAAATCGTTTTTCAAAAGCTCCATGTAATCCTCTGGCAGGGGCAGCGGCCAGCAGCGTTCATGGGTCGTTTCGCCGGCGGCCACGATGGCATCAGCCAGTTGCCGGTCCTTTGAAAAGACACCGGCAATCTTCTCGCCCAACGCCACGACACAGGCGCCGGTGAGGGTGGCCAAGTCGATCATGGCATCCGGTTTGTACTGCTCTTTGGCCCAGGCCAGGGCATCAATGAGAATCAGACGGCCTTCGGCGTCGGTGTTGCCGATTTCGATGGTCTTGCCGGCATAGGATCGGACGATATCTCCCGGGCGGATGGCCGTTCCGGAAGGCATATTCTCCACCAGGGGCATGACGCCGACCACTCTGATCGACGGCTTCAGACGCGCCACGGCCAGCAGGGTACCGGCAACGGCAGCCGCTCCGGACATGTCCATTTTCATGGTTTCGATGCTACCCGAAGGCTTCAGGTTGATTCCACCGGAGTCGAAGGTCACACCCTTGCCTACCAGAACGATGGTTTTTTTCGCATCCTGGGGCGCGTACTCCAGGGCAACCAGACGCGGCTTGGCATTGCTGCCCTGCCCCACGGCCAGCATGGCACCGAACTTCTGCTCCTTCAGCCAGCGCTCGTCCATCACCTTGGTCTTGAGCCCGGCTGACTTGGCGGTCTTCTGGATCATCCCGGCAAAGGCTGGCGGCCGCTTGTCATTGGAAGGCGTGGTCACCCATTCGCGTGCCATGATGCTTCCCTGGCACACGGCACTGACGGAACCGGCAAGATCGGCATGGGCTTTTTTCTGGGCCGCCGTGGCCATGAGAATGATCTTGCGGACCGGCTTGCGTTCTTTTTTCTCTTTATAGCGGTCGAAGATGTGGTTGCTCAGCAAGCCACCCTCCATCAGCGCTTTTAAAAGCGCAGCGGGGTCCAGGTTGATGGCGGACGCAGTCGGCGTTGCGACCGTCATGGTGCCCAACCCGGCCTTGATGCAGAAGTTGACGGCTTTTCCGGTAAAGGCACGCAGGGTTTCGAGGGTCACCTTCTCCTTCTTTCCGACGCCGAAAAGAACAACCCGTTCGATCTTGGTTCCTCCGGGCTGGAAAAGGGTGACGCGATCACCTGTTTTGCCCTTAAATTCCGCCAGCTCTTTGGCTGTTGACGTTAGGGCTTTCACGGTGGGGTCGCTGTGAATATCTTCTTCTTCGCATACCGGTACGACCAGGGTTTCCACCCGGGCGCGCTTCAAGTTGATCGACTTCAGTTCAAGCATGCCAGATTCTCCCTTTATGGATGGACCGACTGATTTCTATCTTTTGATGGTCACCTTCTCCATGATCACCGGTTCGGACGGCTTGTCCATGGGGCCGGTGGCGACGGAGCCGATCTTCATGACCACATCCAGTCCTTCGGTAACCTTGCCGAATACCGAGTGGCGGTCGTCCAGGTGAGGCGTCGGCGCCAGTGTAACGAAAAACTGGCTGCCGTTGGTGCCGGGTCCGGCATTGGCCATGGAGAGTACACCGGGGCCGTCATGGCGCAGATCGGGATGAAATTCGTCCTTGAACTGATAACCCGGACCTCCGGTACCATTGCCGAAGGGGCATCCGCCCTGAATCACGAAGCCGTCGATAATGCGATGAAAACTCAGGCCGTCGTAGTAGTTGCCGCCCCGGACAGTCTCCTGCCGGCCCTCGGCCAGGTTGATGAAATTCCACACGGTTTCGGGACACTCCTTGGCATAAAGTTCAGCTTCGAAGGTTCCCATATTGGTCTCGAATACCGCCGTGGCCCGATCGATTTCTTCCTTGTAGCTTTCTTTCTGGTTGGACATCGTTTTCTCCTTGTGCATGGAATGAAAAACCACGCCGTGCGCGGGCGTGGAAGAAGTTATCTGGATCCCGGATAATATAGGGGCATCCGCCGGTGGTGTCAATGCAGGACGATGGTTGGAGGTCGGAGGTCGGAAATCCGATAAAAGACCACCTGCAAGCTTTCATCCCTCATCCCTCATCCCTCATCCCTCATCCCTCGTCCATCGTCCATCGTCCCGCGTCCATCTTTCGTCCTCTGTCTTCTGGATTCCACCAACAAATCCAACTCCCGATCATAACGATCAATGACAGACGACCAGGCGTGGCGGGCCATCATGTCGGCGAGCACCGGCCGATGGTGGGAAAAATGCTCGGGCTGGCGCAGGATCGCGGCCAGCTTGGATGCCAGGTCCTCATCGTCGGCATACAGGAAAAGGCGGTGGAATTCCTTGGGCAGGATTTCCGGATAGGAAAGACGACGGGGAAGCAGCGGCAGGCATCCATGGCGCATGGATTCGACCGCGGCGATGCCAAAGTTCTCCTGAATCGCCGTGCTGACGGCAACGCAGCCTCTCTTGAGCCACCGTGTGTATTCGTCCTTGTCGGGCTCATATCCGTAGTGAACAATCTTTTCGCCGAAGCGGGATCGTGCCTCCAGAAAGGCAGTGGGCTGGAATTGACTGGTTTCGCCGAGAAGGGCCAGTCGAAAATCGATTCCCATGCGATCCACCCGGTCCAGGGCGCTGAAGAAAGCGTCGGGATTTTTGTCGAATTCCCAGCGGTGATTCCAGACGACCAGGGGCGGACCGCCGGGCAGCGGCGCCGGATATAGAAGATCCGGATCGAAGCGGCAGCCCGGATGAAGGACTGCGGCCTTGCTGCGGATAACCTTGGTGGCCCAATGGGGCTTGAATTCAGGCATCCGGCCAATGAATCCGGGGAGTGCACGGAAAAAGCGATCGAAATGGGATTGTGAATTGAACAGAATCCGGTCCGCGCAAAGGGCCGTGGTAAGATCGGTAAAAACGAACTGCAGGTCCATCTGCTCACCGGGCGCCAGGGGATAGGTCGTCTGGCTTTCGTGCAGATAGAGCAATACAGGTGGGCAGCAGCCATCGCAAAGGGCCTTGAAATCGGCCAGGCTCATCAGGCCGGTGGTGACGATTCCGTCGTAGGCGGCCAAATCGCCCACGGTTCGGGAAAAATGAAGGGCCGCCCCGCGCATGCGCCATTTCCAGAATCGGGCGGGCAGGGTCGCCAGATGGATGTCATGGCCCGAGTGCGCCACCCATCCCTTGGCGAAATCCCGGTGGGAACCGCCGTAAAACGGCTCCAGAAAGAGAAATTTCATTGTTCTCGCATGGTGGGGCGTCAGTTTGTCGCCACGCTGCTCATATAGGCCTGCAGTTCGTCGAAGGACAGCTCTTCCACCCGGGCGCGGCCCAGGGTTTCCAGAAGAACGAAATGGATGAGATCGCCTTCACGCTTCTTATCCTTGCGAATTGCGGCCAGCATGGCGGCAAGGTCTACTGGCGGCCGCACCGGCAGTCCGTAGCCGGCGATGATTCGCTCCAGGCGGGCGGCCTCCCTGTCGTGCAGGAGTCCCATCTTCGCGGACAGCTTCGCCGCCAGCACCATTCCGATGCCCACGGCCTCCCCGTGGGGGATGCCGGTGAGTTTTTCGATGGCATGGCCAAAGGTGTGGCCGAAGTTCAGTTTGCGCCGCTCGCCTTTCTCGCGCTCGTCCTGTGTCACCACCTTGGCCTTGATTTCCACGGACCGGTAGACCAGGTACTCCACGATAGCCTTGTCCAGTCTCAGTGCATCATCCTGGTGGGCATCCAGAAAATCGAGCATACGTTCGTCGGCGATGGCACCGTGTTTGATGATCTCGGCAAAACCGCAGAGAATCTCCCGCACCGGCAGGCTTTGGAGAACCGTCATGTCGCAGATGACAAAATCGGGCTGATTGAAAACCCCCACCATATTTTTGTACCCACCGAAATTCACGCCGTTTTTGCCGCCCACACTGGCGTCCACCTGGGCCAGCAGGGTCGTGGCGACAAACCCGAAGGGCAGTCCCCGCATATAGGTGGAGGCCACGAATCCGGCGATGTCGCAGACAATGCCGCCGCCGGTCCCCAGGATGAAACTCGAGCGGTCGGCTTCCAGTTCCACCAGCTGGTCATAGATCTTTGCCACGGTGTCCAGTGTTTTTATCTTCTCACCCAGACCGATAGTAATTGTCGGGCAATCGGGAAAGCGCTGTCGGTAAAGGCCCTCAATCGTCGTATCGGTAACGATCACCGTCCGACGCGGATCGATGTATGCGATCAGGTTGTCGATGGATTCGCCCACCAGCAACTGGGAGGAACCGGAGCCGCCGCGAACCAATAATTTCTTCATCACATCACCATGGCTGCTAAGTTGTCGATCGGTTCAGTACCATTCTATGCTGCTGGGCGTCTTTCTTACCACAGTCCCGACGGATGGAAAAGCCCAACCCCAACCTGATTCCCTACATCCTCGTCCATCATCTATCATCCCTCTTCCCTCGACTTTTTCGGCCCGCTTGCCACCCACCCCGGTTTTGGGGTATGCTGAAGCAATTTTTCCAGACCTTCATCAAAAAGGCATGCAACCGCTATGGACCCGGTAGTCATTCCCATTAACGGCGTCCTTGATCTGCACACCTTCGCCCCGGGCGAACTCAACGCCCTTTTGGACGATTATATAGACGCTTGTCTTGAAGCCAATATCAATGATCTGCGGATCATTCACGGCAAGGGCAGCGGCGTGCTGCGCCAACGCGTTCACACCCTGCTGAAAAAAGACCCCCGCGTAGAGCGATATGAAGATGCACCGCCGGAGGCCGGAGGGTGGGGGGCGACGCTGGCAACCCTCACAAGGAGGTGACGGACCCGTAAATCTAAATGTTTACGAGTTCATCGGGAGGTGACATGGCCGCAAAAGAAAAAATCCTGGTGGTGGACAACGAGACGGATCAGTTGGAGATGATCAGGGAAATTCTCCAGCGAATGGGATACGAGGTCCAGACGACGGACAGCCCCCAAAGGGCCGTCGAAATGGTGCGCAAAGTCGACTTTCGGGTGATTTTTATCGACCTGATCATGCCCGAAATCGACGGAACCGAACTTTGTGAGCAGATCAAACGGGTTCGCCCGGCCGTCGCCATCTACGCTTACTCCGGGCATGCCCATCTTTACAGCTCCGAACAGTTGAGGCGGGTCGGATTTCAGGGAACAATCACCAAGCCGGCCACCATGAGTGAAATCCAGGCGGCAATCGGGCAGGCCATAGACCTGCAACCGGGTTGAAAAGCCCATAAAGCGGCAATTCAACGCGCACCTTGAATCGAAAACAAACGAGGCCTTCACGATCATGCTGAAAAAGATTATAAGCGGCGGACAGACTGGTGTGGACCGGGCGGCCCTGGACGTGGCCATGCGCCTGGGCTTGCCCCACGGCGGCTGGGTTCCCAAAGGGCGGCTTGCCGAAGACGGCCCCCTGCCCTCCTATTATCAGCTTGATGAGATGCCCACCGACGACTATGCCGCCCGTACGGAGAAAAACGTCCTGGATTCGGAAGGCACCCTGCTGATCACCCGGGGAACACCCAGCGGCGGCAGCGACTATACCCGCAAGATGGCCTTAAAGCACGGCAAACAGTTGCTGCACATCGACCTAACCCTCGGCCAGCGGGCCTCCGACGCGGCCTCCCTGATCGCTTCCTGGATCGAGATGAACCGCATCGAAACCCTCAACGTGGCCGGTTCCCGGGCCAGTGGCGACCCGGCCATCTACATGGACACGGTCAACATCCTCACCCACCTGCTGCAATGAAGCCGTCTACTCCCGACCTGCCGCTGGAAGGCACGATAACCGCCAGGCAGTGCGAGTGCTGCGGCCATCACGAGATAGGCATCGTCACCCGGTCTGGAGAATATTTTTCACTCAGCCCCGGCATGCGGGTGACCATTACCGAAGCAAAGGATCGACCGGACGAGGACACCAAGACCTGATACCTGCCGCTGAACGAGTGAAACCGGGACCGCCGTCTTTCTGCCGGGGCTTTTTCCGTGCACCAAATCGTCTTGGCGTAGGAATTTTTCCGACAAGAGATCCCCACCTGGTCCTACATTAAAATGAGAAGCTCGCTTATACCCTTCTTTGACCACCGAGTTTACTTTTACAGTCAAAAGGTAGACGCCGCCTCGGCAGACAATCCTATCCACGTCAAAGGAGGGCAATATGAAAACCCGAGAAAAAATCCGGCAAAAATATGTACTGGCAGGCCTGATGGCGCTGCTGGCCCTGGGATTGACCCAATGTCATTCATCTTCCGACAAGGTCGCGGTGGCTCCCGTGTCCAAGGACGTGCAGCTTGAACCGACGACTGCCGCCCCATCGGCATCGACTTGGCGAAGCGCTATCGCCCAGGTTGCCCACGAAAACATCCCGGCCGTGGTACACATCGACGTCACCCAGCGCCGGGAGATCGCCAACCCCACGCTGCCATTTGGCAACGAACCGTTTTTCCATTTCTTTTTCAACGGCCCCCAACCACCGCAAAAATTCCGGCAGGAGTTGCGGGGACTGGGAACCGGCATGCTCATTGATGAAGATGGGCATATCCTGACCAACAACCATGTGGTTGCAGGCGCAGCGGAGATCAATGCCCTGCTGGCCGACGGCACGTCGTACCCGGCCAAACTGGTGGGAACCGATCCCAAAACGGATTTGGCAGTAATTCAAATCGATGCCGGGAAGAAACTTCCAGCGGTAACTTTTGGTGATTCGGACAAAATGGAAGTTGGCGACTGGGTGGTGGCCATCGGCCATCCCCGGGGACTCGACCAGACCGTCACCCAGGGAATCGTCAGTGCCAAGCATCGGCGAGGCGTTCTCGATCCGACCTCCTACCAGGATTATTTGCAGACCGATGCGGCCATCAACCCGGGCAACAGCGGCGGCCCGTTGATTAACCTCTCGGGCCAGGTGATCGGCGTCAATGCAGCCATCGCGACCGAGTCGGGCGGGTTCGAAGGCATCGGGTTCGCCATTCCCAGCAACATGGCCGTCCATGTGGCCAAGGCCCTGATCGACCATGGGAAGGTGATTCGCGGCTGGCTGGGGGTCAGCATCCGTGACCTGACACCCCAACAGGTAAAATCCATGCAGCGCAAGGATAACAAAGGCGCCCTGATCGCCGATGTGGTTCCGAACAGTCCGGCCGCCAAAGCCGGTCTGAAAAAAGGTGATCTGGTGGTCCGGTTCCATGGAGATCCCATCCAGGATGCCGCTGCACTGCAGCGCCGCGTGGGGGATACGCCGGTGGGGGATACTGCCGATTTGACCGTGTCCCGTGACGGAAAGTCCATTGATCTGACTGTAACCATCGGCAGTATGGAGGACGCCGTGCGCCGTATCGCAGCTTCTCTGGAAGATCGCCTGGGAGCGGTGATCAGGCCGCTCAAGGAAAGCGAAATGCGGCAATACGGTATTGAAGCGGGTCAGGGGATCGCCATTGCCTCGCTGGATCACGAAGGGGCGCTGGATACGGCCGGGTTTGAAAAGGACGATGTCATCCTGGATGTCAACAACCTGCCCGTTAAAAGTGTCGAAGGATTCGTGGCCATGATCAAATCGTTGCCGCCCCATCAACAGGTTCTGTTCAAAGCGCTGGATCATCGAACCGGACAGACCGGTTTCGTTCAGGTGACCATCGGATAGAGGAAGCGCATCATGAAACAGCAGCATAAATTCTCACTAAGTTATTACGTGTTGGTATTTTTCACCGTCATCCTGCTCGAGTCGATATTCTTCAGCGGTGCTGCGGTCAAGGAGATCTCCTACAGCAAATTCCGCGATTTGCTGGCCAATGATCGGATTCAAAGTGTGCTCTTGGAAGACCGTCGCATCTTCGGCTTGGAGAAGTCGGCCGCATCGAACGCTAAAAGCAACGGCAACGAGACACCGGTATTCCAGCCGCCCCGCAAGAAGGCACCCTGGAACCTTGACTTCGGGCTGTTCAGAGACAAGGCCCAGAAGCAGGTTGAACACCAGTTCGTGGTTGACCGCCTCGAGGACCCCCGCCTGATCGCCGATCTCCAATCCCATGGCGTAGACTACCGGGGCAAAATCGAATCCCACTGGTTGACCAATTTTCTCTCAAACTGGATCCTGCCGCTGGCCTTTTTCATTCTACTCGGTCGATTTCTGGCCCGCCGCATGAATAAAGGCGTCGGTTTTCTGGATGTCGGCAGGAACAAGGCCCGCATCTATGCCGTGGACCCGTCCCAAAAAGTCACCTTTCAAGATGTTGCCGGTGTGGATGAGGCTGTCGAGGAGGTCCGGGAGGTGGTTTCATTTCTTAAAAGTCCGGAGCGGTATACCCGTCTGGGCGCCAAGCTGCCCAAAGGAATCCTTCTGGTTGGACCTCCGGGGACGGGGAAAACCCTGCTGGCCAGGGCCGTTGCCGGCGAGGCGGGGGTACCGTTTTTCAATCTTAGCGGCTCCGATTTTGTGGAGATGTTCGTGGGCGTCGGAGCAGCTCGGGTGCGCGACCTGTTCAAGGATGCTAAGGCCAAGGCACCCTGCATCATCTTCATCGACGAATTGGACGCTGTGGGCAAAAACCGCGCACAGGGAATGGTCATGGGCGGCAACGACGAACGGGAGAACACACTCAACCAACTGCTCACGGAGATGGACGGTTTCGATCCTCAGACCGGCATCATCATCATGGGGGCCACCAACCGTCCCGAAGTACTCGACCCGGCGCTGCTGCGTCCCGGGCGCTTCGACCGTCAGATCCTGGTAGACCGGCCCGATCTGAAAGGTCGCATGGAGACCTTTGTCGTTCACACCCGCGCTTTGATCCTGGACGATCAGGTCGACTTCCGGAAACTGGCCGCCGAGACACCCGGACTTGCCGGGGCCGAGATTGCCAATATCTGCAACGAAGCGGCACTGCTGGCTTCGCGCAGGGATCGGCAAACCGTCCGGCAAAAAGATTTCCAGGATGCCATCGAGCGGGTCATCGCCGGCCTGGAGAAGAAAAACAAGCTGATCAATCCCCACGAGCGCCAGGTAGTGGCCTACCATGAATCGGGCCATGCCATCGTCGGGCACTTCACACCGGGGGCCGATCCGGTCCAGAAAGTCTCCATTATTCCCCGTGGCATCGGCGCTCTGGGATACACGCTGCAAACGCCCCTGGAGGATCGTTTTCTCATGTCCCGCAGTGAACTGCTGGGCAAGATCAAGGGTCTTCTGGGCGGTCGCGCCTCCGAAGAACTGGTATTCGGTGAAATATCCACGGGGGCGGCCAACGATCTGGAGAAGGTGGCCGATATCGTGCGCAACATGCTCACGGTTTACGGGATGAGCGAGCAGATGCCCAACCGATCATTGGTGGAACGGGCTTCCAACCCGTTTTTAAACCAGGGGCCATCCACGCAGCGGCGTTCGGAAAGCCTGGAGGCGTTGATCGACCATGAGTCCCAGGCAATCATCGATGAGGCCTACCGTTCCGCCCGGCAGATTCTCTCTGCCCATCGCAGCGAGCTGGAAGCCATGGCTGCACTGCTTCTGGAAAAAGAAAAAATCGATGGAAAAGACATCCAGCGTATTCTGGGACCAGGCCCGGCACCCCGAGAAAATTCGGATGAAAAAGGTCCAAAGCTTGCTGCTGCACATTAGCCGGCCGATCTGCAGACCAATGCTCGCTGCTCATCTTGCGAACTTGCATATGCTTTGCCGGAATGAAAGGACGAGTTATCGATGGATCAGGTTGAAAAGAAAATCGGATACTGGCCGGTGGTGGCCATCGGCATCGGCGGCATGGTCGGCGGCGGCATTTTCGCCGTCCTGGGGCTTTCCGTACAGATGACCCATGGTGCCGCACCGCTGGCGTTCCTGGCTGCCGGTCTGGTGGCCATGGCGACCGCTTACGCCTACACCCGGCTGTCGGTGACCTTTCCCGGACAGGGCGGCACCGTGGTCTTTCTGGACCAGGCGTTTGGCGCGGGCCTTTTCACCGGGACAGCCAACGTTCTTCTCTGGATCAGCTACATCGTCATGCTTTCTCTGTACGCCTACGCCTTTGGCAGTTATGGCGCCGCCATGTTTCCGGAAGGTTTCCGTTCGTTAGGCAAGCACATACTGATCAGCGTCGCGGTGCTGGGGGTCACCGGTCTCAATTTTCTCAATGTCGAAACCATCGGCCGCGCCGAAACCTGGATTGTCGCCGCCAAGATCGGAATTTTGCTCTTTTTTACCGGCGTGGGCGCCTGGACCATCGATGTTTCGAGGATTGCCGCGGGCAGTTGGCCTTCGGCCACGAGCATTCTCGCCGGGGCGATGATCATTTTTCTGGCCTACGAAGGCTTCGAGCTGATTGCCAACACCGCTGCGGATGTCCGCGACCCAAACCGGACCCTGCCACGCGCCTACTACTCGGCCGTCGGTTTCGTCATCCTGCTTTATGTCTTGGTAGCCGCGGTGACGGTGGGCAATTTGCCGGTTGACCGGATCGTCGCTGCCAAGGATTATGCCCTGGCGGAGGCGGCCAAACCTTTTCTGGGATCTTTCGGGTACCTGCTGATCACCGTGGCGGCCCTTCTCTCCACCCTGTCGGCCATCAACGCGACCCTGTATGGCGCCGCCCGTCTCAGCTACACCATTGCCAAGGACGGCGAGCTGCCGGAAATCCTGGAGCGCAAATTGTGGAACCGACCGGTGGAGGGCCTTTTGATTACCAGCGGCGCCACCTTGCTGGTCGCCAATTGTTTCGACCTGTCAAGCATTTCGACCATGGGCAGCACCGGCTTTCTGCTCATTTTTGCCGCTGTCAACGCCGCCAACGTCCACCTGGCCGAGAAGACCGGCAGCCGGCGCTGGATATCCATCGCAGGCGTTCTGCTCTGCCTGGGTGCGCTCTACAGCCTGCTGCACTATACTTGGCAGCATTCACCGTCCCACATCTGGGTCCTGGCGGCCATGCTGTTTTTGGCCTTTGCCGTGGAGGGTGCCTACCGGTTGTGGCGGCGGGGCAATCTTCTTCTGGAGCATTTCCGGTAAGGGCCGGCACAATTCCTGAATTTGACTTTCATCGGCTTTATGGTAAAATTTTTTTATGGGGATCTTAAAAGGGCTTTTGTGGATTGCACGCCTGGCCGTTTCGGTGGCCGTTGTCATGAATTTCCCTTTTTTTCCTCAAAACGCCGAAGGAGCGCCACCCCCATCACCCAAGCCACCGCAGCCGGTTGCCGCATCGCAGCGCACCGGATCTTCCCGTTCCCCCAAATATATTGAAGTAAGGATCAAGCAGCCCCTTAAAACCCTGATTGCCGGGGAATCCGGCAGCTTCGAACTGGAAGCGCGGCTGACAGCGCCCGAGAACACCGTTGGCAAACAGGTGCGATGGGACCGGGAGAAGGCGGTTCCACTGGTCATCTATATCGCCGTTCCGGAAGACAGCGGCATCGCATTTATCGACAGGATCCACCCGGACCGGCCCTATCGTCATATTCTGGTGAAATTCAAACGCCCTTCCTGTTCCGATACACAGCCCCTGACCGCAACAGTGGACTACATCGTCAATCCGCGGACCATTGCCGGCAGCCACTCTTTCTGGATGGACATCTATGGCGAACTGGTCGATGCGAGGAACCTCAAGGTCCAGGATATGGGCGTCCACCGCCTGCCTTTCGAAATCGACACCCATCTGAAGACCAAAGTCCTGATGCTGACGATCATCGCGGCCGCTGTTTTTCTCTTTATCGTTGAGTGGGTGCGTGTGGACGTGGTCGCCATCGCGATGATGGTGCTGCTTCCCGAGTTGGGGCTCTTAAACGCCCGGGACACGTTCAAAGGACTCAGCAGCAACGCCGTGGTGGCGATCATCGGCGTAATGATCATCAGCTACGGGTTGAACCGGGCCGGACTGGTCAATCGCATGATTCAACCGCTGCTCAAACGCGTCGGCAGAAGTTCACGACGACTGACGGTTATCTTCTCGGGTCTGATCGCCGTCATCTCCAGCGTCATGCAAAATACCGGCGCTGCGGTGCTCTTCCTGCCCGCTATCCGCCTGGTTGCCTCTTACCGGCTGAAAATCCCCATTTCGCGGGTGCTCATGCCCATCGGCATGGCGGCCATCCTTGGCGGCACCCTGACCATGATCGGGACCAGCCCCCTGATCCTGCTTAACGACATTCTTCCCTCCGGGATGCCCAAATTCGCATTTCTGGAACTGACGCCCATCGGCCTTGCATTGGTGGTCGGCGGGATTGCCTATCTTTCGACGGTAGGATTGGGTATGCTCGCCGGACGACAGGAGAAATCCTCTTCTGATTCGAATAAACCCGTCGATCCTGCCCGCGAAGGCATCCTCGACGCCTACCCCCTGATCAAGGGGCCCTTTGAGATTCATGTTCCCGAGGATTTCCGACCGGCCCGGCTTCCGCTTACCGTAATGCAGATACGCAGGCGGTATCTTGTCAATATCGTGGCTTCGGCCGAAATCGACGGCACCTGCAAGGTTGCCCCGCTTCCAGACATGACGGTGCAACCGGGTCATTTCCTGTGTGTCTACGGTCCGGTCAAAGCCGTTGAAAGATTCGTGAGCGCATACGGACTGGATCTGAAAGAGGAACCGGAATTTTTCAAAAACGATATGTTCAATCCTTCGTTGGCGGGAATCGTGGAAGGTGTGGTGTCGCCCCGGTCCGGACTGATCGGTAAAACCATCAGGGAAATCCGATTTCGCGAGACCTTCGGACTGAATGCCCTGGCCATTCATCAATCCGACAAAGCCTATTATCGACAACTGGCCGACCGCCCCCTTCAAGCCGGTGATGCGGTGCTGCTGCACGGCACCTGGGAGCAACTGCACGCCCTGGAAGACCTTCACCGGAACCTGATCATCATCACGCCTTTTGAAAAAGAATTTCACAAACCTGAAAAAGCCGCCTGGGCATCGATCTGTTTCATGGTAACGCTGGGCCTGATGCTTCTGTCGAGCTTCTATTTTCAGAGCCAGTCCTACAATCCGATTCCACTGTCGGTTTGTCTCATGCTGGGCGCCGTATGTATGGTTCTAACGCGGGTCATATCGATCAATGAAGCATACCGGGCGGTCGATTGGCGCACGGTATTCCTGCTGGGAGGACTCATCCCGTTGGGGATGGCCATGAATCAGACCGGTACGGCCCAGTGGATTGCCAGGGGCATTGTCGCCGGTCTCGGCCCCCTGATGAATCCTCTGCTGCTGCTAATTCTTCTGGCCGCCCTGAGTTGCGGATTCACCATGGTCATTTCCAATGTCGGCGCCTGCACGCTGCTGATCCCGCTGGGGATCTCCATCGCCAACCAGATCGGCGTCGATCCGCGGGTGGCCGCCATTGTCGTAGGGCTCGGGGTGTCCAACTCCTTCATTCTGCCGACCCACCAGGTAAATGCGCTTTACATGGGGCCCGGTGAATACAGGACCCGCGACTACATCAGGATCGGCGGTGGGCTGGCGGTTATTTACATCATCATCCTGGTGGCAATGACGTATTTCTTTTACCTGTAGTGCAGCGCCGGACATCGATTTTCGCCGACGGATAGCCGTGCAATTGCACATCCACCTCTCCCCGTTATTTTTACCATGGAGCCCATTGCAAACTCTTTTGTCCTGTTCATTCCGATTTGAATTTCAGCTCATCGGCATGGTTGCTCCGCTGAGCACGTTCCCGGCCGTAGCTTCGCACCACCAGCACCGGAATCTCTACGGCGTGGCGCACGGCCGAGACGGTCTGGCCGAAGACCAGATCGTCCATTCCTCGATGGCCGTGCGAGCCCATCACCAGCATATCGATGCCGGCAGCGTGGACGGCATCGACGATGGCCTCGGCCGGCTGCCCGTGGAGCAGAAGAAATTCCACCGGAAGATCCGCGTCTTCGATCTCACGGGTCAAATGGGCGAGATAAAGTTCGTCTTCTGCGCTATGCAGGCTCCAGCTTTCTTTCCCCAGCATGAGCGTGCCGGGAGTGTCGACCACATGCAGCAGGGTGATTCCCGCACGGTGCCCGCGCGCTTCGGCTACGGCCGAAGAAAGAATCTGCCCATCGCCAGGGGCATGCTGCAAGGCCACACCGATATGCCGCACGCGAAGCGGTGCAATGGTTCCCGCCACCCGACCGGCGTCGGTCGTGATCGCGCTCTCCCATCGGCGGCCGGGTCGAAAAAAAGGTTTTGCGGTGATGATGACGAGAACCGCCAGAACCCCGATGAGAGGAATCATTAAAAATATATTCTGCCATAGCGGAAGTTTGCCGGCCCAATCGGCGATGGAATCGAAAACCAGTTTCAGGTTCAGGGCGACAATGATGGCTGCGATGGCCCAGGCCGCCGTCTGAAGCCAGGGACGATTGGCGAATCCTCCCATCTTGCCTGGGTCGGAAGTAAAATGGATCAGTGGAATGATGGCGAAGGGCAGCTGCAGGCTTAGCACGACCTGGGAAAGAATCAGCAGCCGGTATAAACCGTGGTCGCCGGCCAGAGCGACGACGATTGTGGCCGGCACCAGGGCAAGGCCGCGGGTCACCAGACGTCGCAGCCAGGGCTGCATGCGCATGTTGAAAAAACCTTCCATGACAATCTGGCCCGAGAGGGTGCCGGTGATGGTTGAACTCTGCCCCGCCGCCAACAGGGCCACCGCGAAGGCGATGGGAGCCAGCCGGGAGCCCAGGACGCCACTGAGCAATCCGTGCGCCTGCTGAATCTCAGTGACCATGATCCCCCGGCTGTGAAAGTCCGCCGCCGCCATGATCAGGATCGCGGCGTTCACCAGAAAGGCCGCGTTGAGCGCCACCGTGGAATCGACCAGATTGAACCGGCAGGCCTCCTTTTTGGCTGTGACGGTGTCGGATACCGCCCGTGACTGGACCAAAGACGAATGCAGGTAGAGATTGTGCGGCATAACCGTGGCGCCAATCATGCCAATGGCCACATAGATCGCCGAAGAATCCATTTGTGGAATGAATCCGGCGGCGATACCGCCCCAATCCGGTTTGGCCAGGTAGACTTCGATGAAAAAGCACGACCCGATGGTGGCCACCAGCATGACGATAAAGGCCTCCATCTTGCGCATTCCCAGGCGCTGCAGTGCCAGCAGCAAAAAGGTGTCCATGGCGGTCACCGCGCAGCCCCAGAGCAGGGGTAGACCGAAAAGCAGGTTCAACCCGACGATGGTACCAAGAATTTCCGCCAGATCGGTAGCCGCAATGGCAATTTCGGCAAGCCCCCATAAAAAGAGGTTGGTCCCTTTTGAGTACTCTCTCCGACAGCCCTGGGCCAGATCCAGGCCGGTAACGATGCCCAGCCGGGCGCTCAATGTCTGTAAAACCAAGGCCATGATGTTGGACATCAGCAAAACCCAGATCAACATATAACCAAAACGGGCACCTCCTTCGATGTCCGTTGCCCAGTTTCCCGGATCCATGTATCCCACGCTGACGAGATAGGCCGGCCCGACGAAAGCGATCAACCGGTGCAGGCCGCCCCGTTTTTTTACATCGATCTTTTTATCGAAGCGGTCGGCCGCCGGTCGGTCGGAATACGATGTTCCGCGCATGAGAACAGTCTCCTGTTTCCGTTTTATCTATTTCTCATGGGCATTCAATTTCGAGAGAGTTGTTAGCGGACGGTCAATGGACCGTAGTCGCCACATTGACACCCAGTTGGTAAACCAGTTCACCGCCGAGATAGGCCGTCACGAAAAGGCCGATGATACCGAGCAGGCCTGGAATTTCGGCCAACCAGCCGCGTTTACCGTTGAGGGAATACCCGAACCGGGATGCCAGCCATCGCAACATTGCATGCAGACCGAAAATGCATAAAGTACTGATGGCAGCGGTTTCATGGATTTCCAACGGTCCTGCGTCGAAACCGGCTGCAACGGCATGGTCCAATGCGATATCGCCGAAAATTGCGGCCACGACGGCAAACGCGGTGCCTGCCAGAAGGCTGTAAAACGCAGCCATCGGCCAGGCCTGCCGGACGCTCAGATCGCCGCCGCGCAGCAGGATTCCTACGGAGAGGAGTTCTGCACTGATCCATAGAACAATGGGAAAATGCACCAGCATGGGATGAATTTCAGTAATTGGTATCATGGACGACCTCCTTAGTGCTATTTCTGCTACTTTGGCTCGGTTTGATACAGCCGGCACGGTAGAGAATGAAGAGCATTTCGATCTGGTTCAGGATCGCGGAGAGCAGAATGTTTTTCTCTTTTGAAAGGGCAGCAGCCGGAAAAATCATCACGGTCAGCAGGTCGAGGTTCTGCTGGCGGGGTCCGATGGTCTGCAACCCCTCGATCCGGACGCCATTCAGAATTGCCCGGTTGCCCATGGTGGCCGAGGTAGGCGTAGTCCCGGGATGTTGAACGGCGTGTTCGTTAACGGTCTGGCCACTGTTGCGGTCGATCATACGGACAACCAGCCAGGGAGCCGCGGCAATGGTCATCGCCTTTAAGGCCAGCTTGTCGACCAGCGCCCGGAATTCTTTTTTGCTCTGCGGATAGAAGGCGACGCCACAAAGCGCCGACTCGATTTCCTGGATCTCCACGTTAACCCTTCCGATGTACCGGAAGGCCTCCGCCAGCCGCGATATCAGCCTCGATTTTTCGTATACCGCCCGTTCTGCCGTCTGCCTGAAAGAATTGAGGCGATTGATCATACGAATCATGACCAGGAAGGAAACGCCGAACAGGACAAGAATCATGATCGTTTCGAGAACTTCTTCTTCAATGATGAATCTGTCGGTGATCGCAATTCCATGCCGGATCAACAACGGCGTGGTGCTCACACACAACAGCAGAACCAGCAGGATCGAGAAGTAAAAACCGATAAGATAGTTGGGTTTCCAGACGCTTTCCATATCGCTGCCTGCCTTTTTTATAATTGACGGTTTTGCTGTTACCTGAAGTAGGCGTTTAGCCTTTTGAGAGGACAGACCGCTTATAAGATTTTGAAATCAGAACCTTCCTCTATTTTTCGAAAAGGCGAAACGCCTGCTTTAGGTGCTAAAGATGCGCGCCGCCATGCGTCGAATGCGGCGTCAGGTGATGGTGGACCATTTCCAGAAACTGTTCGTGGTGCCGACCGTGCAGGTTGAAGTGCTGATACACCAGGGTTTTTGTCCAATCGGTTAAAAACGCCCAGACGACCGAATAGCCCCAGATCAATGCAATCTCACGCCAGTGAATGGGTGTGATCAGACCAAAGCCATAAGCCGCCAGCAAGGTGCCGATCAGTTTGGTGGCCAGTGCCGACCAGACCATTACCGGCGCCGGATATGGTTTTTTCAAAAAGAAGCCTTTACTGCGGGCCACGAAAAGGGTCAGGTGGCCGGAAACGGCCATCTTCAGGAAAATGTAGGTCTGCACCTGCGGAATGCTCAGATGCAGCAGGTCGAGGGCGATGTAGAGCATCAGGAAGCTGCCGGCCACACCGGTCAACCCCATGACCGCCGATACGGCAATGATGCGGTGCATGTTCCAGCGAACGGGCCCGGGTTCCAGTCCGGTACGATCATAGGCAATGGTCATGATCGGGACATCGTTGAGAAACGCCAGCAGGATGATCATGATGGCCGTGATCGGATAGAAGTTGAAGACAATCATCGCCAGGACGACAAAAATCATGATGCGGATGGTCTCGGTAATGCGGTAGACGGCATAGCTGTTCATGCGTTCGAAGATCCGGCGCGCCTCCTCAACGGCTCGCACCAGCACCGAGAGGCCCGGCGCGGTCAGGACCAGATCGGCCGCCGCTCTGGCGGCATCGGTGGCTCCGCTGACGGCGACGCCCACATCGGCCTGTTTGAGTGCCGGCGCATCGTTGACACCGTCACCGGTCATTCCGACGATATGGCCCTTGTCCTGGAGCGCCTTGACGATGCCGTGCTTGTGCTCGGGGAACACCTGGGCGAAGCCGTCGGCCGCTTCGATGCGGGCGGTCAGTTCCCCGTCCACCGAACGGTCTTCACCCAACAGACGATCGGCATCCTGGATGGCCTGCCCCAAGCCCAATTTGCCTGCCATTTCACGGGCAATGGCCAGGTTGTCTCCTGTCACCATCTTGACCGCGATACCGTGCGCTTTCGCCTGGGCAATGGTTTCCGCCGAATCCTCACGCGGTGGATCGAACAGCGGCAGGATGCCCAGAAACTCCCACGGGCCATCGGACGCACGGGTGCGGGCCACCCCTATCGTGCGCTGCCCCTTTGCGGCCAGGTCATCGATAACCGCCTGTACTTTCCGACGGCGCTGCGAATCGAGCCCGGCCATGTCCATGATCACCTGGGGGGCGCCCTTGGCTGCCTTGAATGTGTGGCCGTCGCTGGCATGGACCGTCGCTTCGGTGCGTTTGCCCACCGGGTCGAAGGGTGTAAACGAAAGAATGTCGTAACTTTCCAGCGCACCGGGGTTGTCCAGGGTGCCGATTACGGCGGAATCGATACTGTCGTTGTTTTCGGCCTTGGAGGCCAGGGCCGCCGTCAGCATGACGGTTTCCGCGTCTGCAGTATCGAAGGTCATCACATCCCCGACGGTGAGCCGGTTCTGCGTAAGCGTTCCGGTTTTGTCCGAACACAGCACGTCCATACCCGCCATCTCCTCAACGGATTCGAGGCGGGAGACGATGGCCTTCATTTTGGACAACGCCATGGCCCCGACCGCCATGGTTACGGAAAGCACCGCCGGCATGGCCACCGGGATCGATGCGACGGTGAGAATCAGCGCAAACTGAAGCAGTTCGGTAAAGCTGGAACCGCGAAACAATTGCACGAGCACCAGAACCGCAACCAGCCCGAGACTGAGATAAATCAAATAGTCGCCGATCTGCAGAACGGCTTTCTGGAAATGGGACGGCTTGCCGGCCCCGGCCACCAATTTGGCCGTGCGCCCGAAATAGGTCTGGGCACCGGTCGTGACCACCAGGGCCACCATCTCTCCCTGCCTGGCGATGGAACCCGAGTAGACGCTGTCTCCCTTCTCCTTACCGGCGGGCAGGGATTCGCCGGTGAGCGCGGACTGATCCACGCTCAGGTAGTCGCCGTCGATGAGCTTGGCATCGGCGGGTATGATGTCGCCCGCCCGCAAGCGGATGATATCACCGGGAACCAACTCGCGCGCATCGGTTGGCTTCCAGGCGCCACCTCGCCGCACGCGGCTTTTCAGCGCCAGTTTGTTTTTGAGAGCGGCGACGGCATTACCAGCCTGGTGCTCCTGCCAGAAACCGACCGCGGCATTGAAAACCAGCAGGGTGACGATGATGCCGAAGTCGACCCAATGGTGTACAACCAGCGAAAGGATCCCCGCCGCTTCGATCATCCATGGAATCGGCCCCCAGAAAAAACCGAGGAATTTGACCAGTGCACTGGTCGTCTTCTCGCTGATTTCATTGGCACCGAACTGCTCCATGCGTCGGCGGGCCTCATCGGCGGACAGGCCCTGGTCGGAGGTATCCAATTGCTGCATCAGTTTCTCGATAGGCGTCTTTTGGGCGTCTTTGATCGATATTGGGTTCACGTCCATGATCATGTTCCTTTCCATTTCACTTCTCGGGTTGATCGCAGCGCTGCCGAGCGAACAAAGACTCCGCCTGACGCCTGCCGTCCATCCCTTAATCGATAAATTGCGACAATTTGCTGTGGCAATTTTTCAATTGAACAATCAGCCGATCATAATGGTGAATGTTGCGCAGCGCCCGGATGATCAGGTAGCTGCCCAGAACAATCAGGGCGGCCAGCATGATGCCCAAAGGGACGATCAGCGGCAGGACGTGCAGCACGTCGTAGTAGCGGGATGTGGCAATCAGCAGGCCAAGCACCGACAGCGGCAGGGCAAACACGGCGATGCCGGTGCGCATGGCCGCCAGAGAGGTTCGTTTTTCCGCCAGGATCAACTGTGCCTCGTTGATGATGATGGCATCCGAATCCCCTTTGTGCTCGGTGCAGGTAGCGTTCTCAGCCGTTTCCCCAAGAAGTTTTTTAATTACGGTCATGACGGGTCTCCTTAACGAACCAGCATCAAGCTTGCCGGCAGTCGGCGAATGATGGCATCGTTGGTCTTTCCGAAGAGAAAATGTTCCAGACGGCCCTCCCGGTGGGCCAACATCAGGATAAGATCGACCCCTTCCTTCTCTACCGCCTGGGAAATGGCTTCCACCGGATCACCATCCTTGACCCATTCGTTGATCACCATGCCTTCGGCTTTTTCGAGCCGGATGATCCGATCCAGTTCCTCGCGGGCCTTGGCAACCATGGCCTTGTACTCCTCGTCCAGGGAGGGCACCGGAAGATTCCATCCGTTGACGTTGAAGGGATCGTGGATGATGTGCAGGACATGCAGTTGCGCCCCGAATTTTCTGGCCAGGGCGACTCCGGTTCGCAGCACCTTGACACATTTTTTGGTAGAACGGCTGACGACGAGAATGTTATTGAATGTTTCCATGGGAACCTCCTTTTGTTTAGGCACACCGTTTCGTTCAGTGCGCCGTGTTTTCGGTAACCGTGTCGACGATACGTTCGAATTCCATGGCCTTGCTCAAAAAATGATCCGCACCCAGGTCCAGACATGCCTTCCGGTAACGCAAATCATCGAGGGTGGTCATCATGATGATCTTCATTTCCGGATACGCCGCCTTGAACCGTTTGAGCAGCGCGATCCCGTTTTGATCGGGCAAATGGATATCGAGAATGACCGTATCGGGTCGGGTTTGCTCGACCGTCTCGATGGCCTCGCGACCGCTTCCGGCCTCTCCGACGACGCGAATCAGCGGGGATTCATGCAAAAGTGCGGCAATCCGTTTTCGCATCGTGTAAGAGTCGTCGACAATCAGTACCTGTTTCATTGGCTTGCTCCTTGTTCTCGTTACACCAATAATAAAAACAGGAGGTCTGCACGGAAATCGGCGATCATCTGATCTTGATGTAGGCGTGGGGCGGGAGAAGGTGTCGGTGTTTGTCCGACAAGGGGGATGCGTATGGAAAAACCACCGACCCGCTTAGCGGGTGGTTGGATCAAGCCCTATTTCACAGACCGCTCCAACGACCGGTGATTCCTTTAATCAATTGACGGTGCGAAGCGATCTCCTCATTCAATGTTGGGCGTTCGATGTTCGACGTTCTGAATAACAATTACCGATCGAAAGTCTCTCCGGACCGGTCAGAACCGTTTCGGGTCGCTCGGGCATCGCCCGAGGGTTAGTTTGCTGCTTTTTATCGGTATCGTTCATTACTCCACCAGGCCGTTCTGAACGGCGTAGTGAATCAGCTCGGCATTGTTCTCCAGATGCATTTTCTCGAGGATGCGGGCACGGTAGGTGGAAACGGTCTTGACGCTTAACGCCAGAGACTCGGCAACCTGGGAGACGGTTTTTCCGGAGCCGATCAGGCACAGCACCTGGTATTCGCGGTCGGAAAGGGTTTCATGGGGCAGCCTGCTGGCGTCTTCATCCAGGGCGAAGGCGATCTTTTCCGCAAGGGATGGGCTGATGTACTTGCCGCCGCGGTGCACTTTGCGGATGGCTCGGATCAACTCCTCGTCGGCGCTTGCCTTGGTCAGATAGCCGGACGCACCGGCCTTGATGATTCTCAGGGCGTACTGGGATTCCGGATGGATGGTGAGGATAACCACCGGCAGGTGGGGTTTTTCAATCTTCAGCTGTTTGAGAACGTCCAGCCCGTCCATCCCGGGCATCGAAAGGTCCAGCAGGACGACGTTATAATCATGATGACGAACCAGATTCAGCAGTTCGACACCGTTGGACGCCTCGCCGACAACGGCAATGTCGGCCTCTTCGGTGATGATTTGTTTCAATCCAGCGCGTACGATCGGGTGGTCATCTGCGATAACGACGTTGATCATCAATTGACTCCTTTTTGATCGATATTCTCCAGGGGAAGAAGGATGGTGACACGAGTCCCCTGTCCGGTGCGTCCCTTGAAAACAACCTGTCCGCCCAGGGGGTAGAGGCGCTCTCGGATGCCGAGCAACCCGAAAGCGTGCGGTGAATTGATCTCCTCCTCGGTGATGCCGCGGCCGTTGTCCTCAACCTGTAATCGAAGTTCACCCTCCTGCTTCTCCAGGCGAACGATCACTTCCTTGGCCTCGGCATGGCGAATGATATTGGTCAACAGTTCCTGGAAAATTCGAAACAGGGCCGTGGCCTGGTTCTTGGTCAGTTCCGGTTCGTAGCCGTCGTGAACCAATCGGCAGTCGATTCCAGTGCGATTACGAAACGTATCGGCCTGCCATTCGATGGCTGCGGCCAATCCAAAATCGTCCAGAATCCCCGGTCGCAATTCGGCTATGACAGCGTGCAGGCTTTTCATGGCTTCACCGAGTGACTGAAACATGGCAGCCAGTTTCTCATCCACTACACTGTCGACCGTCGGAAGATGTTTTCTCATCCAGGCGAGATCCATTTTCAGGATGGTCAACGACTGCCCCAACTGATCGTGGATCTCGCGGGCGATGCGGATGCGATCCTGTTCACGCACATCGTTCTGGTATGCGCTCAACCGGCGAAGTTGTTCTCGGGATTGCTTCAAGGAAGCTTTGGCCTGTTCCTCGCGTTCGATCCGCATCTGCAGGGTTTGGGCCATTTCGTCGAATACACCGGCCAGATGATTGATTTCGTCGCGCATGCCGATCCGGCCAATGCGTGCCCGAAAGTCACCTGCCGTCAGTTGGCGGCTGGCATGGATGATGGCACCGATCCGGCGAAGGATGAATTTTTCCGCGGCCCACCAGATGGCCAGAACGGCCATGAGCGCCGAAACAGTCAGCAGAATCAGATTGCGCACAAAAATTCGGTTGGATGTCGCCAGGGCCACCGACTGGCCAACCTTTAGGACGACATAGACCCGGCCCTGTTGAAAAGCGCTCTCCAACCGGGCGAAGGAATAAATCCACGTCTTATTGTTCTCATCGTCGGCGGTGAGCACTCCCGATGGTTGACTCTCGATCCGCTTTTGCAATGCCGGATCAAGCGGCTGGGCAGCGGCCCAGTTGGCCGTGTCCACCTCATAACGCAACATGACCTGATTTTCGTTGGCAAGGATCAGCCGGGAACCTGCCGGCAGTTCCTCCAGTTGGTCGAGAAAACCTCGATTCATCCAGTTGAGGTCCAGGGCGGCAAAAACCACGGCCACGGCATCCCCGCTGCTGTCAGGAATAGACCGCGCAAAATAAATCACCGGCTCGCCATTGATGCGTTCGCCGTGATAGGACCCCATCACCAGACCCTGTCGCTTGAGACTCGAAGAAAGCCATTTTCGGCCTGCATAATCGCTCTCCATCCGGTCAGGGTGGCTTCCGGCAATCAGGCTGCCGGCAGGGTTGACGATGCCAAGAGCCTTGTACCCGTCGGCAGAATTCATCAGGTGGGACAGGAATGGCGAGAGTCGTTCGGTTTCCCCATTCACGGCAGTAAAGGTCGCGGCCACGGCAGCCGTCAAATCACGGATGGCCTGCATTTGCAGGTTTTCCGTCTCGGCCGCCATCTGGGCCATCAGCTTGGTTTTATGCAGGATGGCGTCTTTTTCAATCGCTTTTTGCTCTTCGGTAACATAGAAAATGATCATCGTCACCGGGATGAAGGATAGTAAAACCAACGGGTACAATCGTGTTTTCAGACTGACACCGGTAAATTGTTTCATGACATCCCTGTTTTGTGACTATGGCGACGGGCAGGCGATCCTGTTTCGGTTTCGTCACCTTCTATACAGCCAAATCCATCCCCGTTGCAACCAATGCGTTGGATTTCATGGACTTATAAGTCACTTTGGAAAAGCACTGGCGATTCTTTGCAGGCCGATGGCATTGCTGAAAGTAGCATTTATGAATTCCGATTTATCTGCATCCGGCAATCCTATTGGATTACCTATAAATAAAACACCCTTTCGATCAAAGATTTCCTTTTGAAAACCGATAATGATGGAACCTTCACGGAAAAAATCGTACACCTAACAAAAATCTAATATTTCGGAAATAGTATCCTAATTCAATAGCGCGGTAAGCCCATACACGGGTACCGCAGGCAATTCAATGCTGCGAGGCACTGTTGCGGGACAACACGATGGAAAAACGAATTTTCTTTTTGACTGGACAAGCAAGGCAATCGAGGCGGTCTCTTGCGAAAAACAGGGACAACCTCAACCGTTCTGCTTATGCAATTGTCAAACTATATCAGGCAGGATCGCTGCCGGATGTCAACACGCATCAGGGGTGGCCCCTGATGTGGAAGGATCTGAACAAAATTTTGCGAAACCGGTGCCCGGGTTTTTCCGATCTGGAATACGGAATCGCCCTGAACATGGGATTTGACCATCCAAAAGAGGACCCCTCGCCGTAAATGACCGCCCAGAAAAGTTCCTTCCCGTGCGGTGGAAATGAAGAAACAAAATTGCCGGGGTGGATAAACACGACGGAAAAGCGCGCAAACCAAACCCTTCCATGAAAAGCCCACATATAGAGGGGTTGCGAAAAAACACGAACCCCTTGATTCTTCTTCGGTGGAGCCGAGGTCGATCCAACACAAGTCCCACCTCTTGAAATCTAATCTCTTATTGACTTAATTATTTTCAAGACCCCAAAGTTATCCCTTAATTTTTTATCCTCCTAACATCACCAAAAACCGGCCAAAAGGCCATTCTAAAGCTCACCGCGGATCAGCCGATACAATCGGTATTGAGGGGGCTTTGCCCCCCCCAATTGCTCAGAGCCGTTTCAATTGACCGACTCGGCATCATGAATTGAAGCGGGAGTTTTTCTTTTTATTAGCTGATTAACGGCACAAATTCGCTGTCAGAACATTACGCAAATGATGTGCGGTTGAGCATATAGTTTACAAGGAGTGAGCCGTTGAGAAAATTCGCTGAATTTGCCTTGCCGGCATTCCTGGTTGTCGCACTTTTCGGTATTACCGTTTTCTTTTTCATTCTTCCAAGGATGGAAACGGCCATCCTGACCAGCAGGCAATCTTCCGTTCGTGAACTGGTTCGCTCCATCGAATATCTGCTGAACACCTATCAAAAGGATGTCGACAATGGTCTGCTCGATCTGGCCGAGGCACAAAATCGTGCGCTGCGGAGAATCCGATCATTCAGGTACGGGATCGACATGGAAAACTATTTTTGGGTCAGCGATTTGAAGGGTCGCTTTCACATGCATCCCATCCGGCTGGATCTGGTCGGCCGCGATCTCGATACGATCAAAGACACTCAGGCCCGGCAATTTCTTCAGGAAAGCATCGAAATCGCCACTCGCCAGAAAAGCGGTTTCATCGAATACATGTGGAAAAACCAGCCGAATGAAACCCAAATGCATTCAAAACTTGCCTATATCTCTTTATTCGAACCATGGGGATGGGTCATCGGCTCCGGCCTTGTTTACGGCGATGTTAGAAATGAAATTGCCGCATTGACGCGTGATCTCACATTTGTAGGCATCGGCGTCCTATTGTTCTCGGTGCTTCTCAGCGGCTATCTGACCTGGCGCGGAATACTCGTCAGGAAGGAACAAAAAAAAACCGAAAGAGCGTTGCAGAAAAGTGAAATGCGTTTTCGCAATCTGTTCATGATGGCGCCGGTCCCCATGATTCTCGTCGATCAGGAATTCGGAATTATCGAAGTGAACGAACAATTTGTGCAGATTGTCGGTTATACCCGCGATGAATTGTCGACCAGGGGAAAATGGTGGGAACTGGCCTACCCGGATCCAACCTATAGACAATCCATAATAAGCGCTTGGCAGACCACAGTTCATAACACACTGAAAAATACCACGATCATGGAACCTTTTGAAAACAACGTAGCCTGTAAAGATGGGAAAACGAGAACCATGCTGGCCGGGGCAAGGGCAATTGAGAAGAGTATCCTTATCAGTTTTCTCGATATTACCGACCGTAAACAGGAGGAATCTGCCAGACACAAAAACCTGGAGCTTCTCAAAACCACTTTTAATGCCACCCCCGATGGCATGGTGGCGCTAACCGAAAAAGGCCAGATCATCCATGCCAACAAGAAATTTTACAAGATGTGGAAAATTCCCGAATCACTTCATCAACATACCAATATTATGCATTATATTGACTTCGCAAAAAATCAATTAAAAAAGCCGGAACTTCTACAGGATAAATTTGATGCCCTCTATGAAAACAACACTAAAGGAGATTTTTCGGAAATTCTGTTTGAGGATGGCAGGATCTTCGAGCGCTATTTCTCTCCAATCGTTCTCAACGATGAGGAACTAGGCAGCGTATGGTATTTCAGGGACATTACCGAGCGTAAAAAGATCGAAGCCGAGCGGCAGGAGCTTCAGGAGCAATTTCTCCAATCACAAAAACTTGAGGCCGTTGGGATTCTAGCCGGCGGAGTGGCCCACGATTTTAACAATATGCTTGGCGCCATCATCGGATATGCAGAAATGGGATTGGAAAAAGATGATTTGTCCGATACGATGCATAAATATTTCAGCCGCATCCTCGACGCTGGTCAGCGTTCCGCCCGTCTCACCCGTCAGTTACTGGCATTCGCCCGCAAGCAGACCGTGTCGCCGATAGTTTTGGATATGAATACCTCGGTAGCCGGCATGCTTAAGATGCTGCATCGGCTGATCGGTGAGAATATCGAACTGGTCTGGCAACCGGCAGAAAAACCGTGCACGGTAAAAATGGATCCTGGTCAACTTGACCAAATCCTGGCCAATTTATGCGTCAATGCCAAGGACGCGATCTCCGGGATGGGCGAAATCACGATCACAACAGGCTTCACCTCTTTCGATGAGGCATCCTGCAAGTCTTATCTCGACTGTGCCCCCGGTGACTATGTCCAGTTAACGGTTAGCGATAATGGCTGCGGCATGGATAGGGAAACGGCAACACGAATTTTTGAGCCATTCTTTACCACCAAAGGTCTGGGCCGGGGAACAGGTCTGGGTCTTTCCACCATTTACGGCATCGTTAAGCAAAACAATGGGTTTATCAAACTCTACAGCGAACCGGATACCGGATCGGCCTTCAAAATCTTTGTCCCGTATCATGCCGGCGGCGCCGTGGAAGAAATTGCCCGGACCGATGCAGATATACCTAAAAGCC
This sequence comes from Desulfosarcina widdelii, assembly GCF_009688965.1. Taxonomy (GTDB): domain Bacteria; phylum Desulfobacterota; class Desulfobacteria; order Desulfobacterales; family Desulfosarcinaceae; genus Desulfosarcina; species Desulfosarcina widdelii. Next base: position 6,808,770 of record NZ_AP021875.1, on the reverse strand, counting down.
GCGGGGAAACCATTCTCATGGTGGAAGATGATCCCGTTCTTCAGGAAATATGTGAAATCATGCTCCGCGACTTGGGGTACACCATTCTATCCGCATCGGCACCCAGTGAAGCGATCGAACTTGCCGAGGAAAACCGTGATCGCATCCAACTCTTCATTACCGATGTGATCATGCCAGAAATGAACGGGCCGGAACTGGCAAACCAACTGATCGCCATCGTTCCTGGGATAAAGCATCTCTACATGTCCGGCTACACGGCCAACATTATTGCCAGCCAGGGCATCCTCGACGACAATGTCAACTTTATCCAGAAACCGTTCTCGCTAAGGGGAATGGCATTAAAAATCAGAGAAATCCTTGACGACCTAACATAATCAGGCCGAACCGTCCAGAGGAAGCCGGGCCGCCAATCGGCGGCCCGGCGGCAAAAAGGATAGGAGACACAAGGTGGTCCGGTTCAGTGACGCCGTGTTGCAATCCAATATACATGCTGAACCTTGCCGGGGGATGATCTCAACATTACCGGATTGTCATGTTGAGGGCACCGTCAGGTCAACATCCTGAAATATATCAGTGCGGCAACTACCATAACCAGGCAAGGTACAACCAGACGAGGATAGACTTGCTCCAGGGAGGTTTCAAAATATTCATTGGACAGAAGCAGGCATACGTGCAGAGGCGAGAAGAGGACTCCCACGAAACCGCTTACCAGGCCCAGAACTAAATAAGGCAATACTGCTGTATTGGCTGACGAGGCCTGGATCAGGGAGATCAGGATAGGAAACGTCGTTCCAACAAATGCGATGGTTATCCCCGAAACGATGCCAACCAGCATGGGAAGCGCTACTGCCACGACCACCAATGGGATACCCCATCTTAAAAGGTCAGTGCTCACAGCGACCACTGCCTGGCTGTCTTCCAGAATTCCCTTGAAAATCAGAATTGAGGCGACCATATAAACCAGGCTCCCCAATTTACGGTTTAGAAGGATCTTCCGGCGTGTGGTTGCCGAAACGCCGTTCGTGTGCCAAACCAGCAGTATTGCCAGCACCAAAGCGATGATGAGTCCGGCTTCCTTGGCAATGTTTCCAAACATGTTTAGATGAGAAAGACCGGCTCCAATTGCAACGCCAAGCACAATAACCATCCAGATGGGCGTCAATTCGACAAAAAAGGGCCATGATGAACGATTGACGATGGATTTGGCATTCAAAGGCTTTCGGCTGGAAAAGGAAAGTTTGCCTCTTAAGGGCCAATAACCAACGATGACAGCCACAATGGTCATGGGAAGGGACTTCAGTACCAGAGACCAGAGGTTGAGACCGCTAATTGCGGTGATCAAAAGGATTCCAGGATAAAGTGGCCACCAATACTCCCAGATATGACGAAACCAATAGTTGACATAGCTGAGGTCAGCAGCGTTCAATTGCCCACGGTTTCCTAAATTTTTCACCATGGGCGCTGAAAAAATGGCGCCCCCAGGCATAGGCAGCAGCCCTATCAAAGCTGGGAAAACGATAATGCTGATCGCCTGGATACGAATCAATCCCTGAAAACGGTCCAATAAGCGCTGCATTTGCCCGGCGGCCTCCAGGCTATGGCTGAGGACGAGGATTAGGCTGACCACCACGGCCAGGCTGAGCGTTTTTGGATGGGAGAGCGCTACAGCAACTGATCGAAAAATCGACAAAGGCGTCATTCCGAAAAGAATCCCAAGAACAAAGGCCCCCAGGCTGAAACAATGCCCCAGCGCCATTTTGCGATGGATACTCACAAGAATAACGGCGAATACGATAAGAATGCGGATAAAGGCGGGGATGGTGGTTAGAAAATTCATGGGAATAGATGTTAAACTGCTGCTAACAATTCGTCGAGGCCGGCGCCGCTTCGCTCTGAAATTATATTTTCTTCATCGTGCTATTTTCGTCCCATAGTGGATACTGGTAAAACCGAACGCGGGTTCCAATGATAACCCTTTTGAAGCGTTCCACCCGACCTTAAATGAATCATTTGGACGACAGAAATACAAAAGGCCCTGATTTTTCAGGGCCCTTTAAACTTAGTATAACCAAGTTGGATTGTAATTTGGTGGAGCTGAGGGGGATCGAACCCCTGACCTCATGACTGCCAGACTATGCCTTTGAGCTTCCAAAACTCCTATATTCATTATAACTTGTAGAAATAACATATAATACATTTTTCACATTTTTGTTGATTTTATTAGATTTCACACATTTTATACCGTTTTTCACACACAGATTCTCACACAGAAAATAAGAATTTTATGTTTAGAAAAAGAAGTATATTTATTCAGTAATTTCCGGATAGGAAATTGCATGTAACCATCCGAAAATATTTTGTAATGATGTAATTTTTTCTTGACAACACAAGGGCAATATGCGGCGCGATTTTGTATAACTCATTATTACAGGAGGTTATACATGCCGCGCTCGTTTTTCCCATATAAAAAGCCCAGTTCCATATCTTTTTGCGATTTTATCAACCCTGCTTGTAATGCCATGAATACGATGCCCGAACTTCAATCCAGAGGAAATCGACCCTTGAAAATGTCTTTCGAGGAACAGTTGCGGGCATTGGTTTTTTTTCATCTGGAAGAACACACATCGGCACAACACCTTTTGCAAACTCTCAAAGAAGACGACTTTGCCAGAGAACATATCGCTCCTGAAGATGGCATTGAAAAAAGCAGTTTCTCCGAGGCAATAAATACACGTGGGCTCGAACAGTTTCTGCACGTCTTTGAAAACCTTCAGCAGCAGGCTTCCCATTTATTGCCTGAAGCCCATAAGGATCTTGGCCAGTTAGTCGGTATTGACGGATCCCTAATTGACGGTACCTTGTCCATGCTTTGGGCCGATTACCGAAAGGCATCCAAAAAGGCAAAAGTTCATGTCGGCTTTGACCTGAATCGATCCATTCCCAGAAAAGTTCATCTTACCGAAGGCAACGGTGCGGAAAGACCTTTTGTCTCCCAGATTCTTTCGAAAGGCCAGACCGGCGTTCTGGATCGTGGTTATCAGTGCCACGAACTGTTCGACCAACTGCAAGAAAACGATCAGTTGTTTATTTGCCGAATCAAAGCCAGTACGAAAAAAAAGATCGTTTCCCAACACGCGATACCTGCAGACACCATCGTATTCTTCGATGCCATGGTTCTTTTGGGTACTGCCGGTATCAACCAGAGCCAACACCCATTACGGTTGGTGGGCTATGAAGTCGATTGTGTCAAATATTGGATTGCCACCAACCGTTACGATTTATCGGCGGAGCAAATCGCTCAGGCGTACAAATTGCGCTGGAACATTGAGAACTTTTTTGCCTGGTGGAAAAGACACCTGAAGGTTTACCACCTGATTGCCCGTAGCTCTTATGGCCTGCTGGTTCAAATCCTTTCAGGTCTGATCACGTATCTGTTGTTGGCCATATACTGTCACAACCATTTTAAGGAAAAGGTGTCCATCCGTCGGGTGAGGCAGTTGCGCACTCAGATTGAAAATGAATTACGCTGCTGGCCTATGGCTGACGACAATCAACAATTTGAAAAAGAACCAAATTTACAGAATGTTAGTGCAATAACTTAACCGGAATTTACTGATATTTATTATAATTTTTGTGAGACTTCATTTTTACCTGAATACATAGCATGGGGAATTGCCACCTTTACACCCTACCCCACCACCACGACAATTTAGCCCTTTCTCCGTTGTAAATAGCCCTTTAAACGCCCACAGAGCCTATTTTTAGGGATAAGGCAGACAATCTCCTACCACACAAAACCCATCCCATCAATCGAATCCCCACACCCCTGTATCCAATGCTAATATGCATTATTGCATCATGGTAACGGCTCATACAACAGTCGCACTTGCAATCCTCAGTATGACAACCCTTACCATATAGTCCACCTATCGATCAGGGCAAAGATAATTATTGGTGATGGGCTACCACTTTATCAGCTCGTTTACAAATGGCAATTAGTGTATATTTTTTATTATTACTATAGAATACCAGTAAGTTGTTTTAACCTATCCATAAGAAGATGCCGATGAGCAATGCCTGTCCCACCTCCGATCTTTTCATTCCCGATCCAGACATTGGGAACTTGGCTGAATCTATCCGGTCACTATATGTTGCAATTCTAAATCGTGCTATTAAAGATATTTTTAAGCCTACCTATAGTGACCATGAAATTTACAGAAACCAAGCCCTATATTGGATAGCGGTAGACGATTTAGAGAGCATCACTAGCTTTGTCAATATCTGTAACCACTTAGACATTGATGTGGATAACTTTCGTAACATTCTTAATGTCGAATTGGGTAGGATAGAGCGTGGCCTACCCCATCGTATAAAATTTAGTGTGGGCAATCACACCACCATCAAAGAACCTTCAAGCTGATTTCTGATTTGTTCCGCTGTTATGAACACCATCCCCAAAATAGTAATCTTGGCAGTCCTGACATATCCCTGAAATGCTGTATTCAAGCTCTGATCGGGGTGTTCTAAATGATTTGGCAGGGTTACCACAGATTTTGCAGCGTTGCTGAGATTTTGCGGTTGCGGTTCTCGCTATTACATCGCTTTCTGACAATACACTGATTAGCTCTTGAACTCTGCTCATGGTCAAATCTAGATAGTAACTATTATTTGTTAGGCATAAATACAATCCATCAGAAATCGGCTTGAGCATCAAGCAAATTTTGGTTTTGCACTTGGAATATTACGATAAACAACCAATATTGACTAAATATTACACTTTTGATATTTGGGAATTACTTCCCTTTTTAGGATAGATTACTCTATGTCCATTATTGCAGAGTGGCACTTTATTGTTAGGGGCTGATTAAATTTTCAGATAGTAGGGTTTGGAAACTGTCTTACTGGGGTTTGCGGATTGATCTACATTTGATTGCCAAAGTTAACTAATTGACAACACACTTGATTGGTGAGTTCAGTAAAAATTTAAACTGCCATTTACATCATAGCTGAAGCTAATACCATGACACTAACGAAACACGCTGCTGCAAAAAAGATTGAATCTGGACTAAGATTCAACAGACAAAAAGCCATTGAAACCGTTGAATCCCTGCTTGAACTCATCAAATCAACTTTGGAATCTGGTGAGGATGTGTTGATAAGTGGATTTGGCAAGTTTTGTGTCAAGGATAAAAAAGAGCGTAGAGGTCGTAATCCCGCTACAGGTGAGGATGCAATCCTTCCAGCCAGACGGGTGGTGACTTTCAAGAGTTCAGGAAAGTTACGAGATAAAATAAATGGAAGGTAATAAACGCCAACACCCACGAAAAGCAGCTTTTATCATAGCGGAATACACCACCAATAAGGGAACATTCAAAGACGTACTGAAAAATATTGGTGCCGATGGCTTATTTGTTAGGACTTGGAGAAAATTCGAATACGGAACTCCAATCGTCCTTAAATTTCCGCTGTTTAGTTTTGACCAAATTATTCAGGCATCAGGAAAAGTCATTCGTAATGAACATAATGGATTTGCGGTATCATTCGATAAGCGCATCAACGGATTAGTCTGTAAAGAAGGGCATCTACCAGAAATTGTCCATGAGAGTAATCGAATTTCATTAAAATAATTTTGTTGGCATAGTTGCATATCAGCATGGATGCACCTGCTGGTTTGGATAAGTCTACTACGGAAAAGGTGCAAGCATACGATAAATGAATTCCTCCCGATATCTGCAACACGCCTTGACGTTTAAATCAAAATGACTAATGTTTTAATCTAATATGTTTATCCCCTCACTATTTACCACATGAATAAAATCAATTAAAGAGGAACAAAAAGTGGCACAAAAAGTGGCACAAAAGAAACTGGTGGAGCATAATGCCCTGCTCCAAGCTGTTGAAATGGGCATGAGAAAAGAAGCAATAAAGGAAAAATTCAATTTCAAGAGTCTGCAAGAACTCAAAGTGGCATATTACGATGCTTTGGTTGCATTGGATAAAATCAAGGATGTGAAGAAAGGTCGCAAACCAAAAAAGGTTGATAACAAGGTCAGTATCAATAGCAAAGGCAGTATTGTAATCCCCAAGAAGTTGATTGATGAACTGGATTTAGGGGACATGGATACCTTTAGAGTTGTTAAGGGTGATACTGGCTTGATTCTTGAGACGGTGAAAAAACCGCCAAAGACGATCTTGCGAAAAAGAAATGGTCATTCCTTGGAGAGAAATTGTTCGCAAGCTTCTATGCTGCCTAATTGATGCAGTATCTGTCTAACTTTACAAGTAATTCTCCCAACTGAATGTGAAAATGCTCACGCTATTGTGGGTCTATTCGTAGACATCAGACCTGTTGCGGATCACAGCAGGGATGGTTCGGCACCTTGAAGCTGGTGATGAACTTGTCCTAAAAGAGAAAAAGACTGGCAAACATCGAAGGATCACCCTGAATAAGGCAGTCATAGCTTCAATACAGGCACTTCTTAAAAGTCGTGACTATGATGATGGTGATCACCTATTCCTTGGACAGCGTGGATGCCTTACTGTGTCTTCAGTGAATAGGCTTGTTAAGACATGGTGCGCTGAGATAAATTTGAAGGGGAACTATGGCTCTCATTCATTGCGGAAGACGTTTGGATTTCACCAGCGGACAACTTATGGAGTGGGGATTGCGGAGTTGATGTGTACGTTCAACCACAGTAGCCAAAAGCAGACCTTAAACTATCTTTGTATACAAGATGAAGAAATCAGAAATATCTACATGAATGAATTATAGCAAATGGTTGCGGAAAAATGATATCGATGCCTAACCAATATCATAGCTCTGTAGTTCTCTCATTGAAAAGGAACCGAAATGTCCAACTTACCTAATTACGATGTCATTATTTGGATAAATTACAATCCATTTGGTAAAAAACTTGAGGAAGACATCCTATCTTCAATTGATATTGAACCGTATGAGCGAAGTGAATATGATGGTGTTTTAGATATTCATTGGGGTTTTAAATCGTTGGATGATGCTATGAAATTTTCATTTAATTTGAAAGAGTTTTTAAAAAATCCAAATTTGATTCTTCTGAAAGCCAGCGATATAAATAATCCTAACGCATCAATTGTTTACAAGGATGAAAGATAACGATTTGATTGTCATGAGTTTGCCGTTCAATATCATGGAATAACAAATGAACAGATTCAAGACGGAACAAATTAGAAAGCGGTATGAAGCTCGGAAAGGACTCTCGCCTGAAGACATTGAGATTTTTGATAAGCAGGACTCGGAACTCAATAAAATTTGTGAATTAGCCCGTAAAATCCATATCGAAAGGTTTCCAGAAGAATATGATTTCATGTTGGACAGCATTTCCGATTCTAATGTAAAATCAATGGGTAAAAATCCCATGAACAGGGAATATGTTGAAAGAATCAAGGCAAAACGAACAGCTTTAGGTGTCAGTCAGCTATCGCAATCGGGATTGCCAACATCAAGCGATACAATGGATTTCTGTATTGAAGAAGCTAAGATGATGATTTCGACAGCAGAGTGATTCTGACAGCGGATTCGTAAAATTTGATGTAAGTTGGTGGGAACGGAATATATTCCGCTCAATTTCAGGAGAGATAAGAGTATATAAATAGTATATACCTTTAAAATTCAAACTAATACATTGTTTGGCATAAATGGAAAAAGGCAGAGTCGAAGTATGCATTCACAAGCAAATAGGCTATATCAATTCTGACAAACCTTGAAATTTCTTGTGTTAGCGTAATAAAATTACATCAATGTACTCAAAGCAATCTAAGTTATCTTACCATTACCATTCATATGGACACGGTGGAAGCCTATCACACGAAGAATCATGACTTCCAATCCAAACCCATCTATTATCCTGTTTTATCATGGTTACCAATACCCTACAGCTACTTGACAATTCTTCATTTAGGCTAATCCATTTTGATAAATAAAATGCATTAGCGACATCACCAACTATATTTATAGCCAAAGGTTTCAGCTTAATAGTGGTAGGTACTGATCGGTTAATTAATGTATAGTATTCTGATCGTGTTTGATCTTTTCTGGATGGATCAGGGTTCTCGCAAAGCCATACAATCATTTGATCGTGATGCCTTGATAATGCACCATCTATGTCACCATTTTTTACAGAATCCCAAAATCCTTCTATTGATGCCCATACTTCCTTTTGTTCAGGTGTCCATTCGTCTCCAAATGCTTGGATGTCCGTAAAATAAAAAATGATCCCTATGAGTAAAGAAATGACAATTTTCAGAATGGAGCTTTTTTGTAATTTCACGATTTCCTCCTTTCTGATTTCAAATTTAGTCAATAATGGTTGGATATTTTAGATTGCAAATTCCTGACTATATAGACTATTTTAGGGTTTATCAGAATTTGTGAAGGCAGGATCAAAATCGACCCTGCCTTTTACGTTGCCTATGGCTTTATCATTTCGGCTGAGTCCGCTGCCTGAAAATATTTCGTAGCTTTCCCATCCTTGATAGTCCACACATGTGTGGCATTGGCATTGAATTCTTTACCAGTAGGCTTGTAGACTCCCTGATATTGCCCAACCATCACCACTTTATCACCACTTCCAAAAAGTTCCCTGATGTCAATGTGGAAACCTTCAACTTTTTCGGGGATTTTTGCAAAGACATTTTGGACAATGGAACTAAATCCAATGAAAACACCATCTCCTTCAATGTATGGTAATCCTTGAGAAGCATTCCATTCTATTTCTGGATCAAAGAGGGCTGATACACCTTCTAAATCCCCTTTTGCAAATAGCTGATATCCTTGCTTTACCATTTCAACGTTATCCATAGGATTCCCTTCCAATATTTTAGGTATTTTCTCTATAATTACTTTTATATATGGATTATATCGTGAGAATCATCATTACTCCCGAAAGGAAAATCCCTTCAGGAGTGATATATGCACAATTTGAGAATCGTCCCCATATGATGTCCCGCAGGTAAGGGTAAATCCAAAATGAAGACGTACTCCAGATCAATATGAGATGGACGAGTCAGCCAGCAGCTTGAAATTTAAAGAAGAACCTAATTACAGTATAGAAATGAATCAAAATAATGGCATCAACGCTACACATGGCAGGAACTGATAAAAATTTAGATCGATAATGAGTATATGTCAAGACGATTCAGTTCAGGAATAAAGATGCATACCACATTGTAGTATTTTAATCCTATTCAAGTCAGATAATAAAGCGAAGAAATATCCTTACTTTCAGAACACAGTTTCTGAAGCACCGATTATTTCTTACTTTCGAAAGCACACTCTCAATAGCCAAATCATCAAATCCACACCGCTCAACTAATCTACAGCAACCAATCGAACCCTTTTTCCCTTTTTGGTTTCCAGATCGACAATGTGTATTTCTTCGAATGGCTGAAAGTCAAAAATATCTTTGTTTTCAGCCTGTTCCATTTTTTTAATCATTTCCTGTTTGTCAATCTTCCCATTTAGGAATTCGCTGAAGATAAGGCTATATCGGCATTTTCTCATTTTGTATTGTTCGTATTCATCTGGATCATCTAAAGGATGCAGTTCAGTTCCCCGCTGTTCAATACGTTTCTCCATATCGGTTGGGATATAGGACTCATCGACCTCATATAGGTCTTCGTAAATTAGATAATCGTTCAAGGAAATGCCTGTAACAGCATTTTCAGCTTCGTCTTAGGCATTTCACTGCCACGATATTGGACTCTCTGAGAGTGCCAATAGGGGTTATCCAGCGTATTCTCGGTCATAGTAACCGCAAAACAACCGAAGGATACATTCATTCTGCAAACGAAGATGAGCGTAATGCGATAGAAATGCTTGGTAAAATTGATATTTTTACCGCCCCACTAAAACAGAATGAAATTCATCCCACCAATAGGCATTCTGAATTTTGGCAACGAAAGGTTGAGCGACCTGATTATAAGAGCTTATGCCAAGATATCCAAAAATTGGGTTTTGTTGGAACAGGTAGGAAATATGGTGTCAGTGATAATGCAATACGGAAATGGAAAAAACACTATGATAGTCAATTCAAAAATTAGAAATTCACACACAGACTCTCACACAAAAGAAAAAAGGCTTACACATTTTAGTGTAAACCTTTGATTTTCTTGGTGGAGCTGAGGGGGATCGAACCCCTGACCTCATGACTGCCAGTCATGCGCTCTCCCAGCTGAGCTACAGCCCCGGAAACGAAAACGCAAACTAACAAAATCGAATTTTCCTGTCAATGCAATTTTTATGGGGCTTTTGTAAAAATCCAGGCAGGCGCCGCTGTGCCGGTGCACCGCTTATTTTGAGACCCAATCTGCCATCGCCTGTATATAGAGTTCGGCAAACGGCATGCAATGCGCGTAACGTTCAACTTCTGCGACGAAGCGCACCACCGGTGGGAAACGTCAACTCGAAGGTCGCTCGACTATTGACAAAAACGGCCATAATACGTAATGTCAATCGGTTGAAAAAATAGAAGATTTTGTTTGGATGGATCAATTGCCTGGAATTGGATACCCGAAGGGGCAAACGGTTGCCGACTGTGTTGCCCGAAATGATGGCCTTTACAGGGTTTCCTTTTCGGGCAGGTTTTTCTTTAACATGGATTTCAACGGACGGGGCCCGACAACGCCCCTGTTTTAAAATGCAGAGAAGAGGTCGTTAATGCTCAACGTGATGCGCAAACATGCCGGCAGTTGGATGATCAAAGTAATTCTTTTCGCCATCGTCATCGTGTTCGTTTTCTGGGGCGTGGGTAGCTTCCGTTCCAGGCAAGCGTCCAAAGTGGCCACGGTCAACGATGAGATTATCGCTGTCAGTGAATTTCGACGCGCCTACAACAACCTGATCGATCAATATCGCCAGCGCTTCGGCGAGAACCTGAATGACGGCATGCTTGAAATGCTCAAGGTCAAGGATCAGGCATTGAACCAGTTGATCGACCGCGCCATCGTGCTCCAGGAAGCCAGGAAACTGGATCTGCGGGTTACCGATGACGAGATGGCGGAATCAATCATGAGTGCTCCCGTCTTCCAGACCAATGGAACATTCGACAACCGCCGCTACCGCAGACTTCTCGCCCAGATCCACCTCACCCCGGAAGAATTCGAAGAGGATCAAAAGAACACGTTGCTGGCCCAAAAGCTGACCCGGGTTGTCGCAGGTGCCGCCAAGGTGTCCGACGGCGAGGCGCGCCTCTGGTACGACTGGCAGAATGCTTCCGTGAGCATCGACACTGTTCTGTTCGAACCGGACCGCTACAAGGATATCGACCCATCGGCGCAAGAAATCGCCGCCTATTACGATGAGCAGAAAGAAAACTACAAGACCGATCCCATGGTCAAGGCCAGGTATGTAATGTTCGACCCAGAAGCCTTCAAGGGAGAGGTGGCCGTTGCCGAAGACGAAATTGTGGACTATTATGATTCCAACACCGACGAATTCAAAACCGAAAAAACCGTCGAAGCCCGCCATATTCTGATCAAACTGGATCCGGGTGCAGACGAAGAAGCGGATAATGCTGCCCGGGCCAAGGCGGAAGATATTGCCAAGATGGCAAAAGAAGGAAAAGATTTTGCCGAACTGGCCAAAACCTACTCGGAAGGCCCCACCAGGGAGAAAGGCGGCTATCTGGGCAAGTTCCAGAAATCGCAGATGGTGAAACCTTTTGCCGACAAGGCCTTCTCTATGGCCCCCGGAGAAATCAGTGATCCGGTGAAAACCCAGTTTGGGTGGCATGTGATCAAGGTGGAGTCCGTCGAAGACGCGACCACAAAGACACTGGAAGAGAGCAAAGATCGCATTGTCGCCACCCTGAAGCAAAGAAAAGCGCGCAATCTGGCCTACGACAGGGCCGAACAGTTCTACGAGACCTGCTACGAAAAAGAAAGCTTGGTCGATAACGCCAAGACATTCAATCTGCCCGTAATGGAAGCCGGTTCGTTCACCCGGAATGGACCGGAAGCACTGGGCAACGCAAAAGGCCCGTTCGCCAAGGCCGCGTTCGCACTAGAAAAAGACGAAATCAGCGACATTCAGGATATTGGCGGGCGCTACTACGTTATCCAAACCACGGAAATTATCAAAGCGGCCGTTCCCGAATTGGATGCGGTCAAAACCAGAGTCCGTAAAGATCTGATCCGAAAAATGCAGACCGACAAGGCGCGTGAAGAGGCCGAGGCCATGTCAGCCGATCTTGCCGCGGGAAAAACGTTCGAGGAAAGCGCCGGCGCACACGGTGTTGCGATAAAGCACACCGGCCTGTTCAAGCGCAACACCCCCATCCCAGACATCGGTTCGGATCCGCAGGTAACCCAGGCGGCGTTCCAGTTGGCTTCATCCGGTGACACCAGCAAAAATCCGGTAAAGGGGGCTGCTGGCTATTATCTGCTTCGGCTGGTGGAGAAAAAATCCCCGGCAGCCGACGGCTTCGAGAGCGAAAAGGAAAGCATCAAGGCGATGCTTCTTCAACAGAAGCAAAGAACCGTAATGCAGGACTGGATCGATGCACGCAAAGCCGACAGTGAAATCAAAATTGAAAAATCATACCTGGAATAAAATGCCATGAATACACGCCACGGGCCCATTGATCCCGACAATCCAAGTGGCTTTATCTCTAAAAAATGCCCGGAATGCATGGAGTACATGCCCTTGAACGCAGAAGTCTGCCCGTCGTGCAAACTTCCCGTCGGCAAGATGAACAAGCATGGCATGGCAACCCGTAAAACGGATTGGAAGGGATATGGGGCCGCCATCGGCGCGTGGGCGCTCTTCTTCTGGTATATCTGGTGGGCTTTTATCAGGGAAACCTGACAACGTTGTGAAGTGAGCATTTCAAATTCCGAAAGGCTTTTGCAACCACAAGGCTCCTCAGCTCCCTGCCGCCCGTGACCAACACGGCGCGGCCCTGTATGCACTCTTCTTCCCTTTCGATTCCGATTGCTGCCGGTTCTTCATCTCGCATTGCTGTTAAACGATGTCGTCACTTCTGCATGCATCAGTTCTCCAAACAAGGCTTGACAACAGAAGAGAAATATAATAGGGCTCATAATAACTAGCTAAATTTCTAGCTAAAACCGCTCTAATAAGGAGGCTCAAGCTGATGAACGATGCGCAAAAGAAACTGTTAGCGATTTCGCGGACCCTTACTTCCCTGGTCAAACAGTTGGAGAAAATGGCGGCAGCCCTTGAAAAAGAAAATGCCAAGGCAGCGCCGGCCAAAAAAGCAAAAGCAGCAGTAAAGAAAGCCAAGGCGAAAGCGAAGAAGGCCAAGGCTGCCCCAAAAAAGAAGGCTGCCAAGAAAGCGGCACCCACTGCAGTAAAGGCCAAACCGGCTACCGCGGGAAACACCATGCTTGATGACATCTATGGCATGATCAGCAGGAGCCGCAAAGGAATCGCCGTGGAACGGATCAAGAAAAAAACCGGCCTGCAGCCCCGTCAGGTGAGCAACGCGCTTTACAAACTGACCAAAAAGGGACAGATCGAAACGCTCTCAAGAGGGGTTTACGTTAAAAAGAAAAAATAAAGGAGGCGTTTCAACCGCCAATCCACACCGCTTTTGTGGTAAAAAAAGCCTTCCGCAGACCCGTTGACCAACGGGCCCGGAAGGCTTTTTTGATGTCAGGGCCTCGGAAAAAGGGATTGCCTTTATCCGGCCATGCATTACTATTTGACCGGTATGCAGAAAGAACGGCGGATAGAAACCGAATCGATAACGGCAAGGTGTTCCGATGATGGGTAACAGCAGGGTAGAAACAGGTAAACACACCCGGATAAAGGCAGCAATCGCCCTTTTGCTGATGCTTTTGGGGGGACTGCTTCTGTCTCCGGGATCGACATTCTCTTCTCCTTTTCCAGTCACTGCGGGAGATGTGAAAAACAGACCGTCCGACCGGTTGCCATGGCCCCATGAAACCAGCGACCTTTCCCCGGACCCGGCGGTCACCTTCGGGCGGTTGGACAATGGATTTCGTTATCTATTGATGCCCAACCAGCGACCGGAAAACCGGGTCAGCCTGCACCTTTATATCGGTGCCGGCAGTTTGAACGAAACCGAAGATCAGCGCGGCCTGGCTCATTTTCTCGAACACATGCTGTTCAATGGCTCCACGCATTTTCCACCCGGCGAACTGGTGCGCTATTTTCAAAGCATCGGCATGCAGTTCGGCAACGACGCCAATGCCCACACCGGGTTCGACGAAACCGTCTACGACATCATTCTGCCCGCAGGCGATGAAAGTAACCTTAAGGACGGCCTACTGGTCATGCGTGACTATGCCATGGGCGCCCTGCTCCTGGAAGAAGAGGTCGACCGGGAGCGAGGCGTCATTCTTGCGGAAATGCGTACCCGGGATTCCGTCGACTATCGGACCTTCAAGGCCACTTTAAAATTCGAACTGCCGGGCATGCTGATCTCCCGACGAATGCCCATCGGGAAAAAGGCAGTCATAGAAGGCGCGAACCACAAACGACTGAAAGACTTTTACGATGCCTGGTACCGGCCGGACAATGCGGTGCTGGTCATGGTGGGAGACTTCTCACCTCCTTTGGCCAAGCGGCTCATCAAAGAGCAGTTCACCGAATTCGCTCCACGGGCACCGGAGCCTGTTTCGCCGCCCATGGGAACGATCCGCCACAAAGGACTGGAAGTGTTCTACCACCATGAACCCGAAGCCGGCGGGACAGCGGTGAGCATCGAAGTCGTCGGTGTCGAAGAACCGACCCCGGACTCGCTGGCTCTGCAACAGAAGCAACTGGTCGAGCAGATGGCCGACGATATGGTGCAGAACCGGCTGGATCGCCGCCTGAAAGAACCGGACGCCCCGTTCACCTCGGCCACCATCGGCAGCGGTACCTACCTGGACCATATCCGGTACGCGGAGATCTCCGCCGACAGCAGCCCGGACAAGTGGTCCGCCACCCTAACGGTTTTAGAGCAGGAATTGCGACGGGCCCTTCTTTACGGGTTCACGGAAGCGGAATTGGAGCGGGTAAAAAAAGACACGCTCAGTATGCTGGACAACGCCGTTCGTGAATCGCCGACCCGCAACAGCACCTCCCTGGCCCGCATGATCATGCGGCACCTTGCCCGCAATCGGGTATTCCAGTCACCGCAGCAGGAGAAGGCCAACCTGGCGCCCGTGGTCGCATCCGTCTCCCTGGATGACGTCCACCGGGCCTTTAAAAACAACTGGCCCGGAGAGCATCGCCTGGTTTTGGTCACCGGCAACGCCGATTTGGGCAAGGCCGCCCAGGAAGGGCCGCAAAAACGGATCCGCGATGCCTACCTCTCATCGGCTGCCCGTGTCGTCCAACGCCCCGAGGTGCAGTCGGCGGCCGTCTTCCCCTATCTTCCGACACCGAAAAATACCGGCAGCATCGCCTTTCGGGAAACCATCGAAGACCTGGGCGTGACCCGCGTCCGGTTGGACAACGGCGTTTGGATCAATGTGAAGCAAACCGACTACAGCAAAAATGAAGTGATGGCCGGCCTGATTTTCGGCCGGGGAAAATCCGCGGAGCCCGAATCCCTGCCGGGCATCTCTCTGCTGGGAGAAGCCACAATGGACGAAAGTGGCCTGGGGGCTCTGGATACCAGCCAGTTAGAGCGGGCGCTGGCCGGCAAACGCACCGGTGTGGATTTCCGCATCCGTGAAACCCACTGCGGTTTTTTCGCCGAAAGTGTGCCCGATGAGCTGGAATTGATGTTTCAGCTATTCTATGCGCACCTGATGGATCCCGGCTTCCGTGAAGACGCCCTGAAACTGGTTCGGGAACGGATGCACCAGGAATACCGGTCCTTTTCCCGCTCCATCGACGGAATGATGCGAATCGAGGGGTTGCGGTTCCTGGCCGGAGGCGACAGCCGCTTCGGGCTGCCGTCCCCCGAACAGCTCGACATTATCACCCTGGACGATATCCGGGAGTGGATTCAGCCCCAGTTGACCAAAGCCCCGCTGGAGTTGTCCGTCGTCGGTGACGTGGACGTCGAGCAGGTGATCGATCTGGCCCGGCGCTACTTGGGAACGCTGGCCCGACAGGATCGGGATTTGGATGCGGTTCGCAACGATTTGCCAGCCATGCCCAACGGCACCATCAAACGCATCGCGGTGGACACCCAGATTCCCAAGGCCATGGTCGTCGCCGCCTGGCAGACCGAAGATTTCTGGGATATCGGCCGGACCCGGCGGCTTTCCGTTTTGGCCGACGTCTTCTCCGAACGCCTCCGGCAGCGTATCCGGGAAAAACTGGGGGCCTCCTACTCTCCGTACGCCTTCAACCGGGCCAGCAGGGCCTATGACGGCTACGGGGTTTTTCAGGCCTATGTCAGCGTGTCTCCCCATCAGACCGATGCCGTCCTCAAGGAAGTTAATGCCATCGCCGCCCGTCTATCCACCGGGGGAATCTCCGAAGATGAACTGAACCGTGCCATCGACCCAATTCTCACTTCCATCCGGGAGCTGCGCCAGACCAACGGATACTGGCTCAACAGCGTAATGACCGAGTCCACCCGCCACCCCCAACAAATCGAATGGGCTAGAAGCTTTCTGGACGACTACGCGGCAGTGTCCGTCCAGGATTTGAACCGACTCGCTGGGACCTACCTTACTGAAAAGCGGGCCGTGGCGATTATTATCCGGCCGAAGGAGGAGGACCCGACGGACAATGGATGAGGGACGAGGGACGAATCAGAACGCAGGTATCGGTGCCTCTGAACTGGCGACAAGAAAAGTACCCAGGCCCATGAACGTCGAACATCGAACGTCCAACTTCGAACTTCGAATAAGCATACTGTCATTTTTGATTTTTGAATTCCTGCTTCACAAACGGCAGCAAATGATCGGGATTTCCTTTTAGTAAACGACGGAGCGAAGCGATCTCCTCATTCAACCTTGAACGTTCGATGTTCTAAAAGCCATTTGCCGGTTGAATGCCTCGCCGGGCCGGTCCGAACCTCTTCGGATCACTCGGGCATAGCCGAGGTTTAATTTACAATAAAAGAAACGGCCGGGAAGTTGTTTTCCCGGCCGTTTCTTTTATTGTAAATTTACACCGGCGAAAAGCCGCTCAACCAATTCCTCAATTCCTCAATCCCGGAATCCCTAAATTCAGATCTCCGACTTCCATCATCCATCATCCATCATCCATCATCCATCTTCCCTCGTCCCTCATTCTTCCTTCTTCACCTCTTCCAGCAGCGACTCCGGCTTGGTAACAAAACTGTCATACTGCCATTTTTTGATGGAAAATACCCAGGGTCCCAGGGCGTCGTTGATCTCTTTGGCGCTTCTTGGGGTCGGTTCCTGCACTTTCTCGGCTTTTTCCTCTTTCTGTTCTTTACTCTCATCCGCCTCCGGCGTGCTCTCCACGGCCGATGGCGTTTCCTCCATCGCCGTTTCCCGCGCCGCTATCCGCAGCGTATAGCTCTCTTCGCCGGCGGTGGCCGGACAGATGTCGATCTCCCGCCCGTCAAACAGATGGTACACCAACTTGGGGAGATCGGAAGCAATCGCCGCCGGGCCGTCGGCCGGTTGGACATCGTCCACCGTCAGCGGTGCCAGGGCCTCTATGACCTGATCGATCCGATTGGCATCGGCGGATCTTCCCTTGGGAATGGGCGTCAATTGGGCGTCTTTACCCTTTTCGGATCGGGCCAGCGTGTACACTGGTTTCTGGCCTTCATCGGCATAACAGGTTACCGATTCGACGGCATCGGCTTTTATATTCAGGATCTCCTTTTGCAGCCATTCGGTCGGGGCCGTCTTCAAAAAACGGAAACTGGCATCGACCAGATAAACCGCGTCGGCATCAATTTTTTTCAGGTACTGCCCCCCGCTGCTACCATCCTCTTTGGAGCGAACCTGTCCCAAAACCAGATCGGCGAGCGTCTTTCCGGAAGCGTCCTTCAGGGTGATCCGGGTGCCCCCGGCCGAGGCGTTGGGATCGGAAGGAGGCAGCAGAGAAAGCCGCGCCAGGCTGTCGGGATCGCCGGGGAAGCTGCGGCCGATTTTGAGCCGGGACAGTTTGACCACCGTATCCCGAAGTTGGTCGAAATCGGCCGGAAAGCCGCTGCGTTCCTGCACCTGCCACGTGGACTCGCCCTTGACCAGGGTGGTGTGGTTCTCGGCATCGGCGATGGCTACCTCGGCGACCTGGTTCACCGGCAGGTCGGCCAAGAGTTTTTCTCCCATTTTAGGCCCGGTCGTGCCGGTGTCCTTTCCCGTACGGACCAGCGCCAGAGCCGCCAGGAGCCCCGCTGCCACCAGCAGTATCGCGAACGTCTTGGCCTTCATCGGTTATACCTTTCTTCTGCGAGTGATTGCGTATACGATTCCGCCGATGCCGATGAGCAGGGGCACCAGAAAAATATTGACGAACTTGACCGTCCTGCCGAGCTGCTCGATATCCGCGCGCAGGTTTCGCCGCACCGTCTTGAGTTCCTTGTTGATCTTGAGTTTTTCTTCCTGAAAACGCTGGATTTCCCGCTCCTGATCTTCGCTGAGAATCGCCTGCTGGCCGGCGTCCTTCTGCTGTTCCAGCATGCGCAGCTTCTCGTTGGTGGCTTCCACCTGCCGTACCAGGGCCTGCTCCTGGTCCAGCCAGCGGTCCTGGGCCTTGCGCTCCAGTTCCTGGACCCGGGTAAAGGGCCGTTCGAAGGTGCCCCGGGAGCGGATGCCGATCAGGGCCGGATTGCCGGTCAACATCTCGCAGCTGTTAAGCAAAAAATTGAGGTTGTCGTTGAAAATATTGGAAATCGTGAACCCCAGCAGATTCTGCCGGCTCAGATAGTAGCCGTCGTAAAGCAAGTCGCTGTCGGCAACCACGACGATTACTGCCTCCTTTTTACTTTCCTTAACCACTGGCGGAGGCTCGCCGAGGTCGGATTCGGCTGTCGCATCGCCTTCCTTGGAAGAAGCAGCCGGCTTGCCATCGGGAAAGGCCGTTTTAAAATGGCCGCTGATCCGCACCGCCAGATTACGCACCGTTCCCGACGGTTTGAAATCTCGTCTCAGGGTTGCGACATCCATATTGTGCATGAAGGCATCTACGGTGGCGTTGTTGGTGCTGGTTTGCACCAGAGGATCGACGGTGGTCGGGCTGTCGGGCAGCACTTCGATGGCACCGGCAACCGGCAGCAGCATGGATTCGAGGTTGGCGGTAATCAGGTTGTCCGCGTTGAACGCGGAAGCCGGAGCGGAAAGCCATAGGGGATTTTCCTCCACCTGGTTTTCCCGGTTTCTCAGGCGGGTGGCGTAGGTGTAGTCGGCAACGGCCTTGCCCTTTTCCATGGATATGCCCCAGGCCGTAAACAGCTTTTCGGGGATAGAACCGCCGCCGCCCATGCGCGGATCGTCCATCAAAGAGAGGGGATCGGCGAAAACCATCAGGTTGCCTCCGCCCAAAAGGTACTGATCCACGGCAAACATCAGGTCCTCGGACATGTTCTTGGGGTGAAATAGCAGCAGCAGGTCCGCTTCGGCATCGATGCTGTCGGCGTTTGACTGGACCTGGATCAGATCGTAGCTCTTTTTCATCTCCTCGATGAAGAACCAGGGCTCGGTACCGGACTGAGGCGTCATACCCATGTTCATGGCTGGCTGGCCGAACACCGGCAGGCCGCTGTAGACGGCGATTTTCAGGCGTTTTGCGGTCTGCACCCGGGAGATAATGCGCGTCAGGTCGTACTCCAGCTGCGTCTCCTTTGTGGGGTCGATAAAAGGAATGGCCGCTTCGCGGTCGGCGGCCATGGCCACCAGCCCCAGATACAGATTTTCGCCGGTGGGCAGTTGGATGCTTTTCATCCCATAAGTGACCGCCCACTCCTCCTCTTCGGAATCGGGCTTGGGATCGTAAATTTCCACCTTCACGTTTCCCTTGCCGTAATGTTCGTACTCGGAGAGAAAATCGATAACCCGCTGGGCGAATGTTTTTATGCTCGAAGGGGCGTTGGTCATGTGTTTGCTGTAAAACACCTTGATCACCACGTCCTGATCCAGGTCGGACAAAATTTTACGGGTGCCCTCGGACAAAGAGTACAGATTGTCCTCGGTGGCGTCCCAGCGAAGATTGGTGCCGGCCAGCAGCAGGTTCGCCAGTACCAGGATCGCCAGTACCAGCAGCGCTCCGCCGGCCGAAAATGCGGTTTTTCCGATGCGTCTCTTACCGTCGCTCATGGATAATCAACTCCTTTAGGCCGATTCCCGGTTTTGCAGAATAACGCCGTTGAGAACAATCATGAAAGCCATCACCGAGAGGTAGTAAAACAGATCTCTTAGATCGACCACCCCTCTGGCGATGGATGCGAAATGAGAAAGAACGCTGGTCGAAGATACCAGGTCCACCAGCCAGGCCGGCGCCCAGCCGGAAAGCACTGCCGTGACCGGTGCGAATCCGGCCAGGATTAGAAACAGGCAGGCCACGACGGCAAGGATGAAACTGACCACCTGGCTGCGGGTGAGGGCCGACGTCATGGAACCCACACTTAAAAAGGCTCCGGCCATGAGAAAAGAGCCCAGGTAGGCGCACAGGATCACCCCGAGATCCGGGTTGCCCAGGTAGATCACGGTCAGCACCATGGGAAAAGTCAAGGCTAGGGCGATACCGATAAAACACCAGGCGGCCAGAAACTTGCCCAGAACCACATCGGTGACGGTCACCGGCAGGGTCAGCAGCAGTTCGATTGTTCCCAGACGCCGCTCCTCGGCCCACAACCGCATGGCCACGGCCGGCACCAGGAACATGAACAGCCACGGGTGCCACTGAAAAAATCCTTTGAGATCGGCCTGCCCCGCTTCGAAAAAGTTGCTGATGTAAAAGGTGAAAAATCCGGTCAGCAGCAGAAAAATCACGATGAACACATACGCAACGGGGCTGCCGAAGTAGCTGGCCAACTCGCGCTTCATGATTATGCGTACGTTTCGCAAGATGTTGCCGTTATTCATGGATCACTCCATTTTAAAATGCTGAAAAAGGTACTTCCGTAAGAGGCGGTTTCAAAATGCTGCAGTTCGGTCAAGATCAAGGCGGAGCGATCATTTCAACCGGAGGCATACACTTAGTATTCCGAGGATTGAAATGGGCGCCCAACGAAGATATTGGCCGAAATGGGGCGTTTTGAAATTGCCTCGTAATTCAATTGCCGGTGGTGATTTCCCGAAAAACATCGTCCAATCGCCCCTGCTCCACAAACACCGAAGAGATGCGCGCCCTGTCGTCCTGCCCGGCTGCGGCGATCACCCTGTCGGCAACCGGCGCCCCGGGATCGTCGGGGATGATGCGCAGCGTGGTGCCGTCATTGTCGCTGTCCACCACCGATACCGAAGCGACGCCGCCCAGTTCCTCGATTCTCTGCTGCACGTCTCCAGCCCCCTCCCCCTTGAGGGTCAGTACCACAGAGCCGTGAAGGGCCGATCGTCGGCGTAGCCCATCCGGGGTGTCGTCGGCCACGACCTTGCCCCCCGCGATGATCATCGCCCGGCTGCACACGCTGTCCACCTCGTCGAGAATATGGGTAGAGAAGATGATCGCCTTGCTGGCGCTCATTTCCCGGATCATCAGCCGCACTTCGTGCTTCTGGTTGGGGTCCAGGCCGTCGGTGGGTTCGTCGAGAATCAGGTATTCGGGATCGTGAAGGATGCTCTGGGCGAAGCAGACCCGCTGCTTGTATCCTTTGGAAAGGGTATTCACGTCCTGGTTTCGCACGCCGGCAAGAAAACAGCGTTCGATAGTCTCGCCCACCCGGCGGTTTCGGGCCGACCCCGAAAAACCGCGGATTTCGGCGCAGAATTCCAGATACCGGGTGACGGTCATATCTGGATAGACAGGAGCGTTTTCAGGCAGGTAACCGATTTTCTGGCGCGCGGCGAGAGACTGCTTCAAAATATCGCTGCCCCCGATGACCACCGTGCCCTCGGTGGGCGGGAAAAAACCGGTGATCATACGCATGGTGGTAGACTTGCCGGCGCCGTTAGGGCCTAAAAAGCCCACGATTTCCCCCTTCTCGGCGGTAAAGGAAATATGGTCCACCGCCAGATGATTGCCGAACTGCTTGGTCAGATTCTTAACTTCGATCATAGACGGGCGCTCTCCATTTCTTTAGGAAGGGCGATGCATCAAGGCGGCACCTCAGCCGCATCCCTGCCGGCTGCACCCAAGCAGGCCTGCGGCAAAGAAAAATGGACAACGGTGTCGCCGGGGATCGTCTGCGGCAGGCCGGAAATCGGCTGCCTTTGAAATCCTGGAGAAAAATAATATTGGACCCCCGCATGTCAAGTCCGTTCTCTTGGAACCGATGATGCGGCGAATCAGGGCGCCGGCCGGCGGGTCACTCCGACCCGGCAAAATCGGTCCGTTTCGGCGCTTTTCGACAAGGAACCCAAATCCGGTCAACGGCCTGTTTTCAAGCATTTTTTCTTGACAAAAAGACTGACTGCGGGTAGGTAGTCGCATGTTCTACCTCCCATTTTTTTCACCCATAGGCGGGATGGCATCCCGCTTGGAATTTTGAGCTTATGAGCACATCGGTAACGAATCCGGCCGGTTTGAAACCATTGGACCAGGGGTCGGAGATCGGTGGGACGGCTGACGTAGTGGTTTTGGATTAATTTGGAGAATGGTTTCACGGCAGAAATCATCACACAGCGGTTGACGGAGAATCCATGGGTACCTTAGACAAAAATGCCAAAGAGGTGATGGATGATGACGCGGCACAGGCTACCGACAGCAAGGACGGCGCCGGTGGGTTTATCATCCTGTTTTTCATCATCGGTTTTGCCGCCAGTATGGTTCTTGGGTGGGTGATCTTTCCCAAGCTCCTCTACTCCGAAAAACAGCAGCCGTTCAACTTCAACCACGCCATGCACGTGGGAGAGGTGGACGAAGGCTGCGAAAGCTGCCACTTTTTCCGGGACGACGGCAGTTTTTCGGGGGTTCCCAAGCTGGCCCAGTGTATCGACTGCCATGAAGAGCCCATGGGCGAATCGGAAGACGAGGCCATCTTCGTCGAGCAGTATGTGGCCATGGAACGGGAGGTCCCCTGGCTGGTCTATTCCCGGCAGCCGGACTGCGTTTTCTTTTCCCACGCCGCCCATATCATCGGTGCAAAAATGGACTGCGTCACCTGTCACGGCCACATCGGCGAATCGACCGAATCCCGCCCCTACGAATACAACCGCATCACAAATTACAGCCGGGACATCTGGGGTAAAAATATCGCGGGAATCAAGAAACATTCCTGGGATCGCATGAAAATGGACGACTGCGCCCAATGCCACAAAGAGGCGGGCATGACCCATACCTCCAGTGTACAGACCGGACGCGATGCCTGTTTCGTCTGTCATAAGTAGTAGGGCGGCGGGAAATCACCTTCAGGTGAACGGTTTTAAGCTTCTGCTTTGCATATAAGGTGAGGGGAAATTAGATGAAAGTTGACAGAAGAAGTTTCTTATCCTTCGTAATCGGCGGTGCAGCGGGCACGGCACTGTCGCCGCTGCCCTGGAAACTGATGGATGACTCATCCATTTGGTCGCAGATGTGGCCCTGGACGCCGGTACCCCCGGACGGCGAGGCCACTTACGAGAACTCCACCTGCTCCCTGTGCCCGGGTGGTTGCGGCATTTCCGTGCGCAAGATCGACAACCGGGCCGTCAAAATCGAAGGCCAGCCGGGCCATCCCGTCAATGACGGCGGCATCTGCATCCTGGGACTGTCCGGGCTCCAGATGCTCTATGGCCCCACACGTATCAAAGCACCCATGAAGCGCGTCGGCGAACGCGGTGAGGGCAAATGGCAGAAAATTTCGTGGGATGAAGCCACGCAAATCCTGGCCGACAAACTCACCGACATCCGCAGCCGGGGCGAAGCCCATACCGTGGCGGCCATCTCCGAGTCGGACAGCGGAACGGTCCCGGCACTGCTGCAGCGCTTTCTGACCGCCTACGGATCACCCAACTTCATCCGCATGCCATCGGGCCGGGACGCCGACGAGTTGGCCGTGAAAACCCTTTTCGGCAACGACGGCAGAACGGGCTACGATGTAGAAAACGCCGACTATATCCTCAGCTTCGGCAGCGGCCTCGTGGACGGCTGGGGATCGCCGGTTCGCATGATCGCCGCGGCCTCTACCTGGAAGGACAAAAACGTCACCGTGGTCCAGGTGGACCCCCGCCTGTCCAATTCCGCGGCCAAGGCCACCCGCTGGGTGCCGATCAACCCGGGTACCGAAGCCGATCTGGCACTGGGGATCGCTGCCCTTATGGTAGCCAACGGGGCGGCGGACAGCAGCGCCGTTTCCGGGTTTGGCGCGCTGAAAGCAGACCTGCTGGCCGCTTACGAAACTGAGAAGGTAGCCCAAACGACTGGTATCGAAGCAGGCGCCCTAGTCGAACTGGCCAAAGGCTTCGCCCGGGCCAACCGGCCGCTGGCCCTGTGCGGACGCGGCAAGGGACAGACCGCCACCAGCCTGCGCGAAACCGCTGCCATTTACCTGCTCAACGCCTTGGCCGGCAACATCAACCAGGACGGCGGCATGTGGGCCATCCCGCAAGCAGACTACATCCAGTGGCCCGAAGTGGAAACCGACACGATCGCATCCGCCGGGCTCCGCCAGCCGCGCATCGACGGTGCGGGCGCCGGCAAATACGCCGATGCCAAATACCTGCTCAACCGCCTGAGCGAAGGGGTCAACGGATCGGGCCCCTATCCGCTGCAGATGCTGATGGTGGCCGGCGCCAACCCCTGCCACGACTTGAGCGACAGCACGGGTTTCACCGAAGCCCTGGCCCACATTCCATTTATCGTCAGCTTTTCCTCGTTCCAGGACGAAACCGCGGCCATGGCCGACCTGCTGCTTCCCGAACACGTCTATCTGGAGCGCTACGAGGACGTACCCGTGGCCGCCGGACTCCACCAGCAGGTGATCGGGTTGAGCAAGCCGGTGGTTTCCCCCCAGTTCAACACCCGCCATCTGGGAGAAACGCTGATCGCGACGGCCAAAGCCATGGACGCCCCCATGGCCGATGCCTTCCCCTGGGACGACTACGAAACCTGCCTGGAGGAAAGCCTGGCGGAAAAATGGGACGCCCTGATGGAGGAAGGTGTCTGGGTGGAAACCGATATCGATCCCATTTCAGACACCATCCGGGTTGCAGGCATGAATGCGCCAGCCGTTGCGGCCGAAGGCGACGAAGGCAGTTTTCCGCTGCTGCTGATCCCCTACGACACCCTGCGGATCTCCAGCCGGACCGTCGGGGATACCCCCTTCATGATCAAAACCGTCGCCGACACCGTCATCAAGGGCCCGGACGGTTTCGTTGAGATCAATCCCCGGACCGCCGGCGACGCAGGGTTGAAAGAAGGCGCTCTGGCCACGCTGACCACCCCACGCGGTGAAACCCGTGTTCGCGTCCATCTTTTCGAGGGAATCAAACCCGGTGTAATCGCCATGGCCAGGGGCCTGGGCCACACGGCCTACGACGATTACCTGGCCGGAAAGGGGGTCAACTTCAACGAACTCGTCGGCCCGGTGGAGGACCCGGCCTGCGGGCACGACGTTGCCTGGGGAATCCGGGCCAAGCTGGCCAAAGCCTAACCAACCTGACACGAGGTTCAGATGAAACACGAGCAGAAACACAACCCGCCCATGAAGTACGGAATGGCCATTGATCTGGACAAGTGCACCGGATGCGGAGCCTGCATGGTGGCCTGCATGTCCGAAAACAACGTGCCGTTCAAGAAAGACGAATCCAACAAGCTGGACAGCATTACCTGGATACGCGTTTTCAAACTTACCAACGGCAAATCGTATCCGGACACGGATATCTGCTATCTGCCGCGGCCCTGTCAGCACTGTGAGGGCCATGGCGGACACAGCCCCTGCGTGTCGGTCTGTCCGGCCACGGCCACGGACTACAGCGTGGAAACCGGCATCGTCAGCCAGATCTACACCCGCTGTTTCGGTTGCCGCTACTGCATGGCCGCCTGTCCGTATCATGCCCGCTACTTCAACTGGTGGGATCCGGTCTGGCCCGAGGGAATGGAAAAATACCTCAGCCCCAACGTCTCGCCGCGCATGCGCGGGGTGGTGGAAAAGTGCAGTTTCTGTTTTCACCGCTACCAGCAGGCCAAGAACGAAGCCTATCTGAACGGCGAAAGCCGGGTTTCCGAAGATGCGTACCAGACCGCCTGCACCCAGGCCTGCCCGGCCGGGGCCATCGTTTTCGGCGACCTCAACAACCCGGAGCACCAGGTGCATCAAATTGTCCGGCCGGACCCCAAAAATGGCAACAAGTCCCGGAACCCCAGGGCCTTCCGGCTTCTGGAGCGGACTGGCACCAACACCAAGGTCTACTACCTGTCCAGCCGGGAATGGGTCCGTCGGGCCGGCGACAACTACCTGGCCCACGAGAAAACCGGCCAGGTTTCCAAACCGCATCATTAAAGGCGGGTTTACGGTAAAGACGGTTTCAAGCGTTAATTGAAACCGGCAGCGAAACGATAAGAACGGCAAACCGTAAAGAGCGAGGAGTACTAACCCTATGGATTCTGCGTTAATACCCAAAGGAGTCAAGCGTTGCCCCATGTGGCAGTTCCTCCTGGGACTGGGCATTGTGGGCGCTGTGCTGGCCTGGGGCGTCTATGCCATGCTGCTGTGCTGGTTCAAGGGACTGAACCAGACCAACATGAACGACTATTACGGCTTTGCCCTGTGGATCTGGGCGGACCTGGCCGTTATCGCCCTGGGTGGCGGCGCCTTTTTCAGCGGCCTGCTCAAATACATCTTCGGCAAAGATGAACTGAAACACATCATCAACTATGCCGTGCTGATCGGATTCATATGCTACAGTTCGGCCCTGCTGATCCTGGCCATCGACATCGGCCAGCCCCTGCGCGGGTGGTTCATCTTCTGGCACGCCAATGTGCACTCCATGCTCACCGAAGTGGCCTTCTGCCTCTCGTGCTACTTCTCCGTACTGACCATCGAGTATATTCCGCTGATCCTGGAAAACCGCCAGTTGGACAAGGTGCCGTTTTTCCACAACCTGAGTCACAACATGCACGAAATCATGGCGGTCTTCGCCGCCACCGGTGCATTTCTCTCCTTTTTCCATCAGGGATCCCTGGGTGGTGTGGCCGGCGTCCTGTTCGGGCGGCCCTTCGCATTCCGGGAAGGCCTGCTCATCTGGCCCTGGACCTTCTTTCTATTCACCTGGTCCGCCGCAGCTTACGGCCCCTGTTTCACCCTGCTGATCACCTGGATTACGGAAAAGGTAACCCGTAAAAAGCTGGTCAAGGACAACGTCGTCGATCTTCTGGCCAAGATCGCCGGCTGGATGATCTTCACCTACACCATCGCCAAACTGTGCGATACGGCCCGCTGGGCCAATATTACGGCACCGGGGCTGGGCCAGACGCTGGCCGACTTTTACACCGGTACCGCCTTTTACGGCTACTGGATCCTTTTTGCAGAAATCGGCCTGGGCGGAATCTTGCCGGCCATCATCCTGATCAGCCCGCCCTTGAGAAAAAATCCCGTCTGGCGGGTCATCGCCCTGTTTCTAGGCGTCATGGGCGTATCGCTCAACCGCTGGGTAATGGTCCTGCAGGTTATGGCCACGCCGGTCATGCCTTTTGACAAATGGGCCCTGTACTATCCGAGCTGGCAGGAAGTGGCCACCACCATTCTGCCGGTGGCCTACGGCATCATCCTGATCATGATCTCGTACCGCTACCTGCCGATCTTTCCCCAGGAAGCGGAACTGAACCCCATCGAGGAAGAAGCCCCTGAACCTGTGGAAGCCACCACCGAACCCGCAGCGGAACTGGAACCGGCGAAAGCCTAAAGAAGGAGGAAAAAACATGTTTCCTTTCAGTTTTGAATGGCTCTGGGACGCCGGACACCTGGTTTTTCACGGCGGTCTCTGGTACGCCTTGAACATCATCGGTATCGGTATGACCTACTGCATTGTCAAGGCCATCATCGACACGTCCAAGGGAAAAGGCGGTCACGGCCACCATTAAGCCGCCCCTTATCCAACAAAACCAACCGAGCGCTTCCTTCCGTATCCAAAACCGGGGAAGCGCTTTGTTTTTTGGATCGACGCCACCCATCGCAAGGGAGGAAGCTATGCTGTCCATCAACACCAAGACCATTGTGTCCGTCTTTGCTGTTTGCCTGGCCGTTGCAGCCTTGTGGGCATGCTACCCCAAACGGGTCGGCCCCATCGGTTCCGAAGGCCGGCGGCTGAGCTGGAACGAAATGAACATCGACCAGCGCAAAGCGCATATGAAGCGCTTCGTTCTTCCCCAGGCAGCCGAACTGTTTGCCTCCTGGCGTCCCGAGCGGTTCGCCGCGGTGGACTGCCGGCTTTGCCACGGCGAAGACGCCAGGTCCGGCCGGTTCCAGATGCCTACAGCCCATCTTCCCAGGCTCAGCGGGGAACTGCTGCTGGGGCCCGAATTCGAAAAATACCCGGAAACGACCCGGCTGAAACTTGACCGTCTGGTCCCCATGATGAGCAAGGCTTTAGGCAAGAAAAAATTCAGCCTGATCACCCGCCGCGGATTCGGCTGCTACTCCTGCCACCTGGGACCGTCCGGCCCCATGTACGGTAATTGAGATCCGCTTCTCTCCGATTCGAAACCCGAAGGAGAGGTCAGTAGCGTTAAAACAGGCCCTGGTCGGAACAAAATCGGTTGCCGTTGAACCGCTTTTATGTCTATTTACGTCGATGGTTTCGTAACCATTGGATTTTCAGACAATCACCAAGGTATTGAAAACATAGAGAGGTACACTCCATGAGCGAGCGGGAATTCATTCAAATCAATGGCGGTAAACCCCTGTCCGGCAGCGTCTGCGTGCAGGGGTCCAAAAATGCGATTCTGCCAATGCTGGCCGCATCCCTGCTTCCGGAAAAAGGCTGCAGCGTGATCCGCAATGTGCCGCCGTTGAACGATATCCTGGTGGCCTTCGACATCATGCGCCATGTGGGGGCCGCGGTGGACTATTTCCCCGAGGAGAAAACGGTCTGCGTGGACGCCACTCACTTAAGCCGCTCGGATCTTCCCGAGGCGCTCACCTGCCGCCTGCGGGCCTCGGTGCTTTTCATTCCGGCCCTGCTGGCCCGCCTGGGCGAAGTCCGCCTGCCCAGCGTCGGCGGCTGTCCTTTGGGCGCCCGCAACCTGAACTACCACTATCGGGGATTCGCCCGTTTAGGGGCGGAAGTTACCGGCGGCGACGAATTCGTCATCAGCGGAGAAGATTTTACGGGCGCCACCATGTATCTGGACTTTCCAAGCCACACCGGAACTGAAAACCTGATGATGGCGGCCTGTTTTTCCAAAGGGGTCTCCATCATCGAAAACGCCGCCTCCGACCCGGAGATATTCGATTTCGCCAATTTTCTCATCAAGATGGGTGCAAAGATCCACGGGTTGGGCACCCGCACGCTTACGGTGGAAGGGGTACCGGCCTTGAATCCCGTGGAGTACTACGCCATGAACGACCGACTGGACGCGGGATTGTTCATGATGGCGGCTGGCATTGCCGGAGGGCAAATCTCGATTATCGGTGTGAATCCCGCGGACCTGCGTATTTTGACCGAAAAAATGATGCAGATGGGCGTCGAAATCCGCATCAACGGGCATGTCATGGAAGTCGCCTCGCCGGGAAAGAAGTTGCGTCCGGTCAATGTGCTCACCTGTCCCTATCCGGGGTTCGCCACCGATTTTCAACCGGCGATCATGGCCCTTTCCTGTATTGCCGACGGGCAGAGCTATATCCGGGAGCGGATCTTCGACAAACGTTTCAGCCATGTCAAGGAGTTGAGAAAACTGGGGGCCTCCATCGACCTGGATGAAGAGGACGGTCTGGCCATCGTCAACGGCCCTACTAGGTTCAAGGGAGCGGACACCGAGCCGGACAACATCCGGGCCGCCTCCTGCATTCTACTGGCCGGACTGGCCTGCCCGGAGAAGACCACCATCGGCAACGTCTACCAGATCAACCGGGGACATTTCGACATCGAAAACCGCTTTCAGCAGCTCGGGGCCGATGTGCGGCGGGTCAAGGTTTAACCTTGAAACATTCTTCTCTTGACAGGGGTGCCGACCGCGAATAGAGTGCGTGGAAAAATCAGATGCTGGGGGTGCCCCGTATAGGGGCTGAGAGGGCGTAACAGCGCCGACCCTTTGAACCTGAAGCAGATCATGCTGCCGTAGGGAAGCAGGAAAAAAGAATTTTCCTTTTTTGTCAGGCTCGCTTTCCTCAACGGAAGCGAGCCTTTTTATTTTTAAGAGGAATGGAATGGATATCCGACTCAACGGCAAACGGACCCCGGTGGCGGAAAGCATCACCATCGGCGAGTTGATCCGCGCAAAGGATCTGGACACGGCCACGGTGGTGGTCGAACACAACCGCACGATCATCCCGGCAGAAGCGTGGAGCCGGGTCAACCTCAAGGAAAACGACAATCTGGAAATTCTCGGATTCGTGGGTGGAGGATGAAGCCATGAAGGAAACGGAAAACCGCGACGACCCTCTGGTGATCGGCGGGCAGGCGTTCGACTCGCGTCTGCTCATCGGCACCGGCAAGTACCCGTCGGACGACATGATCCCGCGGATCGTCGCCGCCTCGGGCTCCCGGATCATTACCGTGGCCCTGCGGCGGGTGGACTTCGAGGCGGCCACCGACAATGTGATGCAGCACATTCCCGACCGCATGCAGCTTTTGCCCAACACGTCCGGGGCGCGCAATGCCGAAGAGGCCGTGCGCATTGCCCGTCTGGCCCGCGCCACCGGCTGCGGCAACTGGGTTAAGATCGAAGCCATCCCGGACAACAGGCATTTGCTGCCCGACGGGTACGCCACCCTGCGGGCAACGGAAATCCTGGTAAAAGAGGGCTTCGTGGTGCTGCCTTATATCAACGCCGACCCCGTCGTCGCCCGTCAACTGGAAGACGCCGGGGCTGCCGCCGTCATGCCCCTGGCGGCCCCCATCGGCACCAACCAGGGGCTCACCACCCGGGAAATGCTCCGGATCATCATCGACGAAATCAAGGTGCCCGTGGTGGTGGATGCGGGCATCGGCAAGCCTTCCCAGGCCTGCGAGGCCATGGAGATGGGCGCCGATGCCTGTCTGGTTAACACGGCCATTGCCAGTGCCTCGGACCCCGTGGCCATGGCCGGGGCCTTTGCCGCCGCCATCGCCGCCGGCCGGCAGGCTTGGCAGGCCGGAACGGGCGCCGTCAGGACCATCGCGGCCGCATCCTCTCCGCTGACCGGCTTTTTATACGAAGGGACAAGCGATTCATGAGTTTCTACGACCTGTACTGCGCTGCAAGGGACGATGGTGAACGGGCGCTGGGTATGGAAACGGTGACCGATGCGGGCGTGCGGCGGGCTATAGGCAAAAAGACGCTTTCCGGCAAGGACTACCTCGCCTTATTGTCGCCGGCCGCGGAACCCTATCTGGAGCAGATGGCCCAAAAGGCACATCGCCTGACCGTCGCCCAGTTTGGCCGCAGCATGGTCCTGTTTACCCCGATGTACCTGTCCAATTTCTGTACGAACCGCTGCCTGTACTGCGGTTTCAACCAGAGTAACAACATTGCCCGCCACCGACTGACCCTGGAGCAGGTCGAAGCCGAATCCCGAACCATCGCGGAGATGGGGATCAGGCACATCCTGATTCTCACCGGCGACGCGCCTTCCATCGCCGGCGTCGACTATGTCGAGGAATGCTGCCATGTGCTCCGGCGCACCTTTCCGGCCATCGGCATCGAAATCTTTGCCTTGTCCGAAGAAGCGTATGGCCGTCTGATCCGTGCCGGCGTGGACAGCCTGACGCTTTACCAGGAAACCTACAACGAATCCCTTTACAGCCACCTGCACTCCCAAGGCCCCAAACGGGATTACCGTTTTCGGCTGGACGCCCCGGAGCGGGCCTGCCGGGCGGGCATGCGCGCCGTGGGGATCGGTGCACTGCTGGGTCTGGACGATTGGCGCAGGGACGCCTTTTTCACCGGCCTGCACGCCAGCTATTTGCAGGACCGCTACCCGGAGACGGAAATCGGCGTTTCCCTGCCCCGCATGCGACCCCACGTGGGCGGTTACCCGCCCGCAAGCATCGTGGAGGACCGCCACGTCGTCCAGATCATGACGGCCCTGCGCCTGTTCATGCCCCGGGTGGGCATTACCATTTCCACCCGGGAGAGCGCCCGTTTCCGGGACCGGCTCCTGCCCCTGGGAGTCACCCGCATGTCGGCCGGTTCCTGTACGGCCGTGGGCGGCCGGATCGATACGGAAGAAAGCGTCGGCCAGTTCGACATTTCCGACGAACGGTCGGTGCCGGAGATGGCGGCCATGCTTCGCCGGGCCGGCTGGCAGCCGGTGTATAAGGATTGGCAGGCTTTGGGGGGGTAGGTCGAAGGGAACCATGACCGAGAATCATTTCCGATCCGGCCTGAAGGCACATTTCAGCGAGGAACAGATTCAGCTTTTGGCATCTGTACGCGTGGGCATCGCCGGCGCCGGCGGGCTGGGCTCGAATGCGGCGGCCCATCTGGTTCGCTCCGGTATCCGCCGGCTGGTCGTTGCCGATTTCGACCGTGTGGAAGCGTCCAACCTCAACCGGCAGTTCTACTTTGCCGATCAGCTGGGCCTGAAGAAGGTAGCGGCCCTGAAGGTCAACCTGCTGCGCATCGATCCGTCCCTGGAGATGGAAAGCGTGGATCTCAGGCTGGATGCCGCCAACATTCGCCACACATTCAGAAACTGCACGATTGTCCTCGAAGCCCTTGACCGCGCCCGGGACAAAAAGATGATGGCCGACTGTTTCCTGACCGATTCACGGCTTTTTGTGTGTGCATCGGGTATCGGCGGCTGGGGCGACGCCGACCGCATTCACACCCGCAAGATCGGCGGCACGAATTATGTGGTGGGCGACGGCCGCTCGGAAACATCCGCCGCCATGCCGCCGACCGCCGCTATTGTCGGCATCGCCGCCGCCAAACAGGCGGACATCGTGGTGGCGGCGATATTAAACAAACAGGTCGGTGCTCAGGTAGCGTTCCCCGGTACTGGGTAAAATCGTAACGATGCGCTTACCGGCATTCTCCGGTCTGGCCGCCACCTGCAGGCAGGCCCATACCGCGGCCCCGGAGGAGATGCCGCACAGGATGCCCTCGCCGGCGGCCAGCTTTCGGGCCATTTCGAAGGCATCGTCGTTGGCGACGGTCACCACCTCGTCGATGAGGGATCGATCCAGCACTTTGGGCACAAATCCAGCGCCGATGCCCTGAATTTTGTGGGGGCCTTTCTCGCCGCCGGAAAGCACCGCCGAGTCGGCCGGCTCCACGGCCACGACACGAAAGTCGGGTTTCTTCTCCTTGAAAAACCCGCCGATCCCGGTAAGGGTGCCGCCGGTGCCCACCCCGGCCACCAGGATGTCCACATCGCCGGCTGTGTCCGACCAGATTTCCACAGCCGTTGTCTCCCGGTGAACTTGGGGATTGGCAGGGTTTTCGAACTGGTTGGGCATGAAGGCGCCCGGATTTTCGGACACGATGGCGTTGGCTTTCTCGATGGCGCCCCCCATCCCCTGGGCACCGGGGGTGAGCACCAGTTGCGCACCCAGGTGCCGCAGTAGCTTCTGGCGCTCGACGCTCATGGTTTCCGGCATGGTGAGACAAAGCCGGTATCCCCGGGCGGCACAGATAAAGGCCAGTCCGATGCCGGTATTCCCGCTGGTCGGTTCCACGATCAGGGTGTCGGCACCGATGCGTCCCTTTTTCTCGGCATCGTCGATCATGGCCGCAGCAATGCGGTCCTTGACGCTGCTCAGGGGATTGAAAAATTCAAGTTTGGCCAGGATTTCGGCATGGCCGCCGCCGAACCGGTTCAGCCGGACCAGGGGTGTTTTGCCGATGGTATTTGTAATTGCACTGTGCACAGGCATGGTGTTCTCCTTTTCGGTCATTCAGCTCCCCGCCGCGTGTTTAGCCTCCCGAATGACCAGCCGCGGCGTCTCCATCATTACGGTGGTGTCCGGGGGAATGGATTCGGTCAGCCAGACGTTGCCGCCCACCACACTGCGGGAACCGATGACGGTATCCCCACCAAGGATGGTGGCACCCGAATAGATGATCACGTCGTCTTCGATGGTGGGGTGCCGCTTTTTCCCGCGCAGCTTTTCACCCGCGTCCTTGGGAAGGGACAGGGCGCCCAGGGTCACGCCCTGGTAGATGCGCACATTGTCTCCGATCCGGGTCGTCTCTCCGATGACCACGCCCGTACCGTGATCGATGACGAACCGCTTCCCGATGACGGCGCCGGGGTGGATGTCGATTCCGGTGATACTGTGGGCATGTTCGGCCATGATCCGCGGCAGCAGGGGCACGCCCAATTCGAAGAGCTTGTGGGCCACCCGGTAAACACTGGTGGCGTAAATCCCCGGATAGCTGAAGATGATCTCGTCGTGGCTTTTGGCCGCCGGGTCTCCGTCGAAGGCCGCCTGCACATCCGACGCCAGAATCTGACGGATTTCGGGGATGGCGTCCATCATCTCAAGCGCCAAGCTGTGGCCGCGGGTTTCGCAATGGCTGCACGACTGGTTGTAGCGCAGGCAGTCATGGCGGATGTTATGGGCAATCAGGTCGGCCAGCAGATCGTACAATTTGGATATGGTCTGCCCCAGACTGTAGCGCAGGTTGACCGGATCCAGCTTCTCGCGGGAAAAATAGCCGGGAAAGAGCAGTTCCCGGAACATGTCGATGATATCGGCCACAAAGCCTTCCGAGGGGATCGGCTCGCTGTCGATATGGGTGTAGCAGGAACTGCTCTCGCAGTGGTCAATAATCCGTTCGGCAATGGCCGGCAGGTGGGAGCGCGCTTCCTGATGGCATTCCATTTCTGTCCGGCAGACATCGCCTTCGATGGGAGGATTGGCGGTCATGGGGTGTCTCCGTTACGTGGCAATCGTTTTCCATTACCGGTAGTTGCGATCAGTCTTGATTGTAACCACAAAGAGAGGGTTGTCAAAAATTGACAAGAGAACCCAATTCTGGTTTGATGCGTTCGAAAAAAAATATGCAGGCAATTTTCACGAAGAAGGGAAAAGGCATCCCCCATGAGCGGTTTGAACGACTTTAAATTCGCCGCCCTGAGCCCCGAGGATCTGGAAACCATAAAAGCCCTGGAAAAAAAGCTGGGTCCCGACATTCGCCTGGTGGCCGTCGAAAGCAAAGATGTGCTCTACGCCATGGAGGCCAAGATGGCGCCGAACGAATGGCAGCGGGTGGACGAGGTTTATCCTGAAATCAAGGGCATCAAGGCTTACTTTACCGACCAGGACGCCGCCCGGGAGGCCAAAGGGTGGCTCAAAGGGTTTTTGATCAACAACAACCTCATTCCCAAACCAAAAAAGCGCCCCATCCGCATCCGCCAGGTGGTCAATACCGAAAAATAGCATTCTGAAACGGATACTTACAACGGTACCCGGGCACCCTTGTCCACCGGCGTGGAAAGGACGATGGCGGTGCGCGTCTGTCCCAGGGGGCTGAAGCGGGCCACCAGCGGCTCCAGATCGGCGACCTGAGCCACGCGCACCTGCATGATGAAGGAGGCCTCGCCGCTTACGTGGTGGCAGGCGGTAATCTCGGGCAGATCGGCGGCCAGGGATTTGACGGCCGGATAATGCCGGGCATCGGTGGTCAGTTGAATGAAGGCAGACACTGACCGGCCCATGGCTTCGGGGTCGATGCGGGCGTGGTAGCCTTTGATGATCCCCGCCTCTTCCAGCTTTTTGACTCGCTCGGCCACCGCCGGGGAAGACAATCCCACCGCCTGGCCGATGCTTGCCAGGGACATCCTGGCGTTCTCCTGCAGGACGGCCAGAATTTTCAGCCCGATTCCATCCAGCATTTTCTCAACCCGAAGGTCCATGGCTTCCATTTCCTTGTTTTTTTAAGTCCAGGCCCCTGAAAACCGTTGTTTGGCTATGGTTTCTCCCAACCCGATGCGATAGAGTGCCTCCCATGACGGTTTCATTTTTCATCAAAGGACTGATCTTCGGTTTTTCCATTGCCATGCCCGTGGGGCCTATCGGCGTCCTTTGCATCCGCCGCAGCCTGGCTCATGGGTGGCGGGCCGGACTGCTCACCGGCACCGGGGCCGCCACAGCCGACGCCCTTTACGGCTGCATCGCCGGTTTCGGTCTGGCCGGCCTCTCCGGTTTGCTGGTGGGGCAGCGGGTCTGGATTCAGCTTCTCGGCGGTTTGTTTCTCTGCTACCTGGGTCTGCACATCTTTCTGGCAACGGCCGACCCGAAACCGGCCGGAGAATCCTCTGTCTTGGGAGCCAGGGGGTACTTCTCCGCCCTGGTTCTCACCCTCACCAATCCCATGACCATTCTCTCTTTTACCGCCGTTTTCGCCGGGATGGGTCTGGGCGGCGTCGGCACCGACCGTTGGGATGCCGGGTGGCTGGTGGCTGGCGTATTTTCCGGTTCCATGGCCTGGTGGATTATTCTCTCATCGGCAAGCAACATTTTCAATACCCGTCTGCGTCCAACCGCCATGGGTTGGATTAATCGGATTTCAGGTACGGTACTGGTTGGGTTCGGGTTGGTTGCCATTGTCGCCGGCTTCTACTAGAACAGCTTCGTAGGAAGGTCGATATCCGACAGCCTATTGTACCGACGTCAGCCCATCCAAAAAGCGCCGGCACAGATGGGCCGACACGCGATGATCGTACACCCTTCCGTCGGCTTCGACGCCGCGGATGCCACCGTCGAACAAAAACGCTGCCAGCAATTGTAGCCCGATCTGCTGCCGGTCCAGATCGGGGTCCAACCGAGGACCCGAGGCCGCCGGGCGCGGGATCGGGATGCCTTTCTCCCGCAGCCTTTTCATATAATTGAGGATGCGTCCCAAACGAAGCAGGGTCGCCGAATCGGTTCGCGACGTGCGCTGATCAATAGGCAGGGCCGTGGCCCGCATACCGGCAAAGGATTCGGGCAGTAGACCCAGGTCTCGGCAACGGGCATAGTCTACGCTGCCCGGTGCCGGGTAAAAAACGGAGACGCCGGCCAGTACCGGACGCCGGGCAAGAAACAGCAGGTCATCCACCGATTGCAACGGATCCTGTTCCGGCGCCCCCACAATGATGTACCCCACCGCCGAAAGCCCTTCCCCGCTGCTTGATGCTAAGGCCCGGTCAAAGCTGGCGCGAACGTCGGGTCGGTTGAAGCGCTTTAATTGTTCGGGGGCCGAACTGCCCAGAGAAAGGTTCAGGGTCTTGAAGCCGCTCTTTGCCATGGCACGGATTACCTCGGTATCCAGGGAGGGTGGGAAAAGCCCGTTCATGGCCCGTAATTCCGGCGGGTCCTCGCCGAAAATCTCGCGAATCCCACCCATCAATTCGAGGAACCAACGGCGATCCATGGTGAGATTCTCATCCTCGAAATCGATGAATCCCACCTGACGCCCCCGGGCCGCCGCCCGGATTTCACGCAGCACCGCAGCCACCGAGCGCTTCCTGAAACCCATCCAGGAATCCCGTCCTGTGGCGCAGTAGCTGCACGCCAGCGGGCATCCCCGGGTCGCTGCGATCGCCAGGCAATCCCGCCCCCAGCGTTGATAGAACTTTCGCCGAACCAGGCTGAAGGCGGGCACGGGAAGCCGTTCCGGATCGATGCACAGGGCCGGTTCGGAAATCTGCAATTCACCGTCGGGCCTGCGCAGCACAATGCCCGGCACGTCACCCGGTTCTTCTCCGGCCTGCAACGCCGCGGCCAAAGCCGGGAGGCTGGCCTCGCCTTCTCCCCGCAATACCAGATCCACGGACGGTTCGGCCATCACCGCTTCCGGCAGGGCCGTCGGGTGGTGCCCGCCCAGCACCACGGTGCAATCGGGCAAGCTGGCTTTGGCCGTCCGGGCTACGGAAAGAGCCATGTCGCTGTAAGCCGTGAATAGGGAGGCGATTCCCACCAGAAACGCGCCGGACTTTTTGATCTCGCGGCCGATATGTTCGGGGCTGTACCCATATCGGCGAAAATGGTGGAACAGGGAAAACGGGCTGCGATCCGCACGTCCGTAATAGGGCTCGAGTCCATATAGTTCGGGCGGCGGCGCTACGACTCGCGACTTGCCGGTGGCCATGGCATCCAGGATGGCAACCGAGAAGCCCTTTTCAGCCACTGCGGCGGCAACGGAAGCCAGACCGTAGGGAACGGTTCGCTTGGCGGTGTGGTAGAAATCGGCGATGGGCGGTTGGATCAGAAGGATGTCAACCATGGAGCAGGCGGATCAGCCCATGCGGGAAATGGTGCCGAAGGTGCGGATCTCTTCCGGCAGGTCCTCGGGACCGATGGTATTTTCGACGCCCATGGCATAGGCCCGCTCGATCACGTTCTGCAACTGAATCAGGTTGCCCGGCCAGTGGTAATCCAGCAGAATGCTCATGGCCGAAGGGGTAATGCCGTATATGCGGGTGGTGGTCGCCGGACTGTCATTGTACAGAAAATGGTTGATCAGTAGGGGAATGTCTTCTTTGCGCTCCCGAAGCGCCGGCAGCTTGATGAACACGGCGTTGAAAAGATCGAGCAGACTCTCTTTCATGGCCCCGCTGGCGATGACTTCGTCCAGATCCTTGCTGGTCCCCGCGATCATCCGGGGACGTTGGCCGGAATCGGATTCCGTTTCCTCCAACAGCTTCAGGATGCGCTTGCGAATGTCGGTAGGCAGGGCAGAAATTTCGTCCAGGTAAAGCGTACCGCCGCCGACCGATGTCATCACGCCGGAAAGCTGAGCGGCGATATCACCTTCGGCTTTTGTCTTTTTGGCCAGTCGGTTGCAGTTCATCGGCACGAAGGGCAACTCCTTGCGGTCGCTGCTTTCGTGAATGGTCCGCGCCGTTAACTCCTTGCCCGTTCCGCTTTCTCCCTGAATCAGAACCATGGGATTTTCGATGCTGATGGTATCGATCACTTCGTAGATTTCGCGCATTTTGGGACAGAAGCCCACCAAATTGCCATACTGGTGGCGCTCCCGCGAAATCTTGCGGATCAGATGAGCTTTGTCCTTGATCTTTTTCTCTTCGACGATACGGTCGATGATCAGCCGGAGGTGGTCCAGCTTGAACGGTTTTTGCAGGTAGTCGTAGCTGCCGAATTTCATGGCCTGAATGGCCGATTCCATGGATCCGTAGCCCGTCACGATGATCACTTCGGTCTGGGGACGGTATTTCTTGATGGCCACAAGAAGCTCCAGACCATTGAAATCGGGCATCTTGTAATCGGTAAAGACGATATCGATCTGCTTTTCCTTGACGATGCCCACGGCTTCGATGCCGTTGTCCACGGTGGTCACGTTGTAGCCTTTTACGGTCAGGTACTGCTCGACCATGGCCAGAATGTCTTTATCGTCGTCTACAAAAAGGATTCGGGTGTCAGACATGTCACTCTCCGCAGGGTATTCGGGGCAAGCCGGATGGTTCAGCAATCTGATTTCTATAGTCGACCCTATTCAAAATATCAATACCTGGTTCACGGCGGTCCCCTGGATTGACTTTGAAACCAGCCGTCTTTATAGTGAGCCGATGAAGCACGCGCTGGTTACGGAGACAACTTGACTTTTTCGGTCCTCATGGTCTGCACCGGCAACATTTGCCGGAGCCCGATGGCGGAAGGATTTTTACGGCATCGTCTGCCGCCTTTTTTACAATCCGAGGTAACGGTCCGCTCGGCAGGCACCCACGGGCTTCACGGCAATCGTGCGGAACCGCTTGCTGTCAGAGCCGCGTCTGCCCATGGCGTGGATATATCCGATCACCGGGCCAGGATTCTGGATGCCTCCCTGATCCGATCCGCCGATCTGGTATTGGCCATGGAGCGATATCATCTGGACAAAATCAATGATCTTCTGTTTTTCCGCTGCAAATATGCCTTGTTGTTGGGTAAATTTGACGAACGGCGTGAAATTCCGGAGATCGAAGATCCGTATGGATTGGCTTTCGATGCCTACCAGACCTGCGCCAATGAAATCACGGCCTGTATGCCTGGTCTGATCGACTACATCCGGCAAAAAGTGAGGGCAAAATCGTCCTGAGCGCCGCCATGGGAACCCTTCGCCAACAAATTGCCGCCTTGCTGCAGGAGGAACCCATGACGGCAATGGATATCTCCCAGGCGGTGCGAATTCCAGAAAAGGAAGTCTATCGGCATCTGGCCCATATCCAGCGAAGCGTTGCCGGCCAGGGCAAAGAACTCCTGCTGACTCCCTGCACCTGCCGGGCTTGCGGATTCGTCTTCAAGGAAAGGCGTCGGCTCACCCGTCCGGGCCGTTGCCCCCGCTGCCGGGAAAGCCGCATCGATTCGCCTGTATTCAGGATTGTCGAAGGCAAATGAAAACCAACTAAATCCAACCAGGAAAGCGACATGCCCCTAACCGCTATACAGGATTATTTTACCGGTGACCACGCCATATGCTATGGCTGCGGCAGCGACAACGCCCATGGATTGCAGGTCCGCACATACTGGGACGGGCAATACGGAACCTTTCACTTCTCGCCCCAGGATTATCATACCGCCTTTCCCGGCGTGGTATACGGCGGTTTGATTGCCAGTCTGTTCGACTGCCACTGCATCGGAACGGCCGTCGCCGCCGCATATGAAAAAGAAGGCCGCCCGCCGGGATCGGATCCCTTGATCATGTACGTGACCGCCAACCTGAACGTCAACTATCTGCGCCCCACTCCCATGGGCAGCGAGCTGATGCTGAAATCCCATATCATTGAGCAGAAAGGTAAAAAGACCGTCGTTGCCTGCACGCTTTCAGCCGACGACACGCCATGTGCCAATGCCACGGTCGTCGGTATCCGGGCGACCTGAAAACGGCAGGCCAGGAGAGCAAACTTGGATTCGCCGTCCGTCGAACATCTTTTCATCATTACCGGAACCACCCGGGGTATCGGCCGAGCATTGGCGGACCAGGCGCTGGCACTGGGCGACAGCTTCGTGGTCGGTTTTTCACGGGTGGACGTCTTTCTTGAAGGCAACTACCAGAATATCCATGTCGATCTGAACGCAATTGAAACCATCGGTGCGGCTTTCGACGCCATCGGTTTGGATTCCGAAATAGCCGGCGGACTGAAGAAAACGGTACTGATCAACAACGCCGGTGTGCTTGACCCCATCGCCCCCATCATCGATTGCGATACGGAAGCGCTGGCCGGCAATATCCGGGTGAACCTGACCGCCCCGATGTTACTGGCGCATCATTTTTACCGTTTCAGCAAAGCTTTTCCGGGGAAAAAATGCATCGTCAACATCACCTCCGGTGCCAGCAAGTCGCCTTACTTCGGATGGTCGGCCTACGGGGCCGCCAAGGCCGGGTTGGATATGGCCACCCGCTCCATGGCCCTGGAGTTCTCCCGGATCGATCCGGCGTTCCATGTCTGTGCCGTTGCACCGGGAACCGTGGATACCGACATGCAGGCCCAAATTCGAAAGTGCACGCCGGAACAGTTCGAGCGCGTGGATAAATTTATGGATCTGAAAGCCAACAGCGCGCTTTCCACCCCTCGGCAGACCGCCGTGGACCTGGTCCGCCTGATCGTGGAAGGACGGCTGGAAAACGGCGGCCGGTACGACCTGCGTGAAATGAAAGGGTGACCGCCGGCCGAAACTCCGGCAAAAGCCACCTGCAAGAACGCCGCACTTTATCGATGGGCGTGAAGCCTATACCCGGTTTAATTTCCTTGAATTGGGAAAGGAGTTGTTATGGCCACCGGCGCCTGCGGTATCAACTGTGACGTCTGCCAGCTCAACCTGGTCGGCCAATGCTCCTCCTGCGGGCCGGGGAGAAGCGATTTGGCGGCCGGCAAAATCGCAGCCCAGCAGCGCATTCTGGGCCACCCCTGCGCCATCCTCGCGTGTGCCCGGCTCAATCACATCGACTACTGCCCCAGGGACTGCCCCTCCTTTCCCTGCGACAACTTCAGCAAATCCAACTACCCCTATGGTCGAGGCTTTCTGGATATGCAGCGACGCCGGCGCGGCCTGGGACCACCGGCACTGGACCCATCGGGAAGGCCCATCGAAGTCGAAGCTTTTTGGTGGGACAAACTGGCCCATCGGCAGGTAGACCACGTGGCCAACTTCACCCTCACCGATATCGACGGCAAAACGGGCCACCTGCGGTTTCATTTTCTCGAACGGGAAATCCTTGTTGACACCCATGCACGCTGTCTGATGGAAAAGGAAAATGGGGAGTGGGAGAAGATCCAGCGGCCCATGCTGGAGTTGACAGTCCTGGACTATTTCAGCCGCATCGACTGCCTTTACCCCATGGGCCGGAAGATCGTCGGTTCGGAAGACCTTTCCGATGCCCACTACTTCACCGGCCGGAACCGATTGCCGACCGCATCGCTCAGGGCCCGTTTCGGTGCGGATCCCGACGGTTTTGCCGCCGCTGGCGCACGTCTGGGCGGCATTCCACAGCAAATGGCCGACGAGGCCTTTCGCCTCACACCGTTTCCGCGGGTTCCGCTCTACTATTTACTCTGGCTGGCCAGCGAGGAGTTTGCTCCCAGCATCTCCATCCTCTTCGACCAATCTATCGACAAGGTTCTCTCTCCGCCGGCCATCTGGTGCCTGGTGAGCTTGTGCAACTACCACCTGCTCTGCAATATTTAGAATAGACAAACAATTCTGAATATTGTATTCATATTTGAATAAAAACAGGGTATCCGATTATGCCGGAAATCAAAAAATCACCCGACAAAACCGCCGATGTAGCGGATCAAATCCGTTTGTTGAAGGAAATGACCCGTGAAAGGGACGCCATCATCGATTCTTCCTCGGACGGCCTTTTCGTATGCGACGGTCAAGCAACGGTCATCCGCATGAATCCGGCATCGGAACGCATTCACCAGACCAAAGCGGAAGCGGTGATCGGGAAAAATATGGTCGATCTCATTGAAGAGGGATTCATCGACCGGTCCGCGGCCCTGGAAGCGGTTGAAACCAAAACCGTCGTCAACCTGCTGCAGAAAAAGGGAAATCGCAAGTTGATTTCCACCGCAACGCCCGTGTTCAACGATGCAGGCGAAATCATTCGGGTCGTTGTCAGCGAGCAGGACATCACCCAATTCGAGAATTTGCAGCGGCAACTTGAACAGGAGCAGGAGATCAAGCACCAACTGCAGCATCAGTTGGTCGAAATGCAGCAGGATGTCCTGCATACCCATGAAATCATTGCCCGCAGCGGCAACATGGTCAAAACGCTGGAACGGGCGCTGAAGGCAAGCAAGGTCGATTCC
Source organism: Desulfosarcina widdelii (assembly GCF_009688965.1). Classification (GTDB taxonomy): domain Bacteria; phylum Desulfobacterota; class Desulfobacteria; order Desulfobacterales; family Desulfosarcinaceae; genus Desulfosarcina; species Desulfosarcina widdelii. The sequence continues at coordinate 6,765,424 of NZ_AP021875.1, read as the reverse complement.
TCGATACTGATCACGGGCGAGTCCGGGGTCGGTAAAGGTGTGATTGCCAACCTCATTCACAAAAGCTCCAGCCGGGCCGAAAAGCCGCTGATCCGCATCAACTGCGGCGCCATTCCACAAACGCTGATCGAATCCGAACTGTTCGGGTATGAAAAGGGAGCCTTTACCGGCGCGCAGGCCAATGGAAAGCTCGGCCACCTGGAGTTGGCCGACCGCGGAACGCTGTTTCTCGATGAAATTGCCGAATTGCCATTGCCCTCCCAGGTGAAATTATTGCGATTTTTAGAAAACGGACGCCTCACCCGGTTGGGCGGCACCCAGTCCCGATTCGTGGATTCCCGCATCATCGCGGCGACGCATCGAGACCTGAAAAAGATGGTTGAGCAAGGCACCTTCCGCCACGATCTGTTCTACCGCTTGAAGGTGATTCCCATTACCATACCGCCGCTGCGCGATCGCAGGGAATGCCTCCTGCCGCTGTTGCGCCACTATGTCGATACCTTCGCCCGCAAGATCGGAAGCGCCAAACGGCTGAGTCAGGCGGCCATCGACGCACTCATGGCCTATACGTATCCCGGCAACGTCCGTGAACTGATGAATATCTGCGAGCAGGTGGTGGTCATGTCCGAAATGGAGATCATCGACCGCCAGGACCTGCCCAGGGATGTGATCGCCCAGACCCAAGAAAGCGGTGAAGATTGGGGTTCGTGGCCCCCTCAGATGACGCTGAATCAGGTGCTTGACAGCGTCGAACGCGCTTTTTTACGCGAGGCCCTAAAAACCCACAAAAAGCAGTCCCGAATCGCCAAAACGCTGGGCATCAGCCAGCCCACGGTGGCGCGGCGCATGAAAAAATACGGTCTTTCAGCCGCTCTTGCCGGCAACGGTTAGCGGAAGCGTTTATTCAATATTGAATTAAAATTCGGCGACCATCACCCTCTCCTATCGCGGCATCGTCCGCCATTCTTCGCTCAACATGTCATTGCTGATTTTGGTATTAATTTTGCTTTTTTATACTGCGTACGACGATAGCAGGTCAGTATTGTTAAGGGCATTCCCTGTCAAAAAAACCAATAGGAGCCAATCGTGAAAACCAACCAGAAGAACGGCAAAAAAGAGGGTCCGGTCTCTTTCGGAAACACTTCCATCGCATTTCAGAATAAATCGGACCGGGAATTGTTCTTATCCTATCTTATATTTTGGCTGACCAAGAGCCCCTTTCTGGTAAAATTCCTTTCCCAGGCGGCGAAAATTACCCTGGCAATGGGCCTGCCCGTCAAACCGATCATCAAATCCACCGTATTCAGGCAGTTTTGTGGTGGTGAAAAGGAAAGCGAATATGGGAATGTGATCGGGAAACTGGGGCAATCCGGCATCGGCGCGATTCTGGACTACTCCGTCGAGGGGACCGAGGACGAGACCGGTTTTGAAGCCACCAAGAAAGAGCTGTTGAAAATCATCGAAAAATCGAAATCGAACCCCGACATTCCATGCACCTGTATGAAAATGACGGCCATCGGTCCGTTCGAATTATATCAAAAAGTCACCGCCAAAGAGACGCTCACCAGTGAAGAGCAAAGCACATGGAACAGCGTAAAAGAAAGACTTGAAACGATCTGCAAAGCCTCTTTCGATGCGGACAAACCGATCTATATCGATGCGGAAGAGACCTGGATCCAGCGGGCTATCGACGATCTCGCCGAAGAGATGATGTCCAGATACAACCGGAGCAAAGCCATCGTCTTTACCACCCTTCAGCTGTATCGGTGGGACCGCAATGACTATTTTCTCAAATTGATCCAGCGCGCCCGGGCCGAAGGCTATAAGCTGGGCATCAAAATCGTTCGCGGGGCCTATATCGAAAAAGAACGCGAACGCGCCGCGAAATATGGGTATCGATCCCCTATCAACAACACCAAAGAGGAAACGGACAGAGAGTACGACAAAGCCGTGCAAATCTTCGTCGACAATATCGACGTGGTTGAAATTTGTGTGGGCACTCACAATGAAGCCAGCTGCCGACTGCTGATCGAACTCATGGCCGAAAAGGATCTTCCCAACGACCACCCGCACATCTATTTCTCACAGCTATATGGCATGAGCGACAATATCAGCTTCAATCTTGCCAATGCCGGCTATAATGTCAGCAAATACCTTCCTTACGGACCGGTCGAATCGACCCTGCCCTATCTGGCCCGACGCGCGGAAGAAAACACCGCCATTGCCGGTCAAATGAGCAAAGAGCTTGAGATTATCATCCAGGAACGCAATCGGAGAAAGACCGCCAACGCGTCTCTGGGAAGCAACCGATGACGGGCTCAGGAAACAATGGAAAATAGGAAAATTTCGCGATGCGAGCGAGTATCCTAAATTTCAGCGGGCGTATTTAAACCAGTCCGTGTTGTTGAACCACTTGTTATACATCTTGTTAAACCGTCCGTCTTGCTTGATTTCGTTTAAAAAACTGTTCAACCAGGTGAGAAAATCCGGATCATTTTTTCGAATCGCCCAGGCAATGGGCTCCTTGGTAAAGGGTTCATCAAGAAAGACGATGCTGGCGGATGGATGCATGGCCTTGAACACAGCATTGAAAGGAAAATCGTAGACAAATGCATCTGCCGTGCCCTCCAAGACCCGCATGGCCCCCGCCATTTCCGTGTTCACCGGCATATAGGTCGCCCGGGGGATCCGTTTAAACACTGCGGCTTCCCCGGTGGTGCCCGGTTTGGAGACTACTGTATAGGCGGGGTCATCCAGGTCTTGGTAGGACCTGACCGCTTTTTTGTTGCGGGCGTTAAGCAATACGGTTTGCCCCACGATCATGAATGGCTCGGCAAAATCGACCTGCTGTTTCCTTTCCTCGGTAACGGACATTCCCCCGAAAATGATGTCGAAACGATCCAATTTCAGTGCAGGAATAATGCTGGGCCAAATGGTGTCTACAAACTCCGGCTTGACACCCAGGGCCTTTGCCATTTCAATGCCCATGTCGATATCGAAACCCATCAGGCTGAGCTGGCGGCCTTTGCGCCGAAATCCGCCGTGCGGGATCTCCTTTTGGCGCAATCCACTGCGCTGGTCGATCATTTCAAACGGCATATACCCGACTTCCAGACCGATGCGCAGTTCACCGCGTTGGAGAATCCCCGCCAGCGCTGAACCTTTCGAGAATTCCAGGTCGGCTGCCGACGCCGGCCCTTTCCCCGGCCCAATCCACATCCCGGACAGGATGAGTACAGCCAGTATTGTCAAGCGAATATGCTTACCCATGTCCTGATCTCCTTTGTCCTTTTTCTTCGCGACCCAGGCGTTCCGTTTAGACGGCACCTTGCTCGGCCCCCATTTCGGGCAGTTCGTCTTCTTCCTCAATGGGATCGATGGTGATATTGAACCAGCCGTAAAGCATGGACACAAGCGGCGTAATCCAACAAAAAAAGTTAAACGGCAGATAGGCGATGGTGGGCACCCCCAAGGTGGCCGCCTGATAGGCCCCGCCCGAGTTCCACGGCACCAGATTGGCCGTTACCGTGGCACTGTCCTCGACCGCCCGCGACAGGTTCTTGGGATGCAGGCCCTTGTCGGTATACGACTGGGCGTACATCTTGCCGGTCATCACGATGGACATGTACTGGTCGCAAAGAATCAGGTTGGAGCCGATGGCGGTCAGAATGGTCGCCGTTATCAGGGATCCGCTGGTTTGCGCCTTTTTCAGGATGACGGTTACGACCACCCGCAGCTGGTTGGTCTTTTCCATGATGCCTCCGAACATCATGGCGCAGATCACCAGCGACACGGTATACATCATGGATTCGAACCCGCCTTTGGTCAGCAGGTTGTCCACCGCCTCGACACCGCTGTTGCTGGTGTAGCCACCATAGGCTGCCGACAGCAGGCCGCCGAAGGTGTTGCCCTGGAAGATCACCCCCAGAACGCCGGCCGCCAGGATGCCGATCACGATGCCCGGAACCGCCGGTATCTTTCGAAAGGCCAGGGCCATGACAAGGATCGGGGGAATCAGCAACAGCGGATTGACGGTGAACTGGGCGTCGATGCCGGCCAGGATCTGGTTCACGCTTTCCAGGTTGGCCTGCCCGCCGCCGTAGAAAAAGCCCAGCACGATTTCGATGACCAGGGTCAACCCGTAGCTGACACCGGTGGTATAGACCATGTGCTTGATGTGCGTGTACAAATCGGTGCCCACCATGGCCGGCGCCATGTTGGTGGTGTCGGACAGCGGGGACATCTTGTCTCCGAAATAGGCCCCGGAAAGCACGGCTCCGGCCACGACCGGCAAGGGAAACCCCAGCCCGTCGCCGATACCGATCAAGGCGATGCCGATGGTTCCCGAGGTGCCCCAGGAGGAGCCGGTGGCCAGGGAGGTGATCGAACAGATGATCAGCGTCGCCGGCAGGAATATTTTCGGATGCAGGATTTTCAGGCCGTAGTAAAGCAAGGTGGGCACCACTCCGGTCAAAATCCAGACACCGATGAGAATGCCGATAATGGCCAGAATCACGATGGCCTGGAGCGAATTGGTGATGCCGTCGAGCATGCCGGTTTCGACCTCTTTCCAGCTGAAGCCGGCCCGCAGGCCCACAATGGCCGCCACGAATACACCGAGCAGAATGGGAACATGGGCGTCGGTTTCATAACGCAGAATCGCCAGGCTGATAAAAACAATCAAGCCCAGGATCGAAAGCAATGCCTCCCAGAGATAAGGATCGCGCTTTTGCCGTTTGGTTTCCATGGTGTTCCTCCCTTTATACCGATTGGGCCTTGGATGGCATTGCCTTCAGGCAACCTTGATTAACATGACAGGGACCGTGGCCAGTCGGGACACTTTTTCGGCAACCGATCCGAACATCACTTTTTGGATGGGGGTTCCCGTTCCCATGACGATGAGATCGATCCCCTCGGATTCCACATAATTCAGGATTTGCTTGTAATGGGTTCCGGAAACCACCGCTTTGCCGGCAATCTGGATGCCGCTTAAATGTCGTTTTTCAAATGCATCCAGCTTCCGTTGCGCCTGGGACAGGACCTGACTTTCGAAGTCGCTTGCAATGCGCTTGAAGTCAGGCTCCGGCGGATCGGATACGTACGTGTCCACAAACCAGTCAAAACGTCGCAGCACATGCAGCAGATGGACCTGCGCATCGAGTTGTCTGGCCAGGGTCACCACATAGGGGGCCACCTTGGGTGAAATGTCGGTGAGTGCGACGGGGTAGAGAATACGCTTAAAATCTTCCATAGGCGCCTCCTTACGGTGGATGGGTTGGATGGATTCGTTGCCTGACATCAACCGATGATGCACAGCAATGGCCATTGTGCGGTTCGAACGGTACTGGTTTTAAGACAGCACGGAATCCAATTCTTTCGCCGTGTAAGCCGAGAGCCCCAGCGTTCTCATCGTTCGCTTGGCTTCCGCCACATAATCCCTTTTCATCACGACGGAAGCCATTGTGATCACGGCGGATATTACCGGGGTTGCCACACCGGCCTGTTTCCCGAGGTCTTGAAGAAACACCAGACCGTACCCTACATCTTCATTGAAGTAGCGGTAATCCAGACGGGGTTGGGCTTTGACCCCTGCGAATCCCGGGGCGGTCACGAAACCGTTGTCATAGGTTGCCTCGGTCATATATCCTTGGATGACACCCAATTCCGGATCGGGGATGACCTCTACCCCCAATTCATTTCCAATGGCGATCCGTTCCCGGTCCACCGCCTCGACCAGCCTGCCGACCGCCGGCGTGACCCCCTGATGGTAGAACTCGAAATCGCCCTGGGTGCGTTCAATCAAGCCGACATTCATGAGCGTAATCGCAGGATGGATGACCGGGTTGCCGTTCTGCAAACTGGTCTGGAGGATATTCTTCGCGGCGCTCATCGCTGGATAGACATCCCATACCCGTTCCAATACGGTATTGGTATTTTTCGCAGGAATTGAGGCCAGGAACACGCCACCCTTGAGTTTGTTGAAAATCTTGATTTTGCCGGGTTCGAACAGCCGAACGGCATACGGCAGCGTCGATGTTTCGGCAACGACAACCTCCTCGTCACGAAGATCGAGACCGGCACCATTTTTGAATTCGACGGCACCCCCGCAGGAGCTGGGACAGACGATTACGACCTGTCCCTTTTTGAGGTGCGACCTGCAGGCTTCGGCAAAGGGTTTGGTGCTGTATGCCGGACCGACCGCGTAAATGATGTCGGCCCCTTCCAGCACTATTTCAATATCGTGTCCGGCATAACCCACCGGTTGAAATCCATCAAGGATGCCCTCGCAATGAATGCCTCCATCTTCATTCACCGCTTGAATGTTTTGCGGGAATCGTTCAAAATCGAACAGACGGACCGGATGACCGCAGGCCGCGCAGTCGAAGGCAACCGCACAGCCTCCGTTTCCCGAACCCAATACAGCAATGTTCATCGGGTGATCCCAATCGTTCCGAGTCTAGATGCGCTCGACCCCTTCGGGCAGGCGCAACCAATTTTGTTTGGATTTCATAATGATGAATGTTTCGCTTCGAACAACATGGCCAAAGGTAAGGATCGTTTCCGTGGTAAATCGATACAGTTCTTCCTTTCCGCCCACACAGACGACCTCCGCAATGATATCGTAACGTCCGGCAACCACCCCTGCCCAGGCGACATTGGGAAGACGGGATATCTTTTCCACGATGCCATCCAACGTTCCTTTGGATTGGATACTCATCGCGACCAAGGCGGTGATCATGTCTGGGTGCCGACTGGGATCTACGAGGCCGGATACTTTGAACAACCCTTTATCCTCGAGATGTTTGACCCTGCTTCGAATCGTCGGCGCTGTAACATTGAGCTTTTTTGCCATTTCACCGAACGACATGCGCCCATCTTCCGTTAGCGAGTGAATGATCTCGTTATCCAATGCGTCGAGTATGGCTTTGTCCAAGAAGCACCTCATGTAAAATTTCTATTTGAAAAATATTGTTCATGTCTATTATCAAATTAAAAAATTTTCAATAGTAAAAATTTTCGTTTGCAATAATATCAAGCGGAATATTTTATTTTTCGTCTGAGGCGAAAGCTTTGATCCGAAGGCAGGAATACGAAAAATGGGGGCCGCCGCGTTAAATAACAAACCGAATTTATATTGAATCCAGTAGAAAACGAAAGGATCGCAATGGGCTATCTGACTTCGTATATCATCGATTTCACCTTGAACATCCGATAGGAAGATCTGCCGGCCGCAGTTAAACACCAGGCCAAACAGTTGGCGGACCAAATCTGGCCCGCCGATCAATGGATGGACCTTAATCCTATTTTCGACGGGTGTCTGTTGGATAAAAAGAAATAGTGATGCAGTGAATTTTAGGCCGTTGACGCCCGGCCGCCAATCGATAGGTGTGACCCTGAATTTCTCTACGGCCATCAACCCGATGGTCGTTGCTTTATGTTGACCGGCCTTCGCCCTTAAATCGCCAGCGTTTCGCCGACGCGGGGCACCATCGCATCGTAGCCCTCGTCTTTCAGCCGCTGGCAAAACGCCAGGCTCTGGTCCTCTTCGCCGTGGACCACGGCAATCCGCTTGATATTCAGGTCGGATTGCTTCAAAAACCGCAACATCTCGTTCCTGTCCCCGTGGGCCGAAAACCCACCGATCTTAACCACCCGCGCCTTCAACGGGTACTCCTTGTTGAGAATTTTGACGATGGGAGGCTCTCCCGACCGCCCCGACGCCTCGTAGGCGGTACCCTGTTCCAAAATGCGGCGGCCAAGGGTGTGGTTGGCCATGTAGCCCACGATCAGGATCGTATTTTTGGGATCGTGAATCTTATAGCGCAGATGGTGCAGGATGCGTCCGGCCTCGCACATACCGGACGCCGAGATAACGATATGCGGGCTTTCCTCGCGCATAAGCGCCATGGATGCCTCGACGCTTGAGGTGAACTTCACCTGTTTGAACGCAAACGGATTTTTGCCCTGCTGGAGAAAGGTTTCGTGGGTCTCCTTGTCGTACACTTCGGGGTGTTCGCCAAACACCTTGGTAATGTTGATGGCCAGCGGGCTGTCCACGTATACCGGCATGGCCGGCACCTCCCCGTCCGCATACAATTCATGGATAACATAGAGCAATTCCTGGGTCCGTCCGTAAGCAAAGGAGGGAATCAGCACGCTGCCGCCCTGTTCGAACGTCTCGTTGAGCACTTTCTTGAGCCGGGGGCGCAGGTCGATCACCGGTTCGTGATCCCGGTTGCCGTAAGTACTTTCCATAATCATCAGGTCCACATCTTTTGCAAAACCATCGAGGTGGTTGGACGGGTCCCTGAGAATCGGTTTGTCGTAACGGCCGATGTCCCCGGAAAAACACACAGTGCGTGATTTGCCGTTGGCCTCGTATCGAATCATGGCAACAGCTGAACCCAGGATGTGGCCGGCTTCGAAGAGCTTGCAGGTGACACCGCTTCCAATGGTTACCGGATTGCGATAGGGAATGCCCTCGAAAGCCTTGAGTGCCTGTTCCGCATCGAAGGTGGTGTACAGCGGCTCAACTCCCTTGAGGTGAAAACGCTGGATATACTCGTTGATCACATCGACATCGAGTTTGTGTCCATTTTTTTTCAGCAACTTCCTGACATCCTGCAGTTCGCGCTTGCTGGTATTGCCGTATTCGCCTGGACGCATGCGGGACAGGGCACCCCGGACGGTCTTGTAATTGAGGTATTCGGCATCGCTCTCCTGGATATGGGCCGAATCCGGGAGCAGGAAGCCGCAAGCGTCGGCCGTGGCCCGGGTACAGTAAATGCGCCCGCCGAATCCTTTCTTGACCAGCAGTGGAATCCGCCCGGAATGGTCGATGTGCGCATGGGAGAGAATCATGTTGGTGAGGATTTGGGGATCGAAGGGAAGCACCCGGTTCTTCTCCGCGGATTCTTTCCTCCGCCCCTGGACCAGACCGCAGTCCAGCAGAATACGGTCCTCGTCGGTACTCAACAGGTGCATGGAACCGGTCACTTCCCTCACCGCGCCGTAAAATGTGATGTGCATTTTTCTCTCCTTTTTTCAAACAATCGCTTGGATTCACAACGATGACGCCACTATTGCCCATCCCGGAGCAAAAAACAAGGCGCAAAAGAGCGCGATGCAGGGCGGCCGCATTCGGATTTCTTATCGTCGCTGACGTAGTTTAGGAGCCTAGTTCATCCGCGAATGGCTGACAAAGGCGGTGGTTACCCACCAACACACCCATATCGTCGCAGGCATGACAGCGAAGAGCAGAAAGTAAATCCAAATAGGGTCACCCTGCAGCACTTTGACCGGCTGCGGTTGAGAAATCCGGGGGCAATACGCGAAATCCGTTCAGGGAGCGTCAGGCCAGACGACGGTGCCCTGTTGCACGGAAATGGCGGCCACATGGTCGCCGAACCAGCGGTGTTCCACCGGCCAGGGAAGGCTGTCGTAAGTCAGAATCATTTGGGTGGGAGTTTCGATTTCAACGATCCGGCACCGGGACAGCCCCGCCATGCCCTTGCCCACGGCCTTGAGCACAGCTTCTTTGGCGGTCCAGAAGCGGAAAAAAGAAGTGGGTTCCTGATCGCCGGCCAGCCGCCATTCGGCGTCGTCGGCAACCCTGGCCAACAGGGCCTGATTGACCGGACGCACTGTTTCCAGATCCAGCCCCACCGGCAGCGTCGCGGCCACCGCGCCGACGATGGCCGACTTGTGGCTCAGGGACCAGTAGACCCCGTCGACCGGCAGGGGCGCGCCCTGATCGTCCTTGGGCAAGTCTCCCAAAAGAAGTCCGCTTTTCTCAAAGGATTGAGCAAGGGCCAGGCGGGCATAGCGGCTCAAAAACCTGACCATTTCCCGGCCCTTGCGTTGCTGATCCGTCGCGGGAACCGGCAGGATCACCGGATAAATCGTATCGGCTGATTTGCTCATGGGTCAGGAGGAACCCCCGCTTTCTTTCTGGATGGCAAGCGCCATTTCATACACTTTTTTGCGGGGCAGATTGTACTGACGGGAAAAGGCTTTGGAAACACCCGACAGGCGTGCATCCGACCGGGCCAGCGCCTTTCTGAGAGCCTCTTCCAGTTGTGCATCGGAGACGGATTCCTCCGCCGTCGCACCGGCCACCAGAAGCGTGCACTCGCCCTTGACCTGCTGGCGCTTTTCGAGGGCGGCCCGAATCTCGGACAGGCTGCCGCGGATGAATTCTTCGTGCAGCTTGGTCAGTTCCCGTGCCAGCACCGCCTGGCGGTCCCCCATGACCGATTCAGCGACCTCTAAAAGCGCCGCCACCCGCCGGGGTGACTCGTAAAATACCAGGGTGCGCGATTCCGCGGCCAGCGATTCGAGCAGTTCCCTGCGACTGCCGCTCTTTTTAGGGGCAAAACCGATGAACACGAAGGCATCGGTGGGCAAACCCGAAACACACAGGGCCGTGACCGCAGCCGAAACCCCCGGAACCGGAATGACATCCAAACCATCCTCTACGGCGGCCCGCACGAGCCGGTAGCCGGGATCCGAAACCGAGGGAGTGCCGGCGTCGGAAACCAGTGCCACCGATCTGCCGGAGCGGATTTTGTCTATCAGTTCTGCGCTGCGCTGACGCTCGTTGTGTTCGTGGCAGGAGATCAGTGGGGTCTTGATCCGGTAGTGCGCGAGCAGACGTGCGGTGTGGCGGGTGTCCTCGGCAGCGATCATATCGACCCCGGTCAGAATCCGGATGGCGCGCAGGGTGATATCCTCCAGGTTGCCAATGGGGGTGGCCACCACATAAAGGCCGCTGGGAACAGGTTTATCCGTAGGCAAGGGTGAAGGCATTTTTCACGATCTCGATGGCGGTTTTCCCTGCCGCGGTGTCGATGGCCACGACATCGAATCGGGCCCGGGCTTCGGGCTGTCCACTGCGTTTGAGGTAGTCCAGGGCGGCCATGGAGATTTTACGCTGTTTCGTGGGCGTGACGGCTCCCTTGGCATTGCCGAATCGGCTCGAAGAACGCGCCTTCACCTCCACAAAAACGAGGGTGTCTTTTTCCCTGGCGATGATATCGATTTCACCGACGCTGGAACGGTAGTTGGTCTCGACAATGCGATACCCTTTGAGCTTGAGATAGTTCAGCGCCAGGCGTTCGCTGCGTTTACCGAATTGTTGTTGCCGATTAAGCATGCCGGTTCCGTAAAAAGCCCGATATCTTCGTTACGCGTATCCCTCGTCACTGCGGAGTACTTTTATTTACACCTCATTCCTCGGGATTCGCAAGCCTTGATCTCTGGCTTTTTACGAAACCGGTCGTCATAATCGTCCATGGTATTGTCCATCAAAATTTTTTGGTTCAATGCAGCTAAGAAGGGTTTACAGCTGCACTGATCACCGATCACTTTCCACGTATTCTTTTACGCCCTTAAACGACCGGCGGTGGATGGGGCAGCAGCCATGCTGCTGGATGGCCTGGCGGTGCGTCTTTGTGGGATAGCCCTTGTGGCGGCCGAATCCGAATTCCGGGAACAACTCGTCCACCTGGTCCATCATGCGGTCCCGGGTGACCTTAGCGACAATGGACGCCGCGGCAATGGAGATGCTCCGGGAATCTCCCTTTTTGATGGCCTGCTGGGAAAGGTCCGAAGCGATGGTGAAAATGCCGTCGATCAGCAGATGATCCGGCCGCGGGTCCAGATTGGCCACGGCCATGGCCATGGCGCCCAGTGTCGCCTGCAGGATGTTTATCCGGTCGATCTCGCCAGCATCCACCACACCGATTCCAATGGCATGGGATACCTCGTACAGGCGATCATAGAGGTCGTGCCGCCGCTTGGGGGTCAGTTTCTTGGAATCGTCTATTCCCGGAATGGCCACCCCATCTGGAAGAATGACGGCTGCAGAAACGACGGGACCGGCCAGGGGACCCCGGCCGGCCTCGTCAATGCCTGCAACAATCCGACAGCCCATTTCATGGGCGTTTCTTTCAAAGGCCCAAAGGTCTGCTTCCATGGTACCCTATGGGACGTTGTTCATATTAGGTGAACCGTTTTTCCTTGATCCGGGCCGCCTTGCCGCGCAGCTTGCGCAGGTAGTAAATCTTTGCCCGGCGCACCCGGCCGCGGGTGACCACTTCCACCCGGTCGAGGATGGGCGAATTCATAGGAAAAACACGCTCCACGCCGACACCATAGGAGACTTTACGCACGGTAAAGCTGGCGTTGGCCAGGCCCTTTTTCTTGCTGATCACGACGCCAGTAAACGCCTGCAGACGCTCCTTGTTGCCTTCGCGGATTTTCACGTGCACCGTAACGGTGTCACCCGGTGAAAAGTCCGGCAGATCCATGCGGACCTGTTCTCTTTCAATGTTTTTGATAATTTCCATGATCACTCCCGATATTGATGTTAAGTATTCATTCACCTGCCCAGCAGTCGGTCCACAACGATAGCTGCCGCGGACCGTACCGACAGATGATTGTAAGTTTCTGTTCCGGCCAGCGGCTCCAGAATATGGTCCGCCCGGGCCATGAAATCATCCGTCAACCCCCAGGCCGTTCCGAAAACCAGAAGGACAGGGGTGGCGCTTTCTACCATCTCCCTTAAGCGCTGGCAAGTCATGCCGCCGGTGTCCCGCCGGGCCGTGGTGACCACCGTCACGGGCCGGCAACCTTCGGTCGCGGAGATCTCATCGACGCTTTGCTCGAAGGTGTCCCTGACATGGACCAGTTCCAGGGCTTTTTTCCGCTTGGGGTTGTACCGCCCGCCGGTGCCGCTGATCCAGTGGTCCACAATGCGGTTGACCAGTATCTTCTGGTCCGCCAGCGGCGTAATGACAAAATAGCCCCTGACGCCGTAACTCCTGCACACCCTGGCGATGTCGTGCAGGTCCAGATTGGTTACCGCCGAGGCGATGGTTTCGCCGTTCTTGTCGATCACCGGATAATGAACCAGCGCGACGTAGAGCCGGCTATCCGATGAGCCGGTCAAGTTCCCTGCGCCATTTTATCAACAAGGCCCGCTCCTCCGGGGAAACGCCCCGCCTTTCCAGGAGGTCCGGCCGCTTAAGCACGGTTCGCATCAGAGCCGTTTCCCTCCGCCAACGCTCGATCTCGGCGTGGTTGCCGGAAAGCAGCACATCGGGGACCGCTTCGTCGTCATAATTCGGCGGTCGCGTGTAGTGGGCATATTCCACGAGCCCGTCACTAAAGGTATCGCTGCCTGCCGAGTCCTCGTTGCCCAGCACACCGGGAATCAGTCGCGCCACGGCATCGATGATCGCCATGGCTGCCAGTTCGCCGCCGGTAAGAACGAAGTCGCCGATGGAAATTTCCCCGTCCACAAAGCGGTCGACGAAGCGCTCGTCCACCCCTTCGTAACGACCGCACACCAAAATGAGTTCGCCGGCCTGTGCCAGCGACTCGGCCAACTGCTGGTCGAACCGTCTGCCCTGAGGGGAGAGCAGCAAGGTGGTTGCCGTTGGCATGCGGCCTTTGGCTTCGGCCATCGCACCGGCCAGCGGTTCCGGCTTCATGACCATTCCGCAACCGCCTCCGTAAGGCCGGTCATCGGTCACCCGATGCCGTCCTTCGGCATGGTCGCGGATGTTGACGGTAGCCGGATGGATCTTGCCGCCCTGAACCGCCCGCCGAATGATCCCATGGTCCCAGAACGGCTGGAACAGCTCGGGAAAAAGGGTCAGCACACAAACTTTCATGGTTTACCGCGCGGTCTATAGCCCTTCCGGCAGATCCACGGTCATGATCCCGCCCTCCAGATCGATGCTGAGGACCACATCGCCGATGGCAGGAATCAGCGTCTCCTGAGGCTGCCCGCCACACGCTCCCCTGACCACGTATATGTCGTTTCCGGAGGTGGGAATGATGCGGACCAGCCGTCCCAACCGGGTGCCGGAGGCATCGATCACCCGTAGTCCCACCAGATCGAACCAATAATAGGTATCTTCCTCCAGGGCCGGCAGGCGGTCTTTTTCGACAAACAATTCCGTTCCGATAAGGCCTTCGGCCTGATCGCGCCGGGTTACCGATTCGAAATTCATCAACAGGCTTTTACCGTGGGGCCAGACCCTGTCGACGGTCATCGTCCGGATGGAGCCGTCGGGCAGGATTGCGTGAATTCCTTCTTTCGCTTCATAAACCGACAGAGACTCCGTATACGAACGAACCTTCAGGTTTCCCCGAATGCCGTGGGCGCCGACCACCTTGCCCACCAGGATGAGGTCGTCCCTGTTCCCGGGACTATTCGATGATTTCAAGAACCGTTCGTTTTTTGATTTTGGCGGATGCCGCACTCAAAAGGGTACGCATGGCCCTGGCCGTGCGTCCCTGTTTACCGATCACCTTGCCCAGATCCTCTTTGGCCACTTTCAGTTCGATCACGGATGTCTGGTTGCCCTCGATTTCATCAACGGAAACCTGATCCGGAAAATCTACCAGCTCCTGCGCAATGAACTTGATCAGCTCTTTCATAGCTCCATCTCCTTCGTGCCTCTAGTCGTCAAATCGAAAACGTGCTGGGATTGACGAGGCGCCCGGATTGCAAGGCGCGAAAAGTGCCATCGACAGTGCCACTGGCACCGGGCAACACGACGAGCCGTTATGCATCGGTAATCGAATGCCGCTGCACGGATGGACAGCGGCAGCCGGTTGTACCTGGGAATCACGGTTGGCGTGCGGTCTTATTCCGCAGCGGCAAAAACACCTTCGCGTTTCAGGATCGATTTGACCGTGTCGCTGGGGGTGGCCCCCTGACCGATCCAGTATTTGATCCGATCCGTGTTCAAAGCCACCGCTGCCGGGTCCTGGAGTGGATTGTAGGTCCCGAGTTTTTCAAGAAAACGACCGTCCCTGGGGCTTTCGCTGTCTGCTGCGACAATCCGGTAAAACGGTCTTTTTTTTGCCCCGTGGCGGGCCAGTCTGATTTTAACTGCCATGCTTGTTCTCCTTTAGAAGGGCAGCATGCCGCGGCCCAATCCGCGCATACCGCCTTTATTGATTTTTTTCATCATCTTCATCACCTGCGTATAATTCTTGAGCAGACGGTTGACATCCTGCACCCGCGTGCCGCTGCCCGCGGCGATCCGTTTGCGGCGGCTGCCATTGATGATCGAATGCTGACGCCGCTCCATGGGCGTCATGGAATTGATGATAGCCTCGATGTGCACCAACTCTTTTTCGTCCACTTGCAGATTCTTCATCTGCTTGACCTTCCCCATACCGGGGATCATCCCTAAAATGTCCGTCAGGGAACCCATCTTGCGGATCTGACGCATCTGGTCGCGAAAATCTTCCAGGGTAAACTGGTTTTTGCGCAGCTTCTTTTCCAGTTCGGCGGCCTGTTTTTCGTCCACCACCTCCTGGGCCTTTTCGATCATGGTGAGAACGTCACCCATGCCCAGGATACGCGAAGCCATGCGATCCGGATGGAAGGCTTCCAGGTCGCTGAGCTTTTCGCCCACGCCGATGAACTTGATGGGCTTTCCGGTGATGGACCGGATCGAAAGGGCAGCACCGCCCCTGGCGTCGCCGTCCATCTTGGAGAGCACCACGCCGCCGATGTCCAGCCGTTCGTCGAAGGACTTGGCGATATTGACCGCATCCTGGCCGGTCATGGCGTCGGCAACCAGCAGGATGTCCGTCGGCTTCAGGGCCGTACGAATGCGCGCCAGCTCTCCCATCAGCTCTTCGTCGATGTGCAGCCGCCCGGCCGTATCCAGAACAAGCGTGTCGCAGCCCGCTTTGTGCGCCGCCACCCGCGCCTGCTGGCAGATATCCACCGGATTCATCTCCGGCGTGGAATCGAAAACCGGCACCCCCAGCTGGCCGCCCACCTTTTTGAGCTGATCGATGGCCGCAGGCCGGTAGATGTCCGCCGGTACAAGATAGGGCTGTTTTCCTTCTTTGCGCAGCAGCACCGCCAGCTTGCCAGCCGTGGTGGTCTTACCCGAACCCTGCAGGCCCACCAGCATCACCGCCACCGGTTTCTCGCCGGCCAGATTCAGGCCCTCATGGGTATCTCCCATGAGCCGGGTCAAGGATTCGTTGACGATCTTGACCACCTGCTGGCCGGGCGTCAGGCTCCCCATGACCTCCTGGCCCAGGGCGCGCTCCTTGATGTCCGCCACCAGCCGCTTGACCACCTGGTAATGCACATCGGCTTCCAGCAGCGCCATACGCACTGCTCGCAGCCCATCGGCAATATTCTTTTCAGAAAGTTTGCCCTGGCCTTTGAGCTGCTTGAAAACCGAATTTAATTTGTCGCTGAGCGCATCGAACATGCAATTTACCCGCTATGCCAACTAAAACCTTGAAAATAGATTTTTTTTAATGCTATGTCAAGGTATAAAAAAGGCCGCAAGATACCGGAATCCGGTAGAGAACTTGAGCCGCCAACCCAAGTTTTCCCGCATCCCCTTTTGCCATCGTCTGACAACGAACGAACCGGCAATTCGAACCGGGTCGTGGATCCCACATCATGACTGTAGAATCAAGCAAAATCGACATCAAAGACCTCTCGCGGCAGCAATTG
Source organism: Desulfosarcina widdelii (assembly GCF_009688965.1). Classification (GTDB taxonomy): domain Bacteria; phylum Desulfobacterota; class Desulfobacteria; order Desulfobacterales; family Desulfosarcinaceae; genus Desulfosarcina; species Desulfosarcina widdelii. The sequence goes on along the minus strand of NZ_AP021875.1, from coordinate 6,748,914 downwards.
GCCGAGTGGCTTCAAGAGCAGGGCCAGCGCCCCTTTCGCACCGACCAGGTTCTACGGTGGGTCTACCTGCGCCAGACCGACCACTTCGAAGAGATGACCAACCTCGGCAAACCGTTGCGGGCCGCACTTGCGGCAGCCTACGTCAACCCGCGCCTGCAGGTGGAAAAAGAGGCCTTCTCTAAAGACGGCTCCCGCAAGCTTCTTTTCCGGCTCCACGACGGGCGGCACATCGAAACGGTCCTGATTCCCGAAAAGGAACACTTCACCCTCTGCATCTCAAGCCAGGTGGGGTGCCGCCAGGGCTGCCGATTTTGCATGACGGCCAAGGGGGGATGGGTCCGCAACCTTTCGGCCGGGGAAATCGTCTCCCAGGTGCGCGATGTCAAGCGGCAGGTGGATGCCAAGGGTGACATGCCTCTGAGCAACATCGTGTTCATGGGAATGGGAGAGCCGCTGGACAACTACACCAATGTGATCCAAGCCCTGGAAGCGATTACCGACGGAGACTGGGGGCTCAAGTTTTCCAGCCGGAGGGTGACGGTTTCAACGGCCGGGATCGTGCCCGCAATGGCGGATCTGGGGCGCGAGACCCAGGTCAACCTGGCCGTATCCCTCAACGCCACCGAGGACGATACCCGCAGCCGACTGATGCCCGTCAACCGCAGGTATCCCATCGCCGACCTGGTGGACGCCTGCCGCCGCTACCCGCTGCCGCCCCGCCGCAAGATTACCTTCGAATACATTCTGATGAAAGGCGTCAACGACAGCCTGGGCGATGCCCGCCGCCTGGCAAAGCTGCTGCGCCCCGTCAGGGCCAAGATCAACCTGATCCCCTTCAACGAGCACCCGGGCAGCGAATATTTGCGCCCCGATCCGGAACGGATCGTCCAGTTCCAGGAAACCCTGGCCGACCATCACTACACGGCCATCGTGCGCCACAGCAAGGGACAGGATATCGGTGCGGCCTGCGGGCAGCTCAGAGCGAAGTTGAAGATGGACGAGGGATGAAGAATGAAGGACGAGGGACGAATCGGCACGATTGATCACATGTGACTACAGGCAAACGGTTGTCCCGCTGTCGCATTGCTGACAGTTTAGCCTCGCAAAGTCTCGGGGACCTTGCCATTGCATGATATGAACACGAGCGACGCCCTGATCCAGCGCCTTGAATGCAGCTTCCATTTTCGCAACCATGCCGCCCTTGATCGTTCCCGCTTCGATAAGCGCTTTTGCTTCATCCCGGGACAGCGTGACGCATCGCTTCCCATCCACCAGCACACCGGGCACGTCGGTAAAAAAAACAAGATCGGTACAGTTTGCGGCGGCCGCCAGCGCCGAGGCGGCGCTGTCGGCATTTACATTGTAGGTAACGGCGTTTGAATCGCCGGAAACCGGCGAGATTACCGGCAGGCGCCCCTTGGCAAGGGCATCTTCCACCACCTTTTCGTTGACACCGGAAATTCGCCCCACATATCCCAGGTCCTGCCCATTGCGGCTGAGCGGCTCGACCGTGAACAGGTTGCCGGTTTTTCCGGACATGCGCTGGCAGGCGACATCGCTTTTTTCAAAGGCATTGGCAATACGTTGATTCACTTTTCGGGACAGCACCTGTTCAACAATCTCGACATCTTCTCTGGGGGTTACCCGAACGCCGTCGATGAAACGATTTGGGCGGCCGGCGGCTGACAATGCCTGGGAAATCTCTGCACCTCCTCCGTGAAGGACGATAAATTCCGCGTCTTCACTGGCAGCCATGGCGGCCCCCAAGGCCAGCATGCCCTCTTGTTTCTCAAAAGCAAGGCCGCCAATTTTGATCAGAAATCTTTGCTTCATGGCTTGAATCTCCCCGGATACCGAATCAACCGCAGACTTGATTAAAACTCAAAGACCATGCCGACTTCGTCGCAATTGAAAAATTTTGGACATCGGCTGCACTCAACCCACAGGTTGGGCGGCAACTCTTCTTTTTTCTTGGCCGTGAACCCCATCTCCTTAAAAAACGCCGTCGACAGGGTGAACGTATAGAGAAACTTTAGATTCAATTCCCGCGATTCCCGTATGATAAACTCAACAATCGCTTTTCCGATCCCCATGTGTTGATATGCCTCGGAGATGGCCAAAGCGCGCAACTCTGCGAAATCCCGCCACAATATATGTAAGCTGCCGCAGCCGAGGAAGCGTTCGCGGCCGTTTTCGCTTCGGGTTGCATGGGAATCGAAGCCGTTTGAATCAACGGCAACCACGAAATCGCGGATGTTTTCATAAATGTACTGCGGACCTCTGGGCAGCATCAGGTTGGATGCGGCAAACCGGTTGACCAGTTCCAGAATGTCTTCAACGTCGCTGATGATGGCTTTCCGAATGGTTAGCCGGGCATTGGCATTTTTTGCGGGCACATGATTTGGCATGTCTTTAAATTAGCAAAGAGGTCCGTCAACCGGGCCGTACGATTACACTCATTTTCGCTCAAGGTAGCACAACTCTCTCTGGTGCGGTTATCAATTATACAAGGGGACAATGCCAGGTAAAAACCGACAAAAATATCGGCTGTTCCCATTGGCCCCAATCGTGGGTCGCTTTTATGAGCTGAGATAATAGCGGGAAAAATCGTTGTCGGTTTTTCTTTGTTGCCGCAGGTGGTTCGTTGCGGCCTCAGGCGAGCGACTGCAGGTAGGATTTTAAATTCATTTTTTTTGCTACCAGGCCGAGCTTTCGGCGGATGTTGTGCCGATGGAACTGAACGGAGCTTTCCGATATCGTCAGTATTCCGGAAATCTCTTTGGTCGATTTATCGTCCCTGATTAATTTGGCAATCAAAATCTCCCTGGGTGTCAGTTGCATATACGTCGCCGAGAGTTTACGCGAAAAGGGGGAAACCACATCATTCAGGTTGGATTTGAGAATTCCCAGGAAGGTTGTCGCCCGCGGTGTCAGCTTGCTGTTTTCCAGCTTCTCGATATAAGGCATAAGCTGACTCTTTACATTGTAAAGAATATTGTTCTCTATGTCCTCTTTGTCCTTTTCCCTTTTTTTCAGCAGTACGCTCAAAGCGATGTTCGCTTCTTCAAGATTGTCGGTTTTCATGCGCAGTTCCTGCTCTCTCGCTTTGAGGGCTTTTTCGGCATTGGCTTTGGCAGTAACGTCTTCATAGCACACGAAGTGCTTTCTCCCTTTGATGATCACATGCGTGATCCGCAGAATCTTCACATCGCCATTTTTGCAGCGAACCCCGAACTCCCGGGGTTCGGTTTCATGCGTCCGGTCCATTCTTTTCAAGGCCGCCTGCCAGACATCTCGCACGGTTTTACGAAGATCGGTATCCGGATAAGCGTTGCGGAACCATGCGTCTATATCCGGCAAATCCTCGGGCAGATATCCGGTGATTTCCTCGAATTTCGGATTGGAGTACGCAATACTTCTATCCGGGTTGATAATGAGCATGCCATAAGGGGCATTCTCCACCAGGGATTTGAAACGTTCCTCACTTCTTCTCAGATTGAGTTCCGTTTTTTTCAGTTTGCTGATGTCGACGTGGGTGCCGATGGCCTGCTTTGGATTTCCCTGTGCGTCCCGTTTGGTCACCTTCCCGTGCCCGAGAATCCATTTCCATTTGCCGTCTTTCGTTCTGGCCCGATATTCAGCCTCGTAATGGCTCGTTCTCCCCTCGAAATGGTCCATCAGGGCTTTTTTGACTTTCGGCCAGTCCTCGGGGTGGGTTATCTCGTCCCATTTACCGGAGGTTTCGCCCAGGTCATTGAGCGAATACCCCAACATTTCAGCCGAATGATTGGTAAAAAACATCTTCCCCTTGACGAAATCGATTGTCCACAGGCCCTCTTTGGCCCCCTCCAGAGCGAGTTTAAGGCGACTTTCGCTCTCTTTCAGCTCTCTGGTACGCCGTTTTACCCGATGTTCCAGTTCGTTGGCGAAAGCAGCCAGGGACGTATTTGCATTTTTAAGGTGCTCCTCGGCATTGATGCGGCCGGTAACATCCTTGGCCTGGACGACTTGAAAAGGGGTGGATCCATCCGGCGGATGGATGTTGTAAATCGAAAGCTGGACGTACCGTTTTTGCCCGTTCCTCCGGATGATCTCGTATTCGTCGTCACTGATGAATATTTCACGTCCCTTCGTCCGGGAGACGGTCTCCATCATTTTTTGCCTGACGTTTTCATCCGGATATAGCTTTTTCAGCCAGGACGCCATGTCCGGTATTTCGGCAGGAGAATAGCCGGTGAGCTGTTGCATGGCAGCGTTATATTGAACGACCTGCCGGTTGGCCGTATCTCTGATCAGGGTCGGAATTGTGCTGTCGGAAAAAAAATCCCAGAGAATCGTATATGCTGCCCCAAACTTCTCCTTGGTTCGATCGGCCATCTTTTAAACCCTTTTTTGTCGTCGGGAATCTTTTGTACGACTGCCTTTGCTAAGGGGAAAACCCGTCCGACGACACGAAACTGATGCCGTCGGCCATGCCATCAGCCTTTTGATCCTGATCGTGCCATGGCCGGTTGCCCTGAACCTGAAACGATCAGGAGCTATTATTTCAATTGGCTTCAGAATTTGTCAATCTTTCCGGACCAAACCGTCGGGTTTTTTCTATCGGTAAACCGCTGAGAATTGATTGCCGGCGCGTGGATGATGAAAAATGACAAGCAGCGCCAAGGCCCCATTTTACCGAAAGGATACCGTCAAAAGAACAATGGGTAAATGTCAGGAGAAACCTGACAGCAGGTGCAGCAGGTCGTCAAAAAACAAGTTAATCCATTTGTTTTCATGGAGTTAACGCCTCCCATGGCTCCCCCGATCAGCATGGTGCACGATTGACACGCAAGAGCTCTTATGACATTTTTGGCCAAGTCACGATCAACGTGCTTTTTTATGCTCACCCCTGCTTTCCCTCCAACAGACAGAGGATCAAAATGAAAACCGTCGTCGAACAGACACGCCAAACCATTCCGGGGCTCGAGGAGTTCTGTAGCCAAAAAACTGACGAACAAATCCCTTTTTTCAGTCGGGACGGCCGGTTGTTCGATATTATATACGGGCAGCAATTCGACCGCGAATTTCTGGACCAGCTTTGTCATTTAGCCGATCTGATTCGGCAACTGGCCAGGACCAAAACCGGCTCGCGGCAACTCAGAAGCCTTCTCGAGCACAAACGCGCCATGCTCTATTTCGTTCAACCGTCGACAAGGACGTTTCTATCGTTTCTGAATGCGTGCCACCTGTTGGGCATGAAGGTGTCCGAAAGCCGTGAAACTTCAACAAGCTCGGAAGTAAAAGGCGAATCCGCCGAGGACACATTGTGCACCTTCGCCAGCTATGTCGATTTGATCATCAGCCGCCACCCCGAAGCAGGCTTCGCCCAAAAAGCGGCCTGGGTTCTCAACAACACCGAACGACCGGTTCCTGTCATCAACGGCGGCTCGGGTCCGGACCAGCATCCGACCCAAGCTTTGCTGGACATTTATACATTGCAGCGGGAATTTCGCAGCATCGGCGGCCTGGACGGCAAAAAGATCGCCATGGTAGGCGATTTGAAACGGGGGCGTACCGTACGGTCGCTAAGCTATTTAATGAAAAACTACAGAGACGTAACCATTTACTATGTCGCACCGAACGAATTTCGAATGAAATCCGACATCACCTCGTTTTTAGAAAAGCAGGGCATCCCTTATCACGAGAGCGACGATTTCGAGAGCGTGATGCCGGAAGTGGATGCCATCTACATGACACGGGTTCAGAACGAATACGGAGGCGGACCGGAAGACGAGCCCACCGATTACCCCGATTTCCATTTCAAGGCCGAGCACCTTTCCCTGATCCAACCCCATTGCTCCATCATGCACCCCTTACCCCGACGCTACGAGATCGATGTCCTGGTGGATCAGGATCCCCGGGCGGCCTACTGGCGCCAGGAGCGCAACGGAATGTGGATCCGGGCGGCCCTGATTGCCTACATTTTCGGCCAGGAGCAGGAAGTTTTCTCTGAATTCAAATAGTCTTGGAAAAAAAGGCCGGCACGTCCTGCTGACGGCTGCCAACAGGTGGAAAGTGGGTCCCGGGACTTGCCCGGGACCATCTCCGTCAGTTGATCGGCATTACCGGTAAACCGGCTATGCGAGGTTGTGGGTCCGGATGAAGTCGTCCATGAGTTCATCCAGACTTGGACGTCCAATTTCCTGCAGATTGTAATAAACGCGGGTAGTGGGCTTGTTGATGGTGATAATCCGGTTCAAATCGATGGGGGTGCCGATGACCACGGCATCGCACTCGGTATTGTTGATGGTCGCCTCCAGATCCTTGAGCTGCTGCTCACCGTAGCCCATGGCCGGCAGGACGCAGCCGATGTCCGGGTAGGTCTCGAAGGTTTCGCGAAGGCGGCCCACCGTATAGGGGCGTGGATCCACAAAATCGGCAGCACCGAATTTCTGGGCAGCCACGGTTCCGGCACCGATGGTCATCTCGCCATGCGTCAGGGTCGGTCCGTCCTCGACCACAAGCACACGCTTGCCCTTGACCATCGAGGGATCGTCCATATCCAGCGTGGATGCTCCGTCGATCACGATGGCGTTGGGATTCAGGGCGGTAATATTCCGGCGCACCGTTTCGATTCCGGCGGCATCGGCGCTGTCCATTTTGTTGATCACGACCACATCGGCCATCCGCAAGGTAACCTCGCCGGGATAGTAGCACAGTTCATGTCCCGGGCGATGGGGATCCACCACGGTGACGTGCAGGTCCGGCCGGTAGAAAGGAAAATCGTTGTTGCCCCCGTCCCACAAGACCACGTCGCACCCATCCGGATCGTCCTCGGCAGCCCTCAGAATCGCTTCGTAGTCGACACCGGCGTAAATGACATTGCCGCGCACAACATGCGGCTCGTACTCTTCCATTTCCTCGACGGTGCAGTTGTGTTTGTCGATGTCTTCCAGGGAAGCGAACCGCTGAACCTTCTGTACGGCGATATCGCCATAAGGCATGGGATGGCGGATGGCCACGACCTTAAGACCTTTGTTCATCAGGATTTCGATGATACGCCGCGAGGTCTGGCTTTTTCCGCAACCGGTGCGCACCGCCCCCACGCTGATGAGCGGCTTGGTGCTTTTGATCTGGGTTTCGCCAGGTCCGAGGAGAATGAAATTGGCTCCGGCGGCGTTGACCTTCGCCCCTATGGACATCACGCGCTGGTAGGGAAGGTCGCTGTATGCAAAGACGGCGTCCTGCACGCCCAGTTCTTCAATCAGTGGGACCAGCCGCGCTTCTTCGTAAATGGGGATCCCGTCGGGGTAAAGGGTGCCGGCCAGTTCTGCCGGGTACTTGCGACCATCGATGTCGGGAATCTGAGCCGCGGTAAAGGCCACGATTTCATAGGCGGGGTTGTCGCGGTAGACAGTGTTGAAATTGTGAAAATCTCTTCCTGCTGCGCCGATAATAACGACTTTTCGTGCGGACATGAATAACTCCTCGCAAGGTAGAATATCGATTTTGGATAAAAAAAGTGGTCCAGGGTTGGTCAAAGAAGACACTCCTGTCGGCAGATCTTGCCCAGGACCGGATGAGTCCTAAACGCGCGTGACGTCTTCTACCTGGTTCGGAAAGTAGTCTTCGCATCCCCCCTCTCGGTAAACGTCGGCGGTTGCGCAGTGCAAGGCGCCACCGAAGGGATAAGCGTCGCGGAACGGAACCGGAATGACGTTCATTCCGAGTTTGTCCATCTGCTCCATCTGGTTGACTTCCGAGGCTTCGCAGATAACGGTCTTATGGTCGAGCACCAGGCAGTTCATGGACAGCCAGACCGAGGAATAGCAAAGCGGCGGCGGGTTTTTGTGCGCGGGCTGGGCCGCATCGACGATCTGCCAGTCATTGGCCTCGAAGATCTTGCGCTGATCTTCGGGAAGACGGCGCTGCGGGTTGTTGATGATCAGGCCCGGTCTCAGGGTTACGAAAGTCGCGTCGATGTGGATCGGGTAAGGATCGCCCGGAAAGTTGACCGCATGGATGCGCAGATCAGGGTAGCGCCGCTTGAACCACTCCATGGCCTTGCGGTTGGTGGTCAGACCGTGCTGAATGAACAGATCCTTGCCAATTCGCAAAACGTCGGCCGCATCGAAGAGAATTTCCTCCTCGGTAGTGACGAAATCCTTATTGGCGGTGCGTTCGAGACGCTCTTCGAGGGAAATTCTTTCGTCATAGTAGTTGTGTTTATAGGAGATATCGGTCAATCGCGGACGCGGTGCCTGGGTCCAGATGAATTCGGGGTCTTCGTTGAAATATCTGTTCAGCAACGGGCGGAAGGCCAGGTACTCCCAGAAACGGCAACGAAACGACATGGCCGCTTCGATGATCTCCGGGCCGATGGTCAGCAGCGTGTCGCGCGGGGGCATGCAGGTCATCATCGAATCGGTACGAAAATCGGGCGTGATAACCGGGGCATTCCACTGCAGCGGGGAGGGCCGATCAACGGTAACGCCATTTTCTCCGAGAACTTTAGCCAGGTTGTCCAACTGTGCGTTGGCCTTCTCGACGGTTTCCAGTGGGCGCGGGCCCCACATGCCGCGCATCTCGGAATCGATCGGAACCTTTTCGGAAGTGGCGGGTTCTTCCGGCGGGATGCATGAATGGTCGGCCAAGCCTACGATGACATGCTTGAGCGGATCGAAGTCGTTCCACGAGTTAACGATTTTTGCCATTGAAATTCTCCTTAGATGTGTCGTCTATGATCATGCGCGTGTCACTTGGGTGCCGGAACGCCCGGCGATGGCTTCGGTGATATCGTCGAGGTTGCAGATGACGCCGCGGTTGCCCGTCTTTTCGACAAATTCGGCGATCGCCCGGACCTTGGGATCCATGGACCCGGACGGAAACTGCCCCTGGCGGCTGTACTCGCGCAGTTCTTCCACAGATAAGCTTTTCAGCAGAGCCTGGCCATCTTTGCCCCAGTCGATATAGGCGCCGGAAACATCCGTGGCGATGACGAACAGGTCGGCGCGTATCTCACTTGCCAAAACGGAGCTGGCCAAATCCTTGTCGATAACCGCCTCAACGCCGGTAAACTTGCGGCCATGGCGAATCACCGGTATTCCTCCACCTCCGCAACAAATAACGATGAAATCCATATCCACGAGTTGCTTGATCTCATGGCGCTCGACGATGGTCTTCGGGCGCGGCGACGCCACCACACGCCGAAGGCCCTTGTCCGTCATCTTCAGCGTATAGGGCACTTTGTCCGCATCCTCGGGTGAGTAAAAGGGACCGATCGGCTTTGTGGGATTGGCGAATCCAGGATCGTTGTCATCCACCACGACATAGGTGATTAAGGTTACAAAACGCTTGTCTTCGATACCCAGGAACATCAATGAAGTGTCCAGCGTCGATTCGATCATGTAGCCGATTTGCCCCTGGGTCATGGCCCCTATGATTTCCAGGGGCATCGTGGGCACTTCGCTGCAGGCCTCCTGCTGGAGCAAAAGATTGCCGACCTGGGGACCGTTTCCATGGGTGATCACGATGCGGTAGTCTCTTGACAGTTTCGCCAACTGCTCAAGCGGAGCGGTCAGGTTGGACAACTGCTGGCTTGCCGTGCCGCTCTGCCCTTTTTTGATCAGGGCGTTGCCTCCGAAAGCGATCAGTAAAATCGGTTTGTTGGGCATCTGTGGATCTCCTGAATGGACACAACCGGCGGTTTAACTGCCCAGGGTGGCAACCATGACAGCCTTGATGGTATGGACGCGGTTTTCGGCTTCATCCCAAACGAGGGAGGCTGGCGATTCGAAGACGTCTTCGGTGACTTCCATGGCCTCGACGCCGAACTTTTGAAAGATATCTTCTCCGATAACGGTGCCACGATTATGAAACGCCGGCAGACAATGCAAAAATTTCACCCGGGGATTGCCGGTCTTTTCCATGGCGGCGGCATTGACCTGGTATGGCTGCAGCAGGTCGATTCGTTCTTTCCAAACCGATTCATCTTCACCCATGGAAACCCAGACGTCGGTATAGAGAAAATCGCATCCGTTGACGCCGCTTTCGAGATCGTCTGTGATGGTCAGCCTGGCACCGGTCTCCTTTGCAATCTCACGGACCCTGTCAACCAACTGTTTATCGGGCTGAACGCTGGCCGGGGCCACGGATCTGAAATCCATCCCCAATTTTGCCGCCCCAACGAGAAGAGAGTTGCCCATATTGTTGCGGGCGTCACCCAAATAGGCGAACGACACCTGACGTAACGGCTTGTCGCTATGCTCCATCATCGTCAGGAAATCGGCCAGGACCTGGGTCGGGTGGTATTCGTCGGTCAGGCCGTTCCAGACCGGCACGCCGGCGTATCGGGCCAGGATCTCAACTTTTTCCTGTTCGAAACCACGGTATTCGATGCCGTCGTACATGCGTCCCAGCACCCGGGCGGTGTCTTTCATGGTCTCCTTGGTACCCATCTGGGAGCCGCTGGGTCCCAGGTACGTCACGTGGGCGCCCTGATCGTAAGCGGCCGTCTCGAAGGCACAGCGGGTGCGCGTAGACGATTTTTCAAAAATCAGGGCGATGTTCTTTCCCTTCAGTCGCGCTTGCTCGATGCCGGCGTACTTGGCCTTTTTCAGATCGACGGAGCGTTCCAGCAGGAAGTTGATTTCTTGAGGGGTAAAATCCAGCAGTTTTAAAAAACTTCGGTTGCGCAGGTTAAAAGCCATACCGGCTCCTTTCGACAATCCGTAAGCCTTCTCTTTAAGTTAAAAACGAATGACAACAACAAATTATTATCCGGCACCTGTAAAATCAAGGTGTATGGTTGTTAATTGATCAACAGCCAAGTGTCAGGTAAATCCTGATAGTATCCGTCGACGACATTGTTGACGCGAAGGCGGCAAAAGGAGGTGGAATGGGTGTATCACCCATTATTCAAAAAAATTCCGAATTGAATAAGGCTTTCATTTATTCTTGAGAAAATACTGGGCAATCATGGGGACCCCGATGGTAACGGCAATCATGATGGCGGCCAGCACATTGATTTGCGGGTTGAGTTCGGTCTTGATCATGGAGAAGATGCGGATGGGTACCGTGGCGGTACTCGGCGTGGACAAAAATTGGGTAGCCGGGAATTCGTCGAATGAAATCGTGAAAGCCAGAAGCATTCCACCGATGATGCCCGGTGAAATCAGCGGCAAGGTGATCGATTTAAAGGTCTGCCACCGGTTGGCACCCAGATTCATGGCGGCCTCTTCGATCGATCGGTCGAAACCGGCCAGCCGCGAGGACACCACAACCACCACATAAGGCAGAGAAAAAAGGGTATGCGCAATAACGAGGCCGACGAAGCCGCGCGGGAAATTCAAGGCGTCGTAAAAGGAAAGCAGGGCAACGCCCAAAACCACTCCGGAAATAACCATGGGTGCGAAAGTCATGGCATTCAACAAGGCTTTGATGCGGAAATTGGACCGCACGATGGCAAAGGCGGCAAGGGTTCCGATAACCCCGGAAACAAGGGCTGAGGCCAATCCCAGCGTCAGGCTGACCCGCAGTGCACGTAACAGGCTGTAGTTTGAAATAAATTTTTCATACCACTTCAGGCTGAAGCCCGGCATGGGAAAGGAGACGATTTCGTTCGGGTGGAAGGACATTAAAATGACCACCAGAATCGGGGCGAAAATAAAAATATAGACGGCGATGGTAAACCATTTCAGCAAAAATGTACCGGAGAAAAAAGATTTCATGGTGTCCAATCCTTAGCCCTACATGCTCATAATCCGTTTAAGGCCTACATAGCGGTCGTAAATAAGAACAAAGACAATCATGAGAATTAGATAGACGATGGATGCCGCCGAACCGAAAGGCCAGTCAAAAAGGGTAAGGAACCGTTGGGAAATAATCATGGTAATCATCAAATCCGTCGGGCCGCCCAACAAAGCCGGCGTGACGAATGATCCCACCGTCAGGATAAAGGTCAACAGGCATCCGGCTGCAATACCGGGCATGCTGAGCGGCAGGGTGACGCGCCAAAACGCCTGCAGGCTGTTGGCTCCGAGGTTTTTTGCAGCATCCACCAGGTCGAAGTCAATGTTGTCGACTGTGGTGAAGATGGGAAAGACCATGAACGGAAGCACCCAATGGACCAGTCCCAATACCACCGAAAACTCCGTGTAGAGCAGTCCGATGGGCTCCGAAATAATACCCCAGCGCATCAGGTAGACATTGATGATTCCCTCCCTGCCCAGGATGAGAATCCATGAGTAGTTGCGAATCAAAAGGCTTGTCCAGAATGGTACGATGAGCAGCAGGAGCAGGAACAGCCGGTTTTTCATTTTAACGGTGGCGATGTAGTAGGCCGGGATATAAGCCACGATTAACGCGCCTATGGTGACCTCGAGCGCGATGACAATGGATTTGATGAGAATTTTTCGGTAAATCGGTGTCGCAAGGAAGTGGATGTAGTTTTTTAAGGAAAACGTATGTTCAATGGTTCCGCCGAATCCCCTCTGGCAAAAACTGTAAAACAGGATGATCATCAGGGGAATCACCAGAAAGAAGACAATCCAAAACAGGATCGGCCCGATCTGCAACCCCAGCATTAACTTTGGGCGGCCGGTCAGGTTGTCGATGAAACTCTGTTTGCCTGCAATTGGCTTACCCGCCGTCGTCATGGTGTATCCGGGCCTTTCATTTCGATTTGAAAACATCGGCTGCTTTTTGTTCCGAACTCGATGAACACCTCGTCACCGCGTGTGAACGGTTTTTTCTCAGCCGTCTGTTCGATGGCCATTAGCCGATCCCCATTTTCCAAACGGATATAATAGTGGATATTGCTGCCCAGATAGCTCGTCTCCCGGATCGTTCCTTTGAGCACATTGGTTTCATCTTCAAGGTGGTTTTTGCGTGGGGCGCTGCTCACCCTGATCCGTTCGGCCCGGATCAACACTTTTACCGAATCGTTCTCAGCCAGTTTTTCCGTTGCCAGGGCAGCACCGATTTGCAAGCCGTTTTGCAGGCTGACACGCACCCGATCGTCGTCTATCGAAAAGATTCGCCCGTTTAAAAAATTCGATTGGCCGATGAAATCTCCGATAAAGATCGTTCCCGGGTTTTCGTAAACGTTGCGCGGAGAATCGATCTGAGTGACCTTGCCCTCGTTGATCACGACGATGCGGTCGGAGAGCGCCAGTGCCTCCTCCTGGTCATGGGTGACAAATATGGATGTAATACCGACCTCCTGCTGAATCTCTCGGAGTTCGACACGCAGGCTTTCCCGCAGCTTGGCATCCAGGTTGGACAACGGTTCGTCAAATAACAGCACCTTCGGACGGATAACCAATGCGCGCGCAAGAGCGATCCGCTGCTGCTGACCGCCGCTGAGCTGAGACGGTTTGCGATTTTCGACATCGGGCAATTGCACCATCTCCAGTATTTCTCTGACGCGGACTTTGATCTCTTTTTTGGGAACGTCGCGGTATTTGAGTCCGAAGGCGACATTCTCGAAAACCGTCATGTGGGGGAAAAGGGCATAATTTTGAAAAACCATTCCGGTGTCCCGATGATTGGGCGGAACGCCGTTGACTCTGTTTCCCTGAATGAGGATCTCCCCATGGGTGGGTTCGATGAAACCGGCAATCATCCGCAGGGTCGTCGTTTTACCGCAGCCGCTGGGACCCAGAAAAGAGATGAATTCCCCTTTTTCCACCTGCAGGGAAAAATCGCTGACCGCGGTAAAATCACCGAATTTTTTTGTGATGTTCTTAAGTTCTAAATCAATCACGAACCGATCCTCTCTTCATCAAGGTGCAACCGGGCAACGGACTGGATCGTTCAATGGGCATCGCCAGAAACGGCCGTCTTCGTCGAGTCGAACCGGAAAATCGGCCCTTCGACGCCGGCCGTTGATTCTGAAATTAGCGTTGTGAACGTCATTGGCCCGATCAGCGTCAACGCATATCCGCAGCTCATCTGTAAGCCGCGGATATGCGTTGACGATACGCGTTTCCGTCGTTGAATCAGGCGCCCATTTTGATCTGGTTAAACATTTCGCTCCACTCTACATTGTGTTTTTCTTTGTATCCATAGTCGACAAACTTGTATTTTGCGAGGGTACCCGTAGGATCGAAGTCGGGCAGGTTTTTAATGGTGTCGCTGACTTTGTATACGGAGGGTTTGAGACCACAGGGATACTTGGTCAGTTCGGACAGGCGTGCACCGACTTCGGGCTGCAGCAAATAGTTGAAAAGGACTTCCGCCGTATATTTCTTCTTGGAGCCCTTGGGAACGCCCCAGGCTTCCACCCACGTCGAGGCGCCTTCCTTGGGGATGACATACTCGACCGGCACGCCCTTGTCCTTCAGGTTCAGCGTTCTGCCGCTCCAGAACTCACCCAGATAAATTTCGCGGTTGGTGAAGAGCTGCTGCATTTCCATCCCGGCGCTCCAGTACTTCAGGACCAGCTTTTGCTGTTCCCGCACGGCATCCCAAAGGGCATCCCAGTTCTTGACGTTGTTGGGATCCTCACCCAGATAAAGGGCGGTCGTAAACACACGATACCAGGCCAGCTCGTTCATGGCTATCTTTTTGGCATACTTCTTATCCCAGCAGGCCGCCCAGGAGTCCGGTGCGGGTTTTACCATTTCGGTATTGTAAGTCAGCGCCGTGGTACCGAAAACACTGGGCACCGAACGAAATTTTCCGTCCTGCAGAATACCGGGATCGTAGATGGGCTTTTGCAACGGCTTCATGATATTATTGTAGTTGGGGATGTTGTCAAGGTTCAACGGTTCGAAGAGCCCTTGCATAACGCCCGGGTAAAAACCACTTTCATTGATGGTGATGACATCGTAGGCGCCTTCGCCGCCTACCCGGATCTTGGCAAGGATTTCCTCTTCTCCACCATGGCTGCTCTGGATAATTTTAACGCCGTATTCTTTCTCGAACGGCTCCAAAACCGCTTTGGTCAAATTCTCTTGCCAACTTCCGCCATATCCGCTCAGGCTCAGCGTATCGGCCAATTTGGAGCGGTCAACGGTATTTTTTCCAAGGATTACTGCCGGGAATCCCATACTGATGGCGGAGGCTGCGCCCATGGCCCCAACTCCCTTGATGAAAGTCCGGCGAGTCATTTTGTGTGCACGTTTTCTCTTCATTTAATTCTCCTTTGGATAAGGGTTTACTGTTGGGTTAACTCCAATTGAACCAGGCAGCCTTCAATCGGATCAGCCAACCAAAGCATAAGCATATGGCAAGGCCTGGTTATTCAGCCAGACCGGTGGACGGTTTTTTCTCGTTAACTCGGGACGTGGCGTCCGGCTTTAGAGCAACTTAAACGTGGCGCACAATGTGCGTAAGAATGAATATGTTGACAATTTAATCATTCGTGACGTATTTAACTGCATGCATTTCAGTTAAACTGGAAGGTGGCATCGCAGGCTTATCGGATCCGGCATGCCGAATCCATATTTTTTTGCGCGTTCACCGACCTGCGGCGGTAGTTTAACACCGATGTGAAAAAAAGGTTGTTAAAATACCTTTGGCATATTGCCAGGCAAAAACCAACAGTTAGTTGTACGGGACCGAAATCGTGATCCGATCGGGCCGCCTAATGCAAGAACCGATTAGCACGGCCGACCGACGCGAACCGTGCGGCGCATCCGATTCTCTTTGCGGCCCTGCCGCCGCCCCGGGTTAGTAGCGGGTGTAATACTTGTGCAGCCGATCGATCCAACTCAGGATGATCTTGCGTCTGAGTTCGCCAGCTCGCTGCGGGTCTTTTTGCGAAAGCACATTAAGCGTTTCCTCGATCTCGAGGGCTTCCATGCTCACCTCTGACAAAACATCCATATCATCGAAGGTCAAATGCCAGACACGCAGGGTCTGGTTGTAAAGCAAGTCTGAAATTTCCTGCAGCGTCGGGCAATCTGCCGCGAGAAAAAGGACGCTGCGAAATTCAGCATCCAGTTCAACCAATTCCTCTTTAACATTTTCACTATTAATTTTCCTGCAGGCCGCAAGAAGCTTTTTCATTTGCTGGATATGCCCGCCGGTTATATGTTGGGCAGCAAGCCGGCCGAGTTCTCCTTCAATGAGAATCCGGCTACGATAGATTTCCTTCAACTCTTTGAGACCGATTTTGGTGACCTGCACCCCACTTCTGGGGATGATCGTAACCAGCTTCTCCCACGCCAGTCTTAACAGCACTTCACGAATCGGAGTCTGGCTGACGCCCAGCTCCACGGCCAGATCTTTGGGGTTGAGGCTCTGACCCGGTCCGTACTGAAGGCTCAGTATGCGCTGTTTGATGGTTGAATAGATTGATGCTTTCATGATCGTCTGGGTTTTATAGCACCTGGAGATCTTTTGCAAACGGCGTCAGATAGTCGAAGCCGCTGTCCGTCACGACGATGGAGTCTCCGACGCGGGCGGCGCCCTTTTCAGGAACGGATACCGCACCGTCAACGGCAAAGGTCATGCCCGCCTGCAGAATGGTTCTGTCATCTTTTTTCAGTTCCGGTTTCTCGATCAGCGAGAACCCGACGGCACGGCCCGTGCGGTAGCAAAGGCCGAAGCCCTCTTCCCGGTAAACCTTTTCTGCGGCGAAATGCACGTCCTGTGCGACGACTCCGGGTCGAATCGTGTTCAACGCTGCGGCCTGAGCCTTGATCGCGATTTCGTACAGCCGCGCCTCTTCATCCGATACGTCGCCGACCCAGTATTGCCGGTCGAACCCAAGCTTTACGCCTTTGAAGTCATTCATCTCGCAAAAACACATGTAAACGGATTCACCCTGTTTGACGCGGCGGGTCGTCGGCCTGCGATGCACCATGGAAAGGTCCGGCCCGCCGGACTGCAGCACCTGCAGGTTATGTATCATGGGTGAAAAAAGGCGTTCAGGTCCCTTATCGGTCAAAAATTCCGCCGCCTTGCGCGTACCTGCGGCGATCACCGCCAGTGCGACTTCGTATTCGGGAACCCCTTCGGCGATGACCTCTTTGGCACCCTGGCACATGGCCACCGATATTTCGCCGGCCTGTCGCATCACCGCGATCTCATCCGCCGTCTTGACCATTCGCATATCGGCAAGGATATCCGAAATGTCTACAATATCCGCATCATGCGAATGATCCCGCAAATAACTGGCTACTGTCGGGTGGGTTTTGTTGGCCTCGATACCGATTGTCTTTACTTTTTTTACTCCGGTAATCTCCTGCAGACATTTTCGCCACTCTCCATCGATACCGTCAGACCATTGGCAAATGGTATCGATCCAGGACATCTTCTCCGCCATTTCGGCTTCCAGGCTCGGTGTGACGATGGTGCAGTTGCCGGCATCGGGCACTGCCAGCACGGTCGGCCGCCCGAACTGCATTCCAAGGTAGCCCCAGAATGCGGAAAGATAAAATACGGAGTCGGGATCCTGGATGATCGCAATATCGACACCCGCCTCACCGAGTCGTTTCTGAAATTCGACAGTTCGTTTTCGATACGCGTTGTCCATGAATCGAGTCTCCCGCGATAGAATCAGTATTTCAAACCAGAAAGCGAATAGCTAGTGTTCCCGTAAAAGCCTGCCATACCCATCAATACGATCCTGCACACCTGCAAGACGGAGCGTTTGCCAAATCATCGCCTGGTTGCTGACGACCACCGGTTTTTTGACAGCTCGTTCAATTTGATCGACCACATCCAGAGACCGCAACGCACCGCAACTGATGAATATCGCCTCGGCTTCCGGTCGGTCGATACTCAGGGCAAATTCGGCGATAAAGTCCGGGGCCACCCTTACCATTTCGGAATCGTTCGTGATATCCAATCCTTGGATGTCTAAAACCTCAAAGCCCCGATTTTCCAGATATCTTTTTTCCATCTCGTTGATTTCGTCAATGTAGGGCGTGCCGACAACGATACGGTGAACGTTGAACATGTTCAGCGCATCGATCACACAGGCAATCAACGATGTTGCTTGGGCCTTGGGTGCACCTTTGTTTAATTCCAGCGCCACCCGCTCCTCTCCCAGAACCATGCTTCCCGAGGTGCATGCGTAGCAGACGACGTTAAGATTCTCATTAGGCAGAATTCTGGCTGCGGCACCGGCGAGTTCCTGGCCTGCGTTGTCCAGTGTGTCGACGGTGATGGCGTCTTCTATCCATACCCGAGAAAAATGGACCCCGACACCTTGCGGGCATAGCCGGAAAACATCCGCTTCAATAGTCTGTTCAGTTGCCAGCAGCACAAAACCGATTTTGGCCCGCCAGTGACGGCCCTGGTCCAGACGGGTCTCAGCTCGTGGGACCGTCCCGTTTTCCCGCTCTGTCATCATGATTGCGATTGCCCGGCGTTGAAATGGACCACAAACGAACAGTGGTGATATTTTTGAGATATATTACGTGATACATTTTAAGAAATATTTTGTCAAGGCTGCCTCGTACCCATCGCAACGGGATTCCAATCCTGGATGAACGCTCGGCATGTGGCCTGGATCAAGTCGGTATAATCGTTGGCGAAAGGCCGGAAATGAAAAATGCCGCTTCCGTATACGGGCGGCATCGGTTGGACAAGATGGACAAACAGGTGGGACTGCGTACACCTATATCAAAAATTTTTTATTCTCTGCCGGCGGTATCCCCAGCACCGTCACTTTCCTGCGCTTTTTTCCCTGCTGTACGATCACCGTCGTGGGTTGCTCGTCGGGCGCTTTGCTGTACCCGGCACAAATGGCAGCCGCCAGCATCACCATGGGGTCGCTGCCGCCCGATGGCATGACCACCAATGGACCGGGAAAATTCTCGACTTTTAACACCATGTCCGCCTTCGAATCGCACCATTTGCCGATCCGCTCGTTGTCCTGGCGGGTGCGGCCCACCACGATTTTGGTCCCTGCATCCAGTCGCATGTGGCGGCCAAATTTGAGCAGTTCCAAATCGCTTTCGTCAACGGTTTCCTGATGGTCGAACAGGTCCTTCAGCCTGCGGCTGAAAATTTTGTCGGTCAACAGGCAACCGCCGGCAGGCGCGGGAAACTCGGTGACCCCGTATTGTTTGGCCAACTGCAACTGAATTTTGCGGGACCGGCCGGAAATTCCCAGCAGTCGCTCCCGATCCACCCATCCTTCTTTCTCGGCAATGGTCTCCGGCAGGCTCTTTGCCGAAAGCGGGCGCAGGATATACCCATCGTACCCGGAATGCTTCTCCACGTAGCGCAGGGAGGTGCGATTCTGACTCATGGGGCGCTGGCCGAGCACCTCGCCGGAAAAGAGAAAATCGAATCCCTTTTCGGTCATGAGTTCGCCGGCCAGACGGAACATCAGGGCATGGCAATCCATGCAGGGGTTCATATTCTTGCCGAATATCGTCGTCGGACAGCGCATCATTTCCATGTAAACCGGGGTAATGATTCGAACGGTCAATGGTACGCCGGTATTCGCAGACGCCTTGCGGGCTTTGTCCGCCGAGAAAAATGGGGTTTCGAAAGTGACCCAGTGTACGTCGATCCCCTGGTCCCTCAGTACCAGCGCACTGAGAATACTGTCCAAACCTCCGGAGCAGAGGCCCAATGCCCGAAATGTCCTGCTTACAGCCATGTTCACCTTTTATCTATTGTTAAAATCGCAACCCATCCCGACAGCAAATTCTTGGTAAGGTAAAGATCCCACCCGGAAAAATCAAGCCTGGACAAACGATTTGCCGATTAAACCTTGACTAACTACTTTACAGCTATGATATAGCTTCCAAAGGACGAATTCAGAAATCCGCATATTGGAAGCGAAGGATTGGAAAGGACATTCCGACTGACGCCTTCATGACCGGTAATTCCTGGATTCCACAATTCCCGAATTCCCATTATTTTTCCTGGAGCCTCCCATGAAACATGACATCCGCCTGACGGTCAACGGCGACACCTATTGCCTGGCCGTGGAACCCTGGCGCACCCTCAACGAGGTGCTGCGCGAAGACCTCAACCTCACGGGAACCAAGCTGGGATGCGGCTCGGGGGACTGCGGCGCCTGCACGGTCCTGGTGGACGGCAGAAGTGTCAGCTCCTGCCTGACACTGGCCGTGGAGATGGACGGCAGAGAAATTCTCACCGTTGAGGGGTTGGCGCCGTCCGGCGAAGACCTGCATCCCATCCAGGAGTCCTTTATCGAAAAAGGGGCCATCCAGTGCGGTTTCTGCACGCCCGGCATGGAAATCTCGGCCCTGAACCTTCTCAGCGCCAACCCCCGACCCGATGACACCGAGATCCGCGCTGCCATTTCCGGCAATCTCTGCCGCTGCACCGGCTACAACAAGATCGTGGACGCCATCGCCGAGGCCGGCCGCCGGATGCAACCGAAAAAGAAGCAACCCACACGATAGGAGGCGAAGTCATGGCAGCCCCCCGATTCGATTATGTCGCCCCCGCGACCCTGGAAGAAGCCATCCTTGCACTGGTCGACGGCGGACCCGGCACCCGGATCATGGCCGGCGGCACCGATCTTCTGGTCAGAATCCGCCACCGCATGGCGTTTCCGCAACGCATCGTCAGCCTGAAACGGATTATTGGTCTGGAAACCATCGCATTTGACCGGAAAAAAGGCCTCACCATCGGCGCCACGGCCCTGCTGGCCGAGGTGGCGGCCCATCCGCAGATCCGCCGCCATTATCCTACCATCGCCCAGGCCGCCGGTGGGACCGCCAATGTGCAGGTGCGCAACATGGGGACCGTGGTGGGCAACCTGTGCAACGCCTCTCCCTCGGCGGACAATGCCCCGACCCTGCTGGCCATGGGGGCCAGCGTCAATATCGCCGGACCCGAGGGCGGCCGCAGCCTGCCCCTGGACCAGTTTTTCCAGGGTCCGGGGATCACGGCCCTGGAAAAAGGCGAGATCGTCACCTCGGTTTTCGTTCCCCTGCCCCCGGCCGGAAGCGGCACGGCCTATCTCAGCCTCTCCCAGCGGGGCAAGCTGGACTGTTCGGCCGTTGGGGTAGGCACCATGGTCGTTGTCAAAAAAGATCGCTGCGTCGACGCCCGACTGGTGGTCGGTGCCTGCGCCCCGGTCCCCATGCGGACTCCGAGGGCCGAAAAGCAGTTGATCGGCAAAAAGATGACCGACACCCTGATTCGCAGCGCCGCTAAAACGGCATCCCGGGAGACCGCACCCATCGACGATCTGCGGGCCAGTGCGGCCTATCGCTGGAAAATGGTAACGGTGCTGACCATCCGCGCACTGATCGACGCCCGCAAGATGGCGCTTGGCAAAAAATGAGGACCTCGTAAAAAGCCCGATACGTATAAAGGAAAGCCCATGAAACCAACGCTCATCGGCCAGGACCTTCCCCGCACGGACGGCCGTGCCAAGGCCACCGGACAGGCCGTCTATGCCGACGACATCAAACTGCCCGGCATGCTTTTCGGCAAACTGCTCCGCAGCCCCCTGCCCCATGCCCGCATCGTCCATATCGACACCCGCAAGGCCAGGAAAATCCCTGGGGTTCACAGCGTCATCACCGGACAGGACATCCCTCGGGTCACCTACGGCAACTGGCGCCTTTTTCCCGGCACCCAGGACGAATACGCGCTGGCCGTGGACAGGGTCCGCTTCATCGGTGACGAAGTGGCGGCCGTGGCGGCCGTCGATCGCGACACCGCCGAGGAGGCCGTCGAGCAGATCCGGGTCGAATACGAAGAACTGCCCGGCGTCTTCGATGTACAATCGGCCCTGGCCAAAGGGGCTCCGGTGATCCACGAGGCTTCGCCTACCAACGTCAGCATCGACCGCAAGATTGCATACGGCGATATCCAGGCCGGATTTAAAGCATCGGACTACGTGCGTGAGGACACTTTCACCGTCCACGCCGTTAGCCATGCCTATCTGGAGCCCTGCGCCTGTGTGGCCCAATGCGATTCGGACGGACGCATCACCTTGTGGACCTCCACCCAGACCCCTTACATCGTCCAGTGCCTGCTGGCATCGACGCTGAATATGCGCGAAAACGACATCCGGGTGATCAAACCCGCCGTGGGCGGCGGATTCGGCGGAAAAATGGAGCTGCGGCCCTGGGAGTTCTGCGCGGCCTTCATGGCCCGCCGGACCGGTCGGCCGGTCAAGTTCACCCTCACCCGCGAGGAGGAATTCACCGCCGGACGACGGCGCCATCCCATGACCCTCAAATCCAAGGTGGGTTTCAAGAGCGACGGCACCCTGGTGGCCAAGGACCTGCACATTTATCTGGACGGCGGTGCCTACAACGCCATGGGCCCCACGGCAACCTTTCTGTCCGGCAACTTCGGAGCCATGCTCTATCGCTACCCCAACTACCGCTACCTGGGCGAACACGTCTACACCAACAAGCCTCCGGCCAGTGCCATGCGCGGCTTCGGCGCCCCCCAGACCCTTTTCGCCGCCGAAACCCAGATGAACATGGCCGCCGAGGAGCTGGGCATCGACCCCATTGCCATCCGCCTGAAAAACGCCATGGTTTCCGGCGACGAACTGCCCGGCGTGGCCACCATCAGTTCCTGCGGATTCATCGAGTCCCTCAAAGAGGTAAGGCGCATCAGCGGCTGGTCACGCAAACGCAAGAACCGAAATAAAGGCCGGGGGGTGGGCATCGGCTGCTACAGCTTCATCTCCGGCGGCGTCTTCAACTGGTTCAACACCCAGTACCCCTTTTCGGCAGCCGAGGTGCGCGCCTTCGACGACGGCACCGTCCACCTGCTCACCATGGCATCGGACATCGGCCAGGGATCGGATACGGTGCTCAAGCAGATTCTGGCCGAAGCCCTGGGACTGAAGATGGAGGATGTCCGCCTGACCGCGGCCGATACGGCCATGACGCCCCAGGCGGACCTGGGATCCTGGGGCAGCCGGGTGACCCTCATGGCCGGCAACGCCGTGCTGGATGCCGCCAAAAAAATCAAGGCCAAGCTGGCCGGCGCCGTCTCGGCCCGCTTCGATCTCAACGTAATTTTCGACATCGAGTTTGCCGACGGCCGGGTGTTCGCGGCCGGCAAGCCGGAACGGGGCATGACCTTCGGGGAGGCTGTGGCCTTCGTACAGAAAACCCAGCGGGGTGAACCCCTGGTGGCACGGGGCTCTTACACGCCCCGGGGCAAGGGGCTAGTGACTCCGGCCTTCAGTTTCGGCGCTCAGGTGGCCGCGGTAAACGTCGATACTGAAACCGGCCGGGTTGTGGTGGAAAAGATGTGGACCGCCCACGATTGCGGAACGGTGCTCAATCCCATGGCCGTGGAGGGGCAACTGGAAGGTTCCATTCACATGGGGCTGGGATATGCCCTGTCGGAGCAGTTCGTCATGGAGGGCGGCAAAACGCTCAACACGACCTTTCTGGACTACAAGATCCCCCATGCTGCGGACATGCCTCCGGGCGAGTCCGTGTGCATTGAGACTTACGAACCCGAAGGCCCCATGGGGGCCAAGGAGGCCGGCGAAGGGCTGGTTTCCCCCACGGCTCCGGCCATTGCCGAAGCGGTCTTCCATGCCACCGGCTACCGCTGTAAGGACCTGCCCATCACACCGGAGAAAATTCTCAAAGGGTTGGGAAAGCTGTAATGGCAGAGGCCGGATGTCTGAGGTCAGAAGTCGGGAATCTGACTTCCGTCTTCCGTCCTCTGTAATCCGGCTTCAGCCGAAACAGCTTCGGCTTAACCTACCTATCTCTTCCCCAGCTTCGGAGTCAACTCCACCTGGAAGGTCTGCCCCAGCACTTCGGCGATGGCGTGAACCGTGTTGTGGAAGCGGGCATAGGTCATGGCCAGGCCGATGATGCCTGCCAGAATCTGCAACGACTCCAGATCCTGTTCCGATATCTGCCAGACTTCGTAATGGTACAGGCGCAGTACACCGACCACTTCGTCCATGTGAACGATGGGCAGGGAAACGATGGCGGCGATCCCCTCCTTGCGGGCCTCCTCCGGATATTGCAGGCTTTTGTGCTTCTTGCCGATGTCAGAGATAACGACCGGAACGCCCTGAAAAGTTTCGTTGATGCTTTTGGGCGTATTCAGTGGCCCCTTGGTCAGGTACTTGGCCGACAGTCCGAAACTGGCTAAAATTTCCAGTTCTTCAGTCACCGCATTCAGCACGAAAACAGCGCAGCCTTTGATGTCCAGACCGGCGGTGAGCAGTTGGGCCAGATGATTGGTCATCACGTCCAGATCCTCGCTGTGGGCGACCGCCCGGGTCACAGCCTTGAAGATGTCGATGGTGATCTTTCGCTCAGATGCCATGGTCTCCTCCTTTCAGGTGGCCACACAGATGGTGATGCCGCGCAGCGCGGCTACCACCCGGGCATAGATGCTGCGGGTGAAAAAATGGGTCACTTTGCCGGCTCCGCGACTCAGCACCAGGACATTTGCAGCCGACGCACGGTCCACGATCTCTTCGGCGGCGCTTTTAACACGCTTCTGAAACACGCACTCGATTGATTCGGGGGCAAACCCGCTCTCCACCAGTCTGTCTTTCACGCGCTTGAGGGCTTCTTCCTTTTCCTTGAGTTCGGCGGCCAGATAGGTCATGCCACTTCTTAATTTCAGGTTTTCGGGACTGGCCTTCACATCGATGTCCGGCAGCGGGGTGTATGCATGAAACAGAGTGACGCTTGCATCCGGCTGATGGGCAAAGGCATCAGTGACAAACCGGATGGCCTTCTGGTCGTTGGGGGAGTAATTGTAGGGCAAAAGAATACGAAACGTTGCCATGGCGCCCTCCTTTCCTGCTGAAAAGAATTGGTAACGGTGCCGCCGGATGCAGGATTGCCGCGGGCAGTGCCGGGACAGGCAGCAGGAAAAAAAACAGTCAAAAAAATACAGGCAAGATGTGCAGGAGCAGTATCAAAAGGGGAAACAAGCGTCCGCACCGATGGCGGCGGCCGGAACAAGCCTTGTAGTGATGGCTTTTGTTAAGGCTAAAATGGTTTCCGGGATGCTGTCAAACAAAATAATCGTGGAGTGGGGATTGCAGAGACACGGATGTGTCGCCGGAGGAGGGAAGGCTGGCAAAGGAGCTGTCCATCGCCCTGGAAGGCACCGAGGGTTGCGCAAAAACCGCACGGATCTTTGCGCAACCACTATGGCTTACGCTTATCCCGCAAGCCGGGTTTCGTTACTTCCTGACATGTCTTCGGAAATCTCGTTGCGTCCCAGAATCGTGGAGATGCCCTCCAGCACCGCCTCCGGTTTGGGCGTCACAGGATGATCGGCCAGAATATTGCGGGTTTTCTGGTTACAGCGCTGCTGCATATCCTTTGACCCGTTGGCCTCCCAATGCTCGAAACGGCTGCGGTCGCCCAGCTCGGGGTGGAACAGGGCCGTTTTGAAATGCTTGAAGGTGTGGCTGTCGCTGATGAAGATGGCGCCGCTTTCTCCATTGCGGGCCACACGGTCGATCACGTCCAGGGCCAGGGTGTCGTCGTCGATGCGCAGTCCGTCGACAAAGTAGCGGCTCATGCCCACCAGTTCGTCGGCCAGGGTAAGCATCTCCAACGAAGAGGTATTGCCGGATTCGATGTAGCCCACATCGTGAATGAAGTTGCAGCGGGAGAGCATGGCCGTCACGATGGAAAGCATTCCCTCGGCACCGGCCTGGGCATCCACCGTTTTGGCGTCCGTCGCCCCGGCAAAGGCCCAGATGGGCAGATGGTAAATCATGTCGCGCATGTCGGCCAGGGCCGCCTGGGTGAGGCTCCACTCGGTGCAGCCGTAGGAAATCACTGTATGGCGCATGTCCAGCACACTGACATTGGGCGCAAATAGGAACGGCGCCCCTTCGTTGGTCAGTTGGTGAATGACCAGGCCCACCATGTTTTCGGCGATCCCCAGCGCCATGGCGCCTGCCAGGGTCGTCGGCCCGCCGCCCCCGGCATTGCAGCCGGAAGGCAGGCAGATGGGAATTTGTTTGCGGGCGCAGAAAACCAGTTTTTCCATGACGTTGGTGGGAAACCGCAGGGGGCTGATGGCCTCCGAGTAGTTGAGAATGAACGGCCGCCGGGCCAGCGCATCCTCGCCGCCGGCCACCAGGCAGGCAATTTCGTGAATCTTGGCGATGTCCTTGCCGCTATCGGCGATAAAGCAGATCGGCTTGTTGCTGTTTTTCACCATTTCGGCAAAGACATGCACATAGATCTCCTCGATGGGCGCGTCGGTGGGATTGCCCATGGACATGGAAAAATCCATGTTGTCGAGTCCGTCCACCAGGTGGGCGAAATTGGCCGTATCCTGCAGCACGGTGCGGCGCCGCTCCCCGGACTCCAGATCGATGGTGAAGATCGTATCCGACCCGGTGCCGTAATAAAAATTACCATCGACCAGGGGCATGGTCCGCTGCCCCAACTGGTCGTAAAGCGTAATCTGGCGCGGGGCCGTCTTGAGCGCTTTTTCGACCAGGCGTGCCGGCATCAGCAGCCGGTCCTCGCTGTCATCCTGACAGCCGGCATCCAGCAGCATCCGGCGCACCTCGGGGTGTTCCATGGAAAATCCGGTGCGTTCGAGAATTTCCAGCGCGGCATGGTGGATGGCCCATGCCTGCTTTTCGTTGAGTACTCGCATACGCGGTCGAAAGGTATCAATCTCCGGTTGTTTCATACCAGCCTCCTGGATTTTATCTGGATGAAGGTTGAAGCGCCCGTCATCGGGCTAATAGCGATAATGCTCCGGTTTGAACGGTCCCGTTGGTGGGACGTTGATATAGGCCGCCTGCTTTTCGTTGAGACGGGTGAGGATTCCGCCGAGCTTTTCCACGTGCAGGCGGGCCACCTCTTCGTCCAGTTCCTTAGACAATCGCCGGACGCCCACGGCCCGGGGATGCTGCCACAGGTCCATCTGGGCCAGTACCTGGTTGGTGAAAGACGTGGACATGACAAAGCTGGGATGGCCCGTGGCGCAGCCCAGGTTGACCAGCCTTCCTTCGGCCAGCATGTAAATGGCATGGCCGTCCGGGAACTGGTATTTGTCTACCTGGGGTTTGATGGCATATCGCTGTACGCCGGGTATGGCATTAAGGCGGTCCACCTGGATCTCGTTGTCAAAATGGCCTATGTTGCAAACGATGGCCTGATCCTTCATACCGGCCATGTGTTCGGCGGTGATTACATCGCAATTGCCGGTGGCCGTTACGAAGATATCGCCTTCGGCCAGGGCCTGTTCCAGCGTTACCACGGGAAAACCGGCCATGTAGGCCTGCAGGGCGCAAATGGGATCGACCTCGGTAACCAGCACCCGGGCCCGATGGGCGGCGAAGGCCTCGGCGCACCCCTTGCCGACATCCCCGTAACCGCACACCACGGCGGTTTTACCAGCCACCATGACGTCGGTGGCCCGCTTGATGCCGTCCACCAAAGACTCGCGGCAGCCGTAGATGTTGTCAAATTTGCTTTTGGTCACCGAATCGTTGACATTGACGGCCGGGAAGAGCAATTCTCCCTTTTCGTCCATCTGGTGCAGCCGGTGTACGCCGGTCGTGGTTTCTTCGGAAACTCCCTTGCAGTCGAACACCAGCCGATGCCAGAAATGATCGTCTTCCGCCAGACATTTTTTCAAGGTGGCGTTGATGATCCGAAGCTCTTTGTTCTCGGTGGGGGCGTCCAGGATCGACGGATCGTTTTCCGCCTGATAGCCGCAATGAGCCATCAACGTGGCATCGCCGCCATCGTCCACGATCAAATGGGGACCCCGGTCGCCGGGCCAGGTCAGGGCCCGGAGGGTGCAGTCCCAGTATTCTTCCAGTGTTTCTCCCTTCCAGGCGAATACCGGGATGCCCGCTGCCGCCATGGCCGCGGCGGCATGATCCTGGGTCGAGAAAATGTTGCACGAAGCCCAGCGGACCTCGGCGCCCAAGGCGCGGAGCGTCTCCATGAGCACGGCGGTTTGAATGGTCATATGCAGGCTGCCGCTGATACGGGATCCTTCAAGGGGTTTTTCGGCACCGTATTTTTCGCGGATGGCCATCAGCCCCGGCATCTCATTTTCGGCAATTTCGATCTCCCGGCGTCCGAAATCGGCCAGGTCGATGTCTTTCACCCGGAAATCCAATTCCTCGGGTGTCTCTTTTGGTTGAGCTTTCGCTAATGACATGAACAGGTATCCTTCTTGGTCTTCAATTCTATGTTGGACAGTCTCGTAAAAAGTCGTTTTTTTGGGCAGCACCGTGAAAAGTTCGAGATTAAGGCTTGCGAGTCCCGAGGAACGGAGGCGTACATAGAAGTACTCCGTAGTGACGAGGGACGAAGCGTAACGCAGATATCGGGCTTTTCACGACGCTGCCATTATTACGCCGCCTTTATCTTCTTGAAAGCCCGTCCGAGCACTTCGGCCTTGTCGGTTTGCTCCCAGGGGAAGCGTTCTCGTCCGAAATGCCCGTAGGATGCGGTTTCCTCATAGCTCCATCCCTGCGGCTCAAGCAGCTGAAGCTGGTCGATGATGGCCGCGGGCCGGAAATCGAACAGGTCTCCGTCTTCCAGCAATCCCTGAATGGCCTGCTCATCCACCTGGCCGGTGCCGTAGGTGTCGACATTGATCGACAGGGGTTTGGCCACGCCGATGGCATAGGCCACCTGGATTTCGCACTTGTCCGCCAGGCCGGCAGCCACGATGTTCTTGGCGGCATAGCGGGCGAAATAGGCCGCCGAGCGATCCACCTTGGAGGGGTCTTTGCCGGAAAAGGCGCCGCCGCCATGACTGCCGACGCCCCCGTAAGTATCCACGATGATTTTGCGTCCGGTCAGACCGGCATCGGCATACGGCCCCCCGAGAATAAAACTTCCCGTTGGATTCACATAAAATTGATGGTCCTGTAAAAACTCACGCAGCCAAATTGTGATATCTATCGGCAGTCTGAGATAGATTGAAAAAAATCGGTTCAAAATCGGCAATCAATCGTAACATTCGCTCTTTGACAGCATGGAAGAAGAGATCGGCAAGGCCAATAGAGACACCATCGGCCTCCCGGGTTTTTCTTCTGGCCTTGCGGACAGCTCCCGCGCGAAGAATATTCAATCCGGTGGCCTTCATTCGGGCATAAAACCGTACAGCCGGCATGCCCCGAACCCTAAGTTTTTTCACTCCGGTTCGTCGATCAAACTCGCTCATGGCTGCCTCTACACCGGCCCGCCAGCGATAGTCGTCGATGAATGCCTCGCTTGCTTCCAAAGCCCGCCGTTTTGCCAATCGGTAGCGCTTTTCACTGTAACGCAGATATGCCTTTTTCTTGCCGGGCCTCACCGGGCATTGGGATAGCAGGGGGCAGGCCAGGCAGCGCTGAAGGTCAAAACCGGCACTGTAGTTGGATCGTTTCGTTCTCGGTGATGTTTGATCCGGACTACGGCCGGCTGGGCACCGCGTGACCAGACCGTTCTCATCGAAGCTGAACTGGCTCATGAAATCTTGTTTGGAGCGACCCTTTTGCGTCGGTGCAACCAGTTCAATGTTCGCTACCTGGGCGATCCGGTCGTTAGCATCGCTACCGTAGAGCGTGTCAGCCAACAATTTGTCGGGAGCAATACCCCGAACCTTGGTGTCGGCGATGGCCGGGGCCAGTGCATGAGAATCGTGCTCGCAGGCCGTTTGCACATCGACGTGGGTAATCAGGTTCAGCTGCTGTTGTTTCTCCTTTTCATCTTCACAGCGGCTGAAGGTCTCCATCACCTGAACCTGGTAGCCCTGGCCTTTATGGCCACTGTAAGTTGCATCCGGGTCCGAGGGATTTTGCAGCGAATCAGATGGAATCTCGGCAGGCTTTTTGACCGTTACCTGCCTATCGCCGGTATCGCTGCTCAGATTGCACTGCTCGGCCAGCACCCGTTGCATCAGCTTGTAACTGTGCATGGAGCAAACCCTGGGCCGATCCTTGAACTGCTCAATGAGATCGAACAGGTCGGCGCTGACGGTTTTCAGGGTTTTCTCGGATTGTGACGGTTTTACCATGGCAAAGGCGGCCAGGGCTCTCTTGCCCCAATAACACGACACGATTTTCTCGTCGATGGTATCAAAAAGCTTCCGATGCTGGCGTTTGAGGTTGACCAGAAACTTGAAGATGGTCCGGCTGAAAATACCGATGCGCCCGAGTTTGCGCATGTTGGATTGGATATGGACCGAGTCGATACGCTGGTCCTTGATATCGACCCCGAATACCACGGCCAATTTATCGGCGACGGCATCGAACATGATTTCGTCAAGCTGATTGTCGATCATCACCTGGCGCATGGTGTACAGGGTCTTCTCACTGATATATTTGGCATCGTCGCTCTCTTCCGGGATGTTGAGGGCATAATGCCACTGGATGTTGAAGGCCAACTGTTCGATGGCGGCCCTGTCGGTCAGATCCATGGTTTGCTGGAGCAGCAGCAGCCCCAGCACCGTATGAATTTCCTTGCTGGGCCTCCCGACTCCATCGGTAAAATGTGGCAGCATCCGATCGACGGGAAGTACTTCCAGCAGGTGTTCCCGGAAAAGCCCCGGCCAGTCTTCGTCGAGCATTCTTCGCCTTTTGGGGCTTAAATGGCTCCACGGATCGAACAGTTGTTGCTGTTTGTGGTTTTTGATGCGGATCATGCCTTCTCCCGGTTAACGTGCTGTAAATATATGTTATTCATACCATGCAGGATCGGAGAAGACAACGCCTAATTTTCTATTTTAACAATATTTTCAAACGGATAGACCTGTGTGAGTTTTTACGCGTTCATCAAAATTCGGTTTCGTCGTCCAGAAGCCCGGAAGGGTCCAGTTCCTTGCGGATGACATCGGTGGCATCCCGGCGAATCCGTTCCAAAGAAACATGACCGGTCTGATGGGAAACCACCACCGATGTGATGCGGCGGGGTTGGCCCTTGTCGTACAGAACAGATACCTGGGCCTTGGCATCCGGCTGCAGGTAATCGATGACGTTCTTTCTTCGCAGTCGCTCGAATCGCTTCAGTAGCCGATGACTGTATGCGATTGGCACCGGCATCATCTCTGGGGTCTCGTTGGTCGCGTATCCGAACATCATGCCCTGGTCGCCGGCCCCCTGCTCATCGTACAAGCCCTCGCCGGCCGTGACCCCTTGGGAAATGTCCGGCGACTGGCCGTGAATTCGGGACATATAGTCGAAGGAATCGTGGCAAAAGCGCAGCTCTGCGCAATCGTATCCGATATTTTTGACCGTGTTGCGTGCGATTTTCTCCGTGTCGATCGTCTCGAAGTCCCGGCAGGTGACCTCACCGACATTGGCCACCAAGTTAAATCCGGCCATGGTTTCGCAGGCCACCCGGCTGTGGGGATCTTTTTCGAGGCAGGCGTCCAGGATGGCGTCCGATACCTGGTCGCACAGTTTATCCGGATGTCCCTTGCCAACGGATTCCGACGTGAATACATGCGATATCTTGATTTTACTCATAAATTGTCATCTCCTTTCAGCTAACGGAATATCAGAAGTCAGTTTCTTTGCGGCCTACGACGGCGTAGTAGTGAAGCGGCTCTCCGGCCATGGAGAGGCGATGACAATAGCGGTGCTTTTTGATCACCTTGAGACTGTTGCCGATCATTTTCTGCAGGGTCTCGTTGTAGCCGGTTTCGTCTTCCTCGCTGAAAAACCGGTCCTTGATGTTGAAGACCACCCAACTGCTGTCTTCGATGAGGTTGAACGCGTTGACAAATGCCTTGGTGGGAATATCACCGAATCCCAGGGCGGCTACGGTCACCAGGGCATTAAAATTATAGCGATCCAGCTCCTTTTTTGTCGGTTCGTCGATATCGCTGAGATCCATCACGTAATAATCGTCGTAAACATCGGGCCGGTCGCGTTCGAGCGCTTTTTTGGCTTCGTCGATGATGTCGACGCCGACAATCGTTTCGGTCTCGACCGCATCCTGAAGGCATTCTCCGACGATGCCGTTGCCGGCGCCAAAATCGAGCACCCTGAGGGGAACGTCGTTCTCATCGTTCCTTTGCATGGATTCTTTCAATAACCCGGTAATCACATTGGGAGAATCGCACTGAAGCTTGTTGTAGACCACCTCTTCGTATAAACCAGGCACATCGTATACGCGTCCATACTCATGCAGCCGAAAACGCTCACGCCCCTTTGCGGTGACCAGGTGGAAATACTCCTCATTTTGCTCCAGCGTACACTCCTCGCCCGGATAAGCTACCTGCAGGTCGCAGTTGTTCATCGTTACCTCCTGAAGTTGTTCGTGTTGATAATTGTTTGGTTGTTTTTCGATGGGCAGGATCGAAACATAGATACATAATCAATAAGTGTGCCACGGCCTTTAAACACAAAATAACTACTTATTATAATATTATATTCCGTTTTTCTCGGGCCACAGTCCCGCGCTTTGCGATGGGTTTATGGTCAAACAGTGTAAAAATTCTACACAACAACCGCCCCTTAATTACAGGTTCGTAAATAAATTGCCCGATAGTAAGGCAACACCAACAATTAAATGTCCGTCAGCGAATTGTTTTATTTGTTTAAGTTTTTGAATGATAAGGGATTTATTTGAATCTATGCTCGATTTCAGGCTGGCCCACCACTTTCCGCTTGACAGTGTAATTTTTATACATTATCCACCCAAAGTGGAACCCGGGGCCATTGGGGCAAGCCTTGATCCGGGCATTGAAACGGGCGCAAGGCTTGCATAAGAAAAGCGCAAAAAAACATGAACGCCGTCACACCCCAAAAAAAGCGCATCAATGTTCTGGTCATCGAGCACGGGGTCGAACTGATCCGTCAGCTTAAACGGATCTGCAGCGAGAAAAAATTCGCCATCATGGCTGCCCAGACCATCGGACATGGCTTCGAGAAGTTCGAAGACCATGAAATCGATATCCTGATCCTGACCGGCTCGGTGGCGCGTTTCGGACATATTCGCGGCATGGCCCTGCTGGATATCATCTCGGAGAAAAGCGCCGCGACCCAAATTCTGTTCCTGGCATCCTCCAAAGACATGTCCCTGGTTTTCTCGGCGCTCAAACGCGGATCCTATCAGTATGCCAAGCTGCCCATAGGAGACAGCGAGCTAGGCATGCTCATCGAGGCCGCATTGCTGCATCAGCCCCAGTACATGCCGAATCTGCTTTTAAAGTCCGAAACGCGTAAAACCACCTTCGAAAAAATGGTGGGCGGTTCGCCCAAGATGCGCGAAATCTACCGCCAGATCCGCCAGGCGGCCAGCACGAACATGCCCGTATTGCTCACCGGAGAAACGGGAACCGGAAAAGATCTGGTGGCCAGGGCCATCCACCAGCAAAGCGCCAGAAACAAAAAGCTGTTTTCCCCCATCCATCTGGGCGCGCTGCCGCCGGAGCTGGTGGCAGGAGAGTTGTTCGGTTATGAGAAAGGGGCCTTTACCGGAGCGACCCGCAGCCATCGGGGACTGTTCGAAAAGGCGGAGGGCGGGACCATTTTTCTGGACGAGATCGGCACCATCGACGAGAAAATTCAAATCAGCCTGCTGCGGCTGCTGGAGACGCGCAAGCTGGAACGTATCGGGGGGACGCGGACCATTACCGCCAACGCGCGGATTGTGGCGGCCACCAACGAGAATCTATCGGAGGCCGTGGAGCAGGGAAGGTTCAGAGAGGATCTTTTCTTCCGGTTGGATATTTTCCGGATCATACTGCCGCCGGTACGCGAACGTGGCGGAGATATCCTTCTGCTCGTCAATTATTTCCTCAAGCAGTTTAGCGACGATTACCAGCGTGACATCGTGGGCATCTCGCCCGAGTGCATTTCCGCCTTGGAGTCCTACGACTGGCCGGGAAACGTAAGAGAGATAAAGAATGTTATCCACCGCGCCGTACTGAACTCGACGGGTGGCGTCCTGCTTCCCGGCCATCTGCCCGAACGTCTTCAAAAAGCCCGCAAACAGCCGCCGGAAATCAAGCTGCCCCTGGGATGCACCATCCAAGAAGCGGAGCAGGTTGTCATCAAGCGCACGCTGAACTGGACGCAAAACAATCGGCGGCGCACCGCCTCCATACTGGGAATCAGCCGGCGAACCCTTTACAATAAGCTTGAGCGCTACAACCTCTTGTAGCCCGATTTATCAACAAGCGTTCATCATGGCCGTTGCCGTATCCAACATGCGGTTGGCAAAGCCCCACTCATTGTCGCACCAGACCAGCAGTTTTGTCAGTCCATTGCTGCAAACACGGGTCTGGGTGCCGTCGACAATACACGAATGGGGATCGTGGTTGAAGTCGATGGACGCCACGGGAATATCGCAGTAGTCCATGATGCCGGGGAACCGGCTGGCGGCTGCCTTTTTGAGCGCGGCATTGATATTGTCCGCCGGAGCCGGTTTCTCCAGGCACAAATTTAGATCCATGGCCGTCACATTCAATGTCGGCACCCGCAACGCCGTGGTCTGGAAACGGTTGGCAAACCGGGGCAAAATCCGTTCGATGCCCCTGTTCAGACGGGTATCCACCGGGACAATGGAGACGCCGGCCGCCCGGCACAGGCGCAGGTCCGAACAACTGCAATCGATTACCGGCTGGTCGTTCATGGCCGCATGAATCGAAGTGATGTTGCCGCATGCGATGCCAAAGGCCTGGTCCAGCACCTCGATCACCGGAATGACGCAGTTGGAGGTGCAGGAGGCATTGGATACGATGGTTTCCCGGCCGGTCAGTTCATGGTGGTTGAGGCCGTATACAACGGTTGCGTCCACTTTATCGTCGGCCGGATTGGAAATCAGGACCTTGCCGGCACCGGAATCCAGGTGGCCTTGGGCATCATTTCTGCTTTTGATCCGGCCGGTGCACTCCAGCACCACATCAACCTCCAATTCCGCCCAGACCCGCGGCGACAACCTTTCCTGTTGCAGCAGCCGAATGCATTCTTCGCCGATCCACAGACTATCGTCTTCTTCTCGCACCGGCATCAGAAAACGACCGTGGGTGGAGTCAAAGCGGGTCAGGTGCTCGATGGTTTCCGGCGCGGCCAGGTCGTTGATGGCAACGACCGCAACGGGCCAGCGGCGGTATTCGTACAGGGCTCGCAGAATGCCCCGGCCGATGCGGCCGAAACCGTTGATTGCACAGCGGATAACAGGGGATTTGGGAACGGCGGCCATTGGATTCTCGCTTTTTGCGTTTGAGATGCAAAAAAAAAGGGTCAATCAATAAAAAATGGCGGGGGCTTCCCCCCCGCCATTTTGGTTGTCGATCATCGATTCGCCGGGATCAGCTATGGACTTCCTCCTTGACACCGACGGCCATCTTGTAAAGCACGGTGAGCACCAGGGCGCCGATGGCATAAACCCCGAGAGTGATGCCGATTTCGGGCATGGTCGGGGCGTATTCGTTGACCTCATGCATGGGATTGGGGACAAAGCCGCCGGAGATCATGCCCAGGCCTTTGTCGATCCAGGTACCCATGATGATCACGGCACAGGCGATGGCCAGAGAAGTCTCGTTCTTGCGGGTGGACGGTGTTACGGTCATCACAATGCCCACCACCATGAGGATCATGGAGGCCCACATCCAGGGCACAAGGGCGCCATGGCCGTGCAGGCCGGCGAACAGGTACTTGAGATGCGTGGTATGGCCGGGAATGTTGCTGTAGAAGGCGACAAACACCTCACACAGGAAAAAGAAAACATTCAGACAGATGGCATATGCCACGGTTTTCGCCAGCGCCTGGATCTGCTCCTTGCCCGGATCGAAATTGGTGAAACGCCGGATAAACAGACACAGCAGAATCAGCAGCGCGGGTCCGGCGGCAAAGGCCGAAGCGAGAAATCGCGGTGCCAGGATGGCGGTCAGCCAGAAGTGACGTCCGGGAAGACCGCAGTACAGATAGGCGGTGACCGTATGAATACTTACGGCCCAGGGAATCGAAATGTAGATCAGGGGTTTGAGCCAGCCTTGGTAGTGAACGCCGTTGCGCTCGGCCTCCAGCACGTTCCATCCGATCACCAGATTGAGGAACAAATAGCCGTTGAGCACGATGGCATCATAGAACAATACACTGTTGGGCGTCGGGTAAAGCAGAACGTTGAACGCCCGCATGGGTTGCCCGAGGTCGACCAGGATGAACAGCAGGCACATGACGATGGCGGCAATGGCAAGAAATTCGCCCAAAATGGTGATCTTGCCGTAGGCCTTGTAGTCATGCAGATAATAGGGCAGCACCACCATCACGCCACCGGCGGCCACGCCGACGAGGTAGGTAAAATTGGCGATGTAGAATCCCCAGGAGACGTCGCGGCTCATGCCGGTGATCCCGAGACCGAACTTGAGCTGCATCAGGTAGAGCCCGAAGCCGGCCCCGATGATACCCAAAAGGACGACCAACCATCCCCAGTACCATTTATTTCCTTTTACGGCTAATTCAAGCATGCTCACCTCACACGATGTAGTAGACGGACGGCTCTGTTCCCAGGGTCTGTTTCCGCCTGATGGTGTAGTTTTCCTTCAACAGTTCCCGAACCTCCGAATGCTCGTCGTACAGATCGCCGAAAGCGATGGCGCCGTTGGAGGCCTCCACGCAGGCGGGCATCTTGCCGACAGCCAGACGCTCCGCGCAGAAATTGCATTTTTCCACCACGCCCTTCATACGGGTGGGGAATTCCTTGTTTTCCTCTTCGATGAAGGGACGCGGATCCCTGAAATTGAAGCTGCGGGCACCGAAGGGGCAGGCGGCCATGCAGAACCGGCAACCGATGCAGCGGTGAAAATCCATCATGACGATGCCGTTTTCGTTCTTGAACGTGGCCTTGGTGGGACAGGCCCTTACGCAGGGAGGATTTTCGCAGTGATTGCACAAGAGCAAAAACGGACGCTGCTCGACTTCCTCGTTGAGAAAACTGTTTAGTTTGTCGGTAAACGCGTTGTGGTAATGGGCTTCCCAAATCCACTTGATCTCGTGGTTCTTGTTCTCGATCCCCGTGGGGACGTTGTGGATCTTGTTGCAGGCTTCGATAATGGGCTCCAGATCTTCGACGGTCTGCAGCTTGCGGGTGTCGATGACCATCGCCCACTGCTTGGCGGTCATGGCGTCCTCACCCTTGGCTATATGGTAGCCGGGCCCATGGGCGCTTTCGGAAGCGAAGGCATCGAGAACGGGTTTTGCCCCAAGGCCCAGCGCGGAAACGCCAGCAATCTGAAGGAAGCGTCTTCTGCTGTTTTTCATACCTTATTCTCCTTTTGGATTATCGATGTGGCAATCCCAGCAATAGGGCCTTACGGACGCGTAGTTATGGCACCGGTCACAAAACTTCTCCTTGTTGGAGTGGCAGTCCAGACAGGTGTTGGAGAGGCTCATGTCATAGAGTTTGCCGTCGGCGTTGACGAATGCGCGCTCTCCGCCCCGCACCACGTTATGCCGCCAGACATCCAAAAGCTGCATGTGGTTGGCGGTCATGAATTCGGTGGGCATGACACAGGTTTTGGCGGCTTTTGCCTTGGCCGTCAACTCCAGTTCCGGAGCGGGCGCCGCTTTTCCCAGGTTGAACCAGAAGGGCAAAGTGACGACCACGATGAAAATGGCCAGTCCCGCGAATATCTTGTTTTTATCCTTCATGGGCTACTCCTCCATTCCCGGCAACGGTTCGCCGCGCAGGTCGGTTTCTCTTTCCTTCTCACCGGGCAGAATCAGGGCGTTGGCCACCAGTTCATGCAGCCCGGTGACATCCACTTCGGGCACCCAGTATTCCATGGACGCGGGCAGGGCTGCGCGGTCGATGGCGCAGACACAGGCCAACATGTTCACCCCGTAAGCCTCGTGAACGTGCTTGACCGCGTTGGCCCGTGGGAAGCCACCGGCCATTCTCAGTTCCATGTTCTCGCCGGCGTTGAGTCCGGCGCCGCTGCCGCAGCAGAAGGTCTGTTCCCGGATGGTATTGGGCGGCATTTCGTAGAAATTGTTGGCCACGTTCTGGATCACGTACCGGGGTTCGTCCAGCAATCCCATGCCCCGGGCGGGGTTGCAGGAATCGTGAAAGGTGATGATTTTGTTGTCGTTGCGGGATGGATCCAGTTCCAGCTTGCCGTGCTTGATCAGATCGGCGGTGAACTCGGCGATGTGGACCATCTTGGTCGAGGCGGCGTTTTCGAATTTGGTGCCCGTGATGGGGTTGACCGGCTCTTCCAGAAAGTCCGCCGGGCCGTTCATGGTATCCATGTACTGGTGGATGACCCGCCACATGTGGCCGCATTCCCCGCCCAGAATCCACTTGACGCCCAAGCGCTTGGCCTCGGCGTACATTTTGGCATTGAGCCGCTTCATGGTTTCGTGGGAGGTAAAGAAGCCGAAGTTGCCGCCCTCGGAAGCGTAAGTGCTCCATGTAATCTTCAGCCCGTATTTCACTTTGAGGTAGTGGAACAGGATCATGTAGCCCATGCAGGTGTAAGTACCCGGATCGGCGAACACGTCACCCGACGGCGTGATGAACAGGATGTCGGCATCCTTGGCCATGTAGGCGGGTTCGACCAGGACACCGGTGACCTCTTCGATGTCTTCGACGAAGAAATCCAGCATGTCCTTGAAGGCGTGCGGCTGGATGCCCAAGTGGTTGCCGGTCATAAAACAATTCGATACCGGCGTGGCAATCCAGTCAATATTAAGGCCCAGCAGATTGAGCAATTCGCGGCCCATGATGGTGATTTCAGCCGTGTCGATGCCGTAGGGGCAGAAAACCGAGCAGCGGCGGCATTCGGTGCATTGAAACATGTAGTACCACCACTCTTTGAGCACATCCAGGCTCATGGGGCGGGCGCCGGCCAGTTTGCCCAGAATCTTGCCGGCGGTGGTGAAATCGTTGCGGTAAACGCTGCGCAGCAGCTCGGCCCGCAGCACCGGCATGTTCTTGGGGTCGCCGGTGCCGATGAAAAAGTGGCACTTATCGGCACAGGCGCCGCAGCGCACACAGATGTCCATGAAGATCTTGAAGGACCGGAACTTCTCCAGCCGCTCTTTGAAGCCTTCGTGGATGATCTGCTGCCAGTTGTCCGGCAGTTTCCAGTCTTCGTCCAAAGGGTTCCAGGCCCGTGCATTGGGAAGGCTCAGGGTTTCCACGCTTTTCGGATTGGAAGCGTAGCAGTACATTCCCTTGCGGATATCCAGGGGCGTGTCCATCCAACCGGCGCCGGACGGACGATGATCTATCTTCGACAATAGCTCATCGGGTTTGATCAACTCATCTGCCATTATCTGCTCCTTTTGTCTTACGCCTGTTCTTCTGGCATTTTATCGACCGGCAGGCCGGCTTCGACCATTTTCTCTCTGAAATCGTCTTCGTACTCTTCGTAGGTGTGAACCTTGACCGGATAGTTCCACGGGTTCACGTGCCGGACCTGTCGGGAGTTGGCCGTCATGTTTCGGGTCGGGCTCAAAAAGACGCCGCCAAGGTGCATCAGCTTGCTGAACGGGAAATAGGCCAGAAGTATGCTGACCAGAAACATGTGGGCAAAGAACAGGCCGCTGACCCCATCGGGGATGGTGGGCCTAAAGGTTGCCAGCCCCATGGTCAGTTCTTTGATGGCAACGATATCCACTTTGGTGAAATAGCGCATGAAAATTCCGGAAAGAGCAATGCCCATGATCAGAAACAGGGGGAAAAAGTCATTGGCCAGGGAGATGTAGCGCACCTGGGGAATGAATATCCGGCGCAGGAAAAGGTAGAACGTGGCGGCCAGCAGGACCAGTCCGGACAGAAAAACACCGGGAAGCCCCGCCTGGACAACGTCGTAGAGCACTTCGATGCGCATGAACGCGTCCACCTGTTCGGTCAGGGTGACGAAAAAGGGAACCGGTTCGGTGAAAAAGCGCAGGTGCCGAACGACCACGGCAAAGAAGGCGTAGTGAAACGCCAAGGCCCCGATCCAGAGAAAAAGCTCCAGCTGGTGCGTCATCTTGGTGCCGCCCATCAGTTTCATGCGCGTGTTGCGAAACAGGGACCGGAAGCAGACGATCTCCAGGAACATCCGCACGATGACGCCGAAGGTGGTCGAGGGGTTGTCGATCTTGGCCTGCTTGAACCAGGGCAGAGAGGGTTGTTGACCGCAGGTGGTGGTGATCCTGAACGGCACCGCCGATCGGGACCAGCCGATCACGCGGCGCGCAAAGCCGACAATGAAGAGGGCCACCGCCAGATAGGGCACAACGATGCCGAAAATGATCTGCAATCCGGCCCCCTGCTGCGTGCCCACATAGGCGATCAGGAACAGCACGATAACCGCTATGAGGCTAACCATATAATTTTTGTTCATCGAACAGCACCTCACTCCTTGGCGTCAGACAGGTGGCGAATGCGCCCCAACCGCTTTGCCGCACGCTTTCCGATGCCCGGAATCGCATCGCAAGACGTCGCAAAAAAGCAAGGCTTACGGCCAATTCACGCTGCTGCCGGATGCCTGAATCAAAAGATTATAAGGGAAAAATCAGAAACCGGGCCCGTCTGCCTCGGTTTCGGCAATCAAGCCTGCACGCTTCAACGAACCGAAGAACTGATTCCTGGATTCCGTTGCTTTGAGTTCGTATATTTTTTCACGGCACCCCATGAAAAGATCGAAGGCCGCCATGGCCATTTCATCGATCTGACGGTCGAGCGGGACCATGTCGCCGGACTCGCCGGACAGACAGTCTCGAATAATCTGTTTCAGGGAAAATACGAATGCCGTGGCTTTGGAAGGGGTGAAGGCCTGGACCGCCCGAATTCGGATGACGGGGTCCAATGCTTCCATCATTGCCTCGCGCCCGGAACCGGCGATCAAGGCATCCACCAGCGCCTCGAGGCTCCGGTAGGTGGTCTGCCCCACCGGATTGGCGAAGGGATCCTGCTGATTCTTTAAAAACCTTGCCGTATCGGCAGGATAGGAATCGACGGTTGTCTGAAACCAGTGTTTGAGGATTTCCTTCTTCTTGCCCGCCAGTGCTTGTGCTGAACTCATCTAAAGTACCACCCCAAAGGTCCCCGGAAACGCACCCGGGGGCCGCTATATTACCCACAATTTTTCGGTTCGGATTGCTTTGGTGGAAACACAGTTCAACGGCCCAAAAACAGGCCGAATTCAAAGTCGAACCTATAGTCAAAAACCCCTTTTCTGTCAAGGGCAAATAAGGCGCCGCAAACCGGCATCGATCTGGATCAACGGTAGATTTTCTTCCACGGCGAACGCTGGTTTTCCCGGGCGTCGCTCAAGGCCAGGTACAAGGTGCCCACTACCAGCTCTGCGCAGTGAAAATGATCTTCGGGCAGGGTTTCGAGCAGGTCTTTGATGGTCTCCGGCGTAATCTCCCAGGCCGATTCAACCGGTTTGCCTTCCACGAGGGAAGCCACGGCGTTGCAGCAGGCATTGGTGTGGAGGCAACCGTCCATTTCATAAGCCAGGCGACCGATGGTATCGTTTTCCACCATCAGGAAAAGTTCCACCGTATCCCCGCAGTCGCCTGTCTTTTTCGCATATCCGTCCGCCTTTTCCAGCCTTTCGCGGCGGTCGTTGCGAAAGGCCATTTCCAGAAAGGTCAACGAATGGTCCTGCCAGAAATCGGTCGTTTCCTTATCGGTCGATTTTTTAGGCGCATCCATGTTGGGTCGCTCCCATATTGCGGTAATTAAAACAACTCGGCAAATCCGGAACGGATCATAAAAACAGCCGCCTTCTTTGTCAATACAGGGAAAAGGCAGGTCAAAGGGGCTGTTTGTGGAAGCCTGATTGCGATGGCAGCCGTTTCTATGGTAGCCTGACAGAATCCTAACCATTACGAGTGTTTTACACAAAGACGATTTTTCGAAAACGGAGGATGACCGGTTATGAACATCGCCGCCCTTGTCGCCAATGTGATCCAACTGCTCATCATCCTAGCTGTCTTTTTTATCCGGGGCCTGGATCTGGGTCCTTTGGTCATCTTCCTGCTCTTTCTGCTCATGCCCATCCCCTTCATCAATTTTCTGGCCCTTTTCTTCTCCAAACGGCCGATACTGGCGTCGCGTGCCGAGGATGTCGACGGCAGCAACGGTCTGGTCAAACGGGAAGCCGTGCGGGTCCTTTATGAAGAAGACCGCTGTCCCGTCCTGACCGTCGGGGACACGGCCTATACTGTGCGCGATCTATCCGAAGGCGGCGTGCGCATCCGTGCCGGCGCGGAAATGCCTTTCAAGAAAAAATTCAATGGAGACATTCGGCTGCTCAGCGGCGATCACATCCGCTTCAAGGCCACGGTTGCCCGGCGAGAGGAGGGCGAAGTGGTGTTTAAATTTACCGAACCCGTCGGCACGGCCATTCTCATGGAAGAAAAGAAAGCCCTGGCCGCCGCCGACGCCTGACCGCTTCTACGGAACCGATCGCCATCGAGCAAACGCTGTCGGTGGCATGAAGTCGGAGGTTGGAAGTCAGCGGACGGAATCTATAAATCGTGAAAAACTGCGAAATTGCATAAATCCACAATAAAAAACGGCCGGGAGACCATCACCCGGCCGTTTTGTTTCTTGATCAAACGATTGCGGCGGCACGCCGCTCCTTCAATTCCTTAATCCCTAAATTCCTCAATCCACGAATTCTTCAATCCGTCTTCTGATGTCAGCCCTCCGACTTCTGTCATCCAACCTCCGCCCGTTTCCGGATCAGCTCAAAATCCGCATCCACATCCCGCTGGATCTCCCGAAAATCCTCCGCGCTAAGATGCTTGAAGCGGCGCTGGACCTTCAGGTATTCCTCCACCGGCAGGTCGCCGGTCTCGTTCAGGGTGGTTGATATGCCCCCTTCCACTTCGTACAGCGGAAAGACATTGGTGCGGGTGGCCAGGCGGGCGACCTTCACGCTCTGGTCGGAAGCGATGCCCCAACCGGTGGGGCAGGTGGCGTAAATGTGAAGAAAGCGAGTTCCCCCTTTGGCAGCTTTGGCTTTTTCGACTTTGCGCAGCAGGTCCCGGGGGTAGGCGATATTGGCGGTGGCCGCGTATGGGATGCGGTGAGCCGCCATGATTTCCATGATGTCCTTCTTGCGGGTCTTTTTCCAGCCGGCCCCCGGGGTGGTGGTGGTGCGGGTGCCGAAGGGCGTGGACGAGCTGCGCTGGACCCCGGTGTTC
Source organism: Desulfosarcina widdelii (assembly GCF_009688965.1). Lineage (GTDB taxonomy): Bacteria > Desulfobacterota > Desulfobacteria > Desulfobacterales > Desulfosarcinaceae > Desulfosarcina > Desulfosarcina widdelii. The sequence goes on along the minus strand of NZ_AP021875.1, from coordinate 6,705,938 downwards.
ATGTAAGCTTCGTTGTCGTAGCAGATGAAAATGATGTCGTCCCCACGCTCGGCGGTGCCGGAAAGAGACTGCAGGCCGATGTCGAAGGTACCGCCGTCGCCGGCCCAGGCCACCACGGTGGTCTCGCTGTCACCCTTCACGTCCAGGCCGGCGCGCACGCCGGCGGCGGTTACCGCGGCCGTTTCGAAGGCTGTGTGCAGCACCGGCACTTTCAGGGAATTCTGGGGATGCGGACCGGCGATGATGGCCCAGCAGCAGGCCGGAATCACCAGGACCGTCTTCTCTCCCAGGGCCTTGAGCACCAGGTTCATGGCGATTCCGCCACCGCAGCCCGGGCAGCTCATGTTGCCCGGATGCATGTATACTTCGTCGGGAATATTCAGATTCCGCATGATTCCAAAAGCTCCTCGTTAAGGCCCATCCAGATGCTCTTCTCGGCCGGGGCGGCATGGGTTTTGGTGGTCGAGTACAACTCTTCGATCAGGTTCGGCGGGATGTCCCGCCCGCCCAGCCCGGCGATGAAGTTGAACATTACCGGCGCGGGTTCCAGGCCGCACAGGGCCGCCCGGATCTCCTGGGCAAATATCCCGCCCACCCCGAAGCAGAAGTTGCGGTCCAGCACGGCCACCTTGCGAGCACCGGCCAGGGCCCTGCGAATGGCCTCCACCGGGAAGGGGCGGAAGCGCTTGAGTTTCAACAATCCCACCTTCTCTCCCTGGCCGCGTAGTTTTTCGACCACCATCCGGCTGGTGCTGGTGGCCGAACCGGTGGTGACCAGAATGATCTCGGCATCATCGCAGCCGACCGTTTCGATGCTGCCGTAGCGCCGACCGAAGACCGCCTCGAACTCCTCTTCCACCTCGCCAAAAACGTCCGCGGCCTGGTCCATGGCCAGATCGATGCTGCGACGCATTTCCATGTAGCAGGCCGGCGGGGCCATCTGATAAAGGGCTGCCGGTTCCTTGGGATCAAGGGCGAACCGGGGTTTGATGGGGGGCAAAAAGCGGTCCACATCATCCTGGTCGGGCACCTCGATGGGCTCGAAGGTATGGGAGACGAAAAAGGCGTCGATGACCACCATCACCGGCAGGTTGACCTGCTCGGCCAGCCGGTAGGCCATCAGGGTGGTGTCCAGGGCTTCCTGGCCGTCTTCGCAGTAAAGCTGAATCCAGCCTGTGTCCCGCTGGGCCAGGCTGTCGGTCTGGTCCATCCAGATGTTCCATCCCGGCCCCAAAGCGCGGTTGACTTCGCCCATGACGATGGGCAGGCGGGCCGCCGAGGCCCAGTGCAGCATTTCGTGCATCAGGGCCAGTCCATGGGAGGACGTGGCCGTAAAGGTACGCACACCGGTGGTGGCGGCGCCGACCACCGCCGCCATGGAGGAGTGCTCGCTTTCCACGGGAATAAAGCGGCCGGTCATGGTGCCATCGGCGAAATGCTCGGAAATGGCCTCGATGATGTGGGTCTGCGGGGTGATGGGGTAGCCCGCCGTCACCTGCACCCGGGCCAGCCGCACCGCTTCGGATATAGCATGGCTGCCTTCCAGAACCTGTCTCATGCCCGTTCCTCCTCTATAACCATGGCGCAGCGCGGGCATTCCGCCACACAAACGCCGCACCCCTTGCAGTAATCCAGATCGATGCGGCGCTTGCCGTCCTTGACTTCGATGGACACTTCGGAACAGAAAATCCGGCAGTTGTCGCAGTCGTTGCACAGGCCGCACTGGTAGCATCGATCAGCTTCTTCGGCGGCCTGATCTGACGATAGCGTGGATTCGATTTCGGCAAAGGTCTCCCGGGCGTCGTCAACGGAGAGTTGAATAGGCGTCCCCCGTGAGGAGGTTTGGAAGTAGTCGGTGTTGATCTCCTCGGCCGCCACCACATGGCGATCACGAAGCCGCCTTTCGCCGCCCAGAAACATCTCCATGGACAGGGCCGGACCGTCCCCCACCCTGCTGCGATCCATGGCTGCCGGAACGGCGTCCCGACCGCCTTCGAACCAGGCCTGCAGGGCGATGGCGGCCTGTTTTCCCGATGCGATGGCATCGGTGACGCTCTTTGTCGGCATAACCGGATCGCCGCCGTAGACCAGCGGCGTGGACCCGACGTCCAGGGTGCAATGGCTCAGGATGAGCCGATCGGATGCGCCGTCGGACCCGGGCCGGTGCCAGGTCTCGGCCACATCGGCGCCGATTCCCGCATAAATGGCCGTAAATGTCATGGATGTATTCTTGTCGCCGTCCGGCACCACGCGGGTGCGGCCGTCTTCACCGGTATCGGCGGTTTTCATCCGCCCCAATTGAACAGTGACGCCGTCCAGGTTGTCTTCGATGGCCAGGGGCGAAACCAGTTCCACGATGCGGACGCCCTCGGCTGCGGCTGCGGCGATTTCGTGTTCGAAGGCCGGCATGTCCTGGCGCTGACGGCGGTAGAGGATCGTCGGACGGGCGCCCAGGCGAACCAGCGAGCGGGCGACGTCTACGGCCGTATTGCCGCCGCCGACTACGGCCACCTCGCCGCCGATATCGGGACGCTCGCCGTTTTGAAGGGCTTCCAGCAGGGATAGGCCGTCGGCCATCCGGCCGCTGCCGGGGATATCCAGGTCCAGGGACCGGCCCAGGCCGAATCCCATGAATACCGCGTCGTTTTCCGATTGCAGTCGGGCCAGAACGTCGGCATCCACCGGCTGGCTGCAGTGAATCTTGACCCCCAGGTCAACGATCCTGTCGATCTCGCGCTGCAGGACGTTTTTTGGCAGCCGGTAGGCCGGAATTCCCCAGTAAAGGACGCCACCGGGTTGGCTCTTGGATTCGAAGATCTCGCAGGCAAAACCCAGGCGGGTCAAAAAGTAGGCCGCGGACAGCCCGGCCGGGCCGCTTCCGCAGATGGCCACCCGGCGACCGTTGGACGGCAAAACCGTTCGATCCTCCAGGCAGCCTCGTTCCAGGGCCGCATCGCCGATGAACCGGTCCAGGCGGTTGATGTTCACCGGCTGGTCCAGGCGGCCACGGTTGCAGGCCGACTCGCAGGTGTGAAAGCAGACCCGGCCGCACACCGACGGGAACGGGTTTTCTTCCACGTAGGTTTGCCATGCCTGATCGATTCGTCCTTCGGCAACGCCCCGCTCGATTTTGGGGATGTCCACGCCGGCCGGGCAGGCTGCGCTGCACGGTGCGGTTTGGTCCTGATATCGTGGCCGGGCAAAACGCCAGGACCCGGTCTTGTTGATCCGGGAGGTCGTGCTCGACCGGGAAATGAAAAGGGAAATCGGTTTGTTCATCAGACTGCTTTCCGCTACCACAGGCAGGTTTCACCGAAAATCGGCAACAAGGTCGCCGGATTCGGTTTATCCCTGATCGACCCGCTGCAACTGGTCGAAGGCGTCCCTGGCAGCCATTACATTTTCCTGCTGTTTGATGGGGACTTCTTTTAAGATGGCCTGCTCGATATGTTCCATGGCCGGCTCGCCGTGGGTGCGGGCAAAGGCGCCCAGCATGGCCGTGTTGATAATCGGGCTGGTACGGGTACCCAGCCGGTGCTGAAGGGCGATGCCCGTGGCGTCCACCCAGGCCACGTTGAACCCGTCAAAAGGCGTCATATCGTCGGGTTGCTGCGGCGTGTTGATCAGGATCCAGCCCCCCGGCTTGAGTCCGCGGGTCACGTCGATGCTCGCCAGCAGCTTGTTGTCCATCACCACGATGTGGTCCGGTTCGTAGACGTTGCATCGCAGCAGGATCTTGCGGTCGTCGATCCTCAGGTAGGCTTCCACCGGGGCGCCTCGGCGTTCGACGCCGAAAAGGGGGAAGGTCTGAACTTCGTAACCGGCGTCAAAATAGGCTTTGGCCAGTGAAATCGATGCCAGTACCGTACCCTGCCCTCCTCGCCCGTGAAAACGGATCTCCTGCATGCGCTCCCCCTGCCGATAAAGGTCGGCTCGGTTGTTTGGCAAAATTGAAAAAGGTTTGATCTAAGTAAACCCATAGTGGGGACGATTGTAGATGTCAAGGGTTTTCGCGGGCAGGGAGGAACCGCACGTGGATAACGATACACCCGCCATGCGTCTGTCGTAGCGGCTATCAAAGGGGGCTAAAATTCAGGCCAATGAACGTCGAACATCGAACGTCCAACTTCGAACTTCGAACAAGGCATGCTGTCGTTTTTAAGGTTCTGAAACCCTTCTTCATAAAAGGGAAGAAAGGATAGTGCTTCCTCTTTGTTAAGCGATGGAGCGAAGCGATCTCCTCATTTGGCGTTGGACGTTCGATGTTCGCTGTTCGACGTTCAAAAAGCTATTTACCGGCACCGATCTTAAAGAGATATCGGGAGTTTTACGCAGCCGCCGCTTATTGGGGAACGTACACTACGACCAACACCCTCGCAATCCCGCCAATCCCCCGCAGTCCATGGGAAACTTCGGCATCGAAATAAAGGCTGTCCCCCCGATGCAAAAGGATGGTCTGGTCGGTGCTGCGGAATTCGAGCGTTCCGTCCATAACGAAAATAAACTCTTCGCCGCGGTGCTGGTTGAAAAGAATGTCCCCTTCTTCCCGCGGTGCGATCTCGGCAATGAAGGGCTCCATGTTCTTGTCGACCATGGGGTAGGCCAGAGATTCGTACCAGTAGCCGATGGCCGCGTACTGGTCCTCGTGGGACAACCGGTTGAGCCTGTGCCGCTCGTCCCGGCGCACCACGACCAGACGGCGGCTGGCCTCCGGCTCCTTGAAAAAATGGCCGATTTTGACGCCCAGAGCGGTTGCGATTTTTATCAGGGTGGCGATCGGCGGCGCACCGTCGTTGTTCTCGATCTGGGACAAGGACGGCTTGGACAGCCCGGTGATCTCGGAGACTTCCTTGAGGGTCATTCCCCGCTGAAAGCGCAACTGTCTGATCTGGCGCCCGATATTCAGGGCCGCAACTTCCTTTCGGATGTCTGCATCTTGAAGTTTGTTCATTTGCAATGGTTCGAAGTTGTCGTTATCCGACGTGTCTTATCCATAACGAAGAGAGATAGCATGAGACGGGTGGGCGATCAAGCGACCCTGCAGAACTAAAGGAAATGAAATCTTTTTCCGGGAATCCGCCTGATTGTAGTTGGGATGGATCAGGAAACGCGGAGCTTTTTTCTACGGTCCAGGCCGCATCGGCGATCTTTACCGGATCGGCGTTCCGGGATGTGACCGTTATACGTATAGATGCGCCGGTCGCCACCCAGGCGCCGACCACCATTGTCATTTAGCATCGTCTTCTCAGGCGACGTTGCATTGGCTAGGTGCATTTGTTTTCCTGTCTTCTTCTGCTGGCGGGGGAATCGAAATAGCGCTTCCGTTTCAACCTCTGTCTCATTGCATGTCCAACATACTGACCTGGACAAATATTTGTCTGCAACATATGTACCGGCTTTCTGTGAGCTAAACTATTCCAACAGATTCATAATGTTACCAATAAGCTTGACTGACGGCGAACATATAATCGGAAAAACAAACCACAATTTTTAAAACATTTTTTTCATAGGGTTACTTTTTTTCCCTCACCAGCACAGGGTTTGGCCGCCGAACCATCCGGCATGGTCCGATTTATCGACGACGTTGTTTCCGCCCGGTGGATTTACCGGTTTTTCGCGGCCGGCGACGGGCCGGTTTGGAAGCTGCTGACGGAACGGCACCGGTTTTCTGTTTCCCCTGGTGACCGCCTGCCGCCTTGAAGAAAAGAGGCGCCAGGTCCCGAGCTTTTAAAATATCCAGGGCGTCGCGGATCAAGGGTCGATTGGCCGGGTTGCGGTACTGGATCAGGGCCCGCTGCATCTTGCGCTCCCGGAAGGTTTTGGCCACATAAACGGACTTGCCGGTGAAAGGATGCCTGCCGGTGTGGTACATGGCGCCGGATAGGGTCAGGGGCAAGGGGATAAAATCCTGGATCTGCTCGGGGTGCATGTTGCGCCGGATCAGATAGAGGGCCATCTCCAGGGCGTCTTTCAGCGTGGAGCCGGGATGGGCGCTGATGAAGTAGTTGACCAGGTAGCGCCGTGCGGGAAGCCGCTTTCCAACCCGATTGAACTGCTGAACAAAGGCATCGTACACGGCGATGTCCGGCTTGCCCATGGCTTCGAGCACCGGGTTGCAAACGTGCTCCGGCGCCACCTTCATGCGGCCGCTGACGTGGTGGCGGCACAGCTCTTCCAGAATGGTGTCGCTGCCCTTACCGCCGAACAGGTCATGACGAAACCCGCTGCCGATGAAGGCATGTTTGACCCCCGGAATCTGGCGGACGCGCCGGTACAGCGGCAGGCTGCGCTCGTAGCCGGGATCGAGCGCGGAACAGGTCTGCGGGGTCAGGCAGCGTTTATCTCCGCAAAACCCCTTCTTGGTCCAGCGCGGGCAGTCGGCGCCGTACAGATTGGCCGTGGGCCCGCCCATGTCGGTGATCGTTCCACGAAAAGAAGGGTCGCCGGCCAGTTCCCGGGCTTCGCGCAGCACCGAATCGGCGCTGCGACTCTGGACCACGCGCCCCTGGTGGAAATAGAGCGAGCAGAAATTGCACTCCCCGCAGCAGCCGCGGTGGGTGACCAGGCTGTGGCGCACTGTCTCCAGCCCCGGCACCCCGCCGGCAGCATCGTAGTCCGGATGCCAATTCCGGCAATAGCCGCGCTCGTAGATGGCATCCAGATCCGCTGCGGCCAGCGGCATGGGCGGCGGATAGACCACCGCGAACCGGTCGCCGTGGGCCTGGACCACGGGCCGGGCGGTATGGGGATTCTGCTGCCTGTAAAACAATGCAAAAGCTTTGTTGAACGCGACGGGATCATCGGCAACCGCCTCGAAGGCGGGCAGGACGACCGTCTCTTTTAAAAAGGACGGATCCTTGCGGATGACCGCCGTGCCAGGAATCCCGTCCAGGGTTTCGATCCCCTGCCCGGCATCCAGCCTCCTGGCGATCTCCACGGTCTGGCTCTCCCCCATGCCGTAAACCAGCATGTCGGCCCGGGCATCGAAAAGAATCGACCGCCGCACCCGGTTGTCCCAGTAATCGTAGTGGGCCAGGCGGCGCATGCTGGCCTCGATGCCGCCGATGACCACCAAGGCGTCCTTGAAGGCCTGGCGCACCCGGTTGGCGTAGACAATCAGGGCCCGGTCCGGCCGCATGCCGGCCTTGCCGCCCGGCGTGTAGTCGTCCTTTTTGCGGGGGCGCTTGTTGGCCGTGTAGTTGGCCACCATGGAATCCACGTTGCCCGAGGTGATGCCGAAAAAAAGCCTCGGTTTTCCCAGGCGTTTGAAGTCGGCATCGGTGCGCCAGTCCGGCTGTGCGATCACCCCCACCCGGAAGCCATGGGCCTCCAGGGCCCTGCCGATCAGGGCCACCCCGTAGGCCGGGTGGTCCACGTAGGCGTCCCCGGTGATCAGGATGATATCGAGCCGGTCCCAGCCGCGTTGTCGCAGGTCCGATTGGGATACCGGCAGGAAGTCGTTTTCCATGTACGGGGTTTCGGGTCTGGAGTTTAGGGTTTTCAGTTCACTATTCACCGATCACTGTCTCACAGCTTCTTGGCAAAAAACAACGCCCCGCCGGCCTCCTCGGTATAGGTGGCCCGGACAAAGCCAGCCGCAGCATAGACTTTCAACGCCCGGCGGTTGTGTTCCAGCACCTCCAAAGTGACCTTGCAGCAGTTCATCTCCTTTGCCTTGCTTTCCACCGCGGCCAGCAGCTTGCGACCGACACCGTTTCCCCGACCTTCAGGCAGCACGGCCAGGTCGTGGATGTTGATCAGCGGCCGGGCGGCAAAGGTGGAAAAGCCGATGAAACAGACGGCTATTCCCACGGCCCAGCCGTCGCAACAGGCCAGAAAGATCAGTGTAGTGGGATGGTTGCGCAGCCCGGGAATCAACTCGTTTTTGACACGGCTCGGCAACGGCGCGCCATTGCCCATGGGATCACGGGCATAGGCATCGATCAGTTCCAGGACGCTGCGCTGGTGATCGTCGCGATTAAGATCGGCTTCGACAATTTCAATCGGTTCCATATGGTTCTCCTATCTTCGGGGCAGCGCCGGTTGCGATCTGAAAATCGAATCCGGCTGACATAACCCGATTTCGAAGATCTGTCAAAACCCCTTGCGCCGCGATGCACGGAGAAGCATTTTTGATAAAGCGAATTATAGGCCACGCCTCAGAGCTTAGTGGCGATGTTTATCCCCGCCTCAGTCAATCAGCGTTGCCCTTCCCATCAAAATTTATAGGGGGTGTAGGGGCGAAAGATTTTTCGCCCCTACGTCAGGGCATCGCCATCGGAGACCACCCAATCCGAAACACGGAATACGGTTATGGGTTGAGACGCAACCGTCGATGGTGTTAGGATAGCGCTCACCTAGAAATGGCCAATTCGCCCGATATCTTTGTTGCGCGAAAAATTTTATCCTCGAAATATCAACCATATGACTGCGGTAAAATTTTTCGTGCGCCTCGATCTCGGCCAAATTCTCCTATTTCTGGATGGCACTATGATAACTACGATTGGAAAAGGTTCATAAATCGTATTTCGGGGAGGATGGTGTGGCGATCTATTATATCGATGGCAAATTCGTGCCAGCGGAAGAGGCGGTCATCCCCGTGGATGACCTGGCCCTCTTACGCGGCATCGGCGTGTTCGATCTGCTGCGGACCTACGACGGCAAGCCCTATTTTCTGGATGCCCATATCGACCGGCTGGAAAATTCGGCCCGCAAGATCGACCTGGCGCTGCCCTGGACCCACGACGAAATCGCCGGGATCGTCAAACAGACCCTGGCCAGAAACGATATCCCCGAAGCCAATATCCGCATCGTGGTCACCGGCGGGCCGAGCCGCGACTTCATGACCCCGTCGGGAACGCCGCGGCTGCTGGTGCTGGTTTCGCCGATCCCCAAGCTTCCCGAAAAGTGGTACACCGACGGCGTCAAGATCATCTCCTGGGAAGTGGAGCGGCCCATCCCCGGCGCCAAGAGCATCGACTATATCTCGGCCAGCCTGGCCCTGAAAAAAGCGGCCGCCGAAGATGCCATCGAGGCACTGTACATCGATCGCAACGGCCTGGCTTTAGAGTGCACCACGGCCAATATTTTCGCCTTCGCGGGAGACAAGCTGGTCACGCCCGGTCGGGGCATCCTGTCCGGCGTAACGCGCAAGGTGGTACTGGAACTGGCCGGTGAGCTGTTTCCCATCGACATCCGGGATCTTTCCCGCACCGAACTGCTGGCAGCCGACGAGGTTTTCATCACCGGCACCAGCAAGGGCATCGTTCCGGTGGTCAAAGTGGATGATCGGACCATTGCCAACGGCCGGCCGGGACCGCGCACCCGACAGCTCATGGAGGAGATGAAAAAGCATACTGAATTGAGGGATTGAGGAATTATGGAATTGATCGCGGCTGCAAGCCGCTCCTGCAATCCCTCAATTCCCTAATTCCTGAATCATTCTCACCTGCCGCCAAACCGGACTTTCCTCGATGCGATTCTCTCCATCCAGATCCCGCTGAACCCCATCGAACACCCGCGCGACAAGTTTCTCCTTGCCCGCCGCCAGGCGGATGACGCCCTGCAGCAGGAAGAAGCTGAGGAACAGGACCAGAACAATGGTCCAGAACGCGTGCAGGAAAAAATTGCTGGAAAGAATATTTCCCGTAAAGAAGTTCAACGCCGTCAGCCAGCCCACATACCCCAGCACACCCAGAACCGGTAGGTTGAACAGCAGTTGCAGCAGTCCGCCGCTCAGACGTCGGCCTGCATTAGAAAGCTCCCTTTCCAGCACATCGTTCCAGATCTGTTCGAGGCGCTGCCCCACCTGATCGCCATGGCCCGGCGCGCGCTGCGCCTCCCGCACGGCCGGCGCAAAACGGGCGTCGATCAGTTTTTCCGCAATTTCGGGCCAGGCGCGGGCAATGGTGTCGTCATAGCGCAGCAGGGCCAGGGAAGCGCCGGCGCCCTGATCGGCTGCATTCAGGGCCTTTTTGGATTCCGCATGGCGCCGGACCACGGAAACGGCCCCGAAAAGCTGGCGGACGGGATTGCCGAAACGCAGTAGGGCGGCAAGGCCCGTTCCGAAAACCAGGATCCGGGTCCAGACCGCCACCAGCCAGCCCACCGGCCCCAGCCATCGCTGGGCCAACTGCTGATAGAGCCGTACGTTGATTCCCAAAGAGAGCTGGCCGCCGCCGCTGCGGAAAGCCTCCATGGCCCGCCCCATGGCTTCGGTTTCGCAGGCGGAAATCCGGCCCATGGCCGCTTTTAAAGCCTTGCTCTCCTTTCCCGCTTCTTCGCGCACGCTGTTGTGAAGATCGTCCCGAATGCTGCGGGCGTTTTCCAGCCGGCGGTCCACGGAAAAACGGGAGGCGTTGAAGGTCTCCCGGATCAGGCGCTGCAACTGGCCGAACTGGTCCCGGCCATGTTTGGGCCCGGCATCCGGGTCCCATCCGGGATGCTGCAGATGGCTCCGGGCGGAAAGGCAGAAAATGGCTGCCGGCTCCACCGACCAGGCTTTGCGGATATAATCGGCAAACTCGGGCATGATGGTGTCGGTCAGCTCTTTTTCGTCCAACCGGTCGCACTTGTTGACCGCCACCACCAGGCTGGAACCGCTGAAAAGCCGCACATAGGGGGCCAAAAAATCCGTGTGATCCCGGCGCTTGGGATTCTCACCGTCGAACACGCAGATCAGCACGTCGGACAGGCCGATGGCCTGGCGGACCAGGGGGATGTGGCGCTCCTGGTGGGTGCTGTCCGTATCCGGGGTGTCGATGAGAATCACGTTTTCCAACCCGTTCGCCCCTTCGCGGGTGCGGATTCGCAGGTCCTCGGCGTCCAGTTGCTCGGCCAACTGTCGGGCGTCTTCCGGCTGCCGGCAAAAAGCCACCACATTCTGGGTGGTGGGCCGTCGATGCCCGGACGACGAGAGGTCGTCCACACCGGCCAGGGCATTGAGCAGGGTGGATTTTCCCGACCCGCAGGGGCCGACCAGGGTGATCACCAACTTGCGGTCCAGCCGCTCGGCCAGGCGGTCCAGGATGCCCAGGGCCGCCTGACAGGATTTTTTCAGTCCGGCGGCCGGCCGCCACAAGGAAAGCCGCTCCATGGTCTCGACCAGATCCTGGATGTCGGCCCGAGCGGTTTCCAATTCTCCCATGGCCCGCAGGGCAGCCTTCTGGTTGTCCATCATGCCATCTTCTCCAGTGCCCGGCCGCAATGGGCCAGGCTTTGATCCATTTGTTGGATGTCATCTGCGGCCGCCGCTGACACAACCTGTCCCTTTTGCAATAGCGCGCCGGTGATCTTCTCTTCGAACAGGGCCTCGATGGCCATCAATTTGTGGGTCAGCCAGGCCCGAGCCACCGGGGCCAGCAGGGCTTCCAATTGCTTTAAATCCGCCTTTTTCATCCCCGCCGTAGCCGGAATGGCGACCAGGGCATACAGGTCGTTGAGACCGAACAGGCCGGCCAGTTTGACCTTGATGCCGACGGCGCCCACCGGGTCCCCCGTGTGCAGGACGTAAGTCACTGCGGCGGTGGCCGGGATGATGTTGAGCATGGCCGCGAAGGTTTGGCGGATCTGGTCGAAGGTGGTCATGCGGGCGCGCTGCTCGCGGACCAGCCGCTGCAGCTCCTCTTCCAGCTCTCCAGTGAGGCCGCCCGGGGCATCCTGCCGGGCCAGCATGTCCTCGAGGGACACCGACCAGTTCGCGCTGCGCAGGGCTTCTTGGGTTGCGGCAAGGGCGGGTGGCAATGGAATCCGGAAGGTTGCCGTGTCGCCCTGGGTCGATGTTTCGGCCGCCTCAGCGTGTTTCGGCAGCCGCCGGATTCGTTCGCGCATTTGATCGACCGCCGGATCGGACCGGGAAAGCCGGATCGTCAATTCCGGATCCACCGACGCCTTGCGCAGCCCGTTGGCCGCCTGGACCAGATCGGCCTCCATGGCCGCAGCTGCGACACCCTCGGGAAGGGTCGCCTTCTTTCCGGACTTGCGGCCGCGAATCCATTTGGCCGCCCGCAGGGCCAGTTGCAGGGGGCCTTCCACCACCTGCCCGGTTTTGCGCATGAATTTGACGTGGGCGGGATCGGTGTCCCGCCAGATCTGGGAAAAACGGCGAACGACCGCGTCCATGGGAAGATGGCTCAGCGCCTCCTGAACAAAACTGCGCTGAATCGCGCGCAACCCTTCCAGGTATGCGGCCAGGTGTTCGTTTGCCTGCCGGACCTCTTCGGCAAAGCCCCGCCCCTGGTGGACCACATCCGTGAAAATCGACCGATGCAGTTCCCCTTTAACCTGCCGGGGATCCATCTGGGACAGCGCTTCCATGAGTCCGACCCGGCTGTCGCCCGTCGGCACGACGCCCACCGATCGCTCGCCGGCGGCCACCCGATTGTCCTCACCGGCACGATAAACCCCCAACACATGCCGTTCGGCACCTTCGCCATAGAGGTTGCGCGCCACGGTGCCGGCATGGTCGAGGACCTCTTCGTCGCTGAAGGATGGGTAGACCCGGTAGACCAAAAAACTGTTGCGGGTGCCCACAGTCGTCAGCATGCGGGCAATGAAATCGGTGTTATCCCGGTTGTTGTAGTTGGCGTTGGTGAAGATGTAGATCAGCACGTCGGCCGCGCTCAGGGATCGCTCGGCCATCTCCCGGTTCTGGTAACTGCCGCCGGCGCCGGTGTCGAAATCGGGCGTATCCAACAGGGCCAGTCCCGGAGGAAGACTCTTTTCGTAACACAGCAGCGGATCGCCGGGCGAGGCCAGCTCTTCCGCGGCCTCCAGCAGCTTCGGCGCGCAGCCAAAGGGGTCGACCAGGGCTTCGGCAACCCCAGGCTGTTCTTTGTATTGGGTGCTGATCGCAATGAGGGGACGGCGGTTGATCCCCGCCCGGCCCCCGGTGGGCGAGAGCGGCCGGCCGACAAGGGCGTTGAACAGGGTGGATTTCCCCGAGGAGCCGCCCCCGCAAATAGCTGCCACCAGCGGGAAATCTGGCTTGAGCCGGGGCAATAGACGGGCCTCGACCGCCTGCTGCCAGGCATCTACAGCCGGTCGGCAGTCCAGCACCAGCAAATCGGACAGGCGCACCGCCGCATCTTTCAGGCGTGCGACCGCCTCGATGGTGCCCGCATCGTATAATTGATCCACCTGAATGCAACCTCCTTTGCTTGGCTCAAACCTTTGATATCATAATTAGGGCAGGCTGGAAACGGTTGACAAACGGCGGCTGGTTCCCATCATTGGAATGTAACGATGCATCTCAAATGCGAGGCGCCCATGGCCTGGATTCGAATCCCTGGCGTGACCGGCAAAATTTACTCACCGGAAGATGCCGGACAACTGCCCAAAAAGCACCCCTGCCCCACCTGCCATCGCTGCCAGTGGTGTGACGAAAACCGCTGCCGGGTGTGTCGGGACGGCGGAGAGGCGGGGTCGAAGGCACCTTCAGGGAAAGGCTGCGGTTGCAACCAGGCGTCCCCGGCAAATCGCAAATTCCAAGCACCAAATTTCAAATAAATTCCAAATATCAAAAATCAAATCCCAAACAGTGCCGTCGGTTGTTTGGGATTTAAAAAAATTGAAGATTTCATCTTTGCGTCATTCCGGCAAAGGCTGGCGCACAGAGTGAAACTTTAGCGTTACCCAGTTGTTTCAATGGGTTATGGATGCCGGATCAAGTCCGGCATGACGACCCTGGCACTTTCTTCGAGTTCATTGACTTTTTCGATTGGAATTTATCGGTCCCCTTCAGCCTTCAGTCTAAACACCTTCAGCTACTCACCTATTGCAAGCTGTCCCAAAACGCTTTACCAGCCGCTTCCTGGCGGTTGCTTCCCGGAGGGGGCGGCGGTGCGGACGGGCCGCTGGCCGGCCGCTGGCCCCGAAGCCGGCTGATACGCTCCTCCACCGGCGGGTGGGTTGAAAACAGGCTTTGCAGGCTCTTTCCGGACAGCGGGTTGACGATGAACATGTGGGCCGTAGAGGGGTTGGCATCCATGGGAATGCGCCGGGAGTAGGCCCCCAGTTTCTCCAGGGCGCTGGCCAGACCTTCGGGGCCGCCGGCAATGCGGGCGCCGGTGGCGTCGGCCAGATATTCCCGCGAACGGGATACGGCCATCTGAATGATCATGGCCGCCATGGGCGCGATGATGGACATGGCGATCATGCCAATGGCGCCCATGCCGCCACCGTTGTTGTCATCCCGGTGCATGCCGCCGAAAAGGGCCGACCAGCGGGCCATGGAGGCCAGCATCATGATGGCCCCGGCCATGGTGGCGGCGATGGTACCGATAAGGATGTCCCGGTTTTTTACGTGGCCCAGTTCGTGGGCCAGCACCCCCATGATCTCGCGCCGGTCCATGAGTTTGAGCAGTCCCTGGGTAACGGCCACCACGGCGTTTTCCGGGTTCCGCCCGGTGGCAAACGCGTTGGGTGCATCCTTGGGAATGATGTAGACCTTTGGCATGGGCAGATCCGCCTGGCGGGCAAGGGTCTGTACCATTTCAAACAGTTCCGGCGCCTGGGCTGGTGTGGCCTCCTGAGCCCGGTACATCTTGAGAACCAGTTTGTCTGAGTACCAATAGCTGAAAAAATTCATTCCGGCGGCCAGCACCAGGGCGATGATCATCCCCTGGCGTCCTCCCAGCAGATTACCCACAATCAGGATCAGGGCCGTCATTCCGGCCAGCAAAACCGTCGTTTTGATCTGATTGCCCATAACTGTTTTCTCCTTTTTTATCGTTTGAAACACCCGGAATCACTCTTTCGACCGGGTTTTTCAATATAAGATCGATTTGCGCAAAGGCAACAGGGGCGGGACCATCCGGCGCGGCCACCTTTACAACCCCTGGTTTCGGTGCTAACTTAAAAAAATTGTTAGACACCCTGAAGTTCAGCAACGTGTGCGCAAGAAAAACCATTCAAACAGGCATTGCTCCTCCCAAATAAACGCGATTCAGGAAGGGCAATCAAACCGGTTCGGGGTATCATCATGGACTATATCAAAATCAAGTTCGGGGGCAATTTCGATCCCACCGGCCAGGGCTTGGGGAAAACCATTCAGGAAATCTTCAGGCCGCGGCCCGTCAACCCCATGTTTTCGTCTCGCGAGCACCTCTGGACTCCGCAGATGGACATTTTCGAAACCCCGGAAGAAATCATGATCTGGGCCGAAATTTCCGGTGTGGAAAAAGACGACCTCGACTTGGAAATCAATTCACGGGCCGTCAAGATTTCGGGTGTCCGGCGGGAAATGACGCGGGTGCCAAACGGAACCTACCGCCTGGCCGAGATCCAGTACGGCCGCTTCGAACGCATCCTCTACCTGCCGTCTCCGGTGGACACCGAGGTGGTGTCGACCACCTACACCAACGGTCTGCTGACGATCCGAATCGCCAAGCTCAAGCTCGACAAGGTGCACAAGATTCACATCAACGAAGAGTGATGCCCTGCTGCCCGCGGACCAATTTGCTGTGCGAACTGTGAGATTTAGAAATACGCCCTTTAAGGAGAGCGTCATGAAAGATAGACAACCGTCCCTGGATTATAATACGGAAAATATTCCCAAGTTGCTGCCCATCCTGCCGTTGTTCGATGCGACCCTGTTTCCCAAGATGGTCCTGCCCCTGGTGGTGATGAAAGGTGAATCGGTCACCCTGATCGACGAAGCCATGGCCAAGGATCGCATGATCGGCCTTCTCGTAGCCAAAAAAAAGGAGAACCTCAAACCCGATCCGGAAAGCGGCGATCTGGCCAAGGTGGGCACGGCTGCGCTGATCCTGAAGATGGCCAAAACCGAAGACAACCATGTGCAGCTTCTGGTACAGGGGCTGAGCCGCTTTCACGTGAAAGCCTTCGAAAAGGGCAAGCCTTACCTGGTGGCCCAGGTGGAGACCTTTGGCGACACCGACCACGACAACGACGAAACCCAGGCCCTGATGGCCAATCTGATCAAGCAGTTCGACCGGGTGGTGCAGCTTTCTCCCGGCCTGCCCCAGGAAATGGGATCCATGGCCACCTCCATCAAGGAGCCCGGCACCCTGGCGGACATGGTAGCCTCGACCATCAACTCCTCGGCCGAGGAAAAGCAGCAGGTCCTGGAGACCCGGGACTCCACCAAACGTCTCAAGCTGGTCACCAAACTGGTCCACCATCAGCTTGAAATCCTGGAGTTGGGCAACAAAATCCAATCCCAGGTCAAAGGGGACATGGACAAGCGTCAGCGGGAGTACTACCTGCGCCAGCAGCTTAAGGCCATCAAGGAGGAGCTGGGAGAAACCGACGAAGCCTCGGTGGAGCTGGACGAATACCGGACCAAAATCAAGGAGCGGGAGCTTCCCGAAGAGGCCGTCAAGGAGGCCGAACGAGAGATTGACCGGCTTTCGCGCATGCACCCCTCTTCGGCGGAGTACACGGTGGCCATGACCTATCTGGACTGGCTGACCGAACTGCCCTGGAACACGAGCACCGAAGACAACCTGGACATCAAAAAGGCCCGCAAGGTGCTGGACGAGGACCATTTCGGACTGGAAAAGCCCAAACGCCGGATCATTGAATACCTGGCGGTGAGAAAACTCAAACCCGACTCCAAGGGACCGATTCTCTGCTTTGCCGGTCCTCCGGGTACCGGAAAGACCTCCCTGGGCACCTCCATCGCCCGGGCCCTGGGCCGCAAGTTTCACCGCATCTCCCTGGGCGGCGTGCGCGACGAGGCTGAAATCCGCGGGCACCGGCGCACCTATGTGGGCGCCCTGCCCGGCCGAATCATCCAAGGCCTGCGGCGGGCCGGCTCCAACAACCCCATTTTCATGCTGGACGAGATTGATAAGGTGGGCTCGGATTTTCGCGGCGACCCCTCTTCCGCCCTGCTGGAGGTGCTGGACCCGGAACAGAACTTCTCTTTTTCCGACCACTACCTGGACGTGCCCTTCGATTTGTCCAAGGTGATGTTCATCACCACGGCCAACGTACTGGATACCATTCCTTCGGCCCTGCGGGACCGGATGGAGGTGATCCAGCTTCTGGGCTACACGGAAGACGAAAAGGTCAAGATTGCCGCGCGCTACCTGATTCCGCGCCAGCGGGAAGCCCACGGCCTTGCGGCCCGCCAGATCAAGATTACCACCGGCGCCGTCCGTCGCATCATCTCAGGCTATACGCGCGAAGCCGGACTGAGAAATTTGGAACGGGAGATCGCGACCGTCTGCCGGGGCGTGGCCACGGCTATTGCCGAAGGCGAGATCGAAAAAGCCACCATCAAGGTGGACGACGTGGCCGTATATCTGGGGCCGGTCAAGCTGCAGTCCGAAGCCAAGGCCCGCATGACCACCCCCGGCGTTGCCATGGGACTGGCCTGGACGCCCACCGGCGGCGACCTGCTATTCATAGAAGCCACGGCCATGAAAGGCAAGAAGGGCCTAACCCTTACCGGCCAGTTGGGAGACGTGATGAAAGAGTCGGCCACCGCGGCCCTGAGTTTTATCCGGGCCAACGCCAAACGCCTGGGGGTTGACGAGGATTTCTTCGACGAGCACGACATCCACATCCACGTGCCCGCCGGCGCCATCCCCAAGGACGGCCCATCGGCCGGCGTCACCATGCTCACCGCGCTGGTTTCGCTGCTGAAACAAAAGACCATCAAGAAAGATCTGGCCATGACCGGCGAAATCACCCTGCGCGGCCAGGTACTTCCCGTGGGCGGCATCAAGGAGAAGGTGCTGGCCGCCCACCGAGCCGGCATCAAGACCATTTTGCTGCCCAAGTGGAACGAAAAGGATCTGGTGGACATCCCCCAGAAAGTTCGAGACGACATCCAGTTCCACTTCATGGAGAAAATGCTGGACGTGCTCAAGATTGCTATCCAGTGATCAGTGAACGGTGAAAAGAGGATCTGTCGAGGGATCATGATCAAGGAAACGGGACAGCGTGGGATGACTCGTTGCCGGTGTTGGGTGCTGCTGCTGGCAGCGGCAGGACTATTTTTCCTTCAAGCCTGCGCTTCGACACCATCTTCGCCGCCGCCTACCCCCAAAGGACATCCCAAGCCCTATCGGGTGAACGGCAACTGGTACAAACCCATACCCCATGCCAAAGGCTTTACCCAGCAGGGCATTGCCTCCTGGTACGGCAAAAAATTTCATGGCCGCAGGACCTCCAGCGGCGAAGTGTACGACATGTACGCCATGACCGCAGCCCATAAAACCCTGCCCCTGGGCACCTGGGTACAGGTACGCCGCCTGGACGACAACCGCCGGATTGTGGTGCGGGTCAACGACCGGGGTCCTTTCGTCCACGGCCGGATCATCGATCTGTCCTATACCGGCGCAAAAGAACTGGGCATGGTGGGTCCCGGCACGGCCAGGGTGGAAATTACGGCATTAGGCGAGCGTCGCGAAACAACCGAGGGTGAGACGTTCGTGCCGGTGGATTACTATAGCGGCCAGTTCACCTTCCAGGTGGGGGCCTTTTCCAACCGCGACAACGCCGAACGTCTGCGGGCCAAACTGGAGCAAACCTTTACCAACGCCCACGTGGTTCCCTATGACCGCGGGGATATGGTTTTCTACCGGGTCCGGGTGGGACGCTGCAACGACCTGGAAACCGCCGACCAATATGAACGGCATCTGGCCCGTAGCGGGTATCCGGATGCGTTCATTGTCGCTGAGTAAATTCGGCGAGTGTTAAGTGGTAATTTTTAAATGCTAAGCGAAGGTATCCTATCGATCTTTTAGAAACGATCCGATCCACAACTTAATCACTTAACACTTAACACTCTCTTTTTCCATGTACTCCTGGCCATCATAATTTCTAAATGCCCAAACTTCTGCCAGACATCACCACCGTTTTTCTCGACCGCGACGGCGTCATCAACGTCGATTCCCCCGACTACATCAAAAGCTGGCAGGAGTTTCGCTTAATTCCTGGCAGCCTTGAGGCCATCGCCCTTCTCACCCGAGCGGGCATCGCCGTGATCGTCATCACCAACCAGTCGGCCGTCAACCGCGGCATGATGTCACCGGAAGCGCTGGAAACTATGCACCGGCGTATGTGCCGGGCCGTGGCCGACAGCGGGGGGCGCATCACGGACATCTTCTTCTGCCCCCACCGCCCCGACGAAAACTGCGACTGCCGTAAACCCAAACCAGGAATGCTCCTGGCCGCCCGGGACCGCTACGGGATCGACCTGGCATCGGCGGTCATGGTGGGCGACAGCGAAAAAGATATCCTGACGGGACAGGCCGCAGGCTGCGGCGCCACCGTGCTGGTTAAAACCGGTAATGGTGAAATGGCCATACAGTCCCTGGCCCGAAAGGGAGCCTTCCCCGATCACGTGGCAAACGACCTGGCCGCAGCCGCGAACTGGATTCTCGATCAACGCCATGTCTAAGAGCCCTGTCCCGGATATCACTCTCAGTGGCCGAATCGAGAGAATTACCTATTACAACCGAGAAAACCACTTCACCATCGCCCGCCTGCGAACCGATGAAAACCGCCGCAGCATCACCATCAAGGGCACCATGCCCGATCCCGGCGTCGGAGAATCCATCGAGGTCTACGGGCGATGGGAGAACCACGCCCGCTATGGCCAGCAGCTCAAATTCTCCGCCTTCCGCGAACTTTTACCTGCCACGGTGGACGGCATCCGCGGCTATCTGGCATCGGGCTTCATCAAAGGAGTGGGCCCCAAGCTGGTCGAGCGCATCATCGGCCATTTCAAGGCCGACACCTTGACGGTGATCGAATCCGAGCCGGCGCGCCTCACCGAGGTTGCCGGGATCGGTGAAAAGACCGCTAAACATATTGCCGAGGCCTGGCAGGCCCATCACGCCGCCCGGCAGCTAATAGGGTTCCTGGAAAAAATCGGCGTTGACACCATCCATGCCGCCCGCCTGCTGCGCGAATACGGGTCGGACGTCATCGACACGCTGTGCAACGAACCCTACCGGGTGGCCGAGGATATCCCCCGCATCGGCTTTGGCATTGCCGACGCCGTCGTGCGCCATGCCGACACCCCGGTGGACGAAACCGACCGCGCCAAGGCCTGCCTGATCCACCTCTTCGAGCAGGCCGTGGATCGCGGGCATGCTTACATCCCCCGGGACCGGCTGCTGGACAAATGCAAGGAAGCCTTCGACGTCGGAGAGCAGACCGCCGCTCAAGCCCTGGATCATCTGGTGGGGGAAGACGAAGTGGTGATCGGAACGCCGGCGGCCGATATGGACGCCCCGCCGGTATTCCCCAGGCAGCTTTACCAGGCCGAAATCGCCGTCGCCGGCCGCATCGCCGCCATGCAGTCCATTCCCCCGGCCGCTCCGCCGCCGGACAGCGACCAAATCGCCCGGGCGGTGGTGGACCGACTGG
This sequence comes from Desulfosarcina widdelii, assembly GCF_009688965.1. Lineage (GTDB taxonomy): Bacteria > Desulfobacterota > Desulfobacteria > Desulfobacterales > Desulfosarcinaceae > Desulfosarcina > Desulfosarcina widdelii. The sequence goes on along the minus strand of NZ_AP021875.1, from coordinate 6,685,589 downwards.
CCATCACGCTTTCCGAACAGCAGGAAGCCGTCCTCAAGGGAATCCTGGCCCACAAGGTATCTGTGATCACCGGCGGACCGGGCACGGGCAAGACCACCCTGATCCGTGCGGTGACCGCCGTCATGAAAGGGTTGAAGCGCCGGGTGCTGCTGACCGCGCCCACGGGGCGCGCTGCCCGAAGACTTTCCGATGTCACCGGCAGGCAGGCCGTCACCCTGCACAAGGCCCTGGGATACAACCTGGCCGACGGCTGTTTCGAACGCACCGCGGACGATCCGCTGAAGGCCGATGTGGTGGTGGTCGACGAGGCCTCCATGGTGGACGTTCTGCTCATGGCCAGTCTGATCCGGGCCGTACCGGTGACCGCCACCCTCATCCTGGTTGGGGATGTGTTCCAACTGCCGCCGGTGGGCCCCGGCAACGCGCTGGCCGACCTGATCCGCTCGGAAACCATTCCCACTTTCGAATTGAACGAAATTTTCCGCCAGAACCGGCAGAGCCCCATCGTGGTCAATGCCCACCGGGTGCGCCGGGGCCAGCCCCCGGTGATGGACCCGCCCGACGATCCGGATTTGCCTTCCGAATTCTATTTTCTGGAACAATCCAACCCCGAAAAGGTGGTGCAAACGGTGGTCAACCTTTGCCGGGAGGAAATCCCCCGCCACTTCAGGCTGGAACCGATCCGTGAAATCCAGGTGCTCACCCCCATGCACCGCGGTCCGTTGGGCACGCTCAACTTAAACCGGATGCTCCAGGAGGCCCTGAATCCTGATGCTGCCCAGGTGGCGGTGACGGGCAGCCGCTTCAAAGAGGGCGACAAGGTAATGCACCTGCGCAACAACTACCGCAAGGAGGTATTCAACGGAGACATCGGCATCGTGGCGGGCATCGATCCGGAAAACGAACGGATCGAAGTGGATTTCGACGGACGGCAGGTGCCCTACGATTTCATGGAAATGGACGAACTTTCCCTGGCCTACGCCATCAGCGTGCACAAATCCCAGGGCTCGGAATATCCCGCGGTGGTGATTCCCCTGCTCACCCAGCACTACATCATGCTTCAGCGCAACCTGCTCTACACGGCCATCACCCGCGGCAGACAATTGGTGGTCCTGGTGGGTACCACCAAGGCCTTGGATATTGCCCTGAAAAACGACCGGCCGCAGCAGCGGCGCTCCATGCTGGCGGAACGGATGAGGTCGGAGGTCGGAGGACAGAAGACGGCGGTCGGATGACTGAGGTCGGGGGGATTATGAGGGACGATGGATGATGGACTGAATTGAAACTCGGGGTTGCCCGGTGGCGAAAAATCACAATACTCAAGCACCAAATTCCAATTAAATCACAATAGCAAAAATCCCAAATTCCAATTCATCTGTCGCCGACCTTGTTTGAACGTTGGATATTGGGATTTATTTGAGATTTGGCCTCTATTCAGGCAGTCATGACCCGTTAACGTCAACCCTGAACCCACCCTTACTGATCACTATTTCCCTCTTCCGATTTCACCGGAACGGGAAACTTGAAGAAATGAATTCCCTCGGATTTGAGGGTCTCTTCCTCTTTGGGGGTGCTGACTCCGCGGATATTTCGGGGCTCGGTCACGCCGTAGTGTATCTTGAGCGCCTCTTCGGCAAAATCGGCGCCCACATTGTCGAAATTGTTTTCCACGTATTCGACAATCTGTTTGCCCAGAGCGGCGGCATCCACCTGTCCGTCGGGCTTCATCGGGATCGTGCTGGACGCACCCTTGATGGCGAATGTGGAGGGCATTTTTTCAATGGCCGTGTCTTCGCAGACCGGACATGCGATCAGTCCCTGCTTTTTTTGCCGATCGAAAGCCCGGCTGTCTTCAAACCAGCCTTCGAACTGGTGTCCCTGGCTGCACTGTAGGTCGTACGCGATCATTTAGCTTTCACCTGCCTGTTTCTGTTACACTTTTCGAATTATCACAGGGGGGTGCGGTTTGAAAAGAAATTATTGACAGAAGCTCCTTTTTCAACTCAAAATGGCATCGTTTTTTTTGCAGCATCGATCTACCCATGCTGCAACTTTTAAGAATCCTAAACCAAGATGGAGTGTGTATCGGTTATGAAAAACCTGAAAACACGATTCTGGATGATTCTGACTGGCCTGCTGGTCCTGCCGGCAATCGCTGCGGCGGAGACCGTTTACGTGTCCGAAAACTTTGAAATTACCATGCGCACCGGCCCCGGAACCGAGCGCAAGATCATCTCTCTGGTACAAAGCGGCAAAGCGTTGGAAATGATCGAGAAAGGCGAGGAGTGGTCCCTGGTAAGGGCGCCCAACGACAAGGAAGGATGGGTGCTCAACCGCTACCTGACCACCAGTCAGCCCAGCGCAATGGTGCTGGAAAGGGTCCGCCAGGACTACGATGTGCTGTCCGCCAAGTACGATGATCTGAAGGAGAAATACCAGGCGCTGCAAGACCAGAAAAAAGTGGCCGACGCCGATCTCTCCCAGAACAGCCAGGACCTCAGCGAACTCAGCAAGGCCTATGAGGACCTGAAAAAGGAGTCCGCCGACTTTTTGAAGCTCAAGAGGCAATATGAGAAAACGGCGGCCGATCTGGAATCGGAGAAAAACCGCAGCGCAGAACTGGATACGGAAAATATGCAGATGAAACGCAACCGGATCATTCAGTGGGTCTGGACCGGCGGCGGGATCATGCTGTTGGGTTTCTTCCTCGGCCTGTTCAGTTCCAGCAGGAGAAAGCCGAGATCCTCGCTGTACTAGCAGATGAACCCATTACAACCAGTCGCATTCGGAAGGTTTCGTAAAATGTTCGAGATCAAGGCCTGCGAACCCCGAGGAATGAGGCGTATTGTCGATACTCCGCAGTGACGAGGGGTGAAGCGTAACGCTGATATCGAACATTTTACGGAACCTTCCATGGATATACAAACCGATTTTCTTATAATCGGCAGCGGCATCGCCGGACTGATGTACGCCCTCAAAGTGGCCGACAGCGGGACCGTGGCCATCGTCACCAAAAAGCAGGCCGTGGACAGCAACACCAACCTGGCCCAGGGAGGCATCGCCTCGGTTTTCGGCCAGCAGGACTCCTTCGACCTGCATATCCAGGACACCCTGGAGTCCGGAGACGGGCTGTGCAATGAAGAGGTGGTGCGCCAGGTGGTCGTTGGCGGCCCGGAGCGCATCCGGGAACTGATGAACATTGGCGTCAGCTTCAACACCGACGACGCAACGGATGCGGCGGACGGCACCGCCTTCGATCTGGGCCGGGAAGGCGGGCACTCCCACAACCGCATTGTCCACGCCCACGATATGACCGGCCGGGAAGTGGAGCGGGTGCTGCTGGAGCGGGCCCGGCAGCATGGCAACATCCGGTTTTACGAAAATCACATCGCCATCGACCTGATCACCTTTTCCACGCGGATCAAACGCGGACTGGTCACCACCACCCATGAAGATTACTGCTGCGGCGCCTATGTGCTGGACCGGCAGACCAAACGGGTCCAAACCTTCGGCGCCGCCATCACCCTACTGGCCACCGGCGGGGCAGGCAAGGTCTACCTGTACACCAGCAATCCGGACATCGCCACCGGCGACGGCATCGCCATGGGTTACAGGGCCGGAGCCACCGTAGCCAACCTGGAATTTGTCCAGTTCCACCCCACATGCCTGTTCCACCCGGCGGCAAAGAATTTTCTCATCTCCGAGGCCGTGCGCGGTGAAGGCGGCCGCCTGATCGACGCAGAGGGCAATCCGTTTATGCATCGCTACGATCCGAAAAAGGACCTTGCCTGCAGGGACGTGGTGGCCCGCGCCATCGACACGGAACTCAAGCGCAGCGGTCAGGACAGCGTCTTTCTGGACATCTCCCATCGGCCCGCGGACACGGTCACCAGCCGCTTTCCCAACCTTTATGAAAAATGCCTCTCCTTTGGCATCGACATGACCAAAGACCCGATTCCCGTGGTGCCGGCAGCCCATTACATGTGCGGGGGCGTGGTGACGGACATGTTCGGGCGTACGGACATCCGGCGTCTTTATGCCGTCGGCGAAACGGCGTGCACCGGCCTGCACGGAGCCAACCGCCTGGCCAGCAACTCCCTGCTGGAAGCCTTGATTTATGCCGACGCCGCTGCCCGCCAGGCCATCGCCGAACACGCCGGCAACCATGCGGACACTATCCCGGACATTCCGGACTGGGACGACGTGGGCACCATTGACAGCGACGAACAGATCATGGTGACCCACAACTGGGATGAAATCCGCCGCCTGATGTGGAACTACGTGGGCATCGTCCGCTCGGACAAGCGCCTGGCCCGCGCCCAGCGCCGCATCGACACCATCCAGAACGAAATCCGCGAGTACTACTGGAACTTCAAAGTCTCGCCGGACCTCATCGAACTTCGCAACATCGCCACCGTGGCCGAACTGATCATCAAGTGCGCCGACCACCGCAAGGAGAGCCGCGGCCTGCATTACAACATCGGCTACCCGAATAAGGACGACCGCCGCTGGAAGAAGGACACCGTGATTCGGCGACAGATTGTGGGATAGGATAAAGCCATCATATGTGTTAATTGCATAATGATGGTGTTGTAAAATTTAACGAATCCGATCCATCAATTTCAGTTTGGGCATGGGGTGGCTTTTGGACTTTACCATTATGAGCATATCCTAAAAAAAAGTGGGAATCTTTTTGTATTATTTTCCAATTTCCGCATGTAATACGCCACTACATGGAAAATTTTCCGCTTATCACCACTGCTATAGAAGGCAATCATGGCTTACACTCTAAAATTTAATCGCACGTTAAAAATCGTCGAACTTGTATTCTCAGGTCGGCTAACAGCGCAAGAATCCCGGGAAGCGACCTCTAAAGCCATCGCCTTGGGTAAAGAGTACGGCGATGCGGATGCTCTTGTCGATGCAATGGAAGTAGAATTGGACGTTTCGATCATTGATCTGCTCGATTTACCAGAACGCCTTTACGTTGAGGAAGAAATGAACCGCAGAATCCGAGTGGCAGTTGTTTCTCCAAGACTGCCTAAAAAGCAAGGAGATGTAAGGTTCTATGAAACTTCACTGCTGTCCAAAATAAATAGAAATCCGTGGTTGCTCTTTTAAATTTCAGTTGTTTAGGCGATCAAAAGCGCAAAGTTCAGAATCAGGTTCCCATTTTTAATTGGTGCTGTCCAATTCCCTTAAATGGAAGAGGATATTGGACAGACTGAGCCGTTCCAGGAAGGACATCGAACGGTTTGTCGATCCACTCCCATAAGTCCCTGTAAGTAAAAAGATTCCACCTGAGAAAAGCGACAAGGTTCGACAAAGACCAATTAAATCTGGATTTGAATTTGAGGTACTTGATCAACAGCATGGCAATTAATGCTGTCCAAATCTGGATATACAGCGCGTTCTCACTGGTTCCGACGAAGGTTTTCACCTTCAGGTTTTGTTTGAGTGCCTTGAAAAATGACTCTATTTCCCATCGGTCTTTGTAAATGGCGGATATTGTGGTGGCTCCAAATTCAAGATGATTGGTCAGCAATACGATCTGCCGCTCCTGCTCATTATCCCAGACCGTAACCTTCCGTAAGGTGTGGGGGCAATTCTTGCGAGCGTAATGGCCGTTAAACTGAACCAGTTCGTCGGCCAGAATGTTTCGATTGAAAGGTGGCTGACGTTCTTCAAGCACCGTGTAATCGGCGTTGCTCTTCAATCGGGTGACAAAGTAGATCTGACTTTCTGTCCAGTACGCATATAGTCGATAATCATTGTATCCTCGATCCATGGCGACAATGGAATGGGGTGACAGCGCAATTTTACGGGCGATGGTGACATCATGCTTTTTGCCGTTGGAGATATAAGCATAGGTCGGCAGATACCCGTCATGATCCAATAGCAAGTGAAGCTTGACAGCGCCTTTGGTTCGGCGGAATTTTGCCCACGGGAAAAGCGACAAACACAGCGAAATGGTCGAGCTGTCCAGAGACAGCAGCTTGTTTTTAAATCGGAACCGATGTCTGCCCGGACCGCCCATCTTGCAGACATCAAGCGTCTGGTAAAAAAGATCACGATACATTTGCCAGGGACGATGGGCATTGGCGTAGGAAAGCGTGGACTTGTTGGGTGCCTTTTTAACCCCCACATGACGAAGTTTCCCAAGGCAACAGGACAATCCACCACAAATTTCACGCAGACTCTTTGCTTGAGCGAGTTGACAGAAAAGCATGGCTACAAAATGATCCCAGCTGCTAAAACCTTTGGCGTACCGTTCGGCTTGATGGCGGAAGACCGTGTTGAAAAAATGTCCACGATGAAACAAAGCAACCAGTTGACTGAAAAGACTTGCATGTCGTACCATTGGTTTACCTCCTTGTTGCTGGCTAACGGTTTTTTGTCGCGATTAAACCATGCCTCACAAGGAGGTTTTTTTTCAAGATCTCATTGAATTACTTCCATTCGAAACCGTTTTTGGACAAGAGTGATGAAACTTCATGTTTGAATCGTGGATGGCAGGTACGACTCTGGCCGAATCGTGATGATGCAATTGAATGGCTGACAAGAGCCGACTCCTCTAACAAGCAGGATTAGTATTGGCTATTTTGGCTTAAACCGCTGATATAGAAGGTCCTCACGAAAGAGGCATTGAAGATATGCGTGTTGATGGTCTGCTGTTAATAATTTACGTGCTGATGGCGCTGGTGATTTCATTTCTCTGTTCAGTGGCGGAATCGGTGCTTTTAAGCATTACGCCTTCATATATCGAAGGGCAGAAAGAAAGGCGACCAGGTTATGCGGCACTTTTGAAACAACTGAGACAAGATAATGTGGACCAATCACTTGCGGCCATTTTGACGCTAAATACGATTGCACACACGGTTGGTGCCATCGGTGCTGGCTCCAAAGCGACAGCCGTATTTGGAAGCGCATGGTTTGGACTGTTTTCGGCCGTCATGACGCTTTTGATACTTTTTCTTTCTGAAATCGTACCTAAAACCTTAGGCGCCGTCTACTGGTCAAAACTCGCAGGTCCAACTTCGTATTTTGTAAATACGCTTATTGTGGTCCTTTATCCAATCGTATGGATTTCCGAGAAATTAACGAAGCTTATTTCACGTGGAAGGGACACTCACATTTTCAGTAAAGACGAATTCATCGCCATGGCCCAGGTAGGTTTGGAGACAGGGCATATTCGAGATAAGGAATCGAGTATTATCCGAAACATATTCCGATTTGAGTCGCTAAAAGTGGTTGATATTATGACGCCACGTGCTGTAATCTCCGCATTACCCGAGGACATGAAAATTATTGGCTCGTTGAAACACATTACCCAAACCCCTTTTTCTCGCCTACCGCTCTACGCGATGCATATTGACGACATAACTGGTTTTGTTCTTAAAGAGGATGTGCTGATTAACGCCGCCCAGAAGCAAAACGATAAAAGGCTCAAAGAATTGAAGCGTGAAATCCTTTTTGTTCCTGAGTCAATTTCGTTGATCGCATTGTTGGAGCGTTTTCTTAAGGATCGCCATCACATTGCTATAGTCGTCGATGAGCATGGAGGGACGGATGGATTGGTAACACTGGAGGATTTAATCGAGACGCTTATGGGCATGGAAATTATGGATGAAACAGACGATGTTGAAGACATGCGCGCTCTGGCGCGAAAACAATGGAAGGAACGTGCCAAGGCTATGGGCCTCGATGCTGATATTTTTAATGTAAGAAAGACCGAACGGGCTAATTTATCCGACGCAAAAAGCCACATGGTGATTAGCGTCGTTGTGTGCCAAATTGGAAAATAAAAATGAATCATACCTATCGGGCCATACTGGCAATTTTTACTCTCGCTTTAGTTACCGCATGCGCGACATACACCGGGGACAACCTGCTGAAGCTCCCTGAAAAACCGAGCACTTATAACCAGGACAGAACCATTTCGAAGGCTAAAGAAGGCGTGTCTGACATACTCGATAGTCTGGGAATTCCCGAAGAAACGAAAAAGTCTTTTGAGAAAATTGCTCCGAAAGACGTTATCCGTGAAAGTGAACCTCTCAAACTGACTCGTATCAACAATCAGCTTGTCGTTGCGAGAACCAATACAGATATTTCATTTGCAACAAATTCCATTATTATTTCCATCGGTGCCCTGAACATCTCACACAGCGGTAATAACATCATTGTGTGTGGCAGTGACATAGATATCAGCCATGATGGCGGTTTAGGCAGTGGAAGTCTTGTTATATCGAGGGGAAAGACCAAAATCAGTCATGCCAGAAATACCTTGGTATACGCAATAAAGGGTGTAGCAATTTCGCATGCGAATAACGTAAAGGCGTTTAATACTCACGAGCGTAAAACATCGTGGGGGCACATCAACAACATCATCGTAAAACCACTATTCTACGAAGAAGCGACACCCAACAAATCATTCCAGCTGACCGGCGTCGCCGGCGACCGAGTTCATAGGCACCAACCAAAAGGAATCATCCATGAAAAATGGTTTTACAATATCCACGGATAAAAACAAATTGGATGTTGATACCATTCACGACTATCTGTGCAACAGATCCTATTGGGGAAAAGGAAGAACAATTGAGGTTGTGCAAAAAAGCATCGATCACTCGTTGTGCTTTGGCGTGTATGATGAAAACGACCATTTCTTCGGGTTCGCAAGGGTTGTAACGGATTATACAGTATTTGCCTATCTGATGGATCTTTTCATTTTGGAGCCTTACAGAAATCGCGGAATCGGAAAAAAACTGGTGGATCATATTGTAAACGATGCTTCTTTTACAGATATTCGTTTTTGGCGTCTCGACACAATGGATGCCCATGGCCTTTACAGAAAGTATGGGTTCAAAGAGCCTGCACGTCCTGAAAGGATCATGGAAAAACGAAAAATTTCGAATTAGTCGATTGGCCCAGATAATTCGTACCTGGTCGATTTGAAAAAGGTTGCGTTAAACATTTTCAGCGGATTTCTGGAAGGCTGTGACTATTACGGCACCGCTGGTTAACTCGTCGTTCACGGAAAATGAAAGTATCTGCATATAAGAATTCTGACAAATCGGAAATCCAGCAGCTATTTACAAAGACGTTTTCCGATTCGGAGGGCCATTCAGAAGGGGCGCTGATCGGGCAGTTGGTGCTCGACTTGATGAATGAAACCGGACCTTACGATATATTTGGGTTTGTAGCCACCGAGAATGAAAAAATAATCGGAAGCATTTTCTTCACCAGGCTGTCGTTCGATGCGCCTGTTGAAGCTTTTCTTCTGTCGCCTGTGGCCGTTCAGACAAATCATCAGGGGAGAGGCGTTGGTCAACGACTGATTCATTTTGGCATTGACCGGTTGAAGGAAAAAGGCGTGAAGCTGGTTTTTACCTATGGTGATCCGAATTTCTATTCAAAAGTGGGTTTCAGGCTCATTTCGGAAGATACGGCCAAAGCGCCATTTGAATTGAGCCAACCGGAGGGCTGGCTCTGCCAATCGCTGGATGGCTGTGAGATTGAACCTTTATCGGGAATCTCACGCTGCGTTAAAGCATTCAATAAGCCCGAGTACTGGTAAAATCCGACGGTTGCCGTCGAAATATTTCCGGATTCGGATCGTATCCCCACGAAATGATGAATAAGGAATTCGCAACGAATTAGTGTTCATCCAGAAATAGGAAAATTTGGTCGAGATCGAGGCGCACGAGAAATTTTACCGCAGGCATATGGTTGATATTCCGAGGATAAAATTTTTCGTGCAACAAAGATATCGGGCAAATTGGCCATTTCTGGATGGATACGAATTAGCGGATTGACATCATATGGATTCGAATGAAAAAATAGTTTATCGGTGTCCCCCATTCAGCCTGATTTCCTGTCTTTTTTCGAAATTCCCTCACACCCCATAGAGAAACAAAAAACAATATTATCGCATAGGGCTGCCCGTTGCTGGACCGGCGACCTTTCAAATACGGTTGTCCTGGCAAGCCTGCGAGGCCGTTTGAGAAAACTGAAGAAAAAGGATATACTCCGTGTCATCGCCTGCTGCTATAGGGGAGGCTTATCGATGTCGCTGGTGAAGGACAAGTGTGCCATCGTGGGCGTGGCATTGCCTGGTTCGGAAAACGGAAAGGAAGCAATGAGAGTCAAAACGCTGCGTCCGGGGATGGTGAAAATGGTTGTTCTGGCATTCCTGATGGTCATGAGCGCAGGCGCGCCCATTCTGTTTGCCGGCCAATCGACCTATCGACCGATCGTCATGGCAACGATTCAAGGCCCGACCGACTACTATGGCAAGTGGGGGGAACTGATCTACACCGAAGCCTTTCGCCGTCTGAACGTGAACCTCGTCATCAAAGTATATCCCCTTGAACGGGCGAATCTGATGGTGAGCCGAAAGCAGGTTGACGGCGACATCGGAAGGAGCCTTGCATTTTACGAGTCCTATCCGCATCTGATCCAGGTCCAGGAGTTTCCGTTTTCGATGAAACTCTCGGCGTTTGCCGTAGATCCCGCCATTCGAATCGATGGATGGGAGAGTTTAAGAAAAACACCCTATCGCGTGGAATACCTGCTTGGGAGCAAACTCCTGCCGAAAAAATTGGCGCCGTTGGTGGATCCGGAAAAATTGTCGAGCGTCACGCATTGGGTGCAGGGACTGAAAAAACTCATGGCCGGGCGAACCGATATATTTCTTGAGGCAGAAGGCATCGTATTATACTACCTGGAAAACGATGCCTATTTCAAAGACGCACCGATCCGAATTGCCGGTGTATTGTTGGAGTCTCCGGTCCACGCCTACCTGCAGCCGGAACACGCGGAACTTGCCTTGCACTTGTCCGGAGTTCTGAAAGAGATGAAGGCAGAAGGCATCATCGAAAAGTTCCAGCAGGAAGCCATCGAGGCCACCGGAGGGTTGAAGTAAACGTATGGGGTCCCTGTTTGAAAATATTCCGGCAGAATTGCCGGATGAAATCTTCGAAACCATCTGTGCAGCAAATTGGGTAAAGATTGAGCGGATCGTATCCAACGGTCAAGCTTCGCCCGAAGGCTTCTGGTACGATCAGGAAGGCAATGAGTTTGTGCTGGTGGTAAAAGGAAGCGCCGGCCTGAAGATCGAAGGTGAAGATGACATCGTTACCCTGAGGGCGGGCGACTATTTCAACATCGAATCCCATGTCCGGCATCGGGTCGAATGGACGGATGCTTCCTGCGAAACCATCTGGCTTGCCGTTCACTACTAAGATACAGGTTCACGCTCATGTTGAAAACGAAGATGCCGTCTTACAGTGACGAGGAGGGATCAACGGTTCCTGACGGTCTATCCCCAGTAGTCGATGCCCACGTTCACGTTTTTCCCCACAACCTTTTTTCCGCCATCTGGAAATGGTTCGACGAACATGCCTGGCATATCCGCTATCAGCTGAAGACCTCGCAAGTGTTCGATTTTTTGATTTCTCACGGCATCGCCCACATCGTTGCCCTGCAATATGCCCACAAACCGGGTATAGCGCGGCATCTGAATCGATACATGCTTGAAAAATGCCGGCAGTGCGGCGACCGGGTGACAGGGCTGGCCACCGTGTTTCCCGGTGAGAAGAATGCCGAAGACATTTTGCAGGAGGCCTTCGACTCCGGCCTGAAAGGGGTGAAACTGCACGCCCATGTCCAGTGCTTCGACATGAACAGCGCGCCGATGAACCGCCTGTATGAATGCTGCCGGATCAACCGAAAGCCGCTTGTGATGCACATCGGCAGGGAACCGAAAAGCGACGCCTACCATTGCGATCCGTATGCGCTTTGCCGTGCAGATAAACTGGAAAATGTCTTAAAGGACTTTCCGGATCTGAACGTCTGTGTCCCCCATCTGGGATTCGACGAGACGGACGATTACAGAAAATTGATTGAAAAATATGACAATCTCTGGCTGGATACGACCATGGTCCTCACCGACTATTTCCAGTTGAAAGAAAAAACCGATCTCGGCCGCTACCGATCCGACCGGATCATGTACGGTTCCGATTTCCCCAGCATTCCCTATGCATGGGACCGGGAACTCAGGGTATTGAAAGCCACAGAAATTTCCCGTGATGCTCTGGAAAAAATATGCTGGAAAAACGCGGCCGATTTTTTCGATATTCAATCCTATGGGGGCAACGACCATGAGCACTTTTGACGATTATATTCGATCCTGTGCCCACAATGAGAACTTGGAAGCCAAAGTCCTGGGCGTCGGAGGAAGCCCCAGAAAAGGCGGCAATTCGGATGTACTGATGCAGCATATCGTTCGCGGCGTCTCAAAGAGCGGAATGTTTGCCGGCAGCCTTCAACTGCGGGATTATCGCTATGGGGGCTGCATTGGATGCGAACGATGCAGAAAGGACAAGATCTGCACCGGCTTGAAAGACGGCATGACGCTGATTTACCCGGAACTGATCGAATCGCGGGGCCTAATCCTCGTGTCTCCTACCCACAACTACAATGTCACCGCCTGGATGAAAGCCTTTATCGACCGGTTATACTGCTTTTATCATTTTGAGGACAGTCGCCCCAGACAGTGGTCGAGCCGTTTGTCCGGCCAGGGACGCAAGGCGGTTCTGGCCGCCGTCTGCGAGCAGGAAAAGGCAGCGGACATGGGCTTTACCCTCGACGCCATGCGCCTGCCCCTCGAAGCATTGGGCTATGAAATCGTCGGAGCGTTGCCGGTCCTGGGCATCTTCGACAAGGGCAAAGTGAAAAAAAAGCCCGAGGTTCTATCCCAGGCCGCGGCCCTCGGTGCGAAACTGGCCGAATCTTTGTTGCAATAACGGCTGGAGGCTCACCCTTCCAAGCGAAAAGCCGCCCCATCCGGACGGACAGGAGCAGACGACAATGACCGCCCCCCTGGAAATAAAAAAAGGTTATATCCCCGGCGCCATTGGTCGAATTTCAGAACTTCACGGCGACTATTACCATAAGCACTGGGGATTCGGACTGTTTTTCGAAGCCAAGGTGGCCACGGAGCTTTCGGAATTCCTGCAGCGATACGACGCGGAAAAAGACGGCATCTGGGTCGCCACCCAAGACGGCCGGATCGAAGGCTCCATTATCATGGATGGTATTCACGCCGGAACCGACGGCGCGCATTTACGGTGGTTCATCCTGTCCGATGCCCTGCGGGGAAAGGGCGTCGGCCGAATGCTGGTCGAAAAGGCGATGGCGTTCTGCAGAAACAAAAACTACCGCAAAGCCCATCTTTGGACCTTCGAAGGGCTGGATGCCGCCAGGCGTCTTTACGAGGAAGCCGGCTTTCGCCTTGTCCGGCAGAAGCGGGGCATTCAGTGGGGAACCGAGGTTAACGAGCAGTATATGGAGGCCGACCTGGGCTGAGACTCAATGGATGGTCGGCTTGTTGTCCTTATCTTCGTTGCCCCCGTCGATGACGGTGAATCGGGACCGGCGCTTTTTCTGGGTGTATTCAAAATATTTCCACCGCCACCAGTCGGCGTCCAGCCATTGGGTCGGCGAACGGAAATAAAGCCAGGCCAGTGCGATGCCACCCAGGTGATAGGCACCGTGAACATTGGTCCGGGCCAGAAAGGTCAGGGCCGTGACAATGACAGTGCCGTAACTGATATATTTGGCCTTGATGGGCAAAACGAACATGAAAAGGACGGTGGCCTCCGGATTGAGCAGCCCGAACACCACGATCAGTGCCAGCAGGCTGGGCATCATGCCCGCAAAGGGAATGCCCGGCGGTGTCAGGGCCCCGAAGATCAGACCGGCGACAGCAGCACCCACGGCGGCAAGGATATACAGCCGCAGAAATCTTCGGGTTCCCAATGCCGCTTCGACGGTGCCGGCGAAAAAGTAGAACACCAGGCAGTCGATGAGAAACCCGATGGGGGATCCGGGGGGATGAATCACCGGATGGGTGATCAACTGCCAATAGTGGAATAAACCGCTTTTCGGCGGGCTGAGCGCCAGCAGACCATATAGCTGAAGCCCCAGCCACTGCTCGCCGATGAGTTCGAGAATGTACACCGCCGCATAGACGATCAGCATGATTTTGCCGGTCGACGTCAGCGTACTGCCGAATCCGATGGGTCTGCGAAATCCTTGGGGATGCATACGGGTTGAATCGCTCCGGGTTAAGGGTTGACTGGCCGAGGAAAAATCGCCATCGTCCCCGGCCGACATTGAAAGTAATATAGCACAAATCGGGGGTACGACGCCATAGGTCGGCATTCGAGCGGGCCGGTTCGTTCGGCACCCCTGTCCACACAGTCGAGTTCGTGTTCAACCCATCAGTAGTGAATTGCGCGGAGGACAGATGAAAAAATTGAAAATAGCGGTCATCCCGGGCGACGGCATCGGCCGGGAAGTGATACCCGAAGGCATCCGGGTTCTGGAGGCGGCCGGCAGCCGGCAAGGGGTCGAATTCCAATGGACCGAGTTCGGATGGTCCTGCGAAACCTATCACCGGACGGGGCACATGATGCCGGAAGACGGCATTGATCGATTGAAGGGCTTCGACGCCGTCTATCTCGGTGCAGTCGGATACCCCGGCGTTCCGGACCACATCTCACTCTGGGGTCTCCTGATACCGATCCGGCGGTCCTTCGACCAGTACGTCAATCTGCGTCCGGTGCGCCTGTTCGACGGAGTACCCTGCCCGCTGGCCGGCAAGCGGCCGGGGGATATCGATTTCTTTGTGGTGCGCGAGAATGTGGAAGGCGAGTACTCGATGATCGGCGGCATCCAGTACGAAGGCACGGCCCACGAGGTCGTTTCCCAGACCAGCATGTTCACCCGCCACGGAACCGACCGGATCATCAAATACGCCTTCGAACTGGCCAACAGCCGCCCTGCCCGTCACCTGACTTCGGCCACCAAGTCAAACGGCATTTTTCACAGCATGCCTTACTGGGACAGCCGGGTTCAGACAATGGCCGCAGACTATCCTGACGTCACGGTCGATCAATACCACATCGACATTCTCACGGCCAATTTCGTACGCATGCCGGAGCATTTCGATGTCGTGGTCGGCTCCAACCTGTTCGGCGACATCCTCTCGGACTTGGGTCCTGCCTGCACCGGCACCATCGCAATCGCGCCTTCGGCCAACATCAACCCCGAAGGAAAGTTTCCGTCCATGTTCGAACCGGTGCACGGGTCCGCCCCCGACATCGCCGGCCAGGGCATCGCCAACCCCATCGGCACAATCTGGGCCGGAGCCATGATGATGCAGCACCTGGGCTATCCCGACACCCACGATACGATCTTGCAGGCCATCGAAGCCGTACTGGCCGACGGCAACTGTCTCACCGCAGACATGGGGGGCACGGCCGGCACCGCCGACATTGGACAAACGATTGCCGCAGCGGTCGCCGGTTGACATTGTCGGTTACTTGAATGTTCCGATAAGGTCGTTAATCGCGAAATGGCTCCTTATGCCAACGACCACCGGCGCCAGGATGAAATGGATTTATATGGATGGGGCAACGTTGGGAAATAGCCGATTTTAAGAATAGTTGGGGGAATTCAAATCTCGAGATATTAGAATGCGCCTCATATATCTGATAAGTGTTTTATCCATCGTCCAGCCGTAAAGATTCCACGGCACTGGTCAAATCTCATCTGACTGTAGCGCTAATTCAAAAGGAAGCGTTGTGGGGCGGGATGATTGATAAAACACTTATCAGATATCGCCGGTATAAATTCTATCGCCTGTATCATTCTGGCAAGCCTGCGCGATGCATCAGGTTTCTAAATTTAGCGTCTTTCACAGGATCATGGAGGGTATGGCTCCGTATGAGCCGATTCGCTGTAAAATTCGGCTCCAATCGAATGACCTCATTGGCGGTTTTTCTGGCTTCCTCGATCCGACCGAGATCAGCATAAAAAGCGGTCAAAAATGCTTGGGGAAGAACATGGGTGGGGTTGAGAGCGATGGCCTTTTTCAATGATTGAATGGCTTCTTCCTTTCGACCGACAAGGTGCAGGGCCACGCCATAGGCATAAGGAACCCACCAGGGATGCTTTGGGCTCAACCGCATGGCCTGCTCGAAAAGTTTAACCGCCTCCTGCTCCGCCCCGAAATCCTTGAGTCTGGTAGCCAGTCCGGCGACTGCGGCGAGATCGTTGGGGGCCAGCTCAACTGCTTTGCGTCTCAACGCTATGGCGCGTTCACCCTGACCGGTCAGGGCGTACAGGTTGCCGAGCGTTTGGTACCCTTGAGGTTCATCAGGGTCCATTTCTATGGCCTGCTGTGCCAATTCGATGCCGGACTGGATCGACGCTTCCTTGGATACGCTCCACCCTTGCTTGGCCTCATACCAATCGACAGAGGCCAGCCCGGCTAAAGGTCGGGCCCAATTAGGATCTGCATTGTGTGAATCTTCGTAAAGTTCGCGGGCACGTATCATTCCTTCTCGGGTGAATGTAGCGAATTCTCCATGGGCTTCGATCTTCAACAGCCACGCGTCTAGGTTATCGGTTCCTCGGCTGGCCACCCGTGCTGAAGCGCCTTGGGTCAGTTCCACCTGCAATTCAACCATCACGTGTTTGACGATTTCATCCTGTAAGGCAAAAATTTCCTTTGCCCTCCGGTCAAAACGATCCGCCCAGAGATTGTGACCGTTAATGGCATCGATCAGCTGGACCGTGATCCGAAGTTTATCTTTTTCTTTTCGAACACTGCCTTCCATTACGTACTGGATGCCCTGTTCTTCAGCCACCTGTTTAAAGTCAAATGACTTCCCTTTATAGATGGCGGCTGAACTCCTAGAGATCACAAATAAGTCGGGAGCTTTCGAGAGCGAAGCTGTTAAGTCTTCGGTTAACCCGCTGGCGAAAAAGTTTAATTTGGCATCGTCTGAATGGTTTTCAAACGGGAGCACAGCAATGGATGGCTTGTCTGGAAGCGGATAAGCCATGCGATCCATTGAGGCGGGTTCTAATTTCGGTTCTAATTGTTGGTACCAGACGCCTGCACCTGCAACCGCAACTGCTAACGCTATGGCGGTCACCACGATCCATCGACCTATTGATGCTTTCGATTTAGCTGATTTGACAACCTTTCCGGTGTCCCCCTGGTTGAGAAGTACCTTGTAAATCCTTACCGGCTTTTCGATGTTCTTGACCGAATGTGGCCCGAGATCGGCGAAACCAAGGTCAAGCTTGCCCTCGACCTGATCGTGCACCCCTTTGGAAATACAGATGCCACCTGGATCGGCAAGATTTTCGATCCGTGCCGCAATGTTAACACTATGCCCATAAATGCGATCATCCTTGTGAAGGACATCTCCCATGTTGATTCCGATACGAAAGTCCATGCGACGGTTATCGGGAAGCTTTCCATTTTCTGTTTTTAATGTTCTTTGGATTTCAATGGCACTATGGATCGCATCAAGCGAACTGTCGAATTCAGCAAGTAAATTATCTCCAGGTGCGTCTACGACCCGCCCATAATTATTTTTAATCAACAGGGCAATCGTATCACGATAGGCGGTAATTTTGTCGACGGTGTATTCTTCGTCATACCCCATCAATTTGCTATAGCCGTTAACGTCAGCGCTAAAGATAACTTTTAACTTTCGCTGTATGCCTTTATTCGCCATGACCGACCTCATTTTTTCAACCGTTTCACAGGTCCGTTCAGCAACCCCATGAACGGTCTGGCATGCTCTGCTGCCATTTGCAGTACCTCTTCCTCACTTCAGTCACGACAACCCCGCCACATTCAAATCCAATGTCTTTACAGTGGATTATTTTTCCCATGGTTGGCCTTTTAAGCGTTGCCTTGTTTGTTCATCTATTTCTACTGCGCCGATTCTTTTGATTTGTCTGACTATAAAAGGCTGGAAACATGCCACCAGATCCGTGAGTAAGGAGCCAACACTTTGTCTCGACAAAAAAAATTGAAGCAGTTCTCTGCAGTGAACGTGTGGAATCAGCAGGATCGGGAAAGCGGTCTGAAAGAAAGTATGAAAGCGAATAAGCTGCAAAACTTGAAAATAATTTTTAAAGTAATACATTGTGGTACTATTAACAACCTCAATGGTTCATTTTTCCCTGCCTGATTGCGAATGAGTTGATGCATTTAATAATAAATTTCCAATAAAAAAAGGTTGTTATGTTTTTCTAAACAAGTAAACGGAGAATGATATGCATATTAAAACCATCGATGTTCCGATAAAGGTAAATGCACCGGGTGCTGTGGCCCGCCAACAGACGAATTTCGGCGATGCAACGGCATACGGAAAAATTGGTGCTGAACACTTCAAAATGGATGCAGGCACAGATATCGCTCCACTTCTCAAGGGCCTTGAAAACGACCTATGCCAGGCACCACACTGGGGTTACCTCATAAAAGGGGATCTAACGGTCACCTATACGGATGGAGCGAAGGAGGATACACATGCCGGGGATATGTTTTATTGGCCACCGGGCCATACAATAAAGGTCAACAAGGATGCCGAGTTCTTATTGTTCAGTCCACAACATGAACATACCATTGTTTTCGACCACATTAACAGCAAGCTTGGCGGCTAAAAGTTTCCTGCCAATAGGTATCAAGAAGGATTTGAGATGAGAATTCGCCAGTCCCATGAGTTCGTATTCGTGGGGCTGGCATTTTAATTGGTGGGGTTGGAAATAGATGGTCAGCTTTGATGGTACCTGTAAATTTTCAAAGGATAATAATGTTGGTATAGCTTTCCAACACATTGAAATTCATTTAAATACGTCTTGATCTATATATTGTTGTCGGATAACACCTGGTCGCTTGCAATAGCATTTTGTAACTTTCCGGTGTCGTGTAAATCAGCAGAGTCGGGATTAATTGAGATTAATCCAATAGACAACCATGCGGGAACCATTCAAATTACCATACCATGCCTGCTGGTTATGCCATCACAAAGAAGACGTTCTCGATCATGGCGAACTTCTCCTCATTGCATCCGAGTATTCTGCCGGTACTGAATGGTTGCAGAAACGATAAGCGTACAGCGGCAAGCGTTACGTTTTCCGTTTCCCGGGTTACTTCCTGGAGAGGGAGACCGGTTCCCGCCCGGGAGCGGCGACCCTGCGACGCTCGAGCAGGGATCCGTCCTGCCGGTAAAGGCCGATCAGGGCTTTGAGGTAATTGACGATGGCCCTCACCTCGGCAATCCGGCTGGCCAGAAGGTCGCGCTGGGCCTGGGCTACCAGGAAGCTGGTCGATTTTCCCACGCGCAGCTTTTCGGTTTCGGTACGCAGCTTCTCCTCGTCGAAGGCGCGGGTGACCGAAGACGCGTCAATCTGCTGCTTGGTGCGTCCAACTTCGATGTAAGCTGAACGGACGTCCATTTCCACCAGTTGAGACAGGTTGTCGAGAGCCTTCTCGGCCTGCTTGCGGCTGAGCTGAGCCTGCCGGTGCCGGGCGCGTGCATCGCGGTTGAAGATCGGATAGGCCAGTCGGACCCCGGCCAGGGCGTCGAAATTGTTCCCGTCCAGGTTGCCGACGGCGTCGCCGAAAGCATTGGCATAACCACTCTTGCCCAGGGTGGCGAAAAGGTCCAGCAGGGGCAGCAGACCGTCGCGGGTCTTGACCAGTTCCAGATCGCCCCGCAGCAAATCAAGACGGGCCTGATTCAGCAGCGGCCGCATGCGCGCCGAAACGGCCACGTGCCGCTCGACGGCCTCCATCTCGATCCTGGGCAGGGTCGGCTGATGGATCAATTTCACCTCCCTGCTCCAGAGATCGGGTCCTGGCGGGTTGAGCAGCCTCAGCAGCTTCAGCTGAAAGGACTGCTCGTTGGCGCGGGCTTCGATGAGGGCCTGCGACTGCGCAGCCACCTCGGCCTGGACGGCGGCCAGCTCGGATCGGGCCAACCGGCCGACGGCGATCAATTCCTCGGTTTCGTCGCGTTGCTGGCGGGCGACCTTGAGCGACTCCTCGACGATTTCGATCTGCCTCCGGGATAGGGCACAATCCCAGTAGGTGCGCTCCACTTCGGCCACCAGAGATTCGGTAAACCCGCGCAGCTCGTATTCCGACATGCGCGTATCCAGGCGGGCCTGGCGCAGCCGCACCAGATTGGCCTCGGATCCCAGACCCCGCAACAGCGCCTGGTTGACCGTCATTCCCAGACGGGCCTCGAAGAAGCTGTCATCGTAGAGCGAGGAATCGGTATACGCCATGTCCGCTTCCAGGGCCACCGATGTACCGCTGGGGAAGTAACGTTCCAGCGATATGGCCCCGTCGGCGGTATCGCTGGTATAGGCCTCCGTCTCCGATCCGGATCGGGCCAGGCGTTCGCCCTTCACCCGGCCGGCGGAGACCTCGGCATCGAGGACCGGATCGAACACCGCCTTCTCCTGCTCTTCGGCCGTCTGCCGGATGGCGGGGGTCAACCGCTCCACCACCAGCGAACGGTTGTTCTCCAGGCACAACAAAACGGCTTCGTTGACGGAGATGGTAATCGGCCCGGGCGGAAGCGACGGCACGGCCTCCGCCTCGTTTTCTTTGGTTCTCCCCTGGGTAAGCAGCACGGTGCTGCCGGCAGTCCCTACCATTTCCATGTCCGTACTGCGGTCGGCAGGGAGATCGACCCCTGCGCAGGAAGCCGACAGCAATGCGACTCCCCAGACGAAAACCAGACGGCGATAGTTTTTTGAGAACATCATATCCATTTCCTGTGTTTCCGGATCGATTGGAGCGATAAAAATGCCTTCCGGCTATATATTGGGTTTGTTCGGGGATGACAACCGCCGACTGGGCCGATCGGACAAACGGAAGGCCTGAGCTGGATTCCGTTGAGCAATCCTTTGCCATCTGCTATATCCATTCCGATCATATCTCTTGTCTTTGACCGGGTCCCTCCTTTGATCGAGGCGTGCTCCCGGAAAAATGACCATGAAAAGGACGGTTTTGCGTGAAATCGGGCGGCGCTAAACCTGTGTTGATGGCAGTTGTCCTGCTCGCAGCGGCGGGATTGGGATGGTTGACCTTCGACCGGCTGCAGGGACGGACCGGTTCGGGTGGCGGCGCCCGCGGGCTGCAGCCGGTTCCGGTGGAAGTGGCACCCATCCGGCAGGAACCGATCGCACAACGGAGAATGTTCAGTGGAGAATTGGAAGCGCTGGCCGAGTTCGTCGTCGCGCCCAAGGTCGCCGGCCGCGTGGAGCGGGTGCTGGTCAATATCGCCGACACGGTCAGGCGGGACCAGGTGGTTGCCGAACTGGACAACGGCGAGTATGTCCAGGCCGTGGCCCAGGCCCGGGCCGACCTGGAAGTAGCCAGGGCCAACCTGTCCGAGGCGCGCAGCTCCCTGGAAACGGCCGACCGCGAATTCGAACGCACCGCTTCGTTGCTCAAGCGCGGCATCGCATCGGACTCCGAGTTCGACGCCGCCAGCCAGGAGCGGATGGTCAAAAAGGCCCAGCTGACAGTCGCCGAAGCCCAGGTTGCCAAGGCCAATGCGGCCCTGCAGGCCGCCAACATCCGCCTGGGATACACCCAGGTGACCGCCAACTGGACCGGCGGCGACAACGGCCGCACGGTCGCCGAACGCTATGTGGACGAGGGTCAGACCGTGGCCGCCAACGCCCCCCTGCTCCTGATCGTGGATATGGATCCCATCGTCGGTGTGGTGTACGTCACCGAGCGGGACTACGCCCGTCTCGAGCCCGGACAGAAGGTGACCCTGACAACGGACGCCTATCCCGAAGAAACCTTTACCGGCCGCATCGATCGCATCGCGCCGGTTTTTCGCAAAACCACCCGACAGGCGCGCATCGAAATGCGCGTCGACAACCCGCAATACCGCCTCAAACCCGGCATGTTCATCCGTGCCAGCGTCGTACTGACCCGACTGGCGGATGCCACCATCGTTCCCGAACAGGCCTTGACCAGGCGCAACGACTGCTACGGCGTTTTCATCGTCAATGAAGACGGGCATTCGGTAGCTTGGCGTGAAGTCGGAGTCGGCATCCACGAGGGCAGCCGGGTGCAGATTACGGGCGAGGGGTTGACCGGAAGGGTGGTCACCCTGGGGCAGCAACTGGTGGATGACGGCTCGCCGATCACGATCCCGGCCGAAACCCGGGACAAAGACGACGGCGAGGCCGACAACTGATGAATCTGCCGAGTTTCAGCGTCCGGCGGCCGATATTCACCACCATGGTGACCCTGATCCTGGTGATCCTGGGCGGTGTTTCCCTGAGCCGGCTGCAGATCGACATGCTCCCCAACATCGAACTGCCCACCCTCACTATCCGGACCGACTACGAGGGAGCCAGCCCCGAGGTGATCGAACGGCTGGTGACCCAGATCATCGAGGAGATCGTCGCGACGGTGCCCGGCGTGGAGGAAATCTCGTCGACATCCTCGGAAGGCCGCAGTACCGTCCGGGTCAGCTTCGTCTGGGGTACGGACATCGACACCGCGGCGATCGACGTACAAGGCAAGCTGGAAGACGAAATCAACGAACTGCCCGACGACATCGTCCGGCCCCGTATCCGTAAATTCGACATCGCCAGCTTTCCGGTCGTCCTGCTGGGCATCTCCAGCAAACTGGATCCCGTTGAACTCACCGAGCTGATCGAAGTCCAGATCCGCTATCGCTTCGCCCGCATTCCGGGCGTCGCCCAGGTCGACGTCTGGGGCGGTTTCAACCGCGAGGTGCGCATCGAACTGGACCCCGACCGCATCAAGGGCGTCGGACTCGCCCTGGACACGGTCATCGAAGCCATTCAGGACGCCAACCTCGACCTGCCCACGGGCAAGATCGAACAGGGAAGATACGAGGTCACGCTGCGCGCACCGGCCGAATTCAGCGACCTGGACCAGATCCGCAACACCGTTATCGTCAAACGCGAGGACGGCACCGTCACGCTGGGCCAGATCGCCACGGTGAAAGACACGTACGAAAAATTGAGCCGCATCGTCCGGGTCAACGGAGGACGCGGCCTGCGCGTGGCCATCCGCAAGCAAGCCGACGCCAATACGGTGGACGTGGCCAAACGTGTCCTGGCCGAAATCGACGCCACCAACCGAGCCTTCCCCCAGATCGAGGTCGTGCCGGTCATCAATCAGGGCAATTATATCGAACGATCCATTGCCAACGTGGCCCGGTCCGTACTCTACGGCGGCGGTCTGGCCATCCTGGTGCTGCTCTTTTTCCTGCGCAACATCCGCAGCACCCTGGTGATTTCCCTATCGATCCCCATATCCATCGTGACCACCTTCGCCCTGATCTATTTCGGCGGATTTACGCTCAACCTGATGACCCTGGGCGGACTGGCCCTGGGGGTGGGCATGATGGTCGACAGCGCCATCGTGGTGCTCGAAAACATCTTCCGCCGCCGCAGCGAGTTAAACGAAGCACCGGCACAGGCGGCCGTGGAGGGCACGCGGGAGGTGGGCACGGCGATTATCGCCAGCACCATCACGACCCTGGTCATCTTCGTGCCCCTGGTATTCGTTCGCGGCGTATCGGGGATTCTTTTCAAGGAGCTGGCCTATGTGATCATCTTCTCTCTGGTCTGCGCCCTGACCCTGGCCCTGAGCCTGGTGCCCATGCTGGCCTCCAGACTCCTGACGGACAGGCCGCGACGCCGTCGGACGGCCTTGCGGACCAACGGGTGGGGGACCGCCGCCGGTTCTCTTTTTTCAAGGATGACCCAGGCCTACCTGGATCTGCTGGCCCTTGCCCTGAACCATCGCCTGGCTACGGTGACGATCTCGCTGGCCCTGCTGGCCGCCAGCCTGCTGCTGCTGCCGCTGATCGGCACCGAGTTCCTGCCGCCCAGCGACGAAAGCGAGGTTCGGATCACCGGTAAGATGGAGATTGGCACTCGGCTGGACCTGGTCGACCGCCAGGCCCGTATCATGGAGGCCATCGTCCAGCCGGCGGTGCCCGAGACCGTGGCATCGGTGGTCTCCGTGGGCGCCTCGGGATGGCGGGCCGATGCCGCTTCGGAAGGGGAAATCAGCCTCTCCCTGCTGCCGGTTGTCCAGCGCCGGCGTTCCAGTTCTGAAATCGCAGAGGATCTGCGTCAACGATTGGAAGGCCGGGTTCCTGGCATGCAGATCCGCGTCCGCGCCCCCCAGGGGCAGTTTCTGCTGGATCGGGTTCTGGGCGGTGAGGAGGGTCTGACCGTCGAAGTTCGGGGATACGAGCTGGCCACACTGGATGCGCTGGCCGCGCGCGCAGCCGACCTGATTGCGGATGTTGCGGGCATCACCGACCTTGAAACCAGCCTAGAAGCCGGTATCCCTCAGCAGATGATCCGCGTGAACCGCAACAAAGTCGCCGATCTGGGCCTGTCCGTTCGCGATGTGACCCAACTGCTGCAGACGGCAGTGGCCGGCACCAAAGCCGGAGAATACCGCACCGGAGGCAACGCCTACCGGATCCTGGTGCAGCTCAAGGACGCCGAAAAGCGCTCGCTGGAAGAAATCCTCAGCCTGACGCTGACCACCGCCTCCGGCGAAAAGGTGGCCCTGCGCAACGTCGTGACGGCGGAAACGGGCCGCGGGCCGCTGCTGATCGACCGCAAGGATCAGCAGCGACTGGTGACCATCCAGGCCAATGTCGCCGACCGGGACCTGGGCTCGGTAGCCGCCGACGTACAGGCGCGCCTGGATCGGATTCCACGCCCCATCGGCTATGCACTCACCGTTGCCGGCACGTTCGAAGAACAGCAGAAGGCCTTCAGGGAGCTGGTCGTCTCACTGGGGCTGGCGCTGGTACTGGTTTACATGGTGCTGGCCTGCCAGTACGAATCCTTCCGTGATCCGCTGGTGGTGATGTTCTCCGTTCCCCTGGCCGCGGTCGGCGTGCTGGTGACGCTGTTTTTCACCCATACCACCTTGAACGTACAGTCCTATATCGGCTGCATCATGCTTGGCGGCATCGTGGTCAACAACGCCATTCTGCTGGTGGACCAGGCCGGACGCCTGATCCGGGAAGGGCAGCCTCCCCGGGAGGCTCTCGTCGAAGCGGGTCGCCGCCGGCTGCGGCCGATCCTGATGACCACGTCGACGACCATACTGGGGCTGATGCCCCTGGCGCTGGGCATCGGTGAAGGGGCCGACGCCCAGGCGCCCCTGGCGCGGGCCGTGGTCGGTGGCCTGACGGCATCGACATTGATTACACTGGTGCTCATCCCGACGGTCTATTCTTTTTCCCACCCCGAAGAGCCCCGGTCACGGTGAGCTGACATGGAATCTGCACCGGCCGCCAACCATAAACGGGATATTTCTTCGGAGCGGCTGCAGGCCATCTTTGGCAGGGGAAATCGGTTCGGTCGATTCGGAAAAACACACCTTGAAACTATAACCTGAATGAAACAATAGGAACTTTTTGTAACAGTATTTTTTGAGCGGTCCAAAATTGCATTTTTCAGAATTTATCGTTATTAAAGCCGGTTAAACACATGGCGGCATCTCTTCAGGCGGCTGCGGCGCGTGGTTCGATTTTTGCTTGGTGTTACTGAAAAACTTCAATCCCCCTACAGAAAACCGGAAAGGAAAGCGATGCTGCGGCTCGGGGCAATGCCCGATAAAGCCTCCGAAATGGATCTGGACCACATCTTTATTTCAAGGCTCAAACTGCTGATCGTCATGGCGCGCACCTACCTGAGAAAATACCCCCTGGGGGCGGTCCGCAAATCGGCAATCGTCAAGAACGCTGATTACATCGCCGCCGAAAGCATCGACCTGGAAGAGCTGATTCCCATCCGCAACGAGCAGCCTGCCAAGGACGGGATGAACTTCGACCACGTGTTCTACCAGCGAGTCAAGCTGCTGGCCTCCATGGCAAACGCCATCGGAAACGACCGCCCCATGGGCGAGCATCGCGAAGCCGCCCTGCGAGACAATCTGGAGATGATCAGCGATTCGCTGAAATTCAACAGCGGTGTCAAAAAGGTGGCCTTTCTCAAGGTCGCCTGAACAGATTGAGCGGTATCCGGTCGATACCCAAAAGGAGTGGTCCGCCGGGATCGGCCGACCTCTTTTTTTGTACCCGTTTACGGGGTTGAAATGCCCAATGTGCCGCAGGTGTAGGCGCCGGGCACGCAGACGTTTTGGTCAACCTTCAGTGCCCGGGAACAAAGCAGATGCAGTGCCATGTGAACGCTTACCTTTTTTATCATCGCTCCGGCAGGTAAATCCGGGCCATGTCTTCGAAGGCATCCACCTGCCGCTGCTGCCATTCCCGATCTTTCCCCATTTCCCGAGCCATCGTTTCGGCCACCGCCTCGGCGATCGCCAGGCTGGCGGCAGCGTCCAGAATCAGCGCACGGGTGCGGCGGGAAAGCACATCTTCAAGGGTCATGGCCATCTCGTTGCGAACGGCCCAGACCACCTCCGCCCGGGTATAAGGCAGCGATTCGTGCAGCCGTTCGCCCAGGCGGGGATCGGCATCCACGATGCGCCGGAGATGGACCGCGTCCGAACCGTAATCTCTCAGCGGATCATGGGGGTCCATGTGCTTCAGCCATCCATGGATGCGCAGCTTCTGCGTACGGCAATCGCTCTCGGGCAGGCCGGCAACCAGGGCCGCCTTGTTCACGGTATCCTCGGCCATCTTGCGATATGTGGTCCATTTGCCGCCGGTAATGGTCACCAGACCCGATTGGGATACTTCCAGGTGATGGTCCCGCGAAATGGAGGCCGTCTTTCTACCCTCCCCCGCCCCCACCAGCGGCCGCAGGCCGGCGAACATGCACAAAATGTCCTTGCGGGTCGGATCGTCTACCATGTATCGGGCCGCGTGCTCGAGGATGAAATCGATCTCCTCCTCCTGCGGCCGGGGTTCCAGGCAGGCAGCGTCCACCGGTGTGTCGGTGGTGCCCACCAGCACCCGATCATGCCATGGAACGGCGAATAGCACCCGGCCGTCTTCGGTCTGGGGAACCATGATCGCCGTCTTGCCTTTCAGGAATCGCTGGTCCAGCACCAGGTGGATGCCCTGGCTGTGGGTGATGAGCGGGGCGGCGTCCGGCTCGTCCATGTGCAAAAGATCGTCGGTGAAGATACCCGTGGCATTGATCACGACCCGCGCACGGACTTCCCGCTCCCGGCGGTCGAGGGTATCCGTCAACTTCACGCCGTCGATCATCTTGCCCGAATAGGTCAGGCCGGTGACCCGGGTGTAATTGACCGGCGTCCCACCGGCATCCACAACCGACTGGGCCAGATTGATAGCCAACCTAGCGTCGTCGAACTGCCCGTCATGGTAGATGATGCCGCCGCGCAGCCGGTCCGGTTCCAGGGTCGGAATGCGCTCCAATGTCTCTTCCTTGGACAGTGCCTTGGAACTGCCCAGTCCCAGCCGACCGGCCAGCAGGTCATACACCTTCAGGCCCACCCCGTAAAAAGGGCCGTCCCACCATTCGTAGTTGGGGACGATAAAAGACTGGTTGTGCACCAGGTGGGGAGCGTTTTGCATCAGCAGGCCGCGTTCGTGCAGCGCCTCCAGGACCAGCGAGACGTTGCCCTGCTGCAGGTAGCGCACACCTCCGTGAACCAGCTTCGTGCTCCGGCTGGAGGTGCCCTTGGCAAAATCGTGCTGCTCCACCAGCAGGGTTTTGTATCCCCGAGTGGAGGCGTCCAGGGCGCATCCCAGTCCGGTGGCGCCGCCACCGACCACAACCATGTCCCAGTAACCGTCATACGAATCGATCGCAGCCAGGAAATCTTGTCTGTTCATGAAAATCCTCTTTCTCCGGTCATCCCTGCTCCGGGTCTATGAGCACTCCTCATTTTTCAACGAGCAGGCCGAAAGAATCTGGTCCGGAAGTGATTTGTCCCGGTAGACGGTGATGCCCTTCAGGTTCATGTCCGCCGCCTGCAGAAAAAGTTCTCTGACTTGTTCTTCTGTGATGTGTTCGGGAAGGTTCACCGTCTTGGAAACGGCGTTGTCCGTATACTTCTGGAAAGCCGCCTGAATCTTCAGATGCCAGTGAGGCGGGACCTCCCAGGCAGTCTGGAAGATCCCGGGATCGATGGGTCGGCCCTCTTGCCGGTAGCGTGCGTAGATGGGATGCTCGTCCATGAAAATCTCATTCCCGATGCGGCGCTGGACTTCGAAGGCAAACACGGGTTCGACGCTGCTGCTCGCGCCGGCCAGAAGGCTGATGGTGCCGGTGGGCGCCACGGTGGTCAGGGTGGCGTTGCGGCGTCTTTTGACGCCCCGGGCCGGAAACACGCTCTGGTGAAACGCTGGGAAATTGCCGCGTCTGGCGGCCAGTTCTCCCGATGCGGCCACGGCGGACCGCTGGATGCAGGCCATGATCTCTTCAGCCAAGACCACGGCCCGCTCACTCTGATAGGGAATGCCGAGAAGAATCAGCATGTCGGCAAATCCCATCACGCCCAGGCCGATCTTGCGGTTCATGCGGCTCCACTCCTCGGTCTGGGTAACGGGATGGCGGTTGACCTCCACCACATTGTCCAGAAAATGAACGGCCAGATGGACCAGAGACTCAAGCTTTTCGCAATCGACGGCCTCGTCATTCACGATCCGACTCAGGTTGATCGACCCCAGGGTGCACGATTCATAGGGCAGCAGCGGCTGTTCCCCGCACGGATTGGTCGCTTCCAGCCTTCCGATCACCGGCGTGGGATTGGCCCGGTTGATGCGGTCCAGGAAAAGGATGCCGGGATCGCCGGTCTCCCAGGCACTGCGGGCCATCTCGGCGAGCAGTTCGGCGGCCGACAGACGGTCGACCACCGCGCCGGTTCTCGGGTGAATCAGCGGATAGTCGCGGCCGGCCTTGACGCAGGCGATGAATCCGTCGTCGACCGCCACCGAAAGATTGAAATTGCCCAGCAGCCGGCGGTCGCGCTTCACGGTGACAAAGTCCCGGATATCCGGGTGGCTCACCGGCAGCACCCCCATGTTGGCACCGGGCCGGACCCGATTGCGGTCAATGAGATGAGTGGCGGCATCGAAAAGTTGGATGAAGGACACCGGTCCGCCGGTCACGCCGGAAGCCGGGAAAATGGTGTCCCCGGAGGGGCGCAACCGGCCGAAGGAAAATCCGGTTCCGCCGCCGGTGCGGTGAATCAGGGCGCTGTCCTTGAGGCTCTGGAAAATGGACTCCAGGTTGTCCTCCACCGGCAGGACAAAACAGGCGGCCAACTGGCCCAAGGGTCGTCCGGCATTCATCAGACAGGGAGAGTTGGGCAGAAAAGAGAGCGACGTCAGGGCTTCCTCGAAGCGGGCCGCCGTCTTGCGAACACTGGCCCCGGCATCGAATAGACGGTCCGCCCCGGCCACTACCCCGGCGACCCGCGAAAACAGCTCGTCCGGCGTCTCGATAATCTCTCCGCGATAGTTTCGGGCCAGATATCGCTTTTCCAGCACCTCTCTGGCCAGGGGAGTGAAGTTGCAGATCGTCATCTTTTCGCCTATACCCCTTCGTCGAAGAATCGGTACTTCCGGATCGATTTTGACATGATGGTGTTCGGTTATGATACTATGAAACCATCGTGAGAGAAACCCCAAAAACCTTCCGATGCGGCAGCATCGTCGGCTGCATCCTCTTGCTGGCGGTCTTTGGCGGATGTGCCGGTTTGCCGGATTACGCCTTGCCCCGCAGCGGGGTGACGATGGCCGATCCGGCCATGATCGACGAAGCCTTTACCTACCGCCAGCTAACCCGATCGGATTTCAGGGCGCCGGCCCTGCCGGCCGATCAGGACGCCCACGCGACCGCCATCAACGCCCACACCTGCGCCCGCATCCGACCGACAAAAGACTCGAGATTCTCCGTCGTGCGCACCCGCTATAACGATTCGGTCGTTTTCATCGGCGGCATCGAAAAGATCCGCTTCGAGGGCATCATGATCCCGGGCTGCAGTTGGTGGAACCCGGCCCTGCCAGCCGGCAGTCAGGCCTACGTGCTGCAACACGAACAGATCCACTTCGCCCTGGTCGAACTGGCCGCCCGCCGCCTGACGGTCGACATTCGGGAGGAGGCCCAGTCCTTCATGACCGTCCAGCCTACGGCAGAAGCGGCCAGGACGGAGATCGCCACAACGGTCAACCGGTGGATTCGATCGGCCATGGAGGCATCGCTGGAGATGCATACCGCGTTCGACAACGACACGTCCCTGTTCCACAGCCCGAGATGGCAGCAATGGTGGCAGGATAAAATCGAAAAGCAATTGGCGGCCGATCCCGAACCCACCGGCAAAAAATAAAACCGTCACCCGAAAAAAATCTCTACGCAGAATAAAGACATCGCCGACGATTCTGTTTGACAGAATATCGTTTGGGTGTTAGTGAGTTAGGCAGTTCATGTGTTAAGAACAGTTGAATGCACGATGATTTCCCTTCTATTAACGATAGAGAGGCCGCAAAAAAAATGAACTTCGATGCCATCAAAGTCCATTCGGCACCGGAAGTATTGGCGCAGCAAATCATCGAACAGATCAAGGCCGGCAAGCTGAAACCCGGCGAATGCCTTCCCTCGCAACGCGAACTGGCCCGAATGTTTGAAGTCGGGCTCGGTACGGTTCGGGAGGCCCTGAAAATCCTCGATGTCATGGGCTGTGTGGAGGTCCTGCGCGGCAAAGGATCTTTCGTTGCCGAAAACCTATCCGCCATTCTCAATGGCGCCCCCCGTTTAGAAGATGCACTGGAAGCGGTTTCACTGGCCGAACTGATGAAGGCGCGGGAAGTCGTCGAGATCGGTGCCGCCGGTCTGGCGGCGGAAAAGGCAGACGCCGAAAACATCAAACGGCTGCGGGAGATTACATCCCGCATGATAGCGGTTAACGCCTCCAGCGAAACCTACTACGAAAACGATTTCAAATTTCATATCGCCGTGGCGGAGGCGGCCCAGAACCAGGCCATCCTTGAAATCGTGAAACTGCTGGTCGGCAAAACCCATACCCATACCAATTTTATGGACAAGGCCCTTGGCATCTCTCTGCCGTCAGAGATGAAGCAATGCAGTCAAAGTGCAGTCCGCGTGGTCGATTGGATCGAAAAAAACGATGCCGAACGCGCCACAGAAGAAATGCGGGCGCATTTAAATATCGTCACCGTCAATCTGAAGCAGCAATTCCCGCGGCCCTGAATACCGGCATTTGCGCCTCCTCGGCCCTGGCCACCCATCCAAAGCCCGCCGGACGTGCAACAAGTCTCCAAAGGGCTGTGTTTACAATTTGCGAACGAGTGCCCATCCAGAAATAGGCAAATTTGGTCGAGATCGAGGCGCACGAAAAACTTTACCGCAGAAATATAGCTAATATTTCGAGGATAAAATTTTTCGCGCAACAAAGATATCGGCCAAGGGTAAGATTGGCTTGGCCATTTCTGGATGGGCACGAACCAACGATATCAGGCCGTTATGAAGCCAAATCTCGAGAATCTCGACTTTTTGCGACTCCATCAAAGCCTGGACAGCCTGCTGCGGTTCTGGCTGTTCTCTCTTCAGACCGACTGCAAAGGAAGGTATCGCCACGCCATGAATCCCCCTCTTTCTTTCAAGCCGACGCTTCAGGTGCTCAACGATGAGCAGATCCAGGAACTTCACAGGGCCACGGCGAGGGTGCTCGAACGCACCGGGGTGAAAGTCACCCACCCCGAAGCGCTGGAGATTTTCGCCGGTGGCGGTGCGCGGGTGGAAACCGATCGGGTGTTCATCCCCCGGACCATGCTGGAAGATGCCATCCAGCGGGCACCCGGCCGCATCGTGCTGGGCAACCGCAAGGGAGAAGAAGCCGTCGTATTGGAGGACGACGCCTGCTGGTTCGGCGCCACGCTGGACAACATCTACTATTTCGATCCGACGACCAGCCAGCGCCGGCAGCTCACCCTGGACGACTGCCGCTACATGGTGTCGATTTTCGACGCCCTTCCCAATTTAAGCTGGGGCATGACCTTCGGGGCCATTTCCGACGTCCCCGCCCATCTGTCCGACCGGTACGCGGCCATGCAAGCCCTGAAGTATTCGGAAAAACCGATTGTTTTCTCCAGCAACGATGTAAGCAGCCTTGTGGAAATCTTCGAAATGGTCAAGGTTGCCACCGGCAACGAAGGCTGTTTTGAAACCGCTCCGCCCGCCGCCAGTTTTGTCACTACCATCTCGCCTCTGGTCATCCCCGACCATGTCGTCGAACAATTGATACTCTGCGCCGAAAACGCCATCCCTCAAATTTGCTACGCCGGCGTGCAGGCCGGCAGCACCGGGCCGATGTCATTTGCCGGAACCATTGTCCAGGGAAATGCGGAGACGCTCGCCTGCCTGGTGCTCAGTCAGCTGGTAAGGCTGGGGTCCCCCGTGGTTTTCGGTCATCTTTCCACCATCATGGACATGCGCAGCAGCATTTTTTCTTTCGGCGCCCCGGAGATGAACCTGATGATCGCCGCCCAGTCCCAGATTGCCCGACATTACAGCATCCCCTTCTACGGCACGGCCGGTTGCTCCGATTCGAAACTGCCCGATGCCCAGGCAGCTGTGGAGGCGGTTTTCTCCTGCTTTTCGTCGGCCCTGGGATGCTCGGGACTGATTCACGATGCCGGCCTGCTGGAATACGCCACCATGTCGGCGCCCGAGCACATGGTGCTGGTCAACGAAGTGCTGCACATGGTTGGCCAATACAAAAACGGAATCGATGTCGGGCCCGAGGCATTGGCCCTGGATGTCATCGACGCTATCGGCCCGGGCGGACAGTATCTGACATCGCCGCACACCATGAAGCACTTCCGGGAAGTTTGGTATTCTCAACTCTTCGATCGCAGCGGCTATTCCAATTGGCTGGAAGGCGGCGCCAAGGACCTGACCGCACGGGTGCGCGAACGCACGCTGGCACTGATGGCCCAGCAGCCCGCGCCCCTCGACGACCAGACGATTGCGGCCCTGGATGAGATGAGCCGGCAGTGGACATAACCTGAATCGATACCCCGTTCCGATTTTCATTCACCATTCGGGCAAAAAAAGGAGTGTTGCACATGGGTTCGAACCTGGAAGACAAAATCCGCGCAACCGGCATGAAGCTTTACGACGTCGCCGAGAAATCAAAACCGTCCCTGTTCAGGAAGGACTTCTGGACCGGCAAGGTCATGGATCTTTCCATGAAAAACGAGGCCTTTAAACAGGAGATGTTCCGGTTCGTGGACGTTTTCCCCTATCTGTCCAAGCCCGAATCGGTGGCCCGCCATATCCAGGAGTACTTCTGCCGGCCGGACCAGGACTTTCCGAAAACCATGCGCTGGGGGCTTTCCAAGGTGAAGCCGGACTCCATGGCCGCCAAAATGGCCGCCAAAAGCATCGGGAAAAATATCGGTGCCATGGGCAAGCAATTCATCACCGGCGAAACCATCGATGAAGCCGCCAAGGTCATGCTCAAGGGCCGCAATAAAGACAGCGTCGCCTGGACCGTCAAAATCCTTAAGGAGGCGGTCACCTCCACCCGGGAGGAGGAAGAATTTCTGGAAAAGCAGATCGAACTGATGGAACAATACAGCGATATCGTCAAGGCGTGGCCCGCTCTGGGAACCGGAGAAAAAGGCGGGCTGGACTGGGGGTTCACCCCGCAGGTCAATATCTCCCTGATGGCCTCCTGCCTCTACTCCCAGTATCTGCCCAAAAGCTGTGCCATGGACTACGCCATCGACCGGGCCAAGGAGCGCCTGCGGCCGATCTACCGCAAGGCGCTGGAATTGAAGGCCTATGTGCTTCTGGACATGGAGCATCTGCCGGCACGAAAATTCACCCTGGAGCTGTTCAAAAGCATCAACGAAGAGCCCGAATTCCGTGATTGGCCCCACAAAGGGATCGCCTACCAGGCCTACATGAAGGATGCGGAGCAGTTGCTGGACGACCTGTTGGGCTGGGCGAAAAAAATGAAACAGGATTTCGGCATGCGGCTGGTCAAGGGGGCCTTCTGGGACGAAGAGGTTGTCCTGGCCAACTTGTACAACTATCCAATTCCGGTGTTTACCAACAAGCACGCCACCGATGCCAGCTACGAGCGCTGCGCCCGCCGCATTCTGGAACGCCACCGTAACGTTCAGCTCAAGTGCGCCTCCCACAACATCCGCACCGTCGCCTACGTGATCGAATGCGCCAAAAAGCTCAAGGTCCCCGAAGACCGGCTCGAATTTCAAATGCTCAACGGCATGGCGGAAAACCTCCGTGAGGCGTGGAAAAAGCACAACCTGCGCCTGCGTCTCTATTCGCCGGTGGGAGAAATCGTTCCCGGCATGGCCTACCTGGTGCGCCGTCTGCTGGAAAACACATCCAGCGAATCGTTCTTGCGGCAAAGCTTCGTCAGCGGCGCGGCCAGAGAAGAGATGCTCAAAGACCCGGCTGTTCTCGCCAGGGAGAACCCGGAGCCCGAAGAAAAGGAGGACATTTCTTCGGAGTACGGGGACAAGGGTCCCTTTTCCAACGAACCGCCGGTGGCGTGGGACGTTCACACCCACGCGATGTTCGCCGTGGCCCTCGACGATGCGAAAAAATCCTTCCCCCGGCAGGTGCGTCCCGTCGTCGACGGCATCCCGGTGGACGGCGGGAAGGAGATGATCTCCGCCGACCCCAACGCCCCCGACCGGGCGGTGGCCGCTGTCGCATGCGCAGACGTCGGCACCGTTGAGAATGCCATTGCCGCGGCTAAAAAGGCGTTTGCCGCCTGGTCCGCTACACCGACCCAAGAAAGAGCTGAGTATTTGTTCTATGCCGCGCAGCAGCTGCGCACCAACCGCCACGATGTGGCCGCCCTGCTCGTATACGAAAGCGGCAAGAACTGGAGCGAAGCCCAGGCCGACATTTGCGAAGCCGTCGATTTTCTGGAATTTTACGGCCGTGAAATGATTCGCCTGAGTAAACCACGCATTGCCTCCGAACTGCCGGGCGAGTCCAGCCGCCTGGAATACATCCCCCGCGGCGTCGGTGCCGTCATCGCGCCGTGGAACTTTTCCCTGCCCATTTCCGTCGGCATGGTCTGCGCGGCAATCGTTACCGGCAATACCGTGGTCTACAAACCGGCGTCGCAAACCCCGGCCATCGGACAGGCCGTCTACGATCTGTTCCACAGCGTGAACCTGCCAAACGGGGTGCTCAATTTCGTTCCCGGGCCGGGCAGTGATATCGGAGACGCCCTGGTCGCACACAAAGACGTCGGCTTTACCGTTTTTACCGGCAGCAAAGAAGTGGGGCTGCGGATCATCGAAACCTGCGGACGCACGCCGCAAGGGGCGCGGCAGGTCAAACAGGTCATCGCCGAGATGGGCGGGAAAAACGCCATCATCATCGACAGCGACGCCGATGTGGACGCGGCCGTGGGGCCGGTGGTCCAGTCGGCCTTCGGCTACATGGGCCAGAAATGCAGCGCCGCCTCCCGTCTGATCGTCCTGGAGGAAAATTACGACAAATTCGTCTCCAGATTCAAGGATGCCGTCGAGACCCTGATCTTCGGCCCGGCAGATGATCCGCGAACGGATTTAGGGGCCGTGATCGATCCCGCCGCCAGGAAAAAAATCGAGGACTATATCCAGATCGGCCAGGCCGACGGTACCCTGCTCACCCGGGGAGCCCCAAACCAGGGAAGCGGGCATTTTGTCGCGCCTGGGGTATTTACCGATATTTCCCCGCAAAGTCGCCTGGCACAGGAGGAGATCTTCGGCCCCGTGGTATGCATCTTCAAGGTCAAAGACTTCGAAGAAGCGCTCGAAGTGGCCAACGGCGTCCCGTTCGCTTTGACCGGCGGCCTGTTCTCGCGAAGCCCGGCCAACATCGAACGCGCCTGCCGGGAGTTCATGGTGGGCAGCCTCTACATCAACCGGGGTACGACCGGCGCAATGATGAAACGCCATCCCTTCGGCGGTTTCAAACTGTCCGGCGTCGGATCCAAGGCCATGGGACAGGACTATCTACCACAGTTCATGTACTGCCGAACCATCGTTGAAAACACCTTCAGGAGCGGTTTCGCGCCCATGCAGCACGATTCGGACGCTTCATAGAAGGCCGAAAGGAACAAGGTGAGAAAATGGATGTCAATACGCCGGAAATCCTTGAGCTGCTGAAACAGCAGCGGCGATTCCATCAGGAGCAGCTGCGCCTGATCGATATCGCCTTAACCGCGATCGAATCCGCAGGCGGCAGGGCCACAGTGCTGCCGCAAAAGAGGAACCGCCGGTCGAAAGCCGTCAAAAAACATCGGATCCAATGGACCAAAGAGATCGAAAAGCTCCTGGACGATTACGACGAATTCAACATCGTCGATCTGCAAAGCGACCTCGCCGAAAAACGGGAAATCGCCGCGGCCCAGACCATTCAGGGGCGCAACGTGATCAGCAACACATTGAGCCGCTTTATCAAAAGAGGACGGATCGAGAAAATCAGACCCGGCGTCTATCGGGTGGTCACCGAATCCCTTTCGCCGTAACCATAGATCTTTTTTACCGCAGAAGGAAAGAACATGATTAAACCGAGGAAAATGTGGTTGAATATCAATGGGGCGGACCGCATGCTGATCTGCGATCCTGAAAAAGATTCTCTTGCGCAGGTGCTGCGCCGTATCGGCCTGACCAGTGTCAAGATCGGGTGCGATACCGGCGTCTGCGGGTCGTGCTCCGTTATCCTCAACGGCAAAGTGATCCGTTCCTGTAACCGAAAAATCACCAGGGTAAAAGAGTACTCCCGCGTCATTACCCTCGAAGGCATCGGAACGCCGGAAAACCTGCATCCCCTCCAGGTGGCCTGGATGAACCGGGGGGCGGTCCAGTGCGGGTTCTGTGCACCGGGCTTCATCGTTTCGGCCTATGCCCTGCTCCTTGAAAACGACAATCCCACCCGCCAGGAGGTCCGGGACTGGTTTCAGAAACACAAAAACGTTTGCCGCTGCACCGGATACAAGCAACTGGTGGATGCGGTCATGGATGCGGCCAGGGTGGTCCGCGGCGAAGCCTCCATGGAGGACATCACCTATACGCCGCCGAAAAACAATGAATGCTACGGCAAGCCGCTGGTCCGGCCGGCGGCCCTGGCCAAGGTCACCGGCCTGGCCGATTACGGCGAGGATATGGCCCTGAAAATGCCGCCGGAGACCCTGCATGTGGCCGTGGTCCAGCCCCGCGTAGCCCACCATGCCAAAATCCTGAAGATCGATACGAAAGAAGCGTTGCAGATGCCGGGCGTGGTCAAGGTGATCACCCATGAGGACATCAAGGCCAAAGGGGGCACCAACCAGATGGCCGAGGCCAATCTGCACGAACGGTCCACCGTCACCCTGCCATCCCGAAAAATTCTCAGCGACGAAAAAATATTTCGCTATGGGGATGTGGTGGCCCTGGCCATCGCCCATACCCCGGCCCAGGCCCGGGCCGCGGCCGCCAAGGTCACCGTGGACATCGAGCCGTTGCCGGAATACCTGAATTTTCTCGACGCGGTCATGCCCGATGCGATCCGGGTGCATGACGACACCCCCAACCTGTATTGCTGCCAGCCCGTCCTGAAAGGCGCTGCCCTGGAAGATGCAGAAAAAATACCGGAAATCCTGGATAACTCGGCCTGCAGCGTGGAAGGCAGCTTTCATTCCTCCCGCGAGCCCCATCTGTCCATCGAAGGGTGTACGGTCCAGGCCTATTTCGATGAAGACGATTACCTGACCTTCCAGTGCAAGTCCCAGGGGCTGTATACGTCCATCAGCCGCATCGGCTCTTCTCTGGGGGTTGCACGGGACAAGTTGCGCATCGTCGATAATTTCAACGGCGCCAGTTTCGGCTGGTCCACCAACGCCGGCGATCTATGCCTGGCCGGGGCCGCCGCCGTTGCTGTGAAAAGCCCTGTGGCGCTCTCCTTAAGCTACGAGGAGCACCAGCATTTCAGCGGCAAACGCTGTCCGTCGTATTCCAACGGCCGGGTGGCCTGCGATGAGAAGGGAAAGATCACGGCGGCGGAGTTCGATTTCGGTCTGGACCATGGCGCCTATTCCTGGGGCGGGGACCATGTCATGGAAAAGCCGGTCCGGTTCGCCTTCTTTCCTTACAACGTTCCCCACGTGGCCGGTCTGTGCCGGGTAGCCAACACCAACCATACCTTCGGCACCGCCTATCGAAGCTACGGGTCTCCCCAGGCCTATACCCTGTCCGAAGCCCTCATGGACATGCTGGCCGAGAAAATGGGCATCGACCCCTTCGAGTTTCGCTGGATCAACATCGCTCGGCCCGGGGACACCAACATCAACAGCCATGGGTTCAAGGAATATCCCATGGAAGCGATGATGGAAAAAATGCGGCCCCATTACGACCGGGCCGTGACCGACGCAAAAGCGGCTGACACCCCGGAAAAAAGGAGGGGGGTCGGCCTTGCCTGGGGGGGATTCAACGTTACCGAAGGCGGCACCGACCAGTGCACCGTGACCCTGGAACTGGACGACAAAGACCGGATCGTCAAGTATGACACCTGGCAGGACCTGGGCCAGGGCGGCGATGTCGGTTCCCTCATGGTCACCCTGGAGGCCTTGAAACCCATGGGCGTCACTCCGGATCGAATCCGGCTTTGCCAGAACGACACCAAAATCTGCCCGGATTCCGGGATGTCCGCGGCCAGCCGATCCCATTACATGAACGGCCTGGCGACCCGAATGGCCGCGGAAAAGCTCATGGAAGCCATGCAAAAGCCTGATGGCACCTACCGGACCTATATGGAAATGAAGGCCGAAAACATCGAAACCCGCTTTGAGGCCACCTATACCTGTATGGCGGATCCCACCATTACCCGTCTTGACCCCAACACCGGCATCGGCGATCCCACCCCTGCCTTTACCTATGTGCTGAACATGGCCGAGGTGGAAGTGGACGCGGCCACGGGCAAGACAACGGTGCTGCGGTTTGTCTGTGTTTATGACGTCGGGAAGATCGGCAACATCGCCGCGGTGAGCGGCCAGGCCTATGGCGGCATATCCCACTCCATCGGATTTGCCCTGAGCGAGGACTACAGCGATGTAAAAAAACACACCAACATCGCCAGCAGCGGTGTCCCTTATATCAAGGACATCCCCGACGACATCCTCCTGATTCCCTGTGAAACCCCGAGAAAAAGCGGTCCGTTCGGCTCTTCCGGCGCCTCGGAGGCCTTCCAGTCCTCCGGCCATGTGGCCGTGATTAATGCGATCTACAATGCCTGCGGGGTGCGAATCTTCGATCTGCCGGCCCGGCACGAAAAAGTCAAAGCCGGCCTGGATTCCCTGGCCGCAGGCAACACGATTGCGCCTCCGAGAAAATATTTTCTGGGTTCCGATCTCTACGAAGAGCTGGAAACCATCAAGGCCAATCCGGTGAAGTTCCGGGGCCACGACATGTTCAACTCCCTGGGCGATGAGGACGGGGCACGCTTTTTTTGACGTGGAGATGACGACGGGGCAGACTTCTTTTGACGCTCAGAAAAGACATCATCGGCAAATGCCTTGAAAACGAACCCGCTTTCTGCACGGCGGCCTGCCCCTTTCACCTGAATGTCCCCGCGTTTGTGGACAACATGCAGCGGGGGGCATTGAACAGGGCCTTTCGGATCTATCACAATGCCGTCGGGTTTCCGGCCATTGTGTCGCGGTTGTGCGAGCAGCCCTGCACAACCGTCTGCATCCGGGCGCGAGTTGACGATGCCGTGTCCATGCGGCTTCTGGAGCGGGCGGTATTGGGCCATGCCACCCGGCAAGTGCCCTATGATTTCAACCTGCCGGAAAAAAACAAAACCGTTGCCATTGTCGGGGCCGGTCCCAGCGGACTGGCCTGCGCCCTTCGGCTGTGCCAGAAAAAATATGCGGTGACCCTGTTTGACAGGCAGGATCAGGTGGGCGGCCATTTAAACGATCTGCTGCCGGAAGAGGTTTATTTGGCGGACATCGACCGGCAGTTCACGCATGAAACCTACGATCGGGTCCACCGCGAAATAATCCAGCTTGATGAAATCGTATCCGGATTTGACGCCGTCTATGTAGCGACCGGCGCCAATGGACGGGATTTCGGGCTGAAGCCGGACCGGGGCGGGGCTTTTGCGACAGGCCAGCCCGGGGTGTTCATGGGCGGCCGCCTGGCGGGCAGAAATAGCTGTGAGGCCATTGCCGACGGACTTGCGGCTGCCCACGCCATCGAAGGGTATATCAAGGTAGGC
This sequence comes from Desulfosarcina widdelii, assembly GCF_009688965.1. Taxonomy (GTDB): domain Bacteria; phylum Desulfobacterota; class Desulfobacteria; order Desulfobacterales; family Desulfosarcinaceae; genus Desulfosarcina; species Desulfosarcina widdelii. The sequence continues at coordinate 6,645,488 of NZ_AP021875.1, read as the reverse complement.
TGCAAGAACGCCCCCGTCCGGCAGTCCGGGACCCGCCTTCGGATGGACCCGGAGGGAATCGAACCGCTGCCATCCGTTCCACCGGCAGACGGAATTGCCTATACCATGGACGAAGCCGTAAAAGAGGCCCGGCGCTGCCTGAAATGTGCTTGTGACGCGTGTATCCGCTTCTGCGACCTCATGGGGCACGCCGGGAAAACCCCCAAAAAGGTGGCCGACGACGTACAAGCGACCATCCATCCGGGCACTCTGGCGGGCGACGGCACCATTGCCAAACGGTTCATGGCTTCCTGCAACCACTGCGGGCTGTGCAGGACTGTCTGCCCCTTGGGCATCGACATGGGAGAATTTCTCCTGACAAGCCACCGCACCATGTCCCGGAAAGGGGCCATGCCCTGGGCTTTTCATGAGTTCTGGCTCAGGGACATGGCCTTCAGCAACTCGGATCGGGCCCGGTTCGTCAAACCGCCGCCCAAACGGGCCGGTCGGAAAGATGAGACCTGCCGCTATCTGTTTTTTCCGGGCTGCCGCCTGGGCGCATCGGATCCCCGTTATGTCATCGACGCCTACGAGAAGCTGCTAACCCTCGAACCGGACACCGGCCTGATGACCGGATGCTGCGGTGCCCCGGCCCATTGGGCCGGAGAGGAGAAACAGCATGGAGAAAACCTGGCAGAGATTCAAAACCATTGGACGGCTTTGGGCAAACCGGATGTGATCTTTGCCTGCCCGACATGCAGGCAGCTGTTTCAGCGATACCTGCCGGATATTCCGGGAGAATTTCTCTATTCCCGGTTCCCGCAGCCGAAGGAAAAGCCGCCGCGGGAGACGGCTGGCGGTACTGATGAAAACACCGTCTGCGTCTTCGATCCCTGTTCCAGCCGCAACGAACCGGAGCTTCAGCAGGCCATCCGAAAACAGGTGCAGGCAGCGGGATTCAAACTGGAACCGCTTCCCCTGGAAAAGGCCCTGGCCCAGTGCTGCAGTTGGGGTGGACAGATCGCCATCGCCAGTCCCGGATACGCCGGAAAGATTGCCAGGTCCAGGGTCAGCCAGCGTCCCCATCCCTATGTCACCTACTGTATCAACTGCCGCGACATCTTTGCGTCGGCCAACAAAACTGTTTACCATATCCTGGACATTCTCTTGGATATCAACGGGCCGGACCGGCAACCGCCAACTTGGACTGAACAGCAGAACAACCGAGTACTTCTTAAAAGGCAGGCTTTGAAACAATTCTGGGACGAAGAACCCGAAATGGAGACAAAAAACAGGAAAACCGGTGTGACGCTTCATGTTCCCGAAGCCGTCCAGGCCGATCTGAACCGTAAACGGATTCTGGAATCGGACATGCAAGCGCTGGTGGATCACTGCGAAACCACGGGCAAAAAAATTCTTGACCCGGAGACCGGCATTTTCAGCGGCCATCTCAAGATTGGCTACATGACGTTCTGGGCCCAATACCGTCCCAAGGTTGGTGCAGCCGAGGCATTGGCCTTTGAACTGATAAACGGGTACGGGCACCGCATGGAAATTGTCGAGGAGTGATGCATGGAAAGAGACCAAACGGATAAAATCTGCCAGTTGTGCAAAAAAAAACTGGAGAAGAAAAAAACCGATTTCGAATATCTCGGGCACCGCTTTTTCACCGATCTCCTCCGGTGTCCGGACTGCGGCCAGGTCTATATCCCGGAGGAACTGGTGAACACCCGGATGAAGGATGTGGAAACCCTGCTTGAGGATAAGTAAAAGACAATGGACCTGCACCTGACGTCTTTTGCTGCTTTGAATCTTGATCATCTTACCAGAAAGAGGACTTGCAATGTCAATTCAAGAAATTTTCAACGCAGTGCTGGCCTTCGACGATGCCACGGTCAAAACCAAAACCCAGGCCGAGTTGGACGCCGGCAACGACATCCAAGCGATTCTCAACGACGGTTTGATCAGTGCCATGGACGAGGTGGGCGAGAAGTTCAGTTCGGGCGAGCTGTTCGTACCGGAAATGCTCATGGCGGCCCAGGCCATGAAGGCGGGGCTGGCCATCCTCAAACCCCTGTTGGCCGAAGGCTCGAGACAAGGCAGGGGCACGGTGGTAATCGGCACAGTCAAGGGTGATCTGCACGACATCGGCAAGAATCTGGTCTCCATGATGATCGAAGGGGCCGGATTCGACGTGGTGGATCTGGGAGTGGACGTGGACAGCGAGGCCTTCGTCAAGGCGGCGTCGGAGAACAAGGCTGACGTCATCGCTCTGTCGGCGCTGCTGACCACCACCATGCCGGCCATGCAAACCACGGTAACGGCAGTGAAGGAAGCTGGTTTGGCAGTCAAGACCATCATCGGGGGAGCGCCGGTCAGCCAGGCCTTTGCAGACCAGATCGGGGCTGACGGTTACGGCGCCGACGCGCCCGGCGCGGTCAAGCTGGTCAAGAAACTCGTCGCATAAAGCAAAGCGATTACGTTTTCAGGAAGGTGTCCTGGAGCTGTGTGTAGCTCTCTTCCTCCGACCCGCGCTCAAGCTCGCCGTTATTTGCTTCGACGGCTTCATCCGGATCCGGGAAGTATTCCTTTTCGCGGGCGGCTTTGGCCAGCCTTTCGTGCCAGCGATAAAAGGCGCCTACGTTGTTGAGGGTGTGGTCGGCGTTTTTAGGCCCGCCCTTTTCGGCGATCTCCCGGATTCCGTTGACGACGTTCCTGTCTTCCGGAAAATAGAGCGGGATCAGAAAATCGTGCCGCGTCGTGAGCCAATTCCGGCGGGCATCCCTTTCACGCTGGCAGTCCAGAACAAATTTCTCCAGGCTGAAATAATTGAGATTGCCCAGTGCGCCCATGGCATGGCGAAGGATGTGGACGCCGTAGGTGCGCAACTTATTGCGGGAGAGTTCCGACTCTGTGACCGCTGCCGGGATATCGTTGATAATACTGGTGCTGCCCCCTGACTGGGCCGATGGCATCCCCGTCACCCAAAGGTTCAGACGGGCCATGGCCGAATTGATCAGGGGCTGTCCGGGGTCGCTGTAGTCCAGATCGCCCTCGAGGCCCAACACATCGGGGATCCCGCCGTGAACGCAGCCGATCCCCGGATTGATCGTCTGGGCCAGCGCCATCATGAACAGCACCTGGGCATGAATCTGGGTCAGCAGGGCTTCCGGGCTCGCCGGCCCCGTGGAACCGGCGATGGTTAGGTCCAGCAGCAGCAGGTTGTTGCCAGCTTTGGCGCTGCGGATGAACGGTTCGACCATGTTGGGCATGAAGGTCATTCCGGCAATCAGGCTGGTACCGTCCAGCCAGTCGTCGCGATCGGAGAAAAAGTTGCATTCCTCATCGCTCATGCGGCGGGTGCAGGTCATTTTCAGATCGCTGAAATAGCGTTCCATGAGTATTGCGGCTTCATAATCGGACATCGTCCTATCGGTGGCCACGGGAACACTCAAAATGCCCAGGCTGTCGGTAAATTGGGCCGCAGTCTCCACGATTTCGGTAAATTCCTCGCGGGTGGCGGGACTCAGGTCATCCCTTTCCGGGCGCAGCAAAAAGGGCGGGGTGGCACCGGTGCCGAAGGCGTTTTCTCCCGGATCTTCCGGCATATCGGTGGAAACCCGTTCGATGCACTCCTCCAGGTAGTCTTCCCGAATCGGCACGAAAAGGGCCTTTTCGCAGTCCGTATCGATGGCATCCGCTTCCATGAGCAGTTCCATGATGGCCGGGCTATTGGCGACATCCATGCCGATTTCGGTCAGGATTTTGCGGGCGTTGCGGTCGATGCGCTTGTAAATCCGCAGCTCATTGGAAAGGGCGTCCATCTCGACAATCCGCCCGGCGGCGATGTCCGCCTCCGGACTTCCGGGGTAATGACAAGCAATTTTTTTGTAGACTTTTTTAGCGTTCTGAAACTGGTAGCGCTGTTCTGCAGCAACCGCGTCATCAAACATTCTGATGATCTTTTTGGCACGCTTGCGCATCGCTGGTTCCTTTCCATCCTGACGTTACCCGCTATCGGCGGACACATCCAGCAAAAAAACGGCTGTGCTCGGGGACCATGGCCCTTCTCGCCTGAAAAATGCCGTGTCACAACATTTTCGGCTGGCATGCTTTTTTGAGGTCCCAGGCCTTGATCTTAAACGATTTATCGTGCTTGCCCGGATTGAAGTAGACGAACTCCTTCACTTCGTAGGCAATTTTCTTTTTCTTGAGGATCTCGACGATATTGGCTTCTACGGGCATGAACTCCTCCGGTGAGGTTTTGAGTTTCGCGTTTGGGGTTCGGGGTTTTCCGTTCACAGTTCACCGATCACAGTTCACCGATCACCATCATCAAGCCGTGGCCTCATCCACCAGCTCCGCAATATCCTTGACCACCACCTCCGCCTCCTTGTCCATCAGGCCGTCGGAGAGCATGGTGGCGCAAAAGGGACAGGCCGCGGCCACCGTGGCTGCGCGGGTCTGGATGATCTCTTCGGCCCGCTCCACGTTGATCCGCTTGCCCAAAGTCTCCTCCATGAACATGCGACCGCCGCCGGCACCGCAGCAAAACCCCTCTTCGCCGGTGCGCCGCATCTCAATCAGTTGACCGGCGTTCATGGAGCGCAGCAAATCGCGGGGCATCTGGACGATGCCGTTCCAGCGGCCCAGGTAGCAGGAGTCGTGAAAAGTCAGCGAACCCAAGTCCTTGCCATTGGGCTTCAACCGCCCCTGCTGATGCAGCTCGAAAAGCAGTTCGGCATTGCTGACCACCGGATAGCGGGCGTCGAACTGAAAATACTCGTTTTTAATGATGTTGAAGCAGTGGGGGCAGCCGGTGAGAATTCTCTTGGGCTTGTACTGGTTGAACACTTCGGCGTTCTGCTGCATCAGCATCTGGGCCAGGTACTCGTTGCCGGCCCGGCGGGCCATGTCCCCGTTGCAGGCCTCTTCCGGCCCCAGAATCGCAAAATCGACGCCGGCCCGAAGCAGCACCCGCGCCATGGCCCGGGAGATCTTCCTGCCCCGATCGTCGAAGGAGCCGGCGCAGCCCACGAACCAGAGCAGATCGGCGTCGGGATGGTCGCTCATCAGGGGCACGTCCATGCCCTTGGCCCAGTCGGCCCGCCCATCAGCGCCGAATCCCCAGGGGTTGGCCTGGTTTTCGAGGTTGTTGAAGGTCTCTATCAATTCCTGGGGAAAGGTGGCGTGGGTCAGCACCATGGCCCGCCGAATCTCCACGATTTTCCGGACATGCTCGATGGCGGCAGGACAACCGTCCTGACAGGCGCCGCATGTGGTGCAGGACCAGATTGCGTCTTCACCAATGGTTTTAAACAGGTTTGCTTCCGGATGCTGTTCGGCGATGTCGCCAAGCACATCGATTACCCGCATGGGCGAAAGCGGTTTGTTCGTGCTATAAGCCGGACATCGCTCCTGGCAGCGCATGCACGCAGTACAGGCATCGGTATCGAAAATATCTTTCCAGGTCAGCTCATTCAGATGGGTCGCGCCAAAGGTCTCGGCATTCTCGTCCTCAAGATCGAGTTTGTCGAGCATCGCCTTTGGTTCAAGGGATTCGAAGACATGATTCAGGCCGGTTGTCACGATATGCTTTAGCCTGGTAAACGGTATCAGCACGATAAAGCCGGCAACCAACACCATATGAAGCCACCACATGGCCAGATGGAGTCCGCGCAGCCCGGTTTCATCGATGCGCGACAGTGCCATGGCCACCAACAGCCCTACGGGAGACCAGTAAGCCAGCGGCGTTCCGAGCTCGGTAACGGCCATCCGGGCCCCCTCGACCCCAAAGCCGGTTACCAGAATGGCCAGCAGGATGCCGTGCGCGGCCGTATCGAGTCGGGTGATGGCCAAACCGTCCGGGGCGGCGGTATAACGGCGGACCAGCAATCCCGCCAGCATGACCAGGCACAGGAACCCGGCAATATCAAGGGAAAGCGAAAATACCAGGTAGACGGTTCCGGTAAGGAATTTCTCGTTAAACCAGGGATCGGTGAAATCAACCTGAACAAAGACCAGGATAGTACCAACAGTTAGAACGGCACCCCCCCAGAAAAACAACCCGTGCACCAACCCGGGCCATCGCTGCTGGATGACACGTTTTTGCGAGAGGAGAATTTTCAGCGCACGGGAAACGCGTTCATATAGACGATCGGTTCTCTCCAGCGGGAGTCCCTGCTTATAGATCTGAATTCTCCCCAAAAACCTTTTGACCATTACCCCAAGGGCGATGATCACCAGCACGTACATCGGGATCAGCGTTGCCGCACCATGGCCCACATTCCAGTAAATTTCTCGGGTCAATTCCATTGGCATCTCGAATTTATTGATCAGATAACATCGCCAGGCGTTCTGCAGCTGAGCCCATGCGGGCGCCAACCATGGCGATGGCCGCCGGGCGCTGCTTCATCCAGACGGTCGGATTCGCTGCCGGCGTAGTACCGCTGCGTTGATCACGCCAACACCCCGAGGACGCAGACAAGCGCCCCAGGATGCGGCTTCAGAACAGCCGTTAGCGTTTTTCTTTCAACACCTCCGTCAACACCGGCACCACCTCGAACAAATCCCCGACGATGCCATAATCGCATTTTTCGAAAATGGGTGCATCCTTGTCCGTGTTGATGGCCACGATCACCTTTGACGTTTTCATGCCGGCGAAATGCTGCACCGAACCGGAAAGGCCGCAACCGATATACAGGCGCGGGCTGACGGTTTTGCCGGTCTGCCCCACCTGCAGGCTGTGGGGGGCGAAACCCGCATCCACGGCGGCACGGGAGGCCCCGATGGTGCCGCCCAGCAGCCGAGCGCATTCTTCCAGGATTTTATAGTTGTCCGCCGAAGCAATCGGCCGGCCGCCGGTGACGATAACGGCCGCTTCGGTCAGATCCACATTGCCGGCGTCCTCTTTTTTCACCTCGACCACCTTGACCAGTCCCGGATCATCGACGGCGGCGGAGTCGTTTTCCACGGCCGCATCGACCGGTGCTTCCTGCGCCTCGATGGCGTTGGGGCGGATGGTGCACAGCATCACCGCGGCGGACATCCGAATCGTTGCGAACGTCTTGCCGGAAAAATGAGACTTTATGGCCGTTTTGCCGGCAAGGTCAACAGAAATGCAGTCCGATGCCAACGGCAGATCCATAAATGCCGCCAGGCGGGCAAAAATATCGCGCCCTCGTGCGCTGGCCAATCCCAAAAGGGCGTCCAGGCCGTACTTCTCGATGGCTGCCGCCAGTACCCGCGCCTTGAGGTCGGGGCTGGCGGATAGATCGCCGCCGGCGGCGGACACCTGGACCACCTTATTGGCGCCGTATTTTCTCAGCGCCTCCGCGGCGCTCTCCGCTGACCCGTCCAGCATCAGGGCGACGAGTGTATTATCTCCCGCGCCGCGGGCGGCGGTGAGAACGCCGAAATTGGCATCCTTGACAACGCCGTCTTCGGTTTCGATTAATATACCGACTGTAGCCATAAATTTTCTCCTTTAACGATCGGAAAATGCAGGTCGCTTTTCAGGCCAAGGCCGCAGGAATCTTCAGACCGGAGGCGTAGCAGCGCTACGTCGAGGATCTGAAGATGACGAGAACGCCGGCCTGGAATGCGAGATGCATTTTTCTAAATGACTTTTTCTTCTTCTTTTAATGTCCGCACCAGCGCCTCCACCGCCTGGCGCACATCCCCTTCCATCATTCTGGCCCCGGAGCGCTCGGGAACCTTCTCCAGTTTCACCAGTTCAATCATGGCACCGTCGGCACTCAGCCCCAAATCGGAGAGGGAGACTTCCTGGATCGGTTTTTTCTTGGCTTTCATGATGTCGGGAAATTTCGGGTAGCGCGGCTCGTTGAGCCCTTTGGTGGCCCCCAGCACACAAGGAAGACCGACTTCAACCACTTCGCGGGCACCGCCGCCGATCTCGCGGCCGACCGTAACCGTGCCCTCCCCCAATTCCATCCGGTTGACTTCGTTGACCACCGGAAGGTTCATGGCAGCCGCCAGGCGGTAGGGGGTCTGAAACCCCTCGGTGTCTACGGCGCCCTTGCCGGTAAAAACGAGATCGGCCGGGCCGTCCTGCTCGATGGCCGCTTTCAACGCCAGGGCCGTCGTGCGGCTGTCCAGAAACTGGCTGTCCACCGTGACCAGGATCCCCCGGTGGGCCCCCATAGCCATGGCCGCGCGGAGGGTGCCGGCAGCGGCCGCTTTGCCCACGGCCACGACGATCACCTCGCCGCCGTTCTTCTCCACCAGTTGTACGGCCTGCTCAAGGGCGTACTCGTCGTAAGGGTTGACGATAAACTTACAGCCGCCGTCATCGAAGCCGTTTTCTCCGACAATCTTGATGTTGGCCGCCGTGTCGGGCACATGTTTGACGCATACGTAAATCTGCATAGTGTTTTCCTATTTCGAATAAGCATTCTGGCGTTTTAAAAGCTGCAATCATTCGCCATTGTTACAAGCGACCTCTTAATGCCTGTTCGGAATCGAGGATTTTTGTTCGAGATCAAGGCGCGCGAAAAATTTTACCACAGGCATATGGTTGATATTCCGAGGATAAACTTTTGAGCGCAACGCCGATATCGGGCAAAAAGACCGTTTCCGGACGGGCATTAGATTTTCATCCGCTCATTCTTCGGATCATACAACGGCATGGCCATAACCTCGGCGGCCAGCTTTTTGCCCAGTACCTCCACTTCCAGCCGGGTGCCGGGTGCAGCCAGGTCAGGTGGTACATAACCCAGGGCGATGCTCTTGCCGGTTCGATGGCCGTAGCCGCCCGACGAGGTCATTCCCACTATCGCATCACCGTCGAAGATGGGGTTGTACCCCCACGGGTCGGCGTCCTCGGCTTCGCACACCAGGCAGACCAGCTGCCGGGGCACGCCTTCGGCCTTCTGCTTTTCGATTCCGGTCTTGCCGATAAAGTCCTTGTCCAGTTTCACCGTCCAGGCCACGTTGGTCTCCAGCGGCGTGTGATGGACGTTCATTTCGCTCTTCCAGGCCAGATAGCCCTTTTCCAGACGCATGGAATCCATGGCGTACATGCCGACCATCTTGAGGTCGAATTTCTCGCCGGCAGCCATAAGGGTCTGGTAAACCGCAACCTGGGATTCGATGGGGTGGAAAATTTCGTAGCCCAGCTCACCCACATAGTTCATGCGGTTGACCCGGCACTTGACCCGACCCACATAAATCTCGCGGCTGGTGCCGAAGGGGAAGGCTTCGTTGGAGACATCATTATAACTGGCACTGGCCAATACATCACGGCTCTTGGGCCCGGCCAGCACCAGACAACCCTGCTGGTAGGTCAGATCTTCCATGCAGACGCTGCCGTCGGCAGGCAGATTATGCATCAACCAGTGCTGGTCGTGGCATTTGCCCACCGAGGCAGTCACGCAGAAGTACTCGTTGTCTTTCACCCTGGTAATGGTCATATCGGATTTGAAATTGCCGTTATGGTCCAGCATGGGCGAAAGGGCGATGCGGCCATCTTTGGTCGGCACCTTCTGGCAGGTCATGGTATTGAGCCAGGTCTCGGCGCCGGTTCCCGTGATGCGGGTTTTGGCGAAACGGGTCAGGTCGATCAGACCGACCTTTTCCATGACATGCCGGCACTCGGCGCCGACGAAATCGAAGGTGTTGTTGCGCTTCCAGCCCGGATTCTCACGGTTTTTTACCGGATCATCGGTGAAATAGTTGGGGCATTCCCAGCCAAAGTAATCGCCGAAGACGGCGCCGGCCTGCTTCTGGTATTCGTAGATCGGGGCAGTGCGGTTGGGGCGGGCGGCATCGCGCCAGTCGTTGGGACAGATGATGGCGTACAGGCGCGGATAGGTGTCCTCGATCTTCTCATGGTTGTATGCCCAGTTGGCATAACTGCCGTAGCGGCGGCTGTCCACCGACCACAGGTCGATCTCGGGCTCGCCGTTCATGATCCAGCCGGCCAGATGGTGGCCGATGCCCCCGGCCTGGGTGACGCCGAAACTGTAGCCGCAGGCGTGGTAGAAATTTTTCAAAGGATAGGCCGGCCCCACCAGCGGGTCTCCGTTGGGCGTGTAGGTGATAGGGCCGTCGGTAACGTGCTTGAAGCCGGTTTCGCCCATGATGGGGAAGCGGTAAATGCCGTTCTCGATGAAATCGGCGACGTGGTCGATGTCCGGCTGCAGCTCAGTCTGGGCGTAGTCCCAGGGCACCCCTTGCGGGTACCATTGCTTGACCTTGCTTTCATACAATCCCAGGATCAGGCTATCCATTTCCTGGCGGATGTAAATGGAACGGTCCGGGTCGCGCACCAGGGGCAGGTAGGCATCGCGGTCCTTGACCACGTCGATGGCCTCGAAAAGGATATGGGTGTGCTCGCCGGGAATGGAGGGGATATCCAGCCCCACCATCCGGGCCACCTGGGGAGCCCACAGGCCGGCGGCGTTAACCACGACCTCGCAGGTAATGTCACCCTTGTCGGTGCTAACCCGCCACTCTCCAGACGGTGTGCTTTCGATGCCTGTCACCCGGGTATGGGTGTTGATCTCGGCCCCGTATTTCTTGGCCCCGATGCTCATTGCCATTGTGACGCCGTTGGGATCCACGTCACCGTCATCCGGCCAGTAAAGGCCGGCAATGAGGCCGTCGACGTTAATTAACGGATGCATGGCCTTGATTTCTTCCGGCGTGACCCAACTTACATCCAGTCCCAGGCAGCGGTTCATGCTGTATACGTATCCCAGTTCTTCCATGCGTCCCGGATTGTCGGCCGTGCGGATGGAACCGGTCGTGTGCCAACCCGTTCCCTGTCCGGTTTCGGCCTCCAGGCGCTGGTAGAGTTCGACGCTTTTCATGTTGACCTGGGTGCAGTAGTAGTTGCCATGAAAAAAGGAGCAGTTGCCGGCGGCCATCCACGTGGACCCGGAGGTCAGTTCGTGCTTTTCGATCAGAACGACATCGCTCCAACCGTATTTTGCCAGATGATACGCCACGCTTACACCGATCACTCCCCCGCCGATAACCACGACTCTTGACTGTGTTTTCATTGCCCGGGCCTCCTTTTGGATACTGGAAGCACGGCCGGCAGCAGGCCGGCCAGGCTCCCGTGGATCGTCGCATGATTATAGTTTCAAGGCTTTTTTAAACATGGCCGCAACCTCGCGGTTTCTGGACCGCCTTTGATGAAACACACACCAAGCAATAAACGTTCCGTAATGTCTGACGACCATTCACCATCGACAAACAAGCGTTGAAATCATGGAAAACAAGTTAAATAAACTAGTTATATTGAAACTGCGGATGGATAACGAGAAAAGAATGCTGACGGCAGAAAAAAAAAGAAAAATATTTTTACAGATAGAAAAATATTTTTCGTCTGTGAAATGCAAAAATATTTGCGGTCGGAGAAAGTGGATGGCGGCGGGTTTCCCGGATGCCGGTGTCAAGCGTAATAGTGGCGGCGCTCGATTCGATACTTTTTCATCTTGTAGGTCAGCAACTGGCGCGAAATGCCGATCTCTCTGGCCGCCCGGGTAACATTGCCCCGGCTGGACGCCAGGGCCTCGGCAATCGTCTCTCTCTCCAGGTCCGCTTTGCGCTGAACCAGACCTGCGGTCGACCTCGCCGCCAATGAGGGCGCCAGAATCCGGCTGACCGGAAGCCGTTTGTCGGCGGTTCTACCGTCGGGCTGCCCGCTGAACCGCTGCCAGACGGTATGATGGGATTGCAGATGCCGGCGCTCGATGGTGCGGCTGGACACCACCAGGTTGATGGCCCCCTCGATGACGTGCTCCAGTTCCCGCACATTGCCGGGCCAGTCATAGCGATTGAAAAGGGCCAGCACGTCATCCGAAATGTCGGTAACGTTGCGGTTCAGCGCCCGATTGTGCTTGGATAGAAAGTGACGGGCCAGCAGAACGATATCTTCTTTTCGTTCCCGCAAGGGCGGAATCGGAATGAAGACCACCCCCAGTCGGTAAAAGAGGTCCGGCCGCAAGGCGTTTTCAGCGATGGCCACATGGGGCTCCTGATTTACGCTGCTGACGATTTTCAGGTCGACCGGCCTTTCCTGCAAAGACCCCAGGCGCCGCACCTTGCGCTCCTGGACGACCCGCAGGATTTTGGCCTGGAGCCGGTTGGCCATGGCGTTCAGCTCGTCCAGAAAAAGCGTGCCGCCATTGGCCTGCTCGAAAAGCCCGATTTTGTCGCGTGCCCCGGTAAAGGCACCCCGCGTAGTTCCGAAAAGAATGCCCTCGAGCAGATTTTCCGGGATGGCGGCGCAATTGACTGCCGTGTAGCGACCCTTGCGGTTTTCGCTGCGGTTGTGAATCGCCTGGGCAAACAGCTCCTTGCCGGTGCCGGTCTCCCCGTACAGCATCACGGGAGAAGGGGTGCCGGCCGCCATCTTGGCCGTATTGACGACCCGCAGGAATTCAACATTGCAGCCCACAATGGCGTCGAAATCGAATCGCGCCTCGGCAGGGACGGTCGAATGGTGACGCGACAGCGGTGCCGAGGAGATGGTCTTGGCGAGCATGCCGTATTCCCGCACCAGACAGATGGCCCCTTCGAGCCGCGTGCCCTTGAAAAGCGGGAACACCGTGTGCATGGTGTTGGCGATCTTTCCCCAGCGGGTCCTGTAGAGCAGCGGCCGGTCGACGATCGGCTGCCGGGTCTGCAGACACTGCATGATGCAGCTTTCCGCTTCGGTCAACGCATAAACATCCGTCACTTTTTTCCCCAGCACATCCGACGGCTGCAGTTCGTCGATAACGGTCATGGCCGGATTATAATAGACGATGGTGGCATCGCGGTCGGTAATCAGCAGACCTTCGCTAAAACCGTCGAAGACCGGCAGGAAATCCTCGTAGCCGATATCGAGTGCGTGGACGAAGGATTCGGATAAATGGGTGTTCATGGGCTTCGTCTCCGCCTGGGGGTAAGATTGACAGGTTCGTAAAAAGTAACCAATTCTATTTTTTCATCATTCCGGCGAAAGCCGGCGTACGTAGTGAAACTTTAGCGCTATCCAGTCTTTTCAATATGTTCTGGATGCCGGATCAAGTCCGGCATGACGCTTCTGCGACTTTTTACGAGACCATCAAGATTAGACGTTTATGAAAGACGCCGACGATTTACTAAGCATGCCATATTTACGGAATATCGACAAGGATCGCATTCCTGGCGGGCTTGTAAAAATCATGGGACAATAGCTTAGCGGGTGGTTTGGTGAAGCCCCCTCCAAAGGGGGTAAAATCCAGATCCATGAACGTCAAACATCGAACGTCGAACATCGAACATCGAACAAGGCATACTGTCATTTTTAATATTTTGAATTCCTGCTTCATAGTCGTCAGCAACTGATTCGGATTTCCTTTGAGTGAAGGACGGAGCGAAGCGATCTCAGCATTCGACGTTGGACGTTCGATGTTCAATGTTAAACGTTCTAAAAAACAGTTGCCTATCAAATGCCTCGCCGGACCGGTCCGAACCGCTTCGGGTCGCTCGGGCATAGCCCGAGGTTTAATTTAATGCAGTCAGTCCATACGCTCCGTGTGCATATCAAACAGAATGTCGTTTTCGCGGTAGATCTGCTCGAGCCGATCCTGGTGCTTTTTCAGTTCATCGCCGTCGCGGCCGGCCAGTTCCTGGATCAGGTAGTCGACCACGCAGGAAATTGCCGTGGCGTATCCCACCAGGGGAAACGATTTGGTGGGAGCGACCAGATGACGATGGGCAAAGGGGATCAGGGGACAAAGGGCGCTGTCGGTAACCACGAAAAGGGTGTGTCCCAGCCGCCGGGCCACCTTTCCCAGGCGGATCAGCTCGGTGGGGTAGCGCGAGATGGCGAAGAGGATCACCAGGCTCTCGGCGGGGGCGTTGTTGAGCCAGTCGATGGCTGCGGAGTCGCTGCCTTTAATGAGAGTGACGCCTTTGCGCACTTTTGTGAGGGACCAGCCCAGGTAGTAGGCAAAGGTGTAGGAAATGCGCGAGCCGACCACGCAGACGCTGGGGGCCTTTTGAATTTGATCGGCGAAAGCGCTCAGCGCTTCGGAATCAATATGCTCGTATAGCTGTCGAAGATTGTTCATCTCCTCCAGCACGATGCGGTGGAAACGGTCTCCGGCCGGGCCTGTCATGCCGTCCAGCTCGACCCGTTCCGGCAGAGACAGGCCCGTGTCTACATGATCGCGGAGGGCCTGGAGAAAATCTCCGTACCCCTCGTAGCCAAGCTGGCCGACAAAGCGCACCACGGTGGCCTCGCTCACCCGGGTGGTCTCGGCCAACTCCTTGGTGGTCATGAAAACAGCCTTGCGGGGATACTGGAGGATATAATTGCCCAGGATGCGGCCTTTGGGCGTCAGGGCGTCCATGTGGGCCATGATGGTATCGATGACGGATTGGGTTGGGTCTTCGACCATGCCTGCCATATTTACTGCTCCTCTTTCATTGATGCCATAAAGAGATAGTATATGTTTCATAACTTTTCAAGATATTTTTTATCTTAATTTACAACATATTACCAATTTTTGAATCGAAATTTTGAAGTTTTTGTTTCATTGTTGTATTTTATTATTGACATATTTTATTTCATTTGCGAGGTGTGGGATACGACCCGCGTTTTGCGACCGTTTTGCGGCTCGAATGCAACGTCATTTTCAACTTGCCTTAATCAACCAATCACCTTGGGAGAGCGTATGTTCTGGAAATCCAAGCCCCTGTGGGGCAAAAAACCCAGACTGAAGTCCAGCTACGACGCCGTGATCATCGGCGGCGGCCTTCATGGTCTGGCCACGGCCTATTACCTGGCCAAAGAGCATGGCATCAAGGATGTGGCCATCATCGAAAAGCGCTACATCGGATTCGGCGGGGCCGGGCGCAACACGGCCATCGTACGGGCCAATCAGCGCACCCAGTACAATGTCCCTCTGTATAAGGTCGCCCTGGACCTGTGGCCGGTGCTCACCAAGGAGTTGGACTTCAACCTGATGTTCAACAACTGCGGCAACCTCAACCTGATGCACAGCGAGGCGGCCATGAAGGCGGCCCGCATGACCATCGCCACGGCCCAGTTCCACGGCGTGGAGAGCCACCTCATCGACGCCAAAGAGGCCAAGGAGCTGGTGCCGGCCCTGAACATCTCCGAGGACATCACCTTCCCCATCCATGGCGCCATGTTTCATCCCCCCGGCGGCATCGTGCGCCACGACGCCGTGGTCTGGGGGCTGGCCAAGGGATGCGCCAGGCACGGGGTTCAAATCCACCAGCAGACCGAGGCCACGGCCATTCACACCGAAGGCGGCAAAATCACCGGCGTGGATACCTCCCGCGGCCGGATCGCCACCAAACAGGTGCTGGTGTCCGCCGGCGGATACAGCGCCGGCATCATCAACCGGATGCTGGGCATCAAACTGCCCATCAGCGTGCTTACCATTCAGGCCATGGTCACCCAGCCGCTGAAACCGATTCTCAACCACGTGGTCTCCTCCGGTGCCTATCACTGCTACGCCAACCAGACCCTCAAGGGAGAAATCGCCACCGGCGCCCACATGGACCAGTGGCCCAACTACACGACCCATAACACGGCCCACTATATCAAACACCAGGCCGAGTCCCTTTCCGACTGGCTGCCCTGCCTGCGCGGCGTCAAGTTCATGCGCATCTGGGGCGGCCTGGCCGATATGACCCCGGACATGGCCCCCATCATGGACGGCAACGACCCCATCGACGGATTTTACATGGACTGCGGCTGGGGCTATTTCGGATTCAAATCCTGCAGCGCCGCGGGCAAATATATGGCCGAGTACATGGCTACCGGCAATTGTCCGGACATGCTCAAACCGTTCAACCTGCGCCGCTACGAGAACCATGAACTGATGGGCGAGACGGCGGCGTTGGTCAGCTACACGCCAGACAACTGATAATGAGTATTAATTACTCCAACAACACTCGGTTCCAAGGTTTCGTAAGACGTTCGAGATCAAGGCTTGCGAGTCCCGAGGAATGAGGCGTATAGGCGATACTCCGCAATGACGAGGGATGAAGCGTAACGCCGATATCGGACGTCTTACGGAACCGCCATAGAAAAGGAGAAGATAATGGCCTTAACACTCACCTGCCCCATCTGCGGCAAACGCAACGGTTACGAATTCCGTTACGGAGGAGAAGACAAGGGGCCGCGCCCGGCCGAGGAAGGCCTGACACCGGCGGCCTGGTGCGAATATGTCCATATGAACAAGTGCACGGCCGGCGTCCAGAAGGAGTGGTGGTTTCACCGCGACGGTTGCGGATCATGGTTTACCACCTGGCGCGACACAACCAAAAACATCGAAGTGAAACAACCGGAGGCGAGCAAATGAACCGGCTTAACCAACTGCCCACGCTCCGCATCGACCCTTCCGAGAAGCGCACGTTGACTTACCGGGGAAAAACCTATCAGGGTGTCGCCGGCGACACGGTGGCCTCGGCCCTGTATGCAGGCGGCGTCCGGGTCTTTGCCCGCAGCTTGAAATACCACCGCCCGCGCGGGCTTTACAGCCTGGACGGCGAGTGCAGCAACACCATGATGGATGTCGACGGCATCCCCAATGTGCGCACCGAGAACACCCCTCTGGAAAGCGGCATGGCCGTAAAAGCCCAGAACGTGGTCGGCTCGGCCAATTTCGACTGGATGGCCTTCATCGACAAGTTCGACTGGATGATGCCGGCGGGATTCTACTACAAGACCATGCACAAGCCCGCCGCCATTTGGCCCCTGGCCATGAAGCAGATCCGCAAGGCCGCGGGTCTGGGCGTCATCTCTTCCGACTACGAAATGAAAGGCCAGTACGACGAGCTGTTCATGAAAGCGGAGGTCACCGTAATCGGCGGCGGAGCCGCCGGTATGGCCGCAGCCCTGGCCGCCGCCGAGTCCGGCCGGCGCGTAGTCCTCCTGGAGGCCCGGCCCCATCTGGGCGGCTGCTTCGACTACCGGGTCAGCACCGATGGCGACGGCACCCCCTTGTATCGAAAAGCCCGGGAAATGGCGGAAAAGGTCGAAAAGACGCCCAACATCAGGGTGTTCACCCACACCCCCATGGTGGGCGCCTACACCAACAACCTGATCACCGCTTTCCAGGTTGGCAAAAAAGGCGACGCCTTCACCGAGCGCTACATCGAGATCCGCTCGGACAGCGTGGTCGTGGCCACCGGCTGCATCGAGCGCCCCCTGCTCTTCGACAACAACGAACGTCCCGGCGTCATGCAGGTCGGGTGCGCCCATCGCATGGCCCGCACGTACGGCCTTTTGCCCGGCAAGCAGGCGGTCTTTTCCATCGGACATGACCTGGGTCTGGAGGCGGCCGTCGATCTATTCGATCTGGGACTCAAGATCGCCTGCGTGGCCGATATCCGCGAAGACGGCCAGAACCCTGAACTGCTGGTAGCCCTGGCCGAACGCAACATTCCGGTACTCAAGGGGTGGGTGGCCGCCAAAGCCCACGGCGGCAAGCAGATAAAAAAGGTCACCCTTTCCACCGTGGAAGGCACCGTCAAACGCGATTTCGACTGCGACCTGCTGGTGGCCTCCGCCGGCCTCACCCCGGTGACCGGCCCCTTTATCCTGGCCCAGGCCAAGATGGGCTACGACAACCTTACCGGCTATTTCCTGCCCACCGAATTGCCTGAACGAATGTTCTCGGCCGGCCGACTGACCGGCATCAACGATCCGGCTGCCATCGAGGCCTCCGGCCGGCTGGCCGGCCTCAAGGCGGCGGCCGCCGCCGGCGCTGACATGGCCGCGGCCGTGGCCGAGGCGGAAAACGCCGCCGCGGCGCTTCCCGGCCCGGAGCGCGGCTGCAAGCTGGTCACCGCCCCGGTCAAGGGACGCAAAAGCTTTATCTGTTTCGACGAGGACGCCACCGTCAAATCGGTCAAACAGGCCATCGACAAGGGCTTCGACGTCCCCGAACTGGTCAAACGTTTCGCCGGTGTGGGACTGGGGCCGGGCCAAAGCGGCATCCCGGGCCACAACCTGCCTCTGTTCGTGGCCAAGTACACGGCTTCCATCGCCACGCCCAAACCCACGACGGTGCGCCCGCCGCTGGTGCCCACCTTCCTGGCCACCTACGCGGGATACAACCATCACATGTTCAAACGCACCCCCATGCATTACGACCAGATCGCCGACGGCGGTGTCTTCCGCAATATCGGCGTCTGGCAGCGGGCGCGCTACTTCTCCGAGGATTATAGCTGCAAGGAAGAAATTCTCAACGTGCGCAACAACGTGGGCATGCTGGACGGCTCCACCCTGGGCAAGTTCCGCATCCACGGTCCCGATGCCTTAAAGGCCCTGCAGCGGGTCTACGTGTCGGACATGAGCAAGGTGAAGGAAGGCCGCATCAAGTACTCGGCCATGTGCAACGACGACGGCTGCGTCATCGACGACGGCGTGGTGGTCAAGCTGGGCGAGAACGACTACTACTTCACCACATCCACCGGCCGGGCCGGCCAGACCGTGGAGTGGATCCGCTACCACACCCGCTTCGACGGATGGAACTTCAACATGGTCAACCTGACCGACGCCATGGGCGTGATCAACCTCTCGGGTCCCAACGCCCGCAAAGTGCTGGCAAAAGTGGTTGACATCGATGTGTCCAACGAGGCTTTCGCTTTTTCCGAATACAAAGAGTTCTTCATTCAGGACACCATCTTTGTGCGCGCCATGCGCCTGGGTTTCGTGGGCGAGCTTTCCTACGAGCTGCACGTTCCTTCTTCCTACATGAAGGCCGTGTGGGACATGCTGAAAGATGCCGGCGCCGAATTCGGCATCCGCAACTTCGGTGTGGAGGCCCAGAACGTGCTGCGCATGGAAAAATGCCATATCATCCTGGGCCAGGAGTCCGAACAGCGCACCAACCTGCTGGACGTGGGGCTTGGCTTTCTATGGGACCGCAGGAAAACCGATGCCAAAACCGTCGGCGCCGTGGCCCTGCGCCAGGCCGAGAATAAGGCCGGACGTCTCAAACTGGTGGGCATCCGCATGGAGGACGACGACCGTCCGGCCCGCGACGGTGCCCTGATCGTGGACAGCAAGGTGCGCGGTTACGTGGCCACCATGCGTAAAAGCTTTACTACCGGCCAGGCCGTGGGCATGGCCCTGGTGGAATCCCAACTTGCCGACAAAGGCACCCGCCTGGAGATTTTCGAGGACGAGTGCAACGGCGTGCGGCTGTATGCGCGGGTGGTGGACACGCCATTTTATGATCCCAGCGGCGAACGGATGAAAAGTTAGTCTGTTCACCCAGAAAGGCCTGTGAAAATCCTAAAAAGATAAAGAGGGAATTTAAAAATGGCTGAGATAAAACGAGAATCCCCAGTGCGCTTTCCGGTCAGCCCCAAGCAAAATGAGGTGCGCGACAACTGGACGGTAGCCCTGGAGTACGATGACGAAGGCCCGGGTCCCTGGCTGGTGGACCTGGCCCACAAGATCCGCTGGGACCTTCAGGACAGCGGCATCGGGGACCTGACCGTAGGCGAACTGGCCGTGCCTTCCGATCCGGGTGCCTGCACCTTCGCCGACAACACCCTGGTCAACCGTATGAACCGCACCCAGGCGTCGATCTACCACCTGGGCGAGGCAACTTTTGCCCTGCCGGATGCTACCGGTTACACGGACGTTTCCGAGACCACGGTTTTCGTGGCACTGTTCGGCCCCGGGTCTTTCCGGGTGGCCGAGAAGTTGACCAACCTGGATTTTATGGATCCGGGGAAAGCGGCGCCCTTCCTGTTGCAGGGCCCTGTTTGCCATGTGCCTTGCCAGGTCGTCATCCTGGAAAAAACGGCCGACGGCAACGGCGGCTTCCTGCTGACCTGCAGCCGTGGGTACGGCGACAGCATGGTGCACGCCATTTTGGAAGCCGGCGCCGAATTCGGTTTGCGGCCGGCCGGCGAGAACCGCTTCAATAACTGGATACAAGGGCTTTAAGAATAGTTTTAATAGAAAGAGGCGATTTCAAAATGCTGAAGTTCGGCCAAGATCAAGGCGGAGCGATCATTTTAACCGGAGGCGCCCCGAAGGAAGTGCCCTTGGGGTGCATACACGATAGTATTCCGAGGATTAAAATGGGAGCCCAACGAAGATATTGGCCGAAATGGGGCGTTTTGAAATTGCCTCGAAAACCAATATGGAGGAAAATACTATGACCCAAAAGTACGACGCCATCATCATCGGGGCCGGCGTGATCGGCGCGCCCATCGCCTATGAACTTTCCAAAATGGGCTACAAAACCCTGAACGTGGACAAGCTGCCCGACGCCGGGGAAGGATCCACCGCCGGCTCCTGCGCCATCGTTCGGGCCCACTACTCCACCGAAGACGGCGTGGCCTTTGCCTATGAAGGCTTCAAATATTGGCTGGACTGGGAAAACTATCTTGGCAATGTTAAAGACGAGAAGGGCCTGGCCAAGTTCATGAACACCGGCTCGATCCTGATCAAATCCCAGGGCCACGACTGGCGCAAGGTCAAGAAGCACTACGATAGCGTCGGCGTAGAATACGAAGAGTGGGACAACGAAACCATTTTGAAGCATGTCCCCGTGGTGGATCTGCATGAATTCTGGCCGGTGCGCCGCCCCGAGGATCCGGCTTTCTGGGAAGAGCCGACCCAAATGCTGGAAGGGGCCTTGTACTGCCCCGAAGGCGGATACGTCAACGATCCAGCCCTCTCGGTCCACAACATCATGCGCGCTGCCGAAACCAAGGGCGCCACCTTCCGGTTCAACGCCGAAGTGGTCAAAATCCGCGCTGCCGAGGGCAAGGTTCTGGGCATCACCCTGGCCGACGGCACCGAAATCGATGCTCCCGTAGTGGTCAACGCCGCCGGTCCCCATTCGTATAAAGTCAACCAGATGGCTCCAGGCGTGTGGGAGGGTTGCAACATCAAGACCAAGGCCCTGCGCCATGAGGTGATGTACTGCCCCTCTCCCGAGGGCTACGACTATCTCAATGACGGCTACCATCAGAGCGATGGCGACGTGGGCTGTTATATCCGCCCGGAAACCGGCAATCTGATTCTCATCGGTTCCGAGGATCCGGAGTGCGACCCCAAGGAAAACCCCGACCCGGATGAATTTTATGCCGGCCGGGGCGGCCACGGCCGCGACAATCAGCTTACCGAAGAACAGTGGAAGGCCCAGTGCTATCGCCTGGCGCGCCGCATCCCCACCCTCAAGGTGCCCAACCAGCCCAAGGGCGTCTGCGACCTGTACGACATCTCCGACGACTGGATCCCGGTTTATGACAAATCCGACCTGGGCGGCTTCTACATGGCGGTAGGCACCAGCGGCAACCAGTACAAAAACGCGCCGGTGGTCGGTGCCATGATGGCCGAACTGATCGACGCCTGTGAGAAAGGCCTGGACCACGACAACCAGCCGTTCCAGTACAAGATGAAATACCTGGGCCGCATGTTGAATGTGGGCTTCTTCTCCCGCAAACGCGAAATCAACCAGGATTCGAGCTTCTCGGTGAACGGGTAAATTCTTTCGCGGCCTGCTGCATAAGCCCCGAAAGAATTTAAATTGAAAGACAGCTGGTTTGTTGCTAATCAATCACGGGTCTGCACGTTCAGACCCGTTTTTGATTGGAATGATGTATTGACAATTTACACTTTCAAATAAAGGTAGGGAGATGTTGGGGGCTGGGGGGCAGGTTGCGGTTCAGATCAAGGCCGCAGGGTTATCGGAACCGCAGGCGTAGCAGCGCTACGTTGAGGATTACGATCACCTGAGAACGCCGATATGGACCGCAAGATGCCCTTCAGCGCCCAACAAAAAAACATGACCATCTACGTCTGTATAAAGCACGTCCCCGACTCCGCGGCCACCATCACCGTCACGGAGAAAAACCGGATCGACGAGAAGATCACTTTTCTCATCAATCCGTACGACGAACACGCCCTGACCGAAGCCGCCCGCATCAGGGAGAACGCTTCCGACACCGAGGTCGTTGCCGTGTGCCTGGGCAAACCGGCCGCCGAAGCCACCCTGCGCTCGGCCATGGCCATGGGGGCCGACCGCAGCATCCTGATCGAGACCGACCAGAACCATGACAGTATATTCACCGCCCGCGCCCTGGCCGCCGCCATCCGTCAGGACGGCCGGCCCTGGATCGTTTTTACCGGCAAGGAATCCATCGACAGTGAAGGCATGCAGACCCACTTTCGCTTGGCCGCGAACCTGAGCATACCCGCGGCCACCAACGTGATCGAAGTCCAGGCGACGGCCGATGAGGTGCAGGTGGCGTGCGAACGCGATCCGGGGACCGTCGACCGCATCCGCATGATTCCTCCCTGCGTGCTCGGTGCAGGCAAGGGGCTGAACACGCCCAAATATCCCACGTTCCCGGACATCATGAAGGCGCGCAAAAAAGAGGTCCGCAGGATCGGCCTGGGCGAGCTGAACATCGAGCCCCCTGCGGTGACCATGACCATCGAGGCACTGACGCCGGCCGAAGAGCGGCGCACCCCCAAAGAACTGACGGGCAGTGCAGCGCAAATCGCGGAGCGGATCGTGGACATTTTGAAAAACGAAGCCAAGGTGATCTGAACCATGCAAACCATCGGACTACTCGTGGAATTCAAGGACGGCAAGGTAAAAGAGGCTGTTTTCGGCATGGCCGCGGCAGCAACCGGTACGGACAGGCAGCTCGTCGCCCTGGTGGTCGACGCGCCGGCCGCCGAAGCCAAAGCGTCGCTGGAAGCCTGCGGCATCACGCGCATCGTCGACATCCGCACCGGCGCAGCGGGCTGGAATCCCGCCGTTCAGGCCGAAGCACTTACGGCAGCCATGCAACAGTTCGACATCACCGACCTGGTCGGACTGACCAGCCCCACGGGCCGGGAACTGCTGCCGCGGATCGCCGCCCAGCTGGATGCGCCTTTGATCATGGACTGCATCGCCGTCGACCTGGAAGACCGGCGAGTGCAGACCACCCAGTACTCGGGAAAAACCATCGCCACCATCGCCCTGACCGGAGATCGCTTCATCTACGGGCTGCGGGCCAACGTCGTTCCGGCACAGGAAAACCCGACGCAGGCCGAGGTGGTCGAATTCTCCTTCGAGCCGGAACAGAGCGCCGCATACCAGGTGATCGAAACACGCAGCGACGGCGGCAGTGGTCCCCAGCTGGCCGAATCGGACGTCATCTTCTCAGGCGGCAGGGGGATGAAAAACGGCGAGAACTTCAAACTGCTCTTCGACTGCGCCCGGCACATCGACGCCGCCGTGGGCGCCTCGCGGGTGGCCGTGGACAACGGCTGGGTTCCCTACGCCATGCAGGTCGGCCAGACCGGCGTCAAGGTCAACCCCAAGGTGTATCTGGCCTTCGGCATTTCCGGCTCGGTCCAGCATTACGCCGGCATGAAGAGCGCCGGGATGATCATCGCCGTCAACAGCGACGAGAACGCCGCCATCATGGCCAATTGCGACTACTACGCCACTGGTGATCTGTTCGATATCCTGCCTGAACTGGAAAAGGCGCTGGCAGCACTCAATTCATAAGAGTTTTTTAAAAGTAGCAACCAATTCCATTTTTCCGATATTTTGGCGCAGGAGGGGTAGGGGCAAAAAATTTTTCACCCTTACGCATCCTATGAACAGGGATGAACACACCTCGCCGATATCGGCCTTTTTACGAGCCCGTCAACTTATAACCCACGCCGTATATGGTCTGAATCACCTCTTTTCCAGGCAGACCGTCCTCTTTCCCGTCAGTGGTATTAATGGGTCGCCCATCCCATCGTCCCCTTTTTGTTCAGTCCTGTTTAAAACACTTGACTCGCATCCACTTTTTTGGGATTAATTTCCCATTCCTTTTTCTTTTTACCGATTGCTGCAGCAGCGCCCGATCTCGATTCTACTTTGCAGGGCGACTCCGACCTGGATAAACTCATAGTTTTTTTCAAAAATATTTCCTTTTGGCAGGCGGGCCAGGCGGCTGCAACCAATGGGAACGCTCAGTTCAAGAAGGAACCGAAATCTGACCGCAGGCATCTTCATATCCGTTAAAAATCACACCCTGCAGGGCATCGCCCGTCTCGCCCTGCACGGTAAATGGTCAAGATAATCACCGGGGCAGGCCGCATGACCACCCGGTAAAATTGGAGCTGCTGAATATGGATCCTACCTATGAAAAAGAGATGCCGACGAACAGGATCGAAGAGTTGATCGACGTGTTGGAAAAGCGACATGCCCGCACAAGGGCATGGATTGCCAAAGCGCAGCACCGTTGCATCATCTGCCAGAGGCCGGTCACCGCATTTCGATCCTCACGGGCAGAGTTGGAATACAGTCTCTCCTCGATCTGTCAGTCCTGTCAGGACTATTATATCTATGATTGAACGCGGAAGCTAAAACGGAAAATCAATCTCAACCGAACCAAAGGCGAAGGGACTGAACCACCAGCATGACGGCAAGCACCGCCAGCAGCCGCCTAAGCCAGCGGCGGTAGGTGGCGGTGGGAATCCGCTCCCGTATGCGCATCCCCAGAAACATGACCGTAGCCCCCAGTACAGCCATGCACGCCGACAACCCCACCACATCGCTGGTCATCAGACCGGCCTGAACAAAGACAGCTCCCTGGGTCAATTTGCCGAAGAGAAAACAGAAGTTGAACACCTGGATCATCACCGTTTTGGGCATCCGAACCTCCAGAGCGTACATGACCAGGGCGGGCAGCATCACATTCACCGTCCCGGCGAGGATGCCGGCGGTCAGTCCGAAGAAGGCGAAAGCGATTTGGGGATGACGCCGGACCCAGCCGAAACCGACCCCGATGCGCTCGGCATTGAGATAAAGCACCAGCATGGCCGCCAGCAGGGGCCGAAATGACTCGGCGGGAAACGCCACGAGAAGTCTGGTGCCGACGAAGCTTCCCGCCATGCCGTAGACCGCCAGGGGCCAGTAGACGGCGATGCTGCGGTCCCATCGTCCGCCCTTGATAATGTTGCCCACGTTGATGACGACCGTGGGCAGCACCAGCAGCAGGATCGCCGTGCGCACGTCGGTCACCAGCGCCAGCAAAGGGGTGGCGACCATGGGAAAACCGATGCCGACCGTGCCGTGAACCATGGCCGCAAAGCCGATGATGACAGTGTATGCGAGCAGTGTATGCAAAGTTGGCGTCTCGACTACGGGCATGGGGCGCTCGTTTCCAGGAGGTTGTCCGCAGATCCGGTTGAATGCGGTTTCGATTTATCCGACGAAAAACAAAAACTAATGCATTCCCCTGGAAGAGCAACAGGCGAAACACCGACCTTCCGCAGAGTGGGTGGCTTATCTGGCGTTTTTATGGACAACGAAACCCGGATAAAGCATTCGCATGCATTCTGGGCAAATGCCGTGGGTAAACTCGGCATGGCTGTGCGACTCGATGTAAGCCTCGATCTGATGCCAGGAATCCTCGTCATCCCTGATTTTCTTGCAGACTGAACAGATGGGAATCAGGCCCCTGAGTTCTTTGATCTCGATCATTGCTTTTTCAAGCTCGGCGTTGCGTTTCATGAGAACCGCATTGACTTTCCTGAACGCGATCAGGCGTCGGACGGAAAAAGCGGTCAGCGCCGTTACAAGAAAGAGAGAACCTGTGATAAAAGCCTCCATTTCCAAGGCTCCGTATTGCTGAAAAACTGTCATGACCAGCTTCGGGAAATCGACCCTGACAGCGATAAAAATCACCGCTGCACTGCAAATGAAAGTTGCGGCAAACTCCAGGATCAGATTTCGAGCGGTCGGTCTTTTGGGGGATTGGACCGTCGCGTCTCGCATTATCGTTCTCCGAATGTGTACTTCCTCTTGCGGTCTCTAATGCAACTATGGTGCCTTTGGAGAAAAAAAATCTGTCACACCACTGATTTACGGGTCGACAAGCGGCCAATTCCTCTTTTTCCTCTCTCTCAGCCGTGCAGAATTAACGGGCTGTTTCTTACTGTTTTCGTTTTATTTCAGAAGTTTTTAGAAATGGAGACGGATCGATGGGGTTGTGGGAAGCTTTTATGGGGCAGTAACAATTTCTCGCCAATCGGAGAAGTCATTGTTGTCCCCGGAGATACGGAACCGGTATACAGAACGATTCTAAAAAAACAGACTTTGGAACCCTTTTAACAGAATTTGTCATGGTTTTTACCGCAGTTGCTCCTTATGAATCAGAGCGCAACATCGTTCACGAAAAAATTGCTGATTTTTTAATCCATGCCGCCCGTGTGGGGTGATGATACGGCAACCAATGCGGATAAAGCCCGATACCGGTATTTCAATCCACGCCCCCGCGCGGGGGGCGACTTCGACCCAGGAGAAATCCTGCTTGAAGAATTCCTGAAACCCATGGGGATCAGCCAGTACCGGCTGGCCAAAGATATCAGCGTACCGGCCATGCGAATCAATAAAATCTGCAACGGCCAAAGAGGAATCAGCGCCGATACGGCCCTGCGCCTGGCTCGGCATTTTAGAACCTCCGTCGAGTTCTGGACCGGCATTCAGACCCACTATGACACCGAGTTGATCAAAGGAGAACATAGATAGAGAATGCGAAACCAGGAATCACAGTACGGTTGATTACCACAACTGTGGGGAACATCTGGGATACTCGGACAGGTAACGCATGAGCACCGGTTCATCCCCACGTCCGTGGGGAACATGGCCTGCAGAGCCCCTGATCCATCTGCGTCCTTTGCGCCTCAGCGGTGAACATTCATTCCCTCTTCCCTCCTCTATCTTCAACCCCCTCCCCGGTTGAAATAAATCATCCCTTGATTATAGTGTAAGAAACCACCTCAACCGAAAGGCACACGCCCATGACTCCGGAAATCGTCGCGGTACTCATCATTCTGGCAGCCGTCATCGTCCTTCTGATCACCGAATGGACGCCGCTGGAGGTGCTGGCCCTTCTGGTCATGGGCGTACTGGCGGTAACCGGCATCGTCACCCCCAAAGAGGCCCTGGCCGGGTTCAGCAACCCGGCCGTAGTGACCATCTGGGCGGTGTTCATGCTCAGTGGTGGTTTGACGCGCACCGGCATCGCCAATATTCTCGGACGCCAACTGCTTAAGGTCGCCGGCAGCACCCAATCCATGCTCGTGGTAATCATCATGACCATCTCCGGCGTGCTCTCCGCCTTCATGAACAATGTGGCCGTGGCCGCGCTCATGCTACCCGTGGTCATGGACATCGCCCGCAAGACGGACCGTTCGCCGTCGGTTCTGCTGATGCCGCTGGCCTTCGGCTCGCTTTTGGGCGGCCTGACCACCATGATCGGCACACCCCCCAACATCCTGGTCAGCGAGGCGCTGGGAGAAAACGGCCTGGAGCCTTTCGGCCTTTTCGACTTCTCACCCGTGGGGCTTTTAGTCATGGCCAGCGGCATCGCCTTCGTTACCCTCGTAGGCACCCGGCTCCTGCCCCAACGCAACCCCGCCCTCGAGACCGCCGATACGCGCCGCGACTATCGCTCCCAATATCGGCTGCAAGAAAGCCTGTTTCAGATCCGGATTCCAGAAGGATCGGCCCTGGTTGGCAAAAACCTGGCCAATAGCCGCCTGGGATCGGCCTTCGGCCTTACCGTGGTGGGAATAACCCGCAGCGGTCAGACCCTGCTGGCACCGACCATCACCGAAACGATCCGGATCGACGATTTGCTGACCGTCAAAGGCAACCCCGAACAGATCGAGGAGATGAACCACTGGGGACAGCTGCTCATTGAAACAGATGCCATCGGTACCAAGGCGCTTTTTGACCATGGCATGCAGGTGGCCCGGGTGGGTCTGGCGCCGAACAGCGCCTTTGTTAAACAATCTCTTGCGGCCCTCGGTTTCCGCAACCGCTTCGGCCTCAATGTACTGGCCGTCGAGCACAACGGTCGGCAGATCGACACGGAGCTGAAGACCCATCCGCTGGATGCCGGCGACATTCTCGTCGTGCATGGACCTTCGGACAAAATCGCCGCTCTGGCCGACGAGGCCGATCTGCTGCCGGCTAAACCCATCCAGATGACGGAAATGGATCGCGAGTCTCTGCCGGGCCAATTCCTTCGTCAACTGCGCGTTCCCGAATCTTCAAAGCTGGTTGGGGTAACCTTGAGCGAAAGCCGCCTGGGGGATGCCGTGGATGTGCAGATTCTGTATATCATAGATCGGGACGGAACCGCCCGGATCCCTTTCTCCGGCGACCGACTAAAAGCCGGCGACCACTTGATCGTCTGGGGCGCTGAGGACATGGTTTCCATTTTGCTCATGCAGGGCCTGGAAGGCATGTTCGTGAAGGATTCAGACCGCGGGGCGGACACTGCCATGCTGGAAGACAGCCAGGTCGGCCTGGTGGAGGTGATGCTTTCCCCGCACAGCGTGCTGTCGGGGAAAACGCTCGCGGAGATGAACTTTCGCGAGAAATACGGTCTGACCGTGATGGCTATCTGGCGCAAGGGCAAGGCCTATCGCGACGACCTGCGCGACATGGCCCTGCAGTTTGGAGACGCCCTGCTGCTCTATGGCTCGTGGAACAGGATCAACCTGCTGGGCCGCGAGCCGGATTTTCTGGTGCTCACCGAAACGGCCCAGGAAGTTCCCCGTGAGAAAAAAGCCAAGCTGGCCCTGGCGATCATGGCCGCGGTGCTGATCCCGGTGATTTTCAACTGGCTGCCCATTTACATCGCCGTGGTCATCGGGGCTGCGCTCATGGTGCTATCCGGATGTTTGACCATGGAAGAAGCCTACCGCTACATCGAATGGAAAGCCGTCTTTCTCATCGCCGGCATGCTGCCGCTGGGCACAGCCCTGGACAAGACCGGGGCGGCCCGCATGCTGGCCGAGACGGTGGTGAGCGCATTGGGTCCATTGGGACCCCACGCCGTGCTCTTCGGCCTGCTGGTTATCACCTTCATCGGAACGAGCATTATTCCCACGGCCGCTCTGGTGGTTCTGATGGTGCCCATCGCCCTGGAAACGGCCGGCGGACTCGGGATTTCTCCCTATGCCCTGATGATGGGCATTGCCATGGCCGCCTCCTCCAGCTTCACCTCGCCCATTTCTCACCCGGCCAACGTGCTGGTAATGGGCCCAGGGGGCTATCGCTTCATCGATTATGTCAAGGTTGGCCTACCGCTGACTGTGATCGTGCTGATTGTGCTGATGGTTGCATTGCCTATCTTTTGGCCATTGACGGCTTCGTAAAAAGCCCGATATCTGCGTTACGCTTCGCCCCTCGTCACTGCGGAGTATATTTTGATCACCTCGCTCCTCGGGACTTGCGAACCTTGATCTCGGGCTCTTCACAAAACCGCCTGGCATGATAGGTGGAGGGCGGTGAACCGTGAACCGCGAACGGCAAACCCCGAACCGGGAACGTTGAACTCATTCCCCGGGGCAGATCGGAGGACAGATTTCAGACTTCCGACCTCAGATCACAGTTCACTGTTCACTAATCACGGCTCGCAGGACCGGTCCGAGTCATTTCAGGTTGCCCGAGCTAAGTCCACAACAGCTTGTATTTGCTTGACGATCAATCCAAAGACAAAAGTATTTCAAAAAAAAATCAACGAATTCGCTTGCTTTAATTTGAAAAAGGACTATTCTTGCCACATTCAATTAAGTCCTGTCTATCACTGTTTCGTTTTCAGGACAGTTCCTTTCTGAAGGCATCCTCCAGTTTCCATAATGGCTCCCTCCAGTTTGCGACATTGAAAATTTTAAGGAAGGGAGAATACCATTATGGCCAATGGAATTGTTAAATGGTTCAATGATTCAAAAGGGTTTGGATTCATTGAGCAAGAAGAAGGCGACGATGTTTTCGTGCATCATTCTGCCATCAATGCTACGGGCTTCAAATCGCTCAAAGAGGGCGATCGGGTTTCTTTTGATGTCCAACAGGGTCCCAAAGGTCCTGCAGCCGCCAATGTAACTGTGATCTAACCTTTTGTTTTATCAGTTCAAACGGGCATCCCTTCTTTTGCAGGGATGCCCGTTTATTTTGGCTTCCGCTTCACTTTAGTGCCCCTGTTCATAAATCCACTGACGATCAACAAGGAGGAAACAACTTGGCAAGATCGAACTATAGTTTTCAAAAACGTCAAAAAGAGTTGGCCCGGATGAAGAAAAAGGAAGAAAAAAGAAAGCGCAAATTAGAGAAAAACGCTCCTTCAGAGGAAGAAACTTCGGAACAGGAGCAGACGCAATAGAAAGGAAAGGAATGCGCCAGAAATACTCGATTTATCGAAATGTTGGCAAAAAAATACTTCGCATCAGGGAATACGCCGTACTTGACAAGGATTTAAAAAAAATACCCTCCGACGAGTTGCGCCAGGATCACTTTTCGTTTCTCTGCGAAGAGACCTATGAAAGCGAACATATCGTTAGCTCCATTTCCAGGGGAATCGGCGACCTGATCCAAACCCTGCGCACCCGTAATATTTTCCCCATCAGTCCCTACGCCGGAAAAATCGCCGAATCCGTCATCGAATTGTATAGAAATTCAGAGAATTGTTCCGTAGAGCTGTTCTTTAACGATGTAGACCTGGTTTCGATTGGCTGATCTGAAGTCGGAGGACAACTCCAGAACGTCCAATTCCGACATCCGATCACCGTTCACCAATTTCTGTTCACCGCCCCCCCCGTCTGGAATGACCACAGGGGATAGGTTCAAGTTTGACGGATTCGTAAAAAGTCCGAAACCGCAAGTTGGCGACATTCCGGAATCCAGTCATTTCAATACTTTCTGGATGCCGGATCAAGTCCGGCATGGCGAGTCTGGGACTTTTTACGAGTTCATCAAGTTTAGTTGCCGACCACAGCATTCGGGATGCCTTATCGCGGCTGGAAGCCGCTTCTACGTATGCACGACCATTGCCTGAAGCCTGCTCTTCCTGTTTAAGGGTCACCAATGAACATCGAACGTCCAACTTCGAACTCCGCATTCAACATTGGACGTTCGATGTTCGACGTTCTGAAAAGCCATTTGCCGATCAAACTGGCCACAGTTCACCGATCACCGGCCGCCGCCCCGTCTTTTCCCCCCTCGTCCCTCGTCCGTCTTCCGCTTTGAGCTACGAGCTTTTTTTCTCAACACCCCCAACGTCCTGATGCGGGGCAGTTCCTCGAACTCCCCGGAGGCCAGGGCCAGTTTGTATACCTCCCAGGGCGCCTGGCCGCCCTCCTCGGGATTTTCGAAGATATCGTGAATCAGCAAAAACCCGCCGGGCAGAATGTGCGGGGACCAGCATTCGTAGTCCGTTCGGGCGGTCTCGAAGGCATGGCCACCGTCGATGAAAACCAATGACAACGGTGTGGCCCACCCGCGGGAGACGGTGTGGGAACGGCTGACGATGGGCACCACCGTTTCCTCCATCCCGGCAAGGTCGAGGGTCCGGCGAAACAGGGGCAGCGTGTTGGGAGTAAAGGTGGTAAAATCGAGCAGCGAGGGGTCGAAGTACTCCTCGCCGGGCTGCTGCTCCTCGGAGCCCCGGTGGTGGTCAATGGAAAAGAGAACGGCGCCGTTTTCCCGGCAGGCGCTGCCCAGATAAACGGCCGACTTGCCGCAGTAGCTGCCGATTTCCATGCAGGGCCCCAGTCGCGAGGCCTCCAGGGCCAAGTCGTAGAGCCCCTGCCCTTCCTCCGGGTCCAGAAAGCCTTTGATGCGGGAAATAAGTTGTTGGTTGGTTGGGTTTGTTGAGTTCATTGGGTTCGTTTGGTTGGAATTGTGATCTGTGAACGGTGATCCGTGAACGGATAATCGTGGCTGGAAGCCGCTCCCACGCAGGTTGCACCTTATTGTTTTTCCCTGAACCAGGCGTGACGGTTTCGTAAGAATAAGGGGCGAAAAATTTTTCGCCCCTACGACTGTTCACCGTTCACTGTTCACTGGTCGTGGCTAAGAGCCGCTCATACAAATCCTCGATTTTCAAGTCAGCTTCATAGTTCCCCGTGTTTTTTCCTAAATGGTGAATTGCGGCTCAGATCAAGGCCGCAGCGAGGACGAAACCGCAGGCGTAGCAGCGATACGTTGAGGATTTCGACCGAGCGAGAACGCCGGCCTGGTCCAAATAATTCCCGGTGATCTTGAGCAACGAATTGCTTTCAGGCGGCTTCGTAAAATGTTCGAGATCAAGGCTTACGGGTCCCGAGGAACGAGGCGTATCAAAAGATACTCCGTAGTGACGAGGGACGAAGCGTAACACAAATATCGGGCATTTTACGGAGTCGCCAGCTATCCGTCGTAGTTTCTGACTAGTACCTCCCTGGGCTTCACCCCATCCTGCGGCCCGACAACGCCCTCGGCCTCCATCATTTCGATAATCCTGGCCGCGCGGTTGTAGCCGATACGCAGGTGCCGCTGGACCATGGAAATGGAGGCCTGGCCGGCCTGGGTCACCAGGGCCACGGCATCGTCGTAGCGCTCGTCGTATTCCTTTTCGCCGGACTCCTCGGCTTCCTTGGCCGGGGCCTCGACCACGCTCTTGTCGTAATCGGGACGCTGCTGTTTTTTGAGAAATTCGGTGACGCGGGCCAGTTCGACCTCGGAGATATAGGCCCCGTGAATGCGCTGCAGCCGACCGGTTCCGGGAGGCAAAAACAGCATGTCGCCCATGCCCAGCAGACTTTCGGCGCCGTTGGTGTCGATGATGGTGCGAGAATCCGTCTTGGAGGAGACCTGGAACGTCAGCCGGGTGGGAAAGTTGGCTTTGATGATGCCGGTGAGCACATCCACGGAGGGACGCTGGGTGGCCAGGATCAGGTGAATGCCCGCGGCCCGGGCCATCTGGGCCAGGCGGGTCAGGGCCACCTCCACGTCGCGGGAGGCCACCATCATCAGATCGGCCAGCTCGTCGATAATGATTACGATGAAGGGCAGCGGCGCCATCGGCGTGCCGTCTTCCGCTTTGGGCTTCTCTTTTTGAACCTTGCGGTTGTACTGGTCGATGTTGCGGGTCTTCATCTCCGACAGCAGTTCGTAGCGGTGCTCCATCTCGCGTACGGCCCAGAACAGGGCGTTGGTGGCCTTCTTGACGTCGGTGACCACCGGCGTGATCAGGTGAGGAATGCCGTCGTACATGGACAGCTCGATGCGCTTGGGATCCACCATGATCAGTTTGACCCGATCCGGCGTCAACTTATAGAGCAGGCTGCAAATCATGGTATTGAGGGCCACACTCTTGCCGGCCCCGGTGGCGCCGGCGATCAACAGGTGCGGCATCTTCTCCAGGCCGGCGGAAACCGGGTTGCCCACAATGTCCTTGCCCAAACACAGGGTGAGCATGGTTTTGGCCTGTTCGAAGGCGGGCGACATCACCATCTCTTTGAAACGGACCGTTTCCCGGTCGGTGTTGGGAATCTCCACGCCGATGACGGCCTTGCCCGGGATGGGGGCCACGATGCGAATGCTGATTGCCCTTAAGGCCAGTGCCAGGTCGTCGGTAAGGCTGACGATGCGGTTGATCTTGACGCCGGGCGCCGGCTCGTATTCGAAGGTGGTGATCACCGGCCCCGGTGTTACGGCCACCACCTTGCCGTTGACGCCAAAGTCCTCCAGCTTCTTTTCCAGCAGCCGGGATTGCATGCGCAGGTTTTCCTTGCTAGTGGAAGGGGGCCGCGCTTCCGGTTCGTCGAGAAAGTTGACCGACGGCAGGGAAAACTCACCTTCATCCTTCATAAAATCGAATACGGCCTGTTTGGGGACCGGTTTGACCGGAACCGGTTTGGGGTCCGGGGTCTTGATTTGGATTTTCTCTTTTTTCTTTTTCTTTTCCGCCTTGAGGCTTCGACGCCGGCGGGCGCTCTTCTGGCGGCGTTCCTTCCATTTGAGGTAAACCGTGGCGATGCGTTCGAAAAGGGCCTCATTGGCGGCTTTCAATCGCCTGTAGAAAGCCACCACGGAAAATCCCGTGGCCATGATAAAGCCGATGAGCCAGAGCAACAGCAGAATAATGGAGCCGCCGGCCGGATTGGAGTAGCGCACGGCAAGGGATTTTAAGGGGATGCCGACAATGCCGCCCGAGGAGAAGCGGCTGCCGAAAAGAACATAGTGGTCCTGTTTGAGAGCCAGCAGGCTGCCCGTGGTGACGATCAGCAGGAGTCCTCCGGCGGCCAGGGGTAAAAGCGCCTGTCCGGGGTTCTTGCCGAAGAAGAGAATGCAGCCCAGGAGGCAGAGAAAAGGGACCCAGAATGCGCCGATGCCGAAGAGCCCAACGAGAATGCCGGCAAAATTGGCCCCGACGACGCCGAAAAGGTTGTGGACCCTGGATGTGCCGCCGGCGTTGAAGAAAAGGCATGGATCGGCCGGGTCGAAGGAAAGCAGGCTGATCAGGCTGAACACGACCATGAAGAAAAAAAGAATGCCGATGATTTCTTTTTTCATATTTCAACCAAAAAAGGCAAAATCACCGGCCTTCGACCGATGGTGAAGAAAAAATACTGACGCAAGGCCGACTGGATACGCTGGCGCATCCGTTCCACCCGATTGGGGACGTCCGGGGTGATATCCTCCACGATCTCCAGGACCACGCATTGGGCATCCTGGAGCAGGTAGCCGGTTTCGGTTTCGAAGACGAATCCCCGGGAGACGATATCGGGGCCGTAAACCACGATGCCGGTCTCTTCGTCAAAGGCCATGTTGACCACCACCAGCCCCTCTTCGGAAAGCAGCCGTCTTTCCTTGAGCACGCTGCGCCCCACGTCGCCGACGCCCTTGCCGTCGATGAGCACCCGACCGGCGCAGATGCTGTCCCGGATCTGGAAGCCGTTGTCGTCCAGTTCGATAATCTGTCCGTCCTGGGCCAGGATTTGATGCTCCTCGGGAATGCCTACCTCCCCGGCCAGCCGGCAGTGCAGGACCAGGTGGCGGTACTCTCCGTGCACCGGCATGAAAAACTTCGGTTTGGTCAGGTTAAGCATCATCTTCAGTTCTTCCCGGAAGGCGTGGCCGGAGACGTGGATGTTGGAAATCTTCTCGTACACCACGTTGGCGCCGTGACGGTAGAGGTTGTTGATGATGTTGCCGATGGCTTTTTCATTGCCCGGAATGAATTTGGAGGAGAGGATGACCGTATCCTGGTCATGGATCTTGATCTGCTTGTGGGTGCCGGCGGACATTCTCGCCAGGGCCGACATGGGCTCTCCCTGGCTGCCGGTGGTCACCATGATGATCTCGTCGTCCGGATATCGGCTCAAATCGTCGATATCGATCTCCATGCCCTCTGGAATGCTGAGGTAGCCCAGTTGACGGGCGATGGAAACGCTCACTTCGATGCTGCGGCCGTTAAAAACGATCTTGCGGCCCAGTCGGGCCGTAATGTTGATGATCTGCTGGATCCGGGCGATATTGGACGCGAACAGGGCCACGATGATGCGCCCGCGGGCCGCCTGGATGATCCGGGCCAGTTCGGCGCCGATTTCATGGGATGAGGCGGTGTGCCCCTCCTTTTCCACGTTGGTGGAGTCGGAAAGCAGGACCAGTACGCCCTCTTCACCGCACTGGGCGAAACGGTTCACGTCGGTGAGCATGCCTTCCATGGTGGTATGGCTCATTTTGAAATCGCCGGTGTGGACCAGCATGCCCACCGGTGTGCGAATGGCCAGCCCCACGCCGTCCACGATACTGTGGTTGACGCGGATGAATTCGATTTCGAAAGGACCGATTTTCAGGTGCTCCCGCGGCAGCACCTCATGCAGGGCAGCCGTAGACAACAGTTCGTGCTCTTCCAGTTTGTGGCGCACGATTCCCAGGGTAAAGGGCGTTCCAAAGACCGGGACATTGATCTCCCTGAGCAGATAGGGCAGCGCTCCGATATGGTCTTCATGGGCGTGGGTGAGAACGACCCCCGACACCCGCCCGCGGTTCTGGCGCAGGTAGTCCATGTCCGGGATGACGTAATCCACCCCCAGCATGTAGGCCTCGGGAAACATGAGGCCGGCGTCGACGATGAAGATCGTATCGCCGTACTCCACCACCATCATGTTCAGGCCGATTTCGCCCAGGCCGCCCAGGGGAATGAGTTTCAGCATGACCTTACCCGTCCTGCCCCTCTTTTTCTAGATTCTCGACGAGGATGGACCGGATCTTTTCCAGCAGTTGATCCTTGGTTTTGCGGGTGTAGTCGGCCGTTTCCACCGGATCGAGGATCTCCATGGTCACCTGCGCGGGGCGGATGATGAAATGTTTCTTGGGGACGATATTCCGGGTTCCCCGGATAATGACGGGAACAATAGGAACGCCGGCATCCACGGAGAGGACGAAGCCGCCCTTTTTGAACGGCAGGATGCGGCCGTCCGGGCTGCGGGTGCCTTCTGGGAAGATCAGAACACTGGTTCCGTTGCGAATGGTCAGGGCGGCCTGCGCCAGACTCTCAAAGGCCGATTTGCGGTCGGAACGGTCGATGCTGATGTACCCCACCTTGCGCATGGCCCGGCCAAAAAGCGGAATCTTGAAAAGTTCGGCTTTGGCCAGCCAGCGGAACTGAACCGGCAGCCGCCCAAGCAGCACCGGTATGTCAGCGTTGCTCTGGTGGTTGGGCATGTAGATGTAGGATCTGTTCGGATCCAGCTTCCGGGCACCGGTCACGGTGACTTTGGCCCGAACGACCCACAGGATGGAATTGGCCCACATGCGTGCAATCAGATGCAGGAAGTTGCCGTTGCGGCTGAAAAAAGAGCAAAGGATAACCGATGTGCCAAAAAAGATGGTCACAACGACGGTCCACAGGATGATAACCAGCGTATGCAGTACGTGTAAAAATGTCTTGCCCATGGCCAACAGCATCCTACCCGTTCAGGTGACGATCTCCAGTTTTTCGAAAATGGCATCCACGGTCCGGATCAGCCAGTCGCGCTGCCGATCGTCGGCATAATGGATGCAGTCGCAGCGCACCCGTTTGCGGGTCCGGACCAGCAATTCACCGCACAGGCGGTCTTCTCCCAGCTCCAGGGCCATGAAAAAAGGTGCGCAGTCGGTATGGGCCTTCTGGATCTCGGAAAGGATCGATTCGTCCACAGAGAGCCAGTATAGACCTTCGATACCTGATTTGCCGAGGGTATCGTCCAGATAGGCCTTTATCTTTCCGTAATCCTGAAGACGAATTTCGTCAATGACATATTGTTTCATGATGCCATCGGTACTAGCACAAAAAGGTTTAAATCTCAATATATATGTTCATTTGACCGAGGTGACAACAACGGGTGGGGGTTGGGTTGGAAAATCGCCATCGGTATGGGTATCGGCAAAAAACCATGAACCCATGTAGGGGCACGGCGCGCCGTGCCCATGCGAAGACCTGCCGGTGCCAGAAAAAACAAAAGGGAAAAGGAGGCGGTTTCCCTGCCGCCACCCAATGGGATGCTTGACATTCACCGGCGCTCGGAATAAATTTGGCATATGCCTAAAAGGTGCCGGCCCTTTTTCCTGGCGCATCGATCCAGGCTCTTCCCACTTTTCTCTTTGCAGCGGCAGTATCGGTTGCCGTAGTGCTGACGCCCATCGCCACCGAGAGTTTTCGAACCGCAGCGGCACCGCCGAAAGAAGCACAGGTCCGATGAATGACCGCCCTTTACCCGAACTTGGCGTACCCCTATCACGCACCTTCAGATGGTCGCCGGACCTGTTTTCGCAGCGTCACCGATGAAAGGATGCAACGGTGATTCAACTTCCCAACGCAACGACCACACTGAAACTGGCCATTGTCGGTGGAGGCCGGGCCTGCGAGTTCTTTCTCAAGCTGATCAGTCTGGGCAATTTGCCCTACCTGCAGATCGACATCGTCGGGGTCTGCGATATCAACCCCGAGGCCAGAGGGTTCCGTCTGGCGCAAAAAATGGGGATCTTTACCACCACCGACTTCAAGGATCTGTTTTCTCTGGCCGACCTGGACGGGATCATCGAACTGACCAACAGTCGGGAAGTCCTCGTCGATCTGGTCCGGCTGCGCCCTGCCCGCATCGGGATCGTCGAGCACAACATCGGCCGCCTGTTGAGAAATCTGTTCACCGTCGACCAGAAGCTCAGGTCCGCAGAGCAGAAAATCGTCTTCGAAAAAGCGGCGCGTGATTTCCTCATTCAGCAAAACTCTCAGTGCATCGTAGTCATCAACACCGACTTCACCATCGAAGCGGTCAACGACGCCTACCTGAGAACCACGAGAAAAAAACGCGAAGAAGTGATCGGCGAACATTGCTACCGGGTCATTCATGGGCTGAACACCCCCTGCGACAGTCTGCGCGACGGCATTGTCTGCCCCATGCTGGAAACCCTGCGCACCGGCAAGTCGACCAAGGGTTTTCATGCCCTGCAAACGACCGAGACAGGTCCGGAACTGCACGATATCGTGACCTATCCGGTGCGCGATGCCGACGGTAAAACAATCCGGGTGATTGAAATCTGGATGGATATCGGCCAGGAGATCTCCTCGCGTTGGGAAAAACGGGAGCGGGAACTCAAGTCCGATCTGAACAAACTCATCCAGGAAGACCGCATGATCTCTCTGGGGAAACTGGTGGCAAGCTGCGTTCACGAAATCAACAACCCCATTCAGGGACTTTTGACATTCAGCCATCTCATGAAGGATATGCTGACGGCCGACGCCCTCACCACCGAAGAGATTGTCAAACTGCGGGGCTTTACGAAAATCATGGGAGAGGAGCTGGAGCGTTGCGGCAAGATCGTCACCGGTCTGCTTTCCTTTTCGCGCCAGGGAACCAATGCCTACCGGGACATCGATCTCAACGAGGTCGTAGTGAGTGTGGTCGATCTCATCCGCCACAGGATCGAACTTCAGGACCTCTATTTCAAGATGGATCTGTTCCGCGAACCACTTTTCGTTCATGGAGACGTAAACCAGTTGCAGCAGTGTTTTCTCAACCTGGTTTTCAACGCCATCGAGGCCATGGGCCCCGGCGGAACGCTGCATATCGCCACGGCTCGGACGGCCAATGGGAAAATGGCAGATGTGCGCATCGAGGACACCGGACACGGAATCGCCCAAAAGCACCTGGACCACATTTACGACCCCTTTTTCACCACCAAGGAAGTGGGCGAAGGGACCGGCATGGGATTGTCCATCGTTTACGGTGTCGTGAAAAGCCACCAGGGAGAGATCGAAGTGCACAGCCAGGTGGATCGGGGAACCGCTTTTTCCATCTGTTTGCCGCTGACGCCGGCTGAAAAAGAGGCTGTTGGGGGTAGTGTTGAGAGCGGGTAAAAAACGTTTTCTGCCTCGTTTGGCAGCGAAGCACGATACGGAGATTTATAAAACGCCAATAATTGGCAGCCTCGCAAAAAGTCACAGACTCGTCATTCCCGCGCGGGGATCCTCAATGATCGTAAGGGCGAAAAATTTTTCGCCCCTACCCCGCCTGTGCGGGCATGACATCAATGGACCAAACTCGACCTTTTGCGAAACTATCAGCAATTCACATCTCGCGCCCATGCTCTGCGTGGGAGCGCAGATTGCCTGACAGGGGTTCCAACGCAGGAACGTGGGAACCAGAGAATTCACTGCAGTTACTCCGACCCGGAGGCCATTATGCGCATCATGGTCGTGGACGACGAGAGGATCATTCGCGAGTCCTTCTATCACTGGTTTCAAAAAAGCGGGCACCGGGTTTCGACGGCCGCTTCGGGAGAGGAGGCGTTGAAAGAGCTGGCACGGACCCCCAAGGACCTGCTGTTCGTGGACATCAAGATGCCGGGCATGGACGGCATCGAGCTGTTGGCGAAGGTGAAGGAGAAGTATCCGGAAACCACTGTGGTGATCATTACGGCTTATGGATCCATCGAGTCCGCCGTCGATGCCATGAAAATCGGGGCGACCGACTACCTGCTCAAGCCATTCAAACCAGACCAGCTCTCCCTGGTGATGGAGAAGGTAATTCAGCAGCAGAAAAAGCAGTCCGAATTCGACTACCTCAAAGGCCGCCTGGAGAAGATTACACGCTTTGACAACATCATTGGCCAGTCCGACGCCATGATGACCATCTTCGATATGATCACCGAAGTGGCCGACAGCGACGCTTCGGTGCTGCTGTCCGGCGAGACTGGCACCGGCAAAGAGCTGATCGCCAAAGCCATCCACGCCAAAAGTCCGCGTGCCAATCGCCCTTTTATCGCTATCAATTGCGGGGCCATTCCCGATACGCTGCTCGAGTCCGAACTGTTCGGCCACCAGAAAGGGGCCTATACCGGTGCCAACCGGGAACGCAAAGGGTTTTTGGAAGTGGTCGGCGGTGGCACCCTGTTTCTCGACGAAGTCGGAGAAATCAGCACCAAGATGCAGGTGGATCTGTTGCGGGTCCTGGAAGAGAAGTCAATCGTCCGCGTGGGCAGCCGGCAGCCGGTGGCGGTGGATTTCCGGCTCATTACGGCAACCAGCCGCGACCTGGAAGAAAGGATTCGTAGCGGAGAATTCAGGGAGGATTTTTTCTATCGGATCCATGTCATTCAAATGGATATTCCGCCGCTGCGCGAACGCAGGGAGGACATCAAACTGCTGGCAGCCCATTTTCTGAAAAAATTCTGCCACGAAACCACCAAACGGGTGGACCGCATCTCCCCCGGCGCCTACCGGATTCTGGAAAGCTACGATTGGCCGGGCAATGTCCGGGAACTGGAAAACGCCATCGAACGGGCCATGGTGCTCTCCCGTTCGCGAATTCTGGAAGAATCGGATTTTGCCTTTCTCCAACCGCCGACAACGGCTCCGCCGGGCGATCCCTCCCTTCGCGAGATGGAAAAATATCACATTCGCAAAATTCTCGGCCAGCATGGCTGGAATGTCACCCGGGCCGCCAACGCCCTGGGAATCAACCGCGTCACCCTGCACAAAAAGATCCGTCGATACCAGTTGGAACCGGACCGGCCATGACGCAGGTCCCACCTATCCAGCGGCCCGCACCGGTGGTCGCCGTGATCCCGTTCGGCAGCGCCCCGTTGACCGCCGCCAAGGTGATCGCCGCCCATGTTTCCGGCTACCTGGATCTCGAAGCCGAAGTGCTGCCTTGTGTGAAGATCCCCCCCGCCGCATTGGACGAGAGACGGCTGCAGTACAATGCCGCCGCCCTCATTCAGGCCGTCGAATCCATGGCCCTGGACGACTATTTCAAAATTCTGGCCCTTTTCGATGTGGATCTGTTCATCCCGCTGTTCACCCACGTGTTCGGGGAGGCCCGGCAAAACGGCCGCGCAGCCCTGATCTCCCTTTTCCGGCTGCAAACCAACCCGAAGGGGTCCTCGCCTTCCACCGAACGCGTCTTCGAACGGATCGCCAAAATCGGCCTGCACGAACTGGGGCACCTGCTCGATGTGCTGCACTGCGACGACGACCGCTGCCTGATGCATTTTTGCGGCGACGTGGATGCGCTGGACCGCATCGATTTGAATTTCTGCCGCTACTGCCGCCTGGCGCTGCACCGGAAGATCGGACGTCTGGCCAGGTCTCCGTAAGGGCACGGCGCGCCGTGCCCCTCAATGAAGTCATCAATTCTTCCGGGATAACGGGTGTGCAATTTTGCTTCCCCCATCCCTCACCCCTCATCCATCATCCATCACCCCGAAGTCGTTCTCCGGGCGGTGTGCAGGAACCGGTCAGCCAGCGTCTCCCAACGCAGATTGCCTATGGCACCGAAGATGTCCCTGACCGCGGAACCGCCGCTGGCGGCCAGGCCCCGGTACTCAGGCCCCATCATGGTGAGCAGCTTACTGTTTTCCTGCTCCATCCATTGGTAGCTCTCCTGGCCGAAGTACAGACGCTTGAGATTGCGCTTGGGAATGTCCGGATCGACGATGAACAGCCACCCGCTCCCATAGGGATCTTCGTTGACCAGTTCGGGATGCTTGCGCGCCGGGTGGTTGACCGCCAGAACGGTGCCCGAAACCGGAGAGAGCACCGCTGCCTGGTGGTCATCCCGCCCGAAAGTCCAACCGACCTGGTCCTGCTGGATCCCGGCCCCTAAGGGCGGAAGTTCCATGCGGCTCAGGCTGCCGAACAAGCAGGCTGCAAAATCGTCCAGTCCGATCCTTACGCGCCCACCATGCTCGAAACGAGCCCAACTATGGCCCATGTGGTAGTAGTAGGCATCGGCCATTTTAAATCCAGCCACCTCTTTGCAGGCCGGGGTTCCGATGTCAGCCGCCAGATCCATTTCGTCCAGCATCTGGTCGAAGGCGCAGTGGTAGCACTCATAATTGTTGGGACAGATTTTGGGCGCCTGGATACGGCCGGTCAGCGCATGGCGGCAGGGACGGCTGGCACCATCGTAGCGTTCTACGAGATGCTCAACCCACTTGGGGGCCAACTTGCGGCTGTCCACGGCGGGATCGATCTGCATGGCCCGGCGAATGGCTTTATTGAACGCACATGTGTTGCAGTCGAAAGCGTTGTCGCAAATCCGGTAGTTGATTACGCCGGCCTTCATCCAGATACATTGGTCTTCCAGGATATT
The DNA here is from genome assembly GCF_009688965.1 of Desulfosarcina widdelii. GTDB lineage: Bacteria > Desulfobacterota > Desulfobacteria > Desulfobacterales > Desulfosarcinaceae > Desulfosarcina > Desulfosarcina widdelii. The sequence continues at coordinate 6,603,088 of NZ_AP021875.1, read as the reverse complement.
GAAGCCGACCACCCGCTTTTTCGGTGAAACGGTCTTTTTGTTTCTGTTGGCGTTCATGGCATTGCCTCCTTTCTCTTGGATGGTAATTGTCCATATTAAGAGCAAGGTGCCTGCCAGCCTGATAACTGTGCTGAAAAAACCGTTTTCGTTCCTATTCCGGGACCTTTTTTCCATCACGGCAATGTCTTAAAAACCGAGCATGCCATTGCGCTTTTCACTTTTCGTTTGTACGGATATGTTTTATTATTAATGGGTTGGTGAAATCACGAAAGGTTGCGGACACATCCACTCCCATGAAATCGCCACCGCGTGACGCATCATGTTTCCATGGGACGATGCTGCCGCCGGTAGGCAACGGCGCCGTTGCCATCTCCGTTCAAAACGATTAAAATATTTACAGGAAATCGACCATAGCCGCAAAGACCGATAAATTTTTATACAATACCGGGATGTTACAGAATGTAGCCAATTGCATCGGTAGCGGTGGGGGGTGTAGCCAGATTAAACCAAGGTGTCATCCAACGTGAAAGAAAACAATCATTCCCAAGTTGATCCCAGCCTTCCCGAAATCGTTATCCCCAAAGAAAACGCCGTCTTCTGGATGGACGAACGGGGCCGCTGGCACAATCGCCATGGCCGCTTCGAACATAAACGCATCATCGACCACTTCAACCGTTCCATCCGACGCGACGGCGGGGGCTATTATGTTACCCAGGAACGCAACGGGTTTCTGGAGAAAGTCTATTTCCGCTATGTCGGCACCCCACTTTTCGTCTTTCGCATCCTTTCCGGCGCCCCCATGCAGCTTGAACTCAACACCGGTGAAATTGTGCCACTGGAACCGGACCTGCTGTTCACCCATGGCGACCAGCTTTTCCAGCACCATGGCACAGGATGCATCAAATTCACCGATCGGACCCTGATGGCCATGGCCCCCTACCTGGTCGATACGCCCAAGGGTCTTTGCCTGCGCATCGATGCAGGCACCTTTCCGATTCCCGATCATCCCGACATCCCTTGATGCAACTTTTTGCGGGAAAAGAATGCAACAATTTATCATATTAAATTTATTTTATTTCAATTATTTGATAAATTAATTGTATCGTTTGTTGCAATTGTTGCAACCGTTTTTTGTTGCAATGCGAATTGCAATCCTTGGCAAAATATGAATATCCTTCATTTTTCCAAACCGTTAAATCGTTTTCTGAGCGATGGCACGCTCGATGCTTGAGACGATCCTAACGGAAGACACGTTTTATCCGTTCATACAAGGTCTTGCCGACCAGCTTGGGATCGACTTCAATCGATCGAAACGGTGCATGGAGGCATTCGCCGGTGGCATCGCAAACTCCCGCCAAAACCATTCTCGTGGTGGAAGACGAACCGGACATGAGCATCTTTTTGTCCAACCTGCTCAGCGCCAACGGGTTTTGTCCAATCTGTGCGAACTCGAAAGAAGACGGACTCAAAAAAGCGAAAGACCGCTGCCCCGACCTGATCATCATGAACGCCATGCTACCTGGCGAGTCGGGCATCCGCTTCTACCAGATTTTACGAACCAGCGACCACCTGTGCCATATTCCGGTAATCATGCTCTCGACCCTGGACTCGAGCACCTTCTACCGCTGTCCGGGAGCCAAGCGGTCGCCCACTGGCCGGCCGATTCCCGAAGCCGAGGCCTATCTGCAGAAACCGCCGGAAGCCGAGGAACTGCTGGGGATCATCAACCGGCTTTGTATGGCCTAAAGTAGGCATGTGAAAGTGTTACGGTTTTTCTTCAGGGAGCTATCGTATGACCATCAAAATCGGATTCTACATCTGCCATTGCGGGATCAACATCGCCCACAAGGTCCGGGTCACCGAGGTGGCCGACTTCGCCCGCGGCCTGAAAAACGTCGTCGTCTCCCGTGATTACAAATTCATGTGCTCCGACCCCGGCCAGGAGATGATCGAGGAGGACATCCGCACCTATGGCCTCAACCGCGTCGTGGTGGCCTCCTGCTCGCCCCGTCTGCACGAAAAGACCTTCCAGGGCGCCTGCCAGCGGGCGGGCCTGAACCCCTACCTTTTTCAGATGGCCTCGGTACGCGAACAGGTTTCCTGGGTGACCAAAGATGAAGATGAGGCTACCCGCAAGGCCAAAACCCTGGCCGCCGGTGCCATCAACCGGGTCAATTTTCACCAGATGCTGGAAACGCGCACCGTGGACGTCCACCCCGACGTCATGGTGGTGGGCGGCGGCATTGCCGGCATGCAGGCGGCCCTGGACATCGGCAACGCCGGCCACACGGTCTACCTGGTCGAACGCCAGACCACCGTGGGCGGCCACATGCTCCAGTTCGACAAAACCTTTCCCACCCTGGACTGCGCGGCCTGCATCGGCACGCCCAAGATGGTGGAGGTGGCCCAGAATCCCAACATCAAGCTGCTCACCTACAGCGAAGTCACCGATGTGTCCGGCTACATCGGCAACTACCAGGTCACCGTCAAACGCAAACCCAGATACATCAAAGAAGGCGTCTGCACCGGCTGCGGCGAGTGCGCCAAGGTGTGTCCGGTGTCCCTGCCCAGCGAATGGGACGAGGGGTTGATCGACCGCAAGGCTATTTTCCGGGCCTTTCCCCAGGCCGTTCCCATCACCTTTACCATCGATAAAAAAGACCGTGCGCCGTGCACCACCACCTGTCCTGCCGGCATCAACGTGCAGGGATACGTGCAGCTCATCGGGCAGGGAAAATACCTGGAGGCCGTAAAACTGATCCTCCAGCGGCTGCCTTTGCCCGGCGTGCTGGGCCGGGTCTGCCCCCATCCCTGTGAAGGGCAGTGCCGGCGGGCGGAGGTGGACGCCCCGGTGGCCATCCGCGACCTGAAGCGCTTTGCCGCCGATCAGGTCAAACCGGAGGACCTGCCCGTTGCCGCCATCGAGGACCGCCCCGGCAAGGTGGCCGTGGTGGGCTCCGGCCCTGCCGGCCTGACCGTGGCCTGGGACCTGCGGCTGAAAGGCTGGCAAGTTACGCTCTTCGAGGCCCTGCCCCTTCTCGGCGGCATGCTGCGGGTGGGCATTCCCGACTATCGCCTGCCCCCGGACATCCTGGATCGGGAGATCGATTATCTGCTTCAACACGGCATCGAATCGAAAACCGGCATGCGTTTGGGCGAGGATTTCAGCCTGGCGGATCTTTCCGATCAGGGATACCAGGCGGTATTTCTGGCCATCGGCGCCCACGCGGCCATGAACCTGGGCATCCCCGGCGAAGAAACCGCCAACGGGGTGCTGGACGCCATCGCTTTTCTGCGGGAAGTGAACCTCGGCGACCGCCAATGCCCCGGTCAAAAGGTCGTGGTCGTGGGCGGCGGCAATGTGGCCATCGATACCGCACGCACGGCCAAGCGCTTGGGGGCCGAAACCGTCACCGTGATCTATCGCCGCTCGGAGCAGGAGATGCCGGCCTATGGCGAAGAGATTGAAGGCGCCAGAGAGGAGGGCGTCCAGTTCGCCACCCTGGCCGCACCGGTGGGCATCCGCGCCGAAAACGACCGCGTGGTCGGCTTCGAATGCATTCGGACCGAACTCGGCCCTCCGGACGACTCCGGGCGGAGGCGCCCGGTGCCGGTGCAGGGTTCCGAATTCGTGATCGACTGCGATGCGGTCATTCCGGCCATCGGTCAGAAGACCGACGTGGCCTGGACTTCGCAGGCGCCCGATCTTGACCTCACCGCCCGCAACACCTTTGCTGTCCATCCGCACACCCTGCAAACCAGCCTGCCCCATGTGTTTGCCGCCGGCGATGCGGTCAGCGGGCCGGCCACGGTGATCGAGGCGGTGGCCGCCGGCCACCGGGCCGCCGAGGCCATGCACCGATATCTTCAAGGCGAAGATCTTGCGAACGGGGATTCAGCCCTGGCGGACCGCCCGGCCCCGGGAAACGACTGGGCCGCCATCCCCGAAGACACGCCCCCACTGCCGCGGGTGCAGCCCGGCCACCTGGAAATCGAGGCCCGGTCAACGAGCTTCGACGAGGTGGAAGCCTGCATGGACGAGGATGACGCCCGCAAGGAGGCCTCCCGCTGCCTGAACTGCGGGGTGTGCAGCGAGTGCATGGCCTGCGTGTCGGTGTGCGAAGCCAAGGCCATCGATCACACCATGACCGCCGTCAAAGAGACCCTGGACGTGGGCAGCATCATCGTTGCCACGGGATACGATCTGCTGGATCCCAGCCCCATGCAGCCGTTCGGCTACGACCGCTTCCCCAACGTGTTCACCAGCCTGGAGTTCGAACGCCTGAGCAATGCCACCGGGCCCACCGGCGGACAGATTCTCATCCGGAACGAAAACGGCGCCTTTACCCGGCCGCCGGAAAGCGTGGCCCTGGTTCACTGCGTGGGCAGCCGGGACGTCAACTACCATCCCTACTGCTCGCGGGTCTGCTGCATGTACGCCTTGAAGTACAGCCACCTGATCAAGGAGAAAGTCGGCCACCACACCCCGGTTTACGATTTTTACATCGACCAGCGCTGCTTCGGAAAAGGCTATGAGGAATTCTACCGACGCTGCCAGGAGGAAGGTACGGTCTTCATCCGCGGCAAGGTGGCCGAAATCACAGACCAGGCCGAATCCGAGGCGGAATCTGGCCGGCTGATCTGCCTGGCCGAGGACACCCTGCTGGGCGAACGGCTGCGGGTGCCGGTGGACATGGTGGTGCTGTGCAGTGCCATGGAGGCCCGGGCCGATGCCGTGGAGGTCGGGCGCATCTTCGGGGTCAATCCCGGAGCGGACGGATTTTTCCTGGAGGAGCATCCCAAGCTGGGGCCGTTGAACACGGCCACGGACGGTGTATTTCTGGCCGGCGCCTGCCAGGGCCCCAAGGATATCCCCGACACCGTGGCCCAAGCCTCGGGGGCCGCTGCCAAGGCCCTTTCCCTGGCCACCCGAGGGGTTGTGGAGGTTCCCTCGGCCATCAGTTGGATCGATCCGGAGATCTGCTCGGGCTGCAAGACCTGCATCGGTCTGTGTGCCTACAGCGCCATCGAGTTCGACGAAAGGCGCCAGATCAGCGTGGTCAACGGCGCTCTGTGCAAGGGCTGCGGAAGCTGCGCGATGGCCTGCCCGTCCAACGCGGCGCAGGTCCGGCATTTTCAGGGTAAACAGGTATTTGCTGAATTGGATGGGATTATGGCTGCGCTCTCAGCCGTCGGCTAAAGTGTCCGCCCACAAAGGGCATCTTTCGGCCCAGGCCGGCGTTCTCACTCGGTTGAAATCCTCAACGTAGTTCTACTACGCCTGCGGTTTCAACCTCGCTGCGGCCTTGGCCTGAGCCCAAATCTACCCTTTGTGAACGAACACTGGACTGAATACTAATTGGAGATTTTTATGAGTAACTTCGAACCCGCCATCATCGCTTTTGTCTGCAACTGGTGCACCTACACGGCCGCCGATCTGGCCGGCACTTCCCGGCTGACCTATCCCAAGAACGTCCGGCTCATCCGGGTGATGTGCACGGGCATGGTGGACCCCCAGTACGTCATCAAAGCCTTTCTGGAAGGCGCGGACGGGGTCCTGATCAGCGGATGCCACCCCGGCGACTGCCACTACATCAACGGCAACTATAAAGCCCGCCGACGGGTAAAGCTGCTCAAGGAGATCCTGCCCCGCTTCGGCATCGACAACCAGCGGCTGCGGCTCACCTGGATCGGAGCCAGCGACGGCATCCAGTTTGCCGAAATCATGGGGGAACTGGTGACCCAGGTCCGCGAACTGGGGCCGACGCTACCCGATCTAAAGATGGTGATCTAATATGGACGGACTCGTAAAAAGCCCGATATCGGCCTTTTTACGAGCCCGTCGGGAATGCGACTTCTAAAGGACCCATCAATAGTATTGCAGAACCAAGATAGCGGGCAAAATGACCACTCCAGGAGGAGACTATGACAGAGGCCATTCACATTGAAGACCAAGACCGTCTCTCAGGCGTTCGCACGCTGCTGTCCACGATCATGGAAAAAGCCGGCATCGATGCCGTGCTGGTACCCGCCCGCCTGGCCGTCAAAAACCGGATCATGCCTCTGCTGGTGTCGGACCCGGAGCGGCTGGCCGAAGCCGATCCCTTCGCCCCGGCCTTTCCGTTAAACGCGGCCCAGCAGCTGGCCAAACTCACGCGCATGCCGGCCGGCGGCCGCCTGGCCGCCTTTTTGCGACCCTGCGAGATCCGTGCGTTCAATGAACTGGTGAAACTCAACCAGGGACGACGGGACGATGTGATCCTCATCGCCATGGACTGCCCCGGCGCCCTGCTCAATTCGGATTTCAGAACCTTCATGGATGGTTTCGAAACTGCCGATGAGGCCACACAGGCCTTTTGCGAAGCGGTGACATCGGGCGATGGCGCACCCGAGATCGCCTCCGCCTGCCAAGCCTGCATCCACTTTCTGGCCGACGGCGCCGATATCGCCATCGAGTGGCTGGGAACCGCCCCGGCCGACGGCCTGACGGTCCGGGGACGTACTCAGGAAGGTGAAACCCTGCTCACCAACCTTGATCTTCCTCCGTCACAAGGCGCTCCGGCGCAGCGCAAAACGGACGTGGACGAACGGATGAAACAGCGAAAACAGTACCGGGAAGAAATGTTCGCCAAGGTTGCCGAGCGCACCGGCAGCATCCAGGAACTGGCCGGCTATCTGGCCGACTGCGTCAACTGCTACAACTGCCGGGTGGCCTGTCCGGTGTGCTACTGCACCACCTGTGTCTTTACCACCGACACCTTCCGGCACGACCCGTTTCAGTACATGCAGTGGGCGCGCCGCAAAGGCGGGGTCAAGATGCCCACGGACACGCTCTTTTTCCATCTGACCCGCATGGCTCACATGAGCTGCGCCTGCGTGGGCTGCGGCCAGTGCAGCAACGCCTGTCCTAACGACATCCCGGTTTCCGATTTGTTCACGTACGTGGCCAAACACGCCCAGTCCGCCTTTGGCTACAATGCCGGCATGGATCTGTTGCAGGCGCCGCCCATGAGCGGGTTTGAGGAGAACGAGTATCAGGAGGTGGTCGGCTTATAGAATTTGACGGCTTCGTAAAACGTCCGATATCGGCGTTACGCTTCACACCTCGTCACTGCGGAGTACGTTCGGGTACGCCTCGTTCCTCGGGCTTCGCAAGCCTTGATCTCGAACGTTTTACGAAGCCGTCCGAAGATCGTTTTTCACGCGTCGACCAACTTTGAAATGGAAAGCGAACAGGGGAAAACCATGAATCAGAAAATCGGCAGGGCCCTGGTGGTGGGTGCCGGCATCAGCGGCATCCGCGCATCCATCGATCTGGCCCAGATGGGATATCGGGTAATGCTGGCCGATCAGGCGCCCCACATGGGCGGCATCCTGAGCCAGCTGGATTACCAGTTCCCCACGGACCGCTGCGGCATGTGCCGGATGCTTCCCATGATGGACCGGGACGCCGGCATCCAGACCTGCCTGCGAAAAGGGCTCTTTCATGAAAAGATCGACATCTGTCTGGGCACCACCCTGGCCGCGGTGGAAGGCGAGGCCGGCAAATTCGAGGTGTCGCTCAACCAGGCCCCCAACCCCGTCGATCCCGGGCGCTGCATCGGCTGCGGCCTGTGCAGCCAGGCCTGTCCCGTGGAGGTTCCCGATGCCTTCAACGCCGGTCTGACCCGGCGAAAGGCGGTCTATCTTCCGTTGCCCCACAACATTCCCAACACCTACACCATCGACCCGGCGGCCTGCACCCGCTGCGGGGCCTGCGAGCCGGCCTGTCCCACCGGAGCCATCAATCTTGCCGTCATGGGCCGGAGCGCCTTCCGCATTCTGGTGGTGGACGACGAATCCATCATCAGAAATTCCCTCGATGCCTGGCTGGGAGAAGAAGAGGGCTACACCGTAGCCATGGCCGCTTCGGGTCCCGAGGCCCTGGAAGCGCTCGAAAAAGAAACTTTTCACCTCATGCTGCTGGACATCAAGATGCCGGGTATGGACGGCGTGGAGGTGCTGGAAAAGGCCAAGGTCCTTCGGCCCGATCTCAGCGTGCTGATGATGACCGCCTACGCCACCGTGGAAACCGCCGTGGGAGCCATGAAAATCGGCGCCATGGACTACCTGGTCAAACCCTTCGAACCCGACGACCTGATGCCCAAAATCGCGGCCGTATACGAAGCCTTCGAAAAAACCCGCTACCGCAAGGAGACGGTGGGGGCCATCGTCCTGGCCACCGGCACCACCTGTTTCGATCCTGCCACGGGGAAAAACCCCATGGGATACGGCCTGGTGCCCAACGTAGTCACCAGCCTGGAGTTCGAACGCATGTTCAGCGGCACCGGACCCGACGGCGGGCAGCTGCTGCGCCCCTCGGACAAACGGCCGGTACGCCGCGCCGCCTGGATTCAGTGCGTGGGCTCCCGGGACCTGCAGTCCGGCGCCGATTTCTGCAGCACCATCTGCTGCATGTTCGCCCTCAAGGAGGCCGCGGTGGCCCGGCAGCGGATCGGCAGCGACTTTTCGGCCACCATCATCTATATGGACATGCGCACCTTCGGTAAATCCTTCGAGCGCTACGGGCAAACAACCGTTTCCCCCGAAGGCGTTGATCTGGTGCGCGGCCGGGTGCACTCCATCGCCGCCGCCCCGGACAGCAACGATGTCTTTATCCGCTGGACCGAGACATCGGGCGAAACCCGCGAAGACCGTTTCGACCTGGTGGTGCTTTCCGTGGGCCAGCGTCCCCACCCCGGAACCGCAAAGCTGGTCGAGGCGCTGGACATCGATGCCGATGATTTCGGTTTCGTCACCCCGGTCGCCTTTTCCGAAACCCGCACCCGCCGGGAGGGTATTGTTGCCGGAGGAACCCTGACCGGCCCTACGGATATCGCCGAATCCGTGATCCGGGCATCTTCGGCCGCCGTCAACGCCTCGCGCTTTATTCACCGGGCCGGCGGCGGCCTGGCTGAAATATCGTCAGCTGAATTTTCCCCGGCCGAAAAATCGACGGATGACGCCGAAACCCGTGACGTTTCCCGGCAGCGGCCCCGCATTCTGGCCGTACTCTGCCAATGCGACAACCGGGGTCGGGGAGAAAAGGGCCTGGAGGCCCTGACCGCATACCTGCAACGGGACCCGGCCGTTTGCCGGGCCGTTGCCATGCAGCGCCTCTGCACGGCCGAGGGTTGGCAGGAACTGGTGGAAATGGCCTCGGACGAGTTCAACCGGGTGCTGGTGGTCGCCTGTCCCAGCTTTGTCTACGGCCACAAAACGACGGATCTGGCCAATGCCTGGAAGCTGGATCCGGCCTTGATCGAACCGGTGGCCAAAGACGACCGGCTGAACTGGGACGATCCGGCCACCGTCGCCGTGGTCATGGCCGGAATCAACCGGTTGAAGCATGCCTCGGCGGAACGCGGCCCCGGCATTGCCGTGATCAACCGGGCGCTGGTCGTGGGCGGCGGTCCGGCAGGCATGAACGCGGCGCTGGCCGTGGCCGACCACGGGGTGAAGGTCACCCTGGTGGAGGCCGCCGAGCAATTGGGCGGCAACCTGGCCTGGCTGCACGAAACCATCGACGGTACGCCGATTGCCCCTTACCGGGAAGAGATTGTCGCACGGGTCGAGGCACACCCCGGCATCGAAGTGATGACCGCAAGCCGGGTTGTGGGCGCCTTCGGCCAGGCCGGGCACTTTATCTCCACCATCGAAACCGAAGAGAAGCCCGCCGAGACCGTGGAACACGGCGCGGTGATCCTTGCCACCGGCGGGCAGGAGGCTCCCACCGATGCCTACGGCTATGGCACCAGCGAAGCCGTGGTCACCCAAAAGGAGCTGGAGATCCGCATCCACGAGAATAGACTGGACACCGACGGCATCACTTCCGTGGTGATGATCCAGTGCGTGGGCTCCCGGGAGGAGCCGAGGAATTACTGCAGCCGGGTCTGCTGCCCCACGGCCCTGAAGCAGGCCCTCTGGCTTAAAAAGCGCAATCCCGACCTGCAGGTGTATATCCTTTACCGGGACATGATGACCTGCGGACTCAGCGAAGCCTGGTACACCGAAGCCCGCAAGCAGGGCGTCCTCTTTTTCCAGTACCGGCCGGACCGCAAACCGGAAGTGAGCACCGGCACCGGGGAAGATTCCCCCGTCAGCGTGCGCCTGTTCGATCCCATCCTGAACGTGCCGGTGGAAATCGGGGCCGACATGCTGGTGCTGGCCACCGGCATCGCGCCCCATCTGCCGGAGAGCCTGGCCCTGGCCTATGGCGCCCAGCGGGATCAGGACGGATTTTTCCAGGAGGCGGACTCCAAGTGGCGCCCGGTGGAAGCCCTGAAGGCGGGGGTTTTCGGATGCGGCATCACGCTTTCACCGCGCTCTGTGGCCGAAAGCGTAGCCACGGCCGAGGCCGCAGCCGGCCGCGCCCTGGCCATACTGACCGCCAAGCGGCTGCCGACCGCCCGCACCACGGCCGTGGTGCGCCACAGCCTCTGCACCCTCTGCCTGCGATGCATCGAAACCTGTCCCTACGACGCCCGCTTTCTGGATGACACCGGGCGACGGGTCGAGGTCAACCCGATCATGTGCCAGGGATGCGGAGACTGCGCCACCGTCTGCCCCAATAAGGCCTCCATCGTGGAGGGATTCGAACATCGCAGCCTGTTCGGAGCGATCGACGGGGCAATGGCAACGACCCCGTAAATCAACCCAAGGGCAGGGACGCGGCGGTCCGCGACCCTGCGGAGGAAACATGAACGAATCCAATCCGCATGCATCGAATCCGTTGGACGATATCCGCGCCAAACTGCTCCCCTGCATCCAATGCGGCACCTGCACCGCCTCGTGCCCCAACGCAGGGGAGATGGACCTAACCCCCAGGAAAATGTGGCGCCTGGTAATCATGGGGCGCCTGGCCGATGTCATGGCCAGCCGGACCTTTATCCTCTGCTCGGACTGCTACACCTGCACCCTGCGCTGCCCCCGGGGCCTTCCTCTCACCGAGGCCATGGAAGCCTTGAAGGGCATCGCCTTCGCCCGGCAGGAAAAACGCCATCGCGCCAGCCGGCTTTTCTACGAGACCTTCATGCGAACCGTTCAAGGCCGCGGCCGCCTGCACGAGATGGCCTTCATGACCCGCTATTTCACGGCCATGAAAAGTCCCGTGGCTCCCTTTCGCTTCGCCCCCTTGGGCATGAAACTGATGGGCAAGGGCAAGGTTGAACTGGGCGCCGGGAAATCCGAGGCAACGCCGTTGGAGGACCTTTTCAGAAAAGTCAAGCAACTGGAAGAAGCAGGCGATGATCGCTGATCGATTCCAGCCACATGACTGATATGCGACAATGGGAGATTTTGCATGAAATACCTATACTATCCGGGATGCAGCCTGACCGCCTCGGCACGCGAGTATGACCTCTCCACACGGGCAGTGCTGGCCGCCACCGGCGTCGACCTGGAGGAAATCGAAGATTGGACGTGCTGCGGGGCCAGCGCGGCGGCACCGCTCAGCCATATGCTCTCCCTGTCCCTGGGCGCCCGCAATCTGGCCTTGGCCGAGCGGGCCGATCCCGACGGCCAGGTCCTGGTGCCGTGCAGCGCCTGCTATTTGAACCTGAAAAAAGCCCGGGAGACCCTGCGCGGCGATGCCGAAGGCCGGGCTGCCATCAACGACGCTTTAGAGGCAGTCGGACTCCAGGCCGCGGGAACAGCCCGGGTGCGCCATCTGCTGGACGTCATCGCCGTGGATATTGGAGTACAGCGCATCGCTCCCCTGATCTCCCGCTCCCTGGACAACCTGACCGTGGCGCCTTACTACGGCTGCCAGTGCCTGCGTCCCTACGTGGAATTCGACGATCCCGAGCGGCCGAAAACCATGATTCCCTTCATCGAGGCCACGGGCGCCGTGGTCCTCGACTGGGAAATGGGGTCCCGCTGCTGTGGCGCCTCTCTGGTCAGCACCCAGCCCGAGACCGGACTGGAAAGGGTCCGCTCCATTTTGAAAGCAGCTAAAGGAGCGGACCTCATCGTGACCGTCTGCCCCATGTGCCAGATCAACCTGGACGGCTGGCAGACCAAGGCTTCCCGCATGGCCGGCGAGGACCTTTCCATTACCGTGCTCTATCTGCCGCAACTGCTCGGACTGGCCATGGGGCTGGATCCCAAGGAACTGGGAATGGATTTGAATCTGGCAATAGAGAAACGTTTCAAGGAGAAAATCCATTAGTTGAACAGAGGTCGGAAGTCAAAGGACGGATGGCGGACCATGCAATGGATGCTCCCACACGAAGCGTGGAAGCGGGGTGCAGGGGCACTCGAATTTGACAGAGAACCGCAGTTTTAATAATGATCGAGCAAAAGGCGAGTCTATGACTGGATTCCGACTTCTGAATTCTGTCTTCTGAACGCCACCTGATCTATTACACACAGTTCACAAACGAATGTGACCGCTTCGGTTGCGCCGTTTATCGAGATATCGATCCATGTTCAACCTCATCCAAAACCTGCGCAACAGCATGGCTTCCAAGCTGATCCTCGCCGTGGGCATCGTGCTGCTGGTCACCATTGCCACCTGGTCGTCCTTTAATATTCGCAACCAGAAAGAGAAGTTGATGAACAACATGGTGGCCGGCACCGACCGGCTCACCACCACCATCCGGCTGGGCACGCACTATGCCATGATGCTCAACTCCCGCGACGAGATCAACCAGATCATCAACAACATCGGCCGGCAGCCGGAGATCAAGAACATCCGCATTTACAACAAGGAAGGGGAGATCAAATACTCCAACCGGCCCGAGGAGGTGGAGCTCACCACCAACATCAAGGCCGAAGCCTGCCATATCTGTCATCGAACCGATCCTCCCATGACCGAGGTTCCGCTGGAGGAACGCACCCGCATCTTCTTCTCCGATTCCGGTTATCGTCTGCTGGGCATCATCAGCCCCATCCGCAACGAACCCGGCTGTGCCACCGGCGATTGCCATGTTCACCCCGAAGGCAAGAAAATTCTCGGGGCCCTGGATGTGGTCATCAGCCTGGAAGACACCGACCGCGAAATCCTGATGGCGGAGCGGGGCATCATCGGCCTAGCGGGATTCGTTTTTCTCATCACGTCGGCAATCATCTTTATTTTCGTATTGCGCTTCGTCAACTACCCCATCAAACGCCTGATCGACGGCACCCGTCGCATTGCCCGGGGGGACTACAGTACCCGCGTGCAGATCGAAAAGATGGACGAATTGGGGCAGATGGCGTCGGCCATTAATCAGATGTCCGAAGAGATCGCATCCAGCCAGAAAGAGTTGAACAAGCAGCGCGACGAATATCAGAACCTGTTCGAACAGGTTCCCTGTCTGATCACGGTCCAGGACAGCAACTATCGCCTGCTGCGGTACAACAACGAGTTCGCCCGGCGATTTGCCCCCGGGCCGAACGATCACTGCTATCACGCCTATAAAGGCAGGGATAAAAAATGTAAGGTCTGCCCGGTCGAAAAGACCTTTGCCGACGGAATATCCCACCAGACCGAAGAGCGTGGGGTGGACAAGGACGGCTCTCCAACCCACTGGCTGGTGCGAACTTCTCCCATTAAAGATGCCAGCGGCGAAATCGTCGCCGCCATGGAAATCTCACTGGACATCTCCCAGCGTCGGCAACTGGAAGAGGATTTGCAGCGATCGGAAAAGAAGTACCACGCCATCTTCAGCAATATCCCCAACCCGGTATTCGTGCTGGATGTGGACAGCCTGGAAATCATCGACTGCAACCAGAGCGTGACCGCCGTTTACGGTTTTCCTGTGGAGGAGATCACCGGTCGCTCTTTCATGACTCTCTTTCATCCTGACGAGCGGGATCATTATGCCTTTAAACTGGTCACCTGCTCGGTGATCAACCAGGCCCGCCATCTGGATCGCGAAGGCAAGGGCCTGTTCGTCAACATTCGCATCTCGCCCTCCGAGTACTCCGGGCGCAAAGTGCTGCTGGTCACCACCAGCGACATCACCAAACGTCTGGAAGCCGAACAGCAGTTGATTCAGGCCAGCAAGATGGCCACTTTGGGTGAGATGGCCACCGGCGTGGCCCACGAACTCAACCAGCCGCTGTCGGTCATCAAGACAGTTAGCAGCTTCTTCATGAAGAAGATCACGGCCCAGGAAGCCATCGATCCATCCACACTCAACACCATGCTTTCCAAGGTGGACGGCAATGTGGACCGAGCTGCCAAGATCATCAACCACATGCGCCAGTTTGCCAGAAAGTCGGACATGGAACTGGTCCCGGTGCAAGTCAACGATGTGTTGAAAAGCGCCTTCGAAATATTCAGCCAGCAGCTCAAGGTGCGCGGCATCCAGGTGGTGTGGGAAATCGACGAATCGATTCCGCGCATCCATGCCGACCCCAGCCGCTTGGAGCAGGTGTTCATCAATCTGCTGCTCAATGCCCGCGACGCCATCGAATCCCGGTGGGGAGACCGGCCTGCCGGCGACGACGAGAAAGAGAAAACCATCCGCTTGTGGACCCGCAGCGATGCTGGTAAGGTAGTCTGCAGGATCTGCGATACGGGCACGGGCATCCCCGAGAATATTGTGGAGAAAATCTTCGAACCTTTTTTTACGACCAAAGAAGTGGGCAAGGGAACAGGACTGGGGCTATCCATCAGCTACGGCATCGTCAAGGAGTGCGGCGGAACCATCGAGGCGACGCCCAACGAACCTAACGGCACCTGTTTCGCACTGCGATTTCCCATAATCGACGAAAAGGCGGGGGTCAATGGCCAGAAAGAATCGGCATCGGCTTCGGAGCGGTTGAAAAATGAATGACGGCGGCAAGAACTCCGTTCTGATTGTTGACGACGAGCCGGATATCCGCGACGTTCTGGCCATCGCCCTGCAGGACATGGGCTACCTGACGCTGGAAGCCGAGAACGCCGCACGGGCCTTCGAAATCTTTCAGGCGGACAATCCCCAGATCGTGGTCACCGACATCAAAATGCCGGGAGGCGACGGCATCGAACTGCTGCGCAAAATCAAGCACGAGAATCCGGAAACCGAAGTGATCATGATCACCGGCCACGGGGACATGAACCTGGCCATTCGCAGTTTGAAGTACCGGGCCACCGATTTCATCACCAAACCCATCAATGTGGATGCGCTGGAGATCGCCATTCGCCGGGCCCTGGAAAAGATCGACATGCGTGCCAGGCTCCGGGATTACACCCGCAACCTGGAGCGGCTGGTGCGCGAAAAAACCGAACTCCAGGACCACCTGGCCTCCCTGGGGTTGATGATCGGGTCCATTTCCCACGGCATGAAGGGGCTGCTCACCAGCCTGGACGGCGGTCTCTACCTGGTTGCTTCCGGTCTTGAAAAGCAGGATCTCGAGCGTGCCGCCCAAGGGTGCGATGCCGCCCGGGAGACGGCCGAACGAATCCGCAAGATGGTGCTGGACATCCTCTATTACGCCAAGGAACGGCAACTGAAACGGACGCCGGTCGAGGTCCTGGATTTTTCCGAGGAACTGGTACGGGTCATCCAGCCGAGGATCGAAACCGGCGGCATCGACTTGCAGTGCCGTTTCGAAGAGAATTTAGGTACGATGGCGGTGGACGCCGACTACCTGCAGGCCGCTTTGATCAACATCCTGGACAATGCCGTCGATGCCTGCCTGAAAAACCGTGCGACCACCGGGCATCGCATCGACTTTTCCGTGAACGACGACAACGGAGAAATTCTATTTTGCATCGCCGACAACGGCATCGGCATGGACGAGGAGACCTGCAAGTCGATTTTCGATCTGTTTTACTCGACCAAGGGGAGAAAAGGGACCGGCCTGGGGCTGTTCATCGCCAATCGCGTGGTGGGCCAGCATGAAGGCACCATCACGGTCTCCAGTACGGTGGGAAAGGGAACAAAATTCAAGGTGACGATTCCCAGATCGCCGGCCGCGGACGGGTAGTTGCGAATGTTCGTTATTCTCCGGCGTCCATCATTTTACGAATCGCCGTTTCAAAAACCGAAAGATCCATCTGCGGCTTGAGAAAAACGCAATCGTGAGTCACGCCGAAACCTTTCAGTTCATCGGGCAGTTTATATTCCACGGATCCCGTATGGATCATGAACCGCATGCGGGGGGAGCGCTGGTGGGCCTGGAGGATAAAGGAATCGCCATCGAGTTTGGGAAGCCGGATGTCCACGATGGCCACGTCGATAGGCGTGTGTTCAATCAGTTCCAGTGCGCTTTCGGCACTGTCCGCTGCCGAAACGGCAAACTGACAGTCTTCCAGAAACTCTAACAGGCTGTTGCGAATGGACGGTTCATCATCGACCACCAGAACACGGATTGGGGATGACATCATACCTCCTGGATCGAAAAAACGTCTTTTGACAATTCGGCTATCGTCATAGCGGTCTAAGCATCCTTTTCGCTGACCGGATGGATCGATCAAAATATGGGCCCGACGCATGCCACCGTTACTCCATTTGTATCGGTCGTTTGCCCGGGTCTCTTTAGCGTTGCCGGCCAGAACGCCCTTCCGGTCGTTTCAGCGGCCTCGGCCGCTCACTTTTCGAAACATCGCGAAGAAGACACGTCTTAACCGGCATCGGTCATGGCAACGTTTTTATGCCAGGAATTTTCCGATCCGGTCAACAGCGGCCTGCGGTGTTTCAGGCGTCATCCAGTGGACCGCCGGGTTCGCCCGGAACCAGGTCAACTGTCGTTTGGCATAGCGGCGGTGGTCCCGTTTCAGCGTCCTGACCGTTTCATCGAGACTCGTTCGGCCGTCGATAAAAGCGGTCAGGTGCCGGTACCCCAGGCTCTGCATGGACTTGAGCTGAGGACCATAGCCCCGGGCCAGCAGCCCCCTCACCTCTGCCTCCAATCCCTGGTCCATCATGCGATCCACCCGCCGGTCGATGCGGTCGTAAAGGATCGGCCGGGGCCAGGTAACGCCGAGAAAAAGGGCATCGAACCGTTGATCCTGAAACCGGTGCTGCCGTTGGAAGTCGCTGAGGGGCTGGCCGGTGATTTCGAACACCTCCAATGCGCGCACGATGCGATAAGCATCGTTGGGGTGGATCCTGGCCGCGGCCCGGTCGTCCAACACCGCAAGTCGCCGGTGCAGGGCTGCGCTGCCTTCGGACTGAACGCTTCTTTTCAGCCGCCGGCGAATTTCCGGGTCCGACGGGCCTTCTTCGAACAGACCGTACACCAGGGCCTTGATGTAAAAACCGGTGCCGCCCACCACCAGCGGCAGCCGATCGCGGCCGACGATGCCGTCGATGGCGCGGTCGGCCGCGTCGGCATACATGGCGGCGTCGAAGTCCTCGTCGGGGTCCAAGATGTCGATCATGTGGTGGGCTGCCTGGGCCTGCTCGGCCGGCGTCGGCTTGGCCGTGCCGATATCCATGGTGCGATAGATCTGCATGGAATCGGCCCCCACGATCTCACCGCCGAACTGCTGCGCCAGACCGATGGCCAGACCGGTTTTGCCGGAACCGGTGGGACCGCAGACAACCACGATCCTGTTTTTCGACGCGGCGGGCACCGGAAATCAGTCGCCCATTTCGGCCATGTAGTCGTCATACATGGTTTCAAGGGCCAGTTTGTGTTTGGCCTCCTCCTGGCAAAGCATTTTGAACAGCTTTTTGGCGTCTTCGTCCTCCGCTTTTTCCAGCAGCTGGTTGTAAAGCTTGAGTGCCGCTTCCTCCCGTTTCATGGCCAGCATGAGCAGCTCGTTGTAGGCCATGCCCGGCTGGTATTCCACCTCGTCCACATAGTCGCTGCGCTTGATGTCGGTGATCCATTCGAATCGGTATTCATCCAGTTTCCGGGCCACGCCGGTGGCGAGATACTCCTTCAGCATCTGCTGGTGCTTGCGCTCTTCGGCGGCAAACTCCTTGAGCATCTGCTTTTTACCGGACATCATTTCCGACTCGCTGTTCGATTCGTAAAATTCCGCCGCCTCCTTTTCCTTTTCGATGGCAAACCGGATCAGCGCTTCCAGATTCTTGAAATCCATGGGGGTCTCCTTTCCTTATCGTGTAGGAAAATCCAACTATCGCTGTAGGAAAATCCTACAGATTAATAACCAACAGATAATATTAGCTAATCACATCTATTTCGGTCTTCGAGGCTCGATCTCGCATTCAGAACTGTTGGAAAACACCACAATTTCCGGGCAGCCGTTGCGTCCTACAGCCTATGAAAATCTGTATTTACTATAAAATCAAGATATTAATTGGATGGCACGCAGCTTGCTGTACCCGTTAACAAGTCGCTCCCATTTGGGGTGTACCACACCCGACAGACCGGAATCAAGATAACGCCATTATTGGAAATCAAGTATTTACAACACCAGCAAAGGAGAAGGGCAATGATCGAGAAGAAAGACAACCATTCCAGAAGCCACATCGGGTACGGATCGTCTTATCGCCGAGGACGGCACCACGAAGTAAAGCAGCCGGCCGGAATCGGCTCGGTGCTGGGCGGGCAGGTGTGGGTCATCAAACCGGATAAAAAGGCCCAGGCCGAGAACCCCTGCCTCTGGATGCAGTCCGGCGCGGTCAAATTCAAAAGCTGCAACAATTTCTATGACTGCACTACCTGCAAATACGATCACGCCATGCAGGCCAAGGTGGATAAGGGCAAACAGGTCAGCTGGCAGGATGCCATGCGCAGACGTCCGGCTCTGGAGCGGGTCTGCCGGCATAGCCTGACCCAACGCATCGCCCATCGCGCCTGCGCCTATGATTTCCGGTGCGAAAAATGCGATTTCGATCAATATTTCGAGGATGTCCTCAGCGCAAAAACCAAAAGCGATCCCACCTGGGTCGAAACGGTCAAAGGCTTTGACGTTCCCCGCCATTACCATTTCCACAACGGCCACACCTGGGCCCGCATCGAAAGCGGCGGCTATATGCGCATTGGCCTGGACGACTTCTCCCAGAAGGTGTTCGGTCAGGCCGACGGCTTCGAACTTCCTCTCATGGGCAAGGAGATGAACCATAACGAAATCGCCTGGGGATTGAAGCGGCGCGACAACCTGGCGGATGTGCGTTCGCCGGTCGACGGCGTGATTGTGGAAGTCAATACCCGCGTGCTGGAAAATCCGGGACTGACCAACCGCGAGCCCTATGGCGATGGGTGGCTGTTTCTGGTTCGCACGCCGGACATCAAGTCGGCGGCCAAGCAATTGATGAGCGACGCGGACAGCACGAACTGGATCAGCGAGGAAGTGGGTGTTCTGGAAGAGATGGTCACCGAAGTAGCCGGCCCCCTGGCGGCCGACGGCGGAACTTTCGGATCGGATCTTTACGGCAACCTGCCTGGTCTGGAATGGAAGAAACTGGCCCGGGCGTTTCTGAAAACGGAATAAAGCTATGAACCAGCGACAGCAACAGACGCCGGCCGATCCGTGCATCTGGATGCAGGCCGGCGTGGTGAAAGCCAAAATGTGCCGAAGGGCCTATGACTGCAATGGCTGCCGTTTCGACAGGATACTGCGGCAATTGGCCGAAAAAAACCAGAGACGGCTGGCAGCCGGCCAGGCCGTTTCCGGCCGGCGCGGACAAATCGTCTACTGGGCCGACAAGCTCAGGGAGCGGCCCGTTCACCGGCGCCCCTGCCTGCACCATCTTAAACGGCGCATCGGTTTTCGGCCCTGCACCAACGATTACCTGTGCAGCAACTGCGAATTCGACCAGTATTTCCAGGATCAATATGCGGTCCACGCCGTCATCCAGCCGGTGGGGATGAAGGATGTCCATGGGGTCAAGATCCCTCAGGGTGTTTACTTCCATCAGGGACACACCTGGGTGGGACTGGCCTCCGGCGGCCAGGTGCGCATCGGGCTTGACGCCTTTGCCGCCCGTCTGCTGGGCACCATGGAGTCCATCGACATGCCGCTGATGGGCAAACCGGTGCAGCGGGATCACGTGGGCGTATGCATGCGTCGCGGTTCGCTCAATGCCGACCTGCTTTCGCCGGTCAGCGGGGTGGTCACCGCCTTCAACCCCGAGGTGAGAACCCACCCCGGGGCGGTGCCGGCGGACCCATACGGAAAAGGATGGCTGCTCATGGTACAGCCGACCGACCTCCGCGAAGACCTGCGCAGCCTGCAGATGGGCATGGAGGCCACGACTTTTATCGAGGCGGAAATGGACCGGTTGTATCAGGCCCTGGAAACCGAACTGGGACCCATGGCAACGGATGGCGGCCATCTGGCGGACGACATTTTAGGCCAACTGCCACAATCCTGCTGGGAGAAAATGGCCCGGCAGTTCCTCAGAACATAGGAAATCATTCAATTGGAATCAACGGCCACCTGCTGAGCCGGTGGTTTGATGAAGCTCTTTGAAGGGGCTGAAGTCCAGTCCCATGAACGTCGAACATCGAACGTCCAACTTCGAATAAGGTATGCTTTCTTTTTTAATATCTTAAAATCCTGCTTAACAGAAGGCAACAAAAGCTCGTGAAACCTTTTTGTTGGACGCCGGAGCGGAGCGATTTCCTTCATTCAACATTGGACGTTGGATGTTCGACGTTCTATGGGCCATTTGCCGATTGAATGTCCCGCCGAACCGGTCCGAACCGCTTCGAGTCGCACGGGCACAGCCGGAGATTTAACATAATGCAAATCAGACGGCACCGTCAGGACCTGATTGCCTTCAAGTGATCTTCCAGCATCACCTGGCAGTAGCGGCAGAACTGGTCGCTCTTGCCGTCCACGTCGCCGATGCCGCGGCAGTAATGCATCAGACACTGGCTGTCCTTGCAGTGGCGCAGATCGAAAGTGTGCCCCAGCTCATGGGCGCTCTCCTTGGCGATGCGCTCCAGATAGTGCCCCCGCTGGACGGTTGGCGAGATGCCGCCGGACAGCCGGAAGGTGGAGACGATGCAACTGGTACCCCCCAGCTGCGCTTCTCCATACACATGGGTGAGAATGGGAATAAACAGGTCTTCTTTGGTCAGGGCCAGAATCTTGAGCACTTCGGCGGGCGTATTTTCGGCCAGTCTGGCCAGGATGGCCGTGGAATGAAACTGTTCGCGTTCGGCGTTCCAGGCAAAATCGATCGTGTCAAGCAGCGGTTCGATGCGGCAGGAAAGATCGAAGGCCTTTTTGATCATGGCGTCGACGGCTTGGAGGATATCGGCCTCGAATTCGCCGATGGGTGCGATCAGAACGGTTTTTCGGAAATCGGTGCTCAAGACGGGCTCTGCAGCTGGTAACGTTTGATTTTGCTGTACAAGGTGGATCGGTCGATTCCCAGGATTTTGGCGCAAATCGAGATATTCCAGTCGTTCTCTTCAAGCACCTGCCGGATATGGTTCTTTTCGATGGCCTTGAGGCTATGGTCCGCAGGCTCGGCACCTTTCAGGCCGCAGACAATGGGCAAATCCTCGGCCATCACCCGGGGCCCCTTGCCCACCACCACGGCCCTTTCGATGGCGTTTTCCAGTTCACGAATATTTCCAGGCCAGTCGTAAAGCATCATCTCGTCCATGGCTTCACGGCTGACCTGCCGGATCGGCTTGTTGGTCTCCTGGGCAAAACGGCGCAGAAAGTGGTCGCAGAGCAGCGGGATATCCTCCTTGCGGTGGCTCAGGGGCGGCATGGCAAAAGCGATGACGTTCAGTCGGTAGAAAAGATCCTCACGAAAGCTGCCTTCGGCGATGGCTTCCTTGAGGTCGCGGTTGGTGGCGGCGATGACCCGGAAATCCGCTTCCAGGGGTTGAGTCCCACCCACCCGGTAGAAAACGCGGTCCTCCAGCACCCGCAGCAGATCGATTTGCATCCGCATGCTGATCTCGCCGATCTCGTCGAGAAATAGGGTCCCCCCGTTGGCCAGTTCCAGACGCCCCTTTTTGGTTTCGCGGGCATCGGTGAAAGCGCCTTTCTGGTGGCCGAAAAGTTCGCTTTCCATGAGGTGTTCGGGAATGGCGCCGCAATTGACAGCGACAAAGGGCCCCTGGCTGCGTCGGCTGCTGGTGTGGATCGCCTTGGCGGCCAACCCCTTGCCGGTTCCGGTCTCGCCGGTAATCAGGACCGTCGAATCCGTCGGCGCCACGTCCCGGATCAGATCGAACACCTGCTGCATGGCCGCGGACTGGCCGATCATGCTTTCGAACCGGGTACGGGCCTTGACCTCTTCGCGCAGGTAAAGGTTCTCCTTGGCCTGGGCCTGTTGGGAGATGATCTTTTCGATCAGAACGCCGATCTCTTCCGGATCGAAGGGTTTGAGCAGGTACTCCACCGCACCGCTTTTCATGGCTTCGATGGCCGTGGAGATGGAACCGTAGGCCGTGATCATCACCACGGCCGTATCTAGGTCCTGCTCGTTGACGACCCGGAGCAAGTCCAGCCCGCTCATGCCCTCCATCTTGATGTCAACCAGAAGGATGTCGAACTGTTCGTTGGTGAGTTTTTTCAGGGCCGCTTCCCCGCTTTCGGCGGTTTCCACATGATGGCCGTCGCGCTCCAGCCACCCGGCCAACGATTCCCGAATGATCAGTTCGTCATCCACCACCATGATCCGGGTTTTGCTCATTGTTCCTCCGCGTTGCCTCCCTGGATAAAAACGATCCGGTGTTTATTCGGAAATAGGAAAACTTGGTCGAGATCGAGGCGCACGAAAATTTTTACCAAAGACATATGGTTGATATTTCGAGGATAAAATTTTTCGCGCAACAAAGATATCGGGCAAATTGGCCATTTCCGGATGAACACGAGTTAGCTTGCGCTCCAGCCGATATCAGGCGCTTCGTCGCGTTTCGATTCCGGGGACAAGGGCAGTTGGATCATAAATGTAGCGCCGTTGCCCGGTTCGGAATCCACCGTGACATTGCCGTTGTGGGCCTTGATGATGCCGTAAACCACGCTGAGCCCCAGCCCGACGCCCTTGCCTTTCTTTTTGGTCGTATAAAAGGGCTCGAAGAGCTTGTCCGAATGCTCCGGCGAGATGCCCACCCCGGTATCGGCAAAGTCAATGTGAACCGAGTCGCCGCCGCCAAACCAGGTTTTTACGGTCAATACGCCGCCGCCCTGTCCTTCCATGGCCTCGGCAGCATTGGACACCATGTTCATGAATACCTGCTGCAACTGGTCTGCGGAACCGACCACCGGCGGCAGGGCGGGGTGCAAATCCGCTCTCACCTGGACATGGTGGATTTTCAGCATGTTTTCGTTGATTGTCAGGGTTTTTTCGATCAGTCCGTTGATGTCCAGCACGGCCGCTTCCATTTTGGACTGCCGGGAAAAGGTCAGCAGGTTGGCGACGATGCGGCTGATCCGGCGGGTTTCGGCTTCCATCAGGGTCAGATAACGGTTGAAGGATTCGCGCCCCGGACCACCGCTGTCGCCCGACTCCTCGCTTAAAATCCGCTTCATGAGCAGGATGAGGTTTAAAATGCCGGCGATGGGGTTGTTAATCTCGTGGACCACCGAAGCGGAGAGCTTGCCCAGAGAGGCCATCTTGTCCTTATGAAGAAGCTTGGCGTGGGTTTCCTGCAATTCATGGGTGCGCTCGTCCACCATTTGCTCGAGCCGCCTCCGGTTTTCCTCCTCCTGCAGCTTGCGCTCGGTAAAATCATGGCTGATTTCCAGAAACCGGGAAATCTTGCCGCTCTTTTCCCACAGCGGGTGGATGCTGACCTCCATATAATGGGTCTTTCCGTCAGGGCCGGTGCGGGTACGTATCGTCTGGGCCGCCTTGCGATTGCGGATCACCGTGCGCAGCGGACATCCGCTCTGGGCGCCATAGCAGGACTGGTTGGTCTGGTGGTACACTTCGAAGCATTTTTTGCCCACCACTTCGTTTTTTTCGTAGCCCATCTGTCGCAAAAAGGCCTCATTGGCATCCACGATCTCCTGATCCGGCGTGATGACCAGAATCAGGTCCTGGATGCCGTTAAGGATGGTTTTGATCTCCCTGGTCCGCTGCTGTAGCAGCCGTTCCCTGGACTTAAACGCCTTCCAGAACAGTTCGAAAGGCTGGTGGGCAAGAACCCGCAGATGGTCAGGCTTGGTATCCAGGATCTGGCGCAGCAGGTCCGGATCGGGGTTGAGCAGGATAAACAGGTGCACCTGGTAGTCCGGTTGGTATAATTCCCGGTAGTCCGCAACGGTGCTCAACCCCCTGCGTCCGGCCAGCACCATTCCCGGCGCTTTGCCGTCCGGATCGGCCACGGCAACGATTCTCGAGTTGACCTGATCCTGGAGAAAATTCACCGTGGTCATCTCCAGGACCTCTTTGCAGTATAAGCCACCGCCGATCAGGGCGATGTTGACGAGCGAGAGATGGTCATTGGCCATGGGATGCGCCTCCTGAGCGTGGCATGGACGAAAAAGAATCGGGCCAATGTCGAGGTGTTGAAATGTTCAAATAATCACGGAATTTAGCATGGTCTTCGAAGATGAATCAAGGTGAATTTACCCCTTGACGGGAAAGCGGGGCCCCCCGCTGCCCGGATTCGGTTTCCTTTCGACAGAAAGCCGGGCCGGCAGCTTCTTTTCGACCGATGGCGAGAAAAAATTGTTTTTCCCTTGATTCCCGACAATATTTTGGGCATATTCGCATAACCTGAAGGAAACGCAGGGGAAAGGCGCTGTGAATTCTATTGACAAGGCAGGTTTGGCCATATAGGTAAGTTTGTATCCCAACATCCCTAACCTCTTATTATTACTTAAATCGTACGAAGCACGGTGAATCATCACCATGGGTTTTACGAGCGATCAGGAGAAGATATTATGACGAAGAACGCAATTGGTTCGGTTCTGGTTGTCGGCGGCGGAATATCCGGAATGCAGGCTGCGTTGGATTTGGCCGATTCCGGATACCTGGTTCATGTAGTCGAAAAATCCCCGGCCATCGGCGGGGTGATGAGTGAGCTGGACAAGACGTTTCCCACCAACGACTGCGCCATGTGAATTATCTCTCCGAAACTGGTCGAGTTCGGCCGGCATCTGAACATCAACCTGATCACATGTGCACAAGTTAAAGAGATCAAGGGAACCGAAGGCAATTTCAGCGTCACCATCGATAAGGGTCCCCGCTATATCGATGCGGCCAAGTGCACCTCCTGCGGCGATTGCGCCGAAGCCTGCCCCGTCAGCCTCCCCGACGAATACAATCAGGGCATGAGTATACGCAAAGCCACTTACAAACGCTATGCCCAGGCCATTCCCGGCGCCTTCGCCATCCAGAAAGTCGACAAGGCGCCCTGCCGTCTGGCCTGTCCGGCGGGGATCAACGTCCAGGGCTACGTGCAGATGGTGGGTCAGGGCAAATACGAAGAGGCCCTTTCCATCATCATGGAAGACCTGCCCCTGCCCGGCGTGCTGGGCCGCATCTGTCCCCATGGCTGCGAGGACGCCTGCCGCCGCTGCGAGGTGGACCAGCCCGTGGCCATCCGCGACCTGAAGCGCCTGGCCGCCGACCAGTTCGATGCCCGCAATATCGAGATCCCCATGGCGGAAAAGCGCGACGAGCGCGTGGCCATCATCGGCAGCGGCCCGGCCGGACTTTCCGCGGCCTATCAGCTGGCCCGCCGGGGCATCATGAGTACGATCTACGAAGCCCTGCCCAAGGCCGGCGGCATGCTGCGGGTGGGCATCCCGGATCACCGCCTGCCGTCCGAGGTGCTGGACCGGGACATCGAGATCATCACCAACCTGGGCGTGGAGATCAAAACCGATACCCCGCTGGGCGGGGACCTGACCGTGGACAGCCTGTTCGACCAGGGGTTCAAGGCGGTCTATCTGGCCCTGGGCGCCCACAAGGGCATCACCCTGGGCGTGCCCGGCGAACAGGCCGATGGCGTGCGCCAGGGCGTGGACTTTCTGCGGGAGGTCAACCTCACCGGCAAGGCTCCGGTGGGCAAGCACGTGGCCATCGTCGGCGGCGGCAACGTGGCCATCGACGTGGCCCGCTCGGCGGTGCGCCTGGGTGCCGAGACGGTCCAGATCGTCTACCGCCGGACCCGTGCCGAAATGCCGGCCTGGGAAGAGGAGATCCAGGCCGCCGAGACCGAAGGCGTCTCTTTGACCTACCTGGCCGCGCCCCAGGAGATCCTGGTCACGGACGGCAAGGTTTCCGGCATGCGCTGCATCCGCATGGAGCTGGGCGAACCGGACTCTTCCGGCCGCCGGCGTCCCGTGCCGGTGCCGGGCAGCGAATACGATCTTGAGATCGACCAGCTGATTCCGGCCATCGGTCAGCGTCCGGACCTGTCTTGCATCGACGAGGTCGATGGGCTGGAGTTCACCCGCTGGAGCACCACCGAAGTGGATCC
This sequence comes from Desulfosarcina widdelii, assembly GCF_009688965.1. Taxonomy (GTDB): domain Bacteria; phylum Desulfobacterota; class Desulfobacteria; order Desulfobacterales; family Desulfosarcinaceae; genus Desulfosarcina; species Desulfosarcina widdelii. Next base: position 6,576,814 of record NZ_AP021875.1, on the reverse strand, counting down.
CATCACTTACGCCACCGGCCGCGAAGGCGTCTTTGCCGGCGGCGATCTGCAGACCGGTCCCTGGGTGGCCATCGGGGCCATTGCCGCGGGCAAGGAGGCGGCCGAATCCATCGTGCGCTACCTGGACGGGGCCGACATGGCCGCGGGCCGGGAGCCCATCGAGCGGGAAGACCCGGTCTACCGTCCGGTGCCCGAAGGCGAGCCAGCCAAGGCCCGCGCCAGGGTCCGCGAGCTTGAACCCGAAGCCCGCCGGGGCAACTTCGACGAAGTGGAGCTGGGCCTGGACGAGGAAGCCGGCAAGGCCGAAGCCCAGCGCTGCCTGAACTGCGGCTACTGCTGCGAATGCTACCAGTGCGTGGAGGCCTGCGGGGCCGGGGCCGTCACCCTGGAAACCCACCAGGAGCAGCGCGAACTGCTGGATCTCAACGTGGGTTCGGTCATTCTGGCACCCGGTTTCACCCCCTACGATCCATCCAAGCTGGACTTTTACGGCTACGGCAAACATCCCAACGTGATCACCTCCATGCAGTTCGAGCGCCTGCTGTCCGCCTCCGGACCCACCGAAGGCCATGTGGCCCGTCCATCGGACCACAAGGAGCCTCAAAAAATCGCCTGGTTCCAATGCGTGGGATCGCGGGACCAGAACCGCTGCGACAATGCCTACTGCTCGTCGGTCTGCTGCATGTACGCCATAAAAGAGGCCGTCATCGCCAAGGAGCACGCCGGCGATGCGCTGGACTGCGCGGTCTTTTTCATGGACATGCGAACCTACGGCAAGGACTTCGAACGCTACTACGAAGGTGCCAAGGCCCAGGGCATCCGCTTTTTGCGGTCCAAAGTCCACACCGTCGCTCCCCTGCCGGACAGCGATGACCTGTCCATCCGTTATGTTACCGAAAGCGGCGAGATGGAGACGGAGACGTTCGACATGATCGTCCTTTCCGTGGGGCTGGAAACGTCCCCCGAAGTGGTCACCATGGCGCAGTCTTTAGGCGTGGGCCTCACGCCGAGCAATTTCTGCGAGACCACGACTTTTGCCCCCGTTACCACCAGCCGCTCCGGCGTTTACGTCTGCGGTGCCTTCCAGGGCCCCAAGGACATCCCCCAGGCGGTGGTCGATGCCAGCGCCTCGGCAGCCGCCGCCGGCGAGCTGCTCTGTTCGGCAAGAAACACCCAGACCCGCACCGCCGAAGTGGTGCCGGAAATCAATGTGGCCGGCGATCGTCCCCGGGTGGGGGTCTTCGTGTGCAACTGCGGTATCAACATCGCCGGGGTGGTGGACGTACCGGCCGTGCGCGATTATGCGGGCACGCTGCCCTACGTGGAATACGTAACCGACAACATGTACACCTGTTCCCAGGACACCCAGGACATCATGACCGAGATCATCAAGGAGAAAAATCTCAACCGTGTCGTGGTGGCCGCCTGCACCCCCAAAACTCACGAACCCCTTTTTCAGGAAACCCTGATCAACGCCGGTCTGAACAAATACCTGTTCGAAATGGTCAACATCCGCAACCAGGACTCCTGGGTTCACAAGAACAATCCCGACATCGCCACCCAGAAGGCCAAGGATCTGGTGCGCATGTCCGTCCAGAAGGTGGTCCTGAAACAGCCGCTGGCCGAAAACGAACTCACCGTCGGTCAGGCCACGCTGGTCATCGGCGGTGGCATCGCCGGTATGACAGCCGCCCTGAGTCTGGCCCGCCAGGGATACGAAACCCATCTGGTGGAACGCAGCGATCGGCTGGGCGGCCAGGCCAATAACCTCTACCGCACCTGGAAGGGGGAAGACATCCAGAAGCACCTGGCCGAACTGGTGGGCCAGGTGAACGCCGAAAAGAGCCTGACGGTGCACCTGAATACCGAGTTGGCCGAAGTGGAGGGTTTCGTTGGCAATTTCAAGACCGTACTGAAAACCGACGGTACTGAAGCCCCCATCGAACACGGCGTCGCCGTGGTCGCAACCGGCGCCAGCGAGCTTACCCCCAACGAATACCTTTACGGGCAAGACCCCCGGGTTGTGACCAGCCTGGAACTGGACCGTAAAATGTTGGCCGAAGATCCCATGCTGGACAGTGTGGACACGGCCGTGTTCATCCAGTGCGTGGGATCGCGCGAACCGGAACGTCCCTACTGCAGCCGGGTCTGCTGCACCCATTCCATCGAAAGCGCCCTGGCCATCAAGGAACGCAACCCGGATAGCAGCGTCTATATTCTCTACCGGGATATCCGCACCTACGGCGAGCGGGAGATTCTGTATAAGAAAGCCCGCGAAGCCGGGGTCATTTTTATCCGCTACGATCTGGAAAACAAACCCCAGGTGGTGCAGGATGGAGAGCGGCTGGCGGTGCGCGTCACCGACCACGTTCTGGGCCTGCCCATGGAAATCACCACGGACCTGGTCACCCTGGCCGCTGCCATCGTGCCTTACGCCGACGAGCAGTTGTCCCAGTTCTTCAAGATTCCGCTGAACGACGACGGTTTTTTCGTCGAGAAGCACGCCAAGCTGGGTCCCTCGGAATTCGCCACCGACGGCGTGTTCCTCTGCGGACTGGCCCACTATCCCAAATCCATCGACGAAGCCATTTCCCAGGGCAAGGCCGCTGCCGCCAGGGCCGTCACCCTCCTGGCCCAGGAAAACATTTTTACCAGCGGAGAAGTGGCCTCGGTGGATCCCCAGATGTGCTCCAGTTGCGGGGTGTGCGTATCCATTTGCCCGTATTCGGCACCCAGTTTCATCCCGGAAGACGCACGCATGTTTGCCGGCCGGGCGACGATCAACGCGGCCCTGTGCAAAGGCTGCGGCCTGTGCGTGGCTTCGTGCCGATCCGGCGCCATTCATCTGAACGGATTCGACAACAATCAGATCTTTGCCATGCTTGACGCCATTTAATAAAAGGAGAAGAACATGTCTGAGTGGGAACCGAAAATTGTAGCCTTTCTGTGCAACTGGTGCAGTTACGGCGCGGCGGATCTGGCCGGCGTAAGCCGGATGCAATATCCACCCAATATCCGGGTGATCCGCATCCCCTGCACCGGCCGCATGAGCCCCAAGTTCGCCCTGGCAGCCCTGCGCAACGGTGCCGACGGAGTGTGGGTGTCCGGGTGACATCCGGGCGACTGCCATTACCTGGAAGGTAATTACTACGCTCGGAGAAAATTTGCTTTGTTCACCAATCTTATGGAACTGATGGGAATCGAACGCGACCGCGTGCACATGTCGTGGGTGTCTTCAGCCGAAGCCACCAAATTCATCGACGTTGTGACTCAGGTGACGGACGCGGTCCGCGCCCTGGGCCCGAACACCCGATTTGTCAAACCACAGGCGAAGGTAGCGTAACATGTTAGGATACAGCGAAAAAATGAGGGAGATTGCCGGTCGCCTTCTCAGCGAGTGCAGTGTGGAGATGGTCATCGGATTTCGCAAAGGGACGATGCCGATGATGAACGAGCCGTGCTTCGTGACCCGGGAGGAAGACGTTTCCTCCCTGATCTGGGACAGCAACTGCGGCATCAACCTGGCGAACTACCTGACCAACCGCAAGGAGAAGATCGCGGTCTTCGCCAAGGGCTGCGATTCGCGCAACATCGTCAACCACATCGTCGAGAACAAGATCGGGCGCGATCAGCTGCACATCGTCGGCGTGCCCTGCACGGGCATGATCGACAGGCGCAGGATCGCTTCCCTGGTGGAGGGTGAGATCCTGGAGGTCTCCGAGACCGACACCACGGTCAAGGTCAAAACCGCGGCCGCAGAGAGCCTGTTCGACAAGGCCGAGGTGCTGCAGCAAAACTGTGCGTTGTGCATCCACCGCAATCCGGTGATCCATGACGAAATGGTGGCCGATCCGGTCGAAGAGCAAAAGGACATCGACCGCTACGCGGACATCCGCAAGATCGAGGAGATGGACGCCGCGGACAAGTGGCAGTTTTTCGAGGACCTGTTGTCCCCGTGCATTCGCTGCTACGCCTGCCGCAATGCCTGTCCGTTGTGCTACTGTCCCACCTGTTTCGTGGACGAGTCCAAGCCCCAGTGGGTGGGCAAGGGCCAGGACCCCATCGACGTGCGCACCTTCCATTTTCTGCGGGCCTATCACTGCGCCGGCCGCTGCACCGACTGCGGGGCCTGCCAGCGGGCCTGTCCGGTAGGCATCGACATGCGGATTTTGACCCGCAAACTGGAAAAAGACTGCCAGGAGCAGTTCGGCTGGGAAGCCGGTCTCTCTCTGGAACAGCGTCCGGCCCTGGATGTTTATCAGCCCAATGACCCCGGGGCTTTTATCAAATAAAGGATGAACGCTATGACGCTCGTTGCAATCGACAAAAAGAACTGGGCCGAGGGATTGACGGCGGCGGCCGACAGCTACCGGCTGTTCGGGCCGGTCAAGGAAAAAGACTGCCACCAGTTCAAGGCTTTGGAAAAAGGGCAGGCCCCGGATCTGGACATGGTCAACACCCGCCTGTCGCCCAAAGAACTGTTGTTTCCCCAGTCCGAGGTGATGCTCGAATACTCCCTGGACGAAAGCCGGGACGACCACCACATCATGAAGGAGGCGGCCAAGGATTATTCGCCCAGGGCCGTGGTGGGCATCCGGCCCTGCGACGCCAAGGCCGTTCAACTGGTGAAACTGAACTTCGACACCCCGGACGTCAAGGACCCTTACTGGCTGCGGGCCTTCGAGGCGACCACCTTCATCGGCATGGCCTGCGACGCGCCGCTGTCCACCTGCTTTTGCACCAGCACCGGCTGCGGACCTTATAACGCGGAGGGTCTGGACATTCTCGTGGCAGCCCACGACGACGGCTACCTGGCCAAAATATTCACCGAAAAAGGCCAGGCCTTTGCCGAGGCGGCCGGCTGGAACCAGGCCACGCCCGAGGCGGCGGATGCCTTCATGGCGGCCAAGCAGGCCGCCGAGGCCAAAATCGTCTCCTCGGTGCCGACCGACAAGCTGGCCGATACGGATCTGCTGGCCCTGCACGGAGCGCCGTTCTGGGACGATCTGGCCTTTGCCTGCCTGAACTGCGGGACCTGTACCTTCACCTGCCCCACCTGCTGGTGCTTCGACATCCAGGACGAGGTGCACGGTACGTCCGGGGTGCGCACGAAGAACTGGGACAGCTGCATGTTCCCCATATTCACCGTGCATACCACCGGCCACAATCCGAGGGACACCAAAACCCAGCGCGTGCGCCAGCGGTTCATGCACAAGCTCAAGTACTTCGTGGACAAGTACCAGGCCGGTATCATGTGCGTGGGCTGCGGCCGGTGTGTGCGCCAGTGCCCGGTCAACATCGACATCCGCCGGGTGTGCGAAAAGATGAACAGTTTTGCGCCGGCAGACGCCTGCGTTGCGCAGAGCTAGGGAGATAAACAATGCAAAATCCATATTTACCCTATCCGGTCCGCATCGACGACATCACGGTCGAGGCCGAAGACAAGAGCCTGAAGACCTTCAAGTTCGTCTTTCTCAACGACGGTGACGAGGAAAAATACGCATACAAGGCCGGCCAGTTCGGCGAACTCTCCATTCCCGGCAAGGGCGAGATCCCCATCGGCATCGCCTCGTCCCCGGTGGAAAAGGGGTTCGTCAAGTTCACCGTCAACCGCGCCGGGGTGGTCACCACCCACCTGCACAACATGAAGGTCGGAGACATCATGGGCCTGCGGGGGCCTCTGGGCAACTGGTATCCCTGGGAACTTCTGGAGGGCAAGAACATCCTCATCGTGGGCGGCGGGTTCGCCTTCACCACCTTGCGTTCGTCCATCGTCTACATGCTGGACCCGGCCAACCGGCCCAGGTTCGGCAACATCGACGTGGTCTACGGGGCCAGATCTCCGGGCATGCTTTTGTACAAGGACGAACTGGTGGAGTGGGAAAAGCGCGATGACATCAACATGCACATCACCGTGGATGCCACCGACGATCCGGACTGGAAATACAACGTGGGGTTCGTGCCGCCGATCACCGAGCAGAAAGCGCCCTCGGGCGGAGACGACACCTATGCCATCGTCTGCGGCCCGCCGATCATGATCAAATTCACCCAGCCGGTACTGGAAAAGCTTGGCTACGCCCACGACCACATCATCATGAGCCTGGAAAACCGGATGAAATGCGGGTTCGGGATGTGCGGCCGCTGCGGCATCGGCAAGGAACTGGTCTGCAAGGACGGACCGGTCTTCACCCTGGATCAGATCAACAAGACCCCCCGGGAATATTGATTGATTCGGGAAAATATCAATGACATCAAATTGTTTTTCCCGCGGGGTTTTTGGATTTCATATTGACATGGATGATTGAATTCGCTAATACACGTAAATTCTACAGGAGAACTTAAACGGCAGCTTGCCGGAATTACTAACAAATTTGTAAAGGAGGATTGTGTAACATGCCGACAGTCGAATTTGGTGGAAAAACTTTTACGGTAGACGAAGACGGTTTCATTGACGACTACACCAACTGGTCTGAAGAGTGGGTGCAGTACGTAAAGAAAGAAGAAGGTATCGACGAACTGAACGATGAGCACAAGAAAGTTGTCCAGGTGCTTCGCGAATACTACGAAAAGAATGGTATCGCTCCCATGGTTCGCGTGCTTTCCAAAGTCACCGGCTTCAAACTGAAACACATTTACGAGCTGTTCCCCTCAGGCCCCGGAAAGGGAGCTTGTAAGATGGCGGGTCTTCCGAAACCCACCGGTTGCGTCTAATCGCAACAACAATCCGTTTTGTAAAAAGACCCCGCTTGAAACATTCAGGCGGGGTCTTTTTTTTTGTAAGCTTTCACAGGGTGAACGCATCTGCTTTGTTCCCGGGCACTGATATGGTTGACAGTTGTCAAGAGAAAAAATAACTCCCTGCCAACTGTTTTTCAGCGGTCCTTGTCAGTGCTATGTTCCAGGGCACTCAAAGGAGCGGAACCAGAGTTGCGACGGTTGATCACTCTGATATTCGCGGATTGGATACCGCATGACATAGCTTCGTCGTGGAGCTGCCTCGGTCTTGATTCGGGAGTTCGGCCAAACGACCTATCCAATAGTGCCCTCGAGGGTTCTCCTGACCGTGGTTGCGCCCCTGTAACTGCCCTGGAACGTTGTTGGATTTGTTTGTTAAATGATCTCCGTTAGATTGTTGCCAGTTGTTCTTTGATTATCTGTTTGGGTTAGTTGTTTGCCGGTACTTCAATTTCATTTGCGATTGCCCACATGAATCCGCATAGTTCCCGTGCAATGGCCGTTACGACAACTTGTTTCGCTTTTCCTTTGTTCCATAGTCGACGGTAGCGAGAGCAAAGCCGGAGTTGCGCCTTCCACGAAATATCATAGACGGATTCTGGCAGGCCTTCTTGTCGTTTGAGCAATGCCCGGCTGACCCGGGCCGGCAGCCGATATGCCCAGGCTGCCTCGGTCAGGACACGGCGGACATGTCCATTTCCAGCTTTGGTAATCGGACCGCGCTTTGTTTTTGGACCACTGGAGTGCTCCGACGGCACCAGACCCAGATAGCTCATCAGTTCGCTTGGTGTTTGGAACCGTTTCAGGTCGCCGATCTCGGCAACGGTCGTGGCCGCCACAATTGTTGAGACACCGCGCATGCTCTGAAGTGCCTGAACAATTGGGTACAGCTGCCATTCGGGCAGTAGCTGTTGGATTTGTTCGGTCAATCGTTGTGCGCGTTCTTTGCATTGATTCACGGTGCCGATATACTCTTGCAGGACGACCTGTTGGGACTGATGAGGCATCTTGATGTCAGACAGCCAGCGCATATGGGCTATGCTCCACGGCGATCCACCCGTATAGCGGATCCCACTGCGAAGGAGGAAAGATAGCAGACGATGTTTACTTCTTTTCTCGTCATTTTTTACATCTTCCCTGGCTCGGGTCAAATCCCTGATGGCTTCGTCTTCGGCACGGGGAACGTAGACAGCGGTAAGGTTGCCGGAACGATGCAGACGGGCCAGCATCAGAGCATCGCGACGATCATTTTTGATTTGGTTTCCACTGGGCTTGGGAATCCTGGATGGTGCGACCACATCACAATCGAATCCCTGATCGGAAAGATGGCGATAGATCTGATAGCCACAAGGACCGGCTTCGTACACAAAGTGTAGTCGGTTGCCCGTGCTGACCAGTTTGCGAACGACCTTGTCCAAGGTGGAAAGAGTGCCATCGATTTTGCCATAATGACGCACTTGTCCTTTACGGCCTTCGTCAGCAATTGCGATATCAATGGAATTTTTATGGACGTCCATACCGATAAATGTGTTATGCTTTGTCATGACCTGCCTCCTTGATTTTGGCTCTGTGTTGGGGTTTATCAGACGACATCCAACATAACCCACGTTTGCAAGGATGGCAGGTTTTTTTATCCGGGATTGCTGCGGAGTCCAGCGAAAATCATCATGGCCGAGAATGGGCCCCTAAAAATGCTCGTCGGAGGTCATGATGGATTTTCGCGGGTTGCTCTCATAGATTCACCGTGTTGCTCGGTCTAAACTGTCAACCATTATGTCTTGAAGGTTGACCAAACCGTCTGCGTGCCCGGCGCCTCACATCTGCGGCACCCTGTAAAAGCTAACTGTTCAGGCAGTTGCGGCACATTGGGCATTTCAACCCCATGAACGGGTACCTTTTTTTATTTGGAGGTTCTTTATGGTACGCCTGCCCATCAAGACGAATTCCCAAACCGAAATGATCGACATCACCGCCCTGGTCCAGAAACAGGTGACCGAAAGCGGCATCACCGACGGCCTCTGCGTAGTCTTCGTTCCCCATACCACGGCAGCCGTCACCATCAACGAAAGCGCCGACCCGGCGGTGAAACACGATATACTCATGGTGCTCAACAAGATCGTTCCGTGGAAGGAGGCCTACCGCCATATGGAAGGCAATTCTCCCGCTCACCTGAAAACGTCCATTATCGGATCGTCGGAAACCATTGTCGTTGAAAAGGGCCGCCTGGTGCTGGGCACCTGGCAGGGAATCTTCTTTTGTGAATTCGACGGCCCGCGAACCCGAAAAATAGACATCCGGCTGATTCGGGCATGAAAATCGATTTCCGTATCGCTGCCGTGGTCTGCCGCTGCCCTGTGGGGCAGGTGGCCAGGAATCTGGAACGCACCCGACACTGGGCGTTTCGGGCCAGGCAATCGGGCGCTGCGATAGTCTGCTTCCCGGAAATGAATCTTACCGGATACAGCAACCGCGAGCAGATCGCTGAGCATGCCATCAGCGTCGAGGGGCCGGAAGTGGAGGCACTGCGCCGACTTGCGGTCGATGAAGAGATTTGCCTGTTGGTCGGGTTTGCGGAAAAGGCCCGCGACAAAAGGGTGTACGCCTGTCACATGGTTATCGCGCCCAGCGGTCAGACCGGCATCTACCGCAAACTTCAACTGGCGCCGCCGGAAATGGAGCACTTCATCCCCGGCGAAAGCCTGCCTGTGTTCAACTGGTCGGGCCTGCGGTTCGGCATCCAGTTGTGCTACGATGCCCATTTCCCTGAGATCGCCACCCGAATGGCGGAAGCCGAAGCCGACGTCATTTTCATTCCCCACGCCTCCCCACGCGGCGTGGCACAAGACAAACACCAGTCGTGGATGCGTCATCTTCCGGCAAGGGCGTTCGACAACGGACTTTTCGTCGTGGCCTGCAATCAAACGGGCGAAAACGGAAACGGTTTGACTTTCCCGGGCAATGCGGTGGTCTTTTCTCCCTCCGGTGAAATCATCGCAAAGCGTCTTTCAGGATCATCGGGTCTGCTCCTGGCGGACCTAAAAGCGGATCAACTCCACCACGTCCGCAACCACCGGATGCGCTATTTCTTTCCCAACCGGCGCCCCGGCTTATATCAGCAGCAGCCCCGTATCAACGAACTGGATTAATCACCGGGCGGATGATTTGATGATTCGGTCCGTATGCAGGGCAGGTGGATTGAATCATTATTGGACGTAAAATATTATACTCTCCAGCGGCGTACCCTCCTTGGAAAGAATCTCGACCATCCATTCCCCTTTCCATTCCGGCAGCAGGGTTTTTGAACTCCAGGTCCGCCAGTCAGCGTTGCGCACCGGCAGTACGACCGACGCCTTGAGTGCCCCCTGGTAGTACCAGTTATGGGTCACTTCGGTCTCTGCCTGGGCTCCGGTAACACGGGTGAAGCAAAAAACCCGCTCGGTTCCGGCAGGAATCACGTCACCGGATCCCAAAGGCATCCGATCCACGACCTCCTTGCAGATCACGGCTTCAGCCACATCGACATCCTGGGCCATCGTCACGCTGGCAACAGCCAGCAATCCTGCCAGGGCAACCATCAGAACGAATGCTCGACGGGTGTTCATCTTTCCCTCCTATGCGATTGGGTTGAACGGTTGATTAAAAAATGATTCCGTAAGAAATAAGGCTAAAATCTGAAGCCCATCGTCCGGCTTCTATTTTAATTGCCGCACCGATCCTTGGCCCGGACCAGGCCATAGGTCCCGTTTTTCCTGACCAGATCGATGCCGAACATCCGGATGGTTTCGGCCAGCGGGCGGCCGAAGACAAACGCCAGTAATTCTGCATCCAGGCCGCCTTTTTCCACAGCCAGTTGCCGGATATGGGTATCATAGCGTAGCGTCTCCAATATCGCTTCTTCCTGCTTATAAGCGTCGTTTTGCAACGTGCCTCCATACACCCATGCGCCCAGTTTCGCATAGCTGCAGCGCTGTTCATGATCTTCAATCAGTTCCCACAGCCCCGCAACCGTCGCCAGCAGATCCCGACGCGTCAACCGCGCCTTGTCGTAAATCTTTTCGATGGGGCCCGTGTCCCGGCAATTCAGCACCCGGCACTCCAGCGGCCGATCATCGTAAATCCGACACCCGTGATCCTGACGGTCATAGAACAGGCAGGTCCACTTGCCGGCCTGCCCTTTGATCTTGACGATCTCTTCGGCCAGCGGTGCAATGCTACCCCGGATGTCGTCCCGAACCAGTTCCCCGCGCCGGATCGTGTACAGGCTCGTTGCGGGGATGCTGCCGCTTTCCACAAGGGGGCGGTCTTCATGATGCAGACCGGGGCCGCCCTTTTCGCAGCAGGTGCCGCAGCGCCGACAGCCGGTATCGTGCTCCTTGCCGTTCATGGACATTGTAGTGGCGTCTTTCTGCCGGAAGGTTCATGCCGCACGGGAGTGCCACCGAATAGATGCCGCAGGTCATCCGTAACCAGGTAGAAACACGGCACCAGAAGCAGGGTGATCACCGTGGCGAAGAGAATCCCGAACCCCAGCGAAACCGCCATGGGGATGAGAAATCGAGCCTGCCGGGAAGTCTCGAAAATCATTGGTGCCAACCCGCCGAAGGTGGTCAGGGTGGTCAGCAAAATCGGGCGAAAACGGTGAATCCCGGCATTATGGATGGCATCATGGGCATTGTTGCCGCCCATCCGACGCCGGTTGGCGAAATCAATCAGCACCAGCGAGTCGTTGATCACCACGCCCGACAGCGCCACCACGCCGAACATGCTCATCACGCTCAGGCTGTACCCCATGATCATATGGCCGATGACCGCACCCACAATGCCGAAAGGAATGGCAACCATGATGATGACCGGCTGAATAAAACTGTTAAAGGGAACGGCCAGCATGGCGTAGATCACCAGCAGGGCAAACAAGAGCCCGGTCATCAGGCTCTGCATGCTTTCCCGCCGGTCTGCCTGCCGACCTTCAAAGCTGTAGGTCAGCCCCGGATACTTCTCCTGCAAAGAAGGAAGGGTCTCCTCCATCAACGAGGCCATCACCCGATCCGCCTGGCTGCGCGGCCGGACATCGGCGCTTACGGTAACAACCCGGCGACCGTTGCGGCGATCAATCGTAGTATACGCCCGGCCCTGACGAATGTCGACGGCCTCCAACAGCGGTATTTCCTTGCCGGCCGGCGTCATGAGAATCATCTGCTCCAGGTCGTTTTCAGAGACGCGTTCGCTTTTGGGCAGCCGCACCATCACCTTGACTTCATTGCGTCCCCGTTGCTGCCGCAGGGCCTCGGCACCGTAGTAGGCGTATCTCAGTTGCCGGGCCACGTCCTGGGCCCGCAGCCCCAGGCTCCGCGCTTCCGGCCGGATCTTGAAATCAAGCTGACGTTTGCCCGGTGAATAGCCGTCGTCAATGTCACTGACATTGGGGTAGAAGCCCAAGGTTTCGGCCACTTCGGCACTGGCACGGGCAAGGATATCCACTCGGCGGTGGCTCAATTCCACGGAGATGGCGGCGCCACGTCCCGGCCCGCCAGCGTCGGACTCGAACTTGAGCCATTCCAGCCCTGCGATGGCACCCACCCGCTCCCGCCACAAACCCGTCAATTTCGCCGTAGAGATGGGCCGCTGTCCGGGTGGGGTCAGGTAAACTCTCACCGTGGTTTCATTGCCGTCCACAATGGCGAAAATCCCCTCCACAAGACGCTCGCCGCCGTTTTCGGCAGCCGTCTCGCGGGCCGCCTGGACCAGCATCTGCTGGACAGCTTTGGTTTTCTGAACGGCAGTGCCGTACGGCAGCACCGCCGTGGCCAGAGCATAATCGGATTCGATCTTGGGGAACAGTTCAAAGCCCATGCGGCCACTTTTGACGAAACTGACCGTGAGCATCAGGACCACGGCACCAATGGTGATGACGATGTAGCGCTGCCGGAGTGCAAAATCGAGCAGAGGGCCGTAGCGGGTGCGCACGAAATGGGCAAAATGGTTGCTGAAACGTTCCTGCTGTTTCAGGATCCAGCCGAACAAACCGGTTTCCGGGCGAGGCTTGCGATGGCCGATATGGGCCGGCAAGATCAGCAGGCTTTCGATAAGCGAGATGGCGAAAACCGCCACCACGACCACGGGGATCTGGCGGAAGACTTTGCCCATGATGCCGGAGACGAAAAAAAGCGGGGTGAAGGCCACGATATTGGTCAATACGCTGAAGGTCACCGGCATGGCAATTTCGCGGGTTCCGGCGATGGCCGCCGCAAGCCAGGGTTTTCCCTCTTGACGGTGGTGATACATGTTCTCCCCGGCCACAATGGCATCGTCGACCACGATTCCCAGGGTAACGATGAAGGCGAACATGGACATCACATTGATGCTCACCCCCGCCGCGGGCAGGAAAAAGAGCGAGCCGAGAATGGAGATGGGAATTCCCATGCTGACCCAGAAGGCAAGACGCGGTTCGAGAAAAATGGCCAGCAGGACGAAAACCAGGCCAAGCCCGAAATAGCCGTTGCGCAGCATGAGGTCCATACGCTGGCGATAGATGTCGGATCGGTCGTTGCGGGGCACCAGGCTGATGCCCGGAGGGAGATCCTGCCGGATTTCGATCAGTTTTTCTCGGACGATATCGGAAACTTCAAGGGGCGTCTGCGAACCGACCCGGTAGACATCGATCAGGATGGCCTCTTGGCCGTTGTAAGTGGCGAAGCTGTCCGTGTCCTCGAACCCGTCCACCACTTCTGCGATATCTCCGAGCAGGACCCGGCTGCCGTCATTGGTGGTGATGATGGGGATACGTGCGAACTGGGGGCCGTAATCCCGGCGCTCAGTCATGCGCACCAGCACATCGCCGCTGTCGGTTTTGATGGAACCGCCGGGAAGCTCAACGGCGGCACGCCGAATGATCCCGGCGATCTCTTCAAGTGTCAGTCCGTACGCCCTCAAGGTGGACTGGGGAACGGAGACGCTGATCTCATAATCCCGGATCCCGGACAGTTCCACCTGGGTAATGCCCGGATCCTGCAGCAAGCGGTCACGCACCGTCTCTGCCGTTTCCCGCAGGATATGCTCCCCCTGGTTGCCGAACAGCGCCAGCGAAACCACGTAACGCCGGCGCTGGGCGATGGCGATCCGGGCATCTTCGGCCTCTTCGGGGAAAGAAGTGATCCGGTCCACGGCGTTTTGAATATCCTGGGCCACGCGCTGGATGTTTTTGCCTTCGACAACCTCCACGGTAATCCTGGCGCTGCCCTCGCTGGCCACGGCGGTCACTTCCTTGATGTCGTCAAGTCCCTGGATGGCCTCTTCGATGGCCAGAATGATTCCCCGCTCCACCTCTTCGGGGCTGGCCCCGGGATAGGGCATACTGATGGTTACGGTATCCAGCTCAAAATCAGGAAAGACCTCTTTTTTAATCTTGCCGGAAAAAATCAGCCCCCCCACCAGAAAAACAACCATCAGCAGGTTGGCGGCGACCGTATGCCCGGCCATCCATGAGATCGGCCCGGACTGCCGGCGGTTGCCTTCGGCTTCGGGGAAAAGCTGCTGCCTATCCATCAGTGCGCTCCCGGCTTTTTGGTCGAGCGGACTCGACCGCGGACCCGTCGGCGTCGGCAGGACTCTCCTTAAGCTGCATACCGGCCACCGGCGTGGAAAGATCCGACACGATCAACCGGTCGCCGGCTTCGATGCTGTCTTGCACCAGCACATGATCGGCATCCCGCCATATGGTCTCTACCGGGATGATGCGCAACGCGTTGTCCTCGCCAAGAATCCAGATGCTGCTGTTATCGCGCAGGGCGGCCCGGGGAATGCGATAGACATCGTCGATGGTCCGTCCCTGGATCTCGACCCGGACATATTCGCCGATCAGCATGGGAGGCCCGCTTGGCGGATGGTCGCCCTTCAGCCCCAGGGGATCTTCGACCGAAACCAGAATACGGGCCATGCGGCCTTCGGTTTCCAGGTCACTGAGCAGTCGGGCCACGGTTCCCCTGCGCCGGTGGCCCCGGTAGAAGACGGTAACCGCAGCCCCCTTTTCCGTTCGACTGCGGGGAACCCGGATCCAGGCCAGTCGCTCGATCGGCAGCGAAACCTGGACCCAGTATTCGTCGGTACCCACCAGTTCGGCCAGGGCATCCTGGGTAGAAACCTGCGAGCCGATGGCCACATGCTTTTCCCGAACGATGGCGTTGAACGGCGCAATCACATCGGTCCTCGCCAGATCCAATCGGGCCTGTTCAAGTTCGGCCCGGGCGGCGACCAGATCGGACTGGGCTTTGGCCAGATGGGGTTTGCGCAAGGCCAGTTCCGCATCCTGGGCATCCGCCGATTGCCCTGGATTGAGCAGGGACCACTCGCGCCGGGCCACATCCTGATACCCCATTTCCACCTTCAGGGCATACTCGGCATCGACTACGGCGCTCTCCTGCCGGGTGATCGCCAGCCGATAATCTTCGTCGTCGATTTTCACGATCTTTTCACCGGAGCGGATCAATCCTCCTTCGACAAACTCCGGGCTTATGGATTGAATCTCTCCGGCCACGCGGGTCTTCAGCGTGATCTCCCGGGCCGGAATCACCGACCCCATGGCCGCCACACTCACCTGATGGTTATCTTTGACCAGCGGTTGCGTACGGACCAGGGGGATGGTCCTTTGGGGCGGCCGCTTCTGGGCTCGGGGCGCCGTTTTGCGAATATAACCGGCCCCGGCGATCCCTATGGCAAGGATGATGACACAAACGATCAGGGTCCGCAACCAAACGAGCTGACGGACCGGCGGCCTTTCATTCGGCCCACAATGGCCTTCATTGGGTGCGTTCATTTTCTTTTATCCTTGTCCAGCAACCTCTGGACTGCGGTCTATCGAATTCGTATCGGACATGCCTGCCCAGCTGCCGCCAAGCACCCGGTAAAGGCCGATACGATATCGAACCAATGCTTCACGCTGTTCTATCATGTCCCGTTCGAGATCCTGAACGGCAATGAGTTGGGTCAACACCGGCAGGTAATCGCTCAAGCCGCGCCGGTAGCGGGCAAGAGCCTCTTCAAATCCCCTTTGGGCGGCGGTCATCACCGCTTTCAGCGCCTCAATGTGCTCCCGCTGGCGGATCTCGCGTTCCAAAGCGTCCTCAACCTCTTTGACCGCCGTCAGTACGACGCGCCGATAGGCCCATAGGTTTTCATCCACGGTAGCCTGTATCCGATCTACTTCGGCCGCACGCCGGCCAGCGTCGAAAATTGGCGCCGTCAAATTGGCGGCCAGGCTCAGCAGCCAGGTGTCGAAAAGCAGGTCCAGTTCTTCGGGGCCGTACTGGGCTCCGGCGCCGACACGAAGCGCCGGGAGGCGATTGGCGCGCGCTTCGGCCAGTTGCCAGTCGGCAGCCTGAAGTCGCATGCCGGCGGCCCGGACATCGGGTCGGGCCGCCAGAAGGTCGGCCGGCAGGCCGAGCGGGGGAAGCTGGCCGATAGTCGGCATCGTTTTCTGATTCAATTTTAGATTTGACTTGGGCGGCCGCCCAAGCAGCACGGCCAGTTCATGCATGAGCAATTGTATCTCGGCTTCGACCAACGGAATTTTGGCCCGCACGTTTTCGACCACCTGTTTCTGCTGATAGACGTCCAGGGCCGAAACCATGGCTTTTCTGAACCGCAGTTCGATGAGTTCCAGGAAAGTCGAATTGCTGGAAAGCTGTTTTTCCAGCAGTTGTTTCTGAAGCCTCTGGGAGAGAATTTGCACCCATCGCAGGGCTACCTCGGCAGCCAGTGACACGGCGGCTGCATGCAGATCAGCCTCGGTCGCCTTCACATCCAGCAGCGCGGCTTCCCGCTGGCTTCTCACGCGCCCCCAGAGATCAATCTCATAGCTGGCGGTCAAACCGAGTTCATAGCTTTGATTCCCCACAGAACCGCTCGATCCGCCGGCTGTATCCTTCCGGGTGGTTTCTGCGGACCCGAATGCTTCCAGCTCCGGATAGAGGCCGGCGCCGGCCTGAACTGCAGCAGCCCTGGCCTGCTGCAGCCGAGACCAGGACTCGCTTAGGGAAAAATTATCCGTCAGGGCCACATCGATCAGGCGGTTGAGTTCCGGCGAACCCATTTCATCCCACCACGGCAACGGGGATCTCGCTTCCACACTGTAAAGGGAGTAGCCGTCGGGCAGTTCACCGGGTGCATCCGGCCTGGCAGCCGGTTCAAACGGACTGCAGGCAGTCAACATCATGATGCACGCAAACAGAATCAAAGGATATAAACACCGCGACTGCATGGATAGATACCCGCCTGCATCATTTTTAATGGCTCCCGTTCCTGAGAACCGAAATTCTTTCTAATTTCGATAATATAAGCGCCGAACAGCTGGCTGCAAGTTTTAAAAAACTGATTTATCACCCCGGTTTGATGGAAACAAGTCCTAACATGGGGGCGAAAACCGATAAACGGCCGGCTTTCCGGTAATCGGGACCAGAAGGTTGGTAAAAAGCTTTTGAGGTGGCAGGAAATTCAATACTTGTATTTTACAGGTGGTTAATACATATTTTTTTAGTATTGGGATTTTCAATCACTTGCTATAAGGTTATTTAAATTGCTATTTCCCTTGAACTCAACTTGAACGGATACGGCCTCCTCTGGCTACATCGGGCTGCCGCAAGCTTACGGCGAAACGGCTTTAAGTTTGTTGAACGCAATGGATGCAGAATCTGAAAGGAGAAGATAATGAAAGAATTGGTTGCCAATATTGCACGTTCACTGGTGGACAAACCCGAACTCGTTACCGTAGAGGAAGTCGAAGGAAACCAGACCACGGTTTTGGAACTGACGGTAGCAAAAGAAGATCTGGGAAAAGTCATCGGAAAACAGGGACGAACCGCCCAAGCGATCCGGACGATTTTGAGTGCCGTGTCTTCAAAGATGAAGAAACGAACAGTACTTGAAATTATCGAGTAACGGCGGACAGATCAATATAATAAATTGAATTGAAGGAATTTTTTCGTTCACCCGTTGACGGCACCGTTATTGGTTGAAATTGCATCCATCAGAACGATATCCAGAAGCCCGATTTCGTCCTCTCCCAAAAAAATAACATCGGCCCTGTCCTTTTTTCTGGAAAGGGATTCCCGTTTCTCGGACTCCAGGAAATCATCACCGATCCTTGCTGCCATATGGTTGTTCACCTCTTGTCACCTCCCTTCCGGTCGATGGCTGCCGAGGCCGCCGCCTGAGTTCTCACTCCCGTCGACACTCACAGCAAGGAACATACCAAAACAAAATAGAAGCATAACCATTTGTTTTTCAAATTAATTCCAACTATCTTAATCTCATTGAAAATGTCAAAACCTTGACGCCTGCGCAGATTTCGGGCTCTTCATTGACTTCTCCACCTCAATTTGCACAGATCGCAGTGGCAGGGGATGAAGCCCAATACAAGTATCGGGAGACATGTCCTTTTCATCCCGACGCCTGAGCAGGCGTGGCCTTGAAAAGCTTTTTACGGCGTTGTCACCGCTGAGAAGTGAAGAAAGGACGGTAGAGGGGATCGCCGATCAACACCATTTTCCACGAAAGATAAGGAAGGCTGACCGTATAGCATTCGGCAAGCGACAGCACACCTTCGGCCAGAAGCCCGAAAAACACTTCCGGCTCGGGAAAAGACTGCAGGTAAGGCTCTCCAACCGGTCCTACGGTGGCGCATACGCCGTCTTCGATCATGCGTTTGCACCATACCTGGCTGTTTTCCTTTTTCAAAGTCGTGCATTCGCTGCTGGCGACATGGAAACCCACGGCGCCTTTTTGCCATTCGAATGCGTCCACATAGTTCGCCAGGCTGTACCAACCGCAGTACAGCGCTGCTCTCGGGCATTGCCCCGATTGGAAGAGCGTCCCGGCAGTATCGATGACTACAGGCAGGCGGCCGCTCTCTTTAACCCGCCGGGCCGCCCGTTGAATGGCGCGGTCGTAGAGCCGGTAGGCTGAACTCGTGGCAGTGTCTTCCATGGGCCAGCGGGCGTCGAAATAGGCCACACCGGTCAGGCCTTTTTTTTCGGCGGCAATGGAATCGTCGATGATTCGTTTTACACTGGCCGCATCGGGGCCGTCCAGGCGGCTGACCATCATTACTTTCGCTTTGGAAATAGATGGTTGCCGCTTGCTGAACCCGATGTAAAAAGGATTTTCGATCCAACCGCCGATGGGGGCATCGGCGGCCTTCACGACGCTGAGTTCCGAATCCAGCGATGCCCGGGAGTCACTGCTGATTTTAAGCTGATTCAGCCTGTTGTGGACATCCTCCAGTTCCTCGGCAACAGTCGAAGCAAAAAGGTTGGGTTCACTTTCACTCCCTTTTTCCATCTGCTTCTCCAGAGCCTGCTTCTGGGACCGCAGCGCCTCGACCTCGGCATCGGCGCTCTGGAGTGGCGGCTTCACCCGCAGCGGCAGACCATATATCAGCACGAGGCAGCGGATGCGCCAGGAAGGCTGGATGGTCGCCAAAACCCTGCGCATCGGCCCGGCAATCTGCCGTTCATAGACCTCCCGGCTGCAGGTCTCGCCAACCGGCACGCTTAGCAAAATCACATTGGATTCCGGGATCCCGCGCAGGCGGGCGTAGTAGCGGGCCAGTTCGACCCCCTGGTCGGACTTTTCGTTGGCAACGACAATAATCTCTTCGGGTGTGAGAGCATGGCCGGCCCATGGAAGGGTAAGGATACAGAAAACTGTCCAGCAAACCGTGGGCAACCGAAAAAAATAGCGCCAAAAATGCATGAAGTGGGCCTTGCAGCGCATAGAGGTTCAGCAGCGGTCCCGGATCATCCGGGCCATCTGTTCTGCGGTCAGCGGTAGGGGATTGCACTTGTTGGACGCGCTCTCGACGATGCTCTCCACGTCGTCGTCGGTCAGGCCGAATCGCCCCAGGCGAGCAATGGACAGGTCTTCCAACCACCGATACAGTGAATCGGTCAGATGCCGGCAGCGATCCACGGCGTTGTTGTGGGAGGCGCCGAACAGTTCGGCGATGCGGGCAAACTTTTCAATGGATCTCTTGGATTCCGCAGTATCCGACGCTGTCAAATTTTCAACGGTGGCCTTTACGGCAAAGGGCAACAGATTGGCACAGGCCACGCCATGGGGAATATCGACAATCCCCCCCATGGGCCCGGCCACGCCGTGAACCACCCCCAAACCGGCATTGGCCAGGGTGACGCCGGACAAAAAGGCGCCGTAGGCCACACTGGCCCGGCAGTCGATATCCGCGCCCCCCTTGTCGCAGGCCTCGGGCAGGGCGGGGATCAGGTGTCGCAGACCGTCCAGCGCCAGAGCATCGGTCAATACGGAGGCCCGGGTGGAGACATAAGACTCGATCAGTTGGGTCAGGGCGTCCATGCCGCAGGCAGCCGTGACCGACGGCGGTGTCGAAAGGCATAATATCGGGTCCAGGATGGCCAGTTTGGGGATATAGTTGTCGTGCCGCAGGGATTTTTTAAATCCGTGCCTGCCCACCTCAGAAATTACTGCGTTCTTGGTGGCCTCGCTGCCGGTTCCCGACGTGGTGGGTACGGCAATCACCGGCAGCGATTGCCCGGACGGCGTCTTCGCTCCCACTCCTTCCAGAAAATCGAGCACGGAACCCGTCTCTTTCAGCATGGCGGCAACGGCCTTGCCCGCATCCAGAACACTGCCGCCGCCGACAGCCAGCACCACTGCCGGCGCTTTGTCCCGGCTATCGTTCACCGCTGCATCGATCATGGCGGGGGACGGCTCACCGTCAATGCGGCAATGATGGACCGTCAGGCCCGCTTCTTCAAGCGCCTTAAGGATTCGGGCAAGACTTCCGCTGCGCTCCAGGGAACTGGCCCCGGTGATCAGCAGTGCCTTGCGGCCAAAGGCAGCGGTAAATTTACCCGATCGCTCAACGACTCCCGGACCGGAAGCCACCCCAGGCATAGGTGCAAACTGGTATATATATTGCATTTATTTTCTCGATTTGGGATCGACACGATTTTCGACCGAATGCGGCAAGGATGCTACACAAATTATTTTGAAAAGTCAAAAGACGGGAGAAGGAAAATGAAGCAAACCTGCAAGTACCATCCGACGCGAGCGGCCCATTGGTATTGCGACCATTGTGAAACGGCGCGATGCCCGGAGTGTGTGGAGGCCAGGGAGATGGGCGGCTACCATCAGGGTGAAAAGCTGCATATGTGTCCCCAATGCAACCGGCCCGTAACCTGGCTGGGCGTGGGAAACATCATCGATCCATTCTGGAAACGACTGCCGCGTTTTTTTCTCTATCCTTTCACCACGCGCCCGTTGTTGCTGATGGTCGTCCTGTCCGTTCTGGCTGCATTGTTATCGGGTTCGGGAATCTTCGGTCTGTTTACCGCCGTTGCGGTTTGGGGCATTGCTTTTAAATATGCCTATGCCGTACTGCAATCCACGGCCAGCGGGAATTTAACCGCACCGAAGCTCGACGGTCGGACGCTATATGAAAATTTCGGCCCCGTGATCAAACAGGTGGGCATCTATGTCGCCATCTTTTTCTTGGCCGGAATCGTGTTCGCAAAACTGGGAATGGCTTTAGGGATTGGCTTTATCGTTTTGGCCACGATCTTTTTGCCTGCGATGATCATCCTGTTGGTGACCACCGAATCGTTGATTCAGGCAATCAACCCGATGATGTTCGTCAGTCTTGCGGTGAGAATCGGGTGGGGCTACCTGCTGATGTACTTTTTCTATTCCATCCTCGGCGGCGCACCGGCGCTTCTCGGCCGTCATGTGATCCAGTACCTCCCGCCGGCAATGCATGTCTTTTTGTTCACTTTTGTGAAAATTTATTACACGTTTATCGCTTATCACCTCATGGGGTATGTCATTCTCCAATATCACCAGGATATCGGCTATCAGGTGGATTTCGAGGATTTTAAAGACGAGCGCGCGGAAACCGACGCGGCTTCGCCCGCACTGGACGACCCCGACAGCCTGCTGCTCAGGCGCATCAATCAACTTATTAAAGAGGGTGACCACGAAGGGGCCATAAACGTCATCGAAAGCGAAACCGGAGAGGAAAGCATAACCGATTCCCTGCTTTCGCAGCGTTATTTCACGCTGCTGGCCATGACCGGAGCCAAGGACAAGCTGCCGACCCACGGCCGCAGGCACCTGGATCTGCTGGTGCGCGACGAGAATAAAACCGAAGCGGTGGATGTGTACCTGCAATGCCTGGCGGTGGACCCGAATTTTTCCCCTTCGGCCAGAGCCCTGTTTAAAACGGGGGCATGGCTGGACGAGGCCGGGAAAAGCAAGGAGGCCATCGGAGCGTTCAACAAACTGACCAAAAAGCACCCCGGCGACCCCTTGGTCCCGAAATCCTATTTTCGTGCCGCGCAGATATTCAACGAACGCTTGACGAATCCCCAAAGGGCGAAAAAGATACTGACCGGCCTGCTGAAAAAATATCCCGGCCACGACATCGTTCCTTTTGCCCAGCGCTACTTGCAGCAAATGGGGTGATCGAGCACTGTTGAATCGTCCCAACGTTGATGGACTCCCAAAACTCGCATTTCCGACGGGCTCGTAAAAAGGCCGAGATCAAGGCTTGCGAATCCTGAGGAAGGAGGCGTACTTAAGGGTACGTCGCAGTGACGAAGGATGAGCGTAACGCCGATATCGGTCTTTTTACGAGCCCGTCAAACGTTCAGGTGGAGGAATCCGACTGGAGTATCATGGCCGCCTCGGCCGAATCCGGAAAATGTTTGCAGATCAACTGCCGGCAGCGCTGCCAACGGTTTGTGCGGCCCTTTTTACGAAAGGCTTCGGCAAGCTTGGCCAGGGTCGCGGGAAGGGCCGGTGCATCCGGCTTGCGCTTGAAAACCGCCATGACGATTTTCTCGGCAGCTTCGACGTCTCCGGAAGCTGCCATGATCCCGGCTACCTGCAGGTATAACGGAATCGACAATTTGGGCCGGCCGGCAACGCCGACATAGATTTTAAAGACGCCCAGCGCTTTTTCCGGGTTGGCCGCATCCCGGATGAGAACGCCCAGCAGATGTTTGGCCGTGCCATGGAAATCTTCCGATTCGGGCTTCAGCTTATGGATGTTGAACAGATGCGTCAGGGCCTCGATATTATCCGGGGACAGCGCAAGCACTTCTTCAAGCAGTTCTCGGGCTTGATTCATTTCCAAATTGCCCATATGTTCCAGGGCCCGATCCATCAGCGGTCCCACCTTGTCTTCCGGGGCGGCTTCGAAGCTGTCCCGATCCACGCCCACCAGACGTTCTCCGATAAAGGCCAGCAGGGCGCCGCCGGCCAGTCCGCCGATGTGGGCGACATAGGCAACGTGGCTGGCACCGGAGAAAAACAACTGGTAGCATTCGTTGACCAGCCAGGCGGGCAGCAGGACAATGGCCGGAACGGTGACGGTGTCAAAATAAAAACCCAGCGAGAAAAAAACAGTGACCCGCTTGATGCCGTAAAGCACCGTGTAGGCGCCCATGAGCGCGGCAATGGCCCCGGAGGCGCCCACCAGCGGGATGGTGCTCGACGGGTAGATCAGACAGAACAGTCCGGCTGCCGCCAGGCCCCCTATCAGGTAGATAACGATGAACAGGAGTCGGCCGGAACCGATTTCCAGCATGCACCCCAGAATCCACAAAAAGACCATATTGCCCACCAGGTGGTCGACGCCGCCGTGCAGGAACATATATGAAAAGTAATTAAGGACCCTTTGATACGCGGGACGCAGGCCCCAGGAGAAAGCGATACTTTGGTCGCGCTTCTCTTCATAGGATTGGCGTAGATGGCTCCATTTCTCGTATTGTGGGTCTTCGGGCGCAATCACCTTGCCCTGTTCCAGATGATCGAGAAAACGGGCATCGGCTTCCATCTCGAAATGCAGCGTCATCAACGCCTCTTCATCCAGATCTTCAGGTGACGGATGGCTGTCGTTCTTCTTTCCGGTGGCTTCCAGATAGTCGAGGTAGTAAGGCACCTCGATTTGCGCCAGCCCGGATTCCAGGTAAAAGGCCTCCGCTGTCATTCGGGATGTGCCATCGCCCGTCTGGAACAAAAAAAACACCAGGCAGTTGATCGCCACCAGCAGCAGGGTGACGATGGGTGGATTCTTCCATCCGATTTTTCCGGAAACGGGTACGATCAGCATGATTGCATATCCTCACCGTTATACGAGTTCTCAGGCGACTTCGTCAGCGTTGCAGTTCGCGGATAAAGTTCCCCACCGCATCGACGCCCCCATCCTCCATCAACCGCAGGGCCTGGGTGCCAATGACCGCAATATCGGCCTTTCCTTCGAGAAACTTGATATCCGAACGATCCTTGACCCCGAATCCTAAGGCCAGCGGAAGAGAAGTGGCTGCGCGGCAGCGCGCCAGGTAGCCGTCGAGCTGCAGGGAGAACTCGGTTTGGCCCCCGGTAACGCCCTTGCGGGCCACGCAGTAAATGAATCCGTCGGCCACGTCGGCAATGGCGTTCAAACGATCCGTCGGGGTGGTTGGCGAGTAGATGAAAACGGGGGCCAGGTGTTTTTCTCCCATGGCCTTAAGATAGTCTCCGGCCTCCTCCGGCGGCAGATCGGGCACGATGGCGCCGTGCAGTCCGGCCTTTTGCATGTGTTCGGCAAAGCGGTCCACGCCGAATTTGAAAAGAATGTTGAAATAGGTCATGTAAAGAAAGGGAATGGGAAAGCGGCCAGCCACCCGACTGCCGAAATCGAGGCACTGCTTTACAGTGACGCCGTTGGCCAGGGCTCGCTGGTTGGCCTTGAGAATTACCGGACCGTCGGCAATGGGTTCGGAAAAGGGAATCTGCAGCTCCATCAGGTCCACCCCGGCCTCGACCATGGTTCGAACGATTTCCAGGGAGGCGTCAAGGGACGGGTAGCCGATGACAATGTGGGTCATCAGCAGGATCTTTTTCTCGGCCAGCCGTGAACGGATGTAGGATTCAAGCATGGTATCGGTTCGCCTTTTCAATGATGAATTGTTTCCATTTGGGATCGTCGAAAGCATCGGCAATGGTGAAGATGTCCTTGTCGCCCCGGCCGGACTGGTTGATCAGGATCATCTCGTCGGCCGACATCTGCGGCGCCTCCTTGAAGGCCCGGGCAAAGGCGTGGGCCGACTCCAGGGCCGGGATAACCCCCTCTTTTCTCATGGTCAGACGCACCGCCTCGATCACCTGGCTGTCCGTGGCGCCTTCGAAGCGCACCCTGCCCTTCTCTTTTAAATCGGACAGGATCGGGGATACGCCCACATAATCCAGCCCCGCGGCAATGGAGTGGGTTTCACGCATCTGGCCGTCGTCGTTTTGCAGGAAATAGGTCTTGTATCCCTGGGCGACCCCCACACTGGCGTCCTGGGAGCACAGCCGTGCGGCGTGCGCGCCGGAATCGAGTCCCCGGCCGGCGGCCTCCACCCCGATCAACTCCACATCGTCTTCGAAAAAACCGCTGAATACGCCCATGGCGTTGGACCCGCCCCCCACACAGGCAAATACCTTTGCGGGCAGCCGGTCTTCCTTTTCCATGAACTGCCGGCGGGCCTCCTTGCCCACGATGGACTGGAACCAGGAAACCATTTCCGGAAAGGGATGCGGGCCGCAGGCGGTGCCCAGCACGTAGTGGGTGGTGTCCATATTCGTCACCCAGTCCCGGAAGGCCTCGTTGATGGCGTCTTTGAGGATGCGGGTGCCGTCGGTCACCGGCACCACCGTGGCGCCCAGTTGCTCCATCCAGAAAACGTTGGGTCGCTGGCGCTCGACATCCACCTCCCCCATGTAGATGGTACAGTCGAAGCCGAAACGCGCCGCCATGGTGGCCGTGGCCACACCGTGTTGGCCGGCCCCGGTCTCGGCGATCACCCGGGTCTTGCCCATGCGTTTGACCAAAAGCCCCTGGCCCATGACATTGTTGGCCTTGTGGGCTCCGGTGTGGTTGAGGTCCTCGCGCTTGATGAAGATCCGGGCCCCGCCGAAATGGCGGGTCAGATTGCCGGCAAAGGTGATCGGCGTGGGCCGGCAGGAATAGCTGGACATGAGCTGCTCGTAATCGTGCCAGAAAATGGGGTCGTTTCTGGCCTCGGTATAGACCCGCTCCAGTTCGTCGAAGGTGGCGACCAGAATCTCGGGCAGGAAGGCCCCGCCGAAGTCGCCGTAATAACCGCGCTTAATCATGGATCAAGCCTCCAATCTGTTGGGAAAAGACAAACGTCTCGGTGTTGCAGATCAACACCGAAAAAACGGCGTTGTCCGCCTGTTTGAAATTCAGATAGCGATGGACTTCCAGGACCGGCTTGCGGTCCGCCAGTTCCATGGCTGCTCGCCTGGCGGCGTCGGGCCTGGTGATGCGAAAGGACTGCCTGCCGCCGGTAGGCCGCATGTAAAATCGGGATTCCACCACCTGGGAAAGGGATCGCTCGCGCAGGTCCATGGTTTCGATGCCCTTGAACAGCACCGGATGGAGAAAAATCTCCTCCAAGAGCACCGGCTTGCCGTCCACCCGGTTCAGGCGGGACAGAAAAAACGCCGCGCCTCCGGAAAAGGGGTTGTGGGCATCGTCTGCCACCTGGATGCGGCCAACCGGCTGCAGCAGTTCCACTGCCACGGCAATCCCCTTTTTAAGAAATGCCGAGCTGGTGCCGGCCAGGGAAAATAGATCGACCTCCTGTTCCGTCCGGCGCACATAAGTGCCCGATCCCCTGCGCCGTTCGAGCATGCCTTTGCGCACCAACACGTCGATGGCCTGGCGCACGGTGGGCCGGCCGATGCCGTATTCCTTGGCCAACTGCGGCTCGGAGGGGATGCGGCTTCCGGGCGGATTGTCGCCGCCGTGGATGGCCTCCATGAGAATGTCGGCCAGTTGGCGGTACAGGGGTATGGGGGATTGAGTGTTAAGCATCGAAAAAATTTGGTCTCGGGTTTATGGTCCTTGGTTCTCGGTCTCCATTCCCTATTTAGCGATTTATCGGTCACCGCTCAGCCCTTTAGTTCTCGTTCTTCAGGCCCGACGGCTTTTTATCCTCTATATTTGTAAAGTTGTCAAGACAAATATGGGTTTAATAAATTCAACACGCATAATCCAAGTGGATGAATATATGCATACAGCCTGCCGGCGTTGAAGTCGTTATCCCACCAAAAAGGTCTGCTGACCGTTATAGACAATCCACAGCTTGAGTCCAAAAGCACCGATGTTGATATTTTTCGGATTGTTTAAACGCACCTGCAAATTAGCTGCGGTCATCGATTTTGAACTGGTCAGTATCAATCCACTCATTTTTCAACAGAGACCACCAATCGACGGCAATACCCTGACGAACATACTCATAGGGTAGCCAGCCATACCCCTTGTCACCCCAATCAGAGCCCCAGGAATTTCGGATCCGCAGCGCCCCTGTAGTCTCAGGGGCCAGAGGATTTTTAGCTTTCACTGTCAAGTTATCATCGTAACCAACAGCAACTACAGCATGTCCTCCCTCGACGCGGTCACCGTGACTGGGGAAGGGAATTTTACCGCTTTCTCCCGCCTCTATAAACGAACTGTAAACGGTGAACCCAAACATGGACGGCAAACCTGCAGCCAGAAACAGCTTGATGCGATCAAGCAGAACCTGACCGGTGATTCCCATCGTATCAAGCCGGTAAAATTGAATGGACTGGTAGTTTTGGGCAAAAGCATAACAGAATGCAGGTGGTTCGTCGTCAAATGACGCTGGGTCGTAAGGCCAATATTCGCTGGGAGGCACGCCGAATATGGTCATGGCGGCCATGGTCGTACGCAGGTAAGCCCCTGTATCACCTGTCAAATGCAACATATTGCGTGTCACCTTGTATAAAAACAATCTTGAGGCGTCGAGATGCTTTCCGAAAGCGCGTCGTTCGAAATACTCAATCAAACCTGCGCCAGCATTGGCAGTACATGATCCAAGCTGTCCCTGATTTTCTATCGGTGAACACCAGGGAGTTAAATCGACGCTATCCGACAGTGCTACTTTCTTTTTTTGGGTGACCCCTGTTTTGTTGAGCATCGACTTAATTGGGCGGTTGCCTGTCTGCCCTCTTAGCCGCGCAGGGATATCCTTATGAGTAATGGAGTAATCTCTGAAATCCGGAAGATCTGGAAGCCAACCCATGCCATGTTGACGTTTACTTTCAGCCATTTGGACCTCCTTTATGTTTAAGGTGCCGTTTATTTCGATACTGAGGTTTTCTATTTGGCCAACGACGGGTTGAAGGTTTTGTCCTCGATATGAAGATGTTTGTCGTTGCTGTCGATGATGGCCACGAATAAGTCCGGTTTAAGTTTGAACAAAACGAAATCTTTTACGGTCGAAATCTTCCGCTGAGCCGGTTTATCCGCCATTGAATCCAACAGTTCGTTGTTTCAAACAGTGACGATTACGGCATTCATTTCGCTGAGCCCTTGTCAGCGGGCCTCATGGGCACCCTTATGTCATCGAGGTGCGTTGGAACCGGTCGAGAAGGCCCCCTCTTTCAATTGGGGGTGTGCCAGCAGAAAAAGCGCTCTTGTCCGGGTCAGCAGGGAAGTGTGGAAACCTTGGAATCGGTCGCGAAATACGCTCCGTGGGATCATGTGCAGTAATGAAAAGATAGATGAGATCGGATTGACAGTCAAGCCTTGTCTGCCACAGCCGGCAGTTTCAGTCGAGCCATATTGACGATCCGACCGGATTTGCCTATGATGAGCAGGCGTTGCCGAAACGCGACCCAATACCGTCGTTCCCGAAAGCACATTCACGGTCAGGAAGCGAAAGCAGGTCCCGATGACACCCGCCGACAACGACAAGTGGTCCGTTCTGATCATCGATGACGAGCAGGACATCCGCGAGGTTACGGCCATGGCCCTGACCGATGCCGGCTACCGGGTGGAAACCGTCGCCGACGGCAAATCGGGGCTGGATTTCTTTCAGTCGAACCTCCCGCAGATCGTCATCACCGATATCCGCATGCCCGGCATGGACGGCATCCAGGTGCTGGAGGCCATCAAACTGCGTTTTCCCGATACCGAGGTCATCGTGGCCACCGCCTTCGGGGAAATGGAAACCGCCATCCGCGCCCTGCAGCTGGACGCCTCGGACTTCATCACCAAACCGATCCATACTGAAGCCCTGATGGTGGCCCTGGAGCGGGCCCGCCAGCGCTACACGAACCGGCAGCAGATCAAAGCCTACACCCGCCAGCTCGAACAGGGGCTTTCCCGCACCAGCCGTCAATTGGAGGAAACCGTCGCCTACCAGCAGCGGCTCATCGAAAGCTCCATGGACGGCATTCTGGGCTGCGATGCCGATGGCAAGGTGGCGACTTTCAACCGCAGCATGGAAAAGATGGTGGGCATCGACCGCGCCGAGGCCATCGGGCGACTGGCCCTGAAAGACCTTTTCGGCAGTTCCGAATACGAGCGGCTTCAGACGGACATGCAAGCCAGCGGTCATGGCGGAGTCAACCGCCTGATGCTCTATGAAACCCGCCTGCTGGATCGCCAACACAAGCCCGTGCCGGTGCAGCTTTCGGCCGCGGTGCTCATGGAAGACGACCGCAAATCCGGTCTGGTCTGCTTTTTCCGCGACCTGCGCCGCATCCATCGCCTGGAGCGGGAAATGGCCGACCAGGCCCGGCTGCTGCATCAGGACAAAATGATGTCCCTGGGACGGCTGGCAGCCAGTGTGGCCCACGAGATCAACAATCCCCTCTCCGGAATTCTCAACTACATCCGGCTGATGCTGCGCACCTTTCAAAAAGGCCCCCTGCCGGCCGACAAGCAGAAACAGTTTTGCGGCTATCTGGAGCTGGTGGAGTCGGAAACCGATCGCTGCTCGACCATCGTCTCCAGCCTGCTCACCTTCTCCCGTCGTTCGCCGATATCCGTGGGACCGGTCTCCGTCAACGCCGTCGTCGAGCGCAGCATCGTGCTGGCCGGGCACCGGCTGGAAATGGCCAACGTAACCCTGGACAACCGGGTTCAAAACGATCTGCCCGAAATCCGCGGCGATGCCAACCAGCTTCAGCAATGCCTGCTCAACCTGATGTTCAATGCCGTGGACGCCATGCCCCAAGGCGGGCGCCTGACGCTGGCGTCGGCCCTGGAAGAAGAGCCGCCGACCGTCGTGCTGACCGTAACGGATACCGGAACAGGAATTGAAAAAGATTCGCTGGAACACATCTTCGAACCCTTTTTCACCACCAAGAAGGAAGGCTACGGCGTAGGTCTGGGCCTGTCCACCACCTACGGCATCATTGAACGCCACGGCGGCAGCCTGTCCGCCGTCAGCCAGCCGGGCAAGGGTACGACGTTCGAAATCCGACTGCCGGTTGAGGCCGACATCCCGAAAAGGCCGGGAGGAAATGCATGACCAAAGATGCAATTTTGTCTCACCGCCGCCTGGGCATTCGCTGCGACCACTGGCTGAATGTCATGGATGAGCTGAACATCGGCGCCTTCGTGGCCGACCGGCACCGGCGGATCACGGCCATGAACCTGAGCGCCCAGGCACTTTTGGGGCTGCGCGAAAACGAGGTCGTCCGCAGGGACTGCCGTGAGGTTTTCACCGGCGTCCCCTGCACGGTGGACTGCGTCATCCATCACCCAGAGGCCGCCGGGACCCATGACCCGGACCTGGAGGTGACCGATGAAGAGAACCGACGGCACCTGATCACCCGCATGGCCACACCCATCTACAACGGGCGCGGCGAAATCAGCGGCTGCATGACCATCTTGCAGGACCACTCGCCCATCACCCAACTCATCGACCGGCTGCACTATGAGGAGAGAAGTCTCAAGATTATCCTGAACAACCTGGATGTGGGCATTTTTACGGTCAACCGGGGCGGACTGATCAATTTCTTCAACCGGGCGGCGGAAACCGTTACCGGTTATGACCGGCACCAGGTGCTGGGCCAGCCCTGCGCCATGGTCTTCTCAGGCGAGGACGCCGCCGATCTCCGGTTGCTGAAAGATTCCATCGCCTCGGGCGAAACCCGGTCCAGCCGCCAGGGATCCATGGTCGACCGGGACGGGGTCACCATTCCCATCCGGGCCAATTACATCGCCCTGAGAAACGAGAAAGACGTCATTGTCGGCGGGCTGGCCACGTTCCACGACATGACCCTGGCCCACCAGCTCAACCGGGCCATCAGCAACCGCTATACCTTTCACGACATGATCGGCAAGGAGCCGGCCATGCGCAAAATCTTCGAAATGGTCTCGGTGGTGGCACCGAGCGTAGCGACCGTACTGATCGAGGGCGCCACCGGCACCGGCAAGGATCTGCTGGCCAAGGTCATCCACTCAGCCAGCCCCCGCCGGACCAATCCCATGGTAAAGGTTAATTGCGCGGCCATACCGGAAAATCTCATCGAGTCCGAAGTTTTCGGCTACGTCAAGGGCGCCTTTACCGGCGCTGACCGTGACAAGCCGGGCCGCTTTAGCGAGGCCCAGGGCGGCACCATTTTTCTGGACGAAATCGGAGACCTGCCCCTCAGCCTGCAGGCGAAACTGCTGCGGGTTCTGGAGGACAAGGAATTTTATCCGCTGGGTTCCCGCCATACGCAAAAGGTGGATGTGCGCATCGTCTCGGCCACCAATCGGCAGCTCAGGAGTCTTGTGGACCAGGGGTTGTTTCGCGAGGACCTGTTTTACCGGCTCAACGTCATGCGAATCGAACTGCCCCCACTGAAGGAACGGCGCGGCGATTTGCCTCTGCTCATCCGCCACATCGTCCGCAGCCTCTGCGCCGCCAGGGGGGTGACACCAACGGCGATTTCCGAAGACACCATGCAGATTCTGCTCAACTACGACTATCCGGGCAACGTCCGCGAGCTGGAAAACATCCTGGAACATGCCCTGATCATCTGCCGTCAGCGCATGGTCCGCCCCGAGCACCTGCCCGATTATGTCCGCCAGGTTCAGGAACCCGTTGCGGGCAGAGCTCCGTCTCCGCTGCCGGAGCAAAGACTTGACCGGGAACACCGCAGAATTCTGTCGGCGCTGGAAAAAGCAGGCGGCCATCGCCAGAAAGCGGCCCGCCTGCTCGGCATGGAAAGAACCACCTTGTGGCGCAAAATGAAAAAGTACGGCATCCGAACATAATACCCCGGCAAACGGTCGAGCAGACCGGTCTGCCTTTTGCCGACGCCTGATAAACAACCCGCATTGATTGATCGCACCGCATCGAGAGCCACCGCGACTCCTTTTCTATATCGGCCAGGGGGTGGGACAAAGAGTCAAATGGGCATTCTATGGCAGGCAAAAACTACCACCGAAAAAGCATAGCTGTTCTAAAATGATAGTATAACAGGGCATTAGCCCGGAGCACCAACATCGTCTCTTTCGTAGATCGTTCCAGTTGCCGATTTGCCGAAGCGGCAAAATCGCTTACTTTCTGCCTGAGCAAAGGATAACAGGAGCAAAGGAGACTTTACCATGCGCATTGCCGTCATCGGCGGAGGCGTGGCCGGTATCACCGCCGCCCATCTGCTTCAGGAGAAGCACCAGGTTACGCTCTACGAGAAAAACGACTATGTCGGCGGTCACACGCACACCATCGTGATCCCCAGCGGTCCCGACGCCGGCACGCCCGTGGACACCGGCTTTATCGTCTTCAACGACCGGACCTATCCCATCTTGAATGGCTTCTTTCGCGAACTTGGCGTGGCCATCGCCAAAAGCGACATGTCGTTCGGCTATTATGACGAGAAAAACGGCTTTCAATACGCCAGCAGCAATCTCGACAGCCTATTCGCCCAGCGCCGCAATCTGGTCGACCCCGGCTATTGGGGCGTTCTGGCACAGATTCTGCGTTTTAACCAATTGGTGCTGCGTGGTTTGGCCCGGGGAGCGCTGGAGAATACCACCCTGGGCCAGTTCTTGCGCCGCCACCGCTTCACCGCCCGATTCCGGGAGCAGTATCTGTTTCCCATGGTGGCGGCCATCTGGTCGGCCCCGGACCTGGAGGTGAATCGCTTTCCACTGCTCACCCTGGCTCGTTTTTTCAACAATCACGGCCTGCTGAGTACATACCGCCACCCGCAGTGGTATTACGTTGCCGGCGGCAGCCACAGCTACGTCAACGCGTTTCTGGATCGTTTCAATGGCGAGGTTTTCACCGGCACGCCATTACTGTCCATGCAGCGGCAGGAAGAAGGCGTCATCCTGAAAATGGCCGACGGCAGCACCCGCTCGTTCGACAAGGCAGTGATCGCCACCCACGCGGACGAGGCCTTTAAGCTGCTGGACGACCCGTCCGATGACGAACGCCGCCTTTTGGGTGCCTGGCGCTACAGCCGGAACCGAACCGTTCTGCACACGGACCCGACCTGGATGCCGTCCAATCCCAAGGCCTGGGCGTCATGGAATGTGTTTCGGGCCAAGCGGTCTCCAGACCATGCCCCCGTTACCCTGACCTACCACATGAACCGCCTCCAGCGGCTGCAAACACGCACCCCTTATCTGGTGACCCTGAATCCGTTCAGACCCATCGCCGATGAAAAGATCATCGCCGAAATGACCTACACCCATCCGATATACACCTTCGAAAGCCTCGGGACCCAGGCCGAGCTTCCAGCTTTAAACGGTGTGCGCCACACCTTTTTTTGCGGCAGCTATTTCGGATACGGTTTTCACGAAGACGCGGCCCGATCCGGCGTCCAGGTGGCGGCCGCTTTGGGAGGACGACATGGATTCTAAACTATACGTTGGCGAGGTGACCCACGAACGATTCCATCCGGTCGGCCATCAGCTGCGCTACAGGCTTTACGTCTATGCCCTCGACCTTGCCGAACTGGAACGGCTTGACCGCCGCCTGCCCCTGTTCGGCTACAACCGTCCGCGACCGGTATCCCTGCACGACCGGGACTATCTGGCCCCGAAAGCCGGCACCATCCGGCAAAAGCTGGAAGCGGCCCTGGCAGCGCACATCCCGGCAGCAGACCTGGCGCAGGTGATCATGGTCACCTCTCCCCGGCTGCTGGGCCGGGCATTCAATCCGGTGAGCTTTTACTACTGCTTCGACAGCGGCCGGGAGCTGACAGCGGTCGTGGCGGAGGTGAACAACACTTTCGGCGAAAAGCATGTTTATGTCCTGCCGGGAGACGGGGGTGCGCATGAGGGCTTTCCGGCCCACTACCGGGCAAACAAGACTTTCCACGTGTCGCCTTTCAACACCATGGACGGCACCTATAGCTTCCAATTGTCCGACATCCGCCGGGAGATGGACATCCGCATCGATCTGCACCGTGAGGGCCGACATATCCTGCAGGCCTGCCTGAAAGGCGCCCCCCGGCCACTGACCCCGCTTAGCCATTTGAAAACTGTTTTGCGCCACCCCTTGCAGCCGCGGCTGACCATTCCCAGGATCTACTGGGAAGCCTTTAAACTCTACTTCCAGCGCAAGCTGGACTATCACGACAAGCCGGTTCCCCAAAGCCCCATGACCGTCCGCCGGCTGCCGCCCACCACGGTTCAACGCTACTGCACCAAGCTGATGCTGGACGTTCTCTCCAGGTCCGGAAAGGGTCATCTGCAGATGACCCTGCCGGACGGTACAGTCAGGGCATTCGGCGATGAGAAGGAAGAAATTCAGGCCCGCCTGAGCGTCAACGATCACCGCTTTTTTTCGCGGGTCGTGCTGGGATCGGACATCGGTCTGGGCGAATCTTACATGGCCGCCGAATGGGAGACCGAGGACATCGCGGCCGTGATCGATTTTTTCATCCGCAACCGCAACAGGCTCAATGACGGCGATTTCAAGGAATCCATCCTGACGCGCCTGCTGGAAAAACTGCGCTTTCTCACCCAGGCCAACACCCTGGCCGGCAGCCGCCGCAACATCGGACGGCACTACGATCTGTCCAACGATTTCTTCCAGACCTTTCTGGACGAATCCATGGCCTATTCGTGCGCCATTTTCAAAAATGACGGCGATTCCCTCGAAACGGCCCAGAAGAACAAGTACCACGCCATCATGGACAAAGCCCGTCTGGCCGCCGATGATCACCTGCTGGAGATCGGCTGCGGCTGGGGTGGGTTCGCCATTGAAGCCGTACGACGGACCGGATGCCGGGTCACCGGTATCACCATTTCCAAAGAGCAGTATTCAATGGCCCGTCAGCGGGTTCGCGAGGCCGGGTTGCAGGACCGCATCCGCATTCTTTTTCGCGATTACCGCAAGATGTACGGGCGCTTCGATAAGATCGTTTCCATAGAAATGTTGGAGGCGGTGGGGCACGCCTATTTCGGCACCTTCTTCCGTCAGTTGGATCGTTTGCTGGCCCCCAACGGCATTGCCGTCATCCAGACCATCACCATTCCCGATCAGCGCTACGAGGTCTATCGCAAAAGCCACGACTGGATTCAGAAGCACATCTTTCCGGGCGGTCTGCTGCCGTCCCTGACGGTCCTGACCCGCGCCATGACCCGCCACTCCAGCCTGATGATCGATCATGCGGAGAATATCGGCAACCACTACGCCACCACCCTGGCCCACTGGCATCGGCGTTTCAATTCCAACCGGGATCGGGTCGCCCAACTGGGTTTCGACCGCACTTTTCAACGCAAATGGGCGTATTATTTGGGAAGCTGCGAGGCGGGATTCCGGCAGCGGGTGCTGGGCAACCTGCAGCTGGTTCTGACCCGGGAGGGCAATGCCAAATTGACGGCTTCGTAAAAAACCCGATATCTTCGTTACGCTCATCCCTCGTCAGTGCGGAGTACGTTTTGGTACGCCTCCCTCCTCGGAATTCGCAAGCGTTGATCTCGGGCTTTTTACGAAGCCGTCTGAAAATCGAATTTTTGCAGAACCTTCAAACCTTGCAAGGATCATGTTTTTGCGGCCATACCTGTCAGGGTGTCCAACGCCCGGATCAGGTCGCGGCGGTCTTTGCCGCTGTTCGCCGTGTGGCGGAACACGTGGGTGGCGCGG
Source organism: Desulfosarcina widdelii (assembly GCF_009688965.1). GTDB lineage: Bacteria > Desulfobacterota > Desulfobacteria > Desulfobacterales > Desulfosarcinaceae > Desulfosarcina > Desulfosarcina widdelii. Next base: position 6,541,154 of record NZ_AP021875.1, on the reverse strand, counting down.
ATTTTTCGATCCAGCCAGAAACGGCCGGATGCCCGCTGGGCGTCCGGCGAGGCGGCCAGCCAGACAATGGTGTCGGCGCCCTGCTCCGGGGTCCGCAGCAAAGGGGCCACTTGCCGGTGGAAGGCCGGCAGAGAGGCTTCCAGACCGGGGGTATCCACCCAGCCCGGATGCATGGCATGCGCACCGATTCCGAAATCGGCCCATCGGTTGCCCCAATCTTCGGTGAGCATAACCAGGCCCCGTTTGGCCCTGGCATAGGCCGTCGGTCCGTCGTAGTCGGCCGGCTCTGCGTCCAGCATACCGGCACGCATGCCCTGGGTATACATGCCCCCGGAGGCGACATTGACGACCCGTGCCGATCCGGCCGCTTTTAAGGCCGGCAGCAGCAAAACGGTCAGCAGATAGGGGCTGACCAGGTCGGTCGCCATGGTTCGTTCAACGCCTTCGTCGGTCTGGCCGTAGCGGTTAAACAGGGCGCCGGCGTTGTTGATCAAGACATCGATCCGCTTGTGGCGCCGCATCAGACGGTCGGCCAGCCTGCGCACTTCCGCCATCAGACTGAGATCGGCCCGCTCGGTTTCAATCCATCCGCCGTTTTTCAGGCGTCCCAGTTCATCCAGCAATCCTTTTAACTTTTCCCCGTCGCGCCCCACCACCACCAGATTTGCCCCCCGATGCACCAGTTCGCGGGCGGCGGCCCGGCCGATGCCCGAGGTGCCGCCGGTAAGCACCATGGTGCGGCCGACGTACAGGGCCGAGGCCACCGGCCGCCGGCGTTTGCCCAGGATGTGGCCCAGGCGGGTAAAGCCGATCAATCCGGGTAAAATGGCCCGGTCGGCCATGCGCGTCACCGGGCTTAGTGCCGGTGGGCTGGCGGAACCGTCGATCATCCGTTGAAGCCGTCGGATGGTTGTCCGGGCATAGCGGTCAAACAGGTACCGGCCGATGCGGCTGGCCACCGGGTTCTGGTGACGGTCGAATCGGATCACGACTTCGTAGGTCAGGCGGCAACCCGAGGCGGTGTCTGTCAGGCGAATGTGATCCAGGGCACGAAAATGGGCGCCCCGGCCCTCAAGTTCCAGCAAGCGGGGGCGCTCCATGCGGACGATGGTGTAGGTCATGGGCACGGGCCGCCATCCGAAACGCAGCGTGATGACAAAACGGCTGCCCACGGCCGGTTCGCCGGGGGACAGCTTGCGTCCGAAAAAGGCGGTAGGATCCCATTCCACCACGTTGTCCCAGCGGCTCAAATAGTCGAAGAGTCGATCGGCAGGCTGGTCCGTATCGATCGTTTTGGTGATTCGCCATTGGTTGGTCATGCGCCCCGCCTTTCGTTGCACTGGTTGGCAGAACCTATCATTTACTACCCAAGATTAACTCAATCTTTGTCTGCTCTTGCGGCTTGTCAAACAGCAGGCAGAAATTACTTTACTTTTATGATCTGAAACAAACCTGGAATTTTCTCCTGCACCCAGAGAAAGAGGGGAAAACGATGAAACCGATATTCGCATTTTTGCTTTTTACAATACTTCTGACAGCGCCTGGCTCCAAGGCCGAAACGACTGTGGTGGTGGACGACTTTCGCTTCACCAAAACGGTGGACATTCAGGACCAGCGTCTGAAGCTGAAAGGTGCCGGTCTGCTGCGGTATATGGTGTTTATCAAGGCTTACGCCGGTGCCCTATATCTGCCGGATTCGGCACCGTCCGATCCGGTGCTGGCGCCGGTAGCCAAGCGGCTGGAACTGGCCTACTACCATGCCATTGGCAGCGAAGATTTCGCCAAGGCCACCCGGGCCAAGATTCATGACAATGTAAATGCGGAACAGGCCGAGAAGCTGCGTGCCCGGATCGACCGCCTTGCCGCGATGTATCGAGATGTAAAACCCGGCGACCGCTATGCACTGACCTACCTTCCGGGTAAAGGCACCCGCCTTTCCCTGAACGGGGAAGACCTGGGCCTTATTCCCGGCGATGACTTTGCCGGCGCCGTTTTTTCCATCTGGCTGGGCGATCATCCCATCGATGAGACGTTCAGGGATACGCTCCTGGGGGTATCATGAAGACAAACCGCCCACAGGATCGGCTGCATCTGGGCCGAAAGATTTCCTATGGTCTGCCGGCGTTTGCCCTGGCCATGGTGGGGATTCCCGTGTATGTCCACATCCCCAAATTCTACACCGACGTTATCGGCGTCAACATCGCCTGGGTCGGTGCCATTCTCATGGGGGTAAGACTGTTCGACGCCTTTTCCGATCCGCTGATGGGGGTTGTTTCGGATCGTACACACACCCGCATGGGACGTCGCAGGCCCTTTATGCTGTGGGGCAGTGTCGGTCTTGCCGCGGCGACGTTTCTGCTCTTTGTGCCTCCCCATGTTACAGGATTTGCGGCCATCGCCTGGTTCGCAATGACCATCGTGGCCCTGTTCGCCTTCTGGACGGTGGTAACGGTACCCTATGAAGCCTTGGGTCCGGCACTGACCCGAGACTACACCGAGCGGACCTCCCTTTTTGCCTGGCGGGACGGATTGCTGATTGCGGGAACCCTTCTGGCGGCGGCATCACCGGTGCTGATCGAAGGCCTGCAGGGAAACGCTGCCACGGCCGCCGCCCAGCGCCAGAAGTTTCTCTGGATCGCTCTTCTCTATGCCCCTCTGCTGATCGGAACCTGCCTGTGGTGCGTGCTTCGCATTCGTGAGAAGGAGGACGGCAAAGAGTCTTCCACCACGTTGACCATCAGTAATCTCAGGAGCGTTGGGCGCAACCGGCCTTTCTGGATCCTGTTGACCGCCTATATGATCGGGGCTTTGGGGAGCAATCTTCCTGCAACCCTGATTCTCTATTATGTCCAGTATGTACTCGAATCCAGCCGGGCCGATCTCTTTCTGTTCCTTTACTTCGCTTCCGGCATTCTGATGCTGCCTGCGTGGATCGGCGTCTCGCGGCGCATCGGCAAAAAGAACGCCTGGTTGGCCTCCATGGCCATCAACACCCTGGCCTTCAGCGGGGTATACTTCCTGGGTGCCGGCGACGAGTGGGCCTATGCCGTTCTGGTGGTGATCTCCGGAATGGGCTTCGGTGCCACCCTTGCACTGCCCTCGGCCATTCAGGCTGACGTCATCGACTACGATGAATTTCTCACCGGCCGTCGCCAGGAGGGCTGGTATATCGGCATCTGGTCGGTCGTCAAGAAACTGGCCGCCGCCCTGGGCGTTGGAACCGGCCTGACCCTGCTGGGCATGGCCGGATATACGCCGGGCCAGGTGCAGCCGCCCGAAGTGATCCAGACCCTCAAGGTGCTCTATGCCCTGGTTCCCAGTGTGTGCAATGCGGCCGCTTTTGCCATTGCCCTGGCTTTTCCCATCTCTCCGGCGATTCACCGGCGCATCGTGGAGAGCATCGCCCTGATGAAACAGGGTCGGGAAGTCGCCGATCCATTAAAAACGTAATACGCCGGCCACGCGTCGCCGGTTTACTTCCCATTGCCGCGCAGCGGATCTGCTTTCGCTGATTCATGGCGAAACCATTTCTTTGTAAACGGAAAAGGTACGTTCAAAAACACGCGACCAGGTATAATCGGCTGCAATGGCCTCGGCTTGGGGATCATCGACATCGGGAAATCGGTTCACCGTGGCGATCATATCGACAAGGCTGTTGGAAAGCACCTCGACAAGACCGGGCTCGTCTTTTTGATAGGGCCGGTCGATGGTTTCCAAAGGCGGCAAGGGAACCAGACGAACCGTATCTCTTCGGGTTTTTCCAAAAATCTCACGGAAACCAGGCAATTCGGTGGCAATGACCCGGCATCCCGAGGCCAGCCCTTCGAAAAGTACCAGGGGCAGTCCTTCGAAAAAAGAAGGGAGAATCTGAATGTGGACGCGTTTCATCAGATCGGCCAGACAGCGGTGACTGATGTATCCATGAAGCGACACACGGTCGCCCAAATGCCGGGTCAATTCGATGCATTCGTCGTACTCCGGCCCGCTTCCGCTTCCCGCCAAATGCAGGTGCCAGTCCAGATCGGTAATCTTCATGAGGGACCGCAGCAGCCAGGGAACGCCTTTGCTCCGGTTCAATTTACCGGCATAAAGCAATTCAACCCCTTCGGTCGAGCGCTGCGGACCACGGGTGAAAATGGTGTCATCATACCCGCCGCCGATAACCGCAATGCTCTTTTCAGAGACGTCATACACCTGTTGGATGTCGGCTTTTTGATCGGCACTTAGCGCGATGATCTTATCGATCCGCCGGCAATACCGCCTTACGAAGGATCTCAGATGAGGGCACAGCTCGACCTGTCGCAGGTCGGTACCGTGGCAGGTGGTAACCATAGGCAGATTCGGAAAGCGTTTTCTGGCGAGCGCCGACAACAGGAAGAGGTGGTTGGTGTGAAGGAGATGGGGATGAAATCGATTCACGGCCGCCTCCAGCACGCGGATGAACTCCGCCTTGTAGGCCGTCAGCCGTCGGCCTTTTAATTCGCTGAACAGGGAACTTCGATACGGCATGACATCGGACATTCCGACAACCGGAAAATCGAGGGGGACCGAATCAAAAAGAACGGATTCTGTGTCGACGGAAGACCCAGCCGCCAAGGGTTCCAAACTGCCTGCCGGGATTCCTACCACCCGGAAACAGGATATCCCGTGCTTGCGAGATTCCCCGATCAGGGCCTCCAGATAGATTCCGCTTCCGGTCATTTCAGGACGCTGTCCAAGAACGTGCAATATGCGAAGAGCGGTCATTGGCGCGCATGGCCTCCTTTGTTTCCAAAATAAAATGGATGTAAAGCCCTCATATCGGTTGTTTCGCCCTCAAAGCTGCATCGGCATAGGCTTGGCGCCAGGTTTTGGACTGCCTGCTCTTGCGGGTGGGCCACTGAAAGCCGAAATGTCCGCATAGCGGGCAAAAGGCCGCCATCTGGTCAGCAAAGTCATCCTGTGGATCCGGCAGGTTCGACCAGCCTAAATGATAGCCGAAAATCCGGTCGATGCCACCGGCGACGGCGCACATGTAATACCCGGTAGGCGTCAACCCCAAACCGCAGTCCTCGATGATGCGGCAGCCGCAGGTGAAATCCATAAACCGGTGGAAAGGCCTATCCACGGGCGCCACGTTGAAAGGCCGGAAGAGGTTTGAACGCGATGTCTTGAGCGTACTTTTAACAATGACGGAAGGCGGCAGTTGTTCCAGTACCCGGCGAACCCGTCGGCCATGGAAGTGGGTGCCCACCACCAGCCGAACCGATGGATTGTGGACCCGCTGATAGTCCATTAAACGGTCGACGATATCGAAAAACCGACTGTGAAGTGTGGGTTCTCCCCCCAGAATCCGGATCCGCTCCCAGGATAGCTTTTGTTCGACACTCTGGGCGAGGAAAGCTTCGATGGTCGACACCGGCATCTCCAACTCGCTCGGCGCCTGGTTGCAGGAGCGGTTGCAGTTGATGCATTTCAGGTTGCATTTGTAGGTGATGTCAATTTCGACGTACCTGCGGCTGCAGTGGAAGGGCTTGCCAAGACGGCGTCTGACCCATGACTGACAACGAATAAACTGGAAGCCATCCAGAAGCAGTCGTTTCACCGTGATGTTGCGGTGTCGGTTGGGCGGTCTCAACAGCGGAACTCCCTTATGGTGACGGTCCGAGGGAAACGACGATACATGAACAACCCATGAAACAGCCCCACCAGGCAAACGGATTTGGCTTATAGGTTTTTCCTACCATAAGCCTCGTTGGCACTTGCCATTGCAACTTTTCAACCGGTGGGCATCTTATCCACAAGGATTTTTAGAGGTACCGGTCCGCAGCAAAAAAGGGGGGAACCATGAACGACCATGTCAGCAGATTTGGATGGATTTATGGTATCACAACCATCGTGTTTTTCCTAATCGATCTGGTCTGGATCGGTGTGGTGGCGCAGGATTTTTATACCCGAACCATCGGCGGCCTGCTGCGCGATTCGGTTAACTGGCCGGCGGCGTTGATGTTCTATTTTTTTTACATCGGCGGTATCGTCGTCTTTGTGCTGGCCCCCGCACTCAAAGGCGGTTCCGGGGTTCCCCAAACCGCCCTGATGGGAGGTCTGCTGGGCCTGTTTGCCTATGGCACCTTCGATCTGACGGCGTTGGCACTGCTCGATGGATGGCCGGTTATCGTTGCCCTCGTGGACATGGTTTGGGGAACCGTCCTCACCGCTGCCACCGCAGGCGGAAGCCTGTGGATTGCAAAACGCTTCCTGAAACCCGATGGATTGGAAAGACAATAGAATGGCAAGGAGAAAAAATATGGATACCCGAATCGATGAACTTCTCGAACATGTAGAAGAAACTTATAGCGGTAAACTGCAGCGTGGCGGGCGCCACTATCTGGAAGTAAACTTATCCGAACAGGCCCGCAAAATGGGGTTTGCGGATCTCGAAAAGAAATTGCGAACCGCGTGCGCCATTATTCCCCTGAACGCACCGCAGAAAGGCATGAAAGTCCGCATCGACGGGCGCACCTTCGTCAATTATGCCGAGTACGATTCCGGTATGGCCGTTCCCGGCTACCTGGCAAAAACCGCCGCCAGAAAGTACCGGAACTTTGTTCCCCAAGACAGCATGATCTGCAACTTCTGCTGAAGAAGGGTAAGGCCGATATCGGCCGTTTTAGGAGTCCGTCAAGCTTATTTTTCTCCGATGGTAACGATGCCCAAATACCCGTCTACCGTAATCGTTTGACCCGTGGTGATGCGCGTGGTGGCATCGGCCACACCGGTGACGCAGGGCAGCCCGTATTCCCGGGCGATGATGGCCCCATGGATCAGCATGCCGCCGCGTCGCTCGACGATCCCGGCGGCCAGGGGCATGACGAAGGTCATGTTGGGATCCACACCGTCGCAGACAATGATCTCTCCTCTTTTGAACTGGGCGATATCGCTGTGCTCGACAATCACCCGGGCACGACCGCGGACCAGGCCCGGCCCTGCCGGCTGGCCGGTAATCTGGCGTTCGCTGACGGCCGGAGGGGGTGCTCCGGCCTTTGCCCGGGGGGCATGATCGGCGGTGTCCAGGCCCAGTTCAGCCAGAACTTCGGACAGCCCGGCACTGTTGTCCCGGGACCGCTTGCGACCCTCCTGTGCGGCAGCGATCAGGCGTGCTTCGATGGCGCCCAGCAGAATATTGTCGTCGTCTCTGAGCCGATAGCTGGAACGCGCCAGGGAGAGCAGCTGTCGGCAGTCTTCCATGGATCCGGCCGGGCAGGCATCGAGAAAGGCCGCTTCCAGGGCCGCGGACGGCAGGTCGCCACCATTCGTGGGCACCGTTTCCGGCAGGGTGGCCATTTCAAGCAGAATGTTGGCCAGTGCGCCGGTGTCGGGGGCGCATTCAACCGCACCGGTCACCGGACAGCTCAGATCGCCGTAGCGTAAAACAAATGCATCCAGACGCTCGCGAAAGGCCGCATCCAGGGCATTGAAATCGCCTCTTTCCAAGGCTCGCGCACGCTGGGGTCGCTGTCGCACGGCTGCCGCCAGATCCGCCAGTTGTCGATTCCTGCGGACACTGATCAGATCCTGGTGGCGAAGCAGCAGCATGAATTCATAAGGATCGTCCGGCACCATCGTCTCGTTGTAGACTTGGCCGAACAGCCTCATGCCGTGGGCAAAGGGAATGAAATCCTCCCAATAAATCGCCGTCCAGTGCTGATTGATTTCCCAGCGGCGCCGGATTTCGGCGGCCAGATCCGCATCGTCGAGTGCTCCCGGATCGATGTCCGCCACTTCATCCGCGGTTTGCCGCATGCGGGGAATCCACTCCTCTTCGATCCGCCGACGCAATTCCAGCAGATTCTCCAAGCTTCGATGCAGACTGAGATACCAGGACCGGTTGTCACCCTCCGCCGGTCGAGATACCGTGGTGATGGGACGCGCCTGCAGCAGCACCAGTTCCTCTTTGTCGAATGTCCACTCGATATCCTGTGGAGCAGCGGCCATGGCCGCGACGCGGACGGCTGTTGTCCACAGGCGGTCGACCTGGGCCGGCGTCAAAGGAGGCTGGTCCTGCAGAAAATCTGGAAGTGCTGAAAGGGGGGCGGCGCCGGCTGTCGCCGTCGGCTGCTGCCATTGCTTCCTCGACGCAGGGGCCCTGTGTTCGATGACGGCACCGGTGGCGGTATCTATCATCCTGCGATCGGGAGTTATCTTGCCGTCGACCAATGGTGGATTCATCCCGTGGACCGCTTCGATGACGCCGCATTCCAGGCCGGTTGGGTCCCGGGTGAAACAGATACCGGACACCTGTCCGGGAATCATCTCCTGGACCAAAACCGCCATGGTGCTGGTCAGGGCATCCAACCCCAATTCCTGTCTGTACAACAGGGCGGCGTCGGACCACAGGGAGGCCCAGACAAGCCGGATGTGGTGCATCACGTCCTCGCAGCCCTGCAAATGGGTGTAGGAAGCGTGCAGACCGGCAAAACTGTGCCCGCTTAGGTCCTCTTCCGGTGACGATGAGCGCACCACCATCATCCGTTCGCCAAAGGCTTGGGTGATCGCCTGGCGCATGCTGGAGGCCATCTCCAGCGGCAGGGAGGATCGCAAAAAAAGCAGCCGCAGCCGCTGGGCGGCATCCCAAATCTCTTCCCAGCGCATTTCGGCAAATTCTTTGCGGCTGAGTTCGAGATAAATTTTTTCCCTCAGCCCGGCGTGGTTTACGAAATCCCGGTAGGCCCGGGTGGTGACGCACAATGTTTTGGGAACACGGATGCGGCCAGCCCACAGGCGGTGCAATGCGGCGCCTTTGCCGCCAATGTCGCGGGTATCGCCCGAAGGCAGGGTCTCAAGGGGTTGAATCCATTGCATGGTCGATCCGATATTCGCTGACATTTTGGAAGCGCTCCACCAGGATGTATCGCTGCACTCGAATTTCTAAAAACACGCAGCTGGGCGAGTGGGCAAACGACTCCAGGTAGGGATGTTTGTCCAGGTAGTGGCTGCGGGCAGCATCCAGCCGCCCGTCGGTCAACGCCCGGGCGATTCCGACAGCCGTGACCGCTTTGGCCCGATGGAAATCTTCCGGAAGGTTGACACTGTTGTTGACGAGCAGGGCCACCCCGGCATTGGCCGTTATATTGGCGAACTTGCGCGTGGCTCGAGGGGTGGCAAAATAGAGACAGCGGTCGTCATCGGAGACGGCGAAGGCCACCAGGCTGGCATAAGGCGCTTCGTCATCCATGGTTGAGAGGACACCCAACTGCTGCTGCCGCAGCAGTTCGTGGATGGCTTGTTTGACGGATGCGTCACGGTTCATGATGCGATTTCTCCAGTTAAAATCAACGCTCTTGGGGACAATGGCGCCCCCGGTACCGGATCAGGTTCATGGCCATCATGCTGGCCACCACCTCGCCGGTGTGATTGACCATCTCGCAAAAGGAAAACAGCACCCCCCGGTCCGGCTTGCTGCGGGAGGGCTTGACCTTGTGCACGGTGATCCGCAGGGTGAGTCGGTCGCCGGGACGCACCGGCTTGAGCCAGCGCAGTTCGTCCACGCCAGGGCTTCCCAGGCTGGCCCGATCCGGCAGGTAGTGCTCCACGAACAGCCGCATGAACAGCGCGCAGGTGTGCCAGCCGCTGGCGATGAGGCCGCCGTAGACCGTTTCCCGGGCCTTCTCCGGGTCCGTGTGAAAGACCTGTGGATCGAACTTTTTCGCGAAATCGACGATCTCCTCTTCAGTTACCGAAATTGGTCCCATTTCATGGACCGCGCCTTCCACGTAGTCTTCCAGGTATCGCTCCTGTGGTGTTGTGCTGAATTGGCCTTTGGTCATTGCTTGCGCTCCCGTTATACAGTAGTCATTTGGATCGTATTAGACCGGAACTGCGGACTGTGACCGGATCTGTCACACCGCCATGGTATCAAAGATGCCATGGAAACGCTAACGCTGCATTTCGATTTCTCGAAAGATCGCTGTACCGGAGACCCCGACATGTCCCGCTTCCGCCATGAGCTGTCCATCAGCCTGGAAAAAGCGTTGGGTGACCGCAAAAACGGTCGCTGGCGAGGGGGCCGGTACGCCCGGGGGGTGGTGACCCTTTTTCTTGAGGTTCCCGATGCCCGGCCGCACTGAAACGAATCGGTGACGTGCTGGACGCCAGGGGACTGACCCGTCGCCTGACCATCGGACGCGGTTCATCCGATTATTCGACCTGAAAAAATGACATGGGCCCATCGGCCGTGCATTAACCGCGCTGTAGGTGCAAAACCTACAAGAAAAAAGTTGGGCGACCGATTGTTCTTTTGTGAGAAGTGCGCTAATGTTCAAAACAGCTTGCGTTACGCTTACAACGATCTTTTCAATCCGTTAACGGTTTCACTCAAAGGAGGTATGCCATGTCCGTCCGACTCATCCCCAGGACCCCGTCCGCCTATGGTTTTCCCCTGCTGATCAAAAACATCCTGCGCACGCCGCTGGCCTATTATCCCGATCGCGAAATCGTCTATCGCGACAAAATGACCTACACTTATGTGGAGCTGAATCAGCGCATCCAGCGCCTGGCCAACGCCCTTGAGAAGATGGGCGTCAAACAGGGAGATACGGTGGCGGTGATGGACTGGGACAGCCACCGCTACCTGGAGTGCTTTTTTGCCGTGCCCATGATGGGGGCCGTGCTGCATACCATCAACATCCGCCTGTCTCCGGAGCAGCTCATCTACACCATCAACCATGCCAAGGACGACGTCATCCTGGTCAACGCCGATTTCCTGCCCCTGCTGGCGGCGGTCAAGGACCAGATGAAAACCGTGAAGAAAATCATTCTTCTCAACGACAAAGACGGTACACCGGATACGCCCCTGAACCTGGACGACGAATACGAAAATCTTCTGGCCGGTTCCGAACCGGCGTACGAATTTCCCGATTTCGACGAAAACGCCATGGCTACGACCTTCTACACCACAGGCACCACGGGTCTGCCCAAGGGCGTCTATTTCAGCCACCGTCAGATCGTGCTGCACACCTACGGGCTCATGTCCGGGCTGTGCGCCTACGAGGCCCAGGCCGGCATCAATTCCGGGGATGTCTACATGCCCCTGACGCCCATGTTTCACGTCCACGCCTGGGGCATTCCCTACCTGTGCACCATGCTGGGTACCAAGCAGGTGTATCCGGGCAAGTACGAGCCGGAAATGCTGCTCAAGCTGATCGTCTCCCAGAAGGTCACCTTCTCCCACTGCGTGCCGACCATTATTCACATGCTGGTCTCCAGCCCCGCCATCAAGCAGCTGGACCTGTCCCGCTGGAAGGTGGTCATCGGCGGCAGCGCCCTGCCCCGGGGCCTGTGCAAGGCCGGCCTGGAAAACGGCATCAATCTGTACACGGCCTACGGCATGAGCGAAACCTGTCCGCTGCTCACCGTGGCCAACCTCAAGCCCCACATGTTCCAGTGGGATGCCGAGCGTCAGGTGGAGATGCGCTGCCGCACCGGCCTGCCCGTGCCCAATGTTCTGCTCGAGGTGGTGGACACGGAAGGCAATCCGCTGCCCCACGACGGCAAAAGCGCCGGCGAAGTGGTGGTCCGCTCTCCATGGCTGACCCAGGGATATGTCGGCGACGAGGAGAAGAGCGAAGAGCTTTGGGCCAACGGCTGGCTGCACACCGGCGACATCGGCTTCATCGATCCCGAGGGCTACCTGCAGATTACCGACCGGGTCAAGGATGTGATAAAAACCGGTGGCGAGTGGATCTCCTCGCTTGAACTGGAGGACATCATCAGCCGTCACGATGCGGTGAGCGAGGCGGCGGTGATCGGCGTCCCCGATCCCAAATGGGCCGAGCGTCCCCTGGCTTTGGTGGTGCTCAAACCCGGAGCCGAAGCGGAAACCAGCGAGGAGGAACTCAAGGCCTTTTTTGCCAAATACGCCGAAGACGGCGTCATCCCCAAATATGGCGTCCCGGACAAGGTACTGATCGTGGATTCCATCGCCAAGACCAGTGTGGGGAAGATTAATAAAAAACAACTGCGCGAGGACTACAAATAAAGCTCAGAAACGATTATTTCGTCCGATATATGCGTTACGATCAAAAGAGAGGGGCTCGTGAAAAGCCCCTGAATCGTCATGCCGGATTTAATCCGGAATCCAGAACTTATTAAATTTACTGGATTCCGGCCTGCGCCGGAATGACGAGGAAATAAAATTTGTTATTTTTTTTTCGGCACCATTAAACTAAAATGCCGGGCTTTCACAAAGCGAAAGTCCGGCATTTTCATTATTCGATGCGATTTAACCTATCGCACTATCCCAGATGGCTGATAATGGAGTCGGTGAGCGAATCGTCGTCTTTCTTGAAAAAGGGAATCAGCTCTTCGGCTACGTCTTTAAGGGATTTGATTTTTTTCTCTTTCATCACGGCCTGAATGGTTTCCACACCTTCTTCGATCAGTCGCAACCCTTCGGCAATCCTGATGACATCTTCTTTTTCCATGTCTGTCTCCTCCCTTTGGTTATGGCAATCGGCCAATCCCGTATCCAGATGTCAAACAGTTTAAACGCTTTGGGCGGGGCTGACAACCCCTTTTTACGGATGCGACCTTGTGTAAAGCCTCGTTTTGAGCGACTTCGCAAAACGTCCGAGATCTCCCGCTGAACACCAGACGGGACAAGAAGGCTTGCGAATCCCGAGGAGGGAGGCGCCGCACCTAAACGCACTCCGCACTGACGAGGGATGAGCGTATCGCAGATATCGGGCGTTTTGCGAATTCATTCGTTATAGTTGAATGCAATTGCGGCCCTTGGCCTTGGCTTTCAGCAATCTCTCATCGGCGGTGTTGATGAGCTTCTTCACGTCCGCGTCCACCTCCCGGCCCACGAGACCATGGGCGATGCCGATGCTGACCGTAACTTCCGCCGGATTGTCGGGCATGGTCTCGATGCCCTTTCTGATTTTTTCCCCCACGTCGTTGAGGGACACGGCCTCGACATGGGGCAGGAAGACAAGGAATTCCTCGCCGCCGTAGCGGCCCAGGACATCCGACGCACGGACGCTTTCACGGATGCAATCGGCCACCCGGCGCAGGACCTCGTCTCCGAACTGGTGGCCATAGGTGTCGTTGACGGCTTTGAAACGGTCGATGTCGATCATCAGGGCGCTGACGGTGTGTCCATTGCGCTGGGCCAGGTGGGCCAGATGGGTGATGGCGTTGAACAGACCCCGGCGATTGAACACGCCGGTCAGTTCGTCGTAGTTGCTCAAAAAAGCCATCCGCCGGTTCTCCTTCCAGAGACGATGAATGACCTCTCCCACCAGTTCCAGTTCCAGGGTGCTCAATTCATTCTTTTGAAGGGCATCGAACAGGCGGCTGACAAACCGCTCGCAGGAAGAACCTGCATCGGAATCGCCGTTAAAGGTCGCCACATACTGGGAAAGGGTTTCGAAGGCCGGGTGAAGCAGGTAAAATTCGAGCTTGAAGGCCATGGTGAAGGCTTTTTCCTTACGGCGAATTTTCAGGCAGCCGTCCGCCAGTTCGTTTACCTTCTCCTGCAGGGCGGTCAACTCCTTGAGCACCTGTCGGGAATCGTCGAAAAGATTGTTGAGCATTCCCTTTTCGGCCCATTTTTGCATACGATTCCAATAGATCAGATGGGTTTCGTTCTGCGTGGCGATATCCTGCCAGAACGCTTTCAGATCCTTGCTGCCGGCATTGCGGGCCAGGCTCGCGTAAAGGCGACTGGCATGGCTGTCCATCCGGAAACATTGGTCGATGATTTGGGTCATGGTTGATGCGTTCATTTTCGAATTCCTTCGCACAGATTCAGTTCAGGTAGAGAAGTTCGATTCCAACGGAAAGGTCGGTCATTTTGTAAGTGGAGGCTATGGTACGTCGGGCCGTTTGTAATTGGCAACATAATAATCGCCGATCCAGCCCCGTTTTTTCAGGTCTTCGCCAACACTCCTGGCCTCGGCCTTGGTCGGAAAATGGGAAATGCGCACCTGATACCAGGTTTTGCTGCCACTGGAGGCACGGGTCCAATAGGCATCCAGGTCCTTGCCTTTCAACTGGTCCGCATAACGCCGGGCATCGACTTCCTTCAAATAGGCCGCTACCTGCAGGGTAAACGGATCGGTCACCGGAGCGGCAACCGGTTGCGGCACTGTTTCCTCGGTTTGATTATCGGCGATCAGGTGAACCGCGGTGTTGACCACCATCCAGCCTAAGCCCACGACAAAAATACCCATGACCGACCATTTGAGCATCGATTTTGCCGGACCGGTCGAAAACACTGCCCGCAAGCGCCGCATACCCCGCCCCACCGCGCAAAACGCCCGCAAGGCCCCATTCATACCATTGCGCAGGCCGTTTCCCACCGCCTTCCACCGCCTGGACGCCCGTTTTGCGGATGGTTCCATACCGGAATCGGAAATCCGGGGCATGAACTCCGCCGCCAACCGGCGACGCCGGGACGTGTCCAGGTCCGCTAACACGGCTTCGGCCTTTTCCAGTGTCGGCAGATTCTCTGGACCGGGGGGGATCACTTGCTGGCAGGCGGCGATTGCCGAAAGCAGGCGTGGGTCGCGATCACCGCCGTCCACCCGCGCCAGGTAAACCATCAGGGCCAGAAAATCCGCACGGGACTGGGCCAGGAAAAGCTCTGCCATGGGTCCGAGCAGGTCGTCTCCCGGCGACTTGTCGAATTTCACTATGTATTGATAGGCCTGCAAGGCGGCGTAATCGCACCGCCCTTCGGCAAGATAAAACCGGGCCAGCATCCGCTGGATGGCTGTGTCTTCGGAATGGGCCGCCCCGATGCGGGAAGCGATCTCATGGGAGGTCGGGGACGGCTCCCTTCCGCCCAGGATTCTTTCCAGCCATTTGACGGCCGCTTCCCGGTCACGGGGGAAATGACGCAGGTAAGCGTCTACGGTGGCATCGCAGGACGCTTCGGGTGCGGCCTGGGCCAACTGGAAGCGGGCCATCTTGGCCAGCAGCCGTTCGGCCGGGACTTTTCTTGAAAATGGGGAAAAAAGAAAGCTGTTCACCGTATCCGTAGCCCGGGCAAACGCCTGACGCGCCTCCCGATGCATGCCGGCTCGGTCCCAGACGGTGGCCTCTTCCAAAAGGCGAGCCATCCGCCGGCGTCCCAGTGCGGCCAATCCTGCCCCTGTCAACCAGAACGCCAGGATAAACAGGATCAGTCCCGGAACGACCATCCAGTCCGGTCCCAGGACAGCGGCCAGAGGCGGCAGGGCCACCAGGCATACAATGCTGCCGAATGTCAGCGTCGTCCACAGGCGGACGGTCAGATGTTTGAACAGGTATCCCATTTCCACTTGCCGGTTGTGTAAGAAGCCCGATATCTTCGTTACGCGTATCCCTCGTCACTGCGGAGTATCATCTAACCCTCGCTCCTCGGGACCCGCAAGCCTTGATCTCGAACTTCTTACACAACCGGCTCCCAAAAATTGCATCTCTTTACTTTAGTTAACATATTGCAACTAATCGGTTTTCCTCAGCGCCACGGAAACCGGGTCGCGCGTCCAGAAGCCGGCCCACGAGCCGGTTTCCGGGTTCACCTTTTTGATGTAGATGTCCGGCGGAACCAGAAATGCCTTGGGCGGTTCCCCCTCGGTGGCCGCCTTCATGAAGCGGGTCCAGATCGGTGCGGCACCGCGTCCACCGGTAATGCCCGCACCGTTTTTGTCCCGCATGCCCTGGCCGCGGTCGAATCCCACCCATACCGCGGTGCTCAAATTGGGGGTAAAGCCGGTGAACCAGGCATCGTTGTATTCGTTGGTGGTACCGGTTTTGCCGGCAGCCGGCAATGTGAATCCCATTTTCCGGACCACCTTGCCGGTCCCGTCCTCGATCACCCCGGCCATCATGTCCACCACCTGATAGGCGATCGATTCGTTCAGCACCCGCTCCCCGGTGATGATGTGCTCCTCCAGCACCCGGCCGCTCACATCCTCCACCCGCCTGATCCAGTAGGGTTGGTGCCGGACCCCTCCCGAGGCAAAGGTCGCGTAGGCGCCCGCCATCTCCAGGGGACTGACCCCCGATGTCCCCAGAGCCACGGAATAGACCGGATTGAGCGGACTGGTAATGCCGCAGCGCCGGGCGGTTTCGATCACCGCCTCGGGTCCGATGGCTTCGACCAGTTGGGCCGCCACGGTATTGACCGATTCGGTAAAGGCTTTTTTCAGCACCATGGCGCCCTGGTAGGAGCGCTCGAAGTTGCGGGGCTTCCACGTCGGCTTGCCGGCCACGGGGATGGAGACCGGCTTGTCCACCATCACATCGGCCGGCGATCGACCCGCATCTTCCAGCGCCGCGTAATAAAGAAAGGGCTTGAATGCGGACCCGGGCTGCCGGTTGTTCTGCAAGGCGCGATTGTACGGCGTCTGAAAGAAATCGCGCCCGCCGACCAGCGCTTTGACGGCGCCGGTGTTGACATCCACGGCCACCAGGGCGCCCTGAAGACCGCTGTCGGCTTCTTCGGAAAGGTCGCCTTCCGGCATCTGAGTCTCCAACCGGGCGATCCCATCCTGAAGCGCGGTTTCGGCCTGCTGCTGCATGCCCGGATCCAGGGTCGTGTACACCCGCAGTCCCCCGTGGTAAACCACCTCGGGGCTGTAGGTTTCCTCCAGCGACTTCATGACCGCATCCAGAAAATAGCTGTCCACCCGCAGGGGCCGGGTCTGAGTGCGCAGTTCGGCCGACGCGGCGCTGGCCGCTTCGGCCTCCTGGCTGCTGATCATGCCGGTGGCCACCATGCGCTGGAGCACCACCTGCTGACGCTTGCGGGCGCGCTCGGGATACCGGAACGGGTTGTAGCGGGTGGGGGATTTGGGCAGCCCGGCAAGAAGCGATGCTTCCGCCAGGTTCAGTTCGCCGGCGGATTTGCCGAAGAACGTGCGCGACGCCTCGCCAATGCCGTAAGCCCCAACGCCGAAGGGAATCTGGTTGATGTAGGCTTCCAGAATCTCCTGCTTGGTAAATTGGGCTTCGATCTGCAGCGCGACCAGCAGCTCCCGAAACTTTCTCATGTAGGTGCGCTCGAAGCTGAAAAAAAGATTCTTGGCCAACTGCTGGGTGATGGTGGAGGCCCCCTGAACCTTGCCCGCTTCGAACAGGGTAACCCACAGGGCCTTGAGGGTCCGCAGCTTGTTGATGCCGCGATGTTCCCAGAAACGGTGGTCTTCGGTGGCTAAAATGGCCTGGATGAAAGGATAGGAAACGTCGTCCAGGGCAACCGTTTCCCTGCCGCCGATGGTCAGGATGCGCTGGCCGTCGGCACTGAATATTTCGGTGGCCGGCGTATCGTTGATGCGTCCGATGGGTTCGGGGACCCGGGGCAGGTCCTTGGCTGCTACCAGAAAAAAGCAGAAGAGCCCAATGGCCGCTACTCCCACGGCACTGATCAGGATAAACGCCAGGGTCGTCAGGGCCCGGAAAAATCGCAGTCCCGGTGTCATGGATCCACCCGGCTGGCCGGCCACCCCAGCTTCCGGGACGCGGGCCTGGAGACAAGGGGATCCAGCAGCGCGCGCACCTGCCAGACGGCCCACTCCTGCCCCGAGGTCAGAAGGATGCGGCGTCCTGCGGGGGTGTCCATTTCGATGCCGATGCGAATCGTATCGGCATGGACTTCATCGCTGAACCCGACACGAACGGGAGTCCCTTCGGCGCCCAGCACGGCACCCGGATGGGCCAGCACCCCCTGCTGGATTTCCGGGGAAAGGGTGTCCAGGGCCATGAAAAAGCGGTCGGCGGGAAAAATGCGTCCGGCGAATTCCGGCTGCCCGTCCAGGGTTCCGGAAATAAAAGACGACTCGCCGCCCGCAGACTGCAACTGCCGGTCGGCCACGGTGGTGTAGCTGAGCACGTTGTTGCCCCGATCCAGCAGGTAGATGCCCACCTGACCGTTCTCCCGCTCCAGGTAGACTCGTTCCCAGCTCTTTTCCGCACTGATGCGCAGCATGAATATGGGGGAAAACAGGGTGCGGGCGAGGCTTTCGGGAATCTTGCTGTAAAGGCTGCGAAACTGCTCCGCCGAAATCATAATCCCCGACGAGGCGGTAAGGCCTTCGATAAGCTGATTCAAAGAGGCGGCCTCGCGAGCCTCGCGCTGGGCGGTCAACTGCCGGGTGACCATCTGCTCCAGCGTCCGGGTGGCCACCTGCTTCAAACGGCCCTGCTCCCAGACATTGCCCGATTCCGGCCGATAGGCGTTGGTAACCGCAAGGTACCGTCCCACTAAAATCTCCACCCAACTGAAGCGCATTTCGGAGATCAGTATGGCGAAAACCGCCAGCAATAGTGCGGCGCCCCGGAAACTCAATCCCCGCGCGATCCAAGAATGGATGTCCTGTGGTTGCGACCAGGCCGGCATACAATCTTCCTCACCGTGGTTCGGCGATAGCGGCGACTTTGGAAAAAGCCGCCGGACTTTCATTGCCCGCCTTTTACACCATTCGGACAAATTGATAAAGCCCGGCATCGCCGCCGGACAGGGAAACCGCATTTGGATTTGTTTTCCGCTTTTCGCGGTCATGTCCGGGATGGTACAGATTTGGAAACCGATTAGCTGTGGGTTGCCGGGGGGGATAGTGGCGGGGTTTAGCCCCGCCTTTGTCGATCGGGTGCTGTCCTTCCCGCCGCAATTCGCAGGGGTTGTAGGGGCGAAAAATTTTTCGCCCATGCGTCAGAGCAACAATACGGATCTCGGATGCGGTCACCCGGCGCGACCGGAATGCAGTTGATTATCAGTGCAGGATCTATGAAGGAATGAAGGAAGAGGCTAGTTCGTGCTGTCGATGATCGCTTTGAGACAACCCTGTTCGTAAAGAGACCGGAAGGTTTTGATAACGTCTGGGTCGAACTGGGTTCCCGAACCGCTGTACATAATGTGGAGAATTTTTTCTTCTTCCATTTTCTTGCGGTAGGCACGATCGGAGGCAATGGCGTCGTACACGTCGGCAACGGAAAGGATGCGGGCCAGCACGGGAATCCGTTCGCCGGCCAGACCGTCGGGGTAACCCTTTCCATCGAAGCGTTCGTGGTGGCACTTGATGATGTTTTTTTCCCGATCCCAGAGACCCAGGCGTTCGACAATACTGGCGCCGATCACCGGATGTTCCTTGATGATGCGAAATTCCTCGTCTGTCAGCCGTCCGGGTTTGAGCAGGATGTCGTCCCGGATGCCGATTTTTCCGATATCGTGGAGCTGGCCGGCCACGTTCAGGATGTCCTGCTCCTCCTGGGTGCCGCCCATGGCCCGGCAAAGCTCCATGGCGATCCGGGTGACCCGGTTGGAATGCTGTTCGGTATAAGGGTCGCGCGCTTCGATGGCCTTTACGAAAGCGTAGAGCGTGGCGAAGAGATTCTCGTATATGTTTTCGTAAAGGGCGATATTTTCGATGGCGTAGGCCGCTTTGTTGGTCATGAACGACATGTAGTACAGATCTTTTTCGGAAAACCGGTTATCCCCGTGGAATACCGAAACGGCCAGCACGCCGAACACTTTTTCGCGGATGGTCAACGGAACCAGCATCATGGATCGGATGTCTTCGGGAAGACCGGCCACGTGGTTGTTTTCCCGGATCAGCAGCGGCTTGTTCTCGTCACAATTCTCCAGAATCAGTTGGCCGATATCCCCGTTGCCGTTGCAGACCCTGTCACCGGCTGTATGGTCGATGGTCAACGGAGCCAGTTTTCCGCTGCCGTTTCCACCGGCAATGGAGCAGGCAACCTGTACCGGCTTTCCGATCGTTTCGTTGATCACGTAAAAACAGGCCTCGTCGGCATGGGTCAATTCGGTGGACAGATCCACCACATGTTTGAACAGGTCGAAACTCGTACCGATGGTGGTGAATTCGGTCATGATGCGGTTGAGGGTGTTGAGTTCCTCGACTTTATAGGTCAGTTCCCGGTTGAGCTGCTCGATGCGCTTCTTGCTCTCCACCTCTTTGGACAGAAAGATGTTCTTGATGAACAGCTCCCGTTCCCGCAGCACCCGTTGAACACAGATCTCCAGTTGATTGAGGTTGACCGGCTTGATCAGAAAATCCACCACACCGTTTTTCAGGGTGCGGATCGTGTTTTCCAGTGAAGGATACCCGGTCATGATGATCACCGGGATGGTGTTGTCCACCTTGCGAATGTGTTCGGCCAGTTCCAGCCCGTCCATTTCGGGCATGTTAATGTCCGTGAAGCAGCAGTCGATTTTCTGGCTGGCGATAATCTCGGTGGCGATGCGGCCGTTTCCGGCGGTGAGAATATGGTATCCCTTGGCCTTGAAATATTCCGAGGCCACTTCCAGGATGCTCTCCTCGTCGTCCACGAACAGTAAGGTTGCTTTGGGCGTGTCGGTCATCAATTCTTTTAAGTATCTGGTATTATATAAATTCTTTTTTTTCTTATGGCTACCGAACGTCGGCATTCGGTGAGCACTTCCGCCATGTCCCTGATATCGGCAGGTCCCTAATAAACTAAAGAAAATCCGTTCAGCCGTACTTAAAAAACCTGAAGCAGGCGATTGTCGAGCCTGCCGCTGATTCAAGGCGGCCGTCGTGCTAGGGGCGACCGGCCGGTCGTCCTTACCTGTACCGCGACGGCTAACGCCCAATATGGGGTGAGATCGGCAATCCCGGAGCGGTTTCGCCTTTTGAGATAAATAACTTCATAAAATCAATTTCTTATTCTATTTTTCAAAAAAGGCGAAACGCCTGCTTTGGGGAAAAACGGTCCGGGAGACTGAGTGCTAAAGGGGAAAATGGGCTGACAGACGGTGGATCCGCCCGGAAAAGGTGGTATTGAAAAAGGTCTCCAGTTCGCGGGAAATCGCGCCCACCCGGTCGACGTCCACACCGGTGTCAATCCCCAGGCTGGACAGCAGGTAGGCTGTATCTTCGGTGGCGATATTGCCGGCTGCACCGGAAACGAAGGGGCATCCCCCCATGCCGGCCAGGGAGGTGTCGAAGATGGCTACGCCGCAGTCCATCGCCGCCATCAGGTTCACCAGTCCCAGACCTCGGGTGTCGTGAAGGTGCAGCGCCAGGGGCAGGCCGCCGGACAGAGGCCGCACGGTGTCGAGGATGTTTCTGATCGCCGGCGGCGATCCCATCCCGGTGGTGTCCGCAAGGGACAGTTCATGGGCGCCGTGATCAATGAACCGGCGGATCGTTTCTGCAATTCGTTCCGCGGGAATGGCCCCTTCTTCGACGCAGCCGAAGGCGCATTGGATACTGGCGCGAACATGAACCCCGGCCGACACCGCCCGGTCGATCATCGTCAATCCCCGGGTCAGGGCCTCGGCATGGGGCATTCCGGCATTCTTGCGGCTGTGCGCATCGCTGGCCGACAGGGAAATTTCCACATTGGCGATACCGCAGGCCAGAGCCCGAGCCAGTCCCCTTTCGTTGAGCACCAGGGCCGAATAGGCCACCGGGCCTTCTTTCGGGAGACGCGCCACCAGGGTTTCGGCGTCGGCCATCTGGGGCACCTTTGCCGGGTGGACGAAAGAGGTCACTTGAATCCGGCGCAAACCGGCAGCCGCCAGACGCGCGATGACGTCGAGTTTGCGCTCGGTGGGAACCACGGTCTTTTCGAACTGAAAGCCGTCGCGCGGACCCACTTCCACCAGTGTCACCGTTTTTGGTTTCTCTCCGTTCACCGGGCCTCCTGATTTTAGGAAGGTTGTCAATTTGCCGCCTTTTTGTGGATACACATCCACGGGCCGTTTGTCACGATAAACCTTGAGTGTCATGGCGGTGTTTATCCCCGCCTTCGGGTTTATCCCCGTTTGCTAACCGGGCGCGGGTGAACCGCGCACCTACGTTACGTCAAAGCAGCAATACGGATTCCAAATGCGGTTACCTTAAGGGCTGGGATGAAAATACTTGACCTTCCATACCGGCCGGCGCTATTTAAGTCGTTTTTGTCGATCGACGTCCATTCGGCGAGCAAAAACAACAAGCGATGGATCGATCATTTACGGATGGGCTGGAAAGAAGGAAGTACCGTTCGATGCCGAATCATGGCGGTCATGACCGTCCCTTGAACATATGCCTGTTGAGCTACCGGAGCAACCCCCACTGCGGGGGCCAGGGCGTCTACCTGAAAAACCTGAGCCGGGCGCTTGCTGATATCGGCCACCATGTGGAGGTGGTTTCCGGACCGCCGGACCCCATGCTGGACGACGATATTACCGTCCATCGCCCGGCCTGCCTGGACCTGTACAACCCGGAAAACCTGTTTCGGGTACCGACCCTCAAAGAGCTGTCGGACCCGGTCAATGTCATGGAGTGGGCGGGGGTGTCCACCATGGGGTTTCCCGAACCGTTTACCTTCGGGATTCGCGCCCAGCGTTTTCTGCGCACCCGCATGGGGCGCTACGACATCGTTCACGACAACCAGAGCCTCTCCTACGGCATCTGGTCCATTGCCAAGCAAATCCCCACCGTTGCCACCATTCACCACCCGATCACGGTGGACCGGGACATCGCCGTGCGCTCGGTCCGGCCGTTCTGGAAAAAGCTCAAACACCTGCGCTGGTTTTCCTTCATCGGCATGCAGAAGCGGGTCTCGCGCACCCTGCGCCGAATTATCACCGTCTCCGAATGCGCCCGGGAGGACATTGCCAAGGACTTTAAGATCTCTCGCGACCGGTTTTCGGTGGTGCCCAACGGCATCAACACCGATCTTTTCTATCCCTTGCCCGAGATTCCCCGGGAGCCGGGCCGCATCATCGTGACCAACAGCTCCGACGTGCCGCTCAAGGGCCTTTACTATCTGCTGCACGCCGTGACCCAGGTGGCCGCCAAAAGAGACATCCGGCTGGTGGTCATCGGCACGCCCAAGAAAAACGGCGGCATTACCCGCCTGATCCGTCGGCTGGGCATCGGCGACAGGATCACCTTTACCGGCCGCGTCAGCGACGAGGAATTCGTCCGTCAGTATGCCCGGGCTGCCATGGCCGTCGTTGCATCCGTGTACGAGGGATTCGGCCTTCCGGCTGGAGAGGCCATGGCCTGCGGCGTGCCGGTGATCAGCACCACCGGCGGGGCCCTGCCCGAGGTGGTGGGAGATGCGGGCGTGCTGGTCCCGCCCAAAGACAGCCAGGCCCTGGCCGGCGCCATCACAAACATGCTGGACCACCCAGACAAAGCCGCCGAACTGGGCCGCCTTGGATACCAGCGGGTCCAGCGCCACTTCACATGGCGGCGCGCCGCCGAGAAAACGGTGGATGCCTACCGGAAAACCATCGATGATTACCGTTGATTTCTCACGCCTGAACGTTCAGCCCGGCAGCCGCATCCTGGATATCGGCTGCGGATCGGGCCGTCATACCTGCGAGGCCTATCGCCTGAAAGAGATCCAGGTCACCGGTGCGGACCTCAACCCCCGGGACCTGCTTGAAGCTCGCGGCCGTCTGGAATACCACGACCAGTTGGGCGAACACGGGGGCGGCACCTGGAGTCTTTCGGCGGCCGACGTCACCCGCCTGCCCTTTGCCGACGAATCCTTCGACCTGGTGATCTGCAGCGAGGTCCTGGAGCACATCCCGGATCACGGCAAGGCCATGGGAGAAATCGTCCGGGTGCTCAAACCGGGCAAACCGCTGGTTGTCAGCGTGCCCCGCTGGCTGCCCGAGCGCATCTGCTGGACCCTTTCCGATGAATACTTCAATGCCAACCAGGGCCATGTGCGCATCTATCGCAAAAAAGACCTGATCCGGCACCTGGAGCGGACCGGCACCCGTTTCCTGGACCATCACTACGCCCACAGCATCCATTCGCCCTACTGGTGGCTCAAGTGCCTGGTGGGGCCGACCCGCACCGATTCGACGGCGGTGAACCTCTACCACCGCCTGCTGACCTGGGACATCATGCAGAAGCCCTGGATTACGCGGTCTATCGATCGCCTGCTCAATCCCCTGTTAGGCAAGAGTCTGGTCCTGTACTTCCGGAAAGTTTGACGACTGCGTAAAAAACCCGATATCTGCGTTACGCTTCGCCCTCGTCAGTGCGATGTACGTTTAGGTACGCCTCCTTCCTCGGGCGTCGCAAGCCTTCCTGTCCCGTCTGGTATTTAGCGGGGGATCTCGGGCCTTTTACGAAGTCGTCTGACAAGCAACTTTTTACGAGACGATCACGTTTAGCGCCACTATTCGGCTGTCTTCATTTTGGCAGCAGAATTTACCCAGACGAAACCAGGCGCAGAAGGCTTATCTTCTCCATCTGCGCCTGTGTCTTTTTGTGATTATGAATCGATTCGTTATCCGAAAATTCCCCAGCCGAAGGCCATCGTCCAGGCGATGGAAAACGCCACCACGATGATGAGCCACACGTCTTCTTTTTTCACGGGAACCTCCTATCGTTAGATGAGAAAATCCACACAATGAACGTCGAACATCGAACGTCAAAATTCTTACTTTGAAAAAGGCATTCTGCCGGTTTGGATAGTTTTTAAAACCCGCTCCAATGGTAAAAAATTACCGATCAAATCCTTTAGCCAAACGGTTGAGCGAAGCGATCCACAGCATTCGATGTTGGACGTTCGATGTTCAATTTTCGACGTTCAAAAAACTTCTGCCGATCGAATATCTATCCGGCCTGGGCCAAAAATTTCTGTCTATGGATGGAGAATGGCTAAACCTCTTTAACCACCTCCATCGTCTCCTCATCCGCCCTGCGGATCTGCTCTTCGCTGGTGGTCGCCATCTCGGCCTTGAAGCACAGCGCCCACATCATGATAATTCCCAGAATCCACCAGACGATCTGCCAGGACCACAGCGAAGAAAAACCACAGAAAGAAAACGCCTTGTTACCCAGCAGACACGCGGGTCCGATGGCGAAAAAGAACCAGATGGGTACAATAATTTTCATCCAGGAGCGCCATTTTCTGCCGCTTTCGGACGGAGCGTCCACGCTGTCCAGCCACCCCCGCACCTCCTCCTGCCGCTTGCGCGTCTCCTCGCTGTCCCTGGCGCCCAGTCCGCGGCACAGATAGGCCACCGTCAAACCCGCAAACAGCCCCCAAAAGGCCGTGTGCATGGAGAGCGGGTATCGCCATACGTAATAGGTGAGAAAACAGGCGACAATGCCGGCCACCATGCCCAGTGTGGCGCCGATGCTTGGAATCCGCCACCCCCAGTGCACGCCGAGAAGAAGCAGATACATGAGAAATCCAAACGCAGTGGCAAACCCGCCGATCATGACGATGGCATCCCGGGCGGTCAGGCTCACAACCACGGCCGCGACTGTCACCGCCGTGGCCAGGGCCCGGTTGACCCAGATCTGTTCCGCATGACTGACATTCTGTTTCCGGATGTAGCGCCAGTAGACGTCGCGCAGCAGAATCGTTCCTCCTGTACCGATGTAAGGCGCCGCCGTCGAATGGATCGCGGCGATGGCGCCCACAAAAACAAGTCCCAACGCGGGACCTGGCAGGAACTGGATCATCAGCATGGGCACCACATCGCCGTCAACCTTGGGCGCGATGACCCCTTCCAGTTCAAGAATCTTGGCGCCCATTCCCTGGAAAGTGGCAAAAAAGAAAAGCGCGACGCCCACGACAAAGGTCGACATGAACACCTGCTGCCAGGCCAGGGGCTTCGGGGATTTGATTCCGAAGTTCCACAAGGTGAAAGCCGGCGAACTCTGGATGCCCATCAGGGAGAACATGTAGGTCAGGATCATGGCAGCCGTCCAGCCCCCGCCAAGTCCGAAATGAATCAGACCCGGCACCTGGGTGTAGCGGTCCTCCAACGCCATGATCTTCTTGGAAAAGGCGCTCCATCCGCCGATGATATCGGACGTGATCACGAAATATCCCAACAGGCAGATGCCGCCCACCAGCAACAGAAATTGAATGACCCCCACCCAGGTGCTGGCTTTGAGTCCGCCGGTAACCACATAGAACCAGACAATGAAGGCCATGAAGATCAGACCGATGGTCTGTGGTACGCCGGCCACCCAGTAAAACAGCGCCGCCGCAGATATCAACTGGAGTCCCGAGTAGAACATGGAGTACAAAAAGGCCGTGATCACCGTCAGCCAGCGGACGGCTTCGTTGTTGTAGTAATAGCCGAACATATCGCCCGGCGTCACGAAGCCGTAGCGCTTGCCCAGCAGCCAGTTGCGCTTGGCGAAAAAGGCTCCGGTGATGGGAATGGTCAGGACGTAAAATGAACAAAAGGCATATGCCATGCCCTGGCTCCAAATCTGCCCCGGATGCCCCACAAATGTCCATCCGGAAAACGATGCCGCCGTGGCGGCCATCAGAAAGGCAATAAAGGGAATCGACCGGCCGGCGATGGCGTAGCCGGACGACGTCTTTTCCGTAAAGTAGCCTTTCAGCCCCCAGTAAAAACAGTAGACGATGTAGATCCCCAACATGATGTAAACCCAGGTTGTTCCACTCATGGCAAGGCCCTCCCGTGTATGGTTTGCAGGTAAGCGACCGCCGTGCCCGTGGTGCAACGGCCTGTTTCGTTGAGAGCCATGGCAAGGTGCCACCCCGGAGCCAAAAGCCATTGGCGGCACCTTGCCTGTGGCGGGCCCTCGGCACGGAAGAAGGACATATGTACTAAATATTGTACTAATATACTTTTGTCAACTATTTTTACGTACATTTTAATTGTAATGGACATCCGGCTGGAATGCTTTTATGGGTGAATAGGGTGTTTCAGGGGGGCAGGCACCTTCTTGCCGACCGAAGACAAAAAGACGAAGATCCGGGAATGACAAACTCGCAGGAAGCCACCAGGCATGTCATTCCCGCGAAAGCGGGCGCACGCAGAGAAGCTTTAGCGCTATCCATGATTTTCAGACAGCAATACCTTCGATCTTTGCGGAAATGACATCAATGGACCAAATTCAATTGGTTTGCGGGCTATCAAGAAAGGTGAAATCGAAACAGGGCGGGGGTTGGCGGTAAGATCGCAGGTATTCACAGCCCTTCTCTATTTTCCAAGAAAGGCGAATCGCCTGTTTCAGGCTGGAGAGAGGCCGAACAGCCCGAAAAACAGGACGACCACGAAGTACCCGCAGGCAAAAGAGAGCAGATGCCGCAAGGGCTGTTTGGGCCATGGATGGGCAAGATCATCTTCGGATGCCGGTCCCAGCGGCTGGGCAACGATATTCGGAAAGGGGATGATCTCGCATGCC
The DNA here is from genome assembly GCF_009688965.1 of Desulfosarcina widdelii. GTDB lineage: Bacteria > Desulfobacterota > Desulfobacteria > Desulfobacterales > Desulfosarcinaceae > Desulfosarcina > Desulfosarcina widdelii. Next base: position 6,514,008 of record NZ_AP021875.1, on the reverse strand, counting down.
GGTGCCGGGGAAATGGCTATCTCAAAGGCCATGTCCCTGAGCCTTCGGAGGATCAATTCGGTCAGCCGGCGATCCTCTACTTTCTGGGCGGACCAAAGCAGTTCAAGATATTGGTCGCGCATGCCATGGTAGTCTCGGTTGACAGGTTCCACAGCGACCTCCGTTAATTGTTAATGGCCTTGAGTTGTCCGCTGTAGGTAAAAACATCCGAAAGCTTGCCGGCAATGTACTCGATCAACTCCTCGTCATCGATCGAAACGGCGCGGTTAAGCATTTCCAGATAATCCTTTAACTGGTGAAAGCGATCCAGAACTGCCTGATCGACAAAGAGCCCCTGGGACAAAGACGTTCCCTGTTCGCTTTGGCCGGTGGAGGACACCTGCCCGAGAACGGACTCCGGAACATTCAGCGCACGGGCCATTTGGACCAGATCGTCGGCCGTTGGCTTCTGTTTTCCCAGTTCAATGTTCTTGATTTTTGTCCGTCCGGTTTCTTCGCTCAAATTAAACGCTTTGGCACCGAACTGCCCCTGGTTCAACCCCATTCGCTTGCGTAAAAGCTGAATTTTTTCGGGAAGGGTTAGATTCATGGTGGCCTCCGTTGGGGAAATTTATTTTCTGCTGTACGTAACGAATTGGTTGCAAGCCGGCAAATTTGGACTTTTGTATGTATTTATGTGCTTAATTTCATTTGTAAGCCCTTCCCTTCTATACGTCAACCGTTTTTTAAATACATAATAATGGATGCCGCTAAAAACGAATCCAGCAAGCTACTCCGGGCATGCAGCCAACAAAAAAAATCTTGACTTTCAATATGCCGTCGACTATTTAAGACGCTTCTTTAGCGCCGCCACGCTGAAGAAACCTTCTAATCCCCAGTAGCTCAGTCGGCAGAGCAAGTGGCTGTTAACCACTGGGTCCGCGGTTCGAGTCCGTGCTGGGGAGCCAAACAAAACAAGGGGTTAGCTCGAAAGGGCTAACCCCTTTTTCTTTTTGTGTGGGGTTTTGTGTGGGACTTTTCCACCGCAGACATAATAAATTCACGTTTTTATCCCTTGTAGCCCTTCATCCACTTCCTGACGGCGTTGTCGCTTACCCCATACTTGCGTCCAACCGCCGAGAAACCCAGGTTGTTGATTTCGGACATCAATATTTCAAGTGACGGACGTTTCACTTTTCGCTTCCAAAAAGACCTGCTCATGTTCACCGATTTGTCAAGGAGAGTAGCGTCAATCCTTGAAAAGCCGTCGACCTGCTGCAATTTGTTCATCGCCTTGCGTTCAGCATCACCAATGGAATGCAAGTAGATTTCCGTCGTCTTTCGATTTTGGTGACCCAGTATGCGTTGGATGGTACCGATGGGAATTCCCATTTCATCAAGAATTGAAGCCGTAAGGTGACGCATAGCGTGATAACGAAAATACCTCACATTGGCCCGCTCGCACAGCGTCCCCATTATTTTCTTCCTGTCCTTGTAGGGAGCTCTGACCCATTGCCGAGTGTTCCGACACCAGTATTCGTGCCAAAAAACCCATGGGAGTTCGTCTTTTCGCTGCTGGAACCTGTGGTGAAGGATTTCATAAAGTTTTGGAACCATAGGAACCTCTCTCGGCTCCTTATTTCCATTTTTCCTTTTTCGTGTCCACAGGGTAATCGAACGATCAGTAAATGAAACATCGTCCCAGGTCAGGCTATTCACCTCGTTAACTCTCCCGGCTGTCAATACGATTGTCCACAAATAATGCTGGGTGTCAGGGTCTGCCATCGAAATAACCCGAACGACATCATCCTTTGGTGGTATGTACTTTTTGCGTTTTTCAACTGGCAGGAATCCAATCTGGTCCGTAGGGTTATTTTCTATCATCTTTCTTTTTATGCCGTAGTTGAACAACGCCCTCAGATACTGCAACTCTTTGTTGGCAACAATGGGTGACGCCTTCGAACGTTTAATTATGTAATCCTCGATCATTGTATGAGTGATTTCGCTACATTTTAGATCTTGCCATTCTTTCACCCATCGCCGGCAGTGGTATAGAACATCTTTGAAATGGCCTTCAGAATTATAGGTCTTTACATAATCAAGGCGTCTATTAACCAACGTCAAGAAGTCCGTATCGATTGGGATCATCGGCTCCGGTGTTGGATTTTTCACCTCCTTTCGTCTTTCGGCCTCTGCTGCTTTGGCCTCGCTTTTCTTTTTGAACCAGGCTTTGGTGTATCGAACTTTCTTGTGTTCGAATTCGTACCGCCACCCCTTCCCTTCTACAAAATACAAGCTCATAGAGATCCTCCTTTGAGGGGAAAAACAGAGAACCTCCGAGCTTCCTACCGCCCAATTCTTTTGCGTGTCTGTATACCCATGACGGGCTTTTACGCAGATACTGGGCTGTTTCCTCGACGGACATCATCCTTTTTTGGTCGGTCGCTGTCAATTCATTGTTCAGGTCCAACGCCGAGAGTGGCGTGTCTGCTGAAGCAACAAAATTATCAGCCGCCGGCCAAAAATCATTGGCTACGCTCTGCTTCTCTTGATGGCTTTGCTCCTTTCCGTTGTTGTTCATCCATCTCACCTCAATAAATTTTGTATGGCAGGCCCTGCTTGATGTTTGGCTCTGTGCCGTTCAGGACGGTGCCCAGTTGCCTGTTGAGGCAACCTTGTGGAGCCGGGGAATAAACCCGACTCCTGTTCAGGCCCGAGGTGGTTGGGCCTGTTTTTTTATTATTTCCCTTTCTCATCGATGATGGGTTCAAAGCCCATCTCTTTTTCGTACTCTTCCATCATTACCTGTCGCAGAAACTCCTTGTAGCGGGCGGGACAAATAATACTGTCGTGTACCGGCAACGCGGGGATGCCCTTCCACATCATTCGTTCCAGGATGGACGCCATAATGACGCTGTCCTGATATTGGAGTTCCAGGCCTTTCCCAGACAAAAGGAATTTCTTTATCCGTGAGTGGTAATCTTGAAAACATTCTATCAGGGCACCATAACGACCGAACTGGCCGGCAGGATAATGGATGCCCTTTTTACGGCACTGGTTGTGGATTGCTTTGATGGCTTTTTCCCTGTCGCCGGAATTGATGACGATGAGCGACGCCAGCTTCATCCGCTCGCGGTCATCCCTGTTAGCCTTGTCGGATTTCAGATAAACGTAGCATTCATTGCGGTAATCGATGCCAAGATGATTGTAGAGCATTCGGACGTGAAGCCCGGAATAATCCAACTCTTCCGTGGGCTCTCCATTGATTGTCATCGTTTTCCGGCAGGCTGACGGCAAGGTGATGTGCGGGGCATGGTAAAATCGCCCACCATGGCACCAATCGACATTGAATACCCGTCGCAGGGTGTTCGCAACGGGATTGATGGCACAATTTATAGATAACTCACCGAACTTTCTTGATAAAATGGCATCGTGGTCGAAATCGGTATAGTATTTCGTGAGTAATCTCTTATGTTCTCTCACACTGACTATCTTACTTACCGGGATACTACCTGGTAGGATAAACACTTGATTACTGAATATCGTACTGATGAACTTATAGAATTTATTGACACGGGCTCGTGGTTTCTCGGCCAGGTCGTCGTAATCGAACGTGAAGGTGATGTCGAGGGAGCCGAGCATCTCGTTGAGTTCGTGGATCTGGTTCCTCATGGCACGGGTCAGGTCGGATTCGTCATAATCGATCAGTCGCTTTTCAGTGTCTTTCAGATAGAGGACTTCATCGTTGGGCTTGATAAAGACAGCGTCGATTGACGAATAAAGCGGGTCCAACAATTCATCGGTGGCCCAAAGTTTGGATGGCCGGCAACGTCCGGTTGGATACTTGCGACCCTTGACACCTTGAACCAGTCCCATCCCATACATGGCATCTATCAGCCGAATCATCATCCTGAACGTATAGAACCCATAGCCATAGCGTTTCCGTTCGATGACATAATCGTTGCTACTGCGACTATAAACGATCGGGGCGTCAATCGCGTCGGCGTGAAGCAGGTTGGCCAGGATGCAGGAAAAGGCCTCTTCCATCTGGTCGTAGTTCTTGCGGATGGTGGTTCGGTCGGCAACGGAATACAACAAGTTTTCGGTGTCAGAGTTCAATCCATACCGCAGGTCCTTGTTGAAATAAGCCTTTTGGGTGGCAATCCATTTTGGTGATTTATACGCTTTTCGTTCTTTATCCATTCTCCTTCCTCCGTTTTCAGGAAACGGGTTCCTATAATGTTTTTTAGGCGTGCCCCGCCTCGAAATGAAACGAGGCAATCCCGTGCCTTCTATCCAACGGTCTCGACGATGCGGACCGTTATACCGATGTTTTCGTAAGCCCCATATTCGTTGCGACAGATAAACTCGGCAATAAAGGTTCTGCCGGCGTCCATCTGCGGGGCGATGTCCTTGGCCAGCCACCTGGGCAAATAGCCCATTTCGTAAATGCCGAAGAGGCTTACCCGCACCGCGTTAGGGTCGTGGGGATTTTCCGGTTCGCGGACCAGGGCGTAAGTGCCAATGTCGGGGCATCCCCACTTGCGGATGTTTGCCTGGCAATCATCAAAGGTGACCCCGGTCAATCGGGTCTGAATGGGCGAAAATACGTTATTCTTCATGGCCGGTCTCCTCTTGCTTCATTTCACCGGTCGCTTTCTCGGCGGCGGCGGATAGGGTGAAACCCTTGTCCAGGTTCTCGTTGATTTTCTTCAACAGGCGGATGTCATCCGGTGTGTAGCGTCGATAAAGCCGATCACCGACCGAAATCCTGGCGGGTTCCGGGATGTATTTCCCCTCCCAATCCCGCAGTTGTCGCAGGCTGATGCCTGTCATTGCTGATGTTTCTCCGATGGAGTAAGTGTGTTGAGTTCTCATTTGAGTACCTCCTGTTTGATTTATTGAGGAGAAACAATGCACCCCCTCTACTACTATGAGGTCAGTTTATTCACGTCAGTGTCATAACCGGAAGGTCAGGGGTATTTCCCAACATTCTTGCCAGTTAGGAGATTTGCTGATAATGAATGAAATAATGGATTTGAATCATTCAAGGGAGGTCGAACATGGGTAGAGACCCTATTGATCCACCACTGGTTTGTACGTTTCGAGAAGTTTTCACTGAATTATCAAAACAACCATTGAGGACCATTAGCGGATTACAAACAACCGGCAGCGGAGTGGCTTTTGAAGCGAAAGCAAATACGGCAAAAGACGGTAGGGATTTTATCGATTTGCCCCACAGCAATCGAATCTATAAGGATGATTGGGGATACCGAAGGAACTCAATGGGGAAGGATGGCCAGCGAATAGGCCAATACGCCAGACCGATTGATGATTTGTGTCAAAAGGTGCTTGGCCATTGAAAATCATGATCTTGCTTGGCTACGTTCTCGGGGATGTCGCTTGAACTTGATTTGAGCGATCATCTCTTCCATCGAAAAAACGACACGAATTTCCTGCTCTCGGATGGATTTGGCCATGAAACCGAAATCGGCCTGGAAGGCCTTCAACTGGGCTTTCATCTCCCGATAATGCTGGCAAAAGCCGGCCGGATTTTCGTCGAGCCAAATGGCCGGAAAATACTGAATCTTTACCTCTGTCTTCAAATCGCTAAACAGAAGGGGTGCCTCGACCTTCGCTTTATGTCCGCATCTGACACAGGTGAATACGTTTATCTCCCTGGCGAACAGACGGTCTACGAGTTCAGGGTCCTCGACGGCGTTTATCGTTTCGTATAGTTCGGTGTCCTGCCGGAACCGACATTTCGGGCACACAATCGTTTCGACTGCTTTGGATGTCATTTTCAACCTACCTTTCGGATTGAGATTTTGTCCTTTTATCACCATTTCCGGTTTATCATTTCCCAGTAATCATCGTCCGCATCGTCCTGCTCCCTCTGGATGCGGTCTTGTTCCCGTTTTTCCCTGGCGATGTCCTCGGACAGGGGACCAATAATCATCCAATCCTCCCAGTCCGGGCCGTTAAAATCGTCAAAACAATCGTCCATGGCTGTTTCCTTCCTAATGATCGTTGGTTTTATAGATTTCATCGGGATCTGACGAAAGGCTGTCGAGTATCTTTTCAAAACATTCGGTACACATCGAATGGGTAATGGGCTCCGCTAATGTTTGGTCTGATGATGAAGGGGCCTCTTTCTTACCAAGGTCTTTCCCACACCAGGCACACACGATACGATAGGTCATTGTTCTACTCCTATGACAGGAAAAGGCGTCCAGAGGGCCGTAGAAGCCCAACAAGACGCCTTCCCGGTTTGTTTGATGGGATGGCCAGATTTTCTCACTAAACAGCCTTACGTTTGTCTCACGCGACCATTTTATCAGGGAGAACCAACTCTTCCACATTGTTGTAGAGAATCAGGTTCAGCACCTTCTCTGTATCGGCCAGCACTTTCAGGCAGGCAGAATGGACGCTCATCCCCAACTGGGTGGCATACCGCTCGATGTAGCGAAAGTTATTACCGGTGGTGTCTTCTATGCTTTTCCCCACGATCTGTGCCAAAGCACTTGCTGACAGTTCAGCGACAATCTCTTGGAGAGGATCTTGGCCGGGCCGGAGATTTCCCTTTACGATGTGGTGGCTAGCGTGGGCCAGCTCGTGGAAAAAAACGCACTCCTGATTGGTGGCCAAACAAATTTCCTGCCGGCCGGATGAATAATAGCCGTAGTATCTAAAATTTCCGGGGATGGCCTTTACAGAAATGCCCCAATCACGAGCACGGTCCATCAACGGCAGATCGGGGACTTCGAGGTTTTCGTATTCCAATGGTTCGCCGTCTGTGTCTTCAATTCGGAACACCGGGGAAACACCGAAGCCCAACAGTTTGGTCTCATTTTCACCAAGGTCATCCTCAACGTGCTTGAAGTACGGAACCAGAATGTAAAGGCACTTGGTGCCTTTCTTCACGTAGCGATTGACGCTGTTCCACTGGCGGATTCCACGAGCGTCCATAGTGCCGGACAGGAAAACAAGAGTCCGGTTCAGCAGGCTCCACCCGGAGCACGGTATTTCAGGGATGGGATACATTGCGTAAGCAACAGCTTCGGGGATGTCGCCAGATTCAAAGCGTGCGATGATCTTGTCCAACGTTTCCTTCACTTTCGGTCTCATTGGAATTTCTCCTTTCATTGGGTCCAGAAACAGAAAAACCATCTGCCCCCCGGACAAATGGTTATCGTCGATGATTGATACAGTGGGCCTGCTAATACCCGCACTGGCTACACGTGATTTTGAAATGCTTACCGTTGCGAATGGTGATGTCGTTGCCAAGAAAGGTCCCGCCGGTGAAATGGTGCCCGCAGTCCAACTTGAACTTCCGGCCGGTCAAAACTTTTTCCAGTAGGCGTCTCAACTCGTCTGGCTCTTGATAAAGCTGTTCTTGCTCTTTGGTCATGAGGATTTCCTTCCCGCCCAACGCAAAAAGGGCAGTCCCGGCGGGTAAAACCGGCAACTGCCCTCTCTGCTGGCTCGATTTGTGGGTAAGGTGCTTTTGTCCGTACGTACGGAAAAACACTTGGATGGTTATGCTATTTCCAGCACCTCAATCGATAATGGTGGTAATACAGGTGCTCGTGGCACGGCTCCTTGTGGTCCGAAATCTCGGTGATCCAGCCACGCTGTTCCATGATCCGCTGGGCACGAAAAATGGCGTCTTCGTAATAATCGTGCCCGTTGAGATGAGATCGGTTCTCGACCAGATGAGCGTTTTTGATGTTCCGCCAGCGATTACCATCACCAGCACGGATTCGGGGAATGTTCCAGGTGGTATGGCTTATCGAACTGGCTACGAACTGACGGATTTCCACGGCCTTTGGCATAGATGACCTCCTGTGAATGTTGAAACGGCGACCTACCGATACGGCAGACCGCTTATGGATTGATTTTACGATTGGGTGTGTGGAAAAACTCACCGACAGTGGGAGAACGCTATTTGGACGGGATTGGGCTGTGTGTGCTTTCCGTTATTGTGGACAGGAACTGTTACGGATGGTTGGACAGTGTGGGCGATGGAAATAGGGGTGCCGGCGGGCTATAAAATACGACAGGGCCATTACCCCCCTGCCACATTCATAGGGAGGAATCGGCTATCAATATGGACTGATTTTATTGATGACCACGATTAGATTATTACCATAAAATAGCATTTATTTTTTACCAAGTTTGTGCTTAAGTTGGTTAATCAGAATCCTACGTTCACCATCTGTCATCTCATCGATTAATATCTCATATTTTTCGATGGGTTCTTCATTAATACAACAGTTGTAAAATACGTAAGATTTTAATTGCTTTTCATTGATGTATTGGTTAGGCATTGGTAAATTATTGCCGACTTCGAATTCTTCTTGGAAGAAATTAATATCTATGCCAGTCCTAATATTTCCTTCTGGGGTAATAAATGTTTTGTTGGGTGAGCCATCGTCTTTGACAACAATAAAATATTTTTTTGATTTTTTATGTTGGCAAACTATCATTTTAATTCCTATAAATTTCTAATAATTTGTAAAAATCGCCTGTAGAATTTTCCTTGATGGAACAATCCCATTATTATGATAAACAGTTTCTTTGTCGTATATAGCGAATTCAGTAAATTCATTATTAAATGTAATTTCTTTTTCAATAATACCATCAATTGTAAAATCATAAATGAATTGCCAGTATTCTGATTCCATCAGAGAACTGGCAATTATTAGCCAAATTTTAATTTCATTTATTTCAGGGAGCGTTTCATCACATATTGTGTGTAAAGCGGAGTTCATTATTTTATTACATTCTTTAATTTTGTGAATTTTAAAAATTTTACTTTTTTTTACATTTAAATAAAACCTTTTGACATTATTGTTTTTTTTATATTCTTCAAACTCGTGATCTAACCATTGCTTTTCATCAGGTGTTAGTTCTGGAAAGCATTGGTCGATTTTTTCAATATGCTTCATTAATAGTATTGCGTAAGTTTTTCTACCTTTCCATCCTTTATTATCAATTGTTGGAGTATCAGCATTCACCGTTTGTATTGGAATAATAAAAAGGGAAAGAAATATAATAACGTTTTTTATTTTCATTAGTATCCCTATATATTTAAAAGATAGTGAGTATAGCATCTATATTAGATTGTATAGAGACGTCATATGGTAGAATGTGGCCATTCATATTCAAATTCAGAAATTTTTTCTTTGTCCAAATCACGAGGGATATTTAATATTGCCTTGTGGATTTTTTCCAGATTTCTTAAAATTCTTCCCCGAGTTTCAGAATCGTTAAAATTTCTTATTATATCATCTCGCACATCAATGATTGGTAACCCAGCCAGATTAGCCAAAGAAATTAATCTAATCAATCTTTCGTTTTCCATTTTCACTCTCCTTTGATTTTTACATTATTCACTGTGGTATTGAACAAATAGCACTACATTTCGGGACTAGGAAGCTATATTTTTGAAACTAAGGATAAGGTAGTTCCTATAAATCTTTGAAAGGCGGTCCGATTATCCAGAAAGACGGTATTTTTCTTCGCCAACCTTCCAAGATAATCTTTCATTTCTTTTATCCGCCAAAAGAACATTTCTGACATTTCGTTTCCACTTTGGCTCGTTATTATCAGGGGCGGAGGGGTAAAAATCCTCATTATCCAAATCACCAAATTTTTCAACAAGATGGTAAATTTCTCTTATTGATACCCAGCGGTTTTTTGGCATCCGATTATAGATAATCCGCCTTATTTGAAATGCTCTTATCATTTTTTCCTCCTCTAAACACTGCCAGTACAATCGTATTGACTCTTTATTGTTTTGTAATGTGATATCCAAATTCAGTGAGTTTCTTCCTAGCAGAAGTTATTTGCCCGATCTTTCCACCTTGATCTTTGACAAAATCTTCTACTCTATGAGTAAGTTCTTGTATTGCTTGTTTATCATTTACATTAGGAAGGTTAAATGACTTTGAAATACCACCTGGGCTTGTAATAGTGTAAATTCCATTTTCAATCTCACGCCTGAACCTTTCGGTGGCACAAGCACTACTATTTTTTCTTTTAAATATAGCAGAACTAGTTTCACGTCTAGTTACATCTGGCGTACTAGACTCTAGACTATTGTCGTATCCTATCTCTTGTCCGCGATGTTTTTCATAAAAGCTCAAAACCCTTTCAATCACACCCGCTGGCGTATCAAATCCTTTTGCGTGTGTTTCCAATCTCTTGTATAGATGCTCAGGTATTCGAATCACTTGACTCATGATGCCCTCCTTTATGAATTTTTGTAACATAGTAACATTTGCTGCTATCATTTGTCAAATGATTTTGAAAAACGAAAAGCCCAACCATAGCAGGTCAGGCTTTTCGGTGTATTTTCTATGCTATTTCAATGGGTTTTACGGCCATTTATTGCGACAGGTGCCGTAATGAATAGCGAACGCCACGGCTTTCAAAGTGTAATCGCTATTATTCTGTAATCATTATACTATTACACTATTAGGCCGTTTCATTACACTTTTCGTGACGCTTGTTATTACACTGTCACGGGTACCGGTGACACGCACTCTGTGGTGTAATCGTTTTTCGAATCACGGTTCCTAAAAATTTGGCTAAAAACGTTATCCCCAAAGGACTACGCCTTTGAGGTGTTCTTCTATGTCTTTTATAGGGATTATTTCTTGGTATTGCCCTTCACCTTCCTCTTCCATTTCTTCAAAAAAATGAGCCAAATTATGTGCGATTTTCCTCAACAATTCATTATGCTTGTAGATTGATTTGATGACATCTTTATTGCCAAAGCGGTCTTCAAGTTCCTTTATTTTTGCGTCGGCTTGTTCAATATAATCCCTGGCGTCTCTGTAAGCATAATAAATGGTCTCCAAATCTGAATAATCACCCATTGGTTTTCCTTTCGTTTAGTTTTGGTCTGTGATTATTTTCAACGCTTCTGTTTTTTACTTGATAAGCGGGTCGTTTCTACACACGGTAATCTTTGATGACGGCCAGCACGATTACATTTCATCGGGCTTGATAAGGTCCCGTGCTCCCGTTTTCCACTTGATAAGCGGATCGCCTTTGTAGGAATCGTACAGTGTTCGGAGTGCTTCCGCTGTCTGTCCGGTTTCTATCGTTGCGATTTCGGCCAACAGGTCCGTATCTGCGTCTTTTTTCATCTCATTTAGATGGTTCATCGGCCCAATCCAGATGTCCTCGCTTACTGAAAAATAAAGGTCTGCTATCATCTGGTCTGCCTGGTTCATCGCCAACAAAGGTTCCATACTCAGGGACGTTCTGAAATCTTTGTCATAGGCATATTCCAGGCACTCCTTGCGTTCCTCGTAAGCCGGGGCGTTTGGTTCCCAGAACCGGAGAATGTCATTTTCCATCGCCCCGATGGTGAAACGGAACAGGATTTTATCCTTGAAGAACCGGCAGGCATCACAGATTTCCTTTATACATTTCAGACGGGGCTTGGATACGATCAGGACTTCATTGCCCGCCCGCAGCAACTTTCCCAGGACATACAGATACTCGTCCAAGTTTTTTGGTGTGATGTCGTGTGTCGAAGGGAACCCAACCAGTCCGTGGTATAGGTTGCGATGCTTATCAACGTCGTGCCTGCGAATGAATTGGTCTGCCCAACTGCCGAGTGCCACTTGCTCCCGGCGGTATGCCTGTGTCTTGGCATAACAATAGCGACAGTTATTCGAGCATCCGGTTTGGATGTTGACATTACAGGAAGGATCGGTCCAATCTCTGAAACCGACTTTTCGAGGTTTCCGTTTATCTTTTGGTTTGGATTTGATTATCCGATCTACTCGTTCCCTATCGGCATTGTATCGGACAAGTTCATTCTGGCGGTTGGCAATACGCTGATCCAGGTTTCCTAACAACTCCTCCAACTTTTTTCGTTCCTGTTGTTCCAATGTCGCGTCGGCCGGTACATTTTCAGGCGTGATGAAGACCCGATTGGTTTTAGCAGTTTCCTTGATACGTTGACGAAGTTTTTCGACAGTGTATACCCCGTTGGCTTTGGCGATCTCCTTCACCAATCGTTTTTTTCTCGTTATTTCAGGCACACGGGTAAGCAGAACCTTATGGGAATGTCCAATCTTTCCGTACAAACGGAATTTTGTGGACCGAAAGTGGTGATCGTCAACCGCAAGTTTGACCGCGTCATAAATCCAGGTTTTCTTCGGGGCCTTGCCGGAAACCTCGCTCAACTTCTGTATCAACTGGTGGAGTGATTCTTTACGAATCTTATTGTTTTCTCGGGCATTCTTGTAAGAACCGTAAAAGGTCCGCACCAAATACCGGCCGCCATGTAGCATCGCCTCGTGAATGTGCTTGGCGAAAATGCCTTGAAGATGGGTAAAGGCGACTTCCACCAGGCGTTCGTCGGCTTTGATTTCCTTTTGGTTATTTGGAACCAAAATTTCCTGGCTCAATGCCTCGATCAGGATGCCAGCCGTTTTTTCGATGTTATGATGAAGGTCCCGAAAACCACCTTTGCGGATTTCCAGCTGGATGGATTCCACTTGGCCAAAGGTATAACCTTCATTCCTAAACCACTGGTTCATTCCCGCTTCGCTACGGCCCCGGTAGTTGTCGGCATTATCATCGGTAGGAACTGCGTTCATTCCGTTGCTGATGAGGGCCTTTCGAAATCGCTCTACCGTTTCCGGTTCGGCTGTATGCCGATCCCCACCGGTTTTCGTCTTTGGTTCGTCGCCTTGTCCGTAGCCAATGAAGGCATCGATTTCTGCCGGCGGGGAATCGTATGTGCCTGCGTCAGCCACTACCTTGGCTTTTATGTCATCAGCCCCGTGAATCCAGATCACTGTTGTTTTACCAGGCCGTCCAGGTTCGCCAACTACATCGCGAATGGCACCCAAGTAGCCCGGTACCTGCTCGGCATGGGCAATGACATTCAGATTTAGGTTGTCGTATTCCGAGCCGTATGGGTATTCGTCGATTTTGGGCTTGTGGCCCTTACGGTATTTCTTCTTGTCGGGCTTGTGATAGTGCGTGTTGATGATGGCGGAACACCCGATTTGTCTGGCCACCGCTTCGGTAATGGGTCCCGTGTTTTCATCGTCCTTGGGTTTACCGTCTCGGATGCAAGCGTGAGGGGCAATGAGCAGGATGTCAGTTGAACCCTTGATGATTGTGATGTGATCGGGGTTTGCGAGGTCATCTGGCAGGGCGACAACTGCCGGCACTTCTTCAACTTTGACTTTGTCGAGCATAGCACCCCTCGGCATTTTGAGTTGGTGGCTATGGAACTTGATGGTTGGCTACTTTGGTTGTATCGGCGGTTAGGCGGAAAGGTTTAGAGTGAATGCTCGATTTATTGGTGGGAACAAAGGCGGGATGATCTTTGTGTGGGGTTTTGTGTGGGGTTTTTATGAAAAAATCGGATAAAACTGATTATTATCGCTTAAACTTGATAATCGTAATGTCCTGTTATTTCTGTAAGATACTTTATTTTGAGGAATGTAGGAAACTTGGAGGCAATGCCTGTTAACCACTGGGTCCGCGGTTCGAGTCCGTGCTGGGGAGCCAAACAAAACAAGGGGTTAGCTCGAAAGGGTTAACCCCTTTTTCTTTCTGTGTGAGAGTCTGTGTGAGACTTTTTCCCAAAACTGACCCGAACCAATTATGGGTTGCCACACAAACTCAGAAAAAACTTTTGGGCGGTGATTGCCGGTTATTCGCGGTGATGAGTGGTTAGAATTCGACGTGATTCTTGGTAGTTGTGGGTTCAAGCGTGCATTTTGGAGAACGATTTTTAGATGATTTTTAAGAATCAGAAAAATCGTGGCGAAGCAACCAAAGACTATAACCATTTCCACACAAAATCAGAAATTTGAATTGCCAAAAATTATCATAACCTTCTGTTGTTTAAATAAATTCCCTCCTACTTCTGATAAATCCTATGTCCAACGTTCCTTATAAAGGTTGGACAGAACGTTGGACACGTTTTTCCAACGTTGGACAGACAGGAATGTCGGTGTAATATCTATATGTTACACTTATACAAAACTATATAGGAAAGATGACGTTGGACAGCTACGTTTCAGGAAAATATCAAGGCGAGTTGCTTTTCTTCGGTAACCTTAAAACAGTTTTCACATACTGCTTTTTTATTGGGAATTCCTTTCTTGGTCTTCCAATTGCTCTTCTGAGAAGGATGAAATTAGGTTTAAAATATCGCTCTTTTGCTCCTTCAAACAGCGATTCACATCTCGTCGCAAAATAGCCAGCACGGCCTGTCTCTGCTTATCTTTCAGTTCAATACCTAACTCATTCTCTACTTCAAAAACAAAACTTACTGCGGGATCGATAGGTAGGGAGTTTTCAACATTCATGTGTTCTATTAATGGCATGCCCTCTTCAGAAATAAGCCAGTTGAGATTTACTTGTGGGTATTCCTCCTTCAGTTTTCGATAAAAATCCGTCCCAGGCAACTGCGCTCCATTCAAATAAGCATATAGTTGCGGCTCACTTTTTCCACATTTCCTCGCAAAATCTTTTTTTGTAACGTCCGACTTTGTAATTATATAGTTTAATCGTTCTGAAAAAGTCTTCTTTGTCATTGATTTAATAGCCTAAATTCATGTTTAACGTTTATTTATAACCGTTTATGTCTAAACGTTTAGATAAAGCGCCTCAGAAAACCACTTTACTCAACTAAATTTTTCAAGTGGTTTATATTGACAAATTAATTATTATTTAGTATCAATGATAACAAGGTAACGTATTTCAGCCGCAGATTAAAACGGCTTAGCTTGCCATGTCAACGTCCGATTTCGTTGTAATTTCGGACAATCCAAAGCGAATGGCCGGACAAAATGCCTCGAGCGATCCAACTCAGCCTGTTTGACGAGCCCACCTTGAACGTCGCCCGTCCTGTCAAAGAAGCATTGAATGATGATGTGCGCGCCAGCGGCCTTTCCAGAGAACAGATCGTCGACCGGATGAACATGTTTGCCGAACGCTATGGCGTGAACCTGGCGCGGGGCAATAATCGCCGGTTGACCATCGAGATTTTCGAAAAGTGGCTCAACCCCAACGACCTGAAGCGGCAGATCCCCTTAAAGGCCCTGCCGGTGTTCTGCGCTGCGGTGGGTCAATGTTCCGCTATGGATGTGTTGACCCGGCCCATGGGGCTGCGGGTGATCGGAGACCGGGATCAGAAATTGTTAGCCTGGGCCAAGGCCAAAATGGTCGTCAAGGAACAGGGCCGCAGAATCCGTAAAATCGAATCGGAGCTTTAAATGGACACCAATGGACAAGACAGTTGCGTTTTACAGCTCGACAATCTGCCCACCAGTTACAGGATCCGGGTCATGGCCATGGTCGCCGACCAGAATATGGCCCTGTGGGCTCGCGAACTGGGGGTATCCCGCCAGTACATCTACCAGGTTGTGAAAGGGACCCGCAAAAATCAGCGGATCCGCAGCCACATCGAAAAGCGTCTGGGAGAAACGTTCTGGCCCGAAAAGGAGGTCCAGCAATGATCGAGATCATCAATATCTGTCCGGTTTGCCGCACGACTTCCGTCTTCAGGTTCAGGAAAGAGGACGCGGACGTCTTTGACGATGCCCCATGGAACGTGCCGTGCGGAGAATGCCAGGCAAAACTGGAAGACAGGATCAAAAGCATCGACGGTGCAAATGCCAATCGCATTTACGTCAATCTTCTGTTCGGCTGTCAGACCGGCTGCGAAGGGTGTCTGGATATGGCGCGTCATTTGGTTGGAGTTCCGGAATCGGCAATGTCTACACAATGCCGCCGTTTTCATCTTCCGACCCTTCCTCCCATGAAGGCTGCCGGTTAGGCGATCAACAGGGACACCTTTATTAATAGAGGCTGAGAATATGGAAATCACCGAGCCAATCACCCGGCAGGAGATCGATCGACGCAATGAACTGGAAGCCATTGTGGAAAAAAATCTGTCGGCATTTGTCACTGTGGGTATGGCGTTGAGATCCATCCGGGATGAACGCCTTTACCGCGAGACTCACGACACCTTCGAAAAATATGTTCGCGATCGTTTCGATATCGCCAGAAGGACCGCCTATCAGCACATCGAGGCCGCATCGATATTTGAGAATGTGCGTAATTACGCACAAATTGAAATCCTTCCTGCCAGGGAGTCGCACGTTCTCCCACTATCCAAGCTGGAGGAGACCCGGCAGATAGAAGTTTGGGAGATGATTGTCGACACGGCCCCTGACGGCAAGGTGACCGCATCTCACGTGGCCAAGGTGGTAGCTGACATTCTCGGCGAACAGATCCGGAAGCGGGCAAAGTCCGAACAGGACAAGACTCGCCAGTCAAAAACCATGCCCGATTACCTCAAGGAACTGGTGTGGCAGCTTATCGAGCATGTTCGCGAAGCCCGCTCAAATAAGATCTCCAGAGCCGTCAGGAACGAACTGCGCGCCCGTCTGCAGGGATTGCTTAATCTTTTGGAAGATTAAAATGGCGGATGTATCTACCATCACTAAGCGACAAATCGCGAAACTGCTCGGTATTACTCCAAGATCCGTCGCCAGAATCGCTGTAAAAGAAAACTGGCCATTTCTTATTAGAAAAGGAAGCGGAGGAAATCAAAAAGACTATATTTTGGATGAAGTTCCAAAAAAAGTCCGTCACCTTTATTATAAACATTCGACCGAACGCCCCTCTCCTTCACTCTCCACCGTCCCCGTCCCTGCCCCCAAATCACCCAGTCTCACGACTATGGACGATAGCCAGCGAGAAAAGTTCTCAGCCAAAACCGACCTGCTATTGCACTACCTGCGCACCCTGGATGCCGCCGGACACGGCAACAAGGCCAAGGCCCGTGAGAACTTTGTGCTGGCCTATAATAGCGGCCTGATTCTGCAACAAATCTATAGCGTTTTGGGGGAGGTCTCATGGAAGACCATCGAGGGCTGGAAGCGCACCCTTCGTGATGGCGGCAGTCTTTCCGACCAGCGCGGCAAGTGGAAACGGGGCCAATCCATCGTAACCGCACAGCAGGCCAGGATCTTGTTAGAAGTGGCCTTGCATCCCAACGCCCTGCTGGTTACCGAGATTATCCGGGAGGCGACACAGCGCATGTCCGCGGCAGGGATCGACAACGGCCATAGCCCTTCGACGTACCGGCGCTGGCTGCAGGATTTCAAAACCCACAATTACGATATCTGGTGTTTTCAGCGCGGCGGTAAAAAACGGTGGAACGACGAGTGCTGTCTGGCCATCGAGCGCGATCCCGATCTGATCCGAGTGGGCGACGTTCTTGTGGCCGACGGCCACAAACTCAATTTCAACATCCTCAATCCGTGGACCGGCAAGCCCCAGCGCATGATTTTGATCACCTTTTTCGATATGCGCTCCAATTATCCCTGCGGCTGGGAGATCATGCCCACGGAGAACACGGCAGCCATTTCTGCAGCTTTGCGACGGGCCATACTGGTTTTAGGTAAGCTCCCCCGTGTAATTTATCTCGACAACGGCAAGGCCTTCCGATCCAAATATTTCGAGAATACCGACCTGGAGCAGTCCGGACTGCACGGGTTGTACCAGCAGTTGGGCATTCAGACCGTGTTCGCCTGGGCGTATCACGGTCAGTCAAAAACCGTTGAGCGTTTTTTCGGCACCCTGGCCGAACTGGAGCGTAAGTCCCCTTCCTATACCGGCACCAGCATCGAAAAGAAACCTCCCCGGCTGAACCGTGGAGAAAAGCTGCACCGCAAAGTCTACGAGAAAGTGGTCGGCGGAGAAACCGTCACCCTGGAGATGGCTCACCGTGTTGTGGCGGCCTGGTTCGACGAGTACGTCTCCCGGCCCCAGCCGCGCAGCAAGTATCTCAAGGGCTGGGCGCCCAAGGATTTGTTCGAACCAGAACGGGGTGATGGAGTAGATCCGGTGGCTCTCACCGCGTTGATGTGGGCCAAAAAGGATGCCGTGATCCGGGCCAGCCGCATCTCCCACATGGGACGGTACTATTATCACGACGAACTTTACGGCCGCCATCATAAAGTGGAAGTCCGCTACGATCTTCAGGATCCAGGTTACATCGCCGTCTATGAGGACGGCAACTTTCTTTGCATGGCCCCGGAGCAGGACCAGGTCCACCCCATGGCCAATTACCTGGGTACCGATCAGGACCGGGAACTGCTCTCCCAATACTGCGAGATCAAGCGCCGCCAGGAGAAGATTGCCGGCGGCCTTTCCAGAAAACTTTTGGAGTCCGAGATCCTGCCGGCCCATCAAAAGCGTCTGGCCCGGGACGGGGTCACGGCCACCGGACCGGTCAAAGAGCCCGAGCCCAAAAAGCTCACCAAGGCCGACGAACGGCTCATCGAGAAGGAAGCGGCCCAATACTTTGACCGTCAGGATCGAGAAACTCCCAAACCATTTATCGGCCTGGACCAGCTCGACGAGCCCGACCGCTACGAACAGCTGGTCCGCTTCGACGCCCGCGGCGTGATGATCCCTAAAAAGTGGGCCGCCTTCATGCGCTACTTCGAGCAGACTCCCCAGTACATGAGATTGGAGGAGAGCGGCTACTGGGAGCAGGTGCGCACCAACGAGATCGTCATGACCGAGGCCATGTAACAGGAGGACAGTATGAACCAGCAACCCGAAAAAAACGAGTTCGAGGCCTGCGAGGCTGTTGCCCTCGCCATCAAACAGGCCATCCGCAAAACCGACCTGAGCCGCGACCAGGTGGTGGATGCCATCAACGACTATTTTAGTCGCAGCGTCGATGGTGCCGACGCGGATCCTTCGCTCTGCCGCAAACCGCTCAGTTTGCACATGTTCAATCACTACCTGAGCAAGCCGCGCCAGTACCCAATCCCGGCCTACTACCTGTTCGCCATCCATCACATCACCGGCAGTCTCTTGCCGGCCGAGGTGATCATCGGCCCCGAGGGCGCCCGGGTGGCCACTTCCGACCAGATCCGTCAGATCGCCATCGGCAAGCTGCAGGAAGCCATCCATGAGATGAGGCAGCGCAAGCAGGCGCTCTTGATGAATCGGAACTGAAAGGAGTCCCCATGGCTGCATTGAATATGTCCCGATCGCAATTCATTCAGACCCAGAACGTTCGTAATGTCGTTCTAATGATGGACGATATCCGCATGGATCTCGGCGAGGGCCGATTCGGTGTGATCTGCGGCGGCGCCGGGCTGGGCAAGTCCGAAAGCGTTAAATGGTACCACGCCAATCACAAGCATACGGTTTACCTGGAGTCCACGGCCATCTGGTATTCCTCCGAGCTGGAGTTCTTGAGAGACTTATGCCGCGAGCTGGGCATGGAGGATATCGCCCACAGAAAAGGCCCCTGCTTTCGCGATATCGTCGATCATCTTTATGACAATCCCGAAACTGTCATCTTCATCGATGAGGTCGACCGGCTCAAAAACATGCATTTGGAGCTGATGCGGGACATCACCCGCATGACCATGTGCCCGATCATTCTGATCGGCGAGAGCAAGCTGATCCCGTTCATGCAGAGAAACGAGCGGGTCTGGACGCGCACGTTCCGGCCGGTGATGTTCACCCCCATGAAGCCCAGCGACGTGATCATCTATGCCCGGGAGGCCGCCGGTATCCGCATGGGTGCGGACATTGCTGCCATCTTGCACCGCACCCGAACCAAAAGGACTACGGACGGCAATTTCCGTTTGGTCAAACGGGCGCTGCTGTATTCGGTTCAGTATGCCAATGCCAAAAACACCGGGGAGGTCACCCCGGAGATTGCCAAGAGCGCGGTCGACTCCGCCATCAGGTGGGCCAAAAGATAAGAGGTTGCCATGGCAAAGACATTCGCCCAGCAGATCCGGGACATCATGCGCATCGATCTAAAAGACAGGGAGACGTTTACCTATGACGACATCGCCCTGCGGTTGGACATGGTTTCCGGTGGTGAGAGAAGACGGCTCTACAAAGCCATGCTGGACTTTTTGAAGCGCGGTGAAGTGGTGCGTATTAAACCGGGGCTGCTTTCTTATCGGGACCGGGAGTACGAGGTGCGGCCGGCTGATAAGACCCGTTGCATGTTCAAGCTGATCCGGGCCAACCGGAGCGGCAGTGTAACGATCAACGATCTGGTAGCCAATTGTCGTGTCACTAAGTCCACCGCCCGGGAATACCTGCGAGTTTTGGTTAAGCGCGGAGTCTTGCGCCGGATCGAAAGGCCGGGTCTTGCGCCGGCCAAATTCATGATGATCCACGATCCGGGTCCCAACCTGCTCAGAAACGAAGCCAACGCCGAGAAGTTGAAAAGGCTGCGCGAAGCCAAGGCCCTGGCCGAAGAGGCGCTTTCGTCGGTTCGGGAGAGTTTGGACAGGGCTGTCGCTGCCGTTGCCGCTATCGAGGAGGAGTAATACCCATGACCATCAGCAAGGGCAAAAAAGCCCTCATTCATGTTGCCAAATCCCGGCTGGGTCTGACCGATGCCGAGTACCTGGATATCCTGGGTACTTATGGTAACGGCGCCCAGAGCAGCCGTGATCTCAATGACCGCACTTTCGTTGCCGTGCTCGATCATTTTAAGCGTCTGGGGTTTGTTCCGGATACGAAGTTTTATCGCCCGGCCGGAAGCAAGACCCGGCTGATCGCCAAGATATCGGCCATCTGCAATGAGCTGGGCTTGACCGAAAAGTATGTCAACGGCATGGCCCGTAACATGTTCGGCATTCCTACTTACCGCTGGCTGGACGCCAAACAGCTGCACAAGCTGGTGGCGGCGTTGAGTTATCATCAGAAACGCAAGCGGGCCGAGGCTGGACGGTAATGCAGTTATCGAAGCATTTTTGCGATAACTGGCGCATCCGGGTTGGAGGGGAACCGCTCGAGCCGACGGTACAGGCCATCATCGAGGAGAGCGTTCCGTTGCAGGATTGCCGGGTGTTCCAGCTCGAGGATGGCCGGCCCTACAAGCGTCTGGCGTTGTACTGGCATCCGGATTGGGATCTGGTGATCAGTGTCGACACCTGCCGGAATGTGGCCGTGTCGGTGCTCTCCCGCCAGAACTGGATCGACAGACAACGGCGCAGGCAGCGTCTTTCACAAGGAGGACAGTCATGTCCGAAACATTGAAGATGGACGATTTCATGATGGACGCCCGCGGGCGTCTGGTACCCAAAACCATGATCCCGGAGATCGACCGGGAGCGCCATGATCTGGTGAACGAGATTGTCGATGCGGCCAAGAATCTTCAGAAGGCCATGGTGGAGTTCAAGGCCCGGGCCATGGGCGATGTACAGGCGTTCGTGGATCTGTCTGCCGAAAAGTACGATGTCGTTTTAGGCGGCCGCAAAGGCAATACCAGTCTGGTCTCTTTCGACGGCCGGCTCAAGGTCCAGATTGCCATCAACGAGCACCTGACCTTTGACGAGCGTCTCAAGGCGGCCAAGGCCCTCATTGACGAGTGCATCACCGCCTGGGCCGAGGGCAGCCGGGACGAAATCAAGACCATTGTCATGGACGCCTTCCAGGTGGACAAAGAGGGCAAGCTCAATACCGGACGGATCATTGGTTTACGCCGCCTGGCCATCGATGATTCCAACTGGCTCAAGGCCATGGAGGCGATCAGTGATAGCATGCAGGTGGTGGGTTCCAAAACCTATCTGCGGGTTTATGAGCGGGCGTCGGCCGATGACCGGTGGGTGCCTGTGGCATTGGATCTGGCGGCGCTGTGATTAAAAGGTTTAACCAGGAAATTGGTAACTGGAATCAGTATTAGGACTGGAAACCCTTACTTTATGGGTACCTATCCCTGGGGTGCTCGTACTCACGATACCACCAAGTAGCTGTTGGTAATAGCACATTTTCGAGACGGGCGTGATAGGCAGGTATCCATTTACCTATCTCAAGTTAGGCAATACGTGGGATTATCTCAATTAATCTTTAATATGATTTGGAGTAAAAGTACCTTTATTCGAATTAACTCCCGAAGAAGCATCCGCGTTACAACCTGATGAAATTTCGATTATCTATCAATATCATCTTCATGCAAGGACTGGCATCACCCATTTTTTTGGAAATTCGAAGACTGGCCAAGTGTCTTCTATGATTTCAAATGATTATCGTCTTATAAGGCATGAAAAACCATTCTTCAGGGTTTACAACAAACACGATAAAGGCCCTCACACAGGGGCGCAATCCTTAATAAAAAAGACAAACAATTGACAAGGACAATTCAATTGGATATGAACTTATTCTCGTAAGGTGCCCATCAGGGGCTTAATAGGGAATCCCGTTTGAATCGGGAGCGGTCCCGCCGCTGTAATCGGGGACGAAATCCGTAATGCCACTGTTTCGATGGTGAACGAAATGGGAAGGCGCGGAAAGTAGGACGATCCGAAAGCCAGAAGACCTGCCTTTAGGAAAGCCGTAATTCCCCCGATGGAAGGGGACGGTAACATATTTGATTGGGCCAAGAAAACTGGGTGCAACCCTTCATGCTACTTTCTGCATGAAGGGTTTTTTTATGCCATGGGGCATCACACACAATTATCTTAATGGAGGCGTAAATCATGAAAAAGTGGAGTTGGATGGTTTTGGTTATGAGTGTTTTTCTAACAGCTGGTATTGCCTTGGCGTCCAGCGGACATGGACACAAGGACCCAAAAAAGGTCGGTATTTTATTAGTCGCTTTTGGATCCAGCGAAGCGTCGGCGCAGGTTTCCTTCGAAAATATAGACAAAAAGGTTAAGGCCGCCTACCCAAGCATTCCCGTGCGCTGGGCCTACACCTCTCATATCATCCGTGAGAAACTCGCCAAACAGGGAAAGCAACTGGACTCACCTGAAGTTGCTCTTGCCAAAATGCTGGACGAGAAGTTTACCCATGTTGCCGTCCAATCCCTGCATACTATCGGCGGTGCGGAGTACCATGACTTGCGAAAAACAGTAGGCGCTTTCAAGAGCATGGACGGATTCCAGAAGGTAATTTTGGGTTACCCCCTAATGGCCACCCAAAAAGACATGGAGCGTACCGTGGATGCCATTTTGGCGACCCTTCCGAAAAAACGGGAAAAGAACGAGGCCGTGGTGCTCATGGGGCATGGCACCCACCACCCTTCCAATGCCTTTTACGCCGCTTTGATGTTTCAACTGCAACTCAAGGATTCCAATATTTTCGTCGGGACCGTCGAAGGATACCCGGATGTCGAGTTGATTAAAAGCATGATGCTCAAGAAAAAGATCAAAAAGGCCTACCTGGTCCCTTTCATGTCCGTGGCCGGTGACCATGCCAAGAATGACATGGCCGGCGACGAAGAAGACTCCTGGCAATCCATCTTCACACAGGCAGGCATCAAATGTGTCCCCATTCTCAAGGGAACCGCTGAATTCGCTGAATTCGTTGATATCTGGGTAGACCATGTGGGCGGCCCTTTAGGGCATTTCTAAGGCTAAAATTTTACACACATAGAACGAGTTGCCTTTACCTCCAGCTCGGTGACAATTTTTTAAAATTGTTTTTAATACTGTCGTTAATATTTATTTTCAAAAGGAGAAGATGGATGAAAAAAGGAGTTTTAGTATTCGCAGTTCTGGTTATGGGCATGGTTTTTTGTACATCTACTATTTATGCAGAAACACTGTCCAACGAGGAATTGTCCATGCGGGTTGAACAACTGGAAAAGAAAATGGGCAAAGAAGGCGGGATTCTGCCGGACAAGTGGAGTGAACGCATCGCCCTGAGCGGCCTTATCGAGTTGGAAGCCGGCTATGTCAGCACGGACCCTGCAGTTGGCGACAGCACCGACGAAAGCGACATTGCCGTATCCTCCGTGGAACTGGGCATCAATGCCAAGGTCGTCAAACATGTTTTCGGACATGTCTTGTTTAAATACGAAGACGACGAAGATGTATTTGTAGATGAAGCCACCATTACCTTCAGCGGTGAAGACGTGGTTCCCGCCTATCTGACGGCCGGGAAGATGTATGTCCCCTTCGGCAACTTTGAAACCCACATGATCTCCGATCCGCTGACGCAGACAATTGCCGAAACCCGTGAATCCGCCATCCAGGTGGGCATGGAAACCGGCGGATTCTATGGTTCGGCCTTTATCTTCAACGGCGACGTGGACGAGGCCGGCGAAGACGACAATCACATCGACAACTTCGGGGCCAATGCCGGCTACACCATGGAAACCGACACCTTCACCATCTATACCGGGATCAGCTACATCAACAATCTGGTGGATGCGGACAACTGGGGGGATGTGATCGATGAGGAAGGATTGACGCTCGACGAGTATGCCGCCGGTGTTGGGACCTATGCCATCGTCGGTGTCGGTCCGATAACGTTTATCGGTGAATACATCACTGCCCTGGATGATATCAAGTGGATCGACGGGACCGATGCCCGGATCAATGAAGGCGAAATCTCCGCCTGGAACTTGGAGGTGGGGTACGCCTTCGCCATCGGGGAAAGAGAGGCCGCGGCCGCAGTTGCCTTGCAGGGAACGGATAATGCCCAAAATCGCCTTCCCGAGACCCGCTACTTGGGCACCTTCGGCCTGGAGATCTTCAAGTATACAAACCTGGCCGTTGAATACTCCCACAGCGAATATGAAAACAATGACGAAGAAGATGCTTTCATCGCGCAACTGGCCATAGAATTCTAATATAGCTGGGATTCATATATTAATAGGCGCAAGCGGTCTAAAAAGCATATATCCCGTTTGCGCCTTTTTTCTATCAACACTGTTTGAAACCATTCCAATCCTGAAATAATCCGACAAGGCTAAAACGACAGGTACCAATACCTACAATTAAATTCGCCCCATATCTGGATTTGGTATGGCTATTACCACAAAGTGACATTTATGTCAGATAGACGCGGATAAACGTTTTCGGGGTGCCCTGAAACGGCAGGTATCCATTTAATCACCAGATCCAGCCACTCCTTTCTGGGGCCGCACCCTATATAGTTGCCAAACGTAAAATTGCTCTTCATAACTGACTCATTGCCATTTTGCCCGTTTTTCCTACTTTATATCCTTTAGTTTATAAAGAAACGACCGATACCGGAAACAAAGCGGGTATCTGCCCAAAATTATTTTGAATGATTTGAATGTGTTGAAAGATGCCTATGAGCGAGAAAAAAAGGTCTATATCCGATGGCAACCTTCTTCAATCCTTAAAAAAATCATACGCCCTTTTGAATGGTATTTTGGAAAGCTCCAAGGATGTGGTCATCTTTGCTCTTGATCGTCAGTATCGATACTTAGCCTTCAATAGGATTCACTATCAAACCATGAAGCGAATCTGGGGGGTGGATATCGCCATAGGCAACAGTATGCTCGAATACATCAATAACCCAGAGGACCGCGTGAAAGCCAAAAACAATTTTGACCGTACCTTGTCAGGCGAATCATTCGTGCTTTTGGAAGAATACGGAGACGAATCTGTTTCGCGCAGATATTATTTGGACCATTACAATCCAACCTTAAATGAAGATGGCGAGATTATAGGGATAAACCTATTTCTTATCGACATCACTGAACAAAAAAGGCTCGAAATAGAACGTGAGAAAATTATCAAGGAACTGCAAAATGCAATGTCAGAAATAAAAACACTACGGGGCTTTATTCCAATTTGTGCGAACTGCAAAAACATTCGGGATGATAAGGGCTACTGGCAAAAAATCGAGAAATATATTGAGGACAGATCCGATGCCCAATTTAGCCATAGCCTCTGCCCAAAATGTATAAAAGAATTGTATCCTGATATGAAAATCACCTCCGACATATAAGACGTTGTATCTGGCTACTACCATATCTTTCGATTCGACTCGGCAAATGTGGCCATGTTCAGATTGCATGTTTGTTCTCGCTAAAGACAACCCCATGTAAAGTGAGCAGGTAAAGAAATCTCAAACGAATTACCAATCAGTCCCGATTACATATATCCACATTTCGTTCGTCCTAATTCATTCAAGGCCCCGGTACATATACCAATACCTACCCTCAAGTTCTATCCATATTAATATTTCAACTGGCTATCTAAGAGTTTGTAGCTACAGGCATTACTGTGCGATCGACAGCTTTTTTTGGAAGTAAAAACCGGTTGACAAAACCAGCCTGTTTTTATAGAAATTAAGCAACATAAGGGGCTTGTCCGCGTTTCCGGCCCCGCCTGATTTGACAAGGGCTTGTCTTGTGTATCCGGCCCGGTCTTCCGATCCTTTTCGGAAGGCCGGGCCTTTTTTTTGCCGGGAGAAGATGCCGTGAATCGAACCCTGAAAAGAATGCTGCTGCGGGTCAAAGCCGTGGCACCGGTGGTGGCCGATGAGAAAGCTCTGGTTGAAACCATCATGCGGGAGGTGGCCGGGGCGGATCCGGATGTTTCCATCAAGGCCGTGGCCAAAACCATTGCCGCCGATCCGACAAAATCCGCCATGCTGCTGGTCAATGCGATCCGGCAGGAAGTTCGCCTGACGGAGCAATAGCCGATGTCGACCATGGATTATGCCGCCTGGAAATTCTGGTTCGACGTAGCCCAGTCCGTCGGTACCATCCTGATCGGAGTGTACGTCTATTTCATGACCCGGAAAAAGGCTTTGGACAAGCGCTTCGAAAAGATCGAGGCCGGTATCTTCCTGGCCTTGTCCGATCACCGGGAACAGATCCGGGAACGCTGTGACAAACGCCATACCGGCATCGATACCGGCATGGACCGGCAGGCAAAGGCCATCGCCGCACTGGAGCGTTCCGACCAGGCCCAGGAACTGAAGATCGAACATCTGCCCACGCATCGGGACATCAAGGAGTTGTCCGGGCGCATCGATCTTTTGCACGGGACCTTGAGCGAACTCAACGGCAGGTTATCCGGTATCAACCGGGCGGTGGACCTGATCAACGAATTTCTCATCAAACAGGGTGGCAAGACCTCATGAACTTCAAGGATCTGAAAACCAGTGACATGCGGCTGGCGATGCTGCGCAGCATCGCCGACGACGGGTATTCCCTCAACGAGTCCATGCTGCAGTCGGTCCTGGAATTGTACGGCCACATGGTGACCCGGGACCGGGTGCGCACTGAGATGCGCTGGCTCGAGGAGCAGGGTCTGGTGGTCATTGAGGACGTGTCCGGGGTGTTGGTGGCCAATCTGACCGGCCGGGGGATCGAGGTAGCCAGCGGCCGGGCATGGATCGACGGGGTCAAGCGTCCCCGTCCGAAAGGATAGCCATGCCCAAAGACCAGCAATCGAGCATCGACCGGCTGCCCGAGTCCATAAGGGATCAGTTGATGGCCATGCTCCGGGATCCGCGCCTCACCCAGGTGGCGGTTAGAGAAAAGATCAATGCCATCCTCGAAGAGGATGGTCACCCACAGCGGCTGAGCTACAGCGCAGTCAACAGATACAAGCTGCGCATGGACAAAATCGGCGCCCGCCTGAAACAGAGCCGGGAGGTCGCCCGCATGTGGATCGGCAAGCTGGGGGCCGAGCCCCAGGGGGAAGTGGGCAAGCTGCTCAACGAGATGGTGCGTAACCTGGCCTTCGACGCCACCCTGGCCATGGCCGACCAGGACGATCCGGTGGAGCCCAAAATGCTCCGGGATCTGGCCGTAGCCATCGAGAAGCTGGAAAAAGCAGCCAGTGAGAATGTCAGGCGCGACGAACAGATCCGGCGCCAGGCATTGGAGGCGGCGGCAAAGGTGGCCGGTTCGTCGGTCAAGCAAAAAGGTCTCAGTGACGATGCCGCCGAGGAGATCAAGAGAAAGATTCTGGGGATTAAGCGGTAATGAAAGGCACACCCATGCTGGACATGAACCATATCGAGTTCGAGGATTTGCCGGCCGATTTCCAGGAACTGGCCGAGACCATCGGTTTCGAGGTCACCGTGAAGCTGATCGAAGCCCGCGGTGGCGAGGGGCTGTATATCCCCAAGCCGGAGAAGGTACTAAGAGCGGCACGAGACCGGGCCATCCGCAAGGAGTTTACCGGTCGCAACCATCGCGAGCTGGCCCACAAGTATGGTTTGACGGTCACCTGGATCCGGTCTATCGTGAATTCGGCCTGAGAGGCCCAGATTCGGACGATCTCTCTTTGGGACGGGTATCGGGTCGTTCTCGAAGGCGTTAAACGATCCTGGGCCGATTTAAACGCGGTTCTGAGCAAATTACGGCCGGAGCAATGAGCAATTCGGGAGAAAAAAAGAAAAACTAAGGGCCGCCCCGGTGGATGCAGCGAACATCCCCGGGGCGAATGGCTGCACGGAGCACAACCAGACATCTGATATCAGACGGCCCTGCTACGGGAAATAGCAACAGGGCTATTATCACAGATGGCGTTTTACGCACAAGGAGGCGTCCGTGAACAGCCCACTTGCCTATATCGGCGGAAAGTCCAAACTGTCTTCCACCATCATCGACATGATCCCCCCTCATAAAGCCTACTGCGAGGTATTCGCCGGCGCTGCCTGGGTATTTTTCCGAAAACCGACTTCCAAATTTGAAGTGATCAACGATCTGGACTCGGACCTGGTGGTGTTTTACCGGGTGCTGCAGAATCATCTCGAGGAATTCTTGCGCCAGTTCAAGTGGCTGCTGTCTTCACGGGAGCAGTTCGAGGATTTTATGCGCCAGCAGACCGCCGGTGGTCTCACCGACATCCAGCGGGCGGCGCGGTACTATTACCTGCAGCGGCTGTGTTTCGGGGGCAGGGTCAAAGGAAGGGTATACGGCACGGCACCGATGCACGCTCCCCGGATCAACCTGTTGCGGTTAGAGGAGGAGTTGTCCGCGGTGCACCTGCGTTTGGTGGGGGTCACCATCGAGCATCTGCCCTGGGAGGATTTCATCCGGCGTTATGACAAGCCCGGGACGCTGTTCTATTGCGATCCGCCCTATTACAAAAAGCCGTTTTACGCCCATAACCTCGATCTGGCGGATTTTCAACGAATGGCCGAGGTGCTGGCCGGGATCAAAAGCAAGTTCATTTTGAGTATCAACGACCATCCGGATATCCGGGAGGTGTTCGGTGAATTCAAGGTCCGGCCGATCAGCCTGAAGTACACGGTTTCGAAAGGAAAGCAGATCAAGGGGCGGGAATTGGTGGTCACGAACTATTGAGAAGTATATCTGAAATGTGTTCCTTCGTTTTGGCCATACACCCATCCTTTTGAAATCAAACAGATTTCTTGACATCGTTTTCCTTTTCGGTCTATTTTGTCCAAAATTGCCAAAAGCCATTTACTAGGCCTGTAGATAACAAGGAGCCCCTCATCCCCATGAACAAGATCGAGTTGATTCAAAACCTGCAAGACACTGCCGATATAACCAAAGCCAAAGCAACTGCCGTCGTGGAAACTTTATTCAATGAAATGACCGATGCACTGGCAAAGGGGGAACGGGTTGAAATCCGAGGATTCTGTTCGTTTTTCGTGAAGGACTATAAATCCTACATTGGCCGGAATCCCAAAACCGGAGAGAACGTCAAGATCCAGCCGAAAAAGCTGCCGTTCTTCAAAGCGGGCAAGGAATTGAAGGAACGGGTCGACCGTTGAATTCTAAAAGCCCCGTGTCGTCTGTTGCCTTTCATGCCTCGAACAAGAGGCGATCCGATAACCATCAACCCCAACCGAGGAGACAACATGACCAAAGCCGAACTCATCGAAAAAATCGCCAAGGATGCCGACATCCCCAAAGCCACAGCCAAAGTGGCTTTTGATTCTGCACTGGGTGGCATCAAGCAAGGACTCAAGAAAAGGAACAGCAAGGTCACTTTGGTTGGATTCGGGACGTTTAAAAACGTTTATCGGAAAACCCGGATGGGTCGCAATCCACAGACCGGCGAAGCGATTAAAATCAAAGGGCGCAGCGTTGTGACATTCAAGCCGAGTAAAAATCTACCGTAGTTTCCTACTCTAATGTCAGGCAGGGTGGCCAATAATTTTGGCTCCACTCTGTCTGACCAATCCACCATCTCTCCTTTTCATATCTGCAACTCGACGTCGTAAGATCCTTTTTTCAAGGCGCGGAAAACAACTTGGCAAAAGAATTGGACCGAATAGATTGAGTTTTTGTCATCTATCCTGAATCAGCTGATAGTATAAGATCTTAAATATCGGTAGACTCAGTTCAAAATTTAAAAGGACCGAGACAATCTGTTGAACGTTAAGACTATCTCGGTCCATGGCGGGAAGGAGGAGGTGCCTGGATGGCTTGTCCCGCAATTAATTAGACTCATGATCTAATGCTGCAATTCTCACGATCGCACTGGGGATCTACCGGGCCACTTTTCATCACTTGGCCGGGTAAAGGATGTTGTAATAGCTTCTCCATCTCATGGGCGCACCGGATTAATTTGATTAGGTTCAGACCAGTCTCAATGCCCATGGCTTCAAACATAAATGCTACGTCTTCTGTAGCTAAATTTCCGGCCGCCTGAGGAACGTTCGGGCACCCACCAATGCCCCCGATTGAAGCATCGAACATTCGAACGCCTGCCAAATATCCAGCATAAAGATTAGCGATGGCAATACCGCGGTTATTGTGTAGATGCAAGCACAAGGAATCAGTGGACAATTTGTTTTGCATTTCCTTCACCATAGAACGAATCTGGTATGGGTTTGCCATCCCAGTTGTATCAGCAAGGCTGATGCGATCGGCCCCACGACTGATAAAATTTTCAGTAATGGAAAGTACATCCACGACTGGAACCCGGCCTTGATAGGGACAGCCGAATGCCACCGCGATAACTCCAGTGACAGGAACATTCCCTTCCCGAGCAAGGTTAAAAATACCCTCCAAATCTGTTAGAGAGGCTTTGACGCTACGTTTCACGTTAGCCTGGTTATGGGCATCCGTAGCGGAAATGAAGACGACCAACCGGTCAGCACCAGCCTCAAGAGCCCGTTGGGCACCTTTAAGGTTGGGCACCATGATTTCGTGCTTAATTCCCTCACGATCCACCTGAGCCATCAATTCAGCAGCGTCTGCCAGCTGCGGTATCGCCTTTGGATTAACAAAGGACGTTGTTTCAAGGATTTTAATTCCTGCCCGTGAGAGATCCTTGACCAGCTCAAGTTTTTTAACGGTTGGAACGAAAACCGTCTCAGATTGCAGGCCGTCTCTCAACCCGACTTCACGTATAGTGACTGTTCGATCTATAGACATCTTGAGATCCTTAATAATTGCCTAAACTAGTACAGTTCGCATCTCTAAAATAAGAGGATTATGCCTGTGAGGTCCAAACTTGCTTTTCTCAGGAAAATGCTCCAAATGGCGGTAGCTAAAATATATTAAAAATCCTGCTTAGCAATCAACGCAACTTGATGTCTTACAATCCTGCAAGAGGGCTCATTACTTAGCTTTTACATATTCGCATAGCTCCAGCAGTATGCCATCTGGTCCATAGAAATATACAAGTTTCTTTCCAAGCTTTTCGTATACAAAAATTTCGCTAAGAAATTCTATACCTTGTTCCTTGAAATTATAGACGATTTTTTCAATATCAATAACCTCAAAAGCCAGATGTCGATACCCGATTCGATTGGCCTGGCTAACCTCATTACTTTTTCCAGAGGGAGGATAATCGTATGAGATCAATTCGATTTTTGTTTCCGTTCCAGGCAATCCCAAACGTACATACCGTGCAGAAACCTCCGGAAGTCTTACTATCGAAGAGATCCATGAGCCAGACAGTTCAGAAGAATCAATTACAACCATCCCGAAGCATTCAAAAAACTTTTGGGAACGCTCCAAGTCACTGACAACGATGTTAATATGGTCTAGCCCTTTAATCACTTAAAAAACCTCGGTTTGATAAAAATCTCCAAAAAGCTCTTTCTCTGCAGGACGATCTTCAGGTATCGGTCGGCTCACCCAGGTTACATTCAAATAATGCTTTAAATGTATATTTTCATTAGTAATATTATTTCCCAATATACCACATCCTAAGCTGGCGGTCATCGGCATTCCGTTGGTGAACGATCCTGAATTCGCCAAGGAGGTTGGCTGTCGAACCATGATTCTGCTTACGGGGGCCGAGGAAGCCAACAAATGTATATGTTCATCATCGTGCGAGTAGATACTACAAGAATGCCCGCGACCTCCTACACGGAAAATGCCTTGCATCATTTCGAGAGCCTTTTGGAAATTTGAAAATTTGTAGATTGCAAGAACCGGAGATAGTTTCTCGCCGCAAAAACGATGCTGCGGTCCAACCTCTTTCTGCTTGACGGCTATGAATTGTTTATCTGACGGCAAATCAAATCCGGCCCGCTCTGCAATCTGTCTTGCCGGGCAGGCGACAGTATCGATCGTTCTGTGTCCTTGCGAATCCCACATGGTCTCTAGCAGCTTTGCCTTATCTGAGTCAGTTGCGAGGTAACCACCCTCATTTTGTAATGCTATTAAAAATTTGTCGTAAATTTGGTCAGCAACCAGTACATTCCCATCGGCCGAACAGCCAGATCCGTTATCGTTCATTTTGCTGGTTTTTACATAATTGGCTGCAGTCTCGATGTCTGCAGTTTCATCAATAATTATTGTTGCATTCCCGGCACCGACCCCAAAAGCTGGAGTCCCAGAGCTATAGGCTGCCTTTACCATCGCAGGTCCACCAGTAGCCATAACCAAATCACAACGTGCCATCAATTCATGGGTAAGAGCAAAACTTGGTTGTTCGACACACTGGAACAAATCAGGGGGTGCTCCTTGTTTTTCCAGCGCGTCGCGCAAGACTTGTACTGTTTGTCGTATAGTTTTCTTTGCTCGTGGGTGTGGGCAAAAAATGACGCCATCCTTGGCCTTTACGGCAAAAACGGCAGTCGTCGCCGGCGTCATAGCCGGATTGGTTGTAGGAACCAAGGACACAACCACTCCAGCTGGTTTGGCATATTTTACAAGACCTTTCTCCGGGATTTCCTCAATAACTCCGACACTTTTCTGTCGTAGACAATCCCTCAATACCCCATGAACCTTGAAACGTTTATTTGGACGGCCTTCAAAATCCCCAATGCCGCTTTCCGTAACCCCCATTTGCGCCAAACGTGTAAATGTGATCTCATTTGAGATTGCCCAACCAACAGCCTGGCACAACCTGTCGACCTTTTCCTGTGTATAATCTGCAATCTTTTCCATTGCCGACTGAGACTTTTCGATGAGTCCCTTTGCATAAGCAACTTGATCAGTACTCAATTCCTTGCTCACTTTAAACCTCCATATTCACCTAAATAGTAAGTATCTTCACATTTATTTTCAGTTAGAATGTAAAATTATTTCAAATCCTTTATTAAAGGTCTTCACACCCAAAAATTTTCTTCGTTCTGTTTCAATTCCTTAAGATAATCAAGCATCAGCCTGTGCAATGCCTCGATATGCTTGCGCATATGTTTTTCGGCAGCTACGATGTCTTGCTTTCCTATGTTTTCTACCACCTTGCTATGTTCGTACTCGATTTTCTCCTTCCTTCTCTCCACACCCCTTTCCAGTTGATACATGAAAAAGATATGCTCCAGAACGGTCTTAAGGAACGTCAAAGAGTAGGGATTTCCACCCATACGAGCAATTTCGAGGTGGACCTCCATATCAAAACTCAATTTTTTTCTATCTGTAAATTCAGGAGTATAGCCTTGTAGTTGATTATATCTTTCCTGTAACTTGGCATATCCTTCAGGGGTAAAATTCTTGACCGCATTGCGTACGTTTAAACATTCGAGTTCAAGCCGGATTTCGAAGAGATGGGAAATCGATTTTTCATCGATAGGAGTAATACGATACCCTTTGTTTGGCTCGTAAGAAACAAATCCCTCATACACCAAACGGTTTAAGGCATTAATGATAGGGGTCTTACTTAGGCCGATCAACTGGCACAAATCCTTATAAGGCAATTTTTGGCCTGGATTGATCACCCTCCGGAAAAGTAATTCCTTAATGGCATCGTAAGCATTTTCGTGTCGGTCTTTAGCTGCCATGAATTAGTCCTTGTTTAAAATTGATCTTCGACAACCTTAATCATTATTGGTTTGGAAAGGTCAGCCTTTTCCCAATCAAATCTTTCAACTTGCAGCGGGAACCGGCTGTTTGCAATTAACCGCGAACAGCGCTTGGAATATAGCTTTCTGTCTCCGGACCAAGCCTCGATAGTTACACGCTTGAGCGTTAAGGCTGACTGCACTGATACTCCTGGACTCCAACAGGAAGTTCTGGTAGTTCGCGCCCTGTTTAGAAAAATAACCTGCGGTACTGCATATCTTAATGGTGCACTTACACTGAGTGTGACACGGTTGGTATCATTTAATTCGTTTCCTCTCCGATGATCAAGAATTCTTACCGCAACCTGGCGGCCTTCCAGGGCACAGATATCGTGCATATCAGCCCCACGCAGTACATTGCCGGCAGCAAAAATTCGCGGCGAGCTAGTCATGTAGTTCATATCCACCAGCGGTCCTCTACTATCCTGATCCTCAGCGATAGAGGTTTGATAAATCAGAGCTGCATCAGGACGGAATTTTCCCGTGCAAACTACGGTATCACAATCAATCTCGAAAGATCGACGGTCGCTTCGTCGGATTAATGTTGCGCCTTCAACACGTTTTTTGCCGAATATGTTTTCTATATCAGTGTCATCAAATATTTTGAAGCCCATTGCGATACTTATAGCCTTTGCAGCCAAGGGATAAGTTTGCAAACGGGAATCCTCGCTAACCAGACCAGCTATCTTTATTCCGGCACGATGCAAGGTGAGAGCAGCCGAAAAGGCGACGTTCTCGCTTCCAAGAATGAGAGCCTTTCGGCCAGGTTTTAGTTTTTGCAGATTAACCACCTGCTGCAACGAGCCGGTAGTATAAATACCCGCCGGTCTTGTCCCCGGAATTCTGCGAGATTCACGTGAGCTCTCGAAACATCCAGTTGCCAAAAGCAGATATTTGCATTTGCATGTAATCAGCCCTTCTGGAGTTGCGATTTTTACTAAATGCCTTGATTTCTCTTTTCCTTCTATGATTTGCAAGGCAGTTGCGTTGGTGTGGATATCAACTCGCGTCTTTCTCACCAATTGGGATAGCTTGCGAGCATATTGTGGCCCGCTGTATAATCGTTTCATGTCCCGCATGCCGAAAAAAACGTGGCAACATCGTGGCATTCCACCCAACTCGGCCTCACTTTCAAACAGGGCAATTCGAATTCCCGGGACTTTAACCAACTCCAAGCAAGCTGAAATGCCAGCCGGGCCGCCCCCAATCACCGCAACATCAACATGTTTTTCTAATGCAGTCAAACTTTGCTCCTTAGTGTTCCAGGAAGTACTCGATTAGTTAGCAATCATGGAATTAGGCAAAAACATTACCACTTCTGGGAATGCAATCAAAATCGCCATTACAACAAACTCCATAATCAGAAACGGCACAATCCCGATAAAAATATCGCTTAATGGAATTTCAGGTGCTACACCTTTGATGACGTATACATTCAGCCCCACTGGTGGTGTAATAAGGGAAATCTCCTCCATTTTTACGACCAGTATTCCGAAGACAATTGGATCATAACCAAGACTTACAACGATAGGAAAAAATATCGGTACCGTTATGAGAAGCATCGAAATGGTATCCAGGAACAACCCCAGTGGCAAATAAATTGCCAACATGGTCAGCATAATCCAAATGGGGGCCACCTGAATACTGGCCACTTTCTCGGCCACCAAATCCGGAAGGCCTGATAGGGTAATAAACTGTGTGAACAAAGATGCTCCTACACAAATGGCCAGGATCATCCCAGTGGTTCTTCCTGTATCTGCGAAAGCCTTGATTATATTCACCGGCGAACGGAAGTTTTTTAGCAAGCTCATCAAAAAAGCAATGAACGTACCTACTGCGGCGGCTTCGGTAGGTGTAAAAATGCCAGCATAGATGCCGATGACAACCGCCAAGAAGAGCACAAATACACCCCACATTTTGGGTAGGGACCTTATGCGTTCCGTCCACGTGAATTTCATAGCTTTGGGAGCGATAGAAGGGCGGTATTTCACCATCAAATAAATACCGACAAAGTATGTCAGTGCCGTAAGAATACCAGGCAGAATTCCAGCCAACAGCAGTTTCGCTACAGAGGTTCTTGTTAT
Source organism: Desulfosarcina widdelii (assembly GCF_009688965.1). Lineage (GTDB taxonomy): Bacteria > Desulfobacterota > Desulfobacteria > Desulfobacterales > Desulfosarcinaceae > Desulfosarcina > Desulfosarcina widdelii. Next base: position 6,477,958 of record NZ_AP021875.1, on the reverse strand, counting down.
GAATCCATATATCACCAACACAATGCTAGGCGGGATTAGAATTCCGAGAAGTCCCCCCGCTGCCACTGAAGCCGAAGCCAGTTTTCGGTCATAACCATATTTTTGCATTTCGGGAATAGCAACTGCACCGAGCATTCCGGCGGTTGCGACACTGGAACCCGAAGTCGCCGCAAAGGCCGCGCACGCGGCAATACTTGCCATTGCCAGCCCGCCGGGCAATTCCCCCAGCCAACGGTAGGCGGTGGTAAACGCATGCGTGGTTACTCCGGCTGAAGAAGCCAAATATCCCATCAAAATAAACAGAGGCACCGCCACAAGAAGCCAGCTCTTCAAAAAAGCAAATGGATAGTTACCCAGGCTAAATATTCCTACAGTCCAGCCGTCCAGTGCCATGATTCCTACAATGCCCGCAATGCATAAAGCAAAAGCAATCGGGACACGTATCGCCAGCAGGATGAGCAATCCGCAAATACCTATTATACTAATTTCAATCGGCCCCATGGCTTTTATTCTTCTCTGATAATATAGTTTGAGATATGTATGTTATGTTGGCATCACCCAATATTTGACTATCAAGAAGAACCGAATTCATCGCTCGAGATATTAGGTGATAAGAGATTGATCAAGCTTTGCAGGCCTGTGGCAAAAAAGCCGATAGGAACAACGATCCTAACAAACCATACTGGCAGAACATAGGCGCCGAACCAATTGGTTTCTCCAGATTGAAAAGCGCCCCAAAGCCGTTCAACTCCCGCATAAATAAAAAGCATACTAAATAGGATGATCAGAATATTATTAAATCTATCCATTAGAACTTGTAGTTTTAGGGGAAATTTTGAAAACAGGAGGTTAACGTCCACATGCCCTTTTTCGTGGTGGGTTTGAAAAATCCCCATAAAACCCACGACCACAAGCAGATATTCGTTAATTTCTACAGTCCCTGGAAGTCCCGAACCCGTCATGCTTCTGCCAGCAACGTCAATGACGACGAGGACCACCATTAACGCCAGGCAGGACACTATTACGCTTTTTGTTATGGAATAAATGATTTTCATGATTCAGGTCCAGTCCAGATAGCAAGTCAAGAATCGAATACTGCATTTCCTAAAAGCATTCACCCATATCCGAAAATTATTCACTTAACCTTTCCTTTTCAAAGGATAGGCTTACTGTCCACCCTTCCGGAAATAAAAGCCATCGAGGTGGACAGTTTGTATTCGCATTAAAAATCGTAAGGATTCTGATACGGATATTTCTTTTCGTACTTTTGAACTAAGTTGCGGTATTTCTCTATGAATTCCTTCCCTGGCAAACCCCCTTTTTCCATCTCGTCAAGCCAAGCCTGCCAAATTCCAGGGACGGCCAGTTTCTTCCCTTTAGCCTTTTCCTCTGGGCTCCAGTTGATAATTTGAATTGTCTTTTCCTGCTTCAGCTTTTCGAATACTTCTTTCTCTGTTTGGGCCATCCATTCGCGGTGCCGAGCCATTCCTTCAATTCTTAAATCCTCGACAACTTTTTTGACATTCTCTGGAAAGCTATCGTATGTTTTTTTCGACATGGCAAAGTAGGTACAAGCATAAATTCCGGCACCAGTGTTGTACAAGTGTGGTGCAACTTCCCAAAAGCGTGAAGCATACACGTTCAATGAAGGGATCCCAAAAGCCCCATCGAGAACACCCCTGTTCAAAGCATCATATATTTCTGCATAAGATAGCGCTATTGGGTTGCCGTCCCAAAGCTTGATCATCTCGGCTACACCTGCGTAGCTTCGTAGTTTTTGACCCTTTAAATCGTCTACACTACGCGTTGCTTTCCTCCCTTGACAGGCCATAATATCGATACCTGCCGGAAACACCATCATCAAACCATTATTTTCCCACTCGTCCCGGATTGGCTTGTAATTATGGTATAAATCCCAGAGAGCAGCGCCATTGGCATGGGGATTTTCAGTGATATACATTAATTCAAATCCGCGATTTAGCTTGAAAATATGCGGCGTGTAGCCCATTCCAGTGAAAATAAAGTCTACGGCTCTATTCTTACACATCTCCGGCATATCAGGAGCCTTTCCCATTGTTCCTGAAAAAAAGAACTTGGCCTTATATTCACCGTTGGTACGCTTTTCCAGTTCCTTACCAAACCACTGCATTGAACTTGTCATGGGATTGGTTTCACCATACGGACTCGAGTATTTCAAAGTCTTGGCCTGTGCAATTGATACCATGCCTACCCATGAAATTAAGACAATGGCTGAAATGAAACACATCCAAATGGTCATTCCTTTTTTCATGACTCCTCCTTATTAGACTAAACCGGTCAAAAGGCTGCACCCTTCACCTTTGAAGGTGACGCATTCTTTCGGCTTTCCTGATTCGCGGGCTAAAATTTCTAAAATTTTTGGTCCGCACCAATTGCGCTGGCATCTACCCATTCCCGAACGAGTCCTAAACATAACACCTTGCAAGGTTGTCGCTCCTCGGCGGATCGCTTCCACTATTTCACCTTCAGTGACAGTTTCACATTTACAAACAACTCGACCGTAACGCTTATCCTTTGCAATTAGATTCTCTTTTTCAGAGTCCGAAAGAAATCGAAAGCGCGGAATAGCTTGTCTTGTAGTTATAATTTTTTCTTTTTCTTTCAGTTCTAAGCCTGCATTGGCCAGCATTCCGGCGACCTTAACTGCAATTCTTGGAGATGGAGTAAACCCCGGCATCCTAACTAATACGTTAATGAATGTTGGATCGTGTGGTGAATGTTCAATCAAATTCTCTTCGAATTCCTTGTCGTTGAACGTCCGCACGCCCACATAAGAGGTGATAATATCCCTTTCGGACAGGCAAGGGATCAACTGCTTCATTCGATTTATAGCATCATCAAAATTTTCTTCTGTGGTATCTGTATACTCTCTATCCTTTATGGGATCATAGTATCCTCCATAAACATGAAGATTTCCTTCTCCCATAGGGTAAATAAAATCTATCTTGCCGGCGTCCGGGGGTATTCCAACAATATGATTGATGGTTCCAGCCAATTTCTTGTCAAGCAGCAATGCCTGGCTGCGATAAAACAGCAGGTTCCATCCCGTTCGGGCATTGGCCATGTCCGCAATATTGTCCACGTACTTACCAGCACAATTAACTATGTAGCGAGTTCGTATTTTGGCCGAACTAGTTTGTACTAAATGGTACTCATTGTCTTTCTCAATGTTCAAACATTCTGTGTTAAAAAGAACACGTGCACCGTTCTCGCAAGCGTTTTCGTAAATTGCGATCACATACTCTGGCCCAAACATGGAAATTGTACCAGTTGAATCGTGTAAACCTTCGATTGCGTCTGGGGTAAGGTTGGGTTCCAACTCGAAAAGCTCTGATCGCTCGACTTTGCGCACCGTACCACCGGGGACATATTGCGCAAGTTGCTCGAGTTTTCTCAATTTCTTTAATTCGGCTTCATTTCGAGCGATTAAAAGAACCCCAACGTGCTTATGGGAAATGTCCAAGTCATGAGCGATGGTGTCGAACTCTTGGAACCCTTCCCAGAGCAATTTCATACGTTCGGTTTTGGTTTCTTCCTCAAGATCCATGCCTTGTCCAAGGTCTTTTATCACCAGCGATAAAGCTTGAAATAAACCCATATAAACTAGAGAGCCAGCGGTTTTGCTGATTCCCATTGCGACATCGGCTTCTTTTTCTATCACGGTGACGTTAACGTGATAACGTGCTAATTCACGTGCGAGGCTCATACCGATGATTCCTGCCCCTACGATGACAACGTCCGTCTCCAAAACCGATTCTTTGCTGTTTCTCGCCTTATGTTCTAACATTCTCATGGACCGTTTCTTATCTTCTTTTAAACCCTTCGTCTCCAAGGGAATTGTTTCCGTTTATTTTGATGTGTTTATTTTTTCAACCACTTCTTTTGAATCTGAAATTATCGCAATATAGCTTAAAACGTTATCGATAATCCAATCATGGAGTTCGTCAGAGGCGTCATTGCAACAGTCTTGCAGAACGATTGGATAATATTGTCTGTCACTAGCTGCAAGCGTTGTAGCCAAAACGACATAACGTGCGGTTGCAATGCCTGCCATCATAACATCGGTGACGCCCATTGAATGCAAAATGATATCTAAGTCGGTCCCCCAAAATCCATTTTTGGATGCATGTGAAACGACCGGCTCACCATCAATTGGCTTCAACTCATCGATAATTTCTGCGCCCCATGTTCCATCTACAAGGACCCCAGCTTTTGTGAATGCTGAGAATAAGGGACCTGGTTTTTGAGAAACCTCCGGGGCTCCAGGTCTAAGGGCGAATCTGACGTGGATCACCGGAACACCTTTCTGTCGACATGCGTTGAGAACTGCTTTCGTGTGAGTGACATTCCCGGCATCGGAAATCCTTTGGGCATATGAGGAAGCGATTTTGCCTTTTGGATGCACGATATCATTCTGATAGTGCAAAATTAGTAAAGCTGCGTTTTTCGTGTCGAGGTCAAGCGGTGCGGATTCTTTTGCCATAACCGAAGGAACGTAAGCCATTGCAAGAACAACAACAAAACAGGTTAACCAAGCGATTCGTCTCATCTTTCCCTCCCTTTTTTGGTGTGGCGTTATAGATCCTTTGTTAGATTCCGATTTTGGATCCAATTTTGGATCTGATTGGCATGATTAGACAACTTCAGTGGCGATGTCAAGCTTTATTTTTAAACAATGCATTTCTAGATATTGGAATAATTATATGTAATTTAAGTATGTAAGATGAATATCAGATAAAGAGCTACATTAAGATGACCGACCCCGTCGCCACTTCGTAAAATATTCTCCCTTCAACACAGTGTTGACTAAAGTTTACAAAAGGACTATTAAAATAGCCAAAAACGGAGGGACTGGTGGCAGATTCAACAAGATTCGATTTTTCAGTCATTCGCACCCTACGCCTGAAGCGGGGTTTAACCGCAGAACAGTTGGCCACGAAGGCCGGTATTACAAGGGCGACGGTCACGAAGATCGAGGGCGGCGTCGGAAACCCGACATTGGAAACCATCGAATCACTTAGCCGTGTTTTCCATCTTACAGCGAGCGAATTAATTCGGCTTGGAGAAGTGGCCCACTGTGAGCAGCCCACCGTCAAAACATTCCGACAAAAGGGAATCGAGGTTTCCCATATCTGGTTTCCCGATTTCGAGATCTTTCGAGTCCAGGCCAAAAGTGGCGCCTGGAAGATCGCGGAACCCGAGCATCATGAAAACACAGCCGAAGTCTGCCTAGTTCTCTCCGGCAGAATAAAAATGTCCGTTGGCGGGCAGATCCATGAACTGGGACCGGGCATGGCCATACGATTCAAGGCCCTACAGGAGCACCGGTTCGATGTCATCGAAGAGGCTGAATTCCTTTTGATGCATCATTAATAACGTTGACGCCGTTTTGTTATTCCAACCCTTGACCACGAAGGTCATCACGGCCAATTGGCTTGATGGTCTTTTTTTTTGGAGGGATTGTCTATGAAACCGGAATTGAAAAATGCCTTGGAAACACTGGATAAAGAGCTTCCCGATGTAATGGGCGCTTTCCGCAGTCTGCAGGCAGCCGCAACAGCTAATGGTGTGCTGGATGCGAAAACCAAAAAGCTCATGATGGTTGCGGTAACTGCCGCGCTTCGTTGTGAGCCATGCATGAGGGAGCAGGTCAAAGGAGCATTGCAACTGGGTGCCAGCCGTGAAGAAATTCTGGAAGCCGCCGGCGTGGCGATCCTGATCGGTGGCGGCCCCACGGCCGCCTACTGCGCCTTATACCTGATGGACGAACTGAACAACGCCAACACTGGAGGTCAAAATGGAGTGTGATCGATGCAAGCAGGATATCAAGCCCGGAGACGAGCATGAACATCTTGGAAAAACGCTTTGCGAGGATTGCTGCATGATCGCGCTTTCGCCTTTGAAAACCTGTGATCCATGGGCGGTTCACAGTGCCAAGAATTTCGAAAAAAGCGCTGGGAAAAATCGCACGCTGACGCCGATTCAATCGCAGATGTTGAAGCTTCTGGAAGAAAAGGGAGCCATGGAGCCTGCACAGTTGCTCGTCGAATTGGGTTCAGACCTACAAATCAAAGATCTGGAGCGCGAATTCGCCACGCTTCGGCATATGGAAAAGGTACGAGGCGAAAAACAGGGAGAAAAGGTCCTTTGGAGATTGTGGTAACGGGGAGGCGTTATGAAACAAGCACCGGTTTTCGACGAAATTTATAAGAATTACCTCACTGAAGTATCTGCGATCGATCTGAGTCTCGCAGGCAAACGCCTCGGTATTCAGATAGATGGAGATACGGCGATTATCCCATTTTACGGTATTCCACATCGCGTCTCGAGCAAAGGCGTACTAGACGCAGAGGGAAGGCGGCCCATTCATGCGGTTAGCGTCATCTTGTGTAAATATCTGCTTTTATGTCCCAAACAAGAGCCGCCTGCGGCCAACGAGTGGCTCAGGTATCCAACGACATCAGATTAACTCGATACCGCTTCATATAACCGCCAGATGATACGGTCTTTCTTTCTCTCGCCCCCGATTTTTTCCATGTGTCGCAAAGCAGCAATTTCCCGTTCAAGTTCTTTACTTGTCATTTTGACGTCAAGCGCCTCCAGTAACGCACAAGACTCTAACCCTCCAGTCTCTTTTAGAAGACTAAGAATCTTTGATTGTACCGGTGTCAATACCTCCTTGCCGCCAGAATGCTTCTCGAATGATTTGGCACTATGCACCGCCCATGGATCGCAAGTGCGCATCGGTGATAGGGCATCCATATAACAATCTTCACAAATTATCTGATCTAAATGCTCTCTTTCTTCACCGGGTGCTATTTCAACACCGCAACGATTGCATTTCATACAACACCTCCTGACTAATTTTATTTCTCGGATTCCCTTGTCAGAATAGAAAATTAAAACACTGCCTATGTGTTTGTTGCGTTCGTACCTGGCTGTTTGCACAAACCAAGTCTGCATCCGTTTTCACGATACTTTTTGAATCGAACCGGCCAACTTACGCGATCGTTAGGGCAGGATTCCACAAAATTCGTAAAATCATTCAGGTTGCCAAGGGTCTCTGGGCTAAGTAAATGTTCCATCTTACACGCCTCTTTTGCAGCTGTTTTCTTATCAACCGTCAAGATGTCCGAAAGGAATCGTACCAATATCATATGCCGCTTACACACCTCTTGGGCAAAATACATTCCCGTTTCTTCCAACTCCACATATTCGTATTTCCTGTATCTCACGAGTTCGTACTTCGCTAGTTTCTTGAGCATACTGGTCACAGATGACATCTTTACGCCCAGTACTTTTGCGATGTCCTTCACGCGGACGATTTTTTTGGTTTTATTCAAATCAAAAATAACTTTCAGATAGTCCTCCATGGTCGCGGTGATGTCCATTATGCTTGCATGTTTATATTCAACGGGTCCTTCTTTCATGATAATTATCTCCCCGACATCGACTCTTTTTCCGAAGGGGCGAACTGAAGCATGTAATTGTATCCCAGGTCAGTGTAGTCGATTTTTCTAAAACCGCAGGAGACCGCCACCGCTTCGACTTCATCAGGGGTATTTCTCATGTGCTTGGGCGGACCAAAGGATTGTTCCTCCTTTTTACACTCGACAATAGCCAGACAGCCTTCCGGTTTGAGTATTCTGGATACCTCTGAAAAAATTGACGGCCCCGTTTTTTTTAGTTCGAAAATATGAAGCACCGTGGAGACAAACACGACATCCACACTACTATTCTGCATCGGCAACGGGGAGGTAATATCCGCGGTCAAGGCCACAATATTGCTGAGCCCCAGAGAGGTTGCGATCTTCGCCAGGCCATCGATCAGATATTGCCATTTGTCGAACGCATAGACTTTGCCACCGGGGCCGACGATTTTTGCCGCCTCGATTGTGTAATCACCGGCACCGCAACCCAAATCGACAAACACATCTCCGGCGCTTAGCGGTAGACGGCCTAGCACCACTTGGGGTTCATGCAACCATGCGCTGCTGGGACCGCGGCCGTTGCGCCCTTTTCTACCATGATGCGCCTGCGGACAATCGTTTCTATGTTCGGGATTCATTCAACGACCGCTCTTTCTCGAGTTGGGGTACAATTGTTATCGATTTTCACGATTCCCCGACCCTCCACTTCAAAATACGGATGATGGCCGCAGGTGAAACAGAGTCCCTGATCCTGCCCTTCCCGCACAATTTTAGTTCCCATGATTTCCTCGCCACACGCAGGGCAGACACTGCTCGGTTTTACCGGTGCCATTGCCGGAAGCATTGGTTTAACCGGTTCCGCAACCAACAGTTTTTCAAAGGATTCCTGCACGAGCGAAAATGCAGCCGTCTTGGCCTGCTCCCTGAACGCGTCCATATCCTCATTGCTGCCTTCCCTGTTTTTAATCACTTTTTCCAGTAACGAGTAAAACGAGGGGGCGGCTTGTGCTACCAAGGAAACGAAATCGTGCCCGACTCGAACGCGTACGCCTGTTTCCTTTCCTCTTCTGGCGAAAGTTACGGCAAGGCGTCCAAGATCCCGGTAAACGAGCGCATTATTTCCGAGGGTACATCCGGACACGGCCTGCACGCCATCGGCAAAACAGGCGTTTACCTCCACAATCGCCACGAGATCCTCCATGATGCCGTCAAAATATATCGATTGTACGCCTAGTTCCCACAGGCCGTAGACGGATGCCATGACGCCGAGTGCAATTCCCGGGCAGAAATGGCCGTGGAGTTCTGCAGCCTTTACCAGGCATCGTAAAGTATCTTTTTCGCGAACTGCTTGTATGAAGTTTTTCCTGGGATTTTGCTTCAATTTATCTATTTCTGCTGTGTCCATTTTTTTATCCGTTTCTCTATAAAAAGCACCAGTGATTTCGCGCCTCGCTCCCATGCTCTGTGTGGGAGCTCCAATTGCTTTTAAACTGACCGGGCGTTGATTCGAATAACATCCAGAAGACGATCAACAATGGTGCCAGCCTCAATTTTGGTTACTTCCGAATTTACGGGTGATCCATACAATCCATCGGCAACAAGTGCTTCATGATATTGCAGACAACCCAACTCGATAATGTTTCTGCGCGTCAATTCCTGAATCAGTCGTTTCCGGTTTGCTTCTGACCGAATCTTGTTGATAACGGCCCCGGCAAAGCGTGCGCCTCCGGATTCGGTCAGTTTCTTGGTTTTTTCCGCTATCGATAATGATTCAAGAGAAGGCTCGACAACAACGATCACCGCATCCAAACTGGATTCGATGCCCCGGCCGAAATGTTCTATCCCGGCTTCCATATCCACAATGGCCATTTCGTTGTCGTCGATTCGCAATTTCTTAAGAAACTCACGCGTCACCACACCCATCGGACAGGCACACCCTTCGAAAATCCGGCCAATCTTCCCGGTTACCACCAGCCGGGAACGATTCGTCCCTTCAATGTGTGCCTCTGGAATATCGTCCATGGCGATTTCATTTTGCCGCCACAGAGATAGGCTTGCGTCTCCTGATCCGGCAGTGAATCCTGTGAACATTTTATTTTGTATTTCTTGCTTCCCACCCACAAAATCAATCAGCGGTTTCGGCGGGTTTTCAATTCCCAACATCCAGTGCAACCCTGAGTTGGATTCATCCGAATCAACCACCAATACCTGCTGGTCCCGACGCTGAAATTCATAAGCAAGGACTGCGACGACAGTACTTTTGCCGCATCCACCTTTGCCACACACTGCGATTTTCATTTCCATAGCTCCTTGTCACAGCCCGGATAAATCACTGCAGTGATCGCTTGATCTATCTTCCAGGATGTTCGCCTTCATGGCTTGTTATGGCAATTCTTCAAAAAAAAGCTGATTCTCCAGCAACTGCAAGCATTTCAAGCGGCCCACAATGCGCTTCTCTTCACCGAAAAGACTGGACAGGTTCCAGACATTCGTTTCAATAGCCTGAACTGTTTCTACGTTTTCCATGATCATTTCTGGCGTGCCATGCCGGATCAAATATGCATTTGCAATACACATGCAGCCTCACTATTGGTTAATTGTAATATCGTTTTCGAGAATAGACGGCTTTCTCTTTCCGGGAACTGGGCATGTGAAATCGGCGGTAAATCAGTCGTGACTGGTTATCGATGCCATTTCCCGTATGGCCCGTTCCAATTCGGTGTTCAGCCCTATAATTTCACTATCGATATTCAGAAACCCCCTGACAATTAAGGAAACAGCCTGCATCTCGGTCAGCCCTTTGGCCCGTAGGTAATTGACCGCACCGGTATCTATTTTACCAATGGCTGCTTCGTGTGACATCTTTGCTTCCGGATGCATGGCCCGAAGACCGGGCACCGCTTCTATGACACCCGTATCGCTGAGCATTAAACCGGAGCAATCTACATGGGCTCTGACCCCTTCGGCGGCGCCAACAAGCAACCCCTTCTGGATCACGGTGCCGCCATGGTTTACTGCCCGCGCGGCGATTTCGGCGCTTGAACTCTCTCCTTCCAGATAGATGGTACTGCCGATCTCGCAGTGTGTCCCGGGCAGACAGATGAGTCCTGCCGTATACCTGGCCGATGCGTTTCTTCCCTTAAGATAGGTGACCGGGTTCGTCTCGATGCTCTTGGGCGGTTGAACCGAATAATAGTTTTCCGCATAGGTGCCGTTGCTCGCCACGACAGTTGCACCTCGGGGTCTGACAATGAATTCAGGCCCCCAACGATGGATCATCGTGTTGGTAAAAGAAGCGTCTTTCGCGACAAAATGCTCGCTGACGGCGACATGTAAGCCCGACCTGAGATGCCTGCCAGCCGTGCACCCCGTCACCAAGTGCAGCCGAGCGCCTTCTTCCAGCACCACAATGTTGTGAACACGCATGGCGCCCATTTCATCAGGCATGAAAAGACCCGCCTCCACCGGGATATCGGTGCCGGCCCCCTTCCTAACGCGGATAAAGTAACCGCCTGTTTGGGTATCCGCGACAGCCTTGGTGTATCGATCTTGTTTTTGGCCAACTGCCTTGAAATAATAGTCACGCCGGACTTCGGGAAATTGTGCCAAAGCGGTTTGAATAGGGAAAATTTCAATTCCTTCAATGAAAGATGGCAAAACCATTGAGCTTCTGTCATGTAAAAGGAATCGTCCTGCCCTTGGCTGATTGTCTAAATTGATTCCTACTGACAATAAGGATGCTTTTTCATGATCTTCCAAATGATCCGGGGATCCTAAACCAACCTTATCGCCCCCACGCCGAAGTGAAAACCGAAAGTCACCCAGATGTTGCGTATCAAGGGCATCATACGCTTCGGAAACGATCTTTCCGCCTATCAATTTTCCGTGATCCAATTGTTTTTGTCTCTGCATTGTTCTTGTTCCAGACAACTGACGCAATAAGCGTATCCCTGCTTTCTTATGTGGTCCATCATCAAATTTGGGCTGCCACTGCATTTTATCTTTCCGTCCATCATCAGGTGGGCCTTGTCTGTTTGAACGTATTCAAGAATTTCGGCCGAATGGGTGGAGATCAGACCGGCTTTTATACGGGCATCCGGATATCCCCCTCGTTTGTCTCCTCCCGGCGGGTTATTGCGAAGGGAGGTATGGATCAATCGCCCAATTTTTAGAAGCTGCTCTGGGTCCACTCCGGAATCCGGTTCATCCAGTATGAGCAGTTGCGGATTTGCAAGTAGCAACAGAAACAATTCAGTCTGTTTGCTCTCGCCTCCGGAGAGGCCGTCATTGATATCCCGATTAAGGAACCGGTTGATATCGACAGCAGATGCAATTGAACTAGTGTGGGCATCGGATAGTTGTTTTACAGATGCAATCAATTTGACCATGTTGCTTAGCTTAACCCCCTTGATCGTCGGAGGGCGTTGTTCCGATATACCAATCCCCAGCCTTGACCGCTCATCAAGAGACATCCGGGTGACATCACGCCCGTCAAAAACAATCCGGCCTTTGCGAATTTCATACTCAGGATATCCCATGATGGTCATCATCATCACACTTTTGCCAGAGCCATTGGGACCAAAGAGGGCGTGCACTTCTCCTCTCGGTATGTGGAGGTTTACATCGTGGAGTATTCTTTTGCCCCGAACAGAGACCTGTAAATCGATTACCGACAGCACGGCGGTTCCTTCCACTGCGATAGGCTTTCTGTTTGCCGAACGATCTGTTGCCGATATCCTCGACAGCCCTATCGCTTACAACCATATATGGTAAAGTTACTTAACTTTATGGTCAAAAAAATTAACGTTGTTTTAACCGTTCATTCATCACATCTTCTATTACATCCAGCAAAACAGAGGCCGTTGCTATCTGAGGAAGAGAAAAGGACCCCAACCGTTTGATAATGTCGTTGAAATGTTGGCCCCGGTATTTTTTGATGGCCTCAAAGGCTTTCTTTCCTGTAGGGGTGAGTTGCAGTCTCAATTCTTTGCTGTTGTGCTCGGAAAAAGCTTTCTTGATAAATCCCTTTTTTGAAAGCTTGCCTACTATTTGAGACGCCGCACTTTTAGTAACGCCGAAATGAGCGCCCAGATCCGTTACGTTGAGCGGTCCGTAATCTCCAATTGCCTGGATCGTATGGCCTTCGGTAGGGGTAAGTTCGAAACCTGCCGTTAAGCGGACCGGTATCTTTTCAATGCGACCCTGCTTGTTGATAATACGCAGCAATTGGCGCGAAATCGAATCAATCATATCTGTTTTATTTTCCATATCCAAAATGGTAAAGATACTTAATTACTATGTCAAGCAAAATTTCAGTTGTTCATAAATAATAAAGAAAGGAATCCCATTTGGTGATATCGTTTTCATTGCGGTTGCCGTCGAATGTCAGGTTAAGGACCGGCTTGGCTCCTTCTTGGGCAAACGCATTGTGAAGGATATTCAACGAAATACCTGTATTCTCATAGGTGGAGGCCACCGTTATGATCCCGTCGAAACGGCACCGGCCACCTGAAACTTTGGCAGCCCGGAAGCGACCGAATGCGCCGGAATAATATCCTACGGTATTGTCCGCACTGTTCACCAGAAAGTCGATGTTTTTTTCGAACGGGCTCTCCTGTCCCAAGCAATCCGAAACGGTTCGGATATCGTCTGCGAAGCGGTTCAGCGAGCGGATGTGTTCTTCGCGTCTGCCGTTTTGGATCGCATAGTCATGCCAGAACAGCCACATCGCCTCGCTGAAAGGTGCATAGCAAACACGATGTCCCTTCTGTTCGATGCTTTTAAAAACAAAATCGTTCATGTAATCGTTGTAAAGAACTATGGGCTCGCCCACTACGAGCAGGCGTTTCAACCCATGCCGGGGGCTTGCTTCCCTGGAAATTTCCCGGGCCATGGCTTTCAACGATTCAATTCCCAACCGGTTTTCGCGAATGAGGCTGAGCATGCGCTGAAAATATGTATGCCTGGTCGGTTCCGCAGCGGCTTGGACTACGTCGCCAGCGAGAATGCCGAGAAATAGGCTGTATATGGCAGTCGCTTCCAGATCAAGTAAATCCTCCAGAAATGGAGAAAAGATATCCAGGCCGGCATACCCCTCTTCATCCAATTTCATCCGGAGCATGCGGCTGTATTGTCCATCCACTTCAGCCCCTTCCGTCCTCGGAACGAGAAAGGTCATGTGATTCCCATTCGTTTTAGACCGGCATTGACTGAAGACCGTACCCATTAGGGCGGTAAGCGAAAAATACTCTTCGGCAATGGTGAATTGCCGGCCAATGTCCACCGCATGGCGGTCGGTTGTCGGCAGAACCTCCGCTGATACGCCTTTTGATAAAAGAAGCGCTTTGAAAATGTCGGCAAAGGGATGCATCCGGGGCAGAAATAGCGTTGTGTCCGGCCTTAGTTCGAGGATATCTTTCTTGATATTTTCATCCTTGGGGACAACTTTGTTTTGATCGGTATCTCCGCTTTCGGTACGATGTCTATCCGGATGGTCCAGGCTGTTAACAAAAGCTTCCAGACGTGTGATAACGCCGACGCCGGATGTATGTTCATCCACTTCGATATGCAGGTAGGATTTTCCATGCATCTCTTCCCTGAAAAAATGGGCAAGGACAGAATCCGGACCGCATCCATGGTGGGTGAGCAAAATTGCATAGAAATTGGGGTGTTCACGGATGAACTGGGCAGGTTCCAGAATGTGCTGCCCAAAAGGCCAATACATATTGGGATGCGTTTTAGACAGATCCCCTTCCGGTAAAAAGAAGAAAGGCAGGACCTGAAATCCCATTTCCATCAATTTGTCCGGAATGCCCATGTTCAATATCGGGTCTGCGACGCCGTATATCTTCGATATGATAACGAAAACTTTTCTGTCTGGATCGAGCTTCTTCAGTGCTATTTTTCCGGCTTTTTCGATCTTCGATTCGAAATTGTGGAAGGCTTTAACCCCTTTTTGGAGAGCTTGCATCGTCTCTGCCTGAGTTTTGCCGAGCTGTCGTCCCATTTCCGAAAAACTTTTTGCCATGAATTCTTTACCCAGACTGAACGCAATGGTGGGTGACAACAAGCCGATGCCTTTTCTGGACAGGTCCATGGCCTGGTTGACCACTTTGAACGCCAACTGCATGTAAGCGCACCCATAGTTCTTCCGCGAGGACGATCCCGGGTGATCCACAGTGTAAAGATCCGGAAAGAAAATAAAATCCACCTTTTTTTGAACGAGTTCGGCCACATGCCCGTTAATCAGCTTTACCGGATAACAGGTCTCATCTAGAGAATACTCCTGGCCCATGCCAATGGTCTTTTCGCTGGTCGGATCGGACAGTAGTACGTTGAAACCAAGTTCCGTGAAAATCCGGTGAAACATGGAAAACATGCCGAAGGTAAACAGCGCCCGCGGAATGCCGATGGTCTGCCGATCAGGATCGATTTTGATCCGGTATCCTTCGAAAACCAGGTCTTCGATGATTGTGTCGAATTTCGAAACGGTCTTTTTCTCGACTGTTATCTTTTTATCGCTGTGTAAGAAGTGTTCCTTTGTTTCCAGGTCGAATCCTTTAAAGGTGGTTGGTCGTCCGGCCATAGCCTCTTTGGCGAGAATGGCGGCGCCGTATCCGCCGGTCACACTGAAGAAAGGTGGCACAACGATCTTTTTCCCTGTGAGGCAGCGGAACGCGTTGACAACCCCCTGATTATAAGCAACACCCCCTTGGAAAAATATGGTCCCATCGACCGGTTTCTGCCCAACGACCCGGCTTAGATAGTTTTTAACGATGGCGTAACAAAGCCCCGCGGTGATGTCTTCAATTTTCGTTCCACGCGCCAAGCAGCCGGCGATGCTCGTTTCCATGAACACGGTGCATCGTTCCCCCAGATTGACGGGCGAAAGGCTACGCAATGCCAGGTCGCCAATTCTATTGACGGGGATATCGAATTTTTTTGCCTGCTCTTCGATAAAAGAGCCTGTGCCCGCGGCACAGACCTTGTTCATTTGAAAGTCTGTTACCACGCCTTCCTGGAGGCGGATATACTTTGAATCCTGGCCCCCGATTTCAAAAATGACAGTCACCGCCGGATCGATGGCAACGGCGGCCCTGGCCTGGGCCGTTATTTCATCTTTGACCACATCCGCCCTGATCAGTCGCCCTGTCATCTGGCGGCCGGAACCGGTGGTGCACGCCCCTAAAATACGAAGCCGGTCACCATAAGCTTGCTTCAGCGATTTCAGCCCCCCTTGGACGGCTTCCACGGGGTCACCCAACGTCCTCAAATACCGATAGTCGATGATCCGGTCGTCTCGGTCGCAGAGCACCAGATTCGTGCTCGTGGATCCGACATCCACGCCAAGGTAGCATAACAATTTGTCGCTACGGTTGTCTGTTAAGGCGATTTCATGTTTGCCTAGATCGTCGTTGCTGCCGAAGCCGGCAAGCGGTTCCAGCGGCACTTCATTTTCATCGACAGAAATGATCGCTTCCGGCCGATCCAGGTTGGAGAAAGCCTGTTCAAGATCTACAGGAATCCGCTTGTGCAGGGCGATCATGGCCGCTCCCAGCGCTGCGAGACTGTCCATATGATCCGGGACAATCAATTCATTATCTTTTAGTTTCAGGAGATCTTTAAATGCAATAACAACGCCCTGGTTGCGGGCTACGCCTCCTGCGAACAGTATCGGGGTTTCTTTTTTCAACTTCCTGATAACCGATGCCCGAAAATTTCGGATCAGCGCATAGGCAAGCCCCAAAAGAATGTCCTCTACCGGCACCCCTTCCTGCTGGTGGTGGGTGATGTCTGTTTTCGCAAATACACTGCAGCGACCGGCGATTCGGGGAATCGTTTTTGCCTTGGCAGCATACTGTGAATAATCATCCAGTCTCAGTTTAAGCCGTGATACCTGCTCTTCTAAAAATGATCCGGTACCAGCGGAACAATTGGAATTCATGGCAACCTTGATACCAGATCTGTCCTTTTCACCGATTCCGGTTATGTATTTGGCACTTTGCCCTCCAATTTCCGCAATTGAACGGGCACAGGCGGTTGATGCTTCGGCACCTTCGACAAGGGCAGCCACCTCGTTTATTCTGTGAATTTTATCTTTCCCATCGAAAATTTTTGCGCCGGTGCCCGTAACGGCTCCGTATTTAATATCCGGCCAAGGATAGTCCTTTCCGATTTCCTCAAGAAAATCCTGGACAACACCTATGCTGTCCCCTTTATGTTCTTTGTAATACACATGTTGAACAGCAGCATTTTCATCAATCAAAACTATTTTTACAGAAGTATATCCGATATCCGCTCCCAAGCTGTACATGCGCCCGCCTCCTTATTGCAAAGAAATATAGTCTGGCATCAAAATTATTTTCATTTGGTGAAGTCCACCTTTATTCAAGTTCTCAATTCTTAATTTCTAACATATCGAAATAGCATTAATATGCCTTCATTTTTAATTTAGTTTCGTAACTACTAATTCGAACTATCATTAGCCTTTAGCGAACTTCTAAAATTTTTCAACTATTACATTTTTTTATGTTTATATATCTTTTAAGACCTTTTATGATTGGATTCGCAAAATTCTTTTAAAATTTGCTACCACAATTTTTGGTTAAGTTACTTAATCTTAATTGTCAAGAAAAAACAAAGACCATGAAAAAAATATTGGATACCTTTGGTTACAGTATGAGTAGTGATCAGATAAACGCTATAAATCCTTCAGCATCTGAAAAACAATGATTGTTGGTGTAAGGCTTGTGTGATTTAGGAAATGTACATGTGTGAATAGCCAATTTAATGTTACTGCTATGAACGACCGTGCTATCCGTGATTTTATTTATTGGCATTACAGTAACATATCACGGGCATCTCCTACCCAGAGTGCTTCCATTTTCCCAGATGGCAGCCAGATAGATGATGTGATTAAACATACGACCATCCGTGGTCGTCAGATCAGACAAATCCTTTAAAGAAAATTTTTGGGGTGACCTTCTATAATTGGCACCTGAAGGCATCAGGGGTATCAATAGTTTTCATTTTTCTGAGTTTGTGTGGAAATATTTCTGAGTTTGTGCGGAAATTTACAACGGTTTGGGCCGCTGAGGGCCGGGATTGGCCGGGATGTGGTGGGATAAGGTGGGATATCGTGCGGTATTACTGGTATTTAGTGGCGCTTGATAGGGATCGGTTATCTTAATTTCGTTTCATATAAGATTGAAGTTTAGTTTGAGAAAAATAATCCGTTTGCGGAACTATTGAAACTTAGTTTGAGAAAAACACCGACCACCTGTCTACTTTTTCACACTATCATTTTCTGATTTCAATGCTGTTCTTAAACAGGCATCAACAACTTTTAGATCAGCTCTTTTCTGATCATCATGCCAGAATGATTCATAGCTTGCAGATATAACATACGCCTTTCTTTTAGGAGACAAAGCGCACTTCATTTCTGCCAGACGCTTTTCAAGTTGGACCACTATTTTTTCGATCCAACTTTCATTGATTGGTAAAACATCAATTGATGAAAATATCTCTTCCTTTTCTAGAACGTCATCAATAAGGCCTTTCTCAAATTCACTGCTAAAATGTGGACCAATTCCAAATGTAAGTCTGTCGAAAGAAACGTTCGTTTTTTTAGTTATTTTGAGATACCAACTATGCGGTACAGGCTCATCATTATTCCGTACCTTTTCCACTGTTGCTTTAGTAATATTTAAAAACTTTGCAAATTGTTCATCTGTTTCTACATTACATATTTTTTTTAATCTCTCTATCTGAAGTGCAGTGTTTCTTTTCCATTCAGGAAAAATTCCATATTTTAACCAATCGAGAGAAACGGAAAACTTGTCCGCAATTGCAACAATCCAGTTAGAGGGAACACTTTCTCGCTTTCGAGCTGCTGTAATCGCCTGCCTTTTAATTCCAAGAACGTCTGCAAACTCTTTATCCGTATGGACGCCACACGCCATTTTTAACCGGCCATAAACTTTATCAAAATCGTCAGCAGGCAACTTTTCATTGATATTTATTATTTCCAAACTATTTGCTCTCCGGCTTTTAATCTTTCCAATAAATTGTTTTTATTTCATTTCCATCGATTTTTGGACGCAATGCGGACAGGCAACTTTTTGTTGACACAAAGGCAACATTATGTTACCTACGAAACATCTTGTTTATACATACACAGAGTTGCCTGGATATTCAATGGCCTTTTTCCAGCTTTGAGATTGCGGCAGCAGGTAAAATCAAGAGAGGGAACCATGACTCAGAAGCTAAAAATACGGGTTTGGCAAGTAAAAGCAGGGGTCACCAACGTATCAATTGCTAAGAAAGCAGGCGTTAGTCCGCAACTGGTTTCTATGGTTGTTGGCGGTCACCATAGCGGAGGTTCTCAAGAGTATGGGGTATGCCACCGGCCAGTTCGGCAAGAACCATCTGGGCGACCGGAACGAATACCTGCCGACCGTTCACGGATTCGACGAGTTCTACGGCAACCTCTACCACCTCAATGCCGAGGAAGAGCCGGAGCTGCCCGACTATCCGAAAAATCCTGAATTCAGGAAAAAATATGGCCCGCGCGGCGTGATGGACTGTGTGGCGACCGACAAATTCGACAAGACCGAGGATCCGCGGTGGGGCGTGGTCGGTAAGCAGTTCTGCAAAGATACCGGTCCGCTGACCAAAAAACGGATGGAGACCATAGATGACGACATCCAGGCCCGTTCCCAGGATTTCATCAAGCGCCAGGTCAAGGCCAACAAGCCGTTTTTCGTGTGGATAAATTACACCCATATGCACTTCCGTACCCACACCAAGCCATCCAGCCTAGGCCAGGCGGGTCCGGACCAGGGCTTTTATCATGACACCATGATCGACCACGACAAAAACGTGGGCGCCATCCTGGATACCCTCGACAAACTGGGGATTGCGGACAACACCATCGTTGTCTACAGCACGGACAACGGCCCACACATGAACTCCTGGCCCGACGCCGCCATGACCCCGTTCCGCAACGAGAAGACTTCCGGCTGGGAAGGCGGCTTCCGGGTGCCGGCCATGGTACGCTGGCCCGGCCACATCAAACCGGGACAGGTTTCCAACGAGATTTTTTCCGGGATGGACTGGTTCCCCACCCTGGTCGCGGCAGCCGGTGACCCCGATATCGCGGACAAGCTGAAAAAAGGCTACAAGGCCGGCGGCAAGAAGTTCAAGAACCACCTGGACGGCTACAACCAGCTTCCCTACCTGACCGGCAAGGAGAGTAAAGGCCGACGCAACACGATGTGGTACTTCTCCGACGAATTCGACCTGCTGGCTGCACGCTACAATAACTGGAAGCTGCACTTCATGGTCCAGGATCAGGCCGGAACCCTGGAGATCTGGCAGCGTGAATTCCGCAACCTGCGTTGCCCGCTGTTCATCAACCTGCGGATGGATCCGTTCGAGCGGTCGCCCATCACCTCCAACACCTACTGGGACTGGTATATCAATCATGCTTTCCTGATCTACCCGCTGCATGAGGAACTCGGCGGCCTGATGGCAACCTTCAAGGAATTTCCACCGGTACAACTGCCCGGCAGTTTCACGGTTGACGGAGTGAAGAAAGCGCTGTTTCAACTGGAATCGACAGGAACAGGCAGTCATTAAGCTGAAGTGACGAACCAAAGATGATGCCTGGACTGCAGCAGAAGGAATGTCCGCAAACCTTTATTGAGGTTTGCGGACATTCCTGATTGGCAAGGCCTTTAGCCAAAAAAACTGAAGCAAAAGGTTGAGTTTCCCGACGCCGACTGGCGCTCATCCAATGGGATCGGGTTCCGCTATGAGATCGAGCTCAAGTTTGGCGCACAGACCGGGGTTGAAGTGCCTGAAGGACTGAAAACACTGCCTTTTACATCACGATTGGCAGCGCCTGGAATTCTTTCTTTTGATGTGAGGAAAGCTGCGGATGACCCTATCGGTCTGGTTTGCCTGGATTCTTTTCAGCATCCGTCCTTGGCGACGGTGTCGAAGGAGACTCCTGGCTCGAGAAAATCAGTGCTGGAACAAACACGCTATGTAGCAGGAATACGGTCG
This sequence comes from Desulfosarcina widdelii, assembly GCF_009688965.1. GTDB lineage: Bacteria > Desulfobacterota > Desulfobacteria > Desulfobacterales > Desulfosarcinaceae > Desulfosarcina > Desulfosarcina widdelii. The sequence continues at coordinate 6,457,421 of NZ_AP021875.1, read as the reverse complement.
ACGTCGTATAGCCTCCAGCGAGAAGAAAAAGGACTGAAAAGAGTCCGTAGAAAACGGAACGCTGATCAGAGAGGCGGCCCAGTAACGATTACGGAACAATCCACCATCTTTGACATCGTAAGCCTTTGTGCAACCGTATTTTACACACGAGGAGGAGGAAAATGAACACTACAAAAAAAATTTTGGTTTTTGTCTGTGTCATGATCACGGCTTGCTGCAGCATACCCTTGGCCGTCGGAGCGGAAGAAGGCACCCTTCGGAAAGCGGATCGAGGTGGGTCGTGGGATTTCATGCTGCCGATTACCTATGCCACGGAAACCACCGTCGATGGCGGGAGCGGATCCAGAGCGGATATCAATGATGATTTTGGAATTGGCTTTGGTGCTGGCTATAATTTCAACAATCACTTCCAATTGGGTGGCTATTTTAATTGGAACTCCCGCTCGTATGACGCCACGGTGGTCCGGAACGACGGGTCGAGCTATCAATACGGAAATTCCTTGGACGTAACGACGATCGCGATGAACGGGACATACTACATTCTAGACAAAAATTTTACGCCTTTTATCTCGGCCATGCTCGGCTATACATGGGTGGATACCAATATCCAGAACGGCCCGCCCGAGGGGTATTGCTGGTGGGATCCGTGGTGGGGTTACGTATGTGACTATTATGTGCCCACCAAAACCCAAAGCAACTGGAGTTATGGCGGGGGATTGGGTGTGCGGTACGATTTTAACCAACGTTTCAGTATGCAATGCAGCTACAATAAGAGCTGGATCGACCTGGATTCAGGTGGGACCACCGACTTCGATGTCTGGCGTATGGATTTCATTCTCCGCATGCTCAATTTTTAGATCGCTACTGAAACCGGTGAGCGGCGGAAGACCCGGGGGAGTTCGTCAGGATAGCTCAATACCTTCACATGGTTTCTGGATACCATGGACGATTATCATGAAAAATTCCATAGGTGGGAACCCGCATACTGAACAGGAGCGATGTTTAAGACGTTAGAGGAGGACGACAACCCAATGAGATTGAAACTTGCTTCATTCTGTCTATTCACTATTATTTTTATACTTGTCTGTGGTGGCCTGGCGGTAGCCCAGGCCACGGACCCGCTGCCATCCTGGAACGACGGCCAAACCAAACAGTCTATTTTGAGGTTTGTGGAAAAGGTGACGACGTCAGGATCCCCCGACTTCGTGCCTGTCGCCGATCGGATCGCCACCTTCGACAACGACGGCACGCTGTGGAGCGAACAGCCGATGTATTTTCAGTTGTTCTTCGCCCTGGACCGGGTCAAGATACTCGCACCCCAGCATCCCGAATGGAAAGACAAAGAACCCTTTGCATCGCTTCTTAAGGGGGATGTGAAGGCAGCACTTTCCGGCGGGGAAAAAGCGATTCTCGAGATCGTCATGGCCACCCACGCGGGGATGACTACGACGGAGTTCGAGAAGATCGTCAAGGACTGGATCGCCACGTCCAAGCATCCCAAAACCGGTAGGCGCTATACCGAGATGGTCTTTCAGCCCATGCTGGAACTGCTCAGCTACCTGCGGGCGAACGACTTCAAGACCTTCATCGTTTCCGGCGGCGGCATCGAGTTCATGCGGCCCTGGACCGAGGCCGTCTATGGCATCCCTCCCGAGCAGGTCGTCGGCAGCAGCATCCAGACCAGGTTCGAGATGCGTGCCGACGGACCGGTGCTCGTGCGGCTGCCGAAGATAAACTTCATTGACGACAAGGAAGGCAAACCCGTCGGCATCAACACGCACATCGGACGCCGGCCCATTGCGGCCTTCGGCAACTCCGACGGCGATCTGCAGATGCTCCAATGGGCCACTGCCGGAGACGGTGAGCGGTTCGCGCTCCTGGTCCATCACACCGATGCCGACCGTGAATGGGCATACGACCGCAAATCACACATCGGCACGCTGGACAAAGCGCTCGATAAAGCCAATGCGAATGGCTGGACAGTTGTCAATATGAAGAAGGATTGGAAGGCTATCTTTCCCGACCGATAAGATGGGGAAGCTGTCCAAGGCTTCGCCGTAAAACCATCCGCCCACGCAGCGCGCCGACAGCTTCAACCTCTTGGCAGTCAAAACAAAGATAGAGAAAGCAAGGGCCGGCCGGGAGGGTAATTACAAAATTCAGAGCGAAAAATGGAGAATTCAGACAGCTCCAAACACGATCCTTCCAATCTTCTGACCATTGGCCGCACCATTATGGCCAATGATAGAACAATGCTCGCATTTTTCAGAACATCATTGGCGTTTTGCGCTGCAGGAATCGGTTTGATCAAATATCTGGATCACCTGGCTTACGATGTGATCGGGTGGATTTTTATCGGTCTTGCCTGCGCTTTTTTGATTTGGGGTACACACCGGTACAGGCATGTCAAAAGAATCTTGAAGGCTGTCACGCCGGAAGATCAAAAGGCAGCCGAAAAAGAAATGGGGCTGTGATCGGAAATACGAAAAAAATGATGAGCGCCACGGCCACCCCTTTGGCGTCGATCTTTGGCAGCGGTTTTCTGGTGATTGTCCCGATCTCCGCCGGCGCTGTGGGACCGTATGCCTGGCTGGCCATGATCTGCGTATGCGGTCTGGCCTACGCCGTGGGCAGTGTGATTCGATTCAACATTCGCCATACCGAGCCCATGCTCGAAGCGGGAACCACGCCAGAACGCGCCGTCCTCCTGGAGAAGACGTCCGACTTGGCGCTGGTCGTGGCGTATGCCATTTCCGTGTGCCTGTATATCCGAATTCTCGCATCCTTTCTGCTTGGCGGGTTGGACATGGACACGCCCATCGGTGAGCACATCGTCACCGTAGCGGTTATCGGCGTCATCGGCATTGTCGGCTATACCGAAGGGCTCGACATGCTGCAGAACCTCGAAAAGATTGCCCTTGGGGTCACCCTGCTGATCATTGTCGCCCTGCTGGCCGGTTTTGCCGTTTTCGATATCAACACCGTCAACGGAACCGGCATTCAAATGCCCAACATGCCGGAGCACGGCTGGTGGCAAATCCTCACGCTTGTGGGTGGAACGCTCATCGTTGTCCAGGGATTCGAGACCTCGCGCTACCTCGAGGAAGAGTTCGATACGGACACCCGCATCCGATCGTGCCGGCTGTCTCAGATCCTCTCTACGGTGGTTTATGTGGTTTTCATTTTGTTGGCGACACCGCTGATGCATTTCCTCGGTGAAAAGGTCCAGGACAATGCCCTGATCATGCTCGCCGGTAAAGCATCGGCGCTGTTGCCGGTGCCGCTGGTCATCGCGGTGGTGTTGAGCCAATTCAGTGCTGCTGTGGAGGATACAATCGGGGGCGGGGGCAACATGGTCGAGGCCACCAGGCAGCATGTGGATCCCCGCCACGCGTATCTGCTGATCTGCGGCGTCGCCATCCTGGTGGCGTTCTTCAACACGTTGACGGTCCTGGCGTTGGCATCCCGGGCCTTTGCCTTTTATTACACGCTGCAGTGCCTGGTGGCGTTCAGCGTCAGTAAAAGTCCGATCCAGAAATTCCATATTTTATTGGTGGCAATGGCACTGGGCTTCATCACGCTTTTTGCCGTGCCGGCCAGTTAGGCAGACAATCGGATGGGTGCGCCAACCCATCTGCAGGCACTCGCCGCTGAAACGGACAAGGAACCCATCCCATCAAGGAGGCGTTCAGTGAAAACAACGGCATGTCTTGGCTTTTTCTTACTGGCAATTCTGTCTGGTGGAATAGTGAATCCGCTTCTCGCCGCCGATGAACAGCGGCAAGCCTATGACAAAATGGTTGAAGAGGCGACACGCGAGGCGGACGAATATGTGCAGCAGAAACAAAAAGAACAACGCGAGGCAGCGAAACAGGCGGAAGAAAAGGCATCTTCTGCTGATGACAAACGCGTACAGGCGGAACGCAAGCGACTCAAAACCGAGATGAACAATGTCCGGGCGCGAGGACTGGGTCCCAACTTTACCGAGGGAATGCGGGAGAACCAGCTTAAGGAACTGGAAAGCAAGCTCGATCAGCTGAACAGCGATCCCAAAGCCTACTTTAACCAATGAAGGAGAAATTAGCATGAAATGCCGGTGCAAAAGCGCTTTACGTGCGTTGGTCTTGTTGCTCACGGGATGGCTGGCACTCATTGCCACCGCCGGGATTGGTTGCGCCGCCGACTACCGTCCGTTGATCGGCCGCTGGCAGCGCATCGACGGCGGTTATGTAATCGATGTCCGGCAGGTGGAGCCGGATGGCAGCATCGACGCCCGTTATCTCAATCCGCGCACAATCAATGTCTCCCAGGCCAACGCGTCCACGCTGAAGGGATATCTCAAAATTTTTCTTGAACTCAGCGACGTCGGTTATCCCGGTTCGACCTATACCCTGATCTACGATCCCGAGAAAGACATCCTGCTCGGCACTTATTACCAAGCCGTCCAACGGCAGAACTATGACGTGATCTTTGTTCGCATGACTCGGCAGTAATTCATGCAAGGGAAAATAATGCGGACAAATCCATTACAAGTCAACCTCACCTATGATTTAGAATCTGGGAGCGTATGTTGAGAACATTTATTTTGTGTAGCATCGTCTGCTTGCTGTTGAACTGGATAGCAATTTCCGCAGACGCTGCCGAAGAAAGCAAGGATACAGATGCGATCCAGGACAAAGAACGCCATGGATGGTTGGATCCAACCCTGTTCCACGATGAGAAGGACGGTCAGTTCGACATCAGCAACTTTCTGGCGTCCCGCCACGGGTTTCTGCCCGTGCCCATTCTCATCACCGGCCCGACCCTCGGTGCCGGCGGCGGGCTGAACCTGATGTTCCTGCACGGCGGCCTGACCGGGACCGTAGCCCCGAACGGTCGTCATGTGCCGCCTACCATCACCGGGGTTGCCGCCGCTGCGACCGAGAACGGTTCTAAAATTGCGGGTGCTTACAACCTGGGCTTCTGGTTCGACGATCGCCTGCGCACCACCACCGCCGTAGGCCGCCCGGACGTAAACCTGGACTTCTACCCAAACATCGACGGCAGGGAGTACACGGTCGACGTGAATCTGGAGGGTTGGTCCTTCTACGAGGAAGCCAAGTTGCGCCTGGGCAAAAGCGATTTCCTGCTCGGGGCCAACTACCTCTACCTCAAACTCGATGCATCCTTCGAAAACCAAGCGTTGCCGCAGGTGGAGGATCTGATCAACGGCAATTACGCCCTAAGCGGATTGGCCGCCGTTCTCGAATACGACAGCCGCGACACCATCTTCACGCCGACCCGGGGGATGTACGGCAAGCTGGTCGCCAGAACCTACGCGGATTGGCTGGGCAGCGACGATGACTTTATGGCGTACAGCGGCAAGGTCTTCAAATACCTGCACCTGTTCGACGACTTCGATCTGGCGCTGAGGGTGCAAGGGGATACGGTCGGCAGCGATGCCCCGTTTTTCATCTATCCCTCGGTGCAGATTCGCGGCATTGCCAACAAGCGGTATCAGGGGCAGCACGTGGCCGTTGGCGAAGCCGAACTGAACTGGCGCGTCTACCAGCGCTGGCATCTGATCGGTTTTATTGGCACCGGCAAGGCCTTTGGGAAAAACAAGCTGAGGCAAAAGGTCGATTTCTCGGATGCGGACTGGCGCTCATCCAAAGGAATTGGCTTCCGCTACGAGATCGCACGCAAGTTCGGCATGCAAGTCGGGGCTGACGTTGCCTGGGGACCGGAAGATACCGCCTTCTACATCACGGTCGGCAGCGCATGGAATTCTTTCTTCTGACGTTTCGACGCCCGATGCCGACGAGAAATTACCGACCACCCTCAGAGCGTATTGTTTGATGAAGCTTCCCTGGAAAAGGACAAAATTCAAGCCACCAATGAACATCGAAAATCGAATATCCAATATTGAACTTCGAATAGGCATTCTGTCGGTTTTAATACGTTTGAAATCCTGCTTCACAGACGGTCACAATGGTAGCTTCCCAAAATATCCCAGACAAGGAGACGAACAAATGACCCCTGCAAAAAAATTTATGGCGATTGCCTGTCTCATGGCCGCCGTCGGCTTCGCCATGCCCATAACGGCCGGGGCGGCTGGAGGCGCCATCCGCAGGGCCGATCGCGAAGGCACATGGGACTTCTATGTGCCCATTACCTATACCGAGGCCACCACCATAGACGGCCCGGGCGGATCCAGCGCGGAGATCAATGATGATATCGGGGTTGGTTTCGGTGCCGGCTATAATTTCAACAATCGCCTCCAATTGGGCGGATGGTTCAACTGGAACTCCCGCACTTATGACGCCACTGTGGTTCGCAGTGATGGTGAGAGATTCCAGTATGGGAATGAAATGGAAACGACGACCATTGCACTGAATGGGACGTATTATTTCATGGATAAAAATTTCACCCCCTTCATCTCGGCCATGGTCGGTTATACCTGGGGGGACATCAATATCCATAATGGCCCGACTGAGGGCTATTGCTGGTACGATCCATGGTCGGGATACTCCTGCAGCGATAATGTTTCCACTCAAACCCAAAGCGATTGGACCTATGGCGGTGGACTGGGCGTCCGATATGATTTCAGCCAGTATTTCAGTATCCAAGGCAGCTACAACAAGAGCTGGACCGATTTTGATACATCTGGAACCACCGATTTCGATATCTGGCGGATAGATTTCATTATCCGGCTGTTTTAATCGCTTTCGTGGAAAAGGACGTGGAACCCATGACACAAGGATAGCGTTTGGACCAACAACCCCGTAACTGGCATAAAGGAGGTTTTATGCGAACACTTTCGTTATCGATCTGTTTCGTGTTGAGTCTGCTCTTGGCGTCATCTGCAGTGGCAGATGACAATACCTGCTGGATTTTGGCACCCCAGCAAAACGACGTCTGGGTCATCGTCTACGATGCCGATGCAGACGGCAACCGCAAGAATATCATCTGGAAAGGAAAAATCGCAGCCGGTCAGAAGATAAAAGTTGAATCCAAGGATGGGTTTATTCGTTATCAATCCAAACCGGATCCTTCACAGCCTTACTCTGGAGACGTTCCCGTGGGGTGTTTCGAGCAGCGAAGTTACACTGTCGATTTCGAATAAGGCGTCTACTCAAACAGGTAGCATGAGATGCTCAGATGAAAGGAAAGATGGCTTTATTGACTGTCAGTCCTCCGCTGTTGCCCTTATGAAAGCGTGCCGGGCTTCGGCCAGGATCATACCAATGTGGGCCGCCCAACCAAAAAACCGTTGACCGGTCAAATGGTTAATTTTCTATGAATAAAATTTGTTGTTGTTTATTAGCGGGGATCCTGTTGTTTGCGGCGACTTCGCCGATTCCGGCCCAGGAAGTGATTGTGTTATCTGGTCCGGAAGAGACCATCGACTGGTTTAGAGCCCAGAATTTTTGGGGAGAAGAGAAGCACAATGAACAGCTCGAGGTGCCTCGGGCCTTAATCGTGGCCATCTCGGAGCGGTGGCAGAAAACTGCCCAGAAGTTGAACGTGCCTGTTAAAAAGGAACTCTTCTATCGGTTTATGCTGCCATTGGTCGTGCACGCCAATACCATGGTCTTGAATCGCCGCGAACGTCTGCAGCGAATGCAGGCAACGATTGTCAAGGGGGACCCGTTGGCTGATAGCGATGAAACGTGGCTTTGCGAGATTGCCGTCCTGCTGCGCATTGCCAACCGTGAAGAAATCAGCACGCCGTTGGATTCAAAGGCATTGGGAAAGATCATCGACCAGGCCCTATACAAACTCGATGTGATTCCAGCAGGACTGGCGCTGGGGCAGGCTGCTTACGAGAGCGGTTATGGCACCTCTCGGTTTGCCGTCAAAGGCAATGCCCTTTTCGGTCAGTGGACCTTCGGTGGCGAGGGATTGACGCCGGAGCAGCAGCGTAAAGAGTTAGGCGATCACCGCATCGCCAGTTTCGAATGGCCTTTCGACAGCGTGCGCGGCTATTTCATTAATTTGTGCGCCCATCCGGCATATGAAGACTTTCGTCGCATCCGTGCAGAAAACAAGGCGGCGGGCAAAAAGCTGAGTTCTCTGGCCCTGGCCGAAGGATTGAAGAATTACTCTGAACGCGGCCAGGCCTATGTGGATACGTTGAAAGGCATCATTCGCAAAAACAACCTCCAGATCGCTGATGATGCTGTTTTTAAGGACGAGCCCATGCGTTTTGTCTTGGGGGAGCCCGATCCGGCGGCAGCCGAAAAACTGCGCTCCGATATCGAGGCCATGCGTCAATCCGGGAAGCTGGAAGCAATCATTACACGTATGCGTTTAGAGTAGGTTTTTGAAAACTAAGCATACAAATGCTTTTTTTAGCAAAACAAAATGAGAAGTGATAGATACCAATATGATCCATCGAAATATGAAAGGGGCCTTCTATGAAAGCAAAACCTTGTCTACCCGTAGTATTGATCGTTATGATGGTGGTGTTGGGGCTATCCATGTCGGTGAAGGCCGACGAGTTTACAGACACAATTGAAATCTATAAAAAATCTCAGGTCGTCGCGCCTTTTTTCACGAGTGCCTATGGTTATGCGGTTTTCCCGACCATCGGCAAGGGCGGCTTCGTCGTCGGTGGCGCCTTTGGCAAGGGCCATGTGTATCAAGGCGGTAAAGTTACCGGCGAGGCCTCACTGATAAAAGTGTCCGTTGGTTTTCAGGCCGGCGGCCAGGCCTTCAGCGAGATGATTTTTTTCGAGGACAAACGGGCCTATGAGGAATTCATTAGCGGGGAATTCGAGTTTGATGCCGCGGCTTCGGCGGTAGCGATCACCGCCGGCGTTCAGGCGAAGGCAGGCAGTGAAGGCGCCTCGGCCAGCGCCACTGCCGGACCCGCCACCGGCAAGCAGGCCAAAGCAGACTATTACAAAGGCATGGTCGTATTCACTCACGCCAAAGGGGGCTTGATGTACGAAGCGTCCGTCGGCGGCCAGAAGTTCAGTTTCAAGTCCAAAGAATGACCCTGTGCCGGTAATGTAAGCCTCCAGTGCAATCACGGGAATGGATAAAAAGGTTTTTCATATTCATCGAAAGTACCCCATAAACGGATGGTCCCCGCATACGGTAGTGGGTCGGCGCTTGATGATCGGCATTGTTCTGCTGCTTCAATTGTTGGCCGTTGCGGTAGGACCTGCGCCATCGGGTGCGGAGGAGGCCACCGCGGTATCGCCGCAAATCGAATCGCAAGGGTCGCAGGCCGCAGAAGCCGACGACGAATCACGTTCATCCGGCAAATGGCTGCCGCTGCCGATCTTCCTCACAGAACCGGCCTTCGGATACGGACTCGGGGTGGGGCTTGGCTACATCCATCCTCACAAAGAGGGCGTTGAGACGGAAGTGGTTCCATCGCTGCAGACGCCGCAATCCATTGCATCCGGCAGGAATACCCAGAAAGCCCCGCCGGACATCACCGGTGTGGCGGGTGGATACACGGATAATGAAACCTGGTTTGGCGCTGTGGGCCACTCGGCATCCTGGCACAACGACACGATTCGATATGTGGGGGCAGCGGTCTATGCCGATGTGAAATCCACCTACTACATCCTGGACCGGCCGTTGGACTTCGACCTGGAGGGGTTCGGCGTTTTGCAGGACCTCAAATTCCGGCTGGGCGATACCCGTTTTTTCCTGGGGGGCAAGTTGCTCTACCTGGAAACCGAGTCGGCATTCGATTTAACCCCTGATGTGGATACCGGGATTGACATCGGCGAAATCTCCTCAAGCAATGTCGGCATCGCTGCAGAGCTCAGTTTTGACGGGCGGGACAATGTGTTCACCCCCAATCGCGGACAACTGATGGAATTGACTGCCTGGCGGTACGATGAAGCATTTGGTGGCGACTACAACTACTGGAGTGGTAATCTCAAGCTCCTATCTTTTCATCAGCTGTTGCCGCAACTCGTGCTTGGACTGCGATTGGAAGGCTCGGCAGTGGATGGACGGCCGCCGTTTTATGCCTATCCGTGGGTGACCTTGCGGGGTATCCCGGCACTGCGTTACCAGGGAAAACGGGTGGGCATGGCAGGGACGGAACTGCGTTGGGACATTTTTACACGCTGGGCGGTATTAGGATTTGCAGGCATCGGCAGCGTCTATGGCGATGATGCGGCCTTGGAAACCCAGGATGACATCGTCTCCGGGGGTATCGGTGGCCGGTATCTGTTCATGCCTGATGAAGGCCTGTGGTTGGGCGTGGATGTCGCTCGCGGCACGGAGGATACATACGCGTATATTATCGTGGGGCAAGCGTGGTGAGGAGATGACGCCGATTCTGGGTTGGAAGGGCTTGGCGCATCGAGTCCGCAGCGTTTCATACGCCCTGAATACATGATGCGCTTACCGTGGGTAAAGCATCCATCACTGGTTTCATCAGGGTTTCAGATCAATTGAGGATATTTTTTGATCGATTGTTTTACTGCTGTTGGGATCGATTCTTCTCGGATAGATGACCCAAATAATCATGATCGCTACAACTGAAGACAACCCGAAGCAACCGTCACATGGCTGGCGGTGGAAACTGCCATTAGGCTTGGTGCTGCTGATTCTGATTGCCCTGGCTGGCGTGATACTGGCCATCGAATCGATCGCCTTGGATCAGATCAATCGCGCGCTGAAACGTCATCTAACCGAAGGCGGCCGGCTGGAGGCGATCGATATCCGATTGGCGACCGGGCGCATTGCGTTTAGCGGCGTGACCGTCCAGTCACCCAAGGGAGACAGCGGTAAACCGCTGCTGGTGCTGGACAACATGGTTTTAGATGTCGATCTGGCGACCGTATTCGATGATTTGATTGTGATCGACGAACTGATCCTGAAAGGCATGACAATCGATCTGATGCGCGACGCGCAGGGCAAAACGGGGCTGGACAACTTGTTGCGATCGGACGACTCCTCCACAGCCCAAAATAAGGCCGGCACACCCAAGGCAGCCAAGCCTGTCGCCGAGAAAACGATTCGGCCGTCGATTCTCATCAAAAAGATCCGTGTGGCAGATGGCGTGGTGAATTACCAGGACATTGCGCTGACCGGCAAACCGATGCGATTCCCATTGAAGGATATCGCTGTTTCGGTTGGTCGTCTGCGGCTGTTCGATGGCGACACTGCGGCGGAAACGGCGAACATCGTCATCTCCGGCCAATTGCAGCAACCCGGCCAACTGCCGGACGCCCATTTCGGCATCCTTGCGCAGATGGCGCCGATCAGTCAGAACATGCCGATGATGAATGTGCAGACGCGCTTGATCGGTCTCAAGCTGAATACGTTGGGCGTGCTGCTGCCGCCGGCCACCCGCACGACGCTGGGTGGCGACGGGCTGGATTCCGCCATGGCCATGGCGCTCAATGCCGGCCGCATCCACCTCGACGCCCAGGTGCTGACGGACCGAAATGTGCACTACGATACGATTCATATTCGCGGTCCGCTCGATAAACCCGTCGTGAAAATTGCCCCTGTCGCGGCCGGAGTATTTCGAGTCAGCGGCGGCGTGTTGAATGTCGGCAGGCGGGGCCTGGGGACCGGCATCCATATTGCCGAAAGCGGCGTCGATGTGGCCAAGGAAATCGGCGAAGGCGCTCTAAAGGCCGGGAAAAACCTTCTGACCGGTTTGCTCGATGCCGGCAAGGGCCTGCTCGCCATGGACGACAAACAAGTCAAGGCAGGACTGGTCGACTCCACCGCCGGAACCATCGGGGATACGATGAAAACCGTGGAAACCGCCGGTCGTGACGCCGGTCTCGGATTGAATGGTTCCGTATCCCGATTGACAGGCAAGAACAATGTTCAGAATTGGGATCAGGGCATTGGTCAACGCTTTCGGAAAGCCATGCAGCAGGCACGTGAAGCGCTCGATGCGATGCCTTATCCGCCGGCAGTCGATTAAAGGGGTGATCGTCTGAACATGATCGAAGGCCTGTCCAATTGACGGGTGCAAGGAGACCATACCAACAGCCCAAGGCATGAGCGTTAGCCGCTCGTGGCTGTTACCCGGTTAATTTTGGTTGGAAATCTAAACACGCAATACTACAGAGAGGAAAAGACCATGAGAAAATCCGCAAACTTAGTATCGATCATGTTGGTTGTCCTTTTGTTGGCTGCCCCCTCCTTGGCCGGGGACAATTTGGTACAAAGCGTCCTCGACGGCTGCGACCGGGAACTGAAGACCTACTGCAAGGATGTCACCCCCGGAGAGGGACGCCTGCTGGCCTGCTTATATGCCCATGGGGATAAGCTGTCCGGTCAATGCGAATATGCCCTTTATGATGCTGCCGTCCAATTGGAGCGGGCTGTAGCGGCGTTGAGCTATCTGGTCAACGAGTGTCGCGACGATTTGGATGCGCTTTGCAGTGGGGTGCCTGCCGGCCAGGGCCGTTTGCTGAAATGTCTTGAGGAAAATGATGCCAAGGTCAGCGGCCGCTGCAAACAGGCAGTAAAGGAGGTCGTCAAGCAGTGACCGGCCTGATGGGCAGCGTCACCGGCAGCATGCTCGGGCAGGCGGTCACATCCGCACAAGGGCTTCGTGGTATCAACGTGTCAAACACAGAGCTTGGTCGATGTCGCCTGCCGGGGCATTTTAGAACGACTGGCCCAACAGGATTAGAATCTTAAGTGGCGGTGGTCGATACGGAAGGCAGGATCGTAACATCATCATAGCAAAGGAGCTCCTATGCACCGGTTCACCCGGCGATTCATCCCTTTTATCATGTTCGCGGTTTCATTCCTGGCTCCTTTTGTGTGCATTGCCGAAGAGCCGGCCCTCGACGAACAGCCGTGGGAGGAATTCGGCGTCAACGTCGGTGTGTTCTTATCCGCCGTGGACAGCACTTTGCGTTTCGGATCGGGGATCAGTGTGGATCTGGATGTGGAGGACTTTCTGGGGTTGGACACCAGCAATTTCGTTTTCCGTGCCGATGCCCTATGGCGATTCTCGGACAACCGGCGCCACCGGCTGGATTTTTCCTGGTTTTCGTTGAACCGCAGCGGCGAAAGGCAGATCCTGGAGGACATCACCGTCGAGTTGTACGGCAAGGAGGTCGTCATTCCAGCCGGGACCGATGTCGAATCCTTCTTGGATATAGACATCTGGGAACTTTCTTACAGTTACTCTTTCTTCCAGGACGAGCGCATCGATCTGGCCGCCGGAATCGGCCTGTACATCATGCCCATCGACTTCGGCCTCAATGCCACTGGACTCATCGACGAGGAAGGCCAGGAAAGTTTCACCGCGCCCCTACCGGTGGTGGGCTTGCGCATGGACATCGCCCTAACACCCCGTTGGTTTCTCCGCACTAGCACACAGGCGTTCTACCTGGAGTATGAGGATTTCAGCGGATCGATTCTAAGAGTCGATGCCGCCGTGGAGTATAATCCTTGGAAGCACGTGGGCATCGGATTGGGTTTCGACACATTGCATATCGATGTGCAAGCCGAAGGTGAGGATTGGCCGGGGGTCGACCTCAATGGTAAGGTAAATTTCAATTATGCCGGCCTACAGCTCTATCTGAGGTTGTTTTATTGATAACTGTCAAGCGCTATCTATTCGAATTGGCGTCGAAGATATCCAGTATTTATCCCACGATGTGCCTGGCTTTGGGTTACTGCCTATCTATATTTAACTTAGGCGGTTATATACAACATCTTGTAGTTCCCCAGTCCACCCGTTGACCTTGAAAAAAAATGCATGTTTGTTTTGGAAAGTGCCGGTTTAGACGAGGGATCGATTCGTGGAAGCATCTCAATGTATCCCAACTTGCCTGGCTCGCGTAACATACAAAATGTACAAAGTGTAATCGTTACCTGAGAGGCCCTCTGTCCGACCAAAACATATTAATACCTGTCGCAGGCAAGCCTGTAGCAAGATCCTGATAAACAGGCTATATTATTGACCTGCCCCACAGATTCAGCCTAATTTCCATCTATCATAAATTGGGACACCGTTCTTTATCAAAGGGCATCACCCTGCCCGTTGGCCCGGAGAGGAAACAAAAATTGATCATGAAAAACTGAAATAATTATGGAAATTAGCTCCGTTGACTCTGTAATGCACTAACAGTGCAAATAACGTTAATTTGTCGGGAATTCAAACATGAAAAGTCCTGAAAAGGAAATTCTGAAAGCCGTATTGGCCATAACTAGTGCCCGTCCAGAAACAGCGTATTTGAGTTCTCTTCGCGGAACAAAAAATTGAGCGCTACTTTTTTGAGAAGTACTTACGAAGGTGCCGCTCTTATTTTACGGTCATATGTGCATAAAGGCTCTTTTCGTGCCTACCTTTCCATCGGGTCGTTGCGCCGAACGGAAAATCCCGTTTCTAAACGGTTGCCAGTTTCTTGCGCGCCATCGTAAGCAAATTGGCGGCAACGACCGATGACAAGACATAGGATTTAAACGAACGAAATCCTTTCCAGGTGCAACGGGTCAGCCCGAAGCTGCGCTTGAGCCAGGATATGCCGGATTCGATTCCGGCACGAAACTGGCGAAGTTTTTTGTAAACGTAGTCGCTGCGGCACATGTCCGCTTCTTTTAGGCCTCGTTTTTTGGAAAAGCATACGTCTTTGATTCTGCGTTCTTTGGCTTTGGCAAGATTGTCTTTGGAGGCGAAACCGCCGTCCAAAGCGACTTTCAACGGATAGCGGCCATAGATCCTTTTTTGACGGTCGAGCATGGTTTCGACCAATTCCGTATCGGCGGGGTTGCCTTCCAAGATGACGCAATCCAGGATCAGGTTGGAGGCACCGCCCGTCAAACAGATTTTATGACCGTAATGTGTCTCTCGGCGGTCCTTGATAATGATGTCCGTATGGTCTTCGAAAATGGAAAACACCTTCTGGCCGGCCGGGACGCTTTCGCCTTGAACGATCCGGCGATAGGTTTGGTCGTATACTTGCCGGGCCAGGTCGCCATAGTGTCTGATTTCGTCGAACAAGCCCAACAAAAGCGGGTCCGCGCTGCAGTGTCGTGCCAGGATCTTTTCGGCCCGGATGGCATAGCCGATGGTTTTGCCAGTGACCTTGAGCAGATCTTTATACAGGGGAATACGCTGCTTCTCATTTTTGGCGTACTGGATACCGATCATCCTTTTCTTGGCGCGGCGCCGATGATCGGTAAAGACGATCTTGATCCCGAATTCGTCTCGGGCTTTGGTCAACAAACGGGCGATCACGCGCACCGAATCGAACAGTTGCACGGAATCGAGAGGCTTATGGATGTTGGACTCGACCACCGTACAATCGATCCGTGCCTTCCTGCCCTTTTCGATTTTATCGTCCTTAGCGCAGGCCAAAAGGTCGTCGGATATACGTTGCCATGTTTGCGGCGACAACGTTTTGATATTGGCGTTGAGGGCCGACTTTTTGAATCCCTTGTCGGCGATGCCGATGCGACAGAATCGTCTCAAGGCCCTGGAGTCGGAGATATGAAACGCCAGGTCTTCATATGTGAAACCGTAAAGCCGCATCACCACCGCAGCACGAATAATCTGCTCGGCCGTCATGCCGCGAGCCCCGGTTCGACGCTTGATGATTTTTCCCTTGTTGAGATCTTGCAGTACATGATCGCAAATGGTAGGAGTGCTATCGAGCACAATGCTGATCGCTTCCAGCTCTTTTTCCTTGGGATGACCGGTTGGGGGATCGATAAGCAGCATTTGTTTTTGATGTTTTTCGCGCATTTTGTGTTTGGCCCTTTTCTTTTTTTTGTATTGATATTGAACGTTTGGCGACATTCAATATACTACAATGAGAAAAGTAAAGCCAGTGCAAAATGCGCTTTTTTTATCAATAACGGCAGGTTACGTTGCCGGATGGGCACTAACTATATTATTAATTCCAAGATACGCGCTACCGCAATCGCAATCGAATGCTGAACTAGCGTCGATAACTCAGCAAGATGAATCAGTGGCCGTACCTGACCTATCAGCTATCATACCCAAAGCAGCAAAATTGTCCGCCGATCTGGCGACTCTCAAAAATAACGTTACCGATTCACTGGATATCGCAGAATATGAAAAAGAGATTGCCGGCATCGAGGTGAGCCTGAAGGAACCTGCCGCGCAATTAGAAGAAATAAAGGACGCAAAGAATGACCGGTTAAATAATCTTGTGGAGCTGAGAGCGGTCATTGAGCGGAATAATAAAACGTTCAAAGAAATTAGCAGACCCCTTAGCAAAGCCATTGATCAGTTTGGCACATTGAGAAAAAACTGGTTGGAGGAGAAACAACGCTGGAGCCAGTGGCAGTCTGCCCTGCTCAAGGATGGAGATCTCGTCCCCCTACGATCGACCTTCTCAAGAGCAATAGATACGATCGACAAGGCGTTGGAGGTCGTCGTTGCAAAGCTAAATTCGATGCTGGCAGTTCAGGAGAGAGCAAGCAACGTAGAGGCAAAAATCATCGTTTTTTCCACCGAATTGGACGCTTTGATTTCGGGAGCACGTTCCGGTATCAAAGTCAAAATATCTCCCCCAATGTTTTCCTCCCAGTATGTTTCTCAGTATTCAAACGAGTTGTGGTACGCATTGCAAAAAGGTCTGATTGAGATCGCATGGCCGGACAGCCATTTTCTTGACCAACAGGGACTGATCATCTTTGTCCATGTTTTTTGTTGTCTCGTGGTAATCATCGCCATCTATCAGAATCGGCAAATGTTATACGACTCGAAACGCTGGCATTTTCTGGCAGCCCGACCGCTTTCAGCAGGGCTATTCTTTAGTACTTTAGCAATTTTGTGGTTTTATGAACAGTTGTTATTTCAAGATATGTTTGGGCTTGCCATTGCGACGGCTGCTGGCGTCTCATTTAGCCGAATTATCGGAGCCCTGAATCAGGCACCATGGAGAATGAAATTTGTTTATGGGTTGACCATCGTTTTGCTGGTTACCCAACTCCTACAGGTTATCAAGCTGCCAATGCCTCTATTCCGTTTATACACAGCTTTAACGGCGCTTGTCGGTATAGTCATCTCCTGGCGATGGGCAGGTGAAAGTGTTGGTGAAAAGGACGCGCGTTTCTACTGTTGGCTTCTTCGGGCAGGTGCTTTATTTTTGGCCTTTATCACCGTTGCGGAGATTTCGGGTAAAAATATGCTGGCCGAATATCTGTTCATATCATTGATCCGTTCAACGGCAATCGTAATTGGCTATATGTTGTTCATATACATGATTCGTGGCTTTTTAGAATTGGTGTTTCGTCGTTCATCTTTACACCGGGCAGCATTCTTTCACAAAAACGCCGATCTTATCATTCGCCGGTTAGTACTCTTTGTGAACGTCGCTTTGTTCGGGTTGCTTCTTTTCCCTACAATTCTGTCGATCTGGGGGGTTTTCGATAGCCTACCGGCGGCAATAAAAGGTTTCCTGGAAACCGGAGTCAACGTGGGATCCCAGCGCATCAATGTCGGCCTGGTGGTTGTTTCAGCCAGTATCCTCTATGGATCATATCTCGTCTCCTGGATCGTGCAAAAGGTGCTTATCGATGAAGTGCTCGCCAAGCGTCTCGTGGAAAAAGGGGTGAGGCTCTCAATTGCAAGGCTGGTTAACTATGTCCTCATTTCTGTCGGCTTTATTTTGGCCCTCGCTGCACTTGGAATCGAGGTCACAAAACTTACCATTATATTGAGTGCGCTCGGCGTCGGCATCGGATTCGGCCTGCAAAGTATCGTTAATAATTTTGTCAGCGGACTTATCCTGCTTTTTGAACGACCGGTCAGGGAAGGTGATTATATTGAACTCGATGGGGAATGGGCTGAAATCATAAAGATTGGTCTTCGGGCTACTGCCGTCCAAACTTTTGACCAGGCTGATGTGATCATTCCCAACGCGGATTTGGTCAGCAATAAGGTGGTCAATTGGACACTCAGGAATCGTCTTGTGCGGCTGATTATTCCGGTGGGAGTAGCCTATGGCTCAGACGTCTCCTTGGTGATTGAAACACTAATGGCAAGCACAAAGAAAAATTCGAACATTGCCAAAACACCATCTCCTCAGGTCCTATTTTTAAACTTCGGAGAAAGTTCACTTGACTTTGAACTCCGCGTCTGGGTGCAGGATGCTGACCAACGAATGGAGGCCAAAAGCGAACTTAACCAAGAGATTGATCGTAAATTCAGGGAAGCAAAAATCGAAATCGCATTTCCACAGCGGGATCTGCATCTACGCAGTGTGGATCAATCGGTCAGCTTGAAGCCTGTGGGAACAATAAGTTAAGGCGCTTGTTGTTTGTCAATATACATATGACACCAATTCTATTTAGAACTCCCCAGCTGCCAGAATACCAAAAGGTCAGACCCATTTTACGATTGTGACCGTTTAGTGTGATAGGTGGTGATTCGGGTGTTCTATATGAATTGAAATGATGACGAATCGATGTTAAGACAGCTCCAACCTGTACGACATAAAATGATAATTGACTGAAAAGTCCATCGAGGTCATTATCTACCTGTTTTTTCGACTAAAAGCGAAAGGAGGTAGTGATGAACCTCGAGCATGTGTCTGTCGAAAAAAGCACCTACGGCCTGAAAGCGTTCCCACCCAACCCGATTCAACTATCCCTTTTTCCTAAGAAGTCGCTTCGCCCTGCCTACCGTGTATCCCATGAACACATCGAGCATATCATGCGCAGAATCTCCGCTGGCGGGCTGTGCGGAGGGGAAATGGTGCGCGATTACCTGCGCCGGCAGTTGCGACACAACTGCCGCCCCAACACCATTCGCGCCAGCGGTTCCACCCTCTTGCTGTTTTTAGCGTTTTTTAAACGCAGCGGCGGTCAGCATTTGGCGACGATCGGGCGTGAACATATCAGCGCGTTTGTCGAACATGAGCAAGATCGCGGTATGGCCCCAACCTCTGTCGATGGTCGGCTAAAGGGACTGTACGCGTTTTTAAACTTTTTGGTCAGTCGCGATGTGATCGGAACTGGTGTGATCAAGCGTAAGCTTCTCATCAGGGTGCCCGAGGCCCTGCCGAAGGCGATTGATCCGGAGGATGTCCAACTGTTGTTGGCGGCGGTCTCAACAATCCGTGATCGGGCGCTGATATTGACGCTTCTTCGAACCGGCATGCGCATCGGCGAGCTGTTGAACACCAGTGTGGAGGATCGCACCGTATTTTTTTTTCGAATGGGTCTTTTGATAATCGATCCAGATTTTAGCTGCTTTGGAAAGTTTCATGGCCGACCTCCTTGGGTTAAAGGGTTCACGATAAGGGTAGCACCCAAGTTAAGCGTATGATATCCAATTGCTAAATGCAAATTTGAAGTCTTCTTTTATACTTATGGGGCCTGGCAAGTAATCTGAACTTTTAGTAGGTTCCGTTTTTGGCTGGATTATCCCAATCTATTCGTAATCCTGTTATAGTCGGCTTCCTGGAACGCTATCGTACTTAATAATCAATCGCGGCAATAGCTTGATCGTTCTAATAGGTTTCATCGTCAAATGCCTATTCGTGTTCAACTAACCTATAACTTGACTCTCTTTTCTATTAGCGTGTACCAAATGCAAGACTCTCACAAAATATTGCCTAATTAGGCGAACGGACCAAATTGATATAAAGGAGGAAAGAATGCCCTCCAAATCCACTATCGAACAGCTAAAAAAACGTATCCGGCAGCTTGAAAAGGAGGTCGCGGAAAGTCGCAAAGCGATTGGCGATATCCAGAAGGAACAACTGTTTTCGGAAAAGGTGCTCGACAGCCTGCCGGGCATCTTCTACCTTTACGACCAGCACGGGAAGCTCATCCGCTGGAACAAAAACCACGAAACCCTCACCGGTTTCAGTGCCGAGGAGTTGCCGCGGCGTGAGATGTTTGACTGGTTTTCAGCAGAGGACCGCAAGCGCGTGGCGGAAGAAGTTGACCGGATCTACGCCGAGGGGATGCGCTCCGGCATCGAAACCGGTCTCATCGTCAAGAGCGGTGCCGTGGTGCCTTACTATTTGACCGGTGTACGCATGACCGTCGAAGACAGGATATATATCCTGGGGGTGGGCATCGACCTGACCGAGCAGAAGCTAATCGAGGAGGCGCTGCGCACAAGTGAGGAGAAGTACCGGGCCATTTTCGAAAATGCGGTGGAGGGGATTTATCAGACCACCACCGACGGCCTGCTGGTAAATGCCAATCCGGCCATGGCCCGCATGCTGGGCTACACTTCGGTCGATGAGCTGATGACCTCGGTAAAAGATGTCGGCCATGATCTTTACGTCACCGTGACGGCGCGCCGGAGGTTCCTTGACATTTTGGAGCGCAACGAGCCGGTGTCGGGCTACGAGGTGGAATTTCGCCGCCGCGACGGACGGCACATCTGGGTCTCCCTCAACGCCCGCCCGATCACCGAAACCGACGGCCGCCTGAGGCTGATCGAAGGCATCGTCCATGACATTACCGAAAGGAGGCGCCAGGCCGACGCCCTGCGTGAACGCGAGGCCTATCTGCGTAAGGAAAACCTACGCCTGCGGTCTAACATCAGGGACCGCTACCGCTTCGGCGACATCATCGGCAAGAGCCTCGCTATGCAGGAAGTCTACGAATGGATTTTGAAAGCTGCCGCCACGGATGCCAATGCCATCATCTACGGGGAGTCCGGCACCGGCAAGGAACTCGTGGCCCGGGCCATCCACCGGCTCAGTGACCGGAAGGAGGGGCGCTTCATTCCGGTCAACTGCGGTGCCATCCCTGAAAACCTCCTGGAGAGTGAATTTTTCGGCTATCTCAAAGGCGCTTTCACGGGGGCTGCCGCCGACAAGGAGGGCTACCTGGACCTGGCCGACGGCGGCACCTTGTTTCTGGACGAACTGGGTGAAATCGGGCCTAATTTGCAGGTCAAACTGCTGCGGGTTCTGGAGGGGGGTGGGTATTCGGCGGTAGGCGGCCGGGACGTCAAAAAACCGGATGTACGGATTATTGCCGCCACCAACCGTGACCTGCGGGCCCAGGTGAATCGCGGCTTGATGCGCGAGGATTTTTTCTACCGCATTCATATCTTGCCGATTCATCTCCCGCCCCTCCGTGAGCGCCGGGAAGACATCCCGCTGCTGATCGAGCATTTTGCGCAATCGTCAGGGGACGCGGCGGAAGCACCGCCCCTGACCGGAGAGATGCTGGAAGCCATGATGCGTCATGACTGGCCGGGCAACGTGCGGGAGCTGCAAAACGTCCTCCAGCGCTACCGCTCGTTAAATGACTTCGATTTGATCAAGGAACCATCCTGCCTGCCACCATTGGGTCACGGTGGGGCCGATCATGCGGGCGAGGTGCCGGAAGCCGGTTTTCAGACGGCGATGGTGAATTTCGAAAGGCAACTGCTAGTCGCGGCGCTGGAAAAACACCAATGGCATCGGGAAAGTGCCGCACAATCGCTCGGACTGCCGATGCGGACCTTTTATCGCAAACTAAAACGGCATGGACTAATAAGGCATAAAAAATGCCAATAATGGCAAATAAAAATATAATATATAAAATCAATTTGATATGTACGATTTAAAATTATAGATTGCCAATAATGGCAGTTATCCTTTTTGTCACCCACCTTCCTTTCATATTATTCAACCACCTGAAAATACACTTAATAAAAAAATAGGTCGTGGGTCAAGCGATCCTGGCACGACCTTTGATTTATGGGTGGCGCTGCAAACCCTGAACGGCATTCGCCGGCCGGACGAACTGCCCGACGGGCAGGGCGGCTCTGGCGGCGATCTGTCAGAAGGGTCATCCACCATCGATGAAAGGGAAATAATGGAAACCATTGTCGGCACCAGCAATCGCATCCTCGAGGTCAACCTGTCGGATCGGACGCGGCATGTGATCACCGTTACCGAAGAGGATCGTAAACTCTATCTCGGCGGCAAGGGGCTGGGTCTGAAATTGATCCACGAACGCCTGGCGCCCGGCGTCGACCCTCTGGGCCCGGACAATCTTCTGGTCTTCATGATGGGGGTCATGATGGGCACGGGCGCGCCCTGCAGCGGACGCTTCGCCGCCCTGACCAAATCGCCGCTTACAGGCATCATGCTGTCCTCCTCCTGCGGGGGGCCCTTCGGCATGGCCCTTAAAACGGCCGGATATGACGGCCTTGTCATCGGCGGGCGTTCGGAGGCGCCTGTCTATCTTAACATCGATGCCGATCGGGTAGCTTTCGAGGACGCCTCGGAGCTGTGGGGGTTGGACACCCGCGAGACCCAGGCCAGGCTGGCCGACGGGAAAAAAAGCGGCGTCATGGCCATCGGCCCGGCCGGCGAAAACCGGGTCCTGTTTGCCAATGTGGCCTCCGGTCACCGGTTTCTGGGGCGCGGCGGCATGGGGGCCGTCATGGGCGCCAAAAACCTGAAGGCCGTCATGGCCATCGGGGGCCGCTACAAAATCCAGCCCCACGATTCGGCCCGCTTCAAAGCAGTCTCCCACAAAGCCGGCCGGCAGGTGGATGCCAACCATTTCACCGGGCATGCATATCGCAATTTCGGCACTGCGGCCAACGTCAACCTGTGCAATCAGGGGGGCATTCTCCCGGTCAGCAATTTTCGCGGAGGCACCCACCAGCGTGCGGGGGAGGTCTCCGGCGAAACCATGCAGAAGAAGTACAACACCCGGCCCAGCACCTGCCTGCCGTGCAGAATTCTCTGCGGCCACAAAGGCACCTATCCCGACGGGTCGGTGCGTCAGATCCCGGAATACGAAACCACCAGCCTGCTGGGCCCCAACATCGGCATCTTCGACACCGAGAAGATTTCCGAATGGAACGACCTTTGCGGCGCCATGGGGCTGGACACCATCTCCACCGGCGCCACCCTGGCCTGGGTGATGGAAGCCGGCGAGCGCAATCTGCGGCCTACCGATCTGTCTTTCGGATCGCCCGCCGGGATCAGCGACACGATTCGCGCCATCGCCCACCGCCAGGGACAGGGCGACGAACTGGCCCAGGGGACCCGCCGTTTGGCGGCCAAATACGGCGGCGCCGATTTCGCCATCCAGATCAAGGGGCTGGATATGGCAGGCTACGATCCGCGCGGCGCCTGGGGCCAGGGCCTGTCCTACGCTGTGGCCAACCGGGGCGCCTGCCACCTGTCCGCGACGACGTTTTCCCTGGAAGTGTTCATGGGGTTCCTAAACCCCTACACCACCCGGGCCAAGGCCCATTTCGTCAAATATTTCGAAAATCTGTTTGCGGCGGTCAACTCCCTGCATGTCTGCCAGTTCACCGCCTTCGCCTATGTCCTCGAGGAGCCCATCGTCAAATACACGCCCAAGGGAATGCTGCGGCTGACCATGCAGTATCTCCCGCGGATCGCGCAGAATCTCATTTTCATCCCCACGTTGACCGGTCTGTACAACAGCGTTACCGGCCTGTCCGTCAGCCAGGCGCAATTCCTCGCCGCCGGGGAACGGATCCACACCCTCGAACGGCTGATGAACACCCGCGAAGGGATTTCCCGCAAGGACGATACCCTGCCGGTCCGATTTTTGCGCGAGGGGCGTGGTTGCGATCCCAAGAAGCGCACCGTGCCGCTGGAAACCATGCTCGATGCCTACTACCGGTTGCGGGGATTTGACAGCCGCGGCATACCCAAAACGGAGACCTTGTCCCGCCTGGGCCTGACGGGTTGACCGTCATGGCTATCCAACCGCGCGCACACCATTGAACAGGAGACAACATGAAAGACGCGAATCAATTCGACTACGACTACATTGTTATCGGTTCCGGTTTCGGCGGCAGTGTTTCCGCCCTGCGGTTATCCGAAAAGGGCTATTCCGTGGCGGTCTTGGAAAAAGGCAAGCGCTGGCAGAAGGAAGACTTTCCCAAGACCAACTGGAATACCCGCAAATACATGTGGCTGCCCCAGCTGGGCTGCTACGGCTACCAGATGCTGACCCAGCTCAAGCACGTGCTCATCTTTCACGGCGGGGGTGTGGGCGGCGGCAGTCTGGTCTATGCCAACCAGCAGCTGATCCCACCGGACGAGGTGTTCGAGCGCCCGGAATGGGGCATTCCCGACTGCAAGGCGACCATGATGCCCCATTACCAGGAGGCCCGACGGATCCTGGGCTCCAATCCAAGTCCCCAGGTCGGCCGTGCGGACGAGTGCCTTCGCGAGGTCGGTATCGATATGAGGGGCAAGGACACTTTCCATAAAAACGACGTGGGCATTTTCTTCGGCGAACCGGACAAAACCGTCCCGGATCCCTATTTCGGCGGGCGCGGCCCCGCGCGCACCGGCTGCACCTTCTGCGGATCCTGCATGGTGGGCTGCCCGGTGGGGGCTAAAAACACGCTTGATCGCAACTACCTTTATCTGGCCGAAGGCAACGGCGCCCGTATCTTTCCGGAAACCGAGGTCACCGGCGTGCGCCCCTGGAACGGCGGCTACGAAATTCTAACCCGGAAGTCTACGGGGTTCAGCCATCCCCAGCGGATCTATCGGGCCAAAGGGGTGGTTTTCAGCGGCGGCGTTCTCGGGAGCGTGAAACTGCTCATGAAGTGCCGTCATAGCGGGATGCTGCCGGAACTTTCCCCGCAACTGGGCAACTATGTACGCACCAACTCGGAAGCAATTCTGGGCGTCCAGTCCAGGGACAAAAGCGTCGACTGGAACGATCAGATCGCCATTACGTCGGGCATCTATGCCGACGACACCACCCACATCGAGATGGTGCGCTACAACAAGGGCTCCGACGTGCTGCTCAACCTGCTCACCCTGATGACCGACGGCGGCGGCGTCATTCCACGCGGCGTGCGCTACCTGGGACAGATTGTCCGGCATCCCCTGCGCTTCATGAAACTCCTCTGGCCGTTTGGCGCGGCGGCATCCACCTCGGTCGTTCTGGTGATGCAGACCGACAAGAACTATCTGAAGCTGGATTACAAGCCCCGCTGGTGGCGCATGGGAGGCTACAGCCTTAACTCCGAGACCCCCCCGGGACAAGAACGGGCACCGGCCTATATCCCCATCGCGAACGAGGTGGCGCGACGCCTGGCGAAGAAGATGGACGGCATTCCCCTGAGCCTGTTGCCCGAAGCTGTCTTCAATGCGTCGAGCACGGCCCATATTCTGGGGGGCTGCTGCATGGGAACATCCCCCGATAAGGGGGTGGTCGGGACCAACGGGGAAGTATTCGGCTATCCCAACATGTTCATCGCCGACGGGTCGGTGGTGCCGGCCAATTTGGGGGTCAATCCCAGCCTGACCATCACGGCCCTGTCGGAATATATCATGTCGCAGGTGCCGGTAA
Organism: Desulfosarcina widdelii; assembly: GCF_009688965.1. Classification (GTDB taxonomy): domain Bacteria; phylum Desulfobacterota; class Desulfobacteria; order Desulfobacterales; family Desulfosarcinaceae; genus Desulfosarcina; species Desulfosarcina widdelii. Next base: position 6,432,191 of record NZ_AP021875.1, on the reverse strand, counting down.
AAAGTTGATGGTCGGGACCAAAACATCTTCATCCACTATCCGGTATAAGCACCGGGAGAGATTGGCATAAAGAAAGGGAAAAAATGACATATCATCTCAGTACAGGACGGCCGGGCGCTAAACAGGGTGCCTTCCCGATTCCACAAGGAGCGCTAATTACCCTATTACTGCTCATCTATTGCCTGATGCCGGTGCTGGCATCGGCCCAGGATGCATCCTCTAAAGAGGCCAGTCCAGAAACGATCGCCGCCAACAAGGCCATGGTCGAGGTGCTCGATTTCAGCGACCGCCAGGATTTTGAAGATTCCCAGAGAGGGTTCATCGCGACCGACGCCCCTCTGGTGATCAAGGATGACAACGGAGAGGTTGTCTGGGATATGCCCGCCTACGATTTCCTGTCCGGGGATTCCGTGGATACCGTAAATCCGAGTTTATGGCGGCAGGAGCAGCTGAACAATATCCACGGGCTTTTCAAGATTCACGAAAAAATTTATCAGATCCGGAATTATGACCTTTCAAACATGACCCTGATCGAAGGCCGGACCGGCTGGATTCTGATCGACCCCCTGGTCAGCAAGGAAACCGCCCATGCCGCTCTGCAACTGGCGAACGAGCATCTGGGGGAGCGTCCTGTCAAGGCCGTGATCTACACCCATACCCATGCCGACCATTTCGGCGGCGTGCGCGGGGTTGTTGACGAAAAGGACGTCGTGGCCGGGAACGTCAAAATCATCGCCCCGGAAGGCTTCATGGACTATGCCATCGCAGAAAACGTGCTGGCGGGAACGGCCATGAGCCGCAGGGCATTCTACCAGTTCGGCGGGGTTCTCGAGCCGGGCGTCCGCGGCCGCGTGGGAACCGGTCTGGGCAAGACCTTTTCCATGGGCACCATCGGCCTGATTCCGCCGACCGACACGATCGGGACCACCGGCCAGGAAATGACCGTTGACGGGGTTCGCATGGTATTCCAGATGGCCAGCGGGTCCGAAGCCCCGGCCGAATTCATGATTTTTTTCCCGGATTTCAAAGCCCTGTGCCTGGCCGAAGTCACCACGCATCACATGCACAATCTCTACACCCTGCGGGGCGCCCAGGTCCGCGATGCCCTGGGGTGGAGCAAATACATCAACGAAACCATTGACCTTTATGGCGACAAAATCGATATGGCCTTTGGCTGCCACCACTGGCCCACGTGGGGCCAGGAACGTATCCGGGATTTTCTGGTCAAGCAACGCGATCTTTACCGGTACATGCACGACGAAACCCTTCGGCTGGCCAACATGGGATTGACCCCGAACGAAATATCCGAAACCATGACCTTGCCGCCGTCCCTTGCGAAGGAATTTTCAGCGCGCGGATACTATGGGACTCTGAGTCATAACGCCAAGGCGGTCTACCAGTACTACCTCGGGTGGTACGACGGCAACCCGGCCAACCTGAACCCCCTACCACCGGTGGAAGCAGGAAAACGGTATGTAGAGTTCATGGGCGGGGCGGACGCATTGCTTGAAAAGGCAAAAAAATACTATGACGCCGGGGAATACCGCTGGGTTGCCGAAGTCGTGAACCATCTGGTTTTTGCCGATCCCGACAACAAAGCCGCATTGAACCTCCAGGCCGATGCGCTGGAGCAACTCGGGTATCAGGCCGAATCCGGCGTGTGGCGAAATGAGTATCTTGCCGCTGCGGCTGAATTGCGACACGGCGTAAAACCGGCCCGATCAACCACCACAACAGGACCTGACGTGATGCGTGCCATGACGCTGGACATGGTCTTTGACTTTCTGGGTGTCCGTCTGCAACGCGACAAGGTGGCCGACCTGACCCTGAACATCAACATGGAATTCACCGACATCAAAACGAACTATGCCCTTGAGTTGAGCAACAGTGTCTTGAACAATACCAAAGGGCGCATCCTCCAAAACCCGGATGCAACCTATCAGTTGAGCACCCTGGCCTTTGCCAAGCTCTTGGGCAAAAAGGCGACTTTTGCGGAGCTGATGCAGTCCGGCGAAATCGTCGCCCAAGGCAATCCCAAGGCCATCGGTGCGATTTTGGCTAATCTCGAGCAGTTTAACCCTCTGTTCAATATTGTCACGCCCTAGCGAATCAACCACCATACGCCAAATGGGCAGACGCAAAGAAATGAAAGGATTCAGACATGCTAAACCTGGCCGCCATGCTGGAACACAGTGCCCAAGAAGGGCCTTCGAAAACAGCGATCGTGTTTGGAGACAAACGATTTAGCTACGCGCAGGTGAACGCCGTTGCCAACCAGGTGGCCAATGGACTGGCCTCCGCCGGCGTCGTCAAGGGGGACAAGGTGGCGCTGAGCTGCCCGAACCTGCCCTATTTCCCGATGATCTACTACGGCATCCTCAAAGCCGGGGCGGTGGTGGTGCCTTTGAACGTCCTCCTGAAAGGGCGTGAGATCGCCTACCACCTCAAGGACAGCGACGCCAAGGCGTACTTCTGTTTTCAAGGCACTCCCGACCTGCCCATGGCCGAGGAAGGCTGGAAAGGGTTTCAGGAAGTGGACGGATGCCGGCACTTCTGGGTGATTACGGCCGATCCGCAATCCCCTTCGCCGATCGAGGGCACGGCGACCCTGGGCCAACTGATCGGCAAGCAGCCGCCCACCTTCGATACCGTTGCCACGGACTTCGAAGATACGGCCGTCATTCTCTATACCTCCGGCACGACGGGCTTCCCCAAGGGCGCCGAACTCTCGCACGCCAACATGGCGTTCAATGCTCGGGGCACCAAAGATATCATCAACTTGCAGCCCGACGATGTGCATGCCCTCGTTTTGCCCCTGTTTCATTCTTTCGGACAGACCTGCCAGATGAATGCCGGGTTTTCCCTGGGCAACACCATCGTGCTCATCCCCCGGTTCACGCCGGAGGCGGTGTTGGATGCGATGCAGAACGAAAAAGTGACCATTTTTATCGGCGTGCCGACCATGTACTGGGCGCTGCTGACTTACGAGGACAAAGAGAAGCGTTTTGACCTCGAGAGCATCGCCGATACGTTGCGGATCGGGGTGTCCGGAGCCTCCTCGCTGCCCCTGGAGATTATCAAGGGCATCGAGGCCAAATATCGCATTCCCATCATGGAAGGTTACGGGCTGTCGGAAACGTGCCCTGTGGCGACCTTCAACCATCTCCACAAGGAGCGTAAGCCCGGCTCGGTGGGCACACCGATCTGGGGGGTGGAGGTCAAAATCGTGGACAAGGACGACAACGAAGTGGCGGCCGGCGAGGTGGGCGAAATCACCATTCGGGGCCACAATGTCATGAAGGGCTACTACAACAAACCCGACGCCACGGCCGAGGCCTTCAAGGGAACGGCCTGGTTTCATACCGGCGACCTGGGCCGGAAGGACGAGGACGGGTACGTCTACATCGTGGACCGCGTCAAGGACATGATTATCCGGGGCGGGTTCAATGTCTACCCGCGGGAAATCGAAGAGGTCTTGATGACCCATCCGGCAGTGTCCCTGGCCTCGGTCATCGGTGTCCCCCACGATTCCCATGGGGAGGAAGTCAAGGCCTATATCGTGTTAAAGCCAGGCGAGACAGCTACCGAAGACGACCTGTTGGCCTGGTCCAAAGAGCAGATGGCGGCCTATAAATATCCCCGTATAATCGAAATCCGGGAAGCCCTGCCCATGACGGCCACCGGCAAAATTCTTAAAAAAGAGCTCAAAGCCGAAATCGCCGGCTAACCATCAGGCCCGCACATCGTCTATTTTTACAAACGACCCTGTGCGGGCCTTTTTGATGGCGACCAGATCATCATCGTACCTTGATAAATAGATGGGTGAACCGCATCCATATTGCTATCCTTCCGTCGATCAACTGTTTACAGGTACTTGCTGCGAATCCGAACCTTGGCAAGCCCATCAAACTTAAAGATAACTTGAACCTACCTGCAAATCAGCAAAAATATAGATTTCTGCTATGGACGTTTATGTTTATATTTTCAGTAAACTAAGCCCGTCTATACAATATCTTGTGGTTCCAATTTCTCGATGAAATCAACGATTAGTCGGTGTAATCCCAACCAGAGCCGGAATCAATGCCCATACAAAGTAAATGCCAGTCTCCCAACTTTGGATTGATCCCAGATACATTGAAATACACTCAAAAATCGTCCACCTTCTAAAACCGGTGCTTTCCAGAACAAACTATTTGGTCACGCTGAAAAATTGGGCGCCGTAAAAATGGGGCATAGAGGCATCCCCTGGAAAGTCCGATCCACCTTTTCGCTCATCATAAGGCAGCCGACCACAGTCAGGTCAAGCATGTCGGCATGGACGAAACCTCAAGACGACGCGGCCACAACTATGTCAGCCTGTTTGTCGATCTTGACGAAACCCGGGTTCTGTTCGCCACCGGCGGCAAGGACGCCTCAACCGTGGATCGATTCAAACGAGATCTCACCGACCATGGCGGCAATCCCGGCGCTATCGAGGAGATGTGCTGCGACATGTCTCCGGCGTTCATCAGCGGTGTCGAAAAACATTTCCCCGAGGCCCATATCACCTTCGATAAGTTCCATGTGCTCAAAGTCCTCAACGAAGCGGTGGACCAGGTTCGCCGGGAGGAATCCAAAGACCGGCCGGTGCTAAAGGGCAGCCGCTATCTTTGGCTTAAGAACCCATTCAACCTCAAGGCGTCCCAGGCAGAGCAACTCGAACAATTGACGATCAAAAAGCTCAACCTCAAAACCAGTCGGGCATACCACATCAAACTCAACTTTCAGGAATTCTACAATCAGACAGCCCGGACCGCCGAAACCTACTTGAAGAAATGGTATTTCTGGGCAACTCATAGCCGCCTGGAGCCCATGAAAAAAGCCGCATACACCATCAAGAGCCACTGGGACGGCGTCCTACGTTGGTTTACCTCCAGGATCAACAATGGAATCCTGGAAGGGATAAACAGCCTGATTCAAGCTGCCAAGGCCAGGGCCCGAGGGTATCGAACAGAACGAACGCTCATCACCATGATTTATCTTATTGCAGGCAAACTGAAGTTCGATTTACCCACATGAAATAGCGAGGAACCATCTTTGTTTTCACATTTTGAGCAGGAAATTTTTGGCTTTTTGCACACTCCTGCCTGCCATTGATTCAGGCAAACAGGTGAATAGCCGGATATGCCTTTGTTTTTGTTTTCCCATCGCTTTGCATAAACATCACTGCGGCCTTTAAAAAGCGACATAAAAAGGTGGATTTTAGCGGAGGAATCCGACGTATTATCTACAACCGATTTGGAATTTTGGGCAACAGATTCCTTGCAAGGCGTTTTTTCAACGATTTTTATATCTTCGGGAGTATTTCCGGGAGGCTCGGACGTCGCTATCTCAAGGTGGGTTCTTAAGCGCCTGTTTTCTTTTCTTAATCGCTCTACCTCTTCCAATAAAACAGTATATTTTCCGATTAATTCCTTATAATCCATAACTATACCCATGGACCAGGTGCAGACCATCTCGAAGGTGGAGGCTTCCTCGAAGCCAAGGCGGATGCTATCGGATCAATAAATCCTTTGAGCGTCATGGCAATATGTTCGAACTCAGCAGGAACATGGTCTTGTCCAAGCTTTTTCCTAAAAGCATTCCATTGGCTTCTTTTTGCCACGATAAATTCCTTTGAAAAGGCAACAATTTCATCGGTAAGTTCTGTTCCACGCTGCTCCAATGTCAACCTGATGGCTTCTGATAACGTTTTCCCATCGAATCCAAACTGGCGAGAAAGCAGCCAAATATCATAGAAATCTTTCATCCGGCTATTCAACCCTCGGAGTTTGAGCATGGCTTCAAATTTTTCAGCAATGGCGCTCTCACGGCTGTAGCAAAGTAATCGTGGTGCGGCAAAATCTAAAATTGATGTCAATTCCGACTCTTCGGGGTTGGGATGGATAATGTCACCGAATCCGATATCCAGTTGCATGTTCAAAGTCATGGTATCAAGTTTTGCTGGAAAGCGAATTCTAATCCCCTGGTATTCAGCATCATCCGTAATGTGTTCTGCGGTAATTTCCTCATGTAAAAAGAAAAGACCATCGGGATCAACATCAATCGATAGAATCTCGATCACATTGGAAACAACATCAGACACCTTATTGCTTGTCCTTCCAAGCATATCAATATCCATGGTGGGTCTAATCCGAGGCGCTTTCCATATCCGAAGCATCAAAGCGCCTTTGAGGATAAAGCGTTTGGAATGTTTGGATAGAGAAAGCCGGTATAGAAACCGTTCCATGGCATAATATTGGGCAAGTTCTTGAAAAGGCCGCATATCAGATCTTGATTTATCGAGTAGACGCTGTCTTACGGATGCTGCGATATTTTTCAGCGGTGTCTTGGTCAAATCGTTGCCTCCAGATAAGGCGTCATAATATTTTTAACCCGGCAGATTTTCGCGTATTCGAGCAGCCTTTCGAGATTATACTGTTGTCTGGATCTGTAAATTTTAAGAGCTTCAAGGACAACATCCATTCCAATTTTGTTCCTAAACTTAAAGCAATCAGCCAATGTTTTCTCGGGATTGTAAATTTTTACAGACACGCCATCAATCTTATGATTTTCAATGCCGGAATTATATGCTTCATTCGAAAATCTATGGGATTGAACTGGAGGATAGTTGAGTGATGGTACTCTTGATTGCCTCGGTACAGCCACGGAAACAGCGTGCGGAATCTGAGTTGTGATATTATGATAGGACAGCGCCGATATGAGACAGATGACTGCATTAGGGAAACGAAGGCTCACCGTCACCAGATCAGGGTTTGACATCGGAGGGAGTTCCACGAGGCGATAAACGCCCCTGCTCACCTGTTCGATGATGCCTTTGTCTCTGAGCGAATAAAGCATATAGCGTGTAATGCCTGCCGCTATCGCCTCACTCATCCGAAGTTGCCCACCGTTCTTACGAAACAGTTCTATAAAATGACTTTTCATTTCAACTGCAGACAAAAAGCCCCCATTTGTTAATAAGTGGTAACAATATGTCTGATTTTGGATAAAAAATCAAGGGAAAGTCGACGATGCTTTAATCTATGTTTATTGCTTCTACCATCTCTTTGAATCTGGTGATCTTATCATCATCGGTTGCCATCAGGGTCAAAGGCCTGAGCCTCCGTTCTGTGAAAAATTTCAGAGTTTCTGGATCATCAATATTCATCAAGTAATCGGTGATCTCGGAGGGCAGCCGCTTGCATATGTCCACTGCTGATTTGGAACTGTTTTCAGCAAGTTTTCGGACTTCATCGGCCACCACGGCAAATCCCCGACCCGCATCACCGGCTCGAGCGGCTTCGATATATCATCAGTCAATTTGTGGGCCGATTTTGGTCCTGGCCGTTTTTTGACAAGACCGTTTACGCCCCCCTTTTCAAACTGCGACAGTGCCTGATAAAAAGCTGGCCGCGAGAACCCAAATGTTTCGGATGCGTGTTTTACCGAGCGACCTTCCTTTTCGACGGAACGAAGCATCTCGTACTTGACCTGAACAAGATCACGGGGATCGAAAAAAGTGATCGTCGCATCTGAAAACGTTTCTTCAGCGACTTTCTGTGGGTGTGGATTGAGCGCCCCGCATTCTTTCAGGCTTAACGATGTCTTGACCCTTTTTACCGTTAGACTTGGGTTAACGATGTCTTGGTCTTTGGCAATTTATGCTTAAGTTTGGGCAAAAAGCCAATATGAATGGATGCCCTGACCTGAAGGAAACTTTAACTGGCAGCAGCCGAGGTTTTTCTACCGCAACAATCCCCTCGTCCGAATAAAAGTATCCGCTGCATCCCAATTTATCCAATCCTATTCATCAACTCACCTACCGCTTCTTTGCCCTATGCAGTATCTTACTGACAGTATTACCCTTATGTTGTATTGACCGCGAACTCATGTGTAATAGAACCATTCACTGCCATCCTAAAATTATGGAGGCTCGCTGAAGTTTTTCGTCAATTAAAGAAACTAAGTAAAAGGTTGCTGTTCAAGCCATTCAGGCACCTCCTCCTCCCGCTGAGAATCGGTGCATAATTGATGCACATCAAAGACATGATTATGGCCGGTTCTATTTTTGTTTATCATAACGAATCTTTATACGCACCGAATCCACAGATAGATTAAATAATCACGTATCCCAACATTTGACAGGGCTGACCGACGCAGGGTAATTTCAATAACCACAACATCTTGATTGGTGATAAACCCAAGCCCATTTTTACGTGTTTGCAAAATTTCTGTAATCCAGCGCCCTCCATTATTTTATCTAAAAACCTTTACTTAGTACCACAATGTGTTATTTTCAGGAAATGAACTGGCCAATTAAAAAAGAAAACAGCAACCGCGAAGACTCCCATGCCTTAGCACTTGCTGAAATGATAATTCAAAACAGCCCTTCAATACTGTTTCGCCGCCTGGCTGCAGATGATCCAAAGCAGCGCAAGATGGTCTACGTTTCTCCCAACATATCCCGTTTCGGATACCGGGCTGAAGATTTCCTCAATGATACAATCATGTTTCGGGACATTGTCTATCAGGGGGATAAGGAAAAAATATTACAAGAAATAAAGGATTTTGTAGCAAAGGAGAGAGAGAACTATACCCAGGTTTACCGTATCGTTACTAATGATGGGGAACTCCGATGGGTTGAAGATCAGACATCCATTTATGTAGATCCTGAAAGCGACATTCGGTATCATCAGGGCATTGTAACAGATATCCATGAACGTATGATTGCTGAAGAGAAATTAAGAAAAGAGCAGGAAAAAGTTCAAAAAGCTTGCAGGATTGTCTCAAAATACGTGCCCCCCCAAATAGCGGAGACAATATCCCACGGACCTATCGACCTGGTCTGGAAACATCACCGGAAAAAGTTGACCTTGTTTTTTTCGGACATCAAAAATTTTACAAAGATTACTGATTCTCTTGAACCAGAGGACATGGGAAATCTATTGAATGAATATCTTTCCGAAATGATAATAATAATTAATAGATACGGAGGTACCCTGGCCCAGCTAATCGGAGATGGTTTATACGTGATCTTTGGCGCGCCCAATAAAACAGAAGATAAAGACCACGCTGTAAGATGCCTGCATATGGCAATTGATATGCAGTTAAAAATGGAAGTATTAAACCAGAAGTGGTTTGATTCCGGAATTGATGAAAATTTAAAAATTAGGTGCGGGATCAACACAGGAATGGCAACCGTAGGCGGCTATGGCTCTTCTGAAAGGAAAGAGTATACGGCAATGGGAATGCAGGTTAATCTTGCTGCCCGCCTTGAAAGTGCCTGCAAGCCGGGGCGGATTCTGATTAGCCATACCACATGGGCACTTGCCCGAGAAGAGTTCCCCTGCACCCCTCTGGGTAAGATTGAAGTAAAGGGATACCACCGTCCCATATCCGTATACGAGCTTGACCCCTTTCATGTTCAGTTTAAAAATCACGATTCTGGCGAGAGTGTCGGTTAACAATCCGCAAATAGCCAGATCGTATCACACGATCTGTGAAACCGGTGGTTACTCCTATGGACGTTTATGTGAATAAATTCAGAATAATAAGCCACCTCATACATCATGTTGTGGCTCCCGTTTCCCGATAAAAGCAACGCTTTGTTCTGCCTATCTTTACTGGCAAATATGAATGGGGTGAAACCGAAACCGGCATCACCCCTTTTTGCATCACCCATAAATATTCTCAATCCAACGAATCGCTTCCACATCGCTGATCGTTCCCAGATACCTTTGTGTGGTCGAAAGATTCGCGTGCCGGAGGATGCCTTTTGAAATAATTTCAATAGGTACGCCAGATCGACTTGCATAGGTATCAGAATGCCGACGCAGGTCATGAGGTCTGAGTTTGACACCGACCAGCTTGCCGGATTTGATCACCATCATTCTGGCAGCCTCATAGGTAATCACCTGGTACTCAGCATCATCTGTAATGTGTTCTGCGGTAATATCCTCATGGAAAAAGGAAAGACCATCGGGATCAACATCAATAGATAGAATCTCGATCACATTGGAAACAACATCAGACACCGTATCCGTCGTAGTGCCCTATTCAAAGTTAAAGTTGCCATGGCTGCATTGTCCAGGACAGAAGCCCTGGTCGAAATTTCCAGCGAGTATGGCGTGCATCCGATGTGGGCCTCTTCAGGTTCCTCGCTGGTAAAAACCGGATGGTATTTATGTTGAGAAAGTTCATTGGGGTCAAGATCTTTGGCCTCGGCGTTTTGCTCTGTCTGCCATGCCATGTCCTGGGCGGGCAGTCGAACGCGCAGGATCGATCACCAATTTACGGGTATCGCATCGTCAACGCCTACCCGCACGATACACAGGCCTACACGCAAGGCCTGGTCTACCAGAATGGGTATCTATTCGAGAGCACCGGACGAAAAGGGCGCTCCTCTATAAGGAAGGTCAAGCTGGAAACGGGCGAGGTCGTCCAGGAGCGACGGCTAGATGCCAGGTACTGGGGCGAAGGACTGACCGACTGGAAAGATCGGCTGATACAACTCACCTGGCATGGGAAGGTCGCATTTGTTTATGACCACGCTTCCTTTTGCCTTCGGCGAACCTTTCTCTACTCGGGCGAGGGTTGGGGGTTGACCCATGATGGAACCCAATTGATTATGAGCGACGGAAGCAGCACATTGCGCCTGCTCGATCCCGAAACCTTCCAGGAAAAAGGACAACTCACCGTAAGGGATGGGTCCATTCCTGTCCACCGGTTAAATGAACTTGAGTACGTGCGCGGAAAGATCTACGCGAATGTCTGGCATACGGACCGAATCGCCATGATTTCACTGGAATCAGGCAGGGTGCTTGGATGGCTTGATCTGACGAACCTCCTGCCCCAGGGCTATAAAAAAATGGATCATCGCGATGCTGTTCTCAACGGGATCGCCTATGATGCAGAGAATGATCGGTTGTTTGTTACTGGCAAGCTGTGGCCGCTGCTTTTTGAGATAGAGGTGATCCGCCATTGAGGGGACCGGCCAATCGGTCTTTGTTCAATTCCGGTGATTTCTACATAATTACTTCCAAATCGGACCTGACCGCGGTTCGAACCTCCCCATGGGTAAGGTAGACCCTAACGTTGCAAAAGTCGGAGGGCTTCAGAGACAAGGCGCCGAGGGTGAAGCTGTAATGATTCTACCGCGAGCCCTCGGCAACGCGGTATCTGAAGCCCTCCGGCTTTCCCGAAAGGGTCGAAAAGATGCCTCAATCATTGTTACCTGAAGGAATTAACAAATGGCGAATTCGAACATAACTTCTTTCGATAGCCATTCTTGCTTAGATAACAATAGGTAACAATGATGAAAGCATCTTTTTATGCAACTATAGGGTAGACGTAATCGCCCCTTGACCACTAAAGCCAATCCATTCTATCTATAAATATCGGGAATAGTTAATTGTTCCTCCCTCCTTGTTCTAAACCTGCACAATTATTTCGAAATACGGCTTAATCGACAGCGATCCCGATATCTTAATGATTTAACAATCTATCCTTCTACAATTCCGGGAGGACCTATGGCTGAAAATGGAACTCAACGCAAATTGACAGCGATTCTAAGCGCGGATGTAAAAGGCTACAGCAAACTAATGGGCGACGATGACGAATCTACCGTCAATACCATCACCGCCTACCGTGCGATCATCGCTGATTTGATCCAAAACAATCAGGGACGAGTCGTTGACACTCCCGGGGACAATATCCTTGCGGAATTCAATGGCGCATTGAATGCGGTTAACAGCGCCATTGAAATTCAGAAAAGATTGGAAATCGAAAATGGGAAACTGCAATCCAATCGTCGTATGAATTTCCGAATCGGCATCAATCTTGGTGATGTTCTTCACAAAGACAACAGAATATACGGTGACGGTGTTAATGTTGCCGCCAGAATTGAAAGCTTGGCCGATCCAGGAGGTATCAGCATTTCCAGAGGTGTTTTTGATCAGGTTAAAAATAAAGTCCGGCAAGGGTTTGAATATATGGGGGAACATGAGGTTAAAAATATATCTGAACCTGTTCGGATTTACCGCGTTCTGTTGAAACCGGAATTCGAGGGTAAAATCATCGATGAGCAATCTCACCGGAAGACGAAACTTCAAAAACCATACGCAATAGCCATCGTGCTAATCTTAATTTGTAGTGTCTCGATTCTATGGGTCTTCTATCCGCGACCGGCGAAGATACAAGCGGCCTCCATTGACAAGATGGCTTATCCCTTGCCGGAAAAGCCCTCTATCGTTGTTCTGCCGTTCAAAAACATGAGTGACAATCCCGAAGAGGACTATTTCAGCGATGGATTGACAGAACAAATCATCACCACGCTCTCCACTTATCCACGTATTTTCGTGATCACTCGCCAGTCAGCCTTCCATTACAAGGAACAATCTGTGGAGATCCGGCAAGTGGCTGAAGAATTAGGCGTACATTACGTATTGACAGGGGGTGTCCAGAAGTCCGGCAATAAAGTACGCATAACGGTTCAACTGATTGATGCAATATCTGGCAGTTATATCTGGAGCGAGCGCTACGACCGACGACTCACAGATATTTTTGAAATACAGGATGAAATTACGGCCAACGTCCTGAACGCCATGGTTGCCCAACTGACGGAGGGAGAACAGGCTCGACGCTGGACGCAAAAGAAATATAATCTAAAGGCCCTTGAAAAGCACTATCGTGCCCAGGGATTTTTTTGTCGGCATACAAGAGAAGATTACGAGAAGGCACTGCCATTGTTCGAAGAGTCGATTGAACTCGAACCCGACTTTGTCTGGCCTTATGTATATTTAGGTTATACACATTTAAATTTAGGGGTTCGCGGTTGGAGTGAATCACCAAAAGAATCCTTTAAAGCTGCATTTGAACTGGCTCAAAAGGCCTTAAATATAGATGAGTTACACGACGGAGCCCATTCTTTGTTGGCCGCTTACTACAACGTCACCCGTCAGTACGAAAAAGCGCTTTCCGAGATAGACCGGGCGATAGAACTGAATTCCAATGCGGCGGATGCAAAAGCGATCAAGGGTGGTATTTTAAGCAATTTAGGTCTGTGGGAAGATGCTGCTCGATATGGAGAAATGGCTCTGCGGCTCAACCCATTCCCCGGTGTGTTTGTTTACTGGATCTTAGGTCGCGCCTATTTCATGACTGGTCAGTATGATGAGTCGATAGCGATATGCAAAAAGGCTATTCAAGTAAGCCCCAATTTTATTGCTGCCCATCGTTATCTTGCTGCTTGTTATAGCTCATTAGATCGTGAGGCAGACGCACAGGCGGCTGCTAAAGAAGTCCTTCGAATAAATCCCAAATTCTCGATTGAATCGTATGCGAAAAGACTGCGTTATAAGAATAAAGCTGACATAGAGAGAGAGCTGGGTGCTTTGCGCAAAGCTGGGTTGCCGGAAAAATCGACGTCATGACAGTGGTGCAGTAAAAGGATCAAGTCTGCTCTTAATCCAATCGAAATTTCATAAGGAGTCGAGGGCAGACTTGAGACTTTAAATAATTCCGTTCCTTGTCAAGGGGTTGCTAAACGTTGACAAGCGTGCTGTTTTGAGATTATTTTAAAAAATCCTACCTGTTTTATGTTCCACTGTATGTCGGCTCCTGTAATTAAAAATCAGCCTTTCCCGAGATAGGAGCACCGCATGAACAAGAGAGATAAGATCGCTTTCACCATTTATTTGGTTGTTAACCTGCTTGGAATGGCCTTTGGGATTACATATCTGGCCTGCCCAACGGTTATGCCTTACCATCACCGGGCGATTGGCGTAAACTGGGAGGATCTGGGCCCTGGCCTGCAGGTTATGCTCGTAAATTTCGTAAATTTTGCTGGGGCCGCATTTATAACAGGCTCCCTTTCTTGCCTGATCATGCTGCTAATTCCCTTCAGAAATGGAGAATTATGGGCCAAAAGGGCTGTGCCATTGGTCTTGATGGTATTTAACGGATTCTGTCTATATGTCTCGGCGTCAGTGGCGATAAAAACAGAGGCATCACCACCATGGCCCCTTTCCATTGCAGTGCTAATTGTCATACTCACTGGCTATATTACATCTTCGGGCATCGAAAAACCTGATAATATTGGTGAAGAGGTGTTGATACATGAAAACCGGAATCAAAAGGAAGAAGAAACTGGATAAATTCACCCTCAAGGAATACGGCATTAACGCCGTCTTGATGGCAATCATTTTTCTATTCGGTCTGTATTTCAGTTGGGAGCTTTCGAATTTTGCAGGAATGCTGTACCTGTTGCTGTGGGTGGCATCCTATTTTGTTATCCATGCCACAACCTGCCGAAACTGCGTCTACCACGGTAAGCAGTGCCCAGTTCCGTTGGAAGGGGGTTGTTCACACCTGACATTTGAACGGGGAAACAATTTTGGCTTAATTGCTGGTGTCGGTGGATTGCTGGCCTTTTTTCTAAGGCTATGCATCCCCTATGTGGCGATCATCAAAGCCGGTTCGATGATGTATTTTGTTTTATACTCTGGCATTGTCATACTGTTTTTTTATGTCCTGCTTTATCATACAGGATGCCCAAATTGCATCAATACGAAGTGCCCGATGAATCCTGATTTCAATGCCCCCTCCCAATCATGATCCCACCTAAATAGTGAGGCAATATGAAAGAAGATCCCTATAAAAGCTGGGCTCGAAAGTATGATTTTTTTGTAGAACCTTTCAATAAAACGTTACGGGAAATAGGGATAGGATTGCATCCCCCAGTGGCTGGAATGAATGTTTTAGACGTGGGGTGTGGTACTGGGACAACCTTAAACCACTACCAAGAAGCTGATTGCAATGTTTTTGGAATCGATTCATCTCCTTCAATGCTGTCGGTCGCCAAATCCAGATTAAGTAGAAAAGCTAATCTTCGCCTAGGAGATGCTTCCAATATGGAGTATCCAAATGATTTTTTTGACCTGGTTATCACCATGATGACCCTACATGAGATATCCCACACCACCCGTTTAAAGATTTGTGATGAAATGATCCGTGTCTTGAAAAAGGATGGCCGAATATTAGCAGTTGATTATCATCCGAGTAACCAGATCTTCCCTAAGGGATGGATGAATAAATCGGTAATATTCTTTTTTGAAATTATGGCCGGTTCGGAGCACTTCAAGAATTTTCGGGACTTCATTGCCAGAGATGGAATCCCTGGAATAATTGAAAATCGAAATTTAGACATAGAAAAGAGTAAAGTTGTAAGTAGTGGCAACTTGGGAATATTCATGCTACGAC
Source organism: Desulfosarcina widdelii (assembly GCF_009688965.1). GTDB lineage: Bacteria > Desulfobacterota > Desulfobacteria > Desulfobacterales > Desulfosarcinaceae > Desulfosarcina > Desulfosarcina widdelii. The sequence continues at coordinate 6,416,912 of NZ_AP021875.1, read as the reverse complement.
CAAATTGTTAAAGGATCAGGCCTACTCTTGAACTAGTTGGAATTTCATAACGAGCCGAGGGCTGACTTGACACTTTGATTCGATAATTCCCGGGCATAGTTTCCGACCTGAACGACGGCGACATTTGACCTGGTATTCCGGTAACCGGATCAATTCCGGCCTTGATGCCATGGCCATTATCACAGTCATTCGTTCAGCCATTATTCAAGCCGGCCCCTTTGAATCAGCGATTTCCCCTTTTTCATCAAGAATGACATCTTGGGCTATCGCGGTCCAGACTACAAGCACTCCTCGCCCAATCGGTAGTTTTAACCTACCACCATACGCTCAACCAGCTCACATTGCCGATTTGCTCGAGTGTTATATCTTTTTAGTACGCAACACGAAATGCAAACAACAAACAAGCAATTAATGAGGTGATACCATGGCCGAAAATAAAGTTCAGGACTACAGCGACGACAGAAACGAAGGACACGTTGACACCCGCGAAAAAAACTTCGAGTGCGAAAACAAAGATGAACATCTGGGATGTGATCCTGGGATCGATGTGGCGGGATAAATGAAAGGAAGGTGCCCTATGATAGGAACAACGATTACGCTCATTACGCTGGGTTACTTCATCAACAGATGTATCGCTGGCCGGTCATCGACAGCCGCATGCAAGATTTAAGGGCACGATAAACGGCAGAGCTTCGAAAACATAGGCATAAGATAAAATCAGCAGAAATGTTGTACACGGCAGAGCCTCTAACGGGGCTCTGCCTCTCTAATGGAACTTCTCCAAAGTGTTTTTCAAAAAATTATTTTTGGATGATAATTGAGAAAACAGAAATATGCATAAGGGAGAAAAAAATGGCTGCAACAAAAAGAAAAACTGTTCTGGACTTCTTTAGAACTGGCTATGATGAATATCATGTTGATTATCGAGAGAACTCGATAACAGAATCATACGACTTTATCATCAAGACAGGGAAATCCAGAATATTTCTAAAAATCGGGCAGAAACGTTGGGACGATTCGGACAGGTCTTCTATTATTGATTTTTTAGAGTCGAAAGAAGAACAGATTCGGAAAGTTGTTACGGACGATCAGAACGCAATCCTCCGAATGAATTAATTTATCCAGTTGGATCGATCTTTCAGCCACTCTTGTACAGTTTTCCGCAACCACGCCTCCATACCATTTTCAATGTAAAACCTTGGAGACAAGAGGTTATCATCAACAGATAATGCCCCTATCTGCTTGGCATGGAGGGCAATTTCCGTATTCGGATACACACGAATACCAACTGTTACTTTTACCATTTCGAGTTCAAGCGAATCGGTAAATTTCAGACTTTCCATGACGGTCTGCCTGGTTTCTCCCGGCCCTCCTAAAAGCAAAAACCCCATGCGACGAATTCCGTATTTCTTTAGCAGCTCGGATGCATGACGCACGTCTTCTGTGCGAAACTGCTTGTTCATCTTTTTCAGTATGATGTCCGATCCGCTTTCCATTCCGAGGCTGACCTCGACACAACCGGAGCTCGCCATTTTTTCTACAAGTTCTTCTTTTACCTTTCCAGGATAGAGGATACATCGCCAGGAAATACCCAAGTCCGCTTCAATCATTCGATCGCAAAGGTCGATAGCATATCCCGGGGGCAGATTGAAGGTGTTGTCCACAAAGAAGAAATGATTAAATCCGGCGGACGAATATTGAGACAGGGCGTCTATGACCGATCTGGCCGACCGCATGCGGGTGCGGTCACCTTCGATCAGCGCGGTCGAACAGTAGCTGCAATTCAACGGACAGCCTCTGCGGGTCTGAAACGGCAACCAGATGATCTCATCGCTGGCAGGTGTCAATGAAGTTAAAAGCCTGTCCGGCTCAGGGAATAGAAACCGGTCGAGCTCGGTATTGATATCCGGAAGGTTGGTGATGCCCTGGGCGGCATGATGCAGGCCGGGGATGGCCGATAGGTCCCTGCCTTTTTCGATCTTATCCAAAAGTGTGACAAAGGCGTGTTCCCCCTCTCCCTGAATCCCCATATCGGCTCCGAGGTAGGCCAGTACATGTTCGGGAAACATGCTGTACCCGGCACCCCCGAGCACAATCCTGGCCTTGGAGTTTTGCCTGCATGCGGCCACCACCTGTTTTACCGCTTCCAAAAGAAATCGGGGATGCAGAGAGACCTGATCATCGATATTTCTAACGGATATGCCGATGATATCCGGTCGAATCATCCGGATGCGCGCTGCCAGGGATGTCAGGGCCTCTGGGTCGGCCATCAGATTGATCTGGGATACCTCGTGTCCGGCATCTTCGGCGGCTCTGGCAACAAAGGCCATCCCCAATGGCAGTACCGGCATGTTGATCTGTTCCGTGTTGGCGGATATCAAAAGAACTTTCATATTAAGGCACCACGACTTCCTCTTTGATCAGTATTGAAACACAAGATATCGTTTTTTTACAGCTCCAGCTGATTTACCTCGATGAAATCCGGTAGACCCAGTCCAATTCACGGCAAACCTGGTCAAATGTGCGGCCATGGATCAAAACCAGAATCGTTTTCTTGCCCACGAACCACCCGAGATCAACGGCTATGCGGGGAAGGGAGAACCGTTTGGCCCGCCGGTAGATGAGCAGCGGCCATTTGAGCCAACCATACGTATCCAATGCGGTCCGTATTGTGCGGCGAACCGTTGGAGTGAGAATCAGGTCGGAGACATCCCTGGCTTGAAACAAGGTTTCAAGTCGTGTGCGGTATGCATAGCGAACGATGGCAATCGTCTCTCCCTTTCCAAGCGTTTCCAGCCAGGACCGTGTCCGATAGAGCAGTGGACCAATAGCGGCCTCTTCCACGGGAGCTTCGGAATCGGGGAAATGTTTTCGGGCAATATGGTCCGCCGCTTTCCGAACGGTTTCTTTCCATTTCTCCCAGGTTGGGTTGGACAGCATCACCGTAGAAAAACCAACCAGTTCCTGGCGAATTTCAAGAAGTACAGGATCGGTCTCCATGGCCGATGGCATCTGCATATGTGAAAGATCTTCCAGAGTCTCTTCCAGGATGTCAACATCTTCTTCCTCGGAGCTGTCATGGTCCTGGTCGTATGCATTCAGGGCCACTTTGCCTACATAAACGGTGATATCCAGGACCAGCGTCCGTATCAGCAAAAGGACCACAACTTTTCGCGACAATAAAAAAATCCAGGAGAATGGATCGATAAAGAAAAAAAAGCGAATGCGGCTGATTCTCCGAATCATGATTCGATGTTCTGTATACCACTTCACCGAAGGGTGCTGCATCACGCCGGTGAACCACCGATACAGGCTGCGGATGCTTTTGATATTCATCGATTTCAGACGATTCAGTTCCGGTCGCTGAAGAATCCGGTCAAACCGGACCAGGGAATCGTTCATGCAATGAATCAAATACCCTAAAGATACCTGGAGTTCGGGGAATTTGGCGTCCGGGAAAAAGCAGGCTGCGATAGCTCGGACATAGTCCCGCAACTGATCCAGATCACCGAGACGGGGCGACAGGGAGTAAAAAATTTCATCGCACCGATCCTGGATCACCCGTATGCCTTTTCTGCGGTTCAAGGAAACGGTTTCCGCCTCCCGGGCTAGGGATTTCAGTTCCTTTTGCAGGGAACGGTTCCAGGCGATAAAACCCTGGGCCCGCCACACCACAATCAGCAGCAGACAGGCGAGGCCCAGACCGATTCCGCCCCAGAACAGTTTTATGATCCACCACCAGTCCATCATGGTGGACAGTATAAATGGAATGGGCGTTCAGATACACCCCAATGTTGCATAAAAAGACTGAGAAAAATTGCCAATTACCATGGTTATCTTCCATGAGACACATCCGGCTCTCATTTTTGGAATCAACCACCGGTGCATTCCAGGATGGGGCGAATTTTTCTTCATCTTTTCCCCTTCGGGAAAGCCGGAGGCCACCAGATCCGGCGTTGCCAAGGGATCGCGGTAGCCGACTACAGCGTCACCCTTGGCGCCTTGGCTCTGTCGCCCTCCGGCTTTTGCAACATAGGGGTACAGTGGGATTTGGCACCAATCAAGATTTTGTGGTCAGGAAGTTGGCAGACCCGCAAAAGGGTCAATTCTTGCTCTTGACCCAATTGGAATTTCATAATGGACCGATGGCAGGCTCGAGCCTTTTATTTGGGTATCTGGACCCGAACTCACTTACAGCGAGATTACCTGATCCTGTCTATCCCAACATTTGACAGAACCGGCTGAAGCAAGGTAATCTTTATTAATCAGAAGCCAGCCGAAAACGGACCGGTTTTGAATGAAGTAATGTGCCTATCTATTGTTCGTGCAAGCCTGATACTTGTTGAAGGCAACAAAGTTATTCATCAAAAACTGGAAATTTATGACAATAATAGACCGGCAGCTACCCATATGAGTCTATTTATAAAAAAAGAGAATAAAAGATGGAAAAACTAAAATTTTTTAAGACACTTAAGGCTTCGCTATTTTCCTTCCTATTTTTTACTTTTATAGTTTCAGACATCGCCTACTCATTTGAGTTTGAGATCGATCAAGTTATAACTGCAATCAAAAATGAAATCCAAACAGCCAACATCTCTGAATTAGGGAGTCCCAATTTCAAAATTGAAAGCGTTGATGTAACCTTAACTGTAACTAAAGTTTCGCAGTAACCCATCGACTTTGTTCAGCGATGAGATCTTCTATGATATCAATAAAATGAAAAAGTAAATCAGGTTCGATACGGTACGAAAGTATATCGCTTGACTTAAAAATTAGTTCTTTGACACGGTCCCAGACGGCACGGCTGAACATCCACAATGACTGATCGTCCGACGTTTGCCGAAACAGCGGACCAACGCAGGCGTTCAGCCCGTGTTTTATCTGGATGTAGACCAATAGCAGATACCGAATCATAACCAGGCTCTGGCTGGCAATCAAAGCGTCAAACGTATTGCTTTGCTCTTTTCCCATGTAAAGCATCTGCTTGGCATCTTTAAAGTATACTTCGATGGACCAACGGCGGGCGTAATAGTCAAGAATCCGGGATGGCTCCAGCTCGGTATCGGTGCAAAGCAGAGCCTGCCACTGTTTGCGACCATCGGAAACGAACAGTACCCGAACCGAGCCGGTCTTTTTCAACGTGACATTGAGGCATACGCCCTTAATCGTGCGATCCTTGATCCAGACAGTCTGTTTCTTGGCGACCTGCTGCCATAGTTGTTTGAGCGTATATGCGCCGCCTTGATAACCGTATTTGACCCGGTTGCGCTTTAATCGGCAGATGACGCCATAACCGACATCAACGATGCGACGGATAATATCGTCGTGGGCAAACCAGCTGTCGAACAAGACGAAGCTGGCATCGAGGCCCGACTTCCAGGCTCTGTCGAGCATCTGAACCAGAACGTCGGTTTTTTTACTCAGCGTTTCCTTGCGTCGTTTCCAGCCGTTGGTACGCTTGTCGATATTCCGCATATCAGTGTTGGGCCGGTGACTGGATGTATGAAAGGCACCATCGATAGGGAAAAAATGTAACCCGTCATGAAAGCCCAATTGCAGATACTGATTGCCAAGAATGGAACGCCTGACTTTGTGATCGAAATGATAGCTGACCAATTCGATCTCTTTGCCCGATTTGGGACAGATGGAGTCATCGGCGATCAATACTTTTTCTTTCAATGGGACATTCTTACGCATGGCTATGATCTTTGATGCCAACATCTGGACCAGCTTTCTCCAATTGAAGTGTTCATTGTTCAAGAACCGGTAGAACGTGTCTTTATGGGCCTGGACGTAGTTTTGTATATAGCCGCCATTACAGAAACTGTTGAGGCTTCGCTTGAGAAAAGGCAGTAGTACGAAAACAAATATGAGCGAGAGTGTTTCATAACCTCTTTTTTTGGTGATGTTGCTTTGTCGGGCCAATGAACGGAACTTGAGTTCGGTGAACGCACGATTGAGTTCATGGTCGTCAATGATCCGGCCCGAATCAGATTGTTTTTGCAAGGAGAGGGAAAATGTATTAGGGTAATTCATAGCGGTTCTTTCTTTAGTGATATTAGGTGTTTGGCGATGTCTAATATACTAAACTCAGAGCCGCTTTTCAATTATTTTCCTAATATTTTCAACTTATTATCCCTCTAAAATATCCAAAAATTAGCTGCGAAACTTCAGCTGTAATTTCTACTGAAACGGATAAAGGCAAACTGGCTGTCAAAATTGTTGGCTACGATAACGAAATTGAAAATCAAGTTTTAACCTCTAAATCACACCATAAACTGAGTTTTTCATTTCAGCCGGTCGATGAATCAAATTTTTCTCCGGAAATATCTCTTGGATTGGTTGAACCCATAAAGAAAGTCAAATACTCATTAAGAAAAGCCTATAATACCCCTCCTATGTTTGAAATGAGCAATTTTACTTTCACATTGGAATTTGCAATTCTAAAAAACGATGATGGAGAGATTGGCTTTTCAGTAATTCAACTCAGCGACTTAAAGGCAATGAATGTAAACACCCATTACATTACTATTCACATGATAATTCAAAATTGATTTCCCTGTGAAACAATGCAATTCTTACCAAGGGAAAATTTCTAATTCCGCCATCAGCTTTTCTCTTTTTGTAACATCTTGACTGACTTCGGACTGCCCTAATCACCGATAAACGATCAGGCGGTCACGGCACGGCGGCATGCATGATGCGAAAGGCGCTGCCGAAAGACAGGCATGCTGTCAAACCCCTTTCTTGGTTGGGGGTGGGTGGGCAAACAGCCAGTACTGAACAGATAGAAAGGTCCGGTTATAAAAAGGAAGTGATTGCCAATATGTGCGCGTTTGATTATTTTGTACGTACATTTATTTTTAATTGTCAAGTATATTTTAAATATTGGACTGGCATTAATTAATTCATGGCATTGTAATCACGATAAATTAATTTTTTAGGCGGGTTTTTGAAAAGATTTATTGTACGTATTTATTTATTTTTAGCGCACCGACATCCGGCAGCCGCCGTACAGGCTTAACGTCCCCGCTGAATATATATCCTGACGCTGCCGGTAATATAGAGGGGCGTTGAGCCCAGGGATGTTGTGTTTGAAAAGTTACTGCCAATATCATACATTGGCAGTCAAGATGATTCGATTAAAGCCAAATCACATTTGAAATTTAACTTCATTCTCCATGGGAATCTCAGAAATGACTTTCGGGAGAGATTTTTCCAACTTTGGGTATTTTATTAAAAAGCATTTAGACGTTTTCAATAAACAGGTTTTTTACAAACTGGTCGTCCTGACAGCTATCATCATTTTTCTGATTGTTTTTCTGGCTCTACTTTTTTAGTCTCCCATCGAAGCCCATGAAAAACGATTGCAAAAAGATTCTCAAGCAAGCGGAGTTGGCCCACGACGAAGGCAGGCTCGCCGATGCGGAAAAAGCCTATCTGGAAGTATTGAACGAAACCCCGGATTCGGGACCGGTGCTGAACGCACTCGGAACGGTCTTCTTGGATCGGTCTAAACCGGATCAGGCAAAAACGGTTTTCGAAAAAGCAGCCAGCTTAAATCCCCCCGATCTATCGGCATGCTATAATCTTGGCAGGCTCAAGCAGATGGAGGGAGACGACAAGGGAGCCATAACCCTTTACAGGGCCATCGTTAAGCAGCAGCCCCGGTTTGGCTTGGCATGGAACAATATGGGGGTGGCCTACCGGGAAATCGGCGAGCCGGAGGAAGCCATCTCCTGTTTTCGAAGGGCCGTGGCTTTTGCTCCTGACATGGCGGAGGCATGGAACAACCTGGGCGTGGCTCAGGATGAGTTTCATATGAATGAAAACGCCTCCAGCTCATACCAAAAGGCAATTGAGTTACAGCCGGATTATGCATCCGCCCACTTCAACCTCGGGGTCTCTTTACAGAAACTCGGGCGATTCAAATCAGCCGAGGACCATTACAACAAAGTGCTGGAGATCAAGCCGGGCGATGAGGCGGCGAATTTCATGCTCCAGAGCCTGGGGACCTCGACAACACCCGACGCCGCACCGGCACAGCATGTTCGCAGGATTTTCGATCAGTGTGCCGGGACGTTCGAAAAGACCCTGGTCAACGATCTGGAATACAAGACCCCTGAACTTCTGTTCAACCTCGTGCACCCACACCTGAAACAGGATCTGACGATTCTGGATCTCGGATGCGGCACCGGTTTGGGCTCACAATTCTACCGGCCCTATGCAAAAAACCTGATCGGCGTCGATGTGTCGCCCAAAATGCTTCAAAAGGCTTCGGAGAAAAATATCTACGACGATCTCATCGTCTTTGACGTCCTTCAGGATTGGACATTTTCCCAACCATTTGATCTTATTTACAGCTCCGACGTATTTGTATATTTCGGGAATCTGGATTCGATCATGCGATCCGCATCATCCAATCTCGCTTGCGGAGGGATGATTGCCTTTTCGGTGGAAAAATTGGAAGACGACAGCATGGGGTATCGGTTGTTTCCCAGTGGTCGTTATGCCCATTCCCAACGGTATATAAGCAACTGCCTGGAGCATCATGGATTAACACCCCTTGAGGGGATCGACTCCGTTATCCGGAAGCAGTCCGGGGAGGAAGTCAAAGGATTATTGATCGTGGCCCAAAAGGGGCTGAAATAGAGATAGACGTGGAATCTGGGACCGGGCATGATTGGCCCCATTCATCGATCACCCGGAGGCTCGGTGAATCCAGGCAAACGATTTAAAAATGGGGTTCAGCCGTGAGGAGACCGATCCAATATCCACCCCATCACCAACGCCACCACAAACCCGATTTCATCCTGGATGAGCGCTCTCCCCTTTTCAATCCGGTGCCATTTCCACAGGCATCCCCGGCAGCAGGTGGCGGTTGCATGCTGTGCGATAAATACCGGATGCCCCCTCATCGGCGTCTGCTTGCCATCGTTTTTGGGCGACGCCGGCGCCAACCTTGCGGTGACAAAATCCATGGCGTGGGAGCGGATGGTGTCGATGCCCTTGTCCCGGATGTATTGCTTTTCCTTGTCGGTCAATTTGAACCGGGATCGGAATTTTGATTTCTTGAGGGCGGTGAGTGCTATTAAAATCTTAGCTGTCATTAGATATCGACCGCTTCTATGAAATTTTATCCTTTGAATGCATGACTTTTTTGATAAACTTCGCCATTGCTGTCAATCCGTTCTATCAATATTTACCATGAACCATTTAATGAAGAAAATGATTCCCTTTTCATGCGAATGTAGAAGTTGATTCTCGACTTTATCTGCCCCGCAGCCTGAAACTGCCTTTCCTGTTTATTCAACCGGAACCAATATCTTTTCCTCAATGATGATGGTTTCGCAAAAAAGCGGAAATCGCGAGTTGGCGTCATTCCGGCCTATACCGGATCAAGTCCGGTATGACAGGTCTTTAACTTTTTGCGAGACTGTCAATGATATAGATCCCAACAATTTCTCTGATTCGAAGGCATCTCCATCTTGCCGGTTGGAGGCTCCAATGGTTCCTGATCAACCAAGCAACGCCGAAATCCAATTTATTGAAATGCAGGGAGGTGTGGCCGCCTATACGGATGAAGGCTTCGGGCCAGTACTGGTCTGCGTACATGGGGTTCCAGGATCTACATTTGATTTTCGCTGGTTGGCGCCAGCTTTGAGCCAAAATTTAAGAGTAATACGGATCGATTTGCCCGGATTCGGAAAAACGCCCAGGGCAGCACATCCAGGCCCGGATATGGACGGTATGGCCCAGTTCATCTTGCGATTTATAGATTCCATTGGACTCGATAGCGTCTCTTTGCTGGGGCATTCTCTTGGCGGGGCCATCGCAACGCAAGCAGCGGCGATGGATGAACGTATTCTTGCCATAGTACTGGTTTCATCGGCTGGTCCTTACTCCCATCGCGGTCACTTCCCAAAAACGTATAAAGCCCTGTTACCACTTGCGTGCAACCCGGTTACCCGTCCCTTAATCGTCTCGATGGGCAGGAAAGCATTGAGATGGGCAGGATTCCATATTGGAAACTCCGATGAAACGGTATTAACGGCTTTGGAATGTGCGGCAAGTATAAACTTTAAGCGGCATGGCGAAACGCTGAAGAAATTGACCAAACCGACAATGGTCATCTGGGCGGAAGATGACAGAATCGTTGAACCGCGGATAAGCGAGATCCTGAAAGAAATAGCGCCTTCCGGCCCGCGCTTGCACTTTGAGACGGGAGGCCACAATATTCAAAAAATGCGTGCCATTGAGATTGCACAAATGCTATGTCCATGGATTCAAGAGGAAGTGAATCCATTCTTGGATCGAGGTAAATCCGTTTTATAACTTTACCGATCACCATCTTTCTTAAAAAATATCGTTTATAAGGAAGCTATCATGTCGACCGACCCCCCAGTGCGTCTGTCATTCATAATCGCCATTTGGGCATTATTGATACAAATTGCCGCGGTTGCCATGGCCTCCGAGAAAAGTTGTACCGCATTCATTCATGCCAATCTCATTCCCATGACCACCGAGGCTGTAATTCCAGACCAGACCGTGGTGGTCCAGGGAAACCAAATTATCACGGTAGGCTCTTCCAGCCAGACACATATCCCTCCGCATTCAACTGTAATGGACTGTCGGAATACGTTTCTGATGCCCGGCCTGGCCGACATGCATGTGCATCTTCCGCGTGACGGGGTGGTTGACAACTGGCCTGTTTCACCGTTGAAGCTTTATCTGGCCAATGGCGTTACGACCATTCGCTGTTTTGGACCGAGGAGAAAAAAAGGCCGTTCCGATCTTGCATGGCGCAAGAAAATCGCATTCGGTGAACTGGCCGGGCCGAATATCCTCACCTGTGGTCCGCAGTTGCGGGGACATTTTAAAGAGAATCCGGAACATATCGTTATCAGACAAAAATATCAGCATTTCGATTTTATCAAGGTTTACTCTTTTGTAACCAGAGAAGAATTCCATTCGATCATGTCCACGGCCAAAAAGATAGACATATACGTCGCCGGGCACATCCCGTTTCAGGTCGGTCTGGAGGGCGTCATGGCGGAATGGATGGATGAAATCGCGCATATCGAAGAGTTCTTATGGGAGTTTTCCGACCTGGATCGCCAACGCTATTTCGAAAGAGAGGACGATTGGATGACGTACGCGATCCAGATGACGTTCAATCGACTCGGACCATTGCTTCAACTTTCTCCCGGGGAACAGGAACAAAAGATTACATCCATGGTCGCTGCGCTTGTAGACAAACTCAGAGAAAAGCCGATTCCAGTTTGCACAACGTTGGTCATTGACGATGGTATCGTTCAAAAATTGTTCGATCCGAAACGTTTTTTGGAAAAACCGGAGAACCGGTACCTGCCGCCAAGCTACCTCGAACGGTTTAGAATGGGCCGTGAGAAGCACCAGTTGCAATTCAAGGATGGAGAAGTGTTCGCGCCGTTTAAATACCTGCTGGACAAAAAACTCCTGGCGGCATTGAAAGCGATAAACACTCCATTGCTGCTTTCCACGGACGCCGGAACCGGCGGCATGGGGATCGTACCGGGGTTCTCCTTGCACGATGAACTTAAGATTCTGGTCGAAAACGGCTTTACCCCTTATGAAGCCCTTGCTTCCGGGACTGTCGTGGCATCGGAAATCGTACAACGCATGAATGGGCGGGATGCGTTTGGCACCATTGTGCCGGGAAAACGCGCCGATTTGCTGTTACTGAAAGAAAACCCGCTTGAGGATGTTGCCAACGCCCGCAAAATTCTCGGCGTTATGGCCGCCGGCCGGTGGTATGATCAAAAGGCGATCTCGGAAATGTTGGCGATTGAATAATGTAAAGAAAGTAAAGCTGGGCAGAAGATTTGGGAACTATAACGAATCAAGGGGTTACAGACTTCGGCTTGCAACCCCTTTTTCTTTTTCTCCAAAACCATTAAAAAAACAAAACCGGTTTTGAACGATTTGAAGACATGAAGTGTATTTGTTAAAAGCCTATATCACCGGTCCGGTAACATAAATATCCATGGCCCGGGTATAGCCGGTAATCTCCGCTTTGGTCTTTTGGCCTTCTGCGACCTTGACAATGGTATCAAAAAGGCGATTTCCGGCTTGGACAAGGCTTTCCGATCCCTCGATGACGCCTGCAACCGAAAGATCCATATGGTCACGTAGACGATCCCAGGTACGCGCATTTCCGGTCAGTTTGACCACCGGAACGAAAGGGAACCCTTGTGGCGCCCCCCGGCCCGTGGCGAATGCGATGAGATTGCAGCCGGCAGCGGCCAACCCCGTCAGAATTTCAGGCTCCCGGCCGGGCGAATCCATGACAACCAAACCATTTGCATCGGGTTTGACGCCATATTCATACACGGCCTGTATCGGGGCGGTTCCGCCCTTCGCTATGGCTCCCAGCGATTTTTCCTCAATGGTGGTCAACCCGCCCTTGATGTTCCCACCCGTCGGCTGCCCGCCCCGCATATCGCAGCCGACAGCTTTGGCCCGGTTTTCCATACGCGCAACAAGGTTCAGGATCTGCTCGCCAATTTCTTTCGTGGCAGCATGTTTCGCGACGATGTGTTCAGCACCAATGAATTCCGTAATTTCTCCGAGGATGGCGGTGCCGCCGGCCTCGACGATCCGATCGGAGACACAGCCAATCACGGGTGTGGCCGAAAGCCCCTGGGTGGTATCCGAACTTCCACACTTAAGCCCGAGTACAATGTCCTCCACACCGCATTTTTCCCGTTTCAGGGACGAAGCTTCGGCCACCATTTTCTGAACGATAAGCATCCCTTCGGCTTTCGTCCTTGCAGCCCCGCCAATTTCCTGCAACCCGACGACCTCAACCTGTTTGCCGGAACGGCGAATCTCTTCCGCGACCTCGTTGACTGCGGTGCTCTCACAGCCTAGCGACACCAGCAAAACAGCCGCCAGGTTCGGATTTTTGCCGAGCCCAATCAGGACATCGTTGACCCGCTTGATGTCTACCGGAGTCTGGCAACACCCCTGGTGATGCGTAAAACTCACCGCGCCTTCCACCTGACGCGCGATATCTTCAGCCACCTCGTTGGCACAGACGACCGTTGAAATAACACCGACGTAATTTCTCGTCCCGATCTGGCCGTCAGGTCTTCGATATCCCAGGAACTGCATTTCCCGCCCCCTTTAAAACCTGTTGTTCAGCTCAGGTCTCCGCGACCCCGCAGGCTTTCAATATTCTGAACATGGGCATGCGCACCTTTGGCAATATGGTCTGTCGCCCTGCCGATAATTTCCCCGTATTTGATAATATTTTGTCCTCTGGAGATATCCCGGATTGCGAACTTATGCCCCAGTTCAATATCTCCGACCAGGATGACGGAAATCGTCTCATCGCCGATCCCGACCGATGCCGGCTGTCCATGCGGCAAATCATGAAGAGCAGTTGCGACATTATCCGATTCTTTGATCACGATGGCATCACGATTCATAGGAATGTCCTTTCTGGATCAGACAAACCGGCACGTTGCGCAGGTTGACCTTGGAATAAGGGAGTCCTCAGAATCTGGGTCCTTCCAGGTACATATCAATCGGTTCGTTGTAGACCATGGTTTCGTTCCGTGAGAGCGTGCCGGAAGCAATATCGATCACGGTCTGGTAGAGTCGTTCTCCCACTTGCTCCGGATCTTCCTTTCCTTCGATCACGGTACCCGAGTAAAAGTCGATGTTGTCTCCAGTCATTTCGTAAGTCTTGGGATTGGCGGTGCACCACATGAAGGGTGTTACCACCGAAGGCGTGCCTTCCAGAAGGTCGCGGCCGGCCATACCTCCGCCTCCCAGCTGGAACATGACAAGATTGGCGCCCGCCGCTGCGTATCCAACAAAAATGGAATAGGCCCCCATCCAGTTGTCCACAAAGTACAGCCCCTTGCCCTTTGGTCTCTCCGCGTATTGAAGTACGCCCTGAAGCGGTGTCGTACCCGCCTTGTAGACGGCCCCCAGGCTTTTTTCTTCCAGGGAACTGAGGCCAGCCTTGATATTGGCCGGGATGGGGTTGATGGTTCGGATGTCCAGACCGGTGGATTTGGCCAGGTTTTCCCGATGAGCCACGGCGTCCAGAAGCGCGGTGGCCACCTCAGGGCTTACCGCACGCTTGGCTATCGCCTGCTCCGCTCCGATGAGTTCGGTGGTTTCGCCAAAAAACGTGGTGCCGCCGGCGTTTACGATCTTGTCAAAAAGATATCCCACGGCCGGGTTGCCGGCAATGCCGGAGGTGGTATCGGAATACCCGCACTTCACGCCCACACAGAGATGCTCGTCCCCGACCTCTTCCCGCCTCAGCTTGGACGCTTCGTACACCATCATTCGGGCCAGTTGACACCCTTTTGCAATGGCCCGGTAAACGCCGCCTTCCTTTACCGGGTCGACGACTTCCACCCGCTTACCGCTGGCAGCGATTTCATCCGCCAGACGTTCGGCCCTAAGCTCAGGATACATGGCACCCGGGCTGGCCGCATGCACGATCACCGAATCAACGTTGGGGTTCAGTCCGAGCCCGATTAGAACGCGAGCTACCCTTTCACGATCCTCGGCCGTGCGGCCGGAGCCGTGGTCGACCGTTCGAATGGTCTTGGTGCCTACGACAAAGTCACTGATCGACTTGGAGATAAGACCCTGGGGAATGACCAGGACGTGGTTTCGGGTTCCCACCGACCCGTCGGGACGTATATAACCTAAAAAGCTCATTATTCTTTACTCCTTTCCAGGTCTCCCCGTGCCCGGGTGCCTTCAAGGTTGTGAACGTGTACCAGTTCGCCCTTTGCAATCGGTTGACTGGCCAAGCCGATGGTCTCCCCATATTTCAAGATCGTGGCTCCCTTGGGGATGTCGTCAGCGGCAATTTTAAAACCGAAGGGAATGTCCTCCGTGGCGGTTACGGTATAAACCTCGTCGCCCCGGGAAATCTCTACCGTGTCCCCGGATTGGATTTCCTTGAGGGTGGTTGCCACATTATCCTTGGGGTTCATGATGAGCGCGCGTTTCGCGGGCATGGGTCCTTCCTCCTTGAAAAATAGTGTGATGCGGCTAAGGGATTTGCGTGGTTGCTCCGGCGTTTACCTTAATAGTCAATCTCAATCCGGCCTCGACAAAACATGTGACTAAAAATTTGTCTGATGAATTTTATATAAAGTTACCAGACAACATGTCAAATGTTTTTTATATTATCCGGTGAAAAATATTGCTGCGGTTCGATTGGTTAGGAGAGACAGGGTGGGGATCATTCTGGTCGCCGGGGCGTTGGCAAGGGCCACCGCCCCGATTGGGGTCCAATGATCGTAGCGTAGCGGTTGGATTCGACGAAAGAGGACGACCGGTCCGTTATCATTCGATTCAATCGAAAAGTTTGATTTTCAGGCCCGATGCTGCTGATTGAATGTGGCGGATGGCGGCGTTCCGGGCACCTTCAGAATCCTTTTTTAAAATCGCCTGATAAATCCTGTTGTGGTCTTCGAACTTCCAAGTATCGCCATGAAGATGGATGCTATGCGTTTTCATGAACAACGGCTTCAGGCGGTTGCGGAAAAACTCAATAAAATCTGACAAATAGGGGTTACAACTCGCAATGGCGATCGACTCATGGAATTTGATGTCTTCGATTACCGACTGATCGTCCAGGTGACTGGTTTCCTGGATTCTTTTCAGACATTTTTCCAGATCCTTTAAGTGGCTCTCAGTTCTCCTTTTTGCAGCAAGAAATGCAGCATCCCCCTCAAGAATGGCCCGAAGTTCCAAAAGGCTTTTGGATTCCGTGATGTTGGAGTCATCAAAAGGTTCGAGCCTGAAGGTGATTTTGCTCGCCGAGTCTGCGACCATCACACCGCTTCCCTGCCTGGATTCAAGAATGCCGTCGTAGATAAGGCGTGAAAGGGCCTCCCGAATAACCGGGCGGCTGACACCGAGTTGTTCGACCAAAGCGTTCTCCGTCGGCAGTTTGTCCCCTTCCTCGTACACGTTGTTTTCAATTTGGTCATTCAGGAATTTTGTGACCTGATCAACAAGCTTGGGGGTTCGCTCAAATTTAAGTGCCTTGGTGGTCGTTCTGCTCATGACTCCCTCCCATTAAAAAGCTCAATTCAACAACTGAATCCGCTGGGTGCGTCTATTAATGCAACAGTTTGATGATTTGACCGGATACGATCAGCTCACAACTCTTCCATGCCATTTTCGAAAAAGTACGTTTATCGATTTTATTGGTATCGGGAACAGGGACTTAAAGAGGTGGCTTACACGTTATCTGCGATGCATCCCGATAGGCTTTATTTATCATAAGATCATTTAAAAAAAAAGCTTGACATATTGTCGGGTACCAATATAAAAAATTCATCATACAAATTTTAAATCATATAACCATGTTTAAATCAACACCGAATTTTGGCATTTCATTTCAGAAGCAACCTCAACGAAGGGCTGAGGGCTAGTGGCTATTAAAGTTTGGTCGATGTCGCCGTCATTCGGCTATTTTACAACCGATGGGTTGGATTATCTCCAGACCCGCGGATATCAGGTGGACAGGGTTGCCCAAACCGCGAAAATGACCGAGGCGGAAATCATCGAAAAAATTGGCAGCTACGATGCCCTTATCAGCGGGCTTATGCCGATTACGGCCAATGTCATCCGAAACGCACCCCATTTGAAAATCATCACCCAGCCTGGTGCCGGTGTAGATCACATCGATGTCAAAGCGGCAAGCAAAAATGCGATCACGGTGACCAATGCCCCGGGAGTGAATAAGGATGCCGTAGCCGAGCTGACGTTTGGTTTCTTTATATCGCTGGCCCGCAGGATTCCCTTTGGCGATTCTTCTGTCAGGCAGGGGCAATGGCCCAAGGTGGTGGGATCGCTGCTCAAGGGAAAGACCCTCGGCATCATCGGAATGGGAAAGATCGGCAAGACAGTCGCCCACCTGGGAAAAGCGTTCGGCATGACAATCGTCGCTTACGATGTATACAAGGACGAAAGCTTTGCACAGGCCAACAACGTCCAGTATCTCGCACTGGACGAACTGATGTCCCGCAGCGATTTCATATCCATCCATGTCTTTTTGTCCGAAACCACCCGCAATCTCATTGGCGAGAAAGAAATCGGGCGGATGAAACCGACCGCGTTTCTGGTCAATGTGGCCCGGGGCGGTGTGGTTTGCGAATCTTCGCTGTACGACGCACTGAAAAATAAATCCATCGCCGGGGCCGCCCTGGATGTGCTGTCCCAGGAGCCGCCGCCCGCCCACATGGATTTGTACGATCTGGACAATGTCATCCTGACACCTCACCTTGGCGGCTATGCCGTCGAGGTTGCCCGGGAAATCGGGCTGATTTGCGCTCGCAACATTCATTCGTTTTTCAGCGGACGGCAATTGGAAAATCTGGTCAATCCCGAGGCGACGCACTGAACTCGGTGAATGATATTAAAGTCACTTGAAAATAATGTTGATAAAGGAGGTGGTAATTCTTTTTTTTGTAGCATAGAGAAAGGACCTCGAAACATGGATTTCAATCGTTGTGCATATGGGGAGGGAAGAACATGAAAAACCGATTTTATAAAGTTGCCTTGTTTACTACCATCGTTGCGGTCTGTCTGATGAGCTCGGGAATGGCAGCGGCTGCGGACAGCGATGTCACACTGCCGAAAATGATGCATTGGAGCTGCTACGATGTCGGTGCCGGCGCCTATATTCAGACCTCGGCTATCGCTGACGGGCTGCTGAAAAAGTACGGCGTCAAGGTTCGTCTGATGCCGACCGGTTCCGATACCAGCCGAATCCTGGCGATGAAAACCAAACGGGTCGAAATGACCTTTTTGGGAAATGGGGCGTACTTCGCCTCGGAAGGTCTTTACGATTTTTCGACCTATGAATGGGGCCCGCAGGATCTTCGCTGCGTCATCGCACCACCGGCGACCCACTGTTTATATACGACCAATACCAGCGGCGTCAAAGACATCAAGGATCTCAAAGGACGCCGGGTGGCATGGGTCATCGGCTCTCCCAGCCTCAATGTGAAAACGACCGGATACCTTGCTTTCGGCAACCTGACCTGGGACGACGTCGAAAAAGTCGAGTTCGCCAGTTTCGGAGCTTCACTGAACGGTCTGATCGAAGGCAGCGTGGATGCCATCGGCGGCACGACCAAAGGCGGCATCATCAAGGCCGCGGCTTCGCCGAAAGGCGCGCATCTGCTCGAACTTTACTCGGACGACAACGAAGGTTGGGCCCGTCTGAAAAAACATGCGCCCTTTTTGAAAGCCGTAAAGGAGTCCAAGGGCATCGATATCGAGGAAAATCATCCCAAAGGGGTTGCCCAGCAGCGATTCCCCATGGCCATTACCTATGCCGACGCGGACGCGGATCTGATCTACAACTTTCTCAAAGCGGTTCACCAGAGCTATGACGTATACAAAAACTCCCACCAGAACATGCCGAACTGGGAGATCCACCTGGCCGGAAGTACGCCTGCCGACGTTCCGTTTCATGAAGGTGCCGTTCGCTACTTGAAGGAAATCGGAGTCTGGACGGCCGAGGACCAGGCCTGGAACGATGCCAGGCTGGATCATCTGAAAAAGGTCCAGGCTGCGTGGGAAGAGGCCGTGGACAAAGCCCAGGACCAGAAGATTAAATCCAAAGATTTCCCTGCATTCTGGGTCAAGGAAAGAGCCAAGGCTTTGGGCGAATGACGCCACTATTACGACAGTTGCATCTTTGCTGAACAATTCAGGGGTGAATCCTGCTCGACCATCGAAATCGATGAGCAGGGTTCACCCCTGGCTAATGGGCGATTATACAGCCTCAATGAATTGATTTGCGCTTCAAGCGTTGCCTGTCAAAGGGGGAGAACTAGTGAACTATAAAGGAAAAGGTAACCGAATTTCTTTAAGTTGTTACATGGTAACGTTCAGTGCAGGTGTGATTGGGGCTTTGCTCGCAATTAACCAGCTGTTTCATTTGCATATATTTGGATTCAACCCCATCAATACCGCTTACTACTACTGCGTGATTGCCTGCTTTCTGTCCACCTGTTTTCTGATTTATCCGGCAAGGGAAAAAGATAAGGAAAGGCTGCCCTGGTACGACTGGGCGTTGTTTGCCATCACCATCGTCGTCAATATCTATATGGCCGCCCATGCCCGCGAAAGTCTTTCCAAAGGGTGGGAATTTCAGGCTCCGTTGGTGCCAATGATATGCGGCGCTATTTTGTGGCTTCTGGCCCTGGAAGGCATCCGTCGCGCCGGCGGAAAAATCCTTTTTTTCATCTGTACCGCTATTTCCTTGTATCCGATCTTCTGCGGGTGCCTGCCCGGCTTCCTGTACGGCTCCCAGTACAGCTTTACCCAGGCCATCGCTTATCACTCAATGGGTGTGGAAAGTATCATTGGTTTGCCTATTCGCGTGGTATCGGACCTGCTCATCGGGTTTATGCTCTTTGGTGTGGCCCTGGTCACATCCGGCGGCGGCAAGTTTTTCATGGAATTCGCCCTGGCCATCATGGGACGGCAACGGGGTGGGGCCGCCAAGGTCTCGGTGCTTTCCAGCGCATTCATGGCCAGTTTGAGCGGAAGTGTAATCTCCAACATCGTTACGACCGGTGCCATCACCATTCCGGCCATGAAAAAGACCGGGTACTCGAACCGCTACGCCGGCGCCATTGAAGCATGCGCTTCAACCGGTGGCGCAATAATGCCGCCGATTATGGGTGCTGCCGGATTTCTGGTAGCCCTGTTTCTGGGCGTGCCCTATACAGATGTAATGGTCGCGGCATTTTTCCCTGCGACGCTTTACTATCTGACCTTACTGCTGCAGGTGGACAACCAGGCGGCCGTGTCCGGTATCGGCGGCATGCCAAAAGAAGAACTTCCCGAGTTCTGGCCGACCCTGAAATGGGGGTGGCCATTTATCGGGTCTCTGGCCATGCTTGTCTACATCCTTATCGTTATGCGCATTGAATCCTGGGCGCCTTTTTTCACAACGATATTCCTGATCGTGACGGCCATGTTGCGACGGGAAACACGATACACCTTTTCGACGCTAATCGATCTGGTTTTCGAGTTCGGCAAGCTGATGGCAAATCTGGTGGGGATCCTCGCCGGCATCGGTCTGATCATGGGTGCGCTGGGCGGCACCGGTGTAGCGAATTCTTTTTCGCGAGAACTCGTCTTGCTGGCAGGCAACAATGTCTTTTTGCTGCTGATTATCGGCGCCATTACCAGTTTCGTGATGGGCATCGGGATGCCCATTACCGCCTGCTACGTTTTTCTGGCCGTCTGCCTGGTCCCGGCGCTTGTTCAGTTGGGGCTCAACGCCATGGCATGCCATCTGTTCGTTCTCTACTGGGGTTGCCTGTCATTTATCACCCCCCCGGTTGCCATCGGCTCCATTGCCGCGGCATCACTGGCCGAGTCCGATCCGATGAAAACTGCCTGGTTGTCGATGAAGCTCGGGGCCGCGAAATATATTGTCCCCTTCTTTTTTGTTCTCGACCCCCACCTGATTCTGGTAGGCAGTGTCGGCAGCGTCCTGCTGGCGGTTGCCACCGCCGTGGTCGGATGTATTCTTCTGGCGGCCTCATTGGAAGGCTGGCTGCTTTTCGTCGGCAGGATCAACTTCTACTATCGGGTGCCGGTGGGTTTGTCGGCCCTGTTGTTGATGTATCCCGGAATTTGGTCAAACCTGGCCGGTGCAGCTATTCTGGCTGCCAGCGTTCTGTTGATCAAAATTTTCCCGGCCACTAACAGGTTGTCGGAAGCAAATATACAGTCACTATCGGAAGCATAGTTAAGGGATGCTGAAATGCCGTTCCAGGATTTTTTCAAAGTTGAGCAGAAATTCGATTCCCGGTGCATCCAGGATGTACCCGAGGCGGTCAGGCGGGAATTTGACCGTCTCGACCTAAGCGGCAGGATCGCACCGGGGCAGACGGTGGCCGTGGGTGTCGGCTCCAGGGGTGTTCATAACCTGACGGAACTGGTCCGGACCTCGGTCGAATGTCTCAAGGCACTCTCTTTGGAGCCTTTTATTACCCCGGCCATGGGCTCCCATGGCGGTGCAACGGCCGAAGGGCAGATCGATATTTTAGCGCATCTTGGCATCACCGAGTCTGCCATGGGCGTGCCGATCAAGGCCAGCATGGATGTCGTTTCGCTGGGAAGAATCGACGCCGGGCCTGAATTATTTATCGCCAAGGACGTACTGGCGGCCGATCATATCATGGTGATCAACCGGATCAAACCGCATACGCTGTTTACCAGCAAGGTTGAATCCGGTCTGTGCAAAATGGTCGGGATCGGCCTCGGCCGGCAGGCCGGTGCCTCAAACCTGCATCAGTACGATCTGGCCAAGGTGATTGTCCCGGCGGCCCGCCTGATCCTCGAAAAACTGCCGTTCCTTTGCGGTCTGGCCGTAACCGAGAGCGCAATGGGAGGAACGTACAACATCCGCCTGACCACCGCCGATCAATTCGTTCAAACCGATTCGGACTTGCTCGAAGAGGCCTACCGACTGCTGCCGCGACTGCCCATGGACGAATTGGATCTGCTCATCGTCGACCGGATGGGCAAGGAGGTCAGTGGGGCCGGAATGGACCCCAATGTCATCGGCTCCTGGCGTCGCGACGGCGGCGAACGCAAGCCCGATTATAAAACCATCGTCGTGTTGGATCTGACAGATGCCTCCCATGGCAACGCCACCGGCATGGGCGCCGCGGATATCATTCCAAAGCGCATGCAGGACAAAATTGACTTCCAGGCCACCTATAAAAATGCGCTGACAGCCAAATGTCCCAGAGCCGGCCGGATGCCGATGATCGCGGATGACGACAAGACTGCCATTGAGGCAGCGGTGAGCCTGAATCCCGACTCCCGGTCAGCCAGAATCGTCCGGATTTTGGATACATGCAACCTGGACACGTTCTGGGCGACGCAGCCGGTCATCGAAGCGTTAAGCGGAAAAGCCGGTATTTCAATCGACCATCAAGTCCTCAAACTTGCATTTGACGATCGAAACAGACTTTTACCGTTCGACAAATGAGATATTGGCAATGATTTCCTCCGATCGGTTTTTTTCCAGTTTCAGGATGTACTTTAATCGGTCCCCTGCTCCATTTTCATTTTGAGAAGTATTTTCGAATTTACCCACCCACGCCGGATCTTGTTTAGCTCAAATCTCGAACCTAATTAGACTGCGAGGAATGCAATGCTCAATCGGAAACTGAAAGATCCAAGTTTGATTCGTCAAAAATGCTGCATCGATGGCCAGTGGCAGGATGCGGATAACGGCGAGACCATCGATGTTACCAATCCTGCTTCCGGCGAGGTGATCGGCATGGTTCCCAGAATGGGAACCCATGAGACGCGACGGGCGATCGAGGCGGCCAATCTTGCGCTACCGGCGTGGCGCGCAAAGACTGCTGCCGAACGCTGCGCAGTCGTTCGCAAATGGTACGAATTGCTGATGGCCAACCAGGAGGATCTGGCTACGATAATGACCGCCGAACAGGGCAAACCCCTTGCCGAATCCAGGGCTGAAATTGCCTACGCGGCGGCTTTTCTCGAATGGTTTTCCGAAGAAGGAAAAAGAGCTTACGGCGATGTCATTCCCCAGACCAACAACGATCAACGGATCGTCGTGGTCAAAGAACCCATCGGTGTCTGTGCAGCGATCACCCCGTGGAATTTCCCGGCAGCCATGATCACCCGAAAGGCGGGTCCAGCCCTGGCTGTCGGCTGTACCATGATCGTGAAACCGGCAACGGCGACGCCTCTTTCCGCCCTGGCGCTGATGGAACTTGGCATGCGTGCGGGAATCCAGGATGGCGTTCTCAGCGTCGTCACCGGCTCCTCGGGAGCGATTGGCAAAGAGATTACTTCCAACCCAATTGTCCGCAAGCTGAGCTTCACCGGTTCGACGGAGGTGGGCAAGCTGTTGATGCGGGAATCGGCAAACACGATGAAAAAAATCTCCATGGAGTTGGGGGGCAACGCGCCTTTCATCGTCTTCGACGATGCCGACATCGATCTCGCCATCCAGGGTGCCCTCATTGCCAAATATCGCAACACTGGACAGACGTGTGTCTGTACGAACCGCTTTTTCGTGCAAAACGACGTCTATGATAAGTTCTGCGAAAAACTCGCCACCGCGGTGGAGAAAATGATCGTTGGTGACGGTTTGAAGGGAGAGACCCAGATCGGACCGATGATCGACATGGCCTCCCTGGAAAAAGTCGAGTCCCATGTTAAAGATGCCCTGAGTAAAGGGGGCAGGCTTTTAACCGGCGGCAAACGACATGCACTGGGCGGCACCTTCTACGAACCGACCGTCATCGCTGATGCGAATGAGTCCATGGTGGTGGCCCGTGAAGAAACCTTCGGCCCGGTCTCGCCGGTCTTCAGGTTCGAAACCGAAGAAGAGGTGATTCAGCGGGCCAACGACACCGAGTTCGGACTGGCCGCCTACATCTACACCATGCATTTGGCCCGCACCTGGCGCGTCAGCGAAGGGCTCGAATACGGCATGGTCGGCATCAACACCGGACTTATATCCAATGCCGTGGCTCCTTTTGGCGGCGTCAAGGAGTCGGGCATTGGCCGGGAAGGTTCCAAATACGGCATCGACGACTACCTGGAGACGAAATACCTGTGCATGGCCGGAATTCAAACCGGGTAAGGTTTCCCTTGGAGAATATTCCGGCGCTGATGGGATTGAAGGAAAAAGAATATGAACAACCACTTCGATCAGAATAGATATTCCATCCAGTCTTTTTGCGATATCGTGCAACCGGTTATCGGGGCAGAGGTGGTGGTGATCGACCAGGATCTGATAGCGGTTGCCGGAACCGGACCGTTCAAAAAGAACATCGGCTCGAGGCGGCCGAAAGACTCGTACGTCGATTTAACCCTAAGATCGGGGGAAAGCTTCGTAATCGGTTCCGCCGGCGAGACAGAGCAATGCCTGCGATGTGAAATGAAATCGGTTTGCCCGTATACGTCGGTCCTCTCCGGTCCCATAGAATATCAAAACCAGGTCGTCGGACTCTTTGGAATCCTTGGCTACGATAAAAACCAGCAAAAACTGATCCAGCGAAAAAGCTTGTTTTTATCAAAAATTGCGAAAAATATTGGCGATTATATCGCTAAAAGCTTTTTTGACAAAAATTTTTCCTACTATGATTTTGTCACCTCACAGGCAATGGAAAATATTGTCAATGCCATTGATCAGGGTGTGATTATCACCGACTACGAAAACAATATCATCAAGGTGAACCAGTTTGCCGAAGAAGCACTGAAGTTCAAGCAAGATGAATATACAGGCAAAGATATCGGTATGTTAGGAGAGGCCGTAGAATTGGTTGGTTCTCGTTCAATGTCCGCTGGAAAGGCAAGTACTCGCAAATCCAAATTTACGGCAAAAGCGACGCCGATCCAGCATAATGACCGTCCTGTCGGCAATGTTCTGCTGCTGCAAAACAACGCCAGGTCCAAACCCTGCTCAACAATTTACAATTTCGGTCAAAAAACGACCAAACCCCGATTGATTGGTGCGTCCGGACCGATGCGCAAACTGAAGGACCTCGTAACCAAGGTCGCTGCCAATGATTCGAAAATTCTCATCTGTGGAGAGACGGGCACCGGGAAGGAACTCGTTGCGCAACGCATCCACTACAACAGCCCGAGGGCTTCAGGGCCCTTTGTTGCCCTGAATTGCGGCGCCGTTCCCGAAACCCTTATCGAGAGCGAACTGTTTGGATATGTAAAAGGCGCCTTCACAGACGCCCGCAAAAATGGAAAAACCGGCAAATTCGAACTGGCCAACGGCGGCACCATTTTTCTGGATGAAATCGGCAACCTCCCGCGAACGGGGCAAGCGAAGCTGCTGCGGATCCTGGACAACGACATCCTTGAGAAAATCGGCAGCGAGTCACCGATCGAACTGAATGTGAGGGTGATCTGCGCCACGAATAAAAATCTGCCCGAGATGGTAGAAAACGGCCATTTTATGGAAGACCTGTACTACCGTTTAAACGTTGTCCAGATCGAGGTCCCTCCCCTGAGAGAGAGGAAAACGGATATTTCCCTGCTGCTGGATTTCTATATTAAAGAATACAACAAGCGCTTTGGCGTCAACCTCATGGGTTTTAGCAGCAATGCCTTGAGCTACCTGCTGTTTTATCAATGGCCGGGCAATGTCCGGGAATTGAAAAACGTAATAGAATACGTTTGCAACTTAAAAACGAGCGGATTTGCCGACCTGAAAGATCTCCCCCCTTATATGTCCCCGATCACCGCAAAGTCCGAGAAGTCCAATCCGGAGCCAATCAATACAGAGAAGCTATTGATCGAAGAAGCGCTGCGCCTGTTTGGCAATTCTACCGCAGGCAAACAAAAAGCTGCCAAGTATCTGGGCATCAGCGTCTCGACCTTGTATCGGCGGCTCAACATTGGGTGAATTCGTGTCCATCAAGAAATGGCCAGGCCAATCTTACCCCTGGCCGATATCTTTGTTGCGAGAAAAATTTTATCCTCGGAATATCAACCATATCCACCCCAAGGGCATTTCCTTCGGGCACCTGTGGGTAAATTTTTTGTGCGCCTTGATCTCGACCAAATTTGCCTATTTCTGAATGAACACGATCCAAAAAGGCGATCATTCGAAAAAATGTCGGGATAAATTTCCGTCATCGTCGAAGGTGATCGTTTCCGGTTCGCCAACAAACTGGATGCGGGTATTCTCTTTGGCTGTATTGACCAGCCCGTCAGAGATGTACATCTCGCTAAGTTTGGATGTGTTCTTTATCCAGACGATTTTTATGTTTTCTTCATCGACCGGCCCGCATGTCCCGATGGCAGCTTTCAGGGCCTCAACGTCGTTCGGGCATACGATGGGCAGTCTGGCCTTCTCAGGGGCAACGGCGGTAAGACAATTGATATAGGTCATCTCGAAGTTTATATTTTCGTAAACGTTTTTGGTGACAAAATCCGCCAAACCGACGCCTACGGCATTTCCATGGGTTTTTTTCGTCAGACTTCTAAGGATAATTCGCGTTATTTTCGGTTCCTGAAGCTCATCCTCATAGATATTCATGATCCTGCCGATGACTTTCGTGTCCATACCGGTTCCGCTGATTTCCTTTCCGCATTCGTCAACGATAAGGATGTCAAAAGATTTAAAGGGCAATTTCGGACAGGTCTTTTGAGCGATATTCAGAATCTGCTTTTCTTTCTGATAGATATCCGAGCCTTTGATTGCACGCAGCGTATGCGTAGCTCCATATCCGTTTTCAACGATTCCGACGCCAAAGGTGATATTTGCATTATCGATGATGTGTTTTCCAATTTCCGTCAGCGTCTTTTCGTAACCAAATTTAACGGCATAATTATGTGCATTCAACGCCCCTTTATGCTTCCCCAATCCAATGACCATCATTTTCATCAGGCCGCTTTCGATGGAACCTTTAAATTCCGTATGGGGCTTAATCCGGTTGATTACGATGATGTGATCTGCCTCGTTTGCATTTTTGTCAATGCAGACAGGAATGCCGCTCTCTGTTTCCCCCAAGTGGGCAGTCTCCATTGAAGATACGATGGGAGCATTTACTTTCTCTTCGGAAATCCCGTAGTTTTCCAATATCTCCTTCTGCCCTTCAGCAGTAGCACCGCCATGGGATCCCATGGAAGGGACAATGAAGGGTTTGGCACCGGCTTTTTGCACCTCATCGACAACGGATTTGACGATTTCAGCAATTTGGTTAATTCCCCTGCTGCCGACGGCGATGGCGACACGTTCTCCTTTTCCGATCACAGTGGAAAGGGTCTGCTTCTGAAATTCATCATGGATGTGCTGCCTGATATTGTCTATCTGTGTATGATCCAGTTCTTGTTTTATCTTGTGAAGCTTTGCACGAATCATGAAAGCATCCTTTTCTGTGGATTATGGTAATGGCACACTGTTTCTGCCTTCAAATTATTAGCACTATATATACCATGTTTGTCCAGCGGGCTCCCGGAAAAATGGAGATTGCGTTGTAACAAACTATTATTAAAACATTTTTTATTTCTGTAGGACCTGAAAAGAACATGAGCCATATGGATACTGCGAGCTCAGAATTATCATTATGACAAAAACCGGGGAGTACGGATCGCGTTGCTTTAGGAAAATAAGAATATCCGTGCGGAACCATGGCCGGTCTTTTGGAAGCAGCTATCCCATCGCGTCGTTTTTCAATATTTTGCGGCCCATTTTATCAGCCGGATTGATCCAGAACTTTTTTTCAATGCCATCCGGCTTTTATTGTTTTCGGAAACCCTTTCAGCACCCCACCTGATTTCTTCTCATATTGATAATTTTCCAAGAATTGCGAATTCCTGCATATAACCCCCTTTTCTATTTTTTAATATTATTTTCAATAGGTTAAAACAAAGGTCGGCAAGAAACAACCTTGGATTGGTGTTGGCATACATAATGCTCAAGCAATGGGTGCCGTTTGAAAGAAGAAGAATCCTTTTACTTGTTTATTGGAAGAAATAGAAACCCGGGGAGGAAATGATGGACGCAACCAAGGAATGTATTCAAGAAATAAAAAAAGCCATCGGCGAGGAAAATGTGAGCGATGACAAGCCATCCAGGATTGTCCATCGGGTCTGTCACGGCATTGAATCCCTGTTGCATGAAGACCTGGATATTTTTACTCCTGCCGCCGTTGTACGACCGAAAACAACTGAAGACGTTGTAAAAATTGTGAATTGCGCCAGTAAATATGAAGTGGGCCTGGTGCCCCAGGGGGGCAGAACCTGCACATACGGTGCTGAGTGTGTAAACGGAGCGATTGCCATTAATGCCGTCCGCATGGACAAAATTGTCAGTATTGATGAAGTTGCCTACAATATCACGGCCCAGGCGGGCGTGCGCCTCACGGATTATATCCGCTTTTTGAATGAACGGGGCTTTGACACCGTGGAGCTTCCGACCATGATTAAATCTTCCCTTATGGGATCACGGGCGGCGATCTCCGGCTACAATAAATGG
Organism: Desulfosarcina widdelii; assembly: GCF_009688965.1. Lineage (GTDB taxonomy): Bacteria > Desulfobacterota > Desulfobacteria > Desulfobacterales > Desulfosarcinaceae > Desulfosarcina > Desulfosarcina widdelii. The sequence continues at coordinate 6,388,864 of NZ_AP021875.1, read as the reverse complement.
GAGACCCGCTGGGGAGGGTCCAAAGACAATATCAAAAGCATGGAAGTGGTGCTGGCAAACGGTGACGTGGTCCGGGTAGGGCATGGATCCGGCGGACCTTCAAAATCGGTGGTTGGACTGGATACTATGGGGTTGTTTATCGGCTCCAGAGGTTCGTTGGGGATCATCACGGAGATGACAACGCGGTTTATTCCCAAAGTGCCGGCCTATCATTATGGAATCAGGGCTTTTACCAGCCTTGAGGACGGTCTCAACGCATACCTGGAACTTAGAAATCCCCTGCACGGAAGCGCCGTCTGGCGGGCAAAAGCCTATCACAAATGGATGCTCAAACAGGCCGTGACAACCTCGTCCGATTTCGTATGGCCTGAAGATGTGGAGATGCTGGTGGATTACCATGTTCTGGGTGATCCCGAGGTTGTTGCGGTAATGACCCGCCGTGTGGAGGAAATCTGCGAGAAATGCAACGCCTTTTGGAGAGATGACCTGCCCCCGACCGAATTTGTCGGTCAAATGCACAATACAATGGAAAAATTCATGGGCATGGGAGCGCTTCAGAGCGGACGCCTGGTCTCCGGCGGTATGGGCAACCGGATTGTGCCGCTGGATGCGAATATTCCGAACAGCCATTTGATCGAATTTTATAAAGAATACCTGGCTTTTCTAAAAGAAACGGAAGCCGGAAAGACCTGGCCGAATCTTGCAAAGCACTACCATGTTCTCAGCCCGGGTGAACCGTTGCCCACCGAGCAGGGCGGAACGAAATTCTGGGCGCTTATGCTGGCGGACTCTAAGAATTTCGACAAACAAAGCATCGAAGAGTTCAAGGGCTGGTTCCGCGAGTATGCCGAACTGATCTGGAAGCACGAAGGATCGCTCACCGCCACCCACGGGTTTATTCCCAAAGACATGGAAGTGGAATTTACGAAGAGAGAACTGGGCGAAACAGGCTATAACCTGCTTAAAACCATAAAAAAAGCGCTGGATCCGAAAAACATCATGAACCCGGGTTTAAGATTCTAGGAGGTGAAATAAATGGCTATCAAGAAAGAGGACGCTATCTTAAGCATAGAGGAGTTTGAACCCCAGGTATGGTCCTGCGTGAATTGCTATTGCGGTTTATGTATTGAGGAATGCCCGGTTTTTACGGAAACAAAAAAGGAAGCGGTAACCGGTAGAGGGATGGCGCTGATCGCTCACGCCTTCTTAAACGGGGAACTGGACGCCTCCGATATTAACGAAGATCTCGCCTATTCCTGCACCGGATGCGGCTGGTGCGAGTATACCTGCGCATTGAACACGCCCGTATTCATCCAGAAGACCGGAACCCGACGGACACGGGTAAGCGGAGCGACCCTGGCGGAGATGTTCAGGATGATGAAAGCCGAACAGGGCAAGGTACCCAAGGCCGTCAGCGACGCCCTCGGCAGTCTGTTGAAATCCGGCAATCCCTACCGCAAACCCAAGAAAGGTAAGGATCGGTGGGTAGCCGGCCTCAACCTCGGCGACAGCGGAACCGACACCATTCTCTATCTCGGCGCGACAATCCCCTTTGAAGACAGGGCCACGGAGATGGCCGAGGCCGTGGTGGACGTGCTTAAGGCCGCCGACATCCAGTTCAACATACTCGGCAGCGCAGAAATGGACAGCGGTGCCTTCGCCATGATGATGGGTGAGGACGGGCTTTTCGAAGAGATGGTCGAACGCACGGAGAAATTGATCAACGAAAAAGGCGTAAAGACGATCATCTGCGTATCGCCCCACGATTATGATGCGTTCAGGGCCTACTACCCGGCTTTTGAAGGATTGGAAATCAAACACTACACCCAGGTGTTTGACGAACTCCTGGCAGCCGGAAAACTCAAATTGAGCAAATCCGTCGACAAGAAAATCGTATATCACGACCCGTGCTATCTGGGACGTAAAAACGACATCTACGAAGAGCCCCGAAACGTGCTGAAAAGTATTCCCGGGGTCGAACTGCTGGAGATGGAAAAAAATAGAGAACACGCCTATTGCTGCGGGGGCGGTGGAACGGGTCTGGTCCACGAGATAGAGAACATTCGAATGAATCAGACTCGCGTTGAGCATGCGAAGGAACAGGATGCCGACTGCATCGCCGTTGCGTGCCCGATCTGCATCCAGATGCTCGACGACGGCGTGAAAAGCAAAAATTACAAGATGGAGGTCAAGGATATCGCCCAGTTGTTGAAAGAGGCCATTTAACAAATTCGATGCTCCAACCTCCATTGATGCAAAAAAGGATCTTATGAAAATTAACAAGGTCATACTCATTTATTTCTCACCCACACGGACGACAAAACAGATCGTCGAGGAAATCGCTAAGGGAATGGGTCCCGATTCAACCGAGCCCATCGATCTTACCCTGCCCATGCCCACGACATCCGATTTCGGCGACCGTACGGACAGCATTGCCATCGTCGGAGTTCCCGTATATGGCGGGAGAGTGCCGGCATTGGCGGTAAAACGCCTTCAAGGACTCAAGGCCAATGGCATGCCGGCCATCCCAGTAGTTGTCTACGGCAACAGGGCCTTTGAAGATGCACTTGTCGAGTTGAAAGATCTTCTTCAGCAAAACGGTTTCTTGACGGTCGCTGCCGGAGCCTTTATCGGGGAGCATTCATTTTCCAGGAAAAACCTGCCCATTGCCAAAGATCGTCCGGATGATAAGGATTTCAAAACTGCATTTTCCTTTGGCAAAGAAGTTCAGCTGAAACTAAGCGATATCGACGAGGCCGGGACACTGCCAACAATTGCGGTGCCGGGCGACGTGCCTTACAAAAAGTGGGACCCGCCTTCAGGGGCTCCCCGAACCCGAGAAGAAGCCTGCACGCTGTGTGCAACCTGTGTCGATCTTTGCCCGGCAGGAGCCATCACTGTCGATGATGCAGTTGTTACGGATCCCTCCAAATGCATCCTCTGTTGTGCCTGCATCAAGGGCTGCCCGGGACAGGCAAAATGGATCGACGTCGAAAGGATCAATCAGATTTCGCAATGGCTGCATGAAAATTGCGCTGATCGAAAAGAACCGGAAGTGTTTTTACAATGAATGGATGCTTCAACAAGTTACTCAAAATAGATCTGAACACACAATCGTTTTCCCATGAGATGATTCCCCAAGACATGATGCAGGACAGTCTCGGGGGAAAAGGCCTTGGAATCCGTTTGTTGTTCCAGGAGAACCCTGCAGGCGTCGATGCACTTTCACCCGAGAACACGTTCATCATCACCGTCGGACCGGTCACGGGAACCGCCATGTGGGGGCAGAATCGTTTTGCCGTGTTTACCAAGAGCCCAGCAACGGGTGGTTTCGGGGAATCCTACTGCGGAGGGACGCTTGCACCCAAAATCAAAGGCTGCGGCGTGGACGCCATCGTAATTAAAGGTCAGTCTAAAACACTCACCTTTCTTGTCATCGACAAAGATGGCGTTCGCTTTGAAGATGCCACCGCCTTCAAAGGTATGCAAACCTTCGAAACCGAAAAACAGATTCTGGACCGTTCACCCAAAGGAGCCGGGGCCATGGTCATCGGCCCGGCCGGAGAAAATCTGGTTCGATTTGCCTGCATCAAATCCGACAGATGGCGAAGCTTGGGCCGGGGGGGCATGGGGGCTGTTCTTGGAAGCAAAAACGTCAAAGGCATTTCCTTTTATGGCAGCGAGAAATGCAGCATCGCCCATCCGAACTTGATGAAACAAGTTGTCAGAGAGATCGCTGCAGAAGGAAAAAATTCGCCGGCAACCAGAAACTACAGAACTCTGGGAACGCCCATGCAGGTTGCTGTGACCAACACGATGAACTGTTTTCCTACGCGCTATTGGCAGAGCGGGCACTTCGACCAGTGGGAGAACCTCTCTGCCGATTATATGCAGAAAAATTTTGAGATTACATCTCGCGGCTGTCCGCCATGTTTTCTCAAATGCACCAAAAAATCCACCGTCCGAAAAGGCCGACATGCCGGGCTTGAAATCGAAGGTCCGGAATACGAGACGATTTATGCATTGGGCGGTCTGAACGAGTTGGACAGCCTTGAAGAAGTCGCCTGGCTAAATTACCTGTGCGACCAGCTCGGCATCGATACCATGAGCGCCGGAAATATCTCCGCTTTTGCCATTGAGGCATACAAGGCCGGGAAAATCGATTTTGAGATCGATTACAACCAGCCGGATAAAATGGCCGAGTTGTTCGGACTGGTCGCCAATTGCGAGGGCATCGGTGAACTATTCGCCGAAGGCATTCGCAGTGCATCCGCAAAGCTGTCCCTTGAGGACATGGCCATTCACGTCAAGGGACTTGAGCCTGCCGGCTTTGAACCGCGCGTCTTGAAGGGGATGGGATTGTCCTATGCAACGTCTGCCCGAGGCGCCTGCCACCTCAGGGGCACCTTTTACAAAGCCGAGCTTTCCGGGCAGATGGACAAAAACCAGATCAAGGGCAAGGCCGAGTTGATGGTGGACTATGAGGACCGGGCGACCTTATTCGATTGCCTGATCTTATGCCGGTTCTACCGGGACTTTATCCTTTGGGACAAACTCCAAATGCTCGTTGAAGCGACCACCGGAGATCATTTCACCATCGACGAGCTTCGAAAAAAAGCCAACAGGATTACTCAGCTCACCCGGGAGTTCAACGCCCGGGAAGGTCTGGGGGCATCCGAAGACAAGCTGCCCAAACCCTTTTTCAAGAAAAATCGTCAAGGCGCGTTTATATCCGGTTCCGAACTGAAAACGATGATCGATGAGTACAACCTGTTACGAAACCATCAATGACTAAAGTAGCCGTTTCGCTTTTTCGTAAAATAGAGGGAAACGATGATTTCAAGATATTACATGCAGTTCATCCTCTCAAAAGACGAAACCGCTTCGGGATTGCCGATCTGATCGTACCTTTGGCCGCATCTTCGGCGTTAGCCGCCACGGCGCAAAGCGGCTATAGCGCCGCGACGGCTGCCTTGAATCTGCGGCAAACTCGACAATCGCCTACTTTAGTAACGAGGAAACGTTTATGAATGAGATAAAATCCGTCGCAATTATTGGCGCAGGGGCTCTCGGTCTTCTTTTTGCTGAACCCATTGCACAAAAACTCGGAGAAAAATGCTATTTTCTGGCAGACGGCAGCCGTTACGACAGGCTTAAGGACGGCCATTTTACAATCAACGGCAAACCCGAACACTTCAATGTCGTTTCTGTCGATTCCCTGACTGACGGTCGGGTGGAAAAACCCGATTTCATCATCGTTGCCGTAAAAAATTATCATCTGAACGATATCATCAGGCTTCTTGATGCCGCCGTGTCTGACGGAACGATTATTATATCCGTCCTCAACGGTTTGGACAGTGAAACCTTTCTTCAAGACCATTGCCCTCGGGCTTCGGTCATTTCAAGCATTGCCATCGGAATGGATGCGGTTAAAGAAAAACGCGATCTTTCGTTTACCGGGTCTGGCAAACTGCTCATCGGTTCGGCGGACAACGACAAGAAGAATACGGCACTTAAACGACTTTCATCATTTTTGGACTTCTGTAAAATTGCTTACGAAGTGCCTGACGACATTCAGCGCTCATTATGGTGGAAATTAATGATCAATATCGGGATGAACCAGGTGTCGGCCGTTACCGGATCGAATTACGGAATCTTTCATACTGACCGAAACGTACAGTTGCTGATGGAGTCGGCCATGCAGGAGACCATCGATGTTGCAAAGGCTGCCGGTGTCGATCTTCGCGACGACGATATTCCGAACTGGTATCCGACCCTCAACAGCCTTGGTGCTGATAAAAAGACATCGATGCTGCAGGATATCGAGTCCGAGCGGAAAACGGAAGTCCAATGGTTCAGCGGCCGCCTGATTGAAATCGCCGACCAATACGGAATCGATGTGCCGGTTAACCGTACCCTGTTTCAGATTATCAAAACAAAAGAGCTTCTTTACAGCCAACCGGGCCATTAAACGTAAGCAATTTTTTTGGCGTCCTTCCCGCGAGAGCAGGTGCAACCCACCGACCCGACAATAACGTAGGAACTTTAGATTTCCAGAGCCCGCAAAAAAATCACTCGATTTATACCAGATCGAACCATAAGCCCATATCGATTTCAAACCTATTTCCTTCAAGCGTAGCCTGTCGCCAGACTTAAAAAATCCCGCTGCTTGCTTTTCCGAGCCGGCTGCGACCGTCATCGCATGCGACACCAAAATAGGTACTATGCAAAAGGCCCGCGATTCTTGGGATTTGGTCATAATGGCATGACAACGAAAAAGTTGGGTTCCCTCCTAAAGATTTCCTGAAACCGACCGAAAACTTTTTTAGGGGGAAACGGATCATGAAATCTTCAACAGATTCTTTCTACAACAAAAATCTTCGCCAGACTTCCTTGAACCTTTTTCCTATCGATCTTAATGGAAATAATCGCGAGAAACGGGCAACCCCAAGGAAACATTTATCGCTTCCCCTTGAGATCTCTTACATCAATAAACAAAAAAGATCGGACGCTCAATTAATCAACCATTGCGAAGGTGGGATGTGTATCCGATCGAGAAATCGATACAAGCCGGGTATGAGCCTGGTTGTTCGTGTGAAATGCTACCAATCGAATGACGCAGATATTGACTTCTGTGAAGGGCCGAGATCCATTAACATAGTCGATGTAAAATGGTGCAAGAAAATAATGGAAGATGAAATGCCTTATTTCAAGGTGGGCCTTCAACTTCTCGCACCCGTATACTGACGCAGGAACAGGGCTATAATTCCACTTTTCATCGCGTTAAAACCAGTTAATGCGGCACATCCCGGCTTCCTGCAATGCGGTTCGAACTCCCACCCCTCGCCTGCTTTCTTTCCGGACCGTTCCCAACCTGAAACAGAATTTTTTAGAGTACAATCAACGGAGCAAGGGCTTATCGATTATTTCTTGACATCAAGATATATACGCTTATGATGTTTCCATGGAAACAGGAGCGCACATACGACTTGTGCTGGGAAGGGCTGCAAAAGCGATTGAAAGAATCGATCGCGGCAGCATTGCCGGCACCGGCATTACCGTCAGCGACTTCAGCATCCTGGAGGCGCTGCTGCACAAAGGACCCCTTCCCATCAACACCATCGGCGAAAAGGTTCTTTTAACCAGCGGCTCCATGACCGCTGCTGCCAACAGGCTGGAGGAAAAGGGTTTGATTAAACGCATTCAGGACCCTTCCGACGGACGCTGTTTTTATCTACATCTCACGAAAACCGGACGCCGGCTGATCAAGGAAGCGTTCGATAAGCATGCCCGCAATCTTGAAAAAATTGTCGATGTGCTGACTGCCGAAGAACGCAGTGAATTGTTGACTCTGCTGAAAAAAGTGGGCAAGCACGCTCAGAACCTTAAACTGAAATAAATGCAATCGTATTACTTGACATCAAGATATTATCGTTCATCATTTAATTTTGACAGCCTCGTAAAAAGTTAAAAATCCAGTCTGGCGTCATTCTGGCGAAGGCCAGAATCCAGTTATCTCAATACTTCCTGGATGCCGGGTCAAGTCCGGCATGACGAGCCGGCACTTTTTACGAGTTCATCAATTTTGACCCCTATTTTTTTAACGGTGGGTCTATCTCTTTTTTCAAAACAACGAAGCGGAGGTCTAACCAATGAAAGTACTCATTGTTTATTATTCAACCTATGGACATATTCATAAGATGGCCGAAGCGATTGCCGAAGGCGTAAACCAGGTTGAAGGCGCCGAGGCAGTTATGCGGCGTGTACCCGAAACCCTGCCCGAAGAAGTCCTCGAAAAAATGGGAGCCCTGGATGCGCAAAAGACCATCTCCCATGTACCTGTCTGCACTATAGACGAACTGGCTGCGGCCGATGCCGTAATCTTCGGCACCCCTACCCGCTTCGGCAACATGTGCGGGCAGATGCGCCAGTTTCTCGATGCTACCGGTTCGCTTTGGGCAGAGGGTGCTTTGGTCGGCAAGGTCGGAAGCGTGTTTACCAGCAGCGCCACCCAGCACGGCGGTCAGGAATCCACCATCCTTTCCTTTCACGTATCGCTTCTGCATCACGGTTTTGTGATCGCTGGTCTGCCCTATTCCTTTCAGGGTCAGATGGGGATCGACGAGGTGAAAGGCGGCTCTCCCTATGGCGCTTCGACCATCGCAGGAGGGTCCGGTGAGCGGATGCCCAGTGAAATTGAACTGGAAGCTGCGCGGTTTCAAGGCAAACATGTCGCCGAGATTGCAAAAAAGCTCAAAGCCTAACTTCCAAGGTTTTTAATCGCATTCAGCGGGAATCGTTTAAAATATCGATTCGCAATTTCCGCTGAATGCCTTTACATCAGGAGAAGCCATGGCCAAGGCGCCCACAGACATTCCGACCACGGTAAAAAACAAAAAGCTGGTAGAAAAGCGCCGTCAGCAGATCATCCTGGCTGCCATCAAATTGTTCTCTGAAAAAGGGTTTCACAAGACCACGCTCAAAGAACTGGCCGAAGAAGCCGGCCTGAGCCACGGCAATGTCTACGACTATGTAGGCAGCAAAGAAGACATCTTTTTTCTCATCCATGATTTTGTCGCCGGCTCGGCCATGGAGATTCTCAACCGAAGCCTGGAAAACATTCATGATCCCATCGATAAGCTGCGCAGAATGGTTCGGGGCGAATTCAACCTCATGGACCAGTGGGCAGATGCCGTTCTTTTGATTTATCAGGAAAGCCACATCCTGAAAGAGGATTTTTTGCGTCGTTTACTGGAAAAAGAACGCGCCCATCTTGAGAAATTTGAACTTGTTATCGAAGAGTGCATTGCCCAGGGAAAGCTCAGAAAATGCAATGTCCGCCTCACGGCCAACCTGATCAAATCCATGATCGACACCTGGACCATCAAACGCTGGGATCTCAGGACCCATGCCAGCCAACTCGAAACCGAACGTTCGATTCTCGACATGCTGTTTCACGGGTTGCTTGTCGATGAACGCGGTCCGATACCAGCTCTATCCGAAATAGACATCTTGAATGGCAAAGTGGCGCTGGTCGTCAATGGGGGGACAATTCTCGGCCAGGGCATTTGTGCGGCGTTGGTGGACAAGGGCATTCGGGTTATCGCCTATGTATGCGACACTATCGCAGCGGATCCTTTGCCGTTTCCAGAGGAACAAGAAAAGGACTTGCTGACCGTCATTTCAGGTACAGAGGCAGGAAAAATGACCCCCGGGATATTGAGGGAGGCCGAATCGAAATACGGCCCCATCGATATCTATTTGCAGGATCTGGGTATCGGGGCGACCAAAGTTCCTGAACAAGCTGAAGTGGCCGCCATACGCCAAAGGCTTGAAGAAAACCTGAACTGTGCCCAGGAACTCTCAAACAGTTTCATCGAATTGATGAAGTCCAGAGCTTCCGGAAAAATCGTTTACCTTGCCCCCTGGGGATGGGACAAATATGCGGCGCCGATTCGATTCGAGACGGTGAGAGCCGGCACCATGGCGCTGAGCAGTGCCATGTCGGCCAAATTGGCCCCAGCAGGCGTCAACGTCAATTGCATTGTCCCCGGTTTCGTTCGTGCCGTTCGCCCCTTGGAAATCGAAAAAGCCTTGAAGCATGAGGTCCTTGAAGAAATTCCGTCGGGCCGCCTCGGGGAAATCTACGATGTAACCGATGCCATCCTCTTCCTCATCGGGGACAATTCCAAATACCTTACCGGGCAGACCCTGAATATTTCGGGAGGACTGTAAAATGCATAAAAGGCGCTGCTAAGCATCAATGCAATTTACAGTGCTGCCTTCCCATAGCATGGATCGATGCTTTACCCTCCCAATCCATTCAGGGAGACAGTGGGTTTGGCATGCAACGCCACATAAATCCAATTCAGTGTTTTTGTTTTTATCCGCTTAGCGAAAATATATTCATTTAATACCTGCCTTTGGTTTTTTTCAATTCGCTACCCCCACAACAATAACACGCTGTTTTATTAAGCTATTCAGTTGCGTTCTTGTGATCCTGCCAGAACGGATTTATTGGATTCGAGATATTTTCGCTTGACAAGACACCCCATCTCGTCTTAATTCCGATTAGTCGTTCAGATTCCGATTGGTCATTCAGATTTTATTTACTGGCATCAGGAGAGGCCATGGCCAAGGCGCCCACAGACATTCCAACCACGGTAAAAAACAAACATTTGGTGGAAAAACGACGCCGCCAGATTATTCTGGCTGCCATCAAATTGTTCTCCAAAAAGGGATTTCACAAGACGACCCTCAAAGAGCTGGCCGAAGAAGCCGGCCTGAGCCACGGCAATGTCTACGACTATGTCGGCAGCAAAGAGGACATCTTCTTTCTCATCCATGATTTTCTGGCCGGGTCGGCCATGGAGATTCTCAACCGGAGTCTGGAAAACATCCAGGATCCTATCGACAAGCTGCGCAGAATGGTCCGGGGTGAATTCAACCTCATGGACCAGTGGGCCGACGCCCTGCTTCTGATTTACCAGGAAAGCCATATCCTTAAAGAAGATTTCTTACGGCGTCTGCTGGAAAAGGAACGTGTCCACGTTGAAAAGTTCGAAATTGTCATTCAAGAAGGCATCTCCCGGGGCCAGCTTCGAGAATGCAACGTCCGACTTACGGCAAACCTGATCAAGTCCATGATCGACGCCTGGACCATCAAGCGATGGGATCTCAGGGCCCATTCCAGCCAACTCGAAGCCGAACGCTCGATTCTTGAGATGATGTTTCATGGAATGCTCACCAGGCAAGACGGGCAGGAGACGGTTTCTTCCGAATCGGATGCCTTAAAAGGCAAAACCGCACTTGTGGTAAACGGCGGAACCGTTCTCGGTCAGGGTATCTGCGCAGCACTGGTAGGTCGAGGCATTCGGGTGGTCATCCATGTATGCGAGGAAACCACAGCAGCGCCCTTTCCTGTGTTGCCTGATGCGGAAAAGGAGCTTATGACCGTCATTCGTTCCGAGGATGCCGGTCCGATGACCGGGAAGATGCTCAAGGACATTAAAAATCAGCACGGACCCATCGATATTTACCTTCATGATCTGGGGGTGGGCACCACGGAAATCCCGGATGAGGAGGGGATGAATCGGATCGGTCGAAGACTCGAGGAGAACCTGAGCTGCGCCCATGAGCTGTCCGACTATTTTAATGAATGCATGGGGGCGAGAACATCGGGACGAATCGTTTTTGTCGCTCCCTGGGGATGGGACAAATACGCAGCTCCGATTCGCTTCGAGACGGTTAAAGCCGGCACCATGGCGCTGAGCGGTGCCATGTCGGCCAAATTGGCGTCAGCGGGCGTCAATGTCAATTGCATTGTCCCGGGTTTCATTCGCGCCGTTCGACCCCTGAAAATCGAAAAAGCCCTGAAACATGAGGTCATCGACGCGATTCCGTCGGGACGCCTCGGAGAAATATACGACATAACCGATGCCATCCTGTTCCTGGTCGGGGACGCTTCCAAATACCTCACTGGACAAACGTTAAATATTTCGGGTGGACTTTAACCAACGCTTATAAGGAGCCGGCTTTGCTGAGAACAAAAGAGCAGTACCATGACGATCTTTTTGCCATGCGGTCAAATATCTATATCGGTGGCGAGTGTGTCGGTCGGGACGACCCGAGACTAAGACCGGGAATCAGTGTTCTCGACATCACTTTCGATCTGGCCCGGGATCCTGAGTGGAAGGGGGTCGCAACCGCTATCTCACCGGTGACCGGTGAGGAAATCAACCGATGGGCGCACCTGCCTCAAAACCCTCACGATTTGATTCAAAAGCAGAAGCTGATCCGTCTTGGGGCCCGCCGCGCCGGCGGCTGCATTCAGCGCTGTATGGGACATGATGCCATCAACGCCCTGGCGATCTGCACTCGTGAAATGGACGATGCCAACGGCACCGAATACCACCGCCGCTTCACCGACTACCTCAAAGTCTATCACCAAAAGGATTTGGACGGATGCTGCGCCCAGACAGACAGCAAGGGCGACCGCATGAAGCGTCCTAGTGAGCAGCAGGACCCCGATGCCTACCTGCATATCGTCGAGGAGCGCAAGGATGGCATTGTCGTTTCCGGTTTCAAGATGTCCATTACTCAAGCCCCCTATGCGGACGAAATTATCGCTTTACCGACGCGGGCGCTGGGAGAGGAAGACCGCAATTTTGCCGTCGCATTCGCTGTACCCGCCGATGTGGAAGGATTGAAGCTGATCACAAGACCGGTGTGGCTTCGGGAAAAGGACAACCCCAAGGCGGGTCCCTTTTGCCGTTATGGCGTATCGGACTGCATTGTCTTTTTCGACAATGTATTCGTACCCAGGGAAAGGGTTTTCATGTGCGGAGAGTGGCAGTTCGGCAGGCGGCTTGCGCTCCTTTTCGCCGACTCTCATCGACACAGCTACAGCGGGTGCAAACCGGCGGTCTCCGATATTTTGTGCGGTGCTGCAGCACTTGCCGCGGAGGCCAACAATATCGAAAAAGCCAGCCATATAAAGGAAAAACTCTCCGAGTTTGCCGGGGCAGCGGAACTGGCGTATGCCGCCGGCATTGCTGCAGCGGTATTCGGCGAGAAAACCGCCAGCGGGGTTTTCTTTCCCAACGAAATCTACGCCAATGTGGGAAGACGGCTGACCGGTGAAACCATTTACCACGAATACAACCTTCTCACCGAAATTGCAGGCGGCATCGCGGTCACCATGCCGTTCAACGAAGATTTCGACAAAGGCGAAAACAAGGAGGCATTGGAGCGCTTCATACTGAGAAATCCGAAGCTGTCACCCGAAACGTCCTGCAAAATCTGGCAGTTCGTCGAAAACGTCGGCGCTTCAAGCATGGCCTCCTGGTACAAAATCGCCGGGGTCCATGGAGGGGGCTCTCCGATCATGGAAACCATTGCCCTGAACATCGGATACAATTTCGAAGATAAAAAACGCCTGGCCAGGTACCTGGCCGGAATCGACGAGTCGCTGGACGATTCTTCGATGCGCGACAGCAAGCCAGATTTTACCGGCATCGCCTGAACGAACAGGACCGGTCGCGGCCGGCTGTCATTTCATCATCGCGTCGACAATTCAAGAGGGGGGAGAGGATCAACATGAGGAAGCTATTTCTAACCATCGACAGCATCAGCGAATGGTCGGGCAAGATTGTCTCATTCGTGATCTATGCCGGGATCCTGATGCTCGTTTTCGAGGTCGTTGCGCGGTACTTTTTCGACTCGCCGACCGTTTGGGCGCACGGTTATTCCCAACGGCTGTTCGGCAGCTACTTCATCCTGGTGGGGGCCTTTACACTCTTGAAAGACGCCCATGTCCGGGTCGACATCATTTATCAGAGATTCTCCCTTCGGGTACGGGCGTTCCTGGATATCGTGAACTATGCGCTGTTGATTCTATGGGCAACGGTTCTCGTCAAGGAAGGGATCACCTTTTTTGCCAATTCCTGGGCAATTCGCGAGGCGGACGAAATGGCATTGGCCCATCCAGTCTATCCGGTCAAATTTCTGCTTGTCGTGGGGGTCGTGCTGATCCTGCTCCAGGGAATTTCCAGAATTACCATGTCCTGCATCACACTGGTAAAGGGGGTGAAATATGAGTCCTGAAGTCTTACTTACCATCGGCATGTTCGGATCTCTCGTGCTGTGCATCATGTTTGGCGTCTCTCTGGCCTTCGCTCTCGGATCCATCGGGGTCATCACGGCACTTCTCATGTGGGGACCCGCCGGTTTGATGCCGATTGTGACGGGCGTTTTCAATTACATGTGGATGCTGCTTCTGGCCGCCGTTCCCCTGTTCGTTTTTATCGGTGTGGCGCTTTCCAAGTCGAAAATCGCCGAAGACATGTACGATGCCTTCTACCTCTGGTCAGGCCGTCTGCGGGGCGGACTGGCGGTCGGCACCTGCGGTTTCGCAGCCGCCCTTTCCGCCATGACCGGCAACTGCTCGGCATCGACGGTAACAACGGGTCTGGTGGCAATTCCTCCCATGCGGCAGCGCAAATATCGTGAGACAATCATCTTCGGATCGATCGGCTCCGCAGGCACGCTCGGGATTCTGATCCCGCCAAGTATCACCCTGATCGTTATTGGAATGATGACCGGCCAGTCGATCGGAAAACTGTTCGCCGGGGGGCTTGTCGCCGGCGTCGGCATTGTCATCCTGTTTATGATCTATATTGTGGTCCGCGCCTGGCTTCAGCCCGATCTTTGTCCGGCCTTGGAAGAAACCCCCAGCATGCAGGAGAAGCTACGCGCCTTGAAGTCGGTCGCGCTGCCCACCCTGATCATCCTGTCGATTCTCGGATCGCTCTTTTTTGGGATTGCCACGCCCACGGAAGCGTCTTCGGTAGGCGCGCTGGCCGTGCTGCTGTGCGTAATCATCCGGGGAGAATTCAACTGGACGTTTTTCAAGGAGACGGCCTACCAGACCGCCAGCATCACCGGAATGGTGCTCTGGATCATGTTCGGAGCATCCGGCTTCGTCGCCATATACAGCGGAGGAGGCGGAATCTATTTTGTTCAGAGCATGCTCATGAACCTGAATGTCAGCCCCTGGGTTTTGATTTTCGTCCTCCAGGGCGCCATCTTGCTGCTGGGAATGTTTCTCGATCCCATGGGCATCATTTTGCTCTGTCTGCCGCTTTTTTATCCGGTGGTCAGCGCCATGGGATTCGACCCGATATGGTACGGAGTGGTCTTCAATATCGCCCTTTGCATCGGATATATAACCCCGCCATTCGGATACAACCTTTTCTACCTGAAATCATTGAGCCCGGAAACAGAGATGAAGATCATCTTCCGCAGTGTACTTCCGTTTATTGCCATCATGGTTGCATCGCTGGTTTTCATGATGGTGTTTCCCGGATTCGTCACATGGCTGCCGGAACACATGAACGTGCACTGAGAACCGAGAAAAAGGTCGAAACAAAAACAAATCAGGAGGCGACAATGCAACTGCCCTACCGATCACAAAAGGAATTGTTCGATGCCGTGGAAAAACGGGCGTATCAATTCGAAAAGGAATACCACGGATGCGCCCAGTGTGTACTCGGTGCGCTGATGGAATGCTTTCCTTTTCTCAGGGATCACGGGGCATTCAAGTCCGCCACAGGGCTTGGCGGTGGAGTGGGGCTTTCCATCGAAGGGTCATGCGGCGGTCTTACCGGCGGAGTCATGGCCATGGGGCTGCTGTTTGGTCGTGAGTTGGACAACCTGGCCGACAAGGAGGGCCTTCGCTTCTGTTCCTACCGCCTGGCCAACCGCCTGCACGAACGATTCGTCGAAGAATACGGTTCTTCGGTTTGTAAAAATATTCATGAAAAAGTCCTGGGAAAGGCGTACCGACTGAATAATCCCGACGAGTGGGATCAGTTTCTCGAAGCCGGCGGACACTCAACCAAGTGCCCGCAAGTGGTAGGAAAAGCGGCCAGGTGGACAGCCGAACTTATCGTGGCCGAAGCTGAGGTCCAGGGACGCAAGTTTTCCTACCAAAGCTGAAGAACGTGCAACCATTATTTTATCGCTTAAAGGAAGCCAAATCCATGCAGCCTCAAATCAAGAAAATTCTTTTTAGCTCCGATCTTACCGAAACCTCGCGGCATGCCTTCCAGTATGCAACGATGCTGGCGAGTAAATTTTGCGCCTCTATCGTATTTTTGCATGTCATGGAGGATCTGCCCAAGGGGGCCAGGGCATTTATAGACGAGGAAACAATTCAGAAAATCAGAAAGCAGACGACCGAAAGCGCCCAGAGCACCCTCATTGGTAAAAAAACGGAGATCCGGATGCTGGAGACCGAATTGAACCGCTTTTGTCAGACTGCCTTCGAAGAATCCGTCGACCGGGTAACGATTGACACGGATATTCGCGTCCTGGAAGGCAATGTAATCGAAACCATCATTTCGACCGCCAAAGAGATGAATTGCGATGCGATCGTCATGGGATCGACCCGCAGGGGCAGAATTGCCGAAGCGATGCTAGGCAGCGTGGTCAAAGGCGTTTTGCGTTATTCCGATACATTGGTCATTGTGGCACCGCCGAAATGAGTCAAAAGATTGTCCTGCTTTCGAAAAGACAGGAAATCTCCCTTTTTCCTATTTCAATGATCGGCAGTATTGCTGAAATTTACCTGAGGAGCATGTCATGAGTCTAGAAAAGTTCAGTCTTAAAGGCAAGGTGGCCATGGTGACCGGCAGTTCAAAAGGTCTCGGTGAAGCCGCGGCGATGGCGATGGCCAAGGCGGGAGCGGACATTGCCATTTGCGGACGCAACCGTGAAGACATCGACAAAGTGGTCGCCAAGGTCAATGCCGCGGGAAGCCGGGCAGCCGGTTTTGTGCTCGAAGTCACTTCCACCGAGACGGTTCAAAAAGGCGTCGCGGAGATTCTCGATCACTTCGGGCGGATTGACATTTTGTTCAACAATGCTGGCACCAACTACCGCGTACCGGTCCTCGAATTTCCCGAAGAGGAGTGGGACCGGGTGATCAACACCAACCTGAAGGGCTACTACCTGGTGGCCAAGGCCGTCGTCCCCCAGATGATCGAAAATGGCTACGGCAAGGTGATCAACATGAGTTCGATCCTGGGACGCATCGCTATCATCAACCAACTGGCCTACGCTTCGGCAAAAGGCGGCGTCGAACAGATGACGAAAATCATGGCCCTGGAATGGGCAAAATTGGGCGTGCGCGTCAACGCCATTGCTCCGACCTACTTCGAGACTGACATGGTCAAACAGATCCGCAACGACAAAGAGAGATTCGACTTCATCAATGCGCGGACCCCCATGGGGCGTTGGGGGCATTTGGAGGAGATTGAAGGTGTCGTGGTTTTCCTGGCGAGCCCGGCTTCGGATTTCATTACCGGACAGAGCATTGCCATCGACGGCGGCTGGACCATTGCCTGACGAGAAACCGAGGAGGCGTATGATGACCGCGTATTATGACGACAAACCCTGGCTGAGGACCTACCCCGAATGGTTCTCCCCTGACTTCACGGCCCACAAAGAAAGTGTATTGGCCAAGTTCGACAAAGCCGTAGAGAAAAACCCGGATGCCCCGTGTATCTACTACTTCGATACCGTCTACAGCTTTTCCCAGGTGAAAAAGATGGCGTCGGCCTTTGCGGCAGCGCTGGCCGAATCGGGCTTGGGGCAGGGAGACCGGATGCTGTTCGTACTCCAGAATGTCCCGCAGGCCGTCATCGGCGCCCTGGCAGTCTGGATGCGCGGCGGCATCGTTGTGCCGGTAAACCCCATGTACACCACCAAGGACTTGAACCATCTGCTTTCCGACAGCGGAGCGACCGGTGTCTTTTGCGAGGATACGCTCTACGAAAAGACGGTTAAAGCTGCTGCGGGCCAGCGTCCGGTGATCACAACTTCGCCGTTGGACCTGCTGGGTGCCGGAGATAGCGTTCCTGAGCAATTACAGTCGGCAAAAAAGACGCTTTTCGATGAAACGTCGGATTTCATGGCCCTGATCGAAAAATTTGGGGATCAAACAATAGAACTGATTTCTCCGGCCCCCGAAGACCTGGCCTATCTGGTATATACATCCGGAACCACGGGGCCGCCCAAGGGCGCCATGATTTCCCACGCCAACATTCATCACAACTGCCTGGTTTACGAATCGACGGCCAGGATGGATGGAACGGATGTGGTACTGGGCATCGCGCCCATGTTTCACATTACCGGCATCGTGGCCCACCTGGCCATAGCGTTTCACATGGGCATTCCCATGGTCCTGTTCAACCGCTTCGATGCCCTTGACGTTTTGCGTTTGATCGAAAAGCACCGGGTTACCTTTACGGTGGCCTCCATCACGGTCTATATCGCCCTGCTCAATCATCCGAAGTTGAAGTCCTTCAATATTTCTCATTTCAAAAAGGCTTACAGCGGCGGTGCTCCTGTTTCACCAAGCACTGTGGAAAAATTTCAGGAAGCCATGGGGCTGACCATCTACAATGTTTACGGACTGACCGAAAGTGCGTCTCCGGCCACGATTGCTCCCTTGGGCAAAAACGGACCCGTGGACGAAGAGTCCGGAGCACTTTCCGTCGGGCTGATCATTCCCGGTATCGAGGCTTGGGTGGTGGATGTGGACAACCCGGAGACCGTCCTGCACCCCGGCGAGGAAGGTGAACTGGTTCTGCGGGGTCCGAGTATCATCTCCGGCTACTGGCAAAAACCGGAGGAGACCGCCAATGCCATCAAGGATGGCCGCTTCCATACGGGAGATGTGGCCAAAATCGATGCTGAGGGTTGGTGTTACATCGTCGATCGAAAAAAAGATCTCATCAATGTATCCGGTTTCAAGGTGTGGCCCCGGGATGTGGAAGACGTTCTGTACCAGCATCCCGGCGTCAAGGAAGCAGCCGTAGTCGGTGTGCCGGATAGCTACCGCGGCGAAACGGTCAAGGCATTCGTCTCTTTGAGCGATGATTTTATCGGCAAAACCACACCGCAAGAACTGATCGCATTCTGCAAGGAGCGTCTGGCCGCCTACAAGTATCCCCGCATTGTCGAAATCATCGACGACGTTCCCAAAACGACCACGGGTAAGATGCTTCGCAGAGAACTGCGGGATCGTTGAAACTGAGCAAAGGATCAATTTATTCACAGGAAATGACAGCGCCTGGTTCGGACGAGGCAACCGACAACCCACAACAGGAGGAGAGAACAGATGGCAGAGAACATCAGCAGAAGAAACGTGATCAAGGCCGGCGTGGCTGCTGCCGCAGCCGGTGCGGCGACCGTCTTTCCCAAGGTGGCCAGTGCCAAATCGAAAAAAATCCGCTGGCGGATGCAGACCCACTGGCCCACCGGGGTTGGCTACTACAAGGACGTCTACGTCAAGTTCTGTGATCGGGTCAGGGCGGCCACGGGCGGCGAACTGGATATCACCCCGCTTCCTCCGGGTGCGATCGTACCGACCAAGGACGTCTTCGAGGCCATCGGTCGCGGACTGTTCGAAATCTCGCTGATCTGGCCGGCCTACTGGATCGGCAAGGTGCCCGTCGCCGGGCACATCAACGGCCAGTTGTTCACATGGGAACGGGCCGCCGAGATGTATGCCTATTTCTACGACATGGGCGCCATCGAGATTTTTCGCCAGGCGTACGGCGAGCACAATGTCCGGTTCGTGGCACCGCTGCCCATGACGGGGCTGGCGCTTTACTCCAGAAAGCCGATCCGCACCCTGGACGACTTCAAAGGCTTCAAGGTCCGGAGTACGGGAATCGCGGCCCAGGTGTTCCAGAAAGCCGGCGCCACGCCGGTATTCTTCCCCGGTGCCGAGATCTACCAGGCCCTGCAGACCGGGGTGTGTGACGGCGCCCACTGGGGAACGGTTTCCACTGCCTGGGATATGAAGTTCCAGGAGGTGACCGACTATATCGTCCTGCCCTATCTGGCCGGCATCAACAACGGCGAAATCATCATGAACCAGAAAAAGTGGGACGAACTTCCCGACGACTTCAAGGCCATCATCGAAGAATGTGCCGCCTCCACCGGCATCGATTTTCTGAGGTGGTCCGGATACAACGATTCTATCGATATTGAAAAATTCCAGAAGGAAAAAATGGGGGAACTCTCCTATATGGACGCAGACACGGTCGCCCAGATGAGAAAATTCTCCATCGAAGTTGTCGATGAATATTCGAAAAAGGATCCCAAATACTGCGCAAAAGCCGGCGAACTGCTTAAAGAGCAGTTGAAAATGAACGGTCGAATTTAGTTAGGCAGATGCATGCTGGCCGGTCCTACATGAAAGACCGGCCAGCATGTCCGATCAACCGGCTGACCGACAGCCCCTAAAGGCATTTGATTGTCCCGTTGCCTTCTCATGTGTGCTCGAATGATGGCTTCCACCTTATCCTGCCTGCAACGCTGGACATAAAGTATTTTATTGGACGGATAACCCAACAGCAGACCCCTTCCTTCAGGGTGTCAAGGACCCGTATCCATGGATGAAATAAAGGCGCTGATCGAAAAGCACCGGGAGAAGATCATTCAAACGCGAAGAGATCTTCACCGGATCCCCGAAACGGCATACACGGAGTGTAAAACGTCCTCATACGTGGCAGACCGCCTGGAACGGCTCGGGCTGGAGGTGACCACCGGAATTGCAAAAACCGGCGTACTCGGTGTGCTGGCCGGCCCCGAACCCGGAAAAACCCTGATGCTGAGAAGCGAACTCGACGCTCTGCCCGTAGAGGAGAAAACCGATCTGCCCTTTGCCTCCTCGCATGAAGGCGCGATGCACGCCTGCGGCCACGACGGCCACATGGCCATGGTACTGGGTGCGGCGGCGGTACTTTCCGAAATTTCCGACCAACTCTCCGGCCATATTAAATTTATATTTCAACCGGGAGAGGAGGGCCCGGGGGGAGCCAAGCCGATGATTGATGCGGGTGTCATGGAAAATCCTCACGTCGACTATGCGCTGGGTTGCCATCTTTGGCCGGGAGTCGACCAGGGGCAAATCGGTGTCAAGGCCGGCCCCCTGATGGCTGCCATGGATCGCTTCGATCTCACCATAAAGGGCAAAGGCGGCCATGGCGCCATGCCCCATCTTTGCGTCGATGCGCTCGATGTCGCCACCCAAATCGTCAATGCCCTCCAGCGAATCGTCAGCCGCCATATGAACCCCTTGAGCCCCACGGTGGTTACCGTCGGCCAGTTCAATTCGGGGACCACGTTTAACATTATTCCGGAAAAGGCCTTTCTCAGCGGTACCACGCGCACCTTCGATCCAGAGATCTGGAATTCCTGGGCCGAGCGAATCGACAGGGTCGCTCAAGGAATCTGCCAGGCCATGGGCGCCGATTATGAACTGGATTACCAACCGGGGTATCCGGTGACGACAAACAGCCCCTGGATGGCCGGAGAAATTCGGGAGGTTGCCGGCAGCATTGTGGGTTCTGAAAATGTCGTCGAGCCCGAACCGACCATGGGCGGTGAGGACATGTCTTTTTTTCTGGACCGGTCCGAAGGATGCTTCTTTTTTCTCGGCGTCGGGCGGGACGGCTGCGCCCCGCTTCACAATCCCCGTTTCGACTTCGATGAAAACATTCTTCTCACCGGCGTAGAGATCTACTGCCGGGCCGCCATAAGACTTTCGGGGCAGCGTTGAGCGGATGCCCCGTATTTGAAGTAGCGAGGAACCCATGCCCATCGGACGTGAAAAAATGTTGGCCTGGCAAATCACACAATTCGGAAAATTCGAGGACGTATTACAGTTAAAATCCTGTGCCCTGCCGTGCGCGCCGCCCGAAGAAGCCGTTGTTGAGGTGAATGCCATTGGATTGAATTATCTGGATATTCTCGCCATTGCCGGGAAATACCAGGAGAAAGGAACCCTGCCTTTCATCCCCGGGGTGGAAGCCGCCGGCCGGGTTGTGGAGGCCGGCTCGGGATCTGCATTTCAGGTCGGCGATAGGGTGATGTCTTTCGGTAAGGCCGCCTGTGCCGGGTATATGGTGTCGGAGCAGGTAAACACGTTCATCCTGCCCGAGGATATGACTTATGAAGAAGCTGCCGTCTTTCAGTTGACCTACCAGACGGCCCATATGGCCCTGGTCCACCGTGCCAGGCTGCAGGCCGACGAGTGGCTCCTGGTCCATGCCGGAGCCGGCGGTGTGGGCACTGCGGCCATCCAGATCGGCTGTGCACTGGGTGCAAAAGTGGTCGCCACCGCCGGAAGCGATGAAAAACTTGAAACCTGCCGGCGTGCAGGCGCCGAGGTGGCCGTCAACTACCGTGAAGATTCATTTTGCAAGGTCATCCAGGAAGTTACCGATGGCCGGGGAGTCGATGTCATCTTCGATCCGGTTGGCGGGTCTGTATTCGAAGAAAGCACCCGCTGCATCGCCTTCGAGGGCCGCATCATCACGATCGGGTACGCTTCCGGCATCATTCCGTCCATCACCTTGAACCGGATTCTGTTGAAAAATATGGATGTGATCGGCCTGTTTTGGGGAAATTACAGGCACCACGATCCCCAACGCATCGAGCAGACCCAGTCGGAGCTGAATCGCCTGTGGGCTGCCGGCAAGGTCCGGCCGATCATCTACCGTCAGTATGCATTCGAGGATTATCCCGAGGCGCTTGCTGCCCTTTCCGGCAGGAAGAGTTTCGGCAAAATCGTTTTAAAAGGCCCGAAAGTTGTTTGACTCGTAGAAAAGTTGCATTTCCGACGGGCTCGTAAAAGTTAAGCCATAACCCCACCCAGAGGACAGACAATGAAAATCAAAACCAGTGCGGACTACATGTCCAGTTTGCAGGCCATCAACCCGGTCATCTATTACAAGGGCGAGAAGATCGAAGATGTCACCGTTCACCCGGCCACGGCGCCTCACGTGCGGGCGGCAGCCATGACCTACGCCCTGGCCTCCAGTGACGAATATCACGATCTGGCAACGGCAACCTCTCATCTTACGGGCCGTAAAGTCAGCCGCTTCACCCATGTACATCAGAATGTCGGGGACCTGATCAAAAAGGTCAAACTGCTGCGTGTGCTGGGCCAGAAAACCGGGACCTGTTTCCAACGCTGCGTGGGGCTCGACGGAATCAATGCCGTCTATTCGGTGGCCTACGAAGTGGACCGAAAATGCGGCACCGATTATTTCGAGCGGTTCAAAAAGTGGCTGACCGATATTCAGGACGAGAATTTAATGGTGGTCGGCGCCATGACCGATCCCAAGGGAGACCGTTCCAAGAGCCCGGTCGACCAGCCAGACCCGGACCAGTTCGTCCGGGTGGTGGAACGCCGCTCTGACGGCTTCGTCATCCGGGGGGCCAAACTGCACATGACCGGCGCGGTCAATTCCCATGAAATCCTGATCATGCCCACCATGGCAATGGACGAGAAATCGAAGGACTACGCTCTGGTGGGCGCCATCCCCATCGATGCACCGGGCATCACCATGGTTTTCGGCCGTCAGGCCGGGGACGACCGGCGGGACAAACAGGAAACCATCGATGTGGGCAAACCCCGCTTCGGCGCCGTCGGGGGCGAGGCCATGATCGTTTTCGACGATGTTTTCATTCCCAATGAGCGGATTTTCCTCAACGGCGAGGCGGAGTTCACGGGATCCATCGTTTACCGTTTTGCGGCGCACCACCGGGCCAACTACGGGGCCTGCAAGACCGGCCTGATGGATGTGCTCACCGGTGCGGTCACGTACCTGGCCCAGGCCCAGGGATCGGCCAAAGGGTCCCATGTTCGCGACAAGGTGACCGAGATGATCCACCTGAGCGAAACGCTTTACAGCTCGTCCATCGCCTGTTCGGTCGAAGGGGTGCCCACCGAATCCGGGGCCTACATGGTGGACACCATGCTGGCCAACGTGTGCAAACAGAATGTCACCCGCTTTCATTTCGAGGTGGCCCGCCTGGCGGTGGACCTGGCCGGCGGATTTATCGCGACATTGCCCAGCGAGTACGATCTGCGCAGCGACGATGTGGGCCATCTGGTGAAAAAATACTTCACCGGGGTTGCCGACATCCCGGTGGAAGACCGCATCAAGATCGGCCGGCTCATCGAGGCCATGACGGGCGGAACCGCCATGGTGGAATCCATGCACGGCGCCGGTTCTCCCCAGGCCCAGCGTATCATGATTTTCCGGGAAGGAGACCTGGCCAAAAAGATGTCCCTGGCCAAGGCCCTGGCAGGCATTCCTTCTCGGAAAAAGGAATAATGCATATCCACACAATGGCGTTCCTAATGGCTTTTTGATTCGAGGACAGGAGAATCGAAAACGATGATGAGAAAAATCCCGTTGCTTCTCATTCCGGGACTGCTTTGCGACCATGCCCTGTGGCAGCACCAGGTGGCAGTCCTCGGCCAAATTTCCGAATGCATCGTTACCAAAAAGCACATGCAGTACGAAACCATTGGCCGTATCGCCGAAGCGGTGGTTGCCGATGCCCCTGACCGTTTTTCGTTGGCAGGTCTGTCCATGGGCGGCTACATCGCTCTGGAAATTTGCCGAAGGTACGGCAATCGGGTTGAACGATTGGCGCTGATCGACACCTCGGCCCGGGCGGACTCGGCTGAGCAGATCGAAAAGCGCCAAAAGCTGATCGCTTTGTGTCGGCAAGGAAAATTTACCGATGTGAACGAATTGCTCTTTTCCGTCCTGGTTCATCCGGACAGGGTGGAGGATGGGGCATTGAAACGTCGGATCGTGGACATGGCCAACCGAATCGGACCGGAAGTTTTCATCCGGCAGCAGCAGGCCATCATGGGCCGCTCCAACCAGGTCCCCTGCCTTTCAGATATTAGCTGTCCGACGGTAATTGTCTGCGGAGAGCAGGACCGGGTCACCCCCCTGGAATGTTCCGAAGAAATGGCAGGGTTGATTCAGGACTCACAACTGGAAATTATCACCCATTGCGGGCATATGACTTCGATGGAAAAACCTGAAAGAGTCTCGGCTATTTTGCTCGAGTGGTTGACGACTCATTAGCAATCGAAGATCTCCATGAGTTAATGGTATGTCCGATGACGACCCATTGAGAATTTTTTATATGCCGGATTTTCCTTCGGTATAGCTGCCGATTTCGATTTCCAGTTCCAAACGTTTTTTCAGGTTGCGCAAAACCTTAAGGCGGGTTTTCTGACCGGGGCGCATTCGTTTTAACATTCTCTTATAATCGTAAAACCCCACGTGTCGATCCCGGGAGCCGGGCACTTCATAGATCAGGTCCCCGGGTCGAAATCCGGCCTTTTGCGCAGGGCTTCCTGCAACGACGTCGATCACGGAAAGTTGAACGTCTTCAATTTCTCTTTCGTAAGGTTGTGAATAGGCAAAATAGAATCCGGTCCAGGGATCACCATGTTTCCTCACATAGGGGAATTCATCCAGATAGGACTTGAGCGGAGCCAGAGTTACCCGAATTTTCTTCTGCCTGCCGTTTCTCCTGACAATGACCTCGATACGGTCCCCTGGCTGGAACCGTTTCATCATTTCCCAATCCTGATACGGCTCGGTAATTGTTATCCCGTCGATCGATATCAAAATATCCTTGTCCTGGATGCCGGCCTTTTTTGCAGGGCTGTCCCATTCCGGACTGATTTGAAAGGGACCACGTCCCTTATGAAATAGCGGATAGGTAATTCCAAGGAACGCATGTTGACCCTGTTTGGGATAATAACGGTTCATTTTCAACAAATAGTCCTCGAAGGCAAACATGTACGGATGGGCCATGCTGATGAGATGCCAGGTGGGGCCGCCCATCATCAACGTGCGGGACATGGTGTTGATATCGATATGCCAGCCGGCATCGGAACGTACGAAAAAATAGGGGCACTGGCAGATAAAAGTATCGATGGATGTGTTAAACGGAGCCATGACAACGGCATATTTGCCTTGCTGCCGAACCACATATTGCTTCCCCCGGGCGGCATCGTACTCGGCACGCCGCTGGCCGGAACTGGTTCGCCAATGCCGGTAGAAAATTTTTGACTGGTCCGAATAAATATCCAGGGTTTTATCTTTATTATTCAGGGCCAGCGTTTCCATGTAGCGTTCAAACGCTTCACGGGGCGTGGCCTGCGGTCCGAAATACCGCTTTCGCTCCGGTGATGTTTTCGGTATCGCTTTCTTTGCTTCCCCGCCGAAGGTAAAGGTTGTGTTTGCACCGGCCCCTTGGGAATAATACGGTTGATCATATTCCGGAGATGCTGTATCGCGCACTTCATTGACCAAGCCTTTTCGATACAGTCGTTCCAGGAAGTTTTCCAGTGTTGCCAGCAGGCCTCGATCCCAGTCCGCCTGCTCCAGGAATTCCTTCAGAAACTCCCTTTCCACCTGCCCGATATAGATGTCCGGATATATGGCTTCCAGATCGTACCCGACTTCAATTTTAATCTGCTGCTCCTTTTCGGCGATCAGGATCAGGATGCCCTTTTTCCCCTTTGTGTGTTTGCCGATTTCCCACTGGGTGAACAACTCGGCCGTCATAGGAACGATTTCTCGACCGTTCAGGGAGGGAACGACCAGCACGACGAAATCCACATCGAAATGCTTTCGAATGCTGTATCCCTCTTCGTCCACTTTATCGACGAGGTCGGACGGCAGTGACCGTGTGTAATCAAAGCACCAGCGCTCGTCGGACGGTCGATGATCCGGCAGAGCCCAGCATATTTTGACAGGTGCAGCTTGCAAAACAAGAAACGTGAAGAATGTCGAGATGAAAAACTTCATTATATGTCTCGCCTTGAATGCGAAATGGGGGTCTCTCTCATTTCTTTGCGGCCAGCCACTGGTTGAGCTTGGTCACCCTCAGGGGGTGGCTGCCCTGGTAGGTTCTTGTCCGGTCCCGATGAAGGTAAAAGCGGTTTTTGTAAGTGCTTCGACGCGGATCGAGTTTGAGTGCCTTGTTATAGAGCCATGCATATGTGTAAGCTAGGTAGAAATGCGCATAGCAGTTGTCCGGTTTGGTAGCCAGTGCTTGCTCGAATGCATCTGCCGCCTTTTTGTATTCTTTTTTCCGATAGCAGATATACCCCCTGAAGTTGTGGCCGAATGCATCGCCGGGGGCTCGTTTCAGATATTCGTCAAGCATCTTGAGCGCCGTATCGTACTGGTAATGCGCATTGACGTGAGCAATGGCGAGATATTTATACGGCCGCGGGTCATCGGGATTTTCAGCCCGAGCTTTTTTCAGCAGGGCAATGCTTTTGCGGCTCATGGATGCGATGGTGTACAGCCTTCCCAGGGTCATGAGAGCATCGAAGTCCTCCGGGCTGGCCTGATATGAAGCTTCCTGCTCCAGTATTCGGTTAGCCAGTTCGACATCTCTTCCAATGGTATAAAGATCTTCTCCTTCGAGGGGGATATCCTGACCCTTGAACTGAAAAGCGTCCATCAAAAGCCCCATGTGCGGATATTCGGAAAACTCCACCCCCCATTCAGGAGCCGGTCCCATGCGGATGAAACGGCGCTGATGGACCAGATCGAACTGCCATCCCTCGAATGTCCGGCTCAACAGAAAGGGGGAGTTGTCCCATCCCTTTTTCTTGCCGAACCAGACCACCGCATAATTGCCTTCACGACGAATTTCATACGGTCTATTGGCGTAGGTCCGGAACTCCTTTTCAAAGCGGGAGTCAGGCATATTGGTAAAGTCGCGGTAAGTGAGCCGAGCCAGGGGCGTGAATACGCCCACATAGGGGTCGCGCACCTTGTCCTGCCAGCGCCGGATCATGGTTTGCCAGGCTTCATCGGGCGTTTGTCCGGCAGGGTAGTCGTTGTTGACGGTACCCGAGAATTGAATCTGCTGGAATTCTTCATCCAGATCCCGAAGCGCACCGGCGCCCTGGGACAGATATTCGGTATCCAGCCGATCGATGTCCGCCGGCGTGTACTTTCCCCGGTATTTGACCTGGGAACGGGCTTCCAGTTCCTCCATCACGGCAATCAGGCCAATTTCCAATTCTCCGGCGGCAAACCGCGGCTGCAATTGCAGGTCTTCGATATACCCAGTAAACATATCCGTGAACACATCTTCCAGTTCCAGACCGACCTCAAGCTTTACCTCTTTGGTGTCGTCCACCAGCAGCAGAAGAATTCCCCGGCCTTGATCGTCCCTCCCGACATCCCAGTTGGTGAAGAGTTTTGCTGCGGCCTGGTTCACCGAGTATTTCCCCTGCAGTGACGGCACGGCGGCGATGAGGATTTCAATATGGTAGCGATCATGGATGGTGCTCAGATAAAGATCGGCGGACTCGGTGACGTCCTGCATGAGTCCCACATAATCGAAAATCCGTCCGTCGTCATCCGGTCGTTGTCGGATGAATTTTTCAAGGTCGAACGCCTGCTCCCGGGAACAGGCAAGCAGCCCCGCCAACACCACGACGAAAAAAATTCGCCTTTTTATCGATGCGCTAAAATTTCGCTTGGACCGGTTCATAGGCGTCTTCTTTGGCTTCGAAATACTCGGCTTCCTGGTAGCCGAAAATGGGAGCGATGAGGACTCCGGGGAATTTTTCAATTTTTGAATTGTAAATACGAACCGCACTGTTAAACCGCTGCCTGGCCACGGAAATCCGATTTTCCGTTCCTTCGAACTGGTCCTGCAAGGCTAAAAAATTGGAGGAGGCTTTCAGGTCGGGATAGTTTTCAACAAGGGCAAAGATGCCCCGGATGGATGAGGTTACCTGGGCTTGGGAAGTTTCAAGGGCCTTCATGGTCTCAGGGGTATATCCATCCCTGGCAAGCCGGTCCAAGGTGTTCTGGGCATGGGTCCGGGCCTCGGTTACCGAGGTCAGGACACTTTTTTCGTGGGCCGCATATGCCTTGACGGTTTCAATCAGATTTGGCATCAGGTCCAGGCGTCGCTGACAAACGGCGCCGATCTGGGCCTTGGCTTCTTCCACGCGTTTGTCTGCATCCACAATGCCATTGTGAACCAGTATGAGCGCCACGCCGAAAACAGCAACGATTGCGATAAACGATGCCGCCAGCAACAGGGTAATCTTGGTATTCATCGTTAACTCCTTATCTATTGGCTTTAACAATAGGTTGCCTTGTCAAACGAAAAAATCATGGCGACGGCGGAAAACGGAAAGGTTTCAAGCAGTCCGTTGTAATTGCCCGCATTATGGTTATGCCATTTCGTAATGGCGGTAATCCGGTTTTCAGTCTCCACCAGCTGATCGAACAACTGCTGAAAGTTCCGATCGGATTTGATTTCGGGATAATCTTCCACAAGGGCTTCAATAGCAGATGAGGAGCGATCCGATTCCCGATCACCGCTGGCGGATTTCCCGGCCGATTGGGAGCGTTCGAGCGTCACTTTTTCGTGGATGCCGGACTCATGTGTCGAAAATTTGCCGATGCATTCCCAAATTTGGGGGACCAAAGAATCTTTTCGATCCATCTCATTGACCATCAGCGCGAGGGTTCGTGCAATTCCCTCTTTTTTCCAGGCCAGTGTATTGAACATGATGAGCAATACCACCGCCAGGCATCCAAATGTAATGAGCACCAATAACAATAGAAAAAACAGGGGCTTATTTCCCGAGTTGAGAACCAACGCTGCGAAGAGAAAGAAAAAGAGGATGCCGGACACAATCAGAAATTTTTTTATGGAAGGCGGCTGGGTGTTTTTCGATTCAGCGGGTTGCCGTCCTGTCTTTCGCTGATTGGATTCCTTTACGGAGTCACTGAGCATCCGGGCCTGTTCCTCGCTCAGAATACCCTGCTCCCGCATCTTTTCAATATGATCGAACTCTTTCATCACGATTCACCATGGTTTACAGATTTCGGATGATGTTGGCCGCACTTTCGGGACTGAGTTTCCCTGCTTCCACTTTTTGAAGTATTTTTTGTTTATACGTATCCTGATCGCCGGAAACCTGCTTCATCTTTCGGATAATGGCATTCAGCCGGGAACGAATCGTCGGATAGGTAACCTGCATAATCTCTGCCATTTTTTTCAGACTGCCGCTGTTGAGCACGAAAAGCTCGATAAAAAGCTGTTCGTCTTCCGAAAGCGAAAGAATCGGAGACGTAAAAAATTCACCCTCGATACTGATCTCGCACTGGAGGCATTTGAGTTTCTGCACTTTCATGCTGCCGCCACATAGTGGACAATGGTCGATATTCATGGATCCCTTCCTCCCTTGGAAAGTTATTTATTTTAATTTTAGCAAACTTGTCAAGCATAATTTTTTAATAATATTAAATTATTCGCGTATTATTTTTTAAAATATGGCCTCGTAGAAAATCGCCAGACATGTCATTCCCGCGGAAGCGGGAATCCATAACCAGTAAAAAGTGCTCTGCGAGTGAAATGCAAACCGGGAATCGTGAGGGGCTATCCAATCGCAGACGAATCTGATACACAGTTTTCTTTATCGAGGAGACTGTTATGAAGAATCTGCTGCTGTGGATAATGGAAACCAGGCCCCAGTTCCTCACGCTTTCAGTCGTGCTTGCCTTTCTAGGTACTGCAATCGCCTGGTACTATGGCACGGTCAACATAGGGTACGCTCTGCTGGCCGGTTTCGGCCTGATGCTGACCCACGGCAGTGTCAATGCCATCAACGATTATTTCGATTACAAGAGCGGCATCGACCTGAACGTCGAGCGGACCCCCTTCAGCGGAGGCAG
Source organism: Desulfosarcina widdelii (assembly GCF_009688965.1). Classification (GTDB taxonomy): domain Bacteria; phylum Desulfobacterota; class Desulfobacteria; order Desulfobacterales; family Desulfosarcinaceae; genus Desulfosarcina; species Desulfosarcina widdelii. The sequence goes on along the minus strand of NZ_AP021875.1, from coordinate 6,358,739 downwards.
CGGGCTTGTGCCCGGAGGCAAACTCCCGTTGAACCAGACCCTCTGGGTGGGGACGGTCACTTTTCTGGTTGCCCTGCTGATCGGCATCTTTTTTATCGCCGTAAAGGGCTGGCTGTTGCTGCCGCTTATCGTTGCAGCCGCCCTGTGCCTGGTCCTCTATACACCGGTGATTCTGAAAACGCCCTGGCCCGAATGGTCGCCGGGGCTGGGGCTGGGCATCCTGCCCATCCTGGGATTTTATTTTGTCCAGGCCGGCAGGTATGACTGGATGGTCCTGATTGCCTCAATTCCCAGCGGCATCATGGTGCACAACCTGCTCCTGCTCAACGAGTTTCCGGATGTGGAGGCCGACAGAAAAGGCGGCCGGAAAACCACTCCGGTCCTGTTTGGTATGGATGCTGCGGCCAAGTTATTCAGCATCGCCACCATCGCGGTGTATGGCTGGATCGTCGCCTGTGCACTGGCGACCTTTGTACTCGGCAGGGTGGTCATGCCGGTATATTGCCTGATTGCGCTGCTCGCCCTGCCATGGGCCGTTAAAGCCATTCGGGGGTCAAAGGAATATCGCGACAGGGCCAGACTGATACCTGCCATGGCAGACAACGTAACGTTTATTCTGCTCACCCATGTTCTTCTGGGAGTCGGCTATATCCTGGAGAAGCTGTTTCCAATGTTCTGAGTCCATTTACCGGCAAAGGAGTCTTGGAAGTCATGGACATCGATCCCGAGCGCATTGCCACTCTCAATGACCGACCTGTCCAAAAAGGCAGCTGGGTGCTGTACTGGATGCAGCAGTCCCAGCGGGCTCACGACAACCCGGCCCTGGAAACTGCCATTTTCCATGCCAACCGCCTGAATCTGACGGTACGCGTCGTTTTCATCCTCACCGACCGCTATCCGGAAGCCAACCTGCGGCACTACCGCTTCATGCTGGAAGGTCTTGCACAAACCCGCGGGGAGTTGGCCCGTCGGCGAATCGGCATGCAGGTGATCAAGGGAGACGATCCTCAGGCGGCGCTCGCCCCCCTGCTGAAAAAAACGGCGCTGCTGGTCTGCGATGTGGGCTACACGCGCCATCAGCGAACCTGGCGCCGGGCCGTTTCGCAATCCTGCCCCTGCAGCGCCCTGGCCGTAGAAGGGGATGTGGTCGTACCGGTGGCCGTCACCTCGCCCAAAGCCGAGTATGCGGCCCGGACCATCCGGCCCAAGATCCACCGCCACCTGGAGCACTTTCTGGTCCCCTGCCCCCGCTACCGTCCCGAATACCCATCGGATGAAAATTCATGGCAGAGTCTGGACCTGGCCGACATCGACGGCATTATAGAGGGGCTCGACCTCGACCACTCCGTACCCGCCGCCTCTGTTTTATTCAAAGGGGGCCCCGCAGAAGCCCGCAAGCGCCTGCAAGATTTCATCTCCCATCGTCTGGCCCGCTACACGCGCAACCGCAACCAACCCCAGACCGACGACATCTCCCACATGAGCCTCTACCTGCACTTTGGCCAGATCTCGCCGGTGGCCCTGGCCCTATCCATCCGCAATGCATCCACCGGCGACCCGGAAGACCGGGATGCCTATCTGGAGGAGTTGATCGTGCGCCGGGAACTGGCCGTCAATTTCGTCTATTATACGAAGGACTACGACCAGTACACCTGCCTGCCCGCCTGGGCGCAAAAAAGCCTGTCCGAACATGCCGCGGACAAACGCCCGATTGTCTATGACCGGCAGACCCTGGAGGCGGGCCGGACCCACGATCCCTATTGGAACGCCGCCATGGCCGAGATGTGCGCCACCGGATTCATGCACAATTACATGCGCATGTACTGGGGCAAAAAAGTCCTGGAGTGGTCGCCATCGCCGCAGGAGGCCTATGACACGCTGCTTTTCCTCAACAACCGGTACTTCATCGACGGCCGCGACCCCAACTCATTTGCCGGCGTGGGCTGGGTTTTCGGACTGCACGACCGCGCCTGGTTCCAGCGGGATATTTTCGGCAAGGTGCGCTACATGGCCGCCTCGGGCTTAGAGCGCAAGTGCGATATCCAGGCCTATGTCAAGAAGGTGGCGGCCCTTTCCCGTATGGCCGACCGGTCCATGAGTTGAATCCTCGTTGTTCGTTTGACACCGGTTGCAAGCGGTGATAATGGATAGTCCTTCTTTGCTGGGGGAGCCGATCGAATCGGCTGAGAGGAGGCTGAAAGCCTCGACTCCTATAACCTGATCCGGGTCATGCCGGCGTAGGGAAGTCAACTGCACAACTTCTTTCTTCCTCCCAGCTGCCCCCGGTTCATTCAGTACTCCGGTGGGGTGTCGTTTGTTGATCATCGAAAATGTGACCAAGCATTTCAACGGCCTTCCGGTGGTCTCAGATGTCAGTCTGACCGTACCGGGAAACGGGTTCACCGTGCTGATCGGCCCTTCGGGCTGCGGGAAAAGCACGCTGTTCGATCTGCTCATGGGGGTGTTGCCCATGGAGACCGGACGGATCCAATGGTGCAGGAAGGCGGTGCCCGACCTCAATCGCCTGGCGGCCTACATGCAGCAGTCCGACCTGCTGCTTCCCTGGCTGGGGCTGGCCGACAACGCCAGACTGCCGGCTGACATTGCCGGGGAACCGATAAAGGAATCCGGCCGGCGCGTCCAAGACCTGTTCGACCGGCTGGGGCTGGCCGGTTTTGAAAATCACCTGCCGTCCACGGTTTCCGGCGGCATGCGTCAACGCTGCGCGCTGGCACGCACCCTGATGTTCGGCCGCGACATCGTATTGCTGGACGAACCCCTGTCCGCCCTGGACGCCATTACCCGCCGCAGCCTGCAAAAAATGCTGGGCCTGCTGCAGACCGACTTCAACAAAACCATTCTCATGGTCACCCACGACATCGAGGAGGCGCTGCTGCTGGCCGACGAATTGCTCGTGCTGACGCCTCCGCCCATGCAGATCGCGGCCCGCATGGGCCTGGAACATCCCAAGCCACGGCGCATGGAAGACCTGGATCTCTTGGCCATCAAGAACCGGGTACTGGCCATGCTGCAGGAGAAAAGATCCTCATGAAACCGTCATGGCTCGTACCGATCTCCATCCTGACGGCGTTGGTCGGTCTCTGGGAAATCGGCAGCCGGATCAGCGGCTTGCCAGCTTTCATCCTGCCCGCGCCCAGCCAAATTCTCCGGGTGTCGGTGGTTCACGCGCCCCAACTGCTGCCCCACGCAGGCGTCACTCTCTTGGAAATTGTCGCGGGCATTGCCCTGGCGCTGGCCGTGGCCGTTCCGCTGGCGGTAGTCATGTTCGCCCGGCCGTCCCTGGAAAAAGCCCTGGCCCCGTTCCTGGTGGCTTCCCAGGCCATCCCTGTTTTTGCCCTGGCTCCCTTGCTGGTCGTCTGGCTGGGCTACGGAATCGCCAGCAAGGTGCTGATGGCAGCCGTGATCATCTTTTTTCCCATCACGGTCAGCCTGCTGGAAGGATTCAAAAGCTGCGATCATGCCTACCGCGTTCTTTTTCGTCTGATGGGCGCCAGTTTTTGGCAGGCCCTGAGGCGGCTTTACTGGCCCTGGGCCCTGCCCTATTTTTTTTCCGGGCTGCGGGTGGGGGTGTCGGTGGCCACCATCGGAGCGATCATCGGCGAATGGGTTGGCGCCCAGCAGGGGCTGGGATACCTCATGATCCAGTCCAATGCCCGGCTGAAAACCGACTGGGTATTTGCCGCCATCCTCTGGCTGTCCCTGATGGGGCTGGCGCTCTGGCACGCGGTGGGCTGGCTGGAACACCGGTATCTGGCCTGGAAAGCCCCATCCGATCAATCATCTTTAGGAGGAACGATTTAATGAAACGCATTTTATTCGCCCTGATTCTCTTCACCGGTCTGGCCTGGAACGGCCCGCTTTGGGCCGAAACGCCCCTGACCCTCATGCTGGACTGGTTTCCCAATGTGGACCACCTGCCCATTTATGTGGCCCAAGAGAAGGGCTTTTTTGACGAGCAGGGGTTGGCTGTTGAAATTCTCAGCCCGTCGGATACGGCCGACGCCCTGAAACTGGCCGCCGCCGGAAAGGTCGATCTGGCCGTCTCCTACGAACCCCAGACGGTGATGGCCGCGGCCCGGGGAATCGATGTGCGCGTCGTGGGCCGGCTGATCGAACATCCGTTGACCACCCTGCTCTATCTCAAATCCAGCGGTTTCACGAAACCGGCCGACTTGAGCGGCAAAACCATCGGATACACGGTTCCCGGCCTGATGGATGTTCTCATGGATGCCTTTGCCAAGGTCAACGGCATCGAAAACTACCGCCTGGTCAACGTGGGATTCTCCATCGTACCGGCCTTGAGTGCCGGACGGGTGGACGCGGTCATGGGACCGTTCAAAACCTACGAAACGGTGACCATGGCCGCCGAGGGCCTGGAGGCGGGCTTCTTCGAACTGGAGAAATGGGGTATTCCCGATTACGACGAACTGGTTTTCATCTGCGGCGCCGAAACCCTTAGCCGTGAGAAAAAACGGATCACAGCTTTCGTGAAGGCGGTGGCCCGGGGAATCGAGGTGATCGAGGCATCGCCCGAGGCCGCCCTGGCCGCCTATTTCCAGGCGGTTCCCGATGCCGACCGCAAGGTCGAAACGGCCGCCTTTCGCCTGACGCGCCCCTATTACGCCAAACGGCAGGTGTGCGATCCCGAGCGCTGGCAAACCTTTGCCGATTTCGCCCTCAAGCACGGCCTCATCGAACGTCCGGTGGCCGTTGCGCCTCTGCTGCCGGCCCTGGACGCAGACTGACGGCGCTCCAAGTGCCCGCCCCCAATGCTCCTGATGTCAGGGGAGCCGGGACAGCCATTTTTATCGTTTTTTCTTGAGAAGCTCCCGGGTCTCCTTCCAGTCCTGCATGTCCATCAGCGCCCGGGTCAGGTGGTAGCGGCCGTCTTCGAATACGCCATAATCACCACCACCGGCCATGGCGGCGACGAATCGGATATTGTTGGCGTAAAGCAGCCAGATGTCGCTCCAGCGGCGTTCGATATACTCGTCGAAAAGACTGCCGCCGGAATCGGGTCCGGCGGCATACCCGTTTTTCCAGATTGCCTGCATCAGCTGAGTCGCCGCCCGAACCGAGCGGTTGGACACGGTGATGGTGTTGTCCAGGCGTTGAAAGTACCCTTCGACCCAGGAGGTGTCGTGGCAGGCCAGGCAGGTGCGCTGCATGGTGGAGCGCCGCCTGGCCATCTCGTCATCGGCGATCAAAAAGTCCGCTGCGAAAGTCCCGTTTAGATCCGTGGGCAGCGGCAGGCCGGCCCGGTTTCGGATCACCGTGGTGTCCGGGGATCGGGGCTGGGGATGGGCGTAGACCAATCCGAAAATGCGCCAACCCAGGCGATCGCTCATCTGATGGGTTCGCGCATTGATGGTCTCCCCGTCCGGGGTGGCGGTCAGGCTGATGTGGCAGGTCGCGCAGGTGGGTGCCTGGATGTCGGTACCGATGGTCCACGGCACGGCCTCGAAATCCCAGTGGCGGTTCATGGAAGAAAAAAGGTTGCCGTGCTTGCTGGCCGAGTAGACCTTGAAGGCGGGAACGTCCGGCCCCACATGGCACTCCTTGCAGGTGTAAGGCTTGCGGGCCGTCTCGATGGAGAACCGGTGGCGGGTGTGGCAGGCCGAACAAGCCCCCCGGCTGCCGTCCAGGTTGACCCGGCCCACACCCTGGTTGGGCCAGTTGGCGATAACCGGGAATTCGAGTTCACCGGCATCGGTGTCGCGGACCTGGGTACCGGTGACCGTCAAACGGGTGCCGTGGCAATAGTAGCAGGCATCCGCCCGGGTCATCGCATTGGCCGGCGAGAAATGCACCCTGTCGGGCCGCACCTCGCCGGTTCCCAGGATGGTACGCTGCAGGTCGGCGTAAAGATGGTTTTCGGAAAGATTCTTTTCGGCCAGGGCCATGATGTTCCTGGCATACTGCTCTCGCTCGACGGCGTGGCAGGTGGCGCAGTCGTCGGGACTGACCACCACGTGGATATCGTAGCCGTTGTGCTCAAAGGTATCCGCATGGGACGCCCCCCTGAGGGTGTGGCACTCGGCACACCCCACGCTGGTGCCTTTCAACGGGTCGGGAATCTCCGTGCTCGACACGCGCCGTTGCGCTCCCGTTTTCGCCATGGCGGTTTGAACGGTCGTTGCGGCATGGCGGCTGTTCTGCCAATCAGCAACGATGCCGGGATGATAGATGCTATGGCAGTCCAGGCACTCCTGGGTGGCGTCGCTGACGGAGACATCCGCACCAGAGGCGCTGCCATAACCCAGGACAAGCATCGGGATCAGAACGAAAAAGCAATGCCATTTTTGCATACAAGCCTCCATGATGGATTGTTGGTGTGTGCACCCGAAAACAGGCCGACGGGGTCGTGATCGAGCCCCGCGCAACCGTCCCCCACAGACGCCCCGACCTAAAATAGGCGATTGTCGAGCTTGCCGCAGATTCAAGGCAGACGTCGTGGCGCTATAGTCGGCTATGCGCCGCGGCGGCTCGCCGAAAATGCGGTGAGATCGGCAATCCCGGAGGGTTTCGCCTCTTGAGGCAAAAATTGTACGTAAATTGTTGTAATTATATCCTTACCTAAATTACAAAAAAGGCGAAACGCCTACAAGGTCCGAAGAAAGCGCCCTTGGGAGGCGCATCGTCGATATGCCGAGGAGGTTCCTTTATGCGCAACAAAGATATCGGGTCGATCGGCCGGTGATGGGGGACACGACTCAGGCCTTGGGCATCCGATAGGTACCATCCAGCCGTGCAACCATATCGTCGTAGCGATGCATGAGCCGCTCTTTCTGCTTATCGACCGCGGCCTCATCCAGTCGCCCTTCCCGGAAAGCCCGCTCCAGGACTGCCAACTCGTTGTCATACCACCGGTCCGGATCGAAATTGTAGGTCATATCGACGGTTCCGTAAAAACCTTATAGCGGAGGATTTTGCGATGTCCCGGCGGCACGGTCGGCCATGCGGTTGATCAGCGATGCCGCGTAGCCGGCACCGTAGCCGTTGTCGATATTGACAACGGTGACACCGTTGGCGCAGGAGTTGAGCATGGTCAACAGAGCCGCCAGGCCGCCGAAACTAGCGCCGTAGCCGATGCTGGTGGGGACGGCGATTACCGGCTTGTCGGTCAGGCCGGCCGTTACGCTGGGCAGGGCTCCGTCCATGCCGGCCACGACCACCAGTACGCTGGCCGATTGAATTATCTTTCGTTTGGCCAGCAGGCGATGAATGCCGGCAACCCCCACGTCGGCAAGCCGCTCTACCCGGTTGCCCATCACCTCGGCGGTGACGGCCGCCTCTTCGGCCACGGGAATGTCCGAGGTGCCGGCGCACATCACCAGGATCGTGGTGCGGGTGGGGGGAACCGGCTGGCGGTTGATCACCGCGATGCGGGCCGCCGCGTGGTATTCCACCGACTCGCCGATGGCCTGCAGGGCCTCATAGACATTGCGGTCCGCCCGGGTAGCCATGATATTGACATTTTTTTCCAGCAGCCGCCGGGCGATGCCGACCACCTGCTCCACGGTTTTTCCCTGGCTGAAAATGGTCTCCGGATAACCGCTGCGCAGGGAGCGATGATGGTCCACCATGGCATAGCCCAGATCGGCGTAAGGCAGGTCCTTCAATGTTTCCAGGGCATGATCGACGGAAAGGTCGCCCTTTTTCACATTTTCAAGCAGGTCTTTGAGTCGGTCTGCATTCATCGTTGCGTCTGGTTCCTCGCAAAGTAGATTTTCACCCCATCTACCGGCTTTGGCCGCTGCCTGTCAACGAATTCGTTTAGTGCAGTGCTACCGGTTGTCGTTGAAGCGCCACCCTATTTAAAGATCGTGGCACGCAACCATCGCTTACGTATCAATAAACGGGCTACAATTATTGAGATAATCAGCCACCCCCGAATTCAGACAATGACAAGATTGCCCAAAGTATTGTCAACTATTTTGTCGGGTGAAAGGCCTTGAAAAGTATGATCAACGAATGCTTTGATCGTCATCAAATTCTCGAACGTTGGTGTTTGACTCATGCTAAGATTTTAGTTAATTAAAGAAACAACCCTACTGCGAGCAGCAGAGGATCAACATTGGTCCCTCATAATAGCTGCATGGTTTCATACCGCAAAGTGAAAAAATGATCGTATGGTCTTCATCCGAGTACTTTCTTAATAATTTTTTATTGTTACGTAATGATAAATCAAGGCATTGGTCCCTTCAGATCAGCGTGTTGGCGTTTTTCGTATGGCTGGTTCTCTTCCTCCACGGGTGTTCAACCCTTACCGTTCCGCCGCCATCGTCATCCGCGGTCTATGCGCTGCCACCGTCGGCGAGCGGTGTTATCGCCAAGACCTCCCATCGGTTTTCGACGCTTCATGCGCCGCCTGCCTCCGGCTTTCTGGCGTTGTCCGACAATCAAGCCGCCTACGAATGGCGCCTGACCCTGGTCGATCAGGCAGTGCAATCCATCGATGTGCAATATTTTATCTGGCAAAACGATGCCACCGGATTGATGTTGTTCGAGCGATTGCTCCAGGCAGCGGACCGCGGCGTGCGCGTGCGCATGCTGGTGGACGATTTTGTGTTTGCCGCCAAAGACCGCAACATTGCAGCGATTACACGGCATCCCAATTTTGACATTAAAATTTACAATCCCGGTCGAGTCCGCGACAGCACCCTGGGGGGCATCGGTGAATTCATACTCTATTTTAAGGAACTGAACCGCCGCATGCACAACAAGCTGTTTGTCGTCGACAATCACATGGCCATCGTCGGCGGGCGCAATATCGGCGACGCGTATTTCGGTCTCAGCAATAAATACAATTTCCGCGATCTCGATGTGCTGGTCGTCGGTTCGGTCGTCGAGGAAATTTCCCATGCCTTCGACGAATACTGGAATACCGAGCTGGCCTATCCCGGTAGCACCATGTTCGACAAAGCCACCATTGACGATCTGGCCGATTTGCGAAGCCGGGTAAGTGATTATCTGAAAACCCAAAAAGACCGATTGACCACCTACCTTGAGCCGTCATCCGGTTCCATCGATGCCCTCGAGCAGCTACCCCGGATCATGGCCATCGGAGAGGCGCACTTCATTCAGGACGATCCGGTCATGGTGGACGGCGAACAGTTGAGACTGATCGATATGCTCGACCACATCGCCGACCCCAGTCAATCCGAGCTGACTTTTGTGACCCCCTACCTCATCCCGGTGAAAGGGTCCCTGGAAGAGTTGGCGCAAACAGCAGCCCGGGGTGTCGAGGTAAACATGCTGACCGGGTCCATGGGGGCCAACAACCATACCGCAGCCCACAGCCACTATAAAAAATACCGCCGGTCTATCCTCGCCACCGGAGCCAACCTCTATGAGTTCAGGCACGATCCTGCCCCCAAAATACAGGCCACCAGCAACGTTGAACCCATCGAGGCGCCGTTCATTTCCCTCCACACAAAGGCCATCGTCGCCGACGGGAAGCGCTGCTTTGTTGGCTCTCTGAATCTGGATCCGCGCGCTCTTGATATCAATACCGAAAACGGCCTATATATTGATTCCCCTGGTTTATGTGGTCAGTTGGCCAGGGAATTCGAAACGCTTTTGGCCCCCGACAACGCCTGGCGGGTCTATTTGAATAATGACAACGCGCTCCGGTGGGAATCCAGTTCAGGTACAACGTCCATTCAGCCGGCGCGGAGCTTCTGGCAGCGCATCGCGGATTTTTTCTTTCGGCTGCTGCCCATCGAAAGCCAACTATAGCGCTCAGCATCGTTTCGTTAAGCGGAAAAAAGGTCACCGACGGGCCGATCATGGCCCGAATGTTTACCAGCGCGAATGCCTTGGGCTGGCTATTCAAAGGAGGACTCCATGGCAACGATGAAATGGTTCGGCGTGTTCCTGTTGGCAAGTCTTGTGGCGGGAACGCCAACTCCGCTATTCGCTGTTGATGAACAGCGGCAGGCGTATGACAAAATGGTGGAGGAGGCCACCCGCGAGGCAGATGAATACACAGAAGAGAAGAAAATAGAACAAGCCGAAGCTGCGGAGAAGAGAAAAAGCCATAGCAGTAACGCCGCGGATCCGCGCGTTGAAAAAGAACGGCAACGAATTGAAGTTGAGATGCAAAAGCTCAGTGAACGGGGGCTGGGACCCGATTTTACCGAAGGAATGCGGTCGGCAAAACTGCAAGAGCTGCAGACGCAGCTTGATCGGTTGAACAGAGATCCACAGGCCTACTTTGGAGAGTGATCGTTGCCGTCGCACCATCACCTTACAAACAGGTACTTCGCTATCTGCCGCATCTGCGGCGTAGTCATGCCTTTGCATCTATTGATTTTTTTACGGCGCAGGCATGAACGGGTCTATCTGGTGTTCGCCATAATGGCTCTGTGCTGCGGATTGGCAGCGCTGTTCGATATCCGCATGCACCTGGCCTTGGATGTCGCCGGCTTCTTTTGGGCACTCAAGGCCAACAATACGGTCCAAGTGATCCTATGGATCGCCTTTGCCTGGTTCATCAAGCTTTCCACCCGTGATCATCACCGCCTGCCCGCAACGCTGGGGCCAGGTCTGTGTGCCCTCGCCGGCGTCGTAAAATTGATATTTTCCCCACAGCATCCGAAGCACCAACAGCGAATCGGTGTCCACCCTTACGGGTGATGCGGTTGTGCAGGCCTGGGACAAAGGCATTTTGATGCGATAGGAAGCCGCAATGGACCTGGCACGCCAGGCCTTTGCCAAGATGCCCTATTCGCCAGCCATCAATTAGACGACCGTTTGATCATTTTCGAAAGCCAAGTCAATCCCGTTTATTCGTACAAAGGAGGTCATTTAACAATGCAAAAAATGAGAATTACGCTGCTGGTGGCAACCCTCGGATGTTTTCTGATAGCCTGCGGGGGATCACGCTTCCAAATGACCCCCACCCACATGGAGGAAGTAGCGGCAGGCAAGCCCATCAGTAATACGCTGATAATTGTAGTCGTTGACGACCAGGAAATCAGGTCGATTTTTGAGAACCATTTCAAGAAGTGGCTCGCGGCCAAAGGTGTAGAGGCGATTATCAGCATCGAGGTGCTTCCCGTCCAGAAGGGGACGCAACTGGAAAAATCGGCGATTGCCGAGGTTATTGACAGGTATGAGAATGACAGCGTCCTGATTACCCATCTGGTCGGCTTTGATGAGGCCGAAGTGTTCAGCCGAGGCGAACCGGAGGTTTACCGAACCTACTATGGCTTTTACAGATATTCGTGGGGGTATAGTCGTTGGCCCGTCATCATTAGCGAAAACGTACAATTCACGTTAGAAACCTGTTTGTACGACACAAAATCCGAATCACTGCTGTGGGCGGGGGAGTCGCAGCTGACCAACCCGGAGACCACCGGGAAAGCCATCGGTAAGGTTGTGGAGGCGGTCATGAAGGAGCTTGAGAAGAACGAACTGCTGCCCAAAACGTCATGACCGCATGGCAGCGGCGATCCCTGAATCGTTGCGTGGAATGGCAAGGAATCACCATGGCAGGGAGCGAACCGGAAGAAAAGGGTTCTCTCTTACGGTCGGTTGACCTTATCGATGCCAGAGTCTGGTGTTGAACGACATGGGATTGAGGGCTGGACGGCCGCTTGGCGCATCGAAAGACGGCGAAGCAGCGAAACCAAATCAATAGACACCCATTGTAGGACCGTTATGCCAAAATGGCCCGGCTGCCAGATTAAACCGGAGCACTTTCGGAGCGTGTTTGGCGATATCGCCAGTGGGGGAGGTCACTGCCGTCGGCGCAGAGCGGCGACACCCTCATTCTACCGGTGCATCCGTTGATCGGTCCCCCATCATGGCGACCGAGGTCCAAAGGTACCCGTGCATGGTTAATCGTTAACCTTCAGCAAGAAGGAGCCATAATGATTCGAACAACCAAATGGATTCTCACCATTGCTTTGCTTCTTTGCATTTCCAACCTGTCCGGCGTTGCTGCGGCAGCTGAAAAATCCGGTCCACTCGTCACGGTACCCTACGTGGATCTGCACCGCTACCTGGGCAAGTGGTACGAAATTGCCAGCTACCCGGCGTGGTTCCAAAGGGGCTGCACCGGATCCACAGCCGAGTATGCCCTGCTGCCCGACGGCCGCATCCGGGTGATTAACCGCTGTTATAAAAACAGCCTCGACGGCCAGCTGAAAGAATCGACGGGCAAGGCCGAAGTGGTGGACAGAGCCTCTAACGCACGATTGAAAGTCTGTTTTTTCTGGCCCTTCAAGGGGGACTACTGGATTATCGATTTGGATCCGGTCTACCAGTGGGCCGTCGTGGGCGTGCCGTCGCGCAAATACTTGTGGATCCTCAGCCGGACGCCGTCGATGGACGAAGGCCTCTACAACGGCATTCTACATCGGCTGAACGCACAGGGGTATGATCCGTCACTGCTGCGGCGAACGCCCCAGCCAACTGAATAAACCCCTGAAAGAAGACTCCGATGAAAACAATTAGCCGGCAGTCATTAGTCATGAACACTGCATTTCTCTTATTACTTTTAGGGCAATCAGTCCTGGCTGAGGAGTGGGATATAGAGGAAAAACCATAGGAGAAATTCGATGCCAATTTCGGTGTCATCGTATCCGCCGTTAACAGCAATTTCCAAATCGATTCAGGCATCGGATTGGAATAAAATACCGGGATCCAAAACTCTTGAAACAGGAATTCAATATGAATTTGAAACGGAAACGCTACCCGTTATACGTCGGCATCACCACCCTGATCGTGACTATCGTAGTCACCCTCACCGCTCTGTTCCTTTGGATCAGCCACCGGGAGAGCCACACCGCAGCCATCCGAATGGCTGATCACCTCTTCTCCGAAATCAACGGAAAAGTCATCGAACGATACGAGAACGCCCTGACATCCGTGGCCGTTCTGGCTGGAACGGCAGCGCGCATGCCCGGCCTGGAACACCCGCCGGTGGGCGGTGGCCTGTCCCATCCGGGGCTGGAGCTGATGTTCGAGGCCTTGGCCTTCTATAAGTACCTCTTCTCCACCTATATCGGGTATGACGACGGCAGCTTTATCCAGATGATGGCCGTGAGGAATGACCCGGTGCTGTGTCAGCACTTCGATGCACCCGCAGGAACGCAGTTCGTTCTGCGGACCATTACAACCGATACCCGAGGCCGGATGACCCAGCGATGGTTGTTTTTAAACCGGAAACACGAGGCTTTCGACGAGCGAACCGATCTGGATTCGAGCTATGACCCACGCACACGGTCCTGGTACAACCGGGCCCGCCGCGAGGATGGCGCCTTTTACACCGAACCGTACGTCTTCAGTTCCATCAGAATGCCCGGCGTCACTTGCGCAGAGCGGTTGTTAAACGGTGGCGGGGTCTTCGGCGCAGACATCACGTTGGATCGCTTTTCCATCTCCCTTGAACGGCAGAAGGTATCGGACAACGGCATGCTCTTTCTGTTCGACCCCGAGGGGCGGATCATCGCTCACCCCTCGCAGTCCACCGTCAAAACCCAATCGGGAAAAAATTTGGATTTTCTCACCGCAGGAGATATCGGCGACGCCCGTATTGCCAGGGTTGTTGCCGATTGTCGGCGCGATCCCTACGGCAGCCTAAAGCAAACCCGTGAGATAGAAATCGACGGCGTCGACTACCTTGTGCGCGCCACCCCCGTGAGCAAATGGCTGAAGTTTGACCAGATTCTGGCCTCCTTCGCTCCGACCTCCGATTTCACCGGCCACATCCGCAGGATGCAGCACAACGTTTTTCTCCATTCTCTAATCGTGCTGATCGTTGTATTGCCCACTTCCCTATTGGTCTCGCGCCGGATATCCGGCTCGCTGTCCCAATTGGAACATGAAGCCGAAAAGATCCGTCGTCGGGATTTCTCCGAATCGGCGCCTTTCGATTCCAACATCAAAGAGATCCATACGCTCATCCTGGCTTTTTCTCTGATGAAGCGCACGATCCTTCGCCTTTTGGATCAGCAGCGCAAACTGTTCGACGATTTCACCAAATTGATTGCCGGCGCCATCGATGCCAAATCCCCTTATACCGGCGGCCACTGTGCACGGGTACCGGTTGTGGCACAGATTCTGGCCGATGCCGCCCGGAAGACCGATACCGGCCCTTTGGCCGATTTTTGTATGGACACCGACGACCAGCGCTGGGAGTTCGAAGTAGCCGCCTGGCTGCACGACTGCGGCAAGGTCACCACCCCCGAATACGTGGTGGACAAGGCCACCAAGCTGGAAACCATTTACAACCGCATCCATGAGATCCGCATGCGTTTCGAGGTGCTGCTGCGGGACGCGGAGATCGATTTCTGCCGCAAACGACTGGCCGGCGATGGCGACGAAGCCGCCTTGCAGGCCCAATTGGAAGCCAAGCGGACACAGATCGCCGACGATTTCGCTTTTGTGGCCCAATGCAACATCGGCGGTGAATTCATGGCCGATGAGAAGATCGACCGCTTGAAGCGGATCGCCAACCAAACCTGGATTCGTCACCTGGACGACCGCATCGGCATTTCCCAGGAAGAAGCCCGCTTGAAGCAGGCCGCCGCACCTCAAACCCTGCCGGTGGTGGAAGCGGTATTGGCCGACAAGCTGGAACACATCATTCCAAGACCCGATCCAGCTCCCTTCGGAGACAACCCGCATGGATTCATCATGGAGGTGCCCGAACATTTGTACAACCTGGGAGAACTTTACAATCTGAGCATCCGCAAAGGGACCTTGTCGCCGGAGGATCGATTTAAAATCAACGAGCACATCATTCAGACCATCATCATGCTCAATCAATTGGAATTTCCTGAATATTTAGCCAACGTTGCGGAGTTCGCCGGCGCCCACCATGAAACCATGGACGGCAATGGCTATCCCCGGGGGTTGAAAAAAGAGGAGATGTCGATCCCGGCCCGCATCATGGCCATCGCCGATATCTTCGAAGCCCTGACTGCATCGGACCGACCCTACAAAACCCCCAAAACTGTCAGCGAAGCCATGCGAATCATGAGTCTCATGCGCGACGACCAGCATATCGACAGCGACCTGTTTGATCTGTTTCTGGAAAGCGGGGTCTACCGCAAGTATGCCGAGCAGTATCTGCCTCCAGCGCAAAACGATAAGGTGGATATCTGCAAATACCTGTCCCCTGCCAAGCAATGGTCTGTCCCCGACCGATGATTCCTGGGCTTTATGCACGGGCAAGGCATCGCGGATGGTAGAGATCGATGGCTTGGTCAATAAACATCAACCATATGGCGGAAAGGACTCATCATGAATCCCACCAAACACGCTGTGAACTGTTGCTTGTCCCTTTTACTGGGAATCACGCTCTTGACCGTGACGGCTTGCTCCCAGCGATCCATGGAGCAGGCTGGTCAGGGTGCTGTTACCGGGGCTGCCGTGGGCGCCGTCGGTGGCATGGTCACTGCCTTGGTCTTCGGCGGCAACGTCGGTGAGGCAGCCGCCCGGGGTGCGGTGTATGGGGGCAGCACCGGGGCGACCGCCGGCGCCATTTCAGGTGCTGTGACCGACAGCAACGAAAAAAAAGCCCAACAGGCCGCAAGACTGGAGGCCCTGCGCAATAAGCTGGGCGACGAGGCCTACCAGGGGCTTTCCGCGCTGGTGGAGTGCAAGCATGAAATTTCCCAGGGATACGGCCGCACAGCGGCGGCATCCGATAATCCGGATCACGCCCTGGCCGGTCTATGGCTCCAGGTGCTGGCCTACGCAGACAGGGGCCAAACTGATCAGGCCCGGAACCTGTTTGGCCAGCTGATGGCCAAGGACGGCGACATCACCTCTGAATCCCAGGCCGAGCGTAAAATGGAGGCCGCATTGGAGAAACTGATGCAGATCCGCAAGGAATACAATCTGCCGGTTGAATGCATTGAATAAGACTGCGACGAGAAAATGGCCCTACGCATGCAGATGGCCCATCCTGACAATCCAGCAGGCAGGGAGATGTTGAACGTAATTGATTAAAAGCTCGATTGAATGGTCTGAGCTTTCAATTAGACTTGTAACGTGTAACATCATAAAAATAATCATTCCAACGTCACGTTTTTTGGATCTTGTGCTATCTGGCTATTAATGCGAAACATTAAAAGCAAGAGGCCAACCACAACGTCTGGCGGTTGGCCTCTACTACTTAAAAAATGTCGCTATACCAATGTTATCGTATCGATACAGTGCTGACAATTCTCATGATTGATATAATTCTGCCTTACACAAATTATCCGGCGGTAACCGTAATCTGCCGGGGAATTGCCTTTTCCGCCTTGGGAAGGTTCAGGCGCAAGACCCCATTTTCGTGTCTGGCTTCGATCTTGGCCTGATCGATCACCTCCGAAAGGGTGAACTGCCGGAAATAGCGACCGATTTCAAACTCGATAAGCACATCCGACTCCTCGCCGCCCTCGAAGGGCTTGACCTCGCCGGAAATGCTCAGCACATTGTCATTCAAATCGATGGTAATGTCGTCCGGCCCCACGCCGGGCATGTCCGCCAGCAGCGTGATCTGCCGCTCGTCTTCGAAGATATCCACATCCGGTGTAAAAACGACGCCGGGTCGCGTCTGCTCGGCAGGGCTGGCCACTTCCTGTTTGTCTTTTACCTGAAGCTCGTTGGAATCCGTCATTTGTCATCCCTCCCTTGCTAAAAAAGTGGTTAGCTGACCGTGATCTGTCTCGGTTTGGCCGCTTCCGCCTTGGCGATGGCAACCGTCAGCATCCCGTTGACCATCCTGGCTTCCACTTTCTGTGGATCGATGTCGCCGGGCAGGCCGATGATCCGGGAAAACTTGCCTGCCTCGCGCTCGCGCCGGTGGTACCGGATGTTCTCGCCTTCCGAGGCAATGGTCCGCTCCCCGGAAAGGCTCAAATTCCTGCCGGTGACCTGAATGTCCAGGGCGTCGGCCTTGATGCCTGGCAGCTCAGCACGCACGTAATACTTGTCCTTGTCCTCGGTCAGGTTAACCGCAGGAAACACCCTGGCCGGCCGCCAACCCAGCCCCGGTCTGCCAATCAGACCGTCTTTCAACTGATCCATCCGACGGGACATGCGCTCCAGTTCGGCAAACGGATACTGCCACCCCATTGACGGAAAATCGAGCAGTCTTCTTGCAAACATGGCGATTTCCTCCTTTTTGAGTTTTGGAAAAAATTATCTAATCATTTTTGAAAAAATAGTAATGTAAAGAAAAGCGCTGTCAAGGGGTATCGAATCATTTTTATGAAAATTAACCGTCTGCTTGGAATCGTAGCCAAAAAGAAAAGGGCCGGCCACCCAAAGCGGGTGACACGGCCCTTTTTTGTTAGGTTTTCAAACCGGCTTTTAATTATCCGGCGCGCCCATCGTCGCAGGCATCGTCAGCACCGGAACGCCCGGCGTGCTCAGCGGTGCCGGCCAGGGTGCAACTGTCGCTGTCGTCGTCTGCTGCAGCCAGTTCCCCTGACGGCTTGGCTGCCACGAACTCGGCCTCGGCCATCTTCTTGAACTTGGCATAGCGATCGGCGAATTCTCCTTCCAGCCGGGTATGAAGCCGCCGGGCCTCTTCGGGGAAGAGTTTCTGCAGGGCCGCGTAGCGCACTTCACCGCCCAGAAATTCCTGCAGGCTGCCGTCCGGCTCCTTGGAATCCAGCACAAAGGGATTCTTGCCCTCTTTCGCCAGCATGGGATTGTAGCGATACAGCGGCCAGTAGCCGCTCTTGACAGCCAGGTTGGTTTCTTCCTGGCTCTTGCCCATGCCCTTTTTGATACCGTGGTTGATGCACGGCGCGTAGGCCATGATCAGCGAGGGTCCGTCGTAGCTTTCCGCTTCGGTGAAGGCCTTGACCAACTGCTGCTTGTTGGCCCCCATGCCCACGTTGGCCACGTACACATACCCGTAGGTCATGGCCATACCGCCCATATCCTTTTTGGCGGTCTTCTTGCCGGAAGCGGCAAACTTGGCAATGGAGCCGGTGGGGGTGGCCTTGGAACTTTGTCCGCCGGTATTGGAGTATACCTCGGTGTCGAAGACCATGACGTTGATGTCTTCTCCACTGGCCAGGACATGGTCGATGCCGCCGAAGGAGATGTCGTAGGCCGAGCCGTCGCCCACGAAAATCCAGTAGGAGCGTTTGATGAAATGCGAACTCAGACCGTCGATTTTATCCAGCAGGGGGTTGCCTTCGTAGGCGAACAGCATCTCCCGGATCTGGTCGCCGTACTGCTTGGCACCTTCGGGATCCTTCATGTTGTCCAGCCAGCCCTGCATGGCCTCCTTGAGGTTGTCGTCGATGTCCGTTTCAAGCGCCTGGGTGACCAGTTCCGCCAGTTGACTGCGCTGCTGCAAAGATCCGAGAAACATGCCGTAGGTAAACTCAGCCGGATCCTCGAACAGGGAGTTGCCCCAGGTGGGACCGCAGCCTTCACTGTTAACGCAGTAAGGAATGGACGGTGCACTGCCGCCCCAGATGGAGGAGCATCCAGTGGCATTGCCGATAACCATGCGTTCGCCGAAGAGCTGGGTGAGCAGCTTGGCGTAAGGGGTTTCACCGCATCCGGCACAGGCACCAGAGAACTCCAGCATGGGCTGGAAAAACTGGCTGCCCTTGACCGTGTTGCGTTTGACCAGTCCTTCGCGCACCGGTAGGCTGGATGCATAGCGCTGGTTGGGCACCTGGGTTTCGAGCTGGGTGGCCAGGGGCTTCATGACCAGGGCCGGCTTCTTGGCCGGGCAAATGTCGGCACAGTTGCCGCATCCCAGACAGTCTTCGGTAAACACCTGAACGCGGAACTTGAACTCCTTGAGTTCCTTGCCCAGCGCCTTCTTGGCTTCGAACCCCTCGGGTGCGGCTTCCAGTTCCTCGTCGGTGACCAGAACCGGTCGGATAGCGGCGTGGGGGCAGACCATGGCGCACTGGTTACACTGGATGCAGTTGTCCATAACCCATTCAGGCACGTTGATGGCCACACCGCGTTTTTCGTACTGGGTGGTGCCCACGGGAAAAATCCCGTCGGGAGAAAAACTGCTCACCGGCAGCTTGTCGCCCTGCTGGGCCAGCATGGGCCGCATGACCTCGGTGACCCACTCGGGTTCGTCGGCGGCTTCGGCTGCAATCCGGCCGGCATCGGCCCAGCTTTCCGGGTAGGCCACTTCCACCAGGTGATCCAGGCTTTTGTCCACGGCGTCGCAGTTCATATTGACAATTTTGTCGCCCTTTTTGCCGAACATCTTTTTGATCTGGTCCTTGAGGTAGGCGATGGCGTCGTCCACGGGGATCACGTTGGCCGCCTTGAAGAAAGCGGTCTGCATGATCATGTTGATGCGTCCACCCAAACCGACCTCTCCGGCGATCTTGACCGCATCGATATTGTAGAACTTGAGCTTCTTTTTTGCGATGGTGCGGCGCATGTCAGCGGGCAGTTTGGCTTCCATCTCCTCCAGGCTCCAGGGGCTGTTGAGCATGAAGGTGCCCCCGTCCTTGATGCCTTCCAGCACGTCGTAGATGTTGACGTAGGCCGGATTGTGGCAAGCGATGTAGTCTGCGCTGTCGATCAGGTAGGTGGACTTGATGGGCGTCTTGCCGAAACGCAAATGGGAAATGGTCACACCGCCGGATTTCTTGGAATCGTAGGCGAAGTAGGCCTGGGCGTACATGTCGGTGTTGTCGCCGATGATCTTGATGGCACTCTTGTTGGCGCCCACCGTTCCGTCGGCCCCCAACCCCCAGAACTTGCACTGGACCGTTCCCTCGGGAGCCACGTCGAATCCGGCCTCCACTTCCAGACTGGTGTGGGTGACGTCGTCTTCGATGCCCACCGTAAAATGGTTTTTGGGTGCCATGCCGTTCAGGTTGTCGAACACGGCCTTGACCATGGAGGGGTTGAACTCCTTGGATCCCAGTCCGTAACGCCCGTTGACGATGGAGGGCATGTCACCGCGCTCCATGAAGGCCGTACACACATCCTGATACAGCGGGTCGCCAAGGGCGCCCGGCTCTTTGGTACGGTCGAGGACGGCGATCCGGCCCGCGGTGGCCGGAATGGCCGCCAGCAGATGCTGGGCTGAAAAGGGCCGATAGAGGCGCACCTTGATAAGGCCGACGGACTCACCCCGGGCATTGAGGTGGTTCACGACCTCTTCGATGGTCTCGCAGGAGGAACCCATGGAGATAATTACGCGGTCGGCGTTGGGATCGCCCACATAATCAAACAGGTTGTACTTGCGGCCGGTGAGCGCGGAGACCTTTTTCATGTAGTCGGCAACGATGTCGGCCGTTTCGTTATAATAGAGGTTGGCTGCCTCACGCCCCTGAAAATAGATGTCCGGATTCTGGGCGGTACCGCGCAGTTCAGGGGCTTCCGGATTGACCGCCCGGGCCCGGAAGCTCTCCAGGGCCTCCATGTTGATCAGCTTGGCCATGTCTTCGTAGTCGATCACCTCGATTTTCTGGATCTCGTGGGAGGTCCGGAAGCCGTCGAAGAAATGCAAAAAGGGTACACTGGATTCGATGGCGGCCAGGTGGGCCACCAACCCGAGGTCCATGACTTCCTGAACCGAGGCCGAGGCCAGCAGTGAGAAGCCGGTCTGCCGAACGGCCATGACGTCCTGGTGGTCGCCGAAGATGGAGAGCGCATGTCCGGCAACGGCCCGTGCGGTGACGTGCAGAACGCCGGGAAGCAGTTCGCCGGACATTTTATACATATTCGGAATCATTAGCAAAAGGCCCTGTGAGGCCGTGTAGGTGGACGTCAAGGCACCGGCGGCCAAGGAGCCGTGGACGGCGGCGGCGGCGCCGGCTTCGCTTTGAAGCTGCCGCACCATCAGGGTCTGTCCGAAGGCGTTCTTGAGGCCATTGGCCGCCCACTCATCGCAGATCTCTCCGATGGGTGACGAGGGGGTGATGGGATAAATGGCGGCTACTTCGCTCATGGCATAAGCCACATGGGCCGCCGCGGTATTCCCGTCGATGGTCTTCATTTTTTTTGCCATAACTGCTCCTTTTAACAGGTTGAAATGAAAAATAAACTTCGCGGCAGCCGGTTTTTTGGAAAGCTGTCGCGAAAAACCAGTGAAGCTTAACAAACAGGGAAGCTACGCGATATCCAGAATCACGATGGTTTTGCTTAAATTCCTGATGGTAAAGGGATTGAATAAATCATATTGGGAACCTCTTGACAAGGTTTAAAATGCATTATCCCTTTTCTTATTGCGGGGTGTCGGCCAGTTCGTCGAAACGGCATTTAAGCATCAGCGATTCCCCGTCAAAACTGGTTTTCACCTTGTAAGGCAGGGTCTTGAACAGGGCGATCATGGCTTTGTTCTGGGGCGAGGTATAGGCCACCAGCCCCGAAATGCCGTTGTCCCTGGCGGCCCGGGCCAGCTTGCGGATAAACAGCTTGCCCAACCCCTTGCCCTGGTATTCCTTGGAGATGGAGAACGCCACTTCCGCGACATTGCTGTCCAAAAGCAGCAGGTATTCTCCGACGCCCACCACCTTGCCGAAACCGAATTCGCCCACCACGGCCACCAGGGTGAGATCCTTGATATAGTCGATCTGGGAGCGTGTCTCCACGTCGCTGCGGTCGAAACTGATCTTTTCGTGGAAAAACCGCAGCTGAACGTCATGTTTGTCCAGGCTGTAGTAGTGCTCCTGAATTCGACGTTCGTCCACGGGCTTGGAAGGCCGGACGGTGATCTGCTCCCCGTCGCGCTCGACGACTTCCTCCAGGTGTATCGGGTAGATGCCCCGGGTCGCCTCCCCCAACCGTCGCTCGCTGCCAATCAGTTTGGCCTCTTTGGCGGCGTCGAAGAGCCACTCGCGATGGTCCGGGTGGGCGATGCCGATCAGGGCCAGCACCCGCTCCTGAAGACTTTTTCCGAAAAGATTGACGGCACCGTATTCGGTAACCACGTAATGGACGTCTCCCCGTGGCACCACCACGGAAGGGCCGTTGAGAAAGGGAACGATGTTGCTGCGTTTCTCGTCCCGAGAGGAAGAGTACAGCATCAAAATGGCCTTGCCCCCCCTGGAGCGTTTGGCCCCGCGCACAAAGTCGGGAATGCCGGAGACGCCGGCGAAAAAGGTGTGCTCGCTTGCCTCGGCGGCCATCTGCCCGGTCAGGTCGATGGTGTGGGCCACGTTCAGGGAAATCATACGGTTGTGCTGGCCGATAATGTAAGGATCGTTGACATAATCCGAAGGCCGGAAATCCACCGCCGGGTTGTCGTGCAGAAATTCGTAGAGATTCTGGCTGCCGATGGCGCAGGAAGCCACCAGCTTTCCCTCGTTGAGCCCTTTCCTGCGGTTGTTGATCACCCCGGAAGCGTACAGGTGCATGACATCGTCGGTAATGTACTGGGAGTGGAACCCCAGGTCGTTCTTGTCCGCCAGGGCTTTGACCGTGGCCTGGGAGGCGGCATCCAGGCCGATCTGAATGGTGGACCCGTCATCCACGAAACGGGCGATGTGCTTTCCGATCCACTCGGCCGGCCCGGACCTTTTGCGCAGATTGACCGAAAGAATGGGTTCTTCGTGCTCCACCAGCACGTGGACGCTGTTTACATGGATGAAGCTCTGCCCCATGGTTCGCGGCATTCTCGGATTCACCTGGGCAATGACCAGGTCGGCGCTCTGGGCCGCGGCCAGGGTGACGTCCACGGAAACCCCCAGGCTCATCCAGCCGAAATCGTCCGGCGGCGAAACCTGGACCAGGGCTACGTGAATCGGCATCTTGCGCGAAAGAAACAGGCCGGGAACCTCGGACATGTTGATGGGCGTGATGAAGCGCATGTACCGGGCGATGCCCTCGGTGTCCGCCGAACCCAGATAGATGGTGCGGATGTTGAGGCTGTGGTCCCGTGTTTTATCGGCAATTTCAGACAGGGAGGTGGTCTCCCGGCTCATGAGCCGGACGACCTCCAGGCCGCTGATATTAACGGCGGCCGCACTCAGCGCCTTTACCAGCGCCTGGGGTTCTCCGCTGGCGCTGCCGATGAATACCCGCTTGCCGGGGCGGATCATGGCAATGGCCTCTTGTGCCGTTCGCTGCTTTTCCACATAGGTGTCGGCCCAGTAGATTGACCGTGTCACGAGGCGCCTCCTGTAGCTTGAAATGACTGTTCCATTGCCGGACGAGATCCGAACCGGGTTGACCACCGGCCAACTGAATTATCGGCTATTTCTCTTCCAAGATCAACCGACAATCCGCGACAGTGACCCCCTCGCCTTCGGGGTGGACCAGCAGCGGATTGATGTCCAGTTCCTTGATCTCCGGGTGGTCCAGGACCAGGTCGGAAAGACTCACCAGCATGCGTTCGATGGTGGCGATGTCGGCCTTGGGGGCGCCGCGGTAGCCGCTGAGCAGTTTGTTGGCCCTGATGCTGCGCACCATGTTGCGGGCACCGTTGCGCGTCAGCGGCGCCAGGCGGAAGGCCACATCCTTGAAAACTTCCACGAAAACCCCACCGAAGCCGAACATGATCAAAGGCCCGAAAATAGGGTAGCGGGTCATCCCCAGGATCACTTCCTTGCCCCGGGGAGCCAATTTTTGAACCAGCACGCCGGTGATCTCGGCATCCGGGCTGTATTTTCTAGCATTTTCGACGATGGTGGTAAAGGCCTCGACCATCTCATCGCGGCTGTTCAGTCCGACGACAACGCCGCCGGCATCGGACTTGTGAATGATCTGGGGCGAAACGATCTTCATGACCACCGGATAGCCCATCTCCTCAGCCGCAATGCCGGCCTGATCGGCACTGTCAGCCAACACCGTAGGCAGGACATTGAAGCCATAACACTTGAGCAGTTCCGTACCGCCGATCTCACCGATGTAGGTCTGGCCTTTTTCTACTGCCTCGGCAATGATCGCCTTGGCCTTTTCTTTATCGTGTTTTACGGTAAACGGCGCCAGGTGCTGACGGTTGAGCCAGCGGGAATAGCGGTACAACGCACCGAAGGTCTTGGCCGCGCTTTCCGGGAAACGATACACCGGCACCCCGTGTTCCTGAAGGTATTTCACGCCGGCGGAAACGTCGATGATCCCCATGAAACAGCACAGAATCGGTTTGTGCGAGCGTTGGGCAATGCGAACGATGGCCTCGGCCGTCCCGATGGCATTGGTCATGCTCTGGGGGGTTAAAATCACCAGCGCGCCGTCCACGCCTTCGTCCCGAATAACGGCCCAGAGGGCGTTTTCATACCGGTCCTGGGCTGCGTCGCCGATGACGTCCACCGGGTTGTTGAAGTTGGCGGTCTGGGGCAAATGGCTTTTCAGGACCTCGACGGTTTCGTCGCTGAACGTGGCCAGTTCCAGACCGGAGGTGATGGTCATGTCCGTGGCCACGATCCCCGGTCCGCCGGCGTTGGTGACGATGGCCACCCGGTTGCCCAGAGGCACCTTGCGCCGCATCTTTCCCAGGGCGCTTTCGTTTTTATAGGCAAAGGCGGTCCCGAAATCGAACAATTCGTTGATGGACTCCACCCGAATAATGCCGCTTTGGGCAAAAAGGGCATCGTACACGGATTCGCTGCCGGCCAAAGAGCCGGTATGCGATGCGGCGGCCTTGGCGCCGGCGCTGGTACGCCCGGATTTGATGGCCAGAACCGGAGTGGGCCGATCACCCCCGGTGATTTCCTTTACGGCCTGGATGAATTCCGGGCCGCGCTGCAGTTCTTCGATATAGAGCATGATCACTTCGGTTTCCGGATCGGCATGGAAGTAGCGCAGCAGATCGAGTTCGTCCACGTCGGCCTTGTTGCCGATGGAAACGAATTTAGAAAACCCGAATTCCTTGTCCGCCGCGAAATCCAGCACCGCGGTGCACAGAGCGCCGCTTTGGGAGATGAAGGAGATGTTTCCGGCCTTTGGCATCCGGGCGGAGAAACTGGCGTTGAGCCGCACATCGGCATTGGGGTTGATGACCCCTAAACAGTTGGGACCCACCACACGCACACCGGCTTCCCGGCACATGGCCACGATGCGCTTTTCGATCTCGAGGCCTTCACCGCCGACCTCCTTGAATCCCGCCGAAACGATGACGACCGCCTTGACGCCTTTTTCGATGGCCTGCTTGATGGCGGATTCCGCCAACCGCGGGGGCAAAATGATGATGGCCAGCTCGATGGGATCCGGGATGTCCTGGATATCCGGATAGGCGCGAACGCTGGCAATGGACTTGGCCTTGGGATTGACCGGGTAAAGCGTACCGGTGTATCCGCCCTTTAATATGTTGACGAAAATATCGTGTCCGACCTTACCCGGGGTGCTTGAAGCGCCGACCACGGCCACAGACTCCGGGTTGAACAATGCATCCAGACCTTCCATTGTGCTTTCCTGACTATATTTTAGGGTAAAAGAAAAATAGGGAGCGCTACCGCGCATCCCTATTGAACGTTCAATAGTCGTATTACTTCCGGGAACTCCTGCCGACTGTCAAGGAATTTCTTGGTTGGTGAACGTGTAAACGTCGTTTTTTACAGTAATCCCTCGAAAAAGTCATTTCCCTTGTCGTCCACCAGAATGAATGCCGGAAAATCCTTGACCGTGATCATGTAGATCGCCTCCATGCCCAGTTCGGGGTACTCCAGCACCTCCACCGAAGTGATGCACTCCTTGCCCAGCCGGGCGGCCGGCCCGCCGATGGATCCCAGGTAGAACCCGCCGTATTTTTTACACGCATCGGTCACGACCTGGCTGCGGTTGCCCTTGGCAAGCATGACCATGGAGGCCCCTTCTGCCTGGAAAATCGGCACATAGGAATCCATGCGGCCGGCCGTTGTAGGGCCGAAGGAACCCGAGGCATACCCGTCAGGGGTTTTGGCCGGTCCGGCGTAGTAAATGATATGGTCCTTCAGGTACTGGGGCAGCCCCTGGCCGCCGTCCAGGCGCTCTTTGAGCTTGGCGTGGGCGATGTCCCGACCGACGATAATCTTGCCGGAAAGCTTGAGGCGCGTGGCGACCGGATACTGGCTGAGAATGGCCCGGATGTCATCCATGGGCTGGTTCAGATCGACGGCCACGGCGTCATCCGCTCCCCCGGCAGGTTCAGGCAGATACTTGGCCGGATCGGTTTCCAACTGCTCCAGAAAGATGCCGTCGGCGGTGATCTTGGCCTTGATGTTGCGGTCCGCACTGCAACTGACGCCCATGCCGATGGGACACGAGGCCCCGTGGCGCGGCAGGCGCACCACACGCACGTCGAGGCAGAAGTGCCGCCCTCCGAACTGGGCGCCCAGACCCAGACCGCGGGCACGGGCCAGCAGCTCTTTTTCCAGTTCCAAATCCCTGAATCCGTGGCCGGCCTCGCTGCCGCTGGTGGGCAGGCTGTCCAGGTAGGCGGCCGAGGCCAGTTTCACCGTTTTGAGATTGTATTCCGCCGAGGTTCCGCCAATGACGAAAGCCAGGTGGTAGGGGGGACAGGCCGCCGTGCCCAGGGTTTTCATCTTGGCGGTGAGAAAATCGACCAGGGTGCCCGGGTTGAGAACGGCCTTGGTCTCCTGAAAAAGGTAGGTCTTGTTGGCCGATCCGCCACCTTTCGCGATGAAGAGAAATTTGTAGGCGTCCCCTTCCGTGGCGTAGATCTCCACCTGGGCCGGCAGGTTGCATCCGGTATTCTTCTCTTCGTACATGGAGAGCGGCGCGTTCTGGGAGTAGCGCAGGTTGCATTGGGTGTATGCATTGAACACGCCCTTTGCAAGGGCCTTCTCGTCCCCGCCGCCGGTCCACACCCGCTGTCCTTTCTTGCCCATGACAATGCCCGTGCCGGTGTCCTGACACATGGGGAACTCCATCTCGGCGGAAATGACGGCGTTCTTGAGCATTTCCAGGGCCACGTAGCGGTCGTTTTCGGAACTGTCCGGATCGTCGAGAATGGCTTTGACCTGGGCCAGGTGAGCCGGCCGCAGCAGGTGGGAGACATCCCTGAAAGCGGCTTGTGCCAGCATTTCCAACCCTTCGGGTGCAACCTTGAGGACGGTTTGCCCTTCGAATTGGGCTGTGGACACATGCTCGGTGGTAAGCAGCCGGTAAGGGGTATCGTCTTTGCCCAGGGGCAGCAGTTCCGAATAGTTGAATTCGACCATGGTTCATCTCCTTTTGGAAGTTAAGGACAACTGCTTGGCAGCTGTCAAAGAAAGCCAAAGGGAGTTAACTTAATGGGTGGGATTTGGCATTGTCAAGGATTTGTAGACCCCAACGTTGCAAAAGCCGGAGCGATTCAGAGCCAAGGCGCCAAGGGTGCCGCCGTAGAGATCTACTGCAATCCCTTGGCAACGCCGGATCTGGATTGCTCCGGCTTTCCCGCAAGGGGAACAACATGAGAAATTCATTGGTTTTCCAGCAATTCAAATTGGGTGCAGGACGAAAATGCCTGGCCGTTGTCATGATTGATTCATGTTTTCAAACGATAGCAATGATTTCCGCATGTTGTTATGCAACGATGGGGTAGAGAGAAGCCGGCGTGCAAGTTCGCAAAGACGATAAAACAGTTCTCGAGCGGCATCGACTGGCCTGACGAAAAGGTGGTTTCCCATCGATTTTGACGGCGTCCTAAAAGGTCCGCCCCCCTGCAAACGATATGAGCGTCAACCGGCCATCAGACGGGCCAGATCTTCGTCCTTCTGATGCCAGAGCCGGTTGAGCCAGTCCTGGAAGTCCCGCTTGAATTGGGGGTCCTGAAGGTAGTCGCCCAGCATCTCGCTTTCGATGGGCAGGGTTTTCACACGGACCTTGATCTCTTTCACCCGTCCGCAGACAAAATCCCAAAACGTACCCACACCCTGGGGATAGGCGATAGTCACATCCACAATGTGCTGCAGTTTATCGCCCATGGCCGCCAGCACAAAGGCCATGCCGCCGGCCTTGGTGCGCAGCAGGTGCAGGTACGGCGACTTCTGGCGGGAGTGTTTTTCACGGGTGAACCGGGTTCCTTCCACGAAGTTCATAACCGAAACGGGGATGTTGCGAAATTTTTCGCAGGCCCGCTTGGTGATCTCCAGGTCCTTGCCGATCAGATGGGGATGTTTCTTTAAAAATTGCCGCGAATAGCGTTTCATGAAGGGAAAATCCAGGGCCCACCACGCCTGGCCCATCACCGGGAACCAGAACAGTTCCTTTTTGAGAAAAAATTTGAGGAAGGGAATCTTGCGGTGGAACACGTTCTGGAGCACCAGGATATCCACCCAGGACTGGTGGTTGGCCACAACCATGTACCAGCCTTTGGGATCCAGGTTGTCGAGGCCCTGCACATCCCAGCGGATGCCGTTGAACACTTTCTGGTTGAGGTTGTTTACCGCGATCCAGGCGGTGGCGATGGCGGTCAGCAAACGCCGGCAGCCATTTTGAACCGGCTTGAACGGCAGCGCCACCTTGATCAGGGCAATGATGAACAGGGGCGTACAACAAATTATGGTATTGAAGCCATAAACGAGCAGGGATAAAATGCCGCGCATCCCGTCCAGTATCGATCGAACCATGACCGTCCTTCCACGTACCGAAACATTAAAGGCAACGAACAAACTGTCGCCCATCAGTAAGGGAAAGCGTGGATCGTGGCAAGAAGAGGCAACCGCCTTGACAAAAGTTTTACAAATCAGGCACCTGTCCCGGCTTTGCTTCTTTCAGCCGAGGATGGATTGGATAGCCTTCCCGACCGCATCGGCCACGCGCGTAAAATCGGCGGAATCCAGCACAAATGGCGGAGCCAGGATGAGGGCGTCTCCGTCGATGCCGGCCAGCCCCGTGGACCGGTAGACAACGATGCCGCTGTCGAAAAGCGCCTGCCATACCCTCTCCGTCACCCGTTCTTTTCGAGAAAACGGCGCAAGGGTCTGCCTGTTTCCGACCAGTTCGATTCCCCACAAAAAACCGATCCCCCGGATATCGGCCACCCAGGGAAGATCCCCGAGTCGGTCGACCAGCGTCTTTCCCAGGCGGCTTCCCAGTTCGGCCACCCGTTCGACCAGGCCCTCGCGCTCTAAAATGCGGACGGTCGCCAGACCGGCGGCGGCGGCCACGGGATGATGGGAAAAGGTGCCCCCGTGATTGAAGGTCCCGCCGTCGGCACAGACCGCATCGAAATGGCATCCCTTTACGCCCAGGGCGGAAAGGGGCACCGCGCCCCCGGCAAGCCCTTTGCCGAGGGTAACCAGATCCGGCACCACGCCGTCGTGCTGGCAGGCGAACCAGCACCCGGTGCGGCCCATGCCGCAGAGCACTTCGTCCAGAATCAGCAGCACATCGTAGCGGTCGCAAATCCCGCGGATCGTCTCCAGGTAGCCCGGCGGCGGTGGACAGGCGGCCAGGGTCCCGCCGCTGACGGTTTCTGCCAGAAAAGCGGACACTGTTTCAGGACCCAGGTTCACGATGGCTTCTTCCAGGGCCAGGGCGCAGCGCAGGCGGCATTCGGGAAAAGCCAGCCCATAAGAACAGCGCAGGCAATAGGGCGGCGAAATATGCACGGCGTCCGCCAGCATGGGGGCAAAGGGAGTCCGAAAGGCCGTGCGGCCCATGGCGGACAGCGCCCCCAGGGTCAGGCCGTGGTAGGATTTCCAGCGGGCGACCAGGCGGAATTTCTCGGGGCGCCCATTGGCCAGGTGGATCTGGCGGGCCAGCTTGATGGCGGCCTCCACGGCCTCACCGCCTCCGGAAAGAAAATAGAACCGGTCAATGCCCGCAGGCGCATGAGACGCCAGGGCCGCGGCCAGATCTTCCACCGTCGGCGTCGTGAACATGGTGGGATGGATGTAGTCGTAAGCCAGGATCTGATCGTAGACCGCTTGGGCGATTTCCTGCCGGCCGTGACCGACGTTTGCAACGACCGCCCCGCCGCTGGCGTCCAGGTAGCGCTTGCCCATCTTATCCTCGATCCATACCCCGTCCGATTTGACCGCCATGGGCAAGGGTGGATCCAATCGCCGGGGAAACACGTGCCCCCGGCGGCGGTCGCTTGGCTGAATCATGATGGTCCCTCCTTTCACCGGCCACGAGGTTTGGACCGGCGTCAAACGAAAATCAACCGTCGATGGTCTTGAACTTCTCCGGGGGAGCTCCGCACACCGGACATTTTTTAGGAATCCGCTTGTCGGTGACATACCCGCACACCTGGCAGACATAGTACTCCTTGACCTCATCCTTGATCACGTTCATGATCGCCCGCTCGTACAATTTTGCGTGGTACCCTTCGGCGTCCCGGGCGTGGCTGAAAACCGTTGCGGCGGCAGTCTCGCCCTCTTCTTCGGCATCTTTGAGGAAATCGGGGTACTCGTTTTCGCTGATGGATTTTTCCCGCTGGAAGGATTTCTCCAGGTTCGTGTCGGTGTCTTTGACAACCAGGTCCTTGACCAGGTTTAAATGTCGGGTGGCATGCACCCGCTCCGCCTCGGCGATGGCCTTGAACAACAGCGCGATCTGGGGAACCTCTTCTTCATTTGCCCGCTCGGCATAGGCCAGCAGCCGGAAATAGGCTTTGGCCTCCCCGATAAACGCTTTGTGGACATTTTCCTTTGTTTTCGGTTTCATCGAATGCCTCCTCTGAATGTTAACAAGTTCGCTTTTAAGATAAAGGGTTACTCAGTCATAACTGGCGCGGGTCGCCTCGTCGGCCATGGTCGGAGCGATGCGCGGCTGCCAGGCCGCATCGGCCCATGTGCCCAGATGGGTGTGCATGTCCAGATACTTGCGGGGGATCGGGTGGGTGCCGATCACTACCTGAACACCGTATCGTTTTTCGAGGAAATTCTTGAACGTGTCGATATACGGGCAGGGCGGATAGCCCACCACCATGCCGGTTGCCAGATGGATGACGGTGGCCCCGTTTTTCACCATCTCTTCGCCGGCATATTCGATGTTGCCGCCGGGACAGCCCTCACAGGTGGTGTAGCCGACCAGTTCCGGTTCTGTATCCTCGTAAATGCTGAAGGCGCCTTCTCTGTTTCGCATGGATCGCAGGCACTTGCCGCCGGCACAACGGCGATAGCGATCACAAATGATGATGCCGATTTTGGTTGTCGGTTTCATTTCTTCTCCTTGGTTGGCTGGTTGTCAAAAATTTTCTTTTGCTCTGGGCTGCACCCAATCCTCCATGAACATGGGATGAGGATTGTGTCGCCTCCAATCTTCGTTTTTCCGGGTCTCATCCTTAGGCTGCCCGACGGTGCCGCCGGTCCCCGAGCAGGGCCGGAAGTCGCGGAAATCCGCTGATCAGGGCCATCAGCAGCGTGGCGGCATATGGCATGGACTGCACAAACAGGACAAGCACCCACAGTTTCATGTCCAGGGTATCCATGGGGTGTATCTTCCCGATGGCCGTAGCAGCGCCCAGCATGGCGGCCAAAAGAAAGATTTCCTCCAGGGAGACGGCCAACGCCTTGACCAGCGCTGACGCGCCCGCCATTTTGGGCGTCCTGAAAAACGGTTTGTTGCGGGTGACCAGACCCGATAAGACGGCTTTGGCGATGGTGTGGGTCAGGGCCAGTCCGGCCAGTGAAGCCGCCAGGGTCTGGCTTAAGGTGGCATCCACACGGGTGCGGTAAAGATAGACCAGCTTGCCGATCTTGAAAGCAAACAGGGCCAGGGGCAGAATCGAGAAGACCACCAGGGGCGGATCCACATGCAGGGGATCGAGGATCATGGCCAGTGACCAGAGCAGCGCCGCCAGGTTGAACATCAGGTTGGCTCCGTCTGCTATCCAGGGCAGCCAGCCGGCAATAAAGTGGTAGCGCTGGCCGGAGCGCAAACGGCTCCGATGCCGGCCCGTCAGTTTCGACCAGTGCCGACGCAAAATCTGCATGGCACCATAGGCCCAGCGGTAGCGCTGCTTCTTGTAGTCGCCGAAGGTATCGGGCATCAATCCGAGGCCATAGGACTGGGAGACATAGGCGGCCTCGTAGCCCTGCTCGAAAATCCGCAATCCCAGCTCGGCATCCTCTGTGATGCACCATTCACTCCAGCCGCCAACGGCATCCAGCACCTTGCGACGGATCAGCGTCATGGTCCCGTGCTGGATGATGGCGTTGCGTTCGTTGCGGGTCACCATGCCGATAAAAAAGAATCCACGATATTCAGCATAGCACATGGCCTTGAAGGCATTCTCGGTCCCGTCCCGGTAATCCTGGGGGGCCTGGACGATGCCGGTTCCGGCATCTTTAAACTGCGGCACGAGATCCAGCAGCCAATTGGGCGCCACGGTATAGTCGCTGTCAATCACGGCAATAATTTCAGCCGCCGGATCGGTGTGCTTCAGGGCAAAGTTCAAGGCCCCGGCCTTGAAGCCGGCCAACGGGTCTTCGTGAAAAAAACGAAAACGCCCTCCCAGCCGGCGGCAATGCGCCTCCACCGGTTCCCATACTTGCCGTTCCTTGGTGTTGTTGTCCACCACCACGACCTCAAACCGGGGATAGTCCAGTTCCGCCAGCGCATTGAGGGTTTCGATGACCATGGCCGGCGGTTCGTTATAGGCGGCTACATGCACGGATACCATGGGCAGTTCGCTGTCCGCCAGGGCCACCGGTTGAAAGGGCCGGCGCAGCCGGATGATCCAGCGCGCCTCGGCCCATTCGTGGGCCTCGGTGAGCAGCACTACGATGACCCCGATCATGCCGGTGATCATCACCATTCCCACGATGACGGTCCTCAAGGTCAGGTACTGATGGAGGTAATCGTAGACCACCCACACCATCACGGAGGCGACGGCGAAAGCCAGTACGGCCAGGAATCCACGCCCCCGGTTGCCAAGGGTTTGGCTGTCGATCAGCAGAATGGCGAAGGTAATCAGGGCGATGACCACCGACAATCCTGCCAGCACCGTCCAGTTGGCGATGGGCACGATGGGCAGGGTGAAGGGAAACTTTTCCTGACGCTTCACATCGTAGACGCCCCAATAGGCCCCCACCGCTCCTTCGGTGACATGCTTCCAGGTTTGGTCGAAGGCTTCCATGACGTAATAGATGTATTTTTCCTTCTCGGCCCTGTCCAGAAATCGCCTCAAAAAGGTCGCCTGATTGGCCGGTGTGGCAACCGCCGATTGCCGGGTGCGTCCGTTGCTGGGCCACCCCACCTCGGCGATCACGATGGGTTTTTCCGGAAATAACGATTTGAGCAGTTCGATTTTCTGGACAACATAGTCCACCGCCTGATCGATGTGGACCCCTTCCCAGTAAGGCAGCATGTGCACGGCCAGGTAATCCACATGCTCTGCCAGCTCGTGGTGCTCGACCCACACATGCCAGGGTTCCGCCGTGCTGACGGGGATATCCAGCTCCTGCCGGGCCCACTCCAGATAAACGGTGAGTTCCTCGGGTGTGAGTTCCCCGCGCAGGAGCACCTCGTTGCCGACAATGGTCCGCACGATGTTGGTGCTTCTGGCCGCTGTTTTCAAAAAAACTTCCATATCGGCCCGGTTGCGTTCCCAATTGCGGTCGATCCAGACCCCGAAAGCCACGTTGATGTCATGCTGTTTGGCCATCTCGGGGATCTCGAACAACCGGTCCTCCACTGTATACGTCCGAATGGCATACGTCTTGCTTTGAAGCAAGGACAGATCGGCATCGATCTGATCGGCGGTGGGATAAATCTTCTCGAGAGGGCTTTGGCCCTCCTGAAATGGAGAGAACGAGAACCCCTGGATGCGTTCCGGCCAGGAGGGTTCGGCCTCCGGGCGATTGGCCAGCGCCCACATGCTGACAGCCAGAATCGCTATCGCCAGGGCAATGAGAACACTGGACACTTTCATTGGGGATGTTCTCCACCGCTTGGGCCCGTCAGGGCAGTTGGTTTTGTGGATCGGTGGTTATCGGACAGCCATTGCCGGTTATACGAAAGAATACGACCGGGTCAACAAAAAGATGCTTCGCCGGCTTCAGGCAGAACCCGACCGTGTGATAGCAATGGGCCATGCGGCACGCTGCGAGCCTCTCAAGTTTGGTGCAGCGGAGTCGATAATGGTCGTGGCGCAGACCGATATCCGTCTCTTCCGGCGGGCGGGGCATCGCCAACCTCTGACAACGGTGGTTTATGACGATTCGGCATTTTCTACTTAAAAACCAGCTTCGATCCTTTCTGATGGGCATGACTGTTCTCTGGTCATGCAATTGGCACTGCCTTTGCGCAGCATCGGATACCACGACAATCGAAGCGCCCTTTCGGCCGGTCGTCGATGTCCAAACCACAGTCGCGGTC
The DNA here is from genome assembly GCF_009688965.1 of Desulfosarcina widdelii. Taxonomy (GTDB): domain Bacteria; phylum Desulfobacterota; class Desulfobacteria; order Desulfobacterales; family Desulfosarcinaceae; genus Desulfosarcina; species Desulfosarcina widdelii. The sequence continues at coordinate 6,324,569 of NZ_AP021875.1, read as the reverse complement.
CCGGTTGCCGTTTCCATCCGGAAAGGAGCGGACGGTTACCGTCTCTACCGCGATGGCCAGCCCTATTTTATCAAAGGCGTCGGCGGACGACGGCATCTGAAAACAGCGGCTCTGGCCGGCGCCAATTCGCTGCGTACCTGGGGTGCCAACGATGCCGCAGATATTCTGGATCGGGCCCATGGCATGGGAATGACCGTAACGCTGGGCGTCTGGCTGTCCCACCAGGCTTCGGATTACCTGGATACGTTCTACCGCCAGCGCCTGACCGATGAAATCCAGCGACTCCTCGACCGCCATAAGAACCATCCCGCACTGCTGATGTGGGCGCTGGGCAACGAGATCAATCTCGAAGGCGCCGGGACACCGGAAGCCTGGCAATTCATCGACGAACTGGCCAGCCGGATCAAGGCGCAGGACCCCCACCACCCAGTGATCACTGTGATCTCCTTCGATGCCGATACCGCCGACCGGATCGCCACCCATGCCCCACATCTGGATGCACTGGGCATCAATGCCTACGGAGACATTTCCAAGGTACGCGCCATGATCGATGCGTCGGCCTTTGCCGGACCTTACCTGGTTACCGAATGGGGCGTGGACGGCCATTGGGAGGCCGAGCGGACCGTCTGGGGCCGTCCCATCGAACCCACCAGCCAGCAGAAAGTGGATTATCATCTCCAGCGCTATGCCCGCGACATCCTGGCCAACAGCGACCGCTGCATCGGTTCCTACGTGTTCCTGTGGGGCCAGAAACAGGAGCGCACGCCAACCTGGTACAGCATGTTCATCGAACAGTTGCCCGGACTGGACCGCCCCGCGGCTGCCTGCGCCACCGTGGATGCCATGCACTATAGCTGGTCGGGAGACTGGCCGGCCAACCGCGCCCCGGAAGTCGCGGGCATGACCATCGACGATCAGCCCGCCGGCAGCAATGTCATCCTGACGCCGGGCCAGCAGTTTATCGCCCGGGTCGATGCCGTCGATCCGGAAAACGACGGGCTGCGTTTTATCTGGGAGTTGATGATGGAACCCACCATCCTGGGAACGGGCGGATCCTTCGAACCGCTGCCCGAGACGCTGGGTTCAAGGATCGCCGGGAACCTCGGCAACTTGAACCTGGAAGCACCGGCAGTGTCGGGTGAATATCGACTGTATGTGTATGTTTTGGACACGGACGGCCGTGTAGGCACGGCCAATGTCCCCTTTCAGGTGGGCCAACTCCCGCCTGCTGAAGCTGCCGGGCCGGCCAATCCCGCTTCAGGCGGATAGAGCCCATTGCATCCAACCTACGCACGTGCCTGATCGCTGGTTGACCACTTCGAAACAGGTTTCCGCGGCTTTATATCAGCTCGGCAAACTGCCCAGCAATGGGAAACAACCCGAAAAGACCGCCCGTGTGAACGAAAACGATGCGCTTGCCGAACCGTTTCCGGTCTTTGGCCAGTTCGGCCAGCATACCGACATAGGCCTTGCCGGTGTACACCGGGTCCAGGACCACCCCCTCCAGTCTCACCAGATCGCGGATGGCTGCCAGTTCCTCGGGCCGCGATAGCGCGTATCCCCGGCCCACATACCCGTCCACAATCTCGTAGGCAGGAGGGCCGGCGGCCTTTTCCATGGGCCAGATGCGGTCGAATTCTTCGCAGATGCCGTCGATGATCGCAACGAAATAGTCCCGGTCATCGCAGACATTGACTCCCGCCACCCGCATGGGGAAATCGGACAGACGGGCGCCCAAGGCCAGACCGGCGGTGGTGCCGCCGGACCCGGTTGCACAAATCACGGTTGTAGGCTTGACCTCATCGCCGTCGATACGCTTCAGGTCTTCGGCCAGTTCATCCACGGCGCATACATATCCCCAGGCCCCCAGGGCCGTGGACCCCCCTTCGGGAATGATGTACGGCTTGCGTCCCAAAGCTTTCAAACGGTCGGCTTCGCGCGCGAAGATGCGATCCCGCTGCCGGTAATGCTCCGGTGTAATCCAGATGATTTCGGCACCGGCCAGGGCGTCCAGCAAGATGTTGCCTTCAGACGCGGGAGGATGATCCGGATCGTCGGTTCGCAGCAGCAAAAGCGAAGAAAGCCCGGCCCGGATCGCGGCCAGGGCCACCGCCCTGCAATGGTTGGACTGGGCACCACCGCAGGAAAGCACCGTGTCGGCCCCTTTCGCCCTGGCTTCGGCCATGAGGAATTCAAGCTTGCGGATCTTGTTGCCGGACAGTTCGCTGCCGGTAAAATCGTCGCGCTTGAAAAAGATCTCGACCCCGATCTTCCGGCTGAGCCGATCCATCCGCTGAAGGGGGGTGGGGGTATTGGCCATAACAATGCGCGGGGGCATCGAATCGATGGGTAGCATGGCGGCATTCCTTTACAATGATCACACAAATCAGTGACGACAGGATAAAGCTGCCACCGAACCTACATCAAAATGGCGGGGAAAAACAAGGGTGCGCTGAGAAATTCAGCGCGCCCTTGTTGACAGTATCGCAAAAAGTCACCAGACATGTCATTCCCGCGCAGGCGGGATTCTATAACCATTTGAAAATAATGGATAGCGCTAAAGCTTCACTGCGTGCGCCCGCCTGCGCGGGAATGACATCAATGGAGCAAATCCAACTTTTTGCAAAATCATCCTTTTTGAATAAGCGGAAAAAAGGATCAGACCGGCAGATGCAAAGTGAAGGTGCTGCCCTGGCCCAGTTCGCTCTCCACGGTAACCCTTCCGCCGTGGGCCTGGGCGATGTGTTTGACAATGGCCAGCCCCAACCCCGTTCCGCCGAGTTTACGGCTGCGCGCCTTGTCCACCCGGTAGAAGCGCTCGAACAGGCGGGGAAGATGCTTTTTGGAAATTCCCATGCCCTGGTCCGTGAAGCGGATCTGGATTTCGTTGTCCGCCGTCAGCGCCTCGATACGAATTGTGCTGTTTTCAGGGCTGTACTTGACCGCATTGTCCAGCAGGTTGACGGCCGCTTGCTCCAGGAGGGTGGCGTCGATCGTGCCGCTGAGATCGTCTTCGCAGGAAAGCCGGACATCGACGGCTTTGTTCTGGATGCTTTCGCCGCAAAAACCGATAGCCGCCTGAAGCACGTCTTCGATACGGGCAGGTTCCAGACCGATCTGCTGGAATTCGTTTTCCTGTTCGATGCGCGAGAGCTGCATCAGGTCGTCGATGATAGCGGCCAGGCGGTTGACGTGCTTGTCGATGATTTCCAGAAACCGGCGGATCTCTTCACTATCGTCCAGATCGCCGGTACTCAGGGTTTCGACAAAGCCCTTGATGGCGGTCAGGGGGGTTTTGATTTCGTGGGAAACGGAAGCTGCGAAATCCCGGCGCATGTTCTCCAGCCGGCGCAGTTGGGTTACGTCGCTGATCACCACCAGTCCGCCCATGCGCTTTTGCATCTCATCGACCAGCGGCGTGCAGTGCACACTGAAGGTGCTTTCCCGACCGTTCTGATAGTAGAGAATATCCGATTCGATGCTCTCCCTGTTGGTCAGACTCCGGTCCATAATCTCCCGGAAATCGTGGTTGCGGATGACCTCCAGGATGCTGCGGCCCTGAAACGTTTCCACGGAAGTGGAGAACATCGACGCGGCGGCCGTATTCATGCTGATTACCCGCTGCTCCATATCGGTGGCGATGACCCCTTCCCGCATACTGGAGAGGACGGCTTCGGTATTTTTACGCTGACTGGTGACCTCCTCCATGCGCTGCTGCAACTGCTCGGCCATCCGGTTGAGGGTTTCGGCCAACCCGGAAAATTCGTACGTGTCCGGCAGGGGCAGACGATGCGTCAGCTCTCCTTGGGCAAAACGCCGGGCCCCGTCGCGCATGTGCTCGATGGGCTTGCTGATGCGTCTGGAGACATACCAGCTGATCGCCGACGCCAGCAGGGCCACCAGCAGGGCGCCGATGGCGATACGCGTCCTCAGGGTGCCAATGCGCTCGTCGATGGCGGTCACGGGAAGCGACGTCCGCATCACGCCGACCAGCTTGTTATCCGCCCTCAACGGCAGCGCAACGTACATCATGTCCATCTTGAGGGTGTCGCTGTGGCGGATGCTGACCCCCACGCGGCCCTGGAAGGCTTGCCGGACCTCCTCGCGGTCCAGATGACTGGTCATCTGGGCCGGCATCTCCTCGGAATCGCCCACCACGCGCCCGTCGGGAAGGATGACCGTGACCCGCGTGTCGATATCCCCGGCGGCTTCCTTGCAAAGCCGGTCAATGGCCGCTTCGTTCAACGGTTCGATCAAACGGACGGTCTGCTTTTCCAGCATCCGGCCGTTGAGTTGAAGTTCCACCCGGGTACGGTCCAGGTAAAACTGGCGGGTAAAGCTCACCATGTACCAGCTCACGGCAAACAGGGATAATAAGGTAATGATCAGATAGGAAGGAAAAAGCTGATAGATCAGGCGTTTTTTATTTTTCATGTCTCTATGAATCGGTAGCCGACCCCGCGGACGGTCTCTATGTATTTTCCCAGCGGTCCCAGTTTTTTTCTCAGTCCCACGATCTGCACATCCACACTGCGGTCGGTCACCGGGTAGTCGTCGCCCCGCACCGCATCCACGATCTGGCTGCGGGTGAAAACCCAGCCCGGCCGGCGGGCGAGAAAATAGAGAACCTGGAACTCCGTATACGTCAAATCAAGCGGTTTGCCGGAAGCGGTTACATGCCGCCGCCCCGGATGGATGGAAAGTTCACGGACGTTGAGCACCTCGTTTTCCAGTTCGGTATCCCCGCTGCGACGGCGAATCACCGCCTTGATGCGTGCGATTAGAATGCGGGGCGAAAAGGGCTTGGTCACATAGTCGTCGGCGCCCAGTTCCAACCCGGAAACGACATCCGCCTCTTCTCCTTTGGCGGTTAGCATAACGATGGGCGTATCCTTGGTGTCGCTGTTCTGCTTGAGCCGGCGGGCCACCTCCAGCCCGTCGATGCCCGGAAGCATCAAGTCGAGAACGATCAGGTCCACCGGTTCGGCCACGGCCGTCCGGAGCGCATCTTCTCCGGACAGGGCACACATTACGACGTACCCTTCCCGCACCAGATTGTAGCGAACCAGTTCGAGGATGTCCTCTTCATCGTCTACAACCAATATCTTCTCTTTACTCATTTTTCATTCAACCTTTGAAGGATCTTGTTCTCCGGTCTCCGAACGTCCGTCTTTTCGTGCCTATTCCAGCCTGCCGTGGCGGACGATTTCCCCTTCGATCATGTAGGCCACCTCTTCGGCGATGTTGGTGGCGTGGTCGGCCAGGCGCTCGATATGCCGGGAGATCAGCAGTAGATTGATCATGTAGCCGACATCGTCGGTGATGCCGTCGGCCATGGCCTGCTTGATGCGATCATAGGCCTCATCCTTGAATTTGTCCACCTCGTCGTCCAGATGGAGCACCTTGATGGCCGCATCCAGATCCTGATTGACCAGGCTGTCCAGACTCATGCGCAGCATGGACTCGGCCTTTGCGGCCATTTCCGAGTAGTCGAAGTTGAATGGGGCCACCGGGCGTTTGGCGATGCGAACCACCCGCTGGGCAATGTTGACCACCTGGTCGCCGATGCGCTCCAGGTCGTTGTTGATCTTGATCACGGCCACCAGAAAGCGCAGGTCCGCCGCCACCGGCTGGTGCAGGGCAATGATTTTCAGACACTCCTCTTCGATCTCCACCTCCATGTCGTCGATCTCGTGATCGAGGTGCATGATCTCTTTGGCCATGGCTACATCCCGGTCTTCGATGGCCTGGTTGATCCGGTTGACTCTCTGTTCGACAAGGGCGCCCAACGAGAGAATCATTTTCTTTATTTTATCCAGTTCTCGTTGAAAGTGTTTCACGTTCAGTTTCCTTTTCCGATAATCGGGGATTCACTTTTCGGGGTTGGATGGCCGGCGGGTTCATGTTTCCATTCGGCGGCAAACAACTACCCCATCCATGGGCCGGCACTGTGGATTAACCGAAGCGACCGGTAATATAATCCTCGGTCTGCTTTTTCTTCGGCCGGGTAAAAATGGTGTCCGTATCGCCGACCTCGATCAGTTTGCCGATGTAAAAAAACGCCGTGACGTCCGACACACGGGCGGCCTGCTGCATGTTGTGGGTCACGATGATAATCGTGTAGGTTTCCTTGAGCTGGTGAATCAACTCCTCGATCTTCTGGGTGGCGATGGGGTCTAAGGCCGAGGCCGGTTCGTCCATGAGCACCACTTCCGGTTTGACGGCCAGGGCCCGGGCGATGCAAAGACGCTGCTGCTGGCCGCCGGAAAGTCCCAGGGCCGTATCCTGCAGGCGGTCTTTGACTTCGTCCCAGATGGCTGCCTGTTTCAGACTCTCCTCGACCCGTTCATGGACAAAGGTCTTGTCCTTGATGCCGTTGACCCACAACCCATATGCCACATTGTCGAAGATCGATTTTGGAAACGGGTTGGGCTTTTGAAACACCATGCCGACCTTGCGGCGCAGCATGACCACATCGACGTCGGGCGCATAAATGTCATCGCCGTCGAGGGTGATTTTTCCGTCCACCCGGCTGATGGGGATCAGATCGTTCATGCGGTTCAGACATCGCAGAAAGGTACTTTTCCCGCAGCCGGAGGGGCCGATCAGGGCCGTCACCTCCTGGGGCTTGAAGTACATGTTGATATCTTGCAGCGCCTTGAAATCCCCGTAGTAAAAATCGAGGTTCTTGGACGACATCTTGTATTCCGGTTGGGTTTGGCTTTCCTGTTGTGCAGGCGTATTCATGGTTTTCATTCCAGGGCAAACGTTATGGGTTCAATGGGTTGATTTCATTTTTCGGTTCGGGTGGGTTCAATCGGTTGCATGGCGGTCATGCGGACCAGACGAATCGATAAAACCTTCCAAAAGGGTTCATTGCAATCGTTTTCTCAGGCGCGCCCGCCAGAAAATGGCCAGCAGGTTCATGCCCAGAACCAGGGCAATCAGCACGATGGCGGTACCATACTGCAGGTGCCTTGTCTTTTCGATCTCCGTTCCGGCCGTGGCAAGTACGTAGATGTGGTAGGGCAGCGCCATAACCTCGTTGAAGATCGAGGTCGGCAGCTTGGGAGTGAAAAAGACCGCTCCGGTAAACATGATGGGGGCCGTCTCCCCGGCCGCCCGGCTGATTCCCAGAATGGCACCGGTGAGAATCCCCGGCAAGGCCGATGGCAGAACGACCCGCCAGATGGTCTGCCATTTGGTGGCGCCCAATCCCAGAGAAGCCTCGCGATAGGTATCGGGAACGGCCTTGAGGGCCTCTTCGGTGGAACCGATAATCACGGGCAGGGACATGGCCCCCAGGGTCAGCGCACCGGCGGCAATGCTGACTCCCATTTTGAGAATGACCACAAAAAAGGCCAAACCGAAAAGACCGAACACCACCGAGGGCACGCCGGCCAGGTTGTTGATGCCCAGGCGGATCAGGCGCACCATTTTTCCCGGTCGCGCGTATTCGTTCAGGTATATGGCCGATGCGATGCCGATGGGCAGTGCCACGATGATGGCCCCGAAGCTCAGGCAGAAGGTGCCCACGATGCAGGGCAGGATGCCGCCCTTGGTCATGGACTCCATGGGCGGCTGGGTGAGAAATTCCCAACTGATGGCCCGCCATCCGTTGGCCACCATAAAATAGACAATCACAAGCAGGGCGACGCCGTTAGCGGCAGCCGCCGCACGAAACAGAAAGAAAAAGATGCCCTGCGTCAGCTTTCGCCGCCGATCGTAGGCAGGATTTCCTTCCAACATTTTTGAATCGGTATTGGACATGGTTTTTTCGCTCGCATCGGATCCGGCAGCAACGTTCACCGGCCGTGGCTGATTGGAAGATTGGGTTACGAACAGCGAAGACATTATAAGGATGCCTCCCCCACCTGCCGGTAGCGGTGGGCGACGAAATCAGCTACGATATTGAACAGCAGTGTAAAAAGAAACAGCACGATTCCGGTGGCGAACAGGGCGTAATAGTGTTCGCCGCCCACCGGCGCTTCAGCCATCTCGGCCGCGATGCTGGCCGGCATGGGCCGCACCGGATCGAAAATCGACTGGGGCAGCATGGCCGCGCCGCCGGCTACCATCAGCACCACCATGGTTTCGCCCACGGCCCGTGACAATCCCAGGATCACCGCCGTGCTGATGCCGGAGATGGAAGCCGGCACCACCACCCGGAAAATGGTCTGCAGCTGGGTGGCGCCCAGGGCCACGGAGGCCTCTCTCAAGGCCACGGGGACGCTGTGAATGGCATCTTCGGAAATGCTGCAGATGGTGGGAATCGACATGAACGCCAGCATCAGGGAGGCATTGAACAGGTTCAGCCCCGTGGGGATGCCAAAAACCCGCTGAAGAAACGGGGCCACCAGCACCATTCCGAAAAAGCCGATGACCACCGAGGGCAGCGCTGCAAGCAGTTCGACAATCGGCTTGACGATTTCACCCACCTTTGGAGCGGCGATCTCGGACAGGTAGACGGCCGTCATCACACCCAGAGGAATGGAGATCACACCGGACACACCGGTCACTACGATCGATGCGACGATCAACGGGAAAATGCCGAAATCGGCCGGGTCCGATGTGGGATACCAGTACTTGCCAAAGATGAAATCCGTTACCGAAACCGTTTTGAATATGGGCAGGCCCTCCTTGAACAGGAAGAGCATGATCAGAAAAAGAATGGAAATGGAGGCCGTGGCGATGACGAAAAACATCGCCTGCATGGACTTTTCTGTATTTTGACGGCGGTTGGCCATGGGTCGTTCCTGTATGTGTTATCCGCTGCCGGATTTCTGGAAAATTCTGTTAAGACAAAATGGTTCCCATTCAGGGCACCAATGGTGAAACAGCCCGCCGGATTGCGTTCCGGCGGACTGTTTGATGAAGGAGCGCCTGATGAAGCCGATGGGATTAATACAGCGGTACGTAGCCGCTTTTTTCCACATGCTTCTGTCCCTGATCCGGATTCAGCATGTAGTTGACGAAGTTGAGGGTGTCGCCCTTGGGCCAGCCGTTGGTGAACATGAACAGCGGACGGCTGATGGGGAAGGTGCCGTTCAGGGTGGTTTCCTTGGTCCCCGTCACGCCGTCGACCGTCAGGGGTTTGATCGAGTCGTTCAGGTATCCGATGCCAACGTAACCGATGGCATGCTTGTTGTTGGATACGGCCTGGACAATAGCACCGTTGGAAGCCATGACCTGGGCACGGGGCGTCACGCGCTCCTTTTTCATGACTTTCCCTTCCCAGGTTTCGTAGGTGCCGGAGGAGGTGTCGCGGCTGCAGACGACGATTTTCAGGTCCGGTCCGCCGATCTCTTTGAAATTGGTGATTTTGCCCATGTAGATGTCTTTCAGCTGGGCCGTGGTGATACCGGAAATGTTGTTGCTGGGATGGACCACCGGGATGATGGAATCGTAGGCGACGGCAAAGGGAACCGGGTAGACCCCTTTCTCGTTGGCCAGGGCGACCTCTTTGTCCTTAATAAAACGGGACGCGTTGGCAATGTCCGTAGAGCCGTCGATGATGGCCTTGATGCCGTTGCTGGAACCGCCGCCGGAAAGGGAGATGTTCACATCCGGGTGGGCTTTCATGTAAGCTTCGACAGCCAACTGGGAGATGGGAAGTACGGTGGTGGAGCCTTTGATGACCAGGTTGCCCGCCATGGCGACGGACGCGCACATCAAAAATGAGACAATTGCAAAAATGGCAAACAGCTTCTTCATGGGTAATTTTCCTCCGTTTGGATTTGGCACAGGCTAAGCGCCTTTTGTTAGGTTTGTGTTAGGATTCGGTTAGATTCTTGTTAACCCGTATAAATCCCAACGTTTTCTTGACGGCGCAAAGTACTGACCAAATGTTAGCGATATGTTAGCGTCAAGTTAGTTTTACATGAGAAGCCATTTTCTTTGCATTTTTCCAGGTCGCATCGCCTGGATGCAAAAACGACTCTGTTTTTCGGAGCCCGACCCCTTCCGATTCTTTGCATTGACAAATTCAAGTCGGCATTTTATTAACTATTTAACCAATTGCTTATATGGACGGCCATGTCACTCATCCAGCAATTAAAAGCCCTGGCGGATGAAAATCGTCTGAAAATACTTCAGATGCTTTTAAACGGCGATTTGTGCGTCGGGGCGCTGGCCCGGCACCTCGGCATATCCAAACCGGCCGTTTCCCAACATCTGCGGGTATTGCGAAAAGCGGGACTGGTGAAGGGAGAAAAACGCGGTTACTGGACCCATTATGTGGTCGAACGAGAAACGATGAGCCGCATTGCAGAGCAGATCCAGGCGATGTCATCGGACGGCCGATCGAACCAGACCTTTTGCTGGCGGATATCCGATTCTCCGCCGGAAAACCATCAAGAATAGGAGGACACCATGTGCCAAAATTGTCAACAACCCATTCAATTGAAGGACAAACCGGAAAACTGCAGCGCCGAGCAGATCCGAAAATGCCACGGCGATGTCAAGGATCATCCCTGCGGAAAGGACAAGAAGCCCATCGAGAACCGCTAAACGCTGAAACCTATTGAGACCATGACCATTTCGCTCCCTCTTGTCGCCGCAATTTTCCTGATCTCGCTGATCCTGACCATGGTGGGCCTGGGCGGCGGCCTGATATTCTCCCCCCTGTTTGTCCTCCTCGGGTTTGCCAAGGTCGATGCAGCTTCGGCATCGCTTTTCTTAAACCTTATCGCCGCAGCTTCGGCCGCCTACACCTACTCGCGTAAAAAGATGGTTGATTTCACCCTTGCCGTGCCGCTGATCGTTTCCTCCAGCCTGGCTGCCCCCGTCGGCTCGTACATCAATTCGCGCATCGAACTTAAATATTTTTTGATTGTCATGGCTGTCGTGCTGGCCTTTGCAAGTTTGCGCATGTTGATGTCTCCGGGCAATAACGACGAAGCGGTGCCGATACCGCCGATGCGAAAAATCGTCGGAGGGGGAGTTATCGGAGCCGGTATCGGTCTGTTGGGAGGATTTCTGGGGATTGGCGGAGGGGTGTTCGTGGTGCCGCTTCTGATCTATGTTCTCAAGACGCCGACAAAAATCGCCGCGGCATCTTCCACCTTCATCGTTTGCTTCTCCTCTTTAACCGGTTTCATGGGGTATGCATCCATGGGCCAGGTCGACTGGCGTTTTATCCTGCCGGCGGCCGTCGCTTCTTTCGCCGGTGGACAGGCTGGCGCACGGATCATGAGCAGTCGTCTCAAAGGAAAAACCATCCGAACCATTTTCAGTGTCGTTCTTCTGGTCTTGTGCGTCAAGCTGCTGCATCGGGCGCTCTTCGGTCTGTGAAGACCGTCTAAAGCAGGGCCGCCTGGGCCTTGCCTTTCTCCTCATCGACAAAACGCAGAAGAATTGCCCCGGCGGCAAAGAGAATCAGCACCGAGGCCATGCTCCAGCGGGCGGCCAGAGCACCCACCTGGGCCATCTCCTCGGGGCTCGGGGACGGCGGCATCAGGACCCGGCGCATGAGCAGCCCCACGCCGCCAATCAGCATCGGTCCGATAATGGCGGCGAATTTTCCCAGCATGTTGTAAAAACCGAAAAATTCGGCCGGCTTGTCCGCCGGAATCAGGCGTGCGTAATAGGATCGGGAAAGGGCCTGGATGCCTCCCTGGACCAGACCGATGACGATGGCCAGCACGTAAAACTCCTCTTTCCGCGTCATGGCGATGCCCCAGAAGGTTGCCGCCACGTAAACGGCGATGGCGATATAGATTCCCTTGCGCGGTCCGATCTTTTGCCCCAGCCGGCCGAAGGCAAGGGCCGCGGGAAAGCCGACAAACTGGGTGATCAGCAGGGCCAAAAGCAGGTCATTGGCGGCAAAGCCCAGGCTCATCCCGTAATCCACGGCCATGCGGATGATGGTGTCCACCCCATCAATGTAAAGCCAGTAGGCGCACAGAAACAGCAGCACCGTTTTCATGTGCCGGATGCGTGTAAAGGTGTGCCTGAGTTGGACAAAACCGTCCCGCCAACTTCTTTTCAGGGTTTGGACACCCGATGACCGGGTCGGTTCGGGCACCCAGAGAAGGACAAAAATCGTGAAAAATCCCCACCATAGGGCCACGCTCAGAAATCCGATGCGCACGGCCTGGCCGGCGTCGGCCAATCCGAACCGCTGGGGCATCACCACCATCAGCACGTTGACCAGAAAGAGCAGCCCCCCGCCCAGATAGCCCATGGAAAAGCCGAAGCCGGACACGAAATCGACCTCGCCTTCCTGCGCCACCTCCGGCAGCAGAGCATCATAAAATACGTTGGCGCCGGAAAAACCGATGACGCCCAGAATGTAAACGGCCAGGGCGAAAGTCCACTGTCCCTGGCCCACAAAAAAAAGTGCGGCGGTGGTCAGCACGCCCAGGTAGGCGAAAAAAGACAGAAACCGCTTGCGGGCCGATCCCTGGTCGGCAACGGCGCCTAAAATCGGCGCGGCCAGAGCCACCAGCAGGCCGGCGATGGCATTGCCCATGCCCAGGCGCGCCGTGCTCAGGTTGACGTCCACGCCGGCGCTCCAGAACTGTTTGAAAAATACGGGGAAAAAACCGGACATCACTGTGGTGGCAAAGGCGGAATTGGCCCAGTCGTACAGGGCCCAGCCCCAGACGGCCTTTTTCGGTTTTTTCATGGCAAGGGCGCTTTCCGTGAATGGGCTTTCCCGATTTGGACTTGAAAAAAGGAGCCTCCGACCGTATGGTTCCCAAAGCAGCCGATGGCTCCCAACCCTTCTTTTCGAGACGGACGACTCGCATGGCCACAAACAGCGCCAACGCCAATCTGCCGGCAATCTTTCAGCATGGAGATTTCGACGCTCACTTTAAAGTATTCCACGAGCTGATGTCAAACAAGGTGTTCGAGATCCTTCTGGTTGCCAGCCCTTACGACGCTTATATCCTGGAGGAAGACGGCAGCCTGGCGTCCAAGATCATCAACGAGTACCGGGGCCTGAATCTGAGCCGCCCGCCCCGCATCACCCGGGCGGCAACTGCGGCCCGGGCCATGGAGGTGCTGGCCAAAAAGGCATTCCATCTGGTGATCGCCATGCCGCATCTCAACGACATGGATGCCTTCGATCTGGGCGCACAGATCAAAACGGGCTTTCCCGATCTGCCGGTCGTACTTCTGGCCCACAGTCTCAAAGGCATTCATCCGCCTCCGGAGGGCAAAGATCTGAGCGGCATCGACCGGATCTTTATCTGGTCGGGCGATTCCGATCTGCTGCTGGCCATCGTCAAAAGTATGGAAGACCGGCTCAACGTCGCCGCCGACACCAGCCAGGCCATGGTGCGGGTGCTGATTCTGGTGGAGGATTCCCCCCTGTACACCTCCTATTTTCTTCCGCTGATTTACAAGGAAGTCGTCAACCAGACCCAGGAAGTCTTAGAGGAGAGCCTTAACCAGGAACACCGTCTGCTCAAAATGCGCGCCCGCCCCAAGATTCTCGTCGCCGAAAATTACGAACAGGCCATGGACCTGTATCGCCAGTACGGAGACTATCTTTTCGGCGTCATATCGGACACCCGCTACCCCAAGGGCGGAAAGGTTACCGCCGACGCCGGCTTTGAATTCCTTTCCGAAGTTCGCCGGGCGATTCCGGACCTGCCCCTTCTACTGATCAGCAACGAACCGCACAACAGGGATCTGGCCGCCCGGATACCGGCAGCCTTTCTGGACAAAAACAGCGACGATCTGCTCGGTGAAATCCACCAGTTCTTTCTGAACTCCCTCGGCTTCGGCGATTTTATCTTCAGACGGCCCAACGGCAGCGAAATCGCCCGGGCTGCCAATCTCAGGGAACTGGAAGCCATCCTGCCGAAGGTTCCCGACGAATCTTTACTCTATCACGCCACCCGCAACCGTTTCTCCAACTGGATCATGGCTCGCAGTGAAATCGCCCTGGCCTCTCACCTGAGAAAAGCCCGGGCCGCCGACTTTTCGGGAGCGGAAGAGATCCGACAGTTTATCGTCGCCCACATCCATGCCCTTAGAAAATGGCGTCAAAAGGGTGTGGTGGTGCACTTCAATTCCAAGGACTACGATCCCGACATTTCCGATTTCGTCAAGATCGGCAACGGCTCTTTGGGAGGCAAAGCCCGCGGACTGGCATTTGTGACCAACCTGCTGCGCAAGTCGCCCCACTTGCAGGAACGCTACCCGCAGGTGACCATCCAGGTCCCCAAAACCCTGGTCATTACCACGGAAGGCTTCGACGCCTTTATCTCCCACAATGGGCTGGATTTTTCCGCAACGGCGGAATGTACGGACGAAGAGATCGCGGCCGCCTTCCTCCAGGGCGAAATGCCTCCCTGGCTGGAAGAGCAGTTGAGCCTTTACCTGCAGGCCGTTCGTCAGCCCCTTTCCATCCGGAGTTCAGGCCTGCTGGAAGACGTCCACAATCACCCGTTCAGCGGCCTTTACAAAACCTTCATGGTGCCCAACAACCATCCCGACTTTGCCGTCCGCTGCAACCAGTTGAACAACGCCATCAAACTGGTTTACGCCTCTACCTGGTTCAAGGACCCGCGGACCTTCTTGAACAGCACCGCCTATCGCATCCGCCGGGACCAGATGGCCGTGATCGTCCAGCAGTTGGTGGGCAACCGCCATGGCGCCTTTTTCTATCCCGACATTTCAGGAATCGCCCAATCCCACAATTTCTACCCCGTCGCCCCCCTGAAAGCCGAAGACGGCGTGGCCCGCATCGTCATGGGATTCGGCCGGGGCATTCCGGAAGGGGAATCGTACCTGCGGTTCTCACCGGCCTACCCCAAAACACTGCCCCAATTTTCCAAGATCGGCGACATTCTGGCCAATGCCCAGCGCCGCTTCTGGGCCCTGGCCATGGAGAACCTGCCAGACGCCCTCTTCTTTGAACGGGGGGCCAATGTGGAACTGCGGCATGTGGAAGACGCCGAAAACGAAGAACCGCTCAAGCGTCTGGCCAGCACCTACATTCCCGAGGAACATCGCATCCGGGACAGCGTCCAAATGCCCGGCATGCGTGTCCTCACCTTCGCCCCGGTACTCAAGTACGACCGCTTCCCGCTGCCGGGGATGCTCAAGGACCTGCTGGATGTCGGCCACGAGGGTATGGGATGCGCGGTCGAGTTCGAATTTGCCGTGGACCTCACCAGCGGTGCGGACAACAAGGGGACCTTCAATATTCTCCAGATGCGGCCCATGTCCGCCGGCCAGGACATGCACGATGTGGAAATCGGCGCCGAAGATGTAGCCCATGCGCTGTGTTTCTCCAGACAGGCCATGGGTCACGGCCGCATCCAGACATTGGCCGACATCGTCTTTGTGCGGCCCGAAACTTTCGATCCCGGCAAGACGGAGGAAATTGCCCGGACTATCGGCAAGGTCAACCAACGGCTGAAAAAGGAAAAGCGCCCCTATCTGCTGATGGGCCCGGGACGATGGGGATCTTTCGACCGCTGGCTGGGCATCCCGGTCAAATGGCGCGATATCGATGGCGTGGGAGGCATGGTCGAAATCCGCAATGAGGCCCTGAAAGCCGATCCCTCGCACGGTTCCCATTTTTTCCAGAATATCACCGGCAACGGCATTCCCTACCTGACCGTCACCGAAGGCGAGAGCGGAGCGATCCGCTGGGATGTTCTGCAGGCTTTGCCTGTGGCGGCCTCCGACACGTACATCAACCACGTGCGCCTGCCGCAGCCCCTGGTCCTCAAATGCGACGGCAGACACTCGCTGGCGGTGGTACTGCTCAAGGAAACTTCCGGCCAATGAAAATTATTGCAGGCAGACGGCCGGCATTGACCCTGGTAGCCATCGTGATCCTTCTGGGCGCCTGTTCGCCGATCAAGCGTCCCTTCCCACCGGTTTCGACGCCGCCGACTTCGGAATTGGTTTTCACGGAGAACGAGCAGATCGCCGGGGAAATCATGGCGTATCTGATCCAGGTGGTATTGGGGGTGGCCGGCGCTCCTGAAAAACGACAGGCCTGGTCGACCCGCGGCCTCGATTTGCCCCTGGACTTTACCATGGTATCCAGACGCATGCATGGGCCGGTGCCGCTGCGCGCGGAACTGATGGTGCTGGACACCAACATTCTCGGACTTTCCCGGGTGCTGTACCACTACGATCCCCGCCTGAACCTGTTCAAGGGCACCCGCGACACGCAAAGTCTTTATCCGTGTACGGAACTCATGGCCATTCGTCTGCTGCTGCTGCAAAAACGTCACTACGGCGAGACGGTGAGCATTGCCACAATGATCCGCCATTTGGACCTCTTCGCATCGGGCAGCCGGGACGCCGCCGGTGAGGAGCTGACCGCCATGGGGCTGACCATGGAAGAATTCCGATTTCTCAAGGCCGTTTTCCAGTCCGAACCGGCCTTTTTGCGCTATATGCAGCATCCGTTCATCGTCAGCACCTTGCGAAAAATCGGTGTGGCCCGACCGGACGCCTTCACCCTCGCCGCCGACCTGAAGGCCTCCTACGATCAACTCTCGGATCGGTCCCGGAACGAAACGGAAGCCCAACCGGTCACTGTGGCCCTTGTACCGGCGATGATCCCCGCCACCGACGAAGCTGAGAGTCCTTCAGGCGACTATACTCAGGCACTGAAAACCGTCCGCACCGCCATTAAAAATGAACTGAAACGGCGGCCAGACCTGCCTACGTCAGCACCTCGTCCGGTTTTTTTCATACCGGAACGTCCCGTGACGATCTATCCGGAAAACGCCGATCGGGTCATCGGCCAGCTCTGCCCGACGGCCGACTTCACCGTCATCCTCATGGGAAAAAACGTTTACCGCGCCGTTTTCATCGACCCGGACACCGATATTTACCCGCATAAAAGATGGCTTTACCTGGACATCGACGACGTCCGCTACGGGCAGACCGACGCGGATATCGAAACCGTTGTCAGCGCTATCCTGCCGGTTATCGCGGCACGGGCCATGCCGCCCTCCAAAACATGACAGCGTCCTAAAATACCCGAACGCCTTCGTTTACGATTTCTCCCATCTGTTTTGGAGAAATCCCCGCTAAAGGAAATCCCGAAAGCGTCGATATCAGATTCAACGAACCGAAACGGTTGAGCACAACGGTTTTGCGGCGATGCAGACAGGTCGACCGGCTGAAACCGGAATAAAAAGGAGCGTTGATCATGGGCACGAAAAAGGAAATTGTTTTCTTCGATGAACTGGGGTTCGGGTGGCTGCTGGACAAGGATATGATAGATAAAATCCGGGAAAAGCAGGCGATCGAACAGATCATGATTCAGCGATCTCTGGCCGAACTGTTCCGCCGCCGCAAACGCCTGTAATTCCCGGCGGCCTTGCCGGGTTATGCCTCTTTTTGTCACCCCTTCCGACACCGCGATTTTCTCTTGCAAAAAAAAGGGATTGCGCTACTGTGGTCCCCATGCGAACCTCCATCCGAAAATTCGCCCGTTTCTGCCTGGCGGCCGGCCTGCTGGCCATTCCAATCACCTTGTGGGGCCAGGAGCCGTCCGCAACCGCGACACCGACGCTGTCCAAAGCGGTCATGTGCGAAACCATCGAGGAATATGCACCGGTGAACACGGCCGTGGTCTTTTCCATCGAACGGGGGCGCGTCTCCTGCTACACGGAATTCGACCCGGTGCCTGAGAAAACGTATATTCATCACAAATGGTATCGCCGGGACAGCCTGGTCACGGTAAAACGACTGACCATCAACCCTCCCCGCTGGTCTTCGTTCACCAGCGTACAGCTCAGGGATTCCGATAAAGGCCCCTGGCGGGTGGAGATTACCGATGCCAACGACACACTCATGCGTACACTGCGATTCAGCATAACCGATTGATCCCATGGAAACGTTGACGCAATTAACCACCGGTCTTCGCTGGCAGGATGTCGTCGATATCCTGCTCAACAGCTATATCCTCTTCAGGCTCTATGTGCTGTTCCGGGGGACCAACGTCATCCGCATGATCATGGCCATCGCCATGCTCTGGATCCTGGAACGCACGGCGGTATACATGGGGCTGATCGTCACCAGTTGGGCCATCCAGGGCATCATCGCCGCGGCCGCACTGATCATCATCATCGTTTTTCGCAACGAGATTGCCAGCGTTCTGCAAACCCGCAACTTCAAGTCCTTTTTCTGGGGCATCCCCCAGCGCCAGATCCAGACGCCGGTGGACATTATCGTCGAGGGTGTCTACGAACTGGCCCGCCGCAAGCTGGGCGCACTGATCGTCCTGCCCCTGAAAAAAGGCATCGAAACCGTGATTCAAAGCGGCATCCCATGGAAAGGCAAGCTCTCTCGCGAAATGCTGCTGAGCATTTTCTGGCATGGCACCCCGGTGCACGATGGCGCCGCGATCATCCAGGGAGATCAAATCGTGGAGGTGGCCGCCATTTTGCCATTGTCCAAACGAACCGACCTGCCCTCCTACTTCGGCACCCGCCATCGCGCCGCTATCGGCCTGGCCGAGCAGTCCGACGCCCTGGTCATCGTGGTGTCCGAGGAGCGCGGACGGGTAACGGTATTCAAGGATGACAATGCCATCAATATCGACAACAACATCGAACTGCGGCATGTGCTCCAGGAGCATGCCGGCGAAGCAACCGCGGCCAGCGGGCTGAAAAGGCAGGCCCTGGAGTTGGGAATCGCCGCAATGATCTGCCTGGCGGGTATCACCGGTATATGGTTCAGCTTCGCCCGGGGGCTGGAAGCCCTGGTGACCCTGGAAGTTCCCGTGGAGTTCATGAACCGGGACCCCAACCTGGAAATCTTTTCCGCCTCAGCCAGCAGTGTCAGCCTGCAACTCAGCGGTTCGGGGAGTCTGATCAAATCCATTCGGTCCGATCAGGTGAAAATCAAGCTCGATCTGGCCAATGCCGTTGCCGGGTTAAACCAGATCCCTATTGCCCGGGAAAGCATTGCCCTGCCGCCCGGTATCCAACTCAAACAGGTCGATCCGCAAATGCTGGAGGTCAACCTGGATCGGCCGGTTCAAAAAACCCTGCCCATCCAGCCCGACTGGACCGGAAAGCTGGCCGACAACCTGATCCTGGAAGATGCCCGCCTGGTCCCCGACACGGTCAAGGTGGTGGGCGGCAGCCAGATGCTCAAAGACATCCATACCATTTACACGGAAAAAATCCCCTTGGACAACATTACCACAGGCGGCACCGTTTCGGTCAGCCTGGTACTGCAACCCTCCTCCCTGAAGCTGGAAGATGGCCTCAAAAACCGCATTGACGTCATCTACAAAGTCCGCAGGCGTCCGGCACCCTCGTCATAATCGCCGAATGCCGACCCGTCGTTCCCCGAACACGCAGCCCATTTTGCTTTTCAATTTTTGTTTGATCTGGTAAAATTTACATTGTAAACATTGAAAGGGATTGATTTCGATTTGAATTTCGAAAGAATTAATCCCCGGCGTCAACGAAGCAGGCCGCATACAATCACCAGAGCCGCAACCGATTCGAAAGAGATGGAAACGATGCTTTTTGACAGTCTCCAAAAAACCCGTACCCTACTGGAAACAGCAGGCTACATCTGCACCCGTGAAATTGCCACGGTCATTTTTTTGGCCGCCAGCACCCGAAAACCGGTCCTGGTGGAAGGACCCGCCGGGGTGGGCAAAACCGAACTGGCCAAAGCGGTTTCACGCAGCCTGGGCCGGGAGATGATCCGTCTGCAGTGCTATGAAGGGCTGGACGAAGCCAAAGCCCTGTACGAATGGGAATACGCCAAGCAATTGCTCTACACCCAGATGGTGAAAGACAAGGTCGCCGACGTGGTTGATCGCGCCGGCAGCCTGGCAGAGGCCGTGGAACGCATCGCCGGCCAGGAGGACGCCTTCTTCTCAGAACGCTTCATGCTGCCCCGCCCCCTTTTGCGGGCGATTCGGTCCACCGCACCGGTGGTCCTGCTGGTGGACGAGGTGGACAAATCCGATCCCGAGTTCGAAGCCTTCCTGCTGGAAATCCTCAGCGATTACCAGGTCACCATACCCGAGTTGGGCACCGTCAAGGCCGCCCATATTCCCTTCGTGGTGCTGACCTCCAACAGCTACCGTGACATGAGCGACGCCCTCAAGCGCCGCTGCATCCATCTGTATATCGACTACCCCGACCGAAAAACCGAGCTGGCCATCGTTAGGGAAAAAGTACCCGGCATTGCCGAAGGGCTGGCCGAACAGATGGTGGACGCCATGGCCCGCATTCGTGAACTCGATCTGAAAAAGACGCCCAGCATTTCCGAAACCCTGGACTGGGCCAGAGCCCTGATCGCCCTGCAGGTGGACACGCTTTGTCCGGAAATCGTCGCCGATACGCTCAATGTGATCTGCAAACACCGGGAGGACGCCTGCCAGGTCCGCGATCAGGCCCGGCAGCTGGTCAATTTCGGATGACGGAGGGCTGAGGTCCGAGGACGGAAGACGGAGGTCAGCCATCGGAAGTCGGAAATCTTGCCTTAGCCCTCCGACCTCAGACATCCGACCTCAGACCTCTGAATCAACCATGGAAAATATAATATTGCAATTTACATCCTGCGCCCGTGCCTCGGACCTGCGCATCTCCACCGCCGAGGTCAAGGATTGCCTCTCCCAGATCCGCCTGATCGATGTCCTGGACGAACGGCAGTTCAACGCGGTTTTGCGGGCCAATTTTGCCAAAAGCCGCCGGGAGCAGCACCGTTTCGACCATCTGTACCATCTCTTTTTCCATGAATTGCAGGTGCATGCGACGGCGGCCGACGCCGATTCTCTGGCAACGCCCGTGAAGGCCGTCCATATTGCGCTTCAAACAGCAGCCAAGGACCAGCAGGAACTGACCGCCATATCCGAATTCATCACCGGCGAGCCGGCAGCCTACCTGCAGCTTCTCCAGGAAGTCCAGAGCGAGGGCAATAGTCGCAGACAGGGTCCGGGAAGCAACCTGGGCGCCCTGGTGCGCCGCTTTCCCATCCTGCGCGCCCTGGATCGTGCCGCCGAGCTGGTGGACCGTTATCTCGAAAACCATCGAGACGACCTCCACTGGGAAGTCCGCCAGCAGATCGAGCGTCACCTCAAGCATCGCATTGCCGTTGCCCGCAACCTGCTGACCCGGGAAGAGGCTCCCGAGGCAGACAACGTCCGCAGAGACGCAAAAAAAGCCAATACAGCGCTGGGCAGCCGTTCCTTCAACGCCCTTTCCCCTTCCGAAACCATTCGCCTGCGCGAAGCCATCGATCAATTGGTTCGCAAGCTCAAGGATAAAGCTGCGCTTCGCTATGCCACCCGCAGCCGGGGAGGGCTGGACGTGAAAAAGACTCTGCGCCGAGTGGCCCGCTACCAGGGCGTTCCCGTCGAAATCGTCTTCAGGCACAAGCCGCCGCGCAAGGCACGCATCGTGGTGCTGTGCGACATCTCGGGCTCGGTGTGGTCATCGGCCAAATTCATGCTCAACATCCTCTACTCTTTGCAGGAATGCTTCGAACGTGTGCGAAGTTTCGTCTTCGTGGCCGAGGTGGCCGAGGTAACCCTGTTTTTCGATGACCATGGCGTGGAAACCGCCATCGAGAAGATTCTCACCGAAGCGGGAATCAATTACGGGGCATCCACGGACTATGGGTTGACCCTGCGCCAGTTCCGCAGCCGCCATATGGACGCGGTCACCAAGAAAACGACCTTCATCGTGATCGGCGACGCCCGCTCCAATTACGCCAACCCCGAAAGCCGAATCCTGGAGGAAATCCGCGACCGCTGCCGCCGGCTGATCTGGCTCAACCCCGAAACGGAACAGTTCTGGTATACCGGGGACAGCGAAATGCGAAACTACCGCCCCATCTGCAACGAGGTGCGGCCCTGCCGGAATCTGAACCAGCTTTCAGCTTTCATCCAGGGCCTGGTGCTGTGAGGGGTAGGATAAAGCGATGTTGAATGATGATACCGGGACCGCCACTTATTTACTGCATGCCCTGCTGACCTGCCCGCTGAAAGAAATCGCCCGGCCCATGGACGACTTCGATGCCTGGCGAAATGTCCGGGAGACCGCCGGTCAGGATTGGGCGCAACCCATCGAGCGCTGTGTATGGGGAGGTCTGCAGTGCGATCGACTGGCCTGGGCCTTTTTCACCGGTTACCAGGAGGCGATTCGGAGCCTGTTTCCCGTGCTGCCGTCGACAACCATCTGCGCGATGGCCATCACCGAAGCCGGCGGGAACCATCCGCGGGACATTCAAACCTTTATCGTCCCTGCCGACCACGGCTACCGACTCAACGGTGAAAAACGCTTCATCACCGGCGGTACCCATGCCGACCGCCTGTTCGTGGCGGCTTCCACCGGCATAAAAGACGGCCTAAACTGGATCCGCATGGTCCGGGTGGACCGCAATGCTGCCGGCTTGACGGTTGTGTCCATGCCCCCATTGCCCTTCATCCCTGAAATCGCGCATGGCGCCGTCCTTTTCAAGGATGTGTTTGTCCCGTCGGAGCAGGTGATGGAAGAAGACGGCTATACCGGTATGATCAAACCGTTTCGCACCATCGAGGATTTGCACGTAACCGGTGCGGTGCTGGGGTATCTTCTGGGAATTGCCCGGCGTTTCGGCTGGCCGGCGGAGATTGTTGAGCAGGTGAGCCTGCTCATTGTCGCGGTATGCGCCCTGGCCCGTCAGGATCCCATGTCACCGGCCACTCATGTCGCCGCCGGCGGTCTTTTTCGGCAGTTTGAAGCCTTGATTGAAATGATCGATCCGCTGTGGGCCCGCACCGATCCTGAAACCGCCCGGCGGTGGGAGCGGGACAAACCGGTGCTGACCGTCGCCGACCGGGCACGAAAAGCACGGCTGGAAGCGACACGGAGTCATTATGGCATCTGACCCAAGTGGGATAGTACGTATCTTTCCAGAAACAGGCACTATTTAATCCAGCGCCTCTTGATGTTGTATAAACTCAGCGCAAACAACCCCACACAAAAACCGCCGAGAATCACCAAGTCCAAGGCAAAGGGCATGCGATGTTGCCCATGCACGGCCCCGTGAAGCACATCGACCCCGTAGGTCAAAGGAAAAACATAGGCCAGGGGTTTAAGCAGCATGGGCAGGCGTTCGATGGGAAAAAAAAGCCCGCACAGAAAAATCATGGGGAACCGGAAAAAATTGGAAAACGTCTGGGCCTCGAACACCTCGCTGACCGCAACGGCGATGAAAAGGCCCAGAAAGGTGGAGGCCACGGCGATCATCAGGACGGCCGGAATGAAGGCGCCCCAGAAAACATTGGAAAGATCGGTGAGAAAAAGCGCCATGGCGATGGGCACAAAAGCGTTAACCGAACCCATGATGATGGCGCCGGAAGTCTTGGCCAGCATGAGAATTTCAAGTGGGATGGGCGCCAGCAGCAGGCGTTCGAAGGAACGGTTTTTCTTCTCGAAAGTGACCGTTACGGCCAGCATGGACGTGGTGCCGAAGAGAATGGACACCGCCACCACCCCCGGCAGGATCGTACCGATCCTTTCCAGCCCGCTTCCGGTTTTGATAAAAAACATTCCTGTCCACGCCAGGGGGAAGATGATCCCCCAACTGATGTTGGGCGGCTTCAGGTAATAGGTCCGCATGTCCTTGGCCAGGATATTCCAGAAAGCGATCCAGGGCTTCATTTTCGCTTGCCCCCTTTCTCTTTCTCCTTGCGCATAACCTCGGCTTCCAGACCGGTGATCTGCATAAAGACATCTTCCAGGGAGGGCCGCAGACGCCGGGCTTCGGTGACGACATATCCGCTGTCCTCCAGAAAACGCACCAGCGGCCCCACGCCGATGGGGCTGTCCGACGCCACCCGAATGCAGCCTTTTTTTGTAAGGGAGAATTCGAAATCGGGAAAACGGCTGCCAAGCTCGATCGGGATACGATCCACCGGATTCTCGCAGGACAGCTGCAGGCTCTGCCTAGCCTGCAGCGGTTGGATAAGATCCGCCACCGTCTCGATGCGAACGATGCGGCCCTCCACGATAAAGGCGATGCGGTTGCAAAGCCGCTCGGCCTCCTCGATGTAATGGGTGGTCAAAAAAATGGTGGTGCCTTTGCGGTGAAGCTCGGAAACCAACTGCCGAAGCTGCCTGGCGCTGGCCACGTCGATACCGGTGGTCGGCTCGTCCAGGAAGAGAATATCCGGCCGGTGGATAATCCCGGCGGCGATGGTGAGTTTGCGCTTCATGCCTTTGGAGTATCCGGCGAACTTGCGGTCGGCTGCCCGGGTGAGGTCGAAATCGTCCAGCAGTTGGCGCGCCCGAGCCTCGCGTTCGCGTTTCGCCAGGCCGTAAAGCGCGGCACAGAAACATAAATTCTCGAAACCGGTCAACTCCGGATAGAGGTTGCTCTCATCCGGAACGACGCCCACCAGATGCTGTGCGGCCCGCGGATTGCCGGAGCAGTCGATGCCGCCGATCCTGATGGAACCGGCATCCGGACGGGCCAGCCCGGTAAGCATATTGATCGTCGTGGTCTTGCCGGCGCCGTTGGGCCCGAGAAAACCGAAAAGTTCACCCGAGCGCACCTCGAAGTCCGCACCTGCAACCGCCGAAACATCGTCGAAGCGTTTGGCCAGCCCCGTTACCGCGATGGCGATTCCGTTTTCAGGATTCATTGACTTTGGTCTTTCTCAAACGTTGTTCGTATCGGCCAAAACCGTCGATATGGCGCTTACCTGTAATTAATGGGTATTTGATCAATTTGCAATCGAAAGAGGGACTTTTTATGAGGAATGAATGACAGCTCGCATTTGAAAAAACCCTGGATTCTTACCTGCCAATCCCTCCGATGAATGCAGGGCAAGCCTTATAGATGGCAGGATTGGTTGTTGAGGAGTTGATTGAATGCAGGCTAAATGCAACAGGAGCGGCGGGGAAGCACTCCTGTGTTATTTTGCTGTTCGTGGTTTGAAAAAGATGATGACGATCACTCAAATCGATGGGAAGGCAAATGATCAGATTATTTGGCACCCCCTGGCCCTCCGGCCCCGCCACCGCCGGAACCACCGGAACCACCACCGGAACCACCACCGGAACCACCGGAACCGCCTCCACCGCTGCCGCCACCACCAGAACCGCCGGACCCGCTGCCAGAGCCACCACCTGCACCGCTGCCACCTGCACTGCCGTCGTTAGATCCTTTCCCGATAGAACCGGCATGTTGCGTGGCCACAAGCCGACCCAGGTCCTGATGAGTCTGTTTGGCGATCCTGGCGCGCAACTGTTTCATCTCCTGGTGGGTGTATTGATTTCGAAGCGCCTGCCCGACGGCGCTGGCAACCTTCGAAGAATCATATCCCATGCGTGCCATGGTACGAATGGTCTGAACGGTCTGAATGGCCAGTTGGTCCATTTCCGTCCGGTTGCGGGTTGCCGTCTGCTGGCGGCTTTGGGTCTGCAATTGATCGATAATCGCATCCATGTTCCTGGACTTCATCCCTGCCGCCATGCTGTCCGCGATGCTGTGTGTCAGGGTGTCGATGTTTGCTTTGTCGTCGGAAAGCGTTTTTGCAAGTCGGTTGGCGTATGCATATCGGCTGCGTACGGTTTCCATGGCCCGGATGACCTGCTGTTCCCTGACCTGTTTGGCCATCCCCTCCATGGCCTTGCTCATTACCGGTTCGGTGGGAAGCCCCATCTTAGCGGCACTCATCACGATCTGTTTGGCGCGGATCCGGTTCCGCTCCTGGAACCGGTTCTGTACCATCTGGGTCAACATCTTCTGCGCCTGGGCTTCTGGAATACCGACGGCACTCATTTCCCGGCTTTGCTGCTGTACGCTTTGCATGGCCTGCTGGGACAAAGGAACAGGTTCATCGGCCAAAACCGTTGCGGCAAATAAACCCAGCATCAATACGACAAGGCAAATCTTTTTCATAACCCCTCCTTAACGAAAACTGTGATGCTCTGATTGTGTAACGATTGGGTCCGGGGAAGGTTACAGTTGTGGATTATAAATACAGTTCTGGGATCCGAAATCATCTTCTTCTTTCAGTTCACAGGGGGGCAGGTAAAGCGATCCGTCCAGTATATAGTAGTAGCGGAAAGCATTATTGCCGGGCACGGTAACCACCCATCGTCCATCCTCGTTGCGGGCTCGATGAGGCTGGAAACCGTCAAGGCTGCAGGCAAAGATTACCTCGTGCGCCCCCGGTTCATCCAGAACCATCGACAACGTGTCACCCTGGACCTGATAGTAGTGGGCGGTACACCCTGAAGTCACAACCAGAGTCAAAATGATCGGCAGCATGCGGATCATACCCGGTCCTCCACGGTCAGGATGGAATTCACACCGCCGAAATCGTCTTTCTCGCTTGTCGGCAGGGTGGGATCCGCCATCTGCCGGTCACCGTCCAGAATATAGGCGAAACGGTATTCTCCGGAAGGTATTGGCAAGTTGAGTTCCCAGTAACCGCTGTTACCGACAGGCAGCATTGACAACCGCTGCCAGCCGGTAAACGATCCGGCCAGCTCCACCTGCTGAGCCGATGGTTCGTATAGGACGAAGCGATTGCGGCAGACCGTTGGCGGGGGATTCTGGAATCCGCTGAAAAGCAGGAGCACGGCGGCGGTGAAGCCGGCGGCGGCCACCCCCAGGGGTTTGAGCAGACGGACCAGAACGGCTCGAAACGGCGGCCGCCATGGGGTTGCCGTCGCCATTGCAGGCATTTCAGGCATTTTCCACAGTTCCTGCTCCTGTTTCAGCAGTTCCAGGGTCTGAACGTAAAAGGACCGGTCCGAGCGGACCTTTTCCACGAACTGCCATTTTTCGTCCAAGTCCATCTCGTTGTCGATATACATGCTGGAAAGATAGTCCATCATTCGTCTCCAAATCGTTTAGCACCATGGTAATCGTTTTGCCAAATGACGTTGTTCCTATCGTGAACGCCGAGAAGACGGGAATCCCTCGCATTCATTGGGCATCAAGAAGCGCCTTCAGCCTCAGCCGCGCCCGGTGAACGCGCACTTTCACATTGGTCTCACTGATCTTGAGCAGCTTGCCGATCTCCCGATATGAAAAGGCTTCGGTGGCCAGCAAGGAGATCAGCTCGCGGTCTACCGGATTAAGCTTTCCGATGGCATCGAGCATTCGCCCGAAGGCCTCCTTTTCCATCAACTGACACTCCGGATTGGCCGCCGAAGCGATCTCTTCATTATCGCCCAAAGCCTCCTCGCGCCGCTTGCGGACCGCATCCAGGGCTGCATTGCGGGCGATGGTGTACAAAAGGGCCCGGTTGCTGCCATTGCGCCCATAGCTGGAGAGGCAGCGGGCAAAGCTCTCCTGGGTCAGATCCCCGGCGAGTTGAACGTCCCTGGTCATCCGCAGCAGATAGGCGTAAACCCGATCTTTGTTTTCTCGGTAGAAACAGTCGTAAGTATCCACAGTAAACATATAACGGGAGAAATGGATAATGGTTACATGATCGTAGGACGGAAAATTTTATTTTACAATCAATGGCTGCTTGACTTCTATCCGCAACTCAAATAAATAAACAAATAAATTATTTGTTCATTATTATAACTATGAAGCCAAAAATCGAAAACGACATTATTTTTGCCGCCGCCCTGGAGGTTTTCGCCCGTTACGGGTTCAGGAAAACAACCGTTCAGGATATCGCCGACCGCTTGACCATGACCAAGGGCAATCTCTACCGCTATGCGAAAAACAAGCGGGATCTTTACGAAAAAACGGTTTCCTGGGCCCTGTTGCGCTGGCAGGACAACGTCCGCCGCGCCATCGCCGAAGAATCCGGGGTGGAGAATCAATTCCTGGTGATGTGCCGCAGCGCGGTGACCTACCTGGCCACCGATCGCGATCTCAGGCAGGTGCTGGCGGCAGACCCGGACATCTTTCCCATGTTTCCCGGCAACGATCCCTATGCGGCAATCAACGCCGCTTCCATAGAGATGGTCAAGACCCTGTTGAAACGGGGCATTCGGCTTGGGCGTTTTCGGAAAGTAGATATGGACACGGCGGCGGAAACCATTTTCGGCATCTATAAAATGCTGATCATCCGTGCATACATCCGCAACGAGGAGAAGCGCCTGGAGCAAATGTTCGAACAGGCCCTGGAATTGATGACCCACGGCCTGCTGCTACCTGATAGCAATTAACACCCACACTTATAGGAGGGCGGCCATGGCAGATCAACTAGTCTATTTGAGCGCCGAATGGCGCGACGAAGCCGAAAAGCGACTCAAGGCGGAACTGGAACCGGAGAAAATGAAACGCATCACTTCGTCCATGTCCAACATCTACACCCAATGCCCGGACGGCAAGGACCGCTATCTCTTTTTCGGATTCCGTGACGGCCGCCTGGAAACCCTTTCCGTCGGGGAAGGAGAACCGCCGGAAGCGGAGTTCCGGATTACCGGCGCCTACGACACCTTCGCCCGCATATCGAGAGCGGAACTCGGTTCTCAGCGAGCGCTGATGACCGGCAAGCTCAAGCTGAAAGGCAACATGGTCAAGGCCCTCAAGCTGGCATCCATCGCCGACCGGCTCAACAAGGTTCTCTCCACCATCCCTGCATCCTATTGATACGGAGGTTGCCCATGAATCCGAAAAACGATCCCTACTATATCGATTTTCCCGGCCGCATCCAGGCCATTCAGGAGGCCATGGCCAATGAAAACATCGACGTCTACTTAGGCTCGCGCCTGCGGACCCTCTCCTGGACCCTGGATGCCTTCTGCCCCTGGCGCAGTTTCGTGGTGATCCCGGCCCAGGGCCTGCCCACGGCCTTCACCTTCGTTATCGACGCCGCCCGGGTGGCCGATGACTCCTGGCTGGACGAAGACCATGTCCTGGGATTCGCCCCCATGGGCGGGCAGGACCAGATCGAACAGATATCCGACTGCATCCTGGGCCATCTGAAGGGAGGCAAAGGCCGCGTCGGCATCGAAAGCGGCATGTCCAATTATCTGCCCGAGGGCAACCTCACCCACTACGAATACCAGCAGTTTCAAGCCGCCCTGGCCGACGCTGAGTTGGTCAATGCCCACACCATCGTCGACCGGTTGGCCCTGATCAAGGATTCCGGCACCATCAACCGTTTTCGCGAAGCCTCGCGCATCGTCGATGTGGGTCACCAGGCGGTTTTCGAGGCCCTTTCCAACGGTGGCTACAAGGACATGACCGAAACGGAGATCGCCGGCCTGGCGGGCTATGCCATGCGCAAGGCGGGCAGCGAATGGGAATGGTCCTTTACCGGCGGCAACGAAATCGCCAGCGGGCACCGCACCGGATACATGGGAGGCGCCTGCACGCCGGCCACCCGCAAACGCGTTGCACCCGGCGAACCCCTGATGGTTGACATCCACGCCATGTTCAAACTGGGACTGGGCGATCATAGCCACAACTATTTTATCGGCAGCGCAACGGACCGCCAGTGGTGGCACGCCAACAACTTCATCGACATCGTCAAGCTGACCCTTGAAACTTACCGTCCGGGAATCACCCCGTCCCAACTGGCCGAAGAGATGATGGACTTTGCCGAGTCGCGCGAGTTTGCCGACTACATGGTTCCCGGCTTTGAACACGGCATCGGAATGATGGGGGACGAGTGGCGCATCGGCTTAAATGACGGCCCCTTTCCCTACTGGACCAATCCGGACCACGTCTATCGGGAAAATGAAGTCCTGATCTGTGCCATGCAGTATGCCTGTCCTGAAGAGGGGATCGGCTTTCGCTACGAAAATCCCATTGTCCTGACGCCCTCGGGCTGCGAGGCCATGTCCCGCTATCCGCTGGGAGTGGAAGTCATCGAATAATCTGAAAAGCCGGGCGAAACGCCGACGGCGCATCTCCCGGCTTTTTTAACCCACTTGAATCATAAAATAAATGGTCGGACCATCCCCGGATTGACCATTAATTTCGGGCCATGGTCCCTGCCGGATGGCGCCGGCATCCTTCCGATGAAGGCCAAACCTCATCATGTTTTTATGTGAAAACAGATAATCCCATATTATTTCTAATAGTTATAGAAAAACCCACACCTGACGCCCTTCACGCGATATCGGCACAAGTACTTAATTTTCTATATTTTCTTGACAAATGAGCCAACTCCTGACATCAAGTTAATCGTGATGGTCGTATTTATCACTAACAATTTAGGTGGTTAGCCGTATCGGCACGGTCTGACGCCGTTTTACGGTCGTTGCTGGATGCAACGCCGGGCGATTCAGGTCGGGATTGCTATACAAACTATGCGGAGGGGAATAGCAGCATGAGCCTGACAAAAGCGCAAATCGTGGAGAACATCCAGGATCAGACCGGACTCACCAAAATAAAGGCGACCGAAACCGTCGAGACCCTGCTTGAAATCATAAAAGACTCCCTGTCAACGGGAGAGAACGTTCTGGTCAGCGGGTTCGGAAAGTTCTGTGTGAAGGAAAAAAAGAAACGCAAAGGCAGAAACCCGGCTACGGGAGAGGAAATGATGTTATCCGAGCGCCGGGTGGTTACTTTTAAATGCTCCGGCAAATTGCGCGACAAAATCAATTGATCGCAGTCGATTCAAGCATACCCGATCTCCGCATGGAAGACCTACCTTGAAAGGAATCGCCGTCAGGTGGCTGTTTCTAACGTTTGCCATTTTCATGGCCGCATACATGATTGATGGCATTCGCGTATCCGGGCTGCCCGCAGCCGTTATGGCTGCCGCGGTTCTGGGCATCCTGAACGCTTTCTTTCGCCCGGTCCTGCTGATTCTGACCCTTCCTTTGACCATTCTCACCCTCGGGCTGTTCACATTCGTCATCAACGCCATCCTTTTGATGATGGCATCCGGCGTCATCGGCGGATTCGATGTCGATGGCTTTGGAAGCGCCCTTTTGGGCTCCCTTTTTATCAGCCTCGTCAGTTGGCTGCTCACCATGTTTATCAGTGAACGGGGAACGGTGCAGTACATCGATCTGAAGCATAAGGGAGGCAACCGCTGGGAACCCTAGCCCGCACCATCAATCAGCTTTCAAACCCCTCAGTCTTCAGCTTTGACCTTTCAGCGTTACGCTTTCAACCATCCCCCTCCCCGTCCCGCAGCATCACAATATGCTCCTTGATTTCGTTCAAGACGAAATAGCGGGTCAATGCGTCGGCCATCTCTGCTGATGTCGGTGCGGCACCGGTCACCTGTTGAATGAAATCGGAGACGGTCTTCAAGGCATCGACCAGAACAGGATCTTTTTCAATTTGGTGGGTCATGTCTCTTTTCCGGGATGGGGTTTTCCGCAGACCTTGCAGCGACCGTCGGGGCCGATGACGCCGATGCAGTTGCCGTCGACACACAAAACTCGATCTTCCCAGTCGTCGGCGGCATCCTTCCCTTCCTCGGCTTCGAGCGCGTCGGTGTCTGGCATTTGTTCGCTGTCGGTCGATGCCTCGGGTGGAACACGGTTGATTTCATCCCCGGTTTCAGAGGCATCCTCCGCGGGTATCGGCAACTCGCCCTCATAGGGCAAACCGCAAACCTTGCAGCGTCCGTCGGAACCGACAACGCCGATGCAGTTGCCGTCGCTGCATAATACCCGGCGGTCCCAGTCGTTGTCCGTGTTGGTCATAGTATGCCTCCAGCAATGGATTAGGTAACGAATTTCTAACAGGCCCGATGGCGGCAAGCCAATCTTCGGCGGTTCATACCATAGACGATGCCGGTTCTCAAACAGGACAAACGATCCACGGCAATAAAAAATAACTAAAGGTCCGCGGCATCAGGGCCGATACTATCGGTAAGCGCTTAGAAATGAGTGCGCCAAACTCCTTTCCGCTCCTCTTCCTTGAAAAATGGCGGCCTGATCGGCCGCCATTTTTTTTGGGTTTGACAGTTCGATACCTGTTCCGATACATTCCCAATCTTGATATCCCAAGTCTGCAATACAATTAAAAAGGACCGTTTTGGTGAAAAAAAAGAAAGTCGACACGGGAAAAATCAGCCGGAATGCCCCCTGCCCCTGCGGCAGTGGAAAAAAATACAAGCATTGCTGCCTCAACAAAACCGCATCGCCCCCGCCCGATGACCTGCAATACGCCAAAAGACACCGCATTCGCATCAAGACGCCTGAACAGATCCAGGGGATTCGCCGGGCCGGACGCCTGGTCATCGAAACCCTGGATCTGGTGGCCGGCCATATTCGACCGGGTGCGGTTACCGAAGAACTCAACACCCTGGTTCACGATTTTACCATTCGCCACGGTGCCGTTCCCGCCCCACTGAATTACCGGGGTTTTCCAAAAAGCGTGTGCCTGAGTATCAACGAAGTGATCTGCCACGGCATTCCCGGCGGCCGGGTGCTTGAAGACGGCGACATCATCAACGTGGATGTCACCTCCATCCTGGAAGGCTATTATGCCGATGCGAGCCGTACGTTTTTCGTCGGCACGCCCGGAGCCGATGCCCGCAAGATCGTCGAAGTCGCCCGTCAGAGTCTGGCCATCGGTATGGCGGCCGTCAAGCCAGGCAATTCCGTGGGCGATATCGGCTACGCCATTCAGTCCTACGCAGAGCGCCAGGGCTGCTCGGTTGTCCGCGAATTCGTCGGCCACGGTGTGGGATTAGATTTTCACGAAGCGCCGCAGATCCCCCACTACGGCAGACCGGGAACCGGCGTCAGACTGATGCCGGGGATGGTGTTCACCATCGAACCGATGATCAATCTCGGTAAAAAAGAACTCGTCGTTCTCGACGACGGCTGGACGGCAGTGACAAAGGACGGATCTCTTTCCGCCCAGTTCGAACAGACCCTGGTGGTCACCGAAACCGGCTTCGAAAGCCTCACACCCTATCCGTTATAGCGGCAATTGGCGGCCCCATCCGCCTCAATGGTCAGGACGACCAGACGCCCTTCAGCCAGGCGGCGACCAGTATGGCAGCCGCCAGGACGCCACATAGGATCTGCCCTTTTTTTCCCATCCGGTCCTCGACCCACAGCTGGTAAACACCTCCCATCGGCAGCCCGCAGACAAAACCGAAAAGGTGGGCGCCCAGATCGCTGCGAGCGCTGGAACCCAGAAAAGCCAGCAAAGCCATGCCGGCCCCTAAGGCCGCCACCGCTTTTTTCCAGCCTCTGCCGAACAACACCAACCGCACCGCCTGCAGAGTGCAAAGAATCCCGACAGCGCCAAAAACGGCTGTGGAGGCACCAATGGAAAGATGACCGGCTGACACCACCATGGCGTTAACCAGATTGCCGGCCACGCCGCAAAGCAGGATCATCAGCCATCCAACGCCGTTGCCGGTAATGGCGCAGACGGCACCTCCAAAAAGCGCCGTGGCAGCCATGTTGCCGGCAATATGAGCATCGTCGGCATGCAGCACCAGGGCCGTGACACATCGGTAGCTTTCGCCGGATCGAATGCTGCGGGCTTGTGCGCCGAAGATTTTGAAATAATCGTCAGGAGCGGAGCTGGACATCACGGCCAAATGGACGCTGAGCAGCAGGACGGCCACAAAGACGCCGGAAAGGTTCATACGTTTGGCAGGACCGCGGGGAGTAAAATCCTGCGCGTCGATGGGCAAATTTTCCTCCCGATAACGCACGACGGCATCCAGGGCCGCATCGAGATAGGGCTCGGGGACATCGATGCGGTATCCTTCTTCGACGCCCACCACCCGATTGCCGATACCAACCGCTTTGAGGACGAGGCTGTAAGTATGGGCCTCCTCCCGGTCGAGATTGTTGAAAAGGGGCGTCATGGGTAGCCTGGAGGGAATACAGGTGCGACAGGCAAATGTCGGTCACCTACGAAAATCCGCCGCATTAGGCGCGGACGCTTCACGGGGACCGGGCCACGGACCGGTTTCGAATATCGGAAGAAGAGATGGGGCTAACGGAACCGCCCGGCGGTTCCAACCTGCAGACGGCGATCAATAATCTTTGTCGTCCGGGTCGTCGTCATCATCATCATCATCATCATCATCGTCATCGAAGTCGTCGTCATCCCCTTCGGAATCCTCCTCGGCTGCGGCCAGCCGCGCCTCGGCAGCCCTTATCAGAGCTTCTTCCCGTGCTTTTTTCCTTCTTTGGGCCACTTCCAGCGCGAGGGTTTGTTTGGCAGCCTCTACGGCCTGTCGGGCCAGCTTCTCGCCTCCCAACTCCAGGTAGGCCACAACGGTCCGGATCAGCTCTTCGTCTTTTTTCAAATCCACGGGAATGCGCCGGACCACGCGTTTGAAAGAACCCATCAGTTTTTTGGGGACTTCGATATCTTCGATCATGAAACACTCCTTGCATCGATTTTCGGTGGATGCATTATAAGTCCGCTGGCAAAAAAGTAAAGCGTTGAAAAAACCATAAAAAACCCGATATCTGCATTACGCTTCATTCCTGGTCGCTGCTGAACGCTGCTCGCGTCACACGCGATAGCCTTATTTCTTTGAATTCGCAAGACGTTATCTCGAATTTTTATACAGTCCTCCAAAAATTGGCCTTGACATTCAAAATGATTACCGCTTAATATTCCATCAAATGATGGAAACATTTATTGGAAAACATCTATTGGTCTTTATCAACTTCCCGAATTCATAATTTTTTACCAACGGACGACCGTCGATGCCCTCTACACTTGAAAAGGCCAGGAAAAATCCGGACTCCAACAAGGCCAGGATTCTGACCGCTGCCAGAAAACTGTTCGGCGAATACGGCTTTCAGGGGACGACGACCCGCATGATCGCCAAGGAGGTCGGCATCGACATCTCCACACTCTATTATCACTGGGGGGAAAAGGCCGATCTGTACGAGGCGGTGATCACCGACCTGAACGAGGGCATCGAAGAGCAGTTTGCCGTCATCGAACGCCGTTCCAGAGGCAAAGACCTGTCTGATCGCCTGGACATCGCCATCGAGGTCATGTGCGATTACCTGCACGAATCCCCCGAAATCTCCAACCTGCTGCTGCTGGGCTATTTCAGCAATTCGAAAACCGAAGTCAGTTTGGACGAAAAGGTGGCCGGGCACATCGCCAACATCGCCATTGCCATGAGACTGGCCGACGACAAGGAACACGTCAGTCCCCAGGCCAAAGCGCGCATCATGATCCTGTGGAACGCCGTGCTGAACTTCATCTCCGGGGAAAGCTTCTTTCGGCCCATTTTGGAAGTGGAGCAATCCGAATATCTGGACGTTGTAAAAGAAACTTTGAAAGACCTGTTGATTCCGGCCTTTACCGTCAGCACGAACACCGCGGGCGCGGCAATACCTAAAAGCGGCTAAAAACAATTCGCCAATGGCTCCGCAAAGCGGGTATTTGCCGGTTCAATCTGAAGGAAATTCATATAGTGCTGACCGATTGATCGCTGAACGGCGGCAAACCAACACCGACGGTAAACAACAATTTCTCTGTCTGCCAGCAAGAAGGGAGGAACACCATGGCACTCAACATGGATGCCATCGGAAAACCCATCGGCCCCATGAAAAAGGACTACACCTGGAAAGATGCGGTCCTGTATGCCTTGGGGGTCGGGTCGGGATTTTCCGAACTGGACTACTGCTATGAAAAAGATCTGAAGGTGATTCCCAGTTTTTCCATTGCCATGATCTTCGACTTTCTGTCCCAGGCGGCCATCGCCTCGGGGGTCAACCTGGCGGGTATTCTGCATGGGGAGCAGGAGTTGATTTTCCACAACCCCATCCCCTCCGAGGGCACCCTGACCACCACCGGCAAGATCGTGGACTACTATGACAAGGGCAAAGACAAGGGCGCCTTGATCGTCTACGACAGCGAGACGGTCCACTCCAGCGGCAAAAAGCTTTTCACCAGCGTCGTCACCATTTTCGGCCGCCTGGATGGTGGCTTTGGCGGCAAGGACCGCAAAAAAGAACCGGTGGTGTTTCCAGACCGGGAGCCCGATTTTACGGTCGAGGCCGCTCCATCCTTGAACCAGCCCCTGATCTACCGCCTCTCCGGGGATGTTTTCCACCTGCACGTGGACCCGGAATTCGCCAAGATGGCCGGATTCGAAAAGCCCATCATGCACGGACTGTGTACCCATGGCTTCGCCTGCCGGGCCCTGATCGCCTCCCTGGTTCCGGGGCGCCCCGAACAGGTTCGGCGCATGGCCTGCCGCTTCTCTAAAACCCTGTACCCGGGCGTCCCCATCCGCACCCTGATCTGGAAAACCGGCGACGGCCGGGCGGTGTGGCGCACGGTCAACGCGGAAAGCGGCGAAATCGTCATCGACAACGGCGAATTCGAGTACGGCGACATCCCCAAAGATGAGATCCGGTTCGACGGCCGCACGGCCATCGTTACCGGCGCCGGTGCCGGCTTGGGCCGGGCCTATGCCCTGGAACTGGCCCGGCGGGGCGCCAACGTGGTGGTCAACGATCTCGGCGGCGCACGCGACGGCGCAGGCGCAGGGTCCGCTTCCCCTGCGGACCAGGTGGTGGCGGAAATCCGGGAAGCCGGCGGCCAGGCGGTGGCAAACTACGACAACGTGTCCACGGCCGAAGGCGGGGCCAACATCGTTAAAACCGCCCAAGATACCTTTGGTTCGGTGGATATCCTGATCAACAACGCCGGCATCCTGCGGGACAAGAGCTTCGTTAAAATGGAGCCCGACAACTGGCAGGCGGTGCTGGATGTCCACCTGAAAGGCGCCTACAACGTCACCCGGCCGGCCTTTGCCGCCATGAAGGCGAACGGCTACGGCCGTATCGTGATGACCACCTCGGCGGCCGGCCTGTACGGCAACTTCGGACAGAGCAACTACGCGGCGGCCAAAATGGGCCTGGTGGGCCTGATGAACACCCTCAAGCTGGAAGGCGCCAAGTACGGCATCAAGGTCAACACCGTGGCCCCCATCGCCGCCTCGCGCCTCACCGAGGATGTCATGCCGCCGGATCTGTTCGCTCGCTCCAAGCCCGAATATGTCGCCCCGCTGGTGCTCTACCTCTGTTCGGACCGCTGTCCGGTCAGCGGCAACATTTACAATGCCGGCATGGGATTCTTCAACCGGGCTGCCGTGGTGACCGGCCCCGGCCGGGTGTTGGTCAAAGACGGCGAGGACCCCAGCCCCGAAATAATCCTGGAGAATTTG
Source organism: Desulfosarcina widdelii (assembly GCF_009688965.1). GTDB lineage: Bacteria > Desulfobacterota > Desulfobacteria > Desulfobacterales > Desulfosarcinaceae > Desulfosarcina > Desulfosarcina widdelii. Next base: position 6,287,560 of record NZ_AP021875.1, on the reverse strand, counting down.
AAAGCGATTTCGGATCTTGCCGGCGGCAAGGAGTATCGCGATCTCAACGCCCAGGTCGGAGACGCCCTGGCGGCCTTCCAGGCGCCGGCTGCAGGCGCCCCGGCCGAAGCCGCAAAGGGCTTTGTATCGACGGCAGCCGTGTTCGAGGCAATGCCCGGCGCCTTCGTACCCGAAGCCGCAAAAGGGGTGGACGTGGTCTTCCAGTACAATATTTCCGGCGACGACGGTGGCGACTGGCACTGCATCGTCAAGGATGGCAGCTGCGACGTGGCCACCGGTGTCCACGGCAGTCCCGCCTGCACCTTGAAAATCGGGGACGAGGATTTTCTGAGCATGATGAACGGCCAGTTTCCCCCCATGCAGGCCTACACGTCGGGAAAACTGAAAATCGAGGGGGATATCATGAAATCCCAACTGATCGAGAAGCTGTTCCGGCTGAGTTGAGCATGAATGCGGATAAGTAGCGATAGAAATTCAAAACGATGAGAATAAAACTTTAATTTCAGGCAATTTCGTAAGAGAGCCGAGATCGAGGCTTGCGAGTCCCGAGGAACGAGGCGTACCCGGACGTACTCCGTAGTGACGAGGGATGAAGCGTAACGAAGATATCGGGTTTCTTACGGAATTGCCCCATGAGGAGTTGATATGGCTGAAATTATTGGCATTACCTCCTTCGGCGCCTACATCCCCCGCCTGCGCCTCGAGCGCATGGCCATCTTTCAAAGCATGGGCTGGTTCGCCCCGGCTACCGTCATGGTGGCCCAGGGCGAGCGATCCATGTGCAACTGGGACGAGGACAGCCTCACCATGGCCGTGACCGCATCGCGGGCCTGCCTCACGGGAATCGATAAATCCGGAATTGACGGCCTCTACCTGGCCTCCACGACCCTGCCCTTTGCCGACCGCCAGAATGCCGGCATCGCGGCCACGGCCCTGAACCTGAAAAACGAAATCCTGGCCGCCGATTTCTCCGCTTCCCAGAAAGCCGGCACCAGCGCATTGATCAGCGCCCTGGATGCCGTGAAGGCCGGCGACCGCAAACAGGTTATGGTGGCCGCCGCCGACCGCCGGGAAACCAAAGCGGCCTATTTCTACGAAATGTGGTTCGGAGACGGTGCCGCCGCCCTGTGTGTGGGATCGGACAACGTCATCGCCGAGTTTCTGGGCAGCCATTCGGTGTCCCACGACTTCGTGGACCATTACCGGGCTTCGGGCAAAACCTACGACTACATGTGGGAGGAGCGCTGGGCCCGGGACGAAGGCTACGCCAAGATCATCCCCGAAGCGGTCCAGGGGCTGATGGCCAAGCTGAACATTACCATGGAGGATGTGGACCGGCTGGTGTTCCCCTGTTTCTTCAAAGCCGAACACCGCAAGATCGCACGGCTGCTGGGGGCCGACAAGGACAAGGTGGCCGACAACCTTCACGAGGTCTGTGGGGAGACCGGCACGGCTCACAGCCTGCTCATGCTCTGCCAGGCCCTGGAAACGGCCCGTCCCGGAGACCGCATTCTGGTCGCCGGGTTTGGACAGGGATGCAATGCCCTGTATTTCCGGGTGACGGATGCGATCGCCGAACTGCCGGCACGCGACGGTGTCGACGGTTCCCTGGCCAACAAACTGACCATCGACAACTACCCGAAATTCTTAAAATTCCGGGATCTGATCCAGACCGAAATGGGCATCCGCGCCGAAGCCCCGACCCAGACGGCCATGACCGCCCTGTGGCGCAAACGGCACATGCTGCTGGGACTCGTGGGCGGACGCTGCGAAGCCTGCGACACGCCCCAGTTCCCCAAAACGGAGGTCTGTGTCAATCCCTCCTGCGGTGCCATGCACAGCCAGGTGGACTACGAATTCGCCGACCGGCCGGCCGCCATCAAAACCTTCACGGCAGATCTTCTGGCCGTATCCGTGGATCCGCCCCATTGCTACGGCATGATCCAGTTCGAGGGCGGCGGCCGCATGATGGCCGATTTCACCGACTGCACCATGGACGACCTGAAGGTGGGCCTGCCCATGCGCATGGTCTTTCGCAAGCGAACCGAGGACAAGGAGCGCGGCTTCGTCAACTATTTCTGGAAAGCCACACCGATTCCCGGCGCCGCCGAGCTGATGAACCGCATCCGCTTCGACGGCCAGGTGGCCGTGGTGACCGGAGCCGGCGGCGGCCTGGGACGGGTCTACGCCCTGGAACTGGCCAGGCGCGGCGCCTGCGTGGTGGTCAACGATTTCGGAGGCGCCCGGGACGGCTCCGGCGGCGGCTCCGCCTCTCCGGCGGATCTCGTGGTGACCGAAATCCAGGCGGCCGGCGGCCAGGCCGTGGCCAACTACGACAACGTGGCCACGGTCGAGGGCGGGGAAAATATCGTCCGGACTGCAATCGACACCTTCGGCAGCGTGGACATCGTCATCAACAATGCCGGCATTCTAAGGGACAAAAGCTTTACCAAAATGGAGCCGGAAAACTGGGATGCCGTCATGGCCGTGCATTTAAACGGCGCCTGCCATGTCACCCGGCCGGCCTTTGCCGCCATGAAGGAAAAGAGGTATGGGCGCATCGTTATGACCACATCGGCGGCAGGCCTGTACGGCAATTTCGGCCAGACCAACTATTCGGCCGCCAAAATGGCCCTGGTGGGGCTGATGAACACCCTCAAGCTGGAAGGCGCCAAATACGACATCAAGGTCAACACCGTGGCCCCTCTGGCGGCCTCCCGGCTCACCGAGGACATCCTGCCGCCGGAGATGTTCGCAAAGATGAAGCCGGAACTGGTGGCGCCCCTGGTGGTCTATCTGTGCAGCGACCGCTGCAGCGAAACCGGCGCCATCTTCAACACCGGCATGGGCTACGCCAACCGCGCGGCCGTTATGACCGGTCCCGGTGCCATCATCGGCAGTGAAAACCAGCCGCCCACCGTGGAACAGATTCATGCCCAGTGGGATCAAATCAACAACATGGAAGGGGCCAGGGAACTGTCCGACCTCACCACCGCTTTGATGGACCTGATGACGCCTTCGTCGGCGGCTGCACCCGGGCCGGCTCCCGCCGAGCCGTCGTCGGACGAGGAATTGACCGTCGCGGCCATCTTCGAGAAAATGCCCGACGCCTTTGTGGCGGATGCCGCTGCAGGCGTCGATGTGGTGTTTCAGTACTGCATTGATGGGCCAGGGGGAGGCGACTGGTTCGTTGACGTCAAGGACCAGACCTGCACGGTAACTTCCGGAAAGGCGGACAAGGCCACCTGCACCCTGAAAATCGGCGACGCCGATTTTGTCCGGCTCATCACCGGCCAGTTGCCCGCCATGCAGGCCTACACATCGGGAAAACTGGTGATCGAAGGCGATATCATGAAATCCCAACTGATCGAACGGCTGTTCAAGCTCGCCTAACCCCAACGCAGCAGGGGCCGCGACCGCCCCTTCCCCATAAAGGAGGAACCATGGCAACCGGAATCAAGGACAAAGTGGCAATCATCGGCATGGGCTGCACCCATTTCGGCGAGCGCTGGGACATGGGGGCCGAAGAACTGATGGTGGAGGCCTTCGAAGAGTGCCTGGCCGATGCGGGCATCGAGAAAAATCAGATCGAAGCCGCCTGGTTCGGCACCTGCCTGGAGGAAATCAACGTGGGCAAGACCGCCATGCCCCTGTCCACCACCCTGCGGTTGCCCATGATCCCCGTCACCCGGGTGGAGAACTACTGCGCCACTGGGACGGAAGCCTTCCGGGGCGCCGTCTACGGCGTGGCCTCGGGGGCCTACGACATCTGCCTGGCCCTGGGCGTGGAAAAGCTCAAGGACACCGGCTACGGCGGATTGCCCAACTTCGGTTCGTCGGCAGGCACCCTCACCTGGCAGTGGTGGCCGAACCTGACAGCCCCGGGCTCCTTTGCCCAGTTGGCCAGCGCCTATGCCGCCAAATACCGCATCAAGGACGCGGACCTGAAACGGGCCATGGCCCATGTTTCCGTCAAGAGCCACGACAACGGCCTGCTCAACCCCAAGGCCCACCTGAGAAAAAAGGTTACCGAAGACCAGGTCATGGCCGCACCCATCATCGCCCACCCGCTGGGTCTTTTCGATTGCTGCGGAGTCAGCGATGGATCGGCCTGCGCCATCGTCACCACCCCGGAAATCGCCAGAAGCCTGGGCAAGAAGGACCTCATCTCCGTCAAGGCCCTTCAATTGGCACTGAGTTCCGGAGAAGAGGTCGGCTACAACGATTGGGACGGCGATCACTTCATGACCACTACCCAATGCAGCCGCAAGGCCTACGCCGAGGCCGGCATCACCGATCCACGCAAGGAAATCAGCATGATGGAAGTTCACGACTGCTTCTCCATCACCGAACTGGTCACTTACGAAGATCTGCATATCTCGACCAGGGGCAAAGCGGTGCAGGACATCATGGATGGCTTTTACGACCGGGACGGCGGTGTGCCCTGCCAGGTGGACGGCGGGTTGAAGTGCTTCGGCCATCCCATCGGCGCCTCGGGCCTGCGGATGCTCTACGAAATGTACCTGCAACTGCTGGGCCGGGCCGGCGAACGCCAGATCGACAATCCCCGGTTCGGACTGACCCACAATCTGGGCGGATTTCCGTTCCAGAACATCTGCAGCATCTCGATCATCGGCAAGCATGGAGACTGAGGATTATGGACATTCTCACCTATACCCCCGAACACGAAGACTTCAGACAGCGGCTGCGCATCTTCTGCGAAACTCATGTCATCCCCCATGTCGACCGATGGGAGACGGAGGGCATCGTTCCCAAATCGGTCTGGCGCCAGATGGGCGGCAGCGGATTTCTCTGCCCGGCCGTGGATCCGAAATACGGCGGAATCGGGGGTGATTTCCGCTATTCGGTGATCGTGGCCGAAGAGATATCCCGCACCGTCCAGACCGGGCTGGCCGCGGCCCTGCACAGCGACGTGGTGGTGCCCTACATCGAATCCTACGGCAGCGAGGCCGTCAAGGAGAAATACCTTCCCGGCTGCGTCTCCGGCGAATGCATCACGGCCGTGGCCATGACCGAACCGGACGCCGGCAGCGACCTGGCCGGCATGCGAACCACGGCAGTGGAAGAAGGCGATACGGTGACCATCAACGGCGCCAAGACCTTCATCTCCAACGGCATCAACTGCGACCTGGTGGTGCTGGCGGCCAGGAACCCGGACGTGGAAAACAAGTACGAAGCACTCTCCCTGTATGTGATCGAGGACGGCACGCCGGGTTTCACCCGGGGCCGCAAACTGGAGAAAATGGGCTGGCACAGCCAGGACACCGCCGAGCTGTTTTTCAGCAATTGCCGCATTCCCGTGGGCAACCGCCTGGGAGAAAAGGGCATGGGGTTTCTCATGCTCATGGAAAAACTCCAGCAGGAGCGCCTGACCTGTGCCGTGGGAGCGGTCTGCGGCGCAGAACGCATGCTGGAGTGGACCATGGATTTTTGCCGCAGCCACAATCGCAACGGACGTCCCCTTTCTAAATCCCAGACCGTTCAGTTCGAACTGGTGGAGATGGCCGCCGACGTAAAGATTGGCCGCACCTTCGTGGACAAGCTGGTGGCCGACCACATCGAGAAGAAGAACATCGTGGTGGAGACGTCCATGGCCAAGTTCTGGACCACGGATCTGGCCAACCGCACGGCCGACCGCGCCCTGAGTATTCTCGGCGACCTGGCCGCCATGGAATCCTGCCCCCTGGTGCGGGCCTGGCGGGACGTTCGGGTCATGTCCATTTTCGCCGGCACCAACGAGATCATGAAGGGGATTGCTGCCAAATTTATGGGGTTATAGACCATGAATCCATCCGGCGCCTTATCCGGCATTACCGTCATCGACCTGTCCCGGCTCTTGCCGGGTCCTTACTGCACCATGCTTCTTGCTGATCACGGCGCCCGGGTCATCGCCCTGGAAGACCCGCGTTACCGGGACAGCGGGGAGTTCGTTGCTCCCGTCTACCGCAGCAAACGGCACATGACCCTGAACCTGAAATCCGGCCCAGGCCGCGAGATCTTTTTCAAACTGGTCAAAAACGCGGACGTTGTCGTGGAGGGCTTCCGTCCGGGGGTGGTCAAGCGTCTGGGCGTAGACTACGCATCCGTTTGCCGGGTGAATCCCAAAATCGTCTACTGCTCCATCACCGGCTACGGGCAGACCGGTTCCATGAAGCATGCGGCCGGCCATGATGTGAACTATCTGAGCCGCGCGGGTCTGCTGGACCTGATGGGAGAAAAAAACCGAGCCCCCGCCATTCCGGGCATCCAGATCGCGGACCTGGTCGGCGGCGGCATGAACGGCGCCCTGGGAATTCTCATGGCCCTTTTCCACCGGGAGCGCACCGGCCATGGCCAGCAGATCGACATCTCCATGACCGACGGCATGCTCGGCCTGCTGCCTGCGGTTCAGTTTTTTCAGGCTTTATTCGGCACCGAACAAACCCGGGGCGATACCTTTCTCGCCCATCGCTACGCCTGCTACAACACCTACGCTACGGCCGATGGCCGCTATCTGGCCGTTGGGGCCGTCGAAAACCGCTTCTGGCAGAACGTGTGCGATTGCATCGGCAAGCCGGAATATGGCCCGCTGCAATACGATGAATCCCACCGGGAAGAAATCATCGCGTTCCTGCGATCGACATTCAAAGACAAAACACTTGACCATTGGGAACGGGAATTCGATGGTCTGGATGTCTGCGTCTCCCCCGTACGGACCGTGGCCGAAGCGTTGGGCGATCCACTGTTCTCTCAACGGGAAATGATCCGCGAAATGGAAGGAGGAACTGCTGCCCTGGGCATTCCGGTGAAGTTTGGCGAAACGCCGGGTCGGATCGATTCGGCGCCACCGACCTTTGGCGAACATACCGACCGGGTTCTAGAGAATTTGGGATATGGTCAGCAGGAAATCCAAAAACTTCGACAAGAGGGTGTGATTTGATGCCCATTGAAAAAGTTCTAAGTGTTACGTGTTGAGTTTTAAGCGATGGTATCCTGTCGATTTATATAATCAATGGCTAAACAAACTCACCACAAAATCGGCATCATGGCCGACAGCCACGGCGATCCCGAATCCATCGATAAGGGCGCCGCTTTTTTGAGAAATCAGGGCTGCACAATGTTGGTGCATCTGGGAGACATCTGCGACTCCAACCGCTTCGACACCGCCGATGCCTGCGTGGACCGGGTGAGAACACTCGAAATCGTCGCCGTCAAAGGCAACAACGACCACACGCTGACGGCCGATGCCAGGGGGAGAAGAAATCCAGGCATCCGACCGGAAAAGCTCTCCTTTCTGGAGGATCTGCCGCTGTCGCTCACCGTTGGCCGGGTTGCTTTCGTCCACTCGCGGCCCTTCGTCAAACGATTGGGGCTGTCGGCCATGATCGGAACCATCGGAAAACGGGACGCGGAGACCTATTTCAAGGAAAATCCCGACGGGCTGCTGCTGCGGGGGCACAGTCACACGCCGGAAATAATTTACCGGATCGATCGCCAGGTTCACTTCGCTCCTGTGGATGCAGGACAAACCGTCGAACTGGCCGGCAAACGGCCCTGCATCGTCACCTGCGGCGCCCTGACATTCGGTGTCGTCATGATCTGGGAAAGCGGCGAAGACCGCCTGACATGCTGTTCCTTCAGTCCTAATCAGACGAGCATGAGAAAATGATCTTGTAGGATGTCGCCTTTCCGACGGATTCGTAAAAAGGCCGAGATCAAGGCTTGCGAATCCTGAGGAATGAGGCGTACTTTGGCGTACGCCGCAGTGACGAAGGATGAGCGTAACGCCGATATCGGCCTTTTTACGGATCCGTCGAGGAAGGAGTGCCAATGTATCGCTACCTGTTCAGCCCAATCACCATCAATCAACTGGAGATCAGAAACCGCATCGCCTATCCGTCCCTGGGGTTGCTCTATTCCTACGACAGCAAGCTCAACCAGCGCTACACCGATTTCTTCCGCGAACGGGCCCGGGGCGGCGCCGGTATTGTCACCGTAGGGCCCGTGGGCGTGGACTTTCTCGGTTCGGGCCTGCTGGCCCTGTCCATTGCCGATGATGCGGTCATCGACGACTTTGCCACGGTCACCGAAATCATCAAGGCCGAAGGCGCCCGGGCCTGGGTCCAGCTCTTTCATGCCGGTGCCTATTCTCATCCATTTCTCATCGACGGAAAAGACCCCATCGCTCCCTCGGCCGTCTATTCCAGATACAGCAAGACCACCCCGCGGGAAATGAGCATCGATGACATCCAGCAGGTTCAGAAGGCCTTTGCCGCAGCCGCCCGCCGGGCCGTGGCCGCCGGGTTCGACGGCGTGGAGATCATCGGAAGCGCCGGCTATCTTGTCACCCAGTTCCTCTCACCGCTGAAAAATCAGCGCACCGATCAATACGGCGGCAGCTTCGAGAACCGTCTGCGCTTTCCCGTCGAACTCATCGGAAAGGTGAGATCGGCCGTCGGACCGGACGTCCCCGTAACGATCCGCATGGCCGGCAACGATTTCGTGCCGGGCAGCAATACCGACCAGGAAACCCCGAAAATCGCGGCGGCCTATGAATCCGCTGGCGTGGATGCGATCAATGTCACCGGCGGATGGCACGAATCGCGGGTTCCCCAACTGCCCATGGAGCTGCCCCGCACCGCCTACGCCTTTCTGGCCCGCAACATCAAAAACGCCGTCAGTGTGCCGGTGATGGCCTCCAATCGCATTGCAACGCCAGACGATGCGGAGCGCATCCTGCGCGACGGGTACGCGGACATGGTCAACCTGGGTCGGGTGCTTATCGCCGATCCCTACTGGCCCCGAAAGGCGATGGAAGGCATCGCCGACGAGATCCGTCCTTGCGTGGCCTGTTCCCAGGGCTGCACGGACGAAATCTTCAGCGGCCGGCCGGTGTACTGCGTGGGCAATCCCCAGGCCGGATTCGAGGCCAAACGGGCAATCCTCGAAACCGATTCACCCAAAAAGGTCATGGTAATCGGCGCCGGTGCCGCCGGGCTGGAAGCGGCCGTCACCGCCGCCATCCGGGGCCATCGCGTGGAAATCTTCGAAAAGGACCGTGACCTGGGCGGTCAGTTGTGGATCGCCGGTGCACCGCCCCACAAGCACGAACTGTTGGAATTCATCCGCTACTATCGGGCAATGGTTCAGCGGCACGGCATCCCTTTGCACCTGAACACCACGGTGGACCTGGAATTGATCCGCAGCCATGCCCCCGACCATGTCATTATAGCCGAAGGGGCCAGGGCCCTGATTCCGCCGATCCCCGGAGCCGACGGTGCCGATGTGCTCGACGCCTGGCAGGTCCTCAAGGAAAATCCCATGCTGGGCAAACGGGTGTCCATCGTCGGCGGTGGCGCCGTGGGCCTGGAAACCGCCCTTTTCGTGGCGGCCCGGGGTACCCTGACGCCGGAGGTTGTTCATTTTCTCATGGCCTACGACGGCATGCCTCCCGAACGGATCAAGGAACTGATGTTCGCCGGCACCTCAAGCGTCACCGTTTTCGAAATGCTGGACAAGGCCGGAAAGGATGTGGGCAGGTCCACCCGCTGGATTCTCATGGACCGGCTCGACCGCTACGCAGTCACGATCCGAACCGGCGCCAGGGTCCTTTCCATCGGCAAGGGAGAGATAATCTGGGAGAGGGAGGATTGCCGGCACTCGGACCGTTTCGACACCATTATCCTGGCGTCGGGCTCCAAGTCCGAACGCCATCTGTCCGATCTTCTGGCCGATGCGGACATCCCCCACACTGTGGTTGGCGATGCCGTGGCCCCCGGCAAGCTGAACGACGCCATCCATGGTGGGTTTCTGGCGGCGTTGGAGATTTAGCAGCGTCTTGAGTCAGGGCAGACGATAGACCATGGCATTGATGTTCATGCCCGCCCCGACCGAGGTAAATACGACAACATCCCCGGAGGAAAGCCGGTGTCCCTCCAGTTTTTCCCTCATCATCAGGTCCAGCATGGTGGGAATGGTGGCCACCGAGCTGTTGCCGGCCCAATGGATGATCATGGGCATAATATCGTCAGGAATATGGGAAACGCCGTAAAGCTTGAACAGGCGGGCCAGGATGGCGTCATCCATCTTGGCGTTGGCCTGGTGCATCAGGATTTTTTTGACATTGCCAAGGTCCAGTCCGGCCTTGTCCAGGGCCTGCTTGACCACCAGGGGAACCGTTTTCAGCGCATATTTGTAAATGTCATGGCCGTCCATCTTGATATACAGCTCGTCTCCGCGATGGTTCGGATTGTAGGAGGGACCCAACCGCAGCAACCAGGCATTGTCCAGAGCATCCGTACGCGCCACGTGGGCGAGAATGCCTCCATCCGTATCGCCGGCCTCCACAACGGTCGCCCCGGCGCCATCGGCGAAAATCATGCAATCCACGTCGTGGGGATCCGACACGCGCGATAGAATCTCGGCACCGATCACCATAACCCGCCGGGCGTCTCCGGAGCGAATGTAATAGTCGGCCATGATCATGCCCTGAATCCATCCGGGGCAGCCGAAAGGGATGTCGTAGGCCACGGTGTAAGGATTTTCGATCTTCAGCCGGTGTTTGACCCGCGAGGCGATGGTCGGCACCATGTCCGTTCGCAGGTTGCCGGCCTGTACATCCCCGAAATTCTGGGCCACGATAATGTAGTCCAGGCTTTCCCGGTCCATACCTTCGAGGGCGTTTTGGCCCGCCATAAAGGCAATGTCGGTGGTAGTCAGCCCTTCGTTGACATATCGCCGCTCGCTGATGCCGGTAATATTGTGCAGGGTCTCGACGATCTGCGGATTGGGTTTTTCCACGAGGGTGTCATCCTGAGTATAAAACGTATTCCCGAGGAAATGGCTGTTGGGAATCGTTTCCGATGGAATATGGCTTCCCGTGGATATAATGATCGAACTGGGCATGATCCTCCTGCTCCTTAATTTTTTAGTTCATGAAAACTAAAGCATCGATGGCCAAATCACAAGGACCAAAGGGCGAATTCAGGTAAAACTATTGTCAATGTGGAATACGCGCTATCGCAGCAGCCCGACTGGATGTCGGGCGAACACCTTGCAGATCGGCCCGAATTGGGATAAAAAAAACTTCCCGAAACGTTCCACACCGGCCAGCATCCCGAACCTGCCTGTCGAAAAGGGATGCCGCTTCACCACAGGTTGTCTCCGGCCGACGATGAACAGTGGCCTTTTCAGGCTGCGAGGACAAGGGGTCCTGCCATGTACCTCCGTTTAACGAAACGCCCCATCTTGATCGGCATGACGATTTTATGTCTGCTGGTGTCGGTCCTGGCTCTGGCGTCAACCGACCGGCTGGCCGTAATCGAACTCAAACACCGAACGGCGGACGAGGTCATTCCGATCATCTCGCCGCTGCTCGAACCGGGCAATACCCTCAGCGGCGATGGTTTTCGCCTTTTCTTGACCACTTCCCCGGAAAACCTGATCCGGATCCGGGAAGTCATCGCCCATCTGGACCGGGCCTCGCAACAGTTGGCCATTACCCTGGTTCAGGGCGAAAATGCCCTGGACAACCTGAGCCGTATATCCGCATCCGGAAACGTTGCCATCGGCGACCATGTGAAGATCGGAGCGGGCGGTCGCCGGGACCAACCGCCGAACACGGTCGCCGTGGATGCCCAAAGCAGCCTTTCGACGCAGCGCAGCACCGATGTGCAGCGGGTCCTCGTCGAGGACGGCGCGGCCGCCACGGTTTATGTGGGGCTGTCCGTACCGGTGGTCCTGGGCAGCCCCGTTCATGGGGGCGTTCGCCATCGTGAGGTGGTGGGCTACCGGGAAATGTTTACCGGCATGCAGGTCTCCCCGCGGGTTTCGGGGCAGCGGGTGATCCTTGAAATCGAAACCCACCGGGATCGACCGGCGGGGAATCTTTCCGGGGAGGTGCAAACTCAGCAGATCCGGACCCGGGTCCGGGGGAGCCTGAACGAATGGATTGAAATCGGCGGCATCCTGACCACCGCCCAAGGAACCGATACCGGGTTGACCCACGGCCAGTCCGGCCGGACGGCAAAACGACGGCAAGTGTTCATCCGGGTGGAACCGGTTCATTGATTTAAAAAGCGTTGACAGGCTTTTGACTAAACGGTTAATTTGAACGATCATTTCTGAAAAAGACCGCCGAGCGAAGCACGGCGATTCGCTTTCCCCAAAAATCAGGAGTATCTATCCCATGCGAGTGCTGGTATTGGGCGGTTGCGGAATTCAGGGCAGGGCCGCCGTTTTCGATCTGGCCAAAAATCCGGATGTGCAAGAGGTGATCTGTGCCGACGCGAACTTCGAAGCCATGGATGAAATCTCGGCCTTTGTCGATATGGCCAAGGTCCGCACCGAATCCCTGGATGCCAATAACCCGGAGAATCTGGACCGTCTTTTCCGGCAGGCGGATGTGGCCATTGACCTGCTCCCCAGGCAGTTCGTGGAAACGGTCTGCCAGTCAGCTATCCGGACCGGTGTCAGCGCTGTCAATTCCAATTACGCCTATCCCATCGCCCATCTGGAAGAAGCGGCCCGAAACGCAGGCGTCGCCATTATGCCCGAATGCGGCCTGGATCCGGGCATTGACCTGGTGATTTACGGCGAAGCCGGCCGCCGCTTCGACGAACTTCACGTAGTCAATTCCTATTGCGGCGGACTTCCCGAACGGTCCGCCTGCGACAACCCCTTCAACTACAAGATTTCCTGGGTTTTCGAAGGGGTCCTGGCCTCCACCAAGCGGGACAGCCGCATGATCGATGAAGGCAAGGCCGTCGATATTCCCGGAGCCGACCAGCACGACCCCCGGAATGTTCGTCAGGTGGATTTTCCGGGACTGGGCACCCTGGAAGCCATTCCCAACGGGGATGCCATATTTTTTACCGATGCCTTGGGGGTTACCGCAACCATCCGGGAAACCGGCCGCTATTCGCTGCGCTGGCCCGGCTGGAGCGCCCTGTGGCATCCTTTGAAAAAACTTGGTTTTTTGAGTGAAGATCCGGTACCCGGCCTTCCCTGCGCGGTCTCCCCTTACCAGATGATGAACAAACTGCTAGGCCCCCAATTGCAGTACAAGCGCAACGAAAAGGACCTGGTAGTCATGCTCAATGTCTTCGAAGGCATCAAGGGCGGCCGGCGGGTCCGCCTGGTCAGCCGTCTGCTCATCGAACGGGACCTGGATACCGGCATCATGGCCATGGCCAAGGGTGTGAGCTGCCCGGCCAGCATCGTGGCCCGGATGATTGCCGCCGGCGAAATCCGGGATTCGGGTGTGCTGTCGCCAATGAAGCATATTCCCTACCCGGCATTTACCAAAGCCCTGCGCGACCGTGGAATCGATGTCGAGGAAGAGGAGCGCGTCCTGGAATGACACCGACCCGGAAAGGCCTGCCTTTCTGGAATGCAGCCGAAAGGGCCTCTTGCTGAAGCAGAACCGTCTCACCGGAATCCAAGCGAACCGGGATTCATGGATTCCATTGAGAAGGAATAGGACAGAACCATTTCAAACAAGGAGGAGAACATGAAGACAAGGATTTTGGCAGTACTGCTGGCTCTGATGATGGTGGCCGCGGGAACCGCAATGGCCGGCACCCTTACCGACATCGTCAAGCGCGGAGAACTGCGGGTGGCCGTGCAGTCCGGCGCGGCGCCCTATGCTTTCGTGGACAAGGACGGCAAGCCTGCCGGCTCCATGGTGGACTTTGCCCAGGACATGGCCGACCGCATGGGCGTCAAGCTCAAGATTTTGGATTTCGACTGGGATGGTCTGATTCCCGCACTGCTCTCCGGAAAGGCCGATATCCTGGCAGCGGACATGACCCCCACCCTCAAGCGCCACCTCAAGATTACTTTCTGCGATCCGTGGTACTATGTACAGCCCTGTGTCTTCACCACCACCGGCGCCTCTTTCCAGAAACCGGAAGATGCCAACAACCCGGACGTGACCGTGGGTGTTCTCCTGGGTTCTACCGGAGAGACCATCGCCAAAAAATACCTGCCCAAAGCCAAGATTAAGACCTACAAGGGCGGCGGCCGCATGATCGTCCAGGCCCTGCTGGCCGGCCATGTGGATGCCGGCGTCAATGACGACCTGGCCGTGCTGACCGTTCTACCGGATTTTCCGCCCAACTCCGTCAGGGTTCTCCCCGAACGCCTGGGGCAGGGCAAGGATCCCCTGGCCTTTGCCGTGCGCCACGAGTCGGTGAACCTGTGGCAATGGATCAATCTCTATTTCAAATTTGCCCGCAGCGACGGCAGCTACGATAAAAACGTCAAGTACTGGATGGAGTCCACCGACTGGAAGAAAGACCACTAATAGAAGCTTCGGAGAGAAGAAGCGTATAGGCTTCTTCTCTCCCCAAAATTGTGAATGCGATTTTGGCAGATTCACAAAAAGTCGCTCGACATGTCATTCCCGCGAAGGCGGGAATCCATAACGATATGAAGAAACTGGATCCCCGCCTACGCGGGGATGACATCCATGGAACCAACTCGACTTTTTGCGAATCCCTCAATTAAGGCTCGGCTATGCTCGAAGGCTTCAATTTCCGCATCATTTGGGAGTACATGCCGTTTTTTCTGGAGGGGCTGCGCAACACCTTTCTGATCTCCATTGTCTCGATCTTCCTGGCCCTCATCGCCGGCATTATCGCCTGCGCCTGCCGGCTTTCTCCCTGGCGGCTGCTTCGGGGCCTTTCCATCGTCTACATCGAATCCATCCGTTCGACGCCGCTCCTGGTCCAGATCTACTTTTTCTATTTCGGACTGCCGACCCTTGGATTGCGGGTACCGGAGATCCAGACGGGCATCCTGGCCCTGATGCTCAACAGCGGCGCCTACATTGCCGAAATCGTACGGGCCGGCATTACCTCGGTGCCCAACGGCCAGATCGAAGCGGGCGTATCCTCCGGCCTCAACTACTTCCAACGCATGCGCTTTATCGTCCTGCCCCAGGCCCTGGGGATCACCGTGCCGCCCTTGCTGGGGCAGGCCATCGTTCTGGTCAAGGACACCGCCCTGCTCTCTTTGATCTCGGTCATGGAATTGACGCGCTGCGGGCAAACGCTCACCTCCGAGCGATTTATGCCCACCGAGGCTTTTTTCACCGTGGCCTTCTTTTACCTGTGCATCTACTTCGTACTCAAACCCCTGGCCGACTGGTCGCAGAAAAAGCTCATCTTCAGGGAGGCCTACTGACCATGATGCTCTTTTACTTCCAGCGGCTGATCGAAATCCTGCCGTTTTTTCTCAAGGGGCTGTGGATGACCGTGGCGGTGTCGGGCATCAGCCTGGTGCTGGGAACGATTTGCGGTCTTGTACTGGGCATCCTGCGAACCTCGAACAACAAGATTCTGGTGGGATTGATCGGCGCTTACGTGGCCTTGATCCGGGGTACGCCCTTCGTGGTTCAGATTTTTATCGTCTTTTTCATCCTGCCGGAATGGGGTATCCAGTTGGATGCATTCCCGGCTGCAATTCTCGCGTTGACCAATTTAGGCACGGCGTTCATCTGCGAGATCGTGGCCGGAGGAATCAAAGCCGTCCCCAGAGGGCAATGGGAAGCAGCCACCTCGTCGGGTTTGACCCTGTTTCAGCAACTGCGCCATGTCATCGTCCCTCAGAGCATGCAGACCATCCTTCCGCCGCTGGTGGGCCAGTATGTGCTTCTGATCAAGGACTCGTCGGTAGTATCGGTGATCGGCGTGGTGGAGTTGACCCGCGTAGGTTGGGTCACCGTGGTGCGTATCCCTGAAGGGCTGATGGTCTTTTCGCTGGTGGGTATTCTCTATTTTGTCATCTCCTACCCGCTGATCCGGCTTTCCAACCGACTCGAGGAGAAGATGGCCACCCAGAAAGTCATGTTATGATTCAATTCAAAGGCGTCAACAAGTGGTTCGGCAAGCTGCATGTCCTCAAGGATATCGATTTAAATGTCGCTGCCGGAGAAGTGGTGGTGATCTGCGGCCCCAGCGGCTCGGGCAAGTCCACCCTGATCCGCTGCATCAACCGTTTGGAGAAATTCCAGAAAGGGGAGCTGTTCGTGGACGGCACGCCGCTTCACGATCATTCCACCAATCTGACCAAACTGCGCGCCGAAATCGGATTCGTCTTTCAGCAGTTCCACCTCTACCCCCACATGACCGCCCTGCAGAACGTCGTCCTGGCGCCGATCAACGTCCGAAAGCTGAAACGCGCTGCTGCCGAAGAACTGGGCCGCGAGAAGCTGGCCCGCGTGGGCCTTGCAGACAAGGCCGATTCTTACCCCAGCCAGTTGTCCGGTGGCCAGCAGCAGCGCGTGGCCATCGCCCGTGGGCTGGCCATGGCCCCCAAAATCATGCTCTTTGACGAACCCACCAGCGCCCTGGATCCCGAAATGATCGGCGAGGTGTTGGACGTCATGGTCAAACTGACTAGCGAAGGCATGACCATGTGCGTGGTGACCCACGAAATGGGATTTGCCCGCCAGGTGGCCCACCGGGTGATTTTCATGGATGATGGCAGCCTTGTAGAAACCGGCAACCCCCATGATTTTTTCGACAGCCCGCAAACCGACCGCGCGGCGCAGTTCATCAGCAAAATTCTGACCCATTAGAATCTGGTGAACGGCGCCTGCGGTACAATCGGACCGCCCGCAGCGCCACCATATATCCCGCAAAGGCCAGGGGAAGTCCGAGAATCAACCCTCCGGCACACAGGTCGACCAGGACCAGGGGCGACTGCTTGATCAGGTTGATCATCTCTTCGGCCGTGAATGCCGCCGGCCACCGGACCCCATTGGAAACTCCCACCAACCTGGCACCCACCCAGTAGTTGACCGGATAGATCAACGGCGCCGTGAACACATTGGTGATGTTCACGCCCACCATGGCAGCGATTTTGCTCCACCCCAGTATAGACGCCAGCGCGATGCAGGCAGCGAAATGGGCCCCGAGAAAAGGCGTCATGCCGATCATGAGCCCCAGGGCGAATCCGAGGGCAATTTCCTGCGGCGCCTCCTTCAGCTTGATGAAGCGGTCGTAAATTCGGCGGACGTATTTCGACAAGGATTGGTGGGCCATGGATATCGATGCTCGCGACCGTTCAGATCCGATCTTCTTTCACAAAAAAAGATACCCCCGATCCGGTCACCTGGCTCCGGCCGGTTCTCAGGAACATGATGATCCCGATCGTCTGGAGAGAGAGGATCGTCGCGGGATTCCAGAACTGTCGGAGCCCTGCTGCAATGTCTCCGGCAGGACCTGCGGCCGGGAAGAAAAACGGCAGCAACAAACCGTAAGGGACGGTCGACAGACTCATGATCTGGTATACGCTGATCTTACGATCCCCGCGATAGTCGGCCCTTAGAAATTCGGAGAAAAAACGCCAGATCTGGGTAACGAACAGGCAAAGAAAAAAGGCCCATGCATAGCTGCCGGAAAGGTAAAGCAGGGTACCGGCCAGTGCACTGGCGCTGTACAGTACCGCCGTAACGGCCGGAACCGCGAAAATCTTCTGTCCTTCCAGGTGATGGGCGTAAGCGATCTTCTTGGTGCAGCCGGTATAGGTGAACGCAGCCCACGAAAGATAGCGCTGAACCGCTTGCGGCATTTGGTCCATGGGTTTGCCGTAGCAGCACCCGAAACTGATACAGGCCAGCCTGCCGATGCCTTCTCCAAGAGCATAGGCCACTATCATCGCCGACAAAACGGCCATGGGATCGAACCCGGTCCCGGTGAAACGCCGGGCGATCATTTCCAGCGGCACCACCAGCCAGGGACCCAGAACGATGCCCAAAAACGAAGCCGCTCCCACACTGAAGGTGCTGGGCTTTTTCTCTACCCAGCGGGCAATAACGCTTGAAGCCGGCAGGCAGATCCCTAAAATCGCGCAGGTGATGGCAGCAAAAACCATAACAGGTACACCGGCGGCACCGGTAAGGATCAGCACCAGGGCAACGGCGGCGCACAATGCCAGGGCGTTGAACAGGCCGTAGTAGGTCAGATTCTGGCCTTGCCAGGAACCATCGGCCATTTTTCTGACGGGAACGGTACAAAGGATCTGCCAACGCTCCCGCTGTAGGGTGGAAAAGCCCCAGATGAAAAGCGGAACGAGAAAAAGAGTCATGAAGAGAACAAACAGCCAGTTGTGCATGGGTCAGACTCCTATTAAAGATTCAACCGCGATAAAGGTAAAAAATGTGGTGACCTCAGTTCAACCGTCCACCAGACAACTTTGTAAAAAGGTCGAGATCAAGGCTTGCGAGTCCTGAGGAACGAGGCGTATAAACAATACTCCACAGAGACGAAGGACGAAGCGTAACGCAGATATCGGCCTTTTTACGGAAGCGCTCTATTTCTCTTTTTCCCCACCTCCGATCTAACCCTAACATCCGTCTCCACCAGAGGAGAACGAAAGTGCCGCGTAAACCGGCTGGTCACATCCTGCCGCCGCATATTGGCCAGAATGTCTTCGGAAAACACCACACGGTGGGGCTGAAAAATCAGCACGTCGACGCTGCTCCCCGGCCGATAGAGGCTCTTGGGGCAGCCTCGTTCCAGAAACATGCCGGTACCGATGTCCAGAGGATCGTCATAACCACGGGTGCTGTAGCACTGCACGATGTCGCCGATCATCATGGCCACGATCTCGATCATGGCGACCAGTCCTACTCCCGTACCGCCGGGAACATCCGTATCGATGATGGTGACCACTCGCCGGTTCTTGGAATAAGGAGTAACTTGAGAAACCACCGCACCGGGATTGCAGGAGTGGCAGCGCCCCGAAATTTCGTAGATATCCGCTACCTGTCCGGATACGGGCAGATGGTTGTAATGGTATTTGTCGGGTGTCAGCCTGAAAATGGCAAAATCGCCGCCATCGAAGGTCCGCAGCCATTGCGGTTTGTCTTCACCGAGCAGTTCGGGGAAAGAGAAAAATTTCTCCTTGAGAAACAGGCTGCTGTGCCGGTCAAAAGAGCCTGCGATCATCCGGGCGTCGGCCGGTGAAACGATGCGGTCAACCGCCGTGGGCATGGGCCTGCATTGCCAGTAACGGATTTGGCGTTCGAAGAGTTTACGAGGCGTGTTCAGGCTTTCCGGTTCCGCCAGGCATTCGTCGACGTCGATGCCCATGGCCCGAATCCGGCTGCGAATCCCCCGCTGCCGGCCGGGCAGGGGCAGGTCGAAATTGAGAAAACCGAGAACGGCAGACATGCGCAGGGATGTCACCGCCTTGAAAAGCAGCGATGAATCTTCCCGCGAACGCGCATAGAGCTGGTTGATCAGTGAATCGGCGATCAACCGCTCCGTTACCACCCGGGCGGAATCCCGATCGACATACTGGTGTCTGCCTGGCAAATGGGTCACGAATCTCAGCCCTCCGGGCAAGCGGCTGCCTCTTGCGTTTTCATTTGGGTCAACGTCAGCAGCAGCAGGTGAATCAGTCGGGTGATGGCCTGAACCGACAGCTCTTCGGACAAAAGGGCCGGCCGGAGTGCATTGACGAAGGATGCGGCGTCCCTGCCTTTGAGAATGGAGAACAGGGCCTGGTTGTAGGTACCGCTGCGCCAGGAGGAAAGACCGTCCAGCCGGCCGACCTGATCGCACCACACATCCAGGGATTCTTCGAGCTGTTCCGTTTTCAACTTCTTGCGGTAGAAAGATTCCGCCGCTGCATTGAATTCATCCGCACTCAGGTCGGTTGATGATTTGGCTCCGGCCCGGTCGCAGATGCGGCGGGTCAATCGATCGGCCGCCGCGTGATGGCCCGGGTTTTCGATTCGCAGGTCCAGGTCACCCAACGTCTGCCCGAAATCACCCATCTCGACCAGTTCCGGGGCATCTTCTCTTAATATGGCGACAAGGGTCTTTTTGAAATCCACGGCCCGCACACGGGTGTAGCCTCCGTAACGACGGCTGGCGCGGATGTTGGGCGTTCGTTTGGCCATGCGGGCCAAAAGCCGGTTGGGCGTGTCCGAGCGGACATAAAAGGTCGGGATACCTACGGCTGCTCCGAAAAAGATCTGCCGGCGTTCGCTTTCGACAAAGGGGGAGTCAGGAATGTCGCCGTGGGAAATCTGCCCGGTGAAAATATATTTGTACGCCAGGGCCGTCACCAGCATCTGCAGGTTGGCGGCATGCCCCATGTCGCGGGTCAGGTTCTCAAAAAGGCTGTAATGACGCCCTTCGAAACCGGTGAAGCCCATGGTTTTGAAACAGCGGGCCCGATATAGCATGTACAGCGGCATGCAGGGATCGAATACGCCCATGTCTCCCAGGTCCTGTTTCAGGCGCAGATCGTTTCCCAAACAGCCGTCCAGTGCGGGGCTTTCGTCGGTGGCCATCAGGGCCACCAGATAATCGATGAGCCTGAAATCCGGGACATGATCGCCCTTGAGCCGAAAACAGCGCGCCAGACTGCGGTCCAGCCATTCCGGCCCGAAGGGAGTGATGCTGCGTCCCAGGATCTTCAGGCTGGCCTTTTTCTTCCATCGCCTCCAGAACATCCGCAAGTGGGTGAAGTCCATTTCGTGGGGCAGAAAACCCAGCACGCGCTCCGGATGAAAGTCCATGAAATCGATCCGGTACGGCGCCGCCGAATAGGTGCCCACGAAAAGCGGCAGAAAATGCTCCACAATTTTGATGGCCAGATCGCCGTAATGTTTCTCTTCCTGGGGACCGAAACCCGAATCAGGGTCTTTCAACATTCGGGTGAGCTTGCGGCTTCCCAGGCTGATGTGGGTGCCGTTGTTGGCCAGGGAGATGTTGGAGGTGTTGGGCAGCACCACCAGATTGTTGGCCACGATGCCCGCCTCGCGCAGTTTGCGGACCGCATTGAGCTGGCTGCGCGAAAGCACCTCGTGGCACAGGTGCATATACCGGTGTTTGGCTTCCCCGTCATTCCAGCCGGAAAGGCAGGGACTCATGAACAGCGCACGGTAAAAGCTGTCTGAAATCAGGTTGTTCAGACGCTTCTGCCGGATTGGTGGATGGGGAGCGAAATAGAGTTCGGCTTTCTGTCCGCTTTCCGTCAGGCCGAACTGCCGGTTGGCGTACTGGATGAGAAGCTGGGAAAGCATGAAACGAAGTGCCGTCTCCCGGGCGACGGCCTTTCCCGGACCCGAATCCTGGGTCAGACCGACCGGATGAAAGGAAAAGGTCTCCGGAGAGGTGTTGTCCGAGAGAAAATGGTCCATGGCGCTGCGACCGGCCGCCTGTATGGTCGGATGCGGGCAACCTTCCCCGACAGCATCGGCCAGCGCCAGTTTGAGCAGGTAACTGATGGGGATTCGCAGGATTTCCTGACCGTTCTCGCAAAGATGAAACCGGCAGGCATCGCCGCGCCGGGGACTTTTGGCACAGCCTTTGTCGGATCGCAGATCGATCTCCAGGATCGACCGTGCAAAAGGGGTGAGGGTATCCACGGGCAGCCGTACCCAGCTATTTTCCCACACGCCCTCTTCGTTGGCTTCCAGAAAGCGTTCCAGGGCCGTCAGGCTTGAACGGGGCGCATCCCCACGCAGGGTCCGCTTCTTGAGATTCCTGAAAAATCCAGAGTCTTCGATTTCACGGGCCAGATCCACCTGGCTGCGGCTGCCGGACACGGCTGTCTGATATTCGTTTTCCGATCCTGCGGTGGTGTCGGTCGGAGTAAACGGCAGGGTGCGCGCAAGGCCGTCCGCAGTGACGGTTTCGATGCCGAGGATATGAATCGTTCGGAACAAATTGGCCGCCTTGGCAGCCGGTTCAGGGCGGGGCGTGTTGCCGGGCTGTTTCCGGAGAAGGTCCGTTCGAGGCGCGAATTCTACCATATCACCTTCCGTGTTCTCCCTTGATCCGTTAAACAGGGATCAAAAAAAAGTAAAGAGAACACTCGATACGATGCAGGCAATGGAACCGAACAACACAATGATGTTGATGGCTTGATCGGGCATAATCATTTCCTCGTGGAGCGGTAAAATCTCCTTCTGAACGTTGCGACCCTATTTGCTTCCGTTTCGGATTAGGGCAGTCCGATAGTTTCGTTGGCCATAAATTAAAAGCAATGAATTAGCCTTATGTTACCGGGCGATTAGAAATTGGTTAAAAAATCGTAACCGAAAACAAACGTTTTGCTAACGCCAGGGAAACAATGGTCGCTTTCTTAGAAGAGGAATAAATGCCATCGACCATCCGCCCTACCGTTTGAACCAATTTAACCATAATCTATCTTTTCCTTAATCTTTTTTTAATAAACCGGTGAGCATAAGGCAGCCAAAAAAGTAGTCCTATTCAGAAGAAAAGGAATTTTTGCACGTTGTCGAATGAGATAAAAGCAGTCCTTGACCGGGGAACGAAGAAAAAGAAAGGAAACGCGATGCGGATCGATCTCCATGTGCATTCCAAGTATTCCAAACGACCATCCCAGTGGATCCTGAAAAAAATCGGCACCCCCGAGAGTTTCACCGAACCGCTGCAATTGTATGACATTGCCAAACGGCGGGGCATGACTCATGTGACCATCACCGACCACAACAGCATCGGCGGAGCCCTGGAAATCGCCCATCTGCCGGGAACCTTCGTCAGCGAGGAAGTGACCAGTTATTTTCCCGAAGACGGCTGCAAGTTGCATGTGCTGGCCCTGGATATCACTGAGGACCAGCATGAGGAGATCCAGAAGCTGCGGCCCAGCATCTACGATCTCACGGCCTATTTTCGCCGGGAGAACATCTTCAACATCATCGCCCATCCCCTGTATGCGGTCAACGACCGGATGACCCTCGAGCACTTCGAACAACTGCTCCTGCTTTTCCGGAACTTCGAGTTGAACGGCGCCCGTAACAGTCGCGAAAATCAGACGATCAGAACTGTTCTCAACAACCTCACCCCGAAAGACATAGAGCGCCTGGCGGACAAACACGGCATTGAACCGGCGTTTGAGAATCCTCATCAGAAACGCCTTTTCGGCGGATCGGATGACCACAGTTCCCTGAACATCGCCAGGACCTACACCGAATTTATAGGAAGCCACGACACATCGGTCTCTCTTGCCGCCATGCGGGCCAACCCGGCGGTCGTTCACGCCGATGCCCCCACTCCCCAGACCATGGCCCACAACCTCTACGGCATTGCCTGGCAGTTTTTCCGCCATAAATTCAATCTCGGACGCTATGCCGGCAAAGATCCGCTGGTCCGCTTTCTGGACCGGTCGCTGACCATGGAAAACGAAACCCAGCCCGGTATGCTTTCGCGGGTCTATTTCTTCTTCCGTGCCCACAAGCGCAAACGGGTCAAGCATCCGTTATCGGATTCGCTGGCCACACTTTTGCGCCATGAAACCCAGAAACTGATCGAAGAGAATCCCTATCTGGCGGACCCCGGCAAAGAGAATGAGCAGGCGCCCGAAGATCATTGGTTCTCTTTTGTCGATACGCTTTCCAACCGTGTAACGGTCCATTTCGGCAACCACCTGTTGGACCACCTCTCCGGCGCCAATGTGTTCAATATCTTCCAATCCATCGGCTCGGCGGGCGGTCTGTACACCCTGTTGGCACCTTATTTCGTGGCTTTTTCCCAGTTCACCATGGGGCGCGACCTGGGCATTCAGATTCGTGAGGCGTTCGGTATCCAAAAGGCGCCTGCCGGTATCAACTTGGTTGATGACACCCACGTGGCCCATTTCACGGACACATTCTACGAAATCAACGGCGTGGCCCTGACTCTGCAGCAGCAAGTTCATCTGGCCACCGCCGCCAACCACCACTACACCCTGATCACCTGCGACGACGAAAACCGGCCGCCTCGGAAAGGGGTCAAGAATTTCGCACCCATCGGCACCTACGACCTGCCGGAATACGAACAGCAGAAAATCTTCTACCCGCCGCTGCTTGAAATGCTCGACTACTGCCACCGGGAAGGATTCAATCACATCCACACGGCCACGCCGGGACCCATCGGGTTGGCGGCCCTGGCCGTCGCCCGCTTTTTGCGGGTGCCGATCTCCGGGACCTATCATACGGCCATTCCCCAGTATGTTCAAATTCTCACGGGCAGCGCCTTCATGGAAGAGCTGGCCTGGAAGTTCGTTCTCTGGTATTATGATCAGTTGGATCTGATCTATGCGCCGTCCAAAAGCACCAAGGACGAACTGGTGGATAAAGGCATCAGCGCCGATAAAATAAAAATTTACCCCCGCGGCATCGATATCCATCGCTTCAATCCGTCAAAACGCAACGGCTTTTTCGGAAAGTGGAACTGCAGCGAACAGCAGGTCAAACTGCTCTATGTGGGGCGGGTTTCCAAGGAGAAAAACCTCCACCTGCTGGCCCAGGCCTATCGGAAGCTGGCTCGGAACAGTCGGAATGTGGTGCTCACCATCGTCGGCGAGGGTCCCTACTTGGAGGAGATGCAGTCGTACATGGCCGATCTGCCCTGTATTTTTACGGGCCGCCTGGAAGGCGAGGATCTGGCCGAAGCCTATGCCTCCAGCGATCTATTCGTTTTCCCCAGCACCACGGACACCTTCGGCAACGTCGTCCTGGAAGCCCAGGCCTCGGGTATCCCGGTTATCGTTACCGATCAGGGCGGCCCCATGGAGAACATCCTGCCGGGCAAAACCGGGTTGATTGTAGAGGCGGACAGCGAACAGGCGATTCTCGACGCCGTGCGATCAGTGATCTCCGATCACGAACGGCGCTCGGCCATGGGCCAGGAAGCACGCAAATACATGCAAAACCGGTCTTTCGAGGCCGCCTTCGACGAAACCTGGAAAATGTTCGGGACGCTCAATGCGAATAAGGTGGCTGTTGCCGGATAGTCCCCAACCAATCCCATAAATCTTTCCAATGGATCCTCCCATAAGAACCGATCTTTCTATAATTTCGTAAACAGCTAATCCGCCATTAAGAAGGAATGGAAAATGGATTTAGAAGTTGAGAGTCTCAGTTTGGAGTCTTCGGATCAATGGCTGAACAATAAATGGCTTAACGAAGAGGATCGTCTACAATTTAAGCATGATAAACGGTTCGTTCGCTGTATTTGCCCGAAGTGCGCTGCAGATCACAGCGTGTACATGCTATGGACCGGCCGGGGTGTGCCACGCAAATATTGTGGAAGCTGTAAATCTATGGTTTCTACTTACGGCGATGCTATCTTTTATGGCGTTAACCACACCCATTATGTCAAAAGAGGGGGGCGAAGAGAAGACGGGTAATTGATGACTCTCATCGGCCGTTGATTCGTTTTACAATAAAATGTCATCCCTCCTTCGCTGATAACAATCAAACAGTTCCCCGGCATCATGCCTTCCGAAAGGACGAACCGTTACGACCAGCTTCATCCGTATTCATAAAAACATGCATGGTTACAATGTGACGACCGCGCGTCCAAGCGCCGGATGGTTTTCAATTTCAGCATCATGGACTGGTGGAGCACTACACCGGCCAGGCCGATCCTCTATCATTCCCCGAATATGTCATCGACGACTGGGAAAACGTCTCCGAAGCCCTGGCCGACGCCGGACTGAATTTGGCCTTCACCGGACACTACCACGCCAACGACATCACTGAAAAAGAATTTGAAAACGCAAAACTCTACGATATCGAAACCGGTAGCCTGGTAACGGCCCCCTGCCCCTATCGCATCGTCACGCTGCATGGCGATAATGCTGCCCAGGTGGAAACCCGCTATATCACCGAGATCGAAGCATCTTACACCGGTGGGGAGGACTTTCAGGAGTACGCCCAGGCTTTTCTGTATGAAGGGCTATTGGGTATCGCCCAGTATTCGCTGGTTTATCAATACGGGCTGGATGCAGCTACTGCCGGCGACCTGGCGCCCTATGTGGCCAAAGCCTTCGTCGCCCATTACGCCGGCGACGAGCAGGCGGACGACGAAACATTAAACCTGATCAACGGATTTTTGAGCAGTACGGATGCTACCACCCAATATCTGGGGCAGATGCTCTACGCCCTGTGGACCGACCTTGCTCCCACGGACAACCGCGCCCTAATCTCCCTCGATCCCAAGGTAGAGCTGAGCGTGCTGGGCACCTATGCCAGCAACGTGTTTGACGAAGGCGCCGCCGAAATTGTGGCCTTCGATCCCAAAACCCGACGCCTGTTCGTCTCCAACGCCAATGAGAACACTGTCGATGCGCTGGACATCACCAACCCGGTCGAACCGATTAAGGCGTTCACCATCGACCTGTCACCATACGGAGGCGGAGTCAACAGCGTGGCCGTGAATGGCCGCATCGTAGCCGTGGCCGTGGAGGCGGACGTCAAGCAGGATTCTGGCACGGTTGCCTTCTTTGATACCGACGGCCATTTTCTCAACCAGATCACGGTCGGCGCCCTGCCGGACATGCTGACCTTCACCCCCGACGGCCGCAAGGTCCTGGTGGCCAATGAAGGCGAGCCCAACGACGACTACACCGTGGACCCTGAGGGCTCGGTTTCCATCATCGACATCTCCCGCGGTGTTTGGCGGGCCCGGGTCAAAACCGCCGGCTTCGAGAAATTCAACAAATGCAAAGACAAGCTGGTGACCGACGGCGTGCGCATCTTCGGCCCAAATGCCACCGTGGCTCAGGACCTGGAGCCAGAGTACATTGCCGTAGCCGATGACTCTTCCCAAGCCTGGGTGACCCTCCAGGAGAATAATGCCGTAGCCGTTCTGAACATTTACAGCGGGCGCATCGTGGACATCCTGCCCCTGGGCGTCAAGGACCACGGCATGACCGGAAACGGTATCGACGCCTCAAACAAGGACGATGTTATCAACATTGCCAATTATAACGGTGTATTCGGCATGTTTCAGCCGGATGCCATTGCAGCCTAAGGCAGCCGATGCCGCCGGTACCGGGTGACGGCCAATGAGGGCGATGCCCGCGATTACGATACCTTTGCCGAAGAAGAACGGGTGAAAAATCTGGATCTGGATCCGGACATGTTTCCCGATGCCGAGACGCTTCAGGAAAATGAAGTATTAGGGCGCCTGACCGTCACCACCGCCCAGGGCGACCTGGATGGGGACGGCGACTATGACGAACGCTACTCCTTCGGCGCCCGGTCTTTCAGCATCTTCACCCCAACTAAAAAAGGCCTGCGCCTGGTATTCGACAGCGGCGACCAACTAGAACAGCTAACTGCCGCGGCTCTGCCCTTCAACTTCAACAGCACCAACGACGAGAACGACTCCTTCGACAACCGCAGCGACGACAAGGGTCCCGAGCCCGAGGGTCTGACCCTGGGCGAGATCGACGGCCGGACCTACCTGTTCCTTGGCCTCGAGCGCGTCGGCGGCATCATGGTCTACGACATCACTGATCCCCGCGACCCTGAATTTGTCCAGTACATCAACAACCGTGATTTCAGCGGTGATGCCGAGGCAGGCACCGCCGGCGACCTGGCGCCCGAGGGGTTGACCTTCATTCCTGCCCGTAAAAGCCCCACCGGCGACAACCTGCTGGCAGTGACCAACGAGGTCAGCGGCACCACGACCGTTTACAAAATTGACGTGAAAAAGCGCTGGCCCCATTGCCGGGGCGGGCATCATCGCTATTTTTTCTGGAAATAGCAGCGGCTTTCTTCTACTTCTATCCAAAAGGCAGGGTCCGGACGGGCCCTGCCTTTTTTGCTGATTTTCAAGGAATATTTTCTTTATTTATAGATTTTTCCGGCTGTACATCACTGCCCCGGCGATGGCCGTGAGCGGCGCCACAGCTACCAACCCGAAGCTGCCCACGAAAACATTGAGAATCTCCGACGCCACGAAATTGACGTTGAGAATCTGCTGAACTTTCCACCCCTGCCCCATGAAATTCATCAGCATGGCCGTGTACCCTCCCGAATAGGCCAACAGCAGCGTAGTGGTCATGGTGCCGATCACGGAGCGCCCCACGGCCATGCCGGAGCCGAAGAGTTCACCGAATCCGATTTCCGGCTTTTTGCTTTTGACCTCGTCGATGGATGCGGCAATGTCCATGGACAGGTCCATGACCGCACCGGAGCAGGAAAGGAAAATTCCGGCCAGAAAAATTTCCGTCAGATCCAGATGCGGAAAGCCGGCGTAAAGCAGGTTTTCGGCATAGGGCCTGACTGCGCCGTTAAGGTGAAACCCCGGGGCGAATAGCTTGGCCAGGATACAGGCCAGCACCAGGCCGGCGAAAGAACCTACAAAAGCGGTCAACCCTTTGCGGGTCCATCCGCCAACGAGAAAACTGACCGAGGCCGTCAAGGCAGCCACGACGGCCAGTGAAATCGGTATAGGGCTGAAATCTTTGAGGAAAAGCGGAATCAGCACCTTCCAAATCATGAGCGCCGCGAAAAGGAAGGACAGCAGCGCCTTGAGGCCTGTAAACCCGGCAACGGCGACAATGAAGATGCCAAACAGGGCAATTAAAAAAAGTTCATGGTTGAGCCGGTAATACCCGCGAGTGAAAGCCATGTGGATTTTACCGTCATGGATTTTGTACTCCACCAGGATGGTGTCTCCCGTGACATAAATCTCGTCGAACTCCATTTTCCCTGCCAATGGATTCACGACGCGGGTCCGCTGCCCCTTGTGGGGACCCTGCACAATTTCCACCTGGACATCCTGCGTGCCGGTGCGCACGATCAGGTTCTGACGCAAGTCGGCATTGTCCACGGAAAGCACGACCGCTTTTACCAGATACGCATCCTTAGCTCTGCTGCCTTCGAAACCGGTCGGCAGAAAAGATAAAAATACGCAACAAAATACAAAAAAAAGGGAAACGATGTTATTTTTCAGCATAGGTGTCCACAGGGCAGTCTAACGCCGCCCTTTTCCATTGGAATTCTTATGTGTTTAAAGAAAAACGACATACGGAAGGAAGGGTCTAAATAAAAACGTGGGTAAAAAGCAAGCCGCTTTTTACCCACGTCGGGATTAGGATCTGTTTATCGCAGCAACAAGAATCAGTCGCCAATCCTTACCTTCATGATTTTGGCGATCTTCTTTGCCACATCGGTGTTGTCGTAATAGCCGTCGAAGATTTCTGATCCGGCACCCATGGCCAGCACCGGCACCGGCACGGCCGTGTGGGAGTATGAGGTCCAGGCCAGACCGGATTTGCGGTTGAGCAGATGGGTCAGGGTGACGGACAGGGGATCGTAGGTACCGTAAAGAAGGTCGTTCTCCTCACCGGTGTTCTCGTTTTCATCACTCATGGTTTTATCGAAGGCATCTTCCAGCAGGCTGATCTCATACTCGGTGAGGTCGTCTTCAGAATCGGGGGTCAGACCGGCGCCATCCATACCGTAGGTAGCCAGGATGATCTGCCACATGTCACCATCGATATCCTCCGGCAGCGGCTGATGGGCAGCGACATAGTTGGCCAGTGTTTTAAGACCGAAATCGTCGTAAGCAATAGTCTGAGCGGCCATTTTTTCGTAGTAGGTTTCATAGACCGTGCCGGCAAAACCCAGAGTCATGCCACCGCACTCGTGGTCGCCGGTGACGACGATGAGAGTATCGGAAGGATGTTTTTTGGCAAAAGCCACGGCTACGCCGATGGCATCGTCAAAGGCGATGGTGTCTTCGATGGCGGCCCGGGCGTCGTTGGCATGGCAGGCCCAGTCGATCTTGCCGCCTTCCACCATCATGAAAAACCCGCAGCGGTTCTTTTGCATCAGTTCGATGCCTTTTTCGGTGAACTCTGCCAGGCTGATGGAGTCTTCATAGTCTTCTCCGGGGCCATCGGCAGCCATGCGGTTCAGGGCATAAGGAATGGCATTGGAACTGTCCAAATCGGGATTGACGGCAATGGCCCGGCCGGTGCGACGGTTCAAGGCATCGAATTCCTCGCGGGTGTTGGCGAATGTGAAGCCATTTTTCACAGCAGTAGTTTCAACCAAGGCATAGCGTTCGTCGTTGGAAAGATCGTCATACGTATCGCTGCTGTATTTGTTGACTCGGAAACCGCCGCCGCCGAAATAATCGAAATCGCTGTTCAGCAGCCATTCGCCGATCTGTTCGTAGTTGTTGCGGCTGGCTTCATGGGCATAAAAAACGGCCGGGGTGGCGTGGTCGATGGAGACGCTGGAAACGATGCCCACCTTCATTCCCCTGGCTTTGGCCGCCTCGGCCAAACTGGTGTAGTTCTCCGTAGCGTCCGGATCCATGGAGATGACGCCGATGTTGGTTTTCTTGCCGCAGGCCAGGGCCGTTCCGGCAGCCGCCGATCCGGTGATGAAACGGTTGTTGGCGAAGCTCATCTGCATGCCCTGGACGGGGAACTCGCTCATGATCAGCTTGTTAGCCTTGACGCCGCCGGCTACCGTGTCGTCCTCCGTCAATGCGGCCAGATAGGCCTCGGTGGCATGAATCTGCGGACTGGCCATTCCGTCACCGATAAAATAGAAAACGTATTTGGGGCCGGAAGAGCACTGATGGCCACCATGATTTCCCCAGTGATTCCCCCATGACCACTGATTTTTCCATTTTGAGCCTGCACTGGCAGTTCCCATGCACAAAGAGGCGGCCGCGAGGGCCATGATACAAATTTTCCAGACCGATACCCTTCTACTCATTTTTTCCTCCTTCTTCAGTTTAATTGAACCCATTGCGGGAAACAACCCCGCGAATGCCCAAATTCAAAGTCTTCAATAAATTGTTTTTCGATGAAACCGAAAGATGCGGCGGGACTGGAAGCCGGATAGAATCAAACGACAACCGGTTTGGTAGAGAAATATGCCTTGGGTGTTAAGGCAATATTGGAGGGTTGTTAAAATACGATTAGCGTGGAGGGTGTTGCTAAAAAATCGAACGATAGAGATGGCATACTCATGGAAACAGATAATGGGTTCTATTGCTATCGCCTAACACGATGCTAACAATTTCCATCTAAAATAGAATGAATCGACAACTTGAATCGACAGAGGTTACCATGACCCAAAAAATGAGGATCCTGTTCATCTGCCAGCACAACAGTGGTCGCAGTCAGATCGCCGAGACCTATCTGAGGGAATTGTTCGGGGACAACTTTGAAATGGAAAGCGCCGGGCTGGAGCCGGCGGGCCGCGTCAACCCGCTGGTGGTTCAGGTGATGCGCGAGGATGGCTTCTATCTTGGGGCCAAGAAACCCCAAAGCGTTTTCGAGCTGTTCAAGGCCGGCAAACTCTACGATCATGTCATCACGGTCTGCAACGATTCGGAAAACAAATGCCCACTCTTCCCCGGGGTGACAAAACGCTGGCACTGGCCCTTCCCCGATCCGGCCACGGTAGAAGGCACCGATGCCGAAAAGCTGGCTGCAGTGCGCCGTATCCGGGACAGCATCAAGGATTGGCTGCAGTACCCGCCGGAAGATACCATTGATTTCAAGGCGCTGATCAAAGCCTGAAAAGACGACGACAGGGGCTACTCTTCACCCAGGAAGTAGTAATCCTGGCAGGCCTGACAAATAGAGGAAAGGTTGTATTCCAGTTTAGAAAATTGCGTTCGGAAAAATGTGGCTGGCCTGCCGCAAAGCTTGCAGGTTCCTTCAGTTTTGGCGCAAACGCTTCTGGCAACAACCGCATCGTCGGACAACGCTCCAATTAATTCACCGAGTCGATCCACCGTTAACTCTCCCTCCATGTTTTAAAAACGCAAAACAATTTTGCCGTGGGGCGATCTGCAAAACATGCATCGCTTCCGGTGTATTGTCGCACATCGAAGGTTTGGTTTAAATTAGCGGAAGATTAGAAACTGATTAGAGAACAAAGCAGATGCGGGTAAGCGTTCACAGATTCCCGGCTTAACCACCGGCTACGCGGGTCCTCGGTGACTGTTTTTTGTAAACGGTCAACCGGGACTACGAAGCCAATTTATCGAGGTCCGATGAAAGCTTTCGGACAGATCGGGTGAATTCGGTCTTGAATTGCTTCTCTTCCTGGTCGGTGAATTCTTTGAAATCAAGCAGAGCCAGGGAGCGGACGATGTTCAGCAGGTCCAGAAGATAAGATTCCGCAAGGGAACTGCAGGCTGACATCCGGTCTTCCCTGTTTCCGGTTTTTGCGGGCAGGGAAGCTGCGAATTTTTCCGGATCGGCTTGAAAACGAAGGTTCAGGACTGCCGTCAGGAGACGAAACAACGCATCCACACGGTTCGTCCGGATCAGGGTGGGGGAATGGAAAAAGGAACGTTTCTCCTCTACGTTTACGTCGGCCCGTTCAAGACACAATACCTTTTCAAACCAGTTCACGGTGTAGGCGATGGTGGCTTCCCTGGACCACTCATTCTTTTCCCAGGCATGGGCACGGATTGCCTTTGTCATCTCCTCCATGCAGATTTGAACCGTCTCGTAGTTGAAACTGCCCAGTAAAGCGCCTTCCTGGAAAATATCGATGCCGATTCGATGCGCATGTTCTGAAATTTCCGCACACAGGATACGGCTTTCTTTTCCTGGTCTTTGGATGATGATTTTATAAGACGGCTTATCTTTGTCGATTCTTACCAATTCTTCCATGGAATCGGCAGGGGGAAGGATCAGAGCGGCTGCAGAAGGGGGTAGGAAGGCGGCCCACAGCCCGGGACTCAAGTCTATGCTGGCCAGTGCAGACTTGAATATTGGGAGGTCCTGCTCTTCCAGAGGGCTGACAGGCGTTAACTTTCCCTTTTCCAACCGCGGAATGAAAAGGGTCATGATCTCTTCTATGGCGGCCTGCCACCGGGCACTTCTCGGGTCTTTGTTTTCCTGTTCAATCCATCGCTTCGCTTTTGACGTCATCCGTTCCATTGCGCCGCTCCCGTTTTCTATCTTTTAAAAATATCACCGGGATCGCTTTCATAGCACAGACGCTTTCTGTGGACAATTTGAAACAGGACGACCACACGTAAATTTTTTTTCGATTATTTATCTGTTTTTAACCGAACCCGCCATATCAAGCAGGCGTTTGACGCTCTGGGCGGCAAGATGATCGAACAATTTGAGGAAGGCGACCGATCCGATAAGGACAATCAATCCGGCTATGGGGAAAACAATGGGGAAAAGAGAATCCATGTTGGCTGAAACGGCTCCGTAATTCAATTTTATTCTTTCATCTGCATATCGTATGATCACTTTTTCACGTTAATGTTAGCAAATGATTAGCAAAACGCCGTTTTTTAAAATCGAAAAATATCATCCCTTCATAGACCGCCGTCATATGGGGCAGCGCCCTTAAATCAAGCTACAACCCTATGATTTTATAAAATATTTAAATCTTTGTGAAAAAATACAATTAAATTAGAATGTTGTGAAAAAAGAAGGTTTTTCAATATTGGAAAATGACTTTCCTAACAATTCCCTAACATTTTGCGGGTAACTACCAAAAATGGATCATTAACCGAACTTAGAGTTGACTAAAAATCGTTTCAATATTCATTTTGCCAGTCCAGAAAATATCGCTGCCATACAAAGGAGTTCGCATGATTTCCGAAAACTGCAGAATCGATGAGTTTGTGGAAACGGTTAAAAATAAAACCTCCTGGGAAGCGCTCTCCCTGGCCGTGGAAGAAGCCAACCGGGCCGACCGCATGGCGTACCGCTCCGAACGCAAGACGGATTTCCAAACCTATTCACGCCAGTTGAAGCGGTTGATCGGTTATCTGCGGTATTCGGTTACCCCCCGACGTCCGCGGGACATGGCCTATCGGCTGTACATGCAGCACTGGGGCTCCGCCCGGGAATTGCATCCGTCCGTGCTGGCGGGACAGCCAATGGATCGCGCCATGCAATCCATAAACTGATTCCAGCAGCGTTTTGCCGTACCACTCCCGGACCCGCCGGGAACCATTCGTTTGACCTTTCGCAAGGGTTCAATCCCCGGCGGTGCCTCCTGATTTTATATTGTCCGCACCTGTCCATATGTGCTTTGCTTCCCTTCCACGTGAATCTATCGGCATTCCAACCGAAAGGGTTTGACCCGCATGTTGACCAGCAACCGCTTCGCAGCCATCGACATCGGATCCAACGCCGTCCGCCTGTTGCTTTCCGAAGTGTTTGAAACACAAAACGGACCCTATTTCCGGAAAATCTCCCTGATCCGCATGCCCATCCGCATGGGAAGGGACGCCTTTATCCACAAAAAAATCTCCAAGGACAACGCCGAGCGACTGCTCAATACGATTCAGGGGTTCAAATCCCTGGTCAACGCCTACCGCCCCCTGAATTTTCGCGCCTGCGCCACCTCGGCCATGCGCGAATCCAGCAACGGATCGAAGATCAAAAAGCGAATCAGGGAACAGACCGGGGTGGACATCCAAATTATCAGCGGTAAGGAAGAGGCCAAAATCATCTTTGCGAACAATCCCTGGAGCCACCTGGTCGATGGCCGGGCCTGGCTGTTTATCGACGTCGGCGGCGGCAGCACGGAAATCACCATCCACTCCAGCGGCAAAACGGTTTCCAGATCCTTTGAGATCGGCACCATTCGATTGCTTGAGGACCTGGTTAAAAAAGATCATTGGAAGGAGATGAAATCATGGATTCAGCGCCATACGCGTTCTTTTTTCAATATCGACGCCATCGGCAGCGGCGGCAACATCAACAAGATCATTAAGCTGGCCAAATGTTCGGACGACAAAACCATTACCCTGGCCAAAATGAAAAAAGTCCGCACCAACCTGAATTTTTTCTCGTTCGATGACCGCATCACCAAGCTTGGACTGAAGCCCGACCGCGTGGACGTCATCATGCCCGCCATGAAAATCTATATGTCCGTGATGAAATGGGGTGGGATTCGCGGCATCTCCGTGCCGCAGATCGGCCTGGCCGACGGCCTGGTGCGCATCATGTACCGCGACTACATCCGATCACGGACGAACCGCATGGACCGAGCCGGGAAAAAATCCCCGGCTTCCCCATCCAGAAAACGCCGGACACGATCTACGAAAAACCGGTCCGCACCCGATGCATGCCGCTTGTGAAAGGAACGCTCATGGCCGATCACAGATATATCCTGCCTGAACCAAACGCCCGCGATGCGATGGTCAAGGAGTTGGCGGACCGGTTTACCGGCATCCGCGAAACGTCATCCGCCGATTCGTTCGAAGTCATGGACACCTTCGACTGGCGGCTGTTCAAAACGGGCTGGCTGATGCTCAGGTCCACGGATGCATATCGGACCATCGATATCCACACCGGCCAACCCATCGACAAACTGGTATTGCAATCGGAAAAGCGGATTGTCTTTGCCTGGGATTTTACCGAATCGGAGATGGCCGATGCGCTCGAGCCGGTCATGGAAATGCGGGCCCTGATCTCCCTGGGCAAGGTCGAATGTCAGTGCGTCCAGCACGAGCTGCTCAACAGCGACGAGAAAATCGTTGCCCGCCTGGTGCTGGAAACCTATCGCCTCGACACCGGGGAGAATGCCGTCGAACACTGCCGCATCGAACCGGTGCGCGGCTATGCCAAGGCCGCGAAGCTGGCCGTGGCCGGTCTGCAGGAGATGGGACTGGAACCGGCCCGACAGTCGCCGGTGCTGACCTTGCTGGAGAGAAACGGATTTTCTCCCGGAACCAACAGCTCCAAAGTCGATATCGAACTGCAGCCCGACATCCCCGCCACCGAAGCGGTCCGGCGCATCATGGAGCAACTGGTCACGGTGATGCACCAGAATCTTTCCGGCGTGCGCGAGGATATCGACAGCGAGTTTTTGCACGACTTTCGCGTATCCGTGCGGCGGGCCCGCTCTCTGCTCGGCCAGATGAAAGGCGTCCTGGATGCCCGCACGACGGCCGACCTGACGACCCGGCTGAAGAATATGGGCGATATTACCGGCAACCTGCGTGACCTGGACGTCTACCTGCTGAAAAAAGCCGAATACACCGCCATGGTCGCCGACGTGCTCAAACCCGGGATTGCCCAGCTCTTCAGCGCCCTTGCGCGCAAGCGCCGCTACGCGAAAGCCCGCATGATCAAACGCATGGCCACCGATGCGTTCGCCTCGGACATGGACGTCCTGGACGCATTTGTCCGATCGGATCGCCCGGCCAAATCCGACGCGCCTGAAGGCAACCGCCCCATCGGCGAACTGGCCCGGGCGGTGATCCACAAGCGCTATCGCCGGATCGTCAAAAAAGGCCGCAAGATTACGGCCGCGACGCCCGATGAAGAGCTGCATCGACTGCGCATCGACTGCAAGAAATTGCGTTACCTGCTCGAATTTTTCACTTCCCTGTTTCCTAAAGATCAGATGAAAATCCTGATCAAGCAGCTCAAACAGCTTCAGGAGAATCTGGGCGACTTCAACGACCTTTCCGTTCAGCAGGAATTTCTCGTCGACTATCTTCAGGGGATCGCCCCCAAGTCACCCCGGGAAATCCTTCTGGCGGCGGCCGTCGGCGGCCTGGTCACCCGGTTGGGAATCGAACACCAGCGGGTCCGCTCCCAATTTCTGAGCGTGTTCGCCCGCTTTGACGACGCGGAAAATCGCAACCGTTTTAAATCGCTATTTGCCTGACAGGAACGCATTGTGAAAACCATAGCCTTATACAGCATCAAGGGCGGTGTCGGTAAGACAGCCGCCAGCGTCAACCTGGCCTATCTGGCGGCATCCCGGGAACAGACACCGACGCTGCTGTGCGACCTGGACCCCCAGGGGGCATCCACGTTCTACTTTCGGATTCAACCCAAACCAAAGCACAGCAGCCGCAAATTCCTGAAGGGCGGCAAGCGCATCGACAAGGCCATTCGCGGCACCGACTATCCGAACCTGGACCTGCTTCCGGCGGACCTCTCCTACCGCAACCTGGACATCGAGTTGAACGGTTTTTCCCATTCGCGCCGGCGATTGAAGCGCCTGCTGTCCCGCTTCGATGGGGAGTATACGTATATCTTTCTGGACTGCCCGCCCAACATCACCCTGGTGAGCGAAAATATCTTCGAGGCGGCGGACATCATTTTGCTTCCCATGATTCCCACGACTCTTTCCATGCTGACCTACCGGAAACTGTTCTCCTTTTTCGAAGAGAGCGGACTGGATACGGGCAAACTGCATCCTTTCCTCTCCATGGTGGAACCCCGCAAGCGCATGCACCGCGACACGGTTCGGGAAATGATGGCCAACGGGGTCAACCTGATGAATGCTTTTATCCCTTACAATGCCGAGGTGGAACAGATGGGCTTCCACCGTGCGCCCCTGGTCCACTACCGACCCGGCTGCGCCGGCGCCAAGGCATTTGCCAATCTGTGGCGGGATGTAAAAACCCGGCTGAAATAGGAAACGAACCATGGGAACTGAAATCGAACGCAAATTTCTCGTCGATCGCCTGCCGCCCGATTTTGAAAATCTCACCGGCAAGACCATCCGCCAGGGGTACGTCATCGACGCTGCCGGGGGCATCGAACTGCGGGTCCGACAGAAACAGACCGCCTGCTATCAGACTGTCAAGATGGGCGAGGGGCTTTCCAGGACGGAGATCGAAATCGAGTTGTCGCCGGATCAGTTTGACCAGCTCTGGCCTTACACCGTCGGCCGCCGGGTGAGTAAAACCCGCTACACCTTCCCGGTGGGCGGCCATACTGCCGAACTGGACCGTTTCGAGGGGAACCTGGAGGGATTGCTGATGGTGGAGGTGGAGTTCGCATCCGTGGACGCTGCAGGGGACTTTGCACCGCCGGACTGGTTCGGCCGCGATGTAACCGAGGACAAGCGCTATAAGAACAAACACCTGGCGGTTCACGGCATTCCCGGGAGTTGAGCGGCATGAGGAAACGGTTCGACCAGGCCGGCGCGATCCCCTATCAAATCTCGGATGACGCCATCGAGGTGCTTCTGATTTCCACCAGCAGCGGCAAAAATCTCACCATTCCCAAGGGATTGATCGACCCCGGCTACAGCGCCACCGAAACCGCTGTGAACGAAGCCTACGAGGAAGCAGGCATCAAAGGCCGTCTGATGACGCCGCCCATCGGCGTCTACGGATTCGAGAAATGGGGCGGGAGGTGCCAGGTGGACGTTTTTGTCATGGCGGTCAACCGGCAACTGGCTGTCTGGCCCGAGAGGTCCGTGCGCCGTCGGTTCTGGTACGACTACCGCAAGGCCGCCCGGCGGGTCAAGCATTCCGACCTCGGGGATCTGATTTTGAAGCTGCCGGCCTTTCTCAACCGGCCGCAGTCCGGATAAAAGTACCAAACGGGCTTTTGGCGATTCTGGATACATTTGTTAAAATTTAGGTTACATCCGGGAACCACCGGTTACCGGCATTCTATCTCGCTGGAATTCGGCGATAAATTTTTAAAGCCGATCATCACTTGACCACACATCCAATCCGGTCTATTTACAACTTGCGGGAATCGTTAACCGTTCCTCTTTCCTTATTCTAAGCGCTTACAATTATATTGAAAAGTGCACTGCGCAAAATTGATCCCGATGCTATACGTATTTGGCGTTCCCTTCAGCAATTACAGGGAAATCCCATGCTGGATGGGAGAGTTCAGAAGTCTGGCAAAAAAGTGCAGATCACAGTTCAGCGAATCAACGAGATCAACTTGATCTCGCTGGCGTGTGTAAAAAAATATTTGTATGACTGAACCGAAACGTTGCGGATCGATTGGCTCGGCCTGCCTAGACAGGTTGATCATTCGGCGCATCATATCGCCCTACCTTGATTTGTAATTGTGATTACAATCATCTCAATATTGCCTTGATGGCTGTATTGGGAATGCACATTCAGGATGAACGATGATTCTTGCCGGAGTCAAACTGACGCTTTTGGGGATGACGGTAGTCTTCTTGTTTCTGATCGTTCTGGTTCTGGCCGTCAAACTTTCCTTTCGCTTCCTTTCAGCAAAAAGCGCCACGGAACTCGCCGAGGTTGAAGCCGCTGCATTGAAGAAAAAGAGACGACCGGTTGTAAAAACGGACGACGCTGTGCTGGTTGCTGTGATCAGTGCGGCGATCGCCGCGCATCGCTCTCGCACCATGCGGGTCAGGTGAAACCGTTCGAATTTTCATTTATGATATTTTGGGGAGATAGTGAGTTATCATGAAAAAAATCCGTTTTATGGACACCTCACTGCGTGATGGATTTCAGTCGGTATTCGGCGCCCGTGCGTTGACCGATGATTTTATTCCTGCCGTTGAAGCGGGCGTTCATGCAGGGATCAAGCACATGGAAGCCGGCGGTGGCGCTCGTTTTCAAGCGCTCTTTATGTATTGCGGCGAGTCGGCTTTTGACATGATGGACCGCTTCCGTGCGGCGGCCGGGCCAGAAACTCACCTTCAGACCCTGGCCAGGGGCATTAATGTGGTTGCGCTTTCGGCGCAACCGAAAGATATGATCGACCTTCATGCCAAGATGTTCAAGAAACACGGCATGACCCACATCCGTAATTTCGATGCGCTGAATGATATTCGCAACCTTAT
This sequence comes from Desulfosarcina widdelii, assembly GCF_009688965.1. Classification (GTDB taxonomy): domain Bacteria; phylum Desulfobacterota; class Desulfobacteria; order Desulfobacterales; family Desulfosarcinaceae; genus Desulfosarcina; species Desulfosarcina widdelii. Next base: position 6,248,256 of record NZ_AP021875.1, on the reverse strand, counting down.
TTATTCGGGGCAGTGTATCACCAATGCCGGGCTGCACCACCAGGTGGTAATCAGCATGATGGAGCTTCCACCTGGATGCTCGGGAGCGCATGATGCGGAGTTTTACATCAAAACACTCAGGAAAATCCTGGATTCGGGGCTGCCGTTCGATTCCATCTGTTTCAAGGATGCGTCAGGGACATCCAATCCCAAAAAGTTCTATGATACGATCAAAGCCGCGCGTGCAATCGTCGGTGAGGACACAATTCTATGGGCACATACCCATGAGACCGCCGGCGTTGGCATCACTCAATATAAGGCAGCCATCGAGGCCGGTTGCGACGGCGTAGACCTGGCCCGTTCCCCCCTTTCCGGAGGAACCTGTCAGCCGGACATACTATCGCTGTGGCACGCCTTGAAAGACACGGATTACACCCTGGATATCGATGTTTCTAAAATCATGTCCGCTAACCGTGTGCTCCAGGATTGCCTGCAGGACTATTTCTTCCCCCCCGAATCCCAGAAAGTGTCATCTGAAGTCATTCTTTCGCCCATGCCGGGCGGCGCACTGACGGCGAACACCATGATGATGCGGGATACCGGAACGCTTGATCTCTACCCGGATGTTATTGAAGCCATGTCCGAATGCGTAGCCCGTGGCGGGTTTGGCACCTCGGTCACCCCCGTTTCCCAGTTTTATTTTCAACAGGCCTATGCCAACGTCACCCAGGGCGCATGGAAAAAAATAACCGACGGCTATGGTAAAATGGTGTTGGGCTACTTCGGTCGCACACCCGTTGCACCGGACCCGGAAATTGTCAGGCTTGCCGAAGAACAGATGGGCAAACCGGTGTTCAAGGGCGATCCGCTGGATGTAATCGAACCCGGCATTCCAAAAGCCAGGCAAATCCTTGAAAAAGAAGGCCTGCCGCTTACAGACGAAAATATCTTTATCGTAGGCGCATTGGCGACGCCGGGCGGCAACAAGGGGCTGGATTTTTTGAAAGGCAAAAAGCCCATCAATGTCCGCAAGATCGGCACCGAGACCGAGGTGCCGGCACAGAACCAAGCGTCAGCCGTGGCGCCGGCTGCAGCCAACGAACCGGCCGACTACACGGTAACCGTGGATGGTAAGGCTTACCGGGTCACGGTAGAGCCAACTACCGGAGAAGTTAAAACGGTTTCACCGGCGCCATCCGCAAAACCGGACAATGCGGTTGAAGTCAAGGTCAAACTGCAGGGGATTGTGAGCGAAATTTACGTGGCCGTCGGCGATCGCGTAAACCGCGGCGACACGCTGGTGTTACTGGAGGCCATGAAAATGGAAACGCCGGTGGTAGCCCCTTGCGATGGCAATGTGGCGTCCATCGAGGTGGCAAAAGACGATGTCGTCAAACCCAACCAACTGGTGGCGACCATCGCTTAGTACACCTGTTCGGGAGAAATCGCATGCACAAAATCAATTGGGTCGTCCGTCTCGTAATGGTTGCCTTTCTGCTGGTGATCCCCGTCTCAGCCATTGCAGGAGGTCAAACGGCGCAAGCGGCACCATTGCATCAAGAGCTGCCTCCCATGGGAACCATGATCTCCGAATTTGCCAGATCAACCGGGCTGTATGGCTTTTTTAACCCGGCTTATGGCCAATGGAGCCAAGGGTTCGGCAGCCTGTTGATGATCGGCGTGGGTTTGCTAATGCTATTTTTAGCCATCCGCAAAGGATTTGAGCCGTTGCTGCTGGTCCCGATGGGCTTTGGATGCATACTGGCCAATATCCCCCTGGCGGGCATCACCGAACCAGGTGGGATTATCTACTATATCTACAAAATCGGCATCACGACCGGCGTCTTCCCCCTGGTCGTGTTCATGGGCGTCGGCGCTATGACCGATTTCGGCCCCATGATCGCCAACCCCAAAACCGCCCTTCTGGGTGCCGCCGCCCAGTTCGGCATTTTCAGCACACTCATCGGTGCGTTGATTCTGACAGAGATCGTGCCCGGAATTCATTTCGATCTTTTCGATGCGGCATCTATCGGTATCATCGGCGGCGCCGACGGTCCCACGGCGATCTTTCTGGCCAGCCAACTCTCTCCCAACCTTTTGGGCGCTATTGCCGTGGCAGCTTATTCTTACATGGCCCTGGTTCCCATCATTCAGCCACCGATCATGCGCGCCCTCACCACGCCGGCCGAGCGCAAAATACGCATGGACCAACTGCGTTACGTGGGAAAAGTTGAAAAAATCGTTTTCCCACTGATCGTCCTTGGGTTGTGCATACTGCTGCTGCCCTCGGCCGCACCGCTGATCGGCTTTTTCATGTTTGGCAACTTGATGCGCGAATGCGGCGTGGTCGATCGCCTGTCCAAAACAACGCAAAACGCCCTGATCAATATCGTGACTATTTTCCTTGGTCTGGGCGTGGGCTCGCAGTTGTCCGCAGAGAACTTCATTCGTTTGGAAACGATAGGAATTCTGCTGCTTGGGATAATTGCCTTCAGTATCGGAACGGCATCCGGGATATTGATGGTCAAGCTCATGAATCAGTTTTCGAGTAACAAAATCAACCCGTTGATTGGCTCCGCGGGTGTATCGGCGGTGCCAATGGCAGCAAGGGTCAGCCAGAAAGTAGGGATTGAAGAAGATCCCGAAAATATGCTGCTGATGTTTGCCATGGGGCCAAACGTTGCCGGTGTGATCGGATCGGCGGTGGCTGCCGGCGTGTTGCTCACCTTGAAAAATTTAGTGGTCTGAGCGCGCCCATTTTTGCTATACGAATGGACAACCATTCGTTAACCTCGACAATCAGGAATATCGGAGAAAAAAAATGACCATACGCGTGCTCATGGTTCGAAAAATGCCCCGCTTGTTTGGCGGCATGGAAGCGGATTTGTTACCCCAGTTGGTGCCCCTGCTGGAAGATGCCAGAGAGTTAGCATTTCGACAGCCCGGGTATATTTCAGGGGAAACCATGCGCAACGTGGCAGACCCGTATGAATACCTGGTGATCAGCACTTGGAAATCAATCGAAGATTGGGAGCGCTGGTTTGCCAAGCCGGAACGAAAAGAGATCGAAGGAAAGATCGATTCTGTTTTGGGTGTGCCGACCGAGTACAGGGTCTATTCCTACGATTAGGTCATCTTGAAATTAATGCCCTTCTGTTCGGATTTCAATTTAAAATAGGAGATCCATTTTATGACCATTTATGCAAAAGATGTGATGTCGACCGATTTTGAAACGATCCATGAAAATGCACCCATCGAAGATGCCATCGACAGGATTCTTAACGGAAAGGTGAGAAAGACCGGCCATAGAAATATCAGTCTCATTGCTTTGGATGATTATGGCCAATTGGCCGGCGTTATCAGTATGTACGATGTTCTTTATCACCTGAGGCCTGACTTTTTGAATTACAATTTTGGCGCTGAAGCGGATGCTTTCATGTGGACCGGTCAATTGAAAGGATTGGTCGCTGCACTAAAGGGCCAGAAAGTGAATCAATTGATGAGCCAGAACGTAATGGGCGCTTCCATTGATGACCATATCATGGTGATACTGGACAAAATGATTAAAAATAAATATCGACGTCTGCCAATACTGGAAAACAAGAGGCCGGTTGGCGTCATTTACATATCGGACGTCTATCACCACATTTTCACAACGCTGAAATAAAATCTGCTATTCTGAAAAGGTCATTCTCGACACCCGTTAAAACCAAACAGATTTTTCCCAAAGGAACCAAACGCTTATTTGCGGATGGAAAATCTGGCCCTGCTTTTTTAGAACTTACTTCTTCTTGGCTTTCTTTTTCGATTTGTTTTTCTCTTCTTTTTTCTTGCCCTTCTTCTCCTTTTTATCCTTTTTTTCCTTCTCCTTTTTGGACTTGGCCTTTTTCTCTTTGGTCTTCTTTGCTTTCTTTTTCACGACTTTCTTTTTAGAGGTTTTTTCCTTTTTGCCCACAGCCGGCTGGGTGGCAGGCGCCGCGGCTGCCACCGCTGCAGTCAATTGCCGGGCATTGTCGATAATCTGTTTGGCCCGGATGCCGCCAAAACCGGGAACGGCCGTCAGTTGTTCGATTGTGGCCACAGCCAGTTGTTTAACGGTGGCAACACCGGCAGCCTCCAGTTGTTCTACGGAGGCCGGGCCGATGCCTTTCACCTCAAGCAAAGAAGCGGGCATGAAAAATCCTTTCATTAAGTGGGTAAGTGCCCTTCAGCAAAAAAGCACGGGGATTGGCAACACCGATCGGCAGAAGAGGTCGGGCAACCTCATTCGACCATTCGGTCCAGTTTTTCCGGTTTGCACAAGGTGCCTTTCAACCGGGAGGAACGCAGGCATTTTTCGCAAAAAAACTTGGAATGGCTCAAAATATCAATCAGTTCCTCCCCGTTTTGTTTGACATCTTCCTTTTTCCATTTACACAGGGATTTACTTTTCAGTTTCTTGTCCATAAGGCCTCGCTTTCTTTCGGCTGCTGGCAGCCGAAAGCCGTTTGTTGCGAGTATTGTTTTACAAAATGCTAATCGCTATAAAGGAGAAAAATAACCATCAAAATCCCTGCAATCAATGGATCAGTTTTTTTAAGCGCCGGCACTTCAGCCCGATTCCTTGTTTTTCGGAAAATCAAACCGGCTGAATTCGAGGTTGTCCCGACGGATATGCCGCCAGGACGGTGCGTCGAATCGCAGTTCAACCACACCTGCGGTGGGAACGTTAGCAATGAAGTGGGGATAGAACCGGTTGGCCAGTTCGGTAAATCCGGGGTTGTGCCCCACCACCATCACCTGCTGCCAGTTGTCGTCGAACCGCAGGACGATCTCCAGGATCTCCTTCGATGCGGCGCCATACAGTTCGGGCATCGGCCGGACGACCTCTTTTGACAAACCCAGTCCTTCGGCCATGGCGGCTGCCGTATCAAGGGCGCGGCGGGCGTCGCTGCTGACGATGACATCGGGTTTCACACCCAGGCGTTTCAACCGCCGGGCCATTTCCGAAGCGGCTTTTTTGCCGCGTTTGTTCAAGGGGCGCTGATGATCGCTCAGCCGGGGGTCTTTCCAACTGGATTTGGCATGGCGAACCAGGAACAAAGTTTTCATTTCTTGGCCTTGGACTTTTTTTTGCGTTTGGAGCGACCGGGAGTGAGGGCCGACCCCCGGCCGGAAAGGCTGGGGTTGGTCATGAAAAACTGGTGTGCGTTGAACGATTCCCCATCCACGGTGCAGCGCCGGTAGCTGCCTTCCGGCTGGAGGGTCCAGCTCTGTTCGTTGTCCCGCAGGTTCGCCACCATGATCTGATTCAGCACCTGTTGATGCACCGTGGGGTTGTCGATGACCACCAGCGATTCGATCCGCCGGTCGATGTTGCGCGGCATCCAATCGGCGGAAGAGATGTAGACCTTGGCCTTGGGGGACGGCAGTTCCTGGCCGTTGCCAAAACAGGCGATGCGGGAATGCTCCAGGAATCGGCCCGCAATGGATTTAACCTCGATATTGTCGGACAGGCCGGGCACCTGGGGCCGCAAGTTGCAGATTCCCCTGGCCACGATTTTGACGATCACCCCGGCCTGGGAGGCCCGATAGAGGGCGTCGATAATTTCCGAATCGACCAGCGAGTTGACCTTCACCCATATGCCCGCCGCCCGACCGGCTCGGGCATGCTCGATCTCGTCTTCGATTCTGGCCATGAGGAAGGATCGCAGGTTGAGCGGCGAGATCACCACTTTTTTCAGGTTGGGGGGCTTGGCGTAGCCCGTCATGAAATTGAAGATCTGCAATACATCGTCACAGATATCCGGATCGCAGGTAAAATAAGAGAGGTCCGTGTAGATCCTGGCCGTCACGGGATGGTAGTTGCCGGTTCCCAAGTGGGCATAGGATTTGAGCGTGTCGCCTTCTCTTCTCACCACCAGGGAGAGTTTGGCGTGGGTTTTGTATTCCATGAACCCGAAGACCACCTGGGCGCCGCTGCGCTCCAGTTTTCTGGCGATGCCGATGTTGGCCTCCTCATCGAAACGGGCCTTGAGTTCGACCATGGCGGTGACGCTTTTACCGGCCTCGGCCGCCTCCACCAGTGCATTGACAATGGGCGAGTCCTCACTGGTGCGGTAGAGGGTCTGACGGATGGCCACCACATTCTTGTCCTTGCTGGCCTGCCGCAGAAACTGGACAACCACGTCAAAACTCTCATAAGGATGGTGAACCAGGATATCCTTGGCCTGGATGGCCGCCAGGCAGTCTCCGCCGTAGTCCCGGATGCGCTCGGGGAATCGCGCTTCGTAGGGTGGAAAAAGAAGGTCGGGCCGTTCGTCGATCACCAGTTCGGCGATATCCGCGAGCCCGATCATGCCCTTGAAGCAGAAGACGTCATGCTTGGAAACGTCCAACTGCGCCTGAATAAAATAAAGCAGATCGTCCGAAATGGCGTCGTCCACAGTAAGGCGAACCACGCTGCCCCGCCGCCTTCGCTTAAGGGCACTCTCGAAGGTGCGCACCAGGTCTTCGGCCTCCTCGTCGATCTCCATCTCGCTGTCCCGGATGACGCGAAAGATGCCGCTTGAAATCAACTTGAAGGACGGGAACAACAGGTCGAGAAACATCAGCACGACTTTTTCAAGGGCGATAAAGCGGATGGTGTTACCGGGCAGGCGGATGAAGCGATCCAATTGGGCCGGCAGTATAACCAGGGCTACGAGATTCTCTTCTTGCGTATCGCTTTCAAGTTCCAGAACGAGGCCGAATCCCAGGTTGGGGATAAAGGGGAACGGGTGCGCCGGATCCACGGCAATGGGGCTCAATATGGGGAAAATATTTCTCCGGAACTGTGTAGCCAGCCACTTCTTTTCGTATTCGGAAAGCTGCTCGGGGTCCACCACCCGGATGCCATTTTTACTCATTTCCACCAGCAGTTGTTCGAAGCAGTCGTGCTGGTCAGCTGCCAGCTCCGACACCTTTTCGGCGATGGCGCGCAACTGCTGGGCCGGTGTCATCTTATCCGGGTTGACCCCCCGGACGCGGGAAGCCACCTGGCCTTTGAGGCCGGCCACGCGGACCATGAAAAATTCATCCAGATTGCTGGCCGATATGGAGAGGAAGCGCAGCCGTTCGAGCAGCGGGTGCGACGGGTTCATGGCCTCTTCGTACACCCGTCGATTGAATTCGAGCCAGGACAACTCCCGGTTGATGAACCGACCGGGCTTGTCCCTGCCCACATCGCTGCTGATTTCCATCGCATCCCATTTGCCTGTCAATGCCCTCACCGTCTCGCTCATGGTGTCGATTCTCAACTGCGGTTAATATTTTCCATGTTCGATTTCAAAACCGTAATTATGGAACCATACGGGCCGCATGTTAGAATTGCGTTAGGAACACAAAGGAGACGCCAAAAGCCTTCTAAAGACGGTGCGAATATGGTACGGGCGGCACCATGAAGCTGCAAAAAAACCTTTCCAGACTCGCGATACTGGTATGGGCGCCGATCCTGCTGGCCGTTTTTGTTCTGGTGCCGATTGCCGCGGCGGCACCCGCCATGCCCATGACCGATGAAGAAATCCATCACTACCGGGAAGTGACCGGAACGACCTCCGAGGAAGTCTGCTGGCACCTGACCCGGGGCGACACCCTGATCCTCACCTACACATCCCCCACGGAGCGCCATGTAACAACAACAGGCTCCGGCTACCGAACCATCCGCTGGCAGGTGACCGATACAGCCGACGGAACCGATTTCGTCGCCGAACGCAGTGAAGACACCATCGTGATCAAGGGCCGGTTCAAGGGGGAACCGATTCATCAACGATTAGACATCGACGACGCCCCCTGGTACCAGGCCACTTCTCTCTCCCTACGCGGACTGATTGCCTCCAACGATTCACATCGCGTATTCTGGACCATCCGGCCCGACACCCTGACCCCGCACAAAATCAAAGCCGTTAAAAAAGAAATCGAAACCGTCGCGTCCGAAGAAAACCAGAAAAAATTGCAGCACATCCGCCTGCGGACCACCGGCATGCTGGCTCCTTTCTGGAAAAGCGATTACTGGTTTACCCTGCCCCGGGGAATCTTCCAGCGCTTCGAAGGGCCCAGCGGACCGCCGGGATCGCCAATGACGGTGGTCACACGACTGGACAGATGAATTATAAATGTAATTAAGCCTTCCCTAGTCTAAGCTAAATTTCGTTAATCGAAATCTAACCGTTTCCTAATCAATTCTCAATCCGCCGACGGTAAACTCTCTCCTATTAGCGTTATCTATCTTCCATCATCATTCTTAAAGCGGAAGTGTTTTTCGTTGAACTTGAACCAGCTCAAAGCACTGGATGCATTGGAACAGACCGGCTCTTTTTCGGGCGCGGCCGACCGGCTCGGTCTTACCCAACCGGCGGTGTCCATCCAACTGCGCAAACTCCAGGACCAGCACGGAGTCAAACTGTTCTGGCGATGCGGGCGGCACCTCGAATTCAGCAGCCTGGGAAAGGAATTGGTGCTTAAAGCCAGAAAAATCCTGGGACTGATCGACGATTTTGAGGAATCCCTTACTTCTGCCGGCGAACTGCGCAATGGGCGTCTGACCATCGGATTGAGCTGCCATTACCTGGTCATGGAGCTGTTGGCCGTGTTCATGGAGAGGTATCCCGGTATTCAGGTCAAGGCCAAAATCGGCGATTCGATCAATCTTGTCGAAGATGTCATTGCCTGCCGCCTGGACCTGGCTGAAATTACCGGCGTCGCTCCCGATGATCGGCTGGTCAATTTCACTTACAGCGATCAATCTATCGTATTGTTTATCTCCATGGATCACCCCTGGGCCCGGCGTCCGTCAATCGAGGCCGCGGAATTGAACGGCCGGCAGATGGTGGCCCGTCACGCCGGTTCCATGACCCGACAGATATTCAACCAGCGGTTGAACCGCCGGGACATCCATCCGCAGGTCGTGATGGAACTCGATTCGTGGGAGGCCATGAAAGAAGCGGTAGCCGCCGGCATCGGTTTCGGCATCGCCCTTGAGGATGAGTATATCCACGACCCGAGACTGACCGGAGTTCGGATAACGGACCTGGATCTGTCCGCCCGGCAGTTTGTGGTCTGCCTGCCGGAATTCGAACATTTGCGCCCGATCCAGGCGTTTTTCGATGTCGTCAGGGAAATCAAGTCTGACCGCAGCCGCCTCTTTTCAAAAACGGCGGCCAATACGTTCCCACAACCCGTGGAAAGATTATCTTCGCCGGCCTGCCGCACGGCAGGTCCGCTTTACCCGTGAAGTTTCAACCACCCAATATTCTTAAGGAGAACTGTGATGAAAAAAACGCCCCTGAAAGCTGGAATCGTTCTGAGTTCGCTGCTTCTGTTTGTCGTCCTGGCAGGCATCGGCAGTGCATTCGCTGAAGAGCTTCTCGTTTACACGGCCCTGGAAGATGACGAAATTCCCATTTACCTGGATCTTTTCAAAAAAGCCCATCCGGACATCGAGGTCAAAATCGTGCGCGATTCCACCGGCATCGTCACGGCCAAACTGCTGGCCGAAAAAGACAATCCCCAGGCCGACGTCGTGTGGGGCACCGCCGCCACCAGTCTGATGCTCTGCGACCAGGCCGGCATGGTCGAACCTTACGCGCCCAAGGGACTGGAAAAGGTTCGCCCGAAAATGCGCGATACCAACAAGACGCCTCACTGGGTTGGCATCAAAGCCTGGATGACCGGATTTTGCGTCAATACCATCGAGTGCAAGGCACTGGATCTGCCGATCCCCAAATCCTTGAACGACCTGCTCGACCCGGTCTACCGCGGCCAACTGGCCATGCCCAACCCGGCCTCTTCGGGCACCGGTTTTTTAACCGTATCCGCCATCCTGCAGACCATGGGAGAGGAAAAAGGATGGGCTTACCTGGACAAACTGCATGAGAACATCGCCCGCTACACCCACTCCGGGTCCAAACCCTGCAAGCTCGCCGGGGCCGGTGAAGTGGCTATCGGCATCTCCTTCGCCTATCGTGGTTTCATGCAGAAGCAGAAGGGCGAACCGGTTCTGACGGTCTTTCCCGAGGAAGGTTCCGGCTGGGATGTGGAAGCCAACTGTCTGATTAAAAAAGCCAACATCAAGCCCGCCGCCAAAACCTTTCTGGACTGGGCCATCAGCGAACCGGTCATGAAAGCCTATGCCCAGGTCTATCCAGTCACCGCCTATGCCACCGGCGTTGCCATTCCTGACGGCTTCCCCGCCGATCCCGAAGGCCAGTTGATCGCCAATGATTTTAATTGGGCCGCCAAAAATCGGATGCGCATCCTGGCGGAGTGGACCAAACGGTATGACGGCAAGAGCGATGCGAAATAGCGTCAAAGCTGATTCGTATACTTTAATTCGCTGACCATGCAGGGACATGACACACCGTGTCCCTGCACAATCAGCGGCAGCCAACCAAGGACCTGAAACCAAAGCGAACCACCATGAATGCAAACCCGGTTTACCTGACGGTGAGAGATGTCTCCAAAAACTTCGGAAATTTCACGGCCCTGGCCGACGTCTCTTTCGAGGCCCGCCGCGGTGAGTTTCTCTCCATTCTCGGCCCCAGCGGCTGCGGCAAGACCACCTTGCTGCGGGTGGTGGCCGGACTGGAGAAACAGACCCGGGGCAAGGTCTTCATCGAAAACCGGGATGTCTCTGCACTGCCGGTATCCAAGCGCAATGTCGGCATCGTCTTTCAATCCTACGCCCTGTTTCCCAATCTCACGGCCCGGGAAAACATCGCCTACGGTTTGAGAAGTCAGGGGAAATCCCGCCAGGATATCCGGCAGCAGGTCGACGGACTGCTGGATCTTGTGGGGTTGCGGGGCATGGGGCGCAAGCATCCGGCCAAACTCTCCGGTGGTCAGCAGCAGCGTGTGGCCCTGGCCCGCGCCATCGCCGTCTCTCCGGATCTGCTCCTTCTGGACGAACCCCTTTCCGCCCTGGATGCCAAGGTCAGGATCAAGCTGCGCAGCGAAATCCGGCAGCTTCAGCAGCGCCTGGGAATTACCACCATCATGGTCACCCACGACCAGGAAGAGGCTCTGACCATGGCCGACCGCATCCTGGTGATCGACCGGGGGCGTCTGGTCCAGGACGGAAGTCCGAATCAAGTGTACGACAGACCGGCAACCCCTTTCGTGGCCAATTTTATCGGAGCCATGAATTTCATCGAAGGGGCCGAGAAAATCGACAGCGGTGTCTACGGTATCGGCAAGACGCGTTTTGCGGTCACTGGCGAGAACGGCACCAGCCGGCTGCCGGCCGGAAGCCGGGTGACCATCGCCATCCGCCCCGAAGATGTCATGCTGCGGCATGATCCCACGGCGATCAACCTTCTGGAGACCCGCGTGGCGGGCATGGAATACCGCGGTTCCCTTTTTCGCATCGACCTGTCATGGCCCGCCACGCTGGATAAGGCGGCCACCATCACGGCGGATGTACCCGCAGAGACTGTCCGGCGGTTGGATATTGTCCCGGAAAAACCGTTGTCCGTATATCTTCCTGTCGATCGGCTGCGGGTGTATTCCGTGACCGATGGATGAGGGACGAGTGAAGAGGGAAGAAGAAGGACCACAATCGAAATCGGTATCGGTATCGGGATCGGTATCGAACGAAACCAACCGGCCTTAAAGAGAAAAACAAACAGACAAAACCCTTATGAACACATCCGCAACCACCGCCGACACCCTGCCGCCGCTGTCCATCTGGTCCTCACTGGACCGGGAACTGTGGATCAAGCGATTGCTGATCCTGCTCTTATGCATCTGGATGGCTGTCGTCGTTGTTTTGCCGCTGTTTCAACTGCTGTCCAAGAGCTTCAACGACGCCGATGGCCAATTCGTCGGTCTGGCCAACTACATTACCTACTTCAGCACACCGGCACTTTTTTATTCGCTCTACAACAGCCTGTTCGTATCCACCGTTACGACAGCCATCTCCGTCACTATCGGCTTCCTGTTCGCCTATGCCCTGACGCGGACCACCATCGCGGCCAAAGGATTTTTCAAAGCGCTGGCCATGATGCCCCTGTTTGCCCCGACCCTGCTCAACGGGATCGCCCTGGTATATCTCTTCGGTCGCAAGGGGTTGATCACCCGCGGTTTCTTCGGCGCCCTGCCAGGCATCGACATCGATCTGTACGGCCCGGTGGGCATCATCATCTCCGAAGTCCTGTTCACTTTTCCCCAGGCGGTGCTGATTCTTTCCATTGCCCTGACCATGACCGACGCCCGCCTTTACGAAGCCGCCGAATCCCTGGGAGCCGGCAGGATGCGGACTTTCTTTACGGTGACCCTGCCGGGTGTCCGCTATGGACTGCTCAGCGCCGTATTTGTCTGCTTCATCCTTGCGTTCACCGATTTCGGAGCACCCAAGGTTGTCGGCGGCAACTATAACATTCTGGCGACGGACATCTACAAGCAGGTGATCGGTCAGCAGAACTTCACCATGGGGGCCGTAGTCAGCGTCGTTCTGCTGATCCCTACGGTGATCGCCTTTATCGTCGATCGCATCGTGCAAAGAAAACAGGTGGCCCTGATCGCCGCCAAATCGGTCCCCCTGGTGCCCCAGCCGCAACCGCTGCGGGACCGTCTGTATCTGGGCTTCTGCGGATTGATCGTCTTTTTGATTATCGGCTTTTACCTCACGGCGGCTTATGCTTCCCTGATTCAAGTATGGCCTTACAAACTGACTTTGGGATTCTGGCACTACAATTTTACGAAAATGGGAGGCGGCGGGTATAGCGCTTTTTTCAACAGCATCCGAATGAGCCTGTACTCCGCCATTTTCGGCACGGCCATTACTTTCTGCGCGGCCTACCTGATCGAAAAAACGCGCCAGATGAACAGCCTGCGCCAAACCGCCTATTTTCTCTCCATTCTTCCGCTGGCCCTTCCCGGCCTGGTCATCGGATTGGCCTACATCTTCTTTTTCAATGCCCTGGGCTGGCAGGTAGGTAGCCTGTATATCCCCAACCCGTTCAATTTCGTTTATGCCTCCATGGCCATCCTGGTGATCAGCAATATCGTTCACTTCTTCTCGGTCAGTTTTCTCACTGCCACCACGGCCCTCAAACAGCTCGACCGCGAATTCGAGACGGTCAGTGAATCCATGGGCGTCCCCTTCACCAAGACCTTTGCACGGGTGACGGTGCCCGTCTGCATCCCTGCCATCTTTGAGATCGGCATGTACTACTTTGTTAACTCCATGGCTACCGTATCGGCGGTCATCTTTCTCTACTCGGCGGATCTTCCCCTGGCATCTGTGGCCGTCGCCAATATGGACGACGCCGGTGACGTGGCGCCCGCCTGTGCCATGTCCATCCTGATTCTGCTGACCAACCTGGTGGTCCGTATCGGGTACGGCCTGTTGACGCGAAAATTTAGAAACCGCAGCCAGGCCTGGGCCAGCCGCTGATCAAACGCTTTTTTGAAAAGAAAGGGGTATCATGTCCACATCCATTCCCGAATCTTCTTATACCGGCCCGGTACAGGCCGTGGTTCTCGATTGGGCCGGCACCGCCGTCGACTACGGCTGCATGGGACCGGCCGACGTGTTCGTAAAGGTGTTTGCCGCCTTCGATGTTACCGTAACGACTGCCGAGGCCAGGCAGTTCATGGGCCTTGAAAAAAAAGAGCATATCCGCAGCATGTGCAAACTGCCCGAAATCGCCGGGCAGTGGCAGGAAAAATACGGCCAATTGCCCGACAATCGCGATGTAGCTAAACTCTATGAGAAAACCGAACCCATGATGGTGGCGGCCATTGTCGACCATGCCGAACCCATCACGGGGCTGCTGCCCTTTGTCGATGCCATGCGCACCCGCGGCATTAAAATCGGCTCCTGTACCGGCTACACGGCACCCATGATGGAAGTGCTGGTGCCGGAGGCCGCCAGGATGGGATACCGCCCCGACTGCTCCGTCTGTTCGTCCGATGTTCCCGCCGGACGTCCGTTGCCCTGGATGTGCTATCAGAATGCCATCCAGCTTCAAATCTACCCTTTTGCCGCCATGATCAAGATCGGCGACACCGTCAGCGACATCCAAGAAGGGCGCAATGCCGGCATGTGGACCGTCGGCCTGACCCAGTCGGGAAACGAACTGGGGCTGCCCGAAGATCAGGTGGCAGCCCTGCCCGAAGAAGAATTGAACCGGCGGCTTGCGGCCATCGAAGCCCGCTATGTGAATGCCGGAGCCCACTATGTGGTCAAAGGCATCTGGGACTGCCTGAACGTGGTCGACGACATCGCCCGGCGGTTGGAAAACGGCGAGCATCCATGACCGTCGAAGGGGACAGCAACCTTACTTCGTACCGCCGGCAATGGCAGTCGCACCACATCGACGATGAGACCCGTCACTGGCTGGAACGGGACAATCGGGGTTTCATCCGCCAGAGCCTGTCCACGCCATGCCTGAATGTGCTGACAGAATGCCGCCGGTCTCGGCTGAAAGATCTTCAGGGGCGGGCGATTTTAGACTTTCACGGCAACAGCGCCCATCAGATCGGCTACGCCCATCCCCGGGTTTTGGCGGCAATTCGCGTGCAGTTGGAGCGCATGCCGTTCTGTCCCCGCCGCTACACCAACATCCCGGCCATCGAACTGGCCGAGGCGTTAGCGGCCCTCACCCCCGATCCCCTGGGCAAGGTTTTGCTGGCCCCCGGCGGTACCAGTGCGGTGGGCATGGCCCTCAAACTGGCCCGCACAGTTACCGGACGCTTCAAGACCATCTCCATGTGGGATGCCTTCCACGGCGCATCCCTGGATGCCATTTCCGTAGGGGGCGAATCCCTGTTCCGGCAAGGCATCGGCCCCCTGCTGCCCGGTTGCGAGCATGTGCCGCCGGCCGATCTCTACCGCTGCCTGTGGGATTCCAGTGGGGGGTGTGAAACCTGCGGTCTCAAATGCGCCCGCTACATCGAATATGTCCTGGAAAAAGAGGGCGACGTGGCAGCGGTCATCGCCGAACCCATCCGCTGCACGGCGGTCAATCCGCCGCCGCCCGGGTACTGGCGGCGGGTCCGCAAGGCCTGCGACCGCCACGGCGCCCTGCTGATTTTCGATGAAACCGCCGTCTGCCTGGGGCGAACGGGAAGAATGTTCGCCTTCGAACATGACGCGGTCGTACCGGACATTCTCGTTTTGGGAAAGGGGCTGGGTGGAGGCGTCTTTCCCTTGGCGGCCATGGTGGCGCGTACGGATCTGGACATGGCCCCTGACAAGGCCCTGGGCCATTACACCCATGAGAAGAACCCGGTGGCCTGCGCCGCGGCTCTGGCCACTATCGACGTGATCCAATCAGAGGGCCTGGTGGAGCGCTCGGCCCGGTTGGGCCGCTGCGCCGTCCAGCGGCTTTCAGTCCTTAAGGAGCAGTTTGACCTTATCGGCGATGTACGCGGACGGGGCCTGCTTTTCGGTCTGGATCTGGTCGAAAACCGGGAAGCGAAGACCCCGGCCGTGGATTCGGCCGAACGCATCCTGTATGCCTGCCTGGAAAAAGGCCTCAGCTTTAAAACATCCCACGGCAGTTTTCTCACCCTGACGCCGCCGTTGACCATCGACGAGGTCGATCTGGATCTCGCCCTGGACATCATCGAGGATGCCTTTCAAACCCTTACCGAATCAATGAGAAACCATGAATCCTGAACAGATGCCCGACAACCCATACCTGTTACTCACCCCCGGCCCCTTGAGCACCACCAGAACCGTGAAAGCCGCCATGTATCTGGACTGGTGTACCTGGGACAGCGACTACAACGCCATCGTCCAGCAGATTCGAGAAGACCTTGTCTGCCTAGCCGGCGAAGACGAAACCTTCACCAGCGTGCTGATGCAGGGCAGCGGCACCTTTTGCGTGGAAGCGACCCTTACGACGGCCGTTCCACCGGACGGCAAACTGCTGGTCGTCGCCAACGGCGCTTACGGACGGCGGATTGCCGAAATCGCCCGGTGCCAGGGCATCAACCACGAATGTATAGACGGCGATGAGTGCGCTTCGCCGGACCTGGATCGGATCGAGGCAACCCTGCAATCCGATGCCGCCATCACCCATGTAGCCGTGGTGCACTGCGAAACCACCACCGGCATGCTCAACCCGGTGGAAGAAATCGGCCGGATCGTCAAGGCCGCCGAAAAGTGCTTTATCGTGGATGCCATGAGCAGTTTCGGCGGTGTGCCCATGGACATGGAAGCCATGGGTGCAGATTACCTGATCAGCAGCGCCAACAAATGCATCCAGGGCGTGCCGGGTTTCGGATTTATCATCGCCCGCCGATCGGTATTGGAAGGAACCCGCGGCCAGGCCCGGTCCCTCAGCCTGGACCTTTACGACCAATGGCGGACCATGGAAGACCATGGCGGCAAGTGGCGGTTCACCTCCCCTACCCACGTGGTACGGGCGTTTTCTCAGGCCCTGGGTGAATTGAAGGCCGAAGGCGGCATCAAAGCCCGCCATGCCCGCTATACGGAAAACCACCGCATTCTGGTGGAAGGCATGCAGCGAATCGGATTCCAGCCCCTGCTGCCCGTGCAATGGCAGTCCCCCATCATCACGGCGTTTCTCTACCCCCGATCAGTGGATTGGCAGTTCCAGAGTTTTTACGAAGGTTTGAAATCCCGGGGGTTCGTCATCTATCCGGGCAAGGTGACCGACCGCGAGACCTTCCGCGTCGGTAATATCGGCGACGTTCACGCCAAGGACATGCACCGCCTGATCGATGCGGTGGGCGACACCGTTCATTTCATGGCGCGTCAATGAGATCCACGCGGAATTCTCCGAAAATCAAGATCTTCTTTCCCCCTTGCCGTGCATTTTCTCCTTATCCGCGTGAGCACCGCGCTTGTCTCAATCTCTGAACAGGCTGTATAGATAGGTGAGCTGCTCGGCAATCTTCCGATTGCTTTCCTCATCACCGGCGGTCATGCGCCATTCAGGCGAGAGATGGGCCAAAGCTTCATCCAGAAGCCAGGGATGGACAAAAATCCGTCCTTCCAACATCCGTATGGCGTCAGTCTGCGCCTTGGAGATTCTGCCATCGGTCGTGATGGATTCGATCTTCTCCTTGCTGATGGTCAGCTCATCCACCTTGGCCGATTCCATGACAAAATCCCTTTGCTCCCAAGCGAGGCGTATCCGCGCATCAAGTGCTCGACGAAAGGTTACGGCATCGAGGTAGGCTTCGTTTGTCATATCAGACAATCGGCCAGCATCGATGTCGGCGCGACCGATCCGATCGAGCGCCTGACGGGTAAGAGAATAGCTCACCTGCCGATAGGTCTGCTGGTTGAAAACATTTTGGAAGAAGAAAAGGGCGACGAAACTGATTATGCCGGCGATCAGCGGGGTGACCACCCATCCGATGGAGATTCCCCGCAGGACTCGCCATTGGACCGCACGCCCACCTTTCAGAAGGCCGATGCCGATCACGGCACCGACAATGGCTTGGGAACTGGATACCGGCACAAGAGGGATGGCGGGCAGCCCATACCCGGTAAGCCATTGGTTGACTCCCTCCGAAGAGAAGAGAAACAGGACCAGAGAGTGAGCGGATACAACGACGAAAGCCGCAACGGGAGAAAGCCTCATAATCCCTTCACCGACGGTCATCATCACGTGCCTGGAATAAGTCAACACGCCCGTGGCGATGGCCAGCCCGCCGATAAAAAAAAGCTGTTGGGCCGGCGAGATCACCAGCCACCCGAAAAGGGAGATCTCGGGAAAGGGTGCCACGGGCAGGAAAACGCCCATCACATTGGCGATATTATTGGCCCCCAGGCTGTAGGAACCGAAAGCACCCACGACGAGCAGGGCATATCGCGTCAGGGCATCCAGGTGAAACATGTGAGGTTTGAAGGTGCGGATGCTAACGCTCACCAGCTTGTAAAGTACTATGGAGATGGCGGCCGATAATATGGGGCAGGCTACCCAGGTCGAAACGATCTTGGTCAGGGAGTGGTAGTCCGTCAGCGACCCGCTGAAAACGTTCCAGCCGATGATGGCCCCGACAATGGTCTGGGAGGTGGAAACGGGATAGCCGGCCTTGGTCATCAGGTACACGCCTGCCCCGGCGGCCAGAGCCACGACAAACGCCCCGGCGATGGCATTGATTCCGCCGAGTTTGCCCAGCGTTGCAGAGGTGCCGGCACCACCGATCACCGCCCCCAGAACGATAAAGACGGCGCAGCAGATTGCGGCGGTCCGAAAGCGGATCATCCGTGTCCCCACAGCTGTGCCGAAGACGTTGGATGCATCGTTGGCCCCCAGCGACCAACCCAGGAAAAGTCCGCTCGAAAGAAAGAAGGCAAACATCGGCAAATCCTCAGAGCGACCGCTTGATCACATAGATGCGAAGTTTATCGGCCACATCCTCGGCCCTGTCGGAGATCTTGTCCATGTGCCGGATGAAATCACGCAGCTGCATCCGATAGCTCAAGGGCAGGTCATCCTTGTTGAACACCAGCTTCTGCAGGCGGGTGGACACTTTGTCGGACTGGGATTCCCAGTAGGAAACTTTGTGCAGGTGATCCGCAACAGCGGTGAGATCCTTGAAAAAAGCGCGTGCCGAGCGAACCATCGATTCCACGCATTCTACCGCGCAGGAAGCCAGTTCCAGGATGTCGTCATGAAGTTCGGGATAGATGTCCGGTTGTTCGATGTCGAAGCGCCAGAGCGAGCCTTTGAACCGGTCGAGCAAACCGTCCATGCTCTCCAGCAGTTCCAGCACATCTCCTCTGGAGTCCGGAATCAACGTCTGCGTATAGAGCAGCTCTTCCAGATCCCGGCGCAATGCATCGCCCACATGTTCCACGGTGGAGATGTCTTCGATCTTCTTGGCGAAGGATTCCTGATTGGCTTTCAGATAGGCCTCAACGCCAAGCTGGAAAAGCATACCGGATTCGCTGACCTTGTCCAGGAAATCATCGACCCGCCGACCGACACCGAAGCGCTTTTTGAGGATGTCGAATGTCATTTGTCCTCCTCAGACCAACAGCATTTCCATCGATGCTCCCCTGTTCCTGGTCACCGTTGAATGGACTGTCGGTAATTTTCATTTGAATGCTAATTGAATTCTAACAATACCGTAACGAAAGTCAAACGAACAACAATTAGTTTGATTTTTAGTGACAAATCGGTTTAGAATTAGTTTTAATGTTCATTTGAACATCAATCTCCATTGATTAAAAAATTGCTGCAATCCATGCCACTCTCCGAGCGACAGGCGCACATTGCCGACATGATCCGCCAGACGGACTTTATCCGTGTGGAGGATCTTGCTCAGCAATTCCAGGTCACCACCCAGACCATTCGCCGCGATCTGAATTTGCTGTGCGAACGGGGGATCGCCCGGCGCGTGCACGGCGGCGTTCAACAGATGAACACGCCCGGAAACATGGCCTACGCCTGGCGTCAGGTTCTGAACCACGAAGCCAAACAGGCCATTGCCCTGGAGGTGGCCCGCCATGTCCCCAATGGCGTATCCGTTGCCTTCAGCATCGGCACCACACCGGAGATCGTTTCCAGAGCACTTTTGGCGCACACCCATTTGAAAATCCTCACCAACAACCTCAACATCGCCATGCTGGCATGCAGCAATCAGACCTTCGAGGTCACCGTGGCCGGCGGCCGCTTGCGCAACGAGGATCGGGATGTGATGGGCAACGGAATGGAGGCGCTCTTCGAAGCGTATAAAGTGGATATCGGCATCTACGGTGTGGCCGGCGTCGATGAAGACGGAACGCTGCTCGACTTCTACGAGGAGGAAGTGCGGGCGCGGCAGATCATTCGTGAGAACAGCCGCAAAGCCTATCTGGTGCTCGACCACAGCAAGTTCGGCCGAGCCGCCCATGTCCGGGGCGGCAGGATTGACGAAGCTGCCAAAATCTTTTGCGACCGCACGCCGCCGGAGCCCATCCTCGAGTTGCTCCGGCGATCCGGCGCGCAGCTGATCCTTTGCAGGAGAGATCCAACGCCATGAGCAGCATCGAAATCCGGGAACTGGTCAAGCAGTGGGGCGCTGTCACGGCCGTAGACAAGGTGTCGCTGACGGTTCCCAAAGGCAGTCTGACCGTATTGCTGGGTCCTTCCGGCTGCGGAAAATCGACGATATTGCGGCTGATCGCAGGCCTGGAGAAAATCACCTCCGGATCCATTTTCATCGGAGGAAAAGAAGTGACCCGCATGGATCCGGCAGCACGCGGTGTGTCCATGGTGTTTCAGTCCTATGCCCTGTTTCCTCATCTGAATGTCCGCGAGAACATTCTGTTCGGGTTGAAGGTCAGGGGGATTTCTCCGACCGAGCGCAAAGACCGGTTGGACGAGGCTGCACGCATGGTGGGCTTGGCCGACCTGCTGGATCGCAAACCGGCCCAGCTTTCCGGCGGGCAGCGCCAGCGGGTGGCTCTGGCCCGTTCCATTGTATCGCGGCGACGGGTCTGCCTGATGGACGAACCGCTCTCCAACCTGGATGCCAAACTCAGGGCGGAGATGCGGGACGAAATCCGTACGCTGCAGCAAAAGCTCGGATTGACCATGGTATATGTCACCCACGACCAGGTGGAAGCCATGACCATGGCCGACCAGGTGGTGCTGCTCAAGCAGGGCCGTGTCGAGCAGACGGGGCCGCCCCACGAACTCTATGAACGGCCGCACACGACCTTTGCCGCCCAGTTTTTGGGGTCGCCCCCGATGAACCTGCTGAACGTCGCGCTGATCGAACAGCGCGACGCATTGGCTGCGGCCTGCGGCGGCGCCCTGGCGGCAGACGGCCTGGATGAAGGCTTCATCGGCGTGCGCCCCGAAGATCTGCAGGTGGGGCCGACCGGACTTCCCGTTAAGATCTCTTCCGTTGATTATCTGGGCGCGGAAACGGTGCTGCGCATGACCCATGACGGTCAGGCCTTGTTCGCCCGGATCGATGGACGCAGGGACTATCGCCCAGGGGAAGCGACGCACATCCGTTGGTCCGAAAAGGCCATCCACCGTTTTGGCGTCGATGAAATCCGCATCGACGATTGACCTGTCCACAGGATACGAAACAACAGTCAGATGGAGTTTCCCTTAGCCGGTTAGAACCCTACCCCCCAACAAAAGCAAGGAGGCGTATCATGCGTAAAAAATGGAAATTTTTCGGTATTGCGATAATGGCGACGATGTTTTTCATGGCTGCCGTCACCACCGGCGCGGCCACGGAGTTGACCATGTATTACCCCGTAGCCGTCGGCGGGCCGTTGACCAAGATCGTCGACGGCATCGTGGCCGATTTCATGAAAGCGAATCCGGATATCACCGTCAAGGCGATCTATGCCGGCAACTACAATGATGCCCGTATCAAGGCCCTGGCGGCGCTGAAAAGCGGACAGCCGGCCCAACTGTCGGTGATGTTTTCCATCGATATTTACGAACTGATCGAGCAGGATGCCATCGTCGCCTTCGACGACGTAGTGGAAACCGCCGAAGAGAAAGCCTGGCTGGATTCGTTTTACCCCACCCTCATGGAAAACGGCCGCACGGCCGGAAAGACCTGGGGAATTCCGTTCCAGCGCTCCACGATCGTGATGTACTATAACAAGGATGCCTTTCGGGCGGCCGGGTTGGATCCTGACAAGCCGCCGGCCACCTGGGACGAAATGGCGGCCATGGGCAAAAAGCTCACCAAGCCGGATGGTTCCCAGTGGGGTGTGATGATTCCCTCAACCGGCTATCCTTACTGGATGTTTGGCGCGCTGACCATGCAAAACGGCCAGGTGCTGATGAACGGAGACGGAAACACCACCTATTTTGACGACCCCGCGGTGATCGGTGCCCTGCAGTTCTGGAAGGATCTGGGAAGCAAGTACGGTGTTATGCCCAAGGGAACCATTGAGTGGGGCACCCTGCGGCAGAATTTTCTCGAAGGCAAAACCGCGATTATGTGGCACTCCACCGGCAATCTGACGGCCGTGAAAAAGAACGCCGCGTTCGACTTCGGTGTCGCCATGCTGCCGGCCAGCAAGCGTCGCGGAACACCCACCGGGGGCGGCAACTTCTATATTTTCAAAAAGACGACACCGGAAGAACGCAAGGCTGCCATGCGGCTGATCAAATTCATGACCAGCCCGGAGCGTTCCGCCGAGTGGTCCATGGAAACCGGCTACATGGGCGTCAGCCCGGCGGCCTACGAAACCGATGCCCTGAAGCAATATGTCAAGGGATTCCCCTATGCGGCGGTGGCCCGGGACCAGCTCCAATACGCCACGGCGGAGCTTTCCACCTACCAGACCGGCCGGGTTCGCAAACTTCTGGATGATGCCATCCAGGCTGCGTTGACCGGATCGAAGACGCCCGAAGCGGCGTTGAAGGAAGCCCAGAAACAGGCCGACCGTTTGTTGAAACAATATCGCTGATTTCCATCGGCGCAACAGCGGGCGCCCTGTTAACGCCCGCTGTTGCGCTTCGCCACATGGGAAATCCATGAAAACTCGGTTATCAAGACATGTCCAGGGCTGGCTGCTGCTCATGCCCGCTGCGATTCTGTTGATCGCTTTTACCCACTATCCCACGGTGGCGACGGTGATCGACAGCATGTTCTCCAAAGCCACAGCCATCCGGCCGTCCCGATTCGTAGGCGCCTTTAACTACGAACGCATGCTGGACGACCCGATCTTCTGGAAGGTCCTGGCCAACAACGCCTGGTTCGCACTGGGCACCATCCCTACGTCCATCGCCCTGGCCATTGTCATGGCCTTGTTGGTAAACCGCTCCATTCCCGGCCGGGCGATGGTTCGCATGGCCTATTTTACGCCGACAATCCTGCCGATGATCGCCGTGGCCAACATCTGGCTGTTCTTTTACACCCCGGATATCGGCCTGATCGATCAAATTGCCGCCTCGCTGGGCTTTTCCGGGCATAACTGGCTGGGCGATCCAGCCACGGTGCTTCCGGCCATCATGGTGATGACCATCTGGAAAGAGGCCGGCTTTTTCATGATTTTCTATCTGGCGGCCATGCAGAACATCCCGCCGGAACTCAAGGAAGCCTCACAGCTTGAAGGGGCCGGACGCTGGTACTACTTTCGCCGGGTGATGTTTCCCCTGCTCATGCCCACCACGCTTTTCGTTCTCATCAACGCGGTGCTCAACTCCTTCAAACTGGTAGATCATCTCTTCGTGCTGACCAAAGGAGGACCGGACAACGCCAGCAATCTTCTGCTTTACTATATTTTCGAGACGGCTTTTTCCTATTTTGAAACCCATTTCGCCGCCGCGCTCACAGTTGTCCTGCTCGTCCTGCTGGGGATCATGGCCCTGCTGCAATTCTTTATCCTGGATAAACGGGTGCACTATCGATGAATGAATCCCGAACCTTTTCCCGGGTGTTTTACGCCTCCCTCGAAACCGGAGCCGCATGGCTGCTGGCAATTCTCTGGATTTCTCCTTTGGTGTATGCATTCTGGGCCGCTTTTCATCCCGGAGAATACGCCGTCAATTTCGATCTGCTGGCTCCGCTCACCCTGGCCAATTTTCGGGAAGCTCTCTCCCAGGCGCCCTTTCCCCGTTACGCCCTGAACACCTTCATCCTGGTCACCACCATTCTTACCGCGCAGTTGGTTCTCTGCACCCTGGCGGCCTATGCGTTCGCACGCTATCGGTTCCGCGGTCATCAGGTCGCCTTCGCCCTGGTACTGGTCCAGTTGATGATCACGCCTGAAATTCTCATCGTAGAAAATTACGTTACCCTGGCCCAATTCAATCTGGTGGACACCATTCTCGGCATCGGGCTGCCTTATATGGCCAGTGCTTTCGGGATCTTTCTTCTCAGGCAGGCCTTTAAATCTACGCCAAAGGAATTGGAGGAGGCCGCCCGTCTGGAGGGATGCGGCACGCTCGGGGTGTTGTGGCGCGTATACGTGCCGCTGGCACGCCCCACGTACCTGGCTTACGGACTGGTGTCGATCAGCCACCACTGGAACAATTTTCTCTGGCCGCTGATTGTCACCAATTCGGTGGAAACCCGCCCGTTGACTGTGGGGCTGGGGATCTTCGGCGCCCCGGAATCGGGCGTCAACTGGTCCATCATATCCGCCGCCACACTGATCTCCGTTGCGCCCCTGCTGATCGCATTTCTTCTCTTCCAGCGCCAGTTCGTCCAGTCGTTCATGTATGCCGGCATCAAATAGTTCTTTTTCGTACCCGGTGGAAAATGGCGTTATTTTAAGGTCAATTCAATCTGGAAAATTTACTGATGCTGTCGGGCAGGTCAATATTGAATTTTTCCAATTGACGCCGATTGAGCAGTATTTCAGAATCCTTATGCATGATATGAATCGGTATTTTGTCACCCTCCAGAATATGCGAAGCCATTTCTGCTGCCATCTGGCCATGCTTTTCTCCAACAATCACAATGGCTCCCAAAACACCATCATTATGAACCATGGATTCCTGACTACCGAAAAGTGGGATTTTTGTATGTTTCGAACTCCACGCCAGGACATCCGGAGGATTCATACAGCGCCCATCCTCATCTTTGATTGTAAATAAAGTCGATAGATAGATTGTGTCATATTTTTGTTGAGCTTGTATAATTGTATCTCTCCACGCTTTAAACGTACAAACCCGTTTCGAATATAAATCGAAATTCGCAATGGAAATGTGATTTTTACCATCGAGCATGGTTTCAATGGCAGCATCACTGGTTGGACTGTCATCGAATAACAACAGCATATTTTTTGCATTTTTCAATAGCGGCTTGACAATGCGCAAAACTGCATAAATGGGAACTCTTTCTAATATCCCGGTAATATTTTTAGGGATGCTTTTATCTTTGAAATATTTTCTGGGATTGGCATTGACCCCGTAAAAGACCACCGGGACATCTGAATCGGCAAATTTTGGTCCAAGGAAATATAGCGCATTATCGTCACCCAGCATGACCAAATCCGGCTTGATCTCTTTGTATGCATTCCAGGACTTATCTGCCGATTCCTGATGCTGGCCCTTCGATAACACCTTTGTGTTCATGTAGATCGTAACAAGATTATACCGGTCTTCCAATACTGAGGAAATGCCTTTCACACAATCATCGGTCCACTTGTAGCCCTTGTTATATGCCGAAATATTCAAGACCGTTTTCTCTTTTGCCGAAGCGGTAGGAAAGACGGCAAGAATTATAATCATGCACAATCAGAAACAATTACGCTTCATATCGACAAGGCTTTCGATTTGGGCCATCGCCACAGGCAGACTATCTGATTATAAACGATCGCCACATTCGAAGCAAACGGTTGGCTCATAAAAAAGGATCGAAAACCTGAAAAAAGTGGCCTGCAATTTTACCGAAATATTGAAAAACTGGTAATCCGGCTGCTATCTCAGTTCAGATGAAAACTGGCGTCCATGCAGACGGTGGCGGGATTGTCGGCGGAGTCGGTTTTGAAATGCGCCAGGCTGGCCACCGACAGTTTTTCCACTGACTGCTTGGCCGCTTTTTTCATCCTGGCGATCAGCGCTCCGATCTCTTCGGGCGAACAGATCCGATGGATCTGTTCGGGAAGCTCCAGGATTACGCTGCTGACGGTCATCAACGGGAAGCACTGGATGTCTCCCTCACGGTTCCTGGCCTGAATGCATCCCTGGTGGACCGCCTCCTTCTGATAGAAGCTTTCCACATTGGTCCTGAACTGCCAGGCAAAGGAAATCTGTCAACATCGTTTTCACTTTGTAAAAAGGAACAACAAAGGATCATTTCCGACGAATCGGCAATCGCTCCTCTGTCTTATGATATCCTTTCATTCCAAGTCATTACCCGTAGAGGATCATCATGGGAAATGGCACAGGGATTGCTGTTTCCTTTGTCGATACCTTTCGCATACCTGCTGTTTTTTCTGTTGCCTGCATATCTTCCTTCACACGCGGAGCGTTCACCGTCTGGTTTTGCAGAAATTAGAATCCTTCGTCACCCCAAAAAGGGAAGGAGGCAAAAAATGACCCCGACATCTAAAACCACCATCGGTATCCTGACCGGAGGCGGAGACGTTCCGGGACTCAACCCCTGCATCAAGCAACTGGTCGTCGGCGCCCACCGGGAAGGCATGGCGATTCTGGGCATCTACCGCGGTTGGGACGGACTGGTGGCATTGAACAGCGAAGATCCCACCTCGCGGGAAGCCAACGTCATTCTCCTCGATCCTGCCCGGGTCCGTACTATCGACCGCTCGGGCGGTACGATCCTGCACACCTCGCGAACCAATCCGGCCGCTCTGAAATATAAGGACGCACCGGATTTTTTGAGAAGCGGCTTCCGGTCGTCGGAGGAAAAAGAGGATTGCACCGCCCATGTTCTCGACAATTTGTCCCACCTTGGGATCGACGCCCTGGTCGCCATCGGCGGTGACGACACACTTTCCTTCGCCCTGCGTCTGCATCAGGAGGCTTTTCCCGTCATCGCCATTCCCAAGACCATGGACAACGACGTGACGGGAACGGATTACTGCATCGGGTTTTCAACGGCCATAACCCGCAGCGTAAACTTTATCCATGCCCTGCGCACCTCGAGCGGTTCTCACGAGCGCATCGCCGTGGTGGAACTGTTCGGACGCTACTGCGGCGAAACGTCGCTGGTGTCCGGCTACCTGGCCGGTGTGGAGCGCTGCATCATATCGGAAGTTCCGTACAACCTCGACACCCTGTGCCAATTTCTCGTGGCGGACCGGGAAAACAACCCCAGCCGCTATGCAATGATGACCATCAGCGAGGGGGCCGTCATGGAAGGGGGAGAAATGGCTCTCTCCGGCGAGGCGGACGCCTTCGGCCACCGGAAACTGGGCGGCATCGGAGCCGTTACGGCCGAGATGATCAAGAAGCGGACCGGCATCGGAATCATCTTCCAGCCCCTGCTCTATCTCATGCGCAGCGGGTCACCGGACTCCCTGGATCTGATGGTCGCCTTCAACTATGCTACCGCAGCGGTGGATCTGATCCGCAGACGCATCTACGGAAAAATGGTCGCCGTGGCCAAGGGGCAATACACGGCCGTGGATCTGTCGGTCGTCAGCGCGGGTGCCAAACGGGTGGACGTGGCCGAACTCTACGATGCCGATAATTATCGCCCGCACATCCGCAATATCCAGGGCAAACCCATGTTTCTGTATTAATAACGATGGAGGAGCAAGCCATGAAAATTACCCTGACTGCTGTACGGGTGGATCTCGGCGCAGTGGGCGGGCATCTGCAGCCCAGCGAAAAGATCGTCTCTGCCGTCCGGGATACCATCAAAGAGAAAACGGATGACCTTCTCATTGACTCCTGGATCGATTTTACCGGTGACGACATCACCATCTTATGCACCCACGAAGCGGGGAAAGAGAACCCCGAAATTCGCAAGCACCTCTGGAACGGTTTCGAAGAGGGAGCGGCCGCGGCCGAAGAACAGGGGCTTTACGGTGTAGGGCAGGATATCCGCGACGCGGGAGTAACCGGTGCCGTCAAAGGGTTGGGACCGGCAATGGCGGAAATGGAATTCGAAGAGCGCCCCAACGAAACGTTTCTGGTTTTCGCCGTGGACAAGGCGGTGCCCGGCGCCTTCAACCTGCCCTTTTACCTGGCCTTCACCGACCCCATGCACTGCCCCGGCCTCATGCTCTCCCCGCGCATGCGCAAGGGGTTCCGGTTGACCGTCATGGACGTGCTCTACAAGGAGTATGACCGGGAAATCGTTCTGGACGCGCCCGAAGATCTGTACAACCTGGCGGCGCTGCTGAGGGAACAGAACCGCTACGCCATCCGTCGCATCGAATCACGGGGCACCGACGAACAGGCTTTGGCCGCAAGCACCATTCGCATGTCCAACATCGCCGGCAAGATCATGGGCAAGGACGACCCGGTAGCCATCGCACGCGTGCAGGACCCCTTTCCGTCCTCCGGAGAGGTTGTCGCACCCTTCTCGATCGGTCCCTTTGTGGGTGGATTCATGCGCGGCTGCCACAACGGTCCGCTCATGCCGGTGCCATTGAGCACCAAGGTATCCTATTTCGACGGACCGCCGGTGGTTTCATGTGCCGCCTTCGGACTGCGCAACGGTCGCCTGACGCCGCCGATAGACGTTTTCGATCATCCCTTGTGGGACCATGTCCGCTCCCGGCTGGCGGCCAAGACGCTGGAAATCCGCCGACAGGGTTTCTTCGGCAATGCCATGCAGCCGTTTGAGACCATCCATTACGGCGGGCTGGTCAATATTCTCAGGGATCTGGACGAACGCTTCGAAATCATGCGACCGCCCAGAGATTGAAACTGGTTTGGATCAGACCATGTCGCCGTCTATCGATGGCCGGCAGCGTTGTCCAGTGTTCCTCTCATTTCGAGAATCGGATGGTCATCACCGTCACGACTCCCCAAATCCAATTGTAGACCAGAATAAAAGCGGGGGTCCACATGCCCAGACCCACACCGAAAAGCCCGTAACCGGCCTTGTGCGGAAAGAGATAAAGCAATTGAAATGCCGTTGGCAAAAGACTGAGAAGGGTTCCTTTGAGAAAAGGTTTTGATTTCAGGAAAGGCAGTACGAACACAAGCCCCCATAAACCGCCCTGGACAATTTTCGGATAGAGCCATCCGGCACTCAGCGAAGGTGCCATGAGAACGCCTGCCCATCGGGTTATTCCCAGGGCACCGGACTGCCATGCCACCAGGCAGTAAGCCAACGCTCCCAGGCAGCCTGCCGCAAAACAAACAAGAATTTTCTTCACGCCATCCTCCACTGAAGGTCGAGATTTCATTGGCTTTTCGATAACCACCATCTTGAATTATACTATTTTTACAATGCGTTCGTCCAGGCCCGTCATGCCGGACCTGATCCGGCATCCAGAAGGTATTGAAATGAATAGATTCCGGGTAAGCGTTCACAGGGTAACGCATCTGCTTTGTTCCCGGACACCTGAAGGTTGACCAAACCGTCGGCGTGCCCGGCGCCTCACATCTGCGGCACCCTGTAAATGCTTACCGGTCAGGCAGTTGCAGCACATTGGGCATTTCAACCCCGTGAACGGGTGCGATTCCGGTATACGCCGGAATGATGCCAACTTGCGCTTTCCGAATTTTCACAAGACTGTCGAGTATATTTGCCGCAATTTCGTATTCTTCTTAAAGTAAACGTTTCGGACGACCTCAATTCCATCAACCCTAAAGACTTCCCTACAAAAGCCGAAGAACTATTGAAGCAGCGCAGGTGAAAGGGGTGCTCGATGAATGCATCATCAAAAAATATTCCGGTGGTCGAAGACAGCAAAATGTTCGGGCATGCCATCTCCGCGAAAACCGAGGCGGATCTGGGCTGCAAGCCTCACCTGGTCACCTCCTGTGCAGAAGCCTGCGATTTTTTCGAGCAGCATGCCGATTCGCTTTTTGCCGCGGTTCTATACATCGACCCCGCTGACCATTGAAGGCAGTCGCATCCGTTTCTCGGTATCCATCGGGCTCACGGCCACGCTCGGTCCAACGCTGGAAGCCACTATCAACCACGCCGATCAGCTTCTCTACCAGGCCAAAAACCAAGGCCGCAACCGCGTCATCGTCGGCTAACCGATTGCCTATTGCATGCCGAATCGACACAGGGTAAAATAAAAATAATATTATTTACTGACCGATGGCAGGCGATGCCCGCCGCAATGCGGTCCAATCCATCCCTTGCAAGGACGAACCAGGAGCCGTTTCCATGGTCCAATGGAACATGCCGGTCGAACCCGATGAACTGCTTTACGCCCTGAAGGTCGGCAACGCGGCCGCGCTCAACCAGATGCCCCTGAAACATACGCCGGGCGAGGGTCTGGAGATCGTGGACGAAGAAACCGGACACATTCAGACCGTGCATTTTGCGGACAACGCAGTGAACCGTTTCGGTGTGGCCATCGCCCACGAATTCGACAACATGGGCTCCAAGTTCTTTTCGCTGATGACCCGCATCGGAGCACTGATGCGGCTTCTGGAAGACGACCGGGCCAAGCCCTACGTCCAACTGGAAGGAGAGTTCACCAAAATTCGCAACGCCATGATCGAGACCATGGCGTCGTTTCCCATCTCACCGGAGGGGTTTCTGGACGTCGATCGATTTTTCAGTCATCTGGAAAAATCCGGCGATAAAAGAACCTGTCAAGCGGGGAAAACCAGAGACTCCCGGCTGAATGGATGAGCATCGATCCGCCAGTACGTTTACCTAACGGAATCATTCCTTTTTTATCATCCCGGCAAAGCATGGATGCAATGTTGGGCACGGCGCGCTGTGCCCCTACGAAAACCGTTTGCGTGGAAATGAACTGACGGGGGATAAGCCGCAGTCACTCGTTCAATAAAGCATCGACCACTTCCACCAGATTATCGATATCGAACGGCTTGAGCAGGGAACGATCAGCCCCCACGCTTTTGGCGATGGTCAGGTAGTCATCCGGATCCATGCGCCCGCCTCCGGAGATGGCGACGATCTTCGTCTCGGGACGCAGGCGTTTGATCTCGTCGATGGTTTCCAGCCCCTCTTTTTCCGGCATGAAAATATCGGTGACCACCAGGTCGGCCGGGTTCTCTCGAAACAGGGCGACGCCCTTTTCTCCGTCGCCGGCATCCTCGACTAGATGATCGGCGTCTTCGAGGGCCAGCCTTACGGACAGGCGTACGGTATCGTCGTCATCGATCACGAGGATTCTGGCCATGGACTAACTATCCTCCATCGGTTGTCTTTTCTACCAGGGCTCCAGTGGGGCAGGCCTCCAGACAGGCTTTGCAGTTGCGGCAATCTTCTGCGGACGCCGCATCGGACCCGAAATACCCCACCACCGTTTCGAATCCTCGGCCGGCAAAACTCAATCGAGACTGCCCGTTTCGACGGCCGCAGACCCGGACGCAAATGCCGCAAAGCACGCATCGATTGGGGTAGTAATCGAAAACCGGGTGGCGGGAATCCATCTCCGGCTCTTTAAGCGTCCTTTCAAACGGTTTGCACGTCAGGCCGGCTTTGAGAAATTTGGCAATTCCCTGAAGCGCGCAGGCTTTGTTGGCCGGACAGTTCTTGCAATCCACCCGATGCACGGAAAAAAGAAGTTTCAGCGCCGTTTTCTGGAGATCGCGGACCGCTTCCGTGTCCGTGCGCACCGTCATACCGTTTTCCGCGACAACCGTGCAGGCGGTTACGGGATCCTTGAAGCCCTCGATTTCCACGAAGCAGAGGCGGCAGGAGGCCGGCGCCTCGTCCGGGGTGTCGCCCTCCATCCAGCACAGGTGGGGGATATAGATGTCGGCGGCCAGGCAGGCGGCCAGCACGCTGCTGCCCGCCTGAGCCTGAATGGTCCGGTCGTCAACAGTCAGGGTAATCGTCGTTGTCGATGCGTCTGTCATCCGTGTTTCATCCGTCCTTCAGCTTTCCGTTTTCTTCTTTTCCGGCGGCCGCTCGACGATCGGAGCCAGGTGGGCCGGCGAGACCTTCACCACGGCGTCGTAATCGGGCGGGCAGGCCACCATGCACTCCCCGCATTTGACGCAGAGTTCCTGGTCGATGCCCTTCTTGCGGGTGCTGGTGGTAAATACCGCCTCGACCGGGCAGCATCCCACGCAGGCATCGCAGCCCCGGGCGCACTTGTCCAGATCGATGTAAAAGGCGGTCAGGGTTCGGCAATTGCACGCCGGACAGCGTCCTTCGGCAATGTGGGCTTCGTATTCGTCCCGAAAATAGGCCAGGGAGGTGAGCACCGGATTGGGTGCCGTCTTGCCCAGCGCACACAGCGACCCTTTTTTAACGGCCCGGCTCAGGGTTTCCAATTGCTCGATGTCGCCCTCGCGTCCTTCTCCGCGGGTAATCCGGCGCAGAATGTCGAGTTGGTGCCGGGTTCCGATGCGACAGAAGGTGCATTTGCCGCAGGACTCCTTGGCGGTGAAATCGAGAAAATAGCGCGCGACATCCACCATGCAGGCGTCTTCGTCCATCACCACCATGCCGCCCGATCCCATCATGGCCCCGGCTTTGGTCAGGGCGTCGAAGTCCACCGGCGTGTCCAGGAAATCAGCGGAGAGGCAGCCCCCCGATGGCCCGCCGATCTGCACCGCCTTGAACTCCTTTTTGTCGGGGATTCCGCCGCAGATGTCGAAAATCAGTTCCCGCAGGGTGACCCCCATGGGAATCTCCACCAGCCCGGGGTGGGTCACGTTGCCCACCACGGAAAAAACCGCCGTGCCCGGGCTTTCGGGCGTACCGATGCCGCGGAACCATTCGGCGCCCTTTTCCACGATAGGTGGGATGGTGGCCAGGGTTTTGACGTTGTTGATCACCGTGGGCCGGTTGTCGAGACCGCGCTCCACCGGATAAGGTGGGCGGTGTCTCGGCATGCCGCGATAGCCTTCCACACTCCGGATCAGGGCCGTCTCTTCCCCGCAGACGAAGGCCCCGGACCCCTGGAAAAGGTCGATGTCGAAATCGAATCCGCTTCCCAGGATATCGTTTCCCAGCAAGCCCTTGGCCCGGGCCTGTTCGATGGCGGATTCGAGAATCCGAACTGCCAGCGGGTACTCGGCCCGCACGTAAAACAGCCCTTTTTTCGCCCCGACGGCAACAGCGGCAATGGTCATGCCCTCGATCACCTGGTGGGGATTGCTCTCCAGCAGGGTGCGGTCCATGTAAGCGCCGGGGTCCCCCTCATCGGCGTTGCAGATGATCGTATTTTCGCTGCCAGCGGCCGCCCGCGCAATTTTCCATTTGACGCCGGTGGGAAAGCCTGCGCCGCCGCGGCCGCGCAGCCCTGACGCCTCGATCCGATCAATGATCGCGTCCGGCGCCTCGCCGAGGGCCATGGCCAGGGCACCATAGCCGCCATCGGCAAGATACTCGTGAATTTGTTCCGGATCGATTCGGCCGCAACGCTCCATGATCACCCGCTTTTCCCGGTTGAAACGAGAAAATTCATGCACCGAGGGGATCATCTCGTTTTCAACGGTGGCGCCCATGATATGCTCGAAACGCGGGTCGTACTCCTGTAGAAACAGCTTGGTCAACATCTTGGCCTTACCCGGAGTCACTTCCGGGTAGAGAATGGGCGGAAAGCCCGAATCGGGATGGTCGATCACCACCACCGGTTCGGCATAGCAGTGGCCCACACAGCCCACCGTGTGAACCAGGGCCTCCACACCGCGCTCCTGCAGGGCCTCCTCGAAAGCCGATTTGGTTTCCAGCGCGCCGGAAGCGATGCCGCAGGTCGCCATTCCGATGTGAATTTTGGGCAGCGGGCTCTGATCGAACTGCTCCTTTTGAAGCCGGGCTTCCTCGGCCAGGGCTTGATAGGCAGTTTGAATTTTCTCTTTGGATTCATACGCGGCTGTCATTGTTTAGCAGCCTCCCTCTCGGCCTTCTCCTTCTCCACCCGCACCCGCAGCACCAACCCCTCCACCTTGCTGGGGGCCATGTGTCCATGGAGGGTCTCCCCCACCAGCGCCACCGGTGCCAGGGCGCAGCAGCCCACGCAGGCCACGCGCTCGATGCTGAACTCTCGGTCTTCGGTGGTTTCGCCTTCCTTGATCTCCAGCTTGCGCTCGAAATTCTCAAGGATAATCTCGCCGCCGCGCACATGGCAGGCCGTACCCATGCATACCTTAACCGGATTGCGCCCCGGAGGGTTGAACCGGAACTGGTTGTAAAAGGAAGCAACCCCGTATACTTCGGAGCGGGTGATCTCCAGATGATCGGCCACCAAAGCAAGCGCCTCCTCGGGCAGGTAGCCCAGGGTTTTCTGGGCTTTTTGCAGCAGGGGAATGAGCTGCCCTCGGCCGACGGGTGAGGAGTCGATTTGCGCCTGCAGGGATTCCAGGTTGGCCCGATCCTCATCGGTGAGCGTGTGCGTTGTCGTCATTTTTAATGAATTGTTCTTTTTTCGAATCTGTTAGTGTCCGCCTAACAAGCGGGCAAATTGGCCATTTCTGGATGGGCACTCGTTATATTTTGTCCATGGCGCCATAGGCCGCCTGAATCCGTTCCCGCAAAAGAAAACTGAGCCGTTCGAGCATGAAGAAACCGAAGGGTGTATCCTCCTCCATGCATTTTCTCAACGGGCTCCCCTTCAGACGGACCACGGTCGAATCCTTCTGGCAACTTGCCGAAGACATGAGAACATGGGACTCGCCCAAGAGGGTCGACCAGCATCCCAGGGTTCTGCCTTTTCCCAAGGCATCGATCACCACCGAGCCCTTATGGCTGCCGATATCCATGGCGCGCTCGAGGAAAATATATCCATCGACGATGACAAACAGGTCATCGCCAAAATCACCCTGCCGGAATACATAGTCCCCGGCCTTGTATTCTTCGAGGCTGCAAAATTCAACGATGGTGGCCAGATGCTCGGGGGTAATGTTTTTCAGGAAATTGCATGCCTGCAAGGTTTCCTTGATCACGGACTCTGCCATGGTATCCTCCCCAAGATGTCATGATTCGCCGGACATTCTGCGATAGGCGTTCATCAGCCGCTCGCCAAGAGCCCGGGACAGGTGCTTGAAAAAGAGATAACCGCTCTCCATGTCGCTGTCCAGAAGCTTGAGCAGTCGCTCGCAGTCCAGCTTGAGAACAACGACCGGTGTAGTGCAGACGGCACTGCCGCCATAGGTTTGCCGCTCGATCAGGCTTCCCCAGCCGAACGCCTCACCGATACGATCACCCGTGTAGACATGCGTTTTCGAGTCGTCTATGGAGATCCTGACTTCGCCCTGGGCAAGAATGTACAGGTATCGGGCCGGATCACCTCGGCTGAAAAGGACATCCCCTTCTGCATACGCCTCCCGCTGGGCAATGCCCATGACACGGTTGACGGCGTTCTGGCTCAGGCCCCAAAACAGATCCGTTTGTCGGATATACATGGCGGCCTCATTTCTAAGGAGTGATCCCGGCGATGAATGGTGAAAACGTGATGATCAGCGATAAATATGATTAACTTTTTTATAGTATGCTCATAATGCGGTGTCAAATCAAACTTCAAGGAAGAATTAGGGATTGGCCATGTATGATTCGATCTGAACGCCCGTACCGTCGGACCGCATGGTGATGGCCCCATGGGTGGCGGTAATTAAAATCCGGCAGCCGGCGGCCCGGTAGCGGTCGGTTACTTCGAGATGGGGAAAACCGAAGCGGTTGCCGGCCCCGGCGCTGATCACCACTGTTTGCGGACGTACCGCCTCAATCAGGCCTGGCGTACTCGAACTCCGGGAGCCGTGGTGGGGAGCGAACAGGACCGTACCGGCCAGAGTCCCGTGGGCCTGCCGCACCAGCGTGGCTTCCGCATTGGCCGTGATGTCACCGGTGAAAAGAAATACCGTCTGCCCGAAAGCGGCCCTGATCACAAGTGATCCGTCGTTAAGATCCTCCTGATCGACTTCGGCTACGGTTGTGAAAAATTCGGCCGTCGGATGCAGGACCGTCAACGTTGCTTTTCCGAAGGACATTGGCGGGCTGCCGGCGTCCAGTCGTCGCACGACAATATTTTTCTCTCGACAGACAGCCATCAGCGTTTCGTATCCTCGGGTGATGTTGACATCGCCGTTGGTCCACAACTCCCGCACGTTAAAATACCTGGCGATGAAAATCAGACCATTGAGGTGATCGGCATCGGGGTGGGACAGAATCAGCGTATCCACCGTGGCGATTTTGCGGCGCCACAACAGCGGAGCGACCACCTGCTGGCCCACATCGAACAGGCGATTGTCCGAAAATCCGCCACCGTCGTACAGGATCTCGGTTCCGCCAGGCAGTTCCATGAGCGTGGCACCCCCCTGGCCGACATCGATGGCCGTCACTTTGAGGTCCCGGTGCCAGAAGCGTTGATGGGCCCAGTAAAGTCCGTCCCCGCCTGCCGTAATTATTGCCGCCGCCAGGACCCACGATGCAAAACGCGCTTTTCCCAGATTCAACAGCGCCCAGCCTGCCAGGTAATAAATCGCCATCTCCAGCAAGGACGGCGTCACGGTTTTTATAGCTGCAAAAGAGAGCTCGGAAAAAACGTCCACCACCGCCAGGGCCAGTCGAAGAAGCTGGACGCACAACCCGAAGCCCGGTATGGCCAAGGTTTCGAAAAACAGGGCGACAACGGTGGACGCCAGACCCAGGGGCACTGCCAAAAAGCCAACCAGGGGGACCAACAGCAGATTGGACGCCAGGCCCACCACGGACGTCTGGTTGAAATGATGCAGGACGACAGGCGCGGTACCGGCAATTGCCAGCGCGGAAACCAGAACGAAACCCGCCGCTTTTTTTCCGATTCTGCGGCCGAGGGAGGATTCGGTGCCTTCGGAAAAATCGAATCCTTCGAGGCCGACCACGATGGCCAGCACTGCGCAAAAGGAAAGTTGGAAAGAGATAGAATACAGGGCCGTCGGGGAAAAGACCAAGATTGCCAGGGCCGCCACGGATAGCGTGTTGAGGAGATCGTGGGTGCGACCGAGGATCAGGGCGACAAGAAAAACGGCGACCATGATCACGGCCCGCTGGGTGGACGGTGACATGCCGGCCAGAATCCCGTAGGCCAGCACGATGAAAAGGGTCGCTGCGGCGGCCCACTGGCGGGTCCACCCCCGCCACAGCAGCGGGGTGCAAAAGGAAAAGAGCCAGACCAGGCAGCGGTAGACCACCGTCGCCACGATGCCCACGTGCAGCCCGGAGATGGCCAGCAGGTGACCGACGCCGGCCCGGTTGAAGCGCTCGCGCAATTCGCTGCTAATACCTGACCGGTCGCCATAAACCAGGGCCTTGAGCACGGCTTGCGCTTCCTTGTCGTCGGGGCCGCCGGCCGCATCGATCAGGCGGCCGAGCCTGCCGCGCAGGTCATTAACGATCCGTGTGGCAGTGGAAAGAGGGCGGGTGCCCACAATCCGAAGCTTCTCGGCCCGCACCCAGGCACTTCCGTGGATGCCCTTGAAGGCCATGTATCGGCGGTAATCGAATCCTCCCGGATTATTGAAATTGCGCAGCGAGCGGATTTTGGCGTCAAATGCCACCCGATCGCCCAGGGCCACTTTGGTTTCGCCCATAACGGTCAGGCGGACCTTCCCGCGCACCGGGCGGGATTGGCCTTCTCGGGAAAGGGTTTCGACATCCAGCACCGTACGGGTGCGGCCGAGGCGCAAAACCGGAAATTCGAGCACACTTCCTTGAATCTGCCAACGGCCGCTGTCCAGATAGTGGACGATGTGGTCGGATCCGTAATCCTGGGAAACCCACGGCACCATGGAAAGGTAGCCAGCAACAAAGACTGCGAATAGGGGCGACCAGAAGGCGGGCCGATTGCGATGCATTGCGACGAGTGACGCTACGGCGGCGGTAACCAGCAAGCACAGAAATAATGGAGAAAAGCCTGGCACCCCCTCGCCCAAGAGAATGCCGGCAATCAGGGCCAGGGTGACTGGGATGGCCGGCCGATAGTAAATGCCGCCGGCAGGAGAAGGATTGATGGAAGCCACCGGACGTTTATCCCCCGAGCAGGGTCACCTCGATGGTTCGCCGGTGCGCGCGGTTGCTGTAATTGATGGTCACCACCTGCTGCCAGGTGCCTGAGTGCAGCAGACAGGTGCCTTGGTCCTTCATCGGCACTTTTTTGAATTGAATCCCGGACAAACGGGCTTTGTGCATCTATCGAACCCTCCTTTGAATGTTGTTTGTATAATGGGAAGTCTCTATTTTGCAATGTAACTATATTTGATCGATTGAACCAACAGCGATTTGCCGAACTGAATTCCGGGATGGTATGGTTGCTTTCAGATCAAAATTTCGCCTTAAATATGATGTCCTGGGGGCGGAAAATTTTTCGCCCCTACCCGGCTGTAATAAAACCGATGGGCTAAAGACAACTTTCTCGGAAGCCGTTAAATCTGTCCGTAAAAATTTAATGATGCATGGTGGCCTTGTAAAAAGTCGCCGAAGCGTCATGCCGGACTTGATCCGGCATCAAGAACACATTCAAAAGACTGGATTCCGGCCTTCGCCGGAATGACAAAAAAATGGAACTAGTTAGTGTCGATCCATAAATGGTAATTTTCAGAGCCGAGTCGCAAAAAAATAGAGTGGTAAAATCCTCGGCAGGATTTTTCTCACCATCGCTACATCGGTTTGTGGCTAATTTACCGAAATCGGCTTAATGCAAGCGCACTTGTTCAACCAGTTTTCACGATGCGGAATCGATTAAGGTCTCAAGTGGCTGTTTTTCCCCTGGCGATGGTCAGCAGGTTGGCGGCCACAATCGAAGACCAAACATAGGATTTAAACGAGTCCCATCCTTTCCAGGTACAGCGGGTCAGGCCAAGGCAACGCTTCAGCCAGGAGATACCGGATTCAATACCCGCTCGAAAGCGGCGCAATCGACGATACACATATTGGCTGCGGCACATGTCGGTTTCAGATAGACCTCGTTTCTTGGCAAAGCAGACGTCTTTGATCTTACGCGATTGGGCTCGCTTCAAGTTTTCCTTGGATGCAAAACCGCCGTCGAAGCTGGCCTTGAGGGGATAGCGGCCATAAATTTGTTTTTGCCGCTCAAGCATCGGTATCGTCAGGTCGGCGTCGGCCGGATTGCCTTCGGTGATGACACAGTCCAAAATAAGGTTCGACGCGCCTCCGGTCAGACAGATTTTGTGACCAAACAGCGTATCGCGCCTATCCTTGACGATGATATCGGTATGTGGCTCGAACAACGATACTACTTTGTCTTTGGCATCGACCGTTTCTCCATGAAGAACCCGGCGTTCGGTCTGGTGGATCACCCTGCGGGTCAGATCGACAAAATGTTCGATCTGGAAGCCAATCGTCATGACCAGCGGGTCGCAGGTCGCACCGGCATTGATCGCAGCGACTGCCTTATGAGCGTACCCAACCACTTTGCGACTGGTTTTGAGCAGGTCCACATAGGCAACCTTACGCTTGTTTTTCCGTTTGGCATTCATCACCGCCAGCATCCGTCGTTTGGCAACACGGGTATGGTTATGGAAGTCAGGAACTGTGATCCCCGATTCATCCCGGAAGCGCTTCAGCAGCCTCGTCAACACGCGAACACCATCCCACAGCAGGTTGGAGTCGGTGGGATGATGGATGTGAGTTTCAACGCACGTGCAATCGACCCGGACCTGTCGGCCCTTTTCAATGCCCTTTTGCTTCGCATATCCCAAAAGATCCGCATTGATCAGTTCCCAGGTGGCGTCCGATATGCCTTTGATATTTTTGTTCAGGGCGGATTTTTTGTATCCCTTGTCGGCGATACCGATCCGGCAGAACCAACTCAATGCCTGCGAATCGACAATATGAAATGCCAGTTCATCATACGTAAAACCGAAAAGGATTTTGACGATAGCACAACGCAGTACCTGGTCGGCGCTCATGCCGTCAGCCCCAGTTCGATAGGCCACCAGCTTGCCCTTGTTCAAATCTTGAAGAACGCGATCACAGATGATAGGGTGAGCATCGATGATACCACTGATAGCTGTAAGTTCTTTTGCTTGGGCGTGGTCTTTGATCTGAGGCATCAGGGGCATCTGTTTTTGCCATTTTTCGCGCATTTTGTGATCGGCTCCTTTCTTTCTTTTGTAGTGATATTGGTTGTTTGGCGACTTTCAATATACTACAAAGAGAAGAGAAAAACCACTACAAAATGCGCGTTTCTTATTTATTACAGGTAGTTATTCCTGTGGATGAGCACTAGTTACTTTTTAAGAACCTGTCAATGAATAAAGGAGTCCGAAATGCCCTCCACCATATTTCACTTTGCCACCATCGAAGCCGATCTGAGAACGGGAATCGATATCAAAGACATCACCGACGATCTCAACCGCATAATCGGCCGCTCGGGGATTGAAAATGGAACCGCCAACGCCTGTGTTGTTGGCAGTACCGGCAGCCTAACCACGATTGAGTTTGAACCGGGGGTGGTTCAGGATCTGAAAGATGCGATCAACAGGATTGCGCCGAAGGACATTGCCTATGCGCATGAACTGGCCTGGCATGACGGCAACGGCCACAGCCATGTACAAGCCGCCTTGCTGGGGCCGTCGATTGCCCTGCCGATCAGGAAAGGTCGATTGAAATTGGGAACGTGGCAGCAGGTGGTTGCCATCAACCATGACAACCGCTCCAGGAAACGTTCAGTCGAGGTTACGTTGATAGGGGTTTAGCATTTTCGATCGGATTCAAGATTTCTGATGGGTAATGGTCAGACCCTTCAAAAGCACACCAGATAGCTGTCGCCTGAAAGCCTCATGAATCAGGCTTTTCAGCTTTAGCGCGGCGTCCTTATATCCCAGGCCTCCCGGGCGAATATTCGAGATGCAGTTGCGCTCTGCGTCGGTGCGGCCTTTGCGGGGGCCAAAGGTAAGGTATATGCCCATGCTGTCCGCTGCACTAAGCCCCGGTCGCTCGCCGATCAGAATAATGCTGATCCGCGTGTTGAGAATTTCACCAACCTCATCGACGATGGCCACCCGGGCCTGGGATGCGACCACCACCGGGCTCCAGTGCCAGCCCTGGACTCCCGGTAGCAGACGGAATTGGTCCAACAGGGCAATGGCGTTGGTATGAACGGCACGGGCGGACAGTCCGTCGGCAATGACCATGCTAATGTCGAAATCCTGGCCATCTGCAGGACGAAACTGTTCTAACATTCTTCTGGAGTCCCCATCCAATTGCCTCCCCAGATCCGGCCGCTGCAAATAAACGGACCGATCCGCTGCGGCGCTATGGACCTGCACAACAGGCAGTTCACGGACCCGCAGCGCCTCCTCGATATTCGCGGAATCAAAGGGCAGGTGCACGGCATCCCGGGCCCGGGCGTGGTCAAGGTCGAATTTCAGCACCTCCCGCGTGGAAATACTCGATCCTGCCCGGGCCAATCCAATTCGGGCAGGGGTCAAGGCGTGGAGTTGCTTCAGTCTGCTGAGCGCGTTGGATGGTTTCATCAAGATTCAAATTCCTTTAGGTAATCGAGCAGCGGCATGGCATTTTTATCCAACATGAGTCGGCGTTGCTCATCATAAAGGCCCATCTTCTGCAGCCAGGCTTCAAATTCGGGCGCACATCGCAATCCCATGAGCTGGCGCAAATAGTTGGCATCGTGGAAGGAGGTGCTTTGATAATTCAGCATCACATCATCGGCTCCGGGAACCCCCATGATGAAGTTGACCCCGGCTGCGCCCAGCAGGGTCAGCAGTGTATCCATATCGTTCTGATCCGCCTCCGCATGGTTGGTGTAGCAGATGTCGCAGCCCATGGACAGGCCCAACAGTTTGCCGCAGAAGTGATCCTCCAGCCCGGCGCGGATGATCTGCTTGCCGTCATAGAGATATTCGGGCCCGATGAATCCCACCACCGTATTCACCAGCAGGGGATCGTACTGTCTGGCCACGGCATAGGTGCGGGCCTCCAGCGTCTGCTGGTCGACGCCATGATGCGCGTCGGCGGACAGGGCACTTCCCTGACCGGTCTCGAAATACATCACGTTTTGCCCCACGCTGCCTCTCTGCAAAGCGAGGGCGGCATCATGCGCTTCTTTCAGCAGATTAAGGTTAATCCCGAAATTGGTATTGGCGGCTTCGGTGCCGGCAATGGACTGGAAGACCAAATCCACAGGCCGGTTTTTCGCCATCATCGCCAGGGTATTGGTAATGTGCGTCAGGACGCAGGACTGCACCGGTATCTCATGGCGTTGCCGCAGCTCATCCAGCAGCTGCAGCAATTGCGTGGCGGCCGAAATATCATCGGAGACCGGGTTGATGCCGATAACGGCATCTCCCGCGCCATTGAGCAGTCCATCCAGAATGGAGACCGCGATGCCCTGAGGATCGTCGGTGGGGTGGTTGGGCTGCAGACGGGTGGACAGGCACCCTTTCAGGCCGACTGTGGTTCGAAAGCGGGTAACGACTTCAATCTTGCTG
This sequence comes from Desulfosarcina widdelii, assembly GCF_009688965.1. Classification (GTDB taxonomy): domain Bacteria; phylum Desulfobacterota; class Desulfobacteria; order Desulfobacterales; family Desulfosarcinaceae; genus Desulfosarcina; species Desulfosarcina widdelii. The sequence goes on along the minus strand of NZ_AP021875.1, from coordinate 6,206,392 downwards.
GCCACCAGAATAAGATCCTGATTGCGCATCAGTTTGGAGACCGCCGCCGCCATTTCGGGAGTAATTCCCTGGGCCACGGAGCGCAGCGTTTGGGTATCGGTTTCATAGGCCAGCAGCCAATCGCGAAAATCGCCGACGGTCATACTGGCGATGGGACCGAACGCCGACTGATCATGGCTGCCCATAATCAGTCGCGTGACCTCGTCGTCTCCATGGGGAATCAAGGCCTCCGTCAGAAACGTTTTCAAGGGCAGTTCCGCCAGGGCGAATCTGGCGGCCATGCGCTCTTCTTCGGTGGCAGCAGCGATGCCCGCCAGACAATCCCCGGATTTCAACAGGCTGGCTTTGGCCATCAAGTCTTTTAAATCCCGAAATCGATACTTGCGGGATCCTAATGTAAATCCATAAGCCGTCATCGGATCATCTACCCCCCTGGCGGATCGCGTCATTTCCATCATTCAAATAATTTAGCCCATCTACCATGAAATCCTAAATTGGATAACATTTTTCTAACATACAGCTTGTATGCAATTTGTTTCAACACAAGCAATATCAAAGAAAATGAGGAAATGGCGGGCGTGTCAATCCAGCGATCTAAATAGTGCCCATCAACAATGGCGGCAGAGTATGGGATCCCAATCAAATCGGTTTTTTCATTATTGATCTTGAACCAAAATCCTTTTTTTGAGATGCTTTTACTATACACCTTGGGTCGCCCAATAAAGGGTGGCAGGTCCATTCATCGGCGGTTCCCTTACCATGCCGATAAAAAAATTTTTATCCTATGATCATTTTCACGTAGTCCCACTTAATCGCCAACAAATCAAAGGAGGCAGTTATGAAGATGAGAACCGCTATTGTTTTTTTGGTGACCGCTGCAATTGTTGTTTTCGCCGTGGCCGGGGCATCGGCGGATACGCTGCGATTGCTGACCTGGAAAGGCTATGCGCCTAAAACGCTGGTCGACAAGTTTCAGAAGGAGACCGGGATTGAAGTAAAGGTGACCTACACAAATAATGAAGAGATGATCGCCAAGCTTCGGGCCACACGCGGTGCCGGATTTGACCTCGCGCAACCGAGTCAGGACCGTATCTCCTCCGTTCAGGCAAAATTTGAAATCTATCAACCCATCGATTTATCCAAAATCAAAACAGATCAGGTGATCGCATCGATGCTCGAGGCCGTGAAAAAAAACACAATGGTTAACGGCAAACCCCATGCCGTTCCCTTTTGTTGGGGAACCTCCGGCCTGGTGGTGAATCGGAAAGAAGCCCCCGACGCCATGGACTACTCTGATCTGCTAAACGAAAAGTACAAAGGCCGGATCAGCTACCGACTCAAGCGCCCCACCCTTATCGCACTGGCTTTTGCCATGGGTGAGGATCCCTTTGCCAAATATGGCGATACGGACGCCTACAAAGCACTCATGGAGAAGGTCGGCGAGCGGATGATTGCGGCCAAGCCCCTGGTAAAGTCCTATTGGTCCAATGGGGATGCTTTGCTGCAATCCATGCGTTCAGGGGAGGTCAACGTGGCCATGGCATGGGACGGCGGCGGATGGAAGCTCAACGCCGAAAACCCCGATATCGACTTTGTGGCCCCGAAAAGTGGAGCTTTAGGCTGGATCGATACCTTTGCCCTGCCGGCCAAATCTGAAAATGTTGAAGGCGCCTACAAGTGGATCAACTTCATGCTGAATCCCGAAAACGCCGCGATTTTCACCAATGCAGAAAAGTATGGAACGGCCTCGGCCGGGGCAACGAAGCTGCTGGATGAAGAAGTCCGGGCCAACTTTGAACGCACCTTCCCTCAGAAAGATATCGACAATATCAAATGGTATCCTCCCGTTCCAGCTAAGCTGGAGGCCATCGAGGGAATGATCCTTGATAAGGTTAAAGCAGCTAAATAGGCGAAATAAGCATGCAGATCGATCTGTCCGTCCAAAATGTGACGCGTAAATTTGGGGAATTCACGGCCGTGGACAACGTCTCCTTTACCGTTGAAGACGGCCGTTTTTTCTCCATTCTCGGCCCCTCTGGATGCGGCAAGACAACGCTTCTTCGCATGATCGCCGGTTTCCTCGAACCCAGTTCGGGTCGAATCATGATTCGAGGGAACGATATGGCGGGCATCGCGCCCAACAAAAGACCCGTCAACCTGATCTTCCAGCATTTGGCGCTCTTTCCCATGATGAACGTCGGCGACAATGTCGCTTTCGGCCTAAGAAGGCGAGGTGAAAAGAAGGATCAGACTCGGCGGAAAGTGGCCAGCATTCTCGATCGCGTTGACCTGCCTGGCTTTGAGAAAAAAAAGATTGATCAGCTTTCCGGCGGCCAGAAGCAGCGGGTTGCTATTGCCCGCTGCCTGGTGCTTGAACCGGCGGTGCTTCTGCTGGATGAACCGCTGGGGGCACTTGACTTAAAGCTCCGCGAGCAGATGAAGGTTGAATTGAAAAAGCTTCAGACACAGGTGGGAACCACCTTTGTTTACATCACTCATGACCAGTCCGAGGCCCTGGTCATGTCGGACTATGTGGCGGTGATGAACCGTGGGCGCTTTGAGCAGGTTGATACGCCTCAGAACTTGTACGCCAGTCCCAAGACCCCATTCGTGGCCCGCTTTGTCGGGGACAACAACTCCTGGACCGGGAAAGTGGTGTCCCTGAAAGCCCAGTCAGCGGAAATAGAGACGGTTGACGGCCACCATTTCCACATCCATGTTCAAGATGAGATTGCCGCAGGAAAACAGGTAACGGTTTTTTTACGTCCCGAAGCGATGCTGATCGCCCCGGATGCCGGGCTGACTGATCTCAACCGGTTTAAAGTTTCCGTGAAGTCGATTCTTTTCGACGGTGCCAACAGCCGCCTGCTGGTATCTCCGGTCAATTCCGAAAAGGAAATGCTGGTGGCGCTGCCGCAGAACCGCCAGTTCGACTATATCCAGCCCAAAGACACCGTGGAAATCGGCTGGGATCAGCACGCCGGCATCTGTTTTCCTGCCCAGGAGGAGACCATCTGATGGGCCGGGTGCGCTGGACACTGTTTTTCTTTCTATCGCCGGTGCTGTTGTGGCTCCTGCTGCTGATCGTGCTGCCCCACATCGATCTGTTGATCAAGTCCTTCCGGATAGAAAACGACGCTGGTCAGATGATCTGGAGCCTGGGCAACTATAAGACCTTTTTTAAAGAACCGATCTACTGGCTTACCTTTGTCAGGACAGCGGGCTATTCAATCCTGGTGACGTTCCTTACCTTAATCGTAGGGCTGCCCGTGGCCTTTTTCATCACCAAGGTGGCCAAGGTCCGGTATACTGGATTTTTGACCATGCTCCTTTTGCTCCCCTTCTGGGTGAGTGAAATGGTAAGAGTCTACGGGTGGATGATTCTGCTGCGCGAAAGCGGGGTGATAAACCACTTCTTACTGAAAGCGGGTCTTCTGCACCAGCCCATCGAAATGCTTTACAACGACGCCACCATGGTACTGGGCCTGGTGTATACATCCATGCTGTTTATGGTCGTTCCCCTGGTTTCGGTTCTGGAGAGCCTGGATGACAGCCTGATTGAAGCCGCCTACGATCTGGGCGGCGGGATCTTCTCAATTCTGATGAAAATCATTATTCCCCATGCTGCTCCAGGGATTATTTCAGGATCGATCGTGGTATTCATGCTGACGCTGGGCAACTACCTCACCCCCAATCTGATGGGCGGCAAAAACTCCCTGTGGTTTACGGAGCAGATCTACAATCAGTTCATTGCAAGCTTTAACTGGAATCAGGGCTCTGCATTCGGTTTTCTTCTGTTAATTCTATCCTCGGGTGTGATCTGGGCAGGCCTTAAAATTTCAGGCCAGAAACTGACCAAGGTGGTGCAATGATTCGATCCCTGCCCAACTCCAAAACCTACACCATCGCTTTCAAGGCGTATATAATCCTGTATTTTTCCTTTCTCTTCGCGCCCCTAATTGTGACCTGCCTGCTGGCGTTCAACGATTCCCAGTTCCCATCCCTGCCCTGGAAAGGTTTTACACTGGACTGGTTTTTCGCCGATATGCCTGATCGCGTCGGTATTTTCCAGGATCAGATCAACCTGGACAGTATCTGGGTGAGCGCCAAAGTGGCCTTTTTCGTCACCATACTGGCCACAACCGTGGGCACCTGCGGCGCCTTTCTCTTCGAGCAGGAGGAGTTCCGTCTCAAGCAGGCCCTTTATTTCCTGATGATCTCCCCACTGGTGATTCCCGGCGTCATTCTGGGGATTTCCATCCTCCTGTTCAGCACGTCCCTTGGTTTGTTTTTCGAGTCCAACTTTGGCATCGATTTGGCGCTGCTGCGTCCGGGCTTCTGGCTGGTGGTCCTGGGGCAGTTCTCCTTCATCGCCACATTGGTTACCCTGGTGGTATCGGCACGGTTGAAAAAATTCGATCCCTCGCTGGAAGAGGCGGCCCTGAACCTTGGCGCCAACCGATTTCAGGTGATCTGGTACATTACCATCAGATTCTTGAGGCCAGCCATTATCGGTTCCGCCGCTGTAGCCTTCCTGATGTCCTTTGAAAACTTCAATACCACGCTGTTTCTCGTGGGCTCGGAGGCCACGCTGCCCATCAATCTCTATCTTCAGGTGCGTGACGGCAGCACCCCTGTCATCAATGCCATCTCGTTTCTGCTGATTATCGGCACGTCGATCGTGGCTACGGCCAATTTGTACTTCAGCAATAAAAGAGCCTGAACAGGTCAAAGCGCCATGCAACCGAAACATGAAACTTTGCCACATCTATCCGTCGATCCGGATGGAATCGGTCAACGGGGCACTGTTTGGGCATAGGCATCATGCCATCCCGCCGGAACCGGCATCCGGTCGTATAAATCCGCCCGTTGGGCCTCCAGCATCTGTCTGGGACGTCCCATGAAATCCGCGACACAATAGACCTTTCTGTTTGCGGCTGCGGAAAGCGCATCCATCCAGAGGGCGCCTTCTTCGCTGCGCATCAGGTGGTGGTCGAGGATCACCAGATCAATGGACCTTGTCAGACGGAACGCGTTTTCCCAGGCGATTTCCCGTTCGGCCTCGCTCAACCGATCAAGATACAGCGGCGGCCCGGCCGCCAGCAGGATATCCGGCCGCCAGTCGATCACCCGGTCCACCGTAGGGCCATCCAGCAGTTGAATGTCGGAAGCGTGCACGAAGACGCGGCGATCTATGGCAATACGGGTCATCATGACGGTGCCCATGTTGCCGCCGGCCGCGCCGTGGGGAACAGACCGGGAAAAAGCCAAGACTCCTTGCGACCGCCCTTCAGCGACCTGCATCCGGTCCCCCAGCAGATCCGCCAGATCGTCAAAGCGCTTTTTCATGTTGGCGGACAGGCCGTCATCGGATTTGCTCCAGCAGCGCAGTTGGCAAAAAGTCTCAGGCAGATCCCGAACGGCCAACTGGTAAGGATTCGCCCCCACAAGCGGCACATGGTCGCCGTGGAAATGGCTGAACACCACGTCGGTGGCGCCACGCAGGGCCTGTAAAATCTTCTCGCGCACCTCCCGCCCGACCGCGATCTGGAACGGATGGGGCAGCAAACCGTTGCGCCGATATCCCAGGGCCACCCCCGGATCGATGACGATGCGCCGATCCGGCAGGGTCACCCGGCAGCAAAGGCTTCGTACGCCCATGGATTCCGCACCGATGATTTCAATGCCCGTGCTCACGGTTTCCATCCTGAAAAAGGCAGGCTTCCTTGCCGAACCCCAGCACCCTTTCACGTCACAAACTGTTACACGTTTGTGACAAAAGTCCAATATAGTCGCGTAAATAATACGACGATATCGTTCTTAAGCGGTTTCCCGGTACCGTGACAAGGAAAAGGCGTTGAAACCGTTCTTCAAAGGAGCCGAAAAATGGGTATAGAAAGCGTATTGGGGGACTCACTCTCCTGGGGCACCGCGACGACGATATTGAGCGAAAGGGATGCCACGGATATTTTTTCCATCCTGGCCAGCGAGGACACGAAGCTCGAAGAGCTTTCCAATACGTTTCTGGATGCCGGCATCACCCAGTACACCAACGGGGACTACGAAGAGGCCGCCAGGTCCTTCGAGGCAGCCATCGCGATCTATCCGGATTCGGACAGCAACAGCGATACCGTCAAGTATCTCGCCCAGACCTACATCGAACTCGAAGATGTCGACAAGGCCATCGAAACCTATGAAACCGCCATCGCGAACGATCCCACCAACACCGATTTTCACACGGCTTTAGGGCAGCTTTACTATTCCGAGGAGCGCTACGACGAAGCGGTCGCGCAATACCACAAGGCGGTCGAGATCGACGACAGTTCGGAGAACCGCTATTCCTACGGCGAAGCACTGCTGAAGATCAAAGACGACGAAGAAGCCGAATACCAGTTCGAACAGGTGGTAAAAGCCGATCCCGACAGCACCGCCGGTTATTACGGGATGGGCAAAACATACGCGTTGATGGAAGAGTACGACGAAGCCATCAAGTATTTCCAGGAGGCCCTGGAAATCGATGACGAATTTTACGATGCCATGGCGGAAATCGGGTACGCCTACGCCGATATGGGAGACTTTGATGCCGCCAGGGATGTCTTGGACGAACTGGAGGATCTGGACGAAGATCTGGCGACCACCCTCGAAGCGTATATCGACCAGACCGAGAATCCTGAAATCGCCTTTGCCTGGTCCACCAGCACGTTTCCGTACAGGATGGCTTCCGGCTATCCCGTATCGGCCATCGATTCGTACCTGGAGAACGCCGGAGCCGAACTCAGCATGACCATGACCTTCCAGTTCACCAAATCCATGGATGCATCGTCGGTGGAGAGTATCTACAACTGGAGCATCACCCGGGCCGAAAGCGACAATATCGCCGAAACGTACAACTACGGCGATGAAATCCCGTCCACCGAAATCACCCTCGACACCTATCCGGATTATGTGCTCTATGACTCCGATAGCGGTACGGCCACCGTGGGGTTCACCATCCGGCAGAACGAAACCGCAGACGGCACCATCGATCCCTCGCATATCGTCTTTTCTTTCAACGGCGAGGACGTTTACGGGGTGTCCATGAGCGAGGACGGTGACGAATACAGCGGCTTTGCGGGGTCGGCATGAGCACTGCGCATTTCATCCCATCAACATTGGCCTTCGAGTTTTCAATGGAAAAAGGGATGCACTGATTTTCGGGTTCATTTGTCGGGAAAGTTTTGCTATCCTCAACCCCGACGACAGATTGCCTTCCCTTCACCAAAAGAGGTGCACCGATCATGAAAAAGCCAACCAAACGTCTTTTTTCGTTGCTGGGGATCCTGCCCCTGATGGTTTGCATGGCGGGTTGTACGGCGACAACACGGACCGTATCGCCCGAAGAACAACTGGCCTACGATGCCACGTATACCTTCTCGGACAAGAAAAAAATCGTCCACGATCTGGTGGAATCGCTGCGAACCCAACCGCCCCTTGGCTCGACTTCGGACCGGCCAGTCATCATCGTATACGGCATTGCCAACCGGACATCCGAACACATCGACACCAGCGGCATTACGGACGAAATCCGCAAGGAGATCCTGCAAACCGGAAAAGCCCGTTTCGTCAATAAATCGCAGCGGCAAAATATCCTGGCGGAAACCGACTACCAGATGGGCGGTGCTGTGGCGCCGGAAACCCGCATCGCGCTTGCAAGGCAGGTGGGAGCGAAATACATGCTGACCGGCACACTGCGCTCCATCGAAAAAGAAGCACCTAAACAAATCCGGCTGAAAAAGAAGTCTTACATCTATTACAGCCTCAATCTGGAACTCACCAGCATCGAAACCAGCCTCATCGAATGGGCGGACAGTGTGGAACTGGTCCGGGAGGCCTCCAAACCCATCATCGGGTGGTAGCCCAATGGGTTTTTTCCCACACCGATAAGGCGATTCATGGCGGTCGATAGACCATCCCGCAATTTTTAGCGTCGAGCGACGTTACGTCACGGCGGAGTCCCGCATGTCCCGAGCCGGCTTCTCATTTCGTCTGGCAGTTCTGGCCTTTTGCCTTTTTATGACCGGCGGTTGTGCTGGCGGCCCGCTCAAGCACGCACGCGATGCTTTTTTCATCGACGGCGACCCGAACGCTGCCGTTCAATCGCTCGAAGATGAGCATCCTGCCGGCCTGTCCGCCCTTCTGCTCTTCATGGAAAAAGGAATGCTACTGCATCGTGCCGGACGGTTTTCAGAAAGTATTGCTGAATTGCGGCAGGCATCGAACCTGATGGAAAAACAGGATCGTCTCAGCGTCAGCCAGCAGGCGGCATCGATTCTGGTCAATGACTGGATGACCGAATACAAGGGCGAGTACTGCGAACGGCTGTGGGTTCATACCTACCTGATGATCGATTACCTGATGATAGATCGATACGAGGATGCCCTGGTGGAGGCCAAGCAGGCCCTGAAAATAATCGACGCCTATCCGGAGGCCCTGTCCGAAGCGTATTTCAGCCTTGCGTTGATCGGCTTGTGCTATGAACTGCTCGATGAATACAACGACGCCTATATCCTTTACGAAAGGATGGCCAGGTCCATGCCCGATCCGGAACCCGTTCGTGAGGCGTTGTTTCGAATGGGGCGGCTTTCCGGTATCGAGCCGGACGACAGCCAGGCTTCGATATACCGGGCATCCGATGAGGACCATCGGCCATTTTCAGAAGCGGAAGGAGAAGCGATTCTGTTTGTCGGCACCGGCAACGGCCCCGTGAAGGTTTCGGGGGATATCCTGCTGCCCCCCGGCATCCGGATCTCCAGGCCCCGGTACGAAAACCGGAGCACCGTCTCCGATTTTGTCGCTGTTGATGCGGGTGACCGTCGCCTTTCGGCCACAACAGTGGGCACGGACTTGAACCGGGTGGCCCGCATATCGCTCACCAGAAGGGCTAAAACGATCATTGCCAAAGAAGCCGCCCGGGTATTTGCCAAAGAGGCCATCGCCCAGCAAGTAGAAAAAGAAGACGATCCTTTCGCCAGCTTTATGACCCGGCTGATCCTCATGGCCATGGAAGAGGCCGATACCCGCTCCTGGCAGACCCTGCCGGCCAGGAACACCCTGCTGCGCCTGCGCCTCGAACCCGGGGTTCACCATTTGGCCGTCCGCTTCGAGGGAAGCGGCATTGGCCATCGTATTGACCTGCCGCCCTTCACCATCCATGGGGGGGAACGGGTCTTTTTCGTGGTCAGCGCCACGGATCGATTCGCCGCCGTCTACGGCGGGATATCCTCAGACTTCCGGTAAGGCGTTGAAAAGCCGACCTGGATGGGTGCTACTTGAGCCCGATCTCCCAGTTCCATAACCCCGGTCGTTTCTTGACGGCCACCCCACGGGGGATCGGTTCGTCCAGGTGGGCGAACATCCGCATGCCGGCCCGCTCCAGCAGCGCACGCTTCCCGGTGATATCCAGCAGCCAGTTTGGATAGACCCAGTAATCCGGGCCATGGCGCTCCACCCAGGCCTGTTCGCCCCGGGGGCTGTCGAAGGGCACCCGCAGCCGGGTATCCTCGGCTATCGTTCGGGAGATGCACAGGGGCCAGCTGCCGGAAAGCACGATGCCCAAAGGCAGAGGGCTTTGACGGCACAGGGTGAGGATGTCGGACTCGCCCAGCTCCGGGCTGACGAAAGAACCGGCAAGTCCCATATCCTTAAGTGTCTCCAGGCAGAGTGCATTGGCCGCGTTGCAAAAGGGGCCGGCCCACAGGTTCAGCCCCTCGGGCCGGTTGAACAGGGCCAACTGCCAGGGGGCGTTGAGTACGAACTGACGCCCCCCCTGGCGCAGGCTCTGGCCCAGCAGGCCGGCCACCCGTTCCTCGTCGTCCGGCCAGATCACCGGCGGCAGCCAGATCCACAGGCTGCCGGCAGCGGATTTGCCGATGTTCTCCACGGTGGCTTCCGAAAGCCAGACGCCGGCGGGGCCGCGTCCCGACGAACGGGAAAGCGTCCGTTGGATCCGAATCTCGATGCTGCGGTGCGGCTTTCCGGCTGGCCGGGGCAGCGTGGCCTGAAACGTCGATGGAGCAATGACCGGCTGCGGCGGTGCTGTTGCCTCCACATCGACGAGCTTCTTTTCCAGGGCCTTTTCCCGGCGGTCGGTGAGAAAGACCGGTGCGCCCGGCCGCGGCGTTTTACGCCCGCCCAGGTTCAGCGGGTAGCGTCCCTTTTTGGGCACGTTCCGGGTCACCCGGCAGATGGCATGGCCGGCTTCGTCTTCGTAGCCCACCCGCAGCACGTCGCCGGGCATCAGCGGCTGGCGCACCACCACCCAGGGATTCTTTGCCGGCCCCTGTACCTTTCCCAGGAACAGGCCGGAGGCGGTCTGCCGCCGGGTGTCGATGGGCCGTTGCGGACGTTGGGGAAGAAAATTATAGTGGGTGGCCTCCCGCCCTAAACTCTGGGCCAGAAGGTCCATGGCGTCGCGCTTGGCCTGGTTGTCCTGCCCCCGGTCGCGCAGCAGTTTATAGCCGCTGACCGTGTAGAAGACGTAATGCGGGCCCTTCTTGCGTCCTTCGATTTTCCAGGACCGCACCTTCTTAACCTGTCCCAGGATTTTGACCAGCACATCCACGGAATAGTCCTGGCAGGAGAAACTGCGCGCGGTCCGGCCCTCTTGGCGATAATACCGACGGCAGGGCTGCACGCAGCGTCCGCGCAGGCTGCTTCTGCCCCCCATGTAGCTGCTCCAGTAGCAGCGGCCGGATACCCCGTAGCACAGGGCGCCGTGGAGGAAGGTTTCCAGTTCCATGTTTTTGGGGCAGGCCTTGCCCATAGCCTTGATCTCGTCGATGGACAGTTCCCGCGGCAACACCACGCAGGCCACCGGCAAGGTGCGGGCGATGAAACCCAGGGCCTTGGGGAAGCTGACATTGGCCAGGGTGGAGAGATGGATTTCGCCGGCAAACCCGACCTGACGGGCCAGGGCCACCACCCCCAGATCCTGGACGATCAGGGCGTCGGGCTGTACCTGCCGGGCAAGGACGTCGACCATCTGTCCGACCCGGTCCAGTTCGTCAGGCTTGAGCAGGGCATTGACCGTAACGTATACTTTAACGTCCCGATCATGAGCCAGGGCCACCAGTTGGGCCAGTTCCTCCAGGGAAAAATTTTTGGCCTCCATGCGCGCCGACATGCTTTTCAGTCCGCAGTAAATGGCATCGGCTCCAGCGGCCAATGCCGCCAGAAAGGCGGCCCGGTTGCCCGCCGGCGCCAGGATGGCTGGGCGATGCTGTGCAGGTGAATTCATTGTTTCGGGTTTCTTTCTCATTTTTTCACAACAGAAATAGCCGCAAAGGCTTCGGGGGTCAATACGATTGAAGTGCAATCATCCTTTGGGAAACCGTCATCCGAAATCGGCGGCTTGTAAATTGCGTAATTCAGGTTATATTAGACGCATAGTATCTAATCGATCAAACACTAAGGATAATCCTATGAAACTGGCAGTCAGCGGAAAAGGCGGCGTAGGTAAAACGACATTTTCCTCTCTTCTGGCGAGAACCCTGAGCGACCGCGGCAAGACCGTGCTGGCCATCGATGCCGATCCGGACGCCAACCTGGCAGCGGCCCTGGGCATCACCGATGGCGACAGCGTCAAACCCATCGCCGAAATGAAAGAGATGATCTTCGAGCGAACTGGTGCCCAGCCCGGTACCATCGGCGGATTTTTCAAGCTCAATCCCAAAGTGGACGACATCCCGGATACCCTGTCCGTCCAACTGGACAACATCAAGCTCATGCGCCTGGGCAGTGTCAAAAAAGGCGGCGGCGGCTGTCTGTGTCCGGAATCCACCCTGCTCAAGGCCCTGGTAACCCATGTGGTGCTGGGCCGCAACGAGGTGGTCGTCATGGACATGGAGGCCGGCATCGAACACCTCGGGCGGGCTACGGCCCAGGCGGTGGACAAGCTGATCGTGGTGGTCGAACCCGGCCGACGCAGCATCGATACCGCCGAGCATATCCGGCGCCTGGCATCGGAAATCTTCCTGAAAAACATCGCCATCGTGGGCAACAAGATACGGGGGCCCAAGGATGAAGAATTTTTACGCACCCACCTGCCCGATTTCGAGTTTCTGGGGTTCATGCCCTACGACAACACCCTGATCGAGGCAGATCTTTCCGGTGCCGCTCCCTACGACACCGCGTCCACGGCCAAGCAGGTGGTGGCCGACATCATCGACCGGCTGGTCTCCTGAACCGATGAACCAACATTCCAAGAGTGCCCCGCGTCGACGACGCCGGTATCCCTCACGGCGACCGCCCCGGGGCAAGGAGTCGAGTCACCGGCCGAAAATGGCTCCCGGCGCCGATAAGAAGCTCGAATCCGTTTTTTCCGGCATCGGCGTTCCCCGGAACCGGCCTTTCAAACCGGACCGGTTCCAGACCGATGCCGTCGCCGCCATGGCCGAATCGGACTGCCTGGTCACCGCCCCCACCGGCGCCGGCAAAACCTGGATTGCCGTCCAGACCATTCGACGAACCTTCGAATCGGGCGGCAGGGCCTGGTACGCTTCGCCCCTCAAGGCCCTGACCAATGCCAAGCTGATCGAATTTGCCGAAATCTTCGGCCCGGAGAATGTGGGCATCCTCACCGGCGACCGCAAGGAAAGCCCCGACGCACCCATCATCGTCGGCACCACCGAAATCCTGCGCAATCAGCTCTACGACGCCATGCACCAAGGCGTTTCGATGAATACCGATCTGGTGGTGATCGACGAGGCCCATTTCCTGGGGGATGAAGAACGTGGCGTGGTGTGGGAGGAGACCCTGATCTACCTGCCCGCACGCATTCCGCTGCTCATGCTTTCGGCCACGGTGGGCAACGCCGGTGCCATCGCCGACTGGCTGACAACCATTCGCGGCCGATCCTGCCGGGTGGTGGCCGAAACCCACCGGCCCGTGCCGCTCTATCCGCTGGGTCTGCACCCCTCGGGCACCCTGATGCCCCTGACGGTCACAGGAGAAAAAGGCGGCAAGAAACTGTACCGCAAGGTGGCCGCTCTCGCCGGGGGGAAAAAAACGTCTGCACCCACGCACGGCCGGGGATTGCCGCCTTTCGGCGATATTCTCCGCGTGCTCAAGGCCTACGATCTGCTGCCGGCCATCTTCTTTCTCAAGTCCCGCAGCGACTGCGATGCGGCACTTAAGTTCTGCCACGGCGCCGTGCCGCTGCCGGTCGACCGCAAGGCTGCCATTTTCGACCGCATCGCCGAACTCACCGAGAATTCTCCCCACCTGGCCCGCCACCGCCAGCGCATTCACATGGAGCAGGCCGGGGTGGCTTCCCACCACAGTGGCCATTTGCCCGGTTGGAAAGTGGTGGTTGAAAACCTGATGAGCGAGGGGTTGCTTACCGCCGTTTTTGCCACTTCGACCGTGGCCGCCGGGGTCAATTTTCCGGCCCGCACGGTGGTGTTCTTCAATTCGGACCGTTTCAACGGCACCGAATTCGCACCCCTGGACGCCACCCAAATGCAACAGATGACCGGACGGGCCGGACGGCGTGGCATGGACAAGATCGGGTTCGCCCTGGCCGTGCCCGGCCGCTACATGGACCTGCGCCTGGTAGCCCGCCTGCTTTCGTCGCGGCCGGGCAAGGTACACAGCCGCATCCGCATCAACTTCTCCATGGTCCTCAACCTTCTGCTCTCCCACACCCCGGAACAGGTCGAGGAACTGCTCAAGCGCTCCTTCGCCACCTGGCTGCTGATCTCGAAAGCCGCGGACAGCCCCCAGAAAAGCCGCATGGCCGGTGTTCACGAAGTTCTATGGGAGGACTTTCTGCGCCATCTGGATTTTCTCAAGGAGACCGGCTTCGTAGACACGGCGAACCGGCTCACCGACGACGGCATCTGGGCCTCTCAGCTTCGGGTGGACCAGCCCCTGCTGGTGGCCGAATGCCTGCGTCAGGGCCTGCTGCCGGCCGGAGATGCCGCCCAGATGGCCGGTGTTTTCGCCTGCTTCGTCAACGAAAAGGAGACCGACGACCGACTGGAAGGACGCCTGGTGCCCAACCGGCTGAAAAAAACCGTCGGCCGCATCCACAAAAAGCTGACCGGATTCGCCCGCCACATGAAATCCCGCGGCTTCGATGTGCGCGACCTCTACCTGCGGCCTGCCGCCATGACCCATGCCTGGGCCGCGGGCTATCCCTGGGAGCACGTGGCCAAAGACTACAGCATGCCCGAAGGCAACCTGGCCATGCTGATGATGCGCACCGCCGACAACCTGCGCCACACCGCCAATCTGACGGATGTCTTCCCCGAAGCGGCCGCCACGGCCCGCGAAGCCATCGGTCTGATCATGCGTTCGCCGGTGATCGAGGATGAGACAGAGGGCGGAGATCAGATGGCTGAGGACTGATGAAAGGTTCGACAAATCCCCGCAACCGCTTTTGACAAGCCGGAGCGTTGCATTATTTTTTCTTTACCGAAAAGAATCGATCCGAACGTCAACAAAAACAAAGAGGAGAAATCCCATGCTGAGCACCGATAAAATTACCAATGCGTTTGCCGCTATTTGCGAAGAGGCCGAAAAAATTCAAAGTCAGGATGTTTCCGACGAAGTAAAAACCGGCGTGGCCACCATTATCTCCATTGCCAAACACCAGAGCGACATCCGCGGCGCGGCCAAGGGAAGCTGCACAGCGCACGCCAAGGCATGATCAACACATAAAAACAACAATCATCTCATCACTGCGCAGTTGGCTTTGGTAGAGGCACGGCGCGCCGCGCCCCTACGTGGGCTCGTCGGACGTTGCCTGCCGTTTCAGGTCGGCGTGAACCATCCTGATTTCTCCGTAGGAGAATTCGTTGCCCAACGCCTTTTTGACGGCGCTGAAGGGTTTGTCGTGCAGGCGGGTCAATTCGCGTTCGATGGCCTGGCGCTTTTCGGCAGAGACCAGTGCATCGACGGGCACCCGGCCCGTTTCCACCCAGTGGGCCATGTGCCCCTCGATGGTGGCAGGAACCAGTCCCCTTTCTTCGGCAATCTGTGCCAGGGTCATCCCTTTCTCGAACAACTCCAGGCTGGCCTTTTTGGTGTCGGCCCGCGGCGCTTTTGGTTTTTTGGGTTTGGTCTTCACCGGGGTGGCGGGCTCGGGCAAAATCACCGTCTCGATTTCCTTCTCCCTGCGGTATTCGGCTACCATGGCGACGAGCAGTTCACCGTAGCGTTCGGTCAGGCGTTTGCCCATCCCTTTGATCCGCTGCAATGCCGCCAGAGTATCGGGCAGATGGACGGCGATCTGGATCAGCGTCTTCTGGTGCAGGACCCGGAATGCTGCGACACCCTCTGCCTCGGCCGTGCGGCTGCGCCATTCTTTAAGGGTTTGGAACAGTTCCGGATGGGCGATGTCGGCCTCGGTATAGGTGGGTGCCTTGGGGGTGTCTTTTTTCTGGCCGGCATCGACGGCGGCCTGGGAAACGCCCCGGAAATAGTCCGAAGGCGAGAATCCCCAGCGGCAGGACCTGACGGCGGCCAGTTTGACCGCTAGCGTTTCTCTTAGAAGTTTAATGGCGTTATTGATCTTCTTTTTAAGGGCCTCGTTGTCCGTATCCACGTGCAGATCGGCGAGTTGCCGGCCGGGGCCGGAATCGATCTTCTCTTCGAAATAGACCGATGCCTTGGCGATCCGCTCCAGCACGGCGTCATCGGCCGCCGGCAAGGTGGATGCCGGGAAAAGGCCCTGCAACTGGCGTTGGAAACTGTCTCCCACGGAACAGATTTCTTCCTCGATGCCCTGTTGCATGGCCGGGATGTCGGCCACGCCGGACGCCTGCACCACCTTGGCATTGCCCAGAATCAGTCCCGCCGTTCGTCGCAATAGCCCGCGCAAGGCTCCGAAGTCGAAGCATTCCAGCAGCAGCCGCTGCTGGTATTGAATCTTGGCTTTCTGCAGATGTTCCCGGGAAGGGGGATTTTTCAGCGCCTCCTGGCTGAAACGGACGATGACCGGGTCGGTTTTGACGGCCGAGGGTGCCAGCGGACGGGAAAGCACCATGCCGTCCAGTGTTCGGCAGCGGCTCAAAGCCACATACACCTGCCCGAATGCAAAGGCAGCCTGGGCGTCGATAACCGCGTTGTCGAAGGTCAGGCCCTGGCTCTTGTGAATGGTGATGGCCCAGGCCAGCCGCAGGGGGATCTGTTGAAAGGTGCCGATGATGCTTTCCTCGATCTCCATCGTTTTGCGGTTAAGGGTGTATTCTATGTTCTCCCAGATGGCCGGCTCGACCAGGATCTCATCCGCGTCCTCGGGGCACCGGACGCGGATCTCGCTGCCGTCGATTTCGGTAATCGTTCCGATTTTGCCGTTGAAGTAGCGTCTTTCCGGCGAAAGGTCGTTGCGCACGAACATCACCTGGGCGCCTGGCTTCAGCCGCAGGGTCGCAGCCGTGGGGTAGATCGCTTCGGGGAAGTCTCCCTCGATCCGGGCCTCGAAACGATGGCTCGACGGCGTCAGGGCCTTGAGCTTCGACTCGTTGATCGTGTCCGCCTTGCGATTGTGGGTACTCAGGGTGATATAACCTGCTTTTTCGGCGGGAACGAAGTCGGGGATGCAGCGGGCGTTCAGCTTTTCCAGAGCAGCAGGATCGACCCGATTGTTTCTGACCCGGTTGAGCAGATCGATGAAGCGGTTGTCCGCCTGGCGATAGATGTGCTTAAGCTCGATGGTCACCATGTCAGTCTGCCCCAGGGCACGGCTGCTGAAAAAATAGGGTGACGCGTAGTGCGGTTGCAACAACTGCCAGTCCTGTTCCCTGACCACCGGCGGAAGCTGGAAAAGATCGCCGATCATTAAAAGCTGAACGCCTCCGAAGGGCTGTTCGCTACGGCGGTAGCGGCGCAGCACGCTGTCCACACCGTCCAGCAGATCGGCGCGCACCATGCTGATTTCGTCGATCACCAGCAGATCAAGGCTCTTGATAATGCCAAGCTTCGCCTTGCTATATCGATACTGGGAGCGGTTGGCTTCGCCGCCCGGCACGAAAGGCCCGAAGGGAAGCTGGAAGAAGGAGTGCAGGGTCACCCCGCCGGCGTTGATTGCGGCCACTCCGGTGGGCGCCGCAACCACCAGACGCTTGGGGCTACTTTTTCTCAGGTTGTGAAGAAACGTCGTCTTGCCGGTGCCGGCTTTGCCGGTGAGAAAAACGTGGCAGCCGGTATCGTTAACGAATTCATCGGCCAGCTCGAGTTCAGGGTTGGTCTTATCCATGGCTAACCTGTCAGAGTCCACAGCACCGTAATCCCCCCCACCAGCAAAAACAAGCTTTCCACCAGAAATTCCAGCCGCATCCCCGGAAGCATGCGTCCATTTTCATAAGAACCCACCAGGACCAGCATGGCACCCGGGCACAACACTAATGCAAAACCGAGGCTGGAAAACAGACCGACGGCCGACGCAGCCGCGGGAAGCAGCATGCACCCGGTCAGAATCCCTTTCAGCAGAACGAGAGTACGCCGGCTGCCCAGCAAAATGGGCAGGGTTTCCTTGCCCATGATACGGTCCCCCTGAACGTCCAGCAAGTCGAAAAAAGCTGTCCGGGCGAATACCATTGCGGTGGCCCAGACAATCACAACCGCAATGGAGGCGGTTAAAAAACCTTTGGCGGCGACACCGGGAAGCAACACAGTCACCACCCCCCAGGCAGCGGCGATCAAAAACGTCTTCGAACCGGGGATGTCCTTGATGCGCCGATATTTCCAACCCGGCAGGTCCGGCAGGATATAAAGGTTGTAGGAAAGGCCTAAAAGACTCATGACCGAAAGGATCACGAAAGCGGCGGTGCCCATTTTCGCCGCCGCCAGGATTCCCAGCCCCCCGGCGGTGATGGACAGGAGAGAAAGTGGCAGACGGTAATTTTCGTAAAAGCGGGCCCGTTCCGGATCGTTGTACCTGTCCTCAGCAGTACCGGTCAGGTGGTTGAGCAGATGCATGGAGAGGACATATAGCATGGCAACGGCCAGCGGCGCCGCGTCCACCGGTATGCCCAGCAGATCGATGCAGGCCAGGCAGAGGCATCCGGCGCCCAGGGCTACATATCCGTTGGTCAAGAGCAGGATCTGAATCAGGTGGTAGAAAAAACTAAAGACGCCAGTCTCTTTTTTGGCCGCAAGCCGTTCGAGCCTTCGAAACACCCGCTTGATAATCCAGTTGGGCGTCGATGCACCGGCTGTGATGCCGACTCGGTCCACGCGGTCCAGAAACTGCGGCTCCAGTTCATCCTCGGTCTCAACATGATAGGCCGGCTTGCCGCTTTCGGCGGCGATCTGGAACAGCCGCTGGGTGTTGCCGCTCTGCTTGCCGCCCACAACGACAATGGCATCGACCTGCCCGGACAGTCGTTTGACTTCCGCCTGGCGTTTTTCGGTGGAATCGCAGATGGTATCGAAGGTTTTGTAGTGCGGGTGGTTTTCGTGGGCCCAGTTTTTTACCTGTTCGTAAAAATGCGTGTTCTGGGTCGTCTGGGCCACGATGATGGCCTGATCGAAGGCCGGCAGGGCGCGGACTTCTTCCATGGAGCTGACCACATGCCCGGAAGATCCGGCATACCCCATCAGCCCGACGACTTCAGGGTGGTCCCTGTCCCCGACGATAATGGCGGAAAAGCCTTTACGGGCATGCACCCGGATAATGGTCTGCACCCGGATGACCCTTGGGCAGGTGGCATCCACCACCTTGAACCCGGCCCATTCGAGTTGTCGCTTGTCCTCGGGCGGCACCCCGTGTGCACGGACAATCACGGTGCCGCTCCCCTGCCGGGGAATCTCTTTCAGGACGTGGATGCCTTTGCCCGCAAACAGGTCCAGCACCTGGGGATTGTGAATCAGGGGGCCGTAGGTATGGATGGGTTCTGCATGTTTGCCCGGCGCATCCAGGGCCATTTCCACAGCCCGCCGGACACCCATGCAAAATCCGGCGGTTTTGGCGATTTCGATCTTCATCCGTGGACCGATACTGCCTTCAGGAATCCAATTCCTTGAGAAACACCTTGTGATCCACCAGGGAGAGCGAATGAATGGCCGCCCGCAGGAATTTCTGTTCTCCGAAAATATTGACCAGCTTGAGGCCATCCTTTTCGGGAAGAACGTCATCCACCGCTTCCATGACCAGCGTCTCTCCGGAATCGGTGAGCAGATAGGCATTGGCTTCGCACATGGGGTTATCCTTTCCGATTATGAGGTCGCATCCAACAGCGGTTTCAGGTGATCCACGATCAGCATGTCGACCAGATGGGGCAGCGGATCCCGGGACACGCCGATAAGATCCACGTTCTCCTGGGAAATGGGCAGAATCAATTTGGCCGCTTTGCAGCCGGAAACGGCTTCGGCCATTTCGGGGGTCACCTCGCCCATCATGGCGTGGGCCAGCATGATGCACAGGGTACCGATCACCACGTCTACCCGGGCGACGGTGCGGACGATGGCATTTTCGCCGGAGGCACCCCGGTTGGCCCTGGCCTTGAGCATCTGGGCCGTGGCGATGGCATTGGTTCCCAGGGCGATAATCTCGACTGACTCGCCGAAGTGTTCCTTGATCCTTTTGATGATGGTGCTGCCGATCCCCCCCCCCTGGCCGTCGATCACGCAAATGGTCTTTCGCTGAGATACCTGATTCATGCAATTCGCCTAACCGCTAAAATTGTGATTTCTTCGTATTGGCCAATACGTGCCCGAATAGCATGCCACATCAATCCATACCACTTGTGATTACTTATAATTCAGTTAGTGCCCATTCAGAAATAGGAAAATTTGGTCGAGATCGAGGCGCACGACCAAATTTTATCTCGGGTTTTACCGCAGACGCCCCGAAGGAAGTTCCCTTGGGGAGCATATGGTTGATTTTTCGAGGATAAAATTTTTTGCGCAACAAAGATATCGGGCAAATTGGCCATTTCTGGATGGATGCTGTTATAACTTGCCGATACGGGCCTTTTCCTTACGCTTACGCTTGGACAGCCTCCGGCTGGGCCCCTTTTTTCGCGTGGTGGGCACCCACCCCCTGGAATCGACGGTTTCGCCGTCGCCCTTTATCGCCAGGTAGCTGGCCATGGCAACCTTTTCTTCGAAGGAGGGGGAGTCCATCACCGTGGCCCCTGCCGATTCTGCGGCAGCCATGACTTCCCTGTCGCTGCTCACCACCAGTGCTTTGGTTTTCTCTTTTCGGGCCATGCGCCGGATCAGGTCGTCGGCACTCTCCCCTCCCTGGGAATAGCGGATGGTGATGCCCTTGGCGCGTTCCCGTGAGCCATAAAGGGAGGGCTGGCCCGCGCCGTCGAATACCACGGTAATTTTATGGGGCTTGATTTTCTTGTAGGCGGCCAACAGATCGACGAGCGCCTCTCGCCCCAGTTGCAGATCCTGCCGGTCCAATCGGGCCAGGTCGGAGGACTGGCGGATCAGGTTGTAGCCGTCGATGATGATATGTATGGCCATGCAAAATTTCACCCTCGCAGCAGGGTCAGCAGCCGATCCAGATCGTCATCGCTGAAAAAATCGATTTCCACCCTTCCCTTCTTGCCTTTGCGCTGAATGCGCACCCGGGTTCCGAAATGACGGGCCAAGTCTTCGGAAATATCGTTGAAGTAGCGCTGTTCGGGTGTCATCTCCGGGATAGGAGCCGGTTTTTTCTGCCTGTTGATGCGTTTGATCAGTGCCTCGGTTTCGCGCACCGACAGTTTTTTGGCCACCACCTCCCGAAAGGCGGCCTGCTGCTTGGCCGGCGTATCGGCACCCAGCAGGGCCCGGGCATGCCCCATGCTCAAAGTGCCTTCCATGATGCTGCTTTTGATCGGGTCGGGAAGCTGCCTAAGCCGCAAAAAATTGGCCACGGCACTGCGGCTTTTGCCGACACGCTCCGCGGCCTGGTCCTGGGTCAGCTCAAATTCGCTGATCAACCGATGGTAGGCCTCTGCCTCTTCCATGGGATTGAGATTTTCCCGCTGGATGTTTTCCACGATGGAAATCTCCAGCATTTTGCCATCGGAGATCTCCTTGACCAGTACGGGGACCTGGCTTAAACCGGCAAGGGTGGCTGCCCGCAAGCGCCGTTCACCGGCGACCAGTTCATAGCCCACGTCGTCGGGGCGAACCAGCAGGGGCTGGAGAATACCCTGGCTGCGGATCGATTCGGCCAGGTCCTCCAACTCGTCGGACGAAAACTGGCGTCTCGGCTGATAGCGATTGGGCCGGATCAGGTCGATGGCACAGAAAAAATAATCTTTCCGTGCGGCGGCGGGTTCGCCGGAAATACCTTCCACGGAACCTAGGTCCGGAATCAGGGCGTCAAGTCCCCTGCCCAGGGCCATCTTTCGTTTTTTCTTGGCGCCGGTGCCGGCGCTGGTCGTTTTTCGCTTTTCTGGCATGCGGTATCCTGGAATCGTTGCAACCGGCCCGGCATCGCGGGCAGGCGTCCAACCAATCGGCGTAAACGCCTCTGTCAGGCGTGACCGGCTCGATTGGTGGCCATGATCTCCTTGGCCAGGGAAAAATAGCTGACCGCGCCGGGAGACATGGCGTCATAAAGCAAAATGGGCTGTCCGAAACTGGGCGCCTCCCCCAGGCGGACATTTCTGGGAATGGTCGTTTTGAATACCAAGTTCTTGAAATGGCTTTCCGCGTCCTCGGCCACCTGGTGACTGAGGTTGGTCCGGCGGTCGAACATGGTAAGTAAAATACCGGCAATGGTAAGGCCCGGATTCAATCCACTCTTGATGCGTTGGAACGTTTTCACCAACTGGCTGAGCCCCTCCAGCGCATAAAATTCGCACTGCAGGGGAATCAGCAGCGAATCCGCCGCTGTCATGGCGTTTACGGTCAGCAGGCTCAATGAGGGGGGGCAGTCGATTACAATGTATTCGAAATCCGCTTTTACCGACGCCAGCAGACGCCGCAGGGCATGCTCCCGCCGGGGCCGGTCCATCATCTCGATATCGAATCCGATCAGTTCCACCCGGGAGGGCAGGACTTTGAGGGACTCGATCTGGCTGTCCACGATTACGGCATCGGCGCCCGCATCGCCGATCAGCCCGTGATAAAGGGTTCGGGACAAAAGGGATTTATCCAACCCCACCCCGGTAGTGGCGTTGGCCTGGGGGTCGCAGTCCACCAGAAGCGTCGGTTTTTCGGAAACGGCCAGCGCTGCAGAAAGGTTGACGGCCGTGGTCGTCTTACCCACGCCGCCCTTCTGATTGGCAATACATATGATTTGTGCCATGGCGGTCAGCTTTAGCATAAAACATGCTGTTTGAAAAGTAGATTAGAATGTGTCATCCTATGAGAAGAAGAAAATCGGGGCGGTTTTTTCCACCCCAGGAGACAATTGTTAACATGCCGATAAAAAATAAAATTATAGCGGTTTCCACGCTCACGGCCTTTTTCTTTTCCGCGTGCCTGACTGTGGTTCCCGAGGGAGCGTGCATCACCATTCAGGAAGAGCGTGAGCTGGCCAAGGAATTCATGGCGGTGGTGGAAGCGCATTATCCCCTGATCAAAGACCCGGTTATCGTGGACTACGTCAATCGGTTGGGAAAACGGATTCTGACGGCGGTGCCCCCCCAACCGTTCGAGTACCATTTCTATGTTCTTCGGGAAGATGTTTACAACGCTTTCGCCACCCCGGCCGGACACGTCTTCTTCAACAGCGGGCTGTTCGCTGCACTGGACTCCGAGGAGGAACTTGCCGGCATCATGGCCCATGAAATCGCCCACGTGGTCTGCCGCCACATCTCCCAGCGCATCGAAAGCCAGAAAAAAATCGGCATGGCTACCCTGGCCGGCATGGTAGCCGGGGTATTGCTGGGCGCCGGCGGGGCGGCCGAGGCAGCCAGCGCCGTAACCGTCGGATCCATGGCCGCCGGTCAGACAGCCGCTCTGGCTTACAGTCGCAATGACGAAAGACAGGCAGACCAGTTGGGTCTGGATTTTTTAACCCGGGCGGGATACAGCGGTGAAGGGCTGTTGACATCCCTGGAAAAAATTCGCAGCAAACAGTGGTACGGATCCGCGCAAATCCCGACCTACATGACCACGCACCCGGGGTCGGAAGAGCGCTTGAGCTACATCGACAACTGGCTGCACCAGAATCGCGAAAAAACGTCAGCACCGCAGGAGGAAATCGGCGGATTCAACCTGGCCCACACCCGCATCGTTGCCCTTTACGCCGACAAGGACTCGGCCCTGAAACGATTTCAAACGGAGCTGGCGTCCTCGCCGGACGACTGGATGGCCCACTATGGATACGCGCTGGCTTTAACCCGTGAGGACAAATGGGACGAGGCGGCCGAACACATGAAACAGGCCATCGAAGGCAACGCCATGGCCACCCACATGCTTCAGGATCTGGGGCAAATTTATTTCCATGGCGGCCATTATGAAAAAGCGCTCCAGGCGCTGTCTGCCGGAAGTTCCGCAAAAAATCCCAAAGGCCAGCTATACCTGGGCCGCACCCTGATGGAACTGGGTCGCCTCGCTGAAGCCAGGGACGCCTTCGAAGATCTGGTGCACATCCACCCGGACCAGACCCAGGCCTATTACTATCTGGGAGAAAGCAGCGGCCGGCTGGGTGATATGTTCGGCGCCCACTACAACCTGGGACGCTATTATCAGCAAAAGGAAGACATGAAAAACGCCGATTTTCACCTGAAGCGGGCCCTGAAGCTGGCCACCGACGATTCTCAAAAGCAGATGGTTGAACGCCAGCTTAAAGAAATGAAACACCCGGGCAAGGATAAGAAACCCGGCCCCGGATGATCGGACGAACTAGTGCTCATCCAGAAATCGGTAAATTTGGTTGAGATCGAGGCGCACGAAAAATTTTACCGCAGGCATATGGTCGATATTTCGAGTATAAAATTTTTCGTGCAACAAAGATATCGAGCAAATTGGCCATTTCTGGATGGGCACTAGCTGCGGTCGAATCTTGAAAACTGCATGGAAAAGGTCCCCCGACCCTGGGTGGCCGAACGCAGGCTGGTGGAATAGCCGAACATCTTTGCCAGCGGGACGGTGACCTTGATCATCTGGACGCCCGCTTTGGGTTCTATGGCCTCGATCTTGCCGCCCCGCGCGTTTAAATCCCCGATCACCTCCCCCATGAAATCTTCGGGAACAATCACTTCCACGGCCATGATGGGATCCAGCAGAAAGGCCCCGCCTCCGGCCAGTGCTTCCCGTACGGCCATGGAGGCGGCCACGGTAAATGCCAGTTCGGTGCCGTTGGATTCCTTTGCAGCGGCAGCGGTCAACACCGCCTTGACATCCACCACCGGATACCCCATGAGGCTCCCGCTTTCCAGGGACTCCATCACCCCTTTTTCTACCGCCTTGATCAGTTCCGGCGTCAGCGCCGCTTCTTCGAGACGGGATTCAAAGCGGTTGCCTTCACCGCGCGGCAGCGGTTCCAACCGCAACGAGATCTCTGCGTAATGGCGGTGTCCGGCGACTTCTTTGTCGAAAACGGCATTCCCATCGGACGTGGATTCGATGGTTTCCCGATAAACGACCTGGGGCTTGCCGACATTGACCTGGGTATTGAACTCCCGCTGCATGCGGCTGGTGATCACCTCCAAATGCAGTTCCCCCATACCCGACAAAATGGTCTGACCGGTGTCTTCGTCCTCCCTGACCCGCAGGGTGGGATCTTCAGCCATGAACTTTTCCAGCACCTGCTGGAGCTTTTCCTGGTCACTGTGGGTCTTGGGCTCCACGGCAACGGATATCACCGGTTCGTAAAAATCCATCGTTTCCAGCAGCACCGGATGGTCCTGCTGGCAAAGGGATTCCCCTGTGGAAGAAGCCTTCAGTCCCACGACGCCTACAATGGATCCGGGCCCCACCATGTCCACCCGCTCTCGTTTGTTGGCATGCATTTTGAGAATTCGTGACAGCTTTTCCTTCTGCTTGCGGCTGGGATTGTAAACATCGGTGCCCGCGGTGAGTTTGCCGCTGTACACGCGCACATAGGACAGTTTGCGGCCTTCGATCATCGAAACCTTGAAAATCAGCGCGGCCAGGGGGGCTTTTTCGTCGGGGAGGCACAGAATCGTTTCGCCGGTATCCGGATGAACGCCCTTGGTGGCGACCACATCGCCGGGGCTGGGAAGGAAACGGACAATGGCATCCAGCAACGGCTGGATCCCCTTGTTTTTGAGTGCGCTGCCGCACAAAACCGGAACCAATTCCAAATCGACAGTTGCTTTGCGGATAGCTGCCAGGATGGTTTCCGTTTCAATGGGCGCCTCAGCTAGATAGGCCTCCATGATGTCATCATCCACTTCGGCCAGGGTTTCCAACAACTGCTCGCGATGCATCTTTGCGTCGTCTTGCAGATCGGCGTCGATCTCCCCGGTGCTGTAGCTGGCCCCCAGGGTATCGTCGTCCCATTGAATCTGCTGCATGCGGACGAGATCGACGACACCGGAAAATTGATCTTCGACGCCTACCGGGATCTGGAGAATCAGCGGTTTGGCTTTGAGCCGTTCGCGCATCATCTTCACGGTATTAAAAAAATCGGCGCCAATGCGATCCAGTTTGTTAATGAAAGCGATCTTGGGAACCTTGTAGCGATCAGCCTGGCGCCAGACCGTCTCCGATTGGGGTTCCACGCCGCCTACAGCGCAAAAAACGCCTACGGCACCATCCAGCACGCGCAGACTGCGTTCCACCTCGATGGTAAAGTCCACGTGTCCCGGTGTGTCGATAATCTGGATGTCCTTGCCATTCCACTGGCAGGTCGTGACCGCAGAAGTGATGGTGATCCCCCGCTCCTGTTCGTCGACCATCCAGTCCATCACCGCTTCACCGTCATGAACTTCGCCAATTTTATGGCTGCGCCCGGTATAATAGAGAACCCGCTCGGTAACCGTCGTCTTGCCGGCATCGATATGGGCGATAATGCCAATATTTCGTATATTGTCAATTTTTTCTTTTTTCTTCATCTTGTCAGCAACATATCCGCAGTTAAAGGAAATTCGAGAGCAACATGACCTGTCAGCGTTTCGGAATCGGCACCGTCAATCAGTAGTTTCACCCGGTCGATTTCCGGTACATTGAGGACCAGGGAATTGACCACAGAAAATAGGGTCAATTGTTCCTGACGGCAACTGCCGGGATGATTTTTTCGAAAATGGATGGAAAAATCAACCACTGCCGTCCCATCTTCCAGCAAAAAGAAAGACCTCAGCCGGGTACCCGGTGGAATGGTGGCCCGTTTTCCACCGGCGGGCCCGTTGATCAATTCCTGTACAATCTGTCTGGCGTAAGCAGCCGGATCGCCGAAGTCGATCAGCACCCGCTCTTCGCCGACGAGAAAAGGCTTCTTCGCATCGGCAAAATATAGGTGCGCGACCTGCTTTTCCCCCTCATCGGCATAGCCGGCCAGCGGCGCCATGGCGGCGTTGCATAATACCAGCCCGGCAATCGCCAGACGGACGAACCTGTGCAGGAGTGGATCCGCTATGCCTCCGGTCACCTTCATCGATGCGTTCCTGTTGCATGGCAATCGCCGGTAACGATAGACCGGCGCCAATATCTGATGAAGCATGGATGTATGCCAAGGCTCCTTTTATGTCAAGCACAACGCGGGCCGGAAACAGGGTGGGCCGCATTTGGATTTATTTTCTAGTTTTCGTGGCCATGCATGCAACGATGTTGATTTCAAAATCGCTTTTCTGTTTGTTTCATTAGCGTAGTGACGGGGTTTATCCCCGTCTTTGCCAATCGGAGCGGATGAACCACGCCTCTAAGCTATGCCAAAGCAACTATACGGATTTTAAATGTGATTACAATGGGCTCGGCAACAAGGTAGCGCCGGCTTCTACCGCTGTCGATGGGCTGCATAAAAAGCGGCGGCCCAAGGCAGGATACCACTTGCCCGGGCCGCGAAATCGAAACTGTCGAAGGTACGATCAGATGGGGCTGCGTTCGCCGTATACCGAAAGTGCGAACACTTCGGGGCCGGTATGGCAGGTCACCGTGGGCCAGCCCCTGCCGCTGATCACTTCGTAATCCTTGATCGGAATCTGATGGAGCTTGCTCATTAGCCGATCAAAGGCTCTGTCGACAAAAGCCTTATTGCTGTCCGCTCCATAGGCCTTGTAAATTTTAACGTTGTGCGGACGCTGGGAGATAAACTCCAGCGAGGCATCCGCGATGCGTTTGATAGCCTTTTCCATTCCTTTTTCCGTTGAAAACGGGGTTACCATGCCGTCATCGATAATCAGAACGGGCTTCATTCGCAGCAGGGTGCCGACCAACCCTTTGGCCCTGCCGATTCGGCCGTTTTTCACGAAATATTTGAGGGTAGACGTCGAGAGCAACACCTGGGCGGATTGGGTGATCTCCGGCAAGGCGGCTTCCACCTCGCTCATGGACCGGCCTTCATTGATCATGGCAATGACTTTTTCCGCCACAAAATAGCCACCTGCAGAAACATGATTGGTGTCGATCACATGAACCTCGAGACCCGGTATAAACCCCTTGGCTGCCTGGCTGTTACTGAATATTTGGGAAAGCTTCGAGGACATATGAAAATCGATGACCCGTTCGTA
Source organism: Desulfosarcina widdelii (assembly GCF_009688965.1). Lineage (GTDB taxonomy): Bacteria > Desulfobacterota > Desulfobacteria > Desulfobacterales > Desulfosarcinaceae > Desulfosarcina > Desulfosarcina widdelii. Next base: position 6,178,820 of record NZ_AP021875.1, on the reverse strand, counting down.
CCCCTTGGCTTTGAGCGCCTGGTATTTTTTGATCATATCCGACTGGGAGGGTGGTGAGGTGGCAAAATCCCTGACCTTGTCCACTCTTGCATAAAACTGCTCCTGCAGCAGTTGCTCTCCATCCACGTAGCGCTTCCCGTCCAGCAGGATATTGATGCCCACAAACTCCAGATCGTACTTTTTCATGAAAGACAGTGTGGGTTCGCATCCCGAGTCCACCATAAAAGCGGTTTTCTTCTCCGTCATGGGTTTTTCCTTCCTATACCGTCCAATCCGTTATACGCAGCTCAATTCAGCAGAATTCTTCTATCTTTTCATCCTGAACATGTCAAGCGAATGTAAACATCGTATACTTTCATTATTTTTGTTAATGCTCTGTAGCCATTGGCGGCGGAAGGTCTGGTATAAAAGAGTAATGCCCGGCAGGAAGACAACGGCAGAAGATGGTTGGGGACAAAAAACCCGGCGCCCCTGCACCGTTGGCAGGGAGCGCCGGGTTGGTAAAACGGTTATTAAATTACAGCTCTTCGATGGCCTCGGTCAGTTCGGGCAGAAATTCGAGTATGTCGGCTTCGATGCCCACGTCGGCCACCTGGAAGATCGGCGCCTTGACGTTCTTGTTGATGGCCACAATAAACGGAGAGCCCTTGATCCCGCCCATGTGCTGGAAGCTGCCGGAAATCCCGCAGGCCAGGTACACCTTGGGCTTGACCGTCTGGCCGGAAGTGCCCACCTGGCGGGATTTTTCCAGCCACTTGGCATCCACGATGGGACGCGAGCAGGATACCACTGCGCCCATGGCCTCGGCCAGTTCCTGGGCGATTTCGATGTTCTCTTCGTCTTCGATGCCGCGGCCCACGGATACCAGCACGTCTTCCTTGGTGATGTCCACGTCACCCACTTCGGCTTCCACGATTTCCAGGAAGGTGCGTTTGGCCGAAAGGTCGCCCGCATCGCCAGATTTGTCTTCCACGCTGCCGCCGGCGGATTTGCTCTCGTCCGGAGCGAAGGCGCCGGGACGCACGTTGATCACAGCACCGTTGGAAATGTCGGCGCTCACGTGGGTGCTGACCATGCCGCTGTACTCCTGGCGGATGACCTTCAGGGTGCCGCCGTCGGCGCCTTCGATGTCGACCGCGTCCGAGACGAAGACCGAGTCCAGCTTGATGGACAGGCCGGGACCCAGGTCCATACCGAAGGTGTCGTGGGGCATCAGGATGATGGCATCAGCCGGCAAAACATTGACCAGCAGTTTGCGCACCACCTCGGCGTTGGGATAGGCCAGCGCCTCGTTGCTGTATTTGAACACCTTGGGATAGGTGGCGGCCACTTCGTCGGCCACCTTGTCGCAATCGGCGCCTGATCCGGTCACGATGGCCGTTACGGCCGCACCGGCATCGATTTTCTTGGCCGCAGCCACCAGTTCCAGGGCCGAATCGTCGGCCACACCACCCTTGTGTGTAATGTATGCATAGATATCCGCCATTATTTCAACCCTCCTTTGGCCTTCAAGAGTTCAATCAGCTTGGCAACGATCTCTTCGGTGCTGCCTTCCAGCATCTCGGCGCCCTCGCCCAGTTCAGGCACGAAGTAATCCAGGCGCTTTACCTTGGCGCCATCGGCGCCCACGCTGGACGCGTCCACGCCCAGGTCGCCGGCGCCCATCTCGGGGATCTCCACCGAGGCCACCTTGCGGATGCCGCGGATACCCACGTAGCGCGGTTCGTTGATGCCGGTCTGGATCGACAGCACGCAGGGCATTTCGATGCTGTTCATCTCCTGGTTACCGCCCTCGATCTCGCGGCCCACCTTGAGCTTGTCCCCGTCCACCTCGACCTTGTTGACCAGCGAGGCGTAGGGGTAGTCCAGCATGGCGGCCAGCATGCCACCCACTTCGCCGGCACCGTCGTCGGCCTGGGCGCCGGTGAGGATCAGGTCGTACTTGCCCTTTTCCACGGCCGCCTTGAGCAGCGTGGCAATTCCTTTACCGTCCGAGCCTTCGAAGGCGTCGTCGCACAGCAAAAGTCCGTTGTCCGCGCCCATGGCCATCTCGCGGCGTAGCACCTCTTCGGACTCGTCGTCGCCCACGGTAACCACCGTAACACTGCCACCCACGTTGTCGCGGATCTGAATGGCCTCTTCCACCGCGTAATTGTCCCATTCGTTGACCGAGTAAACCAGGTCGTCGCGTTCGATATCGCTGCCGTCGCCGTTGACTTCGATCTCGTTCTCAGCGGTATCGGGAACCCGTTTCACACAAACCAAAATTTCCATAGTTACCCTCCCTGTTTCAATTGTGAATTCTAAATTTTAATTTTCGAATGATGGCCTTCCGGCTATTCATAATGGAACGGAAAACCTGAATTTAAAATTCGTCATCCAACATTAAATATTGCTATTCCATGTGCTGGCAGATCAGTTCCGATAGATCGATCGCTTCCATCTGGCCTTCCAGACCGGCCACCTTGATGGCGTCCTCCATGTTGACCAGGCAGAAGGGGCACGCCGTCACAATCACATTGGCCCCGGCCTTGGCCGCCATCTCCACCCGCAGCACTCCCATGCGCTGTTCTTCTTCCGGTTCGTAAAAGAGCATCAGGCCGCCGCCGCCGCAGCAAAAGGATCGGTCCCGACTGCGCTCCATTTCCACCCGCTTCAAACCGCCGATGGCGTCCAGCACGGCCCGGGGGTCGTCGTAAACATCGTTATGGCGGCCCAGGTAGCAAGGATCGTGATACGTGTATACCTTTCCGTCGCCATTGGCGCTTTTCAGCCGGATGGCACCGCTTTTGACATTGCGGGCGATGAACTGACTGATATGCTCCACCGGCGGCAGTCCCTGGTAGTCGTTTTTCAGGGCGTTGTAGGCGTGGGGGTCGGCGGTGACGATATGCTTGGCCCCGCTTTCGAGGATGGCGTCGGTATTCATCTCCTTCATTGTCTGAAAAAGCATCTCCTCACCGAAACGCCGGATTTCGTTGCCGCTGTCCTTCTCCAATTTCCCCAGGATGCCAAAATCGGAACCGGCCCTGGACAAAATGGTGGCCGTGGCCTGGCCGATCTCCTGCATGCGGTCGTCGTAAGAAGTGATACTGTCCACGAAATAGAGGGCTTCGGCCTTCTCCTTGCCCAGATCCTTGACCTTGACGTCTTCGGGCAGAGCCTTGGTCCATTCCGCCCGCTTTTTCTCCATTTTGCCCCAGGGGTTGCCGCGTTTTTCCAAAGCCTTCAAAGGCTTTTGCAGGCTCTGGGGCACCAGGCCCTCATCCACCATTCCGCGGCGCATATCGACGATCTTGTCGATGTACTCGATGCCCAGGGGGCACTCCTGCTCGCAGGCACCACAGGTGGTACAGGACCAGATTTCGTCTTCCTCGTAGATGGTACCGATGAGGTCTTCGCTCTTCTTGAACGGGGCGCCGTAAGGATAGATGGGATAGTTCTTGAACATCAAGTCCCGACCCTTGATGGAGATGAAGCGCGGCGACAAGGGGCGCCCAACAGCGTTGGCCGGGCAGTTGTCCGAGCAGCGACCGCAGTCGGCGCAGGAATAAAAATCGAGCATGTGCTTCCAGGTGAAATCTTCCAGTTTCTTGACGCCAAAGGACTCCAGATCGTCCAGGTCCTCATCCTTGATGCCATGTCTCACCGGCTTGATGTTGCCTCGATTCAGGCGCATGAAGAACACATTGAAAATGGAGGTAATCACGTGGAAATGCTTGCCCAGGGGCAAAAAGCAGAGGAAAAAGAAAAAGGTCAGATCGTGGATGTAGTAGGCCACGATATGAATGGCCTGGAGCGTTTTCGTGGAGACCCCGACAAGGGCGGCCTTGAACAGCCAAGCCAGGCTCAGCGGCGCCAGGAATTCGGCGTGCAGTCCGGCCTGGGTGTTGGCGGCCACGCTGCTGGCTTCGAACAGGCTTTCGGAAATCATCAGGGTGGAAATAAGCCCCAGGACGAACAGGGCCTCAGCCGTGTGGTCGTGCCCGTATTTGGCTGGAACGGCGTAGCGGGCCGGTTTGACCACGCCCCGTCGCCAGGCGGCGATGGCGCAGGCAACCAGTACGGCTGTAGCGGCGTAATCTTTCAGGAAGTTATAGACATGGCCGATCACACCGTCAAAACCGGGCATGACGAAATCAGGGAAGACACCGATGACCACCAGTGAGCAGGAACGGATGCTCAGGATTAAAAACCCCGCGAAGATGACGATATGCACCACGCCGGCCAGCATATAGCGCGGCTGGCGGTACTGGGCCAGCCAGATCTTAAGAACGCTGTATAGCCGCTGCGGGAGGCGGTCGAAGCGGCTATCCGGCGCCGCCTTGACCAGCGGTGCCATTCGGATGGCCATAATATAGGTAAACACAACGACCCCCGCCAGAGGAATCAAAATCGAGAACACCACGGTGGGGATGAAAAGAAAAAAATACTTTGCCGGAGCGATTAACGCGTTTTCCATGTTCTTCCCTTGTTCTCCCTTCGGTCTTGTATAGATCGGTTTTCCATGGGACGACTAAAAAATGAATGAGGACTCATTCAGTTTCTACCCACTGCTGTTTCACCTGTCAAGAAAAATTTTTGCCCGGGACGCCCTGCCCCTGCAAGGATATCGGGAGGTTCTCGCCTCTTTTACCTCTTGATTACAGGGTGTTGCCCGACCGGCCCACAACCCATCAAAAAAACAAATAACCATAAGAATTTCTTGACAAAAGCTGTTCTTTTCAATAAATAATGAAAATAGATTCAGCTGTTGAACAGCTTTATATTGCGTAAGGGGTTTCAGTTATACTGATTGCATCAGAAAAACAAGCAAAAAGGAGGTTCAGGTGACCGCAGACAACCCGTATTTATCCAAACCGTGGCTGGCCAGCTATGAAACCGGGGTCCCCGAAAACGTTCAATACGAAACCATCTGTCTGCCGGACTGCCTGAGACGATCAGCCAGGGCGTTTCCGGATAAAATGGCTTTGACATTCCAAGGCTACCGGGCGACCTATGCCGCTCTCGACGAAATGGTTGACCGGTTCGCCAACTGCCTGAACGATTTCGGGGTAAAGCAGGGAGACAGCGTCGCCATACTGCTGCCCAATGTCATCCCCTGCGTGGCGGCCTATTATGCCATTATGCGCATCGGCGCCATCGCCGTCATGAACAACCCACTTTATTCCGACCGCGAATTGGAGCACCAGTTCAACGACTCCGGATCCAAAGTGCTGATCACCCTCGATCTTTTGGGTAACCGCATGATCGACCTTCGCCCCAAAACCGAGATCAAACAGATCGTCATCACCAGTATCGGCGATTATCTGCCCTTCCCCAAGAACCTGCTCTTCCCGCTGGTGGGAAAGAAAAAGGGGCTGGCCGCCGATGTTAAATCCGCCGACAATGTCTATCGCTGGAAGGCGCTCATGGCACAATACACGCCCGATCCGCCTCAGGTGACACCGAACTTCGACGATGTCGCCATGTATCAATACACCGGCGGAACCACGGGCGTGTCCAAGGGCGTCATGCTCACCCACGCCAACCTGAGCAAGCAGGTACAGCATGTAACCGCCTGGTTCCCCGCTTTCGGCAGCGATGAAATCATGCTCGGCGCACTGCCCTTTTTCCACGTCTTCGGGCTTTCCACGGCCATGAACCTTGCCATCTACAAAGGCTGGGGCAATATTCTGATCCCCAAACCGCAGCCGCCGCAGCTTCTGGAAGCCATCGGCAAATTCAAACCCACGTTTGCCCCGCTGGTGCCAACCATGTACATCGGCATGCTCGAACATCCCGACATCGGCAAAACGGATCTGACCTCCATCAAGGGCTGCTTTTCCGGCTCCGCTCCGCTGCCGCTGGAAGTGATCAACGCATTCGAGAAAAAGACCGGGGCAATCATTGTCGAAGGATTCGGCATGACCGAATCCACGCCGGTCACCCACATCAACCCGTTCAAGGGGCAACGCAAGGTGGGTAGCGTCGGCCTGCCCATTCCCGACACCCTGGCCCGCATTGTCAGTCTTGACGACGGCGTCACCGACGTTCCCGTGGGCGAAACCGGCGAACTGCTGGTAAAAGGTCCCCAGGTGATGAAAGGCTATTGGAAGCGCCCCGACGCCACGGCGGAAACCATCACCGACGGATGGCTGCACACCGGCGACATCGCCAAGATGGACGAAGACGGTTATTTTTACATTGTGGACCGCAAAAAAGACATGATTATTTCCGGCGGTTACAACGTCTATCCCAGGGATATCGAAGAAGTCTATTTCGAACACCCCAAGGTGATGGAAGCTACGGCCATTGGTGTTCCCCACCCCAAACGCGGAGAAGCGGTCAAAGTTTTTATCGTTCTCAAGGAAGGCCAGACGGCAACTGCCGAAGAGATGATGAAATATTGCCAGGACAAGCTGGCCAAATACAAATGGCCCACGGAAATCGAATTTCGTGATGAACTGCCAAAGACCAATGTGGGCAAGGTATTGAAAAAGGACCTGCGGGCCATGGAACAGCAGAAAAAATAATTAAATAGCGTGGGGGCATGGCGCGCCGTGCTCCGGGACCGCACCTGAAGAAAACGGGGGTTGCATGCGCCATGCAATCCCCTTTTCATTTTCATCTCGCTCACATGCTCCGCATGGAAGCACCCTTTGGCTTTCATCCGGATTACGCAAGTTCCACGCCGGTGCGTGGGTGCCAAACAAAAAAACGGGGGTTGCATACGCATGCAACCCCCGTTTTATTTTTGAGCATTCGGTTTCAGGCAGACTGAAATCTATTTGCCGCCGAAAGAGTCCTCGCCGATCTCCACAGCCGCTTCGCATGTGGCCATGATGGCGTCCATCTTGCCCATGGTGATGGGAAGCACCGCCTGGGTGAAATACTCGACACTCTTCAGTTGGCCTTCATAAAACGGCTTGTCTTTTTTCTTGGCCTTGGCTTCCAATTTTTGGGCGGCAATAACGGCGCGCCACAGAAGCATCCAGGCCATAACCACGTCACCGGAAGCGTCCATAAACGGATGGGCAAAGGCGAAAGCGCTCAGCACTTTGGGAGACATGGCCGTGGCCCCCAGATGCATGGCGACCTCGCCCAGCCGGTTGAGGGCTTTTTCCAGTCTGGCGGCGTAATCCTGCAAGGCCTCGATTTCCTTGGCCTGGGCGAGCGTTTTCTGGATCTCGCCCATCAGATCCATGATGGGCTTGCCCTTGTTCATGCCCAGTTTGCGGCCCAGAAGGTCCATGGCCTGAATACCGTTGGTGCCTTCATAAATCATGGTGATACGGCAGTCCCGCAACAGTTGCTCCTGGGGATATTCCTTGGTGAAGCCGTAGCCACCGTACACCTGTACGCCCGTGCTGCACACTTCAAAGGCTTTGTCGGTGACATAGCCTTTGCAGATGGGGATCAGCAGATCAAGCATGCCCTGCAACCGCGCCTTTTCCCCATCGTCGTCGGCGATGGTGATCCGGTCAGTAAGGTAGCCGGCATAGTAGAGCAGGCTGCGCATGCCTTCCACATAGGACTTCATGGAAATGAGCATGCGCCGGACGTCCGGATGCTGAATGATCGGAACGCCGGGTGCGTCGGGATCCATCATCTGGAGCAGATTCTTGCCCTGGACGCGTTCCCGGGCATAGTTGACGGCGTTGAGGTAGGAGGCGCTGGCGCAGCAGAAACCCTGCATACCCACCAGCAGACGGGCCTCGTTCATCATCAGGAACATGGCCCGCATGCCTTTGTTCTCCTCGCCCAGCAGGGTGCCGATGCACTGGCCCTTGCCGCCCAGGGTCAACGAGCAGGTGGCGTTGCCGTTGATGCCCATCTTGTGCTCGATCCCCGTGCAGACCACGTCGTTGAACTCTCCGAGGCTGCCGTCGTCATTGACACGGTATTTGGGGACCAGAAAGAGAGAAATCCCCTTGGTGCCTTTGGGGGCGCCTTCGATGCGGGCCAGCACCGGGTGGACGATGTTCTCGACCATGTCGTGCTCGCCGGCGGAGATAAAAATCTTGTTGCCGGTGATGGAATAGGTGCCGTCGTCGTTCTTTACGGCGGTGGTGCTCAGGTTGCCCACGTCACTACCGGCCTCGGGCTCGGTGAGCAGCATGGTACCGGTCCATTTGCCGGTGAACATGTTCTTCAGAAACAATTTTTTCTGTTTCTCGGTGCCGAAGGCTTCCACCAGCAGGGCGGCTCCGTGGGTCAGCCCCGGATACATCATGAACGCGTAGTTGGCACCGTTGAAATAGTCACCGGCGGCCAGTGCCACGGTGCGGGGCATTCCCTGCCCGCCGTATTCGGGATCCTCCGGCATGGCCAGCCATTCCCCTTCGACAAACAGGTCGTAGGCGCGCTGGAAACTCTCCGGCACGGTGACCTTGCCACCATCGAAGACGCACCCCTGCTCGTCTCCCTCCTTGAGGGTCGGCAGGATTTCCTTTACCGCCAGATTGCGGGCCTCACTGATGATCAAATCGACGGTTTTCTTGTTGAATTCCGCGTACTTTTCATGTTCGCTGAACGCACCGACGTCCAACTGTTCATGCAACACGAAATCAACATCTCTCCTGTCAGCGATTACCTGTGCCATGGTCTGTCATCTCCTTGTTGCCTAGTGGATTCACCAAGAAAAGAAACGCTCCGGCGAAATCCGGTTATTTGTTCGATTTATCGACTGCTATTGACGATTCACGCCGATCCCCTTAATGAACAGGTCCACCAGAGGATCGGCCATGGTTACCAGATCGTATTTCCCGCCCGAATGGATCCAGGAGTTGATCACCTCATCCACGGCCCCGTTGATGAAACGCTTGACCAACCCCATGTACAGGTCTCTTCGAATGGTACCCTCTTCCTGTCCGAGTTCGACGACCTCGGAGATAATGTCCCGGTACATTTTGGACATCTCTTTGATGAGTTCGGTTCCCAGGGTTCGGTTCTGGTGGGTTTCGGCCTGGTATACGATGGCCATGTTACGATCTTTCTGAAACTCCTGGAGGTGGACTCGAATCAGGCATCTCAGTTTTTCTTCCGCGGTTGCCGGTTTGCTGACGGCCTCCCGGAAACGCTCGAAAATCTGACGGGTTTTGTACTGGTAGAACTGCACCAGGATGTCATCTTTGTTTTTGAAGTAGAGGTAGATGGTGCCATCGGCTACGCCCGCCTCTTTGGCAATCTGGGCGATCGTCGACTGGAAAAACCCCTGCTCGGCAAATACCGATATGGCGGCGTCGAGAATGCGCTGGTATTTGGCCATATTTTTCTTTTTCGTGACGATGGCGAACCTCCCGGAAACAACTATTTCTGAATGAATATTCATTCATTTATCAGAGAAAAAAACCTACTGTCAAGCCTTAACATTAAAAAATCCGAAAAAGCGATTACAAACCAATCCCCTCCTATCTAACTATAAAAATTAATATAATCCCCCTTTACGAGCACTCGGCCGAAACGGCTTTCAATTTTATCCGATCCATTTTGCATCCTGAATGAGCCTACATTCATTTTGCATGGATTTATCTCCGGTTGCCAGGACGGGGTTCGCGAACGACCTGAAAAACGGATCCTTTATATATTGACAGAATCGATTCGCTCAGGTTATTTTCGCAACTTGGCGCATATCTATGTTTCATGCCCCCCTTATCAGAATCATGCGTGAGGCATTATCATCATTCATGGCAACTCCCCATGCCATGAGAAACAGGAGGATTGTCTAATGATTGTTGCGGAACGAAAGCCCTTGGAAGAGGTCGGAGCCATGGTCAAGGACTACAATAAGGTCCTGACCGTGGGGTGCGGCACCTGCGTGGCAGTTTGCCTGGCAGGCGGCGAAAAGGAGGTTGGAGTACTCAACTCCGAACTGAAAATCGCCCGCCGCATGGAAGGCAACCCCATCGAAACCGGCGGTGCCACCGTCGAGCGGCAGTGCGACATGGAGTTTCTGGAAGAACTGGACGGCATTGTGGACGAATACGACGCCATCATCTCCATGGCCTGCGGTGCCGGCATTCAGTTCATCGCCGAACGTTTCCCCGAAATCCCCGTGTTCCCCGGCGTCAACACCAGTTTCATCGGCGTCAACCGAGAAGTGGGATGGTACGAAGAAAAATGCCGGGCATGCGGTACCTGCGTCTTGGGCATGACCGCCGGCATCTGTCCGGTCACCATGTGCGCCAAAGGCCTGTTCAACGGCCCCTGCGGCGGCACCAACAAGGGCAGTTGCGAAATCAATACCGACCAGCCCTGTGCCTGGCATCGCATCCACGAACGGCTGGCCAAGCAGGGCCGTCTGGAAAACATCATCGAAATTTGCCCGCCCACCGACTGGCGGAACCAGACCCCCCGCACCATCGTTCAGCCGGGTTACAAAGAGCGCCTGGCCGCCTTCGGCATCAAATAGCCGAGCAACCGGCAACCCCAAACCAAAAACGGAACAAATCAATAGAGGGATTCCCATATGAAATCAGGAAGCAATTTGGAAAAAATACTGCGCGCCGGTCATTTCGCTTTCACCGGGGAGCTGGGGCCGCCCCGCGGATCCAACGTGGCGGCGGTTCGCGAAAAAGCCAAACCCCTGGTCGGCAATGTGGATGCCGTCAATATTACCGATAACCAGACCGCCATGGTAAGAATGTCCAGTTGGGCCGCCTCGCTGCTCGCCATTGAAGAAGGCCTGGAGCCCAACTACCAGATGGTCTGCCGGGACCGCAACCGACTGGCCATGCAGGCCGACATCCTGGGGGCCTCGGCCCTGGGGATTCGCAACCTGCTCTGCCTGTCCGGCGATCATCAACAGTTCGGCGACCACCCCCAGGCCAAAGGGGTGTTTGACATCGACTCCACCCAGCTTATCGGCGCGGTCAAAAAGATGCGCGATGAGGCCAAGTTCCTGGGGGGAGCGGACATTGACGAGCCCCCCAAAATTTTCATCGGCGGTGCCGCCAACCCCTTTGCCGAACCTCATGAGTGGCGGGTCCAGCGCCTGGCCAAGAAAGTCAAGGCCGGCGTGGATTTCATCCAGACCCAGTGCATTTACAACATGGAGCGCATGCGCCAGTGGGTCAAGGAAGCTGTGGACATGGGCCTGACCGAAAAAGTCTACATCCTGGCCGGGGTCACCCCCATGAAGAGCGTCGGTATGGCGCGCTACATGCAGCTCAAGGTGCCCGGTATGGACGTCCCCAATGAGATTATCAAACGCCTTCAGGGGGTGGACAAGAAGAAAGTGGCCGACGAAGGCATCAAGATCGCCTGCGAGCAGATCGAAGAGTTCAAGGAGATGAAGGGCGTTGCCGGCGTTCATCTCATGGCCATCGAATGGGAGCACAAGGTGCCGGAGATTGCCGAACGGGCAAAAGTCCTGCCCAGACCCGTGGTATAGTCAGCACCGACCATCCAAAGTCAACCAAGGATCACCAAAGGAGTTTTCACGTGAGTACTCAATCTAAAAAAGTCATGGTCATTGGGGGCGGGATCGCCGGTCTGACGGCAGCCTGGGAATTGGCGGGCCTCGGCGCGCAGGTCGCGCTGGTGGAAAAGGCCGATTTCCTGGGCGGCAACGCCATCCAATATGCCTGCAAGGCCACGGACGAATGCCGCCAGTGCGGTGCCTGCGCCGTGGAAAGCATGCTGAAAAACGTGGTCAACGAACCGGCCATCAGCGTCTATCTGGCCACAGAGGTGGCCGGTATCGACAAAAACGGAAACTTTAAAGTCGGTCTCAAAAAATCGGATGCCGCCAGAGACACCAAAGCCTGCGAAAGCGGGTATACAGCCAACCCCACCGGCTGCGCGGCAGTCAAAGGCTATTCGCTGAACAATGCCAAATACTATCTGGCCGACGGCAGCCTCAACCCGGAAACCACCGGCAGTGCGGACAGCCTGGAGGTGGACGCCGTGGTGGTGGCCACCGGATTTACCCCCTTCGATCCGCAAATCAAATCCACCTACCGCTACAAAGAGCTGGAAAACGTCGTCAGCGGCATGGATCTGGAGGCCGGCAAACGGGCCAACGGCACGGTGCTGCGTCCCTCGGACGGACAACCGCCCAAGAAGGTCGCCTTCGTTCAGTGCGTTGGCAGCCGTGACGAACGTCTCGGCAATCTGTGGTGCAGCCAGGTCTGCTGCCCCTATGCCCTGAGAACAGCCCAGTCGATGAAATACAAGGACCCCGAACTGGATATCACCGTCTTTTATATGGACATCCAGAACACGGGCAACGATTTCCCCGTCTTCTACCAGCAGTGCAAAGACGAGATGAAGTTCGTCCGCAACATTCCCGTGGACATGTACAAAACCGATGACGACCGCATCCGAACCCGCTACATGGCCGCCGAAGGCAACAGCGAGGCGGTAGAGGATGTCTTCGATCTGGTGGTACTCTCCGTGGGCATCATGCCGGGTGCCGACAACGCGTCCCTTTCCGAAACCGTGGGAGCACCGCTCAACGACGACGGCTTTTTTGCCTGTGCCGACAAGCTGAACCGGGCCCTGACGGGTCAGGAGGGAATCTTCGTGGCCGGCACCGCATCGGGACCGAAAACCATAGCCGAATCCATCGTCCACGCAGGTCAGTCTGCCGGCGAAGTGATGAAATATCTGGGGAGGGCCTCATGACACAACAGACACAAATGGAAACCATCAATCTGGCCACCGACGTTCTGGTGGTGGGCGCCGGTATGACCGGCATGAAGGCCGCCTCGGAAATCGCCGCCAACGGATACAAGGTGGTGCTCATTGACGAAGGAGCCGAGGCAGGCGCCGCTGCCATCGTCGATCTTGACGGTGTCGAGCAGGCGGCGTTCGAAGTGTTGCGCAAGACTGTCGAAGGCTCGGAGCTTATCGAGGTGCTCTCCGGAACCTGCATGGACGGCGCCGCCGGAATGCCCGGTGACTTCAAGGTCTGGCTGTCCGGCAACGACGACATCGTCGAAAAATCCGTGGGAGCCATCGTAGTGGCATCGGAACTGGTGGCCTGCCCAATGAACGAAGCCTTCGGACTGGAACTCTCCGATACGGTCATCAGCCAGAGTCAATTGGAAGCGAAACTGGCCGACAATCCGGCCGCCTTTGCCGGCAAGACCGTGGCTTTCATGCTGGGGCTGGCCCAGGACGGCCATCCTCTGGTCCTGGAGCGGGTGCTCAAAAGCGTACTGGCTATGGAAAGCCTGGATGAAACCAGCGCCTATGTCTTTTCCGGCGACCTGAAAGTTGCCGAAGACGGACTGGAGCGCCTCTACCTAGAATGCCGGGACAAGGGCGCCATGTACGTCAAGCTCACAGAGATGCCTGCTGTATCCCAGGAAGGCGGCCTGTCCATCACTTACGAAGATCCGGTTCTACAGCGCAGCGTGGCGCTGACGCCCGACATCATTGTGGTCGAAGAGGCCATCGGTGCCGATCAGGTCAACGCCGCTATGGCGGAAATGCTGAAAATCGACGTGGGGTCCATGGGTTTTTTGCAGACCGACAACGTCCACCGCTATCCTGTGGCCACCAACCGCGAGGGGATTTATGTGGTGGGCGGCAGCCGCCGTGTGAAAAAGCGGTACGGCGCCATCATGGATGCCGAAAATGCCGCTCTGCGGGTGCGCGACCTTTTGGGTAACGGCACTGTCAGCGTGCCGGCCAACAAAGCCGTTCTGGACACCGGCAAATGTACCTTCTGCCTTACCTGCTTCCGCTGCTGCCCCCATGGGGCCATCTACTGGACCGCCGACAACAAGCCGGTGATCTCCAAGATCGCCTGCCAGGGGTGTGGCATCTGCGCCTCGGAATGTCCCATGGACGCCATCCAGATCGGCGAGTTCAACGATGCCGCTATGATCGAAACGGTCACTCGTTCAGCAGCCGAAAAAAGCGGCGATGCTCCCACCATCGTGGCCTTCTGCTGCCAGAACAGCGGCCTGGAAGCCGCCCGAATGGCGGCCGACTTCGGCATGCCGCTTCCCAAGGGACTGAAAACCGTTGCGGTACCCTGTGCGGGCAAAGTGGACATCGACTACGTCATGCGCGCTCTGGCCGAAGGTGCCGACGGCGTCGTGGTCATGGCCTGCCACAACGGCAACTGCAAATCGGAGAAAGGCAGCCTGTACGCAAGCTGGCGCGCAGCAAACGCCCAGCAGACGCTGGAAACCATCGGCGTCGAGAAAGAGCGCATCTGCTTTGCCACCACGGCATCCAACATGGGATCCGACTTCTCCCGTATTCTCATGGAGATGGAAGCCAAACTCAGCGGCAAATAGTTTTACCGAGAATGTCGGTGGTAGGGGCATGACGCACCGTGCCCCTGCGATTAACACCGAAGTGCGAAAGTACTGCACCAATACCAAACGGCCGGCCTCCTTTCGGGAGCCGGCCGCTTTTATTTACGTATTCGAGAAATGAGACGGGTCTATGCTGCCTTGGACACCTTAACGGCACAGACCTTGAACTCCGGAATTCCGCAGACGGGGTCCAAAGCGGCGTGGGTCAGTTTATTGGCTGCCGCCTTAGCAAAGTGGAAGGGAATGAAAACGGTTCCATCCACGGCCTTGCGGGAAATGCGAACCCGGGCCTGGATTTCTCCCCGCCGTGAGGTGATGGTCACGCGTTCGCCTTCCTCGATACCCATTCCCTGCGCATCGCCTTGGGCGATCTCCACGAAGGATTCCGGAGACCGCTCGTTGAGTCCCTCGGTTTTCATGGTCATGGTGCCGGTGTGGTAGTGGTAGATCACCCGGCCGGTGGTCAGGTACAATGGGTAAGTCTCATCGACCAGTTCCGCAGGTGCGATCCATTCAATGGCGTGAAACAGGCCCTTGCCGCGAGTAAACTGGGCACCGTGCAGAATCGGAGTGCCGGGATGTTCGGGGGTGGGACAAGGCCAGTGCAGCCCCTCGTGTTCGATGCGGTCATAGCTGATTCCCGCATAAGACGGCGTCACGCCGGCCAGTTCGTTGAAGATCGCCTCGCTGTCCTTGTAGGCCATGGCGTAACCCATGCGCGTGGCAATATCGCAGGTAATCTTCCAGTCGTCCTTGGCCATCCCCGGCGGATCGACGGCTTTTCTGACGCGCTGCACCCGCCGCTCCGTGTTGGAGAAAGTGCCGTCCTTCTCCGCAAAGCATTTGGAAGGCAGCACCACATCGGCCATCCGGGCCGTCTCGGTGAGAAAAATGTCCTGCACCACGAGAAAATCCAGGTGCTTGAGGCAAGCTTCGGCATGGTTCAAATCCGGATCGGAAACCATGGGATTTTCGCCGATGATATACATGGCCTTGATCTCGCCCTCATGGGCCTTGGGAAGCATTTCCGTAACCTTGAGCCCCGCTTTGGTGGGCAGGCCGTTGACGTTCCAGGTGCGTTCCATTTTCTTGATGGCGTCCAGGTTGTCCACCGTCTGATAGCCGGTAAGCACATTGGGCAAACCGCCCATGTCGCAGGCCCCCTGAACGTTGTTCTGCCCACGCAGCGGATTGACGCCGCCGCCGCGAATCCCCATGTTGCCGCAGAGCATGGCCAGATTAGCCAGGGACTTGACGTTGTCCACCCCGGTGGTGTGCTGGGTGATGCCCATGCAGTAAAGGATGCTGGCCGCCGCCGCTTTGGCGTACAACCGGGCCGCGTCGATAAGTTGCCGGGCGGGAATGCCGGTAATGGATTCCACATATTCGGGGGTGTACTTCTCGAGCAGCACCTTCATCTCATCGAACTTTTCGGTACGCTCTTCGACGAAATTCTGGTCGTGAAGGCCCTCTTTGATAATCACGTGCATCATGCCGTTGATCCAGGCCACGTCGGTTCCCAGGTTGGGTCGCACCCAGGTATCGGCAAATTCGGTCATTTTGATGCGCCGGGGATCGACTACGATGAGCTTGGCCCCGCGACGGGTAACGGCCCGTTTGACGAATGTGGACAGTACGGGATGGTTTTCTGTGGTATTGGAGCCGGTGACGAGGATGACATCGGCTTCCTCGATATCGGCGATGGTGTTTGTCATGGCGCCACTTCCGAAGGCTGCGGCCAGACCGGCCACGGTGGAGCTATGTCAGAGCCGGGCGCAATGATCGATATTGTTTGTCTTGAGCACCGCCCGGGTGAATTTGTGGGCGATGTAGTTCTCCTCGTTGGTGATCCGGGCGCTGGTGAGCACACCCATGCTGTCCCCGCCGTGGGTGTCCCGGATCTCTTTGAACTTGCCGGCCACCAGATCGATGGCTTCTTCCCAGGTCGCCTTGCGGAAATGGCCGTCTTCCTTGATCAAAGGATCGGTGAGCCGCTGGTCGCTGCCGACGAAATCGAAGCCGAAACGCCCCTTGACGCACAGGCTTCCGTGATTGGGGGCTTCGTCCGCACCGGTCACCTTTACCACCCGGTTGTCCTTCGTGTGCAGGTACATCTGGCAGCCCACGCCGCAGTAGCTGCAGGTCGTGCGGACTTTCTCGGTCTCCCAGGGCCGTACATGATAGCGCACATCCTTTTCCACCAGGGCGCCCACCGGGCACGCCTGCACACATTCGCCGCAGAAGACGCAGTCGGAATCCTTCAGGGGTCTGTCGTTGGCGGCGATAATCTTGGATTTTGCACCGCTGTAACCGAACTGGATGGCATTGTTGACCTGTACCTCATTGCAGGCCTGGACACAGCGCCCGCAAAGAATGCAGCGGGAAAAATCCCGGACGATAAACGGGTTGACCATCTCGATGGGGTACTTGGCCGAGGTGCCTTTAAAATCTTCACCGGTGACCTGATAGCGGTAGGCCAGATCCTGAAGCCGGCAATCCCCCCACACCGTGCAGAGGGCATCGCTGCCGTCATCCTTTTCTACCCCCAGTTGAAACTGGGTCCAATCGCGGTCGTCGCGGCCGCGCACGGCGCAGTTGTGGTTGCCCGAAGAGAGCATCAGTCGCAGCGTCTCCTTGCGCGAGGCCACCACCTTGGCCGACTCGGTACGCACCACCATGTTGGCGGCCGCCGGAGTGGAACAGGCCGTCATCAGGTTTTCGGCGCCTTCGACCTCCACCACGCAGATCCGGCAGGCGCCGGTGGGCGTGGCTCCCTTCAAATGGCACAGGGTGGGGATGTCGATATCCGCCCGTCGGGCCACCTCGAGGATGGTTTCTCCCGGCTCGAAGGAAAGTTCGTTTCCGTTGATCACCATCAAGTTTGTCTGTTCCATAGCTCAGGCACTCCTTTGGGGAAGGTCCAATTGACGTGGTTTGGCATTCGCTTCGATTGAAGGCACACGAACAGTTTTTTTTATAAAATGTCTCCTGTTTTGTCAATCCGGGAATGCCGTACCGGCATCTTCAGATAGACCGCCGATCCCAGGATGCTACCGACGAAATCGGCCGCGACATCCATGAGTTCGGCCTGGCGCACCGCCACCAGGGACTGATGAAATTCATCGCTCAACCCGTACAAAGTGGCAAAGCCAATTCCCAGGAGCATCAGTTGCACCCCGGAAAACCGTCCGGGCCAGGTCCAGCGGCAGGCCCGGACGAACAGCGCAGCCAGCAAACCGTAGGCGATCAGATGCAGCGCCTTGTCTTTCAATGGAAAGGAAAGGCCCATGTCGGGCGAGGGGAAGCAGGACTGCAGGAAAATCGCCAGGCAGAGGATGATTACCGGCAGCCAGAGGATGAATTTATTGTGGTGACCGAGCATGGATTTATTTTTCAAACAGATCCAGCTCCAACCGCCTTTCGGCCACGTGGGCGGTTACCTGCTGCATGAACTGCTGCATTGGGATGCCGTAATGCACACTTCCGTCCAGGGTGCGCACGGAAACCGTGCCGGCCTCCTTCTCCTTGCCCCCGCAGGTAAGAATCAGCGGGGTCTTGGCCAGTTGGGCTTCGCGAACCTTGCGGTTGAGGCTTTCGGTGCGGTCGTCCACCTCGACCCGCAGCCCCGCCTGAATCATGGTACTTGCCACCTTTTCGGCAAAGGGAATCAGATCGTCGTTGATGGGCAGCAGCACCGCCTGAACCGGAGCCAACCAGAGGGGAAACTTGCCGGCAAAATGCTCGATGAGAACCCCCAGAAACCGTTCGATGGAGCCGAACACCGTGCGATGCAGCATGATGGGCCGATGCTTCTCGTTGTCCTTGCCGACATAGGTCAGATCGAAGCGCTCGGGCAGGCTCATGTCCAGTTGAATGGTTCCACACTGCCAGGTGCGGCCCAGAGCGTCCTTGATGTGCAGGTCGATCTTGGGCCCGTAAAAAGCGCCGTCGCCCTCGTTGATGAGGTAGTCTCGACCATAAGCATCCAGGGCGGCGCGCAATCCTTCGGTAGCGACCTCCCACTGCTCGTCGGTACCGATGGATTTTTCCGGCCGGGTGGACAGCTCCAGATGGAAGTCGAGGCCGAACTGGCTGTACATTTTCTCCTCGAGCCTTAAAAGATCGAGTATTTCCGACTGGATCTGATCGGCCATCATGTAAAGGTGGGCATCGTCCTGGTGAAAGGACCGCACCCGGAAAAGGCCGTTGAGCACGCCGGACATCTCGTGGCGGTGCACCAGACCGATCTCCGCTACCCGCAGGGGCAGCTCGCGATAGGAATGGGGACGGGTGCCGAACAAAAGCATTCCGCCAGGGCAATTCATCGGCTTGATGGCGTATGCCTCGTCGTCCACCTCGGTGGTGTACATGTTCTCGCGGTAGTTTTCCCAGTGGCCGCTCTTCTCCCACAAGGCGCGTTTTAAAATGATAGGCGTCTTGGTTTCCACATACCCGGCCTCGCGATGGGCCTCGCGCCAGAAATCCAGCAGCGCGTTCCATACCGCCATCCCTTTGGGGTGGAAAAAGGCCATTCCCGGCGCATCGTCATGGAAGCTGAACAGGTCCATGGCCGTGCCGATCTTGCGGTGGTTGCGCTTCTTGGCCTCCTCGATGAATTCCAGGTGAGCCTTGAGCTGCTTCTTGTCGAAAAAAGCGGTCCCGTAAATCCGTTGAAGCTGGGCCTTGGACTGGTCGGCCCGCCAGTAGGCGCCAGACACCCGCATCAGCTTGAAGGCTCGCACAAAGCCGGTGTGCGGCACGTGCGGCCCCCGGCACAGGTCGGTGAAATCGCCCTGTTTGTAAAACGAAATGGTGCCGTCAGCCAGCTCGGAGATCATTTCGGTTTTATAGGGTTCGTTCTTATAGAATTCCAGGGCGTTGGCTTTGGAAACCTCGTGGCGCTCCACTGGAATCTTGGCCTTGACGATGCGTTTCATCTCGGCCTCGATCTCGGGGAAAGCCTCTTCGGAGAGCGGCTGCATGTCGATATCATAGTAAAAGCCGTCTTCCACCACCGGGCCAATGGTGAGCTTGGCGTCGGGATAAACATGCATCACCGCCTGGGCCATGACGTGGGCGGCGCTGTGGCGCATAATTTCAAGGGCTTCCGGATCACGGGTGGTAATCAGACGCACCGCTGCATCGTTCTCGATGGTTCGATTCAAATCCACAAGCTGACCGTCAACTTCCATGGCCACGCATTCACGGGCCAGTCCTTCCGAGATACTCTTGGCAACGGCCAATCCCGTGGGTTGGTCTTCAAAGGGCTTTCGACTTCCATCGGGAAGTGTGATATGTATCATATTTCTATTCGCTTTCCTGTAACGGTTATGCGTGAAACCGGCTGAGAGCCAGCCAACAATTTATTGATAAAAAAACAACTTACGAGTTTTAAGGAAAAACCCCCTGCGGGTCAAGCAAAAAAAAATGAACCCTGTTGACGCGCCATCCTTCCAACTGATCCAGACACCTGCCGATCTGAAAGCATTCGCCCATCGCATTTGCCGGGAAAAGATGCTCGGCGTCGATCTGGAAGCGGATTCCATGTTCCATTACAGAGAAAAGGTATGTCTGCTGCAGATGGCCGGCAATGGCGAAAATGTGGTCATCGATCCTCTGGAAGTCAACGACCTGTCGCCGCTGGCGCCCATATTTAAAAACAGGAAGGTCTGCAAGGTGCTGCACGGATCGGATTACGATGTCCGCTCCCTGTACCGGGATTTTTCCATCGAGATTGACAATCTGTTCGACACCCAGTTGGCCAGTATGTTCCTGGGAGAGCAGGAAACCAGCCTGGGTGCGGTGGTCAACCGGCGATTCGGCGTGGTCATGGACAAACGCTACCAGAAAAAAGACTGGTCACAGCGTCCGCTGCCAGACGGGATGATCGAATACGCCGCTTCCGACGCCGTCCACCTGATTCCCCTGGCCCGTATGCTCATGGAAGAACTGGAGGCCAAAAACCGCCTGGAATGGGTCGAAGAGGAGTGCCGCCTGTTGTCCGGTGTTCGGCCAGTGGAAAACGGAGAGGAGCCGCTGTTTTTGCGCTTTCGCGGCGCCGGCCGCCTGCAGCGGCGCAACCTGGCGATCCTGGAGGGACTGTTGCAGTACCGCCGGAAACTGGCCATGAAAAAGGACCGCCCCCTGTTCAAGGTCTTTTCCAACAAATCGCTGCTGACCATCGCCAACGAAATGGCGGATACGCCCGAGGCGCTGGATCGCGCCGGCTGCCTGAGTGCTAAACAGATCCGCATCTACGGCAAAACCATCGCCGACGTGGTTAAAAAGGCCAAGGCGATTCCGACCAAAAATCTTCCGGTCTATCCACGCAAGCGGCGACCGAAAGTATCGCCCAGGGTCCCGGACCGCATCAAAGCCATTAAAACCTGGCGCGACCGAGTGGCCGCCGAGCTGGAACTGGACCCCGCCCTTTTGTTCAACAAGGCCCTGATGACTGCCATTGCCGTTAAAAAGCCTACCGGCATCGGTCAGCTTCGTGAGGTAGAGGGCCTCCGCAACTGGCAGGTGAAGGCGTTCGGGAAAGAAATAATACAGGTTTTGGCTGAGGTACCGTGATTTTCGGACGCTGAGTTTTCTTTTTCGCCGCCGGATTCCGCCAATTTACAGCACCGCTGACCATAGGGGCGGAACACGTCTCGCCCCTTCCATCCCGAACATGTAACACCATCATGTACTGCCCGCCCCATCACAGTCGCCTATGACCACGCGATTCCTTTGCCTTGAGGCCTGTCGTCAGTTGCGTCGCGAGTCTGTCGCAAGTTTACCCCCAAATGCGTCATCAAGGCGATACTGAGTTGCGATTGTCGAGCTTGCTTCTTGTGGAAGGAAGATGTCTTTTCGCTATTCGGGATAGGCAGGCCCACTCATCCGTAGAAACTTGAAACGCTCAATTTAGTCGATAGGCAAGCTGGTTGACCGAATATCATAATTGTATGGCAATCGGGAATCATTGGCTGCAGTTTTATACAAATTGATTTTTCGCACCAATTGTGCGAGTTTTTCCGAAAGGTAAACCCTCAAGCCACCTGATATTTTTAAAATTTTCAACTTGCTCGAAAATCTCTTTGTTCACTTCATCCTGACCAAACGAATCATCCGACAATCAAAGCAAGCCGGAAACCACTCCCATTTTGCTGGTCATAAACATGCAATGCAAGATCCGCTTTGGGCATTCGTACTCGTCCCATTTCCAATGCAATCGCCACGGGTACGGCCGGAAAAACATGCAGTTCGGCGTCTTGTCCATGTACGCGTTTGATTTCATCCATCAACCACCTGAAGGTTTGCCGAAACAGGGCCAGTTGCTCTCGGCTTTTCAAAATATCGTTGTTGGGGGCAACTGGTGATGAAGTCAACCGCCATATGGGGATGTTGGCACCCAGAACGGCCTTGATCCGCGAGTCGTCAATTGTGGCGCTTAAGGATAGATTCAGAGCCACACGTTTTCCATCATTTTCTGGCTGTTTCACGACAAATTCAAATGGTCCATCAGATGTCTGCCATTTCCAGTCTGGCGGCTCCCGGTGCAACTGGTAAACATCGGCTACCGGGATATCTGAAAGCAGGTGTCCCAATTCCATCAGCAGCGGCTGGGGAGCCAGTGCGAAGATGGACAGGTGATCGATGCTTCCGTTTTGCAGGCGGCTGCGGACTTTTTCACTGAATTGCCGTCTCAGGTTTTCTCTTTCTATTTCCCAGTAACGCGGTTCATCGTCCCGAAAGGCGCTGTTGACCATGCCGATTTCAAAGGCTTGGGCTTCGGCAGGATAGTGCTGCGGTACCATTGCCACGGCGGCTTTATCCCAACTCACATGGGCAGATTGTTGTCCGATATTGGCGCCATACAGCAATATATGACTCTTTTTATCTTCCTGGATGGAAGTCAGAAGTTCGATGCGTTCTTCATGCTTCCGTTTCATCTCTCTTAAACGATCAACTGGATGGCCCTCGACATCTTTTATATCGATCAGCCGGTGATGTTCGTCGCACATCAGCATGAGGTTGGATAGCGCATTGGCTAATTCTGCCGATAGCTCCTCGTCACCACGAGGGCCATGCGGTTTGTCTGCAATGATGTGGGCAATGTAGGCCGTATTGAATTCCGCCTGGGTCAAGGTGTCCAACCACAATGGCTTATTGCACCCTTCATATTCGCAACGGCCACCCGCCTTTCCCCATAAATGATTTCTAATGCTTCCTGAAATACTTGTCACCGACATGGTCATTAACCCCCATGTTTTGCATTGTCGATGGGTTCATTGCTGATAGATATGAGCGATATTCCTTGGCTAAACGTTTTTCCAGCTTCTTATTTCGGAAAAACAAGGGAAGCTCATTTCCCCCACGGATATATTCCATAATGCATGTGAAATAATCTTCATAGAATTCTGAACGTCGTTGAAATTGGGAAATTTTGATTAATTGTGGGCCATGACAGTGACGAATTCGCTTGCCACTTCCGCAAGGGCACGTCAAATGCCCCTTGTACTTACCTTCCGCAATCAGTTTTACCATCTGCAACGCCTGTATGTCCGTTTGCAAATGGAATGCCTCCTTGTACGAATCGAGCATGCCTCTTTCATGGGAATATTCGCCGAAGGGGACGACACCGTTCTTTTCGTAGCTGCAACGCCCAAAAAGATAGTGGATAAGCAAATTTTCAACAAATCCGAGAAGTGTCGGGTTCTCCCGGAACTTCATCTTCACTTGCAAGGGCGGTCCCAGGCACAACGCTTTACTGCGGTATTTGTGAAAGCCATTTGGTATCCGGCCCTCTGTTTCCCAGACAATCGGAACGGATTCTGGATAATCCGGAGGAATCAGAATCTCTACGTGAAAGCTGTCCTGGATGTATTCCTCATTATAGGACGCTGAAAGTTTTAATTCGCCACGTATCGTCCAAAGACCGGTATCAGTTTCATCAAGAACCAGTTCACGATAAAATTGATGCAGTTCTTCAAAGTGTTTGCGAACAATTGACCGTTTTTCAGTTCTCAAAACGGTGGCCATACGGTTTGAGAGGTTTCTTGATTTCGACATGACGCTCCTGATGCCGGTTGGCAGAGACCACCGCTGGCGCACCCAGCACGAACACCCCGGTTGATGCATCCCGCGTTATCTTTTCGCCGAAAATTTTTTGCATGGATTCGCCGATTTCCGGCATGCTGGATGCCTTCAGAACATCCAATAGATCTTGCGCCACCCATGCGACCCACTGAAAAAAGGCCTTTGCGCGGCGATTGTTGTCTTCGTGCCAGCGGTCGGCAAAGTTCTCTTCCGGGTTGACAGGGTTTGGGATATACCAGGTCCCATCGGCGTTCCGTTGAATGTATCGAAAGTCGCTTTCGGCCATTTCAAGGATATAGCCAGGATTCAGCAATCGGGCATGTGCGCTTAACTGCCGTACGACATTTTCAAGCGTGGAATAGAGGTCAACTTCGTTATTGTAGAAGCGCGCCGCAAGGGTGGTGATGATCATGGAGATGGGTTTGCAGTCTTCCAGCGAATGACCTGCAAACCTTGCATCCCGGTGGCGTTTCAGGATCTGGATTACCCGTTGCAGCGGCGTCCGGACCAATTGGTCGGGAACGGCATCGACGTTGGCGTATAAGGTATCGGTGCTTTCCAGAATGAGTTGTTTTTCTCTTTTTGCGATCCGTTCAAGAGCCACCTGTTTTACGCTGTCGAACCATTGTGCGTATCCGGCGGGATTGCTGGAGAGCCAATCATATTCGCCATGGTCTTTGTGGGTAATCGCAATGGCCTCCATCGCGAGATGCTCGGGGATGCCGGATTGGATCAAGGCCTGAATGAATTTTGCCTTTTCATAGGCTGCCGGGAGAATGTCCATATGAAACCCGACGCCATCGGCCTCGGCGTAATGCAGCGTCCAGCAACGCTTGCCTTCCTTGCCCAGCATGGGTTTGTAACGGCCGTTTTCCTTCAGCCGTCGGCCAGCCATGTGTTTGATCTTCTCGGGAATGATATTTCCCTTCGCGAATGCAAGCCGGCACACAAGGTCGATATCATAGTCGGCTTCCTTGCCGTCGCGCAGAGGGCGGACAACCGTTCCCAACCGGAACGATCCCTGAGGATAGATGGAAGGCAGGCCGTCGCTACCCTCGTATTCGCCCTCGTTTAACCACTTTCCCACGGCTTGGTAGCGCTCAACAGCCTGCTGGTATTTGCTTGGCGGAATGTCAAGTCTGTCGGAGAGGTTTTCAAGGAATTGGTTGTAGCGGAACTTGATTTCATCATTCATGGTGGCTTGCCTCGTTTCGCCCTTTATGGGCGGATACAGAAAAATATAAATCGTTACAAAATAAGTACATATTGATCTTCGTCAACATCATTCCACTATATATAGTGTGTAGTAGGCCTGCATCCGACAAAAGATGGATGCAGGTCATTACCGCTACCCTCTCGGTGGAAAAGGATCGTTGCCGTAGGAGTTTTTCTCCCGAATCTTTCCGTCAGCGCCATGGATCAGGAGTTCGCTCTGTTGGTTCTGCGCGATGTCCCTGCCGGCATCAATAGCCTCTTTCTGGGTGTCGTGAAGCGAGGTACATTTGGAATTCCCTTCGCCTTTGACGCCCCAACGATCACCTTGGGGTACGATGTGTTGATTCTTGCCCATTGAGATTCACCTCCTCTCATAAAATATTTACCAATTGATAATGCGATCATTGTGCCAAAGGCAAAATACGCTTTTAATATTGAATTTTAATTATCATTACAAAGTGTTGTGTACGTTTTTGCCTATGGATTGATGTCTGGCGGGATAAAACCTATAATAAACTAATTTATCGTAAAACAAGTTTATTTATATTTTGAAATTAAAAAGTGTCGAGAAGTGAAAGGACTCAAGGAGAGACAATACGGAAGGAAACCGTTGTGGATTTACACTTACGCCACCATTCCTTGTAGGTGGTTTCCGAAAGGCGACTGACGAGAACTTTGTCCGGGCCGGAGCCGAGGCTTTCGTCGAGTCCCTGGCCGAAGGAAACGCCCCCGATGTCCGTGAGGACGAAGCGGTCATGGAGTTTGTCACGGGGATGGACAACGATTTCGAGAGTTATGCTGGCGGGTATGCGGACAGCGATGCAAGCTCTACATTGGGTTTCGAGATGACCTATCTCGATATCGTCCCCGACATGATACACAATCTTGCCGATGCGGGGGCCATGGGGCCGGGTTGATAGAGATTCCATGAGGCGGATCAGGACGTTCCGGAATCGTTGCTGATCTGGCCGGAAATTGCGATCCACCAGCACCACTTCACCAGCGCAGTCCAGGATGGATTGAATTACACCCAACATAGTAGCGGCATTGCGCTCGACCGATTCATCCTTTGGAACCCGCCAGAGGGGATGGTCGATCAGGCTCAAATCACATGCAAGCACATCATCCCGATCACCGTCATACGTATCGACGATAATCGCGCGGAAGGGGCGCTGTTCATGGGCAGCAAGGGCGGCGGCAAGCCAGTCGGTGGCATCGACTTCAGGCGCGGTTTGGCGGGTATAGAGTGCTCTTTTAATCAAACGGGTGGCGGCCTCTTTCAGGCGCTTTTTCATGACCTCGCCGTTGTCCGAGCGTTTGATGGCCTGCAAGACAAGCATTTTCCACTTTTTTCGGGGGATTTCGGAAACCAGACGCCCCTCTTCCCTGCCGAAAGAAGCAACCAGAAACCGGACATCCTGCCAGTCAGCGAACAGTTCCGGTGAAACCGCGAATTCGAAAATCATCAGAAAAACAGCTCCCCGTCCCGTTCCTCGAAAAAGCCGTCGGGCCATTCGTCTTCGAATTCGCCGGTTTCGTCAACCTTGAGTTGAGTAGCCTCCACGCCTGTGCCACTCTTTTTTACGAATAGGACGGACAGTTGTTCCGGTGACAGTCCGTCCACATCGGTCGGGAGTTCATTTGCCGTTGTTTCCCGGATACGACGCAGAAAGCGCAACAGCAAATGCTCACTGTGGGTTTCGATCAGGAAGCAAACCTCTCGCTCCTTCACCCGGTGAATGAACAGATCTCCAAGTGCTACTTGCAGGGCCGGGTGGATATGCAGCTCCGGCTGTTCCATGGCAACCATGCCGTCCTCGGTGGCCAGGGCCGCAACAACAATGGGTAACAATTGGGAGATGCCCACGCCGATGTCCTGGGGCTTCAGTTCGATGTCTGATATTGCATCCCGGATTGCCAGACGGGTTTTCACGGGAAGGCGCTTCAAGTCGCTGTCGATGCTTTCTATCTCATCCAACACGTCACCCTGCTCCAGGGCGATCATCTGAGGGCTGGTGATGTCCATCTCCTTGTAGCGTTTCAATTCCATCCGGTAGCCCGTATCCAGACGTTCCCTACCGGCGACCCATTCATTCAATCGGTCAATGAGGACCGGGGATGCATGATGCAATAGATCCCAGGCCGCCAGTCCGTTGGCCCAGCGGGAAGCGTCCGGAGAACGAACGGACCGAAAATTCCGTGAAGGGATTTCGCGGATCGGGCCGATGTACTTGAACTTTCGCAGAGCATCCCGCAGCAGTTCACCGGGACCGACAATCAACGAACTGGCAACGGCAGTAAAGATGGTTCGAGAATCGTAATCAACACTATCGGACAAGGTCTCATGATCAAAGGCAAGGGATTTCCCCCATACCGGCAATGCCGTTCGTTTTTGTCCGGCAATAGACAGGGGACTGTCGATATTAACCGATCCATCGTCAGCTTGTTGAAACGTCAGAAACAGGGGAAACATCGGACCAAGTTTTTCAACATCCTGAAGCTCATTATCCGCCATAGCTCTTTTCAGAATCGCTCTAACTTCATCGTCGGTGTCCGGCTCCCTGAAAATGGGGTGGAGCATATGAAAGTCCGTCAAATAGGTCTGGCGGCCATCTTCGGATGTTTTGATGGCGGCCAGTTTTTGCCCATTTAATCCAACCGAGTACGTAGAAAGAATCGGTTGCTCCGCCATTGAACTCCATTGGATCGCTATTTCCACCCACCCCGACTTGGCGCGGGCCGGAATTCCATAAAGGTCAGATTCAAAATAGTGGATTGGCCCAATATCATCATCAACCCAGTCCCGATATTCGGGCAGGTCCTCACCCTGCAGATCAAAATCGAAACGCAGGGTAACCGGCCTCGATATATCGTGGTTATGGATCAGATTTGTGAAACCACCAAGATCAAGCCCCCGGCCCCCGGAAAGGGTGGCGTCTGGATCGAGGTTGGCCCGTTCAAAGATTTCATGGGCATAGTGCAGAGCTTGGAAAATGGTGCTTTTTCCGGCACTGTTGGGACCGAACAGGAGTGTAACCGGTTTGAAATCGATTGTAACGGGATCACCAATGCCCTTGAAATTGGAAAGCGTTAGGCTATTGACGATCATTAGAGATCTCCTCGGAAGGCTCTTTGGGAAAGGGAATTAAACAGATTATCGCTATTGTGCTTTTCTTGTAATAGCTTTCGTCGAAAGTCCTTGAACTTTTTCTCTATAAAATAGAATCGTTCTTGAATATCCATTGGGGGAACTAAAGCTATATAATTCTTTAGTTGTGTTATATTGATTGAGGCAACCCCTGTTGTTTGTTTTGCAGACCGTAGAAAGTATCTTTTCCCCCTATTCGACCCTATTTGCATACTTAAGTATTCAGGAAGGACGACTTCCTTTTTTGTTCTCACTCTGAAAATATGGTTTTGATGAATGCATGGATCGATTTTTCCTTCCCAGACCGCCCCCCTGCCGAGTTTATCCGGGTCACCACCTTCCGTTAACAATAGATCCCCACTGCATAATTTATATTTATCAACATCACTTTCAAGGACTTCGATATCGCTAATATCATCCAGATTAATAAAGCCATCTTGGACATTTGCAACGCGCATGTAAGGTACAAAAGACGTTTTTTTGCCGTTGAATTTTCTTCCCTTTGTTACCCCTGATTTAATTTCCGATATTTCCGACAACTTCCTTTCCGGCCACCTCTTCTGATTCGTCACCGGATCACCAAACATATCCAGAAAAACGGATTTTAAGAAGCCATCCGCGAGTTCGATGGCCTTTTCCCGTTTGCGGCAGATGGCGTCGGCCTTGTCGAGGATGGCGGCGATGCGTTTTTGTTTTTCAAGAGAGGGGAGAAAAAAATGAACATATTCCAAATTCGATCTTGTGATTTGAGGTTGAGCAGTTCCTGAAATCACATCTGAAAACCCTCGGCTTTTTAGGCGATGAAAAAAGTATTTGATATCTACCTTGTTTGCATCAAGGTCATCCAAAGCCATCGCATTTCCAGTTACATATGAATAGGGCTCACAAATATGGACTTGGCCACATGTGGCTCCTCGGCATGTAACTAAAATAGTTGGCTTCTTATGATTGTATTCGTCGTAAAATCCAATTTTGCCATTAGCCCCATAAACTGGATATCCACTGTCCTTAAGTTTACTCATGGAAAGGGTTTTCCATTGCTTAGGATTGCAAAGGTCAAAAAGCCATAGTTTCTCTAAACCTTTTTTCATCCCAACATCCCTTCCAACTCCGCCATATCCGCCAAAATTTCTTCCTCCAACGCTCTCATCCGCTCCAAAATCACCTTCGGCGGATCATACACCTCCTCCTCGTAAACAACCTCTTTATAGCGGTTT
This sequence comes from Desulfosarcina widdelii, assembly GCF_009688965.1. GTDB lineage: Bacteria > Desulfobacterota > Desulfobacteria > Desulfobacterales > Desulfosarcinaceae > Desulfosarcina > Desulfosarcina widdelii. Next base: position 6,149,895 of record NZ_AP021875.1, on the reverse strand, counting down.
ATAGACAAATCATACTTATTGGCCTTGATCTTCTCCTTGGGAACAAAAAAGCATGTTCCGGTCCGGTCCGTATCCTTTTTCGGATCACGCGCTTTCCAGCGCTTGATCACATCCGGAATATCGTTGGCCTCGACCTTGGTGCGCTTGTCGTCCAGGGAAAAACCGTCGGCTGTGACATCGTAGTAAAACACCTGATCGGTTCGGCCGCCCTTGGTGAAGACGATGATAGCGGTGGAAACCCCGGCGTAGGGTTTGAATACACCCGAAGGCAGAGAAATTATTCCTTCGAGTTGGTTCTCCTCAACCAGCATTTTGCGCAGACCCACGTGGGCCTTGGAGGAACCGAACAGAACACCGTCGGGCACGATGGTGGCCGAGCGGCCACCGAGCTTGAGCATGCGCAGGATCAGGGCCACAAACAACAGCTCGGTCTTCTTGGTTTTGATCTTGGCCAGAAGGGTGGGATGTACGTCCTCATAGTCCAGGCTACCCTTGAATGGCGGATTGGCCAGGACCACGTCAAAAGCGTCGGCGGCCTGGTCCGGGAAACGGTCGGTAAAGGTATTGCTGAGCGAGTCCTGATATTTGACAAAGGGCGCGTCGATGCCGTGGAGCATCAGGTTCATCACGGCGATGCGCAGCATGGTGGCGTCGAAATCGAAACCGTGAAACATGGCGCTTTCCAGATGCATGCGCTGGTCCGGCGTCATCAGATCGCCAGTGAAGGCCTTGCCCAGGCCTTCCTGCTCCAGGATGCCATCCGCCGAGGAGTATTTCTCCAGCAGATAATCCACCACGCCAACAAGAAAGCCGGCGGTGCCCATGGCCGGGTCTGCCACCTTTTCGCCGGTCTCCAGACAGGGATCAACCAGTTCGACCATCATACGGATGATATGCCGGGGGGTGCGGAACTGACCGTTAATGCCGGCGGTGGTGAGTTTCCCCAGAAGGTATTCGTACAGGTCGCCTTTAACGTCTCCCCGATCCAGGGGCAGGGCGTCGATCATGGTGACGGCCGTGGCCAGGAGGGTGGGTTTCTGGATCAGGAGTTGGGCGTCCTTCATGTATTCGCCAAAGGGAGTGTCCGCCATGGCCACGTTCTTAAAATGGGGGAATACCTCGTCCCGCATCAGGGGGAGCATTTGAGGTGCCCCCATTTCCACCAGGGATGACCATCGCAAGTGCTGCTGGTCTTCGGCGAAGATGCGTTTGAACGGCGCATTGGTGCGCCTGGCCCGCTTTTCGTTGCGGCGCTCGATGACATCGAGCAGGCGGGCGAACATCAAATAGGAAATCTGTTCGATCACGGTCAGGGGATTGGTGATGCCCCCGGTCCAGAACTCTTCCCACAATTTATCGACTTTGGATTTCATCTCACCGTTTATCATATGTTCTGTTTAGGTACTCCTTGGAAATAATCGGGTGGAACATGGGCCAAACCGGACGCTTCCGGCTGAAAGGTTTCGATAATGCCGATGAGGGCATCGACCTGACGCTCATCGGTGAACACGCCGTCAATCCCCTCGGCCGAAAGGGTGGTGAACGGCGCCTCGTACAGGGTTTCCAGTTCGATGGAACCATGTCGGCTGATATGGGCCTGGAGCATGCGCATGAACTGGAGCTGGCGGGCGTCCAGGTCGGCATGGATTTTGGCGAAATTCTCGAAACGCTCGCGCACGGCAGCCGAATCCATGCCGATGATGGAGCGAATGATGAATTCGAGTGAATAAGCTTTCCCCTGATAGAACTCCCTGAGGAGTTTCAAATCCACATCTGGATGCCGGGTCAGCACCAGCGAGACGAGGGCATCCAGATCTTCCCGGCTCACTGGTTCGCCGGCCTTGATTTTTTTCAGGGTCTCGTTGGTGTCGAACAGGGACAAAAGGGCCTCTTCCACCCGCCGGCGGTAAACGGCCATGTCGTTTTCCGTGAGAAAGGTATCCCGTTTTTCGTGTATCTCGCCATCGTCCTTGACATCGATGACCTTGGGATAGGGTTTGGGTGGGGGCGGCGTCTTTTCCCTGAACTGCATAATGCCGCGCAACTCCAGCCGGATGGTTTCAAGGGATTCGGCCGTGACCGATTCCCAGAAGCTTTCCCGTTCCACCTGGTCAATAACGGACTGCTTGGCCTTGACTTGGTTAAGGTTTCGCCGCAGCCCGGCAACTTGGGATAGCAATCGCTCCTTGAGACGTTGAAAATTCGCTCTTTTTTGGATCAGGGCCGTCTGTAAATCGGTCATCAAGCCATCGAAACGGATAATATCGGCCTGTCCTCGAATATCTACCCACTGCATCAGAGGCGCCATGGCGGTGGTAAGAGACGCCCGGGTGGCGGCGGAGAATTGCCGCAGGGTGGCCATGTTTTGAAGGGCTTTTTTCTCCTTCCATTTTTCCCGCACGGCAATGGTTCTGTCCGGCAGGGCGTCTATATCCCTTCGGATCAGCTCGATGCAGTTCTCGAACACGGCGGTTTCGGAAGCGCTCCGGGCAATCTCGGCCAGTTGCAGGCGGGATTCGAAAACCTGCCGCATCAGGGGCCTGTGATTATCCTGCTGGGCTTCCTCGTAGACTTCGTCAAAATAATCGAAATTGCCCCAGTGATCAAAAATCCGAAATACATTCTTGTGGCTGCCCGGACCGAACAAGTCCGGCCTGAGACGGGTTCCCCGGCCGATCATCTGTTGAAATTTGACCTTGGATTTAACTGGCTTGGCAAAAACCAGATTGACGATCTCCGGCACATCGATGCCCGTATCCAGCATGTCCACGGAAATGGCCACGGTAAGATCGTCCCGTCCGCCGCCGGAAGCCTTGAAATAGTCGATGAGCTGTTCAGCCCGGGGATCGTAGTTGTCGATCACCCGGCAGAATTTCCCGCCATATTGAGGATACAGCTCGTCAAACAAGGTGGCCAACAAAACGGCGTGGTCATGGCTGCGTGCAAAGATGATGGTTTTACCCGGGTGCTGGCCGGTTTCCTCCCGGATGCCGTTCTCCATGAGATTTCTCAGGACCATCCGGTTGGTGTCCTTATTGAAAATCTGCTTGTCCACCTCACGGGCATCGTAATCGAAGGTTTCAGGATCTTCGCCATCCTCCTCCAGTTCGCGGCGCTGAGCCTCGGTGAGGTCCCGGTACTTGATGCCTTTTCGCAAAAAACGGGTGGTGTGGGTGTAAACCTCGTAAGGAACCAGATAGCCTTCGGCAATGGCCGTGGCAAGGGTGTAGTTGGCCGTGGGGTCCTGATCGTTACAGCCGAAAAGTCGGAATGTGTTACGGGAAATGAAATCCACGGGGGTGGCGGTAAGGCCCACCTGAAGCCCGTCGAAATAACGGAAAATGCCCCGATAGCGGTTGTAAATACTGCGATGGGATTCGTCGGCAATGATCAGGTTGAAAAAGCCGGGATCGAAGGACTGGAAGATTTTGTTCATGGCCGGATAGGTGGCCAGGTAGATGCGATGATCCCGATCGCTGGCGGTTTTGGCGCTCACGATGGTGAGGGGTTCCTGGATGAACTCCACGAAAGTGTTTTTTGCCTGCTTACGCAGTTCCTTGCGGTCACACAGAAAAAGGACCCGTTTGACCCAGGCAGCCCGGATCAATAGATCGGTCAGGGCGATGGCCACCCGAGTTTTTCCGGTGCCTGTGGCCTGCACGATCAGGGCCTTGCGTCGGCTGGAACCGAAACGCTCGCAAACACGTTTGATGGCTTCGAGCTGATACAGACGGCCGGCGATTTCGGGCGACGCATGGATGGTATCCAACGGTTTGCGGTTTTTGCGCTGGTAATGCAGATTGCGCAAACTCTCCCGGGAATAAAAGCCGAACAGCTTACGGGGAGGATAATTCTGCACATCGTCCCACAGGTAGATGTCATGGCCATTGGTGTAGAAAATCGCCGGCCGGGCGCCAGGGTACATTTTCTCCAGGCCATCGGCGTACAAGGCCGCCTGCTCCCGCCCTTTTTCGGCATTTTCCACGGTACGCTTGGCTTCCACCACGGCGAGGGGTGTGCCGTCGTCATCCCAAAGCACGTAGTCCGCATATCCCACCCCGGTTTTGGTGGGCTGGTATTTGATTTCTTCTTCCTGGGAAACGTCCGCCGTGTTTTCACCGTCCGGGGCCACATGCCAGCCCGCGTCCATCAGTTGGGCGTCGATAAGGCGCTGGCGGGTCTCGGCCTCGTTGAAGGCCAGTTCGTCCGCCGCGGCCATACCGGTCTGAAGCAGGCGCTCCAGTTCCTCGGCTTTTTTCTCGGCAGTGACGGCCCTTAGGCGTGAGGCTTCCAGTTCCCCGAGAACATCTCGGAGCCGGGCCTCTTGCAGGGCGATATTTTTCGCCAGGGTGTGCCGTTTGGTTTCGTCCGGCGCGTCCGGTTTCATCGGCGCCTGGTAAACCGGCCAGTTCTCGCGGGAACCGCCGCTGATGACGAAAAACCAACGAGAAAGATCGAAGGCATCTTTCAGTGCCTTTAGGGCCTCATCCGTATCGACTGGCCGTCCATGAGCTGCCCGGTTGCCGGCCTTGCGGATCAGGTGAAAGGACTGGACCACGACCGGTGGAACCGCCGCCCGAAAGGTATCGCCGGTCATCAGATCGTTGAGCGAGGCATTGTATTCTTTCGGGAATTGGTTTTCCTCGTAAATCCTTTGGACGATGTTTTCGACTAAGCTGCGCAGCTTTATCAGGGCGCTGGCCGGATCGGTATGGGCATAGATCTCGGCAAACCCGCACAAATCGGCCAGCTCAGGCCAATTGGGCCGCATGAATTCGAAATTCGTCGATGGCATCAGGATTGTCCCCATGACCAGGGTATAAAGCAACGTTGATGCCGTTTTTTATTCCACGCCATGTCTCTTCATCCAGTTGGTCAAGGTCTGATAATTTGAAAATCCTATTAATTCAGCCGCTTTTCTCTTTTTTCCGCCGGATTCCTGAAGCGCACGTTCGATATAATGTCGTGCAACGCCGGAAATTGTGTCGGTGAGATTGAAGCCGTCGCCCAACGGCTGATTCAATACGCCGGAACTTCCGGCCGAAGCCAGAGGAATCAATGCCTCCTCGGCATCCAGGCGGGTAATGGTCCGGCCAGTGGTCCAGATGGCGGCCCGCCGTAGTGTGTTCAAGAGTTCCCGGACGTTTCCCGGCCAGGAATGTTGCAATAGAAAATTTTTTGCGTCCGGAGAAATTTTTTTATCTTTATAACCGGGTTCGTTGGCGCTTTCAAGATTGACTTGCTCAAGGAGCCGGCCGATCAAAAAGCCGATATCCCCTTTACGCTCCCGCAGGGGTGGAATTTTCAACACTGCTACCGCCAGCCGGTAAAACAGATCGGAACGGAATCTGCCGGCAGTCGTTTCGGCGATCAGATCCTTGTGTGTGGCAGCGATGAGCCGAACATCCACCTGGATTGGCTTTGTGGAGCCAACACGGACAATTTCATTTTCCTGGAGTGCCCGCAGGAACTTGACCTGCACGGATAGTGGAAGGTCTCCCAGTTCATCTAGGAACAGGGTGCCGCCGTCGGCCGCTTCGAATACGCCCCGGCGCTCTTTTTCGGCACCGGTAAAGGCCCCTTTAACATGGCCGAACAGTTCGGCTTCGACCAGTTCAGAAGGAATGGCCCCACAATTGACCGCAATAAAACCGCCTTTGCGGGGGCTTGCACGATGAATAGCCCGGGCCAACAGTTCCTTACCGGTTCCAGATTCACCTTCGATCAATACCGGAACGGATCGCGGCGCCACATGGCGGGCTTTGGTGATAAGCCGTTTCATCACCGTGCTTTTATAAAGGATTTGCGCAAATTCAGGCGCTTCAGGTGGCAGCCCTTCGCTGAGTTCGACCAGCCGCCGGTCCAATGGTTTTAAAAGGTCGGGAATGAATTCGGCGGATATGTCAAAGGGAAAGGAGACGGTGTTAACACCTGCCTGGGTTGACGACTCGATCAGTTCGGCCGGGAAGCGCGTTTTTGCCAAAATTACCCAGACCGCCGCCATGTGGGACGTGCCCGGGCTGATATGATAGGTCAGCGATACATCTTTTCCGTGCCGAGCCTGCACGGTCTCTATGCAACGGACAGCGGCTTCATAAATTTCCCTGAAATTAGTAGGACTGGTCAGTTTCTCCCGCCGGGTGACAACGGGCACTTCTGTTTGTTTTTCAAGCCAGGCCAGGTAAAGTCCGGCATCTTTATCCACCAAATCGTTGATCAGCCAGATTTCATCAAACGCCCTTGCTGCCAGGGCCTGAACGATGGGGCCCACCCCGGCCTGCTTTTCTTCCTTGGCGGCTCTGACGTCCGTCAGACCGATCCAGCATATCAAGATTTGTTTCATGAACGCATAGTGGCTGGTGTTTTGTTTAAATGGATGCGATCAACATTGATACCTTTTTTAGGCCAAAAAAGTATTATTGCAGAATTTTTATTTTCGATTCGTCGATAAGTCAATGATTTCACGGCAGGATGGCACACTCCGGCACCGATTCGCCGTCATAACGGATTAAAACCCCGTTGCAGGACCGGCCCATGGCACAATTGACCACCACGGTTTTCCCGAGGGTTTCAATACCGGCTTGTTCATGGATATGGCCGCAAATCACCAGTGCCGGCGCACGGCGCTCCACCAGCCGTTTCACGGCCCGGCTGCCGGCATGGAACCGGCCCAGCACCCTGTCCCGGACACCGTAAGGCGGCGGATGGGCCACCAGGACGTCGCCGGGCTGCAGCAGATCGGAAAGCCGGGCCACAAGGGCACTTTCAGCAAGTCCCAGGCGGGAGTGAAACGGCAGTGGCAAGGTTCCGCCGACACCCACGAAACCGACTTCGTTGACGATCTTGCGCGTGGCGTGCAGGTTTTGCAGTCGGGGGGGCCGGCCAAGGGAGGCCTCCAGCCGCCGGCTGTCGCTGTTCCCCCGAATAAAAAAAGTCGGCAATGAAAGACGGCTAAGCGACCCGGCCACTTCATCGGGTCGCATGCGGCGGGAAAGGTCGCCGGCCAGAACCAGCAGGTCCGGCCGTTGGGTGGCAACGTGGGTTTCAATGGCAGCGAGGCGTTCCGGACGCCCGTGAAGGTCGGCGGCAGCATAAATCAACATGTTAAGGTCCGTTACTTTTTATAGGCGGGTTGCAAGCCCTTGATCATTGGGTAGTGCTTTACATTCAGCGTTTTTAATCTGGCTTTCTCCATGTCGGCTGTCGCGGCCAGGATCGCGTCTGCAATTCCAACGCCATGTGATTTGCCAAAATCGCGTTTATAAAGTCCGCCTTTTTTGGCAATCCCAGCCGTTACAGGAACAATACGAAAAAGAGACAGAAAATTTTCAAGGACTGCGAGTTCCTGGCTGCCCTTTACGCCGGCGTACAATTCGGCGACGACAATGGATGAAAGAATGATTCGAGAAGAAAAATTCTCAATAAACGCAACGGCCTTGTTATCGCCGCGTAAAAAATCGATCAGTACATCGGTGTCTACAAGGATTGAATCCTGCATCCCCATTACCTGTCCCATTCGGATCGTATCGCCCTGAAATCGGGAAGGTCTTTTCGATCTTTCCAGATTCCGGCAGCTTCCCTCAAGGCCGTTTCCTTCCTGCTTTGCCCGGTCTGATCGATGAAACGATCAATCGCTTCACGAATGATTTCACTTTGTTTTTTCCCAAATTGCTTTGCGATCATCGCCAATTCTGCACGCTGTTTATCCGTAAGGTAGATTTGGGTTCGAGTCATATCCCGTCTCCTTTCATATATACATCATACATATACATCGCGACGATGCCCTGTCAAGGCTGCCATAATCACCTTGACAGGTGAGCCGCTTTGGTGAAAACAGGTAGGCATGCCGCACAAAAACAGCAACCATAAAATTTTGAGGCGTTTTTTCATCCCACCGGAAATGGTGGATACGGCCTGCACGGAGATCACCGGCTCCGAGGCCGGCCACATCTGTCGGGTGCTGCGCCTTTCAGACGGCGATGAAGTCGAACTTTTCGACGACACGGGCAATGGCTACCGGGCACAGATTGTATCGGCAAACTTGGACCGTGTCCGGTTCACTATTGTCGAGTCCTACCCGCTGACCACCGAATCCCCTACCCGCATCACCTTGGCCCAGGGATTTCTCAAGGAGAACAAAATGGACGACCTGATCCGCCCTTTAACGGAATTGGGCATCCATTGCTGGCGGCCGTTCTACGCGGCCCGCTCGGTCTCTCGCCCCAAAGCCAGGGGCCTGGAAAAACGGCTGGACCGCTGGCGCAAAAAAGCCATAGAGGCCGGCAAGCAATGCCGCCGTGGTCGCATTCCGACCATCGAGCCGGCCGACTCCCTGACGGAGGTTCTCAATGCGTCGGACGGCTTCGATCTAAAAATTTTCTTCTGGGAGGGAGAACCGCTGGCGGTAAAGCTACCTTCGCAGTCCCTGCCCTCTCCCCTATCGATCCTGGCGGTGGTGGGGCCGGAAGGCGGTTTTTCCGCAGACGAGGTGCGGATGGCCAGAGAACGCGGCTTTCTCATTTGCGGATTGGGACCGCGCATCTTGCGGGCGGAAACCGCTGCTTTGGCGGCTTTTACGGTTTTACAATACCGATTCGGTGATATGGGTGATGCAAGTGAACAGTGAACGGAAAACGGAATTGGCATTGAAAGATTTAGGAATTCAGGAATTGGGGAATTGCTGACATGGCTTTCCGCCTCACCGATCACCGTTCACTGATCACCGATCACTGCCAATCAAACCGAAACGAAGAACAAGGAACGACAAACCATGAACCAATCATGGCACACCCACAACCCCAACGGCAAATACCGCGTCATCGTCACCAAAACGCTGCCCGGAAGCCGATGGATCGATATTCTCGCCGCCGCCGATTGCCGGGTGGATGTTTGTCAGGAGAAATCGGTATTGGATATCGAGACCATCCGGGCCGCCATGGGCAATCGCTGCCATGGGGCCATCGGCCAGCTCACCGAGACCTGGGGAGAAACGCTTTTCACGGCGCTCAAGGCTGCAGGAGGCACCGCTTACAGCAACTATGCGGTCGGCTATAACAACGTCGATCTGGAAGCAGCCACCCGGGCGGACATTCCGGTGGGCAACACGCCGGGCGTGCTGACAGAAACTACGGCGGAAATGGCCGTCGCGCTCACCTTCGCAGCGGCCCGACGCCTGGGCGAGGCCGAGCGCTTCATGCGGGCGGGCTGCTACGCCGGCTGGCTTCCCGATCTTTTTCTGGGCAATTTGCTCAATGGCAAAACCCTGGGCATCATCGGGGCAGGCAGAATCGGCACCGCCTATGCCTGCATGATGGTTCAGGGGCATGGCATGTCAGTGGTCTATTATGATTTGAGCGACAACTCCGAATTGGAAAATTTTGTATCCGATTTCAGCAAATTCCGTGATGCCCGGGGATTGCCGCCGGTAACCTGCCGGCGAGCAGTAGATCTGGAAGCCCTGCTGAAAGCGGCAGACTGCGTGAGCATCCACACCGTTTTGGATGACAGTACGCACCATCTCATCGATGCCCACGCCCTCGCTTTGATAAAGACCGACGCCATCCTGATCAATACCAGCCGCGGTCCGGTCATCGACGAAGCCGCCCTTGTGGACCATTGCCGGAATCATCCGGATTTTCGCGTCGGCCTGGACGTCTTCGAACATGAACCGGCCATGGCCGCCGGTCTGGACCAATTGGACAATGTGATTGTCGTCCCGCATATCGCCTCGGCGACCCGTTGGACCCGCGAAGGCATGGCCATCCTGGCGGCCTGCAATGTTGCCGGCCTGCTGCGCGGCGATCCGCTCTGGGGAAAGCCGGATATTTTGCCTTTTCTCGGCGACCAATCCCCGCGGGCGATCCCCAGTATCGTCAATGCAGACGAATTGGGAATCGCACCCTAAATACAAACTAAAAAAATAGGAAAGACTGCCGGCGCGCACTGTGAGGACTCAGAAATGGTAAATTTTGGTTCCCCGCGGGGCGGGATCTGCGTCAGGCTAAAGCCGCAGCGAGGTCGAAACCGCAGGCGTAGCAGCGTTACGTTGAGGATTTTGGCCGAGCGAGAACGCCGACCTGGGCCGAAAGATGCCGTTTTTGAGCCCTCACCGACTCAATTGGCCAACACAGCATCCGTCTGCCTGACCAACTCCACCGCGCTGCGGTCCGGGCGAACGATGGCGGTGTCCAGATGCATGGGCTGCAAATCGAAGGTTTTATTCCGTTGGGGGATGACGGCATCGAGGCCACACATTTCGGATGCAAACACGAAGGTCCCGTTGTCGCCTCCGATGACGCCGGGCCGCAGCTTTTTGCGGTCCTGAACCATAAAAAGCGTCATGTCCGGCAGGCAGCCGATCACGCAATTCGGGCCGTCGATGATAAGGTTCCGGCAGGCATATTTCAGATGGGTGAGAAAAGCGGCGTCCGGATGGCTTCGCAGGGCCTCATCGGTCAAAGGCGTTATGCCATGCTTGTAGCAGGCCAGATCCAGCCCCAGGTAATCGACGAAGTAGTGAAGGCTGTGGGTAAACACTTCCGAATCGGATACATACCCCCTGTATCCCGCAAACTTCCTGGAAAGAAGAAATTCTCGATTCTGGATAAAAGCGGTATTCTCTCCGTTGGTCATGGTCGAATACCCCTCCAGAAAAAAGGGGTGACAGGCGTAAAGGTCGATTTCGTGATTGGTGTTCTGCCTGCCCTGAAGCATTATCAGACGCGCCGTCAGGTCCTTGCGGTCCAGTTGGAGATAGTCGGCCACCGCCACTGGATCGCCGACCTCTTTGATCATGATCGTATCCGGCCAGAATGAAAAAACGGCCATGTCTTTTTCCGCTTCGCCCATCTCTTTCAATTCCAGTCGGATCGGCATCAGGCGCTGCAACAATTCGTTTTCCGGGGTTTCCTCCCATTCCGTCGGATAGTCGTAGGCTCTCACCAGGTAAACATCCCGCTTGGGTACGCCGGCCGGCCGGCGGCCGTTGGTCTTGAAGGTGATCTTGTACTTGGTGGTGAACCCCCTGGCCATCATGAAACGGTCCAACCGCTTGAGCCCCGCCGAAGAAAAGATGCCCGACAGCACCGGAATATTTTTCATGTTGGCGAGCGGGCCACCGATGTCCCGCAAAAGCATGCCGACACCCGATCCGTCATAGCCCTCGCGCATGGCGGCAAGACCGGCAATAGCCCTTTCCGGAGAAACGGGGTCGCGACTCGTGATGGCGAGCAACCGGCACATGGAACCTCCTCGTCGGGATTGCAAATCGTATTCGTTGAAGTGATTTTATTGATATTATTTTAGTTATGCTAAATGTCAATAATAAACCACCCACCCGGTTGCGCCGCCAAACAAAGCATTGAAATGTGAACTTCTCCATTGTACCATCCGGACATGGAAAAAGGCGACCGGCACACCTACGACGGCTACATCAAGGCATTGACGGATATCAGTCGGGCCATCGCGTCGGACCTGTTTCTAGAAGATCTGCTCAAACTCATTGTCATGGTCACGGCCAAGGTCACCGAAGTAGAGATCTGTTCCCTGTGGCTCGTCGATGAAAACGAAAAGCCTCCCAAAATCAAACTGAAAGCAACGCAATCCATCGATCCGGAATACGTCAAGGACCGCGCCTTGAATTTAAATGAAGGTGTCGTCGGATATGTGGTGACCCACAAACGGCCCATTACCATCAAAAACGTACTCCGCAGCAAACGGTTCAAGGAAAAGGAGATGGCCCGCAAGCTGAAACTGGTTTCCATGGTGGGCGTCCCCCTCCAACTGAAAGACGAGCGGATCATTGGGGTGCTCAACTGTTTCACGGCGACCCCGCACACCTTTTCCAAGACCGAAATCAATCTCTTGACCGCAGTGGCCAACCAAGCCGCGCTGGCTATCATGAATACGGAACTCATGCTCAAAGCCCAGGTTATCCAGGAGGAACTGGAATCCCGAAAACTCATTGAAAGGGCCAAGGAGATTCTGGTTCGCCGTAGAGGGTTGACTGCCAACAGTGCATTTCGCTGGATCCAGAAGAGAAGCATGGACAGCCGTAAATCCATGCGAGCGGTCGCCGAAGCTATTTTGCTGTCCGAGGATTTGGGATATTACTCCAGCATTCCCCACGCCCTGAAAAAAGATCCAAAATAAGCCATACTTAACTTACTCATTGACATTAACTCAATACGTTGATAGCTGTAGCTGAATTCAGTGAACCTTATTTTTACACAACGGCGTGTAAAACTAAAAGAAACGACAAAGGCGTCTGTGAATTGTCCCGAATCGGGGAAGACGCCTTTTTGGGTTTTGGATAGGCGGCCTTCCTCCGAGAGGAAGGTCGCCTTTTTTTGTGGCAGCATTGCCGGTCGGCTCGCACGAGTGGCATAGCGGTTCAACGTCTAAACAAATAAGGAAAGGAATCATGAATCTTCAAAGACCCAATGCAAACGAAGCCCTCGAAACCAAAAACCGTTCCCGTGACGTCGCACCACAGTCCGGGCTTTGCAGCCGATGCGTGGATGGCTGCAAAGGCAACTGCGATCTATTCAGAGCCACATTTAGGGGGCGGGAACTGCTCTATCCGCAACCCTTCGGCAGCATCACTGCAGGTGCGGACAAGGATTACCCGGTCGACTACTCCCACCTGAATATCAACGGCTACGCAATGGGTGCCAATGGCATTAATCCCAACCCCGATGAAGCCACCTTCCCCAACGTGGATACCGAAACCGCCTTTGGCGTCGACAGCAAAGTCAAGATGAAAGTGCCAATTTTCACAGGAGCCTTGGGCAGCACGGATATCGCACGCAAAAATTGGGAGCATTTCGCCATTGGCGCGGCCATCAGCGGCATTACTCTGGTGTGCGGCGAGAACGTCTGCGGCATTGATCCAAAACTCGAATTCAACAGCAAGGGGAAAGTCGCCAAATCGCCGGAAATGGACCGCCGGGTCAAAGAATATCGACGCTTCCACGAAGGCTACGGAGACATCCTGGTACAGATGAACGTGGAAGACACCCGCAACGGAGTGGCGGAATATGTCATCGAAAAGTTAGGCGTCGAAACCATCGAGCTGAAATGGGGCCAGGGTGCCAAATGCATCGGCGGAGAAATCAAGGTCAACTCTCTGGAAAGGGCCATTGAGCTGAAAAAGCGCGGCTACATCGTCACTCCGGATCCAGAGGTCCCGGCTTTCCAAGCCGCCTTCAAGGCCGGACCGCTGAAGCAGTTCGAGCGCCACTCCCGATTGGGATTCATTGACCAGGAGGGCTTCATGGCCGAGGTGGATCGACTTCGTAAACTCGGCGCCAAACGGATCACGTTGAAAACCGGAGCCTATCCCATGCGGGAGTTGGCCATGGCCATCCGCTGGTCGAGCGACGCTAAAATCGATCTGCTCACCATTGACGGGGCCCCGGGGGGAACGGGTATGAGCCCCTGGAGAATGATGTGCGAATGGGGTGTTCCGTCCATCTACCTACATTCCATGGCCTATGAATTGTGTGACCGCCTGGCCCAAAAGGGCAGACCGGTCCCGGACATCGCCTTTGCAGGCGGTTTTTCATCCGAAGATCATGTTTTTAAGGCCCTGGCCCTGGGCGCCCCCTATTGCAAAGCCGTTTGCATGGGGCGTGCGTTGATGATTCCGGGCATGGTCGGCAAAAACACCGAAAAATGGCTGCGAGGGGAACAGGGCGGACTCCCGTCGACGGTATCCAAATTCGGCACGACCAAGGAAGAGATTTTCATGAATTATGAGGTACTCAAGGAAAAATACGGCTCCGAAGTCGCTTCGCTGCCCCTTGGCGCCGTGGGAATTTTCAGTGCGGTGGATAAGATCAAGGTCGGCCTGCAGCAGATCATGGCCGGCTCCAGAAACTGGAAAGTGGAATACATCACCCGAAACGATATCTTTTCACTGACGGAAGAATGTGCCTCCGTGACCGGAATCCCCTATGTCATGAACGCCTACCGGGAAGAAGCGTTGAAAATTATCGATGCATGATCATCCCGCGGGGATACAGCAGGAATGAATACAAGGGGCGGTTTTCACCGCCCCTTTTTTAGTTTATCTCATTTTTTGATTTATTTTTCAGTTTCAGTTATATATTCAACGTCGTTGCTTTCCGAACCTCACAGACCTGAACCGGCTGTCAGCCATTGGATAAAAGGAACTAGGCGGAGATGACTGGACTGCAAAATGCCCCGGCCAAAGAATTTTGCTCCCATTTCAAGATGTTCCACGAAATGATGCCGTTCAAGGTTCAGGAAATTCTCTTGGTATCGAGCCCTTACGATGCCTTCATCATGGAAGAGGACGGCAGTCTTGCATCGAGAATTATAAACGAATACAGCGGATTGAATTTAAGCCACCCACCGCGGGTGACCCGGACAGCTTCGGCTCGGGATGCCCTCGCGGTTCTTAAAGACAAAACCATCGATCTAGTCATCACCACCCCGCATTTAGATGAAATGGATGCCTTTTCCTTCTCGCTCCAGATCAAGGCAAACGCACCGGGCCTGCCCGTCATCCTGCTGAGCCATAGCCCTCGGGGAGTGTTTCCGCTACCCGAAAATCGGGATTGCAGTGGCATTGACAAGGTCTTTATCTGGTCGGGGAACTCGGATCTGCTTCTGGCACTGGTAAAAAACACCGAGGACCATCTGAATGTCTCCAATGACACCATAAACGCCAAAGTTCGTGTATTGGTCCTAGTTGAGGACTCCCCCGTTTATTATTCCTCGTTTTTACCCCTGATCTACAGAGAAATTGTAAAGCAGACCCAGGCGGTGCTCGGCGTCGGGCTGAATGAAGAACATCGACTGTTGCGGATGCGATCCCGGCCCAAAATTCTCTTGGCGAACACGTACGAGGATGCCTTGGCGCTTTGCACCCGCTACCAGGAATATCTTTTGGGTGTTATCTCAGATACACGGATTCCCAAAAACGGCCGGTTAACCGAGGACGCAGGTTTTTTGCTTCTCTCCAAACTCAAGAAAGAGATACCGGACCTTCCGATGCTGCTTCTCAGCGCCGAGTCGGTCAACCGTGAGCGGGCCGCACGCATCCCGGCAATTTTTCTCGATAAAAATGCACCCGATCTGCTTTCCGAGCTCCATGATTTTTTTATGGATCATTTGGGTTTCGGGGATTTCGTTTTCCGCATGCCCGACGGAAAGGAAATTGCCCGGGCCTCCGATCTGCGATCACTGCAAGCCCTGCTGCCGGAAATACCGGAGGCATCGTTGTGGCACCATGCCCACAGGAATCATTTTTCGAATTGGATCATGGGGCGATCCGAAATCGCCCTGGCATCCAGATTCAGAGAGGTCCACGCCCGGGATTTTCAGGACACGGAATCCTTGCGAGGTTATATTATCGCCGGCATCAAAGAAATGCGCAAATGGCAACAGAAGGGCGTTGTGGCCCAGTTCAGCAAAAAAAGTTTCGATGCCAGGATAATGGACTTCGTGAAAATCGGCCATGGCTCCCTGGGTGGCAAGGCACGAGGCCTAGCTTTCTTGTCGGCCCTGCTGCAACAGGACATGAGCATTTATGAGAAATTTCCCGGCATCGACATCCGTATACCCCAAACACTCGTAATCAGTACGGACGGGTTCGAGGCCTTCATTACGCACAACAACCTCAGGAGGCTTGCCGGACAAGCACTCCCCGACGATGTCATTAAGCAACTGTTCCTCGAAGCGGCCCTGCCCGACTGGCTGGTTGAAGATCTGAAGACGTTCCTGGGCCAGGTCGAATATCCTCTTTCGGTCCGTTCGTCGAGTCTGCTGGAAGATGCCCAGTTTCAGCCCTATGCCGGTCTTTATGAAACCTATATGATCCCTAACAATCACCGATCCCTCAACCGCAGGCTCGACCATCTGCTAACCGCCGTAAAGCTTGTATATGCTTCAACTTTCTACGAGGGGCCGCGCGCCTTTTCCAAAGCGACCGGGAACGCCCCCCAGGAAGAAGCCATGGCGGTGATTGTTCAAGAGCTTGCCGGCCGATCCTATGGCGATTTCTTTTATCCGGCGATTTCCGGGGTCGCCCAATCTCACAACTTTTATCCGATTCCACCGATGAAGCCGGAGGAAGGCATCACGCACATTGCTTTGGGTTTGGGAAAAACGGTGGTCGAGGGCCAAAAAACCGTCCGATTTTCCCCCCGGTATCCTTCCATTCTACCTCAGTTCTCGGTCATCGATGACATTCTCAAAAATTCTCAGCACCGCTTCTACGCGTTGAGAATCAAGAACTATCCGGAAAAGTTGGACTTCGAAACCAACGGCAATTTAGAACGGCGAAGGCTGGACGATGCCCTTCAGGAGGCCCCCGTTCTATCCCTGTCCAGCACCTATGTACCCGACGAACATCGAATTCGCGACACCAGTACCGTCCAAGGTGTAAAGGTTCTTACCTTCGCCCAAGTCCTCAAGTACGGATCTTTTCCCCTTCCGGGAGTGCTCGCTGAAATCCTGGAATTGGGCAGAAGGGGAATGGGGTGCCCCGTGGAAATCGAGTTTTCCGTTACCCTTGGATCGAAGGGGAGCCGAAAAGAAGCGTTTCATCTTCTCCAGATTCGTCCCATGGTTACCGGTGAGGGTCGTTTCGAAGTCCGAATCAATCCCGAAGATATTTGTAACGCCTTCTGCACCTCCTCGCAGGCGCTGGGCAATGGGAAAAACGAAGAAATCGCCGATATCGTCTATGTGAAACCGGATTCATTCAAAAAAGAAGCGACAACAGAGATGGTGGATGAAATCGGCCGAGTAAATACGTCCCTGGTCAACGCCAATCGCCGTTACCTGCTTGCCGGTCCCGGCCGCTGGGGGTCCTCCGACCGCTGGCTAGGTATTCCGGTTCAGTGGCATCACATTTCAGGAGCAGGGGCGATCATCGAATCAAGAGATTCCAATCTCAAGGCAGACCCTTCCCAAGGATCTCATTTTTTTCAAAATATTACTTCACAGGGGATTTTTTACGTGACGGTTAACGAGGGCTCGGATGATTATCTGGAGTGGAGTTGGCTCGACCATCTTCCGGTGGTTCAGGAAATGTCCTATATTCGACATGTCCGACTGGAGCATCCCATTGTAATAAAAATTGATGGACGGTCATCCCAATGCGTCATGGTGAAACCCGCTTGATCCCCAACACGGAATTTTCCCCGTGGGGCGGTCGGCGGCCACGATTCGGATAACGGCAATCACCGCCAAAGATTATAATGGCTCGGTTATCTTGCCGATTTGTATGCCATATCGATGCTGCAATGTTAACGAAATGCCTTAACCATTCACAATTTTTAAAAGGAGGCGAACATGCCGGACATCCTGAAAACGATCGAAGCCAGAGATCCTGTCGAAAAAGAATTTCACCAGGCCGTTCACGAAGTCATCGAATCGGTGAAGCCGGTTCTGGACCGCAATCCCGAGTACCGTCATAGTGCAATCCTGGAAAGAATCACGGAACCCGAACGAGTCATCATGTTCAGGGTCCCCTGGATGGACGACCAGGGCATGGCCCATGTCAATCGAGGCTTTCGCATCGAAATGAACAGCTCTATCGGACCTTACAAGGGAGGTCTTCGTTTTCATCCTTCCGTCAACCTTAGTATTCTTAAATTTTTGGCCTTCGAACAGGTGTTTAAAAATGCCCTGACGACCCTGTCCATGGGCGGCGGCAAAGGCGGTTCCGATTTCGATCCCAAAGGGAAATCGGACAATGAGGTCATGCGTTTCTGCCAAAGCTTCATGGCGGAACTGTTCCGCCACATCGGTCCCAACACCGACATCCCGGCTGGAGATATTGGCGTCGGTGCCCGAGAAATCGGCTTTCTTTTCGGCATGTATAAAAAACTCCGCAACGAATTCACCGGGGTGCTAACCGGCAAAAGCCTGGGATGGGGGGGCAGTTTAGTCCGCCCCGAAGCAACCGGTTATGGCTCCGTATACTTTGCTGCCGAAATGCTGGCCACCAAAGAGGATAATATCGAAGGCAAGACCTGCCTGGTTTCCGGCTCCGGCAACGTTGCCCAATACACAGTTGAAAAATTACTCGACATGGGCGGCAAGGTGGTCACCCTCTCGGACTCTTCCGGCTTCATCTATGATGAGGAGGGCATCGACCGCGACAAACTGGATTACGTCAAACGTCTCAAAAACTTAAGAAGAGGAAGAATCCAGGAGTATATCGACAAATACTCCGCTGCAGAGTATACTGAAGCGGATTCCACGCTGGACCACAACCCGTTATGGAATCATCCGGCCGACTGCGCATTCCCCAGTGCTACGCAAAACGAAATCAACGGGAAGGATGCCGACAATCTGATCCGCAACGGCGTCAAGTTGGTATGCGAGGGGGCCAATATGCCTTGCACACCTGAAGCGATTGATCGCTTTCTGGATCAGAAGTTGCTTTATGCGCCGGGGAAAGCAGCCAATGCCGGCGGGGTTGCGGTCTCCGGTCTTGAAATGGCACAAAACAGCATGCGGCTTAACTGGACCCGCGAAGAAGTGGACGAACGCCTTCAAATCATCATGAAAAGCATCCATCAAACATGCCTGGATGCATCGGCAGAATACGGAGATCCGGGCAACTATTTCATCGGCGCCAACATTGCCGGCTTTGTCAAGGTGGTCAACGCCATGCTCGACCAGGGATTGGTATAGAAAAAATTCAATTTATAGCATAGAAACAAAATAACGTCTGACATGTAAAAAGCCCCCTGCCGGATGCGGCAGGGGGCTTATGTTTCAGACAGATTTACTTTAGCCGCGCCATTCCGTGTCATCCACCGTGGTCTTGAAATCAGGCATGATCACTTCGGGCAGTTCCTCATCGGCTACCGCCAGAATGTCTGTATCGGTGGGTTTGCCCACAAAGACCAGTCGGTTGCGGGGACATTTCTTAAGGGCCTGCAGTCCGGTTTTCACATTGTCGACGGTGTAATCTTCGTAATCGATCGTCGAAAGGTTGTTGACCACGCTGAACATCCCCGATGCGCGTTCGCAGGCTTTGCAGCCCACGCAACCCACCTTGCAGACCGATTTGACGTCTTTGCCGGCATCCAGGTTGGAACATTCCACCACCAACATCTGCTCGCTCTTGAAGGGAGCCATGGTGATGATGTTGCGCGGACACGCCTTGGCGCAGGCTCCACAGCCGACACACTTTTCGTAATCCACCCGGGCCAGGCCGTCGACCACGTGGATGGCGTCGAAATTACAGGCCCGTGTGCAGTCGCCGAACCCGAGGCAGCCGTAGATGCATCCCTGAATGTCGGTCACCAGGTTGGCCGGCCCGCAGCGCTGTTCCCCATGGTATTCGGTACGCCCCAGACGGTCGTCGGTTCGCGCACCGCAGTGCACCACCGGCCGCCAGGGATAGCTGGCTTCTGCATCCACGCCCATCACGTCCGCCAGGGCCATCATGCAGCTTTCGCCGCCGACAGTACACTTATTTATCGGCGCGTTGTCCAAGACGATGGCCTCGGCGTACTCGCCGCAGCCCACATACCCGCAACCGCCGCAGTTGGCACCGGGCAGCACGTCAATGGCTGCATCCACCCGCGGATCCACTTCCACATGAAAGGCCTGATTGGCCCAACCCAGAATAAACGACAGCACCAAGGCCATGATCAGCATGGTGCCTGCGGCCAGGCCGACGATTACCCAAGACATGATTCCTCCGCAATTCCTTGAACAAGACCCTTTACAGGGTCCGCGGTCCGTGAAAGAGACTGCTGCTCGGCTGCCGCTGGTTTGCGGGTCAGGGCATCCCTGAGACCCGAATCAACACCGGTGAAGCCCATGAAGGCCATGGCCAGTATGCCGCCGACAACCAGGGTGATGGCCGCACCGCGAAACGGTGCGGGTACGTCGCACAACTCCAGCTCTTCCCGGATACCGGCCATGATGACGATGGCGATGGTGAAACCGACACCGCCGAAAAAGGCCAGCGTCAGGGATCGTCCCAGGTCCCAACGGTCGCCGGGATTGTCCACCCCCACCACGTTGGCCATGATGGTCAGGCAGGCGAACAAAATGGCGCAATTGGTGGTAATCAGGGGCAGGAAAACGCCGAAGGCCTTGTACAGCAGGGGGAAAAACCGGCGCACGTACATCTCCACGAACTGCACTGAAGAGCTGATGGCGAAGATATAGACGATGTAGCATAAGATCGTCAGGTCTACGCCGGCGGCGGCCTCGGCCGGCATGAACAATCCGGCAGCCCTCCGGGTCAAGGGCGCACCGGGCATCAGCACGAAGGTAGTGATCGTCCAGGAGATGAAGGCGGCAATGGTGATGACGAAAGTCACCGCAGCGCCCATGCCAACGGCCATGCTCACCCGGCGGGAGACGCCGATGAAGGGGCAGATGCCCACGAAATAATGGAGCACGAAGTTGTTGATCAACGCCGCACCCAGGGCGATAAGCAGGATATCGATAAGATAACTCATTGACTCTGTTTCCTATGCTTTTCGTGTTTCAGCAAGCCAGTTCACCAACCCCAGCAACAGGCCAAAAGTAAGAAAGGCGCCGGGCGGCAGCACCATGATCACCCAATCGGGCCAGACAGTCGGCAACAGCCGTATACCGAACAGGGCTCCGGTTCCCAAAATCTCACGGATGGCGGCGATACTGCAAAGAGCCAGGCCGAATCCCAGGCTTTGTCCCACAGCGTCGGCTGCCGCCGTAAAAGGCGACTGCTTGGAGGCGCAGACCTCGCAGCGGCAAATGATAATGCAGTTGACGATGATCAGCGGGATATAAGGCCCCAGGGTTTTGCTCATCTGGTAGAGGTAGGCAGCCAGCAGGCGGTCGGCAATGGTCACGAAGGTAGCGATGGTCAGGGTGAAGACCACGATGCGCAGATGCGGTTTGAGCAGGTTACGAATCAGGCTGGTGATCACGTTGGCGCAAAGGAGCACGAATCCCACGGCCGCGGCCATGGTGATGGCAGCCTGCAGGCCATTGGTTACCGCCAGCGTGGGACAAAGGCCCAGAAGCTGCCGATAGACCGGGTTTTCCGGAAGGATTCCGTTAATAAGTCGCTCGGTGGCGGTGGGTTGATCAGCCATTGTCGTCCTTCCCTTTCTCCATCACACTCAAAGGCTGGCGTAAATCGCCGACGGCCGTGTTGATCATGGCGGTGACACTGTTGGAGGAAATGGTGGCGCCGGTAACCGCATCGATTTCGCCCGGCTTCGCGGCTCCGCTTTTGACCACCACCAGGGCACGGCTGGTCGGTGCGCCGATGAACTGGCCACGCCAATCCGCTGTTACGATCTTGTTGCCCAACCCGGGCGTCTCTTTCTGGTCGAGAACGAACAGGCCGGTCAGGGATTTCCGATCCGGGGAAAGTCCCACCAGCAGTTCGATGGCGTCGGCATACCCCTGTCCCTTGGTCTTGATCACCCAACCGCGCAGCTCGCCGGCATATCGCGCCTCATAGACGCTGTACGTTTTCGCCTGTCCCGCCTTGTCAACGGCCACCCGGTGGGCGGCGATTTCCAGGCTCTGGTTCTGAGCCGCCATTTTGTCGGCCAGATCCTTTCCCAGCACCAGTTCGGGAACCCTTTCCAGGGTTTCGTTGACCTTATTAGTCTCGATGATCGGCCCCAAGGCCAGTTGTACACCGGCCAACGAAATCCCGAAACTGACCGCCAGCAGCAGCACCAGCCAGGCCTGTACGAGACTGCTCGTCTTCAACTTCTCGGCAAACGTTTTTTTCTCACTGTTCATAAGCAATCCTTGCCCCGCTCAAAACCAAGACAATATATGATCGCGGCTGGAAGCCGCTCCAACGATGGTCAAACTCTCAAACCCTTAAGGCTGCTTACAAGCCTGAATGAAGTAGCCTTTGTTTAGGATCAAAACGCAGAATCCCATCCATACAGGCGTGTTCGTCCAGAAATAGGCAAATTTGGTCGAAATCAAGGCGCGCGAGAAATTTGACCGCAGGCATATGGATGATATTCCGAAGATCAAATTTCAGGCACAACACCGATATTGGGCAAATTGGCCATTTATGAACGGACACGCATCATTAATTGGCACCAAAAGGAGTGGGTATACTCCACCGGTTAATCAGCGGCGTCAATGCGTTCATAAACAGCACGGCGAACATCACACCTTCCGGATATCCGGAAAAAAGCCGCAGAATCATGATCAAAATGCCGGTCCCCAGTCCGAATACAAATTTGCCTTTGGGCGTCAGGGGGCTGGTCACCGGGTCCGTGGCAATGAAGAAAGCCCCGAAAAGCACGGAACCGCCCAGAATGTGGTGCACCACCGTCCAGCCGTCAGCCGGCCCGATCACATCCGCCAGGCCGCCGATCACCGCCACCGCCAGCAGCAATCCCGCCGGGATTTCCCAGGAAGCCGTCCGCCGGACGATCAGGTATAGCCCACCCAGGATGCAGGCCAGGGCGCTGGTTTCCCCCAGGCTGCCATTGGTAGTCCCCCAGAAAAGCGCTGCCAGCGGGGTGACCACGCCGTTCATCTTGTAAGCGTTCATGGGGGTAGCCTGGGATATGGCGTCCACGGCGCTCTGAACGTCCTCGAATCCCGATGCGGCCAGGGCCCCGGCAAAAGAAATCATTACGAAGGCCCGGCCCACCATGGCCGGATTAAACAGGTTCATGCCCAGACCACCGAAAATGACCTTTCCGATACCGATGGCAACGAAGGCGGCAATCGCACCCACGTACCAGGGGGCCGTACCGGGCAGTGACATGGCCAGAATCACGCCGGTAACGATGGCCGAGCAATCTTTTAAGGTCGTCACACGGCCGCGCATCTTGACGAAAAGCAGTTCCGCCGCCAGCGCCCCGGCGATGCAGACGGCCAACTGAAAAAGGGCGTATCCCCGAAAAACGAACAGGGACATTGCCACCACCGGTGCCAGGGCGATCAGCACATCCACCATCATCCGCCTGGTGCTGGATGCCGACTGGGCCAGATGGGGAGAAGGGGACACGTGAATCACCGGCGCAGCCGGTTCGTTCGGATCGGTGGCGGGGGAGGTTATTTCCTGCATATTCTTTTTTTTCTCCATTGTCCTTCCCTTAACCCCGGTCTGCGGCCACGAGTCGGGCCTTGCCGGCCCGAATCAGTTGGACCAGTGGAATGTGGGCCGGGCAGGTGTATGCACAGGAACCGCATTCGAAACAGGCCATGATGTTGTATCGCCGGGACAAGGCGATGTCCTGATGCCGGGATGCCAGGGCGATCTTGGTCGGCACCAGATTCATGGGACAGGCGTCCACGCATTTGCCGCAACGGACACAGGCGCTCTCTTCACCGGCTTTGACCTCCTCTTTCGACATCACGGTGAGGCCACCGGCACCCTTTGTAACCGGTGTATCGGGGTTGGAAAAGGCAAACCCCATCATGGGGCCCCCGGCTACCAGGCGGGCGGCATCGGGTGTCAAGCCGCCGCAAAACTCGATGAGGGAACCGAAGGAAATCCCGATGGGAGCCAGTACATTGGAAGGATTGGCAATCCCTCCGCCGGTAACGCTGATCACCCGATGGGTCAACGGCTTCTTGTGAATCACGGCCCGGGCCACGGCCGCCATGGTCGCCACATTGCTGATGGCCACACCCACATCGGCAGGCAGGCCCCCCAGAGGAACCGGACGCTTGAGCACTGCGTAGATCAAATGCTTCTCACTGCCCTGGGGATATTTAGTTTTTACGACCGCCACCTGAATGCCGGTGCCATCGGCCGCTTTTCTCATGGCCTCCACCGCCGGCATCTTGTTGTCTTCGATGCCGATGACGATGCGCTCGGCGCCCACACTACGCGCCGCCAGCAGGGCGCCGGTGACGATGGGAGCCGGCGCTTCAAGCATCAGCCGGTAGTCGGAGGTAAGATACGGCTCGCACTCGCAGCCGTTGACAACCAGAGTGTGAACCGGCTTTTTGTCGTTGGGGGAAATTTTCACGTGGGTGGGAAAGGCCGCGCCCCCAAGCCCCACCAGACCGGCATCGCTGATATCCCGGCTGATCTGGACCGGATCGTAGGCATCCAGGCCGGTGGTCGGCCAACTGCCTCCGAAAATTTCGTCCCACAACGCCCGGTCCGACGGCATCTCTCCATCGGTTTTGATCGGCAAGGTGTCCATGTGCCGGCCATTTGCCAGGGTGGTGCGCATGGAACGCTGGACCACACCGGGAACCGACGCGTGCAGCGTTGTGGATACGAATGAGGTGCCCTTGCCGATCAACTCACCCCAGCCAACTTTCTGACGCGGTTTGACGACCGGTTCGCACGGCCCTCCGATATTCTGATGCAGGGAGAGTACCACCGAACCCGGTGTGGGCATCACCCGGATGGGTGCATCCTTTGCCAGTCCCTTGCGGCCCGGCGGATGGACGCCATGGGCGAAGGTGCCGTTGCCGTCATATCCCTTGAGTTTCAACCCCATGGCGACACCATGAATTTCATTTTTTTTGTGACCTTCATTTTAACCGTCCCAAATACAAAAAGATTTCCCAGGGGAAATCTTTTCCATAACGAATCCGATTCCAACTAACCGAAAAATTATGAATGTTTCCATCTGGAATGTCAAGATCCAAAATTCACTTTCATAAGGCAACCGTATTTGAATCGAATTCCAGTCGAATGGCCACCCGGAAGCCATTTCTCATGAACGAATCAATGCCAGATGTCAATTAAACACTGGAGCAGTTTACGATATTGACGGGCGGTTGTCGAAACGATAATATCTTTAATATAGATGGATTGACCGCCCCGGGGTGAAGACCCTTGTAAACCCTTTCAATCAGGAGGTTATGCGTGCAGGAAAGTACTCCGTTGCATAAAGTTCTCGTGGCAGTTGACGGCAGCGAGCAGTCCCTGCGGGCCATCCGTTACGCAGCCCGCGTTTTTTCCGCCGGACCGAACCCGAATCGTCCTGTTTCATGTGCAGGCCCAATTGTTCGAACTCTTTTCCGACCTGGACGCCTATCCCCACTACAAAACTCGGGTGACCGGGCTGAAACGATGGGCCACCGAACAGAAACAGGACATTGCCAGCGTAATGGACAGCGCCCGGGCGTACTTCAGGCAAAAAGGATTTTCCGATTCCGCGATAACGGTTAAAACACCATCCAAAAACCTGGGCGTCACCGAGGACATTCTCAAAGAAAGTTATGAGGGATACCACGCCATTGTCGTCGGGCGCACTGGATGGAGCCGGTTCAAGGACTGGCTGGTCAAAAGCACGGCCATGAAACTGGTAACCAAGATCAAGCATATTCCCATCGTCGTGGTGGGCGGCAACCCCGAGGCCAAACACTTTCTGGTGGCCTTCGACGGCACCCATGGAGCCATGAAGGGCGTGGTCTGCGTCGGCGCCCTGGTGGGCAAGTCGGACAACCATCTTCAGCTTTACAGCATGATTGACAGCAAAAAGAAATTCTGGCCGGGAGAGGATCCCTATTTCAAAATAGACAACTGCACCAGTCGGATCGTCATCGGGAAGGAGAAGATTGGCGAACAATTGGAGGAAGCCCGAACCCGTCTCTTGGAGGAAGGCGTTCCCTCGGAACGGCTGTCTTTGAGAATTCATACCGTGGGACGGGACAGAGCGACCCACATCGTTCGGCAAGCCGAGGAAAACAATTTCGGAAGTGTGGTGGTTGGCCGCCGCGGACTGATCACCTTCATCGACGAATTTTTCATCGGCCGGGTGAGTGACCAGGTGCTCAGACTGGCCAACGAACTGGCCGTATGGGTCATCTGAGAAGAAAAACCCTACCGTCACAAACAGCGAACGCATAAGCCGTTACAGGGTCTTTTTCATGTCATCTTGCCCAATTCCTTTAACACCTTGCCGAGGTCCTCGGCGGTAAAAGGCTTGTTCAAAATGGCATTGACGCCAGCATCGTAGGCGGCCTGGTTGTCCTGGCTTTCGTTCTGGGTCGTCACCATGGCAATCGGCAGGGTGTCTTTGTCGAACTGCGAGCGCACCTCCCGGATCAGCTCGATACCGTTGATATGGGGCATGTTCAGGTCGGTAAAGATGAAGTCGGGAGGATCGTCCTTAATCGCCTGCAGGGCTTCGGCCGGGAACTCGAACAGGGTCGATTCGCATCCCAGGCTGTGCAGGATGCTGCGATAGATGTTTAAGATCATCTTGGAATCATCCACGGCGAACACCTTCAGAGACGCGACGGTTTCTTCACGGGCCTGATCGGCCACCTGGCCCGACAGGTCGCCCAGGCCGTTTTTCTCCATCAGCTCGGCAAAGTGAGTGCGTACATCGGGATGTGCCCGACTGCTGAGGAAGTCCACCGCGCTGGTTCGAAACGTCTCCTCTTCGACAAGATCCAGGAAAATTGTTTCGCAACCGGAATTGAGCACGGTCTCGACAAGCTGCCGGGTTTCTTCATCGCCGGACCGAATCATGTTTTTTAACCCGGCCGCCAGCATGGTGCTGTAGTTGCGGTCGATGGCTGCAGCCGCGGCCGCTCGGACGTTTTCCACCGGGTCGGACAGTCCCTGGGCCAGGGCAAACGCCCCCTTTTCGACCGGCAGCATCCCCAATGCTTCGTAAGCGGCGAAGCGCACATTGGCGTCCTTGGGCTCGTTGTGCAGCAGCTTGCGAATGGGTACGATAGCGCTTTCGTCACCGGTTTCGCCCAGCACGTTGAGGGTATGGATAAGAAGATCCGGATCGTCGTGGTGCAGGTTGTCGATCAGTATGGGAACCGCTTTGCCGCCCATGTCCCGCAGGCGCTGCTTGGCGGCGTTGCGCAGATGGGCGAAATGGGAGGAGAGGCCCTCGTTGAGCCGTTCGATGGCTTCGGGACTCTGGTCGGTGGCGAATACGTCCAGAATCATGATGTCCAGATCCGGATCGGCCCCCAGCTTTTCCGCCAGCCGCTGAAAGGCCGTGGGAGTAGCCAGCCCTCCCAGGGCGTAAATCGCGGCGATGGTCAACTCCAGGCTCCCCGAATAGAGATACTCCGATATGGCGGTGGTCGCCCCGGACTCGCCGATAAGCCCCAACGCGCCGATCACGGCCTTGATGATCATCTCATCCTCATCTTCGTTGAGGATGCCCAAAAGCTGGGAGGCGGCGCCTTCAAGGCGGATTTCCCCAGCCACCTCCACCAGGACGGTCCGATTTTCCCGCTTGTTTTCACGGGTGAGCATGGAGAGCAACAGTTCCGGATTGTAGAGTGCTTTGGCGTACAGGATCTCTTTCAACTGGGGGTAGGACTGGGACAGGTCCCGTTGTTCGGCAATCAGGTTGACGATCAGGGGAATGGCAAAGTTGTCGTCGGCCCGGTTTAGTTCGAAAAGGGCCATTTTGCGAACAGGCTCTTCCACGACCCCGATTTTTGACAGGACCAGCTTGGCCTTGATCATATCTTTTTCACGGATATCGAAACGCAGTTCTTCTATGAAATCGGCGGCGTTTATCTCCGGCATGGGCGATATTCCATCCTTTCCGAAGGCAACAGTTTAAAGACACGATGACTGATGCCCTGCACTACGGGGCCGATGCGACCTGAATGTCGACACGACCATAATTGAGATTATATTGAGGTAAATGCGGGTACAAAAGGGTACAAGTAGTATATCGCCATTTTGGCTCGATACTTAACCCCCAATATTGACGGGTCCCTGAAAATCTCGATCTCTGTGCACCATCCGCACCCTGGCTATTACCTCGACAATGGGGATGACCTTTGATGGACAAGCAAATCATTCGCCGACGGCTGCTCTCCTGGTACACCGCTCACCGACGCCGTCTGCCCTGGCGGGAGACATCGGACCCTTATGCCATATGGGTGTCCGAAGTGATGCTTCAGCAGACCCGGGTGGACACGGCTATTGCCTATTATCTTCGTTTCATGAAACGTTTCCCCACCGTGAACCTGCTGGCCCAAGCCGACCTTCAGGAAGTGCTCAAGCTTTGGGAAGGGCTGGGCTACTATTCCCGGGCCCGTAATCTGCATCGTGCCGCCGGCATCGTGGTGGACCGCTTCAAGGGGGCCGTACCCGACGATCCTTCCGATTTTCGATCCCTGCCCGGTGTGGGGGATTACATCGCCGCCGCTGTCCTGAGCATCTCTTTTAATCAGGCGCTTCCCGTGGTGGACGGCAATGTCAAGCGGGTGCTGTCCAGATTGCTGGAAATCGATTTTCCCGTGAACCGCAGCGGATCACACAAGGCTTTCCAGGAACCGGCCGGGGAATTGATCAGCCCCGAAACGGCCGGCAGATTACAACCAGGCGATCATGGAACTGGGGGCTCTGGTCTGCCGGCCGAAAAACCCAGACTGCGGCGGCTGCCCGCTGGCCGAGGGTTGCCGCGCATATCAAAACGGCCGCACGGCCAATTATCCAAAACGCGATCCCTCTCGAACGGTTCCCCATCGTCGTCTGGCCATCGCCGTGATCCTGAAAAAGGGAAAAATGCTGGTGGTACAGCGTCAGTTGGAAGGATTTTTGGGCGGACTATGGGAATTTCCAGCCATCCCTGCAGACGGCAGGCCAACGGTGGCAGAGGATTTTGAAAAGAAGCTTAAGGCGGAAACCGGACTGACCGTTTCCATGGAGCGTCAGTTGACGCGGATTCGACATGCCTACACCCACTTCAAGCTCACCGGTGACGTCTTTTTGTGCCGGTATTCGGCCGGACGGGTGCGGCTCAACAGTGCCCGGAGCCACCGCTGGATATCCTTCGGAACACTTTCCGACCTTCCCCTTCACAAGGCCAACCACAAATTTCTGGACGTTCTGGAATTGGCCCTGGGCGAATGAAAAGGGCGGTTCGCTTTCTACCCCTCGGCGCCATGAACCTCCGGCATGGAAGCTTCAGTTCCGTCCAGCACCTCGCGGATGGTCCGGGAAAGCTCCTCGACGGTGACCGGTTTCATTAAAAACGCGCGGATCCCCGTGGATGTGGCCTGAACTGCAGTCATTCGCTTGCTGAAGCCGGTGCAGATGACGATGGGGATGTCGGGCCGGTGCTGCATCATTTCTACGGCCATTTGATCTCCGGTCATACCGGGCATGGTCATGTCCGTGATCACCAGGTCGATTTCATCCGGTCGTTCCAGAAAAAGGTCAAGGGCCTCGGCCGGTCGGGTGAAGCCCACGGCATCGTAACCGAGATCTTTGAGCATCTCCACACCGACCTCGACAAGGAGTTCCTCGTCATCGACAAACAGGATGCGTTCACTCCCCCTGGGGTATTCCGGCGTTGGACTGGGCGTCGATGCTGTCGGGTTTTCAAGGACGGGAAAGAAAACGGAAAAGACCGAACCTTCACCGGGCACACTCTCGACGAATATCCGGCCGCCATGGTCGTTGACGATCCCATGCACCGTTGCCAGCCCCATGCCCGTCCCCTCTCCCAGGGACTTGGTCGTGTAGTAAGGGTCGAAAATACGATCGATCACCGCTTTTTGCATGCCGGTACCGGTATCGCCAACCGAAAGCTTCAGATAACGGCCGGGAGCCAGATCTTTATCGGTGGCCTGGGCACCGGCTTCCACGACATGGCTTTCCAGGGTGACGGTCAACTCCCCTCCCCGAGCCTCCATGGCGTGGGCCGCGTTGGTGCAAAGGTTCATCAGCACTTGATGGATCTGGGTCTGGTCCGCCATGACGGTGCCCAGGTTGGAGGGAATATTCTGGATGATCTCAATGGTGGTGGGGATGGTGGCGCGTAGCAGTTTCACCACCTCCTTGAGCACAACGGAGATATCCGAAGGCATTTTCTGGGACTTGCCCTGGCGCGTAAAGGTAAGAATCTGTTCCACCAGACCTTTGGCCCGCTCGCTGGCCTTGAAGATGTTGCCCACATACCCCTGCACCCGGAGGTCGCTTGCCGTCTGCATCTGGGTGAGTTGGGCATAGCCTAAGATGGCACCCAGAATATTGTTGAAGTCATGGGCGATGCCGCCGGCCAGGGTACCGATGGCCTCCATTTTCTGGGCCTGTTGCAGTTTCAGTTCCAGGCGCTCCCGCTCCTCTTCGGACTCTTTTTTGTCGCTGGTGTCGATAATGATCCCTACCATGGTTTCCGGTTGGCCGTCTTTGTCGAACCGCACCACTTTGGCCTTGGTGTGAAACCACTTCCATTGCCCGTCGTTGGCCTGGAGGTTGAACTCATAATCGAACATCGGCGCCATGCCGGCTACGTGACGACCGAATTTCCTTTGAATGGCTTCCCAGGTTTCAGGATCGGTCTTGTCGCGCATCAATCGCAATCCATTGATCAGGTCGGCCTCTTCGTATCCCAAAAGGTTGTAAATGCGGTCGTCCACAATAATGGAACCCGATTTGAGGTCCAGTTGCCAGATCCCTGCGCCGCTGACGTCCAGTGCCAGCAGGAGGCGGTCCTCGCTTTCCAGGCGGGCGGACTCCATCTGCCGCTGTTCGGTGATATCCCTGGCAATCCCCTGGGTGCCCACAAAAACTTTGATCCCCCCGTCTCCGGACACATAAAGGCCTTCCGCATCGATCAAAAATACAGGATTCTGCTCGGACATCTGCCCGCTTTCCTTGTTCGCCAGACAGGTTTGACCGAAGGCACGGATGGCCAGCCGGTTGAGGCTGCGGCCGGTCTGGCGCTGGTCGATTCGGTTTCTGGCGGCATCCACGTCGTCCGGGTGCACGAAGTCCAGAATAGATCGGCCGAGCAGTTCCTCGGGCATCAGGCCATATCGCCGGATGGCATCGCTGACAAAGGTAAACCGACTCACGGTGTCCAGTCGAAAGATGATATCAGGTGTGGAACGGATGATCGAATGCAACTCCTCCTGGGAGTTTAAGAGGGCCGCCTGGGCATCGCGGTGTTTTTCGATCTCCATCTCCAGGCGCAGATTGACTTTTTTCAAGGATCGCTCACGACGCTGGATGCGATCGGCCATGGTGTTGAAACGCGAAACGATGGTGCGGATCTCCGCCTGAGGCGCCTTCAGGTCGACAGAATCGTATTCGCCCCGGGCAATCTGCTCGGTCCGCTGAATCAACTGGTTCAGGGGAGAGATCAGAAATACCTTCAATATAATGCGCAACGTAGCCACCAGCACCAACAGGGCGGCGATCAGTCCGGCAATGCTGAGCCACATGAGGTGGCGCTGCTGTTCGACGAACAATTGGGAATTCAGCGCAATCTCGAGGTAGCCGACTACCGCTTCGCCGTGGAGGATGGTTGTCCGCGATTCAATGATGGCTTTGGTATCGCTGCGTTCTTTTTCGAAAAAGACCGTTCCTTCGTGGTCGGTTACCTTCATCCTGGCCACCAGGGCGTTTTCGAAAAACGAATTGCAGATCTTGTCGATCCCCTCTTCGTCGATGTTCCAGATGGGAAGCTCTAAAGAGTCGTGCAGATATTCGCTGAACTCCGCTATGGTTTCGCGGCTTTTGACCTTGGCTTTGTGAGTCAGATAACCGTAGGCAAAGACGGCCACCAAGAAAAAGACGACCGTCACCACCAGTACGATGCTTACGATCAGGTCGCGATGTAGGGTGCGCCGGGAACGGTCGGGGCGTTGATCTTCTTTTTTGAAATCGTCCTGGGGCATGATCGTAAAAATATCCTTGGCCCTTTGCCACATAAAAGGAAACGATGGGTGTTAACGATCGGTTGCGCCAAGATATATCGGCAGGCGGGCAAGCTATCAATAGCTTTTTTTAATCTTAGGGAACTCCTGGAAGAAGGTCGGACCGGCTCAGGCTTGTGGGAAAACGGTCACTGTCGGTCGTTGCGTCGATTCCAGCATGCCCAGTGCGGCCCTCAGGACCTGTTTCTGGGTTTTAGCATCGCCGACCGGCCCCACCGGACGGCCCATCAGAAAAGGAGTCAGCAGAACACGGGCAAGCGCCATCTTCCTCAAAGGCTGTTCAAAGGCAGCCACGGCAACCACGACGGTCGGAATTCCCGCCTCTTCCATCAGACGCGCAACGTGTCCCACGGACACGTGACAGACCGGTCAGACAGGCACCAGCAGTGCGGCATCGACCTGCTGCTCCTTGAACCGCCGAACCCAACCAGGTCCTGTGATCTTCTTCAGGCGGGTCTGGGAGCAGGCCCCGACAAAAGAGAAGGCCGGATCGGAAAGTTCGGCAAAACGCCCTTCGGCGGCCAATTCCCGCAAGCGCTGCAGGGGAAAACTCACGTTGGGATCCTTGCGGGCGCCGCGCACGTCGTAGCCGCCGTGGCGCACCACCAGACGATCCGTATCGGTGTCCACCGCAATGGTGCTCAAGGTGGGGGGTGCTTTTATAAAAGACATGATATTTTGCTCCGCCTGGGCCTGGGTCATGTTCTCGATCCCCAACGGCTCGGGGTCGTCGCCCTGAACAAAATGACCGCTGGACGTGAGCAGCATGAGGCGGGATTCGGAAAGGGGCTTTTCCATAAGGACAAAGGGTCCCGTTTCGTATACGGCCCTGGCCTCCTGAGCATAGGAGAGCACCTGGCCCTGGCGGACATGCTCGTAAATCGGTGTTGCGTTCCCGTCATCATAAGCGTCCACGAGCTTGGACAAAAGCCCCTGGAAAAAAGCAGCAGCCTGGTCGTCGGAAAGATGGGACAAAAATTTGAAACTCAGGTCCGAACGGCTGCCGTAAAAAAAAGAGTTCTTGAAGGATTCGAACGTTTCCGGATGATCGTTTGTTTCACTCATGTTTTCGCTCCTTATCTTCCGATTGGGATGCCGTATCGATGAACAGGGATACTTAAAACTGCGCCATCATCTCCTCTTCGCTGGTGGCCGGCAGCCGGCAGGCCCCGTTGCGGCAAACATAGGCCGTGACCTTGCCTTCGACCGCGGCTTTACCTTTGAATAACGGCGCCTGGCGGGCCAGTCCGGCGGCGCGGTCTTCGCTAACGGCCATGGCCAGGCTGCCCGGTAGAAAGGCGGTCCGCAGTCGATGCATAAACCGTTGGGGGTCTTTGCCGGCCGGCACCACGATGACCACCTGGCAGGGTGGATGCAGGTAGTATTCCAGCGCCATGAGCATCTCGCCGAAAGCCCCCGGATGGGCTTCGATGGATGTCGAAAACGTGCGCAATCCCTTTTCCGCCCGTTCCATGTAAGCGGGCGCCAGGGTCAATCCGTGCAGTCGCAAAAGATTCATCATGGCGATGGCGTTTCCCGAGGGCAGCGCGCCGTCAAGCATCGGTTTTTCCCGTGCGATCAACGCCTCATGGTCGTCAGCGGTCATGAAAAACCCACCGTTATCGGAATCGGCAAACCGCTCGGCAAGGGTACCGTCCAACGCGATGGCCCGATCGAGCCACATCGGTTCTGCGGTCGCTTCGAAAAGGTCCAGCAGGGCGGCAATCACAAAGGCGTAGTCTTCGAGAAATCCATTTCCGGAAACGGTCCCGTCTTTAAAGCTTCGCCCAAGCCGACGGTTTGCAACCATCCGGTCCCAGATGAAATCAGCGGCCCGCTCGGCCCGCTGAATATAAGTCAGGTCTTCGAGGGCCATGCCGCTGCGGGCAAAAGCGGAAATCATCAACCCGTTCCAGGAGGCCAGGATCTTGTCGTCGCACAGGGGCGCCGGACGCTCTTGGCGATGGGCGTACAGATTCCCGTTAATCTGGTCCAGGGCGACGGACAGATCTTCAACGGAAAGGCCCAGCGATTTGGCGGTCTCGTCGATACCCCGCGGCAAAAAGAATATGCTGCGGCCCTCGAAGTTGCCTTCGGCGCGAACACCGTATACGGCGGCAGCCAATTGAGCACCCTCACTGCCCAATACGTTTTCGAGTTCCGCCTGGGTCCAGGTAAAATAATAGCCTTCCTCCCGGCGGCCCGCCGGCGTCAGGCTGTCCGCATCGGTAGCGGAGAAAAAGGCGCCCTGCGGCGACGTCATCTCGCGGGCCACATACTCGAGGGTATTGACGGCCACCTGACGCAGACGGGGATTTCCTGTGGCCTGCCAGCCTTCGATGTACGCCGGTGCCAGCAGTGCATTGTCATAAAGCATCTTTTCGAAGTGGGGAACCAGCCATCCGGCGTCGGTGGCATAGCGGTGAAAGCCGCCGCCGATCTGGTCGCAGATGCCGCCGGCCGCCATTTTCTCCAGCGTCAGAACCACCATCTCCAGGCTCTTGGCGTCGCCAGTGCGTCGATGGTGACGCAATAATAATCGAACCGGAAGCGAACTGGGAAATTTTGGCGCCCCGCCGACCCCTCCGTTTACGGCATCGAACCGAGTCCTGCTGGAGGCGACGGCGCGTTCCAGAACGCCGTCCATGGGCAGGCGGTCGCCGCCGGCCGGCGTCAGCATCTGGCCGACCGCCCGGGAGAGTTCGCCTGCCGATTGGACAACCAGGTCCCGCCGATAATCGTAGCTCTCGCGGATCTTTTTCAGCAGGGTAAAAAATCCCACCGCAGCGCCGCGGTCGCCGTCCCGTGCCGGAAAATACGTTCCCCCGTAAAACGGTTGGCGGTCCGGCGTCAGCCACACGGTCATGGGCCAGCCGCCCTGGCCGGAAATGGCCTGCACGGCAATCATGTAAATGGAATCCACATCGGGACGCTCTTCCCGGTCCACTTTCACCGGGATATAATTTTCGTTGATATAAACGGCGATTTCTTCGTCTTCGAAGGATTCCTCTTCCATGACATGGCACCAGTGGCAGGTGGAGTAGCCCACGGAGAGCAGAACCGGCCGGTCCAGGCGTTGGGCGATATCGAAAACCTCGTCTCCCCAGGGATGCCAGTCCACCGGGTTGTGGGCGTGCTGCAGCAGGTAGGGGCTGGATTGAAGAAACAGGCGGTTGGTATACACCGGCTGTCCCTGCGCGTCGAGATGCCGGGTTCGGGGACGGTAGGCGTCTCCCCGCAGCCGCTGCATGTTTCGGTATTCCATTTCGAGGGTCATGTTGCCACCATTTTCTTATCTAGTTGGGGGTCGAAAACAGGCGTTTTGTCCCGCCCGGCAGGACTAATGAATGATCGGATACTTTTCTTTGAGCCAACCGACAATGCCGGTTTCAAGGTGATAAACCCGCTGGAAACCCAGTCGTTTGAAAATCTTGAGGCTCTTTCCGCTCCGGTTGCCACTGCGGCAGTAAACCAAATAGGTTTTCTCCCGATCCAGACGCTTGAGTTTCTCGACGAAATCGCTTGAATAGTAGTCCAGCAGCTGCGCCCCTTGAATATGTCCGCTCTTGAATTCCCTTGGCGTTCTTATATCCAGCACAACTACATCGGAATCATTTCCTCGCTCGTCGAGCAACTGCTTGAACTCGCGGGGGGAAATAGACTGCGCGGACGACTTCTGCGCCCAACCGCCGTCTGCCAGTCCGCCGGCTGCCAATATCAGCACAACCCAGACCAGTGCCTTGAATGCGATTCTCATACAGCCCCCTTGATATTCGGAGGGTATTGACGGCCCCATGAGACTGCCGCCGCTCGCGGGCCACGATTACCACATTGTGGTAATGTTAAGGATCGATTCCGATTTTGCAACGATGGGGACAACGGCAAGGCGGTTCAACCGGCAAAAAAGGGATCGTCCGTTTGACCGCCTGCCGCGGGGTGACACGGTGTTCGGATATTGAGGGTAAATGGTGTGGATTGTGCTGAAGGGCTTAAATCCGGCAGGTGCGGATATCGGTGACGATGATGCCTTTGGCGCCGATCTTGGTCAGGCTGTCCATGATCTGGTTGACATCCCGCAGCCGGGACATGGATTTGACGGCCACCCAACCCTCTTTGCTCAACGGTGAAACCGTGGGAGATTCAATGCCCGGAGTGACGACACAGGCCATTTCCAGCATGGATTTTGGGATGTCGTACTCGACCATGACATACTCCCGGGCCACGACGATACCGCGGATCCGCTCCAGAAACGTGTTGACGGCTTCCTGGCGCTCGATATCGCGGGTCCGGGCGACCAGTACGGCCTCGCTGTGCAACAGGGGCTCCCCGACCACTTCCAGTCCCGCTGCGACCAGGGTTCGTCCGGTCTGGACCACGTCGGCGATGGCATCGGCCACCCCCAGTCGGATGGAAATCTCCACGGCCCCGTCCAGGCGGATGATCTCCGCATCGATCTCTCTGCGCTGCAGATCTTCGATCACCAGTTGAGGGTAGCTGGTGGCAATGCGAAGCCCTTCGAAACCGTCGGGGGTCAGATCCGACCCGGCGGGAACGGCGTAGGCAAAGCTGGACCGTCCGAAGCCCAGGGGCAGCAGTTCGGCCACGTCGGATCGGCTGTCCAGGGCCAGGTCGCGGCCGGTGACCCCCATGTCCAGAATTCCTTTGCTGACATAGACGGCGATGTCCCGGGGCCGAAGGAAGACAAACTCCACCTGGTTGACATTGTCCATGACGATCAGTTCGCGACTATAGCGCCGGCAGTTGTATCCGGCCTCCCGGATCAATTGCACGGCATCCTCGGAAAGGGAGCCTTTATTGGGTATGGCGATTTTCAGCATATCGACGAATTCCTTGGTGCGGCGTTATTGAGTTTGCTGTAATTATAGGGAGTTTGTTAGAATGGCATTAGATTGAAACATTATTGTAAACCGCCACAAATGGTAGATTTTGGCTCAGGCCAAGGCCGCAGCGATGTCGAAACCGCAGGCGTAGCAGCGCTACGTTGAGGATTTCGACCGAGGGAGAACGCCGGCATGGGCCGAAAGATGCCGTTTGTGGGTAATCAAAGGTAGCGATAGACATCCTCCAACTCCAACTCGCACGCAATCATCATCACCTGCAGGTGGTAAAGCAGTTGGGAAATTTCTTCGGCCGTGCGTTCACGGCCTTCGTGCTCGGCGGCCATCCACACTTCGCAGGCCTCCTCGATCACTTTTTTACCAATGGCATGAACCCCTTTTTCCAGTTGCCGTACCGTTCCCGAATGGGGATCTTTTCGCGCCGTCTTGTCCTTGAGTTCGGCAAAAAGCACTTCGAACGATTTCATCGTATCGACCTTCCTTGCGGGCCACCACCGCCTAAAACGATCGTGGCATGATTATCAATGACGGCTCTCTTAACAAAAAAGTGGGCGTCTAACAACGTGGCATCGGAAAAAACAGGGAGTTAAAAGGATGGCGGCCCCGCATTTTGTGGGGTGGAATGCAGGGCCGCCAGGGGTAGAGGGATTGAGTGATACATATGGGGTGTTAGAAAAATAATAAATACGACCCTCCCGGCTGTCAAGAAAAAAAATGCCACATTGTGGTATTTTTGAGCCTGCTGAAAAAGTAACTAAGGATTGCGCAGGAGATTCGTTCGAATCGGTTCACAGCCGTTCGATTTTTTTCAGGATCGATTTAAATATGGAACAGGTGCGGCAAAGTTCCATCTTCTCTTGCCACGAGCCGTGGACATGTCCATTGCAAATGGTACCGTTAATGAACCAGCATAGATCGCCGGAAGCGAATTCCCAGGCCGGACATTGCTCCCGCTGCTCCGGCAGGCAGCTTCGCTTTTCCCAGCAGGCTTCGCTGTTTTGCCCTTGCAGCTTGCAGGCCAGGAGAAAATAGAGCTGCCGCTCAACATGGGCTGGAATGGTCCGCCACCCCTGTTCATAGCTGTGGATGGCCTTGATGGAAGTTCCCAGAAGCTGGGCCATCTGCTTCTGGGTCTTGTTGAGTTTCTTCCGGAACTTGCTGAATGTTGCCGCTTTCATCTTCCCCCTGCGAACGATGCCTAATCGGCGCGATTCGGATGGTTAGCACTTGGATTTCATTACGGGTCCCACACGGTGGTATAAATGTCAAGTCTCAAGTCCAATATACGAGCGACCGATATTCATTTAACTGCCCGATACAAACTCGGGCATCGGCAAATACTGCCAACAACCGAACATGAGGATACCCGGATGCCAAAACCCTGTGGAAACATTTTAGTCGTCGATGACAGTACGACCATGCGAAACGTAATCAAGAAGATTCTGGAGCCGGTCGGTTATGCGATCCTCGAAGCCAAAAATGGCATCGAAGCACTCACCATGGCACTTTCCGAAGACCCACCCGACCTGATTACGCTGGATGTCGACATGCCCAAAATGGACGGTTTCAGCGCATGCCGGAAAATTCTGAGCGATTATCATGAAAACGACGTGTCCCTGACAAGAGAAAAGCGGCCCCATATCGTTTTCGTCACGGCCAACGACAATGTCGAAAGCCGGCGCCAAGGCTTCGAGGCCGGTGCTGCGGACTTCATCGCCAAACCGTTTCACAAAGAGGAGGTCCTGGCAACCGTCGAACGTATTCTTTCGCCGGCCAAAAACAAAGAGGGCATGACCGTCCTGGTGGTGGACGACAGCGCCCTTGCGCGCGACATCCTGGTGCAGAACATCTCCCGTGAAGGCTGGACGGTAATAGAGGCCGAAAATGGACTTCAGGCACTGGACATCGTAAGACGCGAAAAGGAAAAAATCGATATCATCATCACCGACCTGGTGATGCCCGAAATGGACGGCATTGCCCTATGCGAAACGATCCGCAGCGATTTGCATATGGACAACGTGCCCATTATTTTCCTCACCTCCATTGCCGACCAGCAGCAACTGCTGAAGGTTTTCCAGGCCGGAGCCACGGATTATCTGGTCAAACCTTTTTTCCAGGAAGAACTGCTGGCACGACTGCGGGTCCACATCGAAAAATCGATGCTGGTCCGGCAGCTTCGCGATACGATCACCGAAAAAAAACGAGCGGAAAAAGAAAGGGCGGAAAAAGAAAGGCTCCAGGGCGTTGTCGAAATGGCCGGCGCCGTGTGCCATGAGTTGAACCAACCCATTCAGACCATCAGCGGGCTGACCGAACTCATGATCATGAAAGCCGATGCGGCCGATCCTTTGGCCGGCTATGCCAATAAAATCAAGGCTCAGGTGGATCGCATGGGCAAGATGACCGCGAAGCTGACCAATGTGACCACCTACCGTACCAAAGCCCACGACGGGTTGACCCGTATCATCGATATCGACGGGGCCGCTCTGGGTCCCCCTGTCGAAGCGTGATCGTCAGCCCACGTCCTTTTTCATGTCGATACCGAAACGCTTCATCCGTTTCCATATGGTCACCCGGCTGACACCGAGCATCCGAGCCGCCTCGGACTGATTTCCGCCGGCATTGCGAAGCACTGCGATCAAATCATCCCGCTCCTTGGCGCAATCCGGGTCCATTTCACAGGCCGCCTGTCGGACCAAGCCACCGCCGGCAATTTTGTGCGGCAGGTGCTGCACGCCGATCCCACCGCTCTGGCACAAGACGAAAGCATACTCGACGGCATTGCGAAGCTCCCGGACATTGCCGGGCCAGTTATACTCGGTCAACGCCTCCAAGGCTTCCGGGGTCAGACCGAGAATTTTCTTGCCGCTGCTCACCGCGTTGCGGCGGATAAAGCTCTGGGCAATCAGCGGAATGTCCTCCCGACGCCGGGAAAGCGGCGGACAGAACAGGGGAAAGACATTGATCCGAAAATAGAGGTCTTCCCGGAAAAGGCCCTGCTCGATCAGTTCTTCCAGATTCTTGTGGGTGGCGGTGATCACCCGCACGTCCACGGGGACAGAACGGTTGTCTCCCACCCGCTCGATCTTTCGCTCCTCGAGGACCCGCAGCAGCTTGACCTGGACGGAGGGAGGGATGTCGCCGACCTCGTCCAGGAAAATGGTGCCCTCGTGGGCGGATTCGAACCGGCCGACACGCGCACGATCCGCGCCTGTATAAGCGCCCTTGACATGGCCGAACAATTCGCTTTCCAGCAGGTTTTCGTTCAAAGCCGCACAATTGACCTTGACGTAGGGCTTGTCGCTGCGCCCGCTGGCCCGGTGAATGGCCCGGGCCACCAGCTCCTTGCCGCATCCGCTTTCGCCCTGGATCATCACCGGCGTATCCGACTGGGCCACGTTTTCGATCATTTCGAAAAGATTCAGCATCACCGGCGATTTTCCCAGAATGCCGTGAAAGCCTTCGTCCAGGGAAAAGGTTTTACGCAGCGTGCTGATCTCCTGCTGTTGTCGTATCTTTTCGGTAATGTCCGTCAGGGTTTCAACGGCGCCGATAATATCACCATCTTCATTGCGCAGCACGGATGCGCTCTTGACGATATGCACCGAGTGGCGGTCCTTGTTGGTGATCAGACATTTTTTCTCTCTGATGCCCCCCCGGACGAAGAGCCCGCACCATTGTTTGCCGGCGCCTTTTCCGATGATTTTGCATCCTGTGCAATTCAATATCCGACAGGATTTTCCGACCAGTTCCTCGGCCGTATAGCCGGTTACCCGCTCGGCAGCCGGGTTGGCGGCAATGATATTTCCGCTCGGATCCACCACCATCAGGCCGTCTTGCAGCGTATCGACAATGGTTTTCCAGTATTTGGCGATATCCATCTGATCCTCCGCTAAGTGTTAACGCAACTGCAGCAACATGTTAATCTGCAAAGTTAACATGCGTTAACATAAAAGGTTTCGTCCTTTTGTGCAAGCTTCTTCACCAAAAAAATTTTCCATTTTATTTTTATAAGTTATGGGAATCAGCACCAGTCTGTTTTCTCCTGGCATACCCTTTGCTGAAAAAGTAACATCGCCCCACGAATTTGTATTGGGTTAACAGTTCCCCAAGGAGGAGAAATGAACGCAACCAGAGGAGGAATCAAAACAGTCGGCATCATCGGACTGGCATGCCTGCTGTGCTTTGCTGTCTCGAACCCCGTTTCAGCCCAGGACGATGTTCAGCAACTAAAGCAACAGCTCGAGCAAATGACCAGGGAAATGCAGGCGGTGCAGGAAAAACTCGCTGAGATGGAAAAGAAAAACGAGGCCAAGAAGGAAGAAGTCGAGGAGATGAATGACCGTCTCGACAAGGCCGAACTGCATGCGGCCACGGACAAGGTCGCCTTTGGCATAGAATTCCGCTCCCGGGGAGATACATTGTCCTACAGCGATATCCAGGTGGCGCCCAGCATGCTTACCAGCGGTTTAATCGGCCAGACTCTCTCTCCGGCGGACCTGCCCGGAATGCTGGCCATGATGCCTCCGGGAGTGATGGTTCCCGACAAATACGATGCAACCAATGATATCATCCTCACCAACAAATTCCGTCTCACCATGAAGGCCAAGGTCAACGACCAGTTGAACTTCGACGGCCGTCTGGCCGCCTATAAAGTGTTCGGGGACAGCAGCGGAGTAAAGTTCAACCAGGGCAGTCTGAATGACGTCACCCTGGACGGCAACATCTCCAGCCTTCCCCATGGGGACACCATCCGACTGGAACGGGCCTATTTCAATTATAAAAAAGATTGGGGCCGAGTGCCCACAAATTTCTCTGTTGGCCGGCGCCCGGGAACCGACGGCCCCCCTTTGGAATACATGAATTACAGTCTCGAAGGAGGCTCTCCACTGGCCACCATCATCAACTGGCAGTTTGACGGTGCGTCCTACAACCTGGGGTTGGAGGAAGTTACCGGCATCCCCGGTGCTGCGTTCAAAATCTGCTACGGGCAGGGATTCGAGGGCGACTGGGGCAACTCGTATGCCCTCAACGCCCGGCAGCCCGATGTGGACGATGTTCACTTCGGCGGTTTCATCGCCACCCTCTTCGACAACGACTCGACCAGTGCCGTGCTCAACTATGCCCATGCCTGGGACATCACCGACGGATTCACCGGATTGTCCGTCATGCCCTTTATTGTCAGTGACAATGGAGATGGCACCTTTACATTCAGCCAGAACGAAGGCGGATACATCACCCGTCTGGAACCGTACACCGAAATCGGCGACTGGGATGCAGCTTCCCTGCTTTTGCGGACCAACCTGACCGAACGCTTCGACAAGGACATCGATCTGTTCGTTGCCGGTTCGTGGAGCCATACCAGCCCGTCCAGGACGTCGGAAAATCCTTTCTACAAATTCATGGGTCAAGGACTTCTCAACTCTAATGGCGAACTGGAAGACCGCGACGGCTATATGATTTACCTCGGCGCGGTTTTTGCCATGCCCTGGGATGCCCGGTTTGGCCTGGAGTACAATTACGGTTCCAGGTACTGGTTCAATTTCAGTGGTGCCGAGGACTCGGTGGTGGCCAGCAAACTGGCCGTCCGCGGCCATGTTTACGAAGGCTACTGGCACCAGCCCATTGTCAACGACAACTTCTTCGCCACCATCGGCGTACGCTACTACGACTATGAATACACCGGCAGCGGCAGTCCCATGGGCGAACCCGTGAAAATCGACGAGTTGAGTTCTCTCGATGCGTTCAATCCAGTCGTCGACAAAGTCATGGACGGCTACATCAGCCTCACCTTCCGGTATTAGGAAGCAGGTTTTAAGGAAAACGTCGTGGACAAATCCAGTCTGCTGCACAGCCTGAAAGAAGAAGTGGCCAACGGCTATCGGTTTCTGTTTGCCAATGCCTGGTCCGGTTACATGGCCGGCATTCTCATCGCCGTCCTGGCCCTGATGATCCTGTTGTGGAACGGCATGTGGGGAATTTCCGGCGGATACCGCAACTGGGGAAACTGGTTTTACTACCTCATCGGCCTGGGAACCGAGCGGCCCCTGACGCCCTGGATGGACCCCCATTCGGTGACCAACCTGGCCATCTTTGCCGGTGCGTTGGCATCGGCACTGCTCAGCCGCCAATTTTCGGTTCGCCGGGCACCGCGGCGGGAGTATGCCAAGGGGATGATCGGCGGCATCCTCATGGGTGCAGGCGCCGCCCTCGCCGGTGGATGCAATGTGGGCGGATTCTACTCGGCCATCGGCGTTTTCTCCATGGGCGGCTATACCATGATGTTCGGTCTCGGATTGGGGGCCTGGATGGGGTTGAAGGTTCTGCTCTGGGAAATGGAGCACCTGCCGGCAACGGCCGTGTGTACGATCGAAGACGAAGGCAACCGCCGCTGGTCAGCCGTCTGGCAGAGCTTTCAACCGGCGGCCGGCATCGTCCTGCTGCTGTTCATGATTATCGCCGTCTATCTCTATGGCGCTGTGGATCAGGCCCTGGTCGGGGGACTTCTCATCTTCGGCCTGCTCATCGGAGTAGTCATGCACCGCTCGCGATTCTGTTTCGTAAGAGCCTTCCGCGATCCGTTCATGACCGGCGAGGCCGAAATGGTCAAAGTCGTATCCCTGAGTCTGATGGTTTATGGACTGGGCTCGGCGGTAATCAAATGGAATTACATCCAGCCGGATACCATGGGGGTTTTTCATCCTTTCTGGCTGGGCAGCCTGCTGGGCGGAACAATCTTCGGGCTCGGCATGCTCCTGGCCGGCGGATGTGCCAGCAGCACCTTGTGGCGTCTGGCCGAAGGCCACACCAAGCTCGGAATTACCCTGATCTCCTTCGCCCTGACCAATGCCGCGGCCATGCGCTTCATCGAAAGTTATGACATCCGCCATTACCTGGGAAAAGGACTCTACCTGCCGGGAGTCTTCTCCTGGCAACTCGGCATTCCGCTGTTCATGGCCATTTTACTGCTGTGGACGCTGATGGCCGCATGGAACGAGAAAACCGAAAAACTGGTTATTTTTTAGCCGACTCAAAGGAGCACGACAATGGAACTCGACAAGATTATACCCGACAGCACCGTTGACACCTGCGGGCTGAGCTGCCCCATGCCGCTGTTGAAAACCAAGAAAGCCCTCAAGGGCTTGAAGGCCGGGCAGATCCTGGAGATTGTGGGCACCGACCCGGGCTCCAAGAAGGACATCCCCGATTTCGGTGCCAAAAACGGCAACACCTTTTTAGGCATGATCGACGGTGAAATGGGGCTCACCCGCTACTACATCATGAAAAATTAGTCCGGGAGGTCATCCATGAAAAAGGCAGCCGTTTTGATCCGGGACCCCGAACAACAGTACGAAGGCCTGCGAACCA
Organism: Desulfosarcina widdelii; assembly: GCF_009688965.1. Taxonomy (GTDB): domain Bacteria; phylum Desulfobacterota; class Desulfobacteria; order Desulfobacterales; family Desulfosarcinaceae; genus Desulfosarcina; species Desulfosarcina widdelii. The sequence continues at coordinate 6,106,063 of NZ_AP021875.1, read as the reverse complement.
GCCTGGGACTTTTGCTGGAAGACACCGAAGTCCAGATGTTCGTCCTGCATCACGAAATCGCCCATATGGACGAGGCCTACCGGGACAACATGGAGTTCATTGACGAAATGGAAGGCGAAAGGTTTTCCAACAACTCGGCCAACGTGGAGAAGTACGGGTTCAAGCACGTCACTCTGGCGGATGTCGCGAAAATGGTCAGCACCGCCGACGTGGTCATCCCCTTTTGACCCGAACAGTCATAAAACAAGGAACAACGCCATGAAAGTACTTCACATCCTCAGATCCGAACCCGACGAAACGGTGGAGAAGTTCACTGATTCGTTGTCCACGGACAACACGGCGTCGGTCGTGGGTCTCTATGACGGGCCGGTCGACTGGCCGGCGTTGGTCGACAAGATATTCGAAAACGACAAAGTGATCTGCTGGTGGTGATCGCTTTGGACAGCCAAGGAGAAATGACCATGACGGATTCTTTGGGAATTCTAGTCAGCACGGACAAACATCTGGATCACGTGGTTAATCTGGCCAGGGCCGCCCACGAAAAGGGAAAATCGGTCAACGTATTTTTCACCGGCAGTGGTGTTCGCCTGACCATGCAGCGGCAATTCAAGGAACTGGTGGGAAAGGCAAAGCTGTCCGTGTGCGATGTCAGCTTCAGGGCCAATGGACTGCATGGCCGGGAAGACGAGGTGCCGGGCGTGGGGTTCAAGGATTTCGCCACCCAGGCCAAAAATGCCGAAATGTTGGCCCAGTCGGACCGCTATCTGGTATTTTAAGCGACCGCTAAAGTTCAACACGATATATCATTAATTTCAACTTCAAAGGAGGCAACATGTTCAGAAAAGCAATCTTTCTCATCACCGCAACGATCTTTCTTTTTTCCTCGGTCGGCGTCACCCTGGCCCTTGAAAAAGGAAACAAACGCAAAGGCAAATACACCTACCGAAAGGTTTACAAGGCCTGCATGGAGCGAGGGGAAGTAGATTCCCCCAAACCGCCCATCAGCCCGGATGCTAAAACTCAGGCCCAGTGGACCCGGGTCTTCGAAAAAAAAGATTTCGGTGACTTCGGATGCAAAGCGGAATGGGAGGCCCTTTCCGAAAACGATCTGACCGACATTTACACCTATCTGCACGATCATGCAGCAGACTCGCCCACACCGGCCAAGTGCAAATAGGCGCCTTGCGGCTGTCAATCCATCCGGGCAGTCCGATCCGGGCTGCCCGTAAACGGTTTTAAAAGGAGCATATCATGTTTCGACGACTGACGATCATGGCATTCTGCCTGCTTTTTCTCAGCGCAGCCCTGACCGGCTGCGCCACAACCCGGGAAACGACCACGCCGGAAAAAGCGTCCGCCGAGCCGGCCTTTACCCCCTTTCACGACATCGTGGACATGGCTTTCGTGAAACAGCACGTGTCCATCCCCTTGTCACAAGACGTCATGCTCATCGATGCCCGTCCATACAAGCCCAAATACATCAAAGGGCACATCCCCATGGCCGTCAGCATCCCCGACAGCCAGTTCGACAAAATGACCGACAAGCTGCCGGCCAACAAGGACGCCCTGTTGATCTTCTACTGCGGCGGATTGAAGTGCAAGCTCAGCCACAAGTCCGCCATAAAGGCGGAGAAGTTGGGCTACACCAACGTCAAGGTTTTTGCCGAAGGCTATCCTCAATGGATCTCGGACAAATCCAACTATCCGGCTGTGTCGGCCGAATGGATCAAAGCGCAGATCGACAAAGGCGCCGACATGGTCCTGGTGGACTCGCGTCCCAAACGCAAGAAGTATGACAAAGGCCACATTCCAACGGCCATCAGCATCCCCGACATGCAGTTCGACGACCTGAAAAATCAACTGCCCGCAGAAAAGAGCAAACTGGTGGTCTTCTACTGCGGCGGGCTGCACTGCAAGCTGAGCCACAAGAGTGCCGCCAAGGCCATCGCCATGGGCTACACCAACGTCAAGGTTTTCGCCGAAGGCTATCCGGCCTGGGTCGCCTATGCGGGCAAGCCGACCACGAACGTCGCTGCCGCCACTGCAATAAAGGCTGGAGAAGAAGAGGGCAGCATCGATCACGCCGAATTCAAGCGGTTGGTCAACGATTCTCCTGAAGCGATTCTGCTGGTCGATGTCCGCGATGCGGACGAGTATAAAAAGGGAAGCCTGAAAACAGCGGTGAATATCCCCATCGACGATCTGGAAGAGAAAATCAAGACGCTTCCCGCCGACAAGCCCGTGGTTTTTATCTGCGGCACCGGCGCCCGCAGCGGCGAGGCGTTCTACATGGTTCAGGACGTCCGGCCGGAGTTGAAAAACGTGTTCTACGTTGACGGTGAGATGACCATCAAGAAAGATGGTTCCTTCACCCTGAAAAAACTGCCCATGTAGCCGATGACGCATTGCCATCGAGGGGTTGCGGGAAGCATCGAATGATTAACGGATGACATACCGGATTGTATCTGATAGACTTTTGCCAACTCCTCGAATCCCAATGCTTTCGCTGACCTGAATGACGTACCGTTGAATATGTGCCGGCGTGCCTCTTCGCCAGTGCTCATGAAGTTTTATACTTACCAAGTAACCCATAGGGGGAAACGATGAAGTCAACCAGAGGGCGCCTATCCACCTTCTGGTGCACCCTGCTTTTATTCTTCCTCGCGTCGATATCGACGCCCGCCGCCTTCGGTGCGACGGACGACGCCGAGGACCGGGCACCGGGCCGCACCATGGCAGACCAGGCCATCAAGGGCAAACAGTTGTGGATCACCACCGACCACTCCCGACTCAAGGCGCTTCAGAAGGACTTTAGATCCGGTCCGGAAGTGACCCGGGCGTGCATCTCCTGCCACACGGAAGCCGCGGACCAGTTCCACCAGACCATTCACTGGACCTGGCAGGCCTACACTACCGAAGACGGCAGTGTGCATGGCAAGGGCGGCGATTCCATCAATAACTTCTGCATTTCGGCCGACAGGATGCAGGACAAGGGCTGCCTGAGCTGCCACCCGGGATGGGGGAAAAAAACCGAAGCGGTCAACTGTCTCAACTGCCACGGCCAGAAATCGATCAACTGGGAAGAATCCTTCGAGGATTTTGAAGCGTTCGACGGCTCAGACGATCCTGAAGAGCAGGAGATCGCCAACGAAATCCGCGCCAATATCCAGGCAGCGGTTCAGGCGGTGGTCCGGCCCGAGCGTCAGAACTGCGGTTCCTGCCACTTCAAGGGCGGCGGCGGCGACGGGGTCAAGCACGGCGACCTGGACACCTCGTTGACCAAGCCCAACAAGGCCCTGGATGTCCACATGGGCAGTGACGGGCAGAACTTCACCTGCACCCGCTGTCACACGACCAAGCTGCACAACATCGCCGGCCGGGTCTATACGAAACCGGCGGCCACGGACCGCAAAAGCCTGATCGAGGATGACCTGACCACAAAGATCACATGCGAGTCCTGTCACAGCAGCACCCCGCACAAAGCCGACTCCAAGGCCAACGACCATACGGACAAGGTGGCCTGCCAGAGCTGCCATATCCCGAAATTCGCCCGGGTGAATCCCACCAAGATGTCCTGGGACTGGTCCCAGGCCGGAAAACTCAAGGACGGCAAGCCTTACAAAACCGAGGACGAATTCGGCAAACACGACTACATGTCCATCAAGGGTCAGTTCAAATGGGACAAGAACGTCAAACCCGAGTACTTCTGGTACAACGGCTCCATCAGCAGTACCACGGCCCGCGATGCCATCGACCCCAGCCAGGTCGTCCGGGTGAGCCATCCGGTGGGCAGCCGGGACGACGAAAACGCCCGAATCTTCCCATTCAAGGTTCATCGCGGAAAGCAGCCCTATGACAAAGTCCACAAGACATTGCTCGGTCCCATGCTCTCCGGTCCCGACGGCTACTGGACAACCCTGGATTGGAACCATGCCCTGACCAAAGGCCAGGAAGCCCTGGGTATTCCCTTTTCCGGCGAGTTCGACTTCGTGGACACCACCTATGTCTTTCCCATTACCCACATGGTGGCCCCCAAGGAGAACGTGGTCTCCTGCAACGAATGCCACACCCGTGACGAAAGCCGTCTGGCCAGTTTGGCCGGCTTCTACATGCCCGGCCGGGACAAGTTCACCTTGCTGGATTCGGTGGGATGGATTCTGGTGCTGGGCCACCTGCTGGGCGTCGGACTCCACGGCCTGACCCGCATGTTCACCAACGGGCGAAAGGAGGGCAAGTAGACATGTCTGATAAAAAAAGGATCAATATGTACCTGTACACCCGCTACGAGCGCTTCTGGCACTGGCTGCAGATGGCCCTCATCTTCGTGCTGCTGGTCACCGGCTTCGAGGTGCATGGCACCTTTCCCTTCCTGGGATTCGACGAGGCTGTGGATGTGCACAATTTCGTGGGCCTGAGCTGGCTGATCGCTTTTGCTTTCTTTGTGTTCTGGGTCTTCACCACCGGTGAGTGGAAACAGTACATCCCAACCACCAAGAAGATGTTCCAGGTGATCCTGTACTACAGCTACGGCATCTTTCGGGGCGAAAGCCATCCGGTGCCCAAGCGCAAGGAGGCCAAACACAATCCCCTCCAGCGCATCGTTTACCTGTCCCTGGCGGCATTCCTCCTGCCCATTCAAATGCTGTCGGGATTCTTGTACTGGGGCTACAATTCCTGGAAATCCTGGGGGCTGGACTGGCTCACCCTGGATGTCATTGCTTTCGTCCATACGGCCGGGGCATTTGCCATCCTGTGCTTTGTCATCGTGCACGTTTACATGACCACCACCGGCCACACCGTCACCGCCCATGTCAAAGCCATGATCACCGGCTGGGAAGATGTGGAAGAAGGCGATGTGCAGGAGTGGGAGAAGCACGGCGACCGCCAGCCGGCCGGTTGAGCAACTCCATTTTCATTCTTCATAAATAGTGCCCATCCAGAAATAGGTAAATTTGGTTGAGATCGAGGCGCACGAAAAATTTTACCGCAGGTATATGGTTGATATTCCAACGATAAAATTTTTTGCGCAACAAAGATATCGGGCAAATTGGCCATTTCTGGATGGATACTGAACAAAAGCCCCGGATCGATCCGCTCAATCCGGGGCTTTTCTTTTTCTCTTTTCATTCGCGAAAGCGGTCAAGCTTCTCCGTCCAGGCCGGATAGAGTGCTCCCTATCTCGGGCCCCCTGAATCGCAGTCTTTCAACAGGCTTTCCATTTTCTGATAATCGATGGCGTTCTGGATGGCCACGCCACCCTGTTCGGCGACCGTCATGGCAAAATTGATTTCATTTTCGGAGAAATGACGCTGTTCCGCCGTTAGCAGGCGCAAAACGCCGATAATTTCGCCGCGGATTGAAAGCGGTACGGCCAGGATGCTGCCCACCCCCTCATTGGCGGCTTCCTGGTGATACTGTGTATGAACGTCGCTCGTGGCGTCCAAGATCAATACCGGTTCGCCATTTAAGATGAAATAGGTCGCCAGTTCGTCGTCGATTGGCCCGCGTTCGAGATAGGCCTGGCTCAATCCATATGCCGCCTTCAGTTCCAGCTGTCCCTTTGAGGATTCGAACAGACGCAGGGTGCAGGCCTTCAAATCCATCACCTCGGGCAGTTTGGTGACGATGAAATTAAAGATATCGTCCAACTGCCGGGTTTCAGCGATGGTTTTGCTGATTTCGCAGACGCCCTTGAAATAGTTCAACTGGCGTTTCTGTTCGTCGTAAATGTGCGCATTTTCAATGGCAATGCCGCACTGTTCGGCCAGGGCAGCCGCGAATTCGATCTCCAAGGGCTCGAATTCGCGCCGGGTGTGCGACAGCAGCCGCAACACCCCGTTGATTTTTCCCCGAATGGGAATGGGGGCCACCAGAATACTTTTTATCCCCTCCTTGCGGGCGGCTTCGGGGTATTGAATTCGGGGGTCATTGTCGGCGTCAACGATTGCAATCGGCGTTCCCTTCAGGGCCGAGAGCACACTCTCCTCTGCATCGATGGGGCCTCTTTTTAAATACGCATCGCTCAGACCGGAAGCGGCTTTTAAAACCAACTTCTTCCCGGTCGGGTCCAGCAGGCGAATGGTCGCTGCATCCACTTGAACCGCTTCAGGAACCCGGGAGGCGATCAGATGCAGGACCTTATCCATGTTCAGCTCAGCGGTGAGGGTTTTGGTGACGTCAAGCAACAGCCTGAGATAATCGTGTTGTTGTTTCATGCGACGAAAGTCTCCATTGAAGTTTTTGTCACGTTGATGAAAGCAAAATGGAATCGGATGCTGTCATGGAGATTAAATCAAACTAGAAAAGCAAAAATGGTTCCAGTCGAAACGGCTCAATTCCTATTTCAAAGGCGCGTGTCAATGGCGTTAGCGTCTGATTGCCTGAACTATTTTATTCATTTATTTCTGATAGATATTGATTTTTGCACAAATGGAAGGAAGTCCCCCTTGAAGATATACGCGGGATAACAGGCGAATGATAATTATTGCAGCGAAAGAAATATATTGCGCTGGAATGGTAAAACCGCGCTCCGTTTGAGGGTCTTCCCGTGCTTCTTTAAACGCTTCTTTTTTTGACAGCCGCGGCCATCGATCATTTCCAGGCAAAGCGGGGCTGTTCGTAATGATCGACGCGGGTGTCGTTTCCACACAGGGCGACTTCCCGAAATTGGTAAATCATTGCCGCGGTCGGCGCGGCCACAACATCCTTTCCGATGGGCATAAACAGAACCGGTTTTTCGCTTTCGGGAATCTTTTCGAGCATCGGAGCGTCGTCGCGCAACAGTTCGGTCAGGGGAATTCGATGAATAGCTGCGACCTCATCGGTATTGGCCGTCAGAGAAACATCCGCACCCGCCCAGACAACCACAGGCGTGATGAGAAAGCCCGACCGCGTGCCATAATCATCCAAACGCCCGATAATCCGATCTGCATCGAGCCGCAGCCCGACCTCCTCTTCAAGTTCTCTCAATACGGTCTCTTCCGGATGCTCCCCGGCTTCCACATGGCCGCCCGGCAGCGCCCACTGACCGGCATGATTTCTCAGGTTCGTCGCCCTCCTGGTGAGGATGATTGCCGCCTGACCCTTCCCCGATTCCCGGGAGTCGGTGTCGTTAAGATGCGGCGCTTTCCGGGTATCGACAATTGCGATGGCCACAGCAGCCTCTTTTAAGCCGCCAATGGCCTTGGTGCGCTTCGTAAAACGGTCCAGGTTCGCACGAATGCGATTCAGCAGACTCTTATTGCAGGTGAGGTCGATCATGGATAAGTACCGGTTTTCAATGTTCGGGTTGGTTGCAGGTTCTGAATGATACTACCATTATCATGACCCAGCAAACATTGTAAAACTTTTGTAAATAAGTACGGAAAATCTATACTTTCAGCAAGTTGTGCGTTAGGATCGCAGAATTCATCAGGAACCGCAACGATTTTTGCATCGAAGGCTGCTATGCGAGAAGAGTGCATCTACACCATGCTGCGGGGCATCAAAGGCCTGAGCCGCCTCTTTTATCGGTTCGACATCCGGTGGGTACACCAGCCGCCCGCCGAACCCTGGCGGAAACTGCGCCTGGTGACCTTTCTCAACCACACCAGCCTCTACGAGCCCCTGTTCGTCGGAGGATTCCCCAACAAATTCATCCGGCGCATCGCGTTCCAGGGACTCATGCCCGTTGCCGACAAGGCCACTCGCCGCCCGCTGATGGGGTTCTTTTTTCGTATGGTGGCCAGGAATGTGGTTACTATCACCCGCAAAAACGACCACACCTGGGATCAGGTGCTGACAACAGTCCAGCCCGATTCCATGGTGATCATCATGCCTGAAGGACGCATGATGCGGGCCAACGGCCTGGACAAGAAAGGCCGGCCCATGACTGTGCGGGGCGGCATTGCCGACATCCTTCAAAGCATCCCCGAAGGACGCATGCTGCTGACCTACAGCGCCGGCCTGCACCACGTGCAGATCCCCGGACAAAGCCCCCTGCCCCGGCTTTTCAAGACCCTGCGCATGCGCCTGGAAAGCGTCGATATTGGCGAGTATCGCGACCGCCTGATGTCCCAACACGGTCCGGATGGATTCAAACAGGCGCTCATTCACGACCTCGAATCCCGGCGGGACCGATATTGCTTTGGAATGGAGCAGCCGGTTGTTCCGATGGTCGCCATGGCCTCCAGCCTCGTGCGCTGACCTGCAACCAAAAATAAGATTGTAAATTCTCTCAAACAATCCTCTTCGATTTCAACTATGGCTACCGGAATCCCGATTGACATGTCCGAACCATCTATTTCCAATATCCGCCAAAGTGTGGCGACGGCAGCTACTTTCAAGTAATTCCAAATCGCTAAAATCAAACTGTCATTCCTAGATGATGATTAGAATTGTGAATCGGCGCTTGACCCTTACAACCGATCCATTCTATTTATAAATATCGGGAATAGTTCATCGTTCCCCCCTCCTTGCTCTGTGCCCACAATTATTTCGAAACGCAGTTGAATCAAAAGCGATCCCGATATCTTGATGATTTGGTAATGCATCCTTCGATCATTCCGGGAGAATCCTATGGCAGAGAACGCTACGCAACGCAAATTAACGGCGATTCTTAGTGCGGATGTCAAAGGCTACAGCAAGCTGATGGGCGATGATGATGAAACTACCGTCAACACCATTACTGCATATCGAAAAATCATTTCCGGCTTGATCCAAAAGCACCAGGGGCGTGTCGTCGATACTCCCGGCGATAATATTTTGGCGGAGTTTGGCAGTGCTTTAAACGCTGTCAACGGGGCAGTCGAGATACAGAGCACTCTGGAAATCGAAAACAGTAAACTTCCCGAAAACCGTCGAATGGTTTTTCGTATCGGAATCAATTTAGGCGATATCATTCATAAAGATGAGTGTATTTACGGTGATGGTGTAAACGTTGCCGCTAGAATTGAAAGCCTGGCCGAACCCGGCGGCATCTGTATTTCCAGAGGCGTTTACGATCAGGTTAAAAAGAAGGTGCGCCAGGGATTTGAATATTTGGGGGAGCATGCAGTAAAAAACATCAACGAACCGGTTAGGATCTACCGCATTCTATTGGCTCCAGAAGATGAGGGCAGGATTATCGGAGAGCCCAAAGCAGCACCTACGAAACTTAAGAAATCAGCTTCGGTTGCTATCGCCATGTTATTGATAGCCAGCGCTGTTTTGATATGGCTGTTTTATCCCCGTGATCCCGAAATAGAATCCGCCTCGGTGGAAAAGATGGTTCACCCTTGGCCGGATAAGCCGTCTATTGCCGTTCTGCCATTTGACAACATGAGTGCAGATAAAGACCAAAAGTATTTCAGTGATGGTTTCACTGAACAAATCATCACATCTCTATCAAAAATCCCATACATTATTGTTATAGCAAGACAGTCCAGTTTTGCTTTTAGGGACAAACAAATGACTGTTCAACAAATAGCCAAAGCGCTCGGAGTTAAATACATCCTTGAGGGAAGCATTCAACGGTCGAATGATCAGCTCCGCATCACCGCACAACTGATAGATGCAACTTCAGGCCACCACATATGGGCTGAAAATTATGACAGAAAAATCAAGGATATTTTTGAGCTGCAAGATGAAATTGCCATGAAAATCATGGCTGGACTACAAGTGAATATCGCATATGAAAGCCATGGCCGGTATGCCACAGTAAAAACGACAAACCTAAAAGCCTATGAGAAAATAATACAGGGGTCTGAGCTATTCTTGCGCAGAACAGAAGGAGATACCCTTCAAGCCAGAAAATTAGCCGAAGAAGCGATTGCCTTGGATCCCGATTATGGAATTGCCTATACTTTGCTGGGATGGACGCATTTAGACGATATCTGGTTCTACCGAAGCAAGGATCGTGCTAAATCGCTAAAAACAGCCGAGCAGTTGGCCCACAAGGCCATAGACCTGTCTGGTACAGATCCCACTTCACATCGATTACTTGGCTGCGTATTTATGCTAAGAAAACAATACGAAAAGGCCATTGTCGAGATGCAGAAAGCTGTCGAATTAAGCCCAAACTCTGCAAGTTCCATTTTCTTTTATGGATTGGTGCTCAGGTTTGCGGGGCGCTATGATGAAGCTATTCCTCTTTTGGAAAAGGCAATCCGCCTCAATCCAGTCACACCAATCAATTATTTGAATAATCTGGCTTGGTCCTATGCATTAACTGAACAATATGAAAAGGCAATCCCATTGTGGAATAAGGCCATAGAACGCAACCCAGATTATCTTTTTGCCTATTCGGGATTAACGTGTTCATATCAGTTGTTGGGTAATGAGGAAAAGGCACGTGAAGCTGCTGCCGAAGTTTTGCGGATTAAACCAACTTATACTACGGCGCAAATTGAAGAATTTGATATTTCTAATATAGAACAGAAAAATCGCCTTCTTGAAGCGTATCACAAGGCGGGAATTCCAGAAAAATGATAGTAATAGCTCACTTGTATCAATGATGGCTTATTTGATTTGATGGCATCGTCTTACCGGACCTGCATTTTCATTGATTGATTTGATCTATACGCATCGGAATAATAGTTTGCCAAAGTCAAGATTTCTCCAACGAATTGCCAGTCAAGCCCGACAGCTGATATCCACCTTCCGTGGATCCGAGATCGATCAAGACACCGATACAGAATACGATACCTTATCCCTACTTTGGCCCGACTGAAGATCAATTAAGACGATTCCACATTTCCACCTACCACCAATTCCCGTTATGGCCATAGAAAACCTGGCAATTCCGTTTCGACGGCGGATATGGTAGCGTGCGAGTTACGGTCGAGACCGCAATGCCGGCCATAGCCACCATTGTCATGCATTATCAGAACATGGGTTTTAATATGAATGCGCCCGCCTATCGCCATATATTAATCATAGCCGACATCGAAGGCAGCAGCGGCTGCGGCAGTTACAGAGCGTCGTCATTTCTCACGCAGCCCTGGGCCCACGCATGCGCCGCCATGTCCCGCGATGTGGATGCGGTGGTCAAGGTGCTTTTTGATGCCGGTGTCGGGCGGGTGACGGTCAAGGATTTTCATCGCACCGGGTACAATCTTCTTCCCGAGATGATCGACAGACGGGCCGCGGTTGTTTGCGGCTACCGCCAGGGACCCGTACCGGGTCTGGGGGATCCCGACAGCGCCGACGGCGTCATGATGCTCGGCATGCATGCGGCCGCCGGCACCAGCGGATTTCTCGCCCACACCCTGACTTCCCGGCTGGCATCCCTGAAGGTCAATGGCCGGCCGCTGGCCGAGGTGGAGCTGTTCGCCGCTGTGCTGGCCCCTTTTGGTCTTCCTGCCATTTTCTTTTCCGGCTGCCCGGTCGCCTGCACCCAGGCCCGTGAACGCATACCCGGCATCCATACCTTTTCCATCGAGAAAAGCATGCCGCCGCAAGCCCTGGATGCCGACCGCTGGCGCAGGGACCTGGCCCGATCCGCTGCAAAGGCGTTTTCCAACAGAACAACGCAGCCCTATGGACCGAAAGGCCCCTTCCATGCCGTCATCGCCATCCGGGATGGAGCGAAAGCAGCCGCCAGGATGGCCGACCGATGGGGATTCGACCGCACCGGTGCCAGAGTGCGCATCGATGCGCCGGACATGGATACCCTCTACAACCGTCTGATTCGATTGTGCTATCTTCCCCCGTTGGCGGAAAGAACGCTGCCTTTCAGCCTCATGCTTTTCAACGCAATCGGTTGGCTGGGCCTTTTGTGGGTTCGTCGACAGTTAAAAGCTTTTCCTCGCGATTGACACCCATACCGCCTTCCACTATACCAGCGCCATGATAAGCATAGAAAATTTACGGAAAAGCTTCGGCGGCCGCGAGCTGTTCGACGGCGTCAGCTTCAAGATCAATTCCAAGGAGCGGGTGGGCCTGGTAGGCCGCAACGGCCACGGCAAGTCCACCCTGTTTCACATCATCGTCGGCGAAGAGGGCTACGACGACGGCAGCATCACCATGCCCAAGGGCTACCGCATCGGCTACGTGCGCCAGCACATCCGGTTCACAGAAAAAACCGTTCTGGCCGAGGGCATGAAAGGGCTCACAGCGGCCGAAAAGGACCACCACTGGAAGGTGGAGAAAATCCTTGACGGGCTGGGTTTTTCCGACGGCGACATGGTGCGTGATCCCCACGACTTTAGCGGCGGTTTCCAGGTACGGCTCAACCTGGCCAAGGTGCTGGTCTCGGAGCCGGACCTGCTGCTTCTGGACGAGCCGACCAACTACCTGGACATCACCTCCATCCGCTGGATCGAGAATTTCCTGTTGACCTGGCCTCACGAACTGATGCTGATCACCCACGACCGTGGATTCATGGACAAGCTGGTCACCCACACCGTGGGCATTCACCGCAAAAAGGCTCGCAAGATCGCCGGCAACACGGAAAAATATTACGAACAGATCGCCCAGGACGAGGAAATCTACGAAAAAACCCGCCTGAACGATGAGCGCAAGGCAAAGGAGATCCGCCTGTTCATCTCTCGCTTCCGGGCCAAGGCGCGGCTGGCCAATATGGTTCAGTCCCGCGTCAAGACCCTGGCCAAGATGGAAAAGAAAAACAAGCTGGAGGAAATCAAGGGGCTGGAATTCTCTTTCCGCAACAAGCCCTTCAAGGCCAAGCAGGTGCTTACCGCAGAAGACCTTTCCTTTGCCTGGGGAGCCAACCGGCCCCTGTTCCGGGACCTGGGCTTTTCCATCCTGGCCGGAGAACGCATCTGCGTCGTGGGCAAAAACGGCCGGGGCAAGACCACCCTGCTCAAAGTCCTGGCCGGCACGCTCGAGCCGGCATCGGGCAAGATTACGGTTAATCCGCAGGTCGAGGCTGGTGTATTCGAACAGACCAACATCCAGACCCTGGTGGACAGCCGTACCGTGGAAGAAGAAATCCTCTACGCCCAGCCGGATGTGGACCGCCAGAAGGCCCGCAACATCTGCGGAGCCATGATGTTCGAGGGCGAAAGTGCTTTGAAAAAAATCGGCGTTCTTTCCGGCGGTGAGAAAAGCCGGGTGATGCTGGGGCAGCTACTGGTCACCCCGGTGAACCTGCTGATGCTGGACGAGCCCACCAACCACCTGGACATGGACGCCTGCGACGCCCTGCTGGCAGCCATCGACAATTTCGACGGTGCGGTGATCATGGTCACCCATAACGAGATGTTCCTCCACGCCCTGGCCGACCGACTGATCGTTTTCGACGATGCCGGCGCCCGCATGTTCGACGGCGGCTACCAGGACTTTCTGGAAAAGGGTGGCTGGGGAGATGCCGCGGTCATGACCCGGCGGCAGGACTGCGCGGAATCGGAGATGACGCCGGCGCCGCCCCGTTACAACAAAAAGGAACTTCGGCGGCTGCGCTCGGAAATCATCACCGAAAAATCCAAGGTCCTCAAACCCATGGACGATGCCATCGCCAAGGCGGAACGGGAAATCGAAAAAAACGAAAGCCTGTTGGACCAGGCCAATCGGGAAATGGTCACTGCGTCCCAGGATGGTGACGGCCAGCGAATTGCCACGCTTTCCCAACAGATCCGTTCCTGCCAGGACATCATCGAGACGCGCTTTGCCGAAATGGAGGAGATGGACGAGCAGCGCCAGCGGCTGGAAAAAAAGTTCCAGAAGCGGTTGGAGGAACTGGAAGGGTGACACCCAAATCCATCCTTCTTATTTCCCCACCCATCACCAAACCCTGCGAGCCCCCGGCGGGGATCGCCAAGCTGGCCGGTGCCCTTCGCGCCAACGGCATCGACTGCCGGGTCTACGACGCCGGCCTGGACTGCCTCCTGGGCCTTCTCGAACAGCCGTTGGCGGCCAACGACACCTGGACCCGCCGGGCCCTGAATCATCGAGAAGAGAATCTGGCCGCCCTGCGCGCCGCGGATCTGTACCGCAACCGGGACCGCTACAAACGGGCGGTCATGGACCTCAATCGCATCCTGCACATGGCCGGCCAGCCGGCCGGTTTCGCGGCCTCCCTTTCCAACTTCGCTTCTCAATCGCTTTCGCCGGTGCGAAGCGCCGATCTGGTCCGGGCCGCCGAACAATTTGAATCCAATCTATTTTACCCGCTTTTTTCTCGATCCCTGGCCGCTTTTTTTTCTCAGCGTGAACCGGAAATCTTCGGGTTTTCGATCAATTTCATGAGCCAGGCCCTGTGTGCCTTTGCCATGATCGGCTATGTCCGCAAACGCCTTCCCGGAACGGCCATCGTGTGCGGCGGCGGCCTGGTCACCTCCTGGATGAATATACCGGGGTTTGAAAGTCCGTTCGGCGGTCTGATCGACGACATGATCTGCGGGCCGGGAGAAAATTGGCTGATCGAACGGTGCACGGAAAAAAGCGCGCCCGAACCCTCGGTTACCGGCTGCGATTTTTCTTCCTTCGATTTGGACCGGTATCTCGCACCGGTGCGGGTACTGCCGTACAGTACCTCGCGGGGCTGCTACTGGAAAAAATGCGCCTTCTGCCCGGAAACCGCCGAGAATAGCGTCTACCTCACCGAAGCGCCCGCTGTGATCGGCATCGATCTTCAACGGCTGAGGGACCGGATCGGTGCCGGCCTGATCCACTTCCTGGACAACGCCCTTTCCCCGAAATTCATGGCGCACCTGATCGAGCACCCACCGGGGGTTGCCTGGTACGGGTTTGCCAGGATCACCCGCCACCTCACCGATCCGAACTTCGTCAAGGGGCTGAGAAATTCAGGCTGCGTGATGCTCAAACTGGGGGTGGAGTCCGGCGATCAGGCGGTATTAGATGCCCTTTCCAAGGGAATCGACATCGCTATGGCATCCAGGGCACTGAGCGCCCTTCACCGGGTGGGCATTGCCACATACGTCTATCTGCTGTTCGGCACGCCGGCGGAGGATGAGGCCGCGGCCCTCAGAACGCTGGCGTTCACGGTCGACCATGCCGATTGCATCGATTTTCTCAATCTGGCCATCTTCAACCTGCCGGCCCACGGCAGTGAGGCCGGCAGGTTGGATACGGCTGATTTTTATGCAGGCGATCTTTCCCTGTACCGGGAGTTCTTGCATCCCAAGGGCTGGGGCCGCAGCCGGGTGAGACCCTTTTTATCCAAGGTCTTCAAAAAACAGCCGGGCATTCAGGAAATTTTGAACAACGACCCGCCCTTTTTCACCTCCAACCATGCACCGTTTTTTCATTTACAGACTCGGATGAACATGTAAAGAGGCTTCTCGGCAGCGACAGGCAATGGCCGTCTGAGGGATCGCCCGACCCGTTGTAGGTGCATCACCTACTTTCACCGAGGGCAATTCACCACATAAATTTCGTCCATTCGCCGATTGCCGTTTTTTGCCTGTTCCAATACAACTGTTTTTAAGGTGGAGAGGCCTTTTGAACAGCAACGATTATCCGATTATCAACCTTAAAAAACGGTAAGGAGCGTATCAAATGGGCATCGAGACATTGTACAAGGAAGTCATGGATCTGAACATGATGGCGGACAACGAAGACAAGGACGCCGCAGCCAAAGCGTTTTTCAAAAAGCTGAACGCCATGGAACTCCCCGAGTACTTCAACTGGGCGGATGAAATTTTTGAAGGGCTCCACGTTAAAGAACGCGGCGACAACACGGCCCTGATATGGGCGGATATCGCCACACAGGAGAAAAAAAGCTATACCTATAAAGAATTTGCCGTCAGAAGCAACCAGTGCCTGAACGCGCTTCGGAATTCCGGCGTCCAAAAAGGCGACAACATGTACATGATGGTTCCCATCGTGCCGGAAACCTGGTTTGCGACCTATGCCTGCGTCAAGGGCGGCCTGGTGATCGTCCCGACGGCCACGACCATGACCATGCGGGAATTGCAGTACCGCTTCGAAAGCTATCCGCCGGATACCATCGTTTCCGACGCGGCCTTCACCGATATGATGGACGAAGCCATCGAGGCCACCGGCGTCAAACCCAAAATCAAGATCGTAATCGGCGAAAAAGAAGGATGGACCAGTTACGATGAATTGGACAAAGAGTCCGGTGAAGCCGACGCCGCAAAGACCAAGCCCAACGACCTGCTGTTCTGCTTTTTTACCTCCGGCACCACCGGGCTGCCCAAAAAGGTTGGCCACACCGCAGCTTCCTATCCCATCGGGCACCTCTCCACCGCGGTCATGGCGGGCATCCGCCCGGATGACATCCATCACAACCTGAGCGCACCGGGCTGGGCCAAGTGGGCCTGGTCCAGCTTTTTCGGTCCCCTCAATGTGGGTGCCACGGCCACCGCTTTCAATTTCACGGTACTGGATGGCAACCAGTACCTCAGCACCGTGGCCAACTGCAAGGTCACCACTTTTTGTGCCCCGCCGACGGCCTGGCGCATGTTCATCAACCTGGATATGGATCGATTCGACCTGTCCGCCCTACGCCAGTCCATCAGCGCCGGCGAACCGCTGAACCCCGAGGTGATCACCCAGTGGAAGAAGTATACCGGCACGGAGATTCGGGATTTTTACGGCCAGACCGAATCCACCGCCATGATCGGCAACCCGCCCTGGATGACGGGCAAAATGCGCAGCGGCTCTTTCGGATACCCCTCTTACATGTACGACGTCGTTCTGGTGGACGACGAAGGCAATGAGGTCACCACCCCTGACGAACCCGGTCACATCTGCGTACGGCTGGACCGCTGGCGGGCGCTGGGCCTCTTCACCGAGTACATCGGCAGCCCTGAGAAAATGAAGAGCGTTTTCGTGGGCAATTACTACTACACCGGCGACCGCGCCTCCTTCGATGCCGACGGCTACTGGTGGTTCGTGGGCCGCGCCGACGACGTGATCAAATCGTCCGATTATCGTGTGGGACCGTTCGAGGTCGAAAGCGCCCTGGTGGAGCATCCCTCCGTGGCCGAAGCGGCGGTTATCGGCGCCCCCGATCCCAAACGCCACCAACTGGTCAAGGCCTACGTAATTCTCAACAGCGGATTCGAGCCGTCCAAGGATCTGGCCCTCGATCTCTTCAAACACACCATCAACATTCTGGCCAAGTTCAAAATCCCCAGAATCATCGAATTCGTTACCGAGGTGCCCAAGACCATCAGCGGCAAGATTCGGCGAATCGAGCTGAGAGAAAATGAAATTGCCCGGAAGGAAAAGGGCGAAGGTCCGCAGGCCCAAGAATACTTCTACTGGGATTTTCCGGAGCTGAGTTCCAAGCACAAGAATTAAACCGCATCCCCGCAAAGGGATAAAGCCCAAAAGAAAAACGGCCATGGCAGCCTCCGGAAAATGGAGGAGGTTGCCCATGGCCGTCGTTTTTCCATTCACCGAACCAGGTAGGCCCGTTCACTTTTTCATTCGCTTCAATATCTCTCCAAATGTCGGGTTGACGTCAGTCGTGCATTATGCCATTTTTAAGCAAATGTTCTTATGCATATTGCACGATTGAATCCGAAAGCCCGGACCTGAATGCATGGACCTGAATTCATAAAATAGATCGCATGGTACTTCAAACAAAAGATGCCCGCGATGTCATTCTCGATTCGATCAACGAAGGTGTCTTCACCATCGATCTGGACTGGTGTATTACGGCTTTCAATCGCGCCGCTGAAAAAGCTACCGGCGTTCCCCGCCAGGAGGCCCTGAATCGTCCCTGCCGTGAAATTTTTCAGGCCAATATCTGTCAGGATAACTGCGCCCTGAAACAGACGTTTCAAACCGGCCAGCCCGTCGTGAATGCCAACGCATTCATCGTCAATCATCAGGGTCAGCGAGTGCCTATTCGCGTTTCCACGGCGATCCTCAAAAACGATGACGGAAAAATTATCGGCGGGGTGGAAACCTTCCAGGATCTCAGCCAGATCCAGCAGCTCCAGAAACAGCTTCACAGCAGCTATACGTTCGAGGATATCATTGGCCGCAGCCCGGAGATGCAGCGGCTGTTCGACATTCTTCCCCAGATTTCCAAAAGTAGCAGCAATGTGCTGATCGAAGGGGCCAGCGGCACCGGAAAAGAGCTGTTTTCCCGCGCTATCCACAACCTGTCCCCGCGCAAAAAGCACCGTTTCGTTCCGGTCAATTGCGCGGCCCTGCCGGACACCCTGCTGGAAAGCGAACTGTTCGGCCATAAGGCCGGGGCATTCACCGATGCCAGACGCGATAAAGCGGGCCGGTTCACCATAGCCCACAAGGGCACCATCTTTCTCGACGAGATCGGCGACATCTCTCCGGCCATGCAAATCCGCCTGCTGCGGGTATTGCAGGACGGCCTGATCGAACCGTTGGGGGCCGAACAGCCGGTTCCCATCGATGTGCGTGTCGTGGCCGCCACCAACAAATCCCTTTCCGAACTGGTTCAAAAAGGGGTCTTTCGCGGTGATCTATACTATCGCATTCGCGTGATTCAATTAAAACTGCCGGACCTTTGTCATCGTCGCGAGGACATCCCCCTGCTCATCGAACATCTGATAGAGAAATTCAACCGCCTGCAGGAAAAGAATATCACCAGCGTGTCGGCAGAGGTCATGGCCCGGCTCATGGAGCATCCTTACCCGGGCAATGTCCGCGAGCTGGAAAATATCATCGAGCAGGCCTTTGTGCTTTGCCGGGGAATGACTATCGAACTGCATCACCTGCCCCCGGAGTTGCGGCCTGCGGCTGCAGATACGAAATCGCTGAACAACATGAGTCTCGGGGCCATGGAGCGGGTGATGATCACCGAGGCGCTGCGCCGCCATGGAGGCAATCGCAAGGCCGCCGCCCGGGATCTGGGAATCGATCCCAGCACCCTGTATCGAAAAATCAGAGCGTTGCACATCCTGCCCCCGGAAACGGATGGCCGCAGCAGAAAAAAGTAACCGTGCAAAAAGCCGATTCGTGCAAATTGCACGACATTCCGCCAAAATCCCACCCAACCAAGCGGTAAAAAAACCAGTCATTAATTGTCAATGCAGGAATACCGGCCGTCTGTGCAGCGCAACGGGACGATGGCACGTTCATTGCTTTGTCATTTTATGAACGAGCGTCATTTATTGATTTTAATACACCACGCAATCAAAAGAGGGGGCAGACGTATGGAAATCGCGAAAGAACAGGGCGTTCGGGCGACAAGTGACCTCATCTTGTCCATGGTGGCCAATCGGCCCCATTCGGTCAAACAGATCACGCACGCTTTCAGCGCAAGAAGCTATGAAGTCGTAAAGCTACTATCCGACATGGTTCGCAAAGGCCAGGTGGAAGTCAAATCCACCAACGAAGGACTTTTTGTGGTAGGCGCCAATACGCATCTGTAAATTGGCGGAACACCAAAGAGGTTTTAGATGGCGCCCCTTTCCACGAGACAGGAATCCAAAAGGAGCGCATTTTGCCTGGCCCGTGATCGATCAGGCCTGGGGTTCGATAATTCCAAGGCGTTTGATTTTTCGGCGAAGGGTGTTTTTGTCGATCTCCAGTTCACGGGCCGTGGCCATCTTTTTCCACTGATTTCTTTCCAGCGCCTGCACGATGGTCCGTTTTTCGGCTTCCCGTAAACTCAATCCCCTGGATTCCGACGGCAGCCCACCTTGAGGAACAACCCTTGCCGGCAAGTGGTGCAGGCGAATCATCCCCTCCAGACAAAGCACGAAGGCGTGCTCGATGGCATTTTCAAGCTCGCGGACATTTCCCGGCCAGTCGTAAAGCATCAACGCAGCCACCGCCTTTCGGGAGATACCCATAATCTTTTTCCCGGTCAGGTGGTTGAACTGGTCGATAAAATGATCCAACAACAACGGAATGTCTTCTTTTCTTTTCGAAAGGGGCGGCAGGGAAAGTTTGACGATGTCGATCCGGAAATAAAGATCGTCTCTGAACTTCCCTTGCCGGACCAGTTGTTGGAGGTCCCGGTTGGTCGCCGTGATGACCCGCGCATTGCTTGCACATGTTTCCGTGGCCCCCAGCGGCTCATAGACCTTCTCTTCGAGAACGCGGAGAAGACGACTCTGGACGGCCGGTGAGACATCTCCGATTTCATCCAGAAAAAGCGTCCCGTTTTCGGCCAGGGCGAAGCGGCCGGGCTTGTCTTTTTTGGCGTCCGTGAAGGCGCCGGCCTTGTATCCGAAGAGTTCGGACTCGCATAGGCTGTCCGGCAGGGCGCCGCAATTGACGGCCACGAAGGGACCGTTTCTCCGGGTACTGTTATTATGAATCGCCCGGGCGAAAAGCTCTTTGCCCGTGCCGCTGTCCCCTTCGATCAGCACGCTGCAATTGCTTTCCGCCACCTGGGGTAAAATGGCGAAAAGATCCAGCATCGTGGCGTTCTTGCTGACGATGTCTTCGAAAGAATGCTGCTTGCGGATCGCTTTGCGAAGTTTGTCCACGGCCGTCAGATCCCTGAAGGTTTCCACGCCCCCGACAACCCGCCCGGCGGCGTCCTTTAGCAAAGCTGTGGTCACGCTGATGGGAATCAGTTTTTTATCCGCCCGCAGGATATAAACCGGAAAGTTGATCACAGGTTGTTCCGTATCGATCGTTTGCCGCAACAGACAGCTCTCTTCGCAAACGTTGGCCCTCAATACGTCATAGCATGGCAGCCCGACTGCGTCTTTTCTGGAAAACCCGGTGATATCTTCCGCAGCGCGGTTGAAAGAGGTGATGTTCATCTCCTTATCCACCGTAAAAACACCGTCGGCGATACTGTCCAAAATAATCTGATGGTGCGCCTGGATTTGTTTTTTAGGATAATTCATGGCGTGTACCTCAGCAACTGCTGGGCCCAGAGCATGTCATCGGATCGACTCAGGGCGAAAGAGAATGACAATTCACACGCTTAACGGCGCAAAAGAAAGGATATTGGAATTTATCTTAATCGGTTCACCCATTGTATGTCAATCGCTCAAAACTTGCTGAACTCGTTTTTAGGAACGTTTTGCAGCAGCTTCTGTTTAAAAAAAGATGCATCCGGTTCCCTTCGGCCGGCCAAGCCGTTGGCTTCCATAATCCCTGTCTCACAAAATTTCCTGAATATCCCGTAAGTTAAAATCTTTACAAACGACATTTTCTTTATTGGTATGAGTTCTGCTTTAATAGGTATAACGCTTTTTATCAACACGACCTTTTCGAAGTTGTTGGTGATCGACCGTCGCCGTCGTTGCCGGCTTGCCCATCGAACACTCGGTTTTGTTATCGCCCTTGTTGCCCGGCGAGTATGTATAAATTCCTGAACCATGAACCGAGAAAATTGTGACTCGAATCGCCATCCCCACATTCAGGATGAAAGTTTCGCCCGTTTTCGATTCCTGTACCCGGGTGCTTCTGGTAGATATCGAAAAAGACCGGGAAGTCGATAGAAAAGAGTTTTACCTGGATGCGCTCTCTTTAAACGAGCGGCTGACGATTCTTCATAAATCCGGGGTGGATGTCGTCATCTGCAGCGGCATCAGCGAAGTCATGGAAAAGATGGTTGTCGGCAAAAAAATCGAACTGATCGGCAATATCACAGGAGAAATCGAGTCCGTTCTCAAAGCATATATGACCGGAGAAATAGGGCCGGGGTTTCACGCATCTTCAAACCACAAAGGCACCCATATATAGGAGTGAGTCAATGAAACGCATCCAATTTTTCAGGGCCAGTGGGTCGGTGATTGCCGTCTGCCTGCTCTTTTTTTCTCAGCCAATCGTCGTTCAGGCAGCCGAGGGCGAGAACCACTGTTTTAGCTGTCACACCAATCCGCGAAAACTGATCCAGATAACGCGTGAGTTATCCAAGCTGGCCAAAAATAAACCCGGCGCCTCCAAAGAAACCAAAGGCGAAGGCTGAGGCGGCGAAGTGACGCCGTTGGCGCCGCATGAAAAGATCTACGTTGATAGTGAATTCGCCGAAGACGAAAACCACGGAGAAATGGGCTGCGAGGAGTGCCATGGCGGAGACCCGAGCGAACCGGACTGGAAGAAGGCCCATGTCGGCGTTGTCAAGGACCCATCCTATCCGGATCCTACGGATACCTGTGGGGCCTGCCATGAAGACATCGCCGAACATTATCAAAGCAGCCTGCATATCAGCCTCGCCCCGTTTAAAAAAATTATCGATGCACGCACCAGCGAGGATCCGGCCGTGTATGAAAAGGTCAACGCCGCCCGCCAAGCCCATTGCACCTCCTGCCACAGCAGTTGCGGGCAATGTCATATAAGCCGGCCAGACGCGGTTGAAGGCGGATTGCTGGAAAGTCATCTTTTTCAGAGAAGACCACCCATGCATACCGTATGCACGGCCTGTCACGGCAGCCGCATCGAAAAAGAGTATATGGGCAAAAACAAAGGCATTCCTCCGGACGTGCACAAAAAAAAGTACTTCAAATGCAGCAAGTGCCATACGGCCGATGAGATGCACGGAGACGGGAATGATTACGCCAATCGCTACGAGGTGGAAAACGCACCCAAATGTCTGGATTGCCATGAAACGATCTATGCCGCCGACGGTGAAAACAAGGAGCAGCATCAACAGCACAAGGATCGGGTCAGTTGCCAAGTCTGCCACGCCATGCCCTATAAAAACTGCACCGCCTGCCACTTCGGTAGAGATAAACAGGGCTTGAAATATTTTAAGACCGAGGCATCGACGATGGATTTCAAGATCGGCCTGAATCCGCTCCAATCCGAGCGGCGGCCGGAAAAGTACATTACTTTGCGGCATGTGCCGGTGGACCGAGAATCGTTCAAATTTTACGTGGAAAACGGGCTCGCGAAGTTCGATTCACTGCCCACCTGGAAAATGGCAACCCCGCACAACATTCAACGCAAAACGCCCCAGAACGAATCGTGCAACGCCTGCCACGGCAAGGCAAGCCTGTTCCTGTTGGAAAAGGACGTTATCCCCAAATATCTCAATGCCAACCGAACCGTGATTGTGGCTGAAGATCAGGTGCCGGAAAAGGTCGCCCAGTAGCCCTGATGTTGCGCCAGGGGAGAAGCTTGCTGAATAAGGGACTGAAAGGGGCTCATTCGCCCACCATTTGGACGGATCGCTAAAAAAGGAGGGAAGACGATGAAACGATCGACACACCTGGCCATTGCACTGATTCTTTCGTTGGGATTAATCGTCGGTGGGTGCGCGACGACCCAGAAAACGGACATGACAGCTGACGATCTGGTACAGGAGGCCAAGAAGAATGTCTGCGAGGTCACGGTATCCGAGGCCAAGGATATTCTCGATGGGGGAGAATATCTTTTTATCGACTGTAGGGAGCCCAAGGAATACAAAATGGGGCACGTCCCCGGAGCCATAAATATTCCCCGAGGGCTTCTGGAGTTTAAAATCGACAAAAAGGTTCCCGATAAGAACCAAAAAATTGTCATGTACTGTAAAACCGGCGGGCGCTCCTGTCTCTCTTCCTGCACCCTTTGCCGCATGGGCTATAAAAACGTGAAATCCATGGCCGGCGGTTGGATGGCCTGGGAAAAGGCCGGATATCCCATCGACTAGAAAACGATCGCGCTGGCTGTCATTCTCAAATAAAACCCCATTCCCCCGTTGAGCGTGAATGGGGTTTTGTTTGTGAAAAACCGGCTTGGACCGGCGTTTTGGCAAGGAACTGCCAAAAGATCAATCCAATGGCGGCTAATGACCGTTATAGCAATACTGCGGGCAATCGGTCAGGTAGGCGATCCCCGACACGGTCACCCCGTAGAAAACCAGGGGACGGTCCTGAATAAGGGAACGATAGGTGTTGTTGACCAAGGTGCTGCCGGTGGCAAACACCACATCCCCCCATTGGATGACATCGCTGGTTTGGTCCACCGGTTCGATGGGGATACCGTATTTTGTCTGCCCCTGGTTATCCGGGTCCATGTCCGTTACACGCATGTTGAAGTTGCGGGCCAAGTGGTCGACCATGGCCGGTTGCAGGCCGATAAAGGCAATTTTCGGGGAGCCAAATTCCTTGCGGACGTAATCGACCAGGCACTGGGCGCACTCTTCGGGCTCTTCGTCCTTGCAGTGGATGGTGCATTCCAGACATTGGAGATGACGAAGGACGGCATTGAGGCTCGCGATAAAAACGGCCCGCTCCAAATTGTTCTCCAGGTCCATTTCAAGGATTTCGCCGACGGTTCCCTGAAATTCGCCGGGCATATCGGTAAAGGCCTGCCCTTTGGCTCCGTGAAAATCCGCCTCTACCATCACTTCTCTTCCCTTGACGAGCGGGAAGTCCTTTCGTTCGGGGTTGCCGATCGATTCCACTGGCTTCAGTGTACGGGCCGAGACAACGTTTACCGTTTGCTCTTGCAGGCTGTTTTCCAATGCAATTTGGGCCATTTTCTCCTTGAGTTGTTCATAGGTCAAATCGTCGATCTTCAGGCATCCTTTGTACTTGCCGTTCATACGGTTTTCCTCCTGTTCTTTCTGGCAGCGATCAGGTCCGTCACCTTTATCGTTCCGACAGACCGACCATTGAGCGATTGGTTATCGATTGAGTTGAGAGCAGGTTTGACGCCGGCCGTTTTGGATCTTGAAGTCAGCCATCCTGCACGATTTTTACATGCTCCTTTCTGATCAACGCATAAAGGTTGTCTCCTCGGCGGGCATCCAGACGTCTCATGGCGTTTTGGGTGAGAAGGGCATTCATCTCGAGGTTGTCAACCCGCAGGTCGAGCAGAGACGACGACCCCTCGGGTATGACGTTTTTCAAGGTGGCGTTCAGTATATTGAATCCGTTGGCAACCGACGGTTTTTTGCGCGAAACGCGGATGTCTTCACAGCGGATGGCCACATTCACGGGTTTGCCCTTGTCGGCCCGATCCAAACTCTGCAGGCAGGTGCCCTCCACGTCGATATTGACGCAACCGTTTTCGCGGGAAACAACGGTGCCGCTGAAAAATCCGGTGCCAACGAACTCGGCGACGAAACGATTTTTAGGCTGGCTGAAAACGGTGTCCATCGCTCCCATCTGAAGCAAACGGCCGTCCTTGAATACCGCCAGCTTATTGGCCAGCGCCCAGGCGTCGTCAAGGTCATGGGTAATGTGAATGACTGTCGTGGCCCGCTCGCCGATGGCCTCTTTCAGAAGCAGGCGGGCCCGGCGGCGCGTCTGCGGGTCAAGGGCCGAAAAAGGCTCGTCCATGAGGAGAAGCGACGGCTCCACGATAAGCACCCGTGCCAGCGCGGCCCGCTGCTGTTCTCCTCCGGACAGGGTAATGGGTTTTCGGTGCAGCAGATGGTCGATGTGAAGCGATCGGGCCATCTTGCGGATCGCTTCATCCATATTTTCCGGTTTATGCTTCTTGAGCCCGTAGGCAATATTCCGATAAACGGTCATGTGCGGCAACAGGGCATAGTCCTGGTAAACGATGCCGATATGACGATACTCAGGCGGCTCCGTGGTGATGTCCCTTCCATCCAGGACGATACGCCCCCGGTCGGGCCGCCAGAAACCGACGATGGTTTCCAGAAAAATGGTCTTGCCGGCTCCGGTCGGACCGATAATCGTCAGGTAATCCCCCCGCTCCAGCGACAACGAAACGCCTTTGAGGCTGAATTCTCCGAGATCGATAGAAAGATCGTCTATGTCGACAAAACTCATATGCCGACCTCTGTCCTCTCGAAAATAAAAATGGCGATAAAGGAAACCGTCGTCAGCACGATGCCGCTGGTAAGCGCCATGCCCATGTTGCCGTAGGAGATGTTCAGGTAGAGGGTCATGGGCAGCACCTCCGTTTTCATATAGGTGCCGCCGGCAAGAATCAACACCGTGCCGAAGGTGCCGATACAGCGGGCGAAGGAAATCACCGTTGCGGCGAGAATGCCGTTTTTGGCCAGCGGCAGGGACACATTGAAAAAGGTTTCCATCTGGGAGTAGCCCAGGGACCGGGATACGAACTCCAGTCGCGGACTGATATAATCGAACGTCGATTTCAAAATTCGGCTGGCATAGGGCAAGGCAGTGAAAAATTGCGCGGCCACGACACCCTGCTTGGTAAAAACCAAATTGACCGATAACCGCCTGAGAAGTTCTCCTACCAACGTATTGCCGAAGAGAAGCAGCAGACAAAGCCCGAGGACGAGTTCCGGGAAGGCCACCGGCAAATCCAGAATGGTTTTGACAAAGCCTTTGAAAGGAAAATCGAATCGCGAAAGCGCATAACCGATCGGAAGGGCGATCACCATCACAAGCAATGTGGAGACCATGCCGGTCACCAGGGAGAGTTTGAGGGAAAAGCGCATCTCTTCGCTCAGCAAGTTATGCCAGACATCTTTGAGATCCGGCACCAGAAACAGCGAAACGATGGCGAACACCAGCAGAAATGTCATCAACAAGGATATCGCGATGCAGCTGATTTGGAACACCGCTATTCGGCGCAAGGCTCGAATCCCCATTTTTTCCAGATGGAAAGCCCCTCGGCGGAGGCGACATAGTTATTGAACTGCAGTGCCCGTTCACGGTGTTGGGTCCGGGTACAGACCGCCGTGGGAATGGTCTTGATGATGTTTTTGTCCGGATCGATATCGACCACCTCGATTTTGCCCTTGGCTTCCGCCCAGCTGGTGAGATCCTTCCAGATTATGGCCGCATCGACCTGATTGAGGGCCACGTAAATGAGCAGCTGGTTGACGGTAGGTGCATAGACGTTGATATTGGGCTGCACTTTTTCCCATAATTGTGTTTTTTCCAGCAGTTTTTTGGAAACGCGACCAATGGCCGGCGCCTTGGGGTCGCCGATGGATACCCGAACGCCCTTGCGGGCCAGATCTTCCAGGCCATCGATTTTTGCAGGGTTTCCTTTCGGGACAGCGATCGCGGGTAGATGAAGGACCAGATTTCGGATGGTCTCTTTCTCTACCCAGCCGTTTTTGAGGGCATCCATGGTGTATTTGGCGGCCCCCGGAATCAGCACGTCACAGGGCTGGCCGGCGGCAACCATGCCGAAAATTTCGCCAGAGCTGCCGTAATGCACATCCACCGTTACCCCGCGCTGCCGCTCAAAATTCTTGCGCATCTCCTCCATCGGCTTCATAAGCCCCGCCCCGCTGAATACCATGAGATCGGCGGCCCACACTGGAGCAGACCATACCAAAACAAGCATCGCATATACCCAAAACCGCTTCATCTTTTTCCCTTCTCTTTTAATTTGAAAATGGCAGGGCTTTTGCCTATTTCGCTTCGACATCCGCATTGCCGATGATGAAGAAAACCAAGAGGATCGGTGATACGGTTATAAGCATATACCCATACCGTGTCAATGTTAATTTTTGTGCCGAGAAATACGGCTAAAAATTACCAAAGATAACCGATAACAACAAAAATAGGGCATGAATTTCGGTTTGGTGGATTTAAAGTGGGGTCAGGCAAGTGATTTCAACAGCGGCAGGATCTCCAGAGGATGATGGATCAACGTACGGCATCCGCTATCTTGCAGTTCCCTGGCGCCCCTGAATCCCCATGCGACGCCCACGGCACGCATGCCGGCGGCATTGGCCGTCCGCATGTCCACGGCGCTGTCGCCCACAAAAAGAAAGTTCGCGGGAGGGATGCCGATCCGCTCGGCAATTTCCAGCGCTGCCGTCGGGTCCGGCTTGGGGGGAAAGCGGTCGCTGTATCCCAGGATCGCTTTGAATTTCCATTGCCCCAGGTAGGCATCGGCATATCGCAGGGCGAAATCGTGGGGTTTGTTGGACAATACCGCTTTGGGAATGCCCCTTTCCTGCAATCGTTCCATCAGGTCGGAAATGCCCGCATAAACCCGGGTTTTGCAGTTCCAGTTTTCGTGATAAATTTCCCGTGATCGCACCGCGCAGGCGTCAATCCGTTCGTCCGAGCGTTGTTTTTCAGGCAGCGCGCGGGTGACGAGCATCCGCCAGCCGTTGCCGATAAAAAAACGATAGGCATCGACGGTATGCACCGGAAAGCCTTTCTCCTCCAGCATTCGGTTCATCGAGTCGGCAATGTCGTCCAGGGTATCGAGCAATGTGCCATCCAGATCGAAAATGACGGCTTGAAAGTCTGTTATCGAATCGTTGTCTTCTTTGCTCATTTTATCGATCTCCGCCCAACAGTTCCTTTGGTTCCGCCGTTATCCGGCTTCCGTCTTCGGTCCTTTTCATCCTCAACCTCCCGACAGCCGGACCGTGTACCCCATCCCTTTGAGTTCGCTCACCAGAAGGTCCCGGTGGTCGCCCTGGATTTCGATGGTGCCGTTTTTTACCGTCCCCCCGCTGCCGCATTTCTGTTTGAGGGTTTTGGCGATCTGCTTCAATTGGCCGTCATTCTCCGGAATGCCGGTAACCACGGTTACGCCTTTGCCCTTGCGGCCCTTGGTGGACCGGCCCACCCGTGCAATGCCGTCACCGGCCCGTTGCGGGCTCTTTTTGCTGCAGGTGCAGCGGTTGATATTTTTTTTGCAAACCGGGCAAGTACGTCCTTGTTCGGTCGAGTAGACCAATCGCGAATTTTTTTCTTCGAAGCGTTTCATATCATCCTTATTGGGTTACTTTGCGCCGCAATGCCTTCACCTTTCCCCTGCGCGTCTTGCTGTCCAACCGCCGCCGCACCGATCCCCGACTGGGGCGCGTGGGCCTGCGCTTTTTGAGTTTGGTCGTGGCCTTTCGGATCAACGCTGTCAATCGCTGCCGGGCCGCCTCGCGGTTTTTCTCGAACGTCCGGTGCTCCTGGGCCTTGATCACGATGACGCCGCTCTTTGAAATGCGCCGGTCCGGGATGCACATCAACCTTGCCTTGACGGATTCCGGCAGGGAAGAAGCCAGGAGGTCGAACCTCAGGTGAACCGCCGAAGCCACTTTGTTCACATTCTGCCCGCCCGATCCCTGGGCACGGATGGCAATCATCTCGATCTCTTCGTCCGGGATAGACAATTGGCTGTTGATTTCAAGCATCGTTTAACTTTGGCAGTCTCGCAAAAAGTCCCAGACTCGTCATGCCGGACTTGATCCGGCATCCAGAATGTATAGAAATGACTGGATAGCGCTAAAGCGCCACAACGTGCGTCGGCATACGCCGGAATGCCGCAAATCTGGCATTTCCTACTTTTTACAAGCCCATTGATTTTGGGATTACATTCAGCAGTTGTTAGCAATTTCCAATGGGCACAAGTTCGTGCTTGACAATATCGGACAATTCCGCTTGATTTGCAAGACAGCGAAAATCGATGGCACTCTTCTCAGCCGCGCCTGCCATTCGGGCGCAGGCGTTTTGTCTGCCAGGCGGTCGGTCCAGACAGCGTCCATCGGACAATACCCCAATTTTTTCCAGGATACGTTTCATGCCCTGCCAATGCAGCCACAACAGCCGCGTTGCATCACCTGTAGAGCGATGCGCCGAAGGAAACGAAAGCAAACTGATTGACGGTCTTCTTCTTTCCATGGACAATCCCTCGGCGATCATTTCAGATATTGCCGTGGGTTCCCATTTTATCGGCGTCCGTGCAGAGGACAATGGGTCAGCCTGTGTCGGCATAGCCTCCACGCTGGGTGCCGTACCGACGGATGAAGAACGCAACATGGTCGACGATCTGATCGGCAAGCCCTTGTGCGAAGCGGCCGAAGAGCTGAAAGAACCCGGCGCGTTTTCCATCAGCCTGGGGGCCGCGGCCCTGAATGCAGGCATGATCCCGCCACAAAACCAGCCTGACATCGAAGCCTCGCGCATCATGGCCCAAAAAGGAAAAAATGAGGAAACCGTGCTAGTGGGCGACTTTCCCTTTACCGGCTGGCTCCGCAGTCAGGTGAAAGCACTGCACCTGTTTGAGCTTAAAAAGGTTGCCGGGGGAACGCCGCCGGAGCAGTGGGACGAAATCTTAGGCCGCTGCAAAGTACTCGGCCTGACCGGCACCACCCTGATTACCCGCGCCATGGCAACCTACCTGGAAAAATCTGCGCAAGCTTACACCATTGTCATCGGTCCCACCACACCGATGTCGCCCGTTCTTTTTTCCCATGGCGTGGATGTACTGGCCGGCTGTCAGGTCGTCGCCCCGGACCCTGTATTCGCCGGCATCCGCAAGGGAATGTCGTTCCGCGAAATAAAAAAGCTGGGCATCCAATTCATCGCCTGGTCCAAAAAACCGGTTGCCGCCTGACAACATCACGCAGACCCTACATCCGGTTGCCCCCTTTATCCCAGCCCTGACCGTACTTTTTTGATAAGCCAATCAAAATACCCCTTGCATTATTCCCAATGTTTCTATAAATAGTAACGCTTCGATGAAAAAACGCGGGCCAAAGGCGACGCGCGATGGACAAAAATCCGATCCGAAAAGAAGGGGGAAGACAATGAAACGACTGCTGATCGCGGGAATGATGATCCTGATGCTGACGCTGGCGGGTCCGGCCCGGGCACTGGAGCCGGTTAAAATCGGTATGATTACCACGTTGTCCACCAAAGCCGGCTACCTGGGCGAGGAAATCCGGGACGGCTTCCAACTTGCCATCGACCAGGAAGGCGGCAAGCTGGGCGGCATATCGGTGGAGCTTCTCGTGGATGACGACGGCCGCAAGCCGGAAAAAGCGAAACAGATTGCCGACCGCTTCATCAAGCGCGACAAGGTGAAAATTCTCACCGGCATCGTTTTTTCCAATGTGGCCATCGCCGTGGTTCCCAAAGTGGTGCGCCAGGATGTGATCTATGTCAGCGCCAATGCAGGGCCATCGCTGCTGGCCGGCAAAGGCTGCCACAAGAACTACTTCAACGTGGCCTACCAGAATGACAACATAGATGAAGTGGTGGGCAAGTATGTGAACGACTCCGGGTTCAAGAAGGTCTACCTGCTGGCCCCCAACTATCCGGCCGGCAAAGACCATCTGAACGGATTCAAGCGCTACTACCAGGGGGATATAACCGGCGAAGTCTACACCAAACTGGGCCAGTCGGACTACGCCGCGGAAATTGCCGCCCTCCGCGCCGCCGGTCCCGATGCCGTCTACTTCTTTTTGCCGGGCGGCATGGGCATCAACTTCCTCAAGCAATACGCCCAGGCGGGCCTGAACCAGACCATCCCGGTGTTCGGACCGGCCTTCTCCTTTGACGAACGCCTGCTGCAGGCGGTCAAGGACGCAGCGCTTGGCGTCAAGAACGGCTCCCAATGGTCCCACGATCTGGACAATCCGGCGAACCGGCAGTTCGTGGCCGCTTTCAGGCAAACTTACGGCCGCACCCCCACCCTTTACGCCAGCCAGGGATACGATGCCGCCCGCCTGCTGGGCAGCGCCCTGAAACAGGTGAACGGCGATGTGAGTGATCTGGGTGCCCTGCGCGAGGCCATCCGCAAGGCCGACTTCGACACCGTACGGGGAAAATTCGCCTTTTCCGCCAACCAGCACCCGATTCAGGACATCTATATCCGCGAAGTGGTCAAGGCCGCCGACGGTACCTACACCAACCGGACGGTCAAGGCGGTGTTCAAGGATCATAGCAATGTATATGTCGAACAGTGCAAAATGAAATAGTACGGAACGGCATCTTGCGGCCCATGCCGGCGTTCTCGGGCTTTCGCAATCCTCGACGTAGCGCTGCTACGCCTGTGGTTGCGAAAGCCTTGCGGCCTCTGCGTGACGAAGATCCCGCTACGCGGGGAGCCACAAGCTACCGTTCCTCCAATGTCATCGGCTAACATCGGTTAAGTGCCCTGTCAGATTTCATCATCGGTCATCCGACCTCTGTCTTCTGACCTCTGACCTCCGACTTCAGAAAAAGATGCTCCTTTTCATCGAACAACTCCTCAATGGCCTCCAACTGGGCATCATGCTTTTTCTCATGTCCGCCGGCCTGACCCTGGTCTTCGGCATCATGCAGGTGATCAACCTGGCCCATGGATCGTTTTACATGATCGGGGCCTATGTCGGCGCGACTGTCGCCGCCCGCACCGGATCGTTTTTGCTGGGCCTGCTGGCCGCCCTTCCGGCTTCGGCCCTGGCAGGCATGCTGGTGGAGGCCCTGGTCCTCCGACGCCTGTACAAAAAAGAGCACCTCGATCAGGTACTGGCCACCTTCGGGCTGATTATGTTCTTCAACGAGCTGACGCGCATCCTCTGGGGGCGCCAGCCGCTGTTCATGGATGTACCGCCGTGGCTTTCGGGAAGCGTCGAAATCATTCCCGGCGTCCCCTACCCCAGCTACCGCATCGCCGTCATCTCTGTGGGTATAATCGTCGCCGTGCTGCTCTACCTGCTGTTCACCCGCACCCGTCTGGGCATGCAGATCCGCGCCGGTGCCAGCAACCGGGAAATGGCCGCAGCACTGGGCGTGAACATCCGCCTGCTCTACACCCTGGTTTTCGGCCTGGGCACCCTTCTGGCCGGCCTAGCGGGCGTCATGGCCGGTCCCATCCTCGCGGTGGAAGCCGGTATGGGCGAAAGCGTCTTGATCCTGACCTTCGTTGTGATCGTCATCGGCGGCATCGGGTCTATCCGCGGCGCCCTGGTCGGCGCTCTGCTGGTGGGCATGGTGGACACCCTCGGCCGCGCGTTTCTCCCGACGCTTCTGAGAACGGTTTTCAGCGCCGCCTATGCCGATGGGGTGGCGGCCTCATTGGCGTCCATGTCGGTCTATATTCTCATGGCGGTGATCCTGGTGTGGCGTCCGAGAGGATTGCTGCCCGGCGCCAATTAAAAAGAAATTGAACCATGCAAATCCCGCTGGCCCGTTTTCCGAATCGCAGGACGATTATCGTAGCGGCGGCTGCCCTGCTGCTCCTGGCACTTCCGCCCATCGCGCAAATGATCGACGAAGTCTATCTGGTGACCCTTTTCAGCCGTATCCTGATCTATGCCCTGGCCGCGGTCAGCCTTGACCTGATGCTGGGGCTGGGTGGCATGGTGAGCCTGGGACATGCCGCGTTTTTCGGCATCGGTGCCTATGTGGTCTGTATTTCCTCCTTTCACAGCCTGGAAAATCTTCCTTTTCTCACCTGGCCGATTGTCGTCGGCGGCAGCGAAAATGGTCTGGTGGTCTGGCCGGCAGCCGTGGCGATATCCGCCGTGGCGGCCGCCGTGGTAGGCGCCTTGAGCCTGCGCACCACCGGAATGCATTTTATCATGATCACCCTGGCCTTCGCCCAGATGCTCTACTACTTCTTCGTTTCCCTGGAAGCCTACGGTGGCGATGACGGCATCAGTCTTTTCGCGCGCAACACCTTTCCCGGCCTCGATCTGGCAAGCGACGTCCAGTTTTACTACCTATGTCTGGGCGCTCTGGCCGTTTTTCTCTTTTTTTCCTTCCGACTGGCCGCAGCCCGCTTCGGGATGGTCGTGAAGGGATGTCGCGAAAACGAACGACGCATGAAGTCGCTAGGTTTTCCAACCTTCCGATACCGCCTGGTCTGTTTCGTCATTGCCGGGGCCGGGGCCGGACTGGCAGGCGCCCTGATTGCCAACCAGACCGAATACGTCAGTCCCGGCCTTATGCACTGGACCCGTTCCGGAGAAATCCTGGTCATGGTGCTGCTTGGCGGCATGGGAACCCTTTTCGGGCCGGTCTTGGGTGCTATGGCCCTACTGCTGGCCGAAGAGATCCTGTCCATCTACACCGAACACTGGATGGTCTACCTGGGGCCGTTTCTAGTTTTTGTGGTGTTATTTGCCAAGCGCGGCATTTATGGTTGGATCGCTGGAGGAAACAGCACCCATGGCTAAGCCGCTTCTCACTGTCGATTCGCTGGTCAAACACTTCGGCGCCGTTACGGCCAGCGACGGCTTTTCCATGGAGATAGCCGAAGGAGAACTGCATGCCCTGATCGGCCCCAACGGTGCCGGCAAAACCACCGCCCTCAACCAGCTTTGCGGAGAACTGCTGCCGGACGGCGGCCGAATTTTTTTCAACGGCAAGGAAATCACCCGGAGGTCTATCCATCGGCGGGCACGTCTGGGACTGGCGCGATCCTACCAGATCACCTCCATCTTCGAGCGCCTCACCGTCAGGGAGAATCTCTCTCTGGCCATTCAGGCCCACAACGGGCACAGTTTCCGTTTCTGGAGGAAGGCCGTCGACGATCCGGTGATTCGTCCGGCCATCGGCCCGGCCATGGAACGGGTGGGGTTGGAGGAGAGGGCGGAGATACCGGCCTCGCACCTCTCCCACGGGGAAAAGCGGCAGTTGGAAGTGGGTATGGCCCTCGTCGGCCAACCGAAATTGCTGCTGTTGGACGAGCCCTATGCCGGCATGGGTCCCGGCGGCGCCGTGGAGTTGACCAAACTGATTCGACGGTTGAAAACCGAGGTCACGATCCTGCTGGTGGAACATGACATGGGGGCGGTTTTCTCGCTGGCCGACCGCATCACGGTGCTGGTCTATGGAAAGGCCATTGCCAGCGGAACGCCGCAGGCCATTCGGAACGATCCGGAAGTGAGGCAAGCTTACTTGGGAAATGAAGGCAACCGATGCTTTGCGTAGAACATATCGAAACCTTTTACGGCAAAAGCCAGGCGCTGTTCGGCGTTGACCTTTGTATTCGCGAAGGCGAAGTGGTTACCCTGCTGGGGCGCAACGGCATGGGCAAAAGCACGACGGTGCGTTCAATCATGGGCTTGACCCCAATCCGCTCGGGCCGGATCGCCTTCGGTAAAAAGGAGATCCACCGTCTGCCCAGCTACGCCATCGCCCGGTCGGGCATCGGCCTGGTTCCCGAGGGCCGCCAGATCTTTCCCAACCTCACCGTAAGGGAGAACATGACGGCCACCGCCACCAATCGCCTGAACGTCCCGGTGCCGTATACCCTGGAAACGGTTCTGGCCCTCTTTCCACGCCTGGCGGACCGCCTGAATCATTTGGGCAACCAGCTTTCCGGCGGCGAGCAGCAGATGCTCGCGGTAGTCCGCGCCCTGATGACCAATCCCAGGCTGCTCATCCTCGATGAAGCTACCGAAGGCCTGGCCCCGCTGATCCGCAAGGAAATCTGGCAGGGGATGGCCACCCTTAAAGCCAACGGCCATGCAATTCTGGTGATCGACAAAAACCTCGATGCGTTAATGAATCTCGCCGACCGCCATTGCATCATGGAAAACGGACGGGTGGTCTGGCGGGGAACGACTGATGAACTGGCCGCGGACGAGGGCCTCAAATCCCGATATCTGGGGGTCTGATCCCGCCCGAATGCATCTGTAAGTGAGGACCGCACAGGCTCCAAGTGGACCGGCGCAAGGGCCTCGGTCGCAGATTTCTCATCCGCTGACCGTCGAAGCTTCCTCCGATTTAGAGCCGTTACTCATCTTGAGCGCCGAACTCGGCAGCCGCTGGCCATATCCGCCGACAACCTGCTGGGCCACGCCGATAATGATGAAAGCGTCCGGATCCACCGTGGCGATGGTGTATTTCAGATCCGCTACACGGGAGCGCAGGATCGTGCAAAATACCATGGTCCGCTCGCTTTTCGAATACCCGCCCTGGATGGACCACAAACTGACGCCTCGTCTGAGTTGGTAGATGATGGCCAGTCGCACATCATCGGGCTTCTTGGTGACGATCGTGGCCGTACGCACCTGACTGACGCCCTCCAGCACCAGATCGGAAACGATGCCCGAAAGAACCAGGCTGAGGATCGCCAGCAGGGCGACCTCCCACCGGAACACCAGGCCGGCCAGAAGGATGATGGCGCCGTCGCTGAACAGATAGGACTGCGACAGGGGAAAGCCCATCCTTTCATAGAGAATTCGCGCCGGTATGGATGTACCGCCGATGGTTCCGCCGGCCCGATAGATGATGCCCATGCCGATCCCGAACAATACGCCGGCATAGATGGAGGCCAGTAGAAGATCATCGGTGATGGGCCATCTCTTGGTGACCGTCGGCAGATAAACATTGAAAAGGTCCGTCGCGAAAGAAAAACAGATCACGGCCAGCACCGAGGAGACCAGAAACCGCCAGCGCCCGAGCTGGAAAAAACCAAGAACCATGAGCGGGATGTTCAACACCAAATAGATCATGCCGACCGGAAGCGATATAAATTGATTCAGAATGATGCCCAGACCGGTTACGCCGCCAGCCGCCAGCTTGAAGGGAACCTGAAAAACCGTAAATCCCAGGGCTGCCACCAGTGTGCCTAAGGCAATATTCCCCTGGCGCCAGATCAACCTTAGAATTTCTCTGGCTAACGGCTGTTCGAATTGTCTTCTGATGCTGCTCGGGATCTTAATTTTTCTGTTCTTTTTCGGCTGCGATTCGTTGAACGCCATCTTTCATCCTTATGGTTTGAGTGGGTACCGGCCGGACTCGATTGCATGTACCGCGGGCTATCACAAACCCGATCGGCCTTCAATACCGTTCCTTTAGATGGTTCGTCGCCGGAGGGCAGATCGAATGCGCTTTATCGGGAAGGGGGCTATGAGGCCTCTTTGATTGCGGAAAGGATATCGTCGGCAAAGTAAAGCAGACTGCTGTAAAACGAAAAGACCTGTACGAGCTTCCTGGAATCGAACCGCCTTACCAGTCCTTCTTTACGGATACTGGCAAGCCTGTCATCCAACTCCGAAATGGTTTTTTCAAGGTCCTCCCCGATGGTCGAATATTCATTTTTGATAAACAGAACAAGGGTGCTACCGCTCGTTTCGGCAAGTTTTTTCAACTCCCCGGACATGATGATGTCATATCCGTGATCATCCAAAGCATTCAGCGCCCGGACCATATTGCGCAGGTGCTCTACCGAACGGTTGATGACCGAGACTTTAAGGGGAAATTTTTCATTGAATTTCTTGCTGTAGATCAGCGATTCATTTCGGCTGGCCTTCTGTAGCAGCTCATGATTTTTCCAAATATCTTTAACCAGTTCGGCGACAGGCAATTCCTCCACATTTTGTTGCCTTGAAACAAAGGCATCCACCAGGATCAGACATCGTTCGGCGCACACCTTTGCCTGTCTTTCAAGCGCGGCCCGTAGCATGTCAACTTTACGTTTCGGCAAAACCAGAACCGAGACGAGAAAAGCGCAAAGAATTCCGATGCAGATTTCAAGAACGCGATACAACCCGAAAATGTAAACATCCTGAACGGAAAGTCCGGTCATTACGACAATGACAACCGTGATGCCCGCCATTCGATATCGGGTATTAAACCGCGTGAGAAAACTGCAAATGCCTACGGTGACGAATAGAGCGACCCCGGTGAAAAAAGCTGTTTTGGGAATAGCCAGGAGTACGACAACACCCAATACCGCTCCGACGATGGTACCGGAAAGGCGATAAAAACACATCTCCACGGAGTCGGCCACATACACCTGCATGACAATTACGGCGGATATGACGGCCCAGTATCCGAAATCCAGCGATAGAATCGTTGTCAGATAGTAGGCCAGAACGGCCGCCAAAGCGGTCTTGAATCCATGGATCAAATTTGTCGATACGCTGCTCATTGTACCTCTTCCGAAAAAAAGCCGCTTTGCATACTAAAGAACTTTTTTAAAAGCAAGGCCTGAAAAACGATAGACTGGAAACGCAATTTGACTCCAGAAGAGGCGTAAGCTAAGGTTGTCACAGGCAAAACCCGCGATAAGGATTCGAGAATGCCCCCAAAAAAGGAAATTATTAGCACCATCTTGTTCAAAGAACTCATTGCGATCCGCACGGATAGCCTGTGGCGAATGCTGTTTTGCCTGCAGCAGGGGCAGCTGCCGGAAAAGCTGGAAGAAGGCGCCACCGGCAAACTGGATAACAAGGGCGCAATTTTCATTCCGGGCGGTCTGATCTATCAGGATGTCGACGAGCGGGAAATCACCTATCGCCCCCTGGCGTCCTTCGATGAAACCCGATTTCGAGAAAAGATCAGAGAAAGCCTGCAATTCGACAATGCGACACTTCTGTTCCCGGATGGAGTGGTTAACAGCGTAAATCTGGACAGCGGTTTTTTTGCGCGGGCGGCACGGCGCATTTACACGTTCAAGACAGCGGCGTTTAAACGCAAAAGGAAGATTGGCCTTAAGATCCCGATCGATATCGATTCGAACGATATCGTCCGCAGCCACTGTCCGACCTATATGGACCCTCCTTATGGTTCCCGGACGCGGATCAGCACCTGCGTCTCCATCGGCCTTACAGATCCACACATGTATTTCGCCTATTGCAAAACGGAATTCAATCTGTCCCGGCGGCGCCTGAAATTGTATGCCGAACGTCTCGATACGGCCCAGGAGCACTCAAGCGTTGTGGACGGAACCGTCTTATATCCGCCCTTTGTGATTGTCTGTCACGATACGCGCTATAAAGACAACAGTTTGACGGGACTGATCCGGATTCTGGGAATCGGCAGGTTCGGAGAATTCAGCACTTTTACTTTTGAAAGGGTAAACAACAAACTTCTCGTTGAAATCAAAAGAAAAAAAACAGATTTCACTACGGACCATATCTTCGCCGCGCATGACGGAAATGAAGTTGTCGGCGTACTGCGAACCTACTGCGCCACAAACCCAGGGAAACGCTCCCAGAAATACCACATGGACCTGATCTCGCCTATAAAGGACTTGGGACTCGACCTCGCCCGGATCGAAGCCGAAGCCAAAGCCCGCTATGGGGTCGAAACGCCCCCTGATGAAGGTTAGTAGATCTGTCTTTGAAGCCGTTGAATGCTTTTTTCCAGCCGGCGGATCCGATTCGAATACCGTCTTCCCCTGCTGCTGCCGGAATCGACCGAAGACAATC
Organism: Desulfosarcina widdelii; assembly: GCF_009688965.1. Taxonomy (GTDB): domain Bacteria; phylum Desulfobacterota; class Desulfobacteria; order Desulfobacterales; family Desulfosarcinaceae; genus Desulfosarcina; species Desulfosarcina widdelii. The sequence goes on along the minus strand of NZ_AP021875.1, from coordinate 6,067,482 downwards.
GAAGCCGTAACGTATCGATTTGCTTTCTATAGGATTGGATTCTTCTTGCCAGGCGCTTTTCCCTGTTGCTGAGTGGTTTGCGCGGCTCCGATTCGTTGAATACCAAGACTTTGGAAATCCGAGCCTTTTGTGAACGGGTTCCGGAATAAAAAATGACGTGATTGATTCCCTTTAGCATCTCTTTCAAGGCATCTGCTATGGAGATGTCCGATCTTTTCATGGTAACCTTCTTCTGCAGGGAAACAGGGTACTCGATAGTAATGTGGGCGGTTTCGGCGAGTTTCGAGAATATCTCTTTCAGATCGACATTCCGGGCCTCAATCTGCAACAGCCGTTGGTTGTTATTGAGACGCAGGTTCAAAGAAGAAGCCTGTACGCACCGGACAACCCCTGTCGCCGCAATCTGAAAAAAAAGCAGGAAGGACAGAAAAACGCTGAGCCTGCCCCAATGCCGCAAAATCCATGAGACGCGGGAGCCGGGACGCCAGCGGGAAAGCACAGGAGGACTGCCGGAATGGGTCGGCAGCTCCGGTTTGATCTTCTTGCGGATGAAACCGCAATTGGCCGGGCCAGAAGCCAATGCGCCCCGGGTCGCCTGGGTGAATTCAGAAAAAAAATTATTCCGGAGAGATTCGCTCCAGCATGGAAAAAACCCCATTGGCAAGTATCTCCATTTCCAGAAAATGAATCGATTGGCCAAAAATACCAAAGCCCCCACCGAAGGCAATCAGGTGAATCCTGTATTTCGGGGCAAAATCCTGGTCGTAACCATCGTTTTTCAATCGAACGCCTATTCGCCTGACGATGCGCTGGGTCTCTCCGGCCGGCAAAGTGGCCACAAATACTGTCCGCACCCTATTGATGACGCGCATAGGGCCGGATAAGATTCTGTTTACAATGATAAGGAGGTGATGAAGTCATGAAATTTCGCGATCTTTTTCTGCCCAAAATTGCTCGATCCAACCCGAAAGTCAGGAAGAGAGCGATTATGGAAGAAGAGAACAAGGAATTGCTGATGAAGGTTGTCCAAAACGATTCGGACCGAGACGTTCGCCAGGCGGCCCGTAAACGGCTCCAACGGCTCAACGCGTATTAGAAAACTTTTGCAGGTAATAAAGCGAGGGCCTTATGACTAGCACCTACGATGCGCTTGTAATCGGTTCCGGCACTGCCGGCCAGGCCGCCGCCTACGAACTCAACCGCAACGGCCTTTCGGTGGGACTTGTGGAGCACGGCCAGCAGCCGGGAGGAACCTGCGCGCTGAGCGGATGCCAGGCCAAAAAGTGGTTTTATGAAGGCGCCGAAACGGTGGCTCGCTCACGTCATTTAACCGATCTCGGCATCACGGTCCCGGCATTGGGCAGCTGGTCCCAGCTCAAGGAGGCCAAAAACCGCTTCACTGCGAAGGTTCCCACCAACACGGTCAATGGCCTCAAAAAGGCCGGCATCGATTTCATACCGGGGCATGCCCGATTCGTTGATCCCAAGACGATATCCGTGGATGGTCGTAGAATCGCCACACGGTTCACGATCCTGGCCACCGGTGCAGCTCCGATGAAACTGCCCATCGACGGCGCCCAGTTGATGGTTTCCAGCAGCGATTTTCTGGAACTGGACCGGTTGCCTCGAAAGATCGTTTTTGTCGGCGGCGGTTTCATCTCTTTCGAATTTGCCCACTTTGCCGCACGATTGGGTTCCGAGGAGATTCGCTGCACCATTCTGGAAGCCGGACCGCGCCCGTTAGGGCCCTTCGATGGAGAAATGGTCGAACTGCTGTCCGATGCATCGGCGAAAGCCGGCATCGCCATCCACAACGATGTGAACATTACTTCCATCGGGCAGACCGGGTCGTCGTTCACCGTCCGGACGGAAGACGGCCGACGCTTCGATTCGGATCTGGTGGTCCACGGTGCCGGCAGGGAACCGGAAATTACCGATCTGGCGCTGGATCGTGCCGATGTTCAGAGTTCGCGGCGCGGAATTACGGTCAACGAGAAAATGGAAACCACCAGTCCCGGCATTTTTGCCGCGGGCGACTGCGCCGCGACCGTTCAGCTGGCCCGCGTGGCCGACGCCGAGGCGCAAACAGCCGCCGCCAACATTGTCAGCAGTTGCAAAGACAACGGCTATGAAACCTTCATGGATTATACCGCCGTTCCGGCCGTGCTGTTCACCTACCCGCAGTACGGAATGGTTGGTGCCACCGAAGATACACTGAAAGACGATGGCATTGACTATGAGAAAAGCGCTGGCAAAGAACTCGGCTGGCCGACCTACAGGCGCGTGGGCATGAAATCGGCTGCGTTCAAGGTCATGATCGGCAGAACGGATCGCCGCATCTTAGGCGCCCACATTCTGTCCGACAACGCCACCGGCCTGATCAACACCTTCACCCTGGCCATGCACAACCGGATTCCCGCCAACGAACTCCACCGTCAGAGCGTCATGACGCCCTACCCGTCAAGGGAAAGCGATATCATCTACATGCTCAAGCCACTTCTGTGACCTTTTCCTCATGGTAAGCAGATGATATCGAGGCAAATCCACACCTCCTGAAGCACAACTACGCGATGTACCCCATTCCCGTATGGTATGCGTTACGATAAATTTAACCCGGCGCGTCGGCAAATGACCGCTGGCAACTAATGCGAGGAGGTGAAATCAAATGACCGAAAAAGACCGCATCATCGAAGGCAAGCGCGAACGTCAGAAAACCATGGACAAGCTTTCCGTCAGGAGTGGACGGGCCTACACCTACGACAAGAATCGAGAGGAAGGCTCCGGCTGCTTGAGCAAGGAAAGGCCGGCCAGAGAGAAGAGACAACGAGAACTGGACCGGTAGTCTTATTCAGATTTCGTAAATCTGTAAACGGCGCTGCCGCGGATCGATTCGGCCAGCGCCGTTTTCGTTTGATGAACCGTTTGCCGGCTTGTTCGACGGCAAGGATAGACCGGAAAGGAAACGATCATGAGTGACACCAGAGATGCATACGTGGAAAAGATGAAAGCCAAACTGGATGAGTGGAACGCCGACATCGCCAAACTGGAAGCCCAGGCCAAACAAAAGGAGGCCGATGCGCGGGTAAGCTACCAGGATCAGCTCGAAACATTGAAGAACCAGCGCAATGCGGCTGAAGAAAAACTGGAAAAGATGCGAAAAGGGGGTTCGGAGGCATGGAACGATTTGAAGGAAGGGCTCGAGCGCGCGGCCGATTCGCTCGGTGAGGCCTTGCGTTCCGCTCAGTCCAGGTTTCGGTAAATGAAAAGACAAGAACAAACACGATTGACCCAAAACCGTATCAAAGGAGGACTGCAATGAAAAAACGAAACGCGAGTGCCAGATGGAAAGGAACATTGAAAAAAGGAAGTGGCACGATCAAAATAGAAAGCGGCGCCTTTGAAGGGCCCTACTCATTCGCTACCCGTTTCGAGGGTGCCAAAGGCACCAACCCGGAAGAGTTGATTGCCGCGGCACACGCCGGGTGCTTTTCCATGGCCTTCTCGATGCTGCTCGAGAAGGCCGGCTATCCCCCCGCAGAGATCCAGACCCAAGCATCGGTTACCCTCGATCAGGTAGAAGAAGGGTTTAAAATCACCCATATCCTGTTGCAAAGCGAAGCCGAGGTACCCGGTATTGATGAAGCGGAGTTTCAAAAACAGGCTGAAATGGCCAAAAAGGGGTGTCCGGTGTCCCAGTTGCTGACCGGTGCGAGTATCGACCTTGTCGCGGTGCTGAAAACCTGATCGTCGATCGATCCGTTTGGCGTTTGCAAACGCGGCGGCCTGCAGCCGCCGGGGCTACCAGTAATAAGGTCTTCCATAATAATCGTATAAAACCGTCTCCAGTTCCCGATTGACCGGTTTGCGGGGATCGTATTCGGGGCTCTCCTTGATCTGGTTGCTGTCCAGATTCACCATAATTCGACTTCGTTTATAGTCCACCAGGCCGGTCCAATCCCACGCAACCAGAACTTTCTTTGCAGCCGGCAGCCAGTTGCTGGTATCGATGACCAGGTAACGGATGGTCCAGGACAGGTAATCCATGATCAAATCGTCCAAATGGCCGATTTTGGTATCCTTGGCCTGGATTCGGTATCCGGATACTTCGCGGGCCGACCGCAGGTTGCAATCGGCATCGGTTTCCGTGGGAAGGTGCGTCGCCGCCGCCTCTTTGGCCAAAAGGTGCGGATAAGCGTGTGAACCCCACTTCGCCGACCCGCCCCAGTAATGAGGCATGGCGTAATGTCTGCTGTAGGCGATTTCGTATTGGCGAGACACAGGCGCGGCACTGTCCAGCGGGGGAGACGCTTTGATCTGTTCTTTGGTCAATCCTACTTTTATTTGTCGTGTCGAAGCAGACGCATCGCCAACCACCATGGGAGAAATCAGCACCTTACGGCCGGGGAGCCATTTAAGGGTATCGGCCACAATATAGCGGACAACCCAAGCGCGGTCTTCGAACAAAAAATCTTTACAGCACCCGATCTCACCGTCCAGGGCGCTCAATATGTATCCTCGGATGTCTTTCAAACTGCGCAGCATTTTTTTCCTCCTTTCCGGGTAACCAAAATCTTACGGGTTTAACCGACACATAACGAATGCAACACCTCGATACTATCGAGACGACCGATGGCTGCAAATGGGGTTTAGCATGCATTTGTCGAGGCCTTGTTGCCCATTCACAAAGCGCGGTTTCAGTACCGCTTATTCGAATCGTGACCGGGACAATATCCGGCCGGTAAAGATGCCGCGGGTATCGACGGCGGCTAAACAGCTCAATGAGATGGTAAAAATAGACCATCGAACGATCAATGAGCCAACCCTACAGACTTTTGATGAAAACGCGTTCGCCCGTCAAATGTAAATCCATCCCTCCTGAAACAGAACTAAGCGATGCACCCCATACCTGCCCGGGCGGCCATGCGATAGGATAAGATTCAGCAGAACGGCAAGCGGCGGCACAAGCAAAACCCAAACAAACGAAAATGACCGTATGGTCGAAGGAGAGGCAATCATGGAATTCAGAAAACAAAGCCCCGGAAAAGGCATCATGGACCGTGAAAAATTGATGCAGCACAAAACCTGCAGAGCCTGCGGTGAGCCGTTCAACCTGGGCGATCCCGTGGTGATTGCCTGTGGTGCCTGGGAGGGGCCGCCTCGATGGATCCATGAGCACGAGGCGGTTTTCGATTCAAAAACATCCGGGTATGTGGAAAGGAAGTGCTTCGAGGCCCAGCGGGGCGTTTGACAATACCGTCTATCGTCGAATTACTGGGTTGGAGAAGGCCATCTCCGTGGTCGTCGGCACTTCAATACCAGGCCCCCTTTCACATACCAATCCTGATGAGAAGGGAGGATGCTTACATGCCTTTTTCAATACTGCCGGTTGTTTCGATCCTGGCCGGATTGCTCATTCTGATCGTTCCAAGGCTGTTGAACTACATCGTCGCCATTTATCTGATTCTCGCGGGCATCATCGGCCTGCTGCACCTATAGGAGAGAATGAATATCATGCTTGAACTTCGCAACCTTCTGTTCAAGGTTCCAACGACGGAAAAAAGCCCGGAAGATACACCCCAGCGGACAATTATCGACAATCTCACGTTTACGTTCGAATCGGGCCAATTTTACGCTATTACCGGACCCAACGGGTCGGGAAAAACCACTATTGCCAAGCTCATTATGGGCATCCATCCAGCGACTCAGGGACGGATTTTTTTCAATGGGAAGGATATCACCACCCTGCCCATCCATGAGCGGGCTGCGGCTGGAATCGTGTATGGGTTTCAGCACCCGGCACGGTTTAAAGGCATGTCGTTCCGGGATCTGCTCTCCATCGCAGCGGACACCGATGACGAGAACAAGCTGGTGGATATCATTGCGCGGGTCGGCGTGTGCGCCATGAATTTTTTGGACAAACCGGTGGACAGCAAACTGTCCGGCGGCGAGATCAAAAAGATGGAACTGGCAACGGTGATTGCTTCTCAGCCGCAGGTGGCGATTTATGACGAGCCGGACACCGGCATCGATCTGTGGACCATCGGCCCCATGGTGGAGCTGCTGAAACGGGAGCAAAAGGAACACCGGACCACCACCATTGTCGTCAGCCATAACAGGGCCTTTCTCGAAGCGGCCGAAACGCTTCTGCTGGTCAAAGATGGAAGGATTGCCTATGTCGGCGATCTTGACGGCGCCATGCCGATGCTGGAGGATTTAAGCGTCTGTTCATTCAGCGACACATGCGAAGGAGAAAACGATGCTCGATGCTATCGATAAAAAAATCTTGGCGGAAGTGGCCGACCTCGAAACCATCCCCAAAGGGGCCTATAATATCCGCAAGAACGGTGAGCTGTTGGGGCGGGAGGTTTCGGCGAACATCAATATCGAGACCAATGCCAAAAGAGATGGCATCATTATCGACGTAAAGCCGGGAACCGTCGGCGAATCCGTCCATATTCCGGTTATTCTGTCCCAATCGGGCCTGCACGATGTCGTCTACAACACCTTTGTTATCGGCGAGAATTCGGATGTGACGATTGTTGCCGGCTGCGGGATTCACTGCGGCGGTCCCGAATCGGAAGGGCATTCGGGCGTTCACGAATTTCGGATCAAAGCCGGGGCTAAAATCAGATATGTGGAAAAACACCTTGCCATCGGTGAAGGCAGCGGCAAACGCACATTGAATCCGACCACCAAAGTGGTGATGGAAGAAGATGCGCAAGCCGAAATGGAATTGACTCAAATGGGCGGCGCCGACGAGGCCAAGCGCTTTAACCGGGCCAGAATCGCCAGCCGCAGTGTTCTGTTGATGACCGAGCGCGTGATGACCGACGGCGAGCAGAGTGCGACCTCCACCAACGAGATCGAACTGCTGGAAACGGACAGTCGGTCGAACATCATCTCCCGTTCGGTTCTCAAAGACGATTCCAAGCAGGATTTCTACGTCAACCTTACGGCCCACGCCAAGTGTTACGGACACATCGAATGCGACGCCATCCTCATGGGCAACGGCAACAACCAGACCGTTCCGGCCCTGCGTGCCTTACACCCGGATGCCGAACTGACCCATGAAGCTTCCATCGGAAAAATTGCAAACGACCAACTCACGAAACTGATGAGCCTGGGTCTCACCTATGACGAGGCCGTAAATCGGATCATCCAGGGTTTTTTGGCCTGACGGGCAGCGGGCAGGACCACAGGGATGAGCCTACCGGCAATTCCAACGTGTTTCAAAGAGCCGTAAAAATGAAAACCAGCTGGAACCCGTGCCGTTTATGGTCGAGGGTTTCCAAACGGTTTCCCCGGCATGGGTTCAGCGGGTGTAAGCGTCAATCCGGATCAATCTTCGAGAATCCACTGGCGGGCGCGCTCCATTTCCCGGTTGTCGAAATAGCGGACTTTGGCAGCGGTGAACGGTTTGAAAAAAAAGGTGCCGCCCTTTTCCCACCGGGACTCGCCGATTACCGCCATCCGTTCGATGTCTTTGAAATGTCTGGCGGCGAACTTGGTATCTTCCCACAGGGCGCCCGCCGTCCAACCTTCAAAGTCCTTCAGTTCAACAAGCAAACGGATAGGTGCGCCGGCTTCGATCTGACGCTCGATCATGGGAACGAAGGTCTCGTAATCTTCCTTATCCAGCTTTTTTTTGATGGTGAGCGTGACAATGGCGCCCTTCTCCGTTTTTTCAAGCTGTATCTCGTCAAAACCGATCGCCATATCAGCCTCCTTTTTTGATTGAGAATAGCCAAGCCGGATCTTTGGACCAACCCCCGGCCAGGATGCCCGGCGTTATGGACAGATTAAAAAAGAAACAGGTGCCGGCGAATGATTTACGGGCCGGCACCTGTATCCATATCCATCAACCATAAGGTGTTCAATTACGGCGAACCGGGTTTGCCCATACGGTCGGAAAATGCTTTGGCTTCATCCGACGTCAACAGGTGCATGTTCTCTCCGCAGCACACCAGGTCACCGTCGCCGCCCTCTAATACAAGGACGACATTCCCGCAGGTTTCGCATTTGTAAATCTCATCTTTTACCGCTCCCATGAAATCCTCCTTTTTTTGGGTTGAGGGCCGATGCCCCGTTTAAAAAACTTGAGACTAAAAGCATTCTACCCGCTGTAGACCAAACGACAATGGGGGACATCCTCTATTTACAAACTTTCCCGTCAGTATATCCATAAATATGGATCGATTGCTCTGGTCCAACAGGGTAGCGCCAGGTTTGCGTCGATGGAACCGATTCCGACCCTTTCGACATTGGTCGACATCGGCGGCCATCCGGTTTCCATGGGTTCGCACATATGCGAAAATAGTGCGTTCCCCCCATTTACTTTGCTCCCGTTGAATTTAAAAATGAATGCCAAGTCAAACGCGTTGAACACCGGATCGAAGAAGATATTCAAAACGAATTTTTCTGGAGTCCGTTCGTTAACGGTGAAGATATCCAGGTCCGTGTCGAGGAAGGCAAGGCAACCTTGACCGGAACGGTAGATTCGCTGCGAGAATTCAAGGCCGCCACCGAAAACGCCTGCGAAGGCGGCGCCGCCATCGTTAACAACCGGCTGATTGTTCAGTGATTCTTCTACCGGTGATCTTACGGTCTACTGCTGCTGGGCAGAGGAAGAAATCTTCACCCGAAAAGGTATTGGCCGTACCGGCCGCCTGACCCAATCGATGGATAACCATGTCCGACACGAAACAATCGAAAAATCTCGCCCGCACCATGCGTACACCCAGCGTGACAGCGCTGGGTGTCGGGGCGATGATCGGTGCCGGCATCTTTGTGCTTACGGGCATGGCCGCCGGGAAAGCCGGTCCCGCCCTGATCCTGGCATTTGCGCTCAACGGCGTCATTGCCCTGATCGTAGGCGCCTGCTACGCCGAACTGGCCACCATGATGCCCGAAGCGGGAGGGGCCTATGTCTGGGCCAAACCGGGACTTGGACCGTTTTTCGGATTCTTCGCCGGATGGATGAGCGCTTTCGCCCAGCTGATCGCCTGCTCGCTGTATGCGGCCGCATTCGGATCATTTACCCGACAGCTTGTAATCGAACTCACCGCCCACCGGCCGCCAGCTTTTTTCGCCACAGCGATGTCGGTGGGCGTGTTGGCCTTGCTGCTGTGGATCAATTACCGCGGATCCGAACATACCGGAAAACTCGAAGTGTGGATCACGGGACTGAAAGTAGCCATTTTGCTGATCGTGGTGGCACTCGGATTGAGCGTTCTGTTCCAAAGCAACGACCGTCTGTCTGCTTTCAGGCCGTTTTTTTCCCAGGGACTCGGTGGCTTGATGAGCGCCATGGGCATTACCTTTGTCGCCTTCGAGGGGTATGAAATCATCGTCCAATCCGGCGAAGAGGTTAAAAAACCGGGATCCACGATTCCCCGTGCCATTTTTCTTAGCATCCTGGTCGCCATGTCTCTTTATATCCTGGTCGCCGTCGTCCTGCTTGGAGCGGTCACGCCTCCCCACGGAAAAACGGTAGCCGCCTACCTGGGTGGACTGCAAGAACTCGGCCTGATGGAGGCCGCCGGACAATTCGTACCCCGGGGGAAAATCATTTTGTTGATTGCGGGCCTGGCCAGTACGGCCAGCGCATTGAATGCCACCATCTATGGATCCAGCCGCATCGCCTATGCCATGGGACGAGCCGGTGACCTCCCGTCTGCGCTGGCCCGCGTCCACCGGACGAGGAAAACACCTCATCTGGCAATCGCCGCGGTTGGTTCTCTGATGGTCGCCATGACGCTGGCATTGCCCATTGAAGATATCGCCGCCAGTACCAACATCATGTTCTTGCTGGTTTTTCTAATGGTTTGCACAACGGTGGTTCGTTTGCGGAAACACTGGCCGGACCGTGAACGCCCCTTCCGGGTGCCCTTGTCGCCCTGGCTTCCGGGCGTGGGGATCACCGCCGGCATCGTCCTGTCCCTGTGGCTGGTACAGGTCAGCCGGGTTGCCTGGGCCGTGGCCGTGGTGTGGATTGTTCTCGGTGGTGCCGTTTTTTACCTCAAAGATAGGAGATAAACCCCAACGCTGCAAAAACCGGGGCGATTCGGTGCCAAGGCGCCAGGGGTACCGCCGCAGTGTTCTACTGGAACGATGGGGTTGGCACAACCTACCCGATAAAGGAGATTTTATGTTTACCAACGTATTGGCTGCAACGGACAGAGTCTCGGTTCAGGATGCTGCAGTGGTGACCGCTGCTCGACTGGCGGATGCAAACGGCGCAAAACTGCATATCATCCATGTCCTCGAGTCCGCTTCGAGGAAAAATCGGGATATCGTGCAGCATTATCGAACAGGAGAAGAGATGCCGGCTACGTCGGACTACCGGAAGAACGTCAGGAAACAGATCTCCGAAAGCTGCGCCGGAGAACTGCCGGATGGCGAAACGTGCCATATCGAGGTCGCCATCGGGCTTCCATGGCACGAAATAAGCCGGTATGCAAGCCGCATCCGCGCCGACTTGATCGTCATGGGGCCGCATTCCTCCAGAGCCGAAGAAAAGGGTGTTGTTCGGGTCTCCGTTAACATCGGGAGCAGCGTGGAGGGGGTGCTCATGTGGGAAAGATGCCCGGTGATGATCGTGAACCGACCCACCTCCACGGAGCAACTGAAATTCAAACGGATTCTGGTGGGCATCGATTTCTCGATGTCGTGCAAAAGTGCGCTTCGGTTTGCCGCCCGGCTGTCCCGTACCCTCAAGGCAAAGGCGACGCTATTCCACATGGTACCGGTTCCTCCGGACACCCGGTACTCCCAGGATAACTACGAAGCGGATGTAAAATCCGCCAATCGACGCCTCCGGGATTTCTGCCACGACGAGATCCGGGGCGTGGATCATGAGTATCGTGTGTGGGGTGGTGCCCTGCCCCATGAGGAAATCCTGAGATGCGCCGAAAAATCAGACGCCGATCTGATTGTGATGGGCTCGCACACCAAAGAAAAGAAGGGCAAATGGTATCCAGGCAATGCCGTGGAACGGGTTTCCTTTCGTTCCGCTTGTCCGGTGATTTCGATCACGGACCCGGAAGGTTTAAGATCCCTTGAAGACATTTCAATATAGGCAGAGTTAAAAAAGGCCCTTCTGTTCGGGTTGATCTATGCTGTGGTCCTGGTATCGGTCTCCGCCGGAAAGGAAATTTCCGGCGAGAAAGGCGTCTATGATGTCGCTTTGATTTCAGGACTGACCGATGTGGATGTGATAACGCTTTCTAACTCCCGGCTGGCCGGAAAAGATGTGCTTGGTCTGTACCAGGCGGGAATCAGCATACTCATCGCCTTTGTCGCCAACCTGGCTTTCAAACTGGCGATTGTCGCCTTCATCGGAGACATCAAGATGCTCAGAATGACGATGCTCTGCTTCTCCTGCATCGCACTGCCGGCACTCCTCATTTTCCTGTAAGCGGATCGAAAAACTACCGGCTCGGCATCCGATCGATGCTGTCCTTCAGCTGGTTGATCTCAATTCCTAAACTGACGCACTGTTTTCCTTGCATGCACCCTTCGGCATCTCCAGGTTCAAGATATGTCTTGAGCTGCTTCCCGTCTTTCCTGAGATAGACGGTCCAGCGGTCATTCTGATCGTCGTGCTCCACGTTGACATCGATTCCACAGGCACCGATATCGGGATACAATTCTCGGATGTGCAGACAAAGCGCTTCACGGGTTAACATATTACCCCCTTCATTTTTTTGGGTGATTCAACTCCTGTGCAACATGATGAGACATTCGAAAATTACCATCACATTCATTTTATTTTAAATTTAGCATGCCTGACCGACCGATGCCATGGGGTCGATCATGTATCTCATAAGGGAAAGGTGTCATAAGCGGTTCATTTCGGAAAGAATCTGAGATTTGCGTTGATTCACAATTTTCCGGCGGCCGGCCAAGGACCGGGTGCAATCCATCCCGGAAAGACGGCAGCCAGCCCTTCGACCATGAATTGCACGGCAATAGCGATCAGGATCATTCCGAAGACCCTTGAAATCAGGTTGAGCGGAAGATCGCCGATGATTTTTCTGATAATGGGACTGACCAGCAGGATGAGGTACAAAATCGCCAGCACACCGATTACAGTGAGGCTTAAAAGAAGGTCCGTCTGCAGTGAACGACTTTGATACCCGTAGATGATGACGGTTGTAATGGCCCCGGGTCCGGCGATTACCGGTACGCCAATGGGAATGAACACCTGGCTGTATCGCTTCAATACCCGTTCTTTGAGCGCTTCAGAGGCCTGCGGCTCGTCATCTTCGAGCTGGACCGCCCTGCCCTTCAGCATGCTGAAACCAAACTGCAGCAGAATCAAACCACCGCCAATTTTGAAGCTGGCGAGATCGATTTTCAGCTTCAGCAGCAGGTACTGGCCGAACCAGAGAAATATCAACAGGATCAGGGCACAGGATAGAATGATCAGTGCGGCCAGAAACCATTGAAACCGGCTCTTGCCGCCCTGTGACGCCTTGATCCAGAGAGGAATCTTCTCTACCGGGTTGATGATCGCCAGCATCGCGATGGCGAAATTTGAAATCAGATCCCAATCGACACTCATTGCCATGCACCCATTTCCGATGTCAGGCAATCGGCCAAAAGCCGTAGTTGCCCATTGCATCTATGGTTTTCCTATCCCTTTCATCCATCTCGGTCCAGGACCAGACGCAGACCGATGGGTGTCATCAAGGTGGTGACGACGGCCATAATGACGATGGCTGAAAACAGATTGGCCACGATGGCCGGCGCGGGCGTCGGCTGAGAAAAGAGACCGGCCCGCAGGGCGATATCCGCGATGATCAGTTCCACCGCCCCCCGGCCGCTCATACCGATCCCGACAACCAGCGAATGCCTGGCGGACAGCCCCACCCAATAGGCCGGCAGACCTGCGCCGATCAGCTTGCAGCCGATGGCGACGGCAATAAGGATTGCCAAAAACAGGGGGATGTTGGAAAATGCGGCCAGATCCAGGTGCAATCCGATGGAGGCAAAAAAGATCGGCGCCAGGAAACCCGTTGTGATTCCCGACGTACGCTGCTTCACCGCCCGATACATCGCTTCCGGCAGGGTGCGCTTGGTAAAGAAAAGGCCGGCCGCGAAGGCTCCCAGAATAAAATGCATATGCAGCATTTCCGCAAGCACGGCAAAACCGAGAGCCACAACCAGCAGTATACTGAATTCGAACTCTTCACTCATGCTGCTCTTAAATGCATTTTCCAGATAAGGCAAAACGTAGCGTCCGATCGTTGTCACGATGACCAGAAACAGTGCGATCTGCCCGCCCAGCCACAGCAAACCCGCTGCATCCGGCATCTCTCCGGTCTGGATGACGGCGGTCAAGACGGCCAATAGCAGCAGGCCCAGGATATCGTCCACAATCGCGGCGGAGATGATCATCTTACCGGCGGTTGATCCCAGCTGGTCAAGGTCCATCAGCACCTTGGCAGCCACCGGAACGGCGGTTATGGATAGCGCCGTACCGATGAAAAGGGCCTGGGCCAAACGGACATCGGAAGGTGGAAGGAACATCCAGCCGATTGAAAATCCAGCCAAGAGGGGGATCATCAATCCGCCCAGAGCAATAAACATGGCCCCTTTGGACTGTTCTGCCAGTTCCTTTGGCCGCATTTCAAGTCCCGCCATGAGCATCAGGAAGAATATACCCAAGTCGGTAATGGCCGTGAAGACCTCATCATCGACGATGCCATGCATCACCGGAAAGCCATCCGGCGAAAGTCGGATGACGGCACCTAAGGCAATGCCTGCCAGAAGTTCTCCGACCAGTGCCGGTTGCCCCAGACGAACGGAAACTTCTCCGAAAGCGCGTGTGATCACTAAAAGTATCAGTAAAACATACAGGATTTCCATTATTTGGCCTCATTCCTTTCTGTCTTTTGCGCGAGTCCCTACCGCGGTGAAGACAGCGTTTCCGATAAATCGAAAATATAGGTCGAATTGTTCACGCGTATTTCTCAAGCTTACTCAATAATCTGTTTATTCTATCCCGGTTCGACTGAGGTTGTTAATGGGGTATGCTCGGTATGTAAGGAAAAGTAAGGGTGTAAAAAGTCCGATACTGAGCTGTTGAAAGAATTGTATCAGGAAAGGGAACCGATATACCTGCCCGAATTACGCGAATTACGGTCAATGCCCCATACGGTCAACGCATGGTCCGATATACGTTACCGTTATCATCACGGGGAAAATACGTTTTTTTCGGTGCGGCCATTGATTCTATGCAGAAAGGAACGGACATGGGACGAAGAGACAAAGGATTCGAACCGCTATTCAGGAAAATGCAGGACGAGAACCTGCCACAGCTTGTCATCGACCATTTCAAACATTACTACGACCAGTTGGTGGCAGGGCAGACCGGCAACCTTCCGGAAACGGAAATCGAACCGATCGAAACCCTCCCCGAAATGGAAAAACTGGGCACAGACCAACGGGTCGCCGCCGGTGAACGGGCCATGCATCGGGCGGCCATCATCAAGCTCAATGGCGGCCTGGGTACAAGCATGGGCATGCAAAAGGCCAAAAGCCTGCTACAGGTTAAAAATGGCTTGAGTTTTCTGGACATCATCGTCCGTCAGGCCCTTGCACTGGATGCAGAACCACCGGTGATTTTCATGAACAGTTTTTCGACCCAGGACGACACGCGGAAAGCGCTTTCCGGCTATTCCCATTTGAAAAGGCAGCCGGTCCCTCTGGATTTTCTGCAGCACAAAATCCCCAAAGTGTCGGCACGGGACCTGGGGCCGATGCATCACGCCGACAACCCGCACCTGGAGTGGTGTCCACCGGGACATGGGGATCTGTATCCCGCCTTACTGTCCAGCGGCATGCTCGACCGTTTGCTCAAGGCCGGCTACGCGTACGCATTCGTATCCAATGCCGACAATCTGGGAGCTGTGCTGGATCCGGCCATTTTGGGATATTTCGTTGAAAGCGGCTTGTCCTTCATGATGGAGGCGGCCGACCGCACCGACGCGGACAAGAAGGGCGGTCATCTGGCCAGAATGAAATCGGGCGGACTGGTGCTGCGCGAAATTGCCCAGACACCCGAAGCCGACGTCAGGACTTTTCAGGACATCCGGCGCCATAAGTTCTTCAACACCAACAATGTCTGGATTCATCTGCCTGCCCTTAAAAAAATCCTGGCACGCAAAAAAGGGATTCTGGGACTGCCCATGATCCGCAACCGCAAGACTTTGGATCCCAGGGATCCGGATTCACTGCCGGTTTACCAACTGGAAACGGCCGTGGGCGCCGCGATTTCGGTATTCGACAAGGTCGGTGCGATTCGCGTTCCCCGTAGGCGTTTCATCCCGGTAAAATCCACCAACGACCTGCTTGCCCTCCGTTCGGATCACTACGTACTCACCAGCCGGTACCGGCTGGTTCCCAACCCAAAGCGCAAAACCGACCGGCGCGTGCAGATCCGTCTGGACCCGGCATACTACAAGTCCATCGACCAGTTCGAGTATCGCTTTCCCTGCGGGGCGCCGTCCTTATTGGAGTGCGAATCCTTGACTATCGATGGAGACATTCGTTTCGGGAACGATGTTCGGCTGAAAGGCGGGGTCGAACTTCTCAACGAAAACGATGGAACATATGATATGGAACCTCATCGCAGCCTTGAAGGCACCTTGCGCGTCTGAATCCCTACCGGCAATGAATAGGGGCAAAAAGCGGAATCAATCTGGATCGGTCTCCAACAGATGATCCAAAAGAAGCGCCTGAATCACTTCTCAGCTTTCGCTATCAGCCACCGAAGCGGCCTGATCGCCGGAAAACTTGAAGTCAGCACAAAGACTTGCAGCTTCCGGATGATCACGCCTCAGGGCGTTCCAGATCATTTCCGGACGCGGGGATTGACTCAATGCACCAATGGCATCGACAACAGCGATGCTGCCATCGGGTGTGAATCGAACGGTGTCTTCTTCCAGTTGCAGGGTCACCACAGGCTTCATGGGCTCCTCTTTTCCCTTTGAAAAAATGGGTTTGTCTCTTCTCGACTGTTTAATAATTGGACGGCGCCTCAGACAGCGCCTTGTTCGACCGGAGAAATACCGGCAAAATTGAAGAACAATGCGATCACGACTGCCTGGATGATCCAGCCGATCAGACAAACGCCCACTGCCCGCCAGGTGCTCTGGTAATCCAGGGCCTGGCGAACGGCGATCACCATGGCCAGAAGCATCCAGATACCGGCGACGAAGAAGACCGTGTTCATCAATCCGGGGACGAAACCCAGGATTCTGATGATCCCGGGAGAACTGGCGAATCCAATGGTACGTAGCAATTCGCTATAGTCGGCGCGTGTTTCGGGCACCGGCAAAAGTCGGGTGCCCACGAAGTAGGTGATGCCCGCCCAAATGAACCAGCCCAGCAAGGCGGAAAGCGTCCCCAATACAAGGCCTGACGTTCCCACATAACGCAGGCTGCCGATACCGGCGGCCACACTGGACAAGATCACCACGGCTATCGCTTGCCCCATGGCGCTCCGGTCCGCTTCAACCTCTTCATAAATGCCTGGATTCAATCTTGCGGACAACACGATGCGATTGAAAAAAGATGTCATGTTTTTCTCCTTATAAAAAAACTAGATCGGTATCATTTTACGGGAAGAATTGCATGGATCCGGGTCCCCTCACCCATCCGGGATTCGATGCGAAAGGAGCCGCCGAAGATCTCACAGCGTTCTCGCATGGCGGTCAGACCGTACCCGCTCAAAGGGTCTGTTTTGGAAATCGCCTTTTTCACATCGAATCCCCGGCCGTCATCCTCGATGAGCAGGGAAATGGATCGCCTTTCGTCGGCGAATTCCATGCGCAGGCGAACCGATTGAGCTTCGCTGTGCTTTTCGGCATTGCTGAGCCCTTCCTGAATGATGCGGTAGATGATGATTTTCATCGGTTCGGGAACATCGTCTTCGGTGATGGCTGCGGAATAATCGACGCGGATATTACCGTACATGCGCTGAAACTGCCTCAGATACCACTGGATGGTGGCCATCAGTCCCAGGTCGTCGAGGGTCGTGGGGCGCAGGTTGGCGGAAATACGCTTGGTCTCTTTAATTGTCGATAGAAGATAAGCGATTTCCTGTTCCAGTGAATCTTCCAGCCGACCATCGTTATGATCCCGTTTCATCTCTTTTTCTTCGAGGCTGAATTTGATGGCCGCAAGGCTGGCGCCGATGCTGTCGTGCAATTCTTTGGATACCGTTCGTCGGTCCGCTTCCAGCGCGTGCAAGGTGCGTCGGGACATCTGTGTCAATCGTTCCCGGGAAAGGGTCAAGGCATCGCTCATGCGATTTTTCTCGGCAATCTCCTTTTCCAGCGCCTCGATGGTTAAATTCAGGTCCCGGGTCCGTCTGGACACTTCCTTTTCGAGTTGATCCATCACATTTTCCAGATGCTGCTGGTGATTGATCTTCTCGGTTACATCCGAGGCAATCGTGATGACCAGGCGCTGGCCCTCGGCCATACGGCCCAGGGGTGCATTGAACAGCTCCCATATCAATGTCTCGCCGCTTTTTGTTCTGACCGTTACGCGAGAGGGCCGCAATGTTCCTTCCGGTTCGAAAAGATCGGCGAAAGGATTCTCGTTCCCCTCCGTACACTTTACCTGGAGTCTTTCAACCCAGTCCCGAATCGTCGCAAGATTTTTAACTGAAAACCCCGTCGCCTCCTGAATGGCCCGGTTGATCAAAAGTAGCCGACTGTCCTCCCGGGTAATGAGAACCGGCACGGGAGCGTTGTAAAGTGCCTGAAAATAAGGGGCTTCGATTTTAAAATCGATGACGTCACCCTCATCGGGTACAGTTTGATGGATCGGTTCGGGCATAAGCAGGTCTTTTACTCCGGTAGGGCAAGCCGGTGGAAGGAAGAACGTTTTCACCACGCAGACTTCCTGCCAGGACATTGGAATGCCAGTGCGGCACTTCGAACTGTTCAGGTTTTCGGCTCTATGAGCCCTTTTTCGATGGCGTAAGATGTCAACTGGGCGACATTATGCAGATCGAGCTTTCCGATCAGATTGGCACGGTGTTTTTCCACCGTTTTGACGCTGATGCTGAGAAAATCGGCAATCTCGTTATTGGTATGACCTTCGGCCAGCAACTTCAGCACCTCCCGCTCCCGTTGAGTAACGGTATCCCAGCGGGAGTGCTTTTTCATTTTTTTCCTTCCGGTGATATATCCTTCCATGACCTGACCCGAAATGCCCGGACTGATGTACGTTTTGCCCGCCAGTACACTGTCCACCGCGAGTATCAGTTCCTGCCGGCTGGCGTCCTTGATGCAGTAGCCGTCGGTTCCGGCTTCGAACGCTTCCAGAACATACTGGTCGGACTCGTGAATGGTCAACGCCAGAATCCGTGTATCCGGCAATTCCCGTTTGACCTCTTTCATTACGGAAATACCGCCCATTTTGGGCATGGAAAGGTCCAGCAAAACCAGATCCGGCTTCAGCTTTCGAATTTTCCGCACCGCTTCCAGGCCGTCTTCCGCCTCCCCGACGACCTCGAAATCCTCCCGGCCGTTCAGCATGGATTTAAGCCCTTCACGAAACAACTGGTGGTCTTCGACGATGAAAATATGATGCTTGCGGTCCAATGGGTTGCCCTTCCGATGTTTGGTTCGCTGACATTTCGGTCGAAAAACCGGTAGAGGAAAAAAGCAATGCCGTTTACAATGGTAGATGACGTAGTTTAACCCAAATCAGGTTGAATGGCAAACCCGATCCAACCACGGATTGCAATATCAGGCGATCTCTCGTCCTCGAATGGCTTCATCGATGACATCGAGCAGACGCAACCCGCCGGAGCGATCCTTGGAAATAAAATAATCGGCCCCTTTTTGAATCGAGGCTTCCTTGTACTCGGCCGAATCATGGCTGCTCAAGACGACAATGCAGGCCCGTGGAACCAGGCGCTTGATTCGGCCGATAAATGGGATACCGTTGTTTCCGGGAAGGGCGATATCCAGAAACACCGCGTCCACGGGTCGTTGGCTGAGAATATTCTCGGCCTGTTCGGCATCACCGGCCTCGTCGATATCCACATGGGGCTGCGTGGTCTGGATCACCTCTTTCAGTGTATTACGAAAGATCGGAGAGGGGTCGAGAATCAAAATCTTTTGACGGCTTGACATGGCTGTTCTCACCAAGTGGTTTTATCCCTTGTCCTACAACGTTATAGAAGACATCCCAGTTGAGCAATGGGGTATAGACCCTAATTGTTTTCGTCGGGGCCGATATTGGGAGCAACCTTTGCAGCCTTTTAATAAGGGGAACCGCTTGCCATGGGTTTTCGACGGGACGGGTTCAAAGCCTTCCGCCGGCGGTTTTCTGGCCGGAGGCATCAGTCGGATTGCAGTCTCGTTGTCAGCACTGGACATTCGGCGGTCCGCACCACTTTTTCGGCGACGGATCCAAAGAAAAATCCCTTGATTCCGCTTCTGCCATGGGTGGCGATGACGATCAGGTCCACTTTCTCCTCTTTGGCCGCGTTGACGATGCTGGTTGCCGGGTCACCGATTTCCACCAACTGCCTCGATGCCACCCGGCCGGCGATATGGTTGTCGATCAAGTCTTTCAAGGCCTTGTGCGCGTTCTCCGTCATCTCCTGCAGAAACAGGTGAACCTGATCCATGAGATGGTTGGTCATGGTGTAGGAGGGAGTCGGTGTCGGATCGATCTGGCTGATGGCGTGGAACAGGATAATTTCGGAGGAATAGCGCTCTGCCAGGTCTACGGCCGAATCCAGGGCCGCATGGGAAGGTTCGCTGAAGTCTACGGGACAAAGGATTTTGGCGATATTTTTCATCTGATGCGCTCCTTTCTCTAATGGTTGAAATGAGGACGCCTCCCATTCTTTGTCAAACTGGATTATGGTGAGATTATACCATCCGGCAGTCAGTCGGCCAATAACGGGAATCCCCCATTAAAGGCCAAAACCGCCAGTAGTTGACCGTCTCGTAAAAAGTCGAAATTTTCATCTTTTCGTCGTTCCGGCGTAAGCCGGAATCCAGCAATTTCAGTTGGTTCTGGATGCCGGATCAAGTCCGGCATGACGAATCTGGTACTTTTTACGGGTTCATCAAGTAGTTGCCTTTTTACGAGGATGGAAAAGCCGTTCAAGGCACCTCGACGGCCGCGGAATAAGCCGGTCTTGGCAGCCAAATACCGTGACTCCCCTATTTATACCGATGCCGTCGGGACGCTATTGTAAGAATCATCATGAGAATACTACCCGTCGCTTCGTGGGACGATTGCCCGGCCTTACGACCCAAACCGGATTTGCTTTTCCCGGTTGGCCGCCGGGGCAGGAAAGGAGAATGCCGATGATTCAACCATCTGGTCCAAAAAGATTTTTTCCCACAACCCGAAGGTGTCGAACACACAGCAGGAAAGGTGGGGCTGTCCGCATGCTTCTGACGGTCTTTCTGACAACGGTTTTTCTGGCGCAGGCGGCAGCGGCGGCACCGCCCATTGATGACGGCAAGATCCGCGGCGTCATCCAGCGCTATCTTGCCGCTGAAACCGCTGTTTCGGCCGAAAACGTCGAGATTCATGTGAACGACGGCGTCGTCATGCTGTCCGGTTCCACAGACAACCTGCTGCAAAAAAACCAGATAGCGCGCATCGCCGAGAGCGTCAGAGGAGTGCGTGCGGTGATCGACGACACCCGCGTTGTACCTGCCCTGCGAGAAGACGACGCTGTCGCTCGCGATGTCCGCGCCGCCTTGGCGCGCTCCGCATCCCTGGGGATCGGGGAGAACACGGTTGCCGTCGAAAAGGGTGTCGTGACCCTGCAGGGCACGGTGGATTCCTGGGTGCGCAGCCGGCTGGCCGAACGCAGGGCCATGTCTGTCAGGGGTGCAACGAAGATCGTAAATCAAATCGTGGTCATCCCCGGGCGACACAGAGACGACAAGACGATTCAAATGGACATAATGAAACGTCTGCAATCCGATCTGTATGTCGATGCATCAGGCATCGATGTGGCGGTGACCGGTGGCAGGGTGCGCTTGGAAGGATACGTTAGAACTGCCGCGGAAAAACGCCGCGCCGCCGAAAATGCCTGGGTGGCCGGTGTGGTTGCCGTGGAGGATCGCCAGCTGATCGCAAAATGGCCTCAAAAGGAAACTATGCAGCGCCCTTCTCCCTATATCCAACAGTCCGACCAGACGATTTTGAAGGCAGTGGAGGACGCCCTTCTCATGGATCCACGGGTGAACGCGGCCAACCCCGACGTGTCTGTAATCAACGGCGTCGTCACCCTGTCCGGTGTTGTGGACACCTTGTATGCCAAACGGGCGGCCGAGGCGGACGCTCTCAATACCACCGGGGTCTGGAAGGTGGACAACCAGCTCCACCTGCGTTATCGGGCCTTTCCCACCGACGCGGAAGTCGAAAGTATGATCCGGGACGTTTTTAAGCGCGATGCCGAATTGCATCCCCTCGATCTCGGTGTCGACGTGGCAGACAACCATGTGCGCCTTTCTGGCTCGGTGAAAACCATGGGGCAGAAAATCCGGGCGGAGAATATCGCCTCCCAGATCGACGGGGTGCTCACCGTCGAAAACCGCATAAAAGTCCAACCGGATGAGAAAACGGCAAGCGAAAAAGACAGCGACATCAAGTCGGCAATTGAAGATGAATTGTTCTGGAGCCCCTATGTAGACAGCGATCGAATCACCGTAACCGTGACCAACGGCCGGGCCCTTCTCAAAGGTGGGGTGGCCAACCGCTTTGTCGGCCGCATTGCCGTCCAGAATGCCTTCGAAGGGGGCGCACAAACGGTGCAAACCCAACTGGCGTTGAATGGCGGCGGGACGTTTGCCGAACGATTCATGGAAAAGCCTGGCCCATCCGGCCTGGATGCGGCGCTGGGACTTTGGCGTTGACCTGAAAAAAGCCCGGACGGATAAGCAGCGATCATATACCTTCCCACGATTGCCCCCTTTATATTTCAGGGGGTCAACCGTCAACCTCCCGGTGCAATCAGCGGACGCACCTCGGTCACTTTGAAACGGATCGCCGCCACAATCGCATTGGCGGAGCGGTCTCCGGCAAGTTCACGGATCTTTTCCCGAAATGAATCCAGCAATTCACCGTAGCGTTCCATCGAATCGACCTCCAGGTACAGCCGAACCCCCTTCCATGTTGCAGGGGCCTGCCCCGGCTCGACCACGATGAAACTGGCCTTGGGGTTTTCCTGAAGGTTCCGGTAGGAGCGGTTATCGCCGATGGCCATAATCACGGTATCTTCATCGATCATGCGGGGCGAACCGAAAACGGCCGCATTCACCTCTCCCTGCTTATTGGCTGTGGCCAATGCTCCGATGCGTGTCTCTTTGTTGAACATGGCCATGACCTGTTTTCTTTCCATGTCGCCTCCTTTATATTTTAAAAAAATTGGGATGGTGGGCGGGTGAGGCCCCTTCTCGCAAACGGAAACCCATCCGCCACGCTTTATCCGAAATAAGCCAGGGCCTGCCTCAAATCCTTTTCGATATCGATCATGAGGCTGTCCAGGTCAGATTTCAAGTGCTTCCAATTCTCACCGTCAGAGGCATCCAAGGCCGTAACCTTGGCGGCCGCCTCCTTGTGTTTGTTTTCCGTGGTATCGAGATCCAGGGTGGGCTGCACCGAATCCCTGAGTTTTTTTCTTGGTTTTAAGCTCGAGCAGGGTCTCACCGAATTGAACCAGTCTGGCATCGATTTCCGCTCTGTATTTTTCTTTCTCCTGCATAAGACTCTCCTTTCTTCGTTCATGTTTACGCGATCTGTTCATGTATAATAAGTTCTCACAAGTAAAACAGATGCGGATCAATTTAGCCTGCATTCAAGACAAAGGGAATGGGGGACGCACCGTAATTCAAGCTTCAGGCAAGTGTATTCTTTCCTCCGTTGTCTCTGCGTGCAGCAAACGGGTGCCGAATTTTTGCGGCTCCCTTTTGGGAAGAGATATAAAAAGAATATCAGCGGCCTTCCCAGGATACCGTTTTGATGCGATCGAAAACAAATTGGCGGCAGTCTGAGTCCCGGTCTGAACCGCAATCAAGGCGATTCAAGGGAATTTCAGCCCTGGCGGAGTCCTTGTGGCCACCGGCGGAACCTACATCGCCAAAAAGATCCCGGGCCATTTTACCGGCGTTGTGCCGAAGTTCGGCGTTGCGGATGACGACGATGAGCCGGCTGCCGCTGATTCCCGAGGCAACACTGCCAGAGGCCTCGGCCATCTTGAAGAAAAAATCGGCGATCTGGACAAGGGTGTCGGGATTGTTGACCTGCCCCATGTGAACAGTTGCGATTTGATTGACAAAACGGAGGCGTTGCAGGGCCTTTTGAAAACGGGACAGCGTCTTTCGGGTAATTTCGGAGGACTCGATTTTTTTGACGATATTCAGATCGGCATAGTCGTAGAGGTAGCGGAAGGCAATCATGTCCCGAGCCACGGTCGGTCGGATAAAATTGTCGGTATCGGTTTTGATGGCGTAAAACAGGGCCGTTGCGATGCGCGAAGAGGGTTTGATCCTGGCGGCCCTGAGGTATTCGGTCAACAGGGTAGCGGCGGCCCCGTATTCTTCCCGGATGTCGATGAAGCGCGCGTCGAGTCCTTCGGTCCGCGGGTGGTGATCGATGATGATGTCAAAATCAATGGCCGCAAACCGCTTGTGGTGCGCGGGCTGGGAGTCCACCAGCGCCAATTTGCGGTAGGCGGATCTTTTGAACCGCTGGATATGGCGGCTGTGAATAGCGAGCAGCCTGACGAAGGCAAGATTGTCGGCCCGATCGATGCGGTTGGTACGAAAAATGTGGATGGGCTGCACCTTGCGCCAGAAGAGACGTTTGAGCGCCAGGGAGCATGCCAGCGCGTCCGGATCGGCATTCACCAGAATGGCCATGCTGTCACCCGGGCCGGCGGCGGTTTGCAGTTTCCGGACCTTCTTGAGCGTGGAAACCGTTTTGCCAAATGGAGCATGCATCGATTTACCTCCTGAGCCATTCAACTCGGAGCAGTATAATTCATTTCATCGCGCTGTGTATATGGGGTGAAGCGCCCATAATCTTCGATGGCAAGGCAGGCAAACCATCGTGGTTCGAAAAAAACGCACCATTCGAAAGGAGAGAGGGGGCTGATGATCGCCGGTGCTCTGCGGCGTAAAAAACCAATCCGAGGGGTTGCAGGCAACTCAAGCGGGGTGTCTTCGATCAAAGACTTCTCTAAAATTAACCAAGGAAGAAGGCATCCACATTCTGCTGCCCCGGACCTGAATTGGCATGATCTCATCTTCTTCACTCAGCTTATTATGAAACTCGATCCTGACCAAATCTTGTTCGACGTCCAGGAGCTTGTATTTATCGATATCGACGAAACCTTGAAAAAATGAGGTAATCGTATCTGCATTGATCGTCAACGACAACTCACCAAAAGGAACCTTCGATGTTATCGAGGAGATTTGACGGGTCGTATACTCACCACACCCTTTCATTTCTTGAATCGTTTCTGATTTGTTGGATTGCCACCTGCCGATAAGTGGATTTTTCTGAGCCATGTTCCCCCCTGAAAAAGATTTGCCATCGATTGCCCGACAACTGCCATGCCGGCAACCTGAAACCTACCAGGGAATGGGCTGGCGGTCCCTGAAAAAGCCGCCGGTCGGTCCCCCATCGGGCAGGGTCGCCAGCCATACCGGAGTTTCGGCTGCCGCCTCCGCGGAAAGGGGCGCCCGGGGGCCGCCCATGTCCGTTCGAACCCAGCCGGGACAGACGGAATTGACCAGGATGTTGCTGCCTCGCAGTTCCTTGGCCAGCAGGACCGTCATGGCATTGAGCAGGGTCTTGGACATGCGGTAGGCCGGGGAATCGACGCCGGTGTATGGCGATTCCGGATTGGCAATATCGCTCAAGGCTCCCAGCGTACTGGATATGTTGACGATGCGGCCGTACCCGTTCGCCTTCATGAAAGGGATGCAGGCCTGACTCAACAGAAGCGGACCGTAGACATTGGTCTCTAAAGTATTTTGCAGCGTCACCTGCGCCAGTTCCAGGATGGTGGTTTCGCCATCGATCTGGATACCGGCGTTGTTGACCAACACATCCAGTCGACCGAACACGTCTTTGATTTTGCCCAGGGCGGCCTGGATCGAGGTCGCTTCCGTTACGTCGAGAGGCACATCGTGAACATCCCGTCCATGCACCTCAAGCGCACTGCGCGCCTGCGCCCCTTTATCCTCATCCCGTGCACCCAGGATCACGGTATATTCGCTTTGAGCCAGCCGTTCGGCGACAGCAAACCC
This sequence comes from Desulfosarcina widdelii, assembly GCF_009688965.1. Taxonomy (GTDB): domain Bacteria; phylum Desulfobacterota; class Desulfobacteria; order Desulfobacterales; family Desulfosarcinaceae; genus Desulfosarcina; species Desulfosarcina widdelii. The sequence goes on along the minus strand of NZ_AP021875.1, from coordinate 6,042,166 downwards.
GATTCCACGGTTGGCCCCGGTAACCAGGGCAACGCGCTGTTTCGATGGTTTCATGGAACACTCCTTTCTGCAGCTGCGACAATCTTTGAAAAACGATGCCATCGCGGGAGGACTCCGATGCTCACGTTTTGAAAATCACCCAACTGAATTCTAATATGACAGCATAACATTTAAAAAATAAGGCATGCCGCCAGTGGTTGCCATGGGGCCTATAGTGTATTCACCAAAAAGGTAGCGGGTAAAAGAAGCGCAAAACGGAAAAAGGGGCTTTACGCTGCAGGTGATCTGAACTTTCCCATTTTATATGCGAAGGTCGGCGACCAGCGGCAGGTGATCCGACGCCATGGCCGCCTTCTTGCTGCAGTGAAGGCGCAACCGGATGACGCTTTCAGGGGGGTGCACCCAGATGCGATCCAGGGCCAGCAACGGGCGGTGGCTGGGAAATGTGGGAAGCGCCGGCAAGGCACCCAATCGGCGGGTCAGCCATCGCAGCGGCCGCGCCCAGAGGTACCACTCGTTGAAATCGCCCAGAACGATCGTCACGTCAGCCGCTTTCGGATCGAGAAGCGTCAACAACCGTCGAACCTGGAAGCGCCGCTCTCCGGGACGAAGACCGAGATGGGTCGCCGCAATACGGACCGTGCGACCGCCGATCCCCAGTTCCATCGCCAGAGCACCGCGCGGTTCCCTGCCCGGCACACTGATATTCAGGCGCCGGACCCCGACAGGTCGGATGCGTGTCAGCAAGGCATTGCCGTATTGCCCCTTTTCTTCCAGCAGCGTCGGTCCTGCGATCACCTCGGTGCCTGTTGACCGGGCCAGGTCTTCGAGGATTTTTACCGGCCCGGTGATGTCGTACGCCACTTCCTGCAGGGCGATCACATCGCCATGGATACGGCGCAGCACATCGGCGATCCGATCCGGGTCTTCGAAGCCGTCACGACCGATGCAGCGGTGAATGTTGTACGTGGCAACGCGCAGACGCATTCAGTCAGCCTTCTCTTTCGTCCGCCGACCGCGCCTGCCATCGACCCATCGACGAAGCCGGACGAGGCCGAACACGACCACCAGCACCGCCACCGCCAGGGCGGTAAAACGCCCCAGATCCGGTGTTTGCAGAGAAGCCGAAATGCGGTCGGCCAGTAAAACGATGGCCATGACGCCGGGAACCATTCCCACCAGGGTGCCGAGGGTAAAATCCTTCAACTGGATATCGGAAACACCGGCGATCAGGTTGATGACCGAAAACGGAGCCACGGGAACGATTCGCAAGGTGATCACGGTCATCACACCCGATTCGGACAGTTTTTGACTGAGGCGGTTGATCAGGCTGCCGGCGAAACGTCGAACGGTGTTCTGGCCCATCAGCCGTCCGATCCAGAACAGGGCAAGGGCGCTCAACTCAGATCCGATCAGGGCGTAGAAAAAGCCCCACCAGGGGCCGAACACCAGCACGGTGGCGATCACCATCAGGGTCACGGGAAAAACGACTAGGCCGCCGACGATGTATCCGCCGACCACCAGAAGAGGAGACATGGGCTGCCGGCGAATCCACTCGGCGGCCGCTTTCGCAGAAGCGACATCCAGCCACTCTCCGGCCGGCGTCCAGCGCCACAGACCCGCCAGCAGGAGGACCCCGAAAATCATCAGAACAATTTTGAGCAGATGACGGTAGGCCAGGGATTGCTGCTCGGGACGCACCACATAGTCGAGGAATTCCTCCGGTTCCACCGGTTTTTCCGGGTCCAGCAGCTCCGACTCGGGAACCCATTCGTCGACTTCAGGGGGCACTTCGCCGGGCAACGGCACCAGGGTGCGTTCACCATCGCGCAACGATTCGACCGCCTGGATCAGCGATGCGTTCTTCTCGACGGCATCGGCCACGCGATTGCCGTCGATGCCCAGATGTTCGGCGAGCAGCCGGTTACGAAAGCGGACGATGGTCGAACGAACCGATTCTTCGGTTCCGGCGGCGATGGCCAGATCGCATTCCGAGTCGAGCCCCATGGAGCGGTTGCTGAGATTGGAAGATCCCACCCGTACGAACGTGTCGTCGATCACCATGACTTTGGCATGCACCATCAAGACGCAGTGGGGATTTTCGGCCAGCCGCGGGTAATAGGTGCGCAGGCGGTCGTATCGGTCGGCTTTCCGCAGTTCGCGCAGAATCCGGCCCCGCAGCACATCCATGGTGTGCTGTTCGAGCCACCCACCGGTTTTTTCCGGCAGAACGATGACGATCTCGGGGCCGTCGGATTCCGCCAGGCGCTGTTTCAGGGCCTGGCCGATGCGATGGGAGCTTAAATATTGGTTCTCGATGTAAATGAATTGCCGGGCGGACGCGATGCTGTCCAGATAAAGATGCTCCACTTCACGCACGCCCCGCCTGTTTTCATAGGTCGGAAGGGTCCGGGCCACCGCCACCTGCACCGGTTCGAAATCCGGATCGATGCTGGAAGGCCATGGATCGTGCGAAGGGTTCGTCTGCGCGGCAACCGGGGATTCGCCCTTGGCGTCAGACCACCTTTTTCTCACCAGTTCGCCCAGGGTTGCTGCGGCCGGTCCATCCACAACCATCTGAACATCGTGGAAGGGGGGATAGGGATTGCCGTCCGGATCCACACGGCGTTCATCGTCTGGCCGATGGGCCGATGTGTCCCAGCGCCATTTACTCAGATCCAATCCGCCGGCAAAAGCGACGGCATCGTCGACCACAACGATCTTCTGGTGCTGGGAGGCCCCGACGGGATGGTTGCCGTCCAGGCGGAAATGGATGCGTTTGTGGGTTCGCCACTTGAGTTTGTACCGCGGGAAAAACTCACGTTCCAGGGCATAAATCATGGCAAAATCCCAATTCAGCAAATAGACGTGAAGCCCCTTTTTCTCGGAGACCAGGTGACCGAGAAACGCTCCGAGACGGGACGGCCAGCCGCCACGACCCTCTCCGCGAACCAGACGCAGGTCGCTGTGCAGGTCCCACCCGACGATGAAAATGCTGTGGCGAGCCTTTCGGAGCGATTCATGGATCGCACGGAAATAGGCCTCGCCATCGACAATGAAGGCGGCACGACGGGCCTTTACCTGCCGATAACAGTTCTTCGAAGGATCCAGTAAATTTTCCACTGAGAATATCCTTTAGCGGTAACAGGAGTCGTCAATATTTATTTCCGGTCACTTTTTTCAAGGCCGCTTTGGCGCCGGCCTCGAAATCCTGCCAGGCGAGTTCAAACCCGGACTTCAAATCCTGCCACGCATCCGCCGTAGAATTCTTCAGCACCAGGTATTTATTTTCCAACTGCTGAACCTGCTCTTTCACTTCCTGTACGGTGGTTCGGTAGCGTTCCCGGCTTTGGGCATCGATGGCATCGGCTTTGGCTTCCAGTCTGTCCAGTTCGGCATTCCATCCGTCCAGCTTGCGTTTTAGATTTTCGACAAAAAGGTCTCTTTTGGACATCGTTAACCTCCTTTACCAGTTGTCGAGGATTAAAAAGCGTTCCTGTGGTTAAGCGACCATCGAGATCGGGGGCATTCCGAATGCTCGAGGCAGGCTGATCCCATCGATTTCGATGGATCCTCCCATTATGGAACGCTTCAAGGTGGCGACATATACTATAGGAAAAGGACGCCGACGAGGAAATGGGGGCAGGCATTGATTAAAACATCAGATAGTGGGTAGATCGTGCCCATCCAATTAATGCAGATACGTCTCTTTGGCCTTTTTTACAAGCGCTTCGATTTGGATAAAGGCATCTTCTGTCTTCCGCTTCAGGGCCGGCCAAGTGTCCACGTTCGCCTTACTGCTCGTCGTGAACCGTTTTTCGACCTGCTGAATCTTTGCGAGGATCTCTTGAATGGTCCTTGTATACTGGCGCAACTCTTTATTGCCAATCCGCCCTGCCTTTGACTGCAGGAGATCCGCATCGGCTTTCAGAGCCGCCAATCTCGATTTGACGGTCTCGAGAAAAACTGTTTTTGTAGACATGGCCGCTTCCTTTCAACGCAAACGTGCCGGCATCGCCGACCCAGGTTCTCGGGTGGTTCCTAATATCCTGAAAAAAATTACGACCACAGGTGAAACAACAAAAACAGGACAAACCGCCCGAACAACAGCACTATTATAAGCGGGACCACCCATCGAGGCAAGCGGCGAAAAAAAGCGATGAATTGTTGGCGAGACGGGGTTTTCAAGGGCTTTCCTTATAACATCCGCGAAGCGGTTTCCTTGCATGAAAAATAGGGTCTCCCCAGCAACCATTTAGGGCCTGTCGCTACTTTCCATGCAGCGTCAATCTTTAATAGGATCGTTTTTCGACACTTAACCAGCCAACCCAAAGGGAGGCAACCATGCTCTTTATCGGCCATTTTTCTTTCGACGAAATCGATAACGACGACAGACAGCGGCACGGGTATCTGACCTGCATCGTGGATGCAGAAAATCCCGACGATGCCGTCTCGCAATTCGAAGATCATATCAAAAAAATGAAAACCAGTGCCAAAGAGATGGTCAACATCGTCAACGTGTACATCGAGGAAATCCTGAGGTTCGAGCAGGTTCCCACCAAACCGATCATCACGCGGATGCAATTTTCCGCGGGCGCGTTTCCCGCTTCGGTCAGCCACTCCCTTCCCGGGGTTTTCGGAGAAGGCGTGGATACCTTTGGTTTCGCACCGGACGTCGAGAACCACGAAATGCTCAACGACGGCGGTTATATCGAATCGAAGCCGTTCATTGCCTTTGACCAGTAACCGACGGAAAGGATGGGCGGATATGCATCACGATCTTCTGGAGACCGATCAGGTTCGCTGCTACACGCAAGACGGTCAGCATATCGATTGCAGCGGCACCGGCCAGGACGCATCGGTCGGGAAAGTGCATCAACGCATGCGCGACCAGCGGTTCTCACCCAAAAACCGTGTGGTCGAGGACAGGCTCACCGGAGTGATCTGGGCCCGGGACGCCAATCCGGACGGATTTCCACAGACCTGGCATGAAGCCCTGGCCACCGTCGCGAAAATGCGGGACCGCCGCACGCATGGCTATGGCGACTGGCAGCTTCCGTCCCGGGATCTTCTCTTTTCACTGATCAGCCACCAGCACATCAATCCGGCCATTGGGGAGAATCATCCCTTCGAGAATATCTTCAACGGCTACTACTGGACCCGGGACAGTTGCTGCCGCCTTCCCGATCAGGCCTGGTATGTCCATCTGGGCGGCGGCCGCGTCCACAGGGGCATGAAGCAGGGCTCATACCTGCTCTGGCCGGTATGCCCGGGGGCCAAGGCACAGGAACGAAATAAACATAGCCATGGCGACCGGTTCTTGATCGACGGCGACTGTGTTTACGACACAAAAACCGGATTGATCTGGAGCAGGAACGCCAACCCGGTCGGTCGTCGCCTGAACTGGCAGGACGCCCTTTCGGCGGTAAAATCCCTCAGCGGGCCCGGATCGGAAAAAGACCACGAATGGCGGCTGCCCAATATCCGGGAACTGGAAAGCCTGGTGGCACTCGATGCCCATACCCCTGCCCTTCCCGCCGGCCATCCCTTTACCGAGATCCAGGATGCCTACTGGTCCTCGACCACCAGCGTCTATGAACCTCGCTACGCCTGGACCCTGTATACCCGCGACGGCCAGGTCGGTGTGGGGTTCAAACCCCATGAGGAGTTCTTTCTCTGGCCGGTGCTCGGCCGATAGGCGACGTACCGGTCCTTACCGCCAGACACCGTCCACGCGGGCGCCGCATTCGGGGCAGGCGCCATCGGCGATGCGGTTTTGCCGAATGGAAAATCCGCTGCGTTCGATAAGCAGACGGTCGCAGCCCGGACAAAAAGTATTCTCCCCCGGATCGCCGGAGATATTGCCGGTATAGACGTAGCGCAGACCGGCCGCAAGTCCGATTTCCCTGGCGCGACGCAGGGTTGCCAGCGGCGTGGGCGGTCGGTCGAGCAGCTTGTAGGTGGGATAAAAAGCGGTCACATGCCAGGGAATTTCCGGTCCCGTGGCATGCAGGAACTGGGCAATGTCGTGCAATTCCTCGTCAGAATCGTTCAGGCCCGGGATGAGCAGGGTCGTCACTTCAACCCACACGCCCAGCTTCTTCATACGTGTGATGGTGTCCAGCACCGGCTGGAGTCTGGCTTTGCAGACCTTGCGGTAGAAGCGGTCCGAAAAGCTTTTCAGGTCGATGTTATCCCCATCGAGGACATCGGCCATGGCGGTTGCCGAAGCCTCGGTCATAAATCCGTTGGAGACGAAAACATTGCGCAGGCCTTTTTCACGGGCCAGCCGGGCGGTGTCCCAGGCAAACTCGGCAAAGATCGTCGGCTCGGTGTAGGTGTAGGCGATGGAGGCCGAGCCGCTGGCGACAGCCTTGGCAACGACCTGGGCAGGCGTCAGGTTTGTACCGGTAATGTCTCCGTCGTGGGAATGCGGGTATTGTGAAATATCGGCGTTCTGGCAGTGCTGACACTGCAGGTTGCACCCTACGGTAGCGATGGAATAGGAGCGCGTGCCGGGCAGAAAATGGAACAGCGGTTTTTTCTCGATGGGGTCTGCGTTTCCGGAGATCAAACGGCCGTAGACCAGCGAATACAGAGTTCCTTCGCGGTTTTCGCGCACCGCGCAGATTCCCCGCTTGCCCGGATCGATGGTGCACTCGTGGGCGCAGAGGTGACACTTGACCTTGTCATCTTCCAGTTTTTCGAAAAATCGGGCTTCATGCATGATCCACCTCGCATGTTGTCTTGTTTTTTAATCTTAAATTACAATTTCGATTTAGTAAACCCATGCCAATACCAGAGTGCGCATCCACGACCGCCCGCAAAAGGATAGGCACCCAATAATAGGGCCTGTCGCATGAAATAATGGGGTTGTCCCCCCATGGTTGAAGCCTCACGATTTATGTAGATTTTCATCGGTGCGATGAAGTCATCGAGCAACATCCTCAAAAATGAATCCGGATGATATTGATGCAACCGGAAGTCAAAAGTCTATAACTTACGGATATGCCATGAAGACACTTCTACTAGCCAGTGATTTGGACCGGACACTGATCCCCAATGGCGCCGAGCCGGAATCTCCGCAGGCGCGGAAGGTGTTGGCTCACCTGACCGCCCATCCGAAACTCAGGCTGGCCTACGTCAGCGGGCGCGATAAAAGGCTCGTCGATCAGGCCATCAAGGAATATGAGCTTCCCGAACCCGACTTCGTCATCGGCGATGTGGGCACCACGATGTATCGGGTTATCGGCGGCCGATGGCTGGCCAATTCGGTATGGCAGGAGGAGATCGGACAAAACTGGCGCGGAAGCGGCCACGACGACATCGTCCGGATGTTGAAGGATCTGGAGATCGACGATTTTCGCCTTCAGCCGCCGGAAAAACAGAATCGATATAAAGTCAGTTACTTCACAAGTTTTTCGAATGGCACCCAACAGTTAGAGGATAAGATCGCCGGCATTCTGGAGGACCGCGGCATCGTGGCCAATGTCATCTGGAGCCGTGACGAGGAGGCCCGATGCGGACTGCTGGACATTCTTCCACGGCGGGCCAACAAGCTCGAGGCCATCCGTTTTCTAATGGCGGAGGAACGGCTCAATGAATCCAGGGTCGTTTTTGCCGGTGACAGCGGCAATGACCTGGATGTGCTGACCAGCGGGCTCCCGGCAATCCTGGTGAACAACGCCTCCAAAAGTTTACGGCAGACGGCGTTGGAGCGACTGTCGCAAAACGGTATGGCGGACCAACTCTATCCGGCCAGAGGCGGATGGGGCCAAATGAATGGCAACTACGCTGCCGGGGTCATCGAAGGCGTAGTCCACTTCTTTCCCGAGACCGCCGCTTGGCTGAAATCGGTACTTTCTTGAGGCGCCCATGCTGGACATCAAAAACATCCTCGACACCAAACTATGGTCCAATTCGGTCGAAACCTGGCTGATTGCCGTCGGCATTGCCGTCGGCCTGCTGCTGACCGTCAAACTCATTCGGGATTTTCTCGTACGCCATCTCTTCAGACGCGACCAGGAGCGTGACGACGATGTCAATGCCCTGATCGCCGCGATTGTCAAAAGCGTTTCCATGCCCATTGTGGCGGTGCTTTTTGCCTATATCGGCATTCAGGGGCTGGATATCCCCAAAAAGTGGAGTATCTGGGTCCCCGCCATCGCAACGATCGCGGTGATCCTGCAGATCACCCGGTCCCTAAATGTACTCATCACCTTCTGGTACAAACGCTATCAGAAAAAATACGTGCACGATACCGGCGAACGCATTACCACCCTGCGCGCCCTGACCTTCGTCTCACGGGCGGTGCTGTTTGCCGTTGCCGTGCTGCTGGCCCTGGACAATGTCCCCGGCGTCAAGATCACCACCCTGGTGGCCAGCCTGGGCATCGGCGGTATTGCCGTCGCCATGGCGCTGCAGAATATCCTGGGGGACATCTTCGCCTCCCTTTCCATTTTGCTGGACAAGCCGTTTGTGATCGGGGATTTCATCATCGTCGATACGCACATGGGCAGCATCGAATACATCGGTTTGAAAACCACCCGCATTCGCAGCCTGTCCGGCGAACAGCTCGTCTTTTCCAACAGCGATCTTCTCAAAAGCCGCATCCGCAATTACAAACGCATGGCCGAGCGACGGGTGGTTTTCTCCATCGGCGTCGTCTATCAGACGGATTATGAAGCGTTGAAGGCGATCCCCGAATTGATCCGTAAAATCATCGAAGACCAGGATCACGTGCGATTCGACCGCGCGCATTTCCAGGGCTACGGGAACTTCGCGCTCACCTTCGAAACGGTCTATTATGTGCTTTCACCGGATTACAATGTCTACATGGACATCCAGCAGGCCATCAATCTGGAAATCTACCGGCAGTTCGAAGAACGGCAGATCCGGTTCGCCTACCCCACCCAGACGCTTTACCTCAACCATAGCTCCCGAAACACGGCACCGGAACAGACTGCGGCGTCAATACAGCCTGCATGAAACCCGTATACACAGAACCCCCCATATGAACACCGTACCGCTTTGGTATATTCGACGTTGAATCCCGTCAGCGGATTGCCGGCATCTTTTGGCAATTTCATATGATTCCCGGGATTATACGGAACAGAGAAAAAACTGAAGGAGGACCCTGAAGCCATGTGTGGAATTTGCGGCCAGATCAGCTTTAACGGCCACCCGTCCGATGTCGCTTCGGTCTTCGAAATGACGGAGGCCCTGAAAAAACGCGGACCCGATGCATTGGGCCTGCATGTCCACGGCGGCAACGCCATCGGACACCGTCGGTTGAAGATCATCGACCTGAGCGAACGCGCCCACCAGCCCATGGTGGACAACGCCCTGGGGCTGTCCATCGTATTCAACGGCGCGATCTATAACTACCCGGAGCTACGCAAGGAACTGGAAGATAAAGGCTACTGCTTCTTCTCCCAGGGCGACACCGAAGTCATCATCAAGGCCTATCACGCCTGGGGAGAAGACTGCGTCAGACGCTTCAACGGCATGTTCGCCTTTGCCATTGTCCACCGGGACAGCGGCAAAGCATTCATCGCCAGGGACCGGCTGGGCATCAAACCGCTGTACTACAACCAGACGGGCAGCGCCTTTCGTTTCGCCTCTTCCTTGCCGGCGCTGCTGGTTTACGACGATATCGACACCGCCATCGACCCTGTGGCCCTGCACCATTACATGACCTTTCATTCGGTGGTGCCGGCACCCCATACGATTCTCGAGAGCGTCAAAAAACTGGAGCCTGGCACGACGCTGACCGTGGACCCTGACGGCGGCGTTCATGAAAAGGAATACTGGACCCTGGATTTCACCCCCAAAGCCGACGAACGGGAATACGGCTTGGAGGAATGGGCGGAACTGCTGCTGGTTTATCTGCGCAAGGCCATCAAGCGAAGACTCACCGCCGATGTCCCCGTCGGCGTGCTGCTCTCCGGAGGACTCGACTCCAGCCTGGTTGTGGGCCTGCTGGCTGAACTGGGTCAGTGGAATATCAACACCTTTTCCATTGGTTTTAAGGATGTCAACGATGAAGCGGGCAACGAATTTTTCTATTCGGACATCATTGCCCGTCATTACGGCACCGACCATCACAAAATCGAAGCGCAGGACGGACAGGTGCTGCCTGCTCTGGACAGTTGCATCCGCTCCATGAGCGAACCCATGGTCAGCCACGACTGCATCGGTTTTTATCTGCTCAGCCAGGCCGTATCCCGGCATGTCAAGGTCGTTCAAAGCGGCCAGGGCGCCGATGAAATCTTCGGTGGGTATCACTGGTACCCGCCGATGATGAAAAGTCGCGATGGGGTTTTCGATTACGTCGGTCATTTTTTCGACCGCCCGCATACCGAATATGCCGCCGCAGTCGACGAACGCTTCGTGGGCGAGGATCACAGCCTCGATTTCGTCCGCCGCCACTTTTCCCGGCCCGGCGCACAATCCACGATCGACCGCGCCCTGCGGATCGACACCACGGTGATGTTGACCGACGACCCGGTCAAACGTGTGGACAACATGACCATGGCCTGGGGACTGGAAGCCCGTGTTCCCTTTCTGGATCATGAGCTGGTGGAATTTGCCGCCCGGATTCCCGCCGAACTGAAAGTGAACCATGGCGGTAAATATGTGCTCAAGGAGGCGGCCCGAACCGTGATTCCCGCCGATGTCATCGATCGCCCCAAAGGCTATTTTCCCGTACCGGCCTTAAAATACCTGGACGGCGATTACCTGGACTTCGTCTCCGATACGCTCCATGGCACGAAAAGCAGACAGCGGAAGATCTTCAACCCGGACTATGTGGATCATCTTTTCCGGGATCCCGACGCACACATCACCCCCCTGAGCGGGTCCAAGCTCTGGCAGATCGTCGTTCTCGAGCATTGGCTGTCCGTTCAGGGACTGTAAAAAGGAGGTCAACACAATGCATGCCCGCAGTCGCAAAGACCGTCTGGAACGCATGAACAGCCTCTCCTTGAAGAATTGGCAGCCGGCCACAGGGCCGGATGCCGTACGCCTGAAAAACGACGCGGTCGTGGAGATGGGATGGGGACGGATACTTTTCGGCCACACCTTTAACGACGCAACGACCCTTTTCGACACGATTTGCAAGGAGGGCGCCGGAAAGCGCGATATCGCCTTTTACCTGCGCGATCCCCACGTCATGCTATCCATGGGGCCGGACAAACTTTTCATGGACCCGTCGCATACCTATCGGCTGTGGTTCCACGACTATCGTCCCGGCCGCAATCGGTGGCCGACATTCACCGTGCGACGGCTGGACACCCGGAAGGATGCCGAAGCCGTCAATCGAATCTACCGCTCCCGGAAAATGGTTACCGCGGATCCTTCATTTTTCACGGGTTCCAACACCTCCCGAATACGGACCTATCTGGTGGCGGAAGACCTGAAAAGCAAACGGATTATCGGTACGGTGACGGGACTGGACCACGTCGAGGCCTTCAACGACCCGGAATCCGGTGCCAGCCTGTGGTGTCTGGCGGTGGATCCCCAGGCTCACGCACCCGGCGTGGGCGAGGCCCTGGTGTGTCATCTGGCTGAGCACTATCTGGCGCGCGGCCGCAGCTATTTAGATCTGTCGGTTATGCATGACAACACCGAAGCCATCGCGCTGTATGAAAAGCTGGGATTCCAGCGCGTGCCGGTTTTCTGCGTCAAGCGCAAAAACCAGATCAACGAGCCCTTCTTCACGGCTTCACCCCCGGAGGAACAACTGAACTTGTATGCCCGGATCATCACCGATGAAGCCCGGCGGCGCGGAATTCGCGTGGAGGTCATCGACGATGAGCACAACTACTTCCGGCTGATCCACGGCGGACGATCCATCGTCTGCCGGGAATCGCTGACCGAATTGACCTCGGCCATCACCATGAGCCGCTGCGACGACAAACGCCTGACCCACCGGGTCCTGCGGTCCGCCGGTTTGAATGTGCCACAGCAGTTCCCGGCCAATCTTGACGATCCCGGGGCCAACGCAGCCATCCTGAAAGACCTTCAACGGGTGGTGGTAAAACCCGCCCGAGGGGAACAGGGCCATGGCATCAGCGTGGACGTGCGCTCGGCCGAAGCCCTCGAAAAGGCCGTCGAATGGGCCAGTCGCTTCTGCGAGGATGTAATTCTGGAATCCTATGTGTCCGGCGAGGATCTGCGTTTGATTGTCATCGATCACAAAATGGTTGCGGCGGCGATACGCCGGCCACCGGTCATTACCGGTACCGGACGGCACCGCCTGAGCGAACTGATCGAGAAGTATAATCGCCGAAGGGCCAGCGCAACCGACGGTGAAAGTCGGATCCCGTTGGACGGCGAAACCCGGCGCTGCGTGCGGCAGACCGGATACGACCTGGAGGCGGTCATTCCCGCCGAAGAGAAGGTACGGGTGCGCAAAACCGCCAATCTGCACACCGGCGGAACCATCGAAGACGTAACCCCGATCATCCATCCGGTCCTGGTCGAGGCCGCCGAGCAGGCTGCCGAAGCGCTGGATATCCCGGTTACCGGTCTCGACATGATCGTTCCCGATCCGAAACGGCCCGATTATGTCATGATCGAAGCCAACGAACGACCGGGACTGGCCAACCATGAACCCCAGCCCACGGCAGAACGGTTTGTGGATCTGCTTTTCCCGCAAACCGCCGCCTGAGCCTGAATGGAGAAAAAACCAGTGACCCGCGTTCCCATCGATTCTCACTACCTGAAGCACATCCTGGTCGCTTTGCTGAACATCCCCAGCCCGTCCGGTTACACCGATCAGATCGTTCATTTTGTCGGCCAGGAGCTGCAAAAGCTCGGCATCGCCCATAATGTCACGCGGCGGGGGGCCATCCGGGCCACATTGAAAGGCCGCATGCGTGACACGCTGGACCGGGCTGTGACGGTCCATCTGGACACCCTCGGCGCCATGGTTCGCCGGGTAAAACCCAACGGCCGCCTGGCCATCGCATCGGTGGGCACGTGGTCCAGCCGTTTCGCCGAAGGCGGTCGCGTCACGATCTATGCCGACAGTGGGCCGATCAGGGGGACGGTACTGCCGCTGAAGAGCTCCGGCCATGCCTACGGCGAAGCTGTGGATACCCAACCCGCCGGCTGGGACCACGTAGAACTCCGCGTGGATGACGAAGGGCAACAGCCGGGAGAAACGATCAAAACCGATATTCAGGTCGGCGATTTTGTCGCCTTCGATGCACTGCCCGAGATTTCGGATGCTGGTTTCATCAACGCCCGCCATTTGGACGACAAGGCCGGCGTGGCCATCCTGCTCACCGTGGCCAAGGCCCTTAAGGAAGAAAAAATCGACATTCCCATCGATTGTCATCTGATATTTACCATTTTTGAAGAGGTCGGGTCGGGGGCTTCCGCAGCCGTATATGGCGATGTGACCGAAATGGTGGTGATCGACCACGCACCGGTGGCCCCCAACCAGAATGCGACGGAGTTTCATGCCGTTGTGTGCATGATGGATCAGACCGGCCCATTCGATTATCACCTGAGCCGCAAATTGCTGGCCCTTGGCAGGGAAAACGGGATTGACCTGATCAAGGATGTCTTTCGTTTCTATCGCAGCGATTCGGCTTCGGCCATCGAGGCGGGCAACGACACCCGTACCGCTCTGCTGGGGTTTGGCCTGGACGGATCTCACGGATACGAACGGACGCACCTGTCGTCTCTGATCGCCGTTGCCGATCTGATAGCGCTGTACGTCCAAAGTGCACCGACATTCAGCCGGGACAAAGACACGCTGGCATCTTTGAACGGGTTTCCCCATCAACCCGATCGGGAGGTGATTCAAATTGAAACCTGACGAACGGTGTGGATCGGGATCATCGCCATTACCTTTAAACCAACCAAACAGGACTTTGGGAGAACACGTCATTATGGAAATCTGCAAAAACAAAAAAACCGGCCAATCATTCGTTCATCTGGATGAAGACGAGAACGGCCAGGCCCTGATGATCACACCCCAGGGCATTGTCAAGGCCCTGGAGTACGATCTGTTCACGGAACCCGTTGAAATCGAAGATGATCAGGCCGTGAACGACGAGAAAATCAATGCGACTCAGTACGACGTCTACAACCGATACTGTCAAGCTTGAATGGATCGGAAATTACCTCTCAACAGAAAAAGGAGTGATCATATGCGTAGCGTGCAGGAAGGAGATACCGTCCGGGTTCATTTTACCTGCTGTGCCGACGATGGCAGCGAAATTGCGACGACAGGCGACGGAGAACCGTTGGAATTGACCATCGGAGAAGGAAAACTGATCGAATGTTTCGAAAAGAGCGTAATCGGAATGATGGAGGGCCAGAAAAAAACAGTTCGGCTGCAGCCCCATGAGGCCATTGGAGAAAAAAAGTCCGAATTAGTTTCCGAGGTTCCCCTTTACCAGGTGCCGGAACAGGATGAAGACCTTGAAGTCGGCAGCCGGATTCAAGTCAAAGACGATCATGGAAACGACGTCAAGGCGATAGTAACCGACATTTCCGATCAAACCGTCACGCTGGATGCCAATCACCCGCTTGCCGGGGAGACGCTCACATTTGACATCAAGCTGGTTGAATTTGCATAAAACGGTGCGTTTATCCTATAGTAACAATCAGGGTCCATGAATCTTAACCAGTGTTCATCCAGAAATAGGAAAATTCGGTCAAGATCGAGGCGCACGAAAAATTTTACCGCAGGTACCCGAAGGAAATGCCCTTGGGGTGTATCTGGTTGATATTCCGAGAATAAAATTATTCGTGCAACAGAGATATCGGGCAAATGGGCCATTTTTGGATGGGCACTGACAAAGAAACAGGGGGGACAATGGATGCCGAAATAAAGGCAGCGTTGGTCATGATCGAGAAGAAGCTTGAAGCCATAGAAGAAAGGGTCGAGGCGATTGCCGACGAAGTGAGCGACATCAAAGAAGAGCTCCCGGCAAATTTGGATGAAGACGTGTCGGAAATCAAATCTCTTCTGATTCAGATGACCTGATTCGGTTTTAAGGATCACAAATGCACACAGGAAAGATCTTCCAGCAACTGATCCACATGTTCGTAGTACCAGTTGGCGCCCATCGAGAAATGGAGTAAAATGCGGTTGAGGGATTCCGGAATATAGAGGTAGACGAGTTTCAGGTTGGCCAGGCGGTGATGGAAAACGATGTTCCGGTCTTCCGGTGTAATCCTGTCCATGGCGGGATGAGAACTTCGAGAAAGGTCCGGAAGCAGAACATCGCCCTTTCCCACCAGGTAAATGAGGATATTGCCGATGCCGAAAAGATCGTATCCGTAAATATTCTCACGGTGGCGGTAGTTGAAATCGAAATCGATCCACCGGTAATTGCCGCTTTCCCGATCGATAAGGATATGATCCCGCCGGATGTCGCCGTGTTTCTCGTTCTGCCGGTGCAAAAATCCGATGGCTTCAACGCAGGTAATAAAGTTTTTGAACACCTCGGGAAATATTTTGCAGAAGTATTCCGAATGGCTGCAGGTCAGGTCCTCGACGGTATTGTGGAGCGATTTTCCGTAGATGAAATCCAATACGCGGATAATGTTCCCCTGGCTGTCCTCGGTAGCATATCCATGCATGAAATGAGGATGATTACCCACCTTTGAAAGAATACGCGCCTCCTTGCGGGGACTTCGAAAGCAATCGAAGGTCGTATCGCCGATACGGGCTTCGAACTTTTCGAAGAAAACCAGCTTGATGATTTTTCGCTGGCCGCTGTCCAGATCTATGGCGCGCTTGACCCAGAATTTCTCCTGGTCGTCCAGGCCGAAGCGCCCTTCCTTGGCGTTGTTCAGAATCAGGTAGGGATGATTGCCGAGCACCAGAACATCGCCGTAGTCCACTTTGTAAAAATCGGTGGTATCGATATGAGTGGCAAACTGGCGGCGGTCCGCCAGACTGGGGAACAGTTCGGCCACCCGCCGATCGATGGTTTCCCTGTCCATCGCCGGCGTCCCGTTTTGGGATTTCTCTGAAGGGTGATGATCGCTTGCCATTGTTGACGTTCTTCTCTGCATTCCGGGAGAGGTTGCTATCCCAGAATCAAACGCTGGGGGTCGCACTTTTCCCTCAAAATGGCCAACTCTTCCGCCGACGGCGGTGGGATCGTTTCGGCCCGTGAAGTGTCCACGGAAAACCCCATGTTGTCCAGCACCGTGTCTTTGGTTACACCCGCAAAGCACCCCCGCAGAAGCATTTTGCGGCTCCGTTCGTCGAATCCCATGATGGCCATGTCGGTAATTACGCAAGCCGGTCCGCCGCCGGGCAGGCCGGCGTTTTTACGGCCGTCGGGGCCGTCGAGCCATCCCGGACTGGTGAGGTAGTCCAGCTTGGGGACGAATTTGCGCCGGGCGTGCTGCATAAAAATGATGGTCCGGTTGACAAAGGAGGCCACGTCGCAGGCACCGCCGCTGCCGGAAAAACGAACCTTGGGGGCATCGTAGTCGCCGATGACGGTGGAGTTGAGATTGCCGTATGGATCGATCTGGGCCGCGCCCATGATCCCCACCACCTTCCGGCCTGTGAAGCGGTTCTGCATGGTGGCGAAGGCATCGGCCAGGCTGCCGTTGACCGATGTGGCGAACATCACCCGGGAGTCGCCCACAGCCAGGGGCACCTCCTCAAGCTGGGAGTCGATGGCACCGGTCTCGAAAAAAATCACGGAGTTGGGGGCACTGATGTGCTTGGCGGCCATGGCGGCCAGCATGGAGATGCCGGTGCCGCAAAAGACGATGTCGCCGTCACGGATCTCCCGGGCGGCAGCCACGGCCATCATCTCGCGTTGGGTGTAGTCGGTTTGTTTGGTCATGGGTAATATTTCCGTGTTCTCATTTTACGCGTGGAATGCGATTTTATCCGTTCGGTCTTTAACAGGTATCGGCCGGAAAGGGTAGATTTCGCCCGAGTTCAAGGCGGGCGGCGAATTCGAACCGGAGGAATATATGGAGTATTTCAAGGATTCGGATTCGCCGCCCAACGCCGAAATCGGGTGATAGATGCCCTTTCCGTTACTTATCGCCGGTCCAACCCCACCGCATACCCCGTCCGCTCATCCGCCTTGATCTTCTCCAGCTGCGCAGGATCGATGCGGCCGATCATCTCCTCGTGGCTGCCCGTCGAGAGAACTTCCGTTTCCAGGTAGTCCCGGTAGCGCCCATCGTCCAGTGCTGCCTGGCGGTAGTGGTGCAGCCGGCTCGGATCGTAATCGTAATGGCGGTAGCAGGCTGTCGGCCATGCGCCCATGGGCAGATGCACCACGGCATCCACACAGAAGAAGGGAATCTGGTTGCGCTCCGGCGCCCCTCGCAGGAGATCGTCTTCGACCAGCGTTTCGCAGGTGACGATCAGGCGTTTGGCGGCTTTGGCCTGCTCCACGTCGGCGAAGGGCAGTCCGGTGATGCGGCCGGTTCCCTGCCGGTCGGCGGCCTGCAGATGAATGATGGTGACGTCGGGATTGATGGCCGGCACCAGCACGACCTTCTCGGTATCGCACCAGCCTTCAAAGGGATTATCCTGAATCACCAGTTTGCGATCAGGCAGGCGCGGCTCCTCCCGGCGCAGGGTTGTTGAAAAGCCCCACCGATTGGCGATATCCGACCCCAATGAACTCCGTGTGGGCAAAAAAGGGACCCCCATGGCGCCGGCCATGAACCGCAGGGTCATCTGGTAATTGGAGTAATCCTCCACCGCCAGCCGGCCGGACTCCACCGCCTTGCGAAAACGGATGCAAGTAGAGGCGAATCGGCCGTTGCCGCCGTAGGCGATTTCGAGGCGGTCCACACAGCCTGCCCCGATCAGTTCATCGACCCCCTGCCCATTGGAGTGGGCGTACAGATGCAAATGGCGTTTTTTCTGGCGGATGATTTCGTACACAGCTGCCATGGGATTGCGGTTGATGGTGAATCCACCGATGGAAATGTGGGCGCCATCGGGTACAAAACGGTCAACGGCCTCCGATATGGGCATCAACTTGTTGGCATCGAGATTCATAGGCCTGCTTTTCGGAACGCTCGGTTTGAAAATTGATTGTTGGTGGCCAGGGAATCGAAAGCTGCCGGAACGCTAAAAGATAGACGATCCAATCGCTACGATACGACCTGCGTGAAAAATTCGTTTATTGCAACGCCAAAGGTGTTGTCAAGGTGAAAGCTTGGCGATGGCCGGATTGCAATCAGTTCTAAAAATCCATGGTGAGCCGTTCGATCCCTCCGGAGCGTCTGGATTTTATGTTCCAGCCCATCTTCCGGAAAACACGACGCATCTTTTTGTTTTCGATCAATATATCGGCGGTAAATCCTTTTAATTGCCGCTCTTTGGCCAGGAGCGTCAGTTTTTCGCAAAGGCAGGTGCCGATGCCGATATTCTGATACTCTTCGTCCACCATGAACGATAATTCAGCATAAGGCGTCTCGGAATCGAGCTGGTCAAAGCGCGCTTCGGCAACAATCCGGTCGCAGTCGGGATCCTCAGGCAGCCCGACCAGCGACAGAGAATAGCGGTAGTCAATGTTGACGTACTCCTGCATATCGGAGTGAAACATGGTTTGGATGGGGTAAAAAAAACGGTACTCAACCGATTTGGTGGACAGCCGGTAAAAGAACTTGCGCATGTTTTCTTCATCGGAAGGTTTCAGTGCCCGAAAATGAACCCTGGTATCTTTCTTGAGTGTCTTTTCGAATTCGATCTCAGTCGGGTAAAGATAGGCGCTTTCCGTGAGGAAAATCTGATCCGGGTAGATGATTTTTCTTCTTTTGGCCTCTGCCACCAATTCGGCCCGGTCATCCGGGTGGGCAATATCGATCAGTGCCTGGGCGCGTTCACGAACTGAACGGCCCTTCATGTTAACCGATCCATATTCGGTAACCACCGTGGTCACCGATTCCCACAAGCTGAATTGGTTCGGCTGTCTTCGAACCGAAATCAGAATGTTCGATTTTCCCTCGCGGTTGCGGCTGGTGAGCGCAAAAATGGCCCGGCCGCCTTCGGATATCAGGGCTCCGTTGAAAAAATCGACCACTTCGCTGGGTCCCGAGCCCACATTGCCTTTTCCGGTATGAAGGGTCAGTCTCCCCGACAGATCGATTTCACGGGCTGGCAGAACCGCCACAACTTTGGGGGTTCGGCTGATATGAATGGGATCGAATACCTGATCGATGCTTCTAAATTCTACCAGGGGATTGTTGTCCAGCCAATGCATCAGCTTACGGGTGCCGATAGCATAGGATGTCAGGGATCTTCCCGGCGATACGCTGTTGTGGCGGTTGGTCACTGCTCCGGAATTGACCAGATCCATCAGATTGTCGAAAAAAAATGGGGTGTGGATGCTCAGGTCACGCTTTGATCGGAGGTGGTGGCCCAGAGATTCGTAAAGCGGGCCCACCGAAAAACCGATACAACTGCCGTCCTCGATCAGGGTCGCGACATTGGCCCCGAGACGATCATAAATCTCGTCCACCTTCCACCGGTCGAAATAGATCGGCGGTTCGGTGCTTTCGACGGTCATATCGAATTTCGAGAAAGGAACAAAGGTATCCCCGAAGGTCCATGGGATTTGGGTGTTGATCTCGCCGACCACCAGGGTCGCCTTTTCGATGGCGGCCAGGGCCACATCCGCACAAACGCCCAGGCTGCAAAAGCCCGCCTTGTTCGGAGGTGTGATCTGGACGAAAGCGACGTCGATGGGAATCTGACCGGATTTGAATACCGCTGGGATCTGGTAATAGCGGCTGGGAATGAAATCGGCGAATCCTTCGGAAACGGCTTCGCGGGCCTCCCATCCACTGAAAAACGTTTTCAGACGATATTTGTCCGAGTGCCGGGCAGTTACCTCGATGGCCTCTCCAAGGCTCACCAATTGAAACAGTTCCAGATCCAAAAGGTTGTCGGCGTTGGATTCTTTCAGATATCGGACCAGTGTCAACGGTTCCGACACGTCGGTACCGATGAAAACCCGCATGCCCGGTTTGATTTTTTCCAGCACGTTTTCGGAAGTCGAAACGCTCTCCTTCCAGATCGGGCGAGTTTTCATTTTCGACAAGAGGCCTCGCTGTTACGCAATTGGATCATTTCATGCCTTTTACGCCGTTAATATGGACAAATACCCATGGGTTCGGTAGAATCCTGCAGGACAGGATAACGAAGATGAATGTCCATGAATCGAATCATATTACACGGTAAAAAAATCCGGATGCAAATCCATTTTAGACTATTTTTTGTCCCATGCAAAATATCCTGATTGTCGATAACGATCCTTTCACCCTTTACATCTTTTCCGGGTTGCTGAAGAATCAGAGCCATTTCATTCAGGTATTTCCGGCCGGCGACATCCCTTCGGCGCTGGAAATTCTTGCCCAAAAAACCATCCACATCCTGATAACCGGCATGCACATCCCGGAGACCGATGCCTTCAAGCTGGCCCTGCTGGTTTCCGACGATCCCGGAATCTGCACCATTCTTGTCACCGACAATGCCAGCGATGGGCTGCGCAGCAAAATCAAAGCGATGCCTTCTGTCATCCACTTCGATCAGATTCTTGACCTCAGCATGCTCACCAAACGGATTTTCACGGAACTTCAGATCGACTTCGGGGGGCAATTCCGGGGCCTGTCCCTTTCCTTCTTGCTGCAGGTGATCGAGCTCGAGGGGCGCTCCTGCACCCTGCTGATTACCGCCAAATCCAAGTCCGGCACCCTCTATATCATCAATGGCAGACTCGTTGCGGCCAGGGTGAAAAGGCTTACCAGCAAGCCGGCTGCCCTGGAAATTCTCAACTGGCAGAATGTACGGATCGACATTGACTACAAGCCCCGGGAACTGGAAACGGAAATCGACACACCCCTGATGACCCTGCTGCTGGAAAGCGGGCGGGTCATGGACGAAACACTGAGCCGGCGGCACAACCTGCGCCGGCACACCCGCTATGACTGTCTGGTGGGAGTGGAATACCGCATCGACGATACCCGCTACCAGTGTTATATGCGCGATCTGAGCGAGGGCGGCGCGTATATCGAAACTGAGCAGTCCGTCGGGATGGGGCAGAAAATGGTGCTGACCCTTTATTCTCCCATGCTGGAGCGGTCCTGCGAAATTGGGGGGAAGGTCGTGCGCAAGGATGCCGGGGGCATCGGCGTTCATTTTCAGTCGATCATACCGGAGCAAAAGCAGGTAATCAACAGCCTGATCGAATCGTGCTGTTCTCCCATTGCGTCGCCAACCGGTCATGCGTAAAAAAAATTTACCGGAGTGATGGTTCGGTTGACCGCAACCTTGAAAACCAGGGAGGCACCGCCATGAAATCGATGTTTGAAAAACCGGGTTTGGTCCTGCTGGGGATCGTTATTGCCCTGATCTTTTTGCTGCTGACCGGTGCCGTCTCCATCGGCGACAGGCCGCAGATCGGCAGGTACCGGCTGACGGCCGTCGTCAGGGGCAATTTCCCCGATCTGTTCATTATCGATACGGCAACCGGCGCCGTTAAATGGGTCGGCAACGACGAAGGCAAGCCGTTCAATCAGATCAAGGGCAGATAGCGCGCCTTTTTTCCGGCGGGCCGGCGAATGCATGCTCTACGATCATGTTCCCTTCCGGCATGGCGGATGATCTTCTGTGCTTTTTCAACCGGTGATCCTTTCTTACCGAACCGCTTCTCATCCCAATCCTTGAAGAACCCCTGACAGCCTCCGAACCCGTTAAAAATAATTTCGCAGGAAAACGCTTTTTCCGGCGTTTATATAGCAGTGGAAAAACGGCGCATGCCAACCGAAGGTACCGATAAATAGCGGACGGATTTCAGCGGCGTTTTTGGATAAAAATTGGAATGCGTTTTCGAAAGGTTAACCGCGGGAAAAAGGATTTTCAGGACAAATACGACATGCAAAAAAGGAAGCTACGGTATTGGGTTGCTGCAATGGTGGTGCTGATCGTCACGGCAGGCGTCTGGTATGCGCTTAAACGGCTGCAGCCGGCAGAGCAGCCCGACTATGTCACGGTGCCTGCAGTCAAACGGGATATTCAGGAGACCGTCTCCTGCACGGGGGTCCTGGATGCCTACAGGAAGGTGAACGTGGGCGCCCAGGTGTCCGGACAGATCGAAACGCTGAAGGTTTCTTTGGGCGATCAGGTGAAAAAGGGGCAACTGCTGGCGGTGATCGATCCGTCGGTCAAGCAGAACGACCTCAAGGACGCCGAAGCCCAACTGAAAAGTGTCCGGGCTCAGAAACGGTCCAAAGAGGCATTGCTGAAACAGTATGAACTGGAATACGAACGCCAGCAGACCATGCGCTCCCGGGATGCCTCGGCAAAGGCGGATCTGGAAAGCGCCCGGGCCAACCTGGAGAGCGCCAGGGCCGATATCGACGCCCTGGATGCCAGCATCGCCCAGGCCAAGATCGCCCTGGATACGGCCAAAACCAACCTCGCCTACACCCAGATTGTGGCGCCCATGGACGGAACGGTCGTGGCGGTGGAAACCGACGAAGGACAGACCCTGGTGTCCACCCAGTCCGCGCCCACCATTTTGATTCTGGCCAACCTGGATGTCATGACCGTAAAATCCCTGATCTCCGAGGCGGATGTCATTCGCGTCAAACCGGGCATGCCGGTCTTTTTCAGTACCCTCGGAGATCCGGACACCCGCTACGAAGGCGTGCTTCGCTCGGTGGACCCGGCGCCGGAAAGCATTACCGATACGGATACCTCGGCCAAAACCATCAGCTCCGCCGCAACCTATTATAACGGCCAGTTCGAGGTGAACAACCCTGATCGCAAGCTGCGGATTTTCATGACCGCCCAGGTCTCCATCGTCCTAGGAGAGGTCAAAAAGGCGCTTTCCATTCCATTGTCGGTTTTGGGCAGCGACCTGGGCAACGGCCGCTATGAGGTACGCGTGCTCAAAGATGGCCGTGCGGAACCCCGGCGGATCGAAACTGGCTTCAAGGACAATATCCACATCCAGGTGGTCAGCGGGCTGAGCGAAGGGGAGCGGGTAGTGGTCGGCGACTCGCAGTCCGCCGCCCAAGATCTTTCCAGTCGGCAAAAACGTTTCAGGGGGCCGCCTCCCGGAAGGTAGGGTTCCACAGATAAGGGCTGACAACGAATTGCTAAAAGCGGATCGCTAATTTTAGGATAAAACCATGCGCAGGGTACTGCTTGAAATAGCCGAACTGGAGCGCTCTTTCCCGTCGGGTGAGAAGCGGGTCAAAGTGCTAAAAGGGCTGAATCTGAAGATCCACGCCGGTGAAATGATCGCCATCATGGGCGCCTCCGGCTCGGGCAAATCGACCCTGATGAATATTCTCGGGTGTCTGGACCGTCCCACTGCCGGCAGTTACACGGTGGACGGCAAAGAGACCGGCCGTCTGGACAGCGACGAACTGGCCGCTTTGCGGCGGGACCACTTCGGCTTCATTTTCCAGAGCTACCACCTGTTGTCCCACCTCGACGCCGTCGGCAACACCGAGATGCCCGCCGTTTACAATGGCATCAACAAAAAGGTGCGCGCGGCCCGCGCCACATCGCTTCTGGAGCGATTGGGGCTGGCCGGCAGGGGCCATCACCGGCCCGGCCAGTTGTCCGGAGGCCAGCAGCAGCGGGTCAGCATTGCCCGGTCTCTGATGAACGGCGGGGAAGTGATCCTGGCCGACGAGCCCACCGGCGCGCTGGACAGCAAGAGCGGCATGGAAGTAATCGGAATTTTGCGGGAACTTCATGCCCGGGGGCACACCATTATCCTGGTCACCCACGATGCCACGGTGGCCCGCCAGGCCCAGCGGATCGTCAAGATCATGGACGGAGAAATCATCTCCGACGAGCCCAACCCCGATGCCCCCGACGCCATTGCAGTCGAAGGCCGAAGAACATCCCAGGCACATGCACACAGCCGGTGGGTCACCCAGTTCGGCCTGTTCCTGGAGGCCTTCAAGATGGCCTGGATCGCCATGACCACCCATCGCCTGCGAACCTTTTTGACCATGCTGGGCATCGTCATCGGCATAACGGCGGTCGTCAGTGTGGTTGCCGTGGGACTGGGTGCCAAAAAGAAGGTAATCGACGATATCAGTTCCATCGGCACCAACACCATCGATATCTATCCCGGTAAGGGATGGGGCGATATCCGCTCGGGACGGGTCGAAACCCTGGTTCCGGCGGACCTGGAAGCGCTTGGCGCTCAGGTTTATGTGGACAGCCTGACGCCAAACATCAATTCCAGCGAGCAGTTGCGCTACCGCAATATCGTGGCCAGCGCTTCCATCAAGGGTGTCGGAGAAGCCTATTTCCGCGTCAAAGACATTACCATGGAAAAAGGACGAACCCTTCTGAAACGCGACATCAGAAATCTGTCCCAGGTGGCGGTGATCGATCAGAATACCAAAAAGAAACTTTTTCCAAACGGCGAAAAACCGGTCGGTCAGACGATTCTTGCCGGCAACGTGCCGGTTGCCATCGTCGGGGTTGCCGCCGAGAAGGACTCGGCGTTCAAGGACGAGAACCTGAATGTGTGGATGCCCTATACCTCGGTCATGAGCAGGATTTCCGGCCAGCAGTTTTTCAGTTCCATCACCGTGCGCGTGGCCGACGGCATGTCCAACGAGATCGCCCAGCAGGGCATCGAGCACCTGTTGACCACCCGCCACGGCACCAAGGATGTGTTCACCCGCAGCTCCGACAGCATTTTGAAAACCGTGAAGAAAACCACCACCACCCTGACCCTGTTGATCTCGTCCATTGCGGTGATCTCCCTGGTAGTCGGCGGCATCGGGGTGATGAATATCATGCTGGTGTCCGTCACCGAGCGCACCCGTGAGATCGGCATCCGCATGGCGGTAGGCGCCCGGCAGACCGATATCATGCAGCAGTTTCTGATCGAAGCCGTACTAGTGTGCATGATCGGCGGGACCATCGGCATCCTGCTCTCCTTCGGGGTCGGGGTGATTTTTTCGTATTTCGTCAGCGCCATATCCATGCAGTTTTCGATTCTATCGATCGTTATGGCCTTTGCCTGCTCGACCTTCATCGGCGTGTTGTTCGGCTTTTTGCCGGCCCGCAACGCTGCGCGGCTCGATCCCATCGAGGCCCTGGCAAGGGAATAAATATCCGGGCACGTAGGACTCGGCTTTGGGTTCGCCCTGGAAGGGTGGATGAATGCAATCACGAGATACAATAGGCGTCAGAAGACAGAATTCAGGAGTCAGAAGGATTTTGATGTCGCTTCGCTCCGTCTTTTGGAAAAGATCGAATAAGCCGAAGGCGAAAACCTTATTCTGACTCCTGAATTCCTACACGACTATTACGGCGGAGCCAAACATCTATGACCTTACCCAAAGGAACAGGTTCTCTGGACCGAATAAATGTCTGGGGGGAAATTATCGGATAATGATCCACAACAAAACCATCGCTATTCTTTCGACTTTTCTTTGCCTGCTGGTCCTGCACGGTTGTGCCGGCATGATCCGCAAGGAGTATCAGCAGCCAGAGGTTGCCTTGCCGGACCAATGGCTGACCCAGCCGGAAACCGGCGAACAGGTCCTGGCAACGCAGCAGTGGTGGCTGGTGTTTGATGATCCGCAGCTCAACCGCCTGATCGAACTGGCCCTGACCACCAACAACGACCTGGCCGCGGCCACCATCAAGGTCCGCAAGGCGCGCCTTTCCGCCGACCTGGAAGCCACCAACCTTACGCCGGACCTGTCCGTCAGCGCCAGCAGCGGCATTCAAAAGGATCTCGAACACGGCGACCGCACGGAAAGCTCGGGAACCAACACGAGCCTCAGTTGGGAACTGGACCTTTGGGGCAAGCTGGCCAGCAGTCGCGACGCCGCCGAATGGGAGGCCCAGGCCACCGCCCAGGACCGGGCCGCCACCGCACTGTCCCTGGTGGGAACCACCGCCGGCCTGTACTGGCAGATCGCCTATCTCAACCAGGCCATCGATACCAGCAAAGAGGGCATCGCTTACACACAAAAAACCCTGGATCTGGTAAAGGTAAAATACGAGGCCGGGGAGGTTTCCCGGCTGGACCTGTTGCAGGCGGAACAGAATGTGGAGAGCCAGAAGGCCGATCTGGCCGATTTGGAGCAGCAGATGGTCGAGGCCCGCAATGCACTGGCCGTATTGTTCGATCAGGCCCCGGAGCATTTGATGGCCGATCCGAAACGGCTGATCGAAATGCCCATGCCGGCCCTGGATGCCGGCCTCCCGGCGGCTGTCCTGGGCAGCCGGCCGGACCTTATGGCTGCCGAAATGCGCCTGCGCAGCACCCTGGCCGATGCCAACTCGACCCGCGCCAGCTATTATCCCAGCTTGAGCCTGACCGGGGCCTTAGGCACCAGCAGCACCGAGCTGTTTAACTTCCTGCAAAATCCGGTGGCATCCCTGGGGGCGGGGCTGACCTTGCCCTTTGTGCAGTGGAACGAGGCCAAGCTGAATACCCGCATCGCCGAAGCCGATTATGAACAGGCCGTTGTCGAGTTCAGGCAGACGCTTTACGAGGCCTTGCAGGAAGTCGAGGACGCCCTGTCGGCCCGCAAGCATTATAGAATCCAGGAAGACGCCCTGCGCCGCTCCCTGACCCTGGCCGAAGAGGCCGAAAGGGTTTCGGAGGTGCGCTATACGTCGGGCAAGACCGGCGTGCAGGATTGGCTGGATCAACAGGAAACCCGCCGTTCGGCGGACCTGGCGCTGGCCAAAAACCGCTACAACCAGTTAAAAAACATGATGACCCTCTACCAGGCCCTTGGCGGCGATGCGACTGTGGCTGAGGAGTCTCAGCAAGAATAGTTACCGCCTTTGGTGACGGTGCCATTCAGACAAATAGACGCGGGTCGATGCTGAATCGGCGGGAGGATCCAATGGTGATGGTTGCAAAACCCGAGTGTTGCGGATTTAGAAGGTAATTGCACTCATCAGGTACGATTACGCCGGGCACCCGAAGCTCTGGGGATGATCCTGACGCAATCCAGCGATCACCAATAATTTTTATGCTTTCAGGTTCCGGAGAATTCGACCAGTCAGGCCGCAAATCCGCTTTCGCTACCCTATGGACAAACGATTCCGGAAATTTCACCGATATTAGGTGAACGGTTTTGGTGTTTGACACCGTTGTCGATACGGTATATTATCCATGCAAATTTAACATTGTCATTTCCGATATGCATGGATACATAACAAGACTGGTTGAAAAGGAGTTGTGCCAAGCGCTTGACCGTGCTCCGGTTGTTGCGCTTCTCGGTCCCAGACAATCCGGCAAGTCAACAACCGCGAAAAAGTTCCTGCAAAAGATCCCATCCGTTTACCTGGACCTTCAGAACCGGGTTGACCGCAACAAATTAACGGAACCGGAGTTGTTTTTCGACCGTCATCGAGCACAACTTATCTGCCTGGATGAAATTCAACTCCTCCCTGAATTCTTTTCCGTTCTTCGTTCGGAGGTGGATAACGAAAGGCGGCCCGGACGATTTCTTATCCTGGGCTCGGCTTCCCGTGATTTGATCAAACAGTCCACGGAAACACTTGCCGGGCGTATTGCCTACCTCGACCTGACTCCATTTCAACTCAGGGAAGTGATTGACAAGATTTCATGGGAGGATGCCTGGCTCAGGGGAGGCTTCCCGGAATCTACCCTGGCCGCCAATGATCAGGACAGTTTCGACTGGCGACACGATTTTATCCGTACCTTCATGGAGCGGGATATCCCGGCGCTGGGCTTCGCCATCCCGGTACCGCTCATTGAGCGGCTTTGGCGCCTGCTGGCCCACTATCACGGACAAACGGTCAATTACAGCAAACTGGCAGCTGCTGTCGATATCTCTATTCCTACCTTGAAAAAGTATCTCGCCTTATTGGAACAAACCTACATGGTGCGGTTATTACCTCCTGCCGAAGCCAACCTGAAAAAGCGATTGATCAAATCGCCAAAAGTCTATCTCCGGGACAGCGGTATCCTGCACGCCCTTCTTGATATTGAAGGGTATGATGCGCTCCTGGCTCACCCCGTAGCCGGTGCATCCTGGGAAGGCTTTGTGATCGAGAACCTGATATCCGGCCATAATCGCTGGAAGTCCGCTTTCATGAGGACATCCAATGGAGCTGAAGTGGATTTGATTCTTGAGCGTGGGGGGACGAACTATTTCTTTGAGTGTAAACTCTCAAAAGCGCCAAAGCCGTCGCGAGGCTTTTATGAGCTGTTCGACAACGTAAATCCTGATAAAGCATGGATTGTCGCCCCGGTTGATGAACCCTATGAGATAAGAAAGGGAATCCGGGTGACACCGCCTGCCATGATTGAGTAGGTTTGGTGTAGAACCGTCTTGTAGGCAGCGACTGCGGAAGCCGCCATACATCCGGACCTTTCGGTCCTTCACGGGAGGGACTTGGATCTGATCAGCCAGGGCAAGTGTCTATCCCCCATCCCTTCAATCACCGACCACCCGCAGAGCGGGTGGTCGGTCATTTACAGTTTAGGATTGGCATTCCTATTTTGTAAGGTTCGCAATATTTCAAGAAAATATCTGGGTTGCCCGAAGGCTGTTTTCATTTGATCTATGGTGGAGACAGAAATCTTTCGAGAAAACACGGCGAGGTTTTCGGCTGGCGCAGCATCGAGGCGTTGCCGCACAGATAGTCCAGCAGCAATTTTGATGAACTCGCAAAAAGTCGAAATTATCATATTGTCGTCATTCCGGCGCAGGCCGGAATCCAGTTATTTCAATGTGTTCTGGATGCCGGATCAAGTCCGGCATGACGAGTTTGGTACTTTTTACGAGACCATCAATTTTTGGATTGTGGAATTGGGGATTGAAAAACAACCGACGCCTCGCCAGAGAATCCCTCAATCCCTTAATCCAAAATAAGTTCTTTTGCCGGTTAATTCCCGAAAGACCGCTCCGGCATCTCCATGGCCGCATCGCAGACGCCGGAAATGGCCGTCATCTTGCCCATGGTGGTGGGCAACAGGGTGTGGATGAAAAACTCGGCGACCCGGAGCTTGCCTTCGTAAAATGCGGCGTGCCTGTTCTTCTCCGCCTTTTCCTTGCGGGCAACCGGATCCAGGCTGCCGGCATGCTTTTCCAGCCCGGGAGCGGCGGCCACCGCCCGCCACAGGTGCATCCAGCCCATGACCACGTCGCCGGTCACCTCCAGCAGCGGCTGGGCAAAGGCGAAGGCCGTCATCACCTTCGGACTCATGGCCGTGGTGCCCAGGTTCAGGGCCGTTTCGCCCAGCCGGTTGACCGCCTTTTCCACGGTCAGGGCCATGGCCTCCAAGGCGGGAACGGCCTTGGCCGCTGCCACGGTCTTGTTCATCTCCTCCAGCAGCGCCATGAAATACCGGCCCTTCTTCATGCCCAGCTTGCGGCCCAGGAAATCCATGGCCTGGATGCCGTTGGTGCCTTCATAGATGCTGGTGATCTTGCTGTCTCTCAGGTACTGCTCCACGGGATACTCCATGGTGTAGCCATAGCCGCCAAAGGTCTGTACCGCCTGGGTGCAAACCTCGAAGGCCTTGTCCGTGCAGTAGGCCTTGACCACCGGGGTGAGCAGTTCGATCAGCCCCTGCCAGCGCTCCCGCTCGGCGTCGTCGGCAGCAATGGCCTCGCGATCAAAGCAGTTGCCCACGTAGTAAACAAAGCTGCGCATGCCTTCCACGTAGGACTTCATCCACATGAGCATGCGCCGCACGTCCGGATGTTGGATGATGGGCACCGACTGCGCATCGGGATTCATCATCTCGAGCAGGTTCCTGCCCTGTTTGCGCTCCCGGGCATAATTGAGGGCAAAGGAGAAAGCGGCGCTGGCCATGGCAAAGCCTTGGATTCCCACACCCAACCGGGCTTCGTTCATCATGTGGAACATGGCCCGCATGCCCTTGTTTTCCTCGCCCAGCAGGGTGCCGATGCATTGCCCCTTGCCCCCCAGGGTGAGCGAACAGGTGGCGCTGCCATGGATGCCCAGCTTCTCCTCGATACCCGTACAGACCACGTCGTTGGGCTCGCCCAAACTGCCGTCGGCATTGACCCGGATCTTGGGCACCAGAAACAGCGAAATCCCCTTGGTTCCGGCCGGTGCCCCTTCAATGCGCGCCAGGACCGGATGGATAATGTTCTCGGTCAAGTCCTGCTCGCCGCCGGTGATGAAGATTTTGCTGCCGGTGATGGAATAGGTGCCGTCATCGTTTTTCTTGGCCGAGGTGGTCAGATTGCCCACGTCACTGCCGGCATCGGGTTCGGTAAGCAGCATGGAACCGCCCCACTGGCCGGAATACATCTTCTCCAGGTACAGCTTCTTCTGGTCGTCGGTACCGAAAATCTCCACCAGTTTGCCGGCCCCGTGGCAAAGCCCCGGATACATGCAGAAGGCGGTGTTGGCGCCGCCGAAGTATTCGTGAATCGCCGAGGTGGCGGTGACCGGCAGCCCCTGTCCGCCTACCTCCGGGTCGTCCGACAGGGCGATCCACTCCCCTTCTCGGTAGAGTTCAAAAATCCTGCGGTAGACCTCGGGCACCTTCACGACGCCGGCCTCGAAGATGCAGCCATCCCGGTCTCCCGGAACGTTGGCGGGCAAGAGTTCCTTGACGGCCAGCGTGCGGGCCTCGGTGACGATCAGGTCCAGGGTCTTTTTATTGAACTCCGCAAACCGATCATGTTCGATCAGCTTGTCCAACTCCAACTGTTCATATAATACGAAATCTACGTCTCGTCGTTCCGCTAATTCCAATGCCATGGTTGTTTAGCTCCCATTTTTCATACCGGACAAACCGGAAATTACAAATAACAAGCACCAAATCTCAAATAAATCCCAAATGACAATACCCAAAAGACCAAATAAAATCGAAACACCATGGTTTTGAATTTGGATTATTAGGATTTGTTTGGATTTTTTAATTCTTTCAATTCCTCAATTCCGTGCTCATTCACAAATGGTAGATTTTGGTTCAGGCCAAGGCCGCAGCGACAGCGGAACCGCAGGCGTAGCAGCGCTACGTTGAGGATTTCGGTGGAGTGAGAACGCCGGCCTGGGCCAAAAGATGCCGTTTGTGGATGGGCACGCATTACATCAGTTTGGAAATAATCTCTTTCATAATCTCCGTCGTCCCGCCCCCGATGGAAAGGATGCGGTTATCCCGGTAAAGCCGCTCCACCAGATGGCCGCGCATGTATCCGTATCCGCCGAACAGCTGCACCGCGTCGAAGGTCACCCGGTCGCTGACGCTGCAGGCGAAATTCTTGGCCATGGAGACCTCCTTGATCTGGTCGATGCCGGCGTCGATCTTTGCGGCCACCCGCCAGGTGTACTCTTTGGCCACTTCCACCAGGGTGGCCATATCCACCAGCTTGTGGCGGTTTACCTGGAACCCGGTCAGCGTTTTGCCGAAAGCGGTGCGTTCCTTGGCGTATGCCTGGGCCTCTTCCAGGGCCATCTGGGCGGTCATGTAAGCCATGATGGCCAGCGACAGCCGCTCGCCCTGAAAATTCTCCATAATGGCGTAAAAACCCTGGTTCTCTTCGCCGATCCGGTTGCTCACCGGGACCCGGCAGTCGTCGAAAAAGATTTCGGCGGTGTCCGATGCCCACCAGCCGGTCTTTTTAAGCGGAGAGGAAACCGAATAACCCGGCGTGTCGGCTTCGATCACCAGCATGCTGATGCCGTGGGCGCCGGGATCGCCGGTACGCACGGCACAGGTAATCTGGTCGGCCCGAGTACCGCTGGTGATAAAGGTCTTGCTGCCGTTGACGACGTAATGGTCGCCGTCGCGCACGGCCGTAGTGGCCAGATTGGAGACATCCGAACCGCCGCCGGGTTCGGTAATGGCCAAGGCGGCGATCCGGTCGCCGGCAAGCACCGGGTTGACGAATTTCTCTTTCTGTTCGTCTGTGCCCCGCCGGACAATGGGCGGCAGGGCGATGTTCAACGAACCCAGTCCGGCCACGAAGCCGCCGGAGCCCGAACGCATTAGCTCTTCGCTGGCGGCAATGGTGAAAAAGATGTCGCCGGGCGTTCCGCCGCATTCGTCCGGATAGCCGATCCCCAGAATGCCCACTTCCCCGGCCTTCTTGTAAATCTCTTTGGGGAAGCTTCCCGCCTCCTCCCAGTCGTCGATGAAGGGTTTAACCTCCTTGTCGATGAATTCCTTGACCGAGCGGCGCACCATGTCGTGGGCCTTGGTGAAATACTGCTGACAGGAAGCCTTGGTTGAATATTCCATGCTCATGGCTTTTAATTCCAATGCGATGATGTCAAAGTATTAAATTCCGTAAGTCCTCAATCCCACAATTCCTGATTCCCTGATTCCCTATGCCTGGGGCGGCATGACCAGCGCCTTGCCCTCGGCCACCAGCTTTCCATCCTGATTGGTCCAGGTCAGGGACATGCGCGCCCACTTGCGGTCTTCCAGTTTCTCGATGATCTCGCCCACGCAGGTGATGGTATCGCCGAAGTAGGTGGGGGCCTTGAAGCGGGTGGTGATCTCCAGGGCCACGGTGCCCAACCCCGGCAGCTTCATGCCCAGCACCGGAGCGCAAAGACACTGGGGCAGAGCCCCATGGGCGATGCGGGTGCCGAAAGGCGTCTTTTTGGCAAACTCCTCGTTCATGTGCATGGGGTTGAAATCCCCCGAAATACCGGCAAACAGGTAGACATCCGTTTCGGTGATGGTCTTGGTGAACGAGGCGGTCATGCCGATCTCCAGTTCATCATACGTGTAGCCCATCTTGACGGCGTCCTGTACCTCCGGGCGGAAATGGTCGATGTCCATAATGGTGGACGTGGTCTTTTTGGCAAACACCGCCTTGACCCGCAGCCCCTTTTTCATCTGGCTGACGGGAATCCCCTTGACGATGTGAACCAGGGGGGTGTCGGCGCCGTCCAACTGAACCAGGGCCTGGATGTAAGGCGGGTCAAAGGGCTGGTGGGGCTCATTGTAGCGGATCACGGTAAACCCGGTCACCGTTCCCGTATTTTTCACATCTACCCAGTTGTCGGAAATATCGACGAAACATTGCTCGCAGGTGGAACGGGGCGGCACGAACACCTTGCCGCAGCTTTCACACTTGAGCCCCTTGATCTTTTTCTGATCCCGGATGGTGGTGATGAAGCGGCTGCCCGTCAGACCGGCAAAGTACTGATAGGGAAGGGCCAGTTTGCCTTCGACGACAAAACTATCGGCATATTTGGTATCCATCTGATCTCCTTTTGAAGGAAGGGTTCCAGGATTCGAGGATTCAAGGGGTCGAGTGAAACTTATTCAACCTTCCCCTCGAATCCTCTCCTCCTCGACCCTTTTTTTGTTCTTATCGTGTTTTTCAGCTTTCCCGAAGGATCGATCAGCCCACGTCACTCCACGATCTCGAAATACTTGATATCCGTAATGGCCCCGATGCGCTTTTCGTTCCATACCGGGCGCACCCGCACCCCGCGCTTGACCTTGGAAAAGTCGTCGGCCACCAGTTCGTGCCACAGGGTTTCATGCCCCTTGCAGCCGTCCAGGAGAAAATGGGCGGAGATATAGGGCGTTTCCCGGCTCTCGCCGGTAAGCGGATCCGGGCTGGCATAGTAGGTAATGTCCGGTGTGGCGATAACCCCACCGGGACCGACTTCCACCCATTCTTCCGCGCGGACCTTGCACTCGGCGCAGACTTCCCGGGGGGGAAGCTGAAGCCGTCCGCATTCGGGGCACTTGTTGGCCAGAATCTTTTTCTCTTTGAAGGCCTTGAGAAATTTTCCCATCACGGGGCCGGTGGCAAAGCGCTGGGGAATGGAGAGGATCTGGTTGAGCCGCAGCAATTCTTCCTTCTCCTCCTCCTGGGCGGCGGGACCCGGCGGCGTGTACTTCTTGAAGAACTTCGTTGCCTGGGTCAAAAGGCCCATGTCGCCTTCCACCTTGAGCCGACCGGAGGTAAATGCCGTCATGCCGTCCAGCTTGCCCAGCGTGATGGCGATCCAGTCCTTGGCGCTGCAAGTGGTGGTCACGTCAGGATCGTGCAATCCCTCTTTGACCTTTACGTCGCCGTCGGCCACGCACACGGTCCATTCGCCGCCGCCGGAACCGGTGATGATGTAACCGTACTTGGCGGTGATTCCGGCCACCCCCTCGGGATTGACCCGGCTCTCCATGGTGCCGAAAATATCTTCCACTGTCACCTCGGGCGCCGCCTGCGGTGGAGTGTACTTTTTGAAAAACTGGGTCGCTTTGGTCAGCAGGCCCATATCGCCTTCGACCTTCAACTTGCCGGACGTAAAGGCCGTCATACCGTCCAGCTTGCCCAAGGTGATGGCAATCCAGTCCTTGGCCGCGCAGGTGGTCGTCACGGCAGGGTCGTGCAGCCCTTCCTTGACCTTCACGTCGCCGTCGGCCACGCACACGGTCCACTCGCCGCCGCCCGAGCCGGTGATGATGTACCCGTAGTTGGCCGTGACCCCGGCCACTCCCTCGGGGTTGACCCGGCTTTCCATGGTGCCGAAGATATCTTCCACCGTCACTTCGGGAGCCGCTGCCGGAGGCTGGTATTTGTTGAAGAAATTGGCCGCCTTGACCAGCAGGCCCATGTCCCCTTCCACCTTGAGCTTGCCCGAGGAAAAGGCCGTCATGCCGTCCAGCTTGCCCAGCGTGATGGCGATCCAGTCCTTGGCCGCGCAGGTGGTCGTTACCGCCGGGTCATGCAAACCTTCCTTGACCTTCACGTCGCCGACGGCCACGCACACGGTCCATTCGCCGCCGCCGGAACCGGTGATGATGTATCCGTAGTTGGCATTGACGCCGGCCACCCCCTCGGGATTGACCCGGCTCTCCATGGTGCCGAAGATATCGTCCACGGTTACCTGGGGTCCCTGGGCTTTTTTCGGCCTGGGCGTCAGGCCCCACTGACGCAGCTCTTTTTTGAGCACCTTGCCGATGGGGCTGCGGGGAAAATCGTCCTCCAGGATCTCGACGTATTTAGGAACCTTGAACTTGGCCAGGTTCTTTTTGCAGAAGTCGATCACCTCTTCTTCGGTGAGTTCGTCGTCCAGCGGAATGACGAACACCTTGACCTCCTCACCCATGGTCTCGTCCGGCACTCCCACCGTAGCCGCTTCCTGGATCATGGGATGGGTGGCCAGCAGGTTGTCGATCTCCTTGGGGTAGATGTTCTCGCCGCCGCGAATGATCATGTCCTTGATGCGGTCGACGATGAAGATGTAGCCGTCCTCATCCATGATCCCCACATCGCCGGTGTGCAGGTAGCCGTCGGCAAGAGTTTCGGTTGTTTCCTCGGGCCGGTTGAAGTAGCCCTTCATGACCACGTCGCCGCCGATGCAGATTTCGCCGGCCTCGCCGGTCGGGCATTCGCTGCCGCCTTCGGCCAGAATCTTGACCTCCTGACCGGGCAACGGCACGCCGATGGAGCCCACTTTTCTGACCCCGTCACGGGGATTGATGGTACTCACACAGGTGGCCTCGGTGAGTCCGTATCCCTCGACGATGGGAATGTTGAAGGTATCTTGGAATTTCTTCATGGTCTCTTCGGTCAGCGGCGCGGCACCGCAGATACCGAACTGCAGGCTGCTCAGATCGTACTTCTGGCGGGTGGGATCCGAAAGCAGGATCTGGTAAACCGCGGGAACCGCCGACCAGAAGTTTACCTTGTAGCGGTCCACCACCTCCCAGAATTCGCTGGCGGAAAACTGCCGGCGCAAAACGATCTGCAAGCCGATGCCCAGGGCAAACGTGCATGAAATCATGGCATTGACGTGGAACAGGGGGAGGAAGATCAGGGCGGTCATGTTCTCTTCCAGGTTGAGCGCCCGGGTGATCCCGTCCACGTCGGCCAGGACGTTCTTGTGGGACAGCAGCACGCCCTTGGGGTTTCCGGTGGTGCCGGAGGTGTAAAAAATGTAAGCCGTATCCTCGGCGTCGCCGTCGCACACGACCGGCGTGTCGTCGCCTTCGGCCAGCAAACCGGCGAGATCGATGTGCTCGGGACGCGGATTGTCGCTCACCTCGATGATCTTCTCCAGGTGGGGGCAGTTGGCCTTGATCTCGTCCAGGATGGGCAGATACTGGTCTTCGATGATCAGCCCACGGCCCTTGGAGTCGTTGAGCAGGTACTCCACCTCGGGGGCCTTCCACCATCCGTTGACCGGTCCGGCAACGGCGCCGATCTTCTGGATGGCGAAGTAGGCCATCAGGGTCTGGGGGCTGTTCTGCACGAGCACATGAATAAAATCGCCTTTTTCGAATCCCTGGCGTTTCAAAGCATTGGCCAGGATGTTGACCTGCCTGCCGAATTCGCCATACGTAACGGTCTGGTCATAAAACTGGAGATAGGGAAGGTCCGTGAAGCGCTGCACGGCCGTATCCAGATAGGTGCCCAGGTTCATGATAAGGTTCCTCCAAATGAGTAATCTTTGATTAATCGCGGCCAAAAGCCGCTT
Organism: Desulfosarcina widdelii; assembly: GCF_009688965.1. Lineage (GTDB taxonomy): Bacteria > Desulfobacterota > Desulfobacteria > Desulfobacterales > Desulfosarcinaceae > Desulfosarcina > Desulfosarcina widdelii. The sequence goes on along the minus strand of NZ_AP021875.1, from coordinate 6,005,739 downwards.
CTACTCTCGGTTTTTCTGTCATCCGACCTCAGTCATCCGACTTCCGTCTTCCGTCTTCTGTCGTCCATCATCCGTCTTCCGTCTTCCGACTTCCGACTTCCGAACTCCGACCCCAGGCCTCCGTCATCACCAGGGCACTTCCCGCGTCAACAGAGTCAACACGGTCCACATGGTGCCGCCGAAGCCGGAGGCCAGTGCCTGGTTGACCGTCTTGGGAACCTGGTGGCTGCCGGCCCGGCCCATGACCTGAAGGGCCGCCTCGGCCACACGCACCATGGCGGTGGCACCGATGGGGTTGGAGGCGATGACGCCGCCGGAGGGATTGACCGGAAAGGCACCGTCCATGGCGATTTCGTCGTTTTCGATCATCTTCAGGTGTTCGTCGCCCTCCAGCAGGAGAAATTCACGCAGCCAGTCCGAGCCCCACCAACTGGAAGGATCGTACATTTCAAACAGATCGATCTCTTTTCTGGGATCGGAAATGCCGCAGCGTTCGAACAATTTCTTGGCCGCAAAGCGGTGGGTGCTGAGCACCGGGGCATCGCCGAAGATGCAGAACATCTCCTCGCGGTGGGCCGTGACGTGGTCCTTGATCCATGCGGGCTGATCGCACAGGGCCTTGGCCTTTTCCTCGCATGCGAAGATCATGACGCAGGCGCCGTCGCTCTGGGAGCACATGTGAATCATGCGCAATTCGCCCACGAGAGCAGGAGAATTGACCGCCAGGTCTTCGGCCTGGTCAAACTCCAGCCCCAACCGGCGGTGGGCCTTCTCGTTTTTCATAGCGTGTTTGTCCATGAGAATACGGTACTTCATGGCCACCTTTTTGGCACGCTCCTCGCCGAATTCATCGATCATCTGGGCCGCGGTCATGCCGGTGAGGGCTCCGGTCTGCAGCTGACGCCCCCACAACGGATCGGCCATGTTGGTGATTCCGCCTGTGGTATGGCCTTCCTGAAGCTTTTCGAACCCGATGGCCAATACAATATCGTGAAGGCCCGAAGCCACCAGATGGTCGGCCGCGCATACCAGGGTAGCCCCGGTGGTTCCGCCGGTGGTCACCCGCAGGCATTCCTTGCCAAAAGCACCGGAGCCCAGGGTGTGCCACAAATCCGGCTGATGCACCATTTCGAACAATTCCATGTTGCCATGAACGATGCAGTCCACGTCATCCAGGGTGATTCCTGCATTCTCCAGTGCTTCGGCAACCGCTTCCTGGATCATCTCCGGCTGGTTGACCTCTTCGCGGTGACTGGAGTAAACCGATTGTCCGACGCCGATAATGCCGACATTTCTATTTTTCTGCATGGTTTCCTCCTTTAATCCCGTGCCAGGGTGACGACTGAATGAAACTGTCCCGCCGGCCCCATCACGCCGTGGGCCAGGGCCGTAGCGGCATTGTTGACCTGATGCCCATTGGCCTTGCCCATGAGTTGCAGGGAGGCTTCCGCCGCCCGTACGAGACCGCCCAGAATCAGGGGGTTGCCGGCCAGGCTTCCTCCGGAGGGATTGATCACCGCTTTGCCCGCGGTCCCGGCGCTGGCAGCCAGACCGCCCGTGCCCCCGTCGCAGATTCCCAGGCCTTCGAGCCACATGGGCTGCTGGTAAGCGTAAAAATCCGATACCTCCACCACGTCGAAGGCGATTTTGGGATCGTCGATTCCGGCGCGCTTGTATGCGCGCTTAGCGGCCTGCTTCAGGGCGAAATTGGAAGCCAGGTCCCGGTCGCCCAAAAAGAAGGAATCCATGCAGTTGCCCACACCGGTGATCCAGACCGGCGTGTCGGTAAAGTCTTTCACGCGGTCTTCGGCCACCAGCAGCATCCCGACGGCACCGTCGGAAATTGGATAGGCATGCAGCTGGCGAATCGGATCGGCCAGCATGGGCGACATCATCACCTGGTCGGCCGTTACCGCTTCCACCTTCGGCAGCCGGTCGTTCTTCAACGCATTGGCGTGGCATCGAACCACGACCTCGGCCAACTGCTCATCTGTGATGCCGGCCTTGTCTGCATAGGCCTGGGCCTGCAGTCCGGCGGCAGCGCAGAAATCCAATCCCACCGGCCGCGTGTAGAAAGGATCGAAGGCCACATGGGTGACCATGTTGCGGCTGGCGCACTGGGATTCCTTGCAATGGCCGAGAATCAACACCACATCTTCGTGTCCCGACTGAATGGCCGCCATGCCGTAATAAAGGGCCTGGATGCCCTCCTGGGCGATCTTCTCTTCGCACCCGAAGTGGGCGCCGAGAACGTCGGTCATGCCGTTGTCGGAAATGGTTCGGGCGTCGAAGATGTCGTCCGAAACGTTGATGGACATGCCGATGCCCTTGCCGGGTGAGAAATCAACGCCGGTCTGCTCCTGGAGCGATTCGAGCACTTCCAGGGCCATGCCCTGGAAACGTTCGTACCATTTGTCCGGTTCATAGGTGGTTTGTGCCACCGCACAAATGCCAACTCGTCTTGCCATGGCAGCGATCCTCCTTGATCATTAGGGGATTGGGGAATTGGGATTCGGAAACCGGAAGCCCTCCGAGCCGGCTGTCGATCGACAAGGCTTCCCGGATCGAATCCCTTACCGCTTCTTTTCTCTATTGGTGATTGAACGAAACTATGTGAGAAGTTTTCTTGGATGGGTTGCGACACCGGCATCCAGTCGGCTTCTTTGCTCTCGATCTTCCGGCTTACACGGCTGGCGACGATGGTTCAGCCAGCATAACAGTTCCAGAATGCGTTGTTCTTGATCGCCCGGATAATGCTGTCTTTATCTCGGGCGCAGTCCATTTCGACCCAGGCCCGGCCGCATCCCTGCCGGGTGTGGGAATCGTCGGTGGCCACTTTGGGAAAGGGAATCGCGTCGATCTCGTATTCCGGGGTTCGAAATCCCTTGGTGGTGATTTCCACCGCATCGATGGGCAGCCGCTCGGCCACGGCGTTGATGCGCTCAATCGCCTTGGCCAGCGGAAGGTCCATTTCCGCCGGGTGGTTAAAAATGTGCAGCGTCTCCCGGTCTCCGTCAATGCGGTTGACATGCAGGTAGCCCTTTTCAAATACGGTCAATTCCAGCCCGGTGAACACGATCAAGTCGGTTTTCAGGTACCGCACCTTATCGTAGCAGCCGTTGCGCATCAGGTAATCGTGATCGGTCAGGGCGATAAAATCGAACCCCAGCCCCGTATAGGCCGCCACGACCTGCTTGATAGACAGGTTGCCGTCGGAGCAGGTTGTGTGGACATGCAGGGCGCCTTTCAGATGCATAAGTCTTCACCGAAAAAGCCTTTCGATGCCACCGATGATGAAATCCACGGCATCCTGCCCGATTACCGCCAAGTCCTCGGAGCGGTCCTGCCAGATCAGGTACTGGTAGGCGATGCGTTCGAACATGCCCATGATGCTGGTGGCCATCACCTCGGCAGACAGATCGCTCTGGAACCGGGCGCCCTGATTGTCGCATACCCGGATCAGGGCCTGGCGGACGTCATCGATCAGCTTATCGAAAATCTTCTTTCGATGGGCTTCCACCAGCTCGCTCTGCCCCACCGATTCCCGAAAAAAAATGGCGATGCTTTCCGGATAGTGGGGGCAAAACTCGGCGAAAAAAATTCGCCCGGCCTCCCGAATGCCTTCCATCGAAATGTCCGCGCTTTTAAAAGCCGCACCCAGCATGTTGCGCAGATCGAAGCCGATCTGGCTGAGCAGTTTAACCAGCAGGTCTTCCTTGTTCTTGAAGTAAAAATAGAGCGTGCCGACGGATACTTCGGCCGAATCGGCGATCTTTTCCATGCTGGCCTTGTGGTAGCCTTCCCCGGCGAACAAGGTCTGGGCGGCGCCCAGAATGGTCTCCAGACGCTGCTCACGCTCGCGCTGCCTGCGCAGGGCGCTTTTGGACAATGGCGCCCCGTTCTCCTGGTTTTCTTTCTTAGCTTTCATCTCCTCTCCGGAATCGGGTTAGCTTTCGACAGCATTTCCATGGCAACCGCTGCCGGGTACTGCCGGTGTCGCATCGCCTGTTTATCGAAAAACCGGCTCCGACACAAACCCTTTTATTCGGATCCGGAAGGCGGTTTTATCCAGGCAGCGCTAAAATCTGCCCAAGGCCGCATCACCAATCTTGACCCGGGCGATTTCCGTGGAAACACCGGCAATCTGTCCGTATTTGGCGCAGCGGTAGCTCCGTTCCGCCTTGCCGCCGGCCAGGTAGCCGTCCTTGGACTGAACCTGGAGCGACTTGCCGGCCACGATCTCCGCCGACTCTGTGCAGAAAACCTTGGCGCACAGGGTCAGCACCCCGGCCTCTTTGGGGCTGTCGTCGGCCATCCAGGCAGCCCGATAGGCGTATAACTGGGCGGTCTGGTAGAGCGTCAGCATTTCCGAAAGCTTGAACCCTACTTCCTGGTAGGCAATGATCGGCTTGCCGCCGGACCGGTGTTCTTTGGCATAATCCCTTGCTGTTATGTAGCTTGCCTGCATGAGGCCCAGTGAGGACGCGATGAGAACCTGATTCTCCCAGAGTTTCAACTGTTCCAAAAAGGGTGCGGCGTCAAAGGGTCCCAGGACCTGATCCGCTAGTACCTTGCAGCCGTCGATTTCCAGGCCGCTGATCGCCAGCCCGTCATAGCCCATGGTAAGCTGGCGGTCGGTCAATTTCAGCCCGGGGGCACCTTTTTCGATGAGAAAAACGGCCACCTTTTCGTCCAGCATGCCTACGACGGCAAACCAGTCCGCCACCGGTCCGTTGGTCACCAGGCTTTTGGTTCCACTGACCCGCACGGCGTCGCCTTCACGGGTAGCCATTGTCGTCAGCGGGTCGTTTTCCACGTTGAGGCTCTCTTCCGAAAGGGCCACGGCGCCCACGGTTTTTCCGGCGGCCAGGGCCGACAGGATGTCCGCGTTTTTGCCTGCCTCCTGGTCAAGCGCTACCACCCGGCCGAACATGCGTGTACTCATCTCCACGGCCAGAAAGAGAGAAGGCGAGATCCCGGACAACTGCTCCATGGCCGCCATGAGGGGCAATGTCCCGGAAAACGGGGCATCTTCTGCGTTCAGACCCAGTTTCAAGTAGCCTGAAGATGCCAGCGCGGCAAGCGCTTCGGCCAGATTGTCACGAACCGTATCGAGATCTCCGGATTCGAAATCCCGGTTTTCCGCTACCGCTTCCATCGCCTTTGTAACTTCAGAGAAAAAGTTTTTCTCTTCATCGGTAAAATCAAAATTCATGTTTTTCTCCTACGATCCGACTGAAGAAAGGTTTAATTTTCGAATCCCGAAAACGCTCCCTTTTTTAGAACAGGGTTAAATCAATTTCGAAATAATCATTTTCTGGATCTCGGAGGTGCCGCCGCCAATGGGTGCCAGCCGGGTATCCCGGAAGATTCGTTCGACATCGAACTCGTGGGTGTAGCCGTAGCCACCGTGCAGGGTGACGGCATCGTTGGTTACCGCAAGGCTCCAATCGCCGATATACAATTTAGCGATGGCCGCTTCGAGATGGTTGAGGGGGCGCCCCTGGTCCTTGCACCAGGCGATGCGGTAGACCAATGTTCGGGCCGCCTCGCCGAAAATGCGCATGTCGGCCAGTTTGTGCTTGATGGCCTGGAATTTGCCGATGGGCCGACCGAACTGGACGCGCCCCTTGGCGTAATCGGAGCATTTCTTCAGCATGTAAGTGGTAACGCCTACGAAAGGCGCCAACAGGGCGCTTCGGTCCCACTCCACGGTCTGCATGGCGTAGAGAAAGCCTTCGCCCTCTTTTCCCAGCAGGTTGTCGGCCGGGATTTCACAGTTGTTGAACACCAGTTCGCTGGTCTGGGAGGTGCGCACTCCCATCTTGATCAGGGGCCGCCCCGGCGAAAAACCGGGCGTGCCCTTCTCTACGATGAAAGCGCTGATGCCGGCGTGGGCCTGGTCCGGATCGGTTTTGGCGTAGACCACGGCCACGTCGGCGATGGGACCGTTGGTGATCCACATTTTGGTGCCATTGAGAATATAGCTGTCGCCGCGTTTTTCCGCCGTGGTGGTCATGGAGGCCACGTCGGAGCCGGCATCAGGCTCGGACAATCCCATGCAGCCGATCCACTCTCCCGAAGCCAGTCTGGGGATGTAATTGCGGCGCTGCTCCTCGGTGCCGTTGCGGAAAAGGGTGTCCGCACATAAAAAGGTATGGGCGCCGTAAGCCAGGGTCAGGCCGCCGTCCACCCCGGCTTCGCCCAGTGCTTCGCCGGCCAGCACCGTCGTGACGACATCGGCGCCTTCCCCACCGTACTCCGTGGGAAAGTGCAGCCCCAGCAGACCGAATTCCCCCATTTTGCGGAACGATTCGAAATCGAAGGCCTCTTTGAGGTCATGCTCCTGTACCCGGGGGACGATCTCCTTTTTGGCAAACCGGATGACCTCTTTCTTGAACATGAGCTGCTCTTTGGTAAATGCAAAATCCATGGTCTCTTTTCCCTTCCCTCAATCGGCGAGTCGCCGTTTGGAGCCCGTCGCAACTGGCGCTTCAGTTGAAGTTAATTATAAATTCGAATCTTGTTCAACCTTTGAATCCACCCATTAATTGATCCGTACCTCCTTGTCAAGCCATATTTGAAGTTAATTATAAATTCGAATCTTGTTCAAATTACGAATTTAGACTGCTCCTGACGTAACAAATCGCATTGATAGATGATAACTACTATTATTTATTGTATATTAATACAGATCACCGTATGAACAGAGCAAAATACTGAACGGCGGCCAGAACAAAAAATGGTTTCATTTATTGATGCAAATAAAAATTTACTTGCATTTTGCAATCAAATCCGTCAGGTTTTCTCCAAACCCTGACCCACAATCTTGATTTGCTCTGCCATCGACAGGAAAACCATGCTGGGATCCATCTCCCGAGAGCAACTGGACGAAATCCTATTCGGCGCCCTGCAGGCCATCTATCGCTTCGAACGCGCGAAGGTCGAGCGGTTCGGCCTGACCTATGAACAGATTTACCTGCTGCAGTTCCTCAGAAGACAGGGGCCAGCCGCCATGGGCGATATCGCGGCCGAAATGAAAATCCCGGTGAGCACGGCCACCCGATTGATCGACCGCATGGAAAAGCGCCGCCTGTTGCAACGGCGCCAGAGTCCCGGGGACAAACGCAGGCGAATCGTGCAGATCGCAGCCGAAGGAGAAAACCTGGTGCGGGCGGTGGAAGAACATACCTTTGCATTGCTCCTGTCCAACCTGAAAAACCGTGCGGATATCGATATCGAGGGAGTCATCCGGACAGCCCGACAGTTGAAAGAGATCCTCGATACGCAAGACGCCCAACCGAAAAAGGAAAGATAAGATGAAGCTGAACGCAAAATTGGCTGTAGTGACCGGGGCCGCCATGGGAATGGGCAAATGTGTCAGTCGACTGCTTCTTGAAGCCGGGTGCGAGGTGGCCCTGGTGGACGTCAATGCCGACGCCCTTTCGGCCACGGCCGACGAATTATCCGCCCTGGGCGTCTGCCGGCCTTACACCTGCGACATCTCGGAGCGCAAGGCCGTTTACGAGCTGGCGCAGACCATCAAAAAGGAAATGGGCACAGTCTCCATCCTGGTGAACAACGCCGGTATCGTAAAGGCCGCGCCGCTGGACGAACTGCCGGACGAAACCATCGAAAAAATCCTGACGGTCAATCTGACGGCCCAGTTCTGGACCTGCAAGGCCTTTCTACCGGCCATGGTCGCACAGAACAGCGGGCATGTGGTCAACGTCGCCTCGGCCGGCGGCATTCTGGCGCTGCCCAACCTTTCGGCTTACTGCGCCAGCAAATTCGGCGTGGTGGGCCTTACCGATGCCCTTCGCCAGGAGATGAAAAAACGCAAATGCAACGTCGGCTTTACGGCGGTCTGCCCCAACACCGTCGGGACCGGCATGTTCGCCGGTTCGAAAATGGTGGCCGGCACGCGTCTTCTGGATCCCGAGGTGGTGGCCGTCAAAATCGTGGCCGGCATCCGCAAAAACAAAGCCATGGTGGCCATTCCGTCCCTGCCGGTAAAAATCCTCACGCCGCTGACCAAGGTGCTGCTTCCGATTTCTCTCATGGACCGCCTCAACCAGGCGCTGGGGATGTGGCGGGCCAACGACACCTGGACGGGAAGGGATCCGAACGCGTCAAGCGCGACCGCTGCCCACCGAAAGAAGGGGTTTGCATGGATGAAAAGCGCAGCCCAGGTGCTGGCCGTCCTGATTGTCCTCAATCTATTGGTCACCGGGATCAACATCCTGCAAAACGGCAGCAGCGGATGGGATGGCCGTTCCATGGAGCAAATTCTCGGCGTTCCGCCCGAGCAGGCCACCCTGGCGGATATCGAGCGTTTGTCGAAATCCGAAGTAATGCAGCTTTTTCATTCCGCAACACCGCCGACCCTGTCCGATCTTCAGGGAGAATACCAGGCCAAAAACCTGGCCGTAGGCATTATGGCGCCGGCGGCCGACTTTTATACCCAACACTTTTTCGGGCCGGGACGCTGGCTGGGCAAAGGCTTTACGGCCGAAGCCGCCCAAAACGGGCAGGGGTACAATCTATTCCAGGAAAAGGAAGGAGACGGCACCATCTGGCGCACCCGTCGCATGAAGACATCCGTGGGCACCTCTGTTTTCGATCGCAAAGAGAGCTTTAAACTGGACTACAGCGTTTACAACAAAGGACCGGTCCACGGCATGCGCGACGAACTGCGTAAAATCAACCCCGCCCTTTTCATCGGTATGGGATACATGCCCATCGGCGGAGGTTCCATCAACCCGGGACCGTTCGTAGTTTACGGAAATCCCTCACCATGGGTGGGGCCCAGCGATTGATAACCCCTGCCAGCCGGCAAACGAACAGACCGCCGCTTCAAACTTACAAAATTCACTGACCACCCGCTCAGCAGGTGGTTTGACTGGTTCTAATTTTTCGGCACACCGGCTGCCAGTGGCTATTGAACCGAGTTCAACAATTACTTGCAATTCACGCACTGCCTTGCTTGACAAGGCCCTGGCCCTATACTAACAAATCATCACTTATCCCTCACTTGCCACTGTCAGCCGTCGTTTCGATGGGTTCGGCGATTGCCGACAGATCACGCCCGCAGGCGTACATGCAAAGATGATGCAGCGCTGTGAATCTTACCGCAGAGCTGCTCACCGCGATGCGCAACCGGCAGTGGCACCATTTTTATCGTACAGGAGAATGGAGCCATGGCGCAACAGATCGCAGACCGCAGGGACATCGACTTTGTCCTCTACGAACAACTGGATGTCGAGCAACTGTTTAAAACTCAAAAACATCGCGACCTGAACAAAAAAATGGTGGACATGGTGGTGACCGAAGCCCGGGCCTTCGGTATCAAGGAGGTGCTGCCCACCCATTCCGAGGGAGACCGGGTCGGCGTGCGCTTCGAAAACGGCAAGGTCGTCGTTCCGGAGTGCTACCGGCGGCCCTACCAGTTGATGGTCGAAAACGAGTGGACCTCCCTTACCGAAGATCCGGCCGTGGGCGGCCAGGGACTGCCCCACATGGTCATGCGCGCCGCCGGCGAATACTTTATCGGGGCCAACTACGCCATGGTGATTTACGCCATGGAAGGCCACGGCACCGGCAAGATGATCGAGCTTTTCGGCACCGAGAAGCAAAAAGAGTTGTTCCTGGAAAAACTCTATACGGCCCAGTGGGGTGGAACCATGGACCTCACCGAACCGCAGGCCGGATCCGACGTGGGCGCCCTGATCACATCGGCCAAGCCCCTGGACGACGGCACTTATGCCATTACGGGCAACAAAATCTACATTACCAATGGTGAGCACGATCTCACCGAAAACATCATCCACCCGGTCCTGGCCCGCATCGAGGGTGCGCCAGCCGGCACCAAGGGCATCTCCATTTTCATCGTTCCCAAAATCTGGGTCAACGAGGACGGCAGTCTGGGCGAGCCCAACGATATCGTCTGTACGGGCACGGAAGAGAAGATGGGCCTGCATGGCAGCGCCACCTGCTCCATGTCCATGGGAAGCAAAGGCATCTGCCGCGGCCTGCTGCTGGGAGAAGAAAACGCCGGCATGAAAATCATGTTCCATATGATGAACGAGGCCCGCCTGGATGTCGGATTCATGGGCTTTTGCAATGCCACGGCGGCATTCATGCACGCGGTCAACTTCGCCAGGGAGCGCATTCAGGGGCGGGATCTGGCCGATGGCAAGAATGCCGAAGCACCCTCGGTGCCCATTATCCGCCACCCCGATGTGCGACGTATGCTGCTCTGGATGAAAGCCCATGTGGAGGGGATGAGAAGTTTCATCTACTTTGTGGCCCGATGCTTCGACTTGGCCGAATGCGCGGCCGATGAAAGCGAAAGGGCACGCAACGACGATTTCATTGCCCTGCTTACCCCGCTGATCAAAGCCTACTGCGCCGGACGCGGCTTCGAGGTCTGCATCGAGGCCATGCAGGTACACGGCGGCTGCGGGTACACCATGGATTACCCGGTCGAGCAGTTGGCCCGGGATTGTAAAATCGCCTCGATCTTCGAAGGCACCGACGGCATCCAGGCCATGGATCTGCTGGGCCGCAAGCTGGGCATGAAAAATGGCGCCGTGTTCATGGATTTTCTCGGTGAAATCAAGTCCATCGTCGAACAGGCCAAGGCCATGGATGCGCTCAGCCCCATGGCGACGGCGTTGGAAGCCGCCGTTGACCAGCTCGGTGAAACGGCCATGGCCATCGGCAAGCAGGCCATGAGCCCCGAATTCAAAACCGCTTTTGCCTCCGCCCATCCTTTCATGATGGCCATGGGAGACGTAATCATGGGGTGGATGCTGCTCTGGCGGGCTGTGATCGCGGCCCCCAAGCTGTTCAAAATCGTCGGCGACGCAGCGGGCGAGAAAAAACAGGCCCTCCTCGAAAAGGATAAAAACGCGGCTTTCTACGACGGTCAAATCCAGTCGGCCCGCTATTTCATCCGCTCCGTACTTCCGGTTGCGTTGGGACGGCTTGCCGCGGTCCGGGCTTCCGACGACGCGACCTTGAAGATCAGCGAGCGGGGGTTCGGAGGGCTTTAGCAGGTGTTATAGACGATTCTCAGTTCGCGGAACCGGATTATCTCGTTTGGACCATACGCTCATTGAAAGATATACTCAGAAAACTAACGTTCCACCCCCAAACAGGAGAAGAACATGAAAGATGTCGTTATCGTATCCGCCTGCCGGACGGCCATCGGGGCCTTCGGGGGCACACTCAAAGACACCAACGCCGCCGTTATCGGCAGCGTCACCATGAAGGAAGCCATTAAACGCGCCGGCATCGATCCGGCCATCATCGATGATGTGCGCTTCGGCTGCTGCATGGAGCCGGCCGACGCCCTCAACGTCACCCGCGTATGCGCCCTTTTGGCAGGGATCCCCGATTCAATCACCGCCGTTACCATCAACCGGGTGTGCATCTCCGGCATGGAGGCCGTGCTCTCCGGCATGGCCATGATCCAGGCAGGCATGGCCGACGTCATTCTGGCCGGCGGCGTGGAGCATATGAGCGGCGTGGCCTACCAGGTGCCCAACGCCCGCTGGGGCTGCCGGCTCCAGGACCACGTCTTTGTGGACGCCATGATCCATGCCCTGCACTGCGGCTCCCACATCATCCCTCATCCGGAAGACGGTCCCGTGGACGAAACCCAGCCGCCGTTGAGCATGTTTGTGGGCAAGCCCTACATCATGGGGCAGACGGCCGAATTCATCGCCCAGTACAAGGACATTTCCCGCCGGGAGATGGACGAAGTTGCCCTGAAAAGCCAGAACAATGCCGAGCGGGCCAACGACGACGGCTCCTTTGCCGACGAAATCGTCCCCATGGAAATTCCGCGGCGCAAAAAAGATCCGCTGGTCTTCGCCCGCGACGAACATTTCCGGCCCGGCCTGACCATGGACCAGTTGGAAAAACTGCCCCCGGCCTTCGTTCCTAAAATAGGAAAGGTCACCGCCGGCAACTCCTCGGGCATCAACGATGGCTCGGCCGCCATGGTGATCATGTCCGCCGAAAAGGCCAAGGAACTGGGACTGAAACCCCTGGCGCGCATCGTCGCCACCGGACGCGGGGCCTGTCACCCGTCGGTTATGGGCCTCTCCCCGGTGCCGGCCGTGGAAAATCTGCTGGCGCGCCATAACATGACCATCGGCGATTTCGACCTGGTGGAGTTGAATGAAGCCTTCGCCGCTCAGTACATCGGCTGCGAACGGGATTTGGGTCTGGACCGGGAAATCACCAACGTCAACGGCTCGGGAATCGGCCTGGGCCACCCGGTAGGGGCCACCGGCTGCCGCATCATGGTCACGTTGCTGCATGCCATGAAAAACCGCGGCAAATCCCTGGGGCTGGCCACCTTGTGCGGCGGCGGCGGCGTTTCCATGGCCTGCGGGGTAGAGATGATGTAGCTTCTCTTGCCGCAACCCCATTGAATATCGACCATCGAGTAGGGGGAGGCCTCGCGGCCTCCCTCTCTCACACCACCGGGCATACGGTTCACGTACCACGGCGGTTCACGTTGTAGATTGAAGTCCTCGCAGTTGATCGAGCAGTGACACGAGGCCACGCCTGTCAAAATAGAGTTTTGGAAAGGCCTGATTCATGTGCGAGGCCCCTGAGTTCCACCACGGGCCGCGCCCGTTGGTAGCCGAACGCCATGCACGCTCCTCCGACAATCCCATGCGCATCAGGTTTTTCGCTCTGGTAAAATTCCGCTTCCAATGCCGCCAGATGATGTTGCGCAGTTTGCGCCGTATCCATCCGTCCAGTTGCTCGAAAACGCCTTTCACCTGCGATAGCTTGAAGTAGTTCACCCACCCGCGTAGCTTCGGCTCCAGGGTCATGATCGTGGCCTTAAGCGATCTGCCTCGGCCCCACCGGAATACCGCCCGTAGCCCCTGCTTCAGACGTTTGATCGCCTTGGGGGCCACCTTCAGGCGCGGTGGTTTGTGCCACGTCATACTGTAGCCCAGAAAGCTGCGTTTCCAGGGCCGATCGACCGCACTCTTGGCTGCGTTGACCTTGAGCTTCAGTCGCTGGTTGAGAAACTGCGTGATCGAGGCTAAGACACGCTCGCCGGCCCGCCTGGACTGCACGTAGATATTGCAATCGTCCGCGTACCGACAGAATCGGTGTCCTCGTCTCTCAAGCTCTTTATCCAGCTCATCCAACAGAATGTTGGACAACAGCGGCGACAGCGGGCCACCTTGGGGCGTGCCCTGGGTTCGCGCGCTGACTGCGCCGTCCATCATCATTCCCGCCTGCAAGTATCTGCGTATCAAGCGCAGCACCCGCTTGTCCTTGACCTTGCGCGCCACCCGCGACATCAGGATGTCGTGGTTGACCTTGTCAAAGAACTTTTCCAAATCCATATCCACTATCCAGCGCCGGCCGTCGGCAACATAGCTTTGTGCCTGGAGCACAGCCTGATGCGCGCTGCGGCCGGGCCGAAATCCGTAGCTGAACTCGGAAAAATCAGGATCGAAGATGGGCTGTAACACCTGATGCACGGCCTGCTGGATCAAGCGGTCCAACGCCGTCGGGATGCCCAGTTGGCGCATCCCACCGTTAGGCTTGGGGATCTGGACCCCAAGCACGGCCCGCGGTTTGTACCGGTCCTCCAACAGCTCCGCTCTGATCTGAGACCAGTGGGCCTTGCAATAGTCCCACAACTCGTCGACGTCCATGCCGTCAACGCCAGCGGCGCCTTTGTTGGCGCGTACGCGCTGGTAGGCCTCAAGCATGTTCTCGCATCCGACCACCGCTTCCATCATTCTGCTGTGCTCCGCAAGGCAGTGCCCGCTCGTTGCCGTGACGATGCCTGCACCACCGGCGTACTCTCGGGGATACCGTCCCCTACCCTCGGCCATGGCGGCACCCGTCTCAGAGCACCCTTCTGCGGCTGTCTTCGTCATCGAAACACTCGGCTCCCTTGCCATACACCATGTTCAGGCCTTTAGTCCGGTCGGTGGACCTACTATGCCCTCGGCTGACTTCTGCCCGCCCATCCCGACGCCTCACGGCCCCGGTAGCACATGGCAGGCGGACAGATCTCCCCGGGTAATGCGCACCCACCTTCACGCTTATGCCCGCCGCATATACACGCATGCCTTCCGGTCAGGTATCGGACTTTAGAGATATTGGGCTCCTCATCCGACATGCGTGCCTCGTATGCGATTCCTGTTCGTCGGGCCAGCGTTTTGCCTTCGGCTTCCTCCCCACAACACCTCGCGATGCCGCAGTTGCCGTTCAGCTAACACTTCCCCCTGACGGGTGTGTAGAGGACTCTCACCTCCAAGTGGGTGCGCCCTGCCGGGCGCACCAAAATAAAACGGCCGGGGATTTCTCCCCGGCCGTTGTTTTTCCAGTTCACCGAATAGCGTTTACCTTTCTACCACCACCACCATCTGGACTGGTAAACCACGGTTCTGGTTACCGATGTCGCATTACCGGCCGCATCGGTGGCGGTCAGGGTGATGACGTTGGTGCCATAACTCAGGCGAATCGCGTAAATCGTCCAATGCTCCGTTCCATTGGCTACGCCGCTGCCGCCGCGATCATTTTTCCAGGTGACCTGTGTCACGCCCGTATCATCTGACGTGCTGCCGGACATACTGATATAGAACCGGCTGGTGGTTACCGAGTCACGGTACGGGGAGGTGACGGTCAGAACGGGCGCCGAGGTGTCCGCTTCCTCTTCCGTGGACCCCGTAACGACAACCTGGCAGGTGTCCAGATCCTGCAGGCCCTGGCTGTCCGTAACGGTCAGCTCGAAGGTCAGGGTCTGCATTTCTTCTTCGATCTCCAGGGCAACGAAACCGGGTTGGCCGGCGGTGGCATCGGACAGTTCCACCGGGGTGCCTTCGGTTTGGCGCCAGCGGTAGGACAGGTCCGTATCGCCGTCGGGATCCGTAGATCGGGTTCCGTTTAGCGTAACGTCATCGCCCGAACCGACCTGCTGGTCTTCTCCGGCATCCGCCTGGGGCGGTGTATTGACCCAGGCGACGGACACCAGGCAGGAATCGGTATCCTTAAGCCCACCGTCATCGGTAACCGTGAGTTGGAAGACCAGTGAAGTGCCTTCGGAGTCGATGTCCGGAGCGGTAAAAGAGGCAACTTCGGATAAGCTCCCCGATAGGGTCACTGCGGGACCCTGAGTCTGTTGCCACTCGTATTGGACAATTCCATCGTCCGGATCGGAGGAACCGGTGCCGGAAAGAGTGACGACATCGCCTTCATTCACGGTCTGAGCCTGGCCGGCATTGGCGGCCGGCGGCTCGTTGACCCAGGTTACGTTCACGATGCAGGTGTCAACGGTGGTCTCGCCGCTATAATCCGTCACATGGAGTTCGAACACCAAGGACACCCCTGATTCGTCCACATCGGGCGCGGTGAAACTGGCTTGTCCCTGATTCGCTCGGCTCAGCACAACCTCGCCTCCCTGAATCTGATACCACTGGAATTCGGCAATGCCGTCATCGGCATCGGTGGAATTGAGCCCGTTGAGCGTGACCGCCTGGCCCTCGTCCACCTTTTGGTCGGGGCCGGCATCCGCGACAGGGGCCTGGTTTATCGGGCTGATGGTATCGGCGGTAAATGTTGCCTGCAGGCTGTGGTCGACAGTGACATTACTGAATGTATAGGATTCGATGGCGCCCTGGGAAACGCTGTCCACCAGAACGTCCGCTATTGCGTAGCCGCTGTCCGGGGTGATCGTAACGGTTGTGCTGCCGCCATGCTCGACGCTGGTGGTGCCGGCTGGAGACACACTGCCGTTTTCTCCCGCGGAGGCGGTGATCGCATAGGTGTTAGCGGAAAAATTGGCCGTGATCGTATGATCGGCGTCGATGCTATCGAAGGTATAGGAAGTGAGCAGTCCCTGGTCCACGCCGTCAACTACGACGCTGGCCACACTATAGCCGTCGTCGGGAGTGATCGTGAAGGTCTGGCTGCCACGCTGAACCACTTCGGTGTCGCCCACGGGATTGATATCGCCGTGATCTCCGGCGGAAGCGGAAATCCAGTATGTATCGGCGGTAAATTCCACCGTGATCGTATGATCGGCGGCAACCTGGCTGAATGCGTAGGACGCGATGGCGCCCTGGGACACACCGTCGACCAGGACATCTGCGATAGAATACCCGCTGTCGGGAGTGATGGTGAACGTCTGGTCGGCATCCTCGGCAACCGCCACGCTGCCGCTGGGTGAGATGCTGCCGTTATTGCCGGCTGCGGCTGTGATGGTGTAGGTCGTTGTTTCGGACACCGGCGTTTGATAGGACACTTCTTCCGAATCGGCGCTCTCCAGGTCGCCTTCATAGGCCCGTACAACAAAATAATAGGTAGTGTTCCAGTCCAGGTTGTAGACTGTCCCCTGGGTATCGGAGCCGGTCCAGCAGGGCTGGCTGTATTCGTAGGATTCACCTTCCGTGCGTTGGAAGATCCGGTACCCTTCGGGGGTGGGGTCGTTGGGGTCCCAGGATATTGTCACTTCAGCGGTCTGGGGTACGGTATAGGTATCCGCGGAAAAACCGCTATTGGCGGATAGCAAGATGGCGCCAATGGTAAGCAGTATACATACGCAGTTCAGCAACGGGTTGAAAGACCGTTTGGACATACTTCAATCCTCCGAGATTCGTTAAATTCGACAATCGGTGAATCCGCAGAGGATGCATCCGTTTGCCTTCGGTAGCCCTGCTGCCCTGTCTTCCCGGCCGGAGAAGATTTAGGCCAGTGGCTTTGCGTCCCACCCTTTCGAGTGGTTTGCCGTTATCGAGCATTGCGGTAATACTGTATTATCGAGGGATATCAGCAAATACAGTACCAAAATAACGACCGACAGATAGATCAAAACTCAACATATTGTTTTCACATCGATTTCGATCTCATTTTTTAGTAATCGAGGTACCAATCGTGGAGGCAAACCATTATTCAGTCCGTGCAGAAAAAGTAACGCTGGCGATCAATGAAAGTTCAATTCTTGCGCATAAGGGAAAACGGACCCGCACGCGCAAAAAGGGCTTCCTTTTCCGAGGACTGACCGGCACCGATTCCCGCCGCTATCTTGACAACCCGGCACCACCGTGAGAATGTGCGACTGATCGTTTCCAATCAACAATCATCGGAACGACGGATGCTTCGGACATGGCCACCTTTCCCACCCGACAATTGACTGTTCTCTTTGCCGACATCGCAGGCAGCACCCGTCTTTATGATACTTTCGGGGGGTCGAAAGCCCGGGAGCTGATTGCCGAATGCCTCTCCCATTTAAAGCGGTTGATCCAGGCGAACGACGGCACATTCATCAAAACCCTCGGGGACGCTGTTATGGGAACCTTCCCGACGCCCGACAACGCCGCCGAAACCGCCAGGCAGATGCATGAGGAGATCGCTTTCGATTCGAAGATGATTCAGGCCAACATCCATCTGCGGATCGGATTCCATCACGGGGATGCAATCTGTGAGTCACAGGACGTTTTTGGAGACGCGGCCAATGTGGGCGCGCGCATGGTCGAACTGGCCAAAAGCGATCAGATCATCACCAACAAAGAAACCCTTGTGCAGATGAAGTCGGATCTGAAGCGCATGGCGCGTATCGTCGACCGGACCCGGGTTCGGGGGATGGACGATATCATGGAAATCCATGAACTGGTCTGGGGCAAGCCGGAACAGATGACCATGTCCAGTTCCTTCACCGAAGAGATGATCGCATCCCTGACCTCAAAAAAGGATTTCCTTCAAATCCGATATCTGCAGCAACGCATCCTGGTGGACCACGAACGGCCGATCTTCACCATGGGCCGAGGTGCTGCCAACCATCTGATCATCGACGACCCCATGGTCAGCCGCATGCACGCCCGCATTGAACTGCAGCGCAACCGCTTTTTGCTGATCGACCAGAGCACCAACGGCACCTTCCTGAAAATGAATGCGGATGAACCCATTTTCCTGCGCCGGGACGCCATCCAGTTGGAAGGCGAGGGCCTGATCCGGTTGGGTAAAAAAATCGGCGAAGATGAGCAACTGGCGGTGCGGTACAAAATTCTATAGATCCTTGCCGGCTGAAAATTAGCGCCCGCCAGAAAAGCGGGTAAAAAACGAAGACGCAAACAATTGTATATTTTGGCTTAGTTAGTGCCAGTCCAGAAATAGGAAAATTTGGTCGAGATCTCCCATTGAAGATCAGGCGGGACAGGAAAGCACGCGACCAATTTTAGCTCGGGTTTTATGCCCTTGGGGTGCATATAGTTGATATTCCTGGGATATAATTTTTCGCGCAGCAAAGATATCGGCCAAGGGCAAGATTGGATTGACCATTTCTGAATGGGCACGAATACGGTAAAACGAGAAACCACAACCAATACAAGGGGGAGAAAAGATGAAAGTTAAAATCGACAGCCAGTGCATGGGAGACAGAAATTGCAACAACCTTTGCCCTGAAGTGTTTGAATATGACGAGGATCAACTCATGTCTATCGTCAAGTTCGATGTAATTCCGGAAAAGTATGAAGCTGTCGTTCGCCAGGCGGCCGCCGAATGTGGCGCGGATGCCATCACGATTATCGAAGACTGACCGCCGTTTCGGCCTTTTTCAGTAGACTGGACCCCAACGTTGTAAAAGCCGGGGCGATTCAGAGCCAAGGCGTCAAGGGTGCCGCCGTAGTGATCTACTGCAATCCCTTGGCAACGCCGGATCTGGATTGCTCCGGCTTTCCCGTAAGGGGAACAACATGAGACAATCATTGTTTTTCCGGCAACTCACATTCGATAGTTTCGCAAAAAGTCGGAACCCGTAAGTTGATGTCATTCTGGCGTATGCCGGAATCCAGTCATTCCAATACCTTCTGGATGCCGGATCGAGTCCGGCATGACGAGTCTGGGACTTTTTGCGGGACAATCACATTTGGTGCATTACTAAGACGCCTTGTGGTTGTTATTATTTATCTATATTTTCAAACGGTAACAATAATTTTCGCATGTTGTTATGCAACGATGGGGTGGATTGAATGAGCGGCATCCTCCCCGCACCGCGGGCGGTTTACCGCTCCTTTTATTGGTCTTCCGATCAAAAAATTGAAATCCGCGATATTCGGATCTTGTTTAGGAGATATTTGTATGGTGGCGTTCAGGGAAAGCCGTACCGCTAAAAATTTATTGATATCCTATGCTTTCGAATCCCAGGCAACCACCCGCTACACCTTTTTTGCCGATCAGGCAGCCAGGGAAGGCTATATTCAGTTTGCCGGCATTTTCAGGGAAACTGCCGGCCAGGAATGCGAACATGCCTTGCGCTTTTTTAAATTTTTCAACGGCGGGGAATTGGAAGTGACCGCCAGTTTCCTGACTGGCGTGGTCAAGGATACAAAGGCCAATCTGGTGGCAGCAGCGGAGCTGGAGAAATATGTCCACAGCAGCCTGTATCCTGGATTTGCTCAGGTCGCAAGGGAGGAAGGGTTGGTTCGGGCGGCCGACGTCTGGGACGCCATATCGGTTGCTGAAGTGCGGCATGAAGAGACATTTCGGGAACTGGCCGAAAATATGGCCACGAATCGCGCCTTCCGCCGGGAATCCAGCTGTACCTGGCGATGCATCAACTGCGGATATATTCACCAGGGCAGCGAGGCTCCGGAAAAATGCCCGGCCTGTGTACGTCCGTCTAACTACTTCGAGGTTTTTGACCCCAAGTATTGACGGGCTCGGAAACACGACTTTTTACGAGTCCATCAAGTATGGAACACTGCTGACCGTGTCTACGACGAAAAGCAGGCTGTTGCCTCTCAGCGGATCTCCCGCCAATGGCGGCCTTCCAGATCCAGCCCCAGCTGCCCGCCGGGATTCATGATGTTGTTGGGATCGAAATGGCGTTTGAGCGCCCTGAGAACGGCCATCTGGGCCTCGCCCAGGTGAGCATCCATCCAGGGACTGAAAAGCTTGCCGATCCCGTGGTGATGGGTGGGAGAACCGCCGAAGCGTTGAAAGGCGTCCAGGATCTCATCCTGAAATGCGGTGTAGTCGTCGATGTCCCTGGCCCGGGCGATGAAGATAAAGTAAAGGTTGGTTCCCTGGGGATAGAAATGAGATGCGTGGGTCATGCAGATCGTCGCCGGCCGCAATTTGATCACCGCCCGCACCCCCTGGTGCAGTTGGTGAATCCGATCCCAGGTTACGGCGGTATCCAGGGTGTCTATAAGAATCCCGTAATCGTTGAGATCTTCCCTTAAATATGGATCCTTGAAGCGTCCCGGCTCCCACTTCCGGGTGGGATAACCGGAAAGGTAGAGCCCGTTGAAACGCCGGCAGATGGCCTTGGCGCAGCGCTTCACATTGCGGGCAAACCGCTTTTCTCCTTCGGCCGTGGCGATCATCAGGCAGCGCTTGTAGGGCGGGTATCCCCGCAGGCGCATGAACCGGTCCAGCGGCGTGCCGTCGATGCCGTAGAGCTTCAGCCCGATGTGAGTCTCTTCCTCGTCGGAGATGCGAAAGACGGCCGGCATACCGAACTGGCCCTGTGAAATTTCGCGCCCCGCATCCACCGCCTTTTCCCAGGAAGGAAAGATAAAGCTGAAATAGCGCCGATTCTTGGGCAGATAGCGGAAAATCTTCAGGGTGACTTCCACCAGCACACCGAAGCAGCCTTCGCTGCCGATCAGCATGCGGTTGACCGAGGGTCCGTTGGCCGTTGCCGGGAAATCGAGGGTCTTGAGGTCTCCGGACGGCGTGACGACCTCCTGGCTGATCACCAGGTCACCGGCATCGCCGTAGTAGGAGGACATCTGCCCGGAACCCAGGGTGACCACCCAGCCCCCCACCGTCGAGTATTCGAAGGATTGCGGGAAGTGGCCGCAGGTATACCGGTGGCGGGCCTGAAAGCGCCGGGGGGCCTCGTTCAGCGCCGCTTCGTAATCCGGCCCCATGATCCCCGCCTGCACGGTGGCGGTCTGGTTGGTTTCGTTCAACTGCACCACCCGGTTCATATGGGTCCCCATCACCAGGGTGATCCCGCCTTTGGCGGGCCGCAGCCCAAAATTGACCGAACTCCCACCCCCGTATACGACAACCGGTATCCGCTCCCGGTCGCAATAGGCCACCAGTTGGCGGACATCTTCTTTGTGGCGGGGGTGGACCACCAGATCGGAAACGGCCTGGACTTCTCCCTGCCGCAGCCGCAGGGACTCTTCCAGCGTCTTTCCCGTGGCATATTTCAGCCGATCGTAGCTTTTTGCGGAAACGTTTTCGTCGCCTACGATCTGGCGGATGGCCGTCACCTGCTCGGGAGAAACCGCCTTGGCCGGCCGATCGAAAGCCACTGGCCGGCAGCCGTCGTCGATGGGCACTTTAAAGTGATCGTCGGCCAGGCTGAAGGCCTCCTTGAGCAGGCGGTACAGCCGGGCATTGGGATGTTTGTAGGCGTGCGGATCGCCCCATTTAAAAATCGAACGAAAGGACCCCTTCGGTGGTGCGGCTTCGATCCAGTTGGGTTGCGGCCCCTTTTGATCTCCCATGGCAATCTCCCCGATATAAACATCCGGATGCTGCGCAGCGGTTCGGCCGATTCACCGGTTTTCATGCGGTGGGAACGGCACGGTGAACCCTGCTGGTAAGAGGTCTTACCAGTTGACCGGTCGTCTGTCAATGCGTCGACAAATGGTAGTGGGGGAAATTTACCGTTTCAGGAACTGCGCCGGGTATGGTAAGGATGATCGAAAATTCAAAAACAAGGAGCGTTGTGTATGCTGCCCAGGTTTTCCAATGAAGTGTTGTCCCGTGGACCCAGCGCCATACTGCCGCAAAATTTAAACGATTACTGGTTGAAAACCCTCCAGAAACACTGTGACGACTTTCTGGACCGAAACTTTGCCGTGGATCAATGCACCGAAACGCTGGATACGGGAGACCCGCTACTTGTGGCCTGCATCCACGAACTGCTGCAGTACGACCGCCCCGCCGGACCGGAACTGTCGGCCGGGGACCTGGCTGAAAATATCACCGTCTATGCCCTTTCCATCACCATGGAAACCATCCGGCGGTCGTCGCATATCGAAATGTCGGCGCCGACGCTGGACAATCTACTCTCCATCGACAGAATCGTGGCCTTTGGCAAAATCAACCCGGAGTTCGGGGAGTTTCTCCAACGGGCCTGCATTCTCCCCGAAGACGAATCGGCCGGCGAAAAAAATTGGTTCCAGCGGCTGAAAAAAAAGATCATTGATCAGTTCAACGCCGCCTGATTGACCAGAGGTCTCCGGCGAACCGGTTCAGCAGGCAGCGATTATCAAACCTGATAAACGCATATGCCGCGTGTCAGGCGGGTTCGTAAAAGCTTTTCAGACCACCCATGGCCACACACCCGAAAGGAAGCCGCTCCAACGAAAAACTGCGCCTAAGCAGATGTCACTTCCTTAGAACCCCGAGAACTCCCGCCAACAGCAGACGTAGCAGGAAGGCTTGCGAATCCTGAGGAATGAAGCATGACGCCGATATCGGGTTTCTTACGAACCCGCCCCGTCAATCCTGATGTCCCACCCGGTGAAGCTTGATAATATTGGTGGATCCGGATTTGAGCCCCATCCCGATCACCAGAACGACCAGATCGCCTTTCTGGACGCACTCTTTACCGATGAGCAGACTCTCGCTGGATTCCACTAGGCGGACGGCATTCTCGATGTCGGCAATGAACATCGGGGTGATCCCCCACAAAAGGGACAGGCGATTGTAGGTACTCATCCTGGAAGTAAAAGCATACACCGGTTTGGACGGACGCTGCTTGGAGATCTTTTTGGAGGTGCTGCCGGAGACGGAAAAAGCGATGATACAGCGGGCATTGACCTCATGCAGGATGTTCACGGCGCTCTGGGCCACGGCTTGGGTGACCGGGTCCTTCTGATCCGTTTCATGGTGCAGATTCACTTTGAGAAACGGTGAGGTTTCGGCCTGCTCGGCAATCTTGGCCATCATCTGTACGGCTTTGACCGGGTATTTCCCGGAAGCGGTCTCGCCGGAAAGCATCACCGCGTCGGTCCCGTCGAAAATCGCATTGGCCACGTCGGAGGCTTCGGCCCGGGTGGGGATGGGATTGACGCTCATGGTTTCCAGCATCTGGGTGGCGGTGATCACCGGTTTGTTGCCGCAGATGGCTGCGGAAATGATCTTTTTCTGGATAATCGGCACCAGTTCCGGCTGCATCTCCACGCCCAGATCCCCCCGGGCAACCATGATGCCGTCGGCCGCATCCAGAATCTCGTCCAGATTATCCACCGCCTCGGGCTTTTCGATCTTGGCGATCACCGGAATCGCCACGCCCTGCTTTTTCATGATGGCATTGATGGCCTCCAAATCTTCGGCGGTGCGTACAAAGGACAGGGCGAAGTAATCCACGCCGTTTTGAATACCGAAATTCACATCCCGGATGTCCTTCGTCGTCAGCGATGGCGCCGAAACCTTT
This sequence comes from Desulfosarcina widdelii, assembly GCF_009688965.1. Classification (GTDB taxonomy): domain Bacteria; phylum Desulfobacterota; class Desulfobacteria; order Desulfobacterales; family Desulfosarcinaceae; genus Desulfosarcina; species Desulfosarcina widdelii. The sequence goes on along the minus strand of NZ_AP021875.1, from coordinate 5,982,284 downwards.
ACTCCGGGCAGATTGATACCCTTATGCTCCTTCAGCCAGCCGCCATTTCTCACCTTGCAGAACACGGTGTCGCTGCTTTTGGACTCCACCTTCAACCGAATCAGACCGTCGTCCAGAAGAATACTGTCCCCGGACTGGACATCGGCCGGCAGGCTCGCATAGGTGGTCGAAACCATCTGATCGGTTCCTGGCATCGATTGGGTCGTAATGGCAAAATCCGCATTGCGCTTTAAACGCACCGGTTCACCGTCTTTCAGTTTGCCCACCCGAATCTTGGGCCCCTGGAGATCCAGTAAAATGGCCACCGGCCGATTGAGCATGCGGGCAATGGAGCGGATGTTGCGGATCGCTTCGGAATGGGTTTCGTAGTTGCCGTGGGAAAAATTGAGCCGGGCCACATTCATTCCCGCGGAAACCAGCTTTTCCAGCATTTCACGGGAATTGGTAGCCGGGCCGATGGTGGCCACGATTTTGGTGCGAATGGTCATGTTCAGCCCTTTCTTGCCTGCCGCAAAAATGCGGCGCCCGGCGTTTTGGAAAAACAGGGGTTGTCGAAAGCGGTCGCGCGAAGACGGCACGCCAAACAATCCGGACAACGCTTTTGCGATGGAGCGTACCGCAAACAGGTCGGGCAGTAAACTTTTATGAATGGTAAGCGGACTTTATCGAAGAATCAAGGAAAAATCGAAAGTAACTTCAGACGAAAAATGGCCGGCATCGGCCTCTATTTTCAAATTGCCCAATCGCTCATTGACAACCTTTGAGCGACGAGATAGCAGAAATTGCAGGCGTCGGTTTTTCCATCGACCGGCTATTTATCCCAACAAAGTGATCCTTTGATGTCTACCCGTAAACCGCACAGCCCGAACAGGGGGCTCAACTGTCTTTTTACCATTTCCAAACTGGCCGACCGGCGGCAGGTATCGCTGACGACCCTGCTTGAAAGGACGGCGACCGAATTGCCGAGAGCCCTTCGTTTTCCCGAAAGCGCCTGCGCCGCCATCCGCATGGATACCACCCAGCGCACCAGCGAACATTTCCGGCAAACTGACTGGATGGTCTCCGAGGCGATTACCGTTGGGCAGAAGCAAATCGGCGTTGTGGAGATCGGGTATCTGGAAAACCATTACCCTTCCGAAAAATCACTTTTCCTGGACGAAGAACGCCAACTGCTCGCTCTGGTCGCCGAAATCTTGGGGCGGGTAGCGGCGCGCCACCGGACCGAAACCGCCTTTCAGGAAAGCGAGGATCGTTTCCGTTCGCTGGTGGAAGGATCGCTGACCGGCATCTCCATCGTCCAGGACGACGAGGTGGTCTATCAGAACCCGGAACAGGAGCGGCTGCTCGGCCCCCTGCCGCGAGCCAACAAGCTGCTGGACCGGGACAGCATTCATCCGGAAGATGCCGACAAGGTCGAGGCGTACTATCGCCGGCTCGTATCGGGCTCGCAGCTGCCTTGCGATATCGATTTCAGGTTTTATCTTCCCGGAGAAAATCCGTCCGGTTCAGGGGTCAAATGGGTTCACTGCCGTGCGGTGACGACACGGTACCGGGGGCGGCAGGCCCTGCTGGTCAACATGATGGACATCACGCCGGCCAAAGAGATGGAGCACCTGCTGCGCATCCGCGACAAAATGTCCTCTCTGGGGCGGGTGGCCACGGGCATCGCCCATGAAATCCGCAACCCCTTGTCCGGCATCAACATTTATCTCGATACCCTGGAAAAATGCTATCATCGCCACGCGGACGAAAAGGCGGTCGCCATCCTGGCAAAGCTGCGCTCGGCCTCCCGCAAAATCGAATCGGTGATCAAACGGGTCATGGATTTTTCCAAACCGGGGGCTCCTCGACTCATTGCCTGCGATCCCAACCGGCCCGTGCGCGAGGCCATCGACCTCTCCCGGGTAGCACTCAGGAAAAGCGGGGTCCGTCTCGAAACCGAAACCGCCGAAAACCTGCCCCAATGTCTGCTCGATCCCACCCTCATCGAAGAGGTGGTCCTCAACCTGATCACCAATGCCGCCGAAGCACTGAAGCACACCGAAACGAATAAAACGATCCGGATCGCCTCGTTGCCGGGGCCGGACAGCGTGCGGATCGTCGTTTCGGATTCCGGGCCGGGCTTTCCCCAGGCGCTGCAGTCGGCCATTTTCGATCCGTTTTACACCACCAAAAACGGCAGCACCGGCATCGGCCTGAGCCTGAGCCAGCGCATCGTCGCGGATCATGGCGGCCGGCTGACCGCCGATCCGGCCGGAAAAGACGGCGGCGCGCAGTTCACCATCGACCTGCCGCTACCCGGAGAACCGCTTCCAAAATGAGACCTTTCGCCATCCATGTCATCGACGATGAAGAACTCGTCCGGGACAGCATCGCAACAGCCTTTGCCGACGCCTATCGCATCGAAACCTTCCCATCGGCGGAACCGGCCCTGGCGGCCATGCAGGCAAGCCTGCCGGACCTGGTGCTGCTGGACATCGGGCTGCCGGGCATGGACGGGTTGCAGGCCCTGGAGGAGATCTACCAACGGCATCCCGGTCTGCGGGTCGTCATGATCACCGCCTTCGAGGAAATCGACACCGTTGTCCGGGCCATGAAACTGGGCGCCTACGACTATGTGGTCAAACCCTTGCAGATGGCCGGCCTGGAAGCGACGGTCCGCAATGCACTGGAAAGCGTGCGGCTTCAACAGGAGGTTCGAACACTCCAGCAACAGTTCCTGCAGGCCCATATTCCCTATTTTATCGCCCAGAGCGATGTGATCCAGGATGTCATGACTTTTGTCGGCCGGGTGGCCCAGAGCCCGGACACACCCATCCTGATTCAGGGCGACACCGGTACCGGCAAGGAACTGGTCGCCAGCACGATTCACTACCAGAGCCCCAATTTCAGAGGGCCGTTCGTCACCGTCAACTGCGCGACCATCCCCAGGGATCTACTGGAAAGCGAGATGTTCGGCTACGAAAAGGGCGCCTTCAGCGGTGCCGGGGCCGGTAAACGCGGCCTCGTGGAAATGGCCGCCGGCGGGACTCTTTTTCTGGATGAAGTCGGCGATCTCAGCTTGCAGGCCCAGGCCAAACTGCTGCGGTTTCTCGAACAGGGTGAGTACTACCACGTGGGGGGCGTCCGCCTTCAGACGCTGCAAACCCGGGTGATTTCGGCTACCAACCAGGATCTGGATGCCATGATAAAAAAGGGAGAGTTCCGCAAGGATCTTTACTTCCGCCTGGGAGTGGTGGAGGTAAAAATTCCCTCCCTCAACGCCCGACCCGACGACATACTTCCTTTGGCACGCCATTTTATGGTCGAATTCGGCGGGAAGTTCGCCAAGTCGATCACCGGGTTCTCTTCCGCGGCGGAAAAGGCCCTGCTGAGCCACGACTGGACGGGAAACGTGCGGGAGCTGAAAAATGTTATCGAACGGGGGGTGCTGACGGCTGCGGGACCGACCCTGACGCCCGCCGATCTCGGTCTGGAGGCCTCCCCCGAACCGTTGGAATCATGCACCCTGGGCTTTCCTCCGATACCGCCGGACGGCCTCGATCTTACCTCCCTTACAAGGTCCGTGGAAAAACATTATATTGAAGCGGCAATGAAAATGGCCGACGGCAATGAAAGCCGCGCGGCAGGCCTGCTGGGCCTCAACCACCACACCTTCCGCTACCGCCGTAAAAAGATTCTTTCCGGCGATTCCTGAACTCCGCCGGCCTTTGTCCATCCTTTTTCGAAAAATTTCGAATCCCGTTTCTAAAATCCTCTACTTCATCGATCCACCCCCTTCCACTAATATCATAACATTCTGATATTTAGCTGTTTTATTTTCTTTATCGCCTGGCATAGATGCTGCTCTTCCAAGTTGTAGGGTCGATATTCAAAGCATTTATTTCAGGAACAACACAGCTATCGGGCAAATTGACCTTTGATTGATAGCACTACCGAGAGAGTGACGATGGACCTGCTCACCAGGTTGCGAAACAAAAACATTCTTCTGGTCGATGACGACGAGTGGATCCGCGATTCCATGGGGGCATTCTTCGACAGTGAGGGGTGCTTTTTCAACGCCGTGGAAAACGCTGAAGCCGGGATCGATGCACTCCGGGAAAAAGAATATGACATCATCATCGCCGACTACCGGCTGCCGGGGATGGACGGGTTGGTCTTCTTCGATCGTATCCGGCGCTTTCCTGCCGCCCCCCTAAAAATCCTGATCACCGCCCATGGCGATCAAGCACTGGCGGAAAAAGCTTTTGCGGCCGGGGTGAACGACTATATCGCCAAACCGTTTCAGATGCAGGACATCGAAACGTCTTTAACCCGCCTGATGGACGGGAGAAATAAATAACCCGGTTTCAACCAATCGAAAGGAGGCAGCATGGATGCATTGATTATCGTGGTTCTGGCATTTGCCGGATACATCGTCATGTACAACCTTTACGGCCGGTATATCGGCAGGCGGATCTTCGCCCTTTCGGGCGAGTCCCCGCCCCCGTCGGTCTCCATGGAAGACGGTGTCGATTACGTGCCGACCAAAAAAGAGGTCATTTTCGGCCACCATTTTACTTCCATCGCCGGAACGGGCCCCATCGTCGGTCCGGCCATCGCCATCATCTGGGGATGGGTGCCGGCCCTTCTTTGGGTTTTTATCGGAAGCATCGTCATGGGCGCGGTCCACGATTTCGGCGCCCTGATCATCTCCATGCGCAACCAGGGGAAATCCATCTCGGACTACACCTCCAAGTACATCAACAGCCGCACCCGCTTTCTCTTCTTCCTGATCGTATTTTTGGAGCTGTGGATCGTCATTGCCATCTTCGGGCTGGTGATCGCCATCATTTTCGCCATGTATCCCCAGTCGGTGCTGGCCGTGTGGGTGGAAGTACCCATCGCCATGGTGCTCGGATACCTGGTGTATAAAAAAGGAATGGGAGTCATGGGACTTTCCATCTGGGCCATCCTGCTCATGTACCTGGCCGTCTTCATCGGCCCGTACCTTCCCATGAAAATGCCCGCCATCGCCGGCATTCCGGCCACCGGTGTGTGGACCATCATTCTGATGGTCTACGCTTTCTTCGCTTCGGTCCTGCCGGTCACCGCCCTGCTCCAGCCGCGGGACTTCATCAACTCCCATCAGTTGGTCATCGCCATGGTCCTGCTGATCCTGGGGGTGCTGGCGGCCGCCTTTTTCGGAGGATTGGAAATCGTGGCTCCGGCGGTTCAGGCCCAGCCGGCCCAGGCCCCGCCCATGTGGCCCTTTTTGTTCATTACCATCGCCTGCGGCGCCATTTCAGGCTTCCATTCGCTGGTCTCTTCGGGCACCTCGGCCAAACAGGTCCGCAGCGAAGAAGACTCGCTGTTCGTCGGCTACGGGTCCATGCTCATGGAAGGCGCCCTGGCCACCTTGGTGATCGTTGCCGTGGCCGCCGGTATCGGCCTGGGATACACCACCAAAGCCGGTGAAACCCTGACCGGCGTCGCCGCCTGGACCACGCACTACTCGTCCTGGGCCGCCGCAGCCGGCCTTGGGTCCAAGATCAGCGCCTTCGTGGACGGCGCGGCCAATATGATCAATACCATTGGCATTCCCAAACAGTTCACTCTGGCCATCATGGCGGTCTTCGTGGCCTCTTTCGCCGGCACCACCCTGGACACCGCCACCCGGATCCAGCGCTACGTCCTTTCTGAACTGTTCACCAGTCTCAAAATGGAAGTTCTGACCGGCAAGTATGTGGCCACCTTTATCGCCGTGGGCACCGCAGGCATCCTGGCCTTCGCCACCGGCGCCGGCGGGAAAGGAGCCCTCAAGCTCTGGCCCCTGTTCGGTGCGGTCAACCAGACCCTGGCGGCCCTGGCCCTGATCGTCATCACCCTGTACCTGAAAACCAAAGGCGGGCTGAAGTGGGTGGTTGCCGGAATTCCGGCCGTCTTCATGGCGGTGATGACCCTGTGGGCGGCCGTGATGAACCAGTTCAAATTCGGCTCTCAGCACAACCTGCTTTTGCAGACAATCAATATTGTGATCATCATCATCGCGGCATGGATCGTCATCGAGGGGGTGGTCAAATTCTTCTCCACCGACGACATCGCCCTGGACGATGCCCGCCGGGTGACATCCGTTTAACGCACCGCTGTCTGGGTCCTCTCCCCCAGCGCCCCGTCCGTTCCATTTGGAACCGAACCACCGGGAACGGGCGGGGCATCGGAGGCGATGGCGATCATCGATGGGAGAGGTTGGTCATTGCAGACAGGCCCGTCGATCTCATAAGGAGCAGAAATGAAAGCCACACTTCAAAAACGGTTTATGCTCATGCTGGCACCGGCGCTGATCGGCTTCAGCTACGTGCTGCTATTGCGGTCGTTGGGCATCCATCCCATCGACGCGGCAACGATGGCCGGTTGGGTGCCCGTATTGTTCATTCTGGCTGTCGTCAGCGCCGCAGCCGCTCCGATCATGGTCCGTACGGCCTTTGCCCATCGCATGCACCGGCGCCGGCAGACATCGGAAACTGAATTTTCACGGTTTCAGAACAGCCTTTTGATCGTTGTCATGGCGACTCCCTATCTGGCCCTGGCCGTATACACCCTGGCCGCACCGACTTTCTATCTGGGCGGCGCGCTGCTGGCCATGCTCTATGCGCTGTATTACCACTATCCGTCGGAAAAAAGGCTGGCGTTCGACCGCCGGGTGTTCCGGGTGCAGTGATGTCCATGGCAGCGCATCTCTTTACCGCCTTATGCAGCCGACTCCGGCGTGTCTGGGGGACCATGGACGAAGTCGCCAGGGGCAAGGCCGTGGAAACCGTCGAATACGAGGTCGAAGAGCTGGAAAACATCTTCGCGCTCCTGGTGCTTGGGGTTTTCGTCGGCATTCCCTCGCCGCCCATCCAGATCACCATGGACCTGATGCCCGAAATGGAGCATGAATGCGCCGTTATGCTGGCCAAGGTGTCAACGGCCCATGATCCGCTGGGAGAACTCTTCTCCGTACTGGATATCGATTGACTGCCATGTCCGAGCTCCCCATCCATTTTTTCATCGGCAAAGGCGGTGTGGGCAAGTCCACCACATCGGCCCTGACCGCCGTTCACCTGGCGGCGACGGGACGGCGAACTTTGCTCGTATCCATGGATCCGGCGCACAACCAATGCGATATTTTCGGGATGCGCTTTTCCGGCAAATCCCGGCCGGTGGCCCCAAACCTCGCGGTGCGGGAGATCGACACCGAGTACTGGATCCGCCGCTATCTGAAAGAGACCCGCAATCACCTTAAACGCACCTACGCTTACCAGAGCGCATTCAACCTGCAGGACCATTTCAACGTCTTGCAGTACGCGCCGGGATTGGAAGAATATGCCCTGCTGCTGGCCTTCGAAGATGTCATACAGGCCGCCGGCGGCCAGGATGCCATTGTCTTCGACATGGCCCCCACGGCCCTTTCCCTGCGGTTCTTCTCGCTGCCCTCCATCAGTCTGGTATGGCTCGACGAACTGCTGAAACTTCGCGGCGCCATCTGCGATAAAAAAGAAATCATCTCCAAAATCAAAATGGGCGCCTGCGAGTTCGAGACCGACCGGGTCCGAAAAAAACTGGACGAACTGATCGCAAGCCATACCCGCCTCAAATCCCGCTTCATGTCTACAAGCACCCATGTGAACCTGGTACTGAACAACGACCGGCTCAGCCTCTCCGAGGCCCGGCGAATCGAAAGGCGCCTGGCCGGCATCGATATTCCCATTTCCCGCATCGTGGTCAACAAGATGGGACCTGAAGAGACGCCGGATGACATCGCCGAAATCTTTCCTACTGAGCGCCTTTCCATGCTGCCGCTGGTTCCCGGAGGCATTCTCGGCCTTGAAGGACTCGAGCAGGTAGTGGCCGGCAATGCCGGCGCCCTCTGCTCAATCGCCGAAGGATGCTGAATTGTAAAAATATACATTAAATCTGGAACATTAATGCGTGGCAGATAGGACGCTGCCCGTTTCCGTCGAAGCGCTGCGCAATTTGTATAATGGTGGTTAAGCATATGATTTAAAAGCTTTAATTTTTATGGAAGACGCTCAACCCATCACAGATGAGCCAGTCCGATTGTCCATCCCAATATCTTGTATTTCCATCACAATCTGGTATGCTGAATCATCTCATACCTAAGCGACCATTGTTGATGTACGTCCCGTCGGATCGCTGGCAGCAAATAGAATTGTAGTTTAAAATTGGTTTTCGAATACCGATCCAATCATAGAAACATACCGAATTTGCGTACATTTCAAGAAACGTTGACTCTCGTGGCGTTGCAATTGTATCCAAAATACCACCACATTCCTGAAGCCATAGTAGGGGAAAAAGGGCAAATGCTATACGGTTGAGAGATAAATCTCCTGTGACTGAGAACTGTTGGCAATAATGTACGATGATGAATGTTCGGGCCTCGTCGAACACTTGCTCATGTCCCGCAATATGGCATTGTTTTTATTTTCGTTCCGAATGCTTAAGGAGTTTACAATGCAAACCGCATTAAGACATGTCCAGCAAACAGGAAACTGGGCAGCATGGATCGTGGCTGTCCGAAAATCCGCGGTGGTCATCTGGCTGCTTTGCCTGTTTTGGAGCCTGATGCTCGCACCTGCCGCAGCCCGGGAACCGATTAAGATCGGCGTAAGTCTGGGACTGACTGGGCGCTTTGCAGTGATGTCCGACGCATTGCATAAAGGGTTTCAAATCTGGGGGCAGCACGTCAATTCCACCGGAGGGCTTCTCGGAAGGCAGGTACGAATTGTCTGCAAGGACGACGGCAGTTCACCGGAGACCGCCCGTAGGCTCTATGGGGAGTTGATCGAAACGGAAAAGGTTGACTTTCTGTTTGCCCCCTATTCGAGCCTGATCACGGAAGCGGTATTGCCGATCGCAGAGCAGCATGGCATCCCAATACTGGTAGCCGGGGCTGCGGCTGACCGGCTGTGGGAGAAAGGCTACCGCAATGTGATCGGCGTCTACACTACGGCCAGCAAATTTGTTGTCGGCTTTATGGAACTTCTGGTATTAAACGATCTGGATGACATCGCGATTCTCTGTGCCGACGACTCCTTTTCGGTGGATTTGGCCAATGGCGCCCGGGACTGGGCCCGGCGCTTTGGACTGAACACAGCCCTTTTCGAAAAATTCAAAAAGGGGACCGAGCGACTCGACAACCTCGTGATCAAGGCCAGAAAATCAGGTGCCAATGTGTTGATTGTATGCGGACACATTAATGAGTCCGTACATATGGCCCAGTCGCTGAAACGCGTCGGATGGCGTCCAAAAGCCCGATACGCTTCGGTGGGTCCTACATTTCCGGCTTTCCGTGACCGCTGCGGCGAAGAAGCCGAGGGCGTCTTCACGACCTCTCTTTGGGAACCTCGCGCCAACTATCCCGGAGCCAAAAAGTTCGAAACCGATTTTATTGCGGCGTATGGCGAAGCGCCTGGCTATCACGCCGGTCTGGCCTATGCAGGTGGACAGGTACTGGCCGAGGCCATCAGAGAGACCGGAAGTATCGATCGGGACAAGGTACGCGCATTGCTTTTCAACCTCGACACCATGACAATAATCGGCCGATTCGGAGTCAATCAGACCGGAAAACAGGTTCGTCAGCAAGCGTTCATCATCCAATGGCAAAACGGGCAGAAAGAACTCGTATGGCCGGAAGCCATTCAGACCGCCAAGGCACGATTTTGACCATGACTTCTGAAGCGCCCATTTTCAATAAATTAACGCTGCGAATGATCGCTCCGGTTGTCCTAGTGGTCTGCGCGGTGGGCATCGGTTTCTATTTTTTTGTACTGCGAACCATCTCCGATTACGCAGAACAGGAAATCCGCGCTTCCCTGGCCCGGACCACCAGGGAAATCTACGACATTTGTGACAGCAATTTCACGACGCTGTTGCAGAGCGGCCAAATGGGCAACGCAAAAATGGTGCGAATCAGGCGGGCGCTGACCCTGGGAGCTATAGAGGATTATGCCAAACGGCACAACCTGCGCATTCTCCTCCGTGAGAGAAAAGAAAAGGTGCTTTTATCTTTCCAGATCGATTCCGCATTACTCGCCAATATCGCCAAGATCCATCAAAAATCGACAACCTGGAACCTGCGGATCGAAAATAAAGTTTACTATTTCCATCATTTTGATTTCAAACCCTGGGTCTGGCACATTGATTTGATAAGCGACACGACACCTTTTACCCCGTTAATCGATCGGGTCAAAGCGATTTATGCGTTCACAATCGTTGTCCTGCTGCTGGGACTTTCTGTCATGATTTTCGCACTGGCGCGAGGGCTGCGCAATCCGGTTCAGCAGATCATCGCAGCCGTTCGTGAAAAGCGTCCTCCTGATTACCGAGGCATCTACGAGTTTGAGTTTTTGAGCCACAATATCGCCGAAATGATGTCCTCGCTGAATTCGCATACCCAATGGCTGGAGCGCCTCTACACCATCGGAACAACGCATCGGGGTAAAAATCTTTTCCACGCCATTGCCAGGGTGATTGCTGAGGCGATGAACCTCAACACCGCAATCAGCAGGGCCGAAGAGCAAGGCACCGGTTTCCGCATCGTAGCAGTTGCAGAGGCAAAGGGCCACAGCCTTAAATTGGACGATCTCGCCAACGGCTTACCCTGCGAATTATTGAATGGCCGTTCAGAACCAACCGTGATCCAGCACGGGGCCACAGAACAATTTGCGGCCTTCAAGGGCATCGTTGCCAACAAACCCGAGTGCTACATCGGCCTGGCCATCTCGGACCGAAATGGCCGTACAATCGGCTGCGCTCATCTTTTCGGAGAGGCCCGGGAAATCAACGACTGGGATATGCAATTCGTTAAAACAATAGGCCGGATGGTGGGCTCCGAGTTCGAGCTGATGGAAAAAGAACGAGACCAGAAGCGGATCAGTGAACAGATGCTTCGGTCGCAAAAGCTGGAAAGCCTGGGTCTGCTGGCAGGCGGCGTAGCCCACGATTTGAATAATGTTTTATCGGGCATTGTAAGCTATCCGGAAGTACTTTTATTGGAATTGCCTAAGGACAGCAAGTACAGAAAGGCAATCGAGACAATACAGGAGTCCGGGAACAGGGCTGCTGCCATCGTCCAGGATCTGCTGACCATAACACGAGGCGTGGCCACCACCAAAAAGCCACTGAACTTAAATGAGTTGGTCAAAGAGTATCTGGATTCACCAGAATTCAAAAAACTTAAAAGCTTTCATCCCACAGTTACAGTTCAAACCAACTTCGACACCGATTTGTTCAATATAAACGGTTCTTTTATTCACATCAGAAAAACAATTATGAATCTTGTGTCAAACGCCTCGGAGGCAATCGAGGGTGAAGGCAATGTTACCATATCGACGATGAACCGTTATATAGACAGACCGTTAAAAGGCTATAACGATGTAAAGACTGGTGAATACGCCATCTTGTCAATATCGGACGATGGTCCCGGAATAGCATCCGATGACCTGCAGAGGATATTTGAGCCGTTTTACACAAAGAAGATAATGGGCAAAAGCGGCACCGGATTGGGCCTGTCGGTTGTGTGGAATGTGGTCCAGGATCATGAAGGTTACGTAGATGTAAAAAGTGACGAGAACGGCACAACATTTGATTTGTACTTTCCGCTAACAAGGGATGAAATATCAGAAAAGGAACTGCCCCTGTCCCTTGAAGATCTCAAGGGAAAAGGAGAGACGATATTGGTGGTTGACGATGTCGAAAGCCAAAGAGATATATCCTGCAAGATGTTAGACACCTTAGGATATAAAACTGTCGCTGCAGGCAGTGGCGAAGAAGCGGTCGAATATCTCAAAGGCAATACTGTGGACCTGATACTGCTCGATATGATTATGGACCCGGGCGTAAATGGTTGTGAAACATACAAGAGAATAATCGCGATTCATCCTCACCAGAAGGCTGTCATCATAAGTGGATTCGCTGAATCAGATAATGTAAAGGAAGCCCAAAGATTAGGTGCCGGCAGATATATAAAGAAGCCGGTTACTCTCGGAAATTTGGGATTGGCCGTTAAGGAAGAGTTGGAAAAATAACAAGTTAGTGCCTATCCAGAAATAGGCAAATTCGGTCGAGATCGAGGCGCACGAAAAATTATACCGGAGGCATATGGTCGATATTCCGAGGATAAAATTTTTCGCGCAACAAAGATATCGGGTAAATTGGCCTTTTCTGAACGGACACAAGTTAGAGACTGTTCTGTACTGCTCTACATAGCCAGGTTCCCCCAAAAAGACAATCGGTTCCCGGGGGCATTCTCGGCCTTTCCGGACTCACGCACGCGGCGGCCGACGGTCCCGGCGCCTTTTGCTACATCACCGATTGAAGTTGAGGCGCTTCCCAGTTTTTGGAACCTATTCTACATCCAGCCTGAATTTACCATGGCCATCTGGCGGCCGGACACCGCCAAAAATCAAAATTGTGGAAAACAGGGCCACCAAAATTAAGAACTCCGGATAGGATCCTAATGCGTTTATCTGGCATTTGCCATCTCGTTTCATACAGTTTTTCGCGCCGCTATTTTAAAGGCCTTCCTGGAATTTAAATTGCTAATCCTTACGGTGAAGTCGGCGCAACCAGAACTTTCGGCAAAAAACGGATTGGCCTATCTGCGACGTAGTGGAATGCGGATGGCGAAAGTGGCTCCCTGACCGGGTTCGCTCTCGACGTCGATGCGGCCGCCATGCTGAGCTACAGCACGGTGGGCGAGAAAAAGCCCCAAGCCGGTCCCTTTACTGCCCTTGGAGGAGTAGAACAGGTCAAAAAGCTTCTCCCGGATCTCGGCTGGCATACCTGGCCCGTCGTCGGTGATGGTGAACAAAACGGCATCCGGCCCGTCTCCTGTCACACGGCAAAGGATTCGATGGGCGTTTTGTCTCCTGTCGGTCATGCAGGCCTCCACGGCGTTTTCCAAGATGGCCACCAGAGCGGCGTGCAGCGTGCCCTCTTCGGCTTCGAGGGTGGTGAGGGCCGGGTCCAAGGTCCAGTCGATGGCGATGTTTTTTCCGAGGCTCTTGGGTTCGATGACGTTGCGGACGTCCTCCACCAGATCGGAGATCGAAACGGTATCGAACTGGGGTTCGCGGTCCTTGGCACAGTAAAGCAAATCAAGGACGACCTTGCGGATACGATCGGTCATGACGCGCACTTTCTCGTAACCGCGCTCCACACGTTCTGGGAGTTTTTTCTCCCAGCCGGTGTTCATCAGGTACAGCCCGGCGTCCAAGCCGGTGAGGATGCCTTTGATGTTGTGGGAGACCGAGCCCACCATCAGCCCCAGCATGGAGAGGTTGTCCTGGAGCAGGCGCAGCTCCGTGATGTCCGTGGCCATCTCCATGACCTGGGTCAGCTCTCCCGCGTTGTTGCGAAGCGGCGTGGTACGCACCAGTACGTTGCGCCGCTCACCGTTGGCGCCGGTCACCACGGTTTCCATTTGATGACTCATGCCGTCGGCGAATGTGTCGGCCACCGGGCATTCCGGGCACCGTTCCCCCCGATTTTTGCATACCCTGAAGCATTTTTTGCCGATGGCGTCCCCGAAGAACTCGGTATGTCCCTGGTTGGTGGCCACCACGTCGAATTCGGGGTCCATCACGGCGATGTAGCAGGGCACCTCGTCGAAGAGCTGGCGGTAGCGCTTCCGGGTGGTTTCCAGCGTCTGTTGGAGCCGTCGGATTTCGGAGACATCCGCGGCCACTTCCATGACGAGTTCGATCTCGTCGCGGCTGTTTCGGATGGGAGCGGTGTGGACGATAACCGGATATCGTTCACCGTTGAGATAGCTGATCCATGCCTTGCACCGCTGTCCGGCGCCGCTTTCGAAGGTCTTCTCTACCGGGCAGACGGTTTCTCGGTCGCTTTCATCGTCCGCCGAACCATAGACATCGCAGCTGTCCTGGCCGACGCGGTTCCCGAGCCGCTCCAGGTAGAGCCGGTTGGTGGCCACGATCTTGCGATCTTTGTCGTGGACGGCGACGAAGCAGGGCATTTCGTCGAGGATGCTCAACCCGGTGACCAGGTCAGCGGCGATATTGCCCATGGCAGCCGTCATTCCCTCCACCGCTTGTCCCACGGCGCTGAGACGCTCCATTTCCACCAGACGTGAAGCCTGCTGTTCGACCAGGTGCTCGAGATTTTCGGTGTGGGCGCGAAGCTCGCGGCGCATGGTAAGCCTCTCGCTGGCCCGCTTCAATGCGATGTCCATGATGTCGGGATGAACAGGTTTGGTGACGAAGTCCGTGGCCTCGTGTTTGATGCTTTCGATGGCCAGATCGAGATCCCCGTGCCCGGTGATCATGATTACTTCCGTATCCGGGTTCTGAGACTTGATGCGCTTGAGCAGTTCGATGCCGTCAATGCCAGGCATCTTGATGTCGGTGAGCACGATGGAGGGCCGGTGATCGGCGAAAACAGCAAGAGCCTCTTCCCCGTCAGCAGCGGTTCGCACGTCATAGCCGGCATCGGCCAGGGATATTCCCAGCACAGTGCGAATACCTTCTTCGTCGTCTACCAGTAAAACCTTTTCCTTGCCCATGCGCCTTTTCCGTTGATTCGTCGATGGGTCAATCGGCGGATCGAAAACTTAACCGACCTCCAACGCGGGAAACCGAATCGCAAAGCACGCTCCGCCCTCCTCGTTCGATCGGGCTACGATATTGCCGCCGCAGTCCTTTACGATCCCATAGCTGATGGACAAGCCGAGCCCCGTGCCCTTGCCCACGTCCTTGGTGGTGAAAAACGGCTCGAAGAGCTTGTCCCGCATCTTTTCCGGGATTCCCGCTCCCGTGTCGCAGACCTCCACGGTCACCTCGCCGTCGCGAGTGCTGGAGCGCATGGTGATCCGTTTTTCGATATCCCGCCCGTCGCGTTGCACCCTCTCCTCGATGGCGTCGCGGGCGTTGATGAGCAGGTTAATAAAAACCTGCTCGAGCCGGTCGGGGTCCCCTGAAATGTCCGGTAATTCTTCCGCCAGTTCCCATTGGACGTGGATGCCGCGAACCTTGAGCTGTTGGCTGAACATCTCGAAAGCCTTCTTCATCACATCGTCGATGCGAACGGGGATGAGGACCAGGTCGGACTTCCGGCCGAATTCGCGCATATGGTTGATGATCTTGGTGGCCCGGTCTACGTGGCGGTCGATTTCCAGGCTCATGGTATGCAGGACGTCCTCGGAGATCGCCTCCTGGTTGTCGATCTTGCGGACGAAAAAGTTGCTGGCACTCTTGATGACGGCCAGGGGCTGGTTCAACTCGTGGGCGACGCCGGTGGCCATTTCGCCCAGTGTGGCCATTTTGGAGGCCTGGATAAGCTGCTTTTCGGCTTCCAGCTGTTTGGTTACGTCCGAGGTGATCGCGAGCATGACCCGGTCGCCCGTGTACACCGACTCTGCCAACCGGATGCGGGCGTAAAGTGGGATACCCTCCTTGGTATACTGGCGCACGTGGTTCATCAGCGAACTGGCTCGCAGCACGTCAGGGTCACCGTTGATTCCGTCGTGTCCGAACAGTTTCATGAAGCTGTGGCCGATGAGTTCGTGACGGGCATAGCCGTACACCGTTTGAACACTTTGATTGCAGGTCAGCACTTCCAGGCTCTCGGGTTCGAGAACGAATACCGGGTTGGGGATGTTATGGAAGATGGCATGGTAATTCTGCTCGGACTGCCTGAGCTGCTCCTCCAGTTTTCTCCGCTCGGTGATGTCCAGGCTCACCTCGTAGGCGGCCACCACGTTGCCCTCTGCGTCTTTTACCGGCGAGGTCTTCACCAGCCAGTATGCGGGGGATCCGTCTTTGTTGACTCCATGTTCCTCGCTCTCGTGCGGCAATCCGTCCTGGAAGGTCAACTCCACCGGGCAGACGCGGCAGCGTTCTGTCCGCCCTTTGTATGCCCGGTAGCAGTAGTCTCCAGGTTCCGGCGCAAATGTCCGTTCGAATTCCCGGTTGAACGCGATTAGGCGATAGTTGGCGTCGTTGACCGTGATCAGGCACGGGACCATGTTGAACAGGCGCTGGTATTCGTCCCGTTTGTCTTCCAACGCCGCCTGGTGTTCACCGATGCGCATGCCCATTCGGTGGACCGCGGCGGCCAGCTGCCCCAACTCGTCTTCCTGGCGCTGGAATTTCACGCGCGTGTCGTAATCTCCACGTGCAATAGCGTGCGTGTCTGCGATGAGTCGCTTGATGGGATGGTTTACAAAGCGAAGCACCACTAAAAAGATGATCGTGGAAGTCACCAGAAAAAGGAAAACCGCCAGTCCCACGGTCCCCCGTTCAAAGAGCAGAATTTCATGGTCCGCCTGTGCCAGGGTCACCACAAGATCCAGAGCCCCCAGCACCTTCTTGTCCCCGGGGTGGACGTGACAGTCGCCCATGGCGCAGCTGGGTTCGTTGTAGATGGGTGTGATGATCCCGAGTCTGCGGTCGCCGTCGCCGTTGTCGATGATTCGGATTCGCTCCCGCAGGTCCAACGAATCAGCCGGCGGTTCGGTCCGGTGGCAGATATAGCAGGCCTCATCCTTGATATTGGTTCGCTGGTCCACCTCTTCGGGGAAATTGGAGAACTTGATTTCTCCGGACTTGTTATAGATGCGGACGTTTTCGATGGACTCCTGTCGCGCCACGTTGCGAACGATCTGGTGGATTTCATCGCGGGAGTTCAGGAGCATGGCGTAGTTGGTGCCCAGCCGGATCGTGTCCACCAGACGATCGGTGGCCGCCATGGTCGTATCCATCATCCGCTGCTTTTGATATCGTATGTTGAAATAAGCCCAGGCGGATATGGACACCAGGAGGGTGAAACCCACGGCCAGAATCAGCCTGGCGGCAAGGCTTTTTCGAAACCACGATGCGGGATTGACCATAACATAATGTCCGTTCAAGCAATTGTCGGAAGTCGTCTCGGGTCACCTGATCTACGGGGGCGGGATCAGGTTTGGTCTCGGCCGTTCCAAAGCGGCCCGTTCAACAAAAGCTATGCAGCACTTGAAGGGCCTGGAAATGAGCCGTCTTTGGGCGAGTTGACCAGCCTGGCCAGGGAGATGCTGTCCAGGGTGTCAAACATGGCGCGGCTGGCCGCTACCCAGACCCAGCGGGACAGGCAGTCCCCGGCGCGGTTGCACACGCCGCAGACCGGATCGTCGCTCTCGGCACAGTCGGCGATGGCCGTCGAGTCCTCCAGCACACGAACCAGGTCGCCCACGGTGATCTCGTCGGGTGAACGGGCCAGCATATGCCCACCGAAGGGCCCACGCTGGCTTTTCACGAACCCGGCCGATTTAAGCTTGCGGATCAATTTCTCGAGGTATTTGACGGAGATGTTCTGGCGGCGGGAAATGTCGCTCAGCGGAACCGGACCGTCCTTGGCGTAGATGGCCAGATCGAGCATCATTCTCGTTCCATATCTGCTCTTTGTAGTCAGGCGCATAGATCCCTGAGATGTCTGGCAGTTGTCAGCCTTGGATTTCGCCAAAAAAACACTTCCCTTTTGTGGGGCGGGGACGCAAGAGCCCGGTGCGATGCGCCCGCAACGATTATACGCGATTCCCCCCCCCGGTCAAGCCCCGTCCGGGAACCGGCGGCATCGCACGCTCCCGAACTCGGGGTCTTATGTCGCCGGACGTCCGGAATACGCTCGAATCAGCCGAGCACTTCGTGAATCACCTTCATCAATTCGTCGCGGTCGAACGGTTTGGTCAGGCTGGCAACGGCTTTCTGAATGGCATGCTCATTGCCGGACAGTCCACTGATTACGACCACCGGGATGTTTTTCAGCGCATCTTCCCTGGACAGGCGCCGAAAAACCCTGGGCCCCCATTCTCCAGGCATCTCAAGGTCTAGCGTGATCATGTCCGGTCGTTCCTGTTTCGCCAATTCCACCCCGGCCTCTCCGTCGTTGGCGGAGCAGACCGTAAAACCGTTGTCCTCGAGAAGCGTCGTCAGGTATTCCACCACATCCGGATCGTCATCGATGACAAGAATCTTTTTGCTCATCCCAGATCTCTCCTCGTTTATGAAATCGGGCCGCGGCCATCTACTCAAGGAATCGGGAAGATGGCCTCATGGTCCCGTCATTGGATTCGGGTTATCCCGGTCACTGCGCGATGGAAAAGCATACGGATTTCTTTCGATACGCCAACAATCCATCACTCCGGTTTTTCCTGATCCTCGCTTGCTTTATGCTCCGTCTCACCTTTTTTAAAGGATTCAGGCGGTTCCTTCAGATCGGCTGTGGACGGTTGACACTGAGTACGGGGCAGTTGGCGCGCATGATCACCTGCTCCATGTTGCTATCCAGACGCACGCTCTCCGGGTCTTTCTCCCGGGTGCTATGAGCCATGACGATGAGATCGGCCTGTTTTTCACGGGCGAATTTAACGACCTCCACGTAGGGCAATCCTTCCCATACATCCACGGAATAGTCCCGGAAGGCGCCGAGCTTCTTGACATAGTGCCTCCTGATCTGGCTGCGCGCCTCCCGGAGCCGGGCTTCGATGAGTTCCTGTTCCATGACCATGCCGCCCTGCATGCCGCTGATATCCACCACGTGGAACAGGTGAAACTCCCCGGAAACCGATTCAGCCATCCCGGCGGCGTATTTGAATGCCGCGTCCGAGGCCCTTGAAAAATCCGTCACGAATACGATGTTGGATATCCCCCCCCAGAAGGAGGCTGCCTGCCGCGCCACGAACAGGATGGGACACGGTGCGTGTTTGGCCACCCGGTGGATGGTGGAGCCGGCCACGATCTTTTTGTAGACGGAATCGTCCTCTCCACCCGTGGGACCGCCCAGCATGGCTAAATCCACAGGGTTTTTCCGGAGGTAGCGGAGGATTTCCCGGTGGGGATGGCCTTCGATCACTTCGAGCCTCACCCTGTCGTAGCTTTCGAGCTGATGGGCGTAGTAGGTTTTCATTTCCTCCACCACCCACGCCCTGTATTCGTTGTCCACGTTGACCGCTTCACCGGTTTTCACGTCTCGAACCATCTGGCTGTATCCCCTGCTGGGAACGCCGAGTACGTGCAGCATCGTGAGCTCGGCATCATACTGTTTGGCGATCTGGAAGGCCGTGCGTGCGGAATGGTCGCAGGCTTCAGTTGCGGTTGTGGCAAAGAGTATGGTCTTAAACATGGGGCGCCTCCTGACAGGTTTCGGGATGGCAGATCCGGCCCTGGCCGGCCTCAGTCCTTGGGTTTGAGATGATCGGGGACGATGACCATGTCAATGAGCAGCGGTTTGAGGAAGGACCAGCGGATGCCGATCTTGTATTCCTCCTCCAGGTCCCGGATGGCGTCCCAGCAGTTGTGGCAGGGAGCGATAACCAGCTTGGCCCCCGTGTTCAGGATCTGGTCGCGCTTGGTGATCAGTGCTTTGTTGCGCTGCGGGCGGAAAAGGCCGATGCCGTTGAATCCACCCCCGCCGCCGCAGCAGTAGTTGTGCTCGCCGTTGGGGTTCATCTCCACGAAACAGCCCGGCTCGACCATGTAGCTCATGATCTCCCGGGTGACCTCCTTCAGGCCCTGGTTGCGGATGTAGTTGCAGGAATCCTGAAGGGTCACCGGCTCTTTGATTCGCTTGGCCGGGTCGATCTTCAGCTTCCCCTCGCGCAGCGCCTCGGCCACCCATTCCACGTAGTGGAGGCATTCCACCGGCGGCTGGCCGTCCTCGCGTCCGGCCCAGTATGGCCCTTCGATGACGGTGGCCCGGTGGGCATGGCCGCACTCGGTACCCACCATCCGCTTGGGCTTGAGCCTGTCCATGGCATCGTAGACATGGAGCACCTGCATCTTGCAGGCCTCCCAGTCACCGGCGAACATGCACAGGCTGGTTTCCTCCCAGCCCTCGCTTGGCACCGTCCAGTTTTCTCCGGCCAAGTGGAAGAGCACGGCCGCTTCAGCCAGGTCTTCGGGATAGTGTTTCACCTCCCGGGCGTTGCAGGTGTACATGATGTCCGCGTCAGGCTTGTCGACGGGAATGGTCAGGCCCGGGTAATCCTCCTCCCACTCCTCGGCCATCCATTCGCAGGTCTCTACCCAGTCCTCCTGCGTTACGTCCATCTGGGCTCGATAGACGCGATGCATGCCCGCGCCGATCTTCAGCTCCCAGGGCACAAATCCCTGTCCGTAAAGCAGACCGCGCAGATAGCCGAACATGATGCCCATGTCGATGCCGTGCGGGCAGTACATGCCGCAACGGTTGCAGCAGGTGCACTTCGCCCAGGCCACCTCCATGGTTTTCCGCATGAATGCGTTGTCGACGTCCCCTTTACGGCGGATGATCTCGCCCAGGGTGGACTGGATCTTGTAGGCCGGAACCTGCTCGGGGTCGCAGTCGTTGATCAGGTAGAGAAAGCAGCTGTCGGCGCACATGCCGCAGTGGGCACAGATCTCGAGCCAGGTCCGGATGCGCGACTTGCAGGTGTTTTGAATGGTGGTCCAGAGCTTGTCCTTGTCCACATCCAGGCGTTTCATCTCTTCGTAGTACTGTTTGCCGCCGGTGTCGCCCAGCAGCGCCTTCAGCTCTTCTTCGGTATTCACCGGCATCTTGTTGCAGAACTTTCCTTCCGGCATGTCGATCTCCTCAATGATCTATCGGGGTGATGGCGTGGCGGCGTGTTGAGGTATTGGCCTTCCCATCACTCCATTTCCCCATCGTTCCGTTGATCGGTCCGGGGGCTGGCAGGCCTGGCCCCAGCGCCTCCGTCGGCCATCCTTACCACGCCATCCCCTTGCTGAACGGCTTCATGCCACCGCGTTTGATCCCGTAGTCCATTCCCAACTGCCCCCTGGACAGGAAGAAAAGGATGATGTGGGACATTTTGGTAAAGGGCGCGGCGATAAGCAGCACCTCGGCGAAGAAGATGTGGGCCAGCAGCCAGAATTGTCCCTCCCCGATCCCGTATCGGGCCAGGAGACCGGTGACCAGCGGTGCCGCACCCATGGCCAGGATGAGATAATCGTAGGCGGTCGTCAGGATGCGTACCTCGGGCAATGCGATCCGCCGCAGGACGAGTCCGACCGCGCCGGCCACGGCGAGCCAGGTCAGCGCATCAGCCAGACCCTGGGGTATAGCGGGCAGGCCGAATCCGATCTTGTCCCTGAGAAACTCGTTGTGGGCCAGCAGGAAAATGGGCACCAGCACCGCGCCGACGTGGAACGAGAAAGAGGAAACGGTCATGAAGGCCTGCTTGCGCCAGCTCCGGGTGCCGAAGGGCATCAGCCAGTAGAAGATGGAGCGCGCCGCCCCCTTCATGCCGGCCTTGGGGTGGGCAGAGTAGGCCACGCGGTCCAGCTGCCAGTTCAACCCGCGGCAATACATCAAAGCCCGGTAAGCCAGACCGAACACGAACACCAGGATGGAAAGCCAGAACAACGGGCCCGTGAGTAACCAGTACATGAGATGCCTCCCGAAGTTGCCGCGGCCCGGGTGGAAAGCGGACAGGTTTCCGTTTCGATGCCGCGGCTCCTTCTCAGTATGTATTCTTCTTTTTGTCCCGTCCGGTCAGAAAGCTCCAGAACAGCAGAAAAACAATCAGCGTCGCCCCCATCACCAGATAGGTAATGCCCTTGGAATGGGTCATGAAGTCCTGCAGCGTGTAGATCATGGTACCCATGTTGACTCCTGTTCTTCGTTGATCGGTCGATTCGTTGAATCGTTGCCTCGTTCACCCAGTGGACGAATTCTTCAATTAACGATTCAGGAATGCTCGTCCGTGTAGTCCGGGTGCTCGTGTAGAATCGGCATGTTGACCGCGATAAAGCGGTACACCACCAGCCCGACGGTCACGATGAAAACCGAAACGCCGATTTCCGGAATGCTGGGGAAGTAGCGCTCTGCGGCCGGCAGATGCCAGTTAAAGGCCACCAGTGAGACGTTGAATCGGTTGACCACGATTCCCAGCACCGTCCATACGGCGGCCCAGCGGATCATGACGAGATTCTTCTCCCTAACGCCCATGGCGTAGATAAAAGCAGGTGCGGCCACAAAACCGAAAATCTCCACCAGAAACCAGATTCCGTACCCGGTGCCCAGGTAGGCCCAGTTGTTGTCCAGCGAGACGCCCATGAACTTCATACAGAAGTAGCCTGCCATGATAAAAGCGGCGGCTTTCCCGAAGCCCAGCACAACGCCGTCGGCTTCTTTGAGGTGGGTGGCGTCCATCCGGTTGTTCAGCCACCTGTGGGCCAGCGTCCCCTCGAAGATCACCATGGACAGGCCCGCGAACATGGAAGAAACGAAGAAAAACACGGGCAGGTAGCTCGAGTACCACAGGGGGTGGAGTTTCGACGGGGCGATAAGAAACAGCGCCCCAAGCGAAGACTGGTGCATGGTGGAAAGAATGACACCGAATATGGTGAGCACTACCGTCAGTTTCAGGACGATTTTTCGGATCCATTTCAACCCTACCCATTCCAGGGCCGCAGGCGTGAATTCGACAAAGAGCACGGTCAGATAAAGAAAAACGCAGAGGCCTACTTCGAAAAGGAGCGACGACGTTCCCTGGGACCAGAATATAGGGTAGGGCAGTCGCCAGGGGCGTCCTACGTCGTAATGCAGCGCGAAGACCACCAGCGCGTAGCCGAGAAAAGCCGTGAGAATGGCCGGACGCACGGCAGAGTGAAATCGCTTGAATCCGAACAGGTAGCAGGCGGCCGATGTCGTGTAGCCGCCGGCCGCCAGCGCGACGCCGCAGAGCAGGTCGAATCCGATCCAGATGCCCCACGGGTTGTTGTCGTCAAGGTTGGTCACTGCGCCCAGTCCACCAGTAAACCGGAGAATCGTGAGTACGATGCCTATGAGAATAAGGGCGCCCGTCACCACGGTAAACGTGTTCATCTGCGGTTTGAACACGTTCAAACCCGGCTTGGTGGGCCGTACTTCAACGGGGGCAGAGGCGTGGGTCGACTCAGACATTACTTGTCCTCCTCCTTATCGCTCGCTTCCGGTTCGGCGTCGGCGTCCGAAGCGGCGACTGCGGCTTCTTCGGCCGCCTTTCGGGCCTCCTCGGCCTCGGCCAGCGCTTTTTTCACCTCTCGCTGGATGGCCGCTTCCTTTTCCTTGGCCGCCTTGGTGCGCATTTCCTCCATCTTGACTGCGAGGGCCTCGTCCGCGGCTGCCTGGTTCGCGGCCACGGCGTCGGCCAATTCCTTTGCGGCAATGCGGTCCCGGCGCCTGGCCATGGCGTAGACGCCGGTGAGCAGCACCGGCCAGAGCCCGACGATGACCGGCACCGCGGCCAGCGCACCGGCGGTGAGTTCCGGAGCGGGCTTGACGCCGAGATCTTCGCGCATGCCCAGCTTCTCGAAAGGTGCCGGGCTCAAATAGAGCCAGCTCGTGCCGCCCATCTCGTGTTCGCCGTAGACGTGGTCCACGTAACGTCCCGGGTATTTGCGGATACGTTGGCGGGCCATGTCGATCAGGTCGTCGCGCTTGCCGAAGGTCAGGGCCTCGCCGGGGCAGATCTCCACGCAACCCGGCAGCTTTCCCTTTTCGATCCGCGGTTGGCACAGGGTGCACTTCATCACTCTGGGGGTAAGCGGCTCGTCGTATTCGTAGGCCGGAATGTTGAAAGGGCAGGCGATCATGCAGTAACGGCAACCCACACAGAGCGACGCGTCGTAGCTGACCGCGCCGCTGGGGTCCTTTTTGAACGCCTTGACGAAGCAGGCCGAAGCACATGCCGGTTCCAAACAGTGGTTGCACTGTTTCTTGACATACAGCGGTTTGCCGCCTTCTCGAACCGGGGCGAGCCTGTTGACCACCGTATAGTGCGCCGCGTCCGTCCGACGGGATTGTTCGAGGACATTCAAATCGTCGAAGGACGGGTCGGAGTCGGGCAGTTCGTTGACTGTGTTGCAGGCCTTCTCGCATAGACGGCAGCCGATGCAGCGCGTGGTGTCGTGCAGCACGCCGAAGCTGCCGGGGTAGCCGGTGAAATGCTTGTTGCCCGCCGCACGGGCGGAGGTCCCGACCAGGGTGCCGACGCCGGCCGCGCTCAGCCAGCCGAGAAATTTTCTCCGGGAAACAGACATGTTCACTCCTATACTGCGTTACTGAGAGGTTGCTCTTGGGGTCCCTCCCTGCTTGCGTTTCGCGTGGCAGGCCGAGCAGTCGTTGGCCGAGGGCTTTTCGATCCCCATATCCTCGTGGCAGCCGATGCACTGCAGGTGATAGGCCCCCTGTAGACCCGGACGTCCGCCGGGTCCTTCGACGAAGGGCTCGCCGTGGCAGGATGCGCAGCGCGGCGGTTTCAGCGATGCCGGACTGTGGTGGTGGCATCCCTGGCAGAGCGTGGTAGGTTCCCGGTGGAAGTAACATGCCATGCGATTGTCGCCGAGGCTGTCGTAGATGGCCTGGACGATCTTGCCGTGGGGCAGCTTGACCGCCTCGAACCGGTTGACCATGGCGTCGATGGTTACTGTCTCGGGGATGTCCTTTCGGGCCACCATGGGCAGTGTCCGCGTGCGCGCTGCCACTTCCTCCGCGGCTATCCTCGCACACCCGTCCTTGTCGCCTGCGAAGGGAGTGATGGTCACCGGGTCGATATTGTGGCAGAGCCTGCAGTTGGTGTCCTGGAACTTCTTGGCAGGCATCTGGTTGTGGCAGCCGGCGCAGGAGGAATTCTGCTTTGACGTCTCGTGGCACGATACGCAGGAAGCGTTGGCGCCCTGTCCGTGCATGGCCTGCCCGAGGCGCACGTAGCCGCCCTTTTCGTCTCCGCCGGGGGTGTGGCAGGAACCGCAGCTTTCCAGAGACGCATGGTGGCATGTTTTGCAGGATTCCACGCCCTTTTCGTGGCTGACGTGGTTGAAAGCAACGGCATCCACGACAGCCTTTGGCTGAGTTCCTTCGGCCGCCGCCATTTTCAGGCCGGTTGCCAGCAATACGGCGTCGGGCTGATTGCGATTCAGTCGCGGTATCTCTTCCACCACCTTGTACTTCGCCCGCTCGATCTTGTCGTGGCAGCCGGCGCAGGTCGTGGGCCCCCCTTTCTTCTTTTCCACGGCCCGATCGGTGTGGCAGCCCACGCAGGAGACATGGGACGCCTCACGAATGGCGGGCACGTTGCGGCGAATCATGTCATCCCGGGTTGCCACGGACTTGTGGCAGTAGCCGCAGCTTCCCTCTTCGCCCCTGGCATAAGCGAGCTTTTCCGCCTTAAGGTCGAAGGCGTGGTGGCAGGCACTGCAGTTCCCGCCGTCCTTGCGGGCGGTCGCGCCATCGATGGGACGGATGGCATTGGAAGCCACGTGGCGGTAGTGCAGTGATTTAGAAAAAATGATTTCGGACCATCCGGAGGCGTACTTCGTGTCATCCTTGTGGCACACCCGGCAATCCGCAGCCAGCGGCCCACTATCTTTGCCGGCCGCCTTCGTCTCCTTGTGGCAGGAGATGCAGCCTTCGTGGTAGAGGTCCTTGGCTTCTTCCGGGGCAACAGGTTCGATCTGCCGGAACCGGAACACGATACCCTTTTCCGTCTTGGGGTGACAGGAGGCGCAGGAGTCTTCCGCCAACACTGCGGTGTGCCTGTCGTGCTGGAAGATCACGCGTTCCATCTCGCTCCTGCCCTTCGGCAGCCTCGTCGTTATCTCGACGAGATCGGAACGAAGCGACCCCGAGGCCTTTTCCGGCCCGCTACCAACTGCCTGAAAGGCGAAAAAGACCATTCCGGATACCGCCAGCAGGCCCATCAACAAACGCATCTTACCGATGTCATGCAACATACGCTCATCCTTTGCCTGAAACGAACTCTGGTGAAAACTACGTTTCCGGCCGATCGCACCTCCATTCCGAACCGATTGAAAATCGTCGATCCGACATATTCTACTGAATGAGTAGGATAATTTACTACCATGAAGGTAGGATATATTCCTCCGAATTTGGTATAGAATAAAACGGACCAAGTCAAGAAAAATTTTCCATGCAATTTGCTTTTTTTTAGAACACCGGAATTATAGTAAAAGATTTGAATAGGAGCATTAAAGGGCAGGCCAAGAGAAATAGTAAATCATATCGAAATCAAAATGGGTCCAGGGTTCGAGGCCGACCGGGTCCGGCAAAAACTGAACGAACGGATCGAAAGCCATACCCGTCTCAAATCCCGCTTCATGTCCCCAAGCACCCATGTGAAGCTGGTGCTGAACAATGAGCGCCTCAGCCTCTCCGAACCCCGGTGCATCGAAAGGCGCCTGGCCGACATCGATATTCCCATTTCCTGTATCGTGGTCAATACAATGGGGACCGGAAGAGACGCCGGATGACATCGCCGAAATCTTTTCTACTCAGCGTCTTTCCAAGCGTCTCCTGGTTCCCGGGGGCATTCTCGGCCTTTCCGGACTGACGCACGCGGCGGCCGACGGTCCCGGCGCATTTTGTTCCATCACCGATTGAAGGTAAAGCGCGTCCAAGCTTTCTACGGTAACTTAGAATCAATCTGAAATCTGGCATAAGTTGGAGATGACAGATGGATAACACTGCCTTTCTCTTTGTTGGACAGAATTGACATCTTTTGCAAAAATCGGATATGTCATAAGTAATTATCCCTATTCATAAATACGATGGTATTTGATTGCCGCTGCATCCCGACTCGACAATTCAACGGCATTACCGGTGAAAAGTACGATATTTTGTACTTGCGATAAGGCATGACCGGTTTATACCATACCGCGCCATACATGTGACCAATGCTGCCTGCGGCCTTACTCGCTGTGGCTATTGGAATCCACAGCTGGCGCCACAGGCATGTCCCGGGAGCGAAAGGCTTGATTTTTATCATGGTAGTCATGGTAATCAAGTTGATCGCAAGCGCTCTGGGAATGGCCTCCGAGGATTTTCCAAGCAAAATTTTCTGGTTCCAGATCAAGGAAATTTGTCTGCTTACGATAACGGTGGCCGGCCTTGCCTTTTGTTTGGAATACGCGTGCTTGGATGCTTGGCTAAACATCCGCTCGATTGGCCTGGTTGCCTTTCCAACACTTTTTTTCATTCCGTTGTGTTTTACCAACGAATCCCATCATCTAAATGTAGGACGCGATTACAATTTTCACATGGCAAGAGTCCGGCAAAAGGAGTAGAAATGTCCCATTTGAAAAGAGAGGATCCCTGCATTGCAACCCTGATCGAAAAGGAAAGAATCCGTATCGAAGAGACGCTCGATATGATAGCTGCTGAAAATCATGCACCACCGTCCGTCATGGAAGTCCTTGGGTCGATTTTGAACACCAAAACAATAGAAGGATATCCCGGAAAACGATTTCACGCCGGCTGTGAACATGTTGACGAAATCGAGGATATCGCCGTTCAGCGGGCAAAGGAGCTCTTCGGCGCAGAATATGTCAATGTGCAGCCCCATAGCGGAACATCGGCCAACTTGGCAGTCTATTTTTCGGTTCTCGATGTGGGCGACAGCGTCCTTTCCATGGGGCTTCCCCACGGTGGCCATCTTTCCCACGGGCACCGTGCTTCCATCACCAGCAAATGCTTCGAATTTACGCATTACGGCGTGGACCCGAAAACGGAGCGCCTCGATTACGATCGGATCAGGGACCTGGCTTACAAGGTCAAACCCAAAATGATCGTCGCTGGGGCCAGTTCCTATCCACGCTTGATCGATTACGAGAAGATCGCTGTCATCGCCAGGGAGGTCAACGCTTATTGCCTTGCCGACATGGCGCACTTAGCCGGTTTAGTGGCCGGCAAGGTGATTCCCAGTCCGGTGCCCTGCTGCGATTTTGTCACCTTTACGACTTACAAAACCTTGATGGGCGGTCGTGGCGGCGTGATCCTAGCCAGGGAAGAATTCGGTCAACGCCTGAACGCGGCCGTCTTTCCGGGATGTCAGGGGACGAGCGCGGTGAACCTGATTGCGGCAAAAGGCCTGATTTTCAAATTGGCCATGGAGCCCCGCTTCATTGAAATCCAGAAAAAGACTGTAGAAAATGCAAAGATACTGGCCCAATCGCTTAACGCCCAGGGCTACCGCATCGTTTCCGGTGGTACAGATAATCACCAGGTGCTGATTGACCTCACTTCCAAAAAATTAAACGGCGCTATGGCTGAAACTGCACTGGAATCTGCAGGCATCGTTCTGAATCGAAATGTGATCCCCAGCGATGTTCGTACGCCGGGCAGCGTTTCGGGCCTGCGTTTAGGAAGTGCCGGCCTGACCACTCGAGGCATGGGTCATTCGGAAATGATCACGATTGCAGGGATGATCGATAGGGTCCTGTCGCAGTCGGACGATCCGACCGTGCTGAACAAAACAAACCATCAAGTGAAAAAACTGTGCCGCCGGTATCCGGTGTACGCCTGACGTCGATATTTCCCTCCCATAACCACTTTTAGGGGTTCGTAATTGCGCTTTTTATTGAGTGACAAGTTTGTATGCGTAGTGTTATCATCAACACGATTTTATAATTGAATAATTAACCGCTCGTTTATCAACCCTAAATTAAACGTTTCGCCTTTTTCGGAAAATAGACGAACACCATGATTTCAGTAGTTTGTTTGTAGTTTTCCATCTCAAAAGGCGAAACCGCTTCGGGATTGCCGACCTCACCGCATCTTCGGCGTTAGCAGCTACGGCGCATAGCCGACTATAGCGCCGCAGCAGCTGCCTTGATTCTGCGGCAAGTTCGACAATCGCCTAATTTAGGTCAAAATAATCCTGTCAAATTAACACCGTCAGGAGGGAAGGATGCAGATTCCCAGGCAAAAGAAGATGGAAATGCTCCGGTCATTGCTGCTTTCCCGCAGGTTCGAGGAGGAGCTGACGGAACTGTGCAAGATCGAGCATAAGATTCCAGGAATGATGATCCTGTGTACCGGGCAGGAGGCCGTCGGTGCGGGCGTATGTGCAGCACTTCAACCGGAGGATGTGATCATCACCAACCACCGCAGCCACAGTCATTTATTGGCCAAGGGGGCTGATCCCAAGACACTGATGGCTGAAATATTCGGCAAACGCACGGGTTGCAACAAGGGAAAAAGCGGAACCCTGCACATGGCGGTACCCGAAGTCAATGCACTCTGCACAACCACCGTGGTCGGTGGCGGACCACCCATTGCCGTCGGCGTTGCCTTCTCCCAACAGTACCGGGCGGAAAAACAGGTAACGGTCTGTTTTATCGGAGATGGCGCCGCCAACGAGGGGTCCGTTCATGAAGCCCTGAATCTGGCGAGTGTCTGGGCGCTTCCTGTAATTTTTGTATGCGAGAACAATCTCTACGCCGGTGCTCAGCGCTATGAAGAGCACACCAACGTGCCGAACATCGCCGACCGGGCCGCCGGTTATGCCATTCCTGGTGTTGTGGTCGATGGCAACGATGCGCTGGCAGTATACGAATCGGCCGTGGAGGCCCGCGTACGCGCTGCTGCAGGAAGTGGACCCACCCTGATCGAATACAAAACCTACCGCTGGCGAGGCCATGGCGAAGCCGATCTGCAGATCTATCAGCCCAAGGAAGAAATCGCGGCGTGGCAGGCAATGTGCCCCATCCCTAAACTGCGCGGTGAAATGCTTGCCCAAGGGCTTATCAGCAAAGATGAACTGGGCGAACTGGAAACACGCATCGATACCATTGTGCAGGATGCGATCCGCTTTGCAGAGGAAAGCCCTTATCCCGAGCCACCCGAGGCCCTTGAGGATCTATTCGCATAATCGAGAACATTCCATAATGAAAGGAATAAAAGCATGCAGTCATTTGGAATGGGACAGGCCATCAATCAGGCACTCAGAGAAGAAATGCTGCGGGATGACGATGTATTCCTGGCTGGAGAGGGAATCGGAGTGGGTATCCACAGCAGCCCGATGCTTCCCACCGACGGCTTATTGAAAGATTTCGGTGCGAAACGGGTGAAGGATACTCCCGTTTCAGAAGCGGCTATCGCAGGATTGGCGGTAGGAGCAGCATCGGTCGGGCTCAGGCCGGTGGTGGAAATCATGTTCAATCCTTTCTTCACCCTCGCTTCAGATATGATCGTCAATCATGCCGCCAAACTGCGGTACTTATCAGGCGGTAAATCGGCTTTTCCGCTCGTCGTGCGCATCAAAAGCGGTGCCGGCTTCGGTGCCGGCTGCCAGCATTCGCACAACCTGGAAGCGTGGGCGGCCCACTGCCCGGGACTGAAGGTCGTCATGCCCGCCACACCGGCCGATGCCAAGGGCCTTTTAAAATCGGCGATCCGGGATCCGAATCCCGTAATTTTCATTGAGGACATGATGCTTTATTTCGTGCCCGGCCCGGTTCCAGAGGAGGACTATCTGATTCCCATTGGAAAGGCCGACATTAAACGTCAGGGTACGGATGTCACTTTGGTTACATGGTCCAAGATGGTGGGGGTGGCATTGAAGGCGGCCGAACAGTTGGCCCAGGAGGGGATTGACCTGGAGATCGTAGACCTGCGCACACTTGTGCCGATGGATAAAAAGACGCTCCTTGATTCTGTACGCAAAACCGGTCGCCTGGTTGTACTGCATGAGGCCACTCGAACCGGCGGATTTGCCGGTGAAGTCTCAGCCGTGGTGATGGAAGAGGCTTTTGATCGCTTAAAAGCGCCGCTGCGGCGGGTGACCGGTCCTGACATACCGGTCCCTGCCAGTCCGCCTCTGGAACGTTTTTACATTCCCAGCGAAAAAAATCTTATTTCGGCGGTAAAAGAAATTATTGTAAAATGAGGGACGTGTTCGTGATTAGAAAATGATTTATATTCTTCCGGGAATGGGTGCCAATGCAAACATGTATTCTGGCCCTTGGCGAAAAATAGCAGAGGCCAAGTTCATTAACTGGCCGGAATATAATGGTGAAAAAACCATTTCCGAGGTAGCAGAAAGTGTTATAAGGCGATACGGTATTACGCAATCAGACTCGGTCGCAGGTTCCTCTCTTGGTGGTATTGTTTCGCTTGAGATTGCAGACAAGTTAGGCATAAGAAATGTTTATTTGTTCGGAAGTGCCGTTTCAAAAAACGAAATCAATCCTTTACTCAGATTACTGTCTCCTCTATCTGAAATCATCCCTATAAAATTGATACAAGCGATTGTCGGAAAATGTAAAAATGAGATTTTGACGATGTTTAATTCCTCAGAGGCTGAATTTGTTAGAGCTATGTGTCATGCGGTTTTTAATTGGCAAGGTTATGATGGCGAACAAAGTATAATTAAACGCATACATGGAGAAAAAGACAAAGTAATATCATGTTCCGGAGCGTGTAAAAAAATAAAAGATGGAGGTCACCTGATAGTGATGACCCATGCAACTGATTGTATCGAAATCATAAATTAGGACGCGCCAAGAATTTTACCAATTATTATTGTGGCAACATAAAAAACCAATATTTGTCATTCCGGCGGAAGCCGGAAACCAGGAAAAGTCTGGATGCCGGATCAAGTCCGGCATGACGGAGTTGGTGTCTTTACTTGCCGGAGTGATAAAACGATCTTTAGTGCTTTGAACTCAACTTCATCATTTCATAGTCCGAGTAAATGAAGCCTGACTTTTCATATGCTTTTTTAGCCACAGTATTGTTTTTATGAACGTATAACCTAAGTTCTAAACCACCTTGGACAAACATTTCCTTCTTTACCGTTTCGACTAGCAGAGCCATTAGCCTTTTTCCTCTATACTCAGGCTTAAGGTACATACTTTGTATCCACCAGTAATAACCAGCATTCCAGTCACTCCATTCTTTTACGACAGACACGCTTCCTACTGGATAATCTTCTTCATCAACCAATACCCAATAAGCAGCGATTTTATTGTCCTTCAGAGCAGTTTCTATCCCCAAACTCAATGTTTCCTGTATCTTTATTACGCCTTCAGCTTCACGAGCCTCCTCCAAAGTAAAATCAACTAAATAGGATAAGTCTTTTAATTCTGCTTTTCTAATATTCAAAACTTTCGCTCCTTCTAATAAAGCGATAGAGCACTGACGATTAAGCGCTTTTGTGGCACGCAGCCGACGTTAAAAGTTTTGTTGGACTGAACCGGTTCTGGATCGACAACATTTGGATTTTTAAAGGGGTTTTTCTGTTGGTCCGGGGGCATTATGGTCTGATTTACCGATCAAATCAAGCAGTAAACCCCAAGCCAGAGAGGATGATATTCTGTTTTTGGAAGATATATCTACTGGATATCACAATCAAAGTGTTTCGCCGCTTGACGATAGCCCCTGTCCCCGTCTTTTGTTCCAGCATCAGCCCGATCATTCGACTTCACAGTCATCGTGTATTAATTTTATCGAACAGTCGATTATTCGACCTAAACGAGATTCGACTCTCCATCGGAGATCAGGGCAGATTATGCCCGGACTGAAATCAAAACCAAAAGGAGTGTTCGCCATGCGAAAATTCATCATCATATTTCTACTCGTATCCTTTTCCACCGCCGCCTATGGCGCCACCGGGGCGCCGGTAACCTACCAGATCGACGGCCAACCCTATGAGGGCTATTATATCACCCCCTTTGAACAGGCCCCGCTGGTGCTGCTGGTTCATGACTGGGACGGGTTGACGGATTATGAAGTCATCCGGGCCAACATGCTGGCCGATCTGGGGTATGCCGTTTTTGCCCTGGATCTGTTCGGTGCCGGCGTGCGGCCGACAGAAGTCACGGACAAGCGGCAGCATACCGGTGAGCTGTATAAAAACAGACAGAAAATGCGGGCGCTGATGAACGGTGCCTTGGAAACGGCCAGGGAAAAGGGGGCCAACGTGGAAAACGCCGTTGCCGCAGGCTATTGTTTCGGCGGCGCTGCGGTGCTTGAATGGGCCCGTTCCGGTGCCGACCTGAAAGGCTTCGTCACTTTCCATGGGGGGTTGAAAACCCCCGAGGGGCAGGATTATTCCAACGCCCGGGGAAAATTCCTGATTCTGCACGGCACGGCGGATACGGCAATTCCCATGGAGCAGTTCGCCGATCTGGCCGTACAGCTCGAAGCGGCGGGCGTGGATCATGAGATGACCACCTACGGTGGGGCGCAGCATGCCTTCACGGTTTTCGGTCAAGAGCGGTATCACGAAACTGCGGATAAAAAATCGTGGCGGCGATTCGTCGACTTTCTCTCGGAAACATTGAAAAGGTGATCGGTGATTAGCAAGTTGCAATCGGTAATCAAAGCCAGGAAGGCACTTTCGCGGGGCCAAGGATGGCCCCGTTTACCCCCATAAGCTTGATTGAATATAAAAACTATTCTTTTCCAGAGGCGACGACCAGTCGTTGTGTCAAACGATGCCCCAAAATGGCCTGACTCTCGGCATCTAGGTAGGCTGAGGCCCGCTTTTCGAACAGCACCGAGGCGGCGGCCGGAAATCCGTCTTCGGCGTCGTTGAACACCAGCAGCAAGGGCACCTTGGGCAGCGGCGAGAAGCGACGGCACAGATCGCAGGCGATGGCCATCTCCGGATCGACGCCGCCCAACGCATCGCACGCTTTTCGCAGCGCATCGACGCTGTCGGCGAATGTCCCGGCCAGCGGCTTTTCCACGGTATCGGCCCAGAAAACCGTCAGCGGGCCGGCATCCGGAAAATCGCGGTAGGCCACCCACTCTTTCCGCGTCGGTTCGAATGGCGGACACATGAGCAGGTAGCGGCACACCACCACGCAGTCGGAAAAATCCGGCCGACGCCCGGCATCGTCTTTCAACCCTTCGGCGGTCAGTCGAAGGGACACATTGAAATAGGGCACCACCACCGTCTCGCCATCCACGGCGACGCCCAGGACCGCCTCCTTACCGTTAAAATTTCTGGTTCGAAGCTGTTCCAAATAGTTCCGGTAAGTTTCGTCGTAGACCGATCCGTTTTCAGTCCAGGTCATCGGCATCTCCTCGTGGCATGAGCAATGGTTCGCGTGGACAAAAGGGCGATCGATACTTATTGTTTTCACCGAGATTGATCAAAAACCATATTTGTGACGTCTTCGTAAGAAGCCCGAGATCGAGGCTTGCGAGTCCCGAGGAGTGAGGCGTATGGTCAATACTCCGCAGCGACGAGGGATGAAGCATAACGAAGATATCGGGCTTCTTAAGGAGACGTTAATGTTTATCACAGCCGGCGGCCCTTATGGCAACCGGTTTTTCAATCGGATCGCAACCGGTGGGCGCTAGCGTTCACCGTCGAACGCATAGGGAAAGATTGGATGAAACACCATCCCAACGGAACTGCCACGGCGACGGTCAAAAAAAGCCGTGGCAAGCGGAACGCCATGGAGCTAGACCGCGTCGAAGTGCGTGGGGCACGGGAGCACAACCTCAAGCACATCGATGTCAGCCTGCCCAAAAAGAAGCTTATCGTCTTCACCGGGGTCTCCGGTTCGGGCAAATCCAGTCTGGCCTTCGACACCATTTTCGCCGAGGGGCAGCGGCGCTACGTGGAGTCCCTCTCCGCCTACGCCCGCCAGTTCATCGGCCAGATGGAAAAGCCGCGCTACGAAACCATCCGGGGCCTGTCGCCCACCATCTCCATCGAGCAGAAATCGGCCAGCAAGAATCCCCGCTCCACCGTTGGCACCATCACCGAAATCTACGACTACCTGCGGGTGCTCTTTGCCCGTATCGGCCGGCAGACCTGCGTCAAATGCGGCAACCCCGTGGGCAAGGGCGACGCCCAGAGCATGGTGGAACGCATCCTGGAGATGCCCGAAGGAACCAAAATCCTGATTCTGGCACCGGTCATCGACAACCGCAAAGGCGAACACCGCGAGGTCGTCGCCCGATTGCAGCAGCAGGGCTACGCCCGGGTGCGGGTCGACGGCGTGGTCCAGGACATCGAAGCCGTCCAGACCCTGGCCCGCTACAAGAAGCACACCATCGAGGCCGTGATCGACCGCTTGAAAATCGCTCCGAATGCGGCCTTCCGCAAGCGGCTGACCGATTCGGTGGAAACCGCCCTGAAGCTGGGGCAGGGCAGCATCATCGTCCACCGCATGGATGCGGGCGATATCGCCATGAGCGAAGCCCGCTCCTGCTGCGGCATCGCCTACCCGGAACTGGACCCGCCCCTTTTCTCCTTCAACTCCCCGTTGGGGATGTGCCCGGACTGCAACGGCATCGGCTCCCGCCTGGCCATGGATTCGGACAAGGTGATCGCCGATCCCAAGCTGACCATCCGGCAGGGGGCCGTAATCCCCTGGCAGGGCCACTTTACCGGCAAGGGCCGGTTGAACGGCTCCTGGACCGCCGAACAACTGCGGGCCATGGAAGAGCAGTGGGCGGTGGATCTCGACACCCCCTGGCAGCGTCTGCCCAAACGCCAGAAGGACCTGATCCTCTGCGGTGCCGGGCGACGGGAACTGACGGTAACCTGGAATGCGGAGAAAATCCAGGGTTCCTATACCACAACTTTCGAAGGCCTGCTCAATACCCTCATGCGCCGCTACAAGCAGACCGAATCGGAAAACGCCAAGAAGTACTACGGCCGCTTTCTCTCCACCCGTCCCTGTGCCACCTGCGGCGGAAGACGCCTGAAGCCGGAAGTCCTGGCCGTGAAAATCGGCGGGAATTCCATCATCGACGTCACCGAAATGACCATCCGGGAGGCCCGGGACTTTCTCACCGGCCTGGAACTTTCCGGCAATCGCAGAATCATTGCCGAAGAACTGCTCAAGGAAATCACCGGCCGGCTGGGATTTCTCGTCAACGTTGGTCTGGACTACCTTTCACTGAGCCGCAAGGGCCCCACCCTATCCGGGGGCGAATCCCAGCGCATCCGCCTGGCCTCTCAGGTGGGCTCGGAGCTTACCGGCGTGCTTTACATTCTGGATGAGCCCTCCATCGGCCTGCACCAGCGGGACAACATCAAACTTCTCAACACCCTGGGCCATCTGCGGGACATCGGCAACACCCTCATCGTGGTGGAGCATGACCGCGAAACCATGGCGGCGTCGGACTGGATCGTGGACTTCGGCCCCGGCGCCGGCCACCTGGGGGGCGAAATCGTGGCCCAGGGGACGCCCAAGCAGATCATGCGCCGCAAGGCTTCCATTACGGGCCGCTACCTCAGCGGCCGCGAGGAGATCGCAACCCCGGCCGCCCGGCGAAAAGCAGGGAAACGGCAAATCACCATCGTCGATGCCACCGAGAACAACCTCGACCATCTGACGGTGGACATCCCGCTGGGCCTTCTGGTGGGCGTCACCGGCGTCTCCGGAGCCGGCAAGTCCACCCTGATCAACCAGATTCTTTACCCGGCCCTGGCCGGCAAGCTGCACCGCGCCCTGCTTGAAACGGGCCGCCACAAAACGATTCAGGGACTCCAGCACCTGGACAAGGTCATCAACATCGACCAGAAAGCCATCGGCCGCACCCCCCGCAGCAACCCGGCCACCTATACCAAGGTCTTCGACCCCATCCGCGACTTCTTCGCCCAGTTGCCCGAGTCCAGGATGCGCGGTTACAAGAAAGGACGCTACTCCTTCAACGTCAAGGGCGGCCGCTGCGAGGC
Source organism: Desulfosarcina widdelii (assembly GCF_009688965.1). GTDB lineage: Bacteria > Desulfobacterota > Desulfobacteria > Desulfobacterales > Desulfosarcinaceae > Desulfosarcina > Desulfosarcina widdelii. The sequence continues at coordinate 5,945,818 of NZ_AP021875.1, read as the reverse complement.
CTGCAGCGGCGACGGCTACATCAAGGTGGAGATGCACTTTCTGGCCGACGTCTACGTGCCCTGCGAAACCTGCCGGGGCCGGCGTTTCAACGACGCCACCCTGGAAATCAAGTACAAGGACCACTCCATCGCCGACGTGCTGGACCTGTCGGTCATGCAGGCCCGGGACCTGTTCAAAAACCATCCGCGCATCCGACGCATCCTGGACACCCTCATGGACGTCGGCCTCTCCTATATCAAACTGGGCCAGGCGGCCACGACCCTTTCCGGCGGCGAAGCCCAGCGCATCAAGCTGGCCCGGGAACTGGCCAAACGGGCCACGGGCCGCACCCTCTACATTCTGGACGAACCCACCACCGGCCTGCATTTCCAGGACATCGAAATGCTCCTGGCCGTCCTCCATCGTCTGGTGGACAGCGGCAATACCGTGGTAGTGATCGAGCACAACCTGGACGTGATCAAAACCGCCGACTGGATCATCGACCTGGGGCCGGAAGGGGGCAAGGGAGGCGGTCGGGTGGTGGCCCAGGGAACGCCCGAAACGGTCGCCGCGGTACACGAGAGCTACACCGGCCGGTTTCTGCGCGACATCCTCCGAACCGGGAGATAGCCAATATCGCCGCAGAATCTTACATGAGTTCATTAAGTTATCTCCGAACTGGTCAATAATAGACCAAGAGGCCGTTTGTATTCGAAAAGGAGATAACCATTGCAGCTATATAGAAAAACCGCGGACCTGAGTCTGCGCAACAAACTGCTCCTGGTTTATCTGAGTCTTTCGACGATCCTTTTTACCAGCGGCGGCCTGGGTGCCCTGGTTCTTGTGAAAAAGGCCATTGAGATCAACATCGAAAGCGACTTGAGCAACGCCACCCGAAGTATCGTCAATCTGGTAAAAACTGCCACGAAGGCATCGATTGCCAACTACCTGCGCGCCGTTGCCGAGCGCAATCTGGAAATCACCCGACTGATCCATGGACAATATCTGGATGGACAACTGACAGAAGCGCAGGCCCGCAGCCGCATCCGCACCATTCTCTTGGGCCAGACCATTGGCAGCACCGGCTATATCTACTGCATTGACAGCAAGGGGGTGGCCGTCGTTCATCCCAACCCCGGAGTGCAGGGCAACAAGTTTATCCAACATGAATTTATTCGCCAACAGACCCGTCTGAAGACCGGCTATCTCGAATATGACTGGCAAAACCCCGGCGAAACGGCCCCCCGGCCCAAAGCCCTGTATATGGCCTATTTCGAACCCTATGACTGGATCATCTCCGTCTCCACTTACCGGAACGAATTCCGACAGATTCTTCCCATGGAAGAAATCCGCACCAACGTCAAGGAGTTGAAATTCGGTTACAGCGGTTATGTCTTCGTGGTTGACCGCCAGGGAGACATCATCATCCATCCCGAGTTGGAGGGGAAAAACTTCTACCAATTACCGGTCGAAGACATCGAATTTTTTAAAAAAATGGTCTCTCAAAAATCCGGGCAGGTGACCTATCGGTGGAAAAACCCGGGAGATCAACGATTACGGGAAAAGCTCGCCTTTTTCGGGCATATCGAAGAACTGGATTGGATCGTGGGGTCATCGGGCTATATGGATGAAATCTACGCCCCGATTCGCAATGCCCGCAACGTCACCATCGCTTTCATCTTTATCTCGGTCCTGTTAAGTGCCCTGTTGACCCTTTTCGTCAGCGACTCCATTACCCGGCGGCTGCGCCACCTGTTGACGATTATCGCCAAAGGCGAGCAGGGTGACCTGACGGTCCGGGTCACGCCGGGGCCCGAAGATGAAGTCGGCCTCCTGGAGCGCACATTCAACGCCTTTTTAGAGCGACTTCAATCGTATCATGGCGATCTCACAGCAGAAATCGATAAGCATCGCGCAACGGCCGATTCCTTGCAGAAGGCCAACGACTTCAACGAACTGATTCTCTCAACGGTGGACGCTTTGGTCATCGTGGTCGCCCCCGACGGCCGCATCGTCCTTTTCAACCGGGCCTGCCAAAAGTGCAGCGGTTATTCCGCCCATGAAATCGAGGGGCAAAATCTGTTCGCCGAACTGATCCCCGACGCCGAAAAAGAGAATCTGAGAATTACGTTTGACGATCTCTCCAGGAAGAAACAGGGATACCGGCATTCGAATCACTGGATCACCAAAGATGGTCAGCAGCGCCTGATCCAATGGTCCAGTGCCGTCACCACCGGCACCGACGGCGAAGTCGAATTCATCGTCGGAGCGGGCCTCGACATCACCGAACAGCGGGCCACCGAGAAAGCGCTGAAAAAAAGCGAAGCCCTGTTCGAGGCCGTGTTCAACCAGACGTACCAGTTCATTGGCGTGCTTTCGCCGGACGGCAGCATTCGATCCATCAACCAGACGGCACTGGATTTCATCGGCGCCAGCGGGGAGCGATTCGTCGGCCAAAAATTTTGGGAGACACCCTTCTGGCAGGATGACGAAGCGGTCCGCAACAAACTGGAAAATGCCGTTGCCGCTGCTTGCCAGGGACAATTCAAACGCATGGAGGTCATCAATATTGGCGCCGACAACCAGCGCCGTTGTGTTGACTTCTCTTTGAAACCGGTAATGGACGACTCCGGAAAGGCCACGATGCTGATCGCTGAAGGCCGCGACATCACCGATCAGAAAGCCATGGAAGCCCGACTCCAGCAAGCGCAAAAAATGGATGCCGTCGGCACCCTGGCCGGAGGCATCGCCCACGACTTCAACAACAACCTGCAGGCCATTTCCGGTTACACCCAACTTTTGTTGATGGATGAACAATGTTCGATCCGCCAAAAAGAGATGCTGACCGTCATCAAGAATACCTGCAGCCACGCCAGCGAACTCACCCGCCAGTTGTTGACCTTCAGCCGTAAGATCGAAAGCCAGTTGGTTCCCATGGATCTGAATTTGGAACTGCGGGAAGCCGTCAAACTCCTGCAGCGCACCCTTCCCCGCATGATCAGGATCGAAACCCGGCTGGCGCCGGATTTGCGCATCGTCGAGGCGGACCGGGTCCAGTTCGAACAAATCGTGATGAACCTGGGCATCAATGCCGGCCATGCCGGACGGCGGAACATTAATCATCGAAACGGGTAATGTGGACCTGGATGACGCCTATTGCCGTTCGCATGTCGGCGCCGTCCCCGGTTCGTATGCCATGCTTTCCGTCACGGATACCGGCATCGGCATGGATACCAACACCCGGGAGCATATCTTCGAGCCTTTTTTCACCACCCGCGAAACCGGCAGAGGAACCGGACTCGGTCTGGCCATGGTTTACGGCATCGTAAAAAGCCACAACGGTTATATCGACTGCCATAGCGAGATCGGAAAAGGCACCGTATTCAGCATTTATTTTCCGGCCGCCGTAGGGGCCCACCCGGCAGAAAAACCGTCGGACAAGGAAATACAATACCCGAAAGGTCACGAATCGATTCTGCTGGTCGATGACGATCAGGCGGTGCGTCAGGTAGGTCGGGAAATCCTGGAGCGATTCGGATACCGGGTCATCGAGGCCGAAGACGGGGAATCGGGACTTGTCCGCTACCAGGAACTCGGCGAGAAGATCGATCTGATTCTTCTCGATTTGAATATGCCCGGCATGGGCGGCGTACGCTGTCTGGAGAAGCTCAGAGAAAAAAAAGCCGCCACTCCGGTCTTGATCACCAGCGGCGATGCCCCAAAAGGCGATAACAAAACCATTCTCGACGAACTGGCCCAGGGGTTTGTGAGCAAACCCTACGAAATCGGCATCCTGTTAACGATGGTGCGGAAAACGCTGGACCGGGAGACGACCCCTTCTCCTGCCATAAATTAGCCTTTAACATGGACCCACGCCATCCAATTCATTTTTTCCGGGCGATACACGCCGCCTTTTTCTGTGCTATACCCATGGCACGATGCAAACCCGAACCCGCAAACCTTCTGCCGAACGGCTTCCCGTACACGAAGTTCTCGGTGATCTGAGAAAGATCCTCAATGTCGCCTCATGCGCCTTACTGGTGGCGCCGCCCGGCGCCGGCAAGACCACGATCGTCCCCCTGGCCCTCTTGGAGGAAGTGAGGTTGGCCGGGCGCCGCATCCTGCTTCTGGCGCCGCGGCGACTGGCCGCCCGTGCCGCCGCCCGTTACATGGCGTCGATCTTGGGGCAGAAAGTAGGCCAAACGGTCGGCTACCGGGTCCGCATGGAAAGCCGCATCGGACCGCAAACCCGCATCGAGGTGGTCACCGAAGGCGTACTTACCCGCATGCTGCAAAACGATCCGGCCCTGACCGGCGTGGGGCTGGTCATCTTCGACGAGTTCCACGAACGCAACCTGGACGCCGATCTGGGGCTGGCCCTGTGCCGGGATGTTCAGGGTGTCCTCAACGAAGACCTGCGGCTGCTGGTGATGTCGGCCACCCTGGACCCGGCGCCGGTGGCCGCTCTGCTGGACGATGCGCCTGTGATCCGCTGCGACGGGCGCATGTTTCCCGTGGAGACCCGCTATTGTGTGCGACCGGCAACCCAATCGCCGGAGCAGGCCATGGCCGGGGTGATCCGGCAATCGGCACGCGCCGGCGAAGGCAATATCCTCGCATTTCTGCCCGGTGCCGCCGAAATCCGTCGCACGGTTCGGCTGCTGGAGGCTGCCAATCTGCCCGACGATTGGACCATCGCCCCGCTGTACGGCACCATGCCGAGGGATCGGCAGGATGCCGCCATCACGCCGCCGCCGGAAGGGCGGCATAAGATTGTTCTGGCAACGTCCATTGCCGAAACCAGCCTGACCATAGAAGGCATCCGGGTCGTGGTGGACGGCGGCCTGCAGCGGGCTCCGCGCTTCGATCCGGGCAGCGGCATGACCCGGTTGGTCACCCTGCCGGTCTCCAGGGCGTCGGCCGACCAGCGTCGGGGGCGGGCCGGACGCCTGGGACCCGGCATCTGCTACCGTCTCTGGCGGGAGGCGGATACCCCTGCCCTGGCTGCCCACAGCCGACCGGAGATTCTCGATGTCGATCTGACCGCCCTGGCCCTGGAACTGGCCGTCTGGGGCGTGGACGATCCCGCGGTCCTGAATTGGCTGGACCAACCGCCGGCGGCTGCCTTTGCCCATGCCAGGCAACTGCTGGCCGATCTGGATGCGTTGGACGCCGAAGGTAAAATCACCGCCCACGGCCGCCGCATGGCCGAACTGCCCCTGCATCCCCGCCTGGCCCACATGGTTTTGTCGGCAATGGACGCGAATATGGGACAACCCGCCTGCGATCTGGCGGCCATTTTAAGCGAACGCGATCCCATCCATTTTACCGGCCGCTGGCGGGACGCCGACCTGAAGCTTCGCCTGGAGGCGATCGGGGCGTACCGCGAGAAAAAGCAATTTCGCATTCACGACGGCACTGTTGACCCTGCGGCCGTAAGACGCATTCTCAATGTGTCCGCAGTCCTTCAGCACCGTCTGAATATGAAGGGTCGACCCGGCAAGAGGACCGAACCGGGCCGGCTGCTGGCCTGGGCCTACCCCGACCGCATCGCCCGCCAACGGTCCGGCAGTCCGGGACGGTTTCTTCTCAGCAGCGGGAGCGGCGCCTTTCTCGATCCGTCCGAACCGCTGGGTGCCAGTACGTTTCTGGTGGCGCCGCAATTGGACGGCAACCGGCGGGAAGCCGGCATTTTCCTGGCCGCCGCCGCCGAAAAGGAAGATCTGCTCGACCAGTTTGCCCACCGCGTCCAATGGCGCGATAACGTCTCCTGGGATTCACGGCGGCAGGCCGTATCCGCCTTACGCGAACAGGTTCTGGGCGCAATTGTCTTTACAACCGAGACCATCCGGAATCCGCCCTCCGAGGCGGTGACGAACGCCATGCTTGCCGGCATCCGATCAACAGGCATCGATTGTCTGCCCTGGACGCGAAAGCTGCGGACCTGGCAGGCTCGGGTGACGATGCTGGCCCGCATCGACGCGCCGGACGGCCCCTGGCCGGATGTCGGCGACATCGCCCTGACCGAAAGGCTGGAGGTGTGGCTGGCCCCTTTTCTTGGCGACATGCGGCGGTTGAGCGATCTGTCCTCGAAAACGCTTTCCGACGCATTGCTGAGCCATCTCGACTGGAAGCAGCAGCGACGGCTGGACAAACTGGCGCCCACCCATTTGACCGTACCCAGCGGATCACGGCGTCCCATCGACTACAGCGGATCGGAACCGGTCCTGGCGGTGCGACTGCAGGAAATGTTCGGCCTTGGGGCCACACCCGCCATCGCCGGCGGCCGGGTGCCGTTGACCCTTCACCTGCTTTCGCCGGCGAGCCGCCCCGTCCAGATCACCCGGGACCTTGCCGGCTTCTGGCAAAACGGCTACCCGGAGGTGAAAAAGGAACTTAAGGGGCGCTACCCCAAGCACGCCTGGCCGGACGACCCCATGACAGCACCCCCAACCTCCCGGGTCAAGGCGCGCAGGCATAACTGAACGGTAGCCCGGCACACCAATGTGTGTTAAAGTGGCAATGATTCCCGAACACTCGTCATCTGTTCCACCCATAGGGCGAACCGGTTTCCGCGGCCGCTGGTTGAAGACGCGACGACCCCGCGGATGGCGGCATTCGCGCGCGTGCAACACCTACCTTCAAGGAGACGGCTTTTATGAGTTGGATGCACTTTGGATTGATCGGCGCTTTCGTTTTTGCATTGCACTCCCTCCAGCAGATCAAGATGACCCTCAAGGACAAGGGGTATCCCGTGGACCTGATGACCGGTTGGCTGGACGACTACCGCAGGTTTAAAAAGCTTACCCGCGAGGAGCCGGACCAGGAGGCCCGCTACAAATACCAGCGGATTTTAAACGGCCTGTATCTGGCCCTGGCCGGACTGGTTTTCATCCCGCTTTTGATGATCATGGGGAAATAAGGAGATCGACCATGCACCGTACGTACTCCCCGTTTCGGCGCCGTGAGGCTTCCACGCTTGACCTGTGCAAAACAGAAATATAAATTAATAATCAGTTCAAACAAACAATGCGTTTCGGCCGGCGGGGCTCCATGGGGATGTCCCGTTAACAGACAAAACGGCGCGGATTTCGCACCCCATATCCGAACTTGAACCGTCGATGAAAACATACTTTGCACCAGCCGAGCGGCTGCCCAGAAAAACGCTCCAGCGGGATATCGATTCGGCTGTCGCCAATCCGGTGATCGATGGCCTGTTGAATACCGTCAGCGGTTTGGTGGCGGTACTCAACGAACATCGTCAGATCCTGGCCGTAAACGATGCGTTTCTTTCCATGCTGGGCATCGACAACGCCGAACTGGCCCTGGGGCTTCGCCCTGGAGAAGCCATCGGCTGCATTCACCGCGATGCCAATGAAGGCGGCTGCGGCACGTCCAGGTATTGTGCAACCTGCGGTGCAGCTATTGCCATCGTATCGTGTATGGCCCGAAACGAAGCCGTGGAACGAACCTGCGCCATCGAGGTCGCGTCCGACAGTATCCGAAGCGACCTGTTTCTCCGGGTTCGGGCCTGCCCCATAACGGTGCAGGGAAATCGTATGATCCTGCTTTTCATTCAGGACATCACCCACAGGCAGCAGTGGGAAGCCCTGGGCAGGGTTTTTTTCCACGATATCGGCAACATTATCCACAGCCTGCTGGGTTACAGCGAAATCCTGGCAAAACGGACCACGCACGAAAATCGTCGGGAAATTCAGCGTATTCACCGCCTTGCGGTGCGCCTCGCCAGGGAGGTGCAGATGCAAAAACATCTCACCCAGACGATGGAAGAAGGCTATCAGCTGATACTGACGCCGATTACCGTCGAACAGATCTTCACGGAACTCAAGGCCGTCTTTTCGTCTCATCCGGCCGCCGGACAGCGAGCCATCAATTTCTCCGATCAAAACCTGCAGGTTCGCTTCAAATCGGATTTTTTCCTTTTGACCCGTGTGCTGACCAACATGATCGTCAATGCCCTGGAAGCAACAGACAGGGGAGAAACCGCCAAGGTTTGGTTCGATTCCGATGACCGGTCGCTCTCGTTTTTCGTCTGGAACCATCGGGCTATTGACAAAAGCGTCGTTGATCGCATCTTTCAACGCAACGTGAGTACTAAAGCCGATTCGGGAAGAGGATTGGGAACCTACTCCATGAAACTGTTCGGTGAGAAATACCTGAATGGAAAAATCGATTTCTCCACATCTCTTGGAGAAGGCACCACTTTTTCTTTGCGGATTCCCTTGAAGCCAACGGACCGTGCCATCGATATACTGCCTCGAAAATAGACAACCGGCAGGCCGTCGGGGGACCTAAAAATGAACATGAACACGGAATCCTTTGTCGTCACCATCGAAGTCGTTCCGCCGGACGGACCGGATGCAACCAGCGTTCTGGACGCCTTGCGGCCGCTGGCGAAGCTGCCCTTTTACGGTTTCAGCGTCGCCACCAACCCAGTGGCCAAACCTCGCATGAGCGCCATGGCCCTGTGCGCCCTGATCCGGCAGCGCACGGGCAAACCGGCCATTTTGCACCTGACCACCCGGGACCACAATCGCCTCGGACTGCAGGGCGAGCTGTGGGGCGCCAGGGCCCTGGGCATCGATACGGTGCTGGCGGCCACGGGAGATTTCGTGGCCCTCAAGGACCGGCACTACACCTCAACCGTTAGGGACGCCGATGTATACGAGCTGGTGGGAATGGCCCGAAAAGCCGGCATGCACACCGGCGTGGTCTTCGACCGCCACCCCGAGACCAATGGACTGGAACGGGCGGTGGCCCACCTTAAACGCAAAGTGGAGGCAGGGGCCCAGTTTGCCGTCACCCAGCCGGTATACGACGAAGCCGGCGCCGATGAGATCACGACCGTGACGCGGGACCTCGGGATTCCGGTCGTCATGGGCATTTTGCCGCTGCGCACCCCGCGCCATGCGGAGTTCCTTCACACCAAGGTGGCCGGCATCGCCGTGCCTGAAGCCCTGCGAAAACGCCTGCACGAAGCGGCCGACCCCATAGCCGAGGGTGTGGCCAATGCCAGGGAAATATTTGCCCTGGCTCGCTCGCGCTTTGCCGGCGCCTGCATCATGCCGCCCTTCGACCACTATGAAATCATGCCCGAAATCCTGCAGATCTAGGGCGATTTTTTTACTCATTCCAAACAAGGAGATCAAAATGGCTCAAGCATCAAGAGAAAAGAGAAAGGCAAAAGTAATCGAAGCGCTCAACAGGGCCCGCGCCATGGAACTCACGGCCATTTCCCAATACATGAACCAGCATTACAACCTGGATGACATGGACTACGGAGAACTGGCCGGCAAGATGAAGCTCATCGCCATCGACGAAATGCGCCATGCGGAAGCCTTTGCCGAGCGGATCAAGGAGCTGGGCGGAGAGCCCACCTCGGAGCCGGACCAGAAGGTCACCCGAGGACAGGAAGTGGAGAAGGTTTACACTTTCGATGCCGACCTTGAAGATACCACCATCGACGTCTACAACCAGTTTTTACTGGTGTGCCGCGAAAACGGCGACAGCGTCAGCATGAAACTCTTCGAACAGATCATCGACGAGGAGCAGGCCCACTTCAACTATTTCGACAGCATCAACAACCATATCGGAAAACTGGGTAATGTCTACCTGGCCAAGATTGCGGGCACATCCTCGGCCACCGGTCTCGGACCCAGCGGATTTGTCGTCAGCGAAGGCGAATAACGGTTTGAACGCGTCGTTTAAAAGCCTCTTTTCGGAGTGCACGCGGACGGATCTTCTCCGGGGCGCAAATTTCTCGTCCCGGAGGGCCGTCCCTGCGGCCTGCCGCAGGCGATGGCAAGCCGTATTCCTCATTCTGCTGGTGACCGTAACGGCCTTACTGCCCCTGGCTTGCCCGCCGGTCGCCCGGGCCGCCCCGAACGCCGTGCCGGTGATCGAAAAGACCTTTGATCACGGGACCCTGATCGAACACACCATTTCGACCAGTGAGGGGCCCTATCGGGCTACCCTGCGCCTGAGCCAGCGGCGCCGGGCCGAAGGATCTCCTGCCATCGTTCATTCGTGGCTTTCGTTCCACATTGAATCCTCCGCCAGCCATCCGGCCATGCCCATCTCCGTCTTCGAAGCCCTGCTGACCGATCTCATCACAGCGCTGCATGAACGCTTCGGAACCGAACTCAGCCTGGAAAGCCTGGGGGCAGCAAGCTTCATGGGCGTCCGGGAGATCGAGAAACAGAGTATCCTGGCCTTTGCCGATTATAAACCGTGGCTGCGCTACCTCGAAAATCCCGGGGGGTTCAGCCAGATGGAAATCCATGCCCTGGTCGGGAACCGCTGGAAAGCCATGGGCGTATTTGCGCCGGTGGCGGCCGTGCTGGCACCCCTGGGATATGACGTAGTCTTTGCCGGCTTCGAAAAACTGTTTGTTTTTTCAGCAGAAAAATGCTTTTTTTATCAGGATCTGGAAGATCTCGGCATCCGAAAAACGGACCGGTTCCCCTATCCGGGGACCATATCCTTCACCCTGACACCGAAACGATAAGCCAGGTAACCGATGAAAAACATCCTGATTGTCGACAACGATCCCGTTACGCTCCATACAATTGTGGGACTCTTGAAAAGCCAGAGCACGTTTCTACAGGTTCTGCCTGCGATTAACATTCAAACGGCCATCGACACCCTCGCCGCCTACGAGACCCACGTTCTGATCACCGGTATGCACCTCCCTGAAATGGATACCTTTGAACTGCTGTCCGTATTGGGCGCTGACTATCCGGAAACCCGCGCCATCGTCATGACCAACAATGCATCGTCCATGCTCCGCACCAAACTGCGGCAGATGCCTTCGGTCATTCACTTCGATCAGGCCCTGGATATCAGCATGCTCACCAAACGGATTTTCACCGAACTTCAGATCGATTACGGCGGACAGGTACGGGGCATATCACTTTCTTCATTTCTGCAGATGCTCGAACTGGAGCGGCGCGCCTGTACCCTGCAGATCACGGCCAAGGGAAAGCTGGGCACCATCCACCTAATCGGCGGCAAGCCCGTCGCCGCTAAAATGGGGCTGCTCGAAGGCAAAGCCGCCGCCCTGCACATTCTAACATGGGAAAACGTGCTGATCGATATTGACTACGCGCCCTGCGAAATCAAAAAGGAGTTCGATGCGCCACTGATGAATCTGCTGCTGGAAAGCGGCCGCATCCTGGACGAAAAACAGAGTCAGCGGCCCAACCAGAGGAAATTTGACCGTTACGACTGTCTGGTGGGTGTTGATTATGATATCAGTGACTGGACCTATCAGTGCAATATGCGGGATATCAGTGAAGGCGGTGTGTACATCGAAACCGAACAGCCACTAAAAGTGGGACAGAGGCTGATCGTATCCCTTTCCTCTCCCATATTGGAAAAAACCTGCGGCATCAAAGGGACGGTGGTTCGGCGGGACCCCAAGGGGATCGGCGTGCACTTCGAAGCATTGACGCTCTATCAGAAACAGGTCATCCGATCTTTGACCGAATCCCGCTGCACGCCTACCGCCCATGCACCGGGGAGCCCCCCCACCTCCTGACCGTAAACGGCAATCGGCTCCGGCAAAGGATTGCTCACCGGCGAATGATCTCGTGAATGAGATCGACCAGCCGAATGCCGGTAACCGCTTCCTTGAGAAGATGATCGTCGGCGCCATGTTCCAGGGACTGGGTTCTGCAATCCTCTGAAGCATTGGCAGTCAGCACGACAATCCGGCTGTCCGGCGCCAACCTGCGGATGGACCGGATCAGGGCCAGGCCTTCATCCAAAGGCATCTCAACTTCGATGAAGGCCACATCGGGAAGGTGTTTTCTCAGGACCTCCCTGGCACGGTCGGCATTGGGCGCATCGGCGACGTCCACAAGGGTTTCGTGGAATTCGATGGTCTCTTTCAGTTGGCGGAGAAAATTGGGTGACGGATCGACAATCAGAATTTTTTTGCGATGCATCATGGTTGGTGGTCTCGTAATGTCGCGGTTTCGTTGAACACCCTAAAAGCCGTTGCCATAAGAATAGGACCATCCGAAATCTTTTTGCAAGTTTTTTGAGAGATCCAAACCCGGCTTCAACGGTATTTACAACGCGGGGATGGGCCTTATCACCGGGGCTAACGGTCAACGCTTTTTACAATCCCAATTTGCATCGCACCGATAAAATGTTTGCAAGTTGACACATCGTAGCTATTATAAATGCTGATCCTGCTTTCTCAATTATCCTGAAAGAATTAACATTCCAATATGATTGCATGATCAAAATCCTAAGTTTAAACTTGCTTGTAGTTTGTTCGATTCGTTGCAAGACAACAAGTTCTATCTATTGATTTATTCAGTTATGGCCATCCTCATTCCTCCCCGTGGATTCTGCTTTTGATGGCTTGCAATGAATTTGCTTAGAGACGGTTCATCAAAAACACGTCGAGTGCCACAAGTAGTATCCCAGCTCAAAAAATCATAACAGAGAATGAAAGGAGACAGCAATGAAAGCATCGTCAACAAGAACTTTTTGTCTGATGTGTGCGGCGCTTGCCGTTGCGCTGGCATTCGCAGCCATGCCGGCGTCAGGCGCAACAGACAAAAAGCCCAACATCCTGGTCATCTGGGGCGATGACATCGGCACCTGGAACATCAGCCACAACAACCGCGGCATGATGGGTTACCGGACACCCAACATCGACCGCATCGCCAAGGAAGGCGTTGCCTTCACCGATTATTACGGGCAACAGTCCTGCACCGCCGGCCGTGCCGCGTTTCTCAACGGCAGCGTGCCGGTTCGCACCGGGATGACCAAAGTCGGCATGCCTGGCGCGGAGCAGGGCTGGCAGAAGACGGACGTCACGTTCGCCACAGTGCTCAAAGCCCAGGGCTACGCCACCGGTCAATTCGGCAAAAATCACCAGGGCGACCGGAACGAGCACCTGCCCACGATGCATGGGTTCGATGAGTTTCTGGGCAACCTCTACCACCTCAACGCCGAGGAGGAGCCGGAAAATCGTGACTATCCCGGCGACTTGAAACTAGCTAACGGTAAAACCTTCCGAGAGCAATTCGGCCCACGCGGGGTTATCAAGGCCAAGGCCCTGCCCGATGGCAAACAGGAAATCGAGGACACCGGACCGCTGACCCGTAAGCGGATGGAGACGATTGACGAAGAAACCCTCGCTGCCGCCAAGGACTTCATCATACGAAAACAAGGGTCCGGCACGCCGTGGATGTGTTGGTGGAATGCGACACGTATGCACTTCCGCACACACGTGAAGGCAGCCCACAAGAATCTTGCCGGTCCCAATTCCAATGAATACCACGACGGCATGGTCGAACACGACATGCACGTCGGCGAGCTTCTGGAATTATTGGACGAATTGGGTGTGGCCGAGAACACGATCGTGCTCTACTCCACCGACAACGGCCCGCACTACAACACCTGGCCGGACGCAGCCAACACGCCGTTCCGAAACGAGAAAAACTCCAACTGGGAGGGCGCATTCCGCGTGCCGGCGTTTGTCCGCTGGCCGGGCAAGTTCCCTGCCGGCGCGACCGTCAATGGCATTGTTGCCCACGAAGACTGGCTGCCGACCTTTGCGGCGGCTGCCGGAGCGCCTGATATCAAGGAGAAGCTGAAAAAAGGCGTTAAGTTGAACGGGCGCAAGTACAAAAACTACATCGACGGCTACAACATGCTGGATTATCTCGCCAAGGCCGGCACGTTCAAGACCATCGCCGAGGACCAGAAGGCCAGCCCGCGAAAGGAGTTCGTCTACGTGACCGATGGGGGCGAGGTTTGTGCCATCCGCGTCGGGGATTGGAAGGCGGTCTATCTGGAGAACCGTGCCCATCAGTTGCAGATCTGGCGTGAACCGTTCATCAAGCTGCGTCTTCCGTTAGTGTTCAATCTCAGGCGTGACCCATTCGAGAAAGCCCAGCACAACTCGAACACTTACCACGACTGGGTGATCGACCGCGCCTATATCCTCGGTCCGATGCAGGTCGTGGCCAGCCAATTCCTCCTGACCATGAAGGACTATCCGCCCAGCCAGACGCCCGGCGACTGGAGCCTAGCCACCCTCGAAGCACAGATCAAGAACATGACCATGACAGGCCACTAACCCTGTCGTTAATGCAGGGCGCCAGCAACGGGTGCCCTGCTTTATTTTCCCATCATGAAAGCAGGCATTTTATGAAAACACGCATTCTTTGGCTGTTTTTCGCACTGTTATTCGCCACATCGGCGATTGCCGCCCGGGCGGCCGATCCGCTTCCGTCCTGGAACGACACGGCGTCTAAAAGGTCCATCATCGCCTTCGTGGAAAAGGCAACGACACCGGGCTCCCCCGATTATGTCCCCCCCGCCGAGCGCATCGCCACTTTTGACAATGATGGCACCCTGTGGTCGGAGCAGCCCATGTACTTCCAGATTGTCTTTGCCATCGACCGTGTCAAGGCACTCGCCTCGCAGCATCCTGAATGGAAGACCCAGGAGCCCTTTGCCTCCGTGCTTAAGGGCGACCTGAAGACCGCTCTTAAAGGCGGTGAAAAAGCGTTGCTTCAAATCGTCATGGCCTCCCACGCGGGCATGACCACTACAGAGTTCGAAAATATCGTGAAGGATTGGCTCTCCCAGGCGAGACATCCCAAGACGAATCGGCTTTATACCGAGATGGTCTACCAGCCCATGCTCGAATTGCTCACCTATCTGCGCTCAAAATTTTTCAAGACCTATATTGTCTCGGGTGGTGGCATCGAATTCATGCGCCCCTGGACGGAAGCGGTCTATGGTATCCCGCCGGAACAGGTGGTGGGCAGCAGCATCAAAACAAAATTTGAAATGCGCGACGGAAAACCCGTGCTCGTAAGGCTGGCGGAACTCGATTTCATCGATGACAAGGAAGGCAAACCGGTCGGCATCAACGCGCACATCGGCCGCCGGCCCATCGCTGCCTTCGGCAACTCCGACGGCGACCTGCAGATGCTTCAGTGGACTATGGCCGGTCAAGGCGCCCGGTTCGCCCTTCTGGTCCACCACACGGATGGCGAACGCGAGTGGGCCTATGATCGCGACTCGCACATTGGCCGCCTGGACAAGGCCCTTGACGAAGCCCACGCAAAGGACTGGACTGTGGTAGACATGAAAAAGGACTGGAAACAAATTTATCCTGACAAGTGAAATAAGCGGTTCGCTTTTAGCTGTTAGCCGTTGGCCAAACGTGTTAAAAATTGGTTTTTAGGCTAACCGCTAATTGCTAACGGCCAAAAACGAACCGCCCAACGGAGCACATCCTTGCCGCAGCAGGCTTTCAAATCCATTTTGCCGGCGTCATGGCGCAGCCAAGCCGGGCGCCGGGACAGCCGTTTCCTGTTGAGGAATCTGGCCCTTCATTTCAGGCCGACGACGATCCCGCGGGAAACCTTGCACTTTTCTCTCACCTGGGGCCTGGGCGGCATGGCAGCCACCCTGATTGTGCTCCTGCTGGCAAGCGGCCTGCTTCTCAAATTCGCCTATGAGCCAACCCCGGTTGCCGCCCATGCCTCGGTTCAGGCACTGATCTCCGGCACGCCTTACGGTAAGCTGGTCCGCAATCTGCATTACTGGTGCGCACACCTTTTGGTGGCCGTGATGTTCCTGCACATGCTGCGAGTTTTTTGTACCGGCGCCTTTCACCGACCCCGCCAATTCAACTGGGTTGTCGGTCTTGGACTGATGACGGTTGTGTTGGGCGCCAACTTCACCGGCTACCTGCTGCCCTGGGACCAGCTCGCCTACTGGGCCGTGACCGTCTCCACCGGAATGCTGGAATACGTTCCCTTGGTTGGCGCCTATCTCAGGGAAACGATCCTCAGCGACGGAGAACTCGGTCCCCGGACACTACAACTTTTTTATGGCTTGCATACCGCCGTGTTGCCGGTGGTTTTGATGGCCCTGATGGCCTATCACTTCTGGCGCATCCGTAAAGCCAAAGGTCTCGTGGTTCTCCGGCCAATAGATGCGCCTGTGGATGAATCCGTGCAGGAAAACCCGGCCCGTGCGCCGGTGGTTCCAGACCTTCTGCTGCGCGAAACCGCCACGGCCCTGGTGCTGATTGCGGCCGTGCTGCTGCTCGCGGCCCTCGTGGACATCCCCCTGGGCGAACCGGGCAATCCCGGCCTGAGCCCCAACCCGACCCGGGCCCCCTGGTACTTTGCCGGCCTCCAGGAGCTTTTGCTGCATTTCCATCCGGTGTTCGCAGTTTTTGTCATCCCACTCGCCGTCGGCTTTGGGCTGCTGTCCATTCCCTATCTAAACTACAAAACGGATACAGGCGGGATCTGGTTCGCCTCCCGAAAAGGGCGCAGGACAGCCGGCGTGGCCGCCGCTGCGGCTCTGGTCGCCGTGCCGCTTTTGATCCTGGCGGATACGTGGTTTGCCGGTGCCGGATCTTCTCCGGGCGGTCTTGCTCCGGCGCTTGCCGATGGGTGGTTTCCAACACTGGTGGTGCTGCTTGCCATTGGCGGGTATTACGCAGTAATAAAAATAACATTTCACGCCACGAAAAACGAAACGGTTCAATCGGTTTTTATTCTGCTGGCGACATCCTATGCCATTCTGACAATCACCGGCGTGTGGTTCAGGGGCGAAGGGATGGCCCTGTCTCTACCTTGGTGAGTCGCCTTTAAGTGAGGTAAGTTTGGAGAATTCCGATTCAAAGAACAACAACGCTGCCACTCCCCGCAGGCGGTTCCTCTCTTTTCTCTGGGTGGGGCTGGGCTTGGCGGCCCTGGCGGAGCTTTTCTGGGTGGTGACATCCTTTCTGCGCCCCGACCGCGGGGTCAGGCAGGGCGGGGATCCGGAAACCGTCATGCAAGCCGGTGCTGTGGATGCCTTTGCCTGCGGGACGGTGACCGCTTTTCCAAGGGGACGGTTTTATCTGGCCCGATTGGAAGACGGCGGATTTCTGGCGCTGTCCCGGCGGTGTCCGCACCTGGGGTGTACGCTCCCCTGGATCGAGGAGGAGAAGAAGTTTTTGTGCCCATGCCATTCCTCGGCCTTCGACATCCATGGCGATGTTCTGCGCTCGCCGGCTCCCCATGCCATGGCCCTGCATCCCATCTTCATCGAAAATGAGGTGGTGCGGGTGGATACCGCCATGACCATCAAACGGGATCGGTTCAGAGAAGACCAAGTCGCCTATGCAAAAAAGACCTGAGTTTAGCCGATGAGTAAAGACCCCAATACCGCCTGGAAGATTGCCGGTATCATCGCAACCCTAGTGATCGTCCTGATTCTTCCCATCTATCACCTGAAAAACCAACCGTCGTCACCCATACGCAAGGGAGAAGATCACGGGCAAATTGCTCGATTCGTGGGCAGCGAGGCCTGCCGGGATTGCCATAAAACCGAATATGACAAGTGGTCCGGTTCTCACCACCGGTGGGCCATGGCACTCGCCGACGAGCATAGCGTCCTGGGTGATTTCAATGACGCCGAATTCACATATTTTGGCCAGACTTCCCGGTTCTACCGCCGCGACGGCAAGCATTACGTGCACACCCGGGGAGCCGACGGCAAGCCCGGCGAGTTCCAGATCACCCATACCTTCGGCTGGTACCCGCTGCAACAATACCTGATCCCCTTCCCCGGCGGGCGCCTGCAATGCCTGCCCATTGCCTGGGACGCGGTCAAAAAGCGTTGGTATCACCTTTACCCGGATGCGCCGCTGGATCCCGATGACTGGCTCTATTGGACCAACAACGGACAGAATTGGAACGGTATGTGCGCCGAGTGCCATTCCACGGACCTGAAAAAGAATTACGACTACAACAAGGACACGTATGCCACCACCTGGTCGGAAATCAGCGTGGGCTGCGAGGCCTGCCACGGGCCCGGCTCGGCCCATGTGGACTGGGCCAAGCTGCCGGAAATGGGCCGACCGGCGACGGAAAATCATGCCCTGGCCGTTAAAACGCGGGATCTCACCGCCGGGCAGCAGATCGACCTGTGCGCGCCCTGTCACTCCCGGCGCATGTCCATGGATGACAACATCCACCGCCATGCCGATTTTCTGGACTACGGCCTCCCCCAGCTTTTGACCGAAGGGCTCTATTTTGCCGACGGGCAGATTCTGGATGAGGTTTATGTGTACGGATCATTCATGCAGAGCAAGATGTACGCGCGGGACGTCCGCTGCAGCGATTGCCACGACGTTCACAGCATCCGGCGCATCAAGGACGGCAACGACCTGTGTCTGCAATGCCACAGGGCGGCCATCTACAACCGGAAAGGGCATCATTTCCACAAGACTCGGGGCGAAACCGGCGAGCCGATTAAATCCGCATCGGGAGAAGTACTTTTCGAAGTGGGCAGCGGCGCCCAGTGCGAAGCCTGCCACATGCCCGGCCGCCATTACATGGGCATCGATTATCGCCCCGATCACAGTTTCCGCCTGCCGCGCCCGGATCTGACCTTGGAAATGGGGGTTCCCAACGCCTGCGACCGCTGCCATGTAAACAAAACCACCCAGTGGTCGGTGGACGCCATGGCCAAATGGTATGGCCAAACCCAGCGTCCCCATTACGGCGAAGTTCTCGATGCCGGCCGTCAGCGCCACCCGGAAGCCCTGGATGCGCTGGTCTCCCTGGCCGGGGACCGGCTTTACCCGACCATCGTCCGGGCCACGGCCTTGTCCGAACTGGCAGGTTATGGTGGCGACAAGGTTCTTTCCCAATTCGCGGCGGCGCTGAACGACGAGGATTCCATGGTTCGGCAGACCGCCGTGCGCCAGCTGCCCCAGCCTGATCCTGCCGAGCGCCTGAAACTGCTGTCGCCCATGCTCTACGATCCGGTCCGGGCGGTACGCAACGAAGCTGCCGCCGCGCTGGCGGCCATTCCGAGAGAGAAATTGCCGGCGGACACCCGCCGGCAATTCGAAAAAGCCCTGGCCGAATATCTCCGGGCCATGGAGCGAACCGCCGATTTCGCCCCCTCCCGTCACAACCTGGGCAATTTATACATCAACCTCCAAGATCCTGCCCGGGCGGAGCAGCACTACCTTAAGGCCATCGCCATCGACAGGGAGTTTTACCCGGCCAAGGTCAACCTGGCCATGCTCTACAATCGCCAGGGCAAAAACGACGATGCCGAGCGATTGCTAAGGGAGGTCGTCACCGATCACCCGAACTTTTACGAAATCAAATACTCATTGGGTCTGTTGCTGGCCGAGGAAAATCGCTTGGAGGAATCGGTGGTATTCCTGGGCGATGCAGCCGCCGGTTTACCGCAGCGCTCGCGAATTCAATACAACCTGGGGCTGCTTCTCCAGCAGATCAAACGCGACGATGAAGCCGAAAGCGCCCTGAACCGTGCGCTGAGCGTGGAGCCGGACAACCCGGACTACCTCTATGCGCTGGCGGTTTTTTACATGCAGCGCGGACAGTGGGACCGGGCGCGACTGATGGCCGAGCGCCTTCAGGCGGCCCACCCGGAGATGGCCGCCGGCCGGGAGATGCTGACGATCATCGAACGAAAGGGGCATTGAACCCCGTCAAGATTACCGAATCTGGAAGATTGAAAACTTGGGGCGAGTTGCGGGTTGTTGTGCCTGTCCGACTTTATAACTTCCCGGAACGGATAATCGAGAACACCAGCCACAATCCCAGGAAGGTGGCGATGATGTATCCGGTAAAGCCCAACAGATCCGTTACCGAGAGAGTCTGCACGCCAAAGAAATCGACCTCGAAGAGCAATACCCTGCGGGTAGAGTTGAGAATCAGGGAGGCGGCGATGAGGGAAGCGGCCACCACCAGCCCTAAGGTCAGACGGTTGATGCCGTGCTCGAATTTCTTGGAGGTATCGTCCAATCCGGTGTGATTCAGCTCGATGCTGGGGGTCTCGGTAGCCAGGCGTTTGAACAGGCCGTGGGCCAGGTGGGGCATCTGGCGCAGGTAGCCGCTGAACAGCTTCATGTCCCGCCCCATGTTCTTGAACACCTTGTGGGCCTCGTAGCCCCGCTGCAAAAGTTTCCTGGCATAGGGCCGGGTCACTTCCAGGAGGCTGGCCTCGGAACCGAGAATTTTGCCCAGGGCCTCGGTCTGGATAAAGGTCTTGAACAGCAGCAGCAGGTTGCGCGGCAGGCGGATGCGGTACTTGAAAACCAGGCGCATGACCTGGTCGTAGACATCCTTGACCGAGATGGTTTTCAGGGAGCGGCCATAGAACGGTTCGGCCATGTCCTTCAGGTCCACCCGGAAGCTTTTCATATCCATGATGCGGGGATCGATCAGGCCGGCGGCCTCGAAGGCCTCCATGACCATGTCGTAGTCGTGCTCGGCGAAGCCCAGAAACAGGTGGGCGACCTGCATCATGGTCTCTTCGTCCAGGTACCCCACGATGCCGAAGTCCACCAGGCCCACCCGGCCGTCCGGCATGACGATGGTGTTGCCCGGATGGGGGTCGGCGTGAAAGATGCCTGCGGCCATGAGCTGGCGGGAAAAGGAGCGCAGGCCGATCATGGCCACCTCTTGCGGATCGATGCCCTGGCGCCGGATTTCATCCACCCGGTCCATCTTGATTCCCTCGACATGCTCCATGACCAGCACCGATTTGGACGTGAAGTCCCAATATACTTTGGGGATGCAGATTTCATCGACTTCGGCGAAGCTGCGGCTGAACCGTTCGATGTTGCCGGCTTCAATGAGCATGTCCAATTCGCGGAAAATGGTGCGCTCGAACTCCTTGACCAGGTTGACGGCCCCCACGATACGCCCCAGATCGAAACTGCGCTCGAAGCGGGCGGCAAAATAGTACATCACCTGGATGTCCTTGCGGATGCGCTTCTCGATGCCCGGCCGGATCACCTTCACGGCCACCTTCTCGCCGCTTTTCAACCGGGCGCTGTGCACCTGGGCCACCGAGGCGGCGGCCATTGCCTTTTCGTCGATGCTTTCAAAAAGCCGCTCCAGCGGCTGGTCCAGCTCCGCTTCAACCAGGCGGCGGATCTCCTCGAAAGGCACCGGCGGCACCTGGTCCTGCAGTTTGGTGAGTTCGTGAATGTACTCCGGGGGGAACAGGTCGGCACGGGTACTCATGAGCTGGCCCAACTTGATGAAGCTGGGACCCAACTCCTCCAGGGTGCGGCGGACCCGCACGGGATCGGGCAGGCCGGACTTGATTTTGGTGCCGGTTCGTCCTTTCAGCCGGTCGGCAATTTCTCCCATGCCGTGCTTGATGAGTACGCGCGAAATCAGACCAAAATGACGAATGCCGCGGATGCGGCTGCTGGAAAAAGGAAAGGGCATCGTCTATCCTTGGATTACAATTCTTCGTCCGCCGTCTCGTTCACCGCCTTCCACTTCTTGGCGATTTTTTTCAGCATGTATTCGTCGGCCACGTAGCTTTCCACCAGGCCGCAGTCCACGCACACGTAGTTGTCCAGAGCGGCCATGGCTGTGAGGCTGACGGGAATGGAATTGCTGCCGAAAGGGCCGCTTTTCAGGGGAAGATCCACGGCTGAATAGATGTTCGTCGATCCGCATTTGGGGCATTTGCCCTGCTTCATGGTGAGGCCTCCCTTGTTTGACGATTTCGATTTTATTCGGATGGATTGTTTTGGAAGTTATGACGTAATCTGAAGGCGGTGTCAACGAACTAAGGTTCACGCCTCTCGGCGTCACCATCAAAGCGGCTGTCCCCGCAACGGGCAGCTTGCAAACAACGCTGGGTTCCGGTACAACGTCGAAATTCTTGTCCGGACCATCGAATACCTGCCGATTAACGGCAATTTTTATACGCCCCATACAGGCCGCCGCTATGCAAACGCGCCCAACATCCACCCTGCCCGCCTTTCTCCTGGTCGCCGTGGCACCCCTGTGCTGGGCAGGAAACATTGTTGTGGCCAAGGGCGTGACATCGATGATTCCACCGGTGGCGCTGGCGTTCTGGCGCTGGACGGCGGCTTTTTTGATTCTCCTGATTTTCGCCGGGCCCACGGTAAAAAAAGACTGGAAAACCGCCCTGGCCGGATGGAAGGTCATGGTGCCGCTTGCGCTGTTCGGCATCACCGGTTTCAACACCTTGCTTTACATGGCCATGCACACCACCACGGCCATCAACGGCGCCCTGATTCAGACCACCATGCCGGCGGTCATCATCTTGATATCCATGGTCTTTTTTGGTGAACGGGTGTCCTGGCTTCAGGCCGCCGGGGTGGCGCTTTGCGTGTTGGGCGCCACGGTGGTGGTGCTCAAGGGCAGCTGGAAGGCCCTGATTGATATGGCGCTGGTCCGGGGAGATCTGCTGATGATTCTGGCAGTGGTCCTGTATGCCCTCTACTCGGTCCTGCTGCTCAAACGGCCAAAGATTCACCCCTTGAGCGTTCTGGTCTACACCTTCGGGCTGGGGGCCTTCGGTCTGCTGCCGCTCTACCTATGGGAAATATCGGTCGTCGGGGGCTTCGCCCTGACGCCCGGCGTGGCCGGCAGCATCGCCTACGTGGCCCTTTTCCCCTCCATCGTGGCCTATTTCTGCTGGAACCGCGGCGTGGCCGTCATCGGGGCCAACCGTACCGGGCTGTTCATCAACCTGATTCCCGTTTTCGCGGCTATCCTGGCCATCATTTTCCTGGGCGAAACGTTGAAATTGTTCCATCTGGTGGGCATGGCGCTGATCGTGGCGGGGTTTGTCCTGTTCAACCGTTGATATTTCCGTAAAATTAACAGACTCCTTTTTTCGTCATTCCGACGCAGGCCGGCGCACGTAGTGAAGCTTTAGCGCTATCCAATCCTTTCAATGGGTTCTGGATGCCGGATCAAGTCCGGCATGACGACTTTGTGACTTCTAAGGAAATGGGCATCCACCGGTCCGGGATATCGGATCTAAAGCGTTTCCACCTCCCGCTGGATGCGCTCCAGGGCCTCTTTGAGAATCGATCGCGGGCAGGCGATGTTGATTCGCTCGAAGCCCTCGCCCTCGGGGCCGAAAATAAATCCTTCGTCCGGGAAGATGCGGGCCTTTTCCATCATGAAGCGCTTGAGGGCCCATTTGTCCAGCCCCAGCCCCCGACAGTCCAGCCATACCAGGTAGGTGCCTTCCGGGCGGACGACCTGGATACCGGGAATGTTCCTGTCGATATAATCCTGCAGGAAATCCAGGTTGTCCCCGATATAGGCCATCACCCGCTCCAACCACGGCTCTCCCTCCCGATAGGCCGTTTCGCAGGCCACCACACCGAAGGGATTGGCCCATTTGCCGATCCCGCAACGGTTCAGCGTCTGCTGGAACCGCCGTCGCAGGCGGTCGTTGGAAATGATAATGTTGGAGGTATGCAGGCCGGCCAGGTTGAATGTTTTGCTGGGCGCCGTGCAGACGACCGTGCTGCTTGAATATTTTTCGCTGACGGAGGCAAAGGGTGTAAAGTTAACACCCCGATGGATCAGGTCGGCGTGGATTTCATCCGCGACGACGAAGACGTTGTTCTTCAGACAGATCTCGCCCATCCGGGCCAGTTCTTCACGGGTCCATACGCGTCCCACCGGATTGTGGGGGCTGCAGAGGACAAACAGGGTCACCGCCGGGTCGGACGCCCTGCGTTCGAAATCGTCGAAATCAATCTCGTAGCGGCCGTTTGCCAGCACCAGGCTGCTGGAGACGATCTCTCCGCCGTTGTCTTCGATGGCATTGAAAAAGGGATAGTAGACCGGCCTTTGCACCAGGATCTTCTCCCCTGGTCGGGTAAATGTCTGAATGAGAAAATTGATCGCCGGCACCACCCCCGGTGTGGAGACGATCCAGGCGGGATCGACGGCCCAGGCGTGACGCCGCTGCATCCAGTCCACCACCGCCTGGTTGTAGTTGTCCGTTCGCAGGGTATATCCGTATATGCCGTGCTGCGCCCGCTTTACCAGGGCATCCACCACCGGTTTGGGCGCGGGGAAATCCATATCCGCCACCCACAGGGGCAGTATCCGGTTCTCACCGAAATAGTCGTCGGTAGTATGCCAGATGGACGGGTCGTCCGGGTCCTGAATGACGCCCCATTTGGCGGATTGCGTATTTTTGCGGTTGATCTCGCGGTCGAAATCGGTTTTCATGGTAAAGTTCCTTTATGTCCGGCATTGTGTATAAGCAGCTGTTCATAACACTTCAACCGAATGTCGTCGATTGATTTCTGACAGGAGAAGGGTTCAAGAATCAAGTTTGATGGTTTCGCAAAAAGCATCAAATCCCATTTTTTCATCATTCCGGCGGAGGCCAGCGCACGTAGTGAAGCTTTAGCGCTATCCAGTTTGATCAATATGTTCTGGATACCGGGTCAAGCCCGGCATGACGAGTCCTGGACCTTTTGCGAAACCATCAAGTTTAGGACATTTCCATTTCTTCTCCACTTGAACCCTCAAAACCTGCTATTTTTGGAGCCGCCATGCCTGAAACCAAAACCGTCACACCGGACCAGGCCTTATCTCACATCGAGCCGGGCATGAATATTTTTCTGGGCACCGGCGCCGCCGAACCACGCACCCTGGTCAAACGTCTCATGGCTTCCGACGCGTTGAACCTGCAGGACCTCACCCTGATTCAACTGGTCAGCTTCGGGGATGCTGTCTCTCTGGAAGAGTTGCGGTCCAACAAATACCGCCTGAAAACTTTTTTCTCCGGCTGGGTGGCCAACGAAGCCATTACGACCGGACGGGTGGACCTGATTCCCAGCCGCTTTTCCGCCATTCCCGGGCTGATAAAGAACCATCAACTGCCGTTGGATGCGGCCATGATCCAGATCACGCCCCCGGACGAAAACGGCCTATGTTCTCTGGGCATCGCCGTGGATGTGGGGCGCAGGGTCATGGAGCAGGCCCCGCTGGTTATCGGCGAAATCAACCCGGAAGTACCCCGCACCTACGGGGACACCTTCGTTTCGGTGGAGGCGTTCGACCTGCTGGTGGAAAGCGACCACCCGGTGCCGCTCCTGCCGGCCTGGCCGGTGGATGATGTCTTCGACCGCGTGGCTGCCAATGTCGCCGCGGTGATCGAGGACGGCAGTTGCCTGGGTTTCAGTTTCGGCCCCCTGTTCGAGGCCCTGCCCCGCCACCTCACCGGCAAAAAGGACCTTGGCATTCACTCACCCTTTGTCACCGATGCCGTCATGACCCTGATCAAAAGCGGCGCGGTCACCAATCGCCGCAAATCGACCTTCCGCGGCAAGTCGCTGACCTGCTATGCCATGGGCTCGCGGGAACTGATGCGCTGGCTGGACCGCAATCCGCTGGTGGAATTCCAGAGCATCGAAAACGTTATCAATCCCATTGAAATCGGCAAAAATTCCCGCTTCGTGGCCATTTTCCCGGCCCGCAAAGTAGACCTCTCCGGGCAAATCGCCATGCATGCCGGCAAAGGCCAGGTCACCTCCGGCCCGGGCCAGGCCATGGATTTTTTCAACGGGGCTGAAATCTCCAGGGGCGGCTATACCATTTTCGCTCTGCCCAGCCGCAACCGCGAGGGCCAGAGCAACATCCGCGTCTCCATCGAAGCGATGCCCAACCAGCTCAACATGCCCGATTCGGTAGACATGATCGCTACCGAATACGGCATCGCCACCCTCTCCGGCCGGACCCTGCGGGAACGCGCCCAGGCGCTGATCGAAATCGCCCATCCCGACGACCGCCCAGGGCTGGTCAACGCAGCCAAGGTGGAAAAGATCCTCTACCAGGACCAGATCTTTCTGGCCGAAAGCGCCCATCTCTATCCATCCGAGATTTCGGAGCGCCACACCTTCAAAAACGACACCACCGTTCGCTTCCGGGCTCTGAAGCCGTCCGATGAAGAGGAGATGCGGCGACTGTTCTACCGCTTCTCGGACGAGGCTATCTACTACCGATATTTCACCCCCATCAAGACCATGCCCCATGCCAAGATGCAATCCTACGTCAATGTGGACTACCGGGATGTTCTCTCCGTGGTGGGGTTGGTGGGACCGCCGGGACAGGGCCGCATCATCGCCGAGGCCCGTTTCGCCCGCCACAAGGACAAGCCCTATGTGGACGTGGCCTTTGTCGTGGATGCGGACTACCAAGGGCTGGGGATCGCCACCTACCTGTTCCGGATGCTGGCCCGCCTGGCCCGCCAGCGCGGCGCACGCGGCATGACGGCCGACGTGCTGGCCACCAACCATGCCATGCTCAAGGTATTCGAGAAGAGCGGGTTCCCCATCCGCAGCCGTTTTGAGGAAGGGGCCTATGCACTGACGATTTCATTCGAGAGGGAGGGGGAAGACTGAAGCCAAAAAGATTCCAAGCGCGCTTCTTATCGCAATGGTTCTGCAATGATGGTGAACTGGCGATTGGTTGTAGGCGTAATGGCCCAAATTTGATTGGGTGTTGAATCAGACTTCACTTATCTGCCCTTAAAAGGAATTTCGAGTTGACCAAACCGGCTAATAGATAGCACAACTTTGAACATATAGGCTTGCCCGTAGCATGTTCGTAGTTGGAATTAAGTAAGATGTACCCCGATCTCAATATTTCAGATTTTGGAGGATTTTTATGGTTGATCGACAAAAAGCAAGTTCCTATCTGTGCCTGAGATACTGCTGGCGTATGGCTTCCAGCGTGCCATTCGCCGCTATGGCGGCAATGGCGGTTTCGAGCGCCGGGATGTGCGGCTTCAGCCGGGATTTGCGGGACATGACGATGTAGGCCGGGTTGTCACTTTCAAGCCGCAGCGGGGCCGGTGCGAACCGCTCGGCATATCCCAGCTTGCCGATGAGGTAAACGCCCGTTTCTTCGGTTATGAGCACCGCGTCGATGCGGTTGAGGGCCAGTTTGTGAAAGTTCTGCTCGTCGGTGGTCACTTCGAATTTTTGGATCCTTTGATCGGCGTCGAAATCCGGATGGTGCTTATACCCGGCGCGGATGCCGATCCTGAGCTGGTAAAGGTCTTCCCACTTCTGGATGTAACGGGCGCGTCCCTTGTTGAGATAGAACACTTTGGTGACATATGGCGCGATCGTCGGTTTCAGGTAGATGACGTACGCCTCCCGCTCGGGCCGGTAGAAAAGTCCGATAAACAGATCCGCCTCTCCGGTTTTTAGCTCGGTCAGGCAACGCTTGAACGGCAGAACGTGGTAGCGGGACGTCAGGTTCGCCTTCCGAAGCACGGCCTCAATAATATCGATAAAGACACCTCTGGGGGGACCCCCTTCGAACATCCGGTAGGGAGGGCTTTCGGTGCTCGCCACGACAGCGACATCGCCTTTCTCAGCTCCCCGCACGTTGGTAGCCAGCCCGCAGATCGCCGAGAGGATTCCGACGGTTAGCAGGCCGAGCAGCAGGCGCCGGTATGGCTTGAGGGTGATGTTTACCTGTCCATCATCAGCCAACTCTTGAGGTATCACAATATCATTTGGAATGTTATTTCCCTGTTCCATTTAAAAATCCTACTAAGTTTAGTGTATAAAAGCAACTCAGGTACGCAGGATGCGTACCAAAAAAGGAGCTACTGGATCTGGTGATCAGTAAATGGCAACCTCGAGTTTTTCATCAGATTGCAAACTTTCGATATCTTGCCGTACCAGCTGGCCGGCTTGAAATCAGCAGAAGTCTATATGTTTTGGCCGGCTGGAGGGCGGGTTCGGTTGCTATTAGATGTTGTGGCTTTTATAAAGGGCGACATCAACCGGGCCAGCAATTTGACGGAACTCAGCAATCCCTCAATCTACAGGTATATGTCCAACGCGGTACTTCCAACCAGAAGCAAACGAGGCAATTAACAATCAGGCCGTAATCTTCATCCGGCAGCTATATCGGAAACGCTTTCGGCAGACTTGCTGATTTTCGGCTTCAACCGATCTACGAATCTACACGGTTCTTCACTCGGCACAGTGTTGATATAATGCTCAAGGTATTCGAGAAAAACGGCCTTGTTTTTAACATGGCCCTGCACCATTTAGGCACTCAGCCTGGTCTGACCATCGGGCAACCACTATGCTGGCGCCACCTCCACCAGGCTGCAGTGGAAAGCGCAGGTTTCGCCCTGGTCGGTGAGCCGCTGGCTGGTGAGTTGGTTTGCTCCCTTGCCCCCGGGCGCGAGCCTGGGCCAGTGAAGACCTTCGGCCACCAGCAGGCCAGGCTGGGTGTCCGAGGTTACTTCCGCATACAGGCTGCACTCGCCACGGCCATTGTATACTCTCACCAGGTCGCCCTGGCTGATGTCTCGTTCCCGGGCGTCTTTAGGGTTGATGAGCACCTTGGCACGTCCGGCCAGTTCCCTGATCTCAGGGATCTCGTTAAAGGCTGAGTTTAAGAACAGATGATGGGGCGGGGTTATCAGTTCAAGCGTGTATTTGTTTCCGCCCTCCGGGTCCCGCCAGGCCTGGCCGCACGGCAGAGGATCCAGGCCCTTGTTCAACCAGGTTTGGGAAAAGAACTCAACTTTGCCCGAAGGGGTATTGAAGCCGTCCGCATAGGGGTTGGCCGGAATGTTCAAGCGCACCGCCTTTTCCTGCCAAAAGGCTTCGTGATCGAATCCCTTCAGGCTGGGGTGTTCTTCACGCAAAAAATCCTTGATGAAATCTTCCTCACTCAGACTGAAGACTTCCTCCTCAAAACCCATGCGTCCGGCCAATTGCTGGAAAATGGCCAGGTTAGCCCGGCTTTGGCCCACCGGCGGAATGACCGGCCGGGCCAGGCGCAGATAGTTGTGGCCATAGGCCCTGTACATGTCGGTCATCTCAAGGAAACTGGCTCCGGGAAGAATGATGTCTGCGAATAAAGCCGTATCGGTCATAAAAAGTTCATGCACCACCAGAAACAGATCATCCCGCTTCAGCCCTTCGTGCACGAGGGCCGATTGGGGAGCGACCGCGGCCGGATTGCTCATGAAGTTATAGAGCAGCTTTATGGGCGGGTCCTCCAGTCTGGTGAGGGCGTCTCCCAGCTCCACCATGTTTACCACCCGGGTGCTCTTGGGACACAGATCCGGCCGGGTCAAGCGGGTGAGGTTCGAGGGACCGCCCCCCAATGAGCGGGTGATGCCCGCGCCGGGTCGTTTAAACGCCCCCACCAGGGCGGGCAGACAGGCAATGGTGCGCATGGCCATGGCCCCGCGCAACTGCCTGGCCGGCCCCCAGCCGGTGCGGATGAAAGGTGCCCGGGCCTTGCCGTAGGCCACAGCCAGCCCACGGATATCGATGGCCGGGACACCGCAGATCGTTGAGGCAATTTCCGGTGGATATTCGGCAGCCCGCCGGGCCATTTCATCAAAACCCACCGTATTTTCGGTGATGTAATTCCGATCGATGAGATTCTCGCTGATTAACACCTGCATCATGCCCAGGGCCAAGGCGGCGTCGGTTCCTGGCTTGGGCATGAGGTGCGTGTCTGCTGCCTTGGCAGTACGTGTCCGATAAGGGTCTATCACCACCAGCCGGGCCCCGTTTTTGCAGGCTTTCCTGTAAAAGGGCCAGGCATGCACGTTGGTGGTCAGGCTGTTGTTACCCCAGATGATGATGAAATCCGAATCCACCGCGGATTCAAGGTCTGTGCTGGGGCCGGAGCCCAGGGTGGCCTGATACCCGACGGCGGCCGCGGGCCCACATATGGTCGCCAAAAGTCGGCTGGCTCCCAGCTTGTGAAAAAAGGCGTGGCCTGCGTTGCGCTGGATCATGCCCATGTGTCCAGCATAGAAATATGGCAGGATGGCCTCGGGACCGAATTCAGCAGAAACCTCTTTGATCTTGTCCGCTACCTGATCCAATGCCTCATCCCAGGCGATGGGCTCAAAACGGCCCGTCCCCTTCGCCCCCCTTCGTATCAGGGGCGTGAGAATCCGCTTTTCATTATGGACATGCTGAGGGAAATAACCGGCTTTTTTACAGATGAAACCCTGGGTGAATGGATGGTCTGGATCGCCCTTCACCTTGGTTATCCGGCCGTCCTCCACTTTGGCCAGAAGTCCGCAGGTATCCGGACAGTCTTTTGTACAAACGGAAGGCTTCCACATGGTAAATTATTTCCTCCATTGAAAAGTCAGGGTTCAGAACAGATCACAGAAACTGCAACCTCAATGCGTTGTTGAATTAACAGGTAAGCTTACGCTTTGTCGTTGTGGGGTTAACCGTATTACCATTCACCGTTCATCCCGCTTTAATCGCGGGCTGCCAGCCAGATGGTATGGCGGCTGCCTTTTCCACTGTTACGAGCCGGTGTGAGAATTTCTTCCACCGAAAAGCCCGTCTGACGCAGGCGCATGGGAAATGCGCTGTCCGGTGACGCCGACCAGACAGCCAGCACACCGCCGGAACGAAGCGCCGTATACGCCGCCTTCAGTCCATCCGGGCCGTATAGCCAGTCGTTTTCCTGGCGTGTGAGGCCATTGGGCCCGTTGTCTACGTCAAATACGATAGCATCATAAACCGCCGCAGCCGATTTCAACATCCCGGCAATATCGGTCTCGTGAACCGTAACCCGCTGATCCGACAGCGGATTTCCAGCAAGTTCCGCCAGCGGGCCGCGGTTCCATTGTATCACCGCCGGCACCAGTTCCGCGACCGCGACCCGGCTGTCCGCTCCGAGTTCTTTCAGGGCGGCCGCCAGGGTGAACCCCATGCCCAAGCCGCCGATCAGCATTGACGTCTTCGACCGGCCGTTCAGGCAGCCGCTGGCCAGACGGGCAAGGGCGTCCTCCGACCCATGCTGCCGGCTGTTCATCAATTCGAAGCTATCCCCCCGAATCGAAAATTCGTCACCCCGTTGCATCAGCCGCAACCGTTGCTTGCTTCCGGGTATCGTTGTCGTATCGATCAGTTGCCATGGAATCATGGTGGCCTTTCCTGTAATCCGCTATCAAAAGGCAGCCGTACACCCTTTTTCCACCTTCATTACCCATTTTTCATGTAAAGCACCAGCCTTCTTCCCGCAACAATGTCGTTTTCGGCACCTGCAGGATAACCACCGCTGCGACCGCCTGGAAATCCCCATCGAGAAGTCTCCTCGGATTATGCACGTTTTCAACAAATGGCGAACTATACCCGCTTAGAAATTTGCTCTATAAATTGATGAGGATTCATATTCTGATTATCGAGTTGACACCCGTACCGGCAAGTGCTATATGAGCATAAACTCATTACACAGGCTAACGAAAGCGCAGTTTTCTTGTGTGGCTTTCATCTTCTTTGCTTCCGCAAGGCATGCCCCGGCTGGCAAAAGCCGGCGAAAAGGGATCTGTTTTTGCGCGGGCAAAACTCACAGATTGACGGGAGGCTTCGCCTTCCGTTGGAGGGGAGGTATCCGATGAAAAAGGTTGCACGGATCGCACTGGGATTTTTTCTTATTGTTGCTGGCCTCGGCATCCCCACGGTGGATGCCGCCGATTCGATCGATATCGGACATCCGGCCTGCCTTTCCGGGAAATACGCCAAAGCCGGAGAGCAGGCCGTAGCCGGGATCAAGGCATGTGTAGACTGGGTCAACAACACGTACGGAGGCGTTAGTCTGAAAGGGAAAAAGATTCCGCTGAAGTATACCTATTACGACTGCGAATCGAACAAGGAGTCGGTCACCAGCCTGATCGGCCGCCTGGCAACGGTCGACAAGGTCGATGTCGTCTTCGCGCCCTACAGTTCCGGCCTGACGCTTCGGGGAGCCCCCGTCACCGAAGCCCGGGGCATGCTCTACATGGACCACGGCGGCGCCAACAACAAGATTTTCCAACAGGGATTCCGGTACATCGTTCAGACCATCGGTCCGGC
This sequence comes from Desulfosarcina widdelii, assembly GCF_009688965.1. Lineage (GTDB taxonomy): Bacteria > Desulfobacterota > Desulfobacteria > Desulfobacterales > Desulfosarcinaceae > Desulfosarcina > Desulfosarcina widdelii. The sequence goes on along the minus strand of NZ_AP021875.1, from coordinate 5,914,115 downwards.
CTCCAGCTATCACCGAGGAACCCTCGACATGATCCATAAAATCGACCCCAAGGCCAAAAAGGTGGCGCTGGCCTACGAGGATTCCGAGTTTGCCAAAATGGTCATGGAAGGTGCCGAAGCCCATGCCAAGGAACTTGGCTTTCAGATCGTTTTCAAAAGAACCTATCCCAAAGGCGTGACCGACCTGACCCCACTGCTTTCGGCCATGAAGGCGACCCAACCCGACTTCGTTCTCGGCGGCGGGCACTTTGAAGACGGGCAGTTGTTCAATCGGCAGATGGCCGATCTGGGCATCGACACCAACGCGCTGTCGCTGATTGCGGCAGCCACCCTGCCCGCTTTTTACGAAGCCTTGGAAAGCATGGCCGAAGGCGTGATGGGTCCCTCCCATTGGGAATACGGCGTCAAATATGCCGAATCCGAGGCCAAGAAGGTCGGGTTGCCATGGATCGGCCCCGGCCAAGACGAATTCGTCGCGCTTTTCAAGAAAGCAGCCGGCAAAGAGATGGTTCCCGACTATCACGCAGCCGAAGCCGGGGCCCAGGTACTGGCCTATGTTCTGGCCGTCGAAAAGGCCGATTCCGTTGACTCGGCCACGGTCCGCAAGGCCCTGGGCGATCTGGAATTCATGTCGTTTTACGGCGGATGGGATGTCGATGAAAACGGCATGCAGGTCGGCCACACCATGGTGGACGTCCAATGGCAGAAAGCCGAACGAATCATCGTGTGGCCCGAAGAAGCCCAGACCGGCAAGGTCTGCTATCCGATGCCCACATTTGACGAAAAAGCCAAGGGCAAGGTTGCTCTTCCCTAAAAAACCGCTGTTCCGATAACCAATTGGGGTCGCGGCGGATATCGAACCGCCGCGGCAATCTCGGCGTCAATTTCGGCTCCGAGCGTTGACTTTCACCCCATCCATCAAGAGCGAGTCGCGCATGGTATTCGAACAACTTGCCGGGAATCTGTTTCAGGGGCTTGTCCTGGGAGCCGTCTATGGAATGGCCACCATGGGCCTCAGTCTGATCTTCGGCGTCCTCAAAGTGGTCAACGTCGGCCACGGCGCCTTTGTCATGGTCGGCGCCTTCATTGCCTTCTGGCTGTTTTCCGCCCTGGGGATCAATCCGGTGCTGGCCATCCCGGTGGCCTTCGCCATCGGTCTCGGATTGGGCCTCCTTTTTTACTATACCGTCATCCAGCGGCTGATCAAGGCCCCCGAACTGGCCACGTTGCTGGCGACCTTCTCCATCGGTGTGCTGCTGCAGGAAGTGATCAAACTCATGTTCGGGTCGGAATTTCGGGGCTACAACTGGGCGGTTGGCAAGATCGATCTGGGGATCACGGTTCTTCCGGTGACCAAGCTGCTGGCCTGTCTGGGCAGTGTGGCCATCGCTGTCCTGCTGTACCTGTGGTTCAATCGCACCCGGGCCGGATCGGCCATGCGTAGCGTGGTCGAAGACAGTGAAGGGGCGCGGGTGTGCGGGGTCAACGTCGGCGCCGCCTACGCCTGGAGTTTTGCCCTGGGAATCGGCCTGACCGTTGCCAGCGGTGTATTGCTGACCATGTTCATTCCGGTCGGCATCAACCCCTACATGGGTGGCGGGTACACCCTCAAGGCCTTTGTCATCGCCGTGCTCGGAGGGCTCTCGTCGCCTTACGGCGCATTTTTCGGAGGGCTGGTCTTCGGCCTGATCGAAAACGGCTCCTACACCCTATTTGCCTTGCTGCCGGGCGTTGAGCCCTTTGCCCTGACGCGGTTTCTCTCTTTCGTCATCCTTCTGATCATTTTACTGATCCGACCTACCGGATTGCTGGCGCGAAAATGAAAACCAAACTGATCAAATATTATCCGATGATTCCCGTCCTGGTGCTTTACGCCGCCCTGTTTCTGGTCGGACGCAATGTGTCGGGGATGTGGCAGTTGGTGGCCATGCTCCTGTTCTATTGTGCCCTGGGCCAGGCGTTCAACATCTTTCTGGGCATGACCGGCTATGTCGATTTCGGCTATGTGGCGTTTATGGGGGTGGGCACCTACGGCATGGCGCTGGCCATCAGCCGACTGGCCCACATAGAGAATCTCGGCGTCGGCATCATCGTGATCGGATTTGCCATGGCCATGCTCATGTCGACCCTGCTTTCCGTTGCCGTCGGCGCCGTGGCCCTGCGCCTGCGCGGAGCGTATTTCGCCATTGCCACGATCGGAGTCAACGAGGGATTCCGTTTTCTGATCGAAGGGGCCCGCATCTGGAACGGCTCGGAAGGAATCATCTTCATGGCCCAGCTCAATCAGATCCTGGGCCGGGAGGCGGCCAGTGCGCTGGCGACCTTCTGGGCCGATGTAATCGTTCTGGTGATTGCGGTGTTGGCGGCCATGGTGACCCTGATCTACATGCGCAGCAAGATCGGGTATGCCCTGACGGCCTTGAGAGAAGATGAGGATGCGGCCAAGGTGATGGGCATCAATGTGACCAAGTTCAAAATCATCGCCTTTATTACCAGTTCCTGCTTTGCCGGACTGGTGGGGGCCTCTTCGTGGGCCTTGAAAACGCCCTATGTATTTCCGCCTGAAGTCTTCGAAATTCATTACACCATCGAAGCGATCATCATCGTACTTCTCGGCGGGGCGGGAACCCTGCTGGGCCCGCTGGTCGGCGGCCTTATTTACGGCATGTCCAAATACTATCTGTCGATCTTTATCCCCGGGTTTCAGCTGCTGATTTTCGCGCCGATCATCATCGTCATCATCGTCGTATTCCCGGAAGGTGTGATCGGCATGCTGAAGGCGAAGACAAGAAACACGGCCGTTGGCCGTTACATCATTTAGCGTAGGTGGCGATCCAATGACTCTGCTTCAGCTCGACAACGTAACCAAACGCTTTGGCGGCCTTGTGGCCGTCGACGGCGTTAGCCTGGAGATCGACACCGGCCAGTTCGTCGGCATCGTCGGCCCCAACGGCTCGGGCAAGACCACCCTCTTTAATCTGATCAGCGGCGTATTTTTTCCTGAGGAGGGGCATATTCTTTTCGAGGACACCGACATTACCCGGATGCCCCCATTCAAGCGTGCGCCTTTGGGTATCGGCCGGACCTTTCAGATTCCGCGGCCGTTCAGTTCGGAAACGGTCCGGGAGAACATCGCCGTGGGGGCCATGTTCGGCAGAATGGGCAAAGAACTCAGTGTGGACGCCTCCATGGAGGTTGCCGATCAGCTCATCGAAAGACTGGATCTTACGGCCCATCGGGATAAAGCCGCCGGAACGCTGACACCCATCGAGAAAAAGATGCTGGAAATCGGCCGTGCTCTGGCAATGAAGCCGAAGATTCTGCTCATGGACGAGGCCATGGCCGGGATGCACCCCAGCGACATCGATCAAATGGTGGCGTTCTTGAAGCAAATCGCCGGAGAAGAGAATATCGCTCTGGTGGCCATGGTCGAACATATCATGCGGGCTGTTCTCGGTATGGCGGAAAAAGTAATCGTTCTCCATCAGGGAGCAAAATTGGTGGACGCCCCGACGCAGGAGGCCTTGAACGATCCCAGGGTGGTGGAAGTTTATCTCGGTGGCGCGGGAGGCAAATAAGCATGCTGCAGGTCAACGATATCGAATCCGGTTACGGTCCCATGCAGGTTCTCTGGAAGCCCAGTCTGGAAGTCAAAGCCGGCACCATCACCTCGCTTCTCGGCCCCAACGGTGCCGGTAAAAGCACCCTGCTTGGAACGATTTTCGGCTCCGTTTCACCCTGGAACGGATCGGTTATCTACGAGGAAAAGGACATTACGCGGGAGCCGACGCATAAAAAAGTGGGCTTCGGATTGGCGCTGGTGCCGGAAGGCAAGCACCTGTTTCCCAATATGACCGTAGAAGAAAACCTGTACATGGGGGCCTACCTGAAACGGGCCGAGGCGCACCGTGAAGACTCCCTGGCCAAGGTCTATGAACTGTTTCCCCGATTATCGGAGCGACGGGCCCAGATGGCCGGTTCGCTCAGCGGAGGAGAACAGCAGATGGTTACCATCGGTCGGTCTTTAATGACCAAACCCAAGCTGATCATGCTGGACGAACCCAGCCAGGGGCTGGCTCCCCTGCTGGTAGAGCTGATGTTCGAAACCATTCGCAAAATGAAAGACGATATCGGCCTGACCATTCTCCTGGTGGAACAAAATGCCGACGCTTCGCTGAAAGCTGCCGACTACGTCTATGTCATGCACGAAGGAACCATCAAGGCGCATGGAACCCCGGAGACGGTGAAAGCTTCCGACGAAATCAGGGAAGCCTACCTCGGTTTGTAACCCCACCCCATGAACCTTCCTGGATTCCGGATCTCCGCTTCGCTCCGTCCGGAATGACAAAACTGGAGACCCGGCAAAAAACGGAACTTGAACTATCCTTAGAACCGTATTTCCGAATTTCCTAGTTCGACCTTCCAGCGAATTCGACAATAGTATCTTTATGCTCCTTTACGATAAACCGCCCCAATTCCGAGAGGTTTCGGTGTTCGGCGAAATCGTAGTCCAGTTTGGCCGTACTGAACTGGGGATCGAAGGAGAATGCGCCCTGGTTGAATAGATTCTGCAGAAATCCGGGTTGGTTGTACGGTTTTCCCTGGGCGTGGCGATCGAATTCATCCCAGGATTTCAGTTTGATATAAAGAATGTCCGGGATGCCCTCCGGGGCGTCGAGAACATGCAGGGGCTTGTTGGCTTCGTCCAGTTGACCGATCACATCTTCACTCAACGCGGTGTTGATATGGTGCCGCTTAATGAGCGTTTTCAAGCCATGATAGGACTGGTTGGAACGCGTGGCGTCCTTATCCTCTTTGTCGTGCTCGGCATCCACAACGATAATGTACCCGCACCCCCGGTTGATGAGAGATTCGATGCCCAGGTTGTTGTAATGCCCGCCGTCGGAAACATCCAGATGGTCCGTCTCGGAGACGTTGGCCCGGCTTTTTACTTCCCTGGCATAATTCACAACTTCTCGGCTCAGCCCCAGCCCGGCTACTTCTCCACCCAGCGCCGGAAGGTGAACGGCAACCGCCGCCCCTGAAATGGCGATTGCATCGCGGATTCTGATGGTTTTCACACTGGCCAATAGATCCTTGGAATGGATATACCCCAGCGACCGTGATCCCGAATAGAGTTTCGTCATCTCGAAGCACTCCTGGGTCACGCTGAAGCTTTCCGGGCTGCGATAATTGACGGTTCCGTTGACGATCAGAAAGGGCCTGTCCTTGTCCTTGACCATGGTTTTATCGGCCAGCGGCAGGTAGCGCGACTGCTGGCCGTGCTCCCTCAAGAAGGTCTTTGCCAGCAACCTGCCGTAAATATTGCTGATATAGTTGGCATTTTTTCTGGAAAGGGCAGCTTCCTGCAGCACGCGGGCAGGGTTGGGCAACAACGCTTCGAAGCCCTCTTCGATCAGGTTGGGATGGGTCGGGATGTCGTCGAAAAACCATCTCAGGTCATTGGAGGTGGAAAACGGCATGGAGACCCATGATCCGCCCGATACCGCCGAAAGGTAGTCGATTTTCCCGATCACGCCGATCTCGAAAAGCCCCCTGAGGATGCCGTAGTTGAAAATGGCCGACCGGTATCCGCCGCCGGAAAGGGCCAGGCCCAGCGTGTGCGTCTGTTTTCCTTTCAGGCCGATGATCTTCTTTTCCGGCCATCGCTGCGAAACATGGGCTCCGATTTCTCCAAAATTCGGGTTGTATCTTGTCCTGTAAGCCATGGATTCCTCCTTGTGGGTTTATGATCTATGTAAAAAATCAGGCTTCGTAGCGCAGCTGCTCCTGCAGCAAAAGGGTATAGCTGAAGGTCGGGCCCCACACTTCCTCGGCCAGGCGGCAGATGTCCATCAGTCGGGCAAAATCGCGCGGGTCGGCCACCACCTGGCATCCGGCGCTCCACTTGCCGACTCTGATCGAGCGCTGATCGGCCGAGGCGCGGTGAATGTTGAGGCCAAAAAATCCCTTTTGGATCGTGTCCGGCATCATGTCCAGAATTTCGTCTTTGTCGTTGTCCCGGTAGGCTTTGATGGGTTTGCATTGCACCAGGGATTCGTATTTGCCTTTATGCAAACCGATCTGGTAGCTGGAGGGATACTGGCCCTCCACCATGATGGCGGTTCCGCTCACATTGAGTGGCTGGTCCAGATAGTAGATGCCGGGATCGGTGGTGGCCTGCCAGATGTGAAATTCCCACGCGTCCGTGTCCCAATTCATCCAGAAGACGCCCAACCAGTCATCGAAAGCGCCGGCGACGGTATCGGCAGTACGGACCCCGAAAAGGTTCAGGTCGTAGTTACGTTTGCGGCCGGAACGGTCGATGCCGTCATAGATTTTATACCCCAGGTTTTTCATCCCCCCGGTCACCATGGCCAGGTTTGGCACCGACGTATCCTCAAATGTATCGACATTGTCGATCCGTTGCGGCATGGCCAGGGCAGCCTCGGTCTCGTCCGCTTCGTCCGGGGTAAGCCACAACTCTCCTTCGGCCGCCCGTCGCCGGACCAGTCCTCGCAGGGTTCTTTTCTTTCCGCTGACGGGGTCCGTAGCCTTGACCCAGCGGCTTAATTCGAAAGGAACCTCCTCGTAGTTGCCGATGCTCAATTTTCGCCGCAACGTGCTTGCCTGCAGGTTGCCGGCCCCGACGTTGAAGGCGAAACTGACCAGGGCCGCGAACTGGTTGTCGGTCAGCGGAATCGAGATCAGGCGTTCGACATCCCGGGCCGCTTCGGCCAGATCCTGCTGCAGCATGGACTCCGCTTCATTCTCGGCAACGGTCTGACCTTGCCTCACCCCCCGTGTATGGCCGTAGCCGATGGTCCACACGCCGGCGGGGCAAAGGTAAGCTTCGGAATAAAAGCCCTCGAAACGCTTGACCAGGTCCAGGCCGCGTTTATTGATGGTTCGGCTCATGTTCACCTCCTTGCGTCAGTCGGCAATTGTCTGCCGGTCAAACCAATGATGCATGGAACCAATGAATTTAAAGGGTTTTCAGAGCCGCTTCAGGCAACGCATGGACGAGCATTAAAAAAGAGAACCCAGCGCATCCGGATGGATTGTTTTCGCGTGATCGTTACGGCCTGCAGATTTTGGGGTACCGGTCGTCATCGATCTTCAGTTCCCCGGCCGGTTCACCCATGTACATCTCACTTATCTGTCCGATCGTATTCAGCGCCCTGGCCTGCTCGATGGTTATTCCCAGCGGGGAAGCATCCTGCAGAGCCGGTCTCTGATCATAATCATTCACTTTCCCGATGAGTTCTCCTGTATGGCCAATATGATAATTCCTGGCCTTTTCGACATTTGTACAGTAGTAATCTCTCATAGCTGGATGCTTCTTCAACCGATCGTCCGTTTCGAACTGGTATATCTTTTTGATCAACGCTCTGGCTTTTTCCAGGTCGCCGAAAGCATTTCTCATCATTTCGGTTTCGCTTCCGGTATCCTTGTCGTCGTAAAAGTCGATCTTCCCCAAAGTATCTTTCAGGTTGACCCCGTTGGCCAGCGATTCCAGGCCGGCGAAAGGAATCACCAGTTGCAGGAACATGCAATCCCGGTCCGGCCCGCCTTCTTTGAGTTCGGCGCACAAGTTCATACCGTTGAGAGTCGCTTCGAACAGATCGTCAACGACTTCCGGGGCACCGCTTTTCCAGTACGCCGTGGCTGCAATGCGATAATAAGCGATGGCGTCCGCTTGCTTTCCTCTCAAACCTTCTAAAGATTCGGCCTCTGTTTGGGCATGGGTCGCGATGCCGATCAGATACGTCGCCGAGCCTTCCTGATCCTTGGGGCGGACTTCAACCAGCAGGCGGGTCAATTGGTTGTCCGTCCGGATCAGGTCGGTGGCACGCTGCACATCCTTGGCCGTAGCGCAGCCAAACAGAATCAGGACGCCGACTCCGAAAACGAATGGAACAAGGTGTTTTTTCATGATCAGGCCTCCTTTGCGAACAGGATTGCTTCAATTTCATCTTCGGTGGGCAGCTTTCCGGTTGCGAGAACATTGCCGATCAATCCTCGAAATACGTTCAGCATAGCATCGCTGCCGAATTTCTCAGGCGCGGCAACGGACCTATCTTTCAGTCGCTCAAGAAACCGGTCGACCACCTCCGGTTGCTTGACTGCGGCGGCGACATTGCCGGCCAGGGCCTCGAGGGAGGCCTCCAGTACCTTTTCAAGCGTTTTACCGAAAAGAACCGATTGGCCCGCACGCCCTTTCTGCGTCCAGGTTTCGCCGGCCACTTTTAAAACGGATTGGATGACCGACAGGGCCAGGGCCTGGCCCGGATCATCTGCAGACACGGATAATCCAAACAGCCTGCCCGGGTTGGCAGCGGCTTTTTCCGCGGCCACACCGGCGATCTTTATCCATTCGTCGGAAGACAGCAGCAGGTTGTCGTCCGCCGCCATGGCTTTCGCAATTCCGCCAATGACCGCCTGCAATTCGGATTCTTTCACCCCCAGCATACCGGGCGTCTGCGCGGCCTGTTGAAGAATGATTCGCGCCAGTTCAAGCAATTGCCTGTCGCTGAATGCTTTCAAGGCCCCTTTTGGGGTGCCGTCTTCATCCAGGTTCTCCAGGGCGGTCGACAGACCGGAGATTACCTGCTGCATAGCAATTTCGGCAACGTTCTCCCAGGGTTCGCCTGGATCGAACTTGAAAAGGACGGTAGCGTTTTCACCGACAACTTCGAGAACCATTGCCGCCAAGGATGTTCCGATTGGGCCTTTAAAGTGAGGATGCGCGCGCAAGGTCGCGGCGGAACCGCTCAGGAGCTTTCTGAAAAGTTCGGCTTCGGCCGAGGGGTCGTCTCCCAGAAACAGTGCCGGCCGCTCGACGGCGACACGTAAACCGGCCTGGTACATACGAATCAGGCCTTGTTCGTTGAACACATCAACGATTGTGCCGTCGTGCGTGGTCCGCTGGATTTCTTCGAACAGTGCGGAAGTCACCACGCCCAGCGCTTTGTCGTCGGCAAAATCTTTCCCGAAAAAACGCTCGGTGTCCTCGGCCAGCAATGCAAAAGCGGCCTCGGCACAAGGGCCTGCCAGTGCATCGACCAATTCCCGGTATCGCATCTGATCGGCAATAGATTCGGGCAAAGCGTCTACCATGGGTTTGGTCACGCCCTTTATGAGTCCGGCGATATCCTCATTTTTCAAAACAATATTGGCATTGCCGGCGAGGCTTCCCAGGCCGGCCCGCAGAAAAATGCCGAGCACACGGTCGGCAAAATTGGTCTTTGACCCGAATGCGGATACATCATCCGGGATTAAAGCCGACATGCTGTTGGCAAAGGCCACAATCATTTTTTCTCCCCGGCTGCCAATGCCAAAGAGGGTTGGATCCGCCTGGATGAATTCCAGTCCGATATCCGTCAGGGTCAGGGCCATACGAACGAACGCATTGGGCGGTTGTCGCTCCTCACGCCACTGTTCGACCATTCGTCCGGATGCAAGCATGTCTGCTTCGAATTTCGCCTCGTTTTCCTCTTTACCCTTATCCAGAAGCTGTTGTTTGGCCTTGTGTTGAAGCATAACCGTATACGCCGCATCGACCAGCTCCGGCTTCGTGCTCTTGAGTTCCCTGTTCTCGGCATCCCAAATAACGGAAAACGCCGAAGCTGTACCCGCAAGCTGCGGTTTGTCTTTTAAGAAAACGACCAGTTGCGCGGCCCTGGAACCTTCCGGGAGTTCCAGATCGGGTAGAAACACCTTGCGATCCCGAGCATGTTCGCCATAAAGCTGCGCACCCGCCTGTGCCGCTCTCAGCGTTGCCTGAATACCTGAAATGATGAGCGTTGGATTCATGATTGCTCCTGTCTCATGACTTATAAGCGAATGGCCTTCGGACCCAGTTGAGGCTCAGGTTTTCCATTTTCACCGGTGGTCGTCCCGCCTTTTGCGGTTTCCTGGGCATCGGCGAGGACCGTATCAACAATTTCCCTTCGCATCTTCGGATCCCCGTTGGCGTCCCTGGCCGAAAACCGGAACTCGGCCGAAGCGTCTAGGTTTTGGAGTCCTTTCCGCACCTGGGCCAGCCGTTTGGCGATGTCGAACCAAAATGGCGCTCCCAGGCCGATCAATACCCCGCTAAAGGCTACGGCCATCACCCAGACCGCGAACCCGGATGGATCGTTTTTCGCCGTGAACCAGACTCTTATAAAAATAGATTTGGCTTCCAATTTTCGTTGAGTAATGTTTTTACATTTCGATCCGGCACTCTCCCATTTCTCATACGTACCACTCTTGCTGTATGGACAATTCGGATAGAATTCCCATCCGATGGGCACCCCCATGGTGGTCAGGTCGGCCACCTGTTGTTTGGCGATTTGAAGCGCTTCCTGGATTTTCGCGATGTCGGATTGTTTCTCGATCTCCGCTTCAACTTCTCTTTTTTGCTCTTTCAGCCGGGCAAGGGTGTCGTCATTTTTATCTTTGGCCTGTTCGATCTGCTTGTCTATATCCCTTTTTTGAATATAAAGCGCGTTGAGTTCCTCAAATGAATCCTGGGCACTTTGGTTGTCTTCCAGGAAGGCTTCATGCTTCTGGATGATCGCTGTTGCCAGTTCGGGATCGGTCCGGTAATTTTCAAAAATCCGGAAGCCGTCGATATTGGCAGCAAAAGCCAAAAGGATGCCGACAGCGATCGACCATTGCTGCGCATGCTGCTTGAAGCTTGCTGATACGGACGAACTGAACTCCTCGTATTTGCGGGCGAGCCGGTTGAATTCGGCCCTTACAGTGGAGATCGTCCGGGACGACGCCTCTTTCACAGCCTCGCTTTCGGCCAGGCAACGCAGCATATACTCCAAAGATACCCTGTCAAAGAGGCCGGCCCGTTTTCGATCTCCAAAAATTTGCAAGAGAAAACACCCCACGCGCTGCAGGAAGTTTTTACCGGCAGCCTTATCCCGGCCGAAGTATGTCAGTCGTCCGGCAAGAGGCAGGTTTTCCAATTCTGCCCTCAGCTTATCCAGTGATGCTTCTGCAGGATTATCGATGACCCGTTTGATAAAATTCCAGCGATCTTCTTCGCTCATTTTCAGCGGGCTGTACTCCATCTCCTTGTTGAGAAGTTTCATCACCTCGATAAAATTCTTTTTGCGCATTCTCGCAACCCGCAGTCCGGCTTCCATAATAACGGTGACAACCGTCGCCAAAGCGGCCATGGTCAATGCAAAGGCCAATGAGGCATCGAACAGTTGCATGACAAACCTCCCCTTCGAATGCTCTTTTTCAACCGCGGCTCACCCGACACAAACAATCGTATCGGAGGATAAACGGGATTTCGGTCAGGTTGGAAATGACCTTCTCGATCATATAAAATGGCAATAGTGAAGTCAGGAATAAGTGGGGCTCAGGAACAGTGCGAAGCTCAGAATGGATCGTTTTTATTAAAGAAAAAAAATCGGGAAGATTCAAGGGAAAAATTGCCGACGAGTGGTGGGTCGCGGTCCAGTAAGCGATTGCAGGGCTCTTCCGATGCACGATGCCGGACATGCAGAACGTACCGATTGACATTCAAGCAGCCGGGAACAAGGCAGATACCGTGCCCCGTAAACGCTTGCGATTCTTCCGTTGACAAACTGGACAAAAATCCTTCTACTGGAAAAAGGCCACCGATTGATGCACCTGTTTAATGATGGATGATCGTGTTTATGGAAACCGCTGTACGCAAAAAAACGGGAAAAACCGAAACCCGGCTCTCCGTTGCAGTCATGGCGATTCTCGTGGTCGTTGCAGCCGGCGTGTTCGTGCGTCAGTACCGGATCAATCCGGCGGTGATCGCCCTGCGCCCTGAATCCCATCTTCACACGCTTTCATCCGAATCGGATCGTCCGCCGCTGATCGACACTGCGGGTTTGAAAATGTCCCCCTTTTCTCCACCGGAGCGCTTCGGCCCGGAAACGCTCTACGAAAAGATCAACGGCCGTGCCGATCTCTACCTCTCCTCTGGATTCGTTTCCCTGGAAACCCAGCGGTTCGCAATGGATGCGACGGCCGGCACCTGGGTGGAAGTATTCGTCTACGACATGGGAACCCAGCAAAACGCCTTTTCGGTATTCAGTATGCAGCGACGGGAAGATGCCCACCCCGACGACATCGCGCCCAATGCCTACCGCACGGAAAATGCCCTTTTTCTGGCCCATAAAAAATTCTACATAGAGCTGATTGGAACGGATGCTTCCTTGGACCTTCAGGCAGCCATGGGAGAACTGGCGAGTAAATTCCTGCAAGAAAGGGGCGGCGCTGCCGCAGAAGCCCCCGGGGCCGACCTGTTCCCGAAGGACGACATGCGTCCCGGCAGTCTCCAACTGATCGCGGCCAACGCCTTCGGTTACGAACAGTTAAACCGGATCTACACCGAGGAATACAACCTTAACGGCTCTCGCCTGACGGCCTTCGTCTCCCGCCGTGACGATGCCGACGCCGCATCGGCGCTGGCCAGGGAATATCAGCGTACATTGATTTCCTTCGGCGCTGTCCGGATCGACGAAGCCATACCTTTGGAGGGGGCTGTTGCCCTGCAGTTTTTCGACACCTATGAAATCGTTTTCTCCCGGGGAGACTGTTTTGCCGGCATCCATGAGGCCGACAGCCTCGAAGCGGCGATGGTTCTTGCCGGGCGGTTGGCTGCGCATTTGAAGAAATGAACCAAACAACCGAAGAGGAACTCCTCTTGACCGAGCCATCAATCGATCGACGCGAGTTTCTGGGGCGCTGCACCCGCGCGGGACTGTCCGTCGCCGCAGCCGGCGCCCTGGGGATCGGATTTTACGACAGCCGACCGCCGGAGGGAGGTGTCGCTGAGAGCGGATCGCTCCGAATCCCCGATTATTCGCAAACCGAGATGAAGGGCCGCATCTGCATCGCCAGGGGAACGGATCGCGCCGCCACAGTCCGACAGGCCTTTGCGGCCCTGGGCGGCATGGAGGCCTTCGTCAAGTCTGGCGAGCGGGTGCTTCTCAAAGTCAATGCCGCCTTCGCTTCACCGCCGTCTTTGGGCGCCACCTCCCATCCGGATCTGGTGGAAGCAACCGTTGCAATGTGCCTGGAAGCCGGCGCTTCCCAGGTGATGGTCACGGACAACCCCATTAACGACCCGGCCTCCTGCTTCGTACTGACCGGCATTGGGGCCGCTGCTCGCCGGGCCGGGGCCCGGGTCGTGCTGCCCCGCGAAGCTCTGTTTCGGCGATTCAGCCTCGATGGCGGCCGCCTGATCCGCAACTGGCCGGTCCTCTATGATCCCCTGACCAAAGTGGACCGCGTTATCGGCATGGCTCCGGTCAAGGATCATCATCGCAGCGGCGCGAGCATGACATTGAAAAACTGGTACGGACTGCTGGGCGGACGACGCAACATCTTCCACCAGGACATCCATACGATTATCCAGGAACTGGCCCTGTTGGTCCGCCCCACGGCAGTGGTGCTTGATGGGATCCAGACCATGATTTCCAACGGTCCCACCGGCGGGTCGCTGTCCGACCTCAAGCCCACGGGCACCCTGATCGTCAGCACCGACCCCGTGGCCGCCGATGCCGCCGGAGCCGCCCTTTTGGACAAACAACCCGGCGATCTGCCCTTTATCGCCAAGGCCGAAGCCGCCGGCGCCGGAACGGCCGACTACCGGTCCTTAAAGCTGAAGGAGATCCATACGGGCTAATGAGAATCGTAACCACCAGAAGACTTAGCCAAATTTTCTTCTTCTTGTTATTTCTCTGGCTCTGTGTCGTCTCCACCCTGGGCGAGCAGTGGTGGCAGCTACGCGGATGGCCGGTCAACTGGCTGATCCAATTGGATCCGCTGGTGGGACTGGCCACCCTGTTGACGACCGGCACGCTATACGCCGGTCTGCTGTGGGGCCTGCTGACCATGGTGCTGACCATTGTGCTGGGCCGTTTTTTCTGCGGGTGGATTTGCCCTTTCGGGACGCTTCACCAGGTCGTGGGGTGGCTGGCCAACCGCAGCCGCAAAGCCTCCCGGATGATGGCGGCCAACCGCTACCGAAGGGGGCAGGGAATCAAGTATGCCATCCTGATCTTCCTGCTCGGCGCCGCTGCCGGCGACCTGCTGGGCCGCCTGTTGGCATTTCCTCTCGTCATGCCCATAGTCGCCGCGGGAATTGGCCTTGGAATGCTGCTTCTGGGCACCGTGATACACTTCACCAAAACCATGTCCGGTATCCAGTGGGTGGCCGGTGTGGTGTCCGTTGCCGGAACCTGGCTGCTGCTGGACCTGTTCACCGACGGTTCCCGGCTGCTGGCCGCCACGCTTCAAACCGGGCTGCTGGACCCGATCCCTTTGTTCTACCGCTCGGTAAACCTGACATTGCTGCCCCTGGTGGACGGCCGCTTAATATCTCTTTCGACCGTCAGTCGGATCTATCCAAGTGCCCTGGTTATCGGCGCACTTTTCTGGACTGCCGTTTTGCTCAACCTGCGCATTCCCCGGTTCTACTGCCGCTTTGTCTGCCCGCTGGGGGCACTGTTCGGCCTGTTGGGAAAAAACACCCTTTGGCGCATCGGCCAGAAACCCCATGGCTGCACAGCCTGCGGCGCCTGCAACCGCCATTGCGAAGGCGGCTGTGAGCCGGCGGCGACCATCCGCACCGCCGAGTGCGTGCTGTGTATGAACTGCCTGGATGACTGCCGCCACGGGGTGATGGGATATCACCTGCATCCATCGGCAGCCGGAGAAATGGCCGCTCCGGACCTTTCCAGACGGGCGGTGGCGGCAACCCTGGTTTCGGGCATGGCGGCGGCTCCTTTGTTCCGCCTGGCCGGTCTGACCGGCGCGACCTGGAACCCGGATGTCATCCGGCCGCCGGGATCGCTGCCGGAAGCCGAATTTCTCCAGCGCTGCATCAAATGCGGCCAGTGCATGCGCATCTGCCCCACCAATGTCATCCAGCCGGCGAGTCTTCAGGCCGGTATCGAAGGCATCTGGACACCCATGCTCAACTTTCGCATGGGCTCCAGCGGTTGCCAGCAGGGCTGTGTCGCCTGCGGCAACTTGTGCCCCACCGCCGCCATCCGGCCCCTTTCCGTCGACGAACGCCTGGGCCGGAAGTCATTCACTTCACGGGGTCCGGTCCGCATCGGTACGGCATTCATCGATCGTGGCCGCTGCCTGCCCTGGGCCATGGACCGTCCCTGCATCGTATGCCAGGAGAACTGTCCGGTCAGTCCTAAAGCGATTTTCACCCGTAGCGAATACCGGCCGGTCCGGCTGGAGGGAGAATTACATCTTCAGGGCATGACGGACAACCGCTTGCTGTTCCATGGAACTGCCCTGCCGGCAGAGCAGTTTGCCACCGGGGACTATTATCTTAGTGTTGGCAACGAACGAAATCTGCCGCCGGCCCGAATCAGCGCCATTGGTTCCGGCGGAATCGTCCTGGAGCAAAATCCGTTCACCGAAACGGCCGTAGAAGGAGACCGGATCAACCTGCTGGTGCGGCTTCAGTTGCCTTTCGTAGACCCGGCCCATTGTATCGGCTGCGGGGTCTGCGAACACGAATGCCCGGTCAAGGGCCGTCGGGCCATACGGGTTACTGCGGAAAATGAAACCCGGGAAAGCAAGCATCGGTTGCTTCTTTAGTTTAACGATAAACTCGAAACCCTAAACCGATCTAAGGTGCCACAATGAAAACCAATCAAAAAACGTTGTCCCGCCGCTCTTTTTTCAAAACCACCGGCGCAGCCGCTATCGGCGCCGCCATGGCCCCGCTGGGATCCGTCAATCCGGCAAAGGCTGCCGCACCGCTTATGGCCGCCGGCCCCGAGGACATGCCGAAAAGGACTTTCGGACGTTCCGGCATCCAGGTACCGATCCTGTCACTGGGAGGCATGTTCGACATCCCTTCCAACCAAACCCTGCTCAAGCAGGCCATTCGCTGGGGCGTCACCTACTGGGACACCGCCCATGTTTACAGCGGCGGACGCAGCGAGGAAGGAATCGGGCAGTTCTTCTCCCGCTATCCTGACCAGCGGGAGAAAATCTTTTTGGTCACCAAGTCCACCTCTCGAAGTCCCCGGGGAATGAGCAGGGATCTGGCCACTTCCCTCAAACGGATGAACACCGACCACATCGACCTTTTTTTCGTACATGCCATTCGCGACGCCGGCATCATGGACAGCGACATGCGCGCGTGGGCCGAAGAGCAGAAAGGGAAAGGCAGAATCCGTCTCTTCGGCTTCTCCACTCACAGCAACATGCAGCAGTGCCTGCTGGACGCCTCCAGATTGAACTGGATCGACGGCATCATGATGACTTACAATTACCGCCTCATGCACGACGAGACGATGAAGCGGGCGGTCGCCGCCTGCGTGGATGCCGGCATCGGGCTCACCGCCATGAAAACCCAGGGCGGCGGCCCCGTGGCCACCGACAGCGACCGGGAACTTCAACTGGCCGGACGTTTCGTGCAAAAAGGATTCACCGACAAGCAGGCCAAGCTCAAGGCCATTTGGGAAAATCCACAGATTGCCGCAATCTGTTCGCAGATGCCCACCATGTCGATTCTCATGGCCAATATTGCCGCTGCCGTGGACCGCACCGCACTGACCGAAAACGACCGGCAGGTTCTGGACGATTATGCCCGGGCAACTTTTTCAGGCTACTGCGCCGGCTGTACGCAGATTTGTGAGAATGCCGTCGCCGGCAATCTTCCCGTGGGTGATGTCATGCGCTACCTCATGTATGCCTACAGCTACGGGGACACGCATGATCCGGCAGCCAAACTGGCGGCCATTCCCCAAAAGGTGCGCCGGCAGTTGATCCGGGCGGACTACACGGCCGCCGAGGTTCGCTGTCCCCGGCGCCTGCCCATTGCGCGCCTGGTGAGAGAAGCAACGGAAAAATGGGCCTGATGGGCAAGTTTTTTCTTGACCCGCCGATAAATTTACGCAAAGGGAGGCCCAAGTGTTGCGTCTTCCGCCAACGGTCGGCGGATGCGGTCGGCACGGGTGGAAACCGGACAGTACATCCCAACGTTGCAACGATGGGGTACGGGGTGCCCGATCAACATGCCAAATGCCAGCGCTCAAATGACGGATGCAATCTCCTCCGATCCCGCATTGATTGAGTGGAACCATCCGACTGACATTTGACTGCCGGTCTTTGGCATTTGGCGTTTATGGGCTGCCCCTTCGGGTGGGGGTATCCACGCCCGATCACGTCAACAAAGGAGAAACGATGGATCTCGAATGTATCATCTACGACAAAAAGGATGGGGTGGCCGTCATCCGGCTCAACCGGCCCAAGGTCCTCAATGCCATGAACAAGCGCCTATGGCTGGATATGCAGGCTTGCCTGGATGATGCCCGCGAGGATGAGCAGATCAAGGCGGTGGTGATCACCGGCGAAGGACGCGCCTTTTCCACCGGCGCCGATCTCAAGGAGTCCAAAACTCGCTCCATCGAAGACTACCGGGATTATCTGGTGGCGCTCCAGGAAGCCTCCCGGGCCATCATCCGCTTTGAAAAACCCACCATCGCCGCCGTTAACGGCTACGCCATCGGCTCCGGTTACGAGCTGGCCCTGGCCTGCGACATCCGCATCGCCGCCGAAGATGCCAAGATCGGCAGTCCCGAGGCCAAGGTCACCTCATCGGTCACCGGCGGCGCCTTTCGACTGGTCCAGGATCTGGTCGGTCCGGGCAAGGCCCGTGAATTGCTCTTTACCGGCGAATACATCGACGGCGTGGAAGCCCAGCGCATCGGGCTGGTCAACCGGGCCGTACCGTTGGACAGCCTGATGGAAACGGTAATGGAAATGGCCGACAAAATCGCGGCCAATTCGGGTTTCTCCCTGAAAATGATCAAGAAGGGTCTCAACATGGCCCTGGGAGAAGTCAGCCTGGAAGCACTGATGGACTTCGAGGTGGAGGCCTGCCTGGCCTGCGTCTCGACCAAGGAAAGACAGGAATCGCTGCAGGAATTCGAAGACCGGAAGAAATAAAAGGAGAAGATAATGGGACTCGAACACGTCCTCAACGCCCGCTCCGTGGCGGTAATCGGCGCATCCAAGGTGCCTACCAAGCGCGGCTATCAGACCATCCGCACCCTTCTGGACGAACATTACGAAGGATCGATCTATCCGGTCAATCCCAAGGAGAAAAGTATTCTGGGTCTGACCTGCTATCCTTCGGTTTCCCAAATTCCGGGTGAAGTGGATGTGGCCCTGGTGGCCACGCCGGCCCGGACCGTTCCGTCGATCCTGGAAGACTGCGGCAAGAAAGGGGTCAAGGGCGCCGTGATCCTGGCCACGGGTTTCGGCGAAACCGGCGCCCGGGGCAAAGCGCTGGAAAACGATGTGCTCGACGTGGCCGGGCAGCACCACATCCGCCTGATCGGTCCCAATACTTCCGGGATGATCAACCTCAAGGACAATCTAAACCTGGTGGGCCTCAAGGATTCGCCCAAAGGCGATATTGCCCTTTTGACCCAGAGCGGCAACATGGCCCTGACCCTGATCACCGAGGCCAAGTTGAAGAGCCGCAAAGGCTTCACCTATTATGTAGGCGTGGGCAACGAAGCGGATATCCGCTTTCACGAGTACCTGGAATTCTTCTCCCAGGATCCCGACACCAAAGCCATCCTGATGTATGTGGAAGGCATGCGCGAAGGGCGCAAATTCTTGCAGCAGGCATACAGGACCACCGAGAAAAAGCCGATTGTTCTGCTGAAAAGCGGCCGCTCGGCCACCGGAAAAAAGTCGGCTGGCTCCCACACCGGGGCCCTGGCCGGAATGTCCCGGGTGGCCAAAGGTGCCTTTGAACGGGCCGGCATCGTTGTCATCGAGAATTCGGACGAACTCTTCCCCGCTGCCGAGGCCTTGTCCAGCCTGCCCCCCATAAAAAACAACAGCATCGCCATCCTTGCCGATGGCGGCGGCCACGCCACCATTGCCGCCGACACCCTCACCGATCTGGGTGTGCATATTCCCGAACTGCAGGAGAAGACCAAAGCCAAGCTGCGCGCCATTCTCCCCGATGGCGCCGCTGTGAGAAATCCCATCGATGTGGCTGGCGGAACCGACGACAACCCGCGCATCTTCGCCGAGTGCGCCAACCTCGTTTTGAACGACGTCAACGTCGGCGGGCTGCTCATCGTGGGCCTGTTCGGCGGCTACGGCATCCGTTTTGCCGAAAGTCTGGCCCTGATGGAAGAGGACGCCGCCCACCAGATGGGCAAAATGATAACATCCAAAAAGAAAGCCATCGTGGTGCACAGCCTCTACAATTCGGAAAAGCCCCACAGCCTGGATCTGCTGCGCTACTATGGTGTGCCGGTTTACGGCAGTCTGGATGTGGCCTGCAAGAGCATTGGTGTTCTGGCCCAGTACGGCCGCTATCTGAAAAGCTACCACGCCGTCTCCAGCTTCGTTTTCGATTGGGGCGCCAAGGCCAAACCTGAAGCATCCAAGATCTTCGACCGTGTCTACGCAGACGGTCGGACGGCGCTGCTGGAAGCCGAGGCCAAGAAGCTGCTCGGCCTGCATGGCGCAAAGGTCACCCGGGACCGGATCGTCACCACGGCCGAAGCGGCGGCCCAGGCGGCCGCAGAGATGGGCGGGAAGGTGGCCCTGAAGATCGCCTCGCCGGACATTCTGCACAAAAGCGATGCCAACGGCGTTATGCTCAACCTTTCGGGAAAGGAGCGGGTGAGAAAAGCCTTCCGGCAGATCGTTAAAAACGCCAAAGCCTATAAACCCGATGCGACCATCGAAGGGGTCCTGGTGTCCCCCATGGTGGAAAAAGGCGCCGAAGTCATCATCGGCACCAAAATCGACGACCAGTTCGGCCCCGTGATCATGTATGGCCTGGGCGGCGTCCTGGTGGAAATTTTAAAGGATGTCAGCTTCCGCGTCCTTCCCATTACCCGCCGGTCGGCCCAGATGATGATCAAGGATACCAAATCCTATCCCATTCTGGACGGCGTTCGGGGAGACAAGCCCTACGACAAAAAGGCCCTGGTCAACCTGCTGCTGACCTGCTCGGATATCATCGAGGCCTATCCCCAGATCCAGGAAATGGACCTCAATCCGGTCATCGTCCACCACCAGGGACTGAGCATTGTCGATGCCCGCATCCTGCTCAAGCCGTTTGATGACGCCGGAAAGGCGGACGCAGACGCGTGAACCGCATTTTCCTGATCATCGTTCTGGCGGCGGTTCTCTTTGCCGGATGGAAACAGGTCGTCTTCCAGCCGTCAGGCGAGACCCCCGCCCCCATGGAAGCCCTCTCTTCCGCCATGGTCGAATCGGCCGGCGGTGCCGTGGAACTGGCCATCGGCCTGGTAGGGGTAATGACCCTCTTTCTGGGATTGATGAAGGTAGCCGAAGCCGGAGGAATGCTCACCATCCTGGCACGCCTGATCCGTCCGCTGATGGTACGCCTGTTTCCCGATGTTCCCGCCGACCATCCGGCTATGGGCGCCATGGTCCTCAACCTGTCGGCCAACGCCCTGGGACTGGGCAACGCTGCCACCCCCTTCGGTATCCGGGCCATGCAGGAACTGGATCGTCTCAACCGGCAGCCGGGTACGGCCACCGATGCCATGGCCCTGTTTCTGGCCGTCAACACCTCCAGCGTGACCCTGCTGCCCACCGGGGTGATCGCCTTGCGGGCTGCGGCGGGCAGCGCTGACCCGGCCATCATCCTGCCCACAACCCTGCTGGCCACCATCGGCTCGACCACCGTGGCCATTCTTGCGGCCAAAGGCTATCAGCGTTTTGCACCGATCTCCCCTACCACGGAAGGCGAAGATGACAAGCCGGTGGATGAATCGCAACCGGAGGAGACCGCATCTCTTGAAGCGGCGCAGGACAGCTATCCCCTTTGGGTGAGTATTCTGGCGCTGGCGGCCTTGGCATCCCTGATTCTCGCGGCGGTTCTTTTCGGCAAATCCCTTTCCCCCTGGATTTTGCCCCTGCTGATGGCGGGGTTTCTGGTTTTCGGCGCCCTTCGGCGGGTGCCCGTTTACGAGGTTTTCGTAGACGGGGCCAAGGAGGGCTTTCAGGTGGCCCTGCGCATCATCCCCTACCTGGTGGCCATTCTGGTTGCCGTGGGCATGCTGCGGGCCAGCGGGGCTCTGGATTTATTGGTCGGCGCCCTGGCACCGGTTACCGGACGATTCGGTCTGCCGGCCGAGGCCCTGCCCATGGCCCTGATGCGTCCTTTGAGCGGATCGGGCGCCTACGGCATCCTGGCTTCCATCATCAACGACCCGGCCATCGGTCCGGACAGCTACACCGGGGTGCTGGTCTCCACCCTGCAAGGCTCCACCGAAACCACCTTCTACGTCATGGCCGTCTACTTCGGCGCGGTGCAGGTGCGGCGCATCCGCCATGCCATGGCCGCGGCCCTGACTGCCGATGCGGCCGGAATTATCTTCGCCGTGCTTGCCTGCAGCTTGTTTTTCGCGTAGTGTTACTATCCGTAGATACGAAGGCGCAACATGGCCATCGTATCGATCAATGGGATTGCTGCGCCTTTTGCGGCGAGGCCATCGACCGTTAATCGGGAAGAACGTATGGACATCAAATCGCAGCTCCAGAATTACAAAGACAGGTTGGTCGCCGTACGCCGGGACCTGCACCGCATCCCTGAACTGGCCTACACAGAAGAAAAAACCAGTGCCTATATAGCCGATTACCTGCGGCGGGAAGGTCTGGACGTAACCACGAGCATCGCCAGCACCGGCGTGGTCGGGCTGCTGGAAACCGGCCGCCCCGGTCCCTGCCTGCTCGTCCGGGCCGACATGGATGCCCTGCCCATTGATGAAGAGACCGGCCTGCCCTTTGCCTCCGAGCATCCCGGTGTGATGCACGCCTGCGGCCACGACGGCCATGTGGCCATGGCCCTGGTGGCCGCCACGGCCATGAATGCAATCAAAGACCGGATTAATGGCAGTATCAAGTTCGTTTTTCAGCCGGCTGAAGAAGGGCCGGGCGGGGCGAAACCGATGATCGAAGCCGGGGTCATGGAAGAACCTCACGTAGATTACGCCCTGGGCTGCCACATCTGGCCGACGATTCCCGAGGGGACCATCGGCATCCGGGCCGGTGCTCTGCTGGCCTCCATGTTTCGCTTCGACATCACCATCAAGGGCAAGGGCGGTCACGGCGCCATGCCGCATCTTTGCGTGGATGCTTTGGAAATCGGTTGCCAGGTAGTCAATGCCCTGCAGCGCATCGTCAGCCGTAAAATCGATCCGCTGAGCCCCTCGGTCATCAGCGTGGGCCAGTTCCAATCGGGCACCGCCTTCAACGTCATCCCCGAACGCGCCTTTCTGTCCGGCACGGCCAGAACCTTCGACAGGACCATCTGGAAGCAATGGCCCGAAACGATAGAAACAATCGTCAAAGGGGTGTGCGATTCCATGGGGGCAGGCTATGAAACCCAATTCGAATCGGGCTATCCCCCCACCGTCAACGATGCAGAGATGGCCGCGCACATGGAGCAGATCGCCGCCGACGTGGTGGGTGCCGAAAAGGTGGTGGTGCCGGAGAAAACCCTTGGCGGCGAGGACATGGCCTATTTCCTGGAAAAGGCTCCGGGGTGCTTCTTCTGCCTGGGCGCCGGCAGCGACGCCTATGCCGGCATCCACAATCCGCGTTTCGGCTTCAATGAAGATATTCTGATTGACGGCGTGGAGATGTACTGCCGAAGCGCCTTGAACCTTCTATCCTGATGCGTTTATCCAGAAGCCCTACCGAATAGCGGAACTTTCCGCGAAAATAAAGCAAGTCCTCGAAGAATAGCGCCCGATGCTGGCATCCGGCACTATTCCACCGGAATATGCAATACGGCCAGGGGATCGCCCAGGTAATTATCTCCCTCGCATCCATATTTCCTGTAGTTACTGTGGAACCTTTCGTCGTACAAAATGAAGATCGGGCAATTGCGCTCCCTATAACCATTCAGTTCGATCCAGATTTTCTTGGTGTAACCGACAACCAGGGCCGCAGCACCGTGATTCCGCTTCATGAATTCTACTTGAACATACCTGCCTGGGGGCAAGGTGACATGCGCATAGTTCTCATCGCCGATGCCTTTTTTATTTTCTACCGTTACGTAATAGTCAAAGTCCTGACCATTTTCGTGGAAATCGAAAATGCAGTACATTTTATCGTCGTTGTCCTGCCTGAAGGCGCTTAGCTTATCGTTGTCGTATACCTCATGGTAAAAGGGTGGGATGTCCCTCTTTTTCTGATTGTCTTTGAACGTCGTGGTGATCTTATAGCCAATGCATTGGCTCTCTTCGAGATCGACGACTTTCGGCTGCGTAACGAGGTTTTTCCGAATCAAAAGCTTGAGAACCGGCTGGATCAGGTATCGCTTAACCGCTTTCATTATCTTCTCCTGTTTGCCAAGGTCCTCTGATTGGGTCGAGTCAACTTGTTGCCCGAAATCCTTCATGAAACACGACAACACCTTCGGGTATTTTTTCGTTAAACGGCAATGCCAGGAAAACCTCCGGTGGAACACCCTCGTGAACCAGTTCAGGAAACTTCCTGAAGCCGAACTGACGGTAATAGTTCGTATCGCCGACCAGTGCGCAGCCTTGACCGCCCATTGCCTTCAACCGGGACAGGCCTTCGTTGATCAATGCCTTGCCGATGCCCTGCTTCTGACAATCCGGCAGAACCGAAACCGGCCCCAGGCCTTACCAAGAGGTCGTTCCGTCGGAAATGACTACCGGCGAAAAAGCGATGTGCCCGACGACCTGCCCATCGATTTCCGCCAAAAGCGACAAGCTGAGCGCACCTGCGGCACGCAGCGCATGGATGATGAATTGTTCGGTCTGCCTGCTGATCGGGTGGTTTTCGAATGCCGCAATCGTGACATCGGTGATCGCTTCAATATCCGCTGCAGTTTCTTCTCTTATGATCAACTCTAACTCCGATATTGATGATGATTAACTAAAGTTTCGCAGTAACCCATCGACTTTGTTCAGCGATGAGATCTTCTATGATATCAATAAAATGAAAAAGTAAATCAGGTTCGATACGGTACGAAAGTATATCGCTTGACTTAAAAATTAGTTCTTTGACACGGTCCCAGACGGCACGGCTGAACATCCACAATGACTGATCGTCCGACGTTTGCCGAAACAGCGGACCAACGCAGGCGTTCAGCCCGTGTTTTATCTGGATGTAGACCAATAGCAGATACCGAATCATAACCAGGCTCTGGCTGGCAATCAAAGCGTCAAACGTATTGCTTTGCTCTTTTCCCATGTAAAGCATCTGCTTGGCATCTTTAAAGTATACTTCGATGGACCAACGGCGGGCGTAATAGTCAAGAATCCGGGATGGCTCCAGCTCGGTATCGGTGCAAAGCAGAGCCTGCCACTGTTTGCGACCATCGGAAACGAACAGTACCCGAACCGAGCCGGTCTTTTTCAACGTGACATTGAGGCATACGCCCTTAATCGTGCGATTCTTGATCCAGACAGTCTGTTTCTTGGCGACCTGCTGCCATAGTTGTTTGAGCGTATATGCGCCGCCTTGATAACCGTATTTGACCCGGTTGCGCTTTAATCGGCAGATGACGCCATAACCGACATCAACGATGCGACGGATAATATCGTCGTGGGCAAACCAGCTGTCGAACAAGACGAAGCTGGCATCGAGGCCCGACTTCCAGGCTCTGTCGAGCATCTGAACCAGAACGTCGGTTTTTTTACTCAGCGTTTCCTTGCGTCGTTTCCAGCCGTTGGTACGCTTGTCGATATTCCGCATATCAGTGTTGGGCCGGTGACTGGATGTATGAAAGGCACCATCGATAGGGAAAAAATGTAACCCGTCATGAAAGCCCAATTGCAGATACTGATTGCCAAGAATGGAACGCCTGACTTTGTGATCGAAATGATAGCTGACCAATTCGATCTCTTTGCCCGATTTGGGACAGATGGAGTCATCGGCGATCAATACTTTTTCTTTCAATGGGACATTCTTACGCATGGCTATGATCTTTGATGCCAACATCTGGACCAGCTTTCTCCAATTGAAGTGTTCATTGTTCAAGAACCGGTAGAACGTGTCTTTATGGGCCTGGACGTAGTTTTGTATATAGCCGCCATTACAGAAACTGTTGAGGCTTCGCTTGAGAAAAGGCAGTAGTACGAAAACAAATATGAGCGAGAGTGTTTCATAACCTCTTTTTTTGGTGATGTTGCTTTGTCGGGCCAATGAACGGAACTTGAGTTCGGTGAACGCACGATTGAGTTCATGGTCGTCAATGATCCGGCCCGAATCAGATTGTTTTTGCAAGGAGAGGGAAAATGTATTAGGGTAATTCATAGCGGTTCTTTCTTTAGTGATATTAGGTGTTTGGCGATGTCTAATATACTAAACTCAGAGCCGCTTTTCAATTATTTTCCTAATATTTTCAACTTATTATCCCTCTAAAATATCCAAAAATTAGCTGCGAAACTTCAGTGATTAAGATAATTTTGCTTCGAATGAAACGCATTATTTCATGAACGCTTCCACCCGTATCTGTTTTTTGCGCATTTACTATAAACCAAAAGACCCCACTCTTCAACCATTTCCAATGTGAATTCAAATGGTTAATTTCATCTAAAGTATCTAGTCGTTAATCCCGAATATTAAAAACTGGCTCATAAGATGCCGCTCGACGAAGGCTGACGACAGCAAACCTTCTCCTAACTTTAACCTAACAAACCGCTGATTAAAAAACCGCTATGATAGGTAAATTTAAATTTTCTCTTTTTAGGTTTTCTACGAAGGAAAGGTCGTTGCTTGCTTGAAAGCAAACACAATTCACACTTTACCATGGAGGAAATATCAATGATTCGTACTATCGTCACAGCCATGTTTGTTTTATGCCTTGTCTCCTGCATCACCGCACCAACCCCCAACCCGATTTTTGTCGACAAGATCGATACACAATTCAATGCCGCTAAATCTCAAAATTTCAGGGCCGCTGGGAAATTCAAACGGCCCATCCCTTACGAGGTGGGCCAATATGTTATTGCCGGGATGACAAGCCCAACCGAGCGCAGCATCATGAAGATGGCCATTGTCGGTAAAGAACAAAATGGATGGATCATTGAAACCCATTCATTGACGCAAAGCGCAGAAAGCATCACCCAAATGCTGGTGGTGGGAATGGAAACGGTGAATAAAACCGGCAAACTGGATGACCTGGACATTATCTGGGTTAAAGTCAAACCTGATGGGCAAAATGTTCAAACGATCGAAGGCCCGATGCTATCGATGACCAAAGGCCTTTATAAAAAGGCACTGTCAGGTCTGGAGTGCCAGAATCAGGAGGCGATTGATGGGGGAACGGTGAAGGTCCCGGCAGGGACCTTTGCAGGCACTTCAAAAATGCACAGTGAAGTTTCCTTCATGGGCAATACGTACCTTTCCGATTCTTGGCTCCATCCTTCCGTGCCGATCAACGCTATGGTCAAATCCGTATCCAATGAAGGCGAAACGGTCATCGAACTTCTGGATTTCGGTCTGACCGGTGCCAAACGAAGCTTCTGAGCAGGCATAGGGGGCGGAATGTTCATTGTTCCGCCCCTATTGTTGCTTCGTAACATCCGGACCTAAATCGGAAGATTCATCCAGGAAAAAACCCCGATCATTTTTAACCCCATGTAGATCATCACCGTTATGAAAATATACTTCAACTGTTTTGCCGGAATTTTGTGGGCCGCCCTGGCGCCTACCTGCGCCATGGGAACGCTGGTTCCGGCCAATAAAATCCACTGCAAAAGGTTAACATAGCCAATTGAATACGGGGGTAACCCAGCGACATTTATCCCATTGAAAAGATAGGACAGAATACCGCCCGCCGATGCAAATATCATCAACGCCGTTGAGGTTCCAACGGCCTGGTGCATCTTAAACCTCAAGGCAAGCACCATTACGGGTATCATCAAAACGCCGCCCCCAATGCCGATGATACCCGATACGATTCCCAACGGAAGGCCCCACAGGACGTATGCCAGTTTGTTATCAATTGGTTCTCTTTCAATCTGGGGAGGCTTCGCCGTCAACATCCGGATAGCGCCGGCCAAGATGGCCAAACCGAATCCAATCTTAAGGATACTGCCTGGAAGGCGTGCCGCAAAAATTCCTCCTATAAAGGCGCCAAACAGCCCGGATGTTCCAAGGATAATGCCGGTTTTCCATAAAACTGCCTTTTTACGATGATGTCCAAATGCACCACTAATTGCAGTGGGGAGAACAACCGCGAGGTTCGTTCCAAAAGCGATTCGGATCGCGATAGTGGGGTCAACGCCAATCGATGTAAGCGCCCAAAACTGAACGGGCACCATAATGAAGCATCCGCCGACGCCCAACAATCCGGAAGCGAAACCAACACCAACACCTGTTAATAAGAGTGCTATAATTTGAGTCGATCCAATTCCCATAAAAAACCTTTCTTTCAATGAGAGTAGCTCGACATTCGATTCAACCATTGAAAGAAAAAATTACGTGATGTCCTGCTTTTAGTGACGCACAACCGCTTTCAGATCAAATGAACGTCCGCCGGATCGATGCGCAGAGAAACCTGCCCTCCCTGGCGAAACTCATTCTCCATCAGCGAACTGGTCAGCATTACGGCTTTGACGGTCACGCCGGAGGCCTCCACGGCCAGTTCGGCAAACAGACCCTGGTTGACGATGGAACGAATCCGGCCGGGAATTCCTTCTTCACCGGCATCGTGGCTTTTCGGCAGGACATGAACATGCTCCGGACGGATGGCGGCAAAGCTATGGTGACCGTTTTCCGCCGGCATGGCCAGGTTCAGGCCGTCGACGATCAGAATACCGCTTTCCACACGGGCCGGGAGGACATTCTGCATGCCCACGAAATCGGCGACAAAGGTCGTGGCCGGCTTCCGGAACACCGTGTCGGCGCTGCCGGTCTGTTCGATACGGCCGTCGTGAAGGATGGCCACCCGCTGGGCCAGGGTGTGAGCATCGGTAAAATCGTGGGTCACCATCAGCACGGTAATTCCGGTTTCGCTGTGCAGGCTGCGGAAGAGATCGCGGATCTCCTCCCGGAAACAGGGGTCCAAGGCCGCCAGGGGCTCGTCCAGCAAAAGGACCGAGGGGGCCGTGGCCAACGCCCGAGCCAACGCAACCCGCTGCTTCTCCCCGCCGCTGAGGGTGGTCACGGACCGGCTCAACAGATGGGCCAATCCTAAACGCTCGACAAGATCGCGGCAACGGACATGCCCGTCCGAATTGACGCCGTTGTGGTAGCGCAAGCCGTAATGGATGTTTTTCTCGACACTCAGGTGGGGGAACAGGGCGCAGTCCTGGTAAACGATGCCCACACCGCGGCGTTCCGGCGGTAGTCCGGTAACGTTCCGGTCCGAAACCATGATCCGTCCGTGGGAAACCCGGACGAGGCCGGCCACCGATTCCAGGATGAGGGTTTTTCCCGACCCGGTGGGGCCCAGCAGGCAGAAAAATTCTCCCTCTTCGACGCAAAGGTCCACGGGCCCCAAAGAAAATCCCGGCAGGCGGACGCTGAGGTTCTCGATCCGGATCATGACGCCGCCTTGGGTTTCAACGAGAAGATTCGCAGCAGCAGAAAGAGAACGAGGCAGACCAGGATCAACCAAACGGCCACCGGCTGGGAGTACTTGAGGCCGTATGCGGTGAACCGTTCGTAAATCATCACCGGCGCCGTCATGGGATGGTAGGCCACGATCACCACGGCGCCGAACTCGCTCACCGCCCGGGCCGTACACATGATGGCCCCGACAACCATGTGCCGCCAGGCCAGCGGAAGCGTCACCCGGAAGAAGGTGCCGCCGGCCGAGGCCCCCAGGCTTCGGGAGACATGCTCCAGCCGCGGCGAGATCTCTTCGAACCCCGCCTTGACCGTATTGATGTAAAAGGGCAATCCCACAAAGGTTAGAACGGCAATCAGTCCGGTAACAGTCCCCATGACCTCGATGCCCACCGACTGCATCACCCGCCCGATGGGATGGTTCCGGCCGGCGATACTCAAAAGGGCGATGCCCACCACCGGATGGGGAATCATGATAGGCAGATCGATCACGCTTTCCAGAATCTTCTTGCCCGGGAATCGGCGACGGGCCAGCAGGTAGGCCAGCGGCGTGCCGAACACCAGGGCGATGAGGGCCGCCGAACTTGACGTGACGATGCTGAGCCTGATGGACCGGATGACATCCCGGTCCATCAGCGTTTCCTTGAGGGAAGCCAGGGTGGGCTGCGTCATCATCTCCACCAGGGGAACCAGGATGAAGGCAACAATGACGGCGCTGCTGGCCACTGCCAGCCAGAGAAACGGGTCCCGGCTTTGCCGACTACGAGACCTGGACCCTGGCAGGGCTGCGCTTTGAACCGTATTACTCACGAACCTCCACCAGCTTCCCGAGGTTTCCGGGCAGGGCATCCTTGACGGCCTGGGTCGTCACCCGGCAGGGAACGAATGGTGGTTGGCCCATCTCCTTGAGGACTTTCAACCCGCCGTCGGCGGAAAGCATGTACTCCAGAAAGCGGGTGGCGCCGTCGGGATTGGGGGCGTTCTTGACCTGCGTAATGCCGTAGGTGCAGGATTTACCGGTGCGGGTGATCCAGGTGCCGGGCTTTTTGCCGGTGACTTTTACCTGAGCTTGGGCGTAGAACTTGTCATATTTGTAGTTGCCAAGATTGATGTGATCGTCCAGTTTGACGTACTTCAATTCGTGCTGCACGGCCACGCTGAGGTATTCCCAGGCGTAATCCATGTTGCCGGTTTTGAGCAGCGAAACCAGTTCGACGGATTTGGGCCGCACGTTCTTCTCGGGCCGGTTGGCGATCAGCCGGTCGTACAATCCGGGTTGGTTGTAGAATTTCTCGGCCAGTTGCAGCACCATCAGGCTGCGGTACCCGCAGGGATCCAGGTTGGGATCCGAATGGCCCCAGACGACCCCTTTCCTGGCCAGAATTTCGTACCAGTTGTCGGCATTGATCTCGTCTGCATGGCGGCTCTTGTCCGTATAGCACAGTACAAGCTGGTTGGTGGCAAACCGGATATTCCAGTCGGCGTGTTTCGGAATCAGGGTTTTGTCGATCACCTTGAAGTCGGCCGAGGCCATGATGTCGGCGGGCTTGCCCAGTTCGGAAATCATGCGTGCCATCTTGGTGCTGCCGCCGGCTTCGCGCAGGACGACGATACCGGGATTGGCCGCCTCGAAGTCCTTTTCAATCTTGGCCAGCGGTACGGTCAGGCTGCCGGCGTGAAAAATGATGACCTTCTCCCCTGCGGCCGCAGGCAGGATGCCGACTGCGGTGATCAGGAAAACGGTAAACAGGATGGAAACCATCGGTCGTTTTGAAAATGATTGGCGCATGACTTCTCCTCCGGTTGACAGGTAAATAATTTTCGCTTCTCTTTCCAGATGAGGCGGGAAGACAATCGAACAAATGCACAAAAACCATCCTCTTATCTTTAAAAGCAGCCCTGGCCGGAGTCAAATTGTTTTGAATATCGTTTGGGTTGTCTTCCTAAAACCAACCAAAACCAACCAAAAATGACAGTCTTGAATCGAATCGTCTCTATCATCCCAACCTTTGGCAGGGGATCGAACCCTAACGGCCGCGATGAAAATCCCTTTCTCCGGGGCCGGTAAAACACCAATGCGTTGCCGCGAAGCCAAAGTTGATTGTGCCATATGGGTTGACTCACCCGCCAGACTCCACTAAACTTTGTGCAACCCTGATTCCGATACAATCAAATATTCCTCCTGGCGGGCCGCCGCAGCGCCTTAAAGTTGGTGCGTGGTTTCGGCGTCACCAATAGAAAAGGCGATCCGATTTCCCGTGGCCACTGTCTTGTGTCCCTTTTTTCAACACCCACATCATACAGGAGCACTCGATCATGAAAAACGTCCGATTTTTGCTGCCGATACTCCTTTCGATCACCTTCTTGCTGATCGTCTCGCCGGCATTGGCCAAACACAAGAAGCACCGGCCTTTTTTCGGCCCGGGCACGACAGGCGAGTGGACGGAGATCGATCCCGATGAAGTGTACCCAAATTTTACCTACCTCGGGCTCACCCCTTCATGTTCTTCTTGTCCACCCCATAAAGATCCAGAAACGGGTCAAATAATAACATATGACTCAAAATTTACTTTTTTTGCAAAAGAGGGCCAACAGAACGACCTGGTAATTTTTTTTCAGGGAGGTGGTGCCTGCTGGGACTCCATGAACTGCCTGTATGTGCACACCTATTCCGAAGACCAGCAGGAAACCTTAGCCAGTTTCGCCGATACGACGGACATGGGCATCTTTGACACCGGCAACCCGAAAAACCCCTTCAAGAAATGGGGATTCGTATACATCCCTTACTGCACCGGCGATCTGCACTGGGGGGCCAACGATGCGGAATATGCTGATTCTTTAGGGGCATATAGCGGTGTACCGCAAACAATCAAACATCGCGGCTTCGTCAATTTCCAGGTGGTGCTCAAATGGCTCAAGGACAACGCCCGCTACCCCGGACGCATTTTCGTCACCGGTTCCAGTGCCGGCAGCTACGGCGCCGCCATGGCCTTTGCCTATATCAAGAAAGCCTTTCCCTGGTCCCGGGTCTATCTACTGGGCGATGCGGGCAACGGGGTGACGGCTGGCCAGTTCAACACGGAAGGGGTATTTAACTGGAATGTCCAGATGCCCCGATGGATTTTCCCCGATGGCTATCAAGTGGACACCACCATCGCCGAAATCTACACCACCTTGGCTTGGTGGCACCCCTTCAGCCGACTGGCCCAGTACACCACGGCCTGGGACGGCACCCAGGTGTTTTTCTATAACGTGATGAAAAATATCAATCATGAAAACGCTCCCTACAATTGGCCGGTTGCAGATGATGATGGAAATATTGATGACTATGCCCCTTGGCTCGAATGGCACCAGCAGATGATCGGCTTCGCTTATGCTACGGCCGATTATACCTACAACTATCGCTATTACATTGCAGCGGGTACGGACCACACCATTCTACGATCACCGAAATTCTACACAGAAGAGGTCGATGGCGTTCCCTTCGCCGAGTGGGTCGCGGCTATGGTGGCAAGTCCTTTATATGGCAGGCATGGTAGACATTACAGGCACGGCTGGGACAGGTATCTCTGGCACAACGTTGAATGCGAAAACTGCGGCGCTTTGGATGTACTCCTGCAAACCGCCGACCAATAGATCTATGCCGCCCCTGAGTCCATAACCCCAAACAAAAACGGGCTCCCCAGGCAAATCCCTGCCCGGGGAGCCCTCATGAAAACAACCATGCCCCAAAAACCCATCGCCCGCCGGTAAAATCAGCTTCGACCTCATCGATTTTACCGCCTTTCTCTCCGCCCTGGATCAGATCGTAACACGGCTGGGCTTTGAGTCATCGAATACCATCGAACTGGACCCCGTCACCTACCTGACGATCTCCCAGCTTTAGAAAAGTCTTTTTACCCCTGTTCATCACG
This sequence comes from Desulfosarcina widdelii, assembly GCF_009688965.1. Taxonomy (GTDB): domain Bacteria; phylum Desulfobacterota; class Desulfobacteria; order Desulfobacterales; family Desulfosarcinaceae; genus Desulfosarcina; species Desulfosarcina widdelii. The sequence goes on along the minus strand of NZ_AP021875.1, from coordinate 5,881,620 downwards.
ATGAAGGCAATACAGATCCTCCTTCAGATTTGAAAGAAATTGCCGATAACTCCACTGTTGTCCGGGAAACGGGCACCCAAGAAGGAGTGTCATTTTGGACGCAGCGGCTCCACCCACCTATCGTCAACGCCTTTTCAGAAAGTTGTTCGGGATCCCATTCGACCTGCCCGGCCGCTATCATCGCTACTTTATTGCCAGCAATTTCATGTTCGTCTTCGCACTGGTGGGACACAGTGCATTCATTCCCATCTTCTGGGTTCTGGGCGCCGCCCATGTCTTTTTTTACAATCTTCTCTGCGTGATTCTGGATGCCTTTTGCCTGTTTTTGAATCATCGCCGACAGCATGCCCTGGCCTTTGGGCTGTGGGTGACTGAAGTCGCCTTCCATTCCAGCCTGTGTGCCCTGGCCTACGGTTGGGACAGTGGCTTTCAGTATTACATTTTGAGTCTTACGGTCTTCGTTTTCATCGCACCGTGGAAACAAGCGATCAACATCCTTTCCCTATGCTTATTGATGGGTACTTATCTGGCCCTGAATATCCATTTTCAGGCGGCTTCTCCGTCCCACTCCCTCTCCCCTTTTCTGGAAAACAGTGCCGATATCATCAACATCGCGGTCAATTTCGTTGTTTTGGGGTACATGGCCTATCAGTATTCCCGGGCCAGCGAAAAAGCCCAGCAGGCCCTGGAAGAGAGTGAAAAAACGTTAAAAACCACCTTGGCGGCCTCGCCGGTAGGCATCGCCCAGGTTAAGGATCGAAAATCGCAGTGGACCAATGAAACCATGATCTCAATGATCGGCTATGACTCAGGCGAACCCGTCGATCCCGACATTCTCCGCTTTTTCCCGGACATCGCCAAAGTGGACCATGTCAGACAAATGGCTTACCGGATCGGTCAGTCCTCCATCGACCTGCCCGACACCCACCTCGTTCGAAAAGACGGCACCCATCTGCCCTGCCACATCAAAATTCGGCCCCTGACGCCTAAAGACGCCAGCCAGGGAGCCATTGTCGCCGTCATGGATATCAGCGAATTGAAGGCCGCCGAAAAGGAAAAGCAGGAACTGCAGGCCAAAATCCAGCGGTCGGAAAAAATGGAGGCCATCGGTACCCTGGCCGGAGGCGTGGCCCATGACCTCAACAACATTCTCTCGGGCGTCATGAGCTATCCCGAACTTTTGCTCATGGATCTTCCGCAGGACAGCTCTTTGCGAACGCCTTTGGAAACCATTAAAAAATCCGGAGAAAAGGCCGCAGCCATCGTCAAAGACCTGTTAACCCTGGCTCGTCGCGGCGTGCCGACCCGGCAGGTGGCCGACTTGAACGCCGTTGTCACCGAATACCTGGGCAGCCCCGAACACGCCGAATTGGCCAGGTACCATCCCGGTGTTCGCTTCGCCTCCGTTTTAGATCCGCATTTGAGCACCGTTACGGGGGCTGTTGCCCAACTTGGCAAAACGGTAATGAACCTCGTGTCTAACGCCGCCGAATCCATCTCCGAAGGCGGCACGGTAACCATTGAAACCCGGAACTGTATCCTGAATTCCGCCCATACCGGCTATGAGCTGATCGAACCCGGAGCCTACACCGTCCTTTCCGTTTCGGATACCGGGCAAGGGATGGCGACCAAGGATATGGAACGGATCTTCGAACCGTTTTTCACCAAAAAGGTGATGGGACGCAGCGGAACGGGTTTGGGTCTGGCTGTGGTCTGGGGAACGGCCAAGGACAACGGCGGCTATGTGGATGTAATCAGTCACCCCGGAAAAGGTGCCCGGTTCGACCTCTATCTTCCGTCCAGCCGTCAGATTGCCGAGCGTGATCGTGAAGACGAGGCGGTCGAAAAATTCATGGGCAACGGTGACCACGCCCTGGTAGTGGACGACGTTGCCGAGCAGCGCATTGTCGCCACCGGCATGCTGAAAAAACTGGGTTACCGGACCGACGCCGTTGCCAGCGGCGAAGAAGCGGTTGCATGGATGGCCAATAATCGGACCGATCTGCTGATCCTGGACATGATCATGGAACCTGGAATAGATGGTCTGGAAACCTACCGGCAAATTCTAAAGACGCATCCCAAGCAGCGGGCCGTCATCGCCAGCGGCTATTCCGAAACCCAGAGGGTTGTCCAGGCCCTGAAATTGGGGGCCGCATGCTACTTGAAAAAGCCCTACACCCTTCTTGAAATGGCCAAAACCGTCAAAAAGGCACTGCGCTGATCATTTCCCGACTAAAGTAGGTCGAAATCAGGTTCCAACATCGTCTTAATCTCTTCCGGGAAGGCCATGCAAATCGTTTCGTTGAACAGATTTCGCAGGGCGCCAACGTCCGTGGCTCCCAAGGCCTGGTTAAAAAATGTCCGGGGCGAGAAGAGAAGATGGAAACGGGCGGCGGCATCGTCTTTGGCCCCCGTGAAAAAATTCATATTGAAGCTGTAAATGCCCATCCGGTCGTAGCCTGCCATGAGACGGGTGAGACCATCGGCCAGATCCCGAAGATCTTGGTCGGTGAGTTCCAGGGTGGAGCGCGCTCCCGAAACCACGGCCAGAACGTCTCCGGCCACGCCCATGGGGGCGTAGGCACTCATCCAATGGGTCCGACCGATGGCACCGAGATACCGCTCTCTGTCCGCCTTTTCATGGGCAACCAAATCCTCCCAGTAATTGCTCTGGTTAGCCTCCAGATACCCCTTTGCGGCATCCAGCTCCTGGCGCATCAAATTGGGAGCCGATGCGGTCGAGAACACCTGCAGGTGGGGATGAATCAGGGAACTTCCGGCGGGGGGCATATAGTTCCAGTTGATCAGGTGGTAGACCGCTTCCGGATGGTCGACGGCTTCGACCCGGCGGAAAAAGTCAAAAGCCAGGTTGAACGAGCGGACGATACGCTCGACGGAAATCTCCGTCATGGGAATATAGTGGCGGTCACCCATGGTGGCCACAGCGCCCAGGGTGTCGTAAGGTGCGATGTTGGGAAAAAGAATCCGGTCCTCGTCGATCAACCGACCTTCCGGCAGGATTTCCCTGGGAAACAAGGGGGTGATTTTCAGGACTTTGTCCGGGCAGAAGGGACAGGTCTTCTCAGTCCCCGCGACCAACTGATCGAAATCGGGCTTTTGCCACTGCAGCTTCATGAAATGACAGATGCGGGCCGTCCTTCCAGTCAATGGATCGACACGAATTTCGCTGGGAATGGATCGCAAGGCCAGGTCTTTGGCAGGGTTGAGAATTTGGGTCTCTTTGCGGGTGGCGATAAATTCCATGGCGTGAGTCCTCCTCGCTTCTCGGGGTTTTATGCTAACGGAAAATAAATCCGTCTTTCAACGGATCTTCCGGATCCATGAGGAATTCGTTGCGACCGGTGATCCAGGCGCTGCCCTCCACTTCGGGAATGACAGCATCGAACTCCCCGAACGTGGTGGCCTCGACGACCCTGCCGGTAAAGCGGGTCCCCAAAATACTCTCGATGACGATAGATTCGTCGATGCCGACCTCTCCACGCGCATGGTGCAGGGCCAGGCGGGCGCTCACCCCGGTGCCGGTGGGGCAGCGGTCCACCTCCCCTTCGGCGAAGATGCACACGTTGCTGGAATGTACCCCCTTGCTGCGGGGCGGACCGACAATAATGGTGCCGTAAAGAAAACTCAGGTCTTCCTCGAAGGGGTGCATAACCGGGCCGGCGGCCATGACGGCCCGTTTGACGGCCATACCCTTGTCTATGAGAACATTGAAGTCTTGCGGTGCCGTGGTGACGTTCAGGTCCTCGGCCCTGACAAAAGCGTAAAACGCCCCGCCGTAAGCGATATCGTAGCGCACCGTTCCCAGTCCGGGCACGTCGACCGTCCGGTCCAGAGCATAGACGAACGAAGGGACGTTGTGGAAGAAGACGCTTTTGACATGGCCGTTCTGCAACCGGGCATGGGCGGTCACCAGACCGGCCGGGGCGTCGATACGCACCGTGGTTACCGGTTCAACGACCCTGACCATGCCCGTCTCCACCGCCACAGTGGTCATGCCGATGATGCCGTGGCCGCACATTGAGCTGTAGCCCTCGTTGTGCAAAAAGAGAACCCCAAAATCCGCTCCGGGGGACACCGGCTCGGTGACGATGCAGCCGTACATATCGGCATGGCCGCGCGGCTCCCACATGAGGGCCGTTCGCAGGTGGTCGAAACGCTCGATCATGGCTCGCCGTCGCGCCAGGATGGTTTCGCCTGCCAATTTTGGCAATCCGCCGGTAATGATGCGAAAGGGCTCGCCGCCGGTGTGGGCGTCGATGGTAGTGATTTTCCGCCAGTGTTCCGGCGGCGTCCATTGGCGCATTTTTTCCAGCATCGACATACCTGATCGTCTTGTAAAAGTATTATATTTCCAGTTTAGCGTCATTCCGGCGAAGGCCGGAATCCAGAGATTTGAATCCTTCTGGATGCCGGATCAAGTCCGGCATGACGAGTCTGGCCCTTTATAGACAACCCTCTACCTATGACATTTCGATCACCGTCCCCAACCCCTTCTCCTCGGCCGCCTTCAGCACTGCCGCAGCGGTCACCGCGTCCTGCACGGCCAGTCCAACGGATTTGAAGAAGGTGATCTCCTCGTCATTCTCTCGTCCGGGCTTCTCCCCGTTGACGATTTCACCGATTTCCGCGTCAATTTTCGCCTCGGCTTTGATAATGTCGCCGGCTTCGGCCAGCACCGCGTCGCGCTGGTCGACCACCACCCGCGCCCGATGGATGGTTTTCGGGTCGATCTCCTGCATCTCGGGAGTAAAGGCGCCCACACCAGTCACGTGGGTGCCTGGCTTCAGATCGTTGCCGTCGAAAAGCGGCGTTTTGGAAGTGGTAGCCGCCAATACGATATCGGCCTGGGCAACGGCGGCCTGGGGGGACGGTTCCACCACCGCCTCCGGCGCCTTAGGCCAGCCGGCAATCTCTTCGGCCAGGCGCCGGGCAGACGCCTCGAAAGGATCGACGATGGCTACCTGCGAAATATCGCGGACCGCCATGACTGCCTGGAGTTGGGCACGCCCCTGGACGCCGGCCCCGAACAAGGCAACGGTTTTGGCATCTTTTCTGGCCAGGTAGCGGGCCGCCACGCCCCCGGCCGCACCGGTGCGCAGGGCCGTGAGGCTGTCTCCCTCCATCAGGGCCAGGGGCATGCCGGTTCGGGAATCCATGGCCAGCACCGTGGCCGTTACCGTGGGCAACCCCAGGTCCGGGTTACCGCCGTATACGGAAACGATTTTCACCGCGAAGTCGCCAGTGTCGTGAAGATGGGCCGGCATGAGCAAAGAGACGCCCTTATCCGTGTGGACGCGGGACCGCAAGGGCATGGTGGCCTTGCCGGCGGCCAGTTGAGAATAAGCCGCCGCCACCGCATCTATGGCGGCGCTCATGGACAGAGAAGCACGGACGTCTGCAGCAGTGAGAACACGAATTTGCATGGTAAATACCTCTAAAGTTGGTTGAGTTAATTCACCCGATAATATGTTTCAGTTCATCCCGAATGGCCCCAAGATGCCGGGCCATCCAGCGGGCGGCGGCATCGCCGTCCCCAGCCTCGATGGCTTCCACGACCCGCTCGGCCGTCCGAATGGAAACCTCCCGGTAAGAAGCCGGCAGCAGGGCGGTCTTCAACTGCTTGTGATGGGCAACGACCTTCTCTAAAACCAGCTTGGTCAATTCGCACAGCACCACGTTGCCGGCGGCATCGGCCACCGCCGTGTGGAAGCGGATATCCGCATCGAGAAAAGCGGCGTAGGTTTCGTCCGAGGCTTCCACATTGGCCGTGACACGCTTCAACATCCGGATTTGACCGGGATCGGCCCGTTCCGCGGCCAGGGCCGCCGACCGGCACTCCAGCAGTTCGCGGGCCTCCATCAGGTCGAAAATGGAACCGGCGGCAAAGGCGGCATTGAGCTTCTCCAGCCCCCCATTGGCGTCGGGAAGGACCGCTTTGATGAAAGTCCCTTTGCCCTGCTGCGGCTCCAGGTAGCCCATCACCACCAGGGCGTTGATGGCCTCGCGAACCGACGAGCGCCCTACCCCCAGCATGCGGGCCAGATCCCGCTGGGCGGGCAGTTGGGTTCCGGGCTGAAGTTCGCCGGCGGTGATCTGGGCAACGATCTGCTCGGCCACCATTTCCGGCGCCGAACTTTTGCGGATGGTTTCGAAGGTCATCGCTTACATCTCTTCATGGACAGTCCGTCGAATAATCTCATCCTGCAGCTCGGCTGTCAAATCCACAAAATAGTCGCTGTAGCCGGCGACCCGTACGATGAGGTCCCGATAGTCGTCGGGATATTGCTTGGCCTGTTCAAGGGTCTTTCGGTCCACCACGTTGAACTGGATGTGGTGGCCGTCCATGCGGAAATAGGTGCGCACCATCTGGGCCAGTTTGGTGATGCCGGGATCGTCGGCCAACACCTGGGGCAAAAACTTCTGGTTGAGCAGGGTGCCGCCGGTGCGCAAGTGATCGATTTTGGCTGCCGACCGGACCACTGCCGTGGGACCGTTGCGGTCGGCCCCCTGGACCGGAGAAATGCCCTCGGACAGCGGCGAACCGGCCCGGCGGCCGTCGGGCAGGGCGCCGATGACGCTGCCGAAATAGACATGGCAGGTGGTGGGCAGCAGATTGACCCGATGGACGCCGCCGCGGGTATTGGGGCGGCCGTCGACAGCCCGGTAATAGGCTTCGAAAACCATCTGCAGGATCGCGTCGGCCGCATCGTCGTCGTTGCCGTACTTGGGGGTGTTGTCCAGAAGCTCCCGCCGAAAAGCGTCATGCCCGTCAAAGTCGGCGTCCAGAACGCCCAGGAAGTCATCCATGCTCACTGTCTGCCGTTCGAAAACGTGCGTCTTGAGGGCCGCCAGGGCATCGGTGACCGAGCCCAGCCCCACCCCCTGGATGTAGGTGGTGTTGTAGCGGGCGCCGCCGGCGTTGTAATCCCGGCCATTGGCAATGCAGTCGTCGATGCAAAGGGAGAGGAAGGGTACCGGCATCCGCCGGGCGTTGATCTGCTCGATCATGTTATTGCCGCGAATCTTGATATCGATAAAATGGTCGAGCTGACGGCTCCAGGCGGTAAGCAAGGCATCAAAATCGACAAACTCGCGGGGATCGCCGGTGGCCGGCCCCAGCTGCCACCCGGTCCGGGGATCGACGCCGTTGTGCAGGGCAAGCTCCAGCAGCTTGGGCAGGTTGAAATAGCCGGTAAGAAAATAAGCCTCGCGGCCGAACGCCCCGGCCTCGACGCACCCGCTGGCGCCGCCTTCCCGGGCGTCGGCCAGGCTCTTGCCCTGGCGCACCAGTTCCTGGACGATGGCGTCACTGTTGAAGATCGAGGGCTGCCCGAACCCGGTGCGCACGATCTTCAATGCACGTTTGATGAACCGGTCCGGATTTTTTTTGCTCAACTGCACCATGGAAGAGGGCTGCAGCAGGCGCATCTCTTCGATCACATCCAGAATGAGGTAGCTCAGTTCGTTGACCGCATCGTTGCCGCCGGCCGTAACCCCACCTACATTGATCAGGGCAAAATCGACGTAAGTATTGCTCTCCTTGGCGGTCACGCCGGTTTTGGGCGGCGCCGGATGGTTGTTGAACTTGATCCAGAAGGCACACAACAGTTCTTTGGCCTGCGTCTCGGTCAGCCGCCCTTTCTCGAGATCCTTTCTATAAAAGGGGTAGAGATGCTGGTCCAGCCGACCGGGATTGAAGGCGTCCCAGGGGTTGAGTTCGGTGATGACCCCCACGTGGACAAACCAGTAGGTTTGCAGCGCCTCCCAAAAGGTCCTGGGGGCATGGGCCGGCACCTGTCGGCAAATGGCGGCCATTTGCGCCAGTTCGGCCCGGCGCTGTTCATCCGCCTCGTCTTCGGCCATTTTTTCCAATGCCTCGGCATGGCGCCGGGCAAAAGCAATCATACCGTCTGCGGCAACGGCCATGGCCTCCAGCTGGTTCTTTTTCTCCATGGCTTCCGGGTCGTTAAAAAAATCCAGCGCTTGGATAGTCGCCTCGATCTCGGCTTTCAGGTCCAACATGCCCTTGTGGTAGATCTTGCTGCCACAGGCCGTGTGCCCCGGAGATCGTTGCTCCTGAAATTCGGTAAAGATACCGGCATGATAGGCAGCCTGCCATTCCTCGGGCAGTTGGGCGAAAAGAGTTTCCCGAATGGAGTGTCCCTGCCAAAAAGGGATGATCTCGTCGCGGTAGACATCTCGGACGGAATCGTCCACGGCAAAGGCCACCTTCTCGCGGCCGGCAATGATCTCCAGATCCTCTAAAGAGTGCACGCACACTTCCGGATAGGTGGGGGTGGCTTTGGGGGCCGGCCCCCGTTCGCCCACGATCAGTTCGTCGGGGTCGATGCAAATGGCTTTGTTTTCCATGATGTGGGCAAAGGCCATGGCCCGCTGGATGGGCACCGGCGCCGTTCGGGCGACGCCGCTCTTATAGAAATCGGTCAGCAGGCGAGCCCGCTCGTCGGACAGGCTGGGAACGGCCTTCAGGCTTCGGGATCGCAGACGATGGATGCGTTCGTTCATGGTTTATCCTCCAATGGAAACATCGAATCCGGTGGACTCGAAACGGTCTTTGATGGCGGCCACATGGTCCGGGGAGGGCGGGTCGATCCCCGCCATGGGATCGGCGAGCCCCAGGCGGCGGTATTTTCCGCTGGCGATGCGGTGAAAGGGCAGCAGATCGATTCCCTGGATCGATTTGAGCCCGGCGGCGAACCGGGCAATCTGCTCCAGGTTGGTTTGTGTATCGGTCATGCCGGGAATCAACGGAATCCGCAGGCGCCATGGCGTCAAACCGCCGTCGATGCGGTTCAGGTTCTCTATAATCGATTCGTTGGACACGCCGGTGTATTTTCGATGCAGATCCGCATCCATGATTTTAAGGTCGAAAAGTACCAGTTGCAGCCGGGGCAGCAGCCGGTCCAAAACCGCCGCCGGTGCGAAGCCGCTGGTGTCCAGGGCGGCATGGATGTCGCGCCGGTTGCAGGCGTCAAGCACCGCCTCCAGAAATCGGGGTTGGGCCAGAGGCTCGCCACCGGAAAAGGTTACACCGCCGCCGGATTCATCGTAAAAGAGCTGGTCCTTCTCGATGGCGGTCACCAGTTCGGCCACTTCCATGACCTCGCCAACGGTCTCATGGACCGCTCCCTCCGGGGAAGCTTTCACCATGGAAACGGGCCGGGGATCGATGCCCTCCGGGTTGTGACACCACCGGCACGACAATGGGCAGCCCTTGAAGAACACGGTGGTGCGAATGCCGGGGCCGTCGTGAAGGGCATAGCGTTTAATTTTGAAAATCGTGCCTTGGGTCATAATCGTAGAATGAATCTGTTGCCAGTTGTAGCGGCCATTAGGTCTTGAACCCTTTTTACAACGATTTTTCGCCTGAAGGCAAGATGTTTTCAGGTCTTCAGACCACCTGACCCAAAAAAACTGAGGTCGCGTATATTTATACCTCACACACATAACGGGAATTCCATGCAGGGGCACGGCGCGCCGTACCCCTGCGAAGACCGCGTTTTCTCTGTTCCCACGCGAGCATGGAAGAAAGGTGAACATACAATTTTTACCCTACATTCAGGAGCTTGTCCATTGACTTTGCAGGTGTTATTTCTTAATTTCAAAAAAGGCCGCGATTGCGCTGGTATTTTTAAACACCGGCAATTGGCTCAATGACAGCATCCCGCAGCGATGATCGCCTTGGAGGTATGGATGACAAAAAGAAAAGGCAAACCGGTAAGCTTCGATGCCATGGTCAAGTTTTTCATGCACAATTACAACATTCCCACCAAACGGGATATCGACAACATCAACCTGCGGCTCGACCGCCTGGAAAAACTCATCCGGACGCTTCCCACCGGAAACCGGCGGACAGCTTCGCGCAACGCCGGGAAAGCCCCCCAAAACGCTACGGAACGGGTTCTGGAAATCATCACGAACAGCCGCGACGGAATCGGCATCGCGCAAATCCGGGAACAGACCGGCTACGACGACAAAAAGCTCCGCAATATCATTTTTCGACTGAACAAAACGGAAAAAATCACCCGGATCGACCGCGGCCGTTACAAAGCCGCCGAATAGCTCCCTTACAAGCAACCTTAGGAAAGGGCAAGGCAACGCCTCATGAACCATCCATTGGACAAGAACAAGCCCGGTATCGGCGCAGGCGACCGCATCGGCGGCTACATGGTAGCCAAAACCGCCTATCTTACGGACATCCGTTCCTGGCTGTACCAACTGGAACATGAAGCCACCGGCGCCCGGCACATCCACATCGGCAATGCGGACCGGGAAAATACCTTTGGCGTGGCTTTCAAGACCGTGCCTTCGGACTCTACCGGCGTGGCCCATATCCTGGAACACACCGTTCTTTGCGGCTCGAAGCGTTTTCCGGTGAGGGACCCTTTCTTCTCCATGCTTAAGCGCAGCCTGTCCACCTTCATGAACGCCTTCACCGCCTCGGATTGGACCATGTATCCGTTCGCCACCCAGAACCGCAAGGATTTCTACAACCTGATGGACGTCTACCTGGATGCGGCCTTTTTCCCCAAAATCGAAGAACTCAGCTTCAAACAGGAGGGCCACCGGCTGGAAGTGGTGGGGGAAGGCGCCGATATGCACCTTGAATACAAGGGCGTAGTCTACAACGAGATGAAAGGGGCCATGTCGTCGCCGGATCAGGTCCTGGTCCGCTCCCTGCTCAACGCCCTCTATCCGGACACCACCTACAGCAACAATTCCGGCGGAGAGCCGTCGGCGATCCCGTCGCTGACCCATGAACAGCTCAAAACCTTCCATGCCCGGCACTATCATCCGAGCAACGCCTTTTTTTATACCTATGGCAATCTGTCGCTGAAAGAGCACCTGGCATTCATCGAAGACCGCGTACTCCGGCATTTTTCGCGCATCGATCCGGGAACCGAGGTGCCGTCCCAACCCCGCTGGCCGGCGCCGAAAACCGTGGTCTATCCCTACCCCCTGGATCCTGACGAAAATGCATCCAAGAAGTACCAGGCTTGTGTAGCCTGGCTGCTGACCGACATCCGGGACACCTTCGAAGTGCTCGTTCTGGCGGTGATCGAACAGATCCTCATCGGCAATGCGGCCTCCCCGCTGCGCAAGGCCCTGATGGACAGCCAGTTGGGCACCGCCCTTTCCGACGGCACGGGCTTCGATGCCGAAAACCGGGACACCATGTTTTCGGTGGGGCTAAAGGACATTGCCGAATCCGCCACCGAAACCATCGAAACAATCGTCTTCAATGAACTGGAGAAGCTGGCCCGTGACGGCATCGATCCGGAACTGGTGGAGTCTGCCATCCACCAGATCGAGTTTCACCGCAAGGAGGTCACCAATACCCCCTATCCCTATGGCATCAAACTGCTGATCGGTGTTGCGGCCAGTTGGATGCACGGCGGCGACCCGGAGCGCATCCTGCAGTTGGACGCCGATTTTGACCGTCTGCGGAAGGCGCTGGCCGAAGGCCCCTTTCTAGAAAAGAAAATCCGGTCCTATTTTCTGGACAACCCGCATCGGGTCCGGTTCCTCTTGAAACCCGATCAGACCATGGCCGAGAAAGAAAACCGGCGAGTGGCCGCGGAACTGGCCGAGATCCAAAGCAACCTGGCCGAATCGGATCTTCAGCAAATCCGGGCCGATGCAGCAGCGCTGAAAGCCTTGCAGGAGACCAGCGAGAACGTCGCCTGCCTGCCTACCTTGGAGCGCGAGGACATTCCACCAGCCGTTGTGAAGATCGACCCGGTTCCGGGCTGCTTTACGCCGCCGGTGTGGGCTTACGATCAATCGACCTCCGGCATCTTTTATTTTTCGGGGGGTCTGGGGGCCGGAAACATTGCCCCCGATCTGCTTCCGCTGGTGCCGTTTTTCTGCTATGCGGTCTCCCGAACGGGTACCGCTGCCTCCGATTACACCCAGATGGCCCGCCGCATGGATCGGGTAACCGGTGGGATCGGATTCAACGCCAATGCCCGCACCCGATTTGATGACAGCGGCGCCTGTCTGCCCTTTGTGACCTTTACCGGAAAATGCCTCAATCGCAATCAGGATCGTATGTTCGACATTATCCAGGAACTGGCCACCCAGGTCGATTTTCGCGATCTGACCCGGCTGCGGCAGCTTGTTCTGGAATACCGGGCCGGCCTGGAAGCCGCCGTGGTCCACAACGGCCACCGCCTGGCCATTTCACTGGCGTCGCGAAGCTTCACCCCGGCCAATCAACTTCAGGAGATATGGGGCGGCGTCCATCAACTGCACACCATCAAAAGGCTGGAAAAGGAGACCGCTGGCGAGGGCGTCGAAAAACTGGCGGCCAACCTGAAATCGGTCGGAGACACCCTTTTCTGCCGCGAGAACGCAACCCTGGCTCTGGTGGGCGAGACAGAAATGCTGGACAAGGCTGTCGATCCGATCAACACCCTGACCGCAGCGCTTCCCGGAAATGGCGTGGGGGGCTTCGTCCCGCCCGCCCTGGCCGATTCGCCGGGCATTGCCCTGGAAGGCTGGAGCACCGCCACGGCCGTCTCCTTCGTAGCCCAGACCTTTTCCACAGTGCGCCTGGGCCATGCGGACAGTCCGGCGCTCTCCGTCATCGCCAAGATGCTGCGTTCCCTTTATCTTCATCGGGAGATCCGTGAAAAAGGCGGGGCCTACGGCGGATTTGCTTTGTACAATGCCGAAGACGGGCTGTTCAGTTTCGCTTCGTATCGGGATCCCCATATCGCGGGCACGCTTCAGGTCTATGACCGGGTGGCCGATTTTATCCGCTCGGGGAAATTCACCGAAGAAGATGTCAAAGAAGCCATTCTACAGGTCTGCTCGGAAATCGACAAGCCCGACCCCCCGGGCCCCGCTGCCCGCAAAGCCTTTTACCGCCGGATTATCGGCCTTTCCGACGAAACCCGCCTTCGACACAAGGAGAATCTGCTGCAACTCACCCGTGAAGCGGTAATGGCAACCGCAAACAGATATTTTACGGAAGACCGATCCAACAAAGCGGTGGCCGTGATTTCCAGCCGTAGCCTGCTGGAAGCCGCCAACGAAAAACTGTCGGGAAGAAAGCTCATCCTGCAAAACGTTTAACCCCTGCCGCCAGCGGTGTTGTTGCTTTTCGCTTGCCCGGGACGCCCAATTTTCCTCATGAACCGTGTTTTCTTGCCGATAATAATCGAAGGCACGCATGAAATGATCGGAATTTCGGGGAGCCGCTATACAAACAATGTCAAATAAAACGACAGACCAACCGGTCATCGACGACCGGACGCCGCTATACAAAAGCAGTATTGTGGCCAATTACGTCAATTATCTGCGATCCCGGGGGGACGTGGATATCGATGATTTGTTGCGTTGCTGCAAACTGGATCTTGTCGACATCAACGACGAAGGCCACTTCCTGAACCAGGAACAGATCAACAAATTCCATCACTGCCTGGACGAAAAGCTCAAAGATCCTGAAATTTCATATAAAGTCGGCCTGCACGCTCTGAAGATGAAGTCAACGGGGACGGTGATGCAATACGGCCTGCAGTTCATCACCCCCGCCACCATGTACAAAGCCGTGGATCGCGTCTATCCCAATTGGGCGCGCGGGCATGTCAGCCGAACCACGATCGTCGGTAAAAACCGGGCCCGGATCTCCGTTTCCGTTCGCCAGGGCCTGCATGAAAAACCCTTTCAGTGCGAAAACCGCCGCGGCATTTTCGAAGCCATCGGCAAGATCCACACCGGTCGGCCGGCAACGGTCACCCATCCGACCTGTATCCATCGAGGCAACGATGCCTGCGAGTACGAGGTAACCTGGCAAGAGCGGCCATCCGCCGTCTGGAAGCGGATGGGCGCCTATTTCAGCCTGATTTCCCTTTTGATCGCCGCCGGGGCCCTGTTTCTGGTTTCGCCAATCATCTGGACCGCCCTAATGTTCTGCCTGACCGCCATCGGCCTGTCCATTTTTCTGGTGGGCAGTACCAAAAACAGCCGCGAATTGGCCGGTTTTCTCAAAGAGCAAGGGGATGCCGCCGGTCAACTGCTCAAGGAAAATGAAACCCGCTACCAGAATTCCCGCCTGGTCTTCGAGATCGGGCGTGCCGGTGCCGACATTCTGGAGGTCAATTCCTTTTTGGATACCGTGCTGGATTCCATGGCGCGCAACCTGGATTTCAGCCGGGGGATGATCCTGTTGTGCGACAGCCAGGGCCAGTACCTGCAATATGCTGCCGGTTTCGGTTTTTCCGGATTTGAGCAGCAAATATTAGAGGGCTTGAAATACCCCATCGATCTGGAAAACTCCTCCGATCTTTTTATCAAAATTCTGAGATCCGGCAACCCGATCGTGCTGAACAATGCCAGGGAGAAAAAAGCCGAAATGGCACCCAACAGCATCGCCCTGTTGGAACGGCTCAACGTCGAGGCCCTTGTCGGCATTCCCCTGGTTTACAAGCAGGAGCCCCTGGGGCTTCTTTTCGTGGACACCCAAAAAGCCGAGCGCGAGTATACCACCAGCGATGTCAACATCCTCATGGGCATCGCAATGCAGATCGCCACCGGCATCGTCAACGCCCGTTCCTATGAGCGCCTCCAGGAAAGCGAACTGCGCTACCGCCTGCTGGCCGAAAACGTCAACGATATCATCTGGGTTCTGGATGTCGACTCTCTGACCATGACGTATGTCAGCCCTTCGGTGGAAAAGGTCATGGGGTTTACCCCCGACGAACTGATGGCCATGACCATTGACCAGTACCTGACCCCTGAATCCTTTGATCGTACTGCTGCTGTCTTGAGGCAAGCCGTCGAGAATGTGCGGACAGGGCAGATTGACCCCCGTAATTACGGTCAGACTTTAGAAATTGAAGAGTACCACAAGGATGGAACCATCGTCCCCGTGGAGGTTACCGCCGGCTTGATGGTCGACGCTAACGGCCGTCCCAACGGCGTCCTTGGTATTTCCCGGGATCTGTCGGAGCGCAAAAAGGCTGAACGGGAAAGACAGGAAATGGAAAGAAGGCTCCAGCAGGGCAACAAGATGGAGAGTCTGGGCACCATGGCAGGCTCCATTGCCCATAATTTCAACAACCTGCTGATGGTGGTGCTGGGCAATCTGGAAATCGCCAAAGAGGATCTGCCGGACGACGCCCCGGCAGGCAAAAGCATCCAGCGCGCCATCAATGCCTCCCAACGGGCAGCGGATCTGAGCGGCATGATGCTGACCTATGTGGGCCAACTGAAGAAAGAGAGCTTCCCGGTAGACCTGTCTCAACTGGTCACGACGGAACTGGAAAAGCTGGATGAATCCAAGATGGCCCATCTCACCCTGGAGCTGAATCTTACCGACCCCATGCCACTGGTGGCCGCGGACACCGATCAGATGCGCCAGATGATATCCGGATTCATCACCAACGCCATTGAAGCGCTGGAAGGGGAAAAAGGAACTGTACGCATATCTACCGGGACCATGCAATGCGATGCCGGCTACCTGTCTACGACCTACCTGAGAGAGGATCTTCCCGAAGGCATGTATGCCTACGTATCCGTTGCCGACACCGGCTGCGGCATGGATCCGGAAACGCTGGGCAAGGTGTTCGATCCCTTCTTTTCCACCAAGTTCACCGGCCGCGGACTGGGCATGGCGGCGGTCATGGGCATCATTCGTTCCCATTCGGGAGCAGTGAAAGTGGAAAGCGAAAGAGGCAAGGGATCGACGTTTACCGCCCTGTTTCCCATTCAGGGGATCTCCTTGAGCCGGACGACGACCAAGCCGGTTGAAGAGGAATCCACCAGCAATGAAAAAACCGTTTTACTGGTGGACGACGAGGACATGGTGATGGAGATCGGCGTCCGGTTCCTCGAGCGCCTCGGCTACCGGGTCGAAACGGCCTCGAACGGCCGGGAAGCGCTCGACATTCTCAATCGGGCGCCCCGCCAGAGCATAGACTGTATTCTGCTGGATTTGACCATGCCCGGCATGGATGGCCTGGAAACCATGCAGCAGGTCAGAAAAATCCGGCCCGACCAGAAAGTTATTATTGTCAGCGGCTATACCCGCCAGCAGATCGAAGACCGGTTTGCCGACGTCACCCCTCCGGACGAGTTCATCCACAAACCGTTCGAAATGAAGGCCTTGAAAGAGACCCTTTGCAGTGTGATGGCAGAACCCGATTGAATTGCATTTGGGTAAAAAAAAGGGAAACGGCCAAAAGCCGTTTCCCGGATTCGCCCTTTTTAAGTAAAACCGGCTACATCATGGCCGCCTGATTGACCATGGATTCCCTCAAAATGCCCTCGGCGGCCTTCTGCTGGTCTACATTGTAGGTTCCGTTTTCCACTTCCATGCGGATCTTTTCCACCAGCGATTCCCTTACATCCGGAACGGCTGCGATGGCCCGCTGGGCATCGGCGATAGCCTGTCCCTGCTGGCTTAAATCCAGGCGGTCCTGTTGCACAACGGTTTCCGTCGACGCCTGGGAACGATCCTCTGCTTGCGTTTGTTTTGCCTGAGCCTGGTTGCTCTGGTAGACATTGAGTACGGACTGAAGGTCGGTTCCATTGATTTTCATGATCGTGACTCCTTTTCTGGCTGTCTCGTATATATATTATTGGCCGCTTTACCGGAAAACAATAGTTTTTTTTGACGATTTATTAAAAATTCATATATCTGCGTTACGCTTCGTCCCACGGGACCGAGGAATTTTGTCATCGCGACTTTCCACGGCCCCCGGTTTTTTGGCAAAACAGGATTAAAAAGAATTTGCAGATTTTTTGCCGATACCTTAAATTGAGGCGCATTGACCACTGAAAACCCGACATTTTCCCCAAGGTGACCGATATGACCGAAATTCCCCCAAGAACCCAGGCCAGGGATGCCAACGAAATTGAATTCATGCAGGCGGTCAGCAACGTGATGAGCAGCGTGAAACCCGTCTTGGACCAGACCCCCGAATACCGCCACCACGGGATTGTGGAGCGGATTGTGGAGCCGGAGCGGATCATCACGTTCCGCGTTCCATGGCTGGACGACGGCGGTCGGGTCAGGGTCAACCGGGGCTTTCGCATCGAGATGAACAGCGCCATCGGTCCATATAAAGGCGGGCTGCGGTTCCATCCTTCCGTCAACCAGAGCATCCTCAAATTCCTGGCCTTCGAACACGTTTTTAAAAATGCTCTCACGACCCTGCCGATGGGCGGTGGCGCGGGCGGCTCGGATTTCGATCCCAAGGGAAAGTCGAACGATGAAGTCATGCGTTTTTGCCAGAGCTTCATGGCTGAACTGTTCCGCCACATCGGAGCGAACACGGACGTCCCTGAGGGAGATATCGGGGTAGGATCCCGCGAAATCGGCTATCTGTTTGGTATGTATCGCAAACTGGACAATCGATTTGCCGGCGTGCTCACCGGTAAGGGCTTGAACTGGGGCGGCAGCCTGATTCGACCCGAAGCGGCCGGGCTGGGCTGCGTCTATTTTGCCGCCCAGATGATGGCGCGCCGCAACGATACGCTGGAGGGCAAAACCTGCCTGGTATCCGGTTCCGGCAATGTGGCCCAGGCCACCGTCCGCAAACTGATCGAACTGGGCGCCAAAGTGGTCGCCATGTCCGATTCGTCGGGTCACATTTATGACGAAGAGGGAATCGACGCGGAAAAGCTCGCTTTTATCCAGCGCCTGAAAAATATCCGTCGGGGGCGCATCGGCGAATATACCGAAAAATACAGCCATGCAAGCTTCACGGCGGCCGACCCAGCCCAGGAAGAGAACCCTCTCTGGCGTCACCGTGTGCAATGCGTCTTTCCCTGCGCCACCCAGAACGAAATCAACAAGGCCGACGCCTACCGCCTGATCAACAACAATGTCAAAATGATTTGCGAAGGCGCCAGCATGCCCTGCACCGAAGAAGCCCAGGAAATTTTCATCGACAAGGGCCTCCTATATGCCCCAGGCAAGGCGGCCAACGCGGGCGGCGTGGCCGTTTCGGGTCTGGAACTGACCCAGAACAGCATTCGCCTGAGTTGGCTGGGCGAGGAGGTGGAGCAGCGGCTTAAAATCATCATGAAAGGCATCCACGACACCTGCCTGTCTGCCGCAGAGGCTTACGGCCACCCGGGAAATTATCTCGTGGGGGCCAATATCGCCGGTTTTGTCAAAGTGGCCGACGCCATGTTGGATCAGGGGGTAATTTAGCGTCCCCTTACTTTACCGATACCGCCTTTCGTGATTGATCCATTTGTCCGAAGGCGGTTTTTTGTGTCATGAAATCAATACGCAAGCCCATCCTGATCGTCATTTTGACCCTTGTGGTCGGGTGTGCGATCGTTTTTAGCGGCCTGTCCGCCTGGATCGGTTCCAGGTCCGGTCGTCATTGGCTGCAATCCAGAATCGACACGGTGATTGCCGGCACGGTGACCCTTGAGGAGATCCGGCTTTCGCTGATCGCACCGCGCCTTGAACTGGCCGGGGTTGCCTTATATGATCCGCAGGGAACGAAGGTAGCGGGTGTTGACCGTTTTTCCGTCACCCTGCGCTGGTTGCCGCTCCTGCGCCGTGAAGTCCGCATCACGAATATTGACCTAAAAACCCCCTGGGCGGATCTGATCCAGGACAAGGCCGCGGGACTGAATCTGATGGCCGCGGTTGCGGTTGCCGAATCCGAAAAAACCGAAGCGGCGCCTCCGAAGGAAGGCGGCGGCCTGCCCGTCAATATCGTTTGCGACGCATTGCACCTCTCCGGTGGCCGCCTCTCTTTTAAAACGATGGATGGCGGTATCAAGGTTCAATTGGACGACCTTTCCCTTCTCGGTGCCGGCAATCTCGGTGCAAGAAAGGCCGAACTCTCGTTAGACGCGCCTCGCATTGAATATGGGTCAACGGCCCTTTGCTTGCCGCAAACGCACCTCGCCATCAAGGCACTGATGGACGGCGACCACTTGGAACTGACAACCCTTCGCATCATCGCCGGCAACACCACGGCAAATCTTCAAGGCTCCGCGACGGCGCTGACCACCCAGCCATTCGTTGACGCGTCGCTCGACATCCAGAGCGAGCTTGCCGAGATCGTGAACGTTTTGGCGAGTTCAGGCGATTACAGCGGCAGGATCGAGGCTGGCCTGACCTTCAAGGGCTCCGTGGCCAACCCTATGGCCAAGCTGGATCTGAAAATGGATAAGGGCCTTCTGGCCGGCAGGCCGGTGGATCGGCTGCGGCTGTTGCTGAACCTTGAAGACCGCCTGGCCACCATTAGCGACACTGCACTAGAACTTGCCGGCGGCACCATCGGCCTTGACGCGACGGTAAATCTAAAGGATGCATTTCCATCGGACCTTCTTACCCCACCGGCCGACCTGAATGCCCTTGCTTATACCCTCGATCTAGATTTCGATATTCCGGAGTTGGCGCCGTGGGTCGTACCACAGGCTGAAATCGGCGGCGCCCTTGACGGCAAGGCGCACCTCGAAGGCACGGGGATCGACCTTTCGGCTATGGCTGCCCGGCTGACACTCGATGCAAAAGGGAAGCGCCTGTCTGCCCCCAATACGGCAATCCAGCCCATGGATGCCAACCTGAGCCTGACGGCGCGCCTGGAACAGGGAACGGCGCTCATCGATCAATTGACCGCCGCTACCCGAGGATTGAACCTGATCGGCACAGGCCGTTTGGGTATTCAGGCCAAGAACCTGCTCGCCGACCTCAAGGTCGATGCCACGGATCTCGCACCGGTTCTGGCCCTTGCCGGTGTCGAAGCGGCCAGGGGCACCGTCGACGCCACCGTACACGCCCAGGGATCCCTTGACCGGCCCCAATTGGCGCTGAACCTGTCGGCCGCCGACCTCAGTGCCGGCGCTTACGCCCTGGGCGATCTGAACATTGAAGCCGACATGGACACCGAAGGCCACCTGAAGCTTTCCGCCCTGACCCTGCAAAACAACCAATCCCATATTCAGGGCAGCGGCCGTTTGCGCCTCCAACCCGGCAGCTTTCGGATCGATTCGGATACCTCCACCGAAGCGGTGTTCGCGTTCACCGCTGTTTCAGCCGCCGATTTTATGCCTGCGGCGCCGCCCGTGGATGGCACCTTGAATGGACGGCTGGCCATAAACGGCCCCTTGAAAGCGCTGCAGGGCGACCTTACTCTCAAGGCAACCTCCCTGGCCCGCCAGGGCATTACCATCGGCGACCTTGACACCCATCTGATCTGGAACAATGGCACACTTCATGTTCAGCGGCTGAAACTGGCCAATCAGGATTCAACCCTCTCGGCCCATGGCGACATGCAGCTCTTTCTCCCCGGCACCACCCAGCCCATGGATGACCCGTCGTTCACCGTCGACCTTTCTTCCGACCACCTCGACCCGGAAATCTTCACTGATCTGGCCAAGGGTGATTTCAGCCTGCGGGCGGCGCTCGCTGGAAATCTCAGCGCCCCCAAAGGAACCATCTCCTTAAAAGGCAAGGAAATCGAGATTGGCGGCCAATCCCTCGAAGCGCTTTCCCTGGACGGCCGTCTTGATCCGGGCAGGTTATGGATTGACCGGCTTGCAGCGCAACTCGCGTCTACGGGTACCATCGATGTGGACGGCTGGGTGGGAATGGACCGTAACCTGGACATCCGACTGAACGCAGACGGCATCGATCTTGCCGATATCAACGCCCTTAAGGAAAAGACTCCCATCGGCGGCAGGCTGAGCGCCACGGCCACGGCTCGGGGGACCCTCGAAAACCCGGAGGTAAGCGGCAATTTAACCCTTGCCGACATCACCGGCAATGGCGCAGCCATGCACGATATGCACCTTGATTTTGGCCTTAGCGACATGCGGGCCAAGGCCAGGGGCGATGTCGGCTTCGGGCTGGATGCGGCCTGCGATTTGCGGCAGGGGAATTTTCAAGCCGATCTTCTTTTCGATCATACCGAGACAGCGGCCTATTTCAAGGCTGCAGGTCTTGAGAACCTCAGCGGCAACCTCTCCGGCCGGATCAGCGCGTCCGGCAACATTCACGATACGCCTCATCTCAAGGCGAACGTCGCCATTGACGCCCTGCATCTTTTTTCACATGAAATATCCTTGGTCGAGGCCGACCGGCTGCGTATGAGCCTGGAAGACGGTACCCTTTCCATCCCCGAATTCGATATGCGTCTGTTAACCACCGGGGACCTTTCCCTGAAAGGCGAAGCCAACCTGAACGGCAGCCTGAACATGCGGATCGACGGGCATCTGCCCATTGCCGCCGCCGGCGCCTTCGTTCCCGACCTGGAAGACGCCACCGGCAGCGTGGCCATTAACGGCAGGATATCCGGCACCGCACAGGCACCGGGGATCGATGGTCGCATCGACCTTGACGCCGTCGCCATGGAGATTCCCGGTCTGTCCCAGAAGCTTCACGACTTGAACGGCCATGTCGAGATTTCCGGTGACACCATCCGGTTTCGGGACATTGGCGGTTTCCTGGACACCGGCTCCTTCGGTATTGACGGAACCATCGGCCATGAGAAGTTTTCGCCAACGAATGTCAGCATAGGGATCAAGGCCAAGGCCCTTCCTCTGGAAGTTCCCGACACGCTTTCCCTTTTGCTCAACTCGGATATCGACATCACGGGCCATGACGGGGTCGCCGAGGCCAGCGGAAAAATTCTGATTCTGGAAGGCGTTTACTACAAGGACGTGAAGATCAGCCTGCTCAAACTTGCCACCACGCGCGAGCGCGAGATTCGTCCGGAGTCCGCGCCCCTGTCCGTCCCCTACTTTAAAACGGTCAAGCTGGACATCGACATCGGCAGCCGAAAACCCCTTACCGTGGAAAACAACCTCGCCGATCTCGAAATCAGCCCGGATCTTAACCTCGGCGGAACCCTGGCCCGCCCCGTTGTCAGCGGCCGGGCTCAGGTCAAGGAGGGGACCATCACCTTCCAGGAAAAGATCTTTGAGGTGACCAGGGGCGTGATCGATTTCGTCAATCCTTACAAAACCGAAGCCGAGATCGACATCACCAGCGAAGCCACGATCCGCAGCTGGACGATCACCTTGTCCATCAAGGGACCGCCGGACAACCTGGAGCTTAAAATGACCTCCAACCCCACCGAGACCGAGGCGGATATTCTCTCCCTGATTCTTTTGGGCCGAACCAGCGGCGAACTGAGAAACGGCGAGGGTGGCACCAAGAGCAGCAACGCACAGATCATGGCGGGAATGATTGCCAGCACATTTGGCGAGGATATCAAGAAACGCACCGGGGTGGACATCCTGCAAGTGGAGGAAAGCGGCGACGACGATGAGGAAAACGGGGTAAAGGTCACCGTGGGAAAACACCTGTCCGACCGCATGACCGTCAAATACGCCGTGGAATCCAAGGACGGCGAAATCGTCCAGCGGGCCATATCCGAATACAAGCTGCTGGAAAACATCCTGGTCAGCGGTTTCCAGGGCAGTGACGGCATTTACGGATCGGAGTTGACCTTCCGCATCGAATTCAGGTGAAACCGGAAATGGACCGAAAGTCTGGTATAATACTGATTTTTTGGTGGTGGACGGCGTTAGCCGCGATACTGCTGTACGCGCTGCCCGCTCCTGCCGCACAAGACGCCCTGGAGCCGGTTCATACCAAAGATACCGTTGGCGTCGGCATGGTCGTGGCTGGGATCCAGGTCATCGTCAAGGCCCCGCCGGACAGGATAGGCGACAACGAGGCCCTGGCCCGCCAGCTGATTGCCATCAAAACAGGCGATTTCCTCACCGAGGACGCCATCCAGACGTCCATCGACGCCCTGCGGCTTTCCAACCGGTTCACCGCTATCGATGTGGATTCGCGCACAACGCCCGAGGGCGAGATTCTGGTGGTTACCCTGACCCCTCAACAAACCATCGAGGATATCCGCATCCACGGCAACGAACCCATTTTCGAAGCCGACATCCTCAACCAGATGACCCTCTATCCCGGCGACCCTTATACGGAGCAGGATCTTTCCGAGCAGGAAAAGGCTGTCGTCAAGCGCTACAAAAAAGCGGGCTACATCGACCCTAAAGTGTCGGTCGAGGTCCTGCCGCACGACGAGGGCGAAAACGCGGTGATCGTCGTCGACATCACCAAAGGCCCCCATTATCGGCTGGGCAATTTGACCTTCGAAGGCCGCCGGGGGCTATCCAAGGCCATGCTGAAGCTGCACATGCGCGTTTGGCGAAATACGCTCTGGCCCACCGGTCGATTCAGCAAATATTGGCTGAAGAAAGACATGGACAGCCTGCTGTCCTACTATCGGCACAAAGGCTTTGCCGATGCCGCACTATCCTACCGCACAGCAATAACCGAGGACGGACACCATGTGGATGTCATGGTCAGTATCGACGAAGGCCCCCGCTACGAGGTTTCCTTTGTGGGCCATCATCGATTCTGGACGTTCACCCTGAAAAAGGACGTGGCCATCTACAGCATTGGCAACCGCAGGAACAGAGGCGTCAGAAAAACCCTATCGAACATCAAGCAACGCTATCATGATGATGGATTTCTCGAGGCCCGCGTAGAGGTGAAACAAAGCCCGGTGCCTGACGCCCCGATTCCCACCACATTGCTGCAATTTGCCATTCACGAGGGTCCGCAAACAAAAGTCGAAAGCGTCCACATCAGCGGCAACCATTCCATTGAAGAACAAAAGATCGAAAAACAGATGCTCACCCGCCTCCCCGGGTTGCTACACGATGGCGCCTATGTGCCCGAAACGCTGGAAGAAGACGTTTTCGCGGTGCGCACCCTTTACATGCGGGAAGGGTTTCAGGAAGAGGACGTGAACGCCAAGGTCGATCTCAGCGCGGATAAAACCCAGGCCAGGGTGAACGTGGAAATTAGTGAAGGCCCGCGCACACTGGTGGAATCCGTCGTTATCAAGGGGCTCTCGGTTGAAGGGCTTATCGAAGAAAACGTCAAGCCCCGGTTGGCCCACAAAGTTGGGGAGCCGTTTCGCCAATCGGCCCTGGAGGCCGACAAGCAAACCATCGCCAGCCTGGTCTCCGAAAAAGGGCACCCTTATGTGACGGTCGCGGCCAAGGATGCGTTCAATGCGGACAAAACCCAGGCAACCGTTGAATATACCGTCGATCCCGGTCCACTGGTCACCCTGGGCGAGATTTTCATTTCCGGCAATCTGAGGACCAAGGAACACATCATCCGCCGCGAACTGGCCCATGAGCCCGGCACCCTGCTCTCCTTGCAGGCCCTGAACGACGGCCAGCGCAGTTTGAGGGACCTGTCCATCTTCCACGATGTCAACTATCGTACCATCGGGCTCAAGGAAAAGGCGGATACGGTCACTCAGATCGTGGAAATCGAGGAGGCTAAGCCCTATTATGCAGAATTCAGTCTCGGCTACGAATCGGACAGCGGCCTTTACGGCAAAACCAAAGTTGGCGACCACAACCTTTTCGGGCTGGCCAAGGATCTGTGGGCCGGCGGCGAGGTCAGCGAAACCGGCTTCAAGGTGGAAAGCCGCCTGACCGAGCCGCGACTGTTCGGAACCCATATCGCGGCGACCTTCGGCGCCTATCACGAGGAACTTACCGAATTCAACCAACCCTTTGGTACCCGCACCAGCGGCGGATCGCTGACCTTCGGAAAGGACTGGGGCAAACACCTGACCACTGCCCTTACCTTTCGTCTGGAAAAAAAGGACCAGTTCAGCGCCGACGACCGTTCCTCCACCGATGAGACCGAGGAAGACACACGCACCATTTTCGTGACCACGCCTTTTGTCCGTTACGACAGTCGGGACGACTTCGTGCGGCCGAAAGAGGGTCTTTTGTCCTCCTTCAGCGTGGACCTTTCCAAGGGAATCCAGAATCAACTGGACGATTTCGTACGCTACCAGTTCGACACGCGCTATTACCTGACGCCTATCGAGCGGCTCACCTTCGCCGGCCTGGCCCGTTTCGGCAAGGTCATTTCCTATTCGGACACCAGCAACGTCCCCGACGACCAGTTGTTCTTCCTGGGCGGCATCCAGGACGTGCGCGGGTACGACGAAAACCTGCTGCGCTTCAATATAGACGGAGATCCCTTGGGCGGACAGTTGGCCATGGTGGGCAGCCTGGAAGTGCGCATCAATTTGGGTTATAATTTCGAACTGGCAGCCTTTTTTGATACCGGCACCGTCAGGGAAACCCAGGAGGATTTCGGTTCGGACAACTGGCGATCGTCCGTCGGCCTCGGCCTGCGCTACATTACGCCCATCGGCCCCATGGGACTGCTCTACGGATATAAACTGGACCGGGAGGAGGGTGAGTCGGCCGGACGGCTGCACGTATCCATCGGTTATAGTTTCTGACCGTCGAAAAAGTCGAGCCCCGCCCCTTGCCTTTTTCTCAAGGTCCTCTTTTCATTGCCGACCGGATGCAGAATCAATCCGGGATTGCCGCCATCTCACGGTTGACAAGGGCAAATCCGACTGTCATATTCTGCCTGCCGTTTTTTCCGGCCTTTCCATCATCGATGGAGCGTGCCCCTTTCGGCATGTTGACAGCCAACGATAAAAACTTCAGCCTTTCGGGATGAGGTGGTTTTTGGGAACTGACGGACAACAAAACACTTCCTTTATCCAGGTTTCCGGACTGCAAAGCATCAAGACGAAAATCATCTTTTTTGCCTTGCTGGCCACGATTATTCCTTCCCTTACCCTGGGCGCCCTCTCCTATGCCCAGAACCGGAAACTTCTCCACAACAAAATCGCCAACGAGCTCTACAACACGACAACCCAGACCGCCGGGGAGGTGGACTTCTGGCTCAAAGCGAGGCTTTACGATCTGAAGGTCTTTTCCAGTTCCTATATCGTCTCCGAAAACCTTCAGCGGATACTGGGGAAACAGCAGGACAATATCGAACGACTCGTCGCCCTGGACCGGGTCAAGGCCTACCTGCAATCGGTCCGCCAGAAATTTACGGACTATCGCGAACTGATCCTGGTGAACATGATCGGAGAGTCCCTTGTCAGCAGCGGTACCGAAACTCCCGTCGTCAACCTGCCGGATCAATGGTTCCAGCAGTTGGAAGAGGGGAAACCGGTCATCGGAACACCCTATTGGGATCCCACCCTCAAACGACGGGTGGTTGTCCTGGCCGAAGAAATCAAATCCCCCGACAATAAACGCCTGGGCATCCTGGCAACCAAGACCGACCTGGCCTCCCTGGTAAACATACTCAGACGCAAGGCCTCCAAAAGCACCGATGAAATCTATCTGACCGATGCCAGGGGAACCCTCATCGCCACTTCTGCCCCGGACTTTGACGGATCGTCACGATCCGATCTGGCGGCAAAAACGCTGGCTGCGGGCGTTGATTTTTCCCGGTTGCCGGTTGAGTACGACAGCCACCGCGATCAAAAGGTGGTGGGGTTGGGGGCCATGGTCCCGTCATCAGACTGGGCCGTGGTCGCGGAGATGGAAAAATCGGGGGCCTATGCCGACATCGTGCGGCTGGGAACCTGGACCGTCGTACTGGTTTGCGTCCTGCTGATGGCCATGGGCCTGTTCGCCTATCTGCTGGGCCATAGCATCGTGAAACCGCTGCAACGCCTCAGCGGAGAAGCGGGCAAGGTCGCCTCGGGCGATCTGGAGGTGGATCTCCCCGTCCACGGCAATAGCGAGGTGAGCTACCTGACCCAAGTGTTCAACCACATGGTGGCCAGTTTGCGGCGCGGGCGGGAAGAAATCTCGCAGGCCCACGAGGCCTTGATCGAGAAAAATCGGGAACTTCATCGGCTTTCAATCACGGACAGTCTTACCGGGATATTCAACCGCAAACATGTGATGGACCTGTTCGACATGGAGTTCATCCGAACCCAACGCTACGGGACACCCTTTTCCGTGCTGATCGCCGACCTCGACCATTTCAAGTCCGTCAACGATACCTACGGCCATCTTGCCGGCGATTCCGTACTGCGGAGCATTGCCAAGGCGATGGTCGAATCGGTGCGGGCGTGCGACCATGTCGGGCGGTACGGAGGTGAGGAGTTTGTTGTCGTTCTTCCCAACACCGCCATCGATGGTGCCATGGACATGGCCGAGCGCATCCGCCAGACGATCCGCCGGGTCAAATTCAACAATGACGGCGAGGAGTTCTCAATGACGCTCAGCGTGGGGGTGGCGGTATGCCACGATGACGATAACAGTGTGGAAGCGATCCTCAAGCGGGCCGACGATGCCCTTTATCGGGCCAAGGCCAACGGGCGCGATCAGGTTATCGGGCCGTGACCAGAGATTGATGGACCCAGCCGGTCTGGTCATTTTCCGTGTCGATTCGGATCCAGTTCTCTTTATAACCATGCCCCACGATCACTGTACCGCTTTTCAGGGTATTGGACACCTTGTAGTTGAGTCCCGGTCCTGTCCGCAGGTTGGTGTTTTTGATCACCTTTAGCCGCAGGGGATGGGCGAATGCGGTCTCACCGATCAGTCTGTCGCCTTCATCGCGTCCTTGAAACTGGCCGCCTACCGAAGCGACCTGGTTTTTCGACTGCACGGCCAGGTAAAGCGCACCGCCAAAATTCCGCGCCTTGAATTCAGCGGTGCTCTGGCCAAGCAGGCGCTTGGCTTTTTCAAGCACCTCGATTTGATCCTTATTCTCGTCGTTATCGATACGACTTTGCAGAGATTTGACCGCGATCTCCGCTTCGGCAATGGTGGATGCCGCTTCCGCTTTGCTTTCGACGGTACGCAGTTTGGACTTGGTCCGCACAACTTCGGTGATGGCGCTGTCCAGCCGTTGCTGGCGTAAAACGGCGCGACGCTGCAGTTCGATATTCAGGGCCTCTTTTTGCAGCAACTGAATTTCCAGATCGGCAACCCTGCGTTCCAGATCTTCAATTTCGGAGCGGCTGGAGACAAGATCTTTTTGAAGCGTGCGATTTTCGCCAGCCAACCGGTCGGCTTTTTCCGTGGGACAGGTCGGACAGTCCGGAACCTCGGGACAGGGTTGTACCGGCTGTTGGATGCAGCCTGCCGTCATTGCGGTCAGCCACAGAAAAACGAAGCATGGGAAAAATGGACGCCAATTTTTTGGATGCGGTTCAGGCATTGGCTCTTCTCTTATAGCCGTACGTATTGTCATCATTGAAAAAATAGTCGAATCGAATGGATTGGTCAAGCTTTCGTATAGGAAATCTCGATTCTGTCAAACCTACTTGCTCGATGCCTATTCACGCGATGTAAGTACGATCCCCAGACAGACCAGTACCAGTGCCACCAGGGCCGGCCACTCGAGGTGTTCGCCTTCCAGCAGCGCAACGGAAAGCAGTACGGCGCATACTGGAATGAGAAAACGGTATGCAGCTATACTGGAAAGCCGGTTGTGCCGGATGAGCAGGTACCATATGGAAAAAGCGGCTGCGGACAGAAAGCTCAGATAGAGCAGCAACGCCAGTGACGGACCGCTGAATGTCATCATCGAAGGAGGTTCCAGAAACAGCCCCAGCAGGAACAGTATCAGTGCGCCGATTACTAGCTGGTAAGCGGACATGAGCGGTGGGTAGACGCGCACGGAGACTTTTTTGACGACCACCAGCGCCAGGGTGGATGAGATGGCCGCCAGCAGGATGAATCCTTCGCCGGTTAAGGTTACTTGGAAATCCAATCCATGCCCCTGCAGGTTGACCAGAAGGATGCCCAGAAAACCGAATATCAGCCCGATACTTTTTCGCGAAGTGATCGGATCGTCCTTGAACAGCAGGTGAGAACACAGCGCCAGGAAAAAGGAACCTGCACTGATGATAATAGACGCCTTCACCCCCGTGGTGTTGGACAATCCAATATAGAAAAAGGTGTACTGCAGGGTTGTCTGAAAAAGGCCGGTTATGGCCATGGCACCATAATCGCCAGGACGGGGCAAGCTTACAGATCTTCCCGAAAGCCTTACGCCAGCGAATATCATCAGGCCGGCCAGGAGAAAACGATAAGCCGCAAAGTACAGTTTTCCTCCGGTGCTGTCCTGGATGGACAGCATAACGATTCCGGTCTTTACCAGGGGAAAGGCGCTTCCCCACAAAAGGGCACAGATCAGCGCCCAGAAAAAGACAGCCGGTGGCCAGGTAAACAGGTTGTCGCGGTTGAGCATCGGTGCAGAATCTCCCTAAAAACTACCGCCAGCGAATATTTGCAGGGCGATACGCAAGGGAGACCGGCCATCCCCGATGCAGGGTCATGGTTGCCAGCCGGGATTCGGCGACCCGCACCACCAGGATCAATGATCCGATGCGCACATCGGCGAACAAATTACCGCTCCTCTTCTCCAAGGCAAGCCGAATGACGGTTCCTTGGACAACTTTTGTAGTGGAGTTGTCAACAGTTTCCCTTTCGCCGAGAATCCGGATGTCACCCGGATCAAGAAAGGCAGTGGCATCGGCGCTCGGCGGCACGGATACCAAAAGCCGTTGATCGTCGTCCAGCCTTTTGCCGTAAACCTCATCATCCTCGCGAGCCCAGGGCCCGAATATCATGTTGCTCCTGCCACTGCCGGCCAGTTTCCCCTTGAACAGGTGGATCACCTCGTCACAAACATCGTGGAGCCACTGCCGGTCGTGGCTGGCTATCACCAACGTGGTACCCCATTCGCTGCGGGCCCGCAGGGAGGCGCTGCGAATCAGTTCGCTGGAAGCGGCATCTACACTGGCAGTAGGTTCGTCCAACAGCAGCACTAAAGGCTTTAACACCAGACGGGCCGCCAGGGCCACCCGTTGGGCCTCGCCGCCGGACAGTTCATCCCATTGCCGCCGGGAAAAAGTCTCGGCATCCAGCCCGACCAGATTCAGGGCATCATGGGCCGGCTGGCGCCAATCTCCTCTTTCGCCGCGGACTTTCAACCCGTAAGCGACGTTGTTGAACACCGTGCGCTTCATCAGATAGGGTTCCTGGGTCAAAAGCGTCACCTGGGAGCGGATGGCTTCGTCAAAAGGAAAGGCCTGTTCCCCTTTGAACAGGATGCGGCCCTCGGTGGGCTGGAAAATAAATGCCATGAGCTTCAGCAGGGTGCTTTTCCCGCTGCCGTTGGGTCCCACCAGCCCCAGAATGGAAGAAGGCGCGACCGTCAACCGGTCGATCTCCAGGACCGGTTGACCGTTGTAACGGTGGATTAGTTTTTCAATCCGGTAGATGGGATCGGGCACCGCGTGGGACTCCTCTTGATCATCCGGCATTCTATTTTTTTCTCAAAAACGACAGACAAACATTAACGGCAAATGCGATGCCGATAAGCACCAGACCCAGGGCAATGCCGGTGGCGAACATTCCCTTGCCGGTTTCCAGGGCGATAGCCGTGGTGATGGTGCGGGTATGCCACTTGATGTTGCCGCCCACCATCATGGAAATGCCCACTTCCGTCATCACCCTGCCGTAGGCGGCAAGCCCGGCGGCCAGCAGTCCGTAGCGCACCTCCCACAGGCTGCTGAAAAGCAATTGCCGTCGGCCGGCCCCCAGGGAGACCAGCAGGGTCCGCAAATGGCGGTCCATACTCTCCACGGCCGTTGCGCTCAGTGCGATAACGATGGGCAGCGCCAGGATGGTCTGGCCGATGGCAATGCCGGGCAGGGTAAAAAGCAGCCCCATCTCTCCCAGCGGCCCCCGGTTTGAAATAAAGGCATAGACCACCAGGCCGATGAAAACAGTTGGCAAGGCCAGGGCCGTATCCACCAGCAGCCGGGCCTGACGTTTAGCCGGGAAATCGAAATACCCCAGAACGAATCCCAAAGGGATGCCCAGCACCAAACTGGTCGCCATGGACCCGGTGGATGCCTTCAGCGTAGCGGCGACCGCCGACCAGGTCTGACCGTCACCGCCGAAAAGCAGATGGATGGCTTCGATGAAACCGGCAAGGATAAAGTCCATCTATTTTGCGTTGGGAACAAACAGCGGCTTGCCCAGCAATTTGAAATCTCGGATCAATTCCTGGGCCTGGGCACCTGCCAGCCAGTCGGAAAAGGCCGTCGCCAGGTCGTATTTGGCGCTGGTGCAGCGCTTGGGATTGACCGCCATGACACTGTACTGATTCAAAAGAATTTTATCCCCTTCCACCAGGACTTTCAACGGCGGGTTGCCTTTCAAGGTATCGGCATATTTGATGTAGGTGCCGCGGTCGGTCATGGTGTAGCCCTTGCGCTCAGCGGCGATGTTGATGGTGGCCAACATGCCCTGACCGGTCTGAACGTACCAGGCTTCCTTTTCCGGGACATCCCCTCCGGCGGCCTTCCAGAGAGAAATCTCTTTTTTGTTGGTTCCCGAGTTGTCTCCGCGGCTGGCGAAAACCGCTTTTTTGGAGCGGATGGCGTCCAGCGCATCGACAACGTTCTTTCCCCGGATGCCGGCCGGATCGTCTGCCACGCCGATAATCACGAAATCGTTGTACATGATCTCCCGACGGTCCACGCCGAACCCCTGTTCTACGTACTTCTTTTCGGCCGGCGGAGCGTGCACCAGAAGTACGTCCACATCACAGTTCTCACCCAGTTTGAGGGCTTTGCCGGTGCCCACCGAGGTCCACTTCAGTTCGATTCCGGTGGCTTTGGTGAAATGGGGCGCCAGGTAATCCAACAGCCCGGTGTTGTCGGTGCTGGTGGTGGTGGCCATCATCAGCACTTTGTCGGCGGCCATTGCCGGCAGGGCCATCAGAAGGGTCAGTGCGCCGATCAGACATGTTCTTGCCAATATTTTCTTTGCATTCTTCATAGGATACCTCTCTAGTTTGGAAGTTTTTCCGCAACAGGCTGCAGGCAAACTTCGGTATTCGGGTTAAAGAAATTTAAATTATGGCCCGTCGCCTGTGACGGGTTTACAGTGTTTGGGTACAACGATCCGTTGGAAAATAGGTTCTGGAATTGGCCGCTTGTGGATGGTCGCTATCGAGGTTCAGTCTTGCTGGCCAGCTTCCTCGGTCTCCAACTCATGGGGGAAAATCATTTTGCCACTTATGGACACATCATAGCCTTGCAGTTCTTCCGCCGCCTGGATGAAGGCTTTTTCGTGCAGCAGGCTGAGAAAATATTGAACGCCTTGGTCGAAAAATCGTTCCCGGGTCACCACCATGTCGTAGCGTTCCTGGCGTAAGGGGAAGAAATCGAGTCCCAACAGGGACGCTACCGGCCGGATCCCCGGACCGGCATCGGCTCGGCCGCTCAATATTTCCAGGCCGACATCCATGTGTCGGTTCACCTCGTTATCGTAGCCGGTAATGCGTTCACCGGCAACCCCTGCCCGTTTCAGTTCGCGGTCGAAAAGCAGTCGGGTGCCGGTGGCCAGGGAGCGGTTGACGATCCGGACACCCCGCTTGCCCAGATCTTTCACGCTTTTGATTTTGCCCGGATTGCCGGCCTGCAAAAGAATGCCCTGGTCCCGTTTGCAGAAATTCACCACCACGGGCATGCGCTCGAATTGACCCTGCAGGAAATCGAAATTATAATCGCTGCCGTTTTCCTGGAGAAGATGACTGGTGGCCATGTGACAAAGGCTCTTGCGCAAGGCGTTGATGCCGCCCACAGAGCCCAGGTTGCCGAAAACGGCCAGATGACCGGGGTAGCGGCTGTTGAAAATGGCGAGGGTCTTTTCCAGAAGGATATCGTTGCTTCCCGAGATGACGAGCAGTCCGTCGTAGGGGGGCAGCGTTTTGTGTGCCTGGGGGTAATTGACCGTGTTGGACTCGACCCATTGCTCCACCAGATGCTTGGGAAAGATCCACTTCCCGGTCACTTTGGAGGCCGGCAGTCCCTTTTCGGAAATCAACGTGTAGACCATTTTCTCATTGATTCCCAAAAATTTGGCGACCTCTTTGGTTGAAAGCATCTGTGCCATGGTATGTTCTTTTCTGTTCGGGGTAACGGTTAGGGCGGGAATCTACCCTGGGAATGTGTTAGTAAATAGGTATCGTTACCGTATATGTCAACCCGCTTGAAGGTTCTTCCACCTATAAATGGCAAAAACAAACCCATACGAACGAATTCCAACCTTTCCGGTGGAAGTCCACTCTCTTCTCGAACATAGTCGACCATCAATTATTTTTTTGAGTTGACGGGCAACGCGCCGGCCGGTTAGATTGGGTGCGAATTTCTTTTCCCGGAAAAACTACCGCCATGCTCAGCGAAAAGCAGAAACTGGACACCCTGATGGTGCTGGGGATCGAGCTGAACCGGATACTCGACTTGGACATCCTCCTGGAACGGGTGTTGACGAGGGCCCGCCAGTTTGTCGATGCCGATGCCGGTTCGATCTACATCCGGGAAGGCAATCGGCTCAATGTTGCCCATTCCCAGAACGAAACGCTTCAAAAGCGGCTCACGGATGAAGAAAAGCTGATCTTTTCCACGTTTTCCATTCCTATCGACGAGATGAGCATCGCCGGCTTTGCCGCAGCCACGGGAAAGGTGTTGAACATCCCGGACGTTTACAAACTGCCTCCCACCAAAAGTTATCACTTCAATAAAAAATACGATAAAGTTTCGGGATACGTCACTCGCTCCATGCTCACCATTCCGCTGGTGAGCAGCAAGAAAGAGGTCCTGGGCATTTTGCAGATCATTAACGCCCAGGACCAGGAAAAGCGCATTCAGCCTTTCAGCCGCATCGACGAAAAAGTGATGCTCCATTTTGCCGGGATTGCCTCCGTGGCCCTGGAGCGCGCTCAGATGACCCGCGCAATGATCCTGCGGATGATCCGCATGGCCGAGATGCGCGACCCCCAGGAAACCGGGGCCCACGTCAACCGCGTGGCAGGCTTCTCCCTGGAGATTTACGAACAGTGGGCCAAACGGCGCAACCTCGACCGCAAGGAAATCGACAAGGCCAGGGATGCCCTGCATATGGGGGCTATGCTCCATGACGTAGGCAAAGTGGCCATATCGGATACGATCCTGAAAAAGCCCGCGCCGCTGAATTTCGAGGAATTTGAAATCATGAAGCGCCACACCGTTCGCGGTGCACGCCTCTTTTCCAACCTGCAGTCGGACTACGATGAAGCGGCCGCCATTATCGCATTGAACCACCATGAGAAATGGGACGGATCCGGATATCCCGGTCATGTGGATCCCGTATCCGGCAAGGCCATGCCCGGCTATGAAAGCAAAGGCAACAGACCTGCGCCCGGAAAAAAAGGAGAAGAGATCCCGCTTTTCGGGCGCATCGTGGCCATTGCCGACGTCTATGACGCCCTCAGTTCCAAACGCAGCTACAAGGAGCCGTGGGACGAAGCCCGCTGCATTGAAAGCCTCAGACGGGGAGCCGGCAATCATTTCGATCCTGAACTGGTGGAAATTTTTATCAACCAGATTGCTTTCATCCGCGCCATCCAGGCCAGGTTCAAGGAAAACGACCTTCATCCGGCAAGCGGCAATGCATGAAGCGCCATGATCAATCGACTCATCGCCAATACCATCCCCCTCCTGCCTGAACGATTCGTATGGCTGTTTTCCCGGTCCTATATTGCCGGAGAGAGCGTCGATGCAGCCATGTCGGCCTGCCGGTCCCTGAATAGCGATGGCATCAAAACTACCATTGACATCCTGGGCGAGTTTATCCGTAGTCTGGATGAAGCCCGTAAAAACAGGGACGAATATCTGGCCCTGATCGAAACAGCTCAAGGCGCCGGCATTGACGGCAACTACTCCGTAAAGCCCACCATGTTCGGGCTGCTTATCGATGCCGAGGTCTGCTATGCCCATATCCGGGACATCGTGGCCAAAGCCGCAGATTACGACAATTTCATCCGCATCGACATGGAAGACTCCGGATGCGTGGATCTGGAGATCGATCTGTTCCGCCGTCTGAAAGCCGAGTTCCCGAAAAACGTGGGGCTGGTGCTTCAGGCTTACCTTCGCCGTACTCGAAGCGACCTCGAAAGCCTGATGGACCTGCACACCCCGGACGTCCCGCTCAATTTCCGCCTCTGCAAGGGCATCTACGCAGAACCGCGGCGCATCGCCTTTCAGCGACACGAGGAAATCAATCTCCACTTCCTCGAAGATCTGGGATTCATGCTGCAAAAGGGTATCTATCCGGGAATTGCCACCCATGATCGTGCCTTGGTGGACGGCGCCCTGAAGCTCATCGAAAGCTACCAGGCGCCCCGGGACCGCTATGAATTTCAGATGCTTTACGGGGTCACGCCGGAATTGCGGAGCAGCATCGTCGATGCCGGCCATACCATGCGGGTCTATGTGCCTTACGGACGCCACTGGTTCGGCTACTCCACCCGACGCTTAAAGGAAAACCCGAAAATCGTCAGCAGTATCGTCAAATCTCTCTTGTTGAATCGGTAATCCGGCCGTTTCCAACTGTCCGGCGATTTTCGAAAACCGGCGCAATCAAGAACAAACATTTGGGATAGACAAATGAAAGCGACCAAGCGCATTGCCCTGGTGGCGCACGACGAGCGCAAGCAGGACCTTTTGATGTGGGTCCGCCAGAATGCGGATACACTGGCCAAACATGAGCTATTCGCCACCGGAACGACCGGCAAACTGCTCGCCGACCAGTGCGGACTGGCGATCACCCGGATGAAAAGCGGTCCTTTAGGCGGCGATCAGATGCTCGGGGCCATGATCGCCAAAGGTGAACTGGATCTTCTTATCTTTTTCTGGGATCCCATGTCGGCCCAGCCCCACGACGTGGATGTCAAGGCCCTGCTGCGCATGTCAGTGCTTTACAACATCCCGACCGCCTGCAACCGGGCCACGGCCGACTTTTTTATCACCAGCCCCTGGTTCAACACCGATTACGAACAAGTGGTCAAGGATTTCAGCGGTTATATCCGCCGGCCATTGGAGTGAAGTTAATTGTAGCTCCCAAAATGGGGCGCTCCACCCCTGGAGCAACGAAGCTGTTACTTTACCGCATCATCCCGACTACTTGCAGAAAGACAGTTTGGCAGGCATTTCCTCCCAAAATCTTCAATCAAGAATTCTTCCATTTTTCTTCTTGTTAGAGATTTCATAGCATCGAAACAGGTTTCGAGACTGCATCTCTTTTCGATGCATTGCTTGACATCAAGCCACAAAAAATGACACGAAAAACAAACCTGATTTTTTATCAGTTTTTTGGGAAAGACCGGAAAGAAAGGCCGTTAAATAGTGGAAAATGCGATATTGGAAGTCTTCTCCGACTACATCTGACCGTGGTGCTACTTCAGTACCGGGCGTATTGATGTGGTCTTCTAATGAAATGATTTCATTGGGAATTTTTACTCACACTCCCGGCTTGGGGAACGAATGGGGAACTAAATTGGGGAACTATGAAGCCTTCCTTCCGCTATGGACTGAAGGCTCTGCCCCCTACTCCACCAACCCTACCCAATCCCCCGTCCCAATAAACTGCCCTTCATTTCTATCCTTTCATTGTATAACCACTATATCCTGACCCATCCGCTATAAATAATACAACATATTGTATTTATACATAAATTTCTAATGTTCGGCGTGTTTTGGGCGATATAGCATATGGCACTACTCCTGTATTTAAGTTCCAGATTTCACAACTATATTTTAATCAAAAGGGGGGCTATTATGCCGAACAAACTGCTGGAAATCAAAATTCACGAAGGAAAAACGAATACCAATATCATTCTCATCGCACCGCATGGTCATTCAGACGATGATGAAAACACCGGCATATTGACCCGTGAAATCAGGAAGAAACTCGATTGCCACGCTATTGTCAATCAAGTGTATCGCAAGCCCAAAGAACTTGATGATGGTACGATTGAGAAACCGAGTAAAGATGATAAAATTTTAGATTTAAATAATAAGGAACAAGCGAAATTACACCATAACTATCTGGAAAAAATTAAAAACTTTATCAATGAACCTGGTAAAACCCAAGTAATTTGGATTCACGGGATTAAAGACGAAAATCTTGCCAAGGAAAAAGAGGAATACGCTTACGGTGATGCCAAGTGTTTGGTTGGCTACGGCCAGGGCAATGGCAATGGACATTCGATGGATGCGGAAAAGGCCAATCAATTGGTTCGGCTATTCACAGAGAATGGCATATCTACCGTGGAAACCAACGAAAATTCGGGCAATTATCGCGGTGCCAGTGCCAACAACATGAATCAGTATTTTAAAAATCCCGAGGTTGGCCTTGCAGGTGTTAAATCCGTCCAGTTGGAATTCGCTTTTACAGGTGTGCGTGATGCTGACAGCATTGATTTTTCATCGCAAGCCATTGCCTATGCCATCGCACAATTCTTGGATGCTACGCTTGTCCCTGAACAGGAGTCCGTAATTGATAATGGTTTAGTCGAAACCGCATGCTCCCACGTAAAGGGATTGATAGATGACAATAACGCTATGCTGAAAGTGGGACAATATCTCATCGGAACGTTTTACGCAGGGAATTATGACTGGGCCAGAGAAGGGAGACGATTTAAGAACAGGTCTCTAATTGAACTGTTCGAAAGGCTGAATAATGAAGGCTATGCTCCTGCAAAAACCTGGCTCTATAATTCTGTTAAACTGGCTGTCGATGAAAAGGATTTTGATAATTTCCGTACGTACGGAAAACTGGGCCATAGTCATAAAGTATATCTGACATACGTTGAAAATGCCGAAGATAAAAAGAAACTTATCGAAGCAACCGTTGAAAAATCTTATACGGTTAAGCAACTGCGAGAAGAAATAAGCAAATTAAAAACCAAATCAGAGAGCAATGGAAAAGGTCAATCTTTACCAAATATAGACGAGGTTAGAAAACTAACACCTGAAAAACGTGCTCCAAAAATAAAAAAAGTCGAAGACCGAAAAGAAAAATTAGATGGTATGATTGAACGTTTGAGCAACGAACTTTCCATTCGTAAAAGAGAACGTAAAGAGTGTGATGAATGGCTAAAAGCATTATCAGAACCTGAAAAGTCACAAATGACAATAGAGGAAATGGAAAATAGAATGATAAAAATGGCAAAACTTATTGAAGAAAGAAAAAAACAATCTGCCGTTGAAAGTGGGGCCGATGATACTGATGAAGGTAATGAGGAAACGGAAAATAATATGGCCGAGGCAATGGCCTAATTACAGTTGAAAGTGAGTGGCACAGGCACCCGTACGACTGTAATAACGAGTGTAATGCGAAAGTGTCATAAAACGCTGAAAAGTGTAAAATAAGCGTGATTACAGGGGGATGGCGATTACACTTTTAGGACCGTTGCGTCTGGCGGTCAACACATCGCCCGTAGCAATAAATAGCCTGAAATAAGCCCGAAACAGGGCGAAAAGCCTACGGAAAGCCTGGCCAGTAATGGTTGGGCTCGTCTGTAATTTTTATGTTCACAGTTTATGGACAATGGACAGTTAGGACGAATAATAAAACACTACAGTAAATCATAATTCTATTTACAAATTCTTTTGCCGTATTCAGAGATTTCCCATATTCCATGTCTTGAAGGTGAAACAAGATATCCATTTTTCCTACAATCATTTCTTACCCATCTTACCATATTATGCCATTTAAACCGTGCTTTACCATTTTCATAAATCGTCATTTCACGAGCTTCTTTCGATAAATTAAAATAATCGGCTAAAGCATCGTACATCGATAATCCATTTTCATTCCTATCTGAAGGTCTTGTCCTGCCACCCCTTCTAATTATTTCTTTTAAAAACGGTTTTTGAATTTCTTCATAAGCAGGATACATTTTTCGCTCCTTATTTATGATAACCAGTTATAATAATGTTGTTTTTTTGAACTATAATGACATCACTGGAACGTTCAATTTTCTTTATTTCATTTTTTAAAGAACTAATGAGCCTTGCTTTATTACGTTTCGTCAGTGAAATTTTAAATGCTCCACCTGGAGCATGTTCTTTATCACCATA
Source organism: Desulfosarcina widdelii (assembly GCF_009688965.1). GTDB lineage: Bacteria > Desulfobacterota > Desulfobacteria > Desulfobacterales > Desulfosarcinaceae > Desulfosarcina > Desulfosarcina widdelii. The sequence goes on along the minus strand of NZ_AP021875.1, from coordinate 5,842,783 downwards.
CTGAAATATATAATCGATAACACTTCTGTTTATACCCCTTTGTTGGAATCGGGTTTTCGCATGGTCCGTAAATTGTGTTTTCATAGCTATCCTCAATTATTTTTGGTTTGATATTGGAATCTCGTAATCAGTTAGTAAACTCTCCCATTCGTTAAATTTATCGTTAAAATTTTTATATATCTCTTTGAGTTTTACGAAAACCAAATCTTTAAATTCTGGGTCATCTTGTAATACATCTTCAATTGCTTCTTCAATATCATCATCTGGGAAACTCATGCCACGTAGATAATAAAAAACCGATTCACGTAAATTACCGCTATCGATATTTTCTTCAATGGCCTCTTTAACATTGATGGTTTCTTCGGATAAAGCATCTAAAATTTCACTGATTATTTCATTATCAGCGATGCGATATATATATTGTATAAAGTTAATATGCCCAATTGTAGACGAAGGATAAAAAGCCTCACGACCTTTTTTTGTTGCTCTGTACCCTATAGCTTGTGGAATTTTCTTTTCCTGAATATATTTCCTGAACGTTGCCTTTTTAAAAATCATTCCTTTCTGTGACAACTTGGCATCAATCTCATTCCATGTTATTCCACTTTTGAATTTTGAGTTTAAAGCTTTCAGTTCCTCTAATGTAAAAAAGGGAAGGCCTTTTTTAACATTTTCCTTATACGCATCTGTATTGAGCAAAAGCTCATTTAACAACTTTCGCTGATGGGACCAGTGTTTTGGAAGTCTGTCTAAATTTTTAGATTTTGTTTTCATTCAAGAAATCCTTTCGCATTAGCGTGAAGTAGCATAGGTATATAATCGCATAAGCGAAAAAAAGTCAAGCGGAAAATTAAAACCACCTTAAAAAATCTCAAAAAATTTATAACAAGCTTAAAATATTGAATTAAAAATAATTTCAATCGTAGTCATACAATCCTATTAAACCAAAGTGTGTGTCTCTGGGTCCCAGTATAGCGAGATAGAGGCATTCCGCCTCTGATTTTTTATACCCGCCCCCCTATGGGGCATACATTTCCGAGGGCTCCGGTCTTTATTGGCCAGGGCCTTCTTGCGTTTGAAAGGAGGCACAATGCCAAGGTCAGTTGAAATCTGTCAGTTTGTCGCCCGTGCAATCAACCACACCACCTGGAACGTCCCGAAAATCCGTGATGGGGATGGTCGGTGGCGGAACATCAACAACTCCCACCTGGTTGAGAACCAGCACCGTATCAATGGACACGACCACTACGAAGACGCCATTTTCCGTGCCAAGCGGATAATGGAACAGCGGGGATGGATTACCGAAATTTCGGATTCCAAACAGCCGTGCCACGAACACCTATATTACCAGCATTACCGGTTGAGATGCTGGAAATAGCATACCATCCAAGTGTTTTCCGTACGTACGGAAAAATCTCCTAACCTACAAATTAAGCCAAAAGAGAGGGCAGTTTCCGGCTTATCCAGCAGGACTGCCCTTTTGCGTTGGCGGGAAGGAACTTCCTATGAAGCCCAAAGTCCGTGAGACCCTTAACAAGATTATCGAACGCTTTGAATCTGGCGACATTCCCGAGGCGGTCGCCTATTCCATGTTTCCAATCCCTGACCTCCCGTGCTCCGGGTGGAGCCTGCTGAACCGCACATTGGTTTTTCTGTCGGGCTCAATGGATGCCCGTGGCATACGCCAGTGGAACAGCGTCAATCGCTACGTAAAGAAAGGGACCAAGGCCTTATACATCCTGGTGCCCTATTTCAAGCACGTCGAGGATGACCTTGGCGAGAACCAGTCCAAACTGTTGGGCTTCGGCGTCTCCCCAGTGTTTCGAGTTGAAGACACGGACGGCGAACCACTGGAATACGAAAACCTCGAAGTCCCTGACCTGCCATTGTTGGACCGTGCCCGTGATTGGGGCATCTCCGTAAAAGCCATTCCAGGCAATTATCGATACTACGGCCTATATTCGTCCGGCCGGCGGGAAATTTCTCTGGCCACAAATCACGAGTGCGTCTTTTTCCATGAGCTGGCCCACGCCGGTCATCACATCGTGAAGGGCAATCTCCGACCGGGCCAGGACCCGCTTCAAGAGATTGTGGCTGAACTATCGGCATCGGCTTTGGCAATGATTGTGGGCAAATCCATCGAGGACACCACCGGCAATAACTTTCGCTACATCGAACGGTATGCCACCCAGTTGGGAATGAGCGTCCATACTGCCTGCCTGAAAGTGCTGGCCGACACAGAGAAGGTGTTGAACCTGATTCTTTACAACAACCTCGAAGAGTTAGTGCTTCCCGACCGAATGGTTGCGTGAGACAAGTGTAAAGCGGTCTATGAGAAGTTCTGGCTCAACGAATACAACCTATCAAATAAACAAGAAAGGCGTCTTGCTGGGCTTCTACGGCCCCCTGGACGCCTTTTTTGATGTCGGGGGCTTCAATGATTTATCGTATCGTGTGTGCCTGGTGTAGCAAGGAAATGGGAGTAAAAGAATGTCTTGCCTCAAAGGATATGAAAGACCCGATTTCGCATTCCATCTGCCATGAATGTAAGGCCAAGGTGATGATGGAAATCGAACAGATGAAAAAAGGAGGTGCCGGATGTACGATGACTTTATAGACGATGGTGTAAATGATTTCTGGGACGGTCCCGACTGGCAGGATTGGATGATAATTGGCCCGTTGTCTGAATCAATCAGCAGAGAACGGCAGGAACAGGACCGTATTCAAAAGGAAATAGAAAATGAAGATGACGACTACTGGAAAATAATAAACGGTAAGGAGGACTGAAAAATGGGAACCTTTGCGGATTTCAGATGTAAATGCGGTTATGAAGCCTATGGAAAGTGGGGCTTCGGTATGAATCCGATTTACCGGGAAAAGGGAATTAGTTTGGCCCCGGCTCTTTGCCGGGATTGTAGGGAGTTGGTCAGCATCAATGAAAACGCAGTTCTGCTCCACTGCCCAAGTTGTAAAGGCATCCATGTAGTTCTATACAGCGACCCAAGCCTTGGGCAAGTACGTCGAAAATCAGTGATAAAAAGAAGGCCGGTTCACAGTGCCCCAGACCTTGAAAATCATCCAGAGCCTGTTAAGGATGCCAAACCAGACAATCCAGATGAGGACGATGATGAGTTGGACCTTGACGATTTGCTTGGCGACGACATTGAAGAGGAGGAATACATCTGCGGAATTGACACGACCTACTATCTCTGCCCCAAGTGTAATCGGTTCTCGCTGGAAAAAGGATTCTGCGGGATGTGGGATTGATTTACTTAATAACCCATTCACAGATGGAGTCATTAACTTATGAAGATAAGAAAGATTTATACTTATGGCTTGGGATACTTGCGACTTGCCAGGAAGAATAGGCAGGTTAAGTACGACGCCAAATATCAGGAAGTGCTGAAAGATTTTGATGGTGATATAGAATGGGCCGAGTCCATTATGTCCCTGTATAGAGACCCAGATTTCGATGAAGGACCGCCATTGGCTTATGAGACGCCGGAATTGAAGTTGTTAAGAAATGACGAAAAATAAATGTTCTCACTACAATTGAACTAATGAGAATAAATTACTTCCAAATACTTGACAAATCGAAAATCGTTATTATCATATGCTCATACAAGTCCATACATCAAAACATCAATAAGCAGAGTTTCGTTTCACCCTTGCGAGACCTGACCGCTTTTAGGTGGTTCTGAAAAAGGGTGGGAAAGGAAAATGCCGGATAGGATAAATTACGATACACGTCAACCCGTATCCCCACATTACCCGTATCATCGGGACATTTCGTATTCTCTCATCATTTTCCATTCTATCGTAATCGTTATTGAAGGCACCGGACGCTGTATAAGTCAATCCATTGGTGTTTTCGTATTTCTATAATTTTCAGGCCCGCCGAAAAAATTGCGGGCAAAGGGGGTGAACACCTATGTTTCAACCGTTGACCACAAGGTTGGCCGGCGTCACGTTCGACAACTGCCAGTCCAACATCCGCCAGTGGGGATGTCCCGACATCGGCACATATGCCGTTATTCGTGAGCCAGACAATCCACACGACTCCAACGCTGTGCGTATCAGCCTGTTTGGCATTTATGAAATGGGCTACTTGCCGAGCCGGGTTGCCCAAAAGGTCGCACCGTTGATGGATGCTGGCAGGAATTTTCTGGCCGAGTTTATCTGTATCAATGAATACGCACCTTATGAAAACGTCGGTTTGACAGTCCGTATCGTCGAAACCCAGTAATCAATAGCCATAGTGCCCCGAATCCTTCTTTTACGGGGCACCAGAGCGTCAGGAGACGCCTGAATCAACAAGAAGGGGGAAGGAGTATGACTCAAAGAACAGGGCCAAGAGTGCCCATTGAAGAGTATTATCGGCGGGAAAAAGAACAGTATTGGAATGGTGAAATGCCTGATAAAATTTGGGATGGTAATGAACCCATTTCAGATAGTTTGTACATTGATAGATTCGGTCGCCCGGATTGGAGAAAAGAAAAGGAACGGCAGAAAGCCAAGATTTGGGCAAATAAGAAAAAAACTGGGGCGAAGGTAAAAGGGAAAGCCAAGAGCACCCATAAAATCGAAACCGACCAGCATTTCCCATTATTTTACGATGTACTGGACAATCCAGAATTTCGTAATGGTCTGATGAAAAAGGGTTGGTTCAGGACATACGTTTGGCTTGGTCGCTACATTGTCCGGGCGGAAATGAAAAATGACCCACACCATCTTTATCAGCGTTATTACCAGCAGGGATTACTGGCGTCTTGTGTTCCGACGCGGGTAGTGGCCACGGCATTGAAGATTGGTAAATCGACCGTATCAGACCACATCAAAACATTATCAGATGATGGAATTATTAAGACCGCAATCATCCACGCGAATGAATCCTTCGATGGCCAGCGTTATGTTGTCTGTATTTTCGGAACTCACAAGGATAGGAAGGAACACTGGTTCATCCAGGACCGATTCAAGGTTTCCGTGAATCCATCGGTGGTGGTGTAATGCCTGCTTCAAGATTATGTGAAAGAAATAGTAGATTGGCTTTATCAGGAAAATACACGCGGGCCGGGCTTATCATTCATTCCTGTGTCAGTTCTATTCGTAGACATCGGAACACTGGACTTCATAGTATGCCGGCAACACGAGCGTATTTTACAGTTCATCTTGTAAAAGTTCATTATCAAGCCAAGCGGTACACTACTCTCATTGACCGGGATACTTGTTGTGAGAAATCCGTATTTCAGAATCAACAAGTAAACCGTTCAAATAGTATTATTTTTATTCTTATTATTCTTTATTATTCTATGTCCGGTTTTCTACTACTTTTTCACTCATTTTTCGGACACCTGCCCAGTGTTTTTCGGACACCAAGAGTGATTATTTCGGACACCCATTGAGCGGAATCTCTTAAAACTATCAGGCCTGAACACCTCGGGCCTGAACAGGAGTCGGAGCGATGCTCCGGCTTCACAAGGTCGCCATTGAGCGACTGGGCACGCCACGGACGGCATAAAGCCGTTCACCGGAACTGACCGGCACAGGGCCTGCCATAACAATAAAGGGGGTACTTATGCTCCGTGAAGAAATTAGAATTGAAAGGACTATGTATGAAGGGAAAAATCCTCTATCGCAAAGACAGAGACAAATACTTCATTTCTTGGTACGACAAAAACCGACAAAAATCAGTAAAAATTTACAACTACCTTGGACTGCCTTTGACCAGCAAGGACCTTGCCGACCGCCTATTAGCCGTTCTACGTTCCGAAGAAGAACGTGGTGTCTTGGACCTGGAAAGATACTTGAAAGGGAAGACCAATGTCTCATCAATTATTGATGAGTGGTTAGTTGACGTTAGGTCGTACGCTCAACCAGGCACAATCGATAGTTATGAAAGTATCGCTGAAAATCATTTGAAGCCATTCTTTGAAGATAAACCTATCAGTATCCACGAGATTGACTATAAATTGTTGATTGAATTTTTGAATCAAATGGATGGCAAAAACACCACCAAGCGACTGCGAATGAAGTTGCTTCGGCAGGTTCTTATTTACGCGAAAACAAATCATTACATTGATACATTACCAGAATTCCCAAAAGCACATCATTACGCTGATAAACCAAGAGACATAAGGTGGTTGACTGAAGCAGAGCAAATGGAATTTATCAGGACCTTTCCAAAGCACGACCAAGCCATTTTATTTTGGCTGAAGTATCACTTACGTAGACCATCAGAAGCGTGTGCCCTACAAAAGTCCGATTACAAAGATGGCGTATTTTATGTTCATCGCACTATGGTAAACGGACAGGTTATGAATACCACCAAAACCGGTGAAGCAGTATTGGTCCCTTGTGCCAAAGATTACGAACCCTGGATTGATTGGCTCCGCAAACAAGAGTGGTGGTTAGGCAGTCCCTTCTTCTTTGTCAATCCGAAATCAACCAGAGAAAGCCAGCATTACATTAGACAAGCCCTGTATGCCAAGTGGATAAGACATTGTAAAAAAGCAGGTATTGAGTGTTCTCTCTACGAAGGGACCAAACATTCATCATCATCCCAACTGGTCAATGAATACGGATACAACCTTCACGACGTTCAGCTTGCCACCGCCCACAAAGACCTGTCATCGGTCAGGCACTACGCCAAGATAGACCTGTCGGCTCGCAGGAACGCACTTGACAAGAAGTTGAAAGTGGGGAACGAATAGGGCTCCTGGGGAACTATTGGGGAACTATTTTGAACCCATTTTTTTCTAAAATTTCAGGTAAATGACAAGGATTAAAGATGACGCAACATAATGATTTTATTACATTAGAAATCTTTTCCGACTACATCTGACCGTGGTGCTACTTCAGTACCGGGCGTATTGAACAACTCGAAGCGAACTTTGACATCACCGTCACCTGGACGGCATTTCCCCTGCATCCCGAAACGCCGCAGGAGGGCCGATCCCTGCAGGACCTTTTCGCCGGGCAGCCGGTGGACATCCCCGCCATACTGGACCGCCTGATGCGCGTCGCCCGGGAGCTGAACCTGCCTTTCGGCGACCGGCAGATGACCTATAACAGCCGACTGGCCCAGGAACTGGGTAAGTGGGCCGAGGACCAGGGGCGGGGCGATGCGTTTCACATGGCCGTATTTCTGGCCTATTTTCATCGCGGCGAGAACATCGCCCTTCCGGAAATCCTGGTCCGGATATGCGAGGGCGTCGGCCTGGACCCCGCAGCGGCCCGAAAGGTTCTGGATCGGCGCACCTATCGTGAGGCGGTGGACCGGGATTGGCAGCGCTGCCGCGAAATGGAAATCACCGTCGTGCCGACCTTCATGGTTGGCGACCGGCGGCTGGTGGGCGCCCTGTCCTATGAGGCCCTGGAATCCATGCTCACATCGGCCGGCGTTATCAGAAGGTCATCCAGCAACAACGAATCGAGGTAATGTAAAAATGAATACATGCTGCCGCATGAAAGTGACCCTGCTGACGGCCATCGTCCTGGCGGCGATACCGATAGCGACGGCCTGGGCGAACCTGACCGGCAGTTGGTCCTGCAACGACGGGGGAACCTACTACCTGCGCCAGATCGGCAGAGAGCTTCACTGGTACGGCGAAGCCGATTACAGCGGACAGCCGGCCTGGGCCAACGTGTTCAGCGGCAGTATCCTTGATGGCCGCATCACCGGTAAGTGGGCCGCCGTTCCCAAAGGGCGGTCATCCGGAGCCGGGCAGCTGGTGCTGGAAGTCAAAAATCAGGGCACCGTCCTCCGATCCGTGGAAAACACCGGCGGCTTCAAAGGCTCCAGATGGGTTCGGAAGAAAACCGTTAAGGCCGCCGCAAGGACCCTGCCGCAGGCACAACCGGAACGGGGAAAGGATTGCATCGCCTTCAATTCTTCGACGATCGGACTCGAGCAGATCAACGGAAGGTGGAAGATCGTTGACGGCGGCCATTGGCTGTTCGATTTCGGGTCCGACCGGGTCGCGGCCCAAAAGGCATTGCAGGTCATTAACCATTACCGGATGAACCGTTCCTGCTTTGTCGGGCGGCTCGATCCATCGTTTGCCTATCTGCTGGCCAAAGGCGGGGTCCCGGAAGGCCCGATGGCCGGAGAGGACTGCGTGGCCTTCGATCCGGTAAAAATTAGGGTCAGCAAAATCAATAACCGCTGGAAAATTGTCGAGGGCCGCCACTGGCTCTTCGATTTCGGCAGCAATTTAACCGAAGCGCGGCAGGCCCTGGCCATCATCAAACGCTACGGATTTACCCGCTCCTGCTTTGTGGGGCGGCCCAAGGCGGACTTTTCATACTTGCGCCGGTAGCCCCCGCAAAAAGTTATATATCGTCGATCACCCGGTTCACGACGGCTGAGGGAAACCCCCGCGCGGACAGAAACCGGTAGGCGATCTGCCGGCGCTTCCAGGGATCACTTTCCCGATGCAGCCGGGAGGTTTTTTTTCCCAACACCTTTTGGGCGGCGCGCACCTGGTCGTCTTCACTTTGGCATTCGGCCATGACCTGTTCGACCAGGGTTTCCTCCAGACCTTTTTGAACCAATACCTGGCGAATCCGCAAGGGGCCATATCCCCGTGTGACCAGATGGTCCGCCATCGTCCGGGCGGTGCGGGCATCGTCCAGGTACCCCAGGTCCCGGCAGCGTTCAAGCGCGCCATCGACGGCCTTACGATCATATCCCTTACGGCGAAGCTTCAACGCCAGCTCACCCGTGGTGTGGTCCCGGCGGGCAAGAATGCGAAAGGCACTTTGCAAGGCTTCGGATTGCGTTGACCTCCTCGCACCGGCCGGTCGGGATCGGTTTTCGTCGTTCATTATCGCTATACTGTTTTTAACTTGGCACAATCTCTTGACGGATAACGGGAAATGGCATAGCCAACGGTAGATAAAACCAGCATACAGGAGATTCCATGACGCAACGATTCATCATGACCGCTTTTGGCAAGGACCGACCCGGCATTGCCGCCGATGTCACCGAAATTCTTTTTGAAAACGGCTGCAAACTAGAAGACACCTCCATGACCTTGCTGGCCGGAGAATTCACCCTGATCCTTCTGTTTACCGCCGAGTCGGCGGATGTTGCCGCCCCCCTTTCCAAAGCCTGCCGCCGCCTGGAACTGGAGAAAAACATTTCCGCCTTCCTGCGACCCTTGGAGCCCCGGGAAGCGAAACCTACCAATGGATTTTTCACCCGATCCCTGCACGTGGAAGGGTTGGATCACTCGGGTATCGTTTATAAAATCAGCCGATTTCTATCGCTCAAGGGAGTCAATATCGTGGACCTCAGGTCCAGCGTCAAACCCTCTCCGGAAAGCGGCACCGCCATGTATGTGATGGATATTCGGGTTCAGATTCCCGAAGGCACCGCCATGACTACTCTGGAAGAAGGTCTGGTCGAAGTAGCCGACGAGTTGAATGTCGATATTGCCCTGTCCGCCGGCTGAAACTTTTTCTGAAAAGCATGCGGATCGCAGCAACGCGCGGAATACTCGGTCCTCGAATCGTGTGAATCAGGATTGCAGCAGACTTAGACCGGTCATCTGCTCCGGTTGTTCCAGCCCCATCATCTCCATTAAAGTGGGCGCAATATCGCCCAGGCGCCCTTCCCGCAGGCGGGCCTCTTTGCGACTGTCGTCCACCAGCAGCAGGCGAACCGGGTTGGTGGTGTGGGCCGTGTAAGGTTTGCCGTCCGGACCTGCCATTTTTTCAGAATTGCCGTGATCGGCTGTCACCAGGGCCGCACCGCCTTGGGAAAGTAGCTTTTCCAGCACCCGCTCCAGGCAGCGGTCCACCGTTTCGCAGGCCTTGATAGCCGCCTCCAGCACTCCCGTATGCCCCACCATGTCCATGTTGGCGAAATTGAGTACGATTAAATCGTATTGGTTTGAATCCAGCCGGGCAACCACCTCGTCGGCCACCTGGGGGGCGCTCATCTCCGGTTTGAGATCGTAGGTGGCCACCTCCCGTGGAGAGGGAATCAGGCAGCGGTCCTCGTTTTCAAAGGGCGTTTCCTCACCTCCGTTGAAAAAGTAGGTCACGTGGGCGTATTTTTCGGTTTCGGCGATGCGCAACTGCTTCAATCCGTGACGACTGACCACTTCGCCCAGAATCATCTCCAGATGAACCGGACCGAAAGCCACTGGAAGGTCGAAGGTTTCGTCGTACAATGTCATGGTGGTGTATCCGGCAAGATCCGGCACGACCTGCCGTGCGAACCCGTCGAACCCTTTTTCGGTAAACGCCCGGGTGATTTCCCGGGCACGATCCGCCCTGAAATTGAAGAAAACCACCCCGTCTCCGTCCCTGACGGGCCCCACCGGCTGACCGGCTTCGTCGACCACGGACAGGGGCTGAACGAATTCGTCGGTCTCCTTGCGGCTGTATGCGTCTTTAACGGCGGCAACCGGGTCGGACACCCGTTGCCCATCCCCTGAAGTGTACAATCGGTAGGCTTTTTCCACCCGATCCCAGCGTTTGTCACGGTCCATGGCAAAAAAACGGCCGCAGACCGTGGCGATCGCACCGGTGCCGATTGTCTGGATCCGGTCCTGAAGCTGAGATAGATAGCCGGCCCCACTGTCCGGCGGGGTGTCCCGCCCGTCGAGGATGGCGTGGACAAAAACTTTGGACAATCCCTTCTTTCGGGCCATTTTAAGAAGAGCGAACAAATGGGTGAGCTGGCTGTGCACACCGCCGTCCGAAACCAGTCCCATGAGATGCAGGGCCCCGCCGCGGGCCGCCACGCCCTCCATAGCTGAAGAAAGTTGGGCGTTTTCGAAAAACGATCCCTCTTCGATGGCCTTGTCGATGCGCACCAGGTCCTGATAGACCACCCGTCCGGCCCCGAGGTTCATGTGCCCGACCTCGCTGTTGCCCATGATGCCGGCCGGCAGTCCCACATCCTGTCCAGAGCATCGAAGTTGGGTGGAAGGATAGGTGGATACAAGCCGGTCCAGGCAAGGGGTGTCGGCAGCCAGCACGGCATTGGTGGGCTCATTTTCACCAATGCCCCAGCCGTCAAGAATGATCAGCATGTGCGTTTTTTTATTCGTCATAATCTCACCTCGAAAAAAAACCGGTTATTCAATACTGCGACGACCAATCACACCGCCGGGAGCACCGTCTGGAGGACGGCCCTAATCGATAAATATCGATTCGTCCAACTCGTCGTCCATATCGCCACCGCCATCGTCCACCGCCTGCTGCATGCTTTCCGTTCGTATCCGCCGGGCATCGGACCACAGTTCTTCCAGGTTGTAGAAGCTGCGGGTGCTTTCATAAAAAACATGAATCACCACATGACCGTAATCCATGAGCACCCATTGGCCTTCTTTGGCACCATCGATGCTCAGGGGCTTGATGCCCTGTTTCTTCAGGCTCCGTCGAATGTGGTCGGCGATGGCGCTCACCTGACGGTTGGAGGTCCCGTGGCAGATGAGAAACGCATCCGCCAGGCTGGTCAGACGGCTTACATCCAGCAGAACCGGATCCCTGGCTTTTTTTCCCAGGGCCGCCTTGACATATAGGTCCAGTTCCGCATCGTTTGTCGGGGTCATCGATACAATTCCTTTTCTTCAATATAGGCCTTCACGGCCGGAGGCACAAGGTTGGCAATGGGTCTCCCCGCCTTGATCCGCCGGCGCACCTGGCTGGACGAAACGGCTACCGGAAGGGTTTCCAGCAGGTGGATGCAGGCCCCGTGGACATTTTGCCAGCAGCTTTTTTTTTCGTCGTAGGTATATTCGCCGGGCAATCGTGCCCGGATACACCCGTCCATTATCGACCGGTCGGCATCGGCGTCACTTTCCCCGTCCAACTGACGGGTCACCACCACAAGCTGCACCCGTTCGAACAATTCAAGCCAGCGTTTCCAGGTGTGGATTTCCAGGAATGCGTCCATTCCCATCACCAGAAACAGGGTGGCGCCGGGTACGACTGCGGCTGCGAAATGGGTCACCGTATCGATGGTGTAGGAAGGTCCGCTGCGGCGGATCTCAACCTCGGACAGACGATACCGGGAATCGCCGGGCAAAGCCAGCCGGACCATACGAACGCGATCCGTCGCCGGAGCCAGGTAGTCCGGGGATTTGTGCGGCGGCTCGCGGCAGGGAATGATGTAGAGGCGATCCAGAAAAAACCGTTCGACCACCTGTTCGGCCACCATCAGGTGTCCCTTGTGGATCGGATTGAACGTTCCGCCGAAAAGTCCTGCACGCATATCCGCTACCGGGTTTTGCCTGTCTAAAAACGCATTGGACCATGGAGAAATGGTGTCTTCGATGGGTTCGTAAAGGGTTCGAGATCAAAGCTTGCAAATCCCGAGGAAGGAGGCGTACATCGGGTACTTCGCACTGACGGGGGATTTGCGTAACGAAGATATCGGGCGCTTTACGGACCCGTCGGCGTTATTCTCTGATTTGGCCTTCGCCGCTCACCACAAACTTCTTCGTGGTCAACTCCTCCAGCCCCATGGGTCCGAAGGCGTGCAACTTGGAAGTGCTGATACCCATTTCCGCGCCCAGGCCCAATTGGCCTCCGTCGTTGAACCGGGTGGAAGCGTTGACCAGTACCACCGAGGCATCCACTTCTCGTTGAAAACGCTGAGCGCGTCCATAATGGCTGGTGACGATGGCTTCCGTATGGTTTGAACCGTATTGGTCGATGTGAGTCATGGCCGCGTCCATGTCCGCGACAACCTTTACCGCCAGGGTCAGGTTCAGGTATTCCGCCGGCCAGTCCGCCTCTTCAGCCGGTTTGGCCTCGGGCAAAAGGGCACAGGTGTCGGGACAGCCGCGCAGTTCGACACCGGCCTCTGCGAATCGCCGGGCCATGGCGGGCAAAAAATCCCCCGCCACCTGACGATGAATCAGCAGGGTCTCCATGGCATTGCACACCCCCGGACGTTGGACCTTGGCATTAAAAGCAATATCCATGGCCATCTCCAGATCGGCCGATTCGTCCACAAACACGTGGCAAACCCCTTTGTAGTGCTTGAGCACAGGAATTTTGGAATGCTCCACCACAAACCGGATCAATCCCTCCCCGCCCCGCGGGATGATCAGATCGACGAATTCCTCCTGGGCCAACAGGGCATTTACGGCCGCACGGTCCTCGGTGGGCACCACCTGGGCCGCCTGGGGCGGCAGGCCGGTCGACTCCAGGGCCTGGGCGATGATTCGGGCAAGGGCCTGGTTGGAGGCGATGGCTTCAGAACCGCCCCGCAGGATCACGGCATTGCCGGACTTCAGGCAGAGACCCGCCGCGTCGATGGTGACATTGGGCCGCGATTCGTAAATAATACCGATGACGCCCAGCGGAATCCGCATACGGGCCACGCGCAGCCCGTTTGGACGCATCCGCGTCGGCCCCATGGTACCCACCGGATCATCATAACCCGCCACTTCGCGAAGCCCACCGGCCATGGAGGCAATGGTTTTATCATCCACCCTGAGCCGATCCACCATGGCCGCGGAAAGTCCCGCCGCCTCGGCCCGTTCCAGGTCTTTGCGGTTCTCGCGAAAAACGACATCCGCCTGCTGTTCCAGCAGGTCGGCCATTGTCAGGAGGGTCCGGTTCTTGCGCGTCGTGTCGCACCGCCCCAGAACGGAAGCGGCTTTTTTGGCGTCCCGGGCCATTTGCAAGATGGTCTGCTCGATGGTCATGATTCCCTCCTCAGCGCTGCTCTTTTTCACCGGTGATCACCAGGTTGTCCCTATGAATCACCTCGTCGTAAGTTTTCTGCCCCAGTCGATCCTTGATCTGACTGCTCTTGATTCCCATGATGGCGCGGATATCCCTGGCGTTGTAATTCACCAGCCCGTTGCCGATCATCTGCCCCTGGTCATCCACCACACTCACGGCAGCGCCGACCGAAAACTGCCCCTGAACGTCGACAATGCCGCTGGGCAGCAGGCTTTTGCCGTTGCGAAGCAGCGCCCTGGCGGCCCCGGCGTCCACCCGCAAACACCCCTGGGGATTCACCGTGTATCCGATCCAGCATTTCTTGCGGTTGAGTTTGCGTTCCCGGGGTACAAAAAAGGTGCCTTGAGGCTCGCCGGCGGCCAGGCGGATAAGGATGTCCGACCGGTAACCCTGGGCAATCACCATGGGAATCCCCGAGGACGTGACTTTGCGGGCTGCCTTGAGCTTGCTGAGCATGCCTCCGGTTCCCAGGGCACCGGGGATGTCGCCGGCAAACTTCTCGATGTCCCGGCTGTAGGTGGCCACCCGTGGAATCAGGCGGGCGTCGCCATGAACCCGGGGGTCCTTGTCGTACAGGCCGTCGATGTCGGTCAGGTTGAAAAAAATATCCGCATCCAGCAACAGTGCAATCATGGCAGCCAGGTTGTCGTTGTCGCCCAGCTTGATCTCCTCGACCATGACGGTGTCGTTTTCGTTGATAATGGGCACCACCTGCCATTCAAGCAGGGTGTTCATGGTATTGCGGGCATTGAGGTAGCGTTTGCGGCTGGCCAGATCCTCGCTGGTGAGCAGAATCTGGGCGACCTTGTACCCGAAACGCTCAAAGGCCTTTTCCCACTCCCGGATGAGATCGGCCTGCCCGATGGCGGAAATGGCCTGGCGTTTGGGGATGGCCTCGGGCCGCCGGGAAAAGGCCATTTTCTTCATACCCGAGGCCATGGCCCCGGAAGAAACCAGGATAATCTGGATTCCCTGATCCAGCAGACGGCAGATCTGACTGCTGATGGATTGGATGGCATTGATGTTCAGGCCGGCCTCGGCAGTCAGCACATTGCTGCCGACCTTTACCACCGCCCGTCGAATGGCGTCAGCCTTGGGTTTCGGATTCGCTTTCATCGAGTTCGTCCAAATGGTTGCACAACACGGCAATCAGGCGTTCGAGGCCTTGACCGGTAGCGGCGGAGATCTCAAGCAGTTCTCTCTTGCCGTAAGCCTCTTTGAAAAGTGCGGCGGCATCCTCGGCCCAGGTCACATCCATTTTGTTGAGCACCACGATCTGGGGCTTTTGCGCAAGGGCCTGGCTGTACTGATCCAGTTCCCGGTTGACGGTGGTAAAATCCCGGAGCGGGTCGTCCGGATCCATGGCGGCTACGTCCACCAGGTGCAGCAGGATGCGGGTGCGCTCCACGTGGCGCAGAAAACGGATCCCCAGGCCCGTGCCGGTATGGGCGCCCTCGATCAACCCGGGGATGTCGGCCACGATAAACGGCTCCCGCCGGTTGGTCTTGACCACACCCAGGTTCGGCGTCAGGGTGGTAAACGGGTAGTCCGCGACCTTGGGCCGGGCCGAAGAGATGCTGGCCACCAGGGTCGATTTGCCGGCGTTGGGCAATCCGACGATCCCCACTTCGGCCAGCAGTTTCAATTCCAGGCGCAGGTCCAGGGTCTGACCCGGTTCTCCCGGCTGGGCAAAACGGGGGGTCCGGTTGGTGGCGGATTTGAACCGGGCGTTTCCCAAACCGCCGCGGCCGCCTTTTGCAACGACAAAGACCTCGTCGGGTTCGACGAGGTCTTTTAAAGTCTCTCCGGTGTCGGCATCGATCACCAGGGTACCGGTGGGCAGTTCGATGATCAGATCGTCGCCGCTTCTGCCGGCCCGATTGTTTCCCTCACCGCCGGCACCGTTTTTGGCCTTGTACAGTCGGTTGAACTGGAGATGGTACAGGGTGCGCTTTTTGGTGGTCGCTTTGAAAACGACGTCACCGCCGCGTCCCCCGTCACCGCCGTCCGGACCTCCCTTGGGGATGTATTTTTCGCGCCGGAGGCTTACGCATCCGGCACCACCGTGGCCCGACTGGACGGTGATGCGTACGTCATCGATGAACTTCACGCGGCATAAACGCTGACCTGTTTCCGATCCCGGCCTTTGCGTTCATAGGTGACGACGCCGTCGATCAGGGCAAACAGGGTGTAATCTTTTCCCATCCCCACATTGACGCCCGGATGGATTCTGGTTCCCACCTGGCGGACCAGAATATTGCCGGCCAGAACCTCTTGACCGCCGTAGCGTTTGATTCCCCGGCGCTGGGCGTTGCTGTCGCGACCGTTTTTGGAACTTCCGGCTGCTTTTTTATGTGCCATGCTATTCTCCTCATTAACAAAAGGGTGCGGCACCCTTTAAATGGTTTGGCTAAAAATCAGGCTTCGATACGATCGATGCGGACCGCCGTAAAAGGTTGACGATGACCCTGTTTGCGGCGATACCGTTTTCTGCGTTTGTATTTGAAAACAATGATCTTCTTGCTTTTGCCCTGGGCCACGATCTGGCCGTGGACCGTTACGCCGTCTAAGGCGGGCTGACCGATCTTGACATTCTCGCCGTCGGAAAATACAAGGACATTGTCGAAAGCGATCTCGGAACCGATGTCACCGGCAAGCTTTTCCACCCTGAGGATGTCGCCTTCCGCAACCTTATATTGTTTACCGCCTGTGGCAACCACTGCGTACATGTTTCTGCCCTCCTGTGAAAACCGAATATTTCCCTCTGATTTCAAAAAATAAGAAATATTAAACTTTCCCGCGGCATTGTCAAGCAAAAACTGCCCTGCCGGCAGGGCGTTGAAAAGCGATGGACAAGCGGTCCCCAATCCTTATAGTAACTGCACAGAAAAACAGCGTTTCAGGTAACTTTGGAAGGGGAAAGCCGTGGACAGCCGACAACGAGACATCGCCGTCATCAGCAACGGAAGCGCAAATGCCGCGACCATGGATTTGATCGCGGAAGAACCGCTTTCCATCAGGGTTCAAGGTGCCCCCTATGCCGTAACGATGCGCACCCCCGGCGACGAAAAGGCCCACGTAGCCGGCTTTTGCCTGGCAGAGGGCATCGTGGACACACCGGACGACATCACCGGCCTGGCGTTTTGCGACGGGGAGGACACCAATGTGGTTACCGTTACCCTGACGGCCACCCGGCGGTTGAATGTCGCCGATCATCTCGACCGGCGAACCTACATCAGCCAAACCTCCTGCGGCATCTGCGGTAAAACCATTGTCGAAGATCTGGTCCAGTCCCTTTCCCCTGTTGACGACGAACCGCCCATGGACGGAAAACGTGCGCTGGAATGCCTGCTGCGGCTGAGCGACTATCAGCCCCTACGGGTAAAAACCCGCGCTGCCCATGGCGCCGCCATCTATGACCGGAATTTCGCAATGCTATCCGCCGCCGAAGACGTGGGCCGGCACAACGCCCTGGACAAGGCCATCGGCCGCCTTTTTCTGGATGATCGACTGAACCGGGCCAAACTGCTGACCCTCTCTTCACGCATCAGCTACGAGCTGGTCCAGAAGGCCGCCCGGGCCAGGATTCCCGTTGTCCTGGCCATTTCCCGCCCCACGGCACTGGCCGTCCAACTGGCCGAGGCCCTGAACATGACCCTGGCGTCGCTGGGAAAGGACGACAGCCTCATGATCTACTGCACCCCCCAACGGCTGATCTGGCCAAATTGAATCCATTAATATCGATATGCCAATGAACACTGAGCTTGCCTCACGACTCAACCGCCCCTTGACCATCGGTCGAGCCATCATCGGCAACCGGCTGGCCCTGGCGCCCATGACCTTTCTGGGTCATATCGCGTTTCGGGAGCTATTGGCCGGTTTCGGTGGCTACGGCCTGCTCTTTTCCGAAATGTGCAGCGCCCGGCGCATTCCCCAGGAGGTCGGCGGGCGTTCGGCCTATTTCTGTTGGCGCGAGGAGGAGCGGGATCATCTGGTGATGCAGATCTTCGGAGACGATCCGGCCACCATGGCAAGAGCGGCTCGGATTATCGAGGATTGCGGGCTGTTGGGCGTCGATCTGAATTTCGGATGTTCGGTGGCCGCCATCTGCAAGCAGCAGTGCGGCGCGGCCCTTCTGAAAACCCCGGACCGGGCGGCGCGCATCGTGGAGGCGGTTCGCAAGGCCGTGAGCCTGCCCCTGTTCGTCAAATTCCGCACGGGCTGGACGGACGATGCCGCCATTCCCGTGGAACTGGCCCGGCGCTTTGCCTCCGCCGGTGCCGATGCCCTCACCTTCCACCCCCGGGTAGCGCCGGATCGTCGCTCCCGCCCGCCCCGTTGGGACTATATCCGGCAGGTCAAGGAAGCGGTCGCCATCCCGGTGTTCGGCAACGGCGACGTGTTCGACGGGGCAGACTGCCTGCGCATGCTCGAAACCACCGGCTGCGACGGCGTGGCCATCGGCAGAATGGTCGTTGCACGTCCTTGGCTAATGGCCCAGATGAGCGGACGATATTCGCCGGACTCGGATGTTTTCAGGCAGGCGGCCCTGCGGCTGTTGAACCTGATGGAACGCCATTTTGACGCCAACCGGGCGCTGCGGCGCTACAAAAAATTTGCCCAGTATTTCAGTGCCAACTTCAAATTCGGCCACAGCTTTTTCAAACGTGTGGGCAATGCATCGGATCTGGAATCCATGCGGGCACAATTGGAAAACTTTTTCGATCAAGAACCGGAAACCGTTTCCCGGCCCAACATGAATTTTTTTCAGTAATAAGTTGAATAGACCAATTTTGTAACGGTTGCGGCCACCACCACCAGAAAAAAGACCCGCACGAAGCCGGTTCCTTTCTGGATCACCAGGCGCGAACCCACAAAAGCCCCCAGCATCTGACCGGCCCCCATCAGCAGCCCTGCAGAAACGAGGACATTCCCGCCGGCGAAAAAAGCCGCCAGGGCCACGACGTTGCTGGTAAAATTGAACACTTTTGTGTGGGCGGTGGCTTTTTTCAGATTCAAACCCAGCAGCACGACCAGAGCAATGGTCCAGAAAGAGCCGGTTCCCGGGCCGAAAAAACCATCGTAAAACCCCAGAGTCATACCGGTACAGCCGAAGAAAAAGGGCGCGGCCAGGATGGGGCGTCGATCCAGTTTCCCCAATTCCGGGGAGAACAGCGTGTACAAAAATACGCCCACCAGCAAAAAGAGGATAATATTTCGAAGAAAGTCCGGGGAAAGCACCTGCACGGTCACGGTGCCGGTCAGGGCGCCCAGGGCCGTGAAAAAAACGCCCATGGGAATCTCGCGGAGATTGACAAGGCCTTTCCGGCTGTAATTCAACGCGGCGGTCAGGCTTCCGCAGGTACCCTGGAGCTTGTTGGTCCCCAGGGCCAGGTGGGGCGGCATGCCGGTCGCCAGCAGCGCCGGCAGGGAAATGATTCCGCCTCCGCCGGCAATGGCATCCACGAATCCGGCCAACAACCCGGCCAGCCAGAGCCATAAAAAGGCAGAAATCGATAAAACGTCCATTGTCGATGTCCCGGAAAACTGTATAATCAGTTCAAGCCACCGAAAATTACGGTGACATTTAAAAGGGGGCTACATATCCGAAAAACGAATGCAGGGTCAATGCAATAAAGGCAGGATCTTGCTTTCAAACGTAAATGTTCACGCGCGTGCCAACCGGTCCGTCAAAGACAAGGGAACCATCACGGGCGTAAGCTGTACCGGTTGCCCGGGATGGCGCAGCGGCATCCAGTTTCACCCCGCCTTGCATTGGCCATGGGGGGGTGGATGCGTCTTCGTATTTGTAAAAAGCGCCGGTATCGGTTCGAACCGGTGGGAAAAAAGGTACCGGTACCAACGCAGCGGATTCAGCCATATTCGTGCTTTCAGCGCATTGGAATCAGATGTCGCAAGAGGTTATGCAATAACCGTACACGATGGCCAACTCATTTATCGACTTATACACCAGTTGTGGCGACAAATCAACTATGCCACAATATGTGGTGCCAACTTAAGTAGCATGCTTCACCGGATAGAAGATTTCCCTTTTATTTTAACGCTTGGGTTCAATTTTGCTGGAAAATATTGCCCCGTTGTCAGACAGTATGCAGTAATAATTGCCGCCGGCCTGTCCGAAACGGTCGGCATTTCATTTTTCTTTATGTTCCGGTGAATGGGGTGGATGCTTGTGTCGAAGATGCATCGACAAGAGGCTAATTTTTCAGGCAGGACGTCATTCGCCCTTTTTGGGCAGATTCGCCGCAGCGTCGTAGGTGATCGTTTTCTGCTCCGGGTAGGATCGCTGCGGTGCCGGCAAACCTTCGGCAGGAGTTGACTGGGACTCCCGGTATTTTTCTCTGGCCGCTTTGGAAATGGTCACCCGATCGACAACACCGAAGGGCACGCTCGTTTCGTCCGAACGCTTCCTGGAGGCTGGGGCCCCTCTGGCGATCCTGGAGATAGGGGTCAGTTTCCGGTCATCTACGATAATGATTGGCGGTTCATCTTGCATGACGATCACGCTGCGAACTCGTTTTTCGTTTTTACTATCCCACCAAAGGGTAACCTGCGGCCTCATAACGCGCCGGTCGTTTATCTTCCTGATGAGGCGATAGCGGTTTTGGCTTCAAACCGCCATTAGCATACATCTTTAGGATAGAAACGTCCACGGGTGTTGCAATTGGGATTGCCTGGGTGGAGATTGGGGGGTTGCAACTGTCAATGAAGATCAATGGTCTTCCCCGGACAGCAAATCGATGCCACCGGGTTGAACTCGAAACCGAAAAAAGGTAGATGAAAACAAAAAATCCGAATGGAGCGATAGCCAAGGAAGAAACCATGCCGTCATTGGATCAACTGCTGAAAGAAAGCGAACGGATCGAACCCGTTCCCCAGGTGGTTCATGAACTGATGGATCTGGTGGAGGACCCCGAGGTCCCGGTCTCCGAAATCACCAATCTGATTCTCTACGAACCTGTGGTCACGGCCAACCTGTTGAAGATAGCCAATTCGGCAGCTTTCGGTTTGAAAAAAAAGGTGAACTCGGTTCACGATGCCGTGGTACGACTGGGGCTGAAGCAGGTCGTTAAAATCGTGCTGATGGCCAGCGTTACCAAGCCGATGAAGTCCGCCCACCAGGGTTATGGACTCGAGGAGGGACGGTTGTGGAAACAGTCTGTCTCCTGCGCCCTGATTGCCAACGCCATCGCCGAAAAGGTAGAAACATCGGAAAAAAATATTGTTTTTACCGCGGCGCTGCTCAAAGACATCGGCGTCATCGTTCTGGACCGATATATGGCGCCGGCCATCGGCAAGATCCGTGAAGTCATTAATGCCGAAGGACTGCACCTGATCGAAGCGGAACGAAGGGTGTTGGGCCTCGATCATGCCGAACTGGGAGGGCGTATCGCCGGCAACTGGAACTTCAGCCAAACCCTGATCCGTGCGATTCAACAGCACCACCTCACCGGCGAGACAACCGACATCTCCGAAACCACGGCCATGATCTACCTGGCCGACAGCCTTTGCTCAATTTCCGGAATCAACGGCGAATTGTTTTGCGGACCGGATACCCATTACAACCGGATTTGTAAGCAACTAGGCCTTTCGGAAACGGATCTGAACCGAATGATGTCCGAATTCTATTCCCGCAAAGATGATATTTACGGCCTGCTGGCCATTTTGTGAACCCACAGGAGTTTTTTTTACCCCATGACCCCCTATGAACTGTCCAAGCTGATTCACATGGAACTTTCTCCCATTGCCCCGAGGCTGTCCGCCGCCATTAACCGCGCCCTGGTGGACATCGGGGAAGGCTCCGTACTGGTCGGACTCGGCCCCGGCACCAACGAAAACGACAATGTCTCTTTCCAAGAGTCCGAGACCATTCATGCCACCGACGCCGATGCCGACAGTGCCCTGGCCAAAATCCGCGCAATGATGTGGAAGCTGGAGGAAAACTCTTCCTGGAAGGTGATCATCGACATGAAAACGAAACGGCCCGGAGAGCCCCTGGATCTGTTGTACACCCTGGTGCGCATAAAAGAGGGACTTTAAAAAGCAATCGCAACGCGAGGATACCAAGGGATGCATTCAAAAGGTGCGGGGCGATCCAAAGGACCGCCCCGCAAGCAGAAGGAGGTGGATGAGAAGAGGAGGTAATACATTCGAGCGGCAATCCCCCGATGTGCCGCTGTATATTTGTTATCGTCCCATTTCCCATTGACTTTAACATTTTTTTAAACGTTGCCCTTTTCTGACCGGCAAATTGCTCCACGACGGTTGAAGATAAACGCTATATCATTTAATCTAACGACTAATGGTCTCGTAAAAAGTCGCTTTTTAACAACCAGAGCGGTCGACACCGGTGTGGTGTGGCCACGATTTCACAAACGAGGAGGAGGAGCGAAATGAAAAAGGTACTCGCAGTAACCCTGACCCTTGCCGTTCTTTTCGGCTTTGGCAGCCTTGCCGGAGCGACGACACTGAAAGTAGGCCTGGATGCCGACCCGGTGTCCCTGGATCCCCACGTTCAGCTTTCCGGGGGTATGCTGCAGTTTTCCCACTGGGTGTTCGAGCCGCTGGTTCGCTATGCCCAGGACATGTCCATCGAACCGCGTCTGGCTACGCGCTGGGAACGCATCGACGATCTGACCATGCGCTTTTACCTGCGTGAAGGGGTCAAGTTCCACAGCGGCAACACCTTTACGGCCAAGGACGTCAAGTTTACCCTGGAGAGGCTGAAAAAAAGCGTGGATTTCAAGGGTCTTTTCGAGTTGTTCACCGAGGCGGCTATTGTCGATGACTACACCATCGACATCAAGACCAAAAAACCCTATGCCCTGCTGCTGAGAATGTGTACTTACATCTTCCCCATGGACAGCGACTTCTACAGCGGTAATGATGACGCCGGCCAGCCCAAGGATGCGATTGTCAAGATCGGCCCCTCCTTTGCGCTGACCAACGAATCCGGTGCAGGTCCCTACACCGTTGCTGAACGGGAACATGGCGTGAAACTGGTTCTCAACCGTTTTGCCGATTACTGGGACAAAACATCTCCGGGCAACGTGGACCAGATTGTCCTGACCCCCATCAAGGAAGATGCCACCCGCGTGGCGGCCCTGCTCTCCGGTGACGTTGACTTCATCTCTCCGGTGCCGCCCCAGGACTTCAAACGCATCGAAAGAGATTCCAAAGTCAACCTGTTCACCTACCCCGGCGGTCGCATCATCACCGTCCAACTCAACCAGAAGCGCCGTCCCGAGTTCCGCGTTAAAAAGGTGCGACAAGCCATCGCGTATGCCATCAACAACGTGGGCATCGTCAAAAAAATCATGAAGGGCACCGCCACCCCCGCCGGCCAGCAGAGCCCCAAGGGCTATGCCGGGTACAATCCCAACTGCACGCCCCGCTACGACCTGAAAAAGGCCAAAGCCTTGATGAAGGAAGCCGGCTTCGCCAACGGCTTTGCCTGCACCATGATCGCCCCCAACAATCGCTACGTCAACGACGAGAAGATCGCCGAAGCCGTGGTGGGCATGCTGGCCAAGATCAACATCAAAGTCAATCTGAAGACCATGCCCAAGGCCCAGTACTGGGATGAGTTCGACGCCCAGGTAGCTGACATCCAGATGATCGGCTGGCACTCGGACACCGAGGATTCCGGAAACTTCTCCGAATTTCTGGTCATGTGCCCCAACAAGGAGACCGGCTACGGACAGTACAACAGCGGCAACTACTGCAACGAAGAAGTCGATCGGCTGACCCTGGCTGCCCAGAGCGAAACCGACCTGGCCAAACGGGCCCAGATGCTGCAAAAAATCGAGCAGATCCTTTACGATGATGCAGCCTTCATCCCCTTTCACTGGCAGAACCACTCCTACGGTGCCAAGAAAAATGTGGATGTTGCCCCGATCATTAACACAATGAATTTCCCCTACTTCGGCGATATCGTGGTGAAATAGACAGCTTGGCAGAGAAAGGCGCCCTTCTGAAAATGTGGGGAGGGCGCTTTCCTATCGCCAAAACCTGCAACAGAGAATTCAGAAGTCAGAATTCAGAAGATGGCCGCGCCTTCGGCGCATCCTTTTTCATTCTGGCTCCTGGCTCCTGAATTCTGACTTCTTGTATCGGGATCCGCACCTATGGTCGCTTTTATTATTCGGCGCGTCACCCAGGCCGTTTTCGTCATGCTGATCATCAGCCTGGTGGGCTTTTCCATCAAAAACCAAATCGGCGATCCGGTCCGGGACATGGTGGGCGAACGGGTCACACCGGCCGAACGTGAGGCCCTGCGGGACAAACTGGGCCTCAACGATCCTTTTCTTACCCAGTACCTGCGATTCGCCAAAAACGCCGCCCAGGGTGATCTGGGCCTCTCCTTTTTCCATAAAAAGCCGGCCCTGGCCGTCATTGCCGGCAAAGCGCCGGCTACCCTGGAACTGGTTTTCGGAGCGGCGCTGATCATCATCTTCATCTCCCTGCCCATCGGCGTTTTCTCAGCCATCTATCCACGCAGCGCATTTTCCCGTTTCACCATGGCGTTTTCCACACTGGGGGTGTCGATTCCGGTATTTCTCACCGCCATTGTCCTGATCTATATCTTTTCGGTGGAACTGAACTGGCTGCCCTCCTACGGCCGCGGGGAAACTGTGGCCATCGGAGGCTGGAACAGCGGCTTCTTTACTGTCGACGGCATCAAACACCTGATCCTGCCCAGTTTTTCTTTGGCCTCCATCATGCTGCCCCTGTTCATCCGTCTAATCCGGTCGGAGATGATGGAAGTGCTGGAGACCGAGTACATCAAGTTCGCCTGGGCCAAGGGGCTGCGGCGCAAACGCATCTGGTTCGTCCATGCTTTCAAGAACACACTTTTGCCGGTCATCACCGTCTTCGGCGTTCAGATCGGTATCATGTTCGCTTTCACGATTCTCACCGAAACCGTCTTTCAATGGCAGGGGATGGGATTCATGTTCCTGGAAGCGGTCGAACGCTCGGACATCTCACTTTTGGTCGCCTACCTGATGGTGGTAGGCGCCGTTTTCGTCGTCGTCAACACCCTGGTGGATATCATCTATGGTCTGGTGAACCCCACCATCCGGATTGCGGGGAGAACATGAACCGAACCTGGCAACGATTCAAGGCATCCTATCTGCTTTACAGCTTCCGGCAGGATAAAACCGCCGTTTTGAGTTTCGTCGTCCTGGCAGTTCTGCTAACCACAGGCCTGCTGGCGCCGCTGATTTCTCCCTACAATCCATACGATCCGACCAATATCGACATCATGAATTCCGAAATGCCGCCGGCATGGATGGAGGAGGGCGAAGGAGCCTTCTGGCTGGGGACGGACATCCAGGGGCGGGATCTGCTCAGCACCATGATCTACGGCCTGCGGCTCTCCATTCTCATCGGCTGCGGTGCGGTAGTCCTGCAAGGACTGCTGGGCGTCGTCGTGGGCCTGCTGGCCGGGTATATCGGCGGAAAAGTCGATGCGGTACTCATGCGCATCGCCGACATCCAGCTCTCCTTTCCCTACCTCATGGTGGCTATTTTCATCAGCGCCATCTTTCAGGTGGCCTTCGGAATCGGCCGTTACGAGGAGCTGGCCGTTCCGCTGTTGATCGTGATCATCGGCCTGGCTGAATGGCCGGTTTACGCCCGGACCGTAAGGGCTTCGGTCATGGGAGAAAAAAGCAAGGAGTATGTGGAGGCGGCCCGGGTCATCGGGCTGAACCGCTGGCGAATCATGTTCCGCCATGTACTGCCCAACACCATGACCTCCGTTCTGGTCATCTCCACCATCCAGGTGGCCAACGCCATCATGAGCGAAGCGGCCCTATCCTTCCTGGGACTGGGCATGCCGGTGACCAAACCCTCCCTGGGATCGCTGATCCGATCCGGATTCGAGTACATCTTCTCCGGCTCCTGGTGGATCACCCTGTTTCCGGGAGCGTTTCTCGTGCTGCTGGTTCTGGTGATCAATCTGCTCGGAGACTGGCTGCGGGATGTACTGAACCCCAAACTGTACAAAGGATGAATACGGTTTTCATGTCTCATCTACTCGAAGTCAAGGATCTCGAAGTCAAATTCGCCCTGCGAACCGGGGATCTGACCGCCATTAACGGCGTCAGCTTCAGTCTTCACAAAGGGCAGCGCATGGGGTTGGTGGGCGAAAGCGGCGCCGGGAAATCGGTGACCGGATTCGCCGTCATCAACCTGATCAGCAAGCCGGGATTCATCTCGGGCGGGCAGGTGATCTTCAACGGCAGGGATCTGGCGGCCCTCTCCGACGAGGCCATGCGGGAAATTCGCGGCAACCAGATCAGCATGATCTTTCAGGATCCCATGATGACCCTCAACCCGGTGCTGACCATCGGCACCCAGATGGTTGAAACCCTGCAGGCCCATCGCCATATCACCCGGGCCGAAGCCGAGGCCATCGCCCTGGAGAAGTTGCAAAAAGTGCAGATCCCTTCCCCGGAAAAGCGCCTGGCGCAGTACCCCCACGAATTTTCCGGAGGCATGCGCCAGCGCATCGTCATCGCCATCGCACTGCTCACCGATCCGGAGATCATCATTGCCGACGAGCCCACCACGGCTTTAGACGTCACAATCCAGGCTGAAATCATGGACCTTCTGCAGCAGTTGTGTGAATCCGAGCGTACCGGACTGATCCTCATCACCCACGACCTGGGCGTTGTTTCCCAAGTCACCGAAACCATCGCCGTGATGTATGCAGGCAAAATCGTAGAATCCGGTTCAACGGAGAAGGTCGTCCGCGAACCCCGCCATCCTTATACGCAAGGATTGATCAAGGCGCTGCCCGGAAGCCTGCAGCCGGGAGCCAAACTGCATCAGATTCCGGGAATGATGCCGACGTTGACCGACATCCCCCCCGGCTGCGCCTTCAACCCGCGCTGTACCTTGAGTCAGCGCATCTGCCGGGAACAGGAACCACCCTTTATCACCATTGACGGGGACGCCTGCAAGGTGGCCTGCCATATGGTACAACCCGACGCCAGCAAGGCAAGCCTATGACGACGCACGAATCCAATCCAACGACACGCAGCGAAGAAGGACTGCTGGCCCTGCATCAGTTGGTCAAACATTTCGACATTTCAGGAGGACTGCTGGATCAGTTGCGGTTCGAAAACGGGCGGCTTACCCGGCATCGCACCACGGTCAAAGCGGTCAACAATGTGAGTTTCACCATCGCCCCCGGAGAAACCTTCAGTGTAGTGGGTGAAAGCGGATGCGGCAAGTCCACCCTGGCCCGGACCACGCTGGGCATCTATCCGCCCAACCGCGGCCAAATTCTCTACCGCGGTGAGCGCATCGACAACAAAAACGCCCAGCAGATGCTGCCCTATCGCCGCAAGATGCAAATGATTTTTCAGGATCCTTACGCATCGCTCAATCCGCGCAAAACCGTCATGCAGACCCTGGAAGAGCCGGTGGTCTTTCACAATCCGTCGATTTCTTCGAACCAGGTGAAAGAACGGGTGGCCGAAGTGATGTCCCAGGTAGGCGTGGACCCCAAATGGGCCGGCCGCTACCCCCACGAATTTTCCGGGGGCCAGCGCCAGCGCATCAGCATCGCCCGAGCCCTGATGGTGGACCCCGAGTTCATTGTTGCCGACGAACCCGTTTCAGCCCTGGACGTCTCCATCCAGGCCCAGATCCTCAATCTGCTCATGGATGCTCAGACCCAGCGCGGCCTCACGTATATGTTCATCACCCATGACCTCTCCGTGGTGCAGCACATCAGCACCCGGGTGGCGGTCATGTATCTGGGCACCCTGTGCGAACTCTCGCCGGCCAGGACTCTGTTCCAAAATCCCCGGCACCCATACACCCAGGCGCTGTTGTCGGCGATCCCCAAATTGGGGCACCGCAAGAGCGATCACATTAAGCTCAAGGGAGAAGTACCCACCCCCATCCATCTGCCCAGCGGGTGCGTCTTTCACGGCCGCTGTGTTCATGCGGACCGGCGCTGTGCCGAGGAACCCCCGAAAACCCGCAGCGTGGAGAACGGGGTTGTCGTCGCCTGTCACGGCGTGGAGGAGGGGCGTTTGTAGCCCCATCGGAACCTCTTCATGGACCGGGTACGTCGGAGGAAAACGGGTCCCCATCGGCAGAACGTCATCTTCTTACAAAACACTGGGCTGAGGCGAACCGATTTCGGAGGAAGCTTTGCCGACCTTGAAAACCACCGTAACCGACTGGCTGACGGCCGGCCAGCACAATCGGTTGGGAAAACATATTGAGCGCAATATCCAACTCGCGGTTCTCTATAGTTTCGTCGGCGTCATCCAATTTCTGCTCTTCGCGATCTTTTTCCTGTTCGCCGGACGCTTTTCCCATGGCATCGCGCTTTTGTTTTTCGCTTTTTTCCTGATCTTCTCCTATGCGTATCTTCGGTTGACAGGGAACCACCGCCGCTATTTCGACATGGTCATTTATATGATGGCGCTGTTCTGCCTGTACATGGTCTGTCTCGGCGGCGCCCACAGCTCCGGGCCTTTGTGGACATTCTTCGTCCCCCTGCTCGCCTCCTACCTTCAGGGACTTCGCAAGGGTGCGATAACGATCGTTACCCTGCTGGCAATGATTCTTCTCATCTTCTACGGACCATGGTCGACATTAGGGATTGCCCAATACCCGAACATTTTCAAAGTACGCTTTCTCGGTGCATTGACCATGGTGTGCCTCATGGCCTTTACCTACGAATACTCCCGGAAGCTGGCCCACCAGGAACTGGTGATGTTGAGCGAAAAACTGGAACAGGCGGCCAAAACCGACGAACTCACCGGACTTTCCAACCGCAGGGACATGAAGGAAAAGCTGCGCTACGAAGCCAGCCGGTCTGCCAGAAGCCAAAAACCGTTCTGCCTGCTATTGGCGGATATCGATGACTTCAAACGCATCAACGATTTTCATGGCCATGACGCCGGGGACCTGGCACTTCAGGCCATATCCCGCAGAATGACGGCATCGCTACGCAAACAGGACGTAATCGCCCGTTGGGGCGGCGAAGAATTTTTGATTTTACTGCCTGAATCCGGCGTCGAGGAAGGGCACACGATTGCCGAGCGTCTGCTGAAAACCATTGCCGGTCAGCCGTTCCACATTCAGGACAATTCGCTGCAAATCTCCCTGAGCATCGGGCTGGCCCGATTCGATCCGGGGAGCGACATGGAAAAAACGATCAGCCGCGCCGACCAGGCGCTTTACCGGGCCAAAAACAGGGGGAAAAAGCGGGTGGAAACAGCGAGCAACGAAGCAGCGTAACCGGAACCGGGCGTTTTAATCGACCGGACGCAATCCCTTTTTGGCATCGGCATCGAAGCGCTTCAACCGCTCCTCCAATTCCTTGAAGCGGTCCTCTCCGGTCAAAGAGACGCAGGCCCGGACACCCTCGGTTCGGCTGCTGCCGGTGGTCTGAAGGGAAATCGCACTGATGCCGTAATAGAGCAGCGCCTCCACAAGACCGACGCCGGTGTAGCCGGGATAGGCCACGGTGAAGTAAAAACCGTCGGCCAGCGGCTGGTCCTCATCTTTGTCATAAACCAGGGAAAAGCCGTTTTCGGTGAACAGACGTTTCATCGTCCGGGCGCGCCGGCCGTATTCTTTAACCGCATCCACGAAATTGTACCTGCCGTCGTTGACCGCCTCCAGCAATTCGGCCAGACCGTACTGGGTGCTGTGACATACGCCGGAACTCAAGGCGTACATCCCTCCGAAGATGTAGGCGTAGCCGAAACGGTCGCTGCCGAACCATGGGGGCAGGCCGTCGCCGGTGGAATCGAACAGCACGTCGCTGATGGCCGTCATGCCGATGCGCTGGCCGGCCAGGCTGAAGGACTTGGAACTGGAGATGAGTAGAATGTAATTGTCCGTGTAGCGGGCCACCGTGGGAATAAACGGCGGCTTTCCCGGCCGGGAGGTATCCTGCCGAAAATCCATTCCGAAATAGGCCAGATCCTCCAGTGCAATCACGTCGTAGCGGCTGCACAATTCACCGATGATGCCCAGCTCCTTTTCCGTAAAACAGATCCAGGAGGGATTGTTGGGATTGGAGTACATCAGGGCCCCGATGCGACCGGTGGACAAAACCGATTCCAGCTTGTCCCGCAGCCGATCACCCCGGAAATCGTAGACATCGAAGCTTTCCCGCGGCAACCCGAGAACCTGGGCCTGTTTCTTGTTTACGGGAAATCCGGGATCAATAAACAAAATAGTGTCCCGCCCTTTGATGCGCCGACCGGCCATCATCATGGATAGAAAACATCCCTGCATGGAACCGACCGTTGGCAGGCAGTGGGCCGGCTGCACATCGACATCCAGAAACAGTTTGACGAACCGGGAAATTTCAGTTTTCAGGCCGGGAATGCCGTCAAAGGGTGGATAGACGGCCCCCACGCCCTTTTTCAGGGCGCGGATCTCCCCTTCCACGGCAATGTCCGGCGGCGGCAGCCCAGGGATGCCCATTTCCATGCGAATGAACCGGGTGTCGGACGCCGCCTCGATTTCGCCGACCAGCCGGTTGAGTTCACGTATGGAAGCCAGACCCACACAGGCCAGCCTGCTGTCACGGATTTTCTCGCGGACGATATCGCCGGAAATCGGAATGTTCATGGTGACTCAACCCCCTCATGATCAACGTTGGCCTATAATAAAAATTGCCATCAATCCATTAAAAGTTGGCCTGAAATGGTAGATTGCTGTTCAGATCAAGGCCGCAGGGGTTTTGAAACCGGAGGCGTAGAGCGCTACGTCGAGGATTTCAAAACCACGAGAACGACGATATGGACAGCAAGATGCCGTTTCAGGCCAACTTTTGGCCTAAACGATGCCCCCCTCGACCAGCGGCTTGCCTTCCAGAATACGCTGGGGGCTGAAAATGGACAGATCCATGGTCGGCGTGGCGCCGGTAATCAGTTCGCTCATATAACGGCCCACGGCCGGTCCCTGCTGCAATCCGTGCCCGGAAAATCCATTGGCCAGATAAAAACCCTTGAGTTCGGGCCACTGGCCGAGAATGGCGTTGCCATCCAGCGTGTTGACCGCATACAGCCCCGCCCAGCCCCGGATCAGCTTGAGCCGCTCGAAAGCCGGTACAAATTCGGCCAACTCCGGCCACATGATCTCCATGAAACGATTCTGATCCCAGGTAAAGTCATAACCCACCGGATCCTCGGCCATGGATTTTCCCATCAGGATCATACCGCCGGTTTCGGTACGGAAGTAAAATCCCGAAGGCAGGATGGTCAACGGCAGCGGCCGATCGGACTTGACCGCTGGATCCACACAGAAGCACTGACGCTTAGTCGGTTCGACGGGCAGGCTTACCCCGGCGGTTTTCGCCAGGTCCGTGCACCAGGCCCCGGCGCAGTTGACCACCACGGAAGCGTTATAGGTTTCTCCCGATTCCGTCTTCAAACCCGTGATCTGTCCGTTGTCCGCCAAAAGTGCGGTTACTGTATCTTCTATGTAATTGGCACCCTGGGCCCTGGCGTTGGCTTTATAGGCCATGAGAACGGCATAGGCATCGAAATGGCCGTCCTGGGCACCGAAAGTGGCGCCGACAATCCCTTCAACCCCTTCCGGCGCATACAACGGATAGTGCTGCTTGACTTCGTCGGGGGTCCACCAGGCGACCTGGCAGCCCAGTTCCTGCTGCATGGCCATGGCCGCTTTGGCATCGGGCACGGCGTCCTCTTTGTAAAGGAAGAGGTTTCCTTCCCGGTGGTAGGCAATACTGGGACGGTTGTCGTTGACCGTCATTTCGTCTTCGAAATGTTCCAGCACATCGAAGGCATACTGGGAAATCTGGACATTCTGTTTCAGGCTGAACTGAATCCTGGCGTTGACCATGGACAGGGTCGTGGAGGCCCGGGTATAGGCCAGGTCCCGCTCGATGACGGCCACTTTCAGTTGGGGGTCCTTCTTGGTCAGGTAATAGGCGGTCGTGGATCCCATAATCCCGCCGCCGACGATAATGACATCGTAAACGGTACTGCTGTCCATGGTACGGGTTCTCCTGTCGATGGTTGTAGCCCGAAAGCAATCAGGCCTGTTTGTAGTTGGGCCCTTCCCCGCCCTCCGGGCAGGTCCAGGTCACGTTGTGAAACGGATCCTTGATGTCGCAGGTCTTGCAGTGCAGGCAATTGGTAAAATTCAGTTTGATTCCTTTGATCCCACTGCCGTCCTTGCGGGTCTCCATTTCATAGACGTCGCCCGGACAAAACCGGGTACAGGGACAGCCATAGGTGGGGTAGCATTTTTCCACGCATACCTTTTGGTCGTGAATACGGATGTGGCTGGGCTGATCCTCCCGGTGAAGGGTGCCGGAGAGGTATACACCGGTGAGTTTGTCAACCATGGCCGGATCGTCTCTTTCGGCAGCGGCTGCCGCCTCATCCGGATTGGATATAGCTGTCTTTTTCTTCAGCGGGCCAAGGGTGGTGGCGTCATCCACCGATGGCAGGCAATCAACCAGGCCTTTTCCCTGGGTGAAATACTGGGCCGCCAGATGGATATATTTAATGGGACCTTTCTTGGCCAGGGCCTGGGCAAAATTGCGCCCTTCCAGAAGCTCCTCGCCGGCCCAGCTATCCTCCAGGCGCGTGGCGTAGCTGCCCAGTGCGTATTTGCCGGTATTGCCGGATTCCAGGGCTTCCATGATGGTTTCGGCGGCCAGCATGCCCGACTTCATGGCCAGGTGAATGCCTTTGATGGCCGGTGTGCTGTGCATGCCCGCGCCGTTGCCGGTAAACAGGGCCCCGTTCACTGCCAGCTTCGGCATGGTGAACCAGCCACCAGTGGATACGGCCCGGGCGCCCTGCTCCACCACCTTGCCGCCGCGGACGATTTTGCGGATCAGGGGGTGGCGCTTGAAGCGCATGAAGGTCTCGTACAGATCCAGCGCCGGGTCTTCATATCCCAGTGCAACCAGAAACCCCAGGGCAATTCGGTTGTTGGCCATCTCGTAGACAAAGCCCCCTCCGGGCGTATCGAAATCCAAGGGAAAGCCCATGGTGTGAATGTCGTTGAAGGCACTGCGGGTAAAAAAATTGTCCTCGGGCAGTTGAATCACTTCCTTGATGCCCGTTTCGAACACCTCGGGCAGGCGGCCGGTGCGGATGGGCAGCTTGCCGGCCAGTTCCTTCATCAGGCTGCCCCTTGCGCCTTCGCCCAGCACGGTCACTTTGGATAGAAGGTCGATGCCCGGTTCGAAATTGGGTTTGGCCTTGCCGTCCTTGTCCAGGCCCTTGTCGCCGGTCCGCACGCCTTTCACCGCCGTACCGTCGTCGGATAGCAGGACTTCTTTTCCGTCGAATCCGGGGAAAATGTTGATCCCCATCTCCTCGGCCTTGCCCCCCAGCCATCGGCATACCTTGGAGAGGCTGACGATGGGAAATCCGCTGTTGTGCATCTGACGGGGCACCATCGGCATCTTGAAACTGCGGCCCTTGGTGAGGAAAAAAAATCCGTCGTCCCGCACGGTTTGCTCCACCGGAAATCCCTGCTTCAGGTAATCCGGAAACAACTCGGCAATGGCAACGGGATTCATCACCGCTCCGCTGATGGCATGGGAGCCGATGGCAGCCCCCTTGTCAATCACGGCCACTTCCAGTTCCTGTCCCTTTTCCGCCGCCAGTTGCATCAGCCGGATGGCACCGGCCAGGTTGGCCGGCCCGCCGCCCACAAAAAGAACATCGA
The DNA here is from genome assembly GCF_009688965.1 of Desulfosarcina widdelii. Lineage (GTDB taxonomy): Bacteria > Desulfobacterota > Desulfobacteria > Desulfobacterales > Desulfosarcinaceae > Desulfosarcina > Desulfosarcina widdelii. The sequence continues at coordinate 5,809,342 of NZ_AP021875.1, read as the reverse complement.
AGTCAATGGTTTCGTGCGTAGTCATGGCGCCCCCTCTTCTTTGAATCAGGTTGTCCGAATTCCGCAAACAGAAGCCCGTAAATGAAGCGATTTCGTTCAGTGAATCTCAGTTAGCCCGATCTTCTGTTAAAAACAAGGGGGAAGCGATGAAAAGGGCGCCAGTCCCCCTGTCAGGCCGCGAAGTCAAAGCACTGTAAAAATATTGGCCCATGGCCATTCAATCCCTTACCGGCAAAATGGCTTTTTCCGGAACTGCACGGAAAAAGCAAGTTCGTATACGTTATAGATTTTTCTTGTATACCAATAGTATTTATAACTGTCAAGCCATAGAATTCAACCGTCTCCCTTACACACATAGGGCTTGTTAAAAAGAATGATCCGTGGTATTTGCAACTTTCGATTACCCGAATCTACAATATTCAAGCCTTTTTCCGAACAAGCCCTGCTCGCTGGAGCGATCAATGATTTTGGGAAGGGGCTTGGCCCATGAAAACCCGGAGTATGCCGACAAACCGGCATGCACAAGGGATGAATTTGCAAGGAGGCGTAACCATGGCAAAAGGCAGCAACAATGCGGCGTGGATACTGGTCGTGATTCTGGCAGTGTGCTTCCAGGTGGTGTTTGTTTTTGCGGATTGCCGGCAGACAGCCACGGGAACGGCCATTGATTTTTCCAAATCTTACTTTCTTTTGGACGACGACCTGGAAAAGTATCTGTGCAGCGATCTGGCCGGGGACGAAGAAATGTCGCCTGCAGCCGCGTACCTGCAGGCCAAAGCCGATGAGGCCAGTGAACGGGGATTTGGCCTGGGCATGGTGCGGCAGACGATTTACCACGTGAAGGCCGAAACCCTGAGCCAGGACGACGAATCCGCCACCATTCACCTGCATGGACTGCGGCGGACCTGCATTCATCCGGTTTTTGCCTACGTGGCCAAATTGTTTCGCATCGGCCAGACGCATGAGTTTGAAGAAACTCTGGAACTGACGAAAGAAGATGGCCGCTGGAAGGTCTGCGGTGCTCCCTATGGCCTGTCTCTGGAAGGCTAATCCATAGGTTGGCGGTTGGGGTCCCGCCGGAAAAGGCCGGCTTTCCTTCTGGCGTCCTGGTTTCAATCGATGATCTGTCTATCGCCGGTTTCACCAATATCGTGAAACCGGCGTTTGTTATTCACCCCTTTTAAGCCCATCCATGGATCCTGTTTATCTGGAAATTAGACGGATCGCGCGCCAAATTGCGGCCCGTCAGCCCCAACCGGACTTTTACATCGATCATCCGGAAGAGGTAAAGGCATCGCAGCATTTCTACCGATCCGATGCCACCATCGTCAGGCTGCGCCGAAAAATGGTCCAATGCCTGGAGGACGATTTCGGCCATGGCATGGGGCATGTGGAAAAGGTGGCCCTGGATGCCGGCGTATTGACCATCGTCGAAAGCCGACTGAAAGGCCTTGGAGAAGAGCAGGCCCGTCGGAATCTACTACTGGCCCAGTGTGCTGGTCTGCTGCACGATATTTGCCGCAAAGAAAAATTCCATGCTGAAAAAGGCGCGCAAAAGGCAGGCGAGATCCTGAAACGCTACCCGCTGTCCGACGATGAAGTCCACCTCGTCTGCATGGCCATCCGCAACCACGAGGCCTTTACGCCCCTAAATGCATCGAGGCCCCGGCCGTCCGGCATGATTTCCGATTGCCTGTACGATGCGGACAAGTTTCGCTGGGGACCGGACAACTTCAACCATACCCTCTGGGACATGGTGGACTATCTGAATCCACCCCTTTCGCGCTTCATGGATCATTACCCCAAAGGGATGGCCATGTTGAAAAAAATCCGGGCCACCTTCCGCTCACAAACCGGCCGTCGGTACGGCCCCCAATTCATCGACATGGGCATTGCCATCGGCGAAGAACTCTACCGGATTATTTTGTCCGATTTTGTCGATCCCACCTGAAAGGGTTCATTCTTGCGCGTCCTGCTGATCAATCCATTCTACCCCATCTCGGAAACGCCCTCCCCGCCCCTGGGCCTGGCTTATCTGGCCGGCGCGCTGGAAGCAGCGGGAATGGCGGTAAAGGTTCTGGACTGCGTGGTGTCGCCGTTCAGCGACGATTTGCTTTCCTCTCTGCTGGAAGAATTCAAGCCGGACCTGGCCGGCGCCACGGCCGTAACCATGACGGTGGACCATGCGTTGACCGTCCTCGAACGGATCAAGGCCCTGGACCCGGGTATCCCCACGGTATTGGGCGGCCCCCACGCCACCTTCTGTGCTGCCGATATCCTGGCGTCATTTCCCCAGGTGGACGCCGTCGTGCGCGGAGAAGGCGAACGGTCTCTGGTGGCACTGGCCCACGCCGTCGATGCTCGCTCTCCCTGGAACCGGGTGCCGGGAATCGCCTTTCGCGAAAAAGACCGCGTCGTCACCACCGATCTGCCGCCGCTGGCCGACCTGAACGAACTCCCGCCACCGGCCCGCCACGGCATCCCACTGGGGCGCTACCGGGCCCTGGGCATGCCGGTCAGCATGACCACCAGCAGGGGATGTCCCTTCAAATGCATTTTCTGCGTGGGCCGCAAAATGGTCGGAGCAAAAGTGCGCTACCGGGATCCCGTCCGGGTTGTGGAAGAGATGGCCGCACTGAGCCGGCTTGGATTCCATCAGATCAATCTGGCTGACGACCTGTTTACGGCCAACCGGGATCACTGCCTGGCTGTGTGCAACGAAATCATGGAACGCGGGCTGAAGGTGAACTGGACCTCTTTTGCCCGGGTGGATACGGTCGCCAGGCAGACACTGGAGGCCATGCGCCGGGCCGGGTGCACGACAATCAGCTTCGGAATCGAATCCGGCAGCCCGGAAATGCTAAAGCGCATCAAAAAAGGCATTACGCTGGAGCAGGCCCGAAAAGCCATGCAGCTCTGCCTGGATTGCGGCATCGAGCCCCACGCTTCATTTATTCTGGGCCTTCCCGGGGAAACATCGGAGACTCTGCGCCAAACCCTCGATTTCGGCGAGACGCTTCAGAACATGGGTGCCAACCACGGATTCCACATCCTGGCGCCTTTTCCGGGAACGGATATCCGGGAACGGCTTGAGAAATACGACCTTCAAATTCTGTCCGACGACTGGCGGGAGTATCATGCCAACCGGGCCGTTGTTCGCACGGCCGGTGTGGCGCCGGAAACCATGGACGCCATCGTTATCGAAAGCGAAAAAGAATTCGACCGCTGGCTGGCCAAAATCGGGCGACGCCGCGCCATGGGACTGACCGACGAGAAAGAGGCTTGGCCCCTGACCCGGCTGGAACATACGGTGGTCATATACGACATGATGATGAAACGGCTGATCGAAAACCGCGGCTTTTGGCCGGTCGACGCCAGCGATGACGATCCCGGCCAGCCCGGCGAAGAACTGCCGGCCGAGCGACTGATCCAACGGGCAACCGAGGATCTCGATCATCCCGCGCAGCGGATTCGGGCAGCCATCGAATTCGCGGTCACGGAAAACTATCTTGAAGTGACGGAAACGTCCGGGTGGGTCAGGTGGTCGTGGGTGGAAGGCTTTGTTCGGTGAGGTTTTCGTTGGCCGTATTTTCGACGGGCAGATGAATGACAAACCGGGTGCCGGCTCCCGGTGTAGAAAAAACGTTCATGGTGCCGCCATGGTTTTCGGTGATAATGAAATAGGACACCGACAGCCCCAGCCCGGTTCCCACACCAACGGATTTGGTCGTAAAAAAAGGTTCGAAGATCCGTTTGCGCACGGCGGCATCCATTCCCGGACCATTGTCCTCGATTTCCACGCAGGCCTGCCCATCGTCCATTTTAACCCGCAAAACCAAATGGGGTGCGGTCTGCCCGGGATTCTCCGCCATGGCCTGAGCGCCGTTGGATAAAATATTGAGAAATACCTGCTGAATTTTGGATGCTTCGCAGGAAACCTTGGGCACCTTGGAATCGTATTCCCGAACGATCTCGATCTTGCGGAAGTCATACTTCTTTTTCAGGTCGTAGTCGTTCTCCGCCAGTTCCACGGTGGCATCCAGCAGTTGGGTAAGGTCGCAGGAAGTGGTGACGGCCTCGCTCTTACGGGAAAAGGAGAGCATGTTCTCGACGATCTTGGCGGCTCGCTTTCCCGATTCCATGATCATGGCCATCATCTGCGGCATGCTTCGCCCCTGCATGTATGCCTGGATGGCAGGCATGGTCACGCCGCAACGTTCGGCCACTTCATGGTTTTTGGGCAGGTCGCTGGAAAGACGGTTCTGCATGACCTGGATGTTCTGCATGATCCCCGCCAGGGGGTTGTTGATCTCATGGGCCATGCCCGCGGCAAGGCCGCCCACGGAAAGCATTTTCTCCGATTGGACCATCATCTCTTCGATCCGCACCCGCTCGGTAACATCGTCCACCCGGATCACGGCACCGCCGGTGCTGCCGCTGTCCAGTGGATAAACCGTTATATCCGAGTAGCGGACGTCTCCTTTGGAGCGGGTGGTTACCTTGCTTTCCTTAAGAGGGCGTCTTTCTGCGATGGCCTGCTTGACCCACCCCATGGCTTCGGCCAGAAAAGGATATACATCGCCCACATGGCAACCCAGGGCGTGCTCGGCGTCGATGCCGGAATGCTTCTGCGCCTCCCGATTCCACTGGGTCACCCTTCCTTCAGGATCGACGCCCACGAGGACCGAAGGCATGGAGTCTACAATATTTTTCAGCGTTTCCCGCAGCTTCTTCAGGTCTGTCTCCCGGCGGTCGATCTCCCGGGCCATGATATTGATTTCGGATATGATTGTATTGATATCCGACTGCTTTTCCAGGGGCAGGGCAAGCTGATAATCCCCGGCTGCAATGGTTCGAATGCCGGCAATCAGCCGATCGAGGGGTTTGGCCACCATCCGTTTCATTAACAGGTGGGTGCCCAGTCCGATGACCAGGGTTACCAAAAAGATGGTTGCCAGAATGGATATGAGACTTCTCTTCTGGATCGCCTGGATGCGTTCCCTGGAAAAAAGAAGTTCGGTGGTGCCAATATGTTCGTCCCCACTGACAATATCCCTTTTCAGATGAATCCAGCGCTCCTTTTGCGGTTGTTCGGGTATGGTGTCGAAGTACGCTTCCAGATTGGTCTCGATGCGAACTGCGCTGAGAAAATCGGAACTTAAGTACGCCTTGGCAATCTGCTTGACCGTATCCACGTCCAGATTCCACAGCGGCCGCGCCAGTACTTCGGCGAACTCATCGGCAATGTCCGCTGCTTCGCTTTCCAGGTTCTTCGCTTCCCGATTGGTGTAATAAACTTGGTAGAATGCACCGAAAGCAGAAAAGACCAGCGCAGTCATCAGGGTCAGGCCCAAAGTCAGGTCCCTCGCAATGGTGCGCCGGGTTCGCCGGGAAACCGGTTTTGAATGTTTCATGATCCAAGGCACCTTTCTGCCAACGAATCGAAACGGTACAAAAGGAGGCGATGTCCAGGATGGTACGATATCCCCATATAGTGGGTATCCCGAAAAACGGCCGACTGTCAAGCAATGCGGAAACTGCTGCCATCTTTGCAGATCGAAAGGAGCCTGCTATGCGTCGGCGTTCGGCAGCATTCGGACGGGTTGCGGGAAATCCGTTGGATTCGAGCCAACCGTGATTATTGTATGCTGTAGCTTCGATGGATGGCACGTTTTCTTTGACACCAACAGGGAGGTCGATATGACCAAAGCGATCATCATTCACGAAACCGGGGGGCCGGAAGTCATGCAGTGGGAAGATCACGATCCCGGAATGCCCGGCCCGGAAGAAGTGCGGCTGAACCAGGAGGCCGTAGGGCTCAATTTTATCGACATCTATCACCGCACCGGTCTCTATCCGCTGCCGGCCTTGCCCGCCGTGTTGGGGCTGGAGGGTGCCGGGGTTGTGGAAGCGGTCGGGAATCGGGTAACCGATCTGCACCCGGGAGACCGGGTGGCCTATGCCGGCGTACCGCCGGGTGCCTATGCCCAGGTCCGCTGTATTCCGGCCCATCGGTTGGTGCGGCTGCCCGACGATATTTCCACCCGGCAGGCCGCCGGCATGATGCTGCGGGGAATGACGGCCCGCTACCTGCTCCACGGATGCTACCCGGTCAAGGCCGGGGACCGGATTCTGATTCACGCCGCCGCCGGAGGCGTGGGCTCCATCGTCTGCCAATGGGCCCGGCATCTGGGCGCTGAAGTCATCGGGACGGTGGGATCGGCCGAAAAGGCGGAGATCGCCAGCAAGAACGGATGTCACCATCCCATCGTGTATACCGAGGTCGATTTTGCCGAACAGGTGAAAACCATCACCCAGGGGCAGGGCGTGGACGTGGTCTACGACAGCGTGGGCCAGGCTACCTTCATGAAATCCCTGGACTGTCTCAGACCCATGGGAACCCTGGTTACCTTCGGCCAGTCGTCGGGCCCCGTGCCGCCGCTGGACATCGGGATCCTTTCCGCCAAGGGGTCTCTTTTTCTCACCCGACCCAGTCTGATGACCTACACGGCCCGGCGGGAAGATCTGCTGGACCATGCCCGGGATCTTTTCGAAGTGGTCGCGAGCGGTGCGGTCGAGATTTCCATCGGGCAGACGTATGCCCTGAAAAATGCCGCTCGGGCGCAACAGGATCTGGAGCATCGCAAAACCAGGGGCAGCAGCGTACTGATTCCCTGATTCAAGGCCATACGGACGCTACAATCAGCCTCTGTACCTATCTTTCGGCCGTTCCCTGAAACGATTATTGCTGGAAGTCCGACCAATTTTGTGGTAGTTGAATTAGGTTTCATATTTTTGTTTTCGTACAGGAGTCCTATGAATCCCAACCGCACACTCGTCATTGCCACGCGCAACAAGGGCAAAACCGCCGAAATACGGGATCTTCTCAAAGACTTCCCGGTGGAAATAAAAAACCTGGATGATTTCGGCCCGATACCGGAAGTCGTCGAAGACGGAGAAACCTTCGATGAAAACGCATACAAAAAAGCCAGCTTCACCGCCAGAATATTAGGATATCCGGCGCTATCCGACGATTCGGGACTGGTCGTCGAAGCCCTGGACGGTGCGCCGGGTGTCCATAGCGCCCGCTGGGCCGGCCCCGACGCATCCGATGCCCAGCGCTGCGAGAAATTGATGAAGGTGCTTGAAGACCAGACCAACCGCGCGGCCGCCTTCGAGTGCGTGATCTCCATCGCCGTACCGGAAGGTCCGGCATTGACGTATGAAGACCGCTGCGAAGGCATTATCGCGCGTGCACCGGCCGGAGAAAACGGGTTCGGCTACGATCCTGTTTTTTTCTTCCCGCCCTTGAAAAAAACCTTCGCTCAACTGACCATGGCTGAAAAAAGCAGGGTCAGTCACCGGGGCAAGGCGCTGCAGCAGGTTCAAAATGAATTCGAAAAGGTTCTTAAATGGATTGACCGGCACATGCCGTCGCCTCAGGCAGCGGGGTGTCAGAGCTTAAGCTGCGAGGGATGAAGCCATGCACGATGACCGGTCACGATTTGAAAAGGGGTAAACGGCATGTTGAAAAAGAACGAAGGGATTGACATCGTCAAAGAGTTGGGCGGAATCCAGACCGTGGAGGAAGCCCAGGCATTGTTTGAACAGCGGCTGGACGCCGAGCACCTTGCCCGCATCCGGCGGTTGAGCCACCCGGAAGTTTTGATCAAAATCGCCAACGCCATCGCCATGTGCGATCCCGGTCGGGTTTACATCAACACGGGCACCGACGCCGACCGGGCGTTCATCCGTCAGCTGGCCCTGAACAAGGGCGAAGAGGCGGTCCTGGCCATGGACGGGCATACCATCCATTATGATCTCAAGGAAGAACAGGGCCGGATTATCGACCGGACCTACTACATCGCCAATCCGGATGAGAAGATCAGCAGTCTGGCCAACAAGATTTTGAGGGACGACGCCCGCACCGTGGTTCGCGAAAAAATGGCCGGAATCATGAACGGGGCTACCATGGTGGTGGGCCTGTATATTCGCGGACCGGTCGGTGCGGCCGCCTCCAACCCCGCCCTGGAGATTACCAGTTCGGCCTATGTCTCGCACAGCGCCGAAATTCTCTATCGCAATGCCTTCGACGATTTCGAAAAAGAGGTCGAGCGGCTGGGGCATTTTTACACCAACGTCCACAGCGAGGGCCTCAATCGTCCCGAAGACCTGCCCAATGCGCGCGTGTTCATGGACCGCAGCCATCGCACCACCTACTCGTTTAACTGTACTTACGCGGGCAATACCCTTTTGTTGAAAAAGGGCAACCACCGCTTTTCCGTGGACAAGGCGGTTTACGAAGGCAAGGGCCTGGAACTGGCCGAGCACATGTTCATCACCGGTATCGACGGTCCGGACGGCCGGGTGACCTGGGTAGCCGGAGCGGCGCCCTCCGGCTGCGGCAAGACCACTACGGCCATGGCCGGCAACCACTTCGTGGGCGATGATCTGGCCCAGATGTGGATCGACGGGAACAAAAGCGTGCGCTCCATCAACCCGGAGTGCGGGATCTTCGGCATCGTCGAGGATGTCAACCGGGAGGGGGACCCCATGTTGATGGACCGGCTCAGAAATCCGGGATCCGAGGTAATCTGGTCCAATGTGCTTATCGACGAAGACGGCGTTCCCCACTGGAAAGGCAACGGAGAAACGCCTCCCACTCGCGGCCGCAATTTCCATGGCCCCTGGAAAAAGGGGCTGGTCGATTCCGGTGGCAAGGAGGTTCCTATTTCGCACCCCAACGCCCGCTGCACCATCGCCTCATCTGCCCTGGCCAACTATTCAGACATGGCCGAAGCCGCGGAAGGCGTGGAAACCCGGGTGATTACATACAGCGGCCGGGACAGCGACACCATGCCCCCGGTGTGGGTCGCCAAAAATTCCGCCCACGGCGTGGTCATTGGCGCCTGCATCGTTTCGGCGGCCACGGCCACAGAAGTTGGAGCCACGGGCGTCAAGCGGGCGCCGTGGGCCAATGCGCCTTTTATTCCCGGCGCATTGGGCGACTACATGAAAGCGCAGTTCGACTTCTTTGGCAATGCCGCCATCGCCGAGAACAAACGACCGATCATGGCCGGCTTGAATTATTTTCTTACCCACGAGGCCCGCGGCGGAAGCGGCACCAAGCTGCTGGGCGAGAAAAAAGACGTCAAGGCCTGGCTGGGCTGGCTGGAGCGCAGGGCCCACGGCGATGTGGAGGCCATTGATACGCCCATCGGATTCATTCCGCGTTACGAGGATTTGAAGCCACTTTTCGAAACCCTCATCGACAAGGCCTATCCCAAAGAGCTCTACGAACGCCAATTCTCCCTGTACATCGACAACATCCTGGCCCGCAACGACCTGCAGACCACGGCCTACGGCAAGGAAGAAAACATTCCGCAACTTCTTTTCGACGTGCTGGGAGAACAGCGCGACGGCCTGATCGACCTGAAGAACCGATTCGGCCCCGTCGTCACGCCGGATCAACTGCTGGAAGGATGATTCCTGTCATCCAACCGATTGGCGTCGATTCAAAACCGATTCGTCCCTTTTCGGCAAATGTGCACGGGCGGCAGGGGTTCTCCCTGCCGCCTTTTCTGCGTCCTGTAAATGGCAGGCCATTTCCATGAACCACCAGCCCATCGCCACTGCTATCCTCAACCGCCGCATGCTGGTGGCCCTGATGATGGGCTTTTCCTGCGGATTGCCGCTGCTGCTGACCCTCTCCGTGCTCCAGGCCTGGATGACGGAAGCCGGGGTCGACCTGACCACCATCGGCGCCATGACGCTGGTGGGCCTTCCCTACAGCCTGAAGTTTTTCTGGGCGCCGCTGTTCGATCGCTTCACCCTGTCCTTTCTCGGCAGGCGGCGCGGCTGGCTGCTGGTAGCCCAATTGTTCCTGATGGTTGCCCTGATTGCCCTGGGACACAGTGATCCGCTGGGGCATCCTGAACTGCTGGCCGCGGCGGCCCTGGCCGTGACGTTTTTCAGCGCTTCCCAGGATATCGTGGTGGATGCCTATCGGCGTGAAGACCTGCCGGACCATGAACTGGGAATGGGTTCGTCCCTGTACATCAACGGCTACCGGGTCGGTATGCTCCTGGCTTCGGGGGGCGGCCTGATTCTGGCGGATCATATCCCTTTCTCCATGGTTTATTCGATCATGGCGCTGTGCTTGCTGCCGGGTGTTGTAACGACCTTACTCACACCGGAACCCCACGTGGAACGGGCGCCCGGGACCTTGAAAGAGGCGGTGGTCGATCCGTTGAAGGAGTATTTCAGCCGGTCCAAAGCCATCTGGATCCTGGCTTTTATCCTGATGTATAAAATCGGCGATACCATGGCCGCCGCCATGACCACGCCCTTTTACCTGGACATCGGCTTTTCGAAAACCGAGATCGGAGCCGTGGTCAAACTGTTCGGCTTCTGGGCCACTGTGGGCGGGAGTCTGGTGGGCGGCGTCCTCATGATTCGCCTGGGCATCTTTCGCAGCCTCTGGATCTTCGGTATTCTTCAGGCCCTTTCCACCGCCGGATTTGCCCTGTTGGCGTTGGTCGGTCCGAGTCTGGCCGCCCTGTCGGCAGTGATCGCCTTCGAAAATCTCAGCGGCGGTATGGGAACCGCAGCCTATGCGGGCTATATGGCAAGCATTACGGACAAGCGCTTTACGGCCACGCAATACGCTTTGCTGACCAGCTTAATGGGCATTCCCCGGGTGGTGGCTTCGGCGCCTACCGGTTATATGGCCGCCCATATGGGCTGGTGGCCCTTTTTTGTTTTGTGCACCCTGATCGCCCTTCCCGGTCTGCTTCTGCTGCTTGCCATCGACCGGAGCCGGTGAACCGAATTTCCACCGGCCGCGTTCCAGGCAACTGTTGTCCCTTGTTTTTTCTTGTTTTCTGATTATGATAGCCCATAATTTTTCTAAGTACATCTGTTCGAAAAACCGGTGTACTAAGCAAGGAGTGACTATAACTTGACCGCTACACCTCCCCCTAAAATCCCCACAGCAGACCGGATCCGTCAATTGACGGAAACCCGGCAGCGGGTGCTGGCGCTGCCTGCGGAAAATGCCCTGCAGGCTATTTTAGAGCATCCCCAACCGGCTGCCCTCGTGCATTCGTTTTCGGAAGAAGACCTTCATTTTCTCATCCACGATATCGGCTTGGAAAATGCGCTGCCCCTTCTTTCTCTGGCCTCCAACCGCCAGTGGGAATACCTGGTAGATATGGAGGCCTGGAGCCGGGATCGGATGAATTTTCAGACCACCACCGCCTGGCTGCAGTTGCTCCTGGCCGCCGATGCGGACCGTCTGGTCAAATGGTGCTACGAGGAAAAGCTCGAGTGGATCGAGTTGTACCTCTTTCGAAACATCGAACTTCGCATCCGGGAGTCGGATCAATCCCCTTCGGACTTGGGCGAAGGCTATTTCAGCGATGACGACACCTTTTATGTACGCTTTGTGGACTACCCCGTAGCCACACAGCAGGAGGAAGCATTCAAGCGCCTGCGCAACGAAATGCTGGGTCAACTGCTGCGCCGTCTGTCTCTATTCGATCATCTCCGCTACCAGGGCCTGCTCATGGAAGCGATGGGCCTGCTTCCCGGCGAGATTGAAGAGGAGTTGTTCCGGCTGCGCAATGTGCGTTTAGGAGAAAAGGGGTTTTTGCCTTTCGATGAAGCGGTGGGTGTCTATCAACCTCTGCAGCCCGAGGAACTGGCCGCCCGGGGGAAAAAAATCCTCCGCCCGGGGCCGGCAGACGAAACACAATTACCGGCGCCCCGGATCACCGCCACGTTTCTCGAGGGGGACAACCTTTTTGTACGATCTTTAAAACAGATACAGGCGCCACATATTATTGAACAGCTTCAGACCGAGACGGCCAGCCTCTGCAACCGTGTGATCGCTGCCGATCTATCGGTAATCCGCGGCCGCGACCAGCTTCGATCCGTTGTATCCAAAGTCAGTGGATACCTGAGCATCGGACTGGGACGGCTTTTGGCCGGCAGTCGGCAGGAACGTGAGAAAAAAGCGGCCAAACTCGTTCAGCGGCATATGCTCATCGATATCTTCAGAACCGGTTTTGGTTGTGCTCTTCAGCTCAAATGGCGGGCCGACCGCTGGTACCGGGAGAGCTGGTGCCGGGACCGAAAACTTGAACTGACATTCTGGGGGGAGACGTGGTTGGGACAGTTGGGGGGTTTGTTAATCGACAAGCCCAAGTTTTATGATCCGGACCAGGCCGGCTCCAATTATCGCGATTTTGCCGCCATGGAAGAGATCGAAGCTACCGGCCTGGGGCTTTCTCAAGTAACGGTGCTGGACAGCCTATTCGGGAAGTTGAATCCTGAATTGGCACCGTCCTCCATGCATCGGTCCATCGACTACAAGAACATGCTGCTCACCCAGTGGGCCAGGGCAAGCCTGAAGATGCCGCCGGTGACGCCCGGGACATCGGACCCTGCCATTCCCGTCTCGCGGTTCAGGCCATTTTACGAGACCCTCTGGCGGTCGCAGGAGGATCGCCGCAGAATCGCCGATGAACGTAAAACCGAATTTTTGCAATGGATCGCAAAGCAATCCGGTCTTTCGACAACCGAATTGGCTGACCGGTTGGGATGGGTCTTCGAAGCGCTTTTCGACGAGATCGAACAGGAGCTGGCGCGGGTCCGAGCCGGCAACCTCGATCCGCGGCACGTCCATCTCTTTTTGTTGAAACCCTGAATTTTTCGTTGCTGGCCGGAAGGCGTTTTCGAAAGGGCCTCAAGTTGCATTGAGGTCACCAGGTACCCCAATGCAAATGATCGGCATTATCTGTGCGGTGAGCGCAGCCCTTTTCTGGGCCAGTGCCGTCATCATGTTCAAAAAAAGCGGCGAGGTGCTTTCTCCGACGGCCCTGAACCTGTTCAAGGGGGTCGTTACCCTGCTCCTGCTCATACCAACCTTGTGGTTCAGCGGCACGCCGCTGTTTCCGGACCGACCGTTCGGGGAATGGCTTTTGTTCGGCCTTTCCGGATTCATGGGCATCACCATGGCCGACAACTTTTTTTTCATGGCGCTCAAACGGCTCGGCGCCGGCCTGTGGGCCGTGGTGGACTGCCTCTATCTTCCCTTTATCATATTGCTTTCGGCCGTTTTCCTCAACGAAGAGATCGGGCTGAAGGGAATGGCCGGGGCCGCGATGGTAATTGTGGCCATTGGTGCCGGTTCCTATTCCGACGGATCGGCAAAGTGCTCACAACGGGATTTTCTTTTAGGGCTTTTCTGGGGTACGCTGGCAGTCAGTCTGCTGGCCGGAAGCATCATTATGGTCAAGCCGTTGCTGGAGACCACCAGCGTCCTGTGGGCCAGTTATGTAAGGCTGCTGGCCGGCGTAGCCGGTCTGCTCGTACTGGCCGTGATTCAGCCGGAAAGAAAACGGACGCTGAGTGTGCTGCTGCCCTCGCAGGCCTGGAAAATCGCCCTGCCGGCCTCCATTGTGGGCAACTACCTGGCCATGATCGCCTGGTTGGCGGGTTTTAAATACACACTGGTGTCGGTGGCGGCCATCCTTAACCAGCTTTCGACCATATTCACTTTCATACTGGCGGCCGTTTTTCTAAAGGAACCGGTCACCCTGCCAAGATTGATCGCCATTCTTCTAGCCGTTATTGGCGCCCTGCTGGCCGCCGGGGCTACATGATCAGCCATAATCATTCAATGCCCATCCAGAAATCTGGATGGGCATTATTCAAACAGGTAGCGATGGATCATATCCGCCAAACCGTCGATGAGACGGTCGGCGTCCTCGTCGTGGCCGAATATGGTTATCGAGCTGATGATCTCTTCCACGGATCCCGAGATAATCCGGGCTGCGGTTCGGATATCTGTAATTCGCAGTTTGCCTTCGAACTGGGCGATAAACGTTTCCAGATGCTGGAGAATGCGCTTGTCGACTTCGGCGGACACCGATTCGACTTCCGGATCGGAATAGCGCATGGCCAGCGCTTCCCGATGAAACTGCGGGTAGGGATCATGGGATTCCAGCATGGCCTTGATCAGCCGGTAAACGCTCTTCCGGCGGTCATTGGGATCGAAGCGGTGTTCGCTTAATATGCGGACGACCTTCTCTTCGATATGCTCCCGGAAAATTTCCATGAACAGCGCCTTCTTGTCCTTGAAATAGGAATAGAAGCTTCCCACGGAAACCCCGGCCGCCGCCGCTATTTCCTTGGCATTGGTGCCATGGAAACCATGTTCGCCAAATTGCTCTTTGGCTGCGACCATAATCTTGTTTTTGGTTTCGATGCTGCGTTTTTGCTGGGGAATTCTGATCTTTTGCGTCACATCCGACATTCCGCGACCTCCTGTGGCCTGATTGCCTGATTTCATACCCAATTCCCGTTGGGACGTCAATAAAAGCGAAAAAATGTTCGAATTCCGGTTGACATAGCCGCTGTCGTGCCGATTATATGATGAAGTACCACAAAGTGACACAACAATGTTCGCCAAAAGGAGGGTGCCATGAAACATACATTTCGTATAACTGTAATGGCAATCGCTGTGGCAATGATGGCCGGTATAGCCACTGCGGGTTCCGTGGATATCGGATTGGGACAAATGGATCGCGCTGAATTTGAAACCCTGAAACGGATGGTCAGTGGCGACCAGCCGTTTTCTGCCAACAGCGCCCAGGAACAGGAAAAGGTCGCTGTCAAAAACGTCGCCGAATTCAACTGGAACGATGTGCAGGACATCCGACAGGCGATGACCGCCGACGAGACCCCGCGCAATGCAACGGCTGCAGCTTCCGATACCGGCCCGGTGGATATCGGTTTGGGGGCCATGAGCACAAATGAGTTTTGCGACCTCAATAAACTGGTGGCCAGCAATACAGGCGGCCAGGCCGCTGCAGGGTTCCAGTTCATCTGCCCGTAATCCGGATTCGCCGCTTCATTGACATCGACGAGTATGCCCAAAAACAGTATTGGCTGCCAAGGCCTGAAGAAGCACCGTGGTGCCCTTCAGGCCTTTTTTCGCACCCTCCATTCACCTCCCGAATTTTTCAAACTACTGGAAATTCATCATTTTTATAACATCCTGTCGGCCTAAAAATAAAAATCCGAAATAATGTTCATTTTTTCTTGACAACATGAAACAAGGTTCATATATTCACCTTCAAAGATGAACGTTTTGTCATATTCATTTTAGAAACAACTATCCAAAGGAGAAAAAAATGAAAAAAATAATCTTCGCAACGGCAATGGTTTTCATGTTGATGGTGGGAATTGGCAATGTTGCCGCACAACCTGTAGACATTGGTACCGGGCAGACGGACGCCTCCGAGTTCACGGCTCTGAAGGCCATGGTTCAAGGGCAGGCAACGGTTTCCGGAGACCATGTTATGACACCGCCGGTTCATAAGGAGCAGTACGGTGAACTTCAAATGACGCCGGCAGAGTTCCAGTCGCTGCAAAATGCCGTAGCAGGTCAAACCAGTGGTTGGGATGCGGCCCACAGCGATAAAGACGCCGCCCGAACGGTCGATATCGGAACGGGTGAAATGCCTGCCGACGAATTCTGTGCCCTGAAACGAATGGTCGAGGGATCCCAAGTGGCGATCTTCGACGGCCTGGCCTGTTTAAACCGGTAACCGCAAGCCTGCCGACTCCAACCTTTTCAAACATCGGAGGAATATGGCTCCTCCCGATCAGCCCCCTTGCCTCTGGTCCAGGCAAGGGGGCTGTTTATTTCGTTAATCCGGATGATCGAAAAGATATCCGACCGAGCGAAGGCTTTTGAAATAGATGGGATTGCGGGGGTCGGGCTCGAAGTATTTGCGGAAGCGGACGATAAAATTATCCACGGTGCGGGTACTGGTTTTACGGCTGTAGCCCCAGCCGATCTGCAGCAACTGATCGCGGGAGAGCGGTTGGCCGCGGTTGGCGATGAACAGCTTGAGCACCTTGGATTCCTGCTCGGTCAGCGAGATCTCCCCCTGGCGGCAGATCGCCGTATTGGTTTTAAAATCGATGCGGTTCTCGCCAAACGCGTAAGTGTCGAAGGATGATAGAACCGGCGCCTGGTTTTCATGATTCCACTGACCGCGTTTGAGCAGCCTTTCCACGCGCAGGAGCAGCTCTTCCAGGTTGAACGGTTTGGCCAAATAGTCGTCCACACCGAAGGCGAGCCCTTTGATGCGGTCATCCGGATCGCCTTTGGCTGAAAGAATCAGGATGGGCAGCCGTTCATCTTCCAGGCGAATGCTTTGAAGGATGGAAAGGCCGTCGATGCCCGGCAGCATGATGTCCAGGATCACCAGATCCGGCCCGATCTCCTTCCACTTGTTCAGACCGTCCACCCCGTCGCCGGCAACCATCACTTCGTACCCCTGAATGGTGAGGTTCAGTTCGAGACCTTCGGCAATATGGTGATCGTCTTCAATGATCAGGATCTGCTTTTTCTTAGATTCCATGATTTCCGCTCCGAAAAACATCCCTAAGATGCAGTTTGTGGACTTGCACTATTCCAGGGCCGGTAAAATCAACGTAAACGTTGACCCTTTGCCGCGCCCCGGACTTTCTGCCAGTACCCGGCCTTTATGAAGCCGGGCGATATTTTGCACCAGATGCAGTCCCAGGCCGCTGCCCTTGGCCGTCATGTTTTCCGACCGGCCGATCTGGTAAAACTTGCGAAAAATCTTTTTCACCTCTCTACGATCGAACCCCATGCCGTTGTCCGTGAACCGGACATGAATTTTGCGACGCTTTTTCTCGATGGAGATCTCCACCTCGGGCGTCCGGTCCGCGCAGTATTTGATGGCGTTGGTCAAAATATTCATCAGCAGCATTTCGAACAGATGCCGGTTGATGCGCTGGTAGACCGCCTTGCCGTCGGAATGGCGCAGGTCGAGCCGGCAGTCCTTGAACAGATGGGCATTTTCTTCCAGGAAACGTTTCACCGTCTTGACCAGGTCGCAGACGACGAATTCGCCGATGTAGCTTTTGCTTTCCAGCTTGGCCAGATCCAGCATGCGGTTGATATTTCCTGTCAGTCGCCGTACATCGGCGAGCATGTATCCAATATATTTGAGCTGATCCTCCCGCGACAGCCGGTGCATCGAAAAGGTCTGCAAATACAGTTGCAGCGAAGTCACCGGCGTTTTGAGTTCATGGGTGAAGTTGCTGATGAAATTGTTCTGCATGCGGACCAGTTGCAGGGTTTTCTGGCTGAACACGAAAATGATGAAGATACCCAGCAAAATGATGCCCAGCAGGATGGACAAAACGAGAATCACCACCCATGTATCGGCGGCCAGCACCTGGTCCGGCTCCAGATTGAACCGTTCCATGGCCGTCCGGATCCCGCTGCTGGCTTCCACGTACCAGTAGATGTACAAAAAAAGCGATGCCACCAGAGCCGTGACGGAAAAAATGAACACCAAAATAGGATGAAAAAGCCATTTCACCTGCTTCACGGCTGGTCACTGCTCCTTTCGGATCGGCCTGATGCGCGCAACTGGGGCATGCTTTCGGGAACCGATTGTAGCGGTTTTTCTCTCCCATTTCAATCGGATCGAAATAAGACAACCGGAAATGTTCTTGACCGCCGGAAAGTACCGTAATAGGATTTTTTTATTCCCTTCTTTTTAGAAACGATGATCGGGACGGCTGATCGATAGCACTTTGTTCCGTAGGTTGCCGGTATCTCCGGCCGCTTGCGGATTCGATACGATCCAAAGGGGAACCATCCGCTGAAATGAATGGGTCGTTTCCGCGGTGGATAGTTTTATTGACCGTTAACCGCAAAGGGGGACATCATGAGTAACAGTGTCTATAAAGTAATCGAACTGGTGGGAACCAGCCCGACGTCCTGGGAAGAAGCGGCCAAAAATGCAGTCGAGACCGCTTCTAAATCGCTGAAGGATCTGCGGGTGGCGGAAATTAGCAAGCTGGATATGAAGGTGGAGGATGGTCGGGTAACGGCTTATCGAGCCCGGGTAAACCTCTCGTTCAAATACGTAACGGAATAAAATCCAGCCCCCCTTGCACAAAAGCGAGGGGGGCTGATGGCTTCGATCCTCGATATTACTCCATGGCCCGGGTCATCAGATCGCCGACCATCTTGGAGAAGCGGCCGGGGTTGTCCAGTTTGCCGCCTTCGCTGACAATGGCCATGTCCAGCAGCAACTGGCTGTAATTTTTCAGTTCGGGATTATCGCGGTCGCTTTCGAACAGCGCCTTGATTTTTTCTACGACCGGGTGGTCCATGTTCAACTCGAGCACGCGCTTGGTTTCGGGTGGTTTTTGCCCGGAAGCTTTAAGCAGCTTCTCCATGTAGGCGCTCATATCCCAGGCGTCTCCCGAAAGGCAGGCCACCGAATCCTTGAGCCGCGTAGAGGGTTTGACCTCCTTGATCTTTTCTTCCAGGTGGCCTTTGATGAACCCGAAGAGCGCGTTGTATGCTTCCTTTTTGCTGTCATCCACCTTATCCAGATCGAGATCGCCCTTCTCGGCGCTTTTCAACGGTTTGCCGTCATATTCGGTCAAGGTCTGCACCACCCATTCGTCCACGGGGTCGGTCATCAGCAGCACCTCGAAATCTTTCTCTTTCAACTTCTCCAGATGGGGGCTGTTGAGCAGGGCGGAGAGCTTATCGCCGGTAATGTAGTAAATCTCTTTCTGGTCGGCCTTCATATTTTTTACGTAGTCGTCCAGCGAGACCCAGGCATCTTCTGATTTAGTGGTTTTGTACCGCGCCAGAGAAGCAATTTTCTCCTTTTTTGACGGGTCGGTGTGGATGCCCTCCTTCAAAACGGCGCCGAATTCGTCATAAAACTGATTGTACGTCTTGGCATCCATCTTCTCCAGCTTGTCGAAAAGCTTCTTGAGCAGGTTCTTGCGGATGTTGAGCACCAGACGGTCCTGCTGCAAAATTTCGCGGCTCACATTCAGGTTCAAATCCGATGCATCCACCACGCCTTTGACGAAGCGGAAATATTCGGGCATCAGTTCCTTGCAGTCCTCCATGATGAACACCCGCTTGGAATAGAGATGAATCCCGTGGCGGCGTTCGGGGGTGAACAGATCGAAAGGCGCCTTGGAAGGGATATACAAAAGCGCGTCGTACTCAGTGGTGCCTTCGAACTTGAGGTGCAGCCGCTCCATGGGCGGATTCCAGTCGTGGCTGAGATGTTTGTAGAACTCTTCGTACTCTTCGTCCTTTACATCGCTGGGGCTGCGCGTCCAGATGGCTTTCATGGAGTTTAGCGTCTCTTCCCGCATGACCTTGCGGGTGGTGGCGCCGATGGGCTTGTCGTCCTTGTCCTTGATGATCTCTTCGTCGGGCAGCGGTTCGTCGCGCTCCACCTCCATGGTAATGGGATAGCTGACGAAATCGGAGTGCTGCTTGACAATACCGCGCACCGTCCACTGATCGGTAAAATCCTTGTCGTCTTTTCCCTTTTTCTTCAGATCCAGGGTAATGGTGGTTCCCCGGTGGGCCTTTTCCGTCTCTTCGATGGTGTAGGATCCATCTCCGGTGGATTCCCATTTCACGGCCTGGTTGGCTTCAGCTCCGGCGGCGCGGGTCACCAGGGTGATCTTGTCGGCCACCATGAAGGCACTGTAAAAGCCTACCCCGAACTGGCCAATCAACTCCGGCAGCAGCGTCTCATGCCCCTTGGCCTGCTCCAGGGCCTCCAGAAAGCCGGCCGTGCCGCTTTTGGCAATGGTGCCGATATTTTCGAGCACCTCTTCGTAGGTCATGCCGATACCGTTGTCGGAAATTTCGAATGTCCGTTTAATGCCGTCGGGAGATAGCTTGATTTTGAATTCCGTATCGTCGCCCAAAATGCCCGGCTCGGTTTCCGCCTTGTACCGCACCTTGTCGATGGCATCCGATGCGTTGGAAATCAGTTCACGCAGAAAAATATCCTTGTTGGAATAAAGAGAGTTGATAATCAGGTTAAGAATCTGCTGGACTTCGGTTTTAAACTGGTGGGTTTCCTTCTTGGCTTCCATGGCTTTCCCGAATGCTCCTTCATCAAGCTTTTATCAATGGTTATAATTAGTTCGACCTCAACGATGAACAATAATGGGGGCGATTTTCCGTTTGTCAAGGCGGTCGGATCGTTCAAACGGTACCTCCCGGCAGCTTGCCATACCGGCCCGGAAAACATGACGGAATGCCTTTCGATGCTCTGTCGGGAAAAAGTGCGTTCAAAAATCGAAACTAAATAAACTTTTCTATTTCAATAGGTTATAATCAGAAAGGTTGGCTGTAGTCCAAAGTTCATAATATTGAACTTTGGTAAATAATCATGAATTCCTTATGATATTAGTAAGTTTTATCAATATGGAATTGTTTCAGGTTTATAATTGTGAACCTTTTTCCATGGTAAGCCGCCTGACTTCCCACGTTCCGACAGCCGCCAATGCCATGTCATCCATCCTGATATTATCTGTAAATTTAGTGGATTATTCTTTGTTAAACTTTTTTCTGTGCTTTTTCCTGTTTCTGGCAAGCCATTTGCTTTTGTAAATCGTCAACCTAATAATTTTCATCTTTTCTCCTCCTTAACGGTTAATCGGCTTCATCCCGATTAACCGTTTCCTTTTTTTGATGAACCCGTAAAAAGTACCAGATTCGTCATGCCGGACTTGATCCGGCATCCAGAACCAACTGAAATTGCTGGATTCCGGCTTGCGCCGGAATGACGAAAAGATGAAAATTTCGACTTTTTACGAGACGGTCTTTTTTGGGCCACTAAACAAATTTGACAGGCTCTCAAAAATCCGTCGGACATGTCACGGGAAGCCATAAATGTGGTAAGGGCGAAAAATTTTTCGCACTTGCCTGACGGGGATCCCATCAATGTGCAGGGTTCAAATTTTTACGAAGCTGTCAAACTAACGAAATAAAATTGCAAAATCGGTCCCATCACGTTAAAATTAAACATTAATTGATAAAACCGTTCGACGCTGTCGATCTGACCCGACAATTTTGGCAATAATCGGCTGATTGTTCAGACGTCGAACCCTATCCTTTTCCTCATCACCCGAATGGATTCATCGCCTTTGCCTTTATTGGCAGGCCCGCGGACGAAAAGCGGACCCGTCGATTCCGGGGCAGAATTTTACCGTTGGCATTTTTTCTCCTGCCGGAGGAGAAAAATTCGTCTGGCAACTCATGGAGGTGGCAATGCAAAAGAAAAAATGGGTATTTGGCTTCAACGAACTGGATGCGGCTAAAAAGCATGTGGGCGAAGACTGGGATGCCGTTCGGGGTCTTTTGGGCGGCAAGGGGGCCAACCTTGCCGAAATGGTCCGCATCGGCTTGCCGGTGCCCGACGGTTTCACCATATCCACCGAGGCCTGCAATACCTACCTGGCATCGGGCAGCATCCTTCCCGAAGGATTGTGGGACCAGGTCCTGGCTGCCCTTGCGCAAATCGAGGCCAGCACCGGAAAATCCTTTGGCGGTTCTGAAAATCCGCTCCTGCTCTCCTGCCGCTCCGGCGCAAAATTTTCCATGCCCGGCATGATGGACACGGTACTCAACATCGGCCTCAACGACCAGACCGTAGCGGCTATGATTCACCAGACCGAAGACCCGCGTTTCGTTTACGACGCCTATCGACGGCTCATTCAGATGTTCGGCAGCGTAGTCATGGGGATCGACGACGAACCCTTCGAAGAGGTCATCTCCACCGCCCGCCGGACCGTCGGGGTGGAAAACGACAGCGAACTGACTGCCGAAAACTGGCAGCAGGTGGCCGAGCAGTTCAAGGCGATCTACCGGCGGCATACGACCCATGACTTTCCGGAAGACCCTTACAAGCAGCTTCAAAAAGCCACTGAAGCTGTCTTTAAAAGCTGGAACGGCAAGCGCGCCGTCGATTACCGCACGGCTGCAGGCATCTCCCACGATCTGGGTACGGCCGTCAGCGTGGTCACCATGGTCTTCGGTAACATGGGCGACGACTGCGCCACCGGGGTGGCCATGACCCGCAACGGCTCCACCGGAGAACCGAAGCTGGAAGGCGACTACCTGACCAACGCCCAGGGCGAGGATGTGGTCGCCGGCATTCGCATGACCCGAGATCTGGCCGAATTAAAGACGGAGATGCCCTCGGTTTACGATGAATTCGAACGCATTGCCAAGTTGCTGGAAGACCACTACCGGGACATGCAGGACATGGAGTTCACCATCGAAAAGGGCAAGCTGTGGATGCTCCAGACCCGGGACGGCAAGCGGACGGCCCAGGCGGCGGTGAGAATCGCCGTTGATATGGTCGAAGAGGGGCTCATCGATCGCCGAACGGCCGTGCTGCGGGTGTCCCCGGATCAGGTGGACTTTTTTTTACACCCCCAGTTCGACACCTCCGCCGCCATCGCGGGCAAACTGCTCACCCGGGGGCTCAACGTCTCTCCCGGTGCAGCGGTGGGGCAGGTGGCCTTCGATGCCGACATGGCCGAATCCTGGGCCAACAATGAGGGCAAGGCGGTGATCATGGTACGACCCGAGACCAAACCCGACGACGTTCACGGCATGCTGGCCGCACGGGGCATTCTCACCAGCCGCGGCGGACGGACCAGCCACGCGGCCCTGGTGGCCCGCCAGTTCGGCAAGCCGGCGGTGGTGGGAGCCTCGGCCATCCGCATCGACCTGACCAACCGGCTGATGACCGTCGCCAACCGGACCATCCACGAGGGGGAGTGGATCTCCATCGACGGCACGGCCGGCATCGTCTACGAAGGGCAACTGGAAACCATGGTGCCCGACATCAAGGATCCCTGGCTGATCAAGCTGCTCACCTGGGCCGATGAATTCAGGAAACTGGGAGTTTGGGCCAATGCCGACTACCCCCGCGACGCGAAAAGGGCGGTCGAATACGGTGCCGAAGGCATCGGGCTGTGCCGCTCCGAGCACATGTTTTTCGAAACCGACCGCCTGCCGCACTTTCAGCGCATGATCATGGCCGATTACCCGGTTGAGCGCAAGGAAGCCCTGGCGGCGCTTTTGCCCTTTCAACGGGAGGACTTCGTCGGGCTCTTCCGGGTCATGGCCGGAAAGCCGGTGATCATCCGCCTCATCGACCCGCCCCTGCACGAGTTTCTGCCGGACCTGATGGAGTTGATGTCCGAACTGGCTGACTTGAAGATTCGCCTCAAACACGCGCCGGACATGGCCGCCATCGATACCCTTCTGACCGAGATTCGTGAAAAAGAGCAGCTGCGCAAGCAGGCCCAGCGCCTGCGGGAGGCCAACCCCATGCTGGGCACACGTGGGGTGCGGCTGGGCATTTACATTCCGGAACTGACCACCATGCAGGTCCGCGCCATCTTCGAGGCGGCCTGCCGGGTGGCCAAGGAGGGCATCGAAGTCCATCCCGAGGTAATGATTCCGCTCACCAGCCACGTAAACGAACTGATCCGGCAGCGGGCCGTGCTGGAGAACGAGGCCCGAACCGTCATGAAAGAAAAGGGAGTCGAAATCGCCTACAAATTCGGTACCATGATCGAATTGCCGCGGGCGGCGTTGACCGCCGACGAAATTGCCCGACACGCAGAGTTTTTCTCATTCGGCACCAACGACCTGACCCAAACCACCTTTGGCATTTCCCGCGACGACGCCGAAGCCGGTTTTCTCATCGAGTACATGGAAAGCGGCATTCTGCCGGCCAATCCCTTCGCGACCCTGGACCGAGACGGCGTGGGGCAGTTGATCGACATGGCGGTAAAAAAGGGCCGTAGCACCCAACCGGGTCTGGAGTGCGGCATCTGCGGCGAGCACGGCGGAGACCCCAAGTCCATTGCTTTGTGCCATCAACTGGGATTGACCTATGTCTCCTGCTCTCCTTTTCGGGTGCCCATCGCACGGCTGGCGGCAGCCCATGCGGCGTTGAAGGAAAAAAAATAATGTCCCACCTGAAAGCACTCACATTTGCTTTGCTGTTCACGACTCTTTTTCAGACTCCCTTCTCGAATGCCTACGATGTCCCTGAACCGTTGGCGCCATGGAAGGAGTGGGTTCTTTACGACAAACAGACCCAGACCTGCCCCTCGCACTTTAACGACGGCTCGATCCAGCGCTGCTGGTGGCCGTCGCGACTGGCTGTGGATGCAGCCGAACAGGGTGCTGCATTTGACATGCAGGTAGAGGTCTACGCACCGATATGGGTCATGCTGCCCGGAGACGGAGAACACTGGCCCGAATCGGTCTTTGATGGAAAAAACATTCTTCCGGTGGTCGAACGCAACGACCGGCCGGCGATCTGGCTGGAGCCCGGCGACCATCGCATCCGGGGGGCCCTGGTTTGGAATGCGCTTCCCGAGGTGCTGTCCATACCACAGGCAACGGGCATGGTATCGCTGAAGATGGACGGAAAGGATATCGCAGAGCCGGAATGGGATGAAAAGGGCCGTTTGCGGCTCAATGGCAAAAATGGAGCGACCCGGCGGGAAGGCACCCACGCGGCTATGGTTTTCCGGCTGATCGAGGACGATATCCCCCTGCGGATGGTTACACAGGTCCTGCTGCGGGTTTCCGGTCCTCCCCGGGAGATCCGCCTGGCGGCCCTGCTGCCGGACGCGGGCGCGGTCATGCGGATCGACAGCCCGCTTCCGCTGCACCTTGCCGAAAACAGGGACTTGCTGGTGCAGGCCCGCACCGGGCGCTGGGAGCTGCGGGTGACCGTGCGCATGGAAGGACCGGTAACGCAACTGTCCACCGGTAAAGGCGACTACGGCCCGGAAATCTGGTCCTTTAAGGCCTACAATCATCTGCGCATGGTCAATGTCACCGGCGCGCCGACGGTCGAGCCCTCCCGGACGCAAATGCCCGACGAATGGAAAACCCTTCCTGCCTACCAGATCAAGACCGGCGGGGGCCTTAATTTCGAAACGGTTCGACGGGGCGATCCCGACCCGGCGCCCGACCAGTTGGAATTGCAGCGCACCTGGTGGCTCGACTTCGACGGGACCGGCTTCACCTTGCACGACCGCATTACCGGAACCCTGAACCGGACCTGGCATCTGGCCATGAACCCTCCCGTGGAGTTGGGCCGCGTGGCCGTGGACGAAGAGAATCAATTGATCACCCGGCACGAAGATCGTCCGGGAATAGAACTGCGCCGCGGGAATCTCTCCCTGGCGGCGGACAGCCGCATGACCCGCACCGCCTCGGTCCTGCCCGCGGTTGGCTGGGATCACGATTTCAACCGTGTCAGCGGCGTGCTGAACCTTCCCCCGGGATGGTCCCTGCTTTCCACCACGGGCGTCGATGTGCCCCCAAACGCCTGGCTGCAGCGCTGGACTCTGCTGGATCTTTTTCTGGTGCTGATCGTCGCCGTCAGCGCCTACAAGCTTCGCGACCGCCGCACCGGCATTCTGGTTCTGGTTACCCTGGGGCTGATTTTTCACGAACCGGGAGCTCCCCGCCTGGTATGGCTGCACCTGCTGGTCGTTGCAGCACTGCTCAAGTACCTCCCCCAAGGATGGTTCAAAAAGATCGTCCGGCTCTGGGGGGTGGGCGTCGTCATCGTCCTTGTCGTCATTGCCGTGCCGTTCATGGTCCAGCAGGTTCGGACGGCGGTTTATCCGCAGTTGGATCGAAGCGGCGGAATCGGTCTGCCGATGATCGGCGCAAAAAGAATGGCAGTTACCGAAACGGATCGCATGGCCGAAGCACACCGTCCGGCCCGGTTGAAAAGTTCCACCGTCCAGACGATGCGCTCGGCGGCGGGAGCGCTGCCGTCCAAGATATCGTCCGAACTGCCCCGCCGGGAATTGACCGCCAAGGATCCCGATGCCCTTATCCAGACCGGCCCCGGACTGCCGACCTGGCGGTGGCACAGCGTACCGCTGCGCTGGAACGGGCCGGTGGACCGCAACCAGCAGATTCGGATCTGGCTAATTTCGCCTGGAATGAACCTGGTGCTGGGGTTTATTCGGACCATCCTGCTCCTGGCACTTATCGTCGTGGTTTTAGAGCCGCGGCGCTGGAAGAAATCTCTGCCACCCGTGACGGCCAACGCCCTGGGCGCACTTTTGCTCACCGCCCTGATCCTGTCACCGACCCTAAACTTGAGAGCCGAGAGTCCAAGCGGCGGCTTTCCACCGCAAACCCTTCTCGACGAATTGCAGCGCCGGCTGCTTGAACCGCCGGTCTGCCTGCCCCATTGCGCCGATGTGAGCCGGCTGGAACTGGCTGCTACACCCGACCAGATCCGCTTGATTTTGCAGGTTCACACCCTGACGGAAACAGCCATTCCCCTGCCCGCCGGTCAGAAAGCCTGGAATCCGTCGCGGATCGTTCTGGACGGTGCCCCGGCTGAAAGCCTGGCCCGGGACGAGCGGGGAATTTTGTGGACGGTGATGCCCAAGGGGGTTCATGAGATCAAACTGATTGGAACGGCAGCCGGAACCGATGAAGTACGCATCGCCTTTCCCCTGCCTCCCCACACCGGAACCTATGCCGGCGTGGGATGGATGGCCCGGGGAATCCACAGCGACGGCACCGTTGACGCCAGCGTTGTTCTCACCCGCAGCCGAAGCGATGCGCAGCCGCAAGGCGCAACCGTCGAAAACGGGGTCCCACCCTTTTTCCAGGTGTCCCGCACCCTGCGCCTGGGTCTGCAATGGGAGGTGGACACCCGCATCCAGCGCCGGACGAAAGCCGGAACCCCCACTGTCCTTTCCGTGCCTTTGCTCATCGGTGAAGCGGTCACAACGGCGGGAATTCACGTTCAAGAAGGCTCAGCCCAGATTGCCATGGGACCGGACGAAGTGGAGAAGTATTTTTCCGGCACGCTTCCCGTTACCCCCGTCATCCTGCTGGCCGCCCCCAAGGATGTTCCCTGGACCGAAGTCTGGACCTTGGATGCCGCAGCCATCTGGCGCTGCTCGCTTTCCGGGCTGACGGTGGTCCACCATCAGGATGCCGGCCGCAACTTTCAGCCCCAATGGCACCCCTGGCCGGGCGAGCAGGTAACCATCGAAATCACCCGCCCGCCGGCCGTTCCCGGCCGGACGGTTACCCTGGACAGCGCCCGGCTGGAGATGACTCCCGGGCAGCGCTTCACCCGCTCGGTTCTGGACCTCGACCTGCGATCCAGCAAAGGCGACCATCATCAGATTGAGCTTCCCGCACAGGCCAACCTGCAAGCCGTCCGGATCGACGGAAAAAGCCTGCCCATCCGCCAGGACGGCCAATTGGTTTCCGTTCCCCTGCAACCGGGAAGCCAGGCGGTACAGGTCCAGTGGCAGCAGCTTACCGATTCGCTGATACGCCTTAAAGGCCCTAAGGTGAATGCAGGTGGCGAGGCCGTCAATGCCGCGGTGACCTTTCGGATGCCCGACAACCGTTGGATCCTGTTTGCCGGCGGGCCCAGGTTGGGACCGGCCGTGCTGTTCTGGAGCTATGTCCTTGTCGTCGTTCTGGTCGCCTTAGGTCTCGGGAAAACCGATATCGCCCCGCTGCGCACCCACCACTGGCTCCTGTTGGGAATGGGGCTTACCCAGGTGCCCTCGCCGGTCGCCGTGCTGATCGTGGGCTGGCTGCTGGCCTTGGGATACCGTTGCCGCATGCGCCCGTTGGACAAGGCCCTGGCCTTCAACTTCATACAACTTCTCCTGGCGGCCCTCACGCTGGCGGCCCTGATCGGTCTTTACACCGCCATCGAACGCGGTCTGTTGGGTATTCCGGAAATGCAGATTGCCGGCAACCACTCGACACGGCTCCAGCTGCACTGGACTCAGGATCGTATCGATGGATTCTTGCCGTCGCCCTGGGTGGTCAGTCTGCCATTGTGGACCTACCGCCTGCTCATGCTGGCATGGTCACTCTGGCTGGCGTTCAGCCTGGTTTCCTGGCTTCGCTGGGGATGGGGATGCTTTTCCCGGCAGCAGTTGTGGAAGCCTATTCGCTGGCACCTTAAAATCAAGTTCCCTGAAAAGGAGAAAAAACGTGAGGAAAAGGAAGCAAAGCCGCAGGCTGGATAGGTGTTGCCTTTTGACGGTGTTGACGTTATAAACATTGATATAATTTCCCCACTAATTCATGCTCCATTCACGGTACCGAGGAGAAGTGCGATGAGAAAATGGCCCTATCTGTTGGCTGCCGTCCTGCTGTTGAATCTGCTGACCGCCGCCCCGTTGACCGCGGCCGAAACCCTGAATTTCAGTTGCTCGGCCCAGGTTGCCGAAGCGTTCGGCAAACCGTTAATGCAGGAATTTATCGACAATTCCGGCATTGTTGTACATACCCACGTTTCCTCCTCGAACCTGGCCATCAGCCGTCTGCTCAATGGCTTCAGCCAGATCGCCGGTTCGGCCCGCCCCCTGAGAAGGCAGGAAATCGAGACCGCGCTGATCGAAATTCCCATCTGCCGGGACCCTCTCGCCATTATCGTCCACCGAGACTGTTCGGCCGCGTCCCTCACCAGCGATCAAGTGCGGCGCATCTTCAATAGTGAAATCGACAACTGGAAGGAGATTTGCGGAAAGGACCAGCCCGTCACGGCCATCGTACCAGGCAAGGAAACAGCGGCCTTCGCAAATTTTCATCGCCTGGCCATGCGCATGAACGACATTCGCTACGATTTTATGACCTGGAAATCCACTGCCGCCGTCGAGGCGGTTCGCTACATGCCCGGCGCCATTTCCTTCATCGGCCACGTTGCCGTTATGGATACGCCGGACATCAAGATGTTGGCCATTGACGGCAAATCGGTAACCGACACCGATTACCCCTTCATGCAGACCTTTTCCCTGGTAACCCGCGGGAAACCCGAACAAACGGCGCGAGCGCTGATCGATTATGCTCTTTCGGACCGGGTGACGAATTTCATTGTGACCCACGATATGATCCCCGTGATTGACTAGGAAACTGCCATGAATCTATCTTTTTTTAGATATCTCATCGTTTTTACGGTCTGCATCTGCTTCCTGACCACCGGCTGCGCCAGTTCTCTCACTTCCTCCAGCCCGCTGCACACAACCATAGCGGAGGGAGAAAAGAGGCTCAGCGGCACCGATGACATTCGCTTCGATGTGCACAGAAATTTGGAAGACGATTTTCTGGTGGTGACCCAGACGCCGGTCTGCCGCGAAATGACGACCCGCGAATCGGTAAGCCGCAAGCAGTTGCATGGTGTCCTTCCCGCCATCATCGAAATCGGCTTTTTCGGGCTGGGCATTCTCGATTTGGTCATGGCCAACGCCATTGTCAAAAACTCAGAAACCCGCGCGCCCCTGGATGACGCCCCCACCGGCAACAAGGTTGCGTGTGCATCCTCCCAACCGGCCGCCGATCAGCAGGTCATTCTCCAGTATGCCGGGCTCGATCGTCTTCAATACGGCCTCACCGACGCCAACGGCATCATCCGCACCGAAGCGCCGCTTCCCGAAAAGCCATTCCGGTACGTCAACGTTTTTGTACGCACCGGAACGGCCAAACGCTTTGCCGGCGCAGTCTGGATGACACCTGCTCCTCTTGAATAAACGGCCTATTCTCCTAGTGTCTGCCTGCAAAAACCGCCGTTCATCCGCCATACTCTTTCGTTTTGCGGCAACCTGAATTGTAGCCCCTACCGGCAAAACGACCGCAAATCGGTTTCCGTCCCTTTTTCCTCCACCACCCAAGCCACTGATAAAACAGTTTTTTAAAATGAATGACTTTCATTTAAAAATTTTACATAAAATTTTTATTGACAGCATTTTTTCATCATACTATGCAAAACAAATCGACCAAACAGTCGGTTTATATTCCGACCGGTCGGTTTACTTCCCTAACTTATTTATTCAACAGTTTATAATAAAAATGGACACCAGCGCGTTAGCCGCTTTGAAGGCCGCTGCGTTCCACGAATAGGGAGCCTGATTATGCCCCCCATCCCCGAACTGGAAGCCATCCGCAAGGCCCAGATCATCGAGGCGGGTCTGCACACCATCGCCCGGCGCGGATGCGCCAACGTCACCATGGACGATATCTGCAGCGCCGCCGGGCTTTCCAAGGGCGGACTGGCCCACTACTACCGGTCGAAAAACGAATTGTTCAAAGCGGTATTCGACGCCTTCTTCGACCGGATATTCCAACGCAGCCGGGAGACCATGGCACTGTTCGATGATCCACTGGATCAAATTCTTTCCTTCGACTGGCTTTACAATGATAACGACCCGGACATGGAAATCGGCTATCCCCTGCTCTTCGACTTCATGGCCGTCAGCGTCCACGACAAGGAATACCGGGAAATCTTTCACGACTGGATCGGCAACTGGGTGGGCCTGCTGAGCGGCGCGTTGGAAGCAGGCATCCGGAACGGCCAATTCACGAATTTGGATCCGGTGGACACGGCCCGAACCATCTCAGCCATTTACCAGGGGGTGGCCACGCGCTGGTACCTGGCTCCGGAGTTCCACTCTCGTCAGTGGGCCGTCGACTCTTTTCAAAAAGCCATCCAGGGACTGCTGACCCCGTATATGAGCGATAAACCATCCTCCAAATAACGCTGACCCACTAAAATCCGGAAAGGAGAATTCATGCCCGTATTCGAATCCAAGGAAAAAATGCAGGCCGTACTGGGCGGATTGTTCGAAAAACTGCTGGCCGATCCGGAATTCGGCCCCAAATTCGTTCAAGCCGACATCACCATCAAGTTCAACATCTCCGATCCCAACGCCGAGTTGTGGGTCACCCCCGGCGATGGAACCACCGGCGAGGTAATCTGGGGAAGCAACGGTAACAAGACCACCGTGGAAATGACCCTTTCCGGCGACACCTGCCATAAGTTCTGGCTCAAGCAGATCGCCATGCCCATCGCCCTGGCCAAAGGCCTGATCAAGGCCAAAGGCCCCATGCCCAAAATCCTCAAACTCCTGCCCCTGCTAAAACCGGCCTATGAAGCCTATCCGGAGTGGGCCAACTCCCACGGACTGCCGGTATAGGTACGTGCGGAAAGAAATGGCTTGTCCAATGTCGTTTCGGCAGAGCGAGTAGTGGGTAAAAACCATACCCAAGGAGAAGCCAGAGGACAGAAGACGGAGGACAGATATCCAACCTCGGACCTCAGATATCCGTCCTCGGACCTCTGACTTCCGACCTCTGTTCCCAATTACGAAAGGAACCTACCCATGGAACGCAGCATCAAACAGTACGAAACCGACCGCAAGGAAGCGGTCAGGATTGCCGCCCGCCTGATGCTGGCATCGGGCACCACCACCCCCCGGGTGGGCGGGGTGGGCGAGTGCACCATTCACATCGTGGACGACGAGTGCGACATCGAAGACATCTGCCAGCAGATGGAGGCGATGGCCGACATCAAGAAAAGCTGGGGGTTTTTCCGGCGCGATGCGGCCATACTCCGCGATGCCGATGCGGTATTGATCGGCACTTCCCTGAGAAGCCTCACCGATCCGGCCGACATCAACTGCAACATGTGCGGCAAACTGGTCTGCGAGTACCTCAAGGATGAGGAAAAATTGCCCGCCGACCCGGAGGTGGCCTTCACCGGACCTTTGTGCACATTCAGAGCCGCAAACATCGCCTATGCCGTGGACGGCATGGTCTCCCAGGCCCGCAACCTGGGGATCGACTACGGCGTCTACTGGTCCGTGGGCGCAGCGGCCATACGCATGGGATTGTTGCCCAGGGCCACGGGCTTCGCCCTGGCCGTGGCCATCTCCATCACCGAGAAGAGCCCCTTCAGGGACATCCCCCTCAAGTATGACGAAATCAACCAGCGCACCATGAACGATCGCATGATCAACCGGCTCTGGCCCCAATTCCGGTCCATCTATAGCTGACAAGGGAGGAGAATATGGCAATCGTCGAAATGGACACCATGGTCAAGGCAGGGCTGGACCGCGCCGTGGAACTGATGGCCCTGGCCGCCCACAACAGTTTCCGGTTCAACGACCGCAACACGGTCAAGATCATTTCCGTGGGCCGGGAGGAAATGGAGCAGCTTGCCGAGTACTGCTTTTCGTTGGGCGACATGTCGCCCCTGGCGGCCCGGGACGGACGGCATCTCGTGCAGTTGATGAAGGAACCCTGCGCCCTTCTGGTCATGGGGGACAAACGCCGCTCGGATTTCAACTACAATTGCGGAGCCTGTGGATTTCGCACCTGCAAGGAGTTGAACACCGCCGAGGAGATGGAATCGCTCACCGCCAACGGCCCTTCCTGCCTGTTCAAAAACATCAACCTGGGTATTGCCGCCAACGTAGCCGCCAGCACGGCCCACCGGCTGGGCCTGCACTGCCGGGTTTTCTCCACCCTGGCCTTTGCCGCCATGGCCATGGAGGTGATCACCGATGTGGATGTCTGCGTCAGCGTCTCGGTCAGTGCGGCCCGAAAAAATCCTTACTTCGACCGGCACGAGTTCTGGACCAAGGACTACTGGGACGAAATCTTCGCCAAGGAATTCCCCACTTACAACCGGGGTTTCATCGGGGCCGTGGAGGATTGAGAATTATGTCGAACAAAGCTTACCTGAACCAGGCCATCGTCTCCCATCTGATCGAGATGAAAGCCGAGGAAAAACCGGATCGGGAGATCCTGGTCTTCGAAAACGGAGACAACGCCGCCGATGTACTGACTTACCGATCCCTTTATGAAAACTCCAACAAAATTGCCCGCCTGCTGCTGGAAAGCGGCCTGGAGAAGGGCGACACCTACGCCGTGTTCATGCGCAACCATGCCGAATTTGCCTATTGCATGCTGGCCGGGCCGGTCATCGGCGTCGTCATGGTGCCCATCGATCCGCGCAGCCGTGGGAGCCGATTGCGATTTCTACTCAGCCATGCCAAGGCCAAGGCCGTATTCGTCAGCGGCGAACTGCTCCCCCAACTGGAGGAAGTGCTGAACCAGGTACCGGGCGTGAAAAACGTCTTCGTGGTCTGGCGCCCGGAGCAGGATCTGCCCGTCTCCGACGCCTATCCCACGGTCAACGAAACCCTGGGAAAGGATAACTGGGAGCCGGTGGATCAGCAGATCATGGAGGTGCGCCACCCCATGCAGATCATCTACACCTCCGGTACCACCGGCGACCCCAAAGGCGTCATGATCCGCAACAACCGCTTCGGTATGTTCAACATCGTCACCAAGCTGGTCTGGAAATACAAGCCTTCGGACGTGCTCTACACCGGCCTCTCCCTGACCCACGGAAACGCCCAGGCCGTAACCCTGTTTCCGGCCATTGGCTCGGGAATCAAGGCGGTCTTCTCGTCGCGATTCACCAAAAGCCGCATCTGGGATATCTGCCGCAACTACGGCTGCACCAGCTTTTCTCTGCTTGGCGGCATGATGGCCGGGATTTTCAATGAACCGGTCAAAGAGAATGACGGGGACAACCCGGTAAAAACCGTAATCAGCGCCGGCACTCCCGCCGCCATCTGGCAGGATTTCGAATCCCGGTTCCAGGTTAAGATCCTGGAGTGGTACGGCGCCGTGGAGGGTGGTTTCGCCTACAAACCGCCCAATGTAGGACCGGTGGGTTCCTTCGGCAAGCCCATTCCCGGCATGATGCAGTTCAAGGTGGTGGATGATGACGACCGGGAGGTAGCCGCCGGCCAGCCCGGAGAACTGATCTGCCGAATGATGAAGGGCGACACCAAGGTGGACTACCTGGACAACGCCCAGGCTTCTGAAGAGAAAACCCGCGGCGGCTGGCTGCGCACCGGGGACATCGTTTCCAAAGACGAAAAGGGCTGGTTTTTCTTTAAACACCGCAAGGGCAGCGAACTGCGCCGAGCCGGGGATTTCATTCAGCCCGATCACATCGAACGGGTGATCGGGGAGCATCCCGACGTCAGCGAAGTCTGCGTCTACGGCGTTCCGGCCGCTTCCGGGGCTCCGGGGGAAAGCGATCTGGTCGCCGCCTTGGCTCCCTTCGACAATGCTGTGATCGATCCGGGGGTAATCTTCGACAAATGCCGGCAGGACCTGGAGCCCAACTTCGTTCCCACCTACTTGCAGCTGGTGGACGTCATCCCGAAGACCATTTCCGAAAAGGCACTGGACCGGGTGCTCAAAGAGCAGTTCTCACCTGAAGCGGAGAATGTCTATACGCAATCATAGGAGACGATTATGACCGACTACACCGAACTCAATATGGACCTGACCAAAGCCCAGGCCACCATGAAGGAGGAGACCCATCGCTTCGCCAAAGAGGTGCTGCGGCCGGCCAGTCTCGAACTGGACAAGATCGCCGATCCCCAGGAAATGATCGACAGTCCCTTGTTCCGCAAAACCCTGAAACAGGGCTACGAACTGGGCTACCACACCATTTTCCTGCCGGATTCCTACGGCGGGTTGTCCACCGAACCCATCGAAACCCATATCGTTCTGGAAGAACTGGCCTGGGGCAGCGTCGATTTCGCCCTGAGTTTGGGCGTCTCCTGTTTCCCGGCCTTCTTTGCCTCCATGGTGCCCACGGATCGTATGATCGAAGAGATCATCGAGCCGTTCTGTCAGTGCGACGACGGCTCTCTTGTCGGCTGCTGGGGGATCACCGAACCGGATCACGGCACCGACACCCTGGCCCCCTTCACCCCGGAATTCTCCGATCCGGCCATCAGCGGACAGACCCTGGCACGCAAGGAAGGCGATGAGTGGGTCATTACCGGGCAAAAGGCCGCCTGGGTATCAAACGGCACCATCGCGACCCACTGCCTGCTATACCCCACCATCGATCCGTCCATGGGCATGGCCGGCGGGGGCATCTGCGTCGTCCCCCTGGACCTGCCCGGCGTTAAAAAGGGGCGCCCATTGGACAAACTCGGCCAGCGGGCGCTGAATCAGGGAGAAATCTATTTCGACGACGTGCGCATCCCCGAGGAGTTCATGCTGGTGGACCCCGAAAGCTACGAGGCCATGCTGGACGTAACCCTCTCCACGGCCAACGCCGGCATGGGGGCCCTGTTCGTGGGCGTGGCCCGTGCGGCCTACGAAGAGGCCCTCGCCTACGCCAAAGAGCGCGTCCAGGGGGGCAAAGTGTTGTTCGAGCACCAGATGATCAAGCACAAGCTCTTCTCCATGTTCATGAAGATCGAAGCGGCCCGCGCCCTCTCCCGAAACGCCATGATCTATAACTACAGCAACACGCCGCCGCTGGTGCAGTACTCCATCGCCGCCAAGGTCTTCTGCACCCAGACGGCCTTCGAGGTGACCAACGATGCCGTCCAGATCTTCGGCGGCAGCGGCGTCAGCCGGGAGTATCCCGTGGAGAAGTTCTTCCGTGATGCCCGGGCGGGTTTGATCGAGGACGGCGCCAACGACTCGCTGATGATTACTGCCGCCCACCACCTTTGATCCTAATGGAAGGAATGACCATGAATGATGTATACATTATCGGCCTCGGCATGCTGCGCTTCGGCAAGTATCTCGACCGGGACGTGCGGGACATGGCCCATGAAGCCACCCGTCTGGCCCTGGACGATGCCGGCCTGGAAAAAAGCGACTTGCAGGCGGCCTTTTTCTCCAACACCTTCTGGGGCATGTTCGCCAACCAGCATTCGATCCGCGGCCAGGTGATCCTGCGCTCCATGGGCATCGAGGCCATTCCGGTAACCAATGTGGAAAACGCCTGCGCCGGAGCCTCCACGGCCCTGCATCTGGCCTATACCGGCATCCGGGCAGGAATGTTCGACGTGGCCCTGGCCCTTGGGTCCGAGAAGATCACCCATGAGAACAAGGCTCTGTCTCTGGGCGCCTACGCTTCCTGCATGGATGTCGCCAACTTCGAGGATCATCTGAAGATGATGGAGCGGGTGAACAAGAGCTTCACCTTGGAGATCCCGGCCGATCAGACCCCGCCCGGGGACGGGCGCAGCATCTTCATGGACGCCTACGCCATGGGCGCCCGCTGGCACATGAGCCGCTTCGGTTCCACCCAACGGCAGCTGGCCACGATTTGTGCCAAGAACCACTGGCACGGCTCTCTCAACCCGCTTTCCCAGTACCAGATGGACATGAGCGTGGAAGAGGTGCTGGCCGACAAACCCGTGGCCTATCCCCTCACCCGGGCCATGTGCGCGCCGGTAGGCGACGGAGCCGCGGCAGCCATCGTCTGTTCCGAGGCCTACCTTAAAAA
The DNA here is from genome assembly GCF_009688965.1 of Desulfosarcina widdelii. Classification (GTDB taxonomy): domain Bacteria; phylum Desulfobacterota; class Desulfobacteria; order Desulfobacterales; family Desulfosarcinaceae; genus Desulfosarcina; species Desulfosarcina widdelii. The sequence goes on along the minus strand of NZ_AP021875.1, from coordinate 5,773,283 downwards.
ACTGACCGGCGCTCGACCGATCAAAATTCGTGCCTCGGTGCTGAGTACGGGCACAGATCGTGACCTGGACGGCGAAGACATCGGCGAACGCCTGGCCGGACAGGCCTACCAGGCCGCCGGTGTGGGGCCGAAGGACATCAGTCTGGCCGAACTCCACGACGCCACGGCTTACGGCGAACTGCACCAGACCGAGGCCATGGGCTTTTGTCCCGTGGGTGAGGGCGGCCCCTGGGCGGAAACCGGCGCCACCAAACTGGGCGGCAAGCAGCCGGTCAATACCAGTGGCGGTCTGGAGTGTCGCGGCCATCCCATCGGCGCTTCCGGGCTGGCCCAGATCTACGAGATCGGCATCCAGCTGCGCGGCGAGGCCGGCCCGCGCCAGGTAGAAGGCGCCCGGTTGGGCCTGGCGGAAAACGGCGGCGGCAATATCGGTGTGGAGGAAGCCGCCATGTGTATTCATATTCTCGAGAAATGAAAAAATCCATCTTCATCACCGGTGCGGCCTCGGGCATCGGCAGGGCGACGGCCCTCGCCTTTGCCCAAAGGGGCTGGTTCGTCGGACTCTTCGATGTAAACGAACCGGCCCTTGCCGATCTTTACGATCGAATCGGCCCGAAAAGCGCCTGCTGCAGGCCCATGGACGTGACCCGGCCCGAAAGTGTCCGCCAAGGGGCCGCGTTCATGGCCGGCCATACCAACGGCCGGCTGGACGTATTGTTCAACAACGCCGGGGTACTTTACATGGGCCGCCATCATGCCATGTCCCATGAGCTGAAGCTGCGCACGGTGGATGTCAACCTGACCGGCGTTCTTAACGGCATCGACGCCTGCTTCGACTTTCTCAAGGCCACCCCTGGGTCCCGCATTGTCAACATGTCCTCGGCTTCGGCCCTGTATGGCACGCCTGAACTGGCCGTCTACTCGGCCACCAAGGCGGCCGGCAGTGCGCTGACCGACGCCCTCAACATCGAGTTCGAACCGTTGGGCATTCACGTCTGCGACATTATGGCCCCCTACGTAAAAACCCCCATGATCACCGCCGCGGCCGTATCGGCGACCAGTGTCTCGCGACTGGGGGTGCACATTTCTGCCGAGCAGGTGGCCGAGGTCGTCTGGAAAGCCGCCCATGGCCGCCGCCGGCACTGGCAGGTGGGCTGGATGATGCGCCTGTTGCGTCTGGCCACCCTGGCCTTTCCCTTCGGGCGGCGGCCTCTGGTAAAACTTCTGCATTTTCAAACCGCCAGTGCGAATGAAATCAAATAAAAACTCTTTTCCGACGGATTTCTATAAAGCCCGAGATCAAGGCTTGCGAGTCCTGAGGAAGGAGGCGTACAGGAAGTACTCCGCACTGACGAAGGATGAAGCGTAACGAAGATATCGGGGTTTATAGGAATTCGTCATTGAAAAATATACTGATTACGGGCGTCTCAGGCTACATCGGCACGAACTTGGCCAGAGCGCTGCTCGCCGACGATTATACCGCAAACGTTGTCGGCACCGATCTGAAACAGCCGTCGCTAAACGACGACCGGCTGATTTTCTACCGTCATGACGTCCGAGATCCCATGGACCGAATCATGGCTGACCATGCCATCGACACGGTCGTCCATGCCGCCTATGTACTGCCGCCCCTGCACGACACGGCCTTGATGGAAAGCATCAACGTCGAAGGTACTCGCAATGTCCTGGAAGCATCGGCCCGGGCCGGTGTGCGACATCTGTTGATCACCAGCTCTGCCACGGCTTACGGATTTCATCCGGACAACCCCATTCCCCTGACGGAAAAGGATCCGCTGCGGGGCAATGCAGATTTCACCTATGCCAAAAACAAACGGGAAATCGAAGGTATCACCCGCCGATTTGCCGAAGCCCACCCACAGATGGGCGTTACCGTGCTGCGGCCCTGCTTTGTTGTGGGCCCCCATATGAACAACCCCCTTGCCGACCACCTGAAAAAGCCTCTGGTGGTTTTGCCCAGAGAAACCATGCCGCTACAGTTCGTCCATGAAACCGATCTGAAGCAGGTCATCCTCCACTGTTTGACCGGGCAGGCAACGGGGATTTTCAATATCGCCGGGTCGGGAACCCTCACAGTGGCCGAAATGGTTGCTATGCTGGGCAACCGGCCGGTCTGGGTGCCCAGCCGTCTGCTCTACCCGTTGAATCAAATCGCCTGGACCCTGCACCTGCACGGACTCACCCGCTTTCCCAGCCCGGCCTTGGGGCTTTTCCGGTATTCGTGGGTGGCCGATCCGCAAAAATTCATCCGGCAGACCGGATTCGAGTACCGGTACGACAGTCGGCAGGCGTTTGCCGATTTTGCCCGGCAAGCCCGGTAAAGCCAAAGGTTTTAACGGATCTAATGGCAATCCAGAATTCCATTGAAAGATATCGTTCCATAATAATATATTTACTGTAATATGTAGATGATAGAACCATTATTGACACGATAATGGAAACTTTATATTCCAACACATCGCTCCGGGCTGCACCAAGCACCGAATAACCCCGCTCAACGGGCACGCTTTTGGCTGCCTTCCCATCATCGGGTCATAAACCATCAAGTCATTAGATTTATTTCCTTTTTTATGAATTCTAACCACATGCATCTTCTTCAACAAATGGATACGATTCAATCGCCTCCCTGAATTCCAAAAATTGGCAGACATCTTGCTGAGAATCCGGGAATAACTCGAAAACCTGACTGCCCCAACGCTCAGGTCATTCTCAACAAAGGAGGAAACATGATTGTCGGAATACTCAAGGAGATCAAGTCGGAGGAGAACCGGGTGTGCATGACCCCGGCGGGCGTGGAGGTGATGGTCAAGAGCGGGCACGAGGTACTGGTGGAGAAAAATGCCGGGGCGGGCAGCGGCTTTACCGACGACACCTACACCCGGGCCGGAGCCAAAATGGTCGCCACCCCCAAGGAGATTTACGCTGCGGCCGACATGGTCATGCACGTCAAAGAGCCTTTGCCGCCGGAGTACGATCTGATCCGGGAGGGGCAGATCGTGTTCACCTACCTGCACCTGGCCGCCGACGAGCCCCAGACCCGGGCGTTGATCGATAGCAAGGCCGTGTGCATTGCCTACGAGACCATCCAGAAGGCCGACGGCAGCCTGCCGCTGCTGACGCCCATGAGCGAGGTGGCCGGGCGCATGGCCATCCAGGAAGGGGCCAAGTACCTGGAGATGACCCAGGGCGGCCACGGCATTCTTCTGGGCGGAGTGCCCGGCGTGGAGCCGGCCACGGTGGTGGTGATCGGCGGCGGCGTGGTAGGGGTCAACGCGGCCAAGATGGCCTGCGGTCTGGGGGCCAAGGTGTACCTGCTGGACATGAACCTGGACCGGCTGCGCTATTTAAGCGACGTGATGCCGGCCAACTGCTTCACCCTGATGTCCAGCCCGGCGACGATCCGCAAGCTGGTCAAAAAGGCCGACGTGGTGATCGGGGCGGTTTTGATTCCCGGGGCCAAGGCGCCCAAGCTGGTGACCCGCGACATGCTCGAGACCATGAAGAACGGCTCGGTGCTGGTGGACGTGGCCATCGACCAGGGGGGCTGCTTCGAGACCTCCAAGGCCACCACCCACAACGATCCCACCTTCGTGATCGACGGGGTGGTGCACTACTGCGTGGCCAACATGCCCGGAGCGGTGGCCAAGACCTCGACGCTGGCACTGACCAACGCCACCTTGCCCTATGCCTTGCAGATTGCCAACCGGGGCTGGAAGGGGGCCATGCAGGCCAACGAGGAGATCAAAAAGGGCGCCAACGTCATCGACGGCAAGGTGACTTACAAGGCTGTGGCTGAGGCCTTCGGGTTGATTTATACGCCCGTCGAGGAATTGCTGAATTGAGCGTATAGCTGACAATCTCGTAAAAAGTCTCCAGACATGTCATTCCCGCTTAGGCGGGAATCTATAACTTTTTAAAAACAATGGATAGCGCTAAAGCTTCACTGCGTGCGCCCGCCTGCGCGGGAATGACATCAATGGACTAAATTCGATTTTTTGGGATTTCATCAAAGCTCAAGACTGAAATAATCGGGATCGGGATCGAATGGGTGGCTTTGCCTTCGATTTCGATCCCGATTTCGATCCGGTCGCACCCGCCACAAATCTTCTGAAACCTAAAATCTTTCACACACACTGCCCTGCCCTTCTCACATCTGAGTCCGATCAAAGCCTTAAAAAAATCCGACTGACCCCGACCCATCCCCACCAACCGTCAAATCCGTAAGCCTTTACCACAACAATTTTGAAACATTACAAGACCTATAACGACAAAAATGAAAGCCAAATTCGTATGCCGACCCTCCGAATACTATTTTTAACAAATTGATTTTAATGGAATATCATAAAACAAGAACGATCTGGCACACCATTTGATAATACTATGTATTCTGCTTCAAGGCCGATACCGACAGAACAATAGAAAATAAACGCCATTTGGAAACAAAATTCAGCTTGACAGTTAAAAGCATTTACTATAAATGGTCTGACCATTCGGAAAATTCCTAAACCAGATTTCGATCCCATGGTTGCAGGGAAACATCGATACTGAATTTCCATGACAATATTGAGTTGACAGGCGATGACCCCCTTGTTTCGTGCCGCCAGACAAAACCGTATATTTCAGGATGTGGTCGAACAGATTCAGGAGGCCATTATCCAGGGGCAGCTCAAGGTGGGCGACCGGCTGCCGGCCGAGCGCGAACTCAAAGAGATGCTGGAAACCAGCCGCAGCACCCTGCGTGAAGCTTTGCGGGTTCTGGAGCAGAAAGGGCTCATCGAAATCAAGCTGGGTATGGGCGGCGGCGCCGTCGTCAAGGCGGTCACCCCGGATCTGGTCTCCGAAAGCCTGGACCTTCTGATCCGTTCCCACCAGGTATCCTTGAGGCATATCGCCGAATTCCGCGAGCGGGTGGAAGGCGATATGGTCGCTCTGGCCACACAGCGTATGACGGCACAGGACAAAAAGGAGTTGCAACGGCTTCTCGATGTCGCCCGCAAATGCGTGGCCCGCGGGGTCGAAGCCGTGCCCGATTTTCTCACCGCCGACAAAAATCTGCATTTGTTTTTCGCCCGTAAAACCCGCAATCCAATCTATATATCGATTCTCAAGACGGTTCACGAAAACATACGACGCTACTATGACGAATATCTCGTTATGGAAGAGCCGGTAATGCGGGAAAACATGCAGGATCTAGAAAATCTGGCGGCTGCGGCAATTGACGGGGATGCGTATAAGGCAGGCGACATCGCACGCAACCACATTCTGCGGTTCAGCGGGTACATGGAAATGCGCGATCGGCAGAAGGAAGAATGATACAGATTGAACCTGCGGCAGGTTCGCGGGTCGTAACGTCCAAAACGATTCAAGAATAACGGTTAGGTGTTATGGCGCATTTAGAACTGGACAACATCACGGTACGATTCGGAGGCCTCGTGGCCCTGTCCGAATTGAGCTTTTCCATCAACTCCGGAGAAATCGTCGGCCTAATCGGTCCCAACGGGGCTGGGAAAACCACGGTCTTCAACGTGCTCACCGGCGTTTACAGGGCCAGTAAGGGCGATGTCCGTTTTGAGGGCAAAAGCATTCTGGGCAAACGCCCCCATGAAATTTTCGCCAAAGGCGTGGCCCGAACCTTCCAGAACATCCGTTTGTTTTCGGCCATGACGGCGGTGGAAAACGCCATGGTCGCCCGGCACTGCCGCTCCAAAAAAGGGGTGGTGGGTGCCATCTTCCGCACGGTCTCCCAGCGCCGGGAAGAGCGGTCCATCCGCGACAGGGCTTTGGACGCGCTCAAACTCATGGGTGTGGATGCCTATGCCGACACGGTAGCCTCCAACCTGCCATACGGACTGCAGCGCCGCCTGGAGATTGCCAGGGCACTGGCCTCTCAGCCCAAAGTGATCCTGCTCGACGAACCGGCCGCCGGCATGAACCCTTCGGAAAGCTCGGCGTTGATGAAGGATATCTCACGCATTTGCGAACTGGGCATCGACGTGCTGCTGGTTGAGCACGATATGAAAGTGGTCATGGGCGTGTGCAACCGGATTGTATGTGTTGACCATGGCGTTAAGATCGCCGAAGGAACGCCCGAAGAAATTCAGTCCAACCCGCAGGTGATCGAGGCCTACCTCGGTCAGCCGGCAAGTTAAAAAACACCACAACTAGGAGGAGCATCAAATGAGAAGAAAACTGTTCGTTGCACTGGTATTTGGCCTGATGGTCGTCCCCTTCCTGATGGGAACGGCAACCGCGAAAACCCTGAAAATCGGTTCCATGAGCCCGCTCACCGGTCCCTATGCTTCTGACGGTACCGACATCAAAAACGGCGTGCTGACCGCCATCGAAGTCTTTGAAGAAGCCGGCGGAATGCCTGGCTACGACAAGATCGAACTGTTCCCCCAGGACACCGCCTGTGACCCCAAACAGGCCGTGGCCGCCGCCAACAAGCTGATCAACCTGGAAGTGGTCGGTGTCATCGGCGCCTACTGCTCTTCTTCCACCATCCCCTCTTCCGAGACTCTGGATGAGGAAGACATCATCATGATCACCCCCGCCTCCACCAACGAAAAAGTCACCGACCGCGGCCTGCCTTACATGTTCCGCATGTGCGGCCGTGACGACGATCAGGCACCGGCGGCCGCCCAATTCCTCAAAGATCAGCTGAAAGCCAAAACCGTCTTCATCGTGGATGATAAGACCACCTATTCCCAGGGGCTGGCAGACGGCGTTTCCAAATCCGCCAAGGAACTGGGCATCAAGGTCGTCGAGCACGACCACGTCAACCAGGGCGACAAGGATTTCTCCGCCGTGCTGACCAAGGCGAAAGCCGCCAATGCGGACATCTTCTACATGTCTCTCCAGGGCTTTTCTCCTGCCGCCCTGATGACGCTGCAAGCCAAACGCATGGGGCTTGAGTCTCAGATCGTCACCCAGGACGCGGTATTTCAGCCCAAGTATATGGAAGTGGCCAAGGAAGCAGCCAATGGCGTTTACCTGACCTACGGCTTCACCGACACCACCACCCCCGAGTACAAGGCCTTTGAAAAGCGTTATGTACCCAAATACGGCCCCATCGCCGCCTACGCAACCTACGCCTATGACGCGGCCACCGTGCTGCTCAAGGCTATCAAGGCCGCCGGTTCTACCGATTCAGCCAAAGTTAAAGCCGAGATTATGAAGCTGGACTTCCCCGGCGTGGCAAAACACGTCAAATTTAAGGCCAACGGAGACTCCGGCTCGTCCTACATCGCCTATAAAGTCGTTGGCGATAAGTTCGTTCCCTACTGGTCTCCTGAAAAGGGCCTGTTGAAGTAAATAGGGATACCGAATCGACTGCCCTGCCTTTTTAGGCAGGGCAGTCATCGTTGCCGGGTCGTATCCGGCTTCAACGCAAACGTTCCGCTCAAGTAAAAAGCGATTTCTATGGAATACTTCATTCAGCAATTGATCAACGGAATCACCCTGGGGGGGCTCTATGCCCTGATCGCGTTGGGGTACACCATGGTGTACGGCGTCATCCAACTGATCAACTTCGCCCACGGTGAATTTTTTGCCGCCGGCGGTTATGTCGGGGTAATCCTGCTCAGCTACTTTGCCGGCAACGGGTACATGGAAAGCTACCCCATTTTGTGCCTGACCGGGGCTTTTGTACTCACCATGGTCTATTGTGCCTTTCTTGCCATGGGCGTCGAAAAGGTGGCTTACAAGCCCCTGCGCAGGCAATCCCGGCTAGCCGTCCTGCTCTCGGCCCTGGGTATGTCCATTTTTCTCTCCAACGGACTGATGCTGACCCAGGGCGTCTACGATAAGGCCTACCCCAGCGAACTATTCCAGGGCGGTCTTGATTTCGGAATGGTCACCATCAGCTACCTGCAAATGATGATCGTAGGCCTGACCATTTTTTTGCTGATCGTGCTCAACCTTCTGGTGTTCAAGACCAAGGTGGGCATGGCCATGCGAGCCACCGCTCAGGACAAGATCATGAGCAGCCTGGTTTCCATCAGCGCCAATCGGATCATCTCTTTGACCTTTGCCATCGGCGCCGGCCTGGCTGCCGCCGCCGGCATCATGGTGGGCCTTTATTATGGATCTGTGCGCTACGACATGGGCTTTCTACCCGGCATCAAGGCCTTTGCCGCAGCCGTACTGGGCGGCATCGGCAACATCACCGGAGCTATGCTGGGGGGATTGATCATCGGCATGGTGGAGATTTTCGGAGCCGGCTACATATCCGGTCAATACAAAGATGTGTTTGCCTTTATTATCCTGATCTCCGTGCTCTACTTCAAACCGACTGGAATCATGGGCGAGAATATCGATGATACAAGAGTTTAAAAAAGTCTGGAAGCCTTACACCATCGGCCTGCTGTGGCTGCTGGGCCTTCTATGGCCTCTAATGGGGATTCACCCCGACGGGACCCTCTCCTTTGCCAATACGTTCGAGGTCTGGCTATACATCGCCGTTGGCCTCACCATCTGCCTGCTGTTGTATCTGATGAACAAAAGCGGCAGTCTGGAAATTGTCAGCACGCCGCTGGGCAACATTCGTCAATCCCTTTTTGCAAAAGCCTCGCAAAAAGTTCCCACCTGGGTATGGCTCGGGATTCTGCTGGTTGTCGCCCTGGCATACCCGCAATTTACCGGACGCTATGCCCAGGATGTGGCCACCAACGTACTGATTTACATCTGTCTGGGATTGGGATTGAACATCGTCATCGGGCTGGCCGGCATGCTGGACCTGGGGTACATCGCCTTCTACGGTGTGGGGGCTTACACCTACGCCCTGCTGAACCTGCACTACGGGATGTCCTTCTGGATCTGCCTGCCTTTCGCGGCCACCCTGGCCTTGGTCGCCGGGTGCATCATCGGCTATCCCACCCTGCGCATGCGCGGCGACTACCTGGCCATCGTGACGTTGGGCTTCGGGGAAATCGTGCGCATCCTGCTCAATAACTGGATGGAACTGACCAACGGCCCCAATGGCCTGTTGGGCGTCAAGGCACCCAGCATCCTGATTCCCAGTTTCGAAGGCGGCTTTTCCTTCGAAATGTTTTATCTTAAGAAGCTGCATTACCTCTATTACATTGCCCTGGCACTGGCGATCATCACCATGATTTCCGTCAGAAACCTGAACTTTTCCAGAATCGGACGGGCCTGGGAATCCATCCGCGAGGATGAAACCGCCGCCGAGTTGATGGGCGTCAACACCTTTATGCTCAAGCTGCTGGCATATGCCATGGGCGCACTTTTCGCCGGTCTGGCCGGGGCCTTCTTCTGCGCCCGCATGCGTTTTGTCAGCCCCGAAAGTTTCACCTTTTTGGAATCGGCCATGGTGCTGAGCATGGTGGTTCTGGGCGGCATGGGCTCCATCCCCGGTGTTATGCTGGGGGCCGCGGCTCTGATCGTGCTGCCCGAAGTCTTCCGCGAATTCGAGACCTACCGCATGCTGGTCTTCGGTATGTCCATGGTGGTGATGATGCTGTTCAGGCCCGCCGGCCTCATCCCGGCCAAGCGGATGGGCAAACGGGGCGAAGAGGAGGAGGGATAGATGGCCGATCAACCGATTCTCGAACTGAAAAACGTCTATTCCAGCTACGGCAGCATCAAGGCCCTCAAGGGAATCTCGCTCAAGGTCTACCCGGGGGAAATCGTGGCCATTATCGGTGCCAACGGTGCCGGCAAATCCACCACCCTGATGACCACCTGCTGCGTCATTCCCATCGACGAAGGCGAAATCTGGTACAACGGCAAGGCTATTCACGGCACGGCCGCCGAAGCCCTACCTGAAGCCGGGCTCTGCCAGGTTCCCGAAGGCCGGCGCATCTTCCCGCGTCTGAGCGTGGACGAGAACCTGACCCTGGGGGCCTTTTTCCGCAAGGACAATCAGGAAATCGAAAAGGACCGGCAATATGTCTACGATCTGTTTCCCATCCTGAAAGACCGCCATAAACAGCATGGCGGCACCCTTTCCGGCGGGGAGCAGCAGATGCTGGCCATCGCCCGGGCCCTGATGGGCCGCCCCAAGATGCTTTTGCTGGACGAGCCCTCGCTGGGGCTGGCCCCGCTGATCGTGCAGCAGATTTTCGATATCATCACGGACGTCAACAAAAAAGACGGCACGACCATCCTGCTGGTGGAGCAGAACGCTAACCTTGCTTTGCAGGCCGCCTCGCGGGGGTACGTGCTGGAGACCGGCAACATCACCCTGGAGGATGATGCCAAGAAATTGATGGATAATCCGGAAATTCGGAAGGCTTATCTGGGCGAATAACCGCGACCTATTCCAAAACGTCCCATTCCAGCCAATATCTGCGTTTAAAGATACCACGACCAAAAAATTTTGCAGCGCCCCTGAAACCATTTATCGAAGGGCTTTCAGGGGCGTTTTGCATTACCCGGTCTCGTCATCCCGGACGCAGCGCAGCGAAGATCCGGGATCCAGGGATTCATTTCCAGGCCGTCCGAAGTAAGTGTTGGCGTGCGTCCCCTCGCCCCCCTGGGGGAGAGGGACAGGGTGAGGGGGGAATCAAAAAGGATATGGCCCCGGCCCGCGCAGCAACCGTTCACCGATCACTGACGACTGATCGCTAAAAATTTGGAAACACTTGTCAAACCTTCAGATTCCCAAATACGGCCCCCCGGTTTCGATGACCTGTTTGAATTGACATTGCCCTGCCCGTGAATTAATATACATTCAAATTGTTCTTTAACAAATTGGGGGCGAAACGGCTTCGACGGGGATAAAGAAGCACCGATTGCATGCCGAGTTCCTGTCAACTCGTAAAACTGGCGGGACCTAAACATAATCGCAGACGATTATAACTACGCCGTAGCAGCTTAGTGCTACCGTTCTACCTCGTTTTTCCCGCGGACTTGGATAGAGCGTCGACTAGTGGGATAGCCACTGCTGAATGCCTGCTACAGCAGCGGCGAACTCTTAGCAGGATAGCCTTTGCAGTACCCTGCCTGATGGAGACTGGCAGAGGCGATACTTAGAGATCAGGATAAGCATGTAGAGATTTGTGTGGAATATTTTCGGACGCGGGTTCGACTCCCGCCGCCTCCACCACTTTTTTGTCATTAATATCAACTTCTTAACCATCTATACCGTGCGACTTTCACCATAACTTTCACCATGCTTTTGGTGAAAGATTGGGTGGTGGGTCCTCATAACCTTTTAAAATCTTTGCCAAAGTAATCCAAAATCTTCCCCGCGTCCGTCTCAAGACCCTCTCGGTATTTTCCGTAGACTTCGTAAAGCATCTGTTTTGAGGCATGACCCATTAACTTCTCCAACCGCCCGATATCAACGCCGATGGTCAAAGACCATGCCGCAAAGCTGTGCCGCGTGGTGTATGGCACTTTGTAGGCGATACCGGCTTTCTCAAAAGCCGAGGTCCAGGGGTTTTTACGAAACGAATCAACATCAAAATTCCGGCCACTTTTCATCGTAAACACATAGTCCCCGTTCGACCTGCTGAGTACAGCATCAAGACGCCTGCGCAGGGTTTCGGTAATCGGCAGACTTCGTTTTCGATATTCGTTCTTAAGATCAGACTTCTCAAAATTCCTGACGATGGAGTTCTGAATGACAATACGATCTTGATGAATATCTTCCTTGCGAAGCCCCGCCATCTCCGAGCCTATCATGCCGGTCATAATCATCGTTTCGGCGATAGGTCCATAATACGGGTCAATTTGATCCATAACCCGCACCCATTCGTCAAAACGGAAAACCTCAGGATGTTTTTTTGACCTAGCGGGCAAGTATTTTTTCAAATAAACAAAGGGGTCGGAGAGATTCCAGCGATGTTCCTCACAGGCATCATCCCAGATGGTCCGCAAGGGAATCATGATGTTGCGGATCCTTGACCCTGACAAAGGTTGGCCTTGCTTCTTCCCATCCTTAAAAACCAGGGTTTGGATAAACTCCTTCAGCGCAACACCGGTTAGTTGGAAAAAAGTACGGTTACCAAAATGGGGAACCAGCCAATATTCGATGATCTGCTCATAATCTCTTTTTTTTGTTACGGAATTGCAATCCCCTATGAATCTTTCTTTCCAGTTTGCGACATAATCCCCAAACAATACATTTTCCGGTTCCGGACTGTAATCCCGACCCTCAAGCTGTGCATAAAAGGCTTTTTCTTTTGCAGAAGCACCAGGAAAAGCCTTTGCAAATACAAACGTTCCGCTGGCAATTTTTTCCTTTTGCCGGTCCACCCACTCGTAAAGCGTTTGCCGGTTTTCAGGCGTATCATCCAATCCGGACGATTTGACGATTCGTTGCCCGTGATACCTGAGGTCCGTGTATAATTTTTTGGACCCGGGCTTGTTGAGCACCCCCGATTTCCTTTCGGTTGCCATCGAGTGGGTTTTATCAAAATTTAAAATGGTCGCCATTGTAATCTCCCTATACACATCCCCCCTTCCTGTCTGACGGTCCGTAACAAATAGTATACAAGAATATCCTGCATTATTCAATAGTTAAGATCTATTGCGGACTTTATAGACGAATAGTTCCCCTTTTCAGCCGTGTAGACAGATGCCGGCTTCACGTCTTCGGAATCGGGGGTGTCAATTTCGTGCAACGATCTGATGGTCTCAAGCTCCCAGATAAAACGGATCACCCGTCCTTTTTGAATGAAGTGCTGCTGGGGAATGAGCTTGCCGCTGCTTTTCCATTCAAAAATGGTTGTCCTTCCCACCTGCAGACGTCTTGCGTACTCATCCATTGTCAGCAGTTCAAACGGCGGTTGTGTTTTTTTGGGGTTGTCCATAAGTGAATATCAAAAAACGATGAACATACCGGCTGCAAAGCCATATTTAATATCTCTCAAAGGGGTTTGACTCGCCGATAGCATTGGCATCATTGATGATGCGTTGATTTCTTAGCTTTGATTGCCTTTTCAGTATATTGTGCCGCGTTTTTCGCTCCCACCGGTATAAAGAAGGTAGGCCATCACAAAATCTCAAGAAATCCAGTGCCAATAGTCTGCTCTTGTTCCACTGCTTCCTGTTGAATATGAAGAATTCACCGTTGATCACAACCTGCACCGGCTTTCGGATCTTTCCCGGACGATCCTTTTGTGTTTGCGCTCTCCTGAAAACAGAATTCTGGAATATTCTGAGATCTTTCTTTGAAACTATGTAAGTCAATTCATCGGTTCGATTAAATACTGAGTACATGGCTGTACCTGCATTTATTTTTGAGCATGGGATCTCTCCTACTGATTTTTCGGATTGCCAAAACGGCGGCCCATGCCCAATCTATGCCCCACCACACAAAATTTTAATTGGTGAGGCTAATTTTAATGATCCATTCCAACGTTTTGTTATTGATTTTGCGAATCCCAACATAAGAAACGGTTAACTTTGCTCTAAAGCTACAGTTACAAAATTAAGCGCGCAATAGGCTTATATAATTTGAAAAAGAATGATGTACTTTGCTTTTTAAAGACGTTGAATAGTCTGTAACGCAGGCTCAGATTACACAGTATTTTTTAAATCGGGGTCTGCGGCGTGTCTAATGCGTGGAAAAATGAACGGCGAGGTACCACCCATGATTAATGGATTTAGGGAGAGTGCTGCTGTCGACGCGTAGGATAATTTTAACTTATTGAAGGCTCTTACTTACACCTTGGTGATTTGGTGAGGACCTGGCGCAACCGGTCCATGCCGACGTCATAATGATCACTTAGTATTTCGAGAGTTATTTCGTGAGCAGGCGCTTTTTCTGAAAAAACTTGGTCCCAATAATCGAATGGCCAAAAATCTCGCAGTTTCGATATCGGAAATATAGAACCTTTCAGCAATTGGATCTTCTGAATCAGTTTCAATAAATAAGCATAATCATTGCCAACCTCTTTTTTTAGTTCCGATATGGTTAAACGAGCGGGTTTATTGTTTCCTTTTAACCGCTGTGCTTTTGATGAAGATTTTCTATTTGGATGTAAGTCATTTAATTTCCTGTCTGGAACTAAGTGGGTGATGTATGGAAAAAGCCGACCGTAATAATCGAGCGCTGCAGCCAAACTTTCAAGATCTTTGATGACATGGGACAATTGAAAATCAGCTGAATATGACTCCAAGAAAAAACCTTTTCGGTGAGCATTCTTTAACACGGCGATCGAAACTTGAAGCCTTTTAGATTTGCTAAAAAGTATTGCCACCTCTTTTCCATATTGATCGGTTTGAATATTCCGCAGCCGCTTGCATAGTTCCTGCTCACATTCTTTACTAAAGTTCTTGAGATATTTCGGATAGGCGCTTTGATGAATAAAATGCCTTTTGCAAATGGCATTGCGATCAAGGTCCAAATCAAGACAATCCAGAACAAAGGTAAGTTTCCTGAACTTTGACCAATCCTTTTTTCGCGAAAGTTTTCTTCGAACTGCATCCCTAAGTTGTCTATCCTCGATTACAAAAATTAATTCGCGTAGAAAATGTTTGTCTGGTTTCAAAAGTATAGCCAGACAATAATCGGTAAAGTTTATATCCTCGTTCAATAGGCTTACAATTGAATTTACAATTGCTTCCGATTGTAAATCAATTGCCTCTTTCGTTATAAAGACTTTCATGCTACGGACATGATGCTTCTCGTCAGCCTCTCGAACTGATTCTACCATGGTTTTTAAAAACTCAGGTACACTAAAGGCCTTGGACTTTTTAATTATGATATCCGGTATAGGAATGGAGTTAGGCAGGCTTGTTTTTCCATGCTGATCTTCAAATAGGAGCACCGATGATGGTATTAAACACTCTATATCTTTTTTAGAAATATATAAATACATTTCAAAACATGCGTTTAGAGATTAGACGGCATTTTATTTCTAATTGATTGAGAGGTCGAAGCGTTTTTTGCCATACAAGTACCTCCTTGCCCACTGATATTCAACAATATTTTAAACTAGACATAGTCGGTGCTGAAAAAGCCGTTACACGGATAGGCCTTTCGGTCAATTGGTTCGCATTGCCACAAACCACGAGCATCTT
Source organism: Desulfosarcina widdelii (assembly GCF_009688965.1). Lineage (GTDB taxonomy): Bacteria > Desulfobacterota > Desulfobacteria > Desulfobacterales > Desulfosarcinaceae > Desulfosarcina > Desulfosarcina widdelii. The sequence goes on along the minus strand of NZ_AP021875.1, from coordinate 5,758,271 downwards.
GCGTACCTGAATAAAATATTGCTGTTCGGTTCAATTAAAACCATCCGGATGACGGTATGTCCGCCATCGCCAAAATCAAGTATGCAATGGATCTGGGAAAGTCTGCTATTTCGAATTCCGCAATTGTACCATTAATGCCCATGGATGAAAGCTGCTTTATTCCCATTACGATATTTGAATCATGAAGATTGGTGGGCTATATAAACAACCAGTGGTTTAGGGTTCCCCAAAAAAATGCAGAAAACGGCATCTAAAGACCCTGAAATTTGCACATTTTTGCCCCTATTAGTATGGATTTCAGATCCCAAGTTGGATTCCATGTGCCCTGGCACATAAATCTCTTCAAACCCCACTTTCTGGCGATTAAATTGCTACCGGAAGCTACCTCTAAGCGGTGGCCAGAGATATTCAGATCTTGTCACCAGATCCCTCAAGATAGCCAACACAGCCCGACTATCAACGCCCTTCCCTTTGCCGACATTAAAGAAATCCACGTTCTCACCGGGTTACCATGATTTTTCCTATGGGATGAAGATTATGAGCCTCACGATCTAACCATAATTCACTAAATTACCCTGAAATCCACTATAGCCGGAGCAAGAATAAGGATTTTTTTCACTATGGAAATGCTTCGCGATTATTTAAAACCTGTCAACGAGAATGAGAACATAAGCTTATCGCAGGGATATAGACCCATCGTTATGTGTGCTGCATCGCTAATTATGACAATTTTTCAGGAAAAAATTGGGTAACACTTCTTCCGGTTATTGGATGATTATCAACCGGTGCTTCTCCATCCATTTCCTGGCCGATACGCGCCAGGCGGTGGGACAGATTTCATTCTTGCCGGACCTTGCCGATATGTCAACGGCCAAGTCCCGGATCCAGTTATAAACCTCCTTTCGCTGGCGTCTGGTGTATCGCAACCGGTCAGCACAAAAATAAGACCGGCAGGCGTTTCTCCCGGACAGGCTACGCCGGGGTCTGTGATTCAATGCATGGGCGGCATTATCAACCTGCAGGGCCAGTTCCCTTTTGGATGTAGCGGTATCTTCCCATTTGCGCAACCACCCTTTCAACTCCCCCTGGCTGTGCTCGATGGCCCCGTTGTAGCTGGGGGTATTAAAAGGGCTGTTGATGGGGATGACCATGTTCTCTTCCAGCAGGTCGTTCACCGCCCAGTGGTTGAGATTGCCCCCGTTGTCCCGCTTGATGAACAGCGGCGGTCCGAACCAGGTGAAGTGCCGGGACAAATGGCCGGCGATCTCCTCCCCGCAAGGATGGCGGTGGATTGCCTGGAACAATCCGTGGTCCTGCGGCGAATTACCTTGATTTTTTATGAAAAATTGTGTTGGCTGGAATTGCAACGAAATTCAAATAATTATAAGGCAAGTTTGCCCGAATACACTTAGGAAATCAAATTTCGGGGAAAATTTACCTGAAAATCAACGGCCAGGAATGCTCAAAGGTGTGTTTAGCTTGATGTATTGGGAAACCGAATGACTATTGAACCCAATGGACTTATCACGTTTATAGGAGATAGGTTGTGAAATCGATCGCTTGCGATTCCCGCATGCAGTTCGTTGAAAGCGATTCAGCTATCGATAATCTTGGAGCTCGCTTCCGGAAGACGCGTCCTGGTCCCGAGCTAGATTTAGTCGAGTCGTTCCTTCAAGCAATGCCCCTTAGCATCCCTAATGGCTGTCGAGCGACAGTATTCCGAGAGCCTCAATTAGAGTCAGGATTCCCAGATCTCGTTATCGTTGTTTGGCGAGAGGAAATTACACACGACTGGCGATCCGAACGCGGATCCCTCATGTCATGTGACCTCCGCCTCATGCACTTTTTACACCATTCCAAGAGGGCACGAGAGGATAAACTTGTTGCCTATTTTGGAAAGCGTGCGGCTGGAAGCATAGGTCGCCTCCATAACGCAGGAATGATTTGGCCAGTTGGTTCTGCTTGGGCCCCTTTTGCGCTACGCCGGTCGTTTGCTGCAACCAAAATCATCGCTGTTGAAGCGAAGGTAGGGAAATGGGCTTCGGTTCTCAATCAGGCGCTGTTGAATACGTGGTTCGCTTCCAAGTCCTATGTGCTTGTTCCCCGTCTGCCATCCCAGCGACAGCTTGTCGATGCAAAGCGACACGGAATAGGAGTGTGCTCATTCGATAGGGGAAAAGTCAGGGAAGTGAATAGTGTATCCACGCGACTGCCGCGGTCCTATGCTTCATGGATGCTCAACGACTGGGCTTGGAGATCTGCCCAGGCATGAGGGGTCGGGGAAATGATCGGGAAATCAAAAGTAACGATCACCTGGCTTGCAAGGCAGTTTTCGGATCTCCAGAGCATCCGGCCTCTTTCGCAAGGTGGCCAGAAACAAGTTTTCTCCGCCTTGCATCCACACGATGGCGACGTGGTTTTGAAGCTCATGCACCCGAACGCAGACATAAAGCGCACCGAGCGCGAGATCATCGCGGTCACGCAGGTCCAGTCTGCCCGCGTCCCCAAAATCCTGGGCTGTGGAACCGTCAACACTCATATCGGAACATGCTTCTGGTTCAGAGAACAACGCATCCAGGGACCCACCGTACGTGAACGACTATCAAACGGACCGTTCGACATTCCGCTCCTTCTTCGTCTTGCACTGCACGTTTCTGAGGCTCTCGCCGCTGCTGAGGATGTCCATATCGTTCACCGAGACGTGAAGCCGGAAAACCTAATTCTCGACCGGGTTGGGGATTTCTGGCTTATTGACTTCGGTATAGCCAGGCACCTTGGTCTTGAGTCACTAACGGCCACCGCTAATGCTTTTGGGAACGTGACTTGGGGCTACGCACCACTGGAGCAGTGCCGGAACATCAAGCAGGAGATTGATGGACGAGCAGATCTATTTGCGCTTGGTGTCACCATCTTTGAATGCGCCACCGGTACCAACCCCTTTCGTGCGGGCGCACGCGATGTACTCGAAATCCTCCGAAGAGTCGAGAAGGGGAACCTTCCTCGTCTGCAATTATCATTTCCTTCGACTGGCGAATTTTCAGATTTGATTTCAACCCTTACACAGCGACACCGCATTCATCGTCCACGAAGTGCAAGGGAAGCCTATGAATGGATCAAGGAGATTTGCGACAAAGAGGGAATTCAATGAAATGGATCTATATCTTCATGTGGGCATGTTTACTCATCACTGGCGACGGCAGATACACCTATATTCAAGGAGGCGCGTAATGGAACTCTATCTACAGTTTGGTTACGGCATGATGCAGCACTGCCGGCACCTGATCTCTGCCTGGGGTGGCGGCACTGTCGTCCTGAGCCCGCGGGATATGAGTGACAAGCAACTAAATACTCTGTCATCAGAAATAACTGGCGTTGATGGTGGCCGGGTTCTTCTGGACCCCCAATTCTATCTTCCGCACGCGGATCACGAAAGACTCTGCTCTCATTGCTACTGGCCCTCTGACTATGAGACAGGTGCTTTCTTCCAGGGGGATGCTCTCCAAGACTTGCTCCGGACTCTAATAGACTTGAACAACGCTATCGGTACCAACGAAATTATCCTTCCTGGACTTCTGGCTACGGCGGTAGATGACGCTTGGATTGAAACCGAGCGCGCCGTTCTTGAAGTTGGGCGGGAAATCGCAAGTGGTCGACCTGTATTAACCACAATCGCGCTCGACGCTGACACGACCCGAAATCAGGATCACATCGCATCATTACTAGAGGCTGCTCCCGGCTGGGGGGCAGATGGATACTACATTGTCTGTGAACATCCGAAAGGCGATTATCTAGTTCGGGATCCCAATTGGCTCGCGAATGTTCTCGATCTTGTCGCAGGCCTTCGCCTTTTGCGAGCCAAGGTGATTCTCGGTTACTGTAATCATCAGATGCTATCAGCCAGCGTTGTTCAAGCGAACGCCATTTGTTCAGGAACTTGGATGAACGTTCGCTCGTTCCCACCGGACAAATTTCGCAGTTCCTACGACGAGGAGATTCGACAGCGTGCAACGTGGTATTACTGCCCGCAAGCGCTTTCAGAATACAAGATTCCGTTTCTAGATGTTGCACAGAGACAGAATCTCCTCGCGAGTATGACGCCCGCCCCCGAACTTGATGGAGGCTATGTGCAACACCTCTTTGAAGGACCGCAACCTACCACTGTCGGCTTCTCTGAACAGCTTGCCTTCCGGCACTACCTACATGCCCTGCGAGGCCAGACACGGGCGCTCCAACATGAAAGTTATGACGAAACATGTACTGCAAATGATATTTTGCTTAACGAAGCCGAAGACCTTATTGGGACCTTAGTAGTAGCGGGGATTCGCGGACAACAAAGAGACTTTTCGGATTCAATTGACGTCAATCGGGCTGCATTAGCTCTTCTTGACTCCATGAGAGGCCCGACCCTAAGGCGACGGTGGAGCGCTCTGGCATAAAATTTATTGATTATTTAACGGTTTCCAACCTTATCAAGCATAGTTGGAGAGCGATATATAGAGGCTACCTCAAAAATAAATCTAGACATATGCTCAAAAATATAGCATATACTGGGGATGGACCTCACAGACAAACAATGGACCCGGTTAGAGCCTTTAATTCCATCCCCTCAACGCAAACATGACGGAAGAGGTCGTCCTCGGAAAAATCCAAGAGAGGTTCTCAACGGCATCCTTTGGGTGCTGCGAACAGGGGCACCCTGGAAAGACCTGCCGCAACGGTATCCCCCACATCAAACCTGTCACCGATGGTTCCAGACCTGGGTTCGGCAGGGGGTGTTCAAACAGATCCTGACCGAACTGGGCGAGGATCTTTACCAGCGCGGGGGCATCGATATTCGAGAAACCTTTATCGATGGCAGCTTCACCCCCGCAAAAAAAGGGGTCATTGTGTCGGCCCTACAAAGCGTGGCAAAGGGACGAAGATCATGGCAATCGCAGACGCTTTTGGCCTTCCTGTCGCCATTGACATACAAAGCGCTTCACCCCACGAAGTGAAGCTGGTGGAAGCCACCATCGAAAGTCGGTTTGTCAGCCCGCCGCCTGAGCGCTTGATTGGCGATAAAGCCTATGACAGCGATCCCTTGGACCAACGTCTTCGGCAGCAGTATGGAACCGAGCTTATCGGTCCGCACAAGACGAACCGCAAGAAGCCTAAAACCCAGGACGGACTGGTATTGAAACCTTATCGGTCAGATGGGAAGTGGAACGCTTGTTCTCCTGGCTGCATAATTTCAGAAGACTGGTTACTCGTTGGGAATATCATGCTGATTGTTTTCTCGGCATGTTGTAACTAGGATGCATTGTCATCCTGCTACGTTATTTTTGAGATGCTCTCTAAATTAATGAAAACATTTTTGCTGTTTTGATGATACCAATGGGATACGGATATGGATAAAAAAACTCAAGGCGCTTGGATCATTCATCATACGCGGAAGCTTCAGGTAGTGACTTCTCAAGACTTTGATCAATTGGCTTTTGCTGGCAAATGTGGGCTAATGCTTTCTGGCATTGCAGCATCCTTTCAGGCCACAATGTCGCGAACAAGGGTCGATGCTCTTGCCAAAGCTAACGGTCTCAGCCCGCGTTCGGAGCTACCGGCCGTCCTTGCAGAATTAGAAAGGCAAAAACTTATACAACAAGGGTTGGACACAGTAGAAGTCCTTGGACTAAGTACTCACTCTGTGCTCGATCACACATCTACTATTTTTCAAGAAGGCTCGCCCGATTCTGTGGAAAATGCGGTTATTGATATCTCTGAAAATGTCTCGGAAAGTCCGGTTTCTGAAAATGACTTAGTTCAGTTTACTAGTGATACCTTCGGGCTTAAAACATCAGACGCAAAAGACTTGGTTATGAAGGGAGAATGCATAGGCTTTTTTGATGCCGAGAATGATAGTCGAGGCGAGCGCTTAGTTTTCAACGGCAATTTGTTCAGAGCCGATGAAATTCACAAGATCAACACCGTCATACAAACAATGGGGACTACCGAAACTCAGCGATTCCGTGAGCTAAATGACATTCTTGCCAAACAAGGTTGTATTACATTGAAGCAGGCTCACACGGTCGTAACCAGACAACTTTTTAACAAACTTCAATCCATCGGATTGTACGACGTGAACAAAATCGGTAATGAATCTGGAAGTCATTTCTTCGTTACTCGCCCTGCTGCGTTCTCCAAATTTACATCAACCATCGCCGATGACGCATTTGATCTATCTAAAGCCCTTGTCAGTTCGCTTACCTACGGTATGACAATAAGTGCTTTTGGACGTGGTCGGATTCAAATGATTTCCGCCCTTATGAACAAACTTATCGCTGGGTCATGGGTTGGGCCTGCTACTGCCATAGGCCATGACTATCAAGCCTTGGAATCGCGTGGTGTTGTTGAGGTTAAACCAAGTTCTGGCTCAATGTTTATCATGCGGCTACTGAAACGTGACGTTGGGCGGCTTGCGCTTGCGGTCATTCAAGAAGGTGACGCAACGTCTGAGGCTATCACTCAATTACCGAGCGCTGCAGTAAATCATTATACAGGACCAGAATCGAACCGTGTAATCATTAGGAAGAATATAACCGATCCATTAAAAAGGGGAGTCGGTAATCTGCTGACTGAACTTAGAACAGGGGGATTAAAGAGATGACAAGAAAAACCAACAAAGGAGCGGCGATGGAGGAAAGCCTACGTCGTTACTTTCTGAATCTTGGATATTTCGTTTTACGAGGAGTGAAGTTCCGCTATCACTCGTTTGACGTAACCGACGTTGACCTCTGGCTCTACGCGAAAACATCGGCACTCGCAAGACAAAGGACAAATGTTGATGTAAAGAACAAGAAAACACCACAAGCCCTAGAAAGGATTTTCTGGGTTAGAGGTCTAAAGGATACACTTGGTATGGATAATTGTATCGTTGCGACGACAGATTCTCGCGCGGATGTCCGAGAATTCGGTTTGACTCATAAGGTTGGCGTTTTGGATGGTTCATTCTTGGCTCGTCTACAAGGCAGTGCTAAAATCCAAATTGAAAGAATTTCAGAAGAGGAATTTCTCACAAAAGCTGACCATGCCTCCCTCGGCAAAATTGGTGGTGATTGGAAAGGTCGGTACGAAGAGGCAAAATCTCGAGTACTTACAGACCTTCGGTTTGACGGATGCAATGCGTACATAAATGATATACAGTTTTTTTTGGAGCAACTCTCATCGCGTAACAATTCTGAGCCAACACTCTTACGACTTGCCTATGCAATTATTTCAATGTTTGCGATTGCCATGGATTTCGTGCTCAAGGATTATTCTGCTTTGGATAATAGGCATCGATTCCAGTTGCTATGTGAAGGTTTCAGATATGGCGATTCTGGAAAAGCATATGCTACACGGCTAACTCGACTTGCTGCTGGTTTGACAGAGGTGGCCGGGATCGCCCCCAGTACTGGAAAAGCAGTGGTTGACGAGTTGAACAGGCAAGCGGAGCAGATACCCGCCGAGGCCCTTGCTGAGTTCTTCTCAAAAGGGTCAGTACATGGATCTCTGTTCTCTGCGGCCATAGAATTCGAGACAGCCGCCTTCGCCCCTGTTGTTCCCATTCCGTCAAAACTATCCTCGAACACTCAAGGCATCATAGGCGTACTATGCGATTTCCTTGGAATTGACAGAAAGAAGGTCTTAAACTAAAAGCGGCCCCAATTCATCATTCCACAGGACCTGTGCAAAAAAAACGCCTGACCAGGCAAACCCATCAGTTCGTGATAAACGATCATACCTTATGGACCTGGTGTGTCTGGAATAGCTTGTTTCTGCCGGTGTTGCTCAAGCAGACTGTAATCGTAGCGTCTTCTTGCCCTGCGGCGGGAAAAGAGATCGCCATCCGTCTCACTGTAACACCGAAGAAGGTGGTGCAGGTGTATTAGCGGTCATCATCCATATTGATGATGCTCGTGAACCTGAATGCCCCTGATCCATAATGAGACATTTAGATAGTCTGACGCATCATCCTACTTCACCATATGGACAAACTCTTTCTTTTTCATGGGTTCTCTTGCCGTAAATGACATCAATTTAACCATTCTGTAAAAAATACTGACACCCGAAGAATGTAATCTCTGATTAATATTGCCACGGATTGATGATATAAATATACGATTTTAGCCAGTTATCGATTCATTTGAGGGTTTGCCAGTTTGGCATGTCGCTTGCTGTAAAAATTTAGGATATCTATTTTTACTCCTATGGTTACCAAAGACCCATAAATTGTCAGAATCCGGAATTTGACTTTTAGGGATTGCCATTTGTGCATTGAACCCAGATTTTCTATAACGAGGAGGAGAATCATGGATAAAACGAACAAACAGAAGAATAAAAGGCGGAAGATTACGTTTACATTAGAAGATATCGAGGCAAAAGAAGTTCACTTGGTAGGCAATTTTAATGACTGGAATGTCGGGGCACATCCAATGAAAAACGTTGGGAACGGAAAGTGGCGAAAACAACTCGCACTTCCGACAGGGAAATACGAATACAAGTTCATGGTCGACGGCTATTGGATGGTAGATCCCGCCAATGAACAAACATGTCCGAACTGTTTTGGAACGTACAACAGTATTGTAAGCCTGATTGTTTAACTCGGAAAACATATTCTGATTTTAGCAGTCCATTATGCACCCATTTCGAAAAACAACTGTTGCGTGTCACCTTTTTCCATGGGATTGTTGGTCCTTGCTGCGGTAGAAAATACAACACGAAAACTTGGTTCGGTACTGGCATGATTCACGGACCTTTACCCTATCAAGCATCCTAGGCAGGCATTCAAAGGCCCGTTCGACGGCCTGGATCATCGGGACATGATAGAGGTTTTCAGGACTTAACGCGGATTTACAGGAGCGGATGGCAAATCCAACTGAGACGGTTTTAAATTCAACACGATATGATTGAGATACAAAAGGTATTAGACTCTGATATTGAAGTACTACGGTCAGCGGCAATATCTGCTTTCCTTGATGACGAAAGGTATAAGCCAGAAAATGCACTACCAGGTGGTCCCCCTGGCCACGATCAACTCGAAGAACATGTTCGATGGATTAGGAAGCATGATTACTTTAAATGTGTTTTTCACGGTAATATTATCGGTGGCTGCATCGTCAAAAAGCATCCATCTCATTACGAACTTTATGGGATCTTCCTTCGCAGCAATTTTATCGGAAAAGGAATAGGTAGCGAGTTTCTGAATGGTGTGATGAAAATGTATCCAGATAGATCACCTTGGCTGCTTGAAACTCCAGATTATTCAAAACGGAACCATAGATTCTATGAACACAACGGTTTCACTGTGAGCTTAAAAACCAACATAGACCCCAATTTGGGGTATGGCTTCATCATTTATCAAAAGCCTGCCTCAAAGTAGTCTTACAGAATCTAACCATATAATATTTTAAAGGAAGAAAATACAATGCGTATTCCGCCGCATTGTGACCACTCATTCCGCTGCAAACTGTCCATCGATTCCGCTGGATTGTGACCACCCATTCCGGAACATTGTGACCACCGATTCCGCTTCATTGTGACCACCTTCATCGGGTGAGCCGACGCTGGATCAATCGAACTTTTTTCGGTAATCCTTCCCATTTCTATTTTGGGGAGGATCAATGGCAAAGGACCGATTATCCATGCGAAAACTCAAAGAAGTGCTCAGGCTCAAATTCGACCACCAGCTGACTAACCGCAATATCGCCAAAAGCTGCGCCATCTCCCACGTCACTGTGGGAAAGTACCTGGAGATGGCCAGGCAGGCCGGGATCACCTGGCCGCTTCCCGATGACATCGATGACGCCCGTCTTGAACAACGCCTTTATGCCAACGCCCCCCAGGCGGCATCTGACAAGTCGGTCATGCCGCCCATGCATTACCTGTTCAAGGAACTCAAAAAGAAGCACGTCACCTTGCAGCTGCTGTGGTACGAATACAAACAGAACAACCCCGACGGATACCAGTACAGCTATTTTTGCGAACTGTATCAAAAGTGGCGCAAGCAATTGGATGTCAGCCTGCGCCAGGAGCATCGCGCCGGGGAAAAGGCTTTCATCGATTATGCCGGTCAGACGGTTCCCATCTATAACCCGGATGCCGGCAAGGTTGATTTGGAAGCCCAGGTTTTCATCGCCACCCTGGGGGCCAGCAACTACAGTTATGCCGAAGCCACGGCTTCCCAGAAACTGCCCGACTGGATCAAATCCCACATCCGCGCCCTGGAGTTCTTCGGCGGGGTTCCCCAGATCCTGGTGCCCGACAACCTGAAAAGCGGCGTCACCCACCCGTGCCGCTACGAACCCGACGTCAATCCCACCTACCTGGACCTGGCCCGGCACTATGGCATCACGGTCATTCCGGCAAGGCCCGGAAAACCCAAAGACAAGGCCAAGGTGGAGTCGTCGGTATTGATCGTCGAACGCTGGATACTGGCGGCATTGAGGAACCACCGTTTCTTCTCATTGGCAGAACTCAATCAGGCGATAAGTGAGAAGTTGATTATATTCAATCAGCGCCCCTTGCAGAAAATGAAAGTCTCCCGGGAGCACCTTTTCGAAACCATCGACCGTCCGGCGCTGGCCGCGTTGCCTGTCCACCCCTACGAGTTCGCCCAATGGAAAAAAGCGACCGTCAATATCGATTATCACGTGGAGATGGACCGGCACTATTACAGCGTGCCTTACCAGCTGCGGGGCAAGAAACTCGACGTGAGCATGACTGCCACCACCATCGCGATCTTCCATAAAAACCGCCGGGTCGCCAGTCATGCCAGAAGCCACCGCAAATACGGTCACACCACCCTTGCCGAACACATGCCCAAGGCCCACCAGCGACACCTGCAGTGGACCCCTTCACGGATTATCCATTGGGCGGGGAAGACCGGCCCATGCACCCAGCGCGTGGTCACGGAGATTATGGAGCGTAAACAGCATCCGGAACAGGGCTTTCGATCTTGTCTGGGGGTGATGCGCCTGGGCAAACGCTATACCCCCCAGCGCCTTGAAAAGGCCTGTGAACGGGCGGTGGCCATCGGCGCCTATACGTTTAAAAATGTCGAATCGATCCTGAAGAACGGGCTTGACCGGCAGCCGCTGACAACACCAGGAAATCGGCGCCCGGCTGCCGTCCATCCCAATATCAGAGGACCTCATTATTACCGGCAGAAGGAGGACCGCTCATGCTGACGCAACAGACGCTGGACAAGCTGCACGATATGAAGCTGGCCGCCATGGCCAACGCCTTTACCGAGCAGTTGGGGCAGCCGGACCTGAATGAACTGAGTTTTGAAGACCGCTTCGCCATGCTGGTGGACCGGCAATGGACCTTTAAAGAGGACCGGCGCATGACCCGGCTGCTAAGAACTGCCAGGCTCCGGGACAGCGCCTGCATCGAGAATATCGACTTCAAGACGCCCCGCGCCCTGGACAAATCCCTGGTGGTCAGGCTCTCCGGCAGCGACTGGATCAAGAAAGCCCAGAACGCGATCGTCCTCGGGCCCACCGGTGTCGGCAAAACCTATCTGGCCTGTGCTATCGCCAACAGCACCTGCCGCAACGGCTTTGCCTCCATGTACAAGCGGGCACCGCGACTTTACCAGGAAGTTGCCATTGCCCGGGCCGATGGCTCCTATCCGAAACTGATGAACAAGTTGTCAAAGGTCAAGGTCCTGATCATCGACGATTTTTGTATCGCCCCGATGACCGACCCGGAACGTCGGGATCTTTTAGAGGTGCTGGAGGATCGCCAGTCGATCTCCTCCACCATCATCGCCACCCAGGTTCCCGTCGAAAACTGGATCGAGCATATCGGCGATCCCACCCTGGCCGATGCCATTTTGGACCGCCTCGTTCACAACGCCCACAAGATAAATTTGAAAGGAGAATCCATGCGAAAAATCCGCTCGTCCTTGACGAAATCCGCCAAGTCTGGAAGGTAGGGAAAACCGGCGTCGCTTCGCTCCGATGAGGTGGACAGTTTGCAGCGGAACAACTGGTCACAATAAAGCGGAACGGGTGGTCACTTTCCTCCGGAATGACTGGTCAGTTTGAGCGGAATACGCATACTTGAACGCACTGGTGGCTTTGGACAAGGTTTCGGCGGTAAATATTAAACGCAAGAAGAGGAAAACAAATAATGAGGTCGGCATTAACAGCCGCGGCAGTCTCATTATTCCGAAGAAGTTGGTCGATGCAATGGATTTGGACAAAACAGCCCTTTTTACCGTGGTTAAGGACGGAACAGATCTCTTTCTAAAGGCCAAAAAACGCCCCCCGAAAACAATTCTCAGGAAAAAAAGTAAGTAGCTGGCATTGGACCATTAGAATCCGAGAGTGTTAACTCTTTGAGCCATTCACCTTTGCCCGCAACTGGCCGGAGCATTTAAATGTCACCACGCGTCTTGCTGGAAGGATTGCAGATTCACCCGTCGCTGGATTTCTCCCCTTACGCGCCCACTTATGCTTGACACAAAACTTGCCGAATCCAGAAACCAGCACATCATCGCCCGATTCCAGCGTGGATTTGATAATCTCAAGCAGTGTTTCCACCGTAAGCGTCTACTCAACCGCTCCCTATCTGGCGGCATCAATGACGAGTTGACCGACTCGGTTGGGAAGAAGTTCGAGAATGTCCGGTTCGCTATGAGCCAGGGGAAGTTTCTCAAATAGGTAGCGAAGATAGGCATAAGGTTCCAGACCATTGGCCTTGGCGGTTTCGATCAGGCTGAAGAACGTCGCGCTGGCTTCGGCTCCGTCGGGGGCTCCGGCAAACAACCAGTTCTTGCGGCCTAATACAAACGGGCGGATGGCATTTTCGGCCACATTGTTGTCCGGCTTTAAAAACCCGGCCTCAAGGTAAACCACCAATTTATCCCATTGATTCAAGGCGTATTGAATCGCCTTGCCGAGCAGGCTCTTCGGGGGAACTTGGGGATGATGGACCTCCAGCCAGGTTTTGAATCGATCCAGTATCGGTTTGGCCTCTTGCTGCCGCAGATTCCGGATCTGCTCGAATGACAACTCGTTTTGACTGGCCTGCTTTTCGATATGGTACAACGCACCGATATAATCCAGTGCTTCGTCGGCCAGGCCTCTGGTTGCCGCCTGCTTGCCGCGGGCCTTTTTGCGGACCTTGACTACCTCCACAAACTTGCGCCGTACGTGCACCAGACAACCCAAATGGGCAATGCCCGGTTTCCCGGTCAGATGGTCATAACCGCTATAGCCGTCGCTTTGGATATAACCCTGGTAGCCATCCAGAAGTCCCAGCGCCAATTGTCCACTGCGCGTGGGATGGTATTGATACAAAACCACCGGCCTGGATAGCGGCCCGCCGCAAAACACCCACATGAACGACTTGGTGGTGTTGCTGCGGCCCGGTTCCTTGAGCACCTGCAATGGACTTTCGTCGATATTGATCAATGGCCCGCTGCGGATCTCCTGTTGCAGCAAGTCGATGACCGGCCGGCAACACATTGCGGCCTGGATCATCCAGTTGGCCAGCGTCGCCCGTGACAACTCAACCCCCAACCGGTTGAATATCTTTTGCTGGCGGTACAATGGCAAAGCATCGGCAAACTTGGAAACGGCGATGTGGGCCAGCAGCCCTTCAGTGGCCATGCTTTTGGGGATCAACTGCACCGGCACCGGGGCAATTTTGACCGTGGGGCCATCATCCTCAACGCCTTCGCAGCGTTTACACGCGTACTTGAAGCGGATGTGACGGATCACCTGAACCCTGGCCGGAACGTAATCGAGCTTTTCGCAGGTCTCTTCACCGATGCGGCTCAGCGTTGCCCCACATGCACACTGCTTCTCTTCTTCAGGCAGGTCGTGGACAACCTCAACCCGGGGAAGATCCTCAGGCAGCGGCTTGCGCCCCCGTTTTTTGCGGGTATGTCCTTTGATCGCTATGGGTTCATCGGTATGAACCGGCTCGACCGGTTCAGGGGGCGTGAACAACTGCAGCTGATTGGGATTAACCGCCGGGCGAACTTCGCTTTTGCGGCCAAAGATTTCGTTCTGGAGCAGACGCAGCATCTCCTGCAAATGGTCGATCTGTTGCTGCTGAGAAGTAATTATCTGCTTGAGTGATTCAGTGTCATCGGGCAGTTGATTCGATTCCAAAACCATGCCCGTTGTATATCATAACATGCTGGATTTGTATATATTATTTTTCATTTTAGGTCGAAATTTCAGCTGGCAAAACGGTAGCTTAAATGCTCATGAGCGTGCGAATAATCCAGTCCGGCGAGAAGCCATCCAAGCTCTTTCGCTCCTAAAGAAACGACCTGTTCGGTGCTCGTGGGCCAGTGGAATCGATGCTTCTCCAGTCGTTTGTGCCAGAGCGCAAATCCGTTTTTATCCCAGTACAAAATTTTTATCATGTTGCGCCGCCGATTGCAGAAAACGAACAGATCCCCGGCAAAGGCGTTCAGGTCCATGGCCTGCTCCACCAGCACTGACAGACCGTTGATCGACTTACGCATGTCGGTGCTGCCCACGGCCAGAAAGACTTGCTTGGGATTGTGCGGCAACATCATAAAGCAGCAACCATGGCCACGAGTTGGTTAATTTCGTTAAACCCGTGTCGGTTGTCAATTTCAATGGTGAAGCCGTTGGGCGTTCGGATACGAACCGTTGGATGATTTTGTGCCAGGGTTCCGGATAGCGTTACCGGCAAAAAAGACACCTCGTTTTGCGGGGCCAAAATCCGCCGTCTCCAATGATAAAACTGGTGGGCTTTGAGATTGTGACTGCGACAATAGGCGGCTTGGCTATGGTCGCTATTCTGCCATTGTTCAACATGGCTTTCCCAAAAGCTGCGCCTTTGATGGGAATCGAATAGATGGTAGTCTTCCGGCATGTGTTCTCCTCCTTTCCTGAAGGAGCATATTGCCACGCCTTTCCGGTTTTGTGAAGATGGGGTTAAATGGACACTTACTTTCCACCACCTCAACTGACCGGTCATTGGGTAAATCTGTTTGAGCTTGTACCTTCTCGACGATCGACTGTTTGATGAGTGCCATTGATGACCGTGATCCTATGAAGGTTTGATCCAGATAGACAAATAACTCAAGGTACGTAAAGAATAATCAGGATATCTTTTTTAGCGATATGCCCGCTTTGGTTTTTCGAACGTTGAATTTATCTCCCTCGGCAAACCCCATCGTCTGGACGAGGTCTTTAGAAATGATTACACTCCCTCCCTTGCCAACAAATACCTCTTTGACGGCTGATGTTTGTGAGGACGTCCTACCGGTCTTGATCTCCGGGGCCTTACCCGTTTCTATCAGGGCGTTCAGATAATGCGTTTTGAACTGGGCCGCCGTGTTAAACTTGAACGCTTTCATAATTTCGGATTGATGGGCTCCGCTTTGGACCATTTTAATCAATTTGGCGTGATCGACGTTTTTTTTCGCTGGCATCACTTAGCTCCTTTGTTAAATTGAAAATGTTTTTTATATCATCCGCATATCCAATAAAAATCAAGGAAAATTCAATCATGATATGAAAACAAGATTCAAACCGGTGACAGCGAATATCCTATCCAATGCCAATTCTATCATCGAAAATTGTGTCGTCAAAGATCATGGATATTTTGATAGTGCCCTTGAAACTTTGGGCAGCGGAAGCAACCTTTCATAGTGAGAAGTTATTGACATTTACATATGAGCGCTTTAGAAGAAGTGAACAATCACATAACGCTCATAAGAACCGGTTCTGTGGATGTTGTGAAATTACCTGATAGAATTGATCACACCAAATAGATATTCAGCTGCGAAGGAAATACAGCAAATAGCTTCATAAAAACCAAAACTTTAATCCATTCGCGACTGGTCCGACTATCCGGGCCCATAGCTCAGTTGGCAGAGCCACCGGCTCATAA
The DNA here is from genome assembly GCF_009688965.1 of Desulfosarcina widdelii. GTDB lineage: Bacteria > Desulfobacterota > Desulfobacteria > Desulfobacterales > Desulfosarcinaceae > Desulfosarcina > Desulfosarcina widdelii. The sequence goes on along the minus strand of NZ_AP021875.1, from coordinate 5,742,368 downwards.
CCGGTCGGTCCCTGGTTCGATCCCAGGTGGGCCCACTTTTTTATAGCCTTGATAAATTGAAGGGCTTCTGGATAAATCCGCCGCACCCCTTTGTAGGATATCTCGGGCCATGCCTTTAATTCCATAGCCGATGGAAATTTTATCCACACTTAAGGAAGGTGCTAATATAGATTCATAGGTGGCTGGACGGTAGTCCTTTGAATCTGGTTACGCCAAGCCATGGGAGGCCTGATTTTTTGGATGTCGTCCAGCCGATTCTGTTCTTTCAGGCGGTGGTAAATATCCATCCATGCACAAGGAATTTCCTGGCTGACTTCACATTTGCCTTTGTTGGTGCCTCCGCAGGGTCCGTTAAACAAGCCTTTGGCACATCGGGTAACCGGACAGATACCACCGGTATAACCGATAACGCATTCACCGCAAGCGCGACACCTTTCCTCATAGACGCCTATTGCCCTGTCGACACCGATTGATACAGTGTCTACAGCAGGGAAGACAGGGGTTTTTGGGAAACGCTCGGCCAACAACTGTGTGCCGGCTCCGCAGGCCATGGAAATCAGGCAATCATATCTCTCGATCATGCCATCAAGTTCATCGAAATACTTCATATTGCATTGCCGTTCCAACGTATAACAGTCGACTCGACCACTGAGCTTTTCCATTTTCAATCGTCGGGCGAGTTCCTTACTCAGGATTTGGGATTCTTTCTGGCCGCCGGCCAAGCAGACGGAAACACAACCACCGCATCCTAAATTTAATATACGCCCATACGGTTTGATGATGTCGAGAATTTCCTGAATCGGTTTTTGTTGGGCCTTAATCATTGAAAAATTCCCTTTATTGATCGACAATCCCTACATTTCACCCTAATGCGGTATCGATTGGTTTTTTTTGATATGGCACTCACCACACAGTTCAGGTCCGGACGGGACCCCTTTAATACGGCTTTCCCGGTGGCATCCTAAACACTGCTTGTGATAGGCACGCTTCAATTCATTCTTTAATCCCTTGTCATGACAAGCCCTGCACCGGATAGCAGAGTTTCCCTCATATAACTCATCCGTATCAAGATTGTTTTGACCATCTAAATAATCGTGATGACAGTATAAACAATCGAAGCTGTCCGTGTGAAGGTCGTGGGGGAAATAAACCGAAGCGCGTTGAACAATTGGATAAGCATCGGTATTGTTTAAGAGCAAATCATCCTCTTGGCCGAAAACAATTGACGATGCAAGCAGCGATATTAGACCACAAAGCATTACGATATAAAAGCCATTGTTTATATTGGCAATCATTCTCTTCAGAGTCATTTTTTGATAGGAACTTCCTATTGAAAAGAGTTAACAATGATCTTCCTGTCCTGACTTCTATTTCGAACGGGTTCATTCTTCATCATATCTTCGATAGATATTTTGTGTTCGGCATATTTTACGCCCCAATGCGATCATATCCGGAATATCGATACCAAACGGGCAGTAACATCGTGTACACAGAACGCACCGATTCCAGACGATATCCCCGATCTCTTGCAGACACTGCCGATCAACCTCTCCTTTCTTCCTGTATAAAACGCCTATGGTGTGGATGAATTTGTGCGACGGCATGTAGATGGGATCCTTGCCTCGGGTCATGTATAAGAAGCAGCTTTCTGCACACAAGCTGCAGCGAACGCATATCTTGAGCCAAAGCTTCATTTTAGGCTTCTCTGTTTCAAGGATTGCCTTTATCATACCTGTATCTATGGCATTTAGTGCGTTTTCTCTCATAGAAAATTCCGTAGCTAAACAGTTACTCTTCAAGACCAGACACGGCTTCCTTGGCCCAAAGTGTGTTCGTTGATCACAAAAAACCGATTGAATACGAAAAAGATCAAATGCACCATCTTCGTGAATGGAATCGCGGCAAGCATCAATTCTCCTGAAATTATATGAAATAGCATCATCGTGCGATAATTAAAAATCTGATGATACGCCAGATAGCCGGTTAGAAACGGCATCGTTGCCAACGCGAGGACTGTATAGTCTGTCAACGAACTGATTGAACGAAGCTTTTTAAATACGATTCGGCGCGTCAAAAAATATGAGGCACAGAGTAATACGACAACCGTGAGAATGTCGGAGGTGTTCTCGTTTAGGGCAGGCAGGCTCATTCCCAAGGAAAAATTGATCAGCTCGTTGTGACCCATCAGGAATAGTGGAGTGAACACCAAGCATAGGTGATAAATCAAACTGACGATAATCGTTACCGGATGAACACCAAGCACCGTATACTGACCCATTTTTAGAAAATGACCAATACGACCAAAAAAGGATTGGTGCCTCGGTCCATTAGCAAGGTTCAATAATGCTATCCGATAAGGAGGCGATACTTTCTTACTAAGCAAAAAGAATCTAACTCCCTGATATATCGTTCCACCGATGAATACAGCGATGGATAACCAAAATAGAGGCCCACGAACCAAATTATACATAATTATCCTGTACCGAATAACACCACCTGTAGCTGATCGTTGATTTCCTGGCCCACGGCTCCGGCGACCTCGACAACCGAAAACAACTTTTCTTTGCTCAGGCGCTTATTTTCAGTTTGTTTAGCTATCCATTATTTGGTTCGCCTAACTCCGCAATAACTGCTTTTTAGTTCTTCCAGTGCATCGTCAGACATACCAAAACTATGGTAAGAGGTTGGAAATTCCGAGGAACGGACCTCATCCCCGTATGTTTTGATAGCTTCGATGATCGTGGGACGAATGCTTGTATACTGCTTGACGAACTTGGGTACGAAGCGATCGAAGAGGCCTACCATGTCATGGGTGACCAGCACCTGTCCATCCACGTCCACGCCGGCGCCGATGCCAATCACCGGCACGGCCACCGATTCGGCGATGAGCCGACCCAGCGGTGCGGGTACCGCTTCGACAACTATGGAAAAAGCTCCGGCTGTTGCCAAAGCCTTGGCGTCGTCAATGATCTTCCGAGCAGCTGCAGCGTCTTTGCCCTGCATCTTGAAGCCGCCCAGGGCTCCGGCGGTCTGGGGGGTTAGACCGACGTGTCCCTGAACGGGGATTCCTGCTTTGACGATTGCCTCCACCACCGGAGCAAAATTCGACCCGCCTTCTAATTTGACCGCATCGCAGCCGCCCTCTTTCATCAATCGACCGGCATTGATGATAGCATCCCGAATACCGGTGTTGTAAGTCATAAAGGGCATGTCGCCCACGACCACCGGCCGTTTGCAGCCGCGTACCACTGCTTTGATGTGATGGATCATCATTTCCAACGTTACCTGGACAGTGCTGTCTAATCCAAGCACCACCATTCCCAGAGAATCCCCAACGAGAACCATGTCGACCCCGGCCTCGTCGGCCATCAGTCCGAAAGGGTAGTCATAGGCAGTGACCATGATCAATTTGCGGCTTTCTTTCTTGGCTTGCAGGATATCCAAAATACCTACTTTGGAAACAGTCATCGATTACCTCCTAAAATGGTGACCATAATGGCATAGAGGCCCATGCCTTTTAGCCTGACATTCCGTGGGTGAGTTGCATATTCTAAGACACGATAGTTTCATACGCCCTGTTAATGACCGCATGTATTGCCATTATTAATTTTCGGCTGGTCGTATCAGTAGTGGGCCTCAAGGGTCTCTATGAGTGATGTCAGGGTACGGTTGACCGGGACTTGAACACCTAATTGTTGGGCCATGCGTACGATAAATCCATTGATTGCGTGAATTTCAGTTGGCCTTCGTTTATCCACATCCTGGCCCATGGATGAACGATTATGCGCAGTAGCTGTTGCTGCCAGGAACGTCTTCTCCACCGGATCTTCTTGGATAGTGATGCCCATGGCGCGAGCGACCGACACGGCTTCGTAGACCGCCTCACGTGAGATCTGACGGGTCTGTTCAAGATCCAGTAACTGCCCGTTGCTAATGCCGGTCAGGGCGGTGATGGCATTAATCCCTACATTGATAAACAGCTTGGACCACAACATACTTTGAACATCGGCAACCGTCCGGGTGATAATGCCGGCCTGATTGAATCGCTCGGCAATAATTTTAGCACCGAACATGATTGTTTTTTCCCAGGGGCCAATCACCGTTTCTCCGATTCCGGCATGACGAATTTTCCCCGGCGCCAATAATGTGGCACCGTGGGAAGTCGTACCGGCGATGATCCGCAATGGATCAATTCTCTCGGAGAGTGTCTCAATATTTCCCATACCATTTTGCAGAGTCAGCACCCAGCCCTCGCTTCCGGACAGTTCAGCAGCTGTTCGGACAACATCGGCGGTATGGGTAGACTTAACGAATACAAATGACAGGTCCACAATACCGATTTGATCCGGATCCGTTGTCGCTGTTATTTTCACCGTACGGCGTTGATAGCCATCTTCGATGATCAGGCCGTTGGCGTTGATCGAATCCACATGATCCTTCCTGATGTCGAGTAGTGTAACGGTTTCTCCCGCTTCGGCCAGCAGCGCGCCGAAAAGGCTGCCCATGGCGCCGGCCCCGATCATGGCAATTTTCATCGTTGCTCTTCAATTATTTCTGGATGTTAAGATATGACCAAGCTGGCGATCGAAAGACCTGTCTGTCAGAGTCCATCCGTGCGATCCTTGATTCGGTTCTCGGGATTCAAGATCAACACAACGGGTCGGTGCTCATCGGCCTCGGATTCATCGACAAGGGCGTAACTGACGATGATGACATGGTCGCCGGATTGGACCAAGCGGGCGGCGGCGCCGTTGAGGCAGATCTGGCCGCTGGTGCCAGGTATCACATAGGTCGAAAAACGGGCGCCGGTATTGCAGTTGTATACGTCAACCTTTTCATTTACCCGGAGGCGTGCGGCATCGATGAGTTCGCTGTCGATGGAGATCGAACCTTCGTAATTCAGGTCGGACCCTGTGACCGTGGCCCGGTGAAGTTTGGATTTGAGCATCGCAATCTGCATGGTAACCATCCGCTATGATTCCATTTTATATATCAACGATAATCCTCATGGCACTAAATGTGTTCGCCTTTTTCGTATAAAGGCAGATTGTCGATCAGCCTCACCTCGCCGCAATGAATCGCCGCGCAGCGCCGGCCTTTAAAATCCTGGACATAGTCCACCGCAAACCCATCCGCTTCAAGCAGACGGGCCACCTGTTCGGCCGGCGCCTGGGTAGACAGGATCCTGGGAAATCCGGCGGCTTTTTGGCGATCGACTTGGGATAGGCGGAAATTGCGCGAACTCAGGGCCAGTTGGTCCGTATCGCGAACCGTGGGGCAACCCACAATGGTCACGGGCATGAAAAAAGCTTCCACCATCCCCTTGACCAACTGGAGTTGCTGCCAATCCTTCTCGCCAAAGTAGGCACGATCCGGTCGTGCCAGGTTCAACAGCTTCATGACCACGCTGAGCACTCCATCGAAGTGCCCGGGGCGGTGGGCGCCGCAAAGCAGGCGGCTGACTTCACTTTCCGAAACGCGATAACGATAGTCGTCAGGATATAGTTCGTTGTAGTCGGGGAAGAAAATGGCATCCACCCCTTCATCTTCACACAGCTTCCGGTCCGCTTCAAAGGTGTTCGGATAGTTGGCCAGATCTTCCTGGTCATTGAATTGGGTGGGGTTAACGAACAGGCTGATGGTGCAGATATCATTTTCCTGTCGGCAGCGGCGGATTAATGACTGGTGTCCCGCATGAAGGGCTCCCATGGTAGGGACAAGACCAACGCTTTGCGTTGGAGGTATCGCGTTGCGCCATTTCTGCCAGGCGCTGATACTATTAAGGATTTTCATTTAACTTGTTCCATTCCTGATTAAAATAACCATTCATGAGGTTGTGTTCCAGGTAGCGGGGGCGGCGCCAGTAGATGCATTCATAGGAAGACACTCAACCGTTGTCGTAAGGCCTCGAATTTTTCGTTGATTATTTCTGCAATTTCTTTGACCACTTCCCCTGCGCCTTTCTCACCATGAATCATCCCGGCGACCTGGCCACAGCAGATTTCCGCATCCTCGGCCCTGCCAAGGTGCTGAGAATAGTATTGGGAATGCTCATTCAGAAAGTTTTTCAGGTCACCACTGCTTGCGCCGGCCTGCTTCATCCTCAGATATTCCTTGGTGAAGTCGTTGATCAGATCCCTGGCGATCATATAATCCTTGGGCAACGAAACGGTGCACACATCGTTCTTTTCAACAATGGCCTGCCTGACATGGGCGTGGCTCTCGGACTCACGCGTAACCATGAAGCGCGTCCCCATGTAAACGCCGTCGGCCCCCAGTGCCATGATCGCAAGGACACCACGTGCATCGCCGATACCACCGCCGGCAATCACGGGAACATCAACGCTATCGGCAACCATGGGCGTCAATGTCAGTGTTGTCAGTTCCGTAAACCCTTTGTGGCCACCGGCTTCATATCCTTCGCAAATGACCGCGTCCACTCCGGCGGCTTCGGCTTTCTGGCCGTGTCGAGGTGTGGAGATCGCGTGAAGGACTTTAATCCCGGCGGCTTTAAGTGTATCGGTATAAATTTCCGGACGACCGACAGAAACAATGGCCGCCGGTACCGATTCTTCAATGATTACCTCGACGATTTTCTTCGAGTATTTCATATCCTCTCCCACACCGACAACAACATTCACGGCAAAGGGAGCCTTGGAGAGCTGCCTGACCTTCTTTATCTGAGCACGCATTCGTTCACCGGTTAAATCGACATCCGAGGTAATCTCCTTGGCGCCGCAATTGGGTCCAAGGGTGCCAAGTCCACCGGCATTGGACACCGCCGCGACCAGCTCGGCACCGCTGACCCAATTCATGGGTGCCTGGATGATAGGATATTTTATCTCCAAAAGTTCACATACGCGATTAGTCATCAATGCGTTCTCCTTTCACTATTATGGTCGGCAAGTGGCAAAGCTGTTTTTATTTTGGAAGCGATGGGTTATTCTCTTTTATTGACCTCATTGGAAAGTTCTATCCTGTCAGATGCAGACCTATCGTCTTTTAATAGGATCTCCGATAGCCGGCAATTTGGGCAACAGGCACCATTATTTTCTGATGGCTTGAACCTCAGGCCACATTGCAGGCATCGTACGGGTATATCGGGAATTGCTTGCGCCTTAATCGCCATCTCCGCATCTCATTGATCTTCCGAAAGCTATTACTCAGGTACCAAATAAGGTTTTCATATTTGTTCAACAGCATTCCAATGGCGGTGTTTGTCAAGCCATTGCAATAGCAGTGCTTTGTCTCTCCTCACTTGTTCCAATGCCTTTTTCTGCCCCAGTTCATCAATAAGTAAAGATATCTGATCAGAAAGTGCTTGGTATTCATAGGTTCCGGGTAACAAAGTCGCATGTTCATTCAACAAGATCATCGCTTTGAATATGGTTTCCGACTTGCTCATGATAACCTCTATCATCAATGGCAAACGTCAAAAGTAGTCTATACCGCAAGAGCAGGATAGAATATGAAAAAGCCCCACCGAATCCATCGGCGACAACCGTGTTGCCCATATTATTTAACGACGGTCATCTGCGTGGAACGACATCAGGTTTAGCCAGCCTGTGCAGATTTTCAAATAGTATGCGATCGGGTTTCTTAACAAACCGGTTAAAGGGAAATCAGTGCCTCCGATAGGGTATCCCCAACATTCCCAGAGGATCTTTTTCTCATTTAGTTTATCGTCTTCAGAGCGTATCACGTTCTTCTCCTATCAATTACTCGTAATTCATTTACAGTTGAATAAACCAATGAATATCATGGCAGTAACCAGGGATGAATGTTCCATTAATACATTTAATATTGACCATTTTATTCGTTATCCGTATAACCTTATTTTCTTCGTCGATACTATCCGATCAAGCTCAAAGTTAATAATCGACGATACACATACGCATTGTTTAATAAACTATCGACCATTCTCTCCTTGTCGGTATAGTCAGGGTTCTCAACCGATACTATATATTTTTCCTTCTTCGTTACGGAGTCTTTGTCAGGCTCAACCCCGGTGCCCCGACAATTTCCGCAAATCGTCAATACGATCGTGTCCAAGGCCGATTCATGCATGATGTCAAACGGATCACCGTTACATCGAATACAATCATATCGATTAGTATTCGATCCCGTGTTGATTCTTTTTTTTAGGATGGCACGTAATTCTTTGAGGTTATATTTGATGAAATTATTCCGTCTATCTCTGTCCAATTTATAGTGATTAAAATAAGCGATAAAATCGCTTGCTATTTTTTTCTGCAGTTTATTAACTGCAGCGTATTTTAATGCTAAATCAAGCCCTAAATATGAATGGCGATTGAACACCAGATAGAACATGATAGAACCGATTTCATCAATTGAAAACTCGGCGGTTATACATGGCAATACCAGATATTCTCCGGTATACTTTCCGCCCTTAACATGGTTAATCGCCTGCTTGCAGCTGATATACCCAACACCTCTGCATGTGGCACAATAGGAAAATAGAAAGACATCACCTTCAGGATGCTTTATAAAATTTCGACTTAATTCCTTCTCATGATATGGATGAACCGCCCTTACCGCCATGCAATCGGGGCACCGGCAATACCCGTCGGGAACATGCAACAACGTAGTGAACACGTAGTTGACCAGGACCATTGCCTTCTTAAACCGATGGTATCTTGTCTCCATCGGCATGGTTAACATGTTCTGGGAGATGGCGTGGATGTATGATTTCTTGGGCATGGAATGCAACTCTGCAGGTCAAATGTCGCTTAACGCAAATCGATTTCAAATGACTGTATTTTATTTTTTTGTTTGTCTGTGCGATCAGATTTTCAATTCATTTTTCCTTCTTACCCGCCTGATGAAATCCAACTTTGATTAGATTGGCTTTTATTTACAGGCAAGCGTGTCATGGGTAATAGACTCGCAATCGCATGATTAAATGCGATCAATATGTTGATTAAGGAACTGGACAACGATTCGGGAGAAAATATCGTTATTGTCCCCTGCCACCATGTGATGCGCGCTGGGAACCTCAACGTATTCAGCCTGGGGCGCCACTGATCTGAATGCTGCCGCATCCTCCTCGGATACGATCTCACTATTGGTACCGCGTACCAGGAGCAACGGGACGGAAGTTGTGGCTGCAGACAGTTCTAAACCTTCACGGGCCTCGTTTATCGAATCCGTGAGCCCCCCATCGAATAACCGTGGGTCCCAGTGCCAATAATATCGGCCGTCTTTTTTCAGACGCAGGTTTTTGGTCAATCCCGAAAGATCGGAAGGCCGGGGCCGGTGCGGAAGATACTGGGATACCGAATCCGCAGCTTCCGCAACAGACGCGAACCCGCCGGGGTTGGCACGCATGAATTCTTTGATGCGATGGCGCCCCGTTGCTCGAGTCTTGGGGGCGACGTCAACGAGCACGAGGGCGCTGCACTCAAGATCCGGTGATTTACCAATCGTGTGGAGAGACGCCAACCCGCCAAGAGACGCGCCGACAATGGCCACCTTGCGACCCAACGCGCGGACAATGGCCGCTATGTCGGCGGCATAGGCATCCAGGGTATAATTGGCCTCCGGCGACCAATCGCTCTCCCCATGCCCCCTCAGGTCAACGGCCACGCTGAAGAATCCCTCGTAGGCAAGAACCCTCCCCGTACCTTTCCAGGCATTCCGGGTCTGACCGCCCCCGTGAAGCAACAGGACAGGATGGCCGGTCCATGCGCCTTTTACGTCGGCGGCCAACTTGAGTCCTTCACAGACGTTAAACTTGACTGTCATTTGGGTCTCCCTTTGATTCGATAAAGACTGAACGTTCCCCGTCTTTAAATCGTCTTAATTGGGTAAAAAGAACCATTTTCATTTGGAGAATCCCCGGTCTTTTTTTTGACCATGTTTTTTGTGTTATCTGATTTTCAACCCAGATAAAAAATCTGTCGATGGCATTACCCGAAGCAGAGGAAAAAGTGGGGGCTTTCGATATAGGGAAAGTGTTTTTTGATGTATCACCTCGGTAGCAGCTGCGCAGCAATCCTCCAGAATGACAACCTTAAAATTGTGACTCAATGCGTCCATGGCCGATGTCAGTACGCAAAAATTGGTCGCGATACCAGCCAACGCACAAAGGGTTATCTGCCGATTGGAGAGCCAGGTCTCCAACTCCGTTTTAAAAAATGCCGACATGCCGGGTTTTGGCATCCAATAGTCTGTCGGCAGATAGGTTAAATCGGTTACGATCTCGGCCCCGGGAGTTCCCGCCAAAGAATGAGGGTGCATACGTTCGGTGAAAAAAAAGTCATCCTCATGGAAAGCGTCCGTAGGAAAGACCACTGGCCAATTGTGTTGTCTAAATGAATCTGACATTCGATTGATGGCGGGTATCACCGCCTTGGCAAGCGGTGTAATCGGCAAATTTCTGGTTTCATCGAAATTGTCCTTTACCATGTCGATCACTAAAAGGGCCGGCTTTTCTGATTTTCTTTGCACCATTGTTAACCTCCTTTGAAATCGTTAACCTATTCTATCAATGTTGCTTTCATGCGTTTTTTTTAACCATGAGTTAACCGCCGTTTAAATTTGCCAGGGTTCAAGGATTCATTTCTTCCTTCAACGCTTTCCCGGCCTTGAAAACAGGCAGTTTTTTCGATGCGATCTTCACCTTTTTACCGGTTTTTGGATTACGTCCGATGAAGGCCTTGTACGCTTTTACGTGCAGGGTGAAAAATCCGCGGATTTCGACGCGTTCGCCATTGGCCAGGGCCTTGGCGAGGGTATCGAAAAATAGGTTGACCACCTTTTCGACATCGGTTTTAGGCAGCCCGCTGGCCTCTCGCAATGCCTGGATTAGCCCTATCTTATTCATACGCTCACTATCCCTGGGCAAGCCCCCCGAACAGTAAAAAAAATACCGCTACCGCCGGATAGGCCGGTATGAGCCGTCCGACTCGCCGGCAAGGTCCTGGGCCAACCATAATTCCGGGAAGCGTTTTGAGCTTTCCTCACGGATTCAATAGCTGGCGTATCTTTTGGGACAACTCCGAAAGGACAAACGGTTTCTGGATAAATCCGTTGCAGCCTCTCTGGATGATTTCTCGCGCCTGGCCATCGATGGTGTACCCGCTGGACAGGATCACCCTGATCTCCGGTACAATCTCACGGATATGATCGAATACGTCTCCCCCGCCCATGCCCGGCATGACCATGTCCAGAAGGACCAGATCGATCGTTGAACCCATCTGTTGAACGGCATCGATGGCCTGCTTTCCACTATTGGCGGTTACCACCCGATATCCCAGCCGTTCCAGAAGCTGCTGCCCGACATCAAGAATCATGCGCTCGTCATCGACCAACAGAATCGTACCCGTGCCGCTGACAACCTCTTTTCTGGCCGATACGCGTTGAACCGCCGCTTTGTCCGACGCCGGCAGATAGACCGTAAATGTCGTGCCCTGCCCGATTTCGCTGCAAACCGTGATCGCTCCGCCATGATTTTTGACGATCCCAAAAGCCGAGGCCAGTCCCAGCCCTGTTCCCCGGTTTCTTTCCCTGGTCGTAAAGAACGAATCGAAGATACGAGACAGGTTTTTGGTATCAATGCCGACCCCGGTATCGGTCACCTTTATGCGGGCGTAGGTTCCCGGTTCCAGCCGGTAGGCGTTGCAGAACTCTTCGTCCGGGGTGACAATTTTGGTGCTCAGGTGCAATGTCCCGCCATCGGGCATGGCCTGCCAGGCGTTCACGAACAGATTGATCAACACCTGTTCGATTTGCCGCCGATCCGCTTCCACCACGATATCATCCTCCTGGGGATCAATTTGGATGGCGATCTCTTTTTTGGTGCGACCGAACATCGTGGCCGTGGTTTGTACCAGTTCGTTGATGTTGGTGGGCTTGACCTCGTACTTGCCGCCCCTGGCAAAGCCCAGCAACTGGTTGGTCAACACCCTGGCGCTGTGGATATAGTCGTCGATGGCGCTCAGATGTTCCCCATGGGGATGGTCGCCGTCCAGATCCATGGCCATCAATGACGACCGGCCCTGGATGCCCATCAGCAGATTGTTAAAATCGTGGGCGATGCCACCGGCGAGCGTACCCAGGGCATCCATGCGCTGGGCACTGTGAAGCTGGGTCTGCAGTCGCTTCCTTTCATGGATGTCGCGGATTACCCCGTGGGTGCCGACGAGCTGTTTCTTGCCATCGGGCGGGACCGATTCGTAGATCCCCATGGATTTGAGTTCGACATTCACAAGCCGATCTTTTTCTGACGCCTGCAAGCGCAGTTCAAGCCCGGGCGTGGTGCGCTCGCCCGAACGCCGCTCGTTAAAAAACCAGTGCGCTTTCTTCCGGTCGGCTTCTGCCACGATCGTCGCATAGTGCTTGCCGATCAGTTCATCGACCGTGAACCCCAACAGCGGTTCCACGCTCTCGCTTAAAAACGTAAACTTGCCATCTTTGTCCAGGGTGTAGATGATGTCGGGAATGTTCTCCACCAGGTACCGGTATCTTGCTTCGGACAGCCTTAGCTGTTGGTCGATGATTTCCTTTTCCTGACGAAGCTGTCCCTGGGCCAGGGCGTTTTCAACGGTCTTGATGAGTTCATCGGGTTCGAAAGGCTTGCGGATATAGTCGTAGGCGCCGCAGCGCAATGCCGACAATGCCGAATCTAGATCGGTATCCCCGGTGATGAAAATAACCAGGGTGTCGGGGCTTTGGATCTTGATGCGGCTTAGGATTTCGTGCCCCAGCATATCCGGCAAATGAACGTCCAGGATGACCAGGTCGAATGCGGTGGCTTTTAGCAAGGTTAAAGCATCCTGGCCGCAGTTCGCCGATGAGACCTGGTAGTTCCTGCCTTGAAGCAGCGCCTCCAGGCTGGCACACAAGCGAAGCTCGTCGTCGACGATCAGGATTGCCGGGGATCTGGCCATTGCGGGTCCCATGGGTTTATAATGTAATAGGCTTCTCATGACACGACTGAACATCCGACTTGTTTCATTATCATGGCTTTATGCCTGAAAAGATAGTCATTTGGTGTTGAGCGCGTCTAACAATCCATTTAAATGATCTATTTGCGCATGCAGATCATTTCTACCGGTTTGAAACATGATATCCAGAATCTCCTGACGCGTCTGTTCATCCGGGGCGTTTGACAACAGCCGGTCAACCTCGGATTGCAGCTTTTTCAAATGCGGATGTTGCTCGATCAATTCTTCGGATTTAGCGGTTAAAATTTCGACCACCTTGTCCTGTTTATTGTTGTTTTTCAAATCTGTCTCTCCTCGATAGCGAATTTGGTTTTTTCATTATTCACTGTGCATGCCATCAAAAAGCCGTCACTTTAAATCGTAAAATGTGGGTAAAGTTGAATTCTTTTTAGCAGATATTATCCTTTTAAGTTGACATATTCCCATTGATTTTTTGATAAACCAGTATGAAAATTTTCAATTTACAAATAAATTTATTACGATGTTTTTGTGCTTTGTATAGACCGTAGTATTGATCGTAAAAGATTGAATAACAAATTATTTATATTCATATCTGATCATTCATCCTGCTTGACATATTAATGAAGTTTAGCTAACAAGATAGTCTATCCTTTCTATCGACACTTTTTTCTTGCATCCTACCATTGCCCGGGTGGCGGAACAGGTAGACGCAAGGGACTTAAAATCCCTCGATACCAAGTATCGTGCCGGTTCGATTCCGGCCCCGGGCACCAAACAAATATAAGACTTCTTCCTTTTTCTATCCTGGAAAACCATTTTTAGGGATGAGCATTATCGGTATATGCGTTTCATTCATTACCGATGCTACGGTCTGCCCTAAATATCCTTGGGATAAAAACTCATCCGGAACGTCAATGACAATGAGGTCCGACTTGTTTTTCGTTGCCTGATTAACGATCTGTTCAATAAACTCACCTTCAACCACAACGATTTTTCTGACAGTACAACTGCACCTGTCATCGATCCCGGAATCCTCAACAAAATGTTTAAGAGCTGACTGAATAATTTTGATCGTGTCTTCTTTTGATATTGATCCATCAATAGGAATTATATCATTATTCAAGTAAGTTTCATTTAACCTTTTTTCGCCGATCAATTCTTTAACACGATCGATCATTCCATTGGAATTATCTTCAAGTTGATACATCAAGACCAACGATGCGTTGTACGGGATAGCAATAAAAACCGCCGTTTCAAATGCGGACACAAAACTCTTTGACAGCTTTGTCGCAATTAGTATCTCTTTTATCGGTTGATACATAAACACCTGTCTAAATGATTTTTTTAGTTCTGCAGAGAGTTAAGGTAGCTGAACAGGTTTTCTTTTCTTTTATTCAGTCCCAGTTTGATTCGGATATTATTCCGATGGAAAGAAATTGTCGCAATGGATACGTTCAGCAAGTCTGCAATTTCCTTGCTTCGCTTTCCCTGTTTGATCAGTTCTATGATGTGCATTTCGGTTGGGGTAAAGCCATGTGCCGATAATGCTTTAAAATCGGTAGTGGAAGATACGATCTTTTCCAGGTTGTTTTTAATTAAAGTCAGATAGGTTTGTGCAATAGAACTCAGCGGCACGGTTGTCATCCTTTCCAGAAAAGGAAACACATTTTTTTTTGATATCGGCGGATATCGTTCGGCAAAAATCGGCTTTTTCTTTTTCTCGGCGTTCCAGCAAGACTTCAAGCGTCGTGCTGATTCTGTCTATCTGGATCTCCTGCTCCCTGACTTTCTCATCCAGGCTTGTCCCTGCTTCCTTCGTCATCTTCCGGTCCGCTGAATCGTCGGCAGTGTTCGTAAAGGATAACCAGTTGTTAGTGAAATAAGGTTATTACATCCATCTTTGCACTGCAAAATTCTATATCCAGTCAAAATCCTTAGATGGTTCAAGGGTAATTGAAAAGATAGAGGACTGGGCACGCCATCTCGCCGTTTAAAAGATGGTGGGCCCAGCCCTCGGCGGGAGATGGAGGAGGTGCCAGGATGGCTTTTCCCGCAACATCATATTTTCTTTTCCTAGCCAACAGACCGACAAACCACCATATAAAGTGCCAATAAAGATCCATACGGTTTGGTCGCCAAGTTCAACATCACCAGTGCCGATATATGTTTGTCTTCCAGGCATCAATTTTGCGCTGCTTGCAGGCCTCTGATAAAGATGTCAAAGGCCATGTCAAAGTCTCCATTGACAAAACCCTCGCTGCCATTGATGACCTTTTTAACTTCTTCTCTTAAAACTACCCCTGAAAAGATACCCCAGAGAATGTCGGCCAGGGCGATAGGATGGTAGTCGGCTAAAGTGTCTTCTTTCATGCTTCCCTTCATAATTCCCTCTATTTTACTAGAAGCCATCTCAAAAAAACCGAAGTAGTATTTTAATGCATCCAAGTTGAACCATGGCCAGGAAATTATCGACATGGTATTCGTACCGGACAATCAACCGCCTGAAGTTTTGAAGCCAGGCAAACAGGCGCTCTACCTTCCATCTGCGCCGATACCGTCTCAGTTTCCTGCCGTCCTGGGTGTTCGGTTTTTTGCGTCCTTTGCGATGGGGTGCGATCATTTCGACACCTCGATCCTCAAGGAGTCGATCGTCAAGTGGATCGCTGTCGTACGCCTTATCACCAATCAGCTTATCAGGGGCATACTGAGTAAAGCTGCTGTCTATCGTATCCTCGACAAGTTTTACCTCATGGGGCGAAGCGCTTTCCACATGAGCGGCGACAGGAAGACCAGAAGCGTCTGCAATTGCCATGATCTTGGTGCCTTTGCCGCGTTTTGTCTTGCCGACAGCAAGACCCCTTTTTTTGCCGGTGCGAAGCTACCGTCTATGAACGCTTCTCGGATATCAATTTTACCGCGTTCACTCAGGTCTTCGACCAGCTCTTGGGCGATGCGCCGGAATACCCCTTGCTTGACCCATTGCTGGAACCGCCGATGGCATGTCTGGTATGGCGGATACCGTTGGGGCAAATCTTTCCAGGGACCGCCGGTGCGCAGAACCCATAATATGCCTTCCAGGACTTGCCGGTTGTCTATTGCGGGCTGTCCTCCTTTTGGATTAGTTTTGGGCTTTGGGAGCAGTGGTTTCAACAGTTTCCATTGCTCATCATTTATGAATCGAGTGTATTCGGCCATTGTATCACCTCCAATAGCTTAATACACAAAAACACTATGAAAGTCTAGATTGTTAACATACTGTATATACTATATATTGTTGCTGGTGTTAAATCGACCACAATTGATTAGGTTTTGAAATGGCTTCTAATAAGAACCGTCGCGTCAAAATCGTATACATATAGCAGGGCATTTTTGAGGCTTTCCAATTTCTCTTCGGAGGAGGTGTTCGCCTCTTTGCTTACGTGCTCCAGTCGGCTCAACAGATACTGCAGTATCCGTATCCGTTTCCCTTTGTAATACAATGTCATTAACTTAAGAAGTAGTAAAACGCTATAACATATCAAATATATTGCAAAATAACTTGTTTTGGGTGAATCGACATGGTATACTCACTTTCAATAATAACAGCAGGTTATATAATCGAAAGGAGAATACCATGTCGAAATTTAGCGAGAGTTTTGGAAAAGTTGGCACGAAACCTGATTTTCAATGCATGTGCCAAAACAATTGAATTTGTACGAGAAATTGTCTCCTCGCCTGACTTCATCGCCCGCCACAGAAAAAACAAGAACGACTTTACCCGTAATAGAAAACTACCGTTTCATGTCTTGATCGTTTTTCTCATCAACCTGGTCAAAGGTTCATACCAGGATGAACTGGATAAATTCTTCAAAACGATATTCCGTTTCGATGTTGCCAAACGGGTCGTATCGAAGGCGGCCTTGTCAAAGGCACGAATGAAACTGAAGTTCGAAGTCTTTATCGAGTTGAATCTACAGCTGATCACCTATTTTGAAAAGCACTTTCGTCCCAAATTGTGGTTCGGCCTCCGGTTGTTGGCCATTGACGGTTCCACAACAAAATTGCCAATGGCGGATGATGTCGCCAGGCACTTTGGTGTCTGGAAAGTTCGCCAGGGTGCGCCATCTCCTATGGCACGAGTGTCTCAGCTTTTCGATGTCCTCAACAAGATGACTGTCGATGCCCTTATCAAGCCCAAACGTATCGGTGAGCGTGAACTGGCGGCGCAACACCTTCTAAACGTGATGCCCAACGATCTGATCCTGCTTGACAGGGGCTATCCGGCCTGGTGGCTTTTCAACCTGATCCTTTCCATGGAGGCCAACTTCTGCGCCCGGGTGTCTTGCACGAAATGGAAAGTCGTTCGCAAGTTTTTCCGTTCCGGGCTATCTGAAAAGATCGTTACCGTACCTGTGCATTCTACTTCGATTGCCCAATGCAGGCAAATGGGGCTGGACACGACGCCTTTGAAACTCCGCCTGATCCGCATTAAAAACGATGGAAAGGTTGCCGTTTTAATCACCTCGCTGATTGACACGAAAGAATATCCCATCGAACGGTTCAGCGATCTTTACCACAAAAGATGGCCGGTGGAAGAAGATTACAAAATCATCAAATGCCGTATTGAACTGGAAAACTTTTCCGGACAATCGGCGCTGTCTGTGTATCAAGATTTTCACGCCAAGGTTTTCGCCAAAAACCTGGTCTGGATGATGGCTTTTCCCGTACAGGACCGGATGGGCGATGAGATTGTCCATACAAAGCACCGATACCAGATCAATTTCACCCAGGCGCTTTCAAAAAGCAAAGGCGTGATCGCTTTGCTTTTTCTGGATGCCAACAGGTTGATCAAACGGTTGATAGCAGATCTGCAATATATTTTTCAAAGAACCGTGGAACCGATCAGGCCGGGAAGAAAATATCCGCGCAAGCACAAAGCGAAACCGCGAAGATATTTTCCGCAATACAAGCCGATCGGTTAAGTTAATGACATTGCTTTGTAATAAATAACAGGATTGGCTTATTTTTTAAACTCTCAAAATAGTCTGAACTGCTTTTGATCCTCATTAGCTGATCCTTCCTATGGGCTTTTCTAGTCGGTCCTGAAAAAGCATTTATCCAACAGAAAACATGAGAAATATTACCTATTTTGTGCTATGTTATTTGCAAGATTACAATCCTTTACCCACTCTTTTCTTGCAAATTTCAGCCATGAAACCCAAGCGATCTGCACACAAAAACAGGCAAAGGGATCTGTTCCGACCTAAGCTCACAAAAATCATCGATCCCGGACATGGGCTAGTAAAACTAGCCAAAGTGGTCAATTGGGATCGCATGGACGAGGTGTTCGGACAAACCTACTGCCCGGACAACGGTCGGCCAGGCGTCAGCACCCGGTTGATGGTATCGTTGCACTACCTGAAGTTCTCATACAACCTCAGTGACGACGATGTCGTTTCCGGGTGGGTAGAAAACCCCTACTGGCAGTATCTAACAGGCTGTTGAAAAACTGTAGCGAATAAGTCGTTTCGCCACCCTTATTGAGGTGGAATCGTTCTTTGACAAAAGGCATCGAGTCGTTGTTTGGGTAATCCTGTTGTTTGCTGCAATGGTTTGGCCCGTTCTCAGGCCATTTCCCAGGGAAACGCGCGTCATTGATCAGCTGCTTTAGCTCGTGGCGGTCAGGTTCCGTATCCGGATCAGGTTGTAAGCGGTGGTCGCCAGAGTGAAGACCGCATCAACACGTTCACGGCCCCGGTGAGGCAGTTTACCCAGGCATCCGATAGTTTTAAGCCAGCCGAAGACCTCCTCCACCCGTTTGCGAACTTTCAGGCTGATGCGATATCCCTCATGACGGGTGGTTCGTCCGTCAATGTCGGAACCCCGTCTCTTCCGGGCAACATGGGCGGTGGCGTTCCACCAGCGACACTGGGTCACAAAATCGGCGGTGTCGTATCCCTTGTCGGCGCCCACGGTGATGCGATGGTTGCCCGGAACATCCTTGATCATGTCTACCGCAGCTTCACGTTCCGCCGTCCCGTTGGCGGCTGTCACGCGGGTATCGATCACCAGACCATTACGGTTCTCCATCAACGCATGGCCCATGTAACACAGCTTGGCCTGCTGTCCTTGGCCCTTTTTGTATAACCGGGCACCCGGATCGGTCGTGGATGCATGGGTATCGTTGGTTCGTTTCTGATCTGTAAAATCCACAATCGGGTTGCGGCCCGGGCCATCATTGGAGTTGTCGTCATCTCTCGGTCGGAAGCTTTTCATGGATGCCCAGGCTTCCAGCAAGGTCCCGTCGACCGTGAAGTGTTCATCGCTGATCAACCCTTTTTGCTTGGCCTGATCGCGGATGGAACTGAAGAATACGGCAACGGTTCCGGTGTTGAGCAGCCGATCCCGGTTTTTTGAAAATACGGAATGGTCCCAGACACTGTCATCCATGGACAGGCCGACAAACCACCGATACAAAAGGTTATAGTCGAGTTGTTCCATCAGCAGCCGTTCACTGCGGATTGTGTAAAATACCTGCAGCAAGGAGGCCCGCAGCAGGTATTCCGGCGGAATGGAGGGTCGCCCGGTATGGGAATACAGATCGGCAAATGTGTCATGCATCTGTTCCAATGCCCGGTCGACCATTTTTCGAATAGCACGCAATGGATGATTACTCGGGACCCGCTGTTCCAAGGAAATGTAACTGAATAACGAGTCTTGTCTTTTTTGGCTGCCTCTCATCACAATCCTTCATGAATCCAATGGTTTTTATGATATTGGCAGTATAACTGATCAGTAGAATTTCTCAAGAGAAATTAGAGTTTTTCAACAGGCTTGTATAATGAAAATGATTTATAATGGAGTATCCCGAAAGGTCATGGCAGACCGATACAGCCCAGGGTGCGATAACCCGTTTAGCAGCACGGGTCGCCATGACCCAACCTCAACCCCGAACAGTTATTTGGGCAAGACAAAGCCCGCATCACAAGGCCGGGAGAAAGGAGGCCCTTTATGAATCGGGAAAACCTCATTATTGGTATTGATATCAGCAAAACTCACCTGGATATTGCCGTGGGTGAAAATGGCACCCTGCGCCGTATCGAACACAATGAACCCAACATCTTATCCTTGGTCGAAGAGTTCCAAAAACTTCAGCCAACGCTGATTGTTGCCGAAGCCACCGGCGGATTGGAACGCATCCTATCTATGAATCTGGCGCATGGAGATCTGCCCATTGTCGTTGTCAACCCCCGGCATGTGCGCAATTTCACCAAAGCAGTTGGGCAGTTGGCTAAAACCGACGCGATCGATGCCCGGATGCTGGCCCGTTATGGTGCCGCGATAAAACCGGATGTTCGTCCGATCAAAGATGAATCGCGGCAACATCTCGCTGATCAGATCTCGCGCCGGCGTCAAATCACCAAAATGATTTCTCAGGAGAAAAACCGACTCCAGCAAGCATTGGTCAAAGACGTCTCAAAGGATATCAAGGCCCACATCACCTATTTGCAAAAACGACTCAACGCAGTGGACAGCCAAATCAAAAAGACATTGGACCAAAGCCACATTTTTAAAAAGACGGCGGCCTTGCTGATAACGACGCCTGGTATCGGCATCGGCACCGCCTCCACATTGATTGCCTGTTGCCCAGAGTTGGGAAGTGTGAGCAACAAAGAGATCGCCGCGCTGGTTGGCGTAGCGCCGTTTAATCGGGACAGCGGGTTCCGCCGAGGCCCTCGTATGGTCTGGGGTGGCCGTGCCACAGTTCGATCGCAATTGTATATGGCAACCATTTCAGCCATTCGTTGTAACCCTGCAATACGCACATTTTATCGGAGATTGGTTGATGCCGGTAAAAAACCTAAAGTTGCAATTACCGCCTGTATGCGAAAAATGATTGTTACCCTAAATTCCATGGTTAGAAGCAACACCGAATGGAATGCGCATCTGGATGAATCGCTAAAACACAGTTGCTGCTAAGGAAAAAGTATCAATCCGCCGGGTGAGACAGTTGCGCACCCAGATTGAAAACGAACTGCGTCGCTGGCCAATGGGTGCCGAGCACCAGCAATATGAAAAAGAGCAAAAGTTACAAAATGTTGGTGCAAAAACTTAACCGGAAATTACTGAGTCAAACTCAAAAGCTGTAAAATTGTGTAGAGGCTCAACCCGATCTTGAGCTGCTTCTTGATAATGGCAACCAACACGTAAACAGATATTGCGATCCAAATTTGAGTTTTCACCGCATTCTCGGATGTACCGTAAAGGTTCGTCACACAAAACGGTGCAAAAGTTGTGGCATTTGAAGGTCTCCAAGCAGTGATATAAGGCTGTAATGTACATATGAGAAGATCTGTAGCCATAAGCCCTGTGGCTGACCACCTTTGCCTTGTTGTTTAAACCTTCAACCATGCCGTTATCGATTCGTAGCTTGAAATAGTTCAATAGACCTTGCTCATGGCGCCTGAGCATCCAGGCAAAATCGCGCAAGGGTTTAAGTCGGGAATGAGTGGCCAACCAGAACCATTTTTTCAGGAATCGGGCTGCCCATCCAATGGTTTTATAGCTCCAAAGGTGTCGAAAGGCTTCTTTAAGCAGGTAAGCACGATTGATTTTCAAATTCAGTTTCTCAAGTGACGACAATCGGCCTTGTTGCTGATCTGTCAGGTTCCATGGGTTTTTCAGCCAGATATACCGGGTATGTTTTACCAGTTCTTTGTGTGGTTTGCCTTTTTCCCGGATTTCATCGCGGCGAACCTGGTCCACGGCATCCATCAGATGGCGGATGATATGGAATTTGTCGAAGACAAGAGCGGCCTGAGGGGCATACTGATGAACAACATCGATATAGGGACGCCACATATCGCAGCAGATGCCTTTCAAACGTTGACATCCTTGTTCACCCAGAAGTTCGAAAAAGGCAACCAAGGTTTCCTTGCTACGGCCCGGAGCGCTCCAAATCAAAGTGCCGGACTCCAAGTCATAGACGTTGGTCAGATAATGATGCCCTCTTTTACGCGAGATTTCATCGATGCCGATGACGGATAAGTCGGATAGGTTTCTTTGTTGGATGCCATAGCCAACGACGTGGTGAACGGCGGAACAAACCGTTCCCCAAGAGCAATGAAACAACTCGGCGACCTGTTTCCAAGGCAAGAACCTGGCCCATGTGGCTAAAAAGCAGGCATAGGCGGTCGTCATTCGTCGTTTACCAGCAACCCAGGGTAAATGCTCCACATAAATGCCATCACACTGCTTGCAAGTGACGCGGCGTGGATGGTAGGCCAGTTCAACAGCGATATTCCACAGGGGTACATGCTTGAAATGCCTCTGTGGCCTGATATCGCGAAAGCGCCCTGGTGATTGGCATTTCCCGCAAAGCGGCCTATATCGTTGATCAGGCATCAGTTGGACGTTGAAAGTGTTTTCGGTTTTGGTGATTGAATCAATTTTAAACCCTTGTAAGGGGATCGTTTCCTTGAGTATAGTTTTGATAAGCATGAGTTCTTCCTCCAAGCGGATTTGGTTATGTTTTGGCCAACAAAAACCATAATCACTTGAAAGGACTCATTCTTTTTTGTCTTATAACGTCAACCGCCTGCACTCATCTCTGATGAGGAGTCCTTTTTCAGTTAAAAATCAGAATCCAATATAAGATTTTCTTTTTGCATTTGCCTTATCAAATAAATAAAAATATACTTTAACGAACTGTGAACCTCTGGAATTGCAATCGGAACCTTTTCTAAAAAAAATGTGGCGCCCAAATTAAACGCTCTTTCCATTGTTTCGTAATCAGGTTTTATTGTATAGCAAACAACTGGTAGCGTCGGAAACGATTTGCGAATTTTCTGCAAGGCATCCAAACTGATATCTATTGCACGATTGCGATCATTGTATTTCTGCTGTGCCTGCTCTACCCAAAAAAGATCAAGCAAGAGAATGTCCGGAGCCTCATTTTTAATTAACGATTCCCATGCATCGATTTCACCGCTTTTAACAATGTCGAAATTAACACCAATCCTTTGGGTTGACTCATCAAGTGCTGTAGATATCGAGTCTATCCAGCTATCGTCCCATGCCACCTCTTCAGCCGAATGCTTCTCTCTGAAAAGATCACTAAAAATGTCGTCAAAAAACAATACTTTTATTCTCATTTGATTCTCCCCCCTTTTTATTAATATTGAATGTCAATTGAACCATATATGGATCAGCTTTTTTTTGAACTTTCCCTCCCAGTTCTTCCACAATACTTAAAATCTGTGGCCAGCCTCTGCCGGAAACTGTTTTATATGGCAATCCATTATCTTGAAATGAAACAATGAATGTTTGTCCCCTTATTTTTAAATTGATATTGATTTCCCCAATGACGCTGTCATCATCTTCCTGCCGAACCATTATCGCTCGAATACTATTGGTAAAAAGATTCTCAAAGATACTTTCAAGCTGTTCATAAGATCCTTCTACCTTAATGCTTTCCAGGTCTGGTTTTTCAATTTCTACATTTATGATCAGATGCGGATTATTCGCCCTTATCTGACAAATAAAGGCTTTAAGCCATTTTATTAACTGAATGTTTTTTTTTCTTCTTTTCAGAATCAGCCCTTGTTCATGGAGATCGGAGAGTAACAGTTCCAGGCCTTTAAGGGTTTTAGATACCTCAGAGTCACTATAAACATGAGGAAATTTCTTTAGCAGGGCGCCCTTCAACGATGCCAAACAATAAAATCCCGGGTTATGTATCTGCTGACTGATACCGGAAAGATGACAGGCCATCCGCTCGTTTAACAAAAAAGATTTAAACAGAGAATTGTACAACATTAAAAATGGTTGCAGGTGAAGGAAGGGTTGAAAGTTAGGTCTTCTGGATCCAAGAACGATAGCGCCTAGATCCTGACTAAGCATGTGGAAGGGATAAATTACATAAGAGTTTATATGGTCATTGCATCTAATAATAAAATCTTTCTCCTTTTTTTTCAGTCCGGGAAAAGCTGCAATTCTATCTCGAAATCTATTTAAGCGGTAATCATTTTTTTTACCATCCAGTGGATATGTAATATCGTTGCAATCTGTTAAGACACTATCAGAAGAAGGAACGAAATCCTGAAGGAACACTTCCATGACTTCGTCATCGAACCATGAAACCAGTCGAATATTTGGCGTGCGCATTCCTCCTGCCTTAAAAAATCCATAACCGATATCAGCAGAAGAAAGCTTTTGATAAGCGCCTATCGCGTCTCTGAAATTAATTTTCGTATCTGTAGCAATGAACCGGGAAAGATTGACTAATTTTTTATGGGCAGTATTAATGGCAATTCTGTTTTTTATGTCGATAATATAGTCAATAACCAAGGGACCATATTTTTGAGCAAAATCATCAGCCAGTTCTTTTTCAGCTTGATTATACGCATCTTTGTTTCTGTACCGGCTTAATTCAATTGTGCAAAAGGTATCACGACCTCTTTTAATCGGTATAATAATAATGCTCTCCACCGTTTTTTTTATTTCTTTTACATAATCCTCATTCATATGCTTGATAATCTGCAAGAAAGGGTTCGGGCCGCCTTCATAGTTTTTTGACCAGATATCCTTGACAAGAATGGATTTCCCGGATGTAATTACCATGCCTGTAAACCCGCTATGGGGATCGAACGGATGCAGGCCCATCCCTTCCCGCAACCATGGCTTTTGATCTTTTATAATATAGAGTTTCTCCACCGGTCCTGTTCTTGGTAATAGGTTTATCTGGCCGATGTCGGCTCCGATTCCCTCCACCAACAAGGTTAGCATCTCATGTAGAATAAATTCTACAGCCGACTCATCTCCGGAAATTGCACGAGAGGCAATTGTCTCAAAAAGGTGGTCAACTTTCAGTCTTTTTCTTTTTATAACTTTTTCCATAATCACTACAATCCGGATATAGCCCCATAAAAAACTACTCAAAATCAGTAAAATCCGGTTAAGTACTTGCATTAACGGTTTGTAGTTCTTGTTCTTTCAAATTTGAATCAGGTGGTTTGTAAAAACCGCCAGCGCGTAATTCATTTTGGATTTTTATACGCAATTGGCGGACTCTTTTGATGGAAACACGCTCGTTAAAGTGTTGATGACAATAAATCGCCAGCAACAAATAGGTGATCAGGCCTGCCAGAATTTGCACCATCAAGCCATGCTCACTTCTGGCGATTAGATGATACACTTTCAGATGCCTTTTCCACCAAGCAAAAAAGTTTTCGATATCCCAACGGAGCTTATAGGCAGCGGCAATTTGCTCGCCAGTCAAATCATAACGATTCGTAGCGATCCAATATTTAACACGATCCACTGCGTAACCAACCAGGCGCAACGGGCTTTGGGTTTGGTTGATTTCTGTGGTGCCCAGAACAACAATGGCATCAAAAAAGACAATGCTATCAGGATCAATGGGGTTTTGCTTAATGATCGTCTTCTTGGTGCCGGCTTTAATCCGGCACATGAACCGTTTCCCATCCTGCTGCCATTGGTCAAAACGTTTATGGCTTTGGTAACCCCGGTCCATCACGCCGGTTTGACCATCGGACAGGATCAAGCTGACGAAAGGTCTTTCAGCCCCGTTGCCATCGGTAAGATAAATCTTTCTGGGGATGGCCTGGTTCAGGTCAAAACCGACATGCACTTTGGCTTTCTTGGATTTTTTACGATAGTCGGCCCAGTGCATGGATAAGGTCGCATCGATTAGGGAACCGTCGATACCCACCAGATCTCCGAGTTCGGGATTTTGCTTGGGTAAAATCGCAGATGCCTGGGCTTGCAGGTCTTGATAGACATACATGAACTGTTCAAGCCCCCGGCTGTTGGTGGCCTCTGAGAAGCTGCTCTTTTTGATTCCGTTTTCCGGTGCGATGGCACTTCGTGCAAAATCATCTTCTTCGAGAACTTGCAGCAGATGTCGAGCGGAATGGTGTTCTTCAAGATGAAAGTAAACCAGCGCGCGCAGATGTTCCTCAAAAGTCATCTGCAATGGCCGGTTTCCTTTGGAGTCAAGAACTGGCATCCGTGACGTTGCCTCAACCGCTGGTTGAAAAAAGGAGAAAAACTCCAAGATATTGGGTTTCTGGAAAGGGTCGAATGTGCGCGGCATGTATAACCTCATGATATAAAAGGATATACAAAATCGCCGCCCATATTGGCGACCCTATGTCAAGCAAAAAATTACGTTTAACCTACTGATTTTTTATTTATTTCATGCAATTCCCTAACCGGATTTTACTGACTCAAAATGCATGAATTTTTTAAATTTTTGGTATCGGATGCGTTCTTTGGGTCAACCTGAGTCTGGTAATGTAGGCGATCTTTTTCATAATCAGAAATCCCAGCTCAAAGTTCTGATAAAAGAGAACAAACAGTTGGTCACTCCGGATACGCAAGGCCTTAGTTGGAACCAGTGTCTTAGCATCACTAAGATATTCGCTTTTTTCAGGTTCAATCAGCGATGAGATCCCTATTACTTCACCAGCTCCGATCGTTTCTATAGGGACAATATTGCCTGTCAGGCTTTCTATTTCCAAAACCACTTCACCTTCTAGAATAACGTACAGGTAATCTGCTGACCTTCTCCTTCTATTCAGGTATGTATTGCTGCTATATATTCTCAATTCTGAAATAGATGAGATGCTCTCAAGCATAAGATCAGACAATTCTTCAAAAAACCGAATAGGCTTTAGAATGCTTTTATCGATCATACAATCACCTCCATTCTATACCTAATAGGAAAACCCTCAATATTTATTTGAAGCCATAAAACTCAAGTCCTGATCGTGGTTATCGTTTGCCTAATATCTATATATTTTTATATGTTTACAATAGGTTGCAGCGCTACTATTATCGTTCAACAAACTCTATTGGTTACTGTTCTTATCCGGTATCGCAATGAGCAACTTTTCTTGAGGCAGGTTAATAGGCAGTTCAAGCCAGAAGTACTTCATTCCAATCAGGTATTGCCAGTAAGGGGTTTTCAACCTATGTTAATACAACATCTCTCGTCGTTGAAATTTTGTGTTTATTTGAGTCAGTGGAGTGAAACCGTCAATAGTGATACCAATACCGGGACGTCCGCTATCGGAGCAATAAAATTTTTCCGAGTAGTTCGTCGAGTCGGCCCCATTTGACGGCCTTACTCAATTTGAGTAAGTGCTTATTTAAGGACGGCAGAGTTAAGCCAGCAATACCTAAATTTATGATAGGTAATAATATCCTATTATAGTCTACATCAACGAAATAATTTTGTCAACAAGTTTTTCTATTCCTTGAGCGACATCTTTTATCTCGGGTCCAATCATATAGGCCGGAGTTGTCACGATACGGTTCTTTTCGTCAACGGCAACCTCAGCTACCGAACAAATTTCATGCTTCACCCCCATTGATTCCAATGCCTGTATCGTCTCCTCATGAATGCCTACCGTTAGCTTCGGATGCCGATCTTTCAAGGCCATCCCAACGGTGGCCGGCGCAATACAAAGAGCACCAATAGGTTTTCCATCGGATAACATCTCATCAAGCAACCGTTTAACATCGGGGTTTACAGAACCCTCAGGTCCTTTAAACGCGAATTCACTTAAATTCTTGGCAGCCCCGAATCCGCCGGGTATGATCAACGCATCCAGATCGCTGCTATTCACATCGCTCAGGCTCTTTATCTCCCCCCGAGCAATTCGGGCAGATTCAGCCAATACGTTGCGCGTCTCCTTTAGCTCTTCCTGTGTTAAGTGATTAATCACGTGCATTTGCGTAATATCAGGAGCCATACACACGATTTCGACTCCCCGCCGATTTAAAAAAAGAAGTGTCAAAACCGCTTCATGGATTTCAGATCCATCGAATACGCCGCAACCAGACAACAAAACTCCCACTTTCTTCTTCATAAACACCTCCATTGTCTCTCATTTTATTTTTTGAGTCATTTCTGCTTATGCGTATTCTACCAGGCCGTAACATTGAATAGTTTTAAGCAAACCGGTGTCTTTGTGCCTTTCCCTAAACGCTTAGTCTACTATTAACCCGGCAATTAAATAGATAAATATTATGCAGCATAAGCGATCTTTGGATGCTTGAAGTATTTGCTAACCCGTCCAGGCAGTTTTTGGAGCTTTCTCAAGTGCGAAATTGCTTTTTTCGTTAACTGATTTTTCGTTCTTGCAGGTATTCCTGAATGAACGCCCGCTTTCAGATCACAGTTCAGGTATTCATCGGGATTCAACTCCGGCGAATAGGAGGGCAAAAAGAAAATCTCAATCTCGCCTTCATGTTCTTTCAACCAGTCTCTAACGATGTAGCTGTGATGGACCTTCAGGTTGTCAACAATCAGGAAGATCTTCTTGTCGGCACCTTTAATCAGCCGATCCATAAACTTGATCATCGTTTGGGAATTCATTTTGTTTTTATAAACCATGAAGCGTACTTTTCCCTGATTGGTGATCGAAGAAATCAGATTGACTCGTTCGCATCGTGGATGAAGCTTGATTTCGGGAGTCTCTCCACGGGGAGCATAACTTCGCCCATGGTAGCTATCGTTACACAACCCGGTCTCATCGCCCCAATGAATTTCCGCGCCTTCTTTTTTTGCTCGCTCGGCAATTTCCGGATATTCATTATCCAGCCAGGCTTTAACAGCCTTGGAATTTTGTTGGTAAGCTTTTTTCAAAGGCTTTTGAGGCGTAAAACCCCATCTATTCAAGTACTCGCCGACGGTCCGAATTGGCATGTCCATGGACCACAACTGCTTGATGAGCTGTTGAACCGCGATGCGGGTCCACAGTGCAAAAGCAAGCTTCAATTGATCCGGGCATTTGTCCCGTATTGCTTTTTGCAGTTCTTTTTCTTGCTCTTGTGTCAGTGTACGGCAGCTTCCCTTTGGGCGGCCGCGTTTTTTGATCGTCACAGCTGGCTTGCCGCCTCTAAGATAGGCTTGGTAGCATTTGCAGGCGGTCGTTCCATGAACCCCGGTAATCTCGGCAATTTCCTTGTACGTTCTTCCGGCTTTTTTAAGTCTTATCGCCTGATTCCGGAGTTGCTGCTGGGCCTCTGTGCTAAGCTTTCGTGCATCGATTTTTTCCATAGGGAACTACATAGCACAGTTTAAATCTAATTTGGAGTATTTATTTGCCGGGTTAATATGATATGAATCCCCAGCCTTATCCCGTGGAAAGTATTTCAGGAAGCCAGAGTGATATGCCGGGATAAAAAAGCAATATCACTGCAACTATGAACATCATTAGGGCAAAAGGTAAATTACCTTTTGCAACTGTCCAAAGATCATCTTTTGTAATGGCCTGGACCATAAAAAGGTTTAGGCCAACCGGCGGTGTAATCAGTGCCATTTCGACAAATACCATTAGAACAACTCCGAATACAATAACATCGATTCCCAAAACGGGCATTAACGGATAGATCACCGGAATGGTGAGCACTGTAATAGCAAGGCCATCTAAAAACATCCCCAGAAAGACATACATTAATAATAGACATGCAATCACTATCGTATGGGAAAATCCTGATGTAACAATCCATTCGGCAAGTTGTCTTGGAATCCTCAAGTGTGCGACCAGATGGGCTAAAATCATAGCGCCGATCATAATCATCATGATTGAAGATCCCAACAATGCGCTCTCTTTTAGAATATCAATAAATTTTTCCCAGCTGATTTGTCTGTAAATAATTGCCGTGAGCATACTATATACAACGAAAACGGCAGCGGCCTCCGTAGGGGTAAAAATACCGGTATAAATACCCCCCAAGACTATGCCGGGAGCCAATATGCCGAGAGATGCATTTTGAGTCGCGGTAATCTTTTGCTTAATTGTAAAAGATACCTTCTGATAACTTCCGGTAAGGATGCTTGAAAAAAAAACATAAATGCAAAAAAAACCGACCAGTATGGCTGCAGGAACGAATGCAGCGGCAAATAGGGTAGCCACTGATGTATTGGTTAAAAAACCATAAACGATCAACCCTGCACTAGGGGGTATAAGAACGCCAAGTGCGCCACCAGCGACACTTCCATAGGATAGTTCTTTTGTGTACTTGTTAGCGAGTAGTTGAGGGATGGCGATCAATCCAATGGCGCCGGCTACAGCCGTGCTAACACCGACCATTGCTGAAACCAGCGCACACGCCATAATAGTTGCGATTGACAGCCCTCCCGGGAACGAACCACTCCACTTACTGGCCATATCGTAAATCCGTTCTCCGATACCACACTTTGATAAAATCACGCCACCCATGATAAACAACGGAACAGCCAGCAGTATAAAGTTATGCAACGTCTTTTCGATAATAATAGGTACCATGGTTAAACTTTGGAATTCGCCAAAATTGGCAAACATACCTATTATGCCTGTCATGCCTAATGCAAATCCGACGGGAACGCCACCGAATATAAAACAAAGGGCCAGGATAATAATACCTGTAACAGGTGCGACATATATAAAATATACACCAATTGCTATGCCGGCTACAAAACCGAATAGCACAGTTACAATGGATATCGCTTGCGCACCCAAATCCTTTTTCAGGGCTGCCAGCAGTTTGATATCAGGTAAAATGTTACGAAACACCTGTAAAAACAGCATGCCCATAGTCAACGGAAAAACAAAATATAAAATCCATTTTGGGTATTGTAACAGTCCGATGCTGGTGATGTTCCCCTGATAGGCCGCCACACAGGTATGGGATCCGTAGTACCCTACGATACCGGCAAATACCAAAGCAAGGACGTTGGCCGCGATGCCTAATGCCAGGCTGCAAGATTCGGGCAACCTTGAGATAAGGATATCGGCAACGATTTGCCTTCTTTCCCTTACCGCATAAGAAGCTGCCAAAAGCACGAACCACATCATGACAAAGAGCGAAGCTTCAAACACCCACACCGTCGGTTTATCGAAACACTTTCGCATGAAAACTTCATAAGTGGCGGCAATGCTAACAAAGAAAATTGCCGCACCGGCAACGGTGCCGAAGCCAAGTGAAAATAGGTCAATAATATTAACGGCTTTAGATTGATATTTTGAATTGAATGGTTCCATTTTTTTCCATTATAAATATATCTGCTGTTGTTGAAGGCAATTTGCTTCGGCCGAAAAAAGCTGGCCGGTCAAGTAACGATTTTCACGGGATCAGTTGAAGATATTCCCTCGTTAATGAAGGTCATCATGACAAAACGGTATCATTTATTCCGAGCCTGGATCATATATCCCCACAATTTTTCACCCATTTCGTGTCCGCATCTCTTAATTGTCCAATCGTGCATTACCGGGGAAACAATCTCTCTTAACCTGGCCCTCTCTTCATCAGAGAAAAAAATCAATTCTTTTATAAGCCCGTCTTTAAATTTCCGATATACTGTTTCCGTTTCATCAATGGCATAGATCCGTGCCCACTGCGAGACTTCTTCTGCGGTCTCTGCGATGGTTTTCTGGTTTTCAGGTGTCAATTTTTTCCATTTATTTAGGTTTATCGCATGCCAAAATTGAAGATAGGGGCTGCTGTAGTCTCGAATCATATATGGACTTGCCTCATACCATTTCGAAAAATAAAACCTTCCCGGACCTGTGGCTGCTCCATCGATAGTCCCTCTCTGAAGTGCCATAAAAACCTCTTTTATGCTTAGCTCAACAGGTATGGCACCAAGGGCTTTGTACATAACCGATTGTGCGGTTCCACTTGCCCTCATTTTAAAATTCTTAAAGTCAGAAACATTGCGAATCGCTTTTTTGCTACCGACAATCCCGACGCCGTATGAAATTGGCGATAGCAATTTGGCGTTTAATTTGGTTCTAAACTGTTCGTCCGCAATTTTACGCACCTCAGGCATATCTAGAAATCGATAAAAGTGTTCGTTATCATTCCAGCATCCCTGTGCTCCAAATGAACTGATAAATTCAAGTTCCGGCGATCTTGCGCCAACATAGGCGACATGCATAATTGCCATGTCAACGCTGCCGTTCACGATCGCCTCAATTTCGCTCTTTGAGTCATACAGTTCACCGGAGGGGTATCGGACAACAGTGATGTTGCCATTGCTCTTTTTCTCTACGAGTTCCTTGAATTTATCGGCTGCCAGCTCCAAACAACTGCCGGGTGACAGATTACTTGACAGGCTTAATTTAATTTTCTGGTCGGCCTCTGATCGGACCGGATAGTTAAGCAGCAATACCGCGCTAAGAACAATGAGGGGAAACCAATAGTTTTGTCTGAGTAAAAATTTTTTCATTCTTTTCTCTCCTTCCGGCAGTGGCTCCAAAAAAATGGACCCGGTTAAAATATGTGATTCAGAGACATCCTTATCAATTGTAGCTTGCTCCAATATTTGACGGTCTCGTAAAAAGTCAGAATTTCCGGTTTTCACCGCTGCAACATATTGAATTTATTGAGTGGCAAATTGCAAAAACGCATTTTAGTGACTTTTTACGAGTTCATCAGTATTTAAGTCTGTTGTACTTCCATCGATTGAAATGACAAGATTCCCATGCGGCCCTACCAGTTTATGGTTAATGAAAACATGACAGCCTGAGCATCATTTTCGAGTTTTGCGTTACTTAGTTCACTGTTTAGGGCTCCGGACGGCAACCCAAGTTGCTGTTCAAGCGATGCATCGTACCCATGAATAACATTTGACTCACTGCTATCAACTAAGGCGTACATATATGCAAATCCAATTTTCAAATATTCAACCGGTTTCACAGACAAACCGGCAGTGAGAGTATGATCGACCTCTGTAGGAACATAAGGATTCAAAAAATTATCATCCATAGCATTGTCGTTGTAATGATAACCTAATGAGGCTTTAAATTTTTCGGAAATAAAATATTCGGCGCCTACCCCGAACGTTAACTGATCATCCACGTTAACAGGAACTTTCAGTGATTGCGGCATCTTGCTGAATTCAAGTTCCAGCTCATCCCATTTGCTGTTCCAGTTGATATACTTGATATCACATGACAGCCTTAGAAAAGAAACCGGCTGGTAAGCCAAGCCAAGGCCTACATTTTGCGGGAATTGAAGGTCATTCACTTTGACATCCTGTTGCTGAATATCAGTAGCTCCCATCTTGATATATCCATCGGCAGATTTAGTCTCTAAATCTGCTAAGAAAGTTGGACTTTCGTAATACAACCCCGCACTTAAAGTCTCGAATGGTTTATAAAGCAGACCAACTGCGCCGGACAATCCCCACCCATCCGCCTTCCCCAAATCAACATACACGCCTCCCAAGGGAAAACGCATGTCAAGGGTGGCATAATCAATGCCCAGACGAACGCCGACCGAAAGACTGGAAGTTATATCGTAGGCAATCGTAGGCCCCAATCTCAAATGAAGAAGCTCAGACGAACCGTTTGTTGAACCGAAGTTTTTTGACCATACTGAGTAATCCGTTGCAAGTGCGTCCATCGCAGCGAATGACAAACCATAAGATATCCTTGAATTTTCAGATTTATGAGAATAGCTTACCCCAGGGGCTAAAAGAATCCTGTCCTTATCTGTTGAGGTAACTCTTTGATTACCCGTACCGTTGTACGTGTAATCAAAATTGGGAAAGATCGCAAAGAGGTTAACATCCAGACTGTTTTTCTCAGTTTCTGAGATTATAGCGGGATTGAAATTCATATTACTGGGATCTTCTCCGTTGGCAATGGAAGTGCCTCCCCGTGCCATCGCATCCGCGTTAAATCCTATTGGCCGCGTGAAATCTATGAATGCATCGGCATTTTGGATTCCGGAAAATGAACACAACACAATACAGAACACAATGAAAAACTCCATTCCTGACATTTTCATCTTTTTTCTCATTGCTCCCCCTCTGCGTTTTGCGTGACAAATGAAACTTATTAATTTGACTTTGTAAAGATAATTCTTGAATTTTCTTCTTTAATATCATATGGTTATCTCCATGAAAGCAACCCAGGAGGAAATCTGATGAAGCCCACGAGACAGAATTGCTTGTCCGTGTCGCCGGGCGTTTTGTGAAATTTGTGAAAAGTTTTAGTCACCATTTCAAATCCTACCGTCACGATGTCTCCGACAAAGCGCGCCAATACGCCTGCGGACTGATGCAGGCCGGTGTCCGTAAGAACATGGACCGTATGGAGGAAGTGGTCCCGGGATCCAATTCGCGCAACCTGCAACAATTCTTGACGCACTCGAAGTGGGATGCCCGTGCAGTTATTGATCAGGTTGGCAGCGAGGTCGATGCACATTTGGGCGATAAGAAGTCCGCGGCGCTTCTGATCGACGAAAGCGCCTTTGCCAAGCAGGGTAGCCGCTCGGTGGGGGTTGCCCGTCAATGGCTGGGGCGGTTGGGCAAAGTCGATAACGGCCAAGTGGCTGTCTTCGGCGCTTTGGCCAACGGGCGGTTTGTTGCTCCTATAGATGTTCGCCTCTACCTTCCCAAGCAGTGGACACAGGATCCGGAGCGTTGCAAGAAAGCCGGGATTCCTGAGGTTGATCGCGTGTTTCTCACCAAAGAGCAGCAGGCGTTGATGATCGTCGAGCATGCTATAGCTATGGAGCGGCGCTTTGGTTGGGTCGGCGCCGATGCCGGATATGGCAAGACTCCCTCCTTCTGTCTTGCCTTGGATCGGATGGGACAGCAATTTGTGGTCGATCTTCATTCGGACCTTCGCGTTTATCTTCAAGACCCGCATCCTTATATTCCTGAGCGCAAGAGCAACCGCGGCCCCAAGTTCAAGCGTTATCGGAGCGATGCCAAGCCTGTAGAGGTCAAGGATGTTGTCAAGCGTTTCGAGTTGGCCTCCCAGCCGACACTTAAAGTACGTCGTACCACGCGGGGTCCTCTGAAAGTTCGCGTCTTGCGCGTTCCGGTTTATGTGTGGGACGGCAAATCGGCCACAGCCGCCAAGTGGTCTTTGGTTGCCACACAGACGCTCGCCAAACGGCCGGAAGTAAAGATTTCGTTGACGAATGCTCCCGAATCGACAGATTTGGCGAGGCTGGCGTGGATGCAGCTTCAGCAGCGCTACTGGGTGGAACGTGCCTTTGAAGACGGCAAGAGTGAGTGCGGTATGGCGGATTATCAGGTCCGCAAATGGTCGGCTTGGCATCATCATATGGCTATAGTGATGACGGCAATGCTTTTTATGCTGTCGGAACGAATACGCCACCAGGAAAATCTCCCGCTACTCTCGTGTGCTGACATCGAAGAACTCTTGTCACGATTTCTCCCACGCCGAGACGTTACCAGAGAAGAAGTTTTGCGCCAAATGGGACAACGCCATCGCCGTCGGCAGGCCGCGATCGAATCCCGTACGCGTGTGGCTTTGGCGCGGGGTGCATCGGCTACGGGATAACGTTACGAAGTCAAATTAATTTCGGACCTATAACCAAGATTAAGGCCACTTAGTGACCGAATCTGCCCCAGGCAGCTGTTATCAAGGAGGCGACAAAATGAACATCGATCAACTCAAAAAACGGTTCCCGGATGAAGATCGGTGAATGGTGGAATCTATTGCCGGCGCCAACTTAAAACTCTTTACCTTATTCTTGGTCCGTCAAATTTATAAAGCTGACAACCAAGACTGTTAAATAGAAAGTCGTAATTCGGCCTTGATCATCGTTTCGGCCGGATAGGGAAAGCCCAAAAATCAGGCAATCGTAGTTTTTATGGGGGGTCCCCTAAATCCGTTATAATCGGCTCTTTTAAAGCCGTAGATCAACTAGTTCAGCAATATCAAATACCTTTTGGTCTTCAGTGAATTTTTTCATACCATCGGTCAGCATGAGAAGACAAAACGGACAAGATGTTGCGATTAAGTCAGCCCCCGTATCAAGGGCCTCCTTAGCTCTCACCTGGTTAATTCTAGTGCCGACTTCTTCAGCCCAGTAGTTTCCGCCACCGCCACCGCAGCAAAAACTTTCGCTTCGATTACGGGGCATTTCCACAATCTCGCCCATTGAGTTGATAA
The DNA here is from genome assembly GCF_009688965.1 of Desulfosarcina widdelii. Taxonomy (GTDB): domain Bacteria; phylum Desulfobacterota; class Desulfobacteria; order Desulfobacterales; family Desulfosarcinaceae; genus Desulfosarcina; species Desulfosarcina widdelii. The sequence continues at coordinate 5,706,508 of NZ_AP021875.1, read as the reverse complement.
CATCCCGAGGATCGTCGAATATGCTGTTACGCCTTCCGAGATAACAGGGGTCATGATAACATATTGTTTTTGATTCTCTGTTAAGGTGCAGCTTACCCATTGCAATGAGCTTTTTTACAAACACTGAATGCGGAGAAATTTCGTAATTCCCGCCTAATGCAGGATAATGACGCTTAAAGCTGTTAAAACAATGGGGGCACATGGTTATAATCTTTTCAATTCCCAGAGTGGAGAAATCTTCAATGTTCTGTTGGGCTAGTTCGGTAAACAGGAATTCGTTGCCCATCTGCTTGGCTGGATCCCCCGTACAACGATTTTCTTCGAGGATTCCAAAGGAAATGCCTCCGGCCGTTAATATCCTTACCATTGCCCTGGCAATCTGCTGAGTGCGTTCTTCATAGGTGACAGAACATCCTATCCACAGCAAATAGTCGGTCTTTCCCTTTTCAAAAATCGGAACTTCAAGGTCTTTGCACCAATCTTTAGGACCGGCACCGGTTCCGAAAAACGGGTGGCCCCTGAGTTCAAGGCTGTTGTTGGCTTTGCCCATCAGTTCGGGAATCTCGGAGCGTTCCATAACTAAATTTTGCCTGAGCTTCAGAATCGTTTTCGGCTGATTTATCAAGGCAGGACATGCCTCCATGCAGGCGGCACAAGTTGTGCAACAAAAGAGTGCGTCACTGGTTACTGAATCGATTAGAGAATCTTCCTCCTCTTTACATTCTTGCAGAAACTCCGCAAGCGTAACGATTACACCCTTGGGTGACAATGGTTTACCTGTCCCGGCCGCGGGACAGACCTCATGACATCGCCCACACCACAGGCACGTTGAATAGTCGAGTAATCGTTTACGGCTGAGATCGGTTAATTTGGAGGCTCCCAGCGAGGGTATCTCCTCACTTTCTTCGTCCTCAAAAGAGGAAAAATCGATCACGCCCATTTTTGTGCCTGGCATCGGATTGGCCAACGCTGCATTAACGGGCACCAGCAAGATATGCACCAATGGGGAGTATGGGATATATGCCAGAAAGCCCAAAGCAAGAATCCCGTGTGTCCACCACGCATAACGGTGCAAAAGCCATCCATCGGTCTTACCAAACATCGCCGACAGGTAGTTGCCGATGAATGAGCCTGGGTCAGGGCCGTTGCAGGCAATTCTTGCGCCTTCAACCAGGAAACCCGAAATGATCACCAGTCCAAGTAGAACGACGGCCGGTACAAACCCGCTTCGGGACTTTGGTTCGGTCAACCATTCAGGAGGAAATATCAGTCTTCTGACCAGGAAAAAAACAATGCCGCCCAAAACAGCGCATCCTGAAAAATCCAACGCAAACGACATGAACCAGCGGTTAAATTCACCACGAAAAACAGGCAATCCGAATAGCACGTTAAAAAATACCAGAACGGTCCCCAAAAACAGGATGCACATTCCCCAAAATAGCCCACCGTGGGCAACCCCGGTATAGATTTTTTTGTAGATCTTGGTCCCCAGGATACCTTTTGTAAGTAGTGCATGAACGTAAACCGGGCCAATTTTCCCAGCCGTGTTTGACAATTCCGGATTTACCCTGACCTTGCCCTGGCGGATGCGTATCCAATGTTTATAGATGCCGTAAACAAAAATGACGACCACCGGCACGGCTAATACGTCAATAAGAATACCAAAATTAATGTTCCAATAAGGTATCCGCTCCATTTAACCTTCCTCTTTCAGCGTTTCAATCAACACAGGGACGATTTTTTTATAATCGCTGACAACGCCGAATCTCGCGCGCTTGAAAATATTGGCCTCTTCATCTTTATTGATTGCGACAACGCATTTGGCATTTGCGATTCCGGCCAGATGCTGGCTGGCTCCAGATATACCCACGGCGAAATAAACCCCCGGAGCTACAATTTTCCCCGTTTGTCCAACCTGCTGGGTCGGCTTCGCCCACCCCTCGTCAACGGCGCCTCTCGATGCACCAACCGCGCCATTAAACAAATCGGCCAGGGTCTGAAGTATAGGGAAATTTTCCGCGCCACCAATCCCCCTGCCGCCGGATACAATAACTTCCGCATCCTCAAGAGGTATCCCCTCCGCCTTTTCCTCTCTCTCGGTGATTAGTTCGACTTTTTTCCCATCCGAGCCCAGCAGCTTCGATTCAGTGAAACCCTGCAGATCAGCCGCTTCAAAATATTTCCGCCGGATGGTCAATACGGCAGGCATTTTTTTGAGTTTATAAGTTGCAACCGCTTTTCCGCCATACAAAGGTCTTTCAACAACAAGCTCCGGCTTGATTCCGATGACTTCTGAAACCACCGGTGCTGAAAGTTTAATGGAAAGCGGGGCCGCAATTCCGGAGCCAAGGGTTGAGGCGCTTAATAAGATAATTTCATAGCCCTCCTTCAGTATCAATGAAGCAAGATCTGAAATCAGATTCGAAGCAACGGTATCCTCGACCTGGTATGCCTTGGCAAAGGATCCGGGAATTTGTCCGGATCCCACGGCAACAATATCCGGTTTCTCACAAAATTCCCTGCTCACTGTCACCAGCTCGCCAAGCCTTTTCGGCTCAATCATTTCAATAATCAATGTTTTCATATATACCGCTCCTCCCTCAACCTTCTCAACAAAATTTTAGCAGTTTCTGCTATGTCATCTTCGGCCGGCAGGAATTCACATACAGATTCCATTTTGGGAATTTCTACCGAAACTTCATCGACTGGCATCGCTTTATCCTCTATTGCCGGAAGTATATCCACTGCCTTCTTTTTCGCCGCAAAAATTGATCTGACTGCCGGAATTCGGGGAACATTTTCCGGAACACTTGTAATCGACAATACGGCCTTTTCCCTACATTCCAGCTCGCGAATACCGGTTTCCGTGTTTTGGGTCACTTTCCATTGGCCATCCAGATACTCAATACCGGCAATCTGAGGAATAAAGACAAACCCCAACTTTTCTGCCAACATTCCATGGACAAGCCCTCTGTCCATATCTGCCGATTGCTGCCCTGCCAGCACCAAATCCACATCTCCCAAACTGTCCAGAGCCATTTTGAGATTTGCCGCGATAACCGAAGCGTCATCAGAACTTCCCGTAACTAAAAGAAGTTTGTCGCATCCCATGGCCACGGCTTTTCTAAGAACCGGGATATCGTCTTTATTTCCATAAGATACAATCGTAAGAGTTGAGGAATACTTCTCTTTTAATTGCACGCCCGATTCGATTGCGTTCTCGTCGTATAACCCCATCATCCGCTTGTAGCGCTTATGTGCTCGGCTATCTGCCAGTTCAAAATCGCTGGCTGGGACTTCGTAATCCGGCACGACTTTTGCTAATACCACAATATGCATTGCAAACCTCCTGTTTCGGGACGGATGGAACGTTTCAACCGATCCGTCTCGGGCACCCATAGAATGTTTCAAGCAATCAGAGTATAATTCCGGCTATATCCCCTTGTATTCGGGGGCCCGTTTTTCTGAAAAAGCTCGAAACCCTTCTTTCCGATCTTCGGTATCCCGCAGGATACCCCACAAAAGATGCGCATACGCAATCCCATGATCCAGGGGCATATCCAGCCCCATCATCACCGCCTGTTTAGCGGCCTTGACGCTCAATGGCGCATTGACTGCGATCTTTTCTGCGTATTGCTTGGCCAAGTTCATCAACTCGTCCGGCTCCACGACATCGCTTATCAGGCCGATCCTGTATGCTTCCTGGGCATCAATCATCTCGCCGGTCAATATCATTTTCATTGCGATCGCTTGCGGAATGGCACGTGGTAAACACTGGGTGCCATTTAATCCCGCCAGGCTCGCTACCTTCGATTCCGTTAAAGCAAATTTGGCATTAGAGCTCGCAATCCTTATATCACACGCCAGCGCCATTTCAAGCCCGCCACCGATCGCAAAACCGTTAATAGCCGCAATGATAGGCTTCCACATTTTCATATGGGGAATCAGCGGTTGTCCGTCTCTTAGATAGCTTGCCGCCATACATTCTTTCGGAGGCGGAGTTTTTTTCATATCCGTACCTGTAGAGAACGCTTTTTCACCGGTTCCAGTCAAAACGGAAACACGGATATCAGGATCTGTTTTGACTTCATTCCAGATATTAATCAATCGGTCATACGATTCCGGGTCCAAAGAATTCATAGCTTTCGGTCTATTTAAGGTAATGTAAGCTACATGATCTTCTTTTTTAAATTCAACCCCCATCTCTATCCTCCCTATCACTTCAAATTCCGCTAAGCGATGCCCTTAGCCAATTTCTATATTTGGAATCAGAGGCTATCTGAAAATCACAGTTGTTACATAGCTGGACAGTCGGATAACCAATATCGAGATCTTAAATCTTCAGTCTTCCTTTTCCAATATGAAGGGATCATAAGTCTGTTTTTGCCTGAGCAACTGTCTTGCAACCAGCCATCTGTGAATTTCGGATGGGCCTTCCAGTATCCTCCAAATCCTCACCATTCTGGAAACATATTCAATGCCCAATTCTTGTGTAACGCCGATACCGCCATGTGCCTGTATGGCCCTATCTGCAACGCGGGTCAGCATTTCCGTTGCGGCTACTTTCACACTTGCGCCCTCTATTCTTAAATCCTTATACCCCTGATCGGACTTCCATGCTGCGTAATAAAGCAGCCATCGAACAGACTCCAGGTCAAGCGTTGAATCTGCAATCCAGTTCTGAATTGTCTGGCGGCTGGCCAAGGGCTTGCCGAAGGTTGTTCGGTTGTTGGCCTGGTCAATCATCATCTGAATTAGTCTTTCAGCCATTCCGGTACAATGGGACGCCAACTCAATTCTACGAACCCCAAAACGATTTTGTAAGGGAATAAACGCTTTTCCCACCTCTCCGAGGACGGCATCGTCACTGAGTTCAACATCTTCAAGAAAGAAATCCCAGACAGGCATTGCACCGATAACCGGGACCTCCCTTCCTATTCTTACCCCCGGGTGTTCTCTATCGACAAGAAAGGCCGTAAATCTATCCTTTGTGGACGCCTCGGGATCGGTAACCGCAATCACGATAAAAAAAACTTCCGGATAATCACACTTGCTAATGAAAGTTTTCGCTCCGTTGAGAATCCATTTATCACCTTTCCTCACCGCTTTTGTCTTAAGGCCGCTAACATCAGAACCGGCATCCGGTTCCGTCACTGCCATGGCCGATTCAATTTCTGCATTGCAGTAGGGCGCAAAATATTTTTCCCGTTGGCTTTCAGTACAGCAGTCATTCAAATAGTACAGGTTTGGTGCATCCGGAGGTAGGGTAAATGCGTGATGTGAAAATCCGACCAGGCATTTTGACATTTCCTCTACTACCAGGGTCTTCGCTAGCATTCCCAGTCCTTGACCGCCGAACTTCTCTTCTACCTCGAGGCCCCAGAAACCAAGATCTTTTGATATTTTCATCAGTCTTTCATGATCCTTTTCGGGAATCAAAGGGCCGGGCTCCGTCCATAGAGCCAATTGGCGCTCAAGTAAGGTCTTCTCCAGAGGCATCATCTCCCTTTTTACAAACCCACGCATTGACTCTTTTAGCATCATATATTCTTCAGATATACTGAAATCCATTCTTTCCCTCCATGTTTAAAAGTCGGCAATTGGTAATGCACTTCCCCATAGAAAAACTGGCATTATTCTTTTTTAACATCACGATATATGATTATACGCGATGTTCATGTTAATACATCTTCCTCTTTAAGTTGATTCACTTCTTTCTCCGAATATCCCAACAGTTCCATTAAAACTTGCTCGGTATCCTGACCGAGAACCGGTGCCGCAGACTTCATTTCCAGAGGCATTTTGGAAAAAATCATCGGCCCCCGGTTGTAAAGCGTACTCCCCACGACAGGATGATCGAGATATGCCCAGAAATCACGTGATCTTAGATGGTTATCTTCAATGGCACCCCGTGCATCGTTGACAATACCAGCGCAAACTCCCTTTTGAAGCAGTTTATCCATCATAAGGTCGGCATAGCGGCTTTTGGTCCACTGCTGAATATTCTCATTCAATTCATTTTCATTTTCTTTGCGGTTCGCAAACGTGCTGAATTTATCATTTTCCGCCCAAGCCGGATTGCCCATCACGGTTTTAAGGGCCTGCCATTGCTTTTCAGAGAAAACGGCGATTGCGATCCAACTCCGGTAACCAATGGCCGTATATACACCGTGCGGCGCCGCATCTGGATCACCGTATCCCAGGGGGCCTAACATCTCGCCATTTGCCGCGAAGGTTAAGGCGTCCGACGGTTTCATACTGATAGCTGATTGAAGCTGTGAAACAGCCACTGTCTGTCCCTTTCCTGTTTCTTCCCGCTGAAGGAGGGCCGCCATGATACCGAAAAGCGTGTGGCCGGGCACCATGACATGATCCGTATAATTCGTACCCGTACCAAAGGGCCTTTCCCCGGGAAAACATGCCCTTTCGGTCAACCCGCACAAAGCGTTGAGATTCACTCCGTATCCCATATATGCTTTATGTGGTCCTGCGGTTCCCTGGAGACTCATGGTTACATAAATAATTTTCGGATTAATTTTTTGCACATCCTCCCATCCCAGTTTCCATTTTTCCATCTGGCCTACACGAAAATTATTGATAATAATATCACTCTTTTTTATCAACCGGACGGCAACGTCACGGGCTCTTGGCTGGGTCATATTCAATGAAATGCATTTTTTATTGGGATTCCGGTTCGCAAAATATCCGCTACGCTCCAGCCCCTCGTTAATACCATCCTTAAAAGGTCCTCCCTTCCTCAATATGTCCGGTCTCTTTTTACTCTCGATTTTGATAATTTCCGCACCGCACTGACCCAGGATATTTGTAGTTATCGGGCCTGCACCCACCCATGAAAAATCACAAACAACGATTCCCTCGAGCGTCTTTTTAAGATTCGGCAACATGGACTATCCCCCCCTTCGCAAAGGCCTTTATTTCATTTTCACTATATCCGAGTTCCTCAATAATTTCGGTTGTGTGCTGACCAAATGCCGGGGCCGGATTCCCCAATCGCCAATTTATCTTCTCAAGCTCATATGGTGCACCGGCATAGGTAATGTCTCCGTCAAGATTGTCATGATGCAGGGTCTGCCAGAAGTTGTTATATCTGAGCTGAGGGTTTTCAAGGAGATCTTTGCCGTTGCTTACCGGGGAGACTGCGACCCTATGGGCCTGGCCCTGTTCATATAGATACAATTTATCGTGTTTCATCGTATAATTTTCGAAAATACGGCAAAACGTTTCATATCCTTCATCCGTTTGCCTATATCCCGGATCGATCCACTTGTCATCAGCAAGCACTTTCCAATCTTCGACCCCCTCATCCTCCATCCACTTTACGAAAGGATCCCACATCACTTTATTGCTACCCATAATTGCAACAATGACAATGAAGCCGTCTTTGCATGGGTGAATCGTTCCAGCCCCCGACTCTTTTCCGCGGCCCCTTCGAATTACGCCCTCAAGATCCCAGTATTGTGCTGCATTTTCAAGGGCCATTGCCGCAGACTCCATGCATGACACATCAACGAACTGGCCAATTCCGGTCTTCTTTGCGGCAAGCAGAGCGATTGAACTTCCCACGGCGGCATATGCTTCGGCCATTCTATACGCTTGGTTGTCGGGGGCTCTGACCGGTTTATCGTTATCGACGCCGGCTAAATACAAAAACCCTCCCAGAGCCGAACAGGTCAAATCAGATCCTGGGTATTCGGCATAGGGGCCAAATTGACCGAAAGGTGTTATCGATGTATGAACCAATTTGGGATTTACACCGCTAAGGTGATCATAAGAGAGGCCCATCCCCGCAAGATAGCCTGGTGTTGTGCTTTCTATTAAAAGATCAGCTGTTTTGCATAGCTCGATAAAGATCTCTCTTCCTGCTGAATTGTTAAGATCAAGGACCACTCCCCTTTTGCCGGCGTTGTAATAAAGGAACTGAAGACTTCCCTCCCGGTTAGGAATGTTTTTATAAAAAGGCCCGATATTTCTTAGGGGATCTCCGGTTATCTGCTCAAGATGAATGACATCGGCTCCAAGACCGGCATATAGTTTTGCTGCATATGGTCCTAATTCCCCTGTGAAATCGATTATCTTCAAGTTCGATAAAGACCCGTCTGTTTCCATAGTTATGATCTCCTTAAAATGAGTTCATCCTGCGTATAGACTTCTTCCTCCACAAATGTACAGCACCTGACCTGTAATGAAATCCGTATCATCATCTGCAAAGAACATCACAGCATTGGCAATGTCATCAACTTCACCCAATGTTCCGGTAGGCTGTTTTGCCAATAGCGTTTTCTTTAGCTTTTCCGGTGCTTCATCCCACATGGGGGTATGAATCAATCCTGGTGCAATACAGTTTGCCGTAATACCCTTCCTGCCCAGTTCAATGCCGAGGGTTCTTGTTAATCCTACCATTCCGGCTTTTGCAGAAGAATAAGGAGCCTGTCCCGGTCCGCCAAGCCATGCTCGGGAAGCAATATTGATGATACGACCGTGTTTCTTTTCGATCATGGAAGAATGAACAGCCTGGCTGCACAAAAAAGCACCTTTCAGGTTTACGTTAATTGTAATATCCCAATCGGCCTCACTCAACTTTCGTAAAAGACCGGCTTTTTCAAGTCCGGCATTATTAACCAGAATATCGATACCCCCAAAAGTATCAACTGCGGTTTTAACCATCTTTTCGACCGCCTCTTTATTGCAAATATCGGCTACTTGTCCGAGAACCTCAAAACCGGCTTTGTTGAATTCTTCAACCGTCTCCTCAACTTTTTCAGCTACGACATCATTTATTACGATTTTGGCCCCCTGTTCCGCCATTCTCAGAGCCGTCTGCTTTCCCATTCCGCTTGCCGACCCGGTTATTAGGGCAACTCTATTTTTTATTCCCATATTACACCTCCATATATTATTTCCTGGTTATCCATAAAACTAAAGTGATGATTTTTACTTTTATTAGACCACCTGTGACCGCATCTGTCACAGGCTCAAGTTATACTGGCCTCATCCATAACCAAAGGAGGCCAATTATGACAGATTTTTTCATCGACGAAGACTTCCCCTGCAGCCAGGTCGAATTTGACAAACGGTTTAGTACCGAACAAGCTTGCCGAGACTACCTGATCGATATGAAATGGCCAGATGGTTTCAACTGCCCAAAGTGCGGGCATAAAGAATACTGGATCAGTGCAAAGGGTTTATACATATGCACTCGCTGCGAATCGCCCCATTCGCTGACAGCCGGTACCGTGATGCATGGAACCAAAAAACCATTGACCTACTGGTTCAAAGCTATGTGGTGGTTTACAACCCGAAAATCCGGGGTTAACGCTATCAATCTAAAGGACCTGCTGGGTTTGGGAAGCTATCAGACTGCTTGGTCCTGGCTGCACAAACTCAGGCGTTGTACGATACGACAGGGCCGTGAACGACTTTCAGGCACTGTTGAAGTTGACGAATTCGTTATCGGCGGTCAAAAGCCCGGCAAACGTGGCCGCGGTGCCGATGGCAAAACCATCGTGGTTGCGGCGGTTGAGAAAAAGGGCAAAAAACTTGGCCGTATCCGATTGCAAGTGGTGCCGGATTGCTCCGGCGATGTTTTAGATCAATTCGTATCCACCAACGTTGACCCTGGCAGCACAACGATCACCGATGGTTGGAAAGGCTACAACTTCCTTGATGACAGCAGCTACACGCACCATCCGATTGTGGCATCCCGAACCTCAGACAAGGACAGCGTCTTGCCGGGTGTTCATTTGGTGGCATCCTTAGTAAAACGATTAATCCTTGGTACTTTCCAGGGCCGGTTCGGACCCGAACATCTTCAGAGTTATTTGGACGAATATGTGTTTAGGTTTAACCGTCGAACATCCCGTAACATTGGGAAAAAGTTCATGCGAATGGCTCAACAGATAACCTCTTCGACCAAATCAACTTACAAACAAATCAGAGGCGGTACTACTCAATATTTTCTCTTGGCCAATTAAAACTTTGTCACTTTAGCTTTATGGATAACCAGGTATTATTTTAACCCTATCAAAAGCCCACTTACTAGACCGACATGGAAGAATAGAGGCTCTTACCCCCGCAGACAAAAAGCGTTTGCCCTGTTACATATCCCGAATCATTCGAGGCAAAGAATCCCACAGCTTGGGCAATGTCTTCAGGACTTCCGATTTTTTGTACCGGCAGGCCTGCGGCCACCTTCGCAGTTTCCTCTTCAGTCAAATCCGAGCCCGAAACATCTCCCTTGACAACGAAGTTTGCGGTAATCGACTCTTTTGCCAATTCAAGGGCCAGAGAACGGGTGAATCCGAAAACAGCCGATTTTGATGCACAGTAACTTGAATTCCCGGGCCATCCAAGATAAATAAGGTCCCCCACATTGATAACCCGTCCAAATTTGTTCTTCCGCATCTGTGGTACGACATAGCGGCAAAAGAAAAACAGGGGGTCCAGGTTCGTTTTAAGGCAGTTATGCCACTGCTCATCAGAAATTTCCGAAATCGTACCACCTTCCTGAACATTTATATTGTTGACAAGGATATCGACCTTGCCGAATTTTTCCATAACATCATTGACTGTTCTGTTGACTTCTTCAGGTTTTGTGGGGTTGGCTACCCGCCCCATCGCATCTGCGCCAGCATCTTGAATCCGTGATACCACCTCATCCACCTTGCCCTTGTCAATATCGGTAATCGCAACTTTTGCGCCACCCATTCCCAATCTTAAACCGATAGCCGCACCGATCTCATTCGTACCACCGGTGACCAGCGCCACTCTGCTGGATACTGTTTCCATAATTACCCCCTTACATTTAGTGATTCTGCCGTTTACCTCATTAACCCGACACGACTGGCCGACATGGCACGCATCCCGTGATAAAGTTTAGGGAAAGAGATACTGCCAATATTGTTTATCGATGACCAATTCCGGTGGAAACGTGAGTATTTTTTTACCATCCTTTAACCAGCATATGCATTGTACACGCAGCGTGCTCGGTACCTGCAAGTCCACCGCCGGTAACATGCGACATTGCCACTTTCGGTATCGGATCTACCTGATACCCCCCGCACTCGCCTCTGATTTGTTTCACGTTTGCGGCTATTTGAGCAGCGCCGGATGCTCCGATGGGATGGCCGTAAGAAAGCATCCCCCCGCGGGGACTAACAACGCACTGCCCGCCATAGGTGGATTGACCATCACGCAGGAATTTCAGTGCATCGCCTTTTTTGCACAATCTCATGCACTCGTAATAAAGTATTTCAGCGATGGTAAATGCATCGTGCAGTTCGAGAATGTCAACTTCTTCCGGTCCGATTCCTGATTCTTCATAAAGTAGGTCGGAGGTCATTTCCGTGATATCATCCGCTACAATGTCCCTTGGCCGGTTATGATAGGGACCTGAACATAGGGCAGCGCCTGCAACCTTTATCGGTTTATTAATCTTTAATTTCTTAATCATTTCCTTTGAGCACACGACTGCGGCTCCAGCACCGTCAGAAATGGCACAACATTGATGCAGGGTAAGAGGATATGCAATCATTCTTGAGTTAACAATCTCTTCAACCGATATTTTTCCCTTGAACCATGCATTGGGGTTGTTGGTGGCATGTTTTCTGTTTTTAACAGTAACCATCGCGAGGTCCTCTATCGTTGCCCCGGTCTCGTACAAGAATCGATTGGCCCTCAAAGAATATTTTCCAGTCATGACCGCACCATGGCGTGCTTCAATATCCGTCATATCCGGCGCAAAAGCTGCGCCGGTGTCCCGGTGAAGGCTGTGATTTTCAGCCCCCACACCAATTGAAATGTCGGTCATGCCCGTTGCGACATCTTTGATCGCACAGTAAATCGCCATGGCACCCGCTGAACATGCACTCTCTACATTGATGATAGGCATGTTCCCACACATGCCGAGATCCTTAAAAACCCGCTGTCCGGTACAAAGACCGTTTGTTGCATTACCCACAAACGCGCTTTGAATAACATCAGGCGAATCGATATTTGAGGCCTGAATGGCCTGAAGAGCGGCCTGCCGACCTAAAACATCGAAATCCACCTTGTGTCTACCGAAAGTGGTTTCACCAACACCTGCTATATATACTTCACGGTCTAACCTCATTTTGAAGGCTCCTTAATATAATGTGTCCATGTTATATGTGTATGTCCATTTTCACCGGTTCAGAATTGTCAACCACATTAGCCGATATAATTAAAGTAACTCAGCTTATTCGATCGGTAATCCCCCCTATTGCTGCGACACCTTTTTAAACTTGTAACTGGTAATAGGAAGGCCATCATTGTTGATTCCTATCGTACCTGTTGTCAGTTCAACTGTCTCGTTGCATTTAAAGGTATCCACCTCACCTTCAAGTTGCGCAAAAATCCTCAGGTTCTCTGGAAGGTCTATATATCCGAAAATATAGGGAGTTTTCATACCCGGCGCTCCGATATAAATGTCAGTACAGCTATATAGCGTGCCGGTTCGGCTCAAAGGAACCATTTCAAATTCGCTGCCCCAGCAGTTTGGGCAAGGCGTTAGTTTCGGAAAATCTAATTGGCCGCATTTTTTGCATTTCCACCCTTTCAGGAATGCCTCTGAACCATCTGCAGGTGCATGTAAGAGGTCATCGTGGAAAAAAGTAATATCAGGCTCTTTTTCTTTTTTCTTTTGGGTTTTTGCCATTTTTCGCTCCTTTAACAATTTGGTTTCTTGTTTTCCAAACCCCGGCACTATTTTTCTGGAATCCCGCCTTATCAGCGATGGATCGATTGATCTAAAACCATTCCCATGTCCAGGTAAAAAAACACCTCTTATATTTTCATTACCGGGCACCGTCATCATCATTGGGCCCAATACCGGGGTAAAATCTTCAGCGACGAACTTTTCGGCACAAACAGACCCCATCGATTTTCTGTCTGTACCTTACTCAACAAACTGCAATTGCAAAATATTTATTTTTACATCTATATTCGTTGATATTATTCTATATCAGCACCATGAATAATTCCATTGTACTTAATATCCCATTGATTTACTTGTTTTATATAATTCCCATGTGTGCCATAAAAACAAATACAGACCTTAATATTATTATGATTTTGCACTTTTCTGAGCACTATTCTTTAATGGAGCCGATTTGTCAATACTTTTTTACCTTGTATGTTTTGGGTTTTCGGTTTGTAAGTGCGCAAAATCGAGCGAGCCCTTGCTATACGGGCATTTCAATCACGAAATGACAACGTGCGCCGGCAGATTTGGGCTATTCTTTAGGGGGATTTTTGAGGCTAATCAGCGTAAGCGTCTACTCAACCGCTCCCTATCTGGCGGCATCAATGACGAGTTGACCGACTCGGTTGGGAAGAAGTTCGAGAATGTCCGGTTCGCTATGAGCCAGGGGAAGTTTCTCAAATAGGTAGCGAAGATAGGCATAAGGTTCCAGACCATTGGCCTTGGCGGTTTCGATCAGGCTGAAGAACGTCGCGCTGGCTTCGGCTCCGTCGGGGGCTCCGGCAAACAACCAGTTCTTGCGGCCTAATACAAACGGGCGGATGGCATTTTCGGCCACATTGTTGTCCGGCTTTAAAAACCCGGCCTCAAGGTAAACCACCAATTTATCCCATTGATTCAAGGCGTATTGAATCGCCTTGCCGAGCAGGCTCTTCGGGGGAACTTGGGGATGATGGACCTCCAGCCAGGTTTTGAATCGATCCAGTATCGGTTTGGCCTCTTGCTGCCGCAGATTCCGGATCTGCTCGAATGACAACTCGTTTTGACTGGCCTGCTTTTCGATATGGTACAACGCACCGATATAATCCAGTGCTTCGTCGGCCAGGCCTCTGGTTGCCGCCTGCTTGCCGCGGGCCTTTTTGCGGACCTTGACTACCTCCACAAACTTGCGCCGTACGTGCACCAGACAACCCAAATGGGCAATGCCCGGTTTCCCGGTCAGATGGTCATAACCGCTATAGCCGTCGCTTTGGATATAACCCTGGTAGCCATCCAGAAGTCCCAGCGCCAATTGTCCACTGCGCGTGGGATGGTATTGATACAAAACCACCGGCCTGGATAGCGGCCCGCCGCAAAACACCCACATGAACGACTTGGTGGTGTTGCTGCGGCCCGGTTCCTTGAGCACCTGCAATGGACTTTCGTCGATATTGATCAATGGCCCGCTGCGGATCTCCTGTTGCAGCAAGTCGATGACCGGCCGGCAACACATTGCGGCCTGGATCATCCAGTTGGCCAGCGTCGCCCGTGACAACTCAACCCCCAACCGGTTGAATATCTTTTGCTGGCGGTACAATGGCAAAGCATCGGCAAACTTGGAAACGGCGATGTGGGCCAGCAGCCCTTCAGTGGCCATGCTTTTGGGGATCAACTGCACCGGCACCGGGGCAATTTTGACCGTGGGGCCATCATCCTCAACGCCTTCGCAGCGTTTACACGCGTACTTGAAGCGGATGTGACGGATCACCTGAACCCTGGCCGGAACGTAATCGAGCTTTTCGCAGGTCTCTTCACCGATGCGGCTCAGCGTTGCCCCACATGCACACTGCTTCTCTTCTTCAGGCAGGTCGTGGACAACCTCAACCCGGGGAAGATCCTCAGGCAGCGGCTTGCGCCCCCGTTTTTTGCGGGTATGTCCTTTGATCGCTATGGGTTCATCGGTATGAACCGGCTCGACCGGTTCAGGGGGCGTGAACAACTGCAGCTGATTGGGATTAACCGCCGGGCGAACTTCGCTTTTGCGGCCAAAGATTTCGTTCTGGAGCAGACGCAGCATCTCCTGCAAATGGTCGATCTGTTGCTGCTGAGAAGTAATTATCTGCTTGAGTGATTCAGTGTCATCGGGCAGTTGATTCGATTCCAAAACCATGCCCGTTGTATATCATAACATGCTGGATTTGTATATATTATTTTTCATTTTAGGTCGAAATTTCAGCTGGCAAAACGGTAGCTTAAATGCTCATGAGCGTGCGAATAATCCAGTCCGGCGAGAAGCCATCCAAGCTCTTTCGCTCCTAAAGAAACGACCTGTTCGGTGCTCGTGGGCCAGTGGAATCGATGCTTCTCCAGTCGTTTGTGCCAGAGCGCAAATCCGTTTTTATCCCAGTACAAAATTTTTATCATGTTGCGCCGCCGATTGCAGAAAACGAACAGATCCCCGGCAAAGGCGTTCAGGTCCATGGCCTGCTCCACCAGCACTGACAGACCGTTGATCGACTTACGCATGTCGGTGCTGCCCACGGCCAGAAAGACTTGCTTGGGATTGTGCGGCAACATCATAAAGCAGCAACCATGGCCACGAGTTGGTTAATTTCGTTAAACCCGTGTCGGTTGTCAATTTCAATGGTGAAGCCGTTGGGCGTTCGGATACGAACCGTTGGATGATTTTGTGCCAGGGTTCCGGATAGCGTTACCGGCAAAAAAGACACCTCGTTTTGCGGGGCCAAAATCCGCCGTCTCCAATGATAAAACTGGTGGGCTTTGAGATTGTGACTGCGACAATAGGCGGCTTGGCTATGGTCGCTATTCTGCCATTGTTCAACATGGCTTTCCCAAAAGCTGCGCCTTTGATGGGAATCGAATAGATGGTAGTCTTCCGGCATGTGTTCTCCTCCTTTCCTGAAGGAGCATATTGCCACGCCTTTCCGGTTTTGTGAAGATGGGGTTAAATGGACACTTACTAATCAGCCACAGATTAGGCGTAATATCTATTTATGTTGCGAGTTTCAACCGTGATCTCGTTGCGCAAATGCACACACGGATTGAAATGAAAAACTTTCTGACCTGAAGGCTGTCCAGTCTGCGGTGAATTCGGTGCCGGTGCCACGGCATATCGAAGGAGCGTTCGGCCATCCGTCCGATCACTAGTGCCGGCACGCATATTTTCACGCGGCTTCCGATGCGCTTGGACACCAGTGATACATTGGAGTCATTTTGATCCGGGTCCTTTTGGAGTGATCGAAAGCAGCACCCGATGACCATCAGCCCTTTTTACCCAAGGGCTGCATCCTCGGCTGATGATGTCATTCCGGAACAATCAGAACAGTCAGGATCGCGTTTTAGTCTTAACTCGCTAAATTTCATACTGATACCGTTAAATATCAATAACCGGTTTGTTAATAGTCTCCCAATTCCTGTTGCATATTTAATTGCCTCCAGCGCCTGGAGACAGCCAATCGCTCCAGGCACGACGCCAAGCACGGGAGGGGTCTCTGGAGATAACCGATGATTTTTAAAAATACACCTTAGGCAGGGGGTCTTCCCCGGGATGATTGTCGTCAGAGCGCCTTCGAAACCGTAGATGCCGCCATATATAAAAGGAATCTTCGTTTTTATCGCAGCCTCATTTAATATATATCTGGCACGAAAATTGTCCGTTGCATCCAAAATAAGCTCACATTGCTCAACCAATTGTCGAATATTATGACTCGAAATCGTTGCATTTACAGCTTCAATTCGAATGCTGCGATTCATTGTGACGAGCTTTTCTTTTGCGGTGTCCGCCTTATTCTTTCCGATATCATCAATGGTATAAAGAAGCTGTCTGTTTAAATTGCTTAATTTGATATGATCATCATCGACAATCCGGATAGTACCCACACCCGCAGACGCCAAATACATTGCCATAGGGGAACCCAGCCCACCGGCCCCGGCAATTAACATAATGGACTGCTTAAGTTTTTCCTGCCCCCCGATGCCAAAACCGGAGAGCCTGATCTGCCGATCATATCTTCTTCTTTCGGACTTGGTAATCACGACATCCTCATCCAGCGGCAAAACCGGACATAATATTTACTTCATCCGTTTCCCTTAATGTAGACGAAATGCCGTTAAGTCCGCGGATATTATCACCATTGATATAGATATTGATCGAGTCGGATAATTCGCCGTTTTTGTCATAAACCGTTTTTTTTACACGGGGATAAGTTTTTGCCAAAATATTAATACAAGCTTGGATATCACCGGCTGAAATCCTCACTTCATCCCGGCCATTTACAAGCTTGCGCAATTCACCTGCAAACAAGACGATAGCCATTTATCGATCCCCTTACTGTGCCCACCCCATACAGGGGTCATCCGGATTGTTATAAAATTGTCCAAGCCTCATTCGGGCATCCTTTCTGATCTTTTCTGCTTCTTCTCCTGAAGTATTATGATATTTCAGCCAACGCTCCATGTTCAATCCACCCGGCATCCATTTACTGATCACTTCGCGTTCATACGTCCAGGCTCGGCCTTTTACACCTTGACTCTCAATAATTTTCCACACTTCATCTCTTTGCCTGTCATCGCAATAAACACAAAAAACGCATTCCTCTAGCCTGAAAAACTTCTGTGGTTTACGGTCATATTTGATACACGGAATCGACTTATTCTCCACATAGGGATCGAGCTTATCAGCCATTTCCCTAACATTTTCCGTATGAACGAGAAATACCCACTTACCCCAGTGCTCAAGATACTCCTTATTTGTAAGCCTCTTATTATTATACATAATATAGGATCCTGGGTCTGCTGGACGATCAAAATATTCCTTACAGAAAATAAAAACATACCATGAAGCCAATTCGTCAATAATCACCTGCACAACCCTCCGTTAAGATTTTCCAATATGTGTTTATCAGGATTGATATCGGATATATTCAACTGAAATTATTTGATTCTTAATGGGAGCCTATTGAGCAAGCATCTCCTCCTGATTATTTATCAATCTATCTCCCATTTTTAACGGCTGGCTCTCGGCAGTAAGCGCACGGGTAAGAAGCGTCGTCAGCTGGTTCAGCTCAACGAACATTTCAATAGCACCCGTTCGGCCCAGATTCAACCATCTCATCGCGATATGAGTAAATGCTCCGATAAAAAGGTTTATAAAAATTCTATTGTTGATTTCCGGTTTAAAATGACCTCTCGATTTGCCGTCATCCAAAATTTTTTCCAGGTAGTTAACGTGGGATCTGAAATTTTTGTAATAATAATCAGAGAGAAATTTTTTGTTTAGTCTTATATCACGAAGATAAATTGTTAGAAACTGGGGGTCCTGGAGAAATGAATAAAAATAATATCCCGTGAAGCATTTAAATCTCAATAGCGGATCATCCTTTTTAAATAGGTCCTCGAAATCCATGTATTGGTTCTTGATGAAATATTCCGAAATACTGAAAAGAAGATCATCTTTATTCTTGTAATATTCGTAAATCGTGCCCTCTGATACGTCGGAAAGACTGGCAATTTCTCCTACAGTGGAACTGTTGAAGCCCTTTTTCGCAAAAACATCCTTGGAAGCATACAGAATGGACCGAGCCTTATGACGTTTATTGCTGACTCTTACCGGTATTTTCGGAATTCGGACAATCATGCTGAGAACCAGTTTCATGATATCGTCAAAATCAGGTAATGTTTTTTCTACATCTCCACATCCGATACAACTAATGGATTCCTCATCCAGTAATCCAAATATCATGTCCCTTACGACCGTAATATTTAAATTTTCCTCAAAAAAGCCCTCCTCGATGCCTTGCCTGATAATATTAACCAATACCTTTATATATCTTCTAAGCGACTGATAGCCTTCGTGATTGTAAAAATTCTTGTATGACCGGCTCTCAAACAGCAAATTCTTCAGAATTCGGACTTTTTGATCGTGCTCATCATTCAGGGAAAGATGGAACCATATCATTTTACCCAGTTTTGAGACAGGACCTATGATCCCCTTAAATTGGAAGCTTAGCTCCCTATTGACGGCTTCAAACTCCCGCTCGACTGTATAAAAAAGCAAATCTTCCTTATTTTTGAAATAATGATATATAAGGGAGTCAACGACCCCCGCTTCCCTGGCTATCTCAGAAATAGTCGAGTCCTTAAGGCCTTTTGCCGTCAGTATTTCTCTTGCAGCCAATAGTATTTTTTCCCGCTTCCCATTATCAGTCATTTAGCTTCTCCTGTCCGCGCTCTGTTGCTGATTGTAATACCCTTTTTGTTTGAATATACCCAAGCGGACCTAAATATGTCAACGCATTGACTTGATTTTTTTTATATTCCCGTCCTTATCTTAATATAATTCTATAGAAACCATTGCCGGCTTCGAGCGGTTTTTTTATGACTCACAGGGGGATTATGGCCTGCAATGTTCATTGCCTCTCTATTGATTTTGAACGACCCAACCCACAGGAAAAACAAGGAGCTACACTAATATACTGTTATTGCAATATATTCTATGGTTACTAAATTACATTCCAGTTAATCACTATAAATTGAACGAATTTCATTTAAATTGGTCAATTTATTTCAACAAAATTTTGCTTGACAGCGCCAGCCTTATAGGACTAGAATATAATTCAGTTTTATTGGTTTATGTGGCCTCATATAGTCTTCAGGATTGTCTCGTCACGGTGATTTCCATGCAAACTCCCCTCATAACGGAAATTCAACGATTCTCCCTGCAAGATGGCCCGGGCATCCGGACTACGATATTCGTCAAGGGTTGTCCGTTGCACTGTCCGTGGTGCCACAACCCGGAAACCCAGAATCGCGAAAAAGAGTTTTATTTCTATGCCGACAAGTGCGTTAGCTGTGGCCGGTGCGTCGAGGTGTGCCCGACAGGGGCATCGGTCATGATAACCGGTCCTCAGAATGAACCTGTCTTGAAACTTGACCGGTCTAAATGTAACAGATGCCTTAAATGTGTTGACGCATGTATACCCGGTGCCAGAGTCACGGTCGGGAAAGACCTGCCGATGGATGCAATTATCAAGGAAGCCGCGGCCGATTTGCCTTTTTTTAAAAACAGCGGGGGCGGAGTTACCCTCAGTGGTGGCGACCCATTGCTTTTTCCGGAGTTCACCCTTGAAATAACAAAGCGGTTAAAGGCTGAAAAGATCCACGTCGGCCTCGAAACAAGCTGCTTTCAGAAATGGGAAAAAATCGAACCGCTGTTGCCGTATGTCGATTTATTTCTTGTGGACATCAAATCACTGAATCCCCAAAAACATAAAGACGTCCTCGGATGGCAGCTGAAACCTATCTTGCAAAACATTGAAACCCTAATAAAATCCAACGCAAACATCCGAATCCACTTGCCGATCATTCCAGGGTTTAACAATTCCACGGAAGATTTTGAGGCTTACGTATCATATCTGGGAAAGTTTGCAAAAAATCTCACAGGAATAGATGTTCTGCCCTATCATGTATATGGAGAAGCGAAATATTCGGCTCTTAATAGTTATGATACCTACAAATTTAAGGATATTGGGCAAATTCCCGGGAAGGATCTGTGGCCTCTGATCAACAGCTTAAAGAAAACGGGAGTTCCAAATCTTACTGTTGGCGGATTGGTCGGTATCGGTGGTGATGGACATAAAAAATCATTTAAAAAGGAGGTGGTGCTCTAAATTCTTAATCGAATGCCGCCGTATCACACGGGAGGCATCTTAAAATGCGTGAATTCCGATCAATTATTTACCAAACCGTATTTAAATTAGAGGAGGAAATTATGGCTACGTGTAAAAAATGTTCCCAATTTTTTGCTGTTCCGAATGATGCCGACGATTATGAGCCCGATAAGGGTGACTGCGTTACTGAACACAAAGACGAAAAGGGGAAGTTTTGGCTTTCAAAACCTGTGTATGGGGCCGGCGAGGCGTGCAAAAGCTATTCACAAAGAGGATAATGGATCAATCGTCAGGCTGGAGAGAAGCCTTGAAGTTTGGCTTTCCAACACCTTAGTTTAATACTGATATCCCGAATAACCAAAAGGAGGCACATACCATGGCAAGAGTTGCAGAAGCAATTGAATACAAGGGGAAAGTAATTGAATTCCCGCCCGAATATCCGGAAGAACTAAACGTTCCTACGGAAGAGTTGTGCGAAACGCTCAGTCGGCCCAGCACTGAGAGGACGAAGCGATTAAAGGCTCGGTGCCGCTTCAAACATACAGCCGCCGGTGAATTTGTCGATCCGAATCTTAAAGCTGGTATTGAACGGATGCGCTACTTTACCGAGTCCCACAAGCAAACCGTGGGGATGCCCAACGCAATCCGTAGGGCGCATGCGCTGGCAAACCTTCTGAACAAGTGCACACTGGTGCTTCAAGAGGATGAATTCATTGTCGGCTTCAACGCGGAGCATCCGGATAAAATCCCGCTGTATCCCGAGACATCATACATGACCGTAGCGGATTATATCCAAAGCCGAAACTGTCCCGAAGAAAAGGAAGAAGCCATTGAATACAACGAATATTGGAAAGACCACAGCATTCAGGCGTTGGGTCAACGCTATTTTACCCAGGAAGAGTTGTTGCAGATGTACCAATTTACCACCATGGAACCGCCGGCTTTCGCCAATGCCTACAACAGCGTATGCCCGCCTTACGAGACCGTTCTCGAAGACGGCTTGCTCAAACGAATTGAAATTGCGGAACAAAACAAGCAAAATGCAATGAATGAAATGCAGTCGCCCGCCTGGAACGCGCCACAACGGCTTCCACTAATGGAAAAAATCGACAATTGGGACGCAATGATCATCGCAGACAAGGCTGTGATCTCATGGGCCAGAAGGCACGGTCGGCTCTGTAAGATCGTAGCCGAGAATTTTGAGACCGATCCCAAGCGTCAAGAAGAACTGATTGAGATCGCCGGCATCTGCCACCGTATGCCCGCTGAACCGGCGAAAGGATTGAGAGACGCCATGCAGGCAAAATGGTTTACCTACCTGATAAGCCATTCACTGGAAAATTATGCCAGCGGATACGCCCATAAAGAGGATAAGCTCCTGTACCCCTATTACAAAACGAGTGTGATCGACAAATCCTTCCAACCCATGACATACGAAGATGCGGTTGAACTCGTTGAGTGTGAAAGGTTGAAGGTCTCCGAGCATGGTTGCGGTAAAAACCGGGCTTACAGAGAGGCCTTTCCGGGGTCGAACGACCTTTTCATTCTGACCCTCGGTGGGGTGAATGTTGATGGCACGGATGGATGCAACGACATGACCGACGCAATCTTGGATGCCGCCAAAAACATCCGTACGACGGAACCTTCCATAGGATTTCGGTGGAACAAAATCGGCAGGGAAAAAACCAAGCGGAAGGTGTTTGAATGCGTGCGGGACGGACTGGGCTATCCGTCCATAAAGAACGATGAAATTGCCATAGAGCAACTTCAGAAAAATTTCGGTGCCACTCTGGAGGAAGCCAGGGACTGGGCCCTCCAGCTCTGCATGTCTCCGGGACATGTCGGGCGCAGAAAGACCCAAAAGGCCAGAACCGAGGGCGGCGGATCCCTGTTGCCCGCCAAGATGTTTGAGATTACGCTCAGCGACGGGTATGACTGGTCACATTCGGACATGCAGCTGGGACCCAAAACGGGAGACCCGAGAGAGTTTCAGACTTTTGAAGAACTTTTTGAGGCGTTTAAAACTCAGTTTGGTTATTGCTCGGATCTGGTATGGAGAGCCAAGGACGTCACCCGCCATTTTCAGGGCCATTACTGCCAGTTGCCTTTCGTATCCAGCCTTGATGACGGGTGTATGGAAAAGGGCGTCGATGCCATGGTCTTGAGCGAACTCGCCAATCCCTGGCACAACTGCATGACCAATATCGTTGCCTGCAACTCTCTCATCGCATGCAAAAAATTGATCTATGACGACAAGAAATACACCATGGACGAATTGATCGAAGCCCTGCACGCAAACTGGGAAGGTTATGAGGAGATGCATAAAGACTTCAAGGATGCGCCGAAATGGGGCAATGACGATGATTATGCGGATGAAATAGTAAAACGGGTATACGAGGAGATTTTCGCCGGAAAATTCAAAGAAATCACCAACTATTCCGGTGCCCATCCCATGCCGGGCGGCCAGGCCGTTGGCGCCTATCTGTTCATCGGTGCCCGCACCGGCCCGACGCCCGACGGAAGATACGGCGGCGAGGCATGCGATGACGGCGGTATTTCACCCATGGCGGGCACGGATACAAAGGGACCCACTGCGGTTATCAAGTCCGTATCCAAAGTTGATTCAGAAACCCAAAAGTTTAACTTGCTCAATCAGCGTCTATCGGTTCCGTTGATGAGAAGTACACATGGTTTCGATATCTGGCATGCCTACATGAAAACATGGTGCGATCTGAAGTGTGATCATGTCCAGTTCAATTGCGTCAGTACGGAAGAAATGAGAGCCGCGCAGAAAGAGCCTGAAAAACACGGAGATCTGATCGTACGGGTCGCTGGTTTCAGCGCACGGTTTGTGGATGTTTCCACCTACGGTCAAAATACAATCATCGCCCGAAACGAGCAGACCTTCGGCCCCTACGACTTTGACGAATTGGGTGTTGAATTTGCCGATAATTAACCCGTATAAAAACAGCAGCCGTTTGCTCGCAGCCGGACGGCAACCCATGCAAAAGAACCGGAGCTAAGATGGGCGACGCGGCACACGGCTGCAGGTTCAAATCGGCTGTAGGCCGAAAGAAAGGAGAGATCGTTTATGGAATTCCCAAAATCCCCTATCGCAATGCGTCTGGAAGAGGGAACAAAAAAGCCGTGTGTAAAATGTAAATGGCAGATAGCCAATCCAACCGACCCCTCAAGGGGGCAATGCACGGTATCACGTACCAATGAAGGCGCCATTTGGCAACGAATGATAAACGACCGTTATAATATGACCTGTCCGAAATATGATGAAGGTGAACTCAGTTTCCGTGATCATGTGTAACTGATTCCACTCGTATCTGTATCATTATCATAATCTCGATGCCTCCCGCACCGCGATTACATTCCTGTCCCTGGCGGCTATGAGCCGCCAGGGACCACACTATCCGTTCCGAAGGACACCGTGCAGGGTTTCCCCCGGTTTACGGCAATTATTTCCCTTCTATCTATGGTTGAAACAATGAACATGAAATCAAATATCACCCACCTGGCAGTTCCAAATGAAGATCCGTTTTTTTACATCAATAATGAAACATTGGATATTCTGAAAAAAATCCACCAAATTTCCAAAAAACATCCTGTCAATGTTCTGGTAACAGGAAGACAGGGCTGCGGCAAATCGTCTCTTGTGAAACAATATGCCGCTGCCTTCAACAAACCGTTGGGCACGTTTCAGGTTGGTATTCTTTCCGAGCCGGGACAGCTTTTTGGTGAATATGTTTTGCGGGAAGGAGAAACGGAATATAAACAATTTCTCTTTCCCCAAGCACTGCAAACCCCCAATTGTGTGATCCATTTAGAGGAAATTAACAGGCCGGAACATCCTAAAGCGCTCAATATGCTCTTTTCCATCCTGTCGGATGACAGGCAAGTATACATGGATGAGCTGGGTCTTTTAGAGGTGGCCGAGGGTGTTGTCTTTTTTGCAACACTCAATGAAGGAGAGGAATTTGTCGGAACAGAATTGCTCGATCCGGCGCTGCGGGACCGTTTTTACATCATCCTTATGGATTATATCCCCAATGACGTCGAAAGGGAAGTTTTACTTCGCAAGACGGACATAACCGAAAACCAGGCCGACAAAATCATTGATGTCGTCAACGTGTTGAGAAGCAACTCGGAATTCCAGCTGGAAGTATCGACCCGAACGTCCCTGATGATCGGGGAAATGGTAGCCGCTGGAGCAAGTTTGAGACAGGCGGTTGCGGCAAGCCTCCAGACCAATCCGGAAATGCTCGAATCGATCCTTCTTGCCCTACATTTGGGAAAAGGCTATTTGTCGGAAGACACTTTCGATTACTTACGCTTTACAAAAAAAATGGTTTCGGAAAAACAGCAAGGCAAATAGATCATGGCCCCAACTTGTTCAGATATAAGGGACGTTATAGATAGATTCCGATTTGCACGGGAGGGCGGGTATTCCTCTTTCTGGAGAAGGGACAAATCCCCCGTTGAGGCGCTCGAACTTGCAAAAGTACTGGTAGCCATAAGAAAGATTGCTTCCTATATCGGACCGAACGTAGGCAATATCTATTGGGCCGGTATGAATTATGAGGATGGGATCGGAATTGATGCCGGACCTATCTTAGGCAGATACCCCCTGCCCGCTTATAAAACCGACATTATAGTGGGCCAAGCCGTCCGGAGCGCTTATATAAAAACCGAATGGAGTGAGAGATTCAAGCAGTTGGCAGGATTGCGGTTTCAGGAATCGACTACACATGCAAAGATCGAGTTTTTCGATCTGTTTTTCGATACCTGCGAAAAAGTGTATGTAGATGCCATCGCGAACCGGAGCGTGCTGGGGCGCTATGCCGAAAAAGCGCGGGAATGGGAAATATCCGAAAAATCCAAAGAATTCTGGCAGCCGCCGACACTTGTCGAGCTTCTCTACATATGGTGGGCGATCGCAGCCGATAGAAGCGGAACAAAATATAGGGATGAATATAAAGACACGTCCGTTGGAGCTTCGATCCGGGGAGTGTCACTTGAAACCTTTTACAAAGAACCCCTGAACTTGTTGAACTCCATTGCTGACCGGCTTATAAAAGACTGCCCCAAAATCAACGGTGTCACCGAGCGCGGGCAATTCCGCCTGGATCTCTATGCATCGATTTGGCCGAATTTGTTCGAAATGATCCGTTTCTGGCCCATGGATCGTGCGGATATGCTTCGCCAGTCTCCTGAATCCCGGCAGGATATTGAGGAGTGCGACGCCGATGACAATGGGCAGGAGGCCAACAGCGTCATTCATAGTTTTCAGGATCTGATCGAAAAGGCGATTAGGAAAAAAAATTCGGATTTCACGGAAACCGTCCGGTCGAACGTAAAAAAGACCGACGAGGTTGTAACCGTTGAGGGCAGCGATATTGTTCTGCAGGCAAGGGATAAAGTAGACAAAAAACTCCTTCAACGCCTAAAGATGATTATCAAAACCGCTGCCCAGAGGAAAACAATTCACAATCGGGGATTGAAGGCCGGCAAAATCGACCGCAGAAAACTCTACAGGGCCGCAACAACCGGTACGGTATTTCAGCTTAAAAAAAATCAATTTGAACTAGCAAACGATATCGTATTATTGGTGGACGCGTCAGGCTCCATGGCTGAGCCGACAAAATGGGATCAAACTGAAACAATACACCAGACGTTATTTTCGGTAGCTAAAACATTTAATAAAAATGCCCGGATATTCGCCTACAACGAAGTCCGGGACCGATGCCTGCTTACCGAACTTTACACGGACGGCAGGTTTTATACGGTTTTGCCTCATGGGAAAACAGCCTCAGGGGAAGCCATTATCGCTACAGGGACCAGATTAAAAAAAACCCGTAAGAAACCACTTATTATCCATATCACCGATGGTGCATCCAATTGGGGTTGCGGTGTGAACGAAGCACTGAAATTCTGCATCAGAAAAAAGATTCACCTCCTGACGATAGGCATCGGATGCGGTCCCGATGATAAGCGTTCGTTAAGGAAGGAATACGGAAAGTTGGTCCAGTTTGTCGATAATGTTCACCACCTGCCGCATTTCTTCAGGTCCCTGCTCAATCATGCCCGGTGGAATTGATATGGGTGAATCCGGAGATACCATAAACAAGATATTGGAAATTGAATGGGCCATGTTCCAAAAGGTGAAAAGTGCCACACCCGCTTCCTGTCAGACATCACCGGATAAATTCCAAAAGATCCGGAGTAGTATTTTTGAGACATGGTCGGTCCGGATGCTGCGATCCTACCTGAAGGATTTGAAAATTGCTTTTGCAAAAGGCCGCAACCTTCTTACCCTAAAGTATACTCGGATGGACGATTTAATCCCGCCTTTGAATTTAAATCCTTTAATAGATGAAATTGTCCTCATCGAAACAGAATGGCAGGAGGAAATTCGAAATCTGTATCCGGCTGTATATAGCCGTTTGGGGCGCAGTATGGACCCTTCCAAAGACGGGAGCTACTTCGCCGTTTATCTGAAGTGCGAACTCGAAACTTACAGCAACAACACAATAGAACTCTACTACCGGCATGTAAAACAGGCATGGAAAAAAAGACGAAATCTGTCTTTGGAATCACTCTTAGAATTGATGAAAAAGGGTGGGTACAGCGATCTTGCCCAAGCTGAAAACAATTTTCAGAAGATTCGATAAAGAGAAAAAGGGTTACCCCCGCTGTCCGATCCCTTGATTGCCGATAATAAAGGACCTTAAAATGATCGAAACGGATTTTTTAAACCAGATAGATATTTTTGGCGATTTTTCTTCTACGATGCGCGAAAAAATATCATCCATAGCTGAATTCAAAGAGTACAATGCGGGAGAATCTGTGACGATAAAGAAAAGCACAGCTTCTCACCTCTTTGTCATTATGGAAGGCATGGTCAGCCTGGAAGTACCTGGCATCACCGGTAACAGGGCTAAATCTGAAATCATCGGGCCCGGCGAGATCATCGGCTACTCCGCGCTGATGAACGTCCCCCGAAGGAAATATCAGGCCGAGGCAAAGGCATTGACACCATTAAAGCTGGTCCGCATACCGACCGATGCCCTGAATCAGTTGTTTTACAGCGATTTCGAAATGGGATTTTACGCCATGAGAAATATCGCTCAGAACGCGATCAAACGGCTCCGGAAGTTAACATATCCGGTGACACACCCGTCCTCCGATCAATAACGAGGATGGCGCCTTGCGGGAAAGCCCGTTGTCTCCCGCAACGGCGAACAAAAGACGCCTTGCATTGAGCGTTGGTTTCAATAAGGGATGAGGATCGGATGGCCATGAACCACCCAAATATGGATACCACCCTATCGAGACAACTTTCAAGATTCATTTTCAACACATCTTTTTCCGAACTTTCCCCCCAGGTTATCAGGTATGTCAAGTTTTGTATTTTCGATTGGTTGGGCGTCACATTGGGCGGGTCGACCGAAGAGATAAGTACGATTCTTTACGACTTTATCCGCGAAATGGGAGGAGAAGAACAGGCAACGATTATCGGCAGACAAGTCAGAACAAATATTGTGCTTGCCGCTCTGATCAACGGTTCCATGTCACACGCACTCGATTTTGACGATACGCTTACCGGATCCTCAATCCATCCGAGTGTTTGCATCGCACCCGCAGTAATGGCTGCCGGAGAATATGCAGCAGCAAGCGGGAAAGATGTTATTGCCGCCTTTGCGGTCGGGTTTGAAATCGCAGCGAGGATAGGCGCGGCTGCCGGGTTATCACACTATCAACGCGGTTGGCATGCGACGGCAACCATCGGTCGTTTCGGTGCGGCAGCGGCTGCTGCAAAACTTCTGAAGCTGAACTTTTCTGAAATCGTAAATGCCGTTGGAATTGCCGGCACACAGATTGCGGGATTGCGCCAGGTCTTTGGTACGATGTGCAAGCCCTTTCACGCGGGAAAAGCCGCAATGGACGGGGTAATGGCGGCCTGCCTGGCAAAAAGGGGATTTGACAGTTCCGATTTGATTTTGGAAGGACGGTATGGATTTGCGCATGTTTTTGCTCCGGATTCGGACAAAAACAAGTTGCTGTATGGCCTGGGCACAGATTATCTGATTGTCAATGTGGCCTTCAAGCGTTATGCCTCGGCCCTGGCTACGCATTCCACCATTGAAGCGATAAAAGAGATAAAAGAAAAGGAGCGCTTAACCGCCGATGACGTTCATAAAATAGAGATCGAACTCGGGGAACTCCCCTTAAGCGTGATAGACAACCGGGAACCTAAACGCCCATTGGAGGCGAAATTCAGCATTTACCACTGTGCGGCCCTTGCCTTTATTTTCGGTTCCGCTGGCCAGCATATGTTTACTGAGGAAAAATTGAATGATCCGCAGTTATGCGATTTCAGAAAAAAGGTTGAAACAAAATTGAATCCCGATTTCAAACTTTTTGAAACAAAGGTGACAGTCACCGCAACAGATGGCAGAAATTTTGAAAGATTGATACCTGTTCCCAAGGGGTCTCCGGAAAACCCCATGACATTTGGGGAAATGAAAAACAAATTCAAGGGATTGGTCTATCCGGTTCTGTCAAGGGATAACACCAGACAGATATTTTATGCAATTAAAGGTCTTGAAGATCTGGCTGAAATCAGCGAACTCATGGAGTTATGTGCCAATCCGTTAAAATGAAAACCAGACGTTCCGGATATTCCCCACGAGTTGTAAATGTCCGTTGTTCATTGCCATCGCCCCATGAATATCATCCGAATTTTATCTATCCTGGTTATCCATAAAGCTAAAGTGACAAAGTTTTAATTGGCCAAGAGAAAATATTGAGTAGTACCGCCTCTGATTTGTTTGTAAGTTGATTTGGTCGAAGAGGGCGGTGGTCCCAAAAAACTGGACAGTATGATAAGCTCTGAGTCAGCCCACTGCTGTCCAAAATAATCCGGAAATCCGGAATCGCTCTTTGACATTTCAACCGTTTAGTATTTGAAAACCGTCAAATTCAGAATCAGGTTCCCATTCTCAGTTGATGCTGTCCAAGACCTTTGAAGGGAAGTAGATTTTGGACAGACTCGGGCCTTATCGGAAAAACATCGAAGGGGTGATCAATCCAGCCCCATAAATCCCGGTAAGTAAACAGATTCCAGCGGAGAAAGGCCACCAGGTTCGACAGCGACCAGCCGAATTTGGCCTTGAAGCTGAGATACTTGATCAGCAGCATGGCGATCAATGCTGTCCAAATCTGGATGAACAGCGCATTCTCAGTGGTCCCGACAAAGGTTTTCACTTTCAGATTCTGCTTGAGGGCCTTGAAAAACAGTTCGATCTGCCAGCGGTCTTTGTAGATGGCCGATATGGTTGTGGCGCCCAAATCCATGTGGTTGGTCAAAAGGATGATCTCCCGATTCTGCTCCTTGTCCCAGACCACCACCTTACGCAGGAGGTGCGGGCATCTTTTCTGGGCATAGTAGCCGTTGAACCGGATCAGTTCATCGGCAAGAATATTGCGGTTGTAGGGCACACTGCGTGTCTCGACGACGGTGTAATCGGCGTTGTCCTTTAAGCGGGTAACGAAAAAGATCTGGTTTTCCGTCCAGTAGGCAAACAGCTGGTAGTCATTGTACCCCCGGTCCATGGCCACGATGGAGTAAGGGGACAGCGGGACCTGGCGGGCGATGGTGACATCGTGCTTCTTACCGTTGGAAATGTACGCGTATGTGGGCAGATATCCATCATGATCCAACAGCAGATGGAGTTTCACGGCACCTTTGGTACGGCGAAACTTGGCCCACGGAAACAAGGACAGGCACAGCGAGATGGTGGAACTGTCCAGCGACAGGAGCTTGTTTTTGAAACGGAAGCGATGTTTGCCCGGCCCCGCCATCTTGCAGGTGTCAAGGGTCTGGTAAAACAGGTCGCGGTACAACTGCCAGGGGCGATGGGCATTGGCATAGGATAAGGTGGATTTGTTGGGAGCCTTTTTGACGCCCAAGTGACGGAGTTTTCCCAGGCAGCAGGACAGCCCGCCGCAGATTTCGCGTAAACTCTTAGCTTGGGCAAGTTGGCAGAAAAGCATGGCTACGAAATGATCCCAGCTGCTGAAGCCTTTGGCATACCGCTCGGCTTGATGACGATAAACCAGGTTGAAAAATTGTCCGCGATGAAACAAAGCCACCAGTTGACTGAACAGACTTGCCTGTCGTACCATCGGTCTGCCTCCTTGTTTTGGCTAACGGTTTTTTGTCGCGATTAAACCATGCCTCACAAGGGGGCTTTTTTTCAAGTGCTCAGTGAACTACTTCCGCTTAGAACTTATTTTGGACAAGAGTGGAGTCAGCCAAAATTTAAAGGAGCTGATCATGAGCACGAAGCGCAGAAATTATTCTCCACAGTTCAAAGCCAAGGTGGCCTTAGCGGCCCTGCAAAACAATGAACCTATTGCTGAACTGGCTGCCCGGTTTGGGATTCATCCAACGATGATCAACAACTGGAGGCGGGCCCTGATTGACAGCGCTCCTGACATTTTCGACAAAGGCCATAAGTCACGAAAACAAAATGAAGCCCAGGTTGATAATTTATTCCGGCAGATCGGACAGCTGAAAGTCGAAAACGATTTTTTGTCCAAAAAGCTCAGTCTTTAAGCAGCAAGCAGCGGAAGCAGATGGTGGACCCCAAGGCGCCGAACCTGAGCATTGCCAGGCAGTGTCGGCTGCTGAATATCCAACGATCCTCGCATTACTACAGGCCCAAGCCGATTAAGGCTAAGGACCTGGAGTTGATGCGGCTCATCGACGAACAGTACCTGAAGACGCCCACCTGGGGCTCACGGTCGATGAGAAACCATCTGCGCAGGCTGGGCTATAAAATCAACCGAAAACATGTTCAACGGCTGATGCGACTGATGGGCCTGGAGGCTATTTATCCCCGGCCTAAAACCAGCCGGCCGCATCCGGAGCATAAGGTATACCCATACCTGTTAAGGAACCTGACCATCGAACGACCGAACCAGGTGTGGTGTACAGATTTGACCTATATCCCCATGAACCGTGGGTTCATGTACCTGGTCGCCATCATGGATTGGCACAGCCGCAAGGTGCTTTCCTGGCGGCTGTCCAACACCATGGTGCGTATTCCGCCGCATTGTGACCACTCATTCCGCTGCAAACTGTCCATCGATTCCGCTGGATTGTGACCACCCATTCCGGAACATTGTGACCACCGATTCCGCTTCATTGTGACCACCTTCATCGGGTGAGCCGACGCTGGATCAATCGAACTTTTTTCGGTAATCCTTCCCATTTCTATTTTGGGGAGGATCAATGGCAAAGGACCGATTATCCATGCGAAAACTCAAAGAAGTGCTCAGGCTCAAATTCGACCACCAGCTGACTAACCGCAATATCGCCAAAAGCTGCGCCATCTCCCACGTCACTGTGGGAAAGTACCTGGAGATGGCCAGGCAGGCCGGGATCACCTGGCCGCTTCCCGATGACATCGATGACGCCCGTCTTGAACAACGCCTTTATGCCAACGCCCCCCAGGCGGCATCTGACAAGTCGGTCATGCCGCCCATGCATTACCTGTTCAAGGAACTCAAAAAGAAGCACGTCACCTTGCAGCTGCTGTGGTACGAATACAAACAGAACAACCCCGACGGATACCAGTACAGCTATTTTTGCGAACTGTATCAAAAGTGGCGCAAGCAATTGGATGTCAGCCTGCGCCAGGAGCATCGCGCCGGGGAAAAGGCTTTCATCGATTATGCCGGTCAGACGGTTCCCATCTATAACCCGGATGCCGGCAAGGTTGATTTGGAAGCCCAGGTTTTCATCGCCACCCTGGGGGCCAGCAACTACAGTTATGCCGAAGCCACGGCTTCCCAGAAACTGCCCGACTGGATCAAATCCCACATCCGCGCCCTGGAGTTCTTCGGCGGGGTTCCCCAGATCCTGGTGCCCGACAACCTGAAAAGCGGCGTCACCCACCCGTGCCGCTACGAACCCGACGTCAATCCCACCTACCTGGACCTGGCCCGGCACTATGGCATCACGGTCATTCCGGCAAGGCCCGGAAAACCCAAAGACAAGGCCAAGGTGGAGTCGTCGGTATTGATCGTCGAACGCTGGATACTGGCGGCATTGAGGAACCACCGTTTCTTCTCATTGGCAGAACTCAATCAGGCGATAAGTGAGAAGTTGATTATATTCAATCAGCGCCCCTTGCAGAAAATGAAAGTCTCCCGGGAGCACCTTTTCGAAACCATCGACCGTCCGGCGCTGGCCGCGTTGCCTGTCCACCCCTACGAGTTCGCCCAATGGAAAAAAGCGACCGTCAATATCGATTATCACGTGGAGATGGACCGGCACTATTACAGCGTGCCTTACCAGCTGCGGGGCAAGAAACTCGACGTGAGCATGACTGCCACCACCATCGCGATCTTCCATAAAAACCGCCGGGTCGCCAGTCATGCCAGAAGCCACCGCAAATACGGTCACACCACCCTTGCCGAACACATGCCCAAGGCCCACCAGCGACACCTGCAGTGGACCCCTTCACGGATTATCCATTGGGCGGGGAAGACCGGCCCATGCACCCAGCGCGTGGTCACGGAGATTATGGAGCGTAAACAGCATCCGGAACAGGGCTTTCGATCTTGTCTGGGGGTGATGCGCCTGGGCAAACGCTATACCCCCCAGCGCCTTGAAAAGGCCTGTGAACGGGCGGTGGCCATCGGCGCCTATACGTTTAAAAATGTCGAATCGATCCTGAAGAACGGGCTTGACCGGCAGCCGCTGACAACACCAGGAAATCGGCGCCCGGCTGCCGTCCATCCCAATATCAGAGGACCTCATTATTACCGGCAGAAGGAGGACCGCTCATGCTGACGCAACAGACGCTGGACAAGCTGCACGATATGAAGCTGGCCGCCATGGCCAACGCCTTTACCGAGCAGTTGGGGCAGCCGGACCTGAATGAACTGAGTTTTGAAGACCGCTTCGCCATGCTGGTGGACCGGCAATGGACCTTTAAAGAGGACCGGCGCATGACCCGGCTGCTAAGAACTGCCAGGCTCCGGGACAGCGCCTGCATCGAGAATATCGACTTCAAGACGCCCCGCGCCCTGGACAAATCCCTGGTGGTCAGGCTCTCCGGCAGCGACTGGATCAAGAAAGCCCAGAACGCGATCGTCCTCGGGCCCACCGGTGTCGGCAAAACCTATCTGGCCTGTGCTATCGCCAACAGCACCTGCCGCAACGGCTTTGCCTCCATGTACAAGCGGGCACCGCGACTTTACCAGGAAGTTGCCATTGCCCGGGCCGATGGCTCCTATCCGAAACTGATGAACAAGTTGTCAAAGGTCAAGGTCCTGATCATCGACGATTTTTGTATCGCCCCGATGACCGACCCGGAACGTCGGGATCTTTTAGAGGTGCTGGAGGATCGCCAGTCGATCTCCTCCACCATCATCGCCACCCAGGTTCCCGTCGAAAACTGGATCGAGCATATCGGCGATCCCACCCTGGCCGATGCCATTTTGGACCGCCTCGTTCACAACGCCCACAAGATAAATTTGAAAGGAGAATCCATGCGAAAAATCCGCTCGTCCTTGACGAAATCCGCCAAGTCTGGAAGGTAGGGAAAACCGGCGTCGCTTCGCTCCGATGAGGTGGACAGTTTGCAGCGGAACAACTGGTCACAATAAAGCGGAACGGGTGGTCACTTTCCTCCGGAATGACTGGTCAGTTTGAGCGGAATACGCACCATGGAAACTGACTTTTGTGTTGAGGCGTTAGAAGAGGCGATCCGCCGCTACGGGACCCCGGAAATTTTCAACACCGACCAGGGCTCCCAGTTTACCAGTGAGGATTTTACCGGCGTACTCAAGGAGCATGGCATTGCCATCAGTATGGACGGCAGAGGTCGTGCCCAGGACAACATCTTCATCGAAAGACTATGGTGGACGCTGAAGTACAACTATATCTACCTCCGCTCTTTTAACAACGGTGCCGATCTTCGGAAGGGGCTGCGCGGCTGGTTCTCTTTTTACAACCGGGAGCGATTCCACCAGACACTTGACAACCTAACCCCGGATGAGGTTTATTATGGTCTACCTTATCCATTCGCGGAGGCGGCCTGATGCCTCCCTTAACGAATCGGCTCAGAGCTTATCCAATACGTCAGGTTGTCCAACCTTTAGGGTCCATCGCCGAGGTTATCTGTTGAGCCATTCGCATGAACTTTTTCCCAATGTTACGGGATGTTCGACGGTTAAACCTAAACACATATTCGTCCAAATAACTCTGAAGATGTTCGGGTCCGAACCGGCCCTGGAAAGTACCAAGGATTAATCGTTTTACTAAGGATGCCACCAAATGAACACCCGGCAAGACGCTGTCCTTGTCTGAGGTTCGGGATGCCACAATCGGATGGTGCGTGTAGCTGCTGTCATCAAGGAAGTTGTAGCCTTTCCAACCATCGGTGATCGTTGTGCTGCCAGGGTCAACGTTGGTGGATACGAATTGATCTAAAACATCGCCGGAGCAATCCGGCACCACTTGCAATCGGATACGGCCAAGTTTTTTGCCCTTTTTCTCAACCGCCGCAACCACGATGGTTTTGCCATCGGCACCGCGGCCACGTTTGCCGGGCTTTTGACCGCCGATAACGAATTCGTCAACTTCAACAGTGCCTGAAAGTCGTTCACGGCCCTGTCGTATCGTACAACGCCTGAGTTTGTGCAGCCAGGACCAAGCAGTCTGATAGCTTCCCAAACCCAGCAGGTCCTTTAGATTGATAGCGTTAACCCCGGATTTTCGGGTTGTAAACCACCACATAGCTTTGAACCAGTAGGTCAATGGTTTTTTGGTTCCATGCATCACGGTACCGGCTGTCAGCGAATGGGGCGATTCGCAGCGAGTGCATATGTATAAACCCTTTGCACTGATCCAGTATTCTTTATGCCCGCACTTTGGGCAGTTGAAACCATCTGGCCATTTCATATCGATCAGGTAGTCTCGGCAAGCTTGTTCGGTACTAAACCGTTTGTCAAATTCGACCTGGCTGCAGGGGAAGTCTTCGTCGATGAAAAAATCTGTCATAATTGGCCTCCTTTGGTTATGGATGAGGCCAGTATAACTTGAGCCTGTGACAGATGCGGTCACAGGTGGTCTAATAAAAGTAAAAATCATCACTTTAGTTTTATGGATAACCAGGTTAACTATTTAATCCTTTTAAGAGTGGTGGCACAATTTGTCACAGCCGATCCTCCGACATTTAAAACCACTCCGATTTCAGGAACTCCTTTTTGGGGGGACAGGCCGATGGGTTCACCGACAAGCTGTTTATAAACAAGGGCATGCATGGAAGCGCCGGTTGCACCCACTGGATGGCCTTTGGCTTTAAGCCCTCCTGAAAGGTTTACGGGGCATTCATCTTCTACGGTATATTTTCCTTCAATATAGTCCCATCCCCCTCTGCCGTCTTCCGAAAGGCCTAACGCTTCTGTGCACAGTATCTGGTTTATGGTAAAACAATCATGAACTTCCGCCAAATCGACATCTTGAATGGTTATTCCTGCTTCACTAAAAGAATCTTTAACCGCCTTTTTTGCAGCCATCAGTTCATGCATATTTGGCCTTACATTTTCGGCAAGCCTCTCGGTGGCCTGGCCCACGCCCGAAATTTCGACCACTCTGCTGCTCACCGATTTGGCTTCTTCTGTTGTGGTAAGCACAAGTGCAGCAGCTCCGTCCGTAACAAGAGAGCAGTCATGAAGTCTAAGTGGAGGCGCAATCATCGGGTTGCTTCCTTTCCCTTCATCGGGAAGAGTTAAAATAGCATCAGGGCTTGTCAGCCCGAGTTTGTCGGGCGGACTTCCCTTACCGAAGTGAGCAAGGGGATTCTTTAATGCGTTTTTGTAGCAAAGCGCTGAAATATATGCAAACATCCTCTGCATTTCTTCCTCGGTCAATCTATAATATTCACGATACCCTTTTGCATATTCTGCAAACAGTCCTGGAAATGTAACGCCAAGACTCCCCTCCGTCGGCCAGTGCGAAGAGCATGCGAGGGTGCGGGTCATCTCTTTTGTGCTTAAAAGATTCATCTTTTCAACACCGATGACAAGAACCTTATTGAATCTTCCTGACTCAATCCCGTAAATAGCATTGTACAATGCAATGGAAGAGGATGCGCACGCGCCTTCCGTCCTTGTTGTGGGTATCATTCTGAATTCATCGGGGGCAATTTCTATTCCAAGAGGTGCAACGTGCTCCTGATTTATAAACAGTGACGGTGAACAGGAGCCGATCCAAATTCCGTCTATATCTCTCGGCTCCAGGCCTGCATCCCTTAGGGCTCCCTCGCCCGACTCTATGATAAGTTCATAGTATGATTTGGTGTCTGTAATTTCACCAGTTTCTCTATCTTTTTTGACAAAAGCACCAAACTTCGTGTTATAAACACCGATTATACTTACCTTACTCATTACACCGCCTTTCCTTTAAAAAATTGAACCTGGTTATCCATAAAGCTAAAGTGACAAAGTTTTAATTGGCCAAGAGAAAATATTGAGTAGTACCGCCTCTGATTTGTTTGTAAGTTGATTTGGTCGAAGAGGTTATCTGTTGAGCCATTCGCATGAACTTTTTCCCAATGTTACGGGATGTTCGACGGTTAAACCTAAACACATATTCGTCCAAATAACTCTGAAGATGTTCGGGTCCGAACCGGCCCTGGAAAGTACCAAGGATTAATCGTTTTACTAAGGATGCCACCAAATGAACACCCGGCAAGACGCTGTCCTTGTCTGAGGTTCGGGATGCCACAATCGGATGGTGCGTGTAGCTGCTGTCATCAAGGAAGTTGTAGCCTTTCCAACCATCGGTGATCGTTGTGCTGCCAGGGTCAACGTTGGTGGATACGAATTGATCTAAAACATCGCCGGAGCAATCCGGCACCACTTGCAATCGGATACGGCCAAGTTTTTTGCCCTTTTTCTCAACCGCCGCAACCACGATGGTTTTGCCATCGGCACCGCGGCCACGTTTGCCGGGCTTTTGACCGCCGATAACGAATTCGTCAACTTCAACAGTGCCTGAAAGTCGTTCACGGCCCTGTCGTATCGTACAACGCCTGAGTTTGTGCAGCCAGGACCAAGCAGTCTGATAGCTTCCCAAACCCAGCAGGTCCTTTAGATTGATAGCGTTAACCCCGGATTTTCGGGTTGTAAACCACCACATAGCTTTGAACCAGTAGGTCAATGGTTTTTTGGTTCCATGCATCACGGTACCGGCTGTCAGCGAATGGGGCGATTCGCAGCGAGTGCATATGTATAAACCCTTTGCACTGATCCAGTATTCTTTATGCCCGCACTTTGGGCAGTTGAAACCATCTGGCCATTTCATATCGATCAGGTAGTCTCGGCAAGCTTGTTCGGTACTAAACCGTTTGTCAAATTCGACCTGGCTGCAGGGGAAGTCTTCGTCGATGAAAAAATCTGTCATAATTGGCCTCCTTTGGTTATGGATGAGGCCAGTATAACTTGAGCCTGTGACAGATGCGGTCACAGGTGGTCTAATAAAAGTAAAAATCATCACTTTAGTTTTATGGATAACCAGGTAATTGAATATGCAAAAACCAAGCCTTTTCGATTTCTTGACCATTCCGCTATGGTCTTTATAAGTTGATTCCTCATTCTCCCATAGCACTCCACACAATCACATTTGTTTTAACCGCTTTTTTATAATTTTCCCGGTTAGTGTTGTAGGAAGCGCGTCTATATGTTCAATATGCCTGGGTATTTTGTACTTGGCAACCTTCCCGGAAAGAAACTCGACAACTTCTTCCTTTGTAATGGTTTCACCTTTATTACACACAATGAACGCCTTTCCCGTCTCCCCCCATGTCTCATCCGCAACCCCGATAATCGCAACCTTTTCAATCTTTGGGTGATCGGATAAAACGCTTTCAACTTCCGCCGGGTAGACGTTTTCCGCACCACTCCGGTACATATCTTTTGCACGGTCGACAATGTAGATGAAACCCTCTTCATCCTTATATCCCAAATCGCCCGTGTAAAGCACCCCGTCAACAATCGCTTTCTCTGTCTCCTCGGGAGCATCCCAGTAGCCGCTCATCACATTCGGGCCTGTGGCCACTAATTCACCAACTTCCCCGGGGGGAAGTTCCTTCCCATTTCGGCCTTGTACCCATACTTCACTGAAAAAATTGGGGAGCCCGCATGAATCCGGCTTTCGGTTTAGCAACTCCCGTGGTCTTAATACCATGCCGGAATTTTCCGTCTGGCCATATCCACTCTGCAGGTAGAGTCCCTTTCGCTCGAATGCCTTCAGAATGTTCAGGGATGTTTTTTCACCCCCGCCGAACAGCATTCGGACACTGCTCACACCGACTTTATCAAGTATCTTCGCCTGAAGTATAAACCTGAACATCGTAGTAAATCCGAACACTATTGTCGCCCTGTATTTTTCAATATCCCGGCAAAAAATCACGGGATCAAATTTCATCCTCATTAGAAGAGTAGCACCCCGGCAAAAACAGGGCGTGGCTGCTGCGCAAAGGCCTGCTGAATGGCAAAGCGGAGACTGGAATAGAAACATATCATCCTGTCTCATATCCGTATAATTAATAATCTGAAAGTTTTTAAAATATGTTTGGCAATGAGATATTACCGCCCCTTTTGGATTACCGGTAACACCGGATGTATAAAGAATCAAAAGTGGGTCATCCAGATCTACAGGCTCTTCAAGTATTGGTTCGGCAACCGAACGGTTCTGTATGCAGTCGTGATAGTCATTGGCCCAGCCGGGACAATCAGAGCGCTCAATATTGTTGGTTTTCAGGAAAATAAATTTATCATCTTCCACACATACTGAAGAGCGGATCTTTTCAATGTGCTGCAAGACGTTATCATGAAATACAAGTAGACGCGTACCGCACCTATTTATCTGGTATTCCAGTTCGCGCGGCACAAGTCGATAATTCAGTGGAACAAATATTAGCCCAAGCTTTGCCGCAGCAAAATAACAGGCCAGAAATTCAGGGCAATTGAACAGATCAACCGCAACGCGATCCCCCTTTTTAAGACCTTTGTTCTTGAAAAAACGCGCAACCTTGTTTACGTCACGGTTCAAAGCACGGTAAGTTATGGGTGTGCCTTCATATATGAGGGCAATACGCTCAGGGGCCAGCATTGCCCACTTGCTAATAATCTTGCCGACGCTCCATTTCATTTTCGATCCTCATAACGAAATAGCGTATTGAAATCAATACACGGGATACACATGATTTTTCATTGTTTCTTTGAATACTCATAGACACCCTTCCCGCTCTTTCTGCCGAAACGGCCCGCCCTTACCAGTTTCTTAAGAAGAGGTGCCGGCCTGTATTTATCACCTATTTCTTTGTTGAGCCCTTCCATAATATGGAGTAACGTATCCAATCCGATAAGATCGGATAATCCCAACGGTCCGATTGGATGGTTGCAACCCAGACTCATACCCTTATCGATATCCTCAGCGGTGGCAACGCCCTCATCCAGTGCAAAAAACGCTTCATTCAGCATGACGCATAGCAGGCGGTTAACCGCAAAAGCGGGAGCCTCGTT
This sequence comes from Desulfosarcina widdelii, assembly GCF_009688965.1. Classification (GTDB taxonomy): domain Bacteria; phylum Desulfobacterota; class Desulfobacteria; order Desulfobacterales; family Desulfosarcinaceae; genus Desulfosarcina; species Desulfosarcina widdelii. The sequence goes on along the minus strand of NZ_AP021875.1, from coordinate 5,666,485 downwards.
TACAACTATCGCTTCCTTGCCGATCTTTTTGCCCCATTCCATGGCTATTTCTAGGGTTTCATCTGAAGTTTCGTAGCCTTTGATGATCTCTAAAAGCCGCATAACCGGAACAGGATTAAAGAAATGTGTACCGATAAAACGATCAGGCCTTTGGGTCATGGCAGCCAGTTCAGTGATACTTAAACCGGATGTATTGGTAAAAAAGAGGCAATGACCCGGAACAATGTTGTCGAGTTCGACAAACAGTTTTTTTTTAACATCCATAACTTCAATTACCACCTCAACGACGATATCCGCATTGCCGGCGGCAGCTTTTAATTCCAATGTCGGAGCAATCCGGCCCAAAATATCATCGACTTCACTTTGGGACAGCTTACCCTTTTCCACATTTCGGGTTAAGTTTTTATTGATAATTTTCAATCCATTATCAATAAATCGCTGTTCAATATCATATAAGGCAACGGAATAACCGGCCTGTGCGCAAACCTGCGCAATTCCGCTTCCCATCAGCCCGCTACCAAGTATACATACATTTTTGATCTCCATAACATCCGACTCCTTTCATAAGCTATGACCTTAAAAAATATCTTATCCCGTCAGGGACAAGGTTATCCATACTCAATCTCGCCTTTCCCGGTTAATTCCCGCATCAGTTCTTTGGATGCAGTTACTCTTAATAAAGGATATATCGGGTTTCTGCGATAGTTATCCAATGTTCGGCGATGAATTTTTTCCGATGAAGCGGCGGTGCAGTCTTCTACAAGAGCAGTTTTAAAATCATGGCAAACCGCGTCAAGAGCGGTCGTCAATATGCAAAAATTGGTTGCAATGCCGGTGACCGCACAGAGTGTCACCTCCCTATCACGAAGCCAATGTTCAAGCCCGGTTTTAAAAAAAGCGGAAAACCGCGGCTTTGGCAACCAAAGATCATCTTCCTTACGATCCAATTCATCAATCACTTCCGCCCCTTTTGTTCCTGCCAACGAATGGGGCTTCATTTTCGCCTTAAAAATAAAATCATCTTCATTGAATGCATCCGTGGAAAAAACAATGGGCCAGTTATTTACCCGGAAGCCACCGATAAGTCGGTTAATAGGATAGATGAGCCGTTCTGCCAACGGGGTTATGGGAAGCTTTCCAGCTTCCTTAAATGTATCTTTAACCATGTCGATAATTAAAAGCGCCGGTTTTTCATTTCCTGGATCATTCATACCCATTCCTTTTCACATATCACTATCCTGTTCATCAAATGACTTAATTGGACTTTTTCCCCTTTAATGGTGAGCGAGCCGCAACTGGATATGGTTCAGTGTTCTTTTTATGGTAATCCATATAATTTTCATAAAATATTTTTCCAGATATTCCCATGCCATTCAACCAGCCGATAACAAATCTTGATGTCTTTAGAATGATTTCAGGACGGCCGATTAAACCATCGCTGCCGTAGAGAATCCGCTCCCGGTAGTGTTTTACAAAATCCAGGTATGCCGATGGTTGTTTTTTGATATAAGGCACCAGCGAAGCCATATCGGTGTAGCAATTCGGATACCGATCCAGCAATGGAGCGATTTTCCTCCTGGAAAAACCAAAATGGGCGATATTAAAACTAGTTCGAGGATGGTTTTTCAGCAGGTTCTCAGTGAATTCAGCATACCGTCTTAAATCAACATGCATTAAAACCGGCATACCATAATAAGAGGCGCAATCGACAAGCATTGAGGTGACCTTTTCCGATTGGGCAAGGGATCTTCCGAAGGCATTTTCCATACCGCCGAATTTCGACACCTTGTCTTCTTCCGGGACATATAGCAACTTCAGCCCCCTGAAACCCTGTTCATGATACATCCTGAACTTTCTCTCAATATCCGTTTCAATATACCGGGCATCTAGAAATGGTACGATCGCAGTACCCTTTTCTTTTTTTAATATATGGATACTGTCCTTCTGTCTGTGAAGGATTTCCAGATCCACCTCCTTATGATAGATTTCAGGGACCATGTGACGAACGGTCTTTAGTACGGCAGGATATTCGGGAATGATCAAAGCATCAAAACCCCCGACACCTATTTCATTTAGGTATGCGAATTTACATTTCAGTTTAGAGGAAGCGCATTTAAAGAGAAAATGAATGTGAGCGTCATAAATCATCATTTTTTATTTGTCTTCCCACTTCGGCTTTCTTTTGTCGATGAAAGCCCGGAGGCCCTCATTTGCGTCGTGGGTTTTCATTAGTTTGTTGAAATATATATCTTCGATGGATACCAAATCTTTCCCTTGTTTTTCGATGGTTCTTTCCATAAGTGCTGAGCGGGTAAATTTGAGAACGATACCGCTGTTTTTCGCAAATTTCTTTATAAAGGCCGCAGCTTCAGCTTCCAGCTCTTTATGATCCACAACTTTGTTTATCAGCCCCAGTTCCATTGCCTCCCGCGCAGATATAATATCACCTGACAGCAACAACTCCATTGCCTTTTTCCTGCCCATGATATGCGGCATAACCAGAGCGGCAATAGGCGGAAAGACGCCGACTTGAATTTCGGGTTGACCAATCGTGGCCTTTTCAGAAGCAATGGCCATATCGCAATAAATCGCCAACTCGCACCCGCCACCCAAAGCCATACCGTTTATAACGGCAATAGATGGCACACTCAGCTTATCCATGAGCCGAAACATGCCATGGAAAACCTCAATCATCCTTTCAGCCTGCCCCCCCATATGCTCCGAGACTTCCACACCGGCGCTGAAGGCCTTTCCCTCCGCCCTGAAAACTAAGAGTTTGACCTTACTTTCCATGAACGCTTTCAAAGCCACATTTATCTCTTCCATCATGGCAATATTTAGGACATTTAGTGGTTTGCGGTGAAGTATGATTGTAGCGATTCCGTCATCCAGGCCTGCCCGTATATACTGATGATCCATATTTACTCTCCTTTGTCCAGCTTTTTATAATATGCCGATTATTCAAGCCAACATCTTTGCCTTTTTTGTTCAGATTGCATTATTCCTTGTCAAACGTTTTTTCCTTTGACAAGGTTTTCGGCCGTACTGCACAATATATCCTGTTTCACATTCTTGCTTAAACCGAATGCACATAGATCTCTGTAAATACCGTCAAGGGTGCTCATTCCTGCAGGATAATCAGTACCGAACACCATCCGTTGGCTCCATTTTTTCAAAGCTCCTGAAAGGAGTTCCCTTTCCTTATCCATCGTTAAACCTTTTTCTTCATCCTGGATAATTGCGGAAAATACATTGGTCGTATCCAAAATCACGTTATTAAAATTTTCCACCAAGTATACGGCTTCATCCAGTCTCGGGTAAAACATATGGGATAAAATGAAATCAAGTGAGGGAAATCTGCAGATCAGACCTTCGATCATGGAAAGGGTAATGGTTTTTTCCTTTTGGGGATAATACTCATCGAATCCGGTGTGAATATTCACCATCACACCGAGCTCCTCCATTCTTTCATACGCTGGAAATAACCTTTCATCATCAGGAGAAAATCCCTGAACGTATGGATGCAGTTTGAATCCCCTAAAGCCAAATGTTTTAATGCATAAATCAATGATCGCTTGTATATTCCTATTTTCAGCATGTATGCAACCAAAGGGAATAACGGAAGCAAACTTTTCGCTCAAATACTTATTGAAGAGATTTAACTCCTCTGTTTCGCTTTCTCTTAACGAAAAAACGTAATTAAATATGTAATCAGTACCTTTACGAGATAGATCCTCAACAATCGTATCCTCTGTAAAACACTGGCCGGCCATGGGGTGATCAGCAAATACCTTTCCAAGCCAATAAGATAGCCCATTAAGCCTGCGTTGGGGCATGATATGTGTGTGAGCGTCTATAATCATCATCCCCCCCTTATCACATCATACAGAATCCGCCGTTAACGCTGATAACTTGACCGGTCAGGTCGGAAGCACGATCCGAGCAGAGAAAAACCACCATGTTGGCAATGTCTTCGGCAACAGCCAGTTTTCGGGTGGGATAAGCTCCGGTCAGCTTTTTCTTTCCTTCTTCCGTTCCCCATCCATAATTTTTTACAAGAAGCTCCTCATCCTCCTCAGTCAGGGTAAGGGCCGGACTTACACAATTAACCATGATATTATGGGGTCCCGCAAATTGTGCAATCGATTTCATGAGTCCTACAACCCCAGCCTTGGAAGCGGCATATACCGGTTGATGGCTATCCCCGGTCCTTCCGACATCCGATCCAATGTAAATAATTCTGCCCCAAGATTGACTCATCATGAATGGTAGCACTGTACGCGTAGAGTGGATGGCCCCTTTCAATATTACATCAATGAACCTTTCTGAAATCTCAGGTTTTTGTTCAAGAATAGTATTAATTTGACCTCCTGTCCTGACATATGGAGCTGCGCTGTTAATCAAGATATCGATTTTTCCGAACTTTTCCAATATTGCATCGTTAACCGCGGCTTGCAAACTGCTTTCGTCAGATACGTCACACCCAATAAAAACAGCGTCAACACCCCGGTTTCTACATTCAGTTACTACTTTATCGCCCTTATGTTGATCATTGGCTATAATTGCGATGTGTACGCCCTCCGTTGCAAAGCTGAGGCTTATCTCTCTACCGATACCTGAAGAACCTCCCGTAATTACGGCGACCTTCCCTGCTAAATTTAATTCCATTCCCCATCTCTCTTTCAGTTGCTTTCCAGACTTTTCTTTCCTATTTCTTATCTTATTTTTTAACCAAGCAGGAAAGTTCAATGGCGCGCTTCATAATCATTCTCCCGGATTCCAGCCCGGCCGTATCATGCTCAACTCCCAGCCGTATTTTTTTATCGAACATTCCGGTTCCATCAGGACTCGAATAAGCAGAGGCTCCCATGGGGCTGATGCAGTTGTGCGCGCTGGCCGGTATCATTTCAAGGGTCAGAAATGCAAAATGATGCGACATGTGTGTTGTTTCAAATCCGCCGTTCCTCAACCAGGCAACCGCTGCGCTCACTCCTATTTTGTTTTTCAGCATTCCGCCCGTAATATTTCCGAAAATAAAGACCCTTAGCCTGTCAATAAAAGCGGCCATCCTGCCGCTGGTGCGCATGAAATAAACAGGACTTAACAATAAAATGATATCCGCATGTGCAACTTTTTCGTAAATTTCCTGCATCTCATCATTAATCGAACAGTATTTTCCCGGTATTTGCTTAGTAAGGCAGAAGTTGCAATGGATACAATCTTCAACTTCATACGTTGATAGATAAACAGCCTCCGTTCGCACATCGAACGGCACGTCATACTTTTCCGCAAAATCAAGGATATTGTTTAAAAATACCTCAGCATTTCCATCTGCTACCGGGCTGCCCGAGATTCCAAGTATTTTAATTTCCATATAGCACCTAATTCGAGATATAATTTTTATTCTGATTATATCGGATTTTGGGGAGGGCTCCGGTACCCACCCAAAGAAGCCGAAACGTACAAATTTTGCAGCCAGTTATCGTGATATCTGAATTGGTTTAACCGTTCAGCCGGGCTTTTCAATCCATTGAAGACATTTGCGGTTCGAGGATTGAACGGAGCAAAGTTGTTGATCAGAGTCCAACCTCGAATACTCAACTGGGCTGAATCCGCTGATCCATGAAAATATTGGGTACTATACAGGTGGCGATCCATCCGTTGCATTAACCGATCGACCATATTACTGGTTCGATGGGCTTTCGGATGGTCATGGGCCACCCGGTAGGAAGCAATGTTTTTCCGTAGTTTCGTTAAGGGGCCGATGATTACGGATGGTGCATCGTTGCTTTCGCACCATTCGATCAGTCTTCTTATTCTTTGACCAAACGATCCCTTGCTTTTGGCACGGTAACAATCCCATAGTTTGGAGGCGACGACATTCTCGTAGATATCCCGGTATTTCTTTTTGGCACGGTCACGAATTTTGATGAACACATGTAAAAAACAACAAATGATAACCACCGCTGGGAAAAGCGATTTCCAGGCCTTTCGGGTAGCTTTCCAGCCATCCATATTCACGGTCTCAGGTGAATGGCCGGATTTAAATTCCGGGCTTCATTCTTGTAGGTCTGATATGCATCCGTTAACGCTTGTTCATCAGCGTCTCTTGAAACATCGGCACCCAGAATACAGCCACCGCCAACCGTCGTGGCCACATATGTTTTTCTTTTCTCTTTTCTAATTTATGAACAGCATTCAGTATTAGATTAGTTCTCTCCTCTCTCTTCGGACGAATTTCACAGGCGATGGGTATAGTTCAATTTCACTCTTGTCCAAAATAAGTTCTAAGCGGAAGTAGTTCACTGAGCACTTGAAAAAAAGCCCCCTTGTGAGGCATGGTTTAATCGCGACAAAAAACCGTTAGCCAAAACAAGGAGGCAGACCGATGGTACGACAGGCAAGTCTGTTCAGTCAACTGGTGGCTTTGTTTCATCGCGGACAATTTTTCAACCTGGTTTATCGTCATCAAGCCGAGCGGTATGCCAAAGGCTTCAGCAGCTGGGATCATTTCGTAGCCATGCTTTTCTGCCAACTTGCCCAAGCTAAGAGTTTACGCGAAATCTGCGGCGGGCTGTCCTGCTGCCTGGGAAAACTCCGTCACTTGGGCGTCAAAAAGGCTCCCAACAAATCCACCTTATCCTATGCCAATGCCCATCGCCCCTGGCAGTTGTACCGCGACCTGTTTTACCAGACCCTTGACACCTGCAAGATGGCGGGGCCGGGCAAACATCGCTTCCGTTTCAAAAACAAGCTCCTGTCGCTGGACAGTTCCACCATCTCGCTGTGCCTGTCCTTGTTTCCGTGGGCCAAGTTTCGCCGTACCAAAGGTGCCGTGAAACTCCATCTGCTGTTGGATCATGATGGATATCTGCCCACATACGCGTACATTTCCAACGGTAAGAAGCACGATGTCACCATCGCCCGCCAGGTCCCGCTGTCCCCTTACTCCATCGTGGCCATGGACCGGGGGTACAATGACTACCAGCTGTTTGCCTACTGGACGGAAAACCAGATCTTTTTCGTTACCCGCTTAAAGGACAACGCCGATTACACCGTCGTCGAGACACGCAGTGTGCCCTACAACCGCAATATTCTTGCCGATGAACTGATCCGGTTCAACGGCTACTATGCCCAGAAAAGATGCCCGCACCTCCTGCGTAAGGTGGTGGTCTGGGACAAGGAGCAGAATCGGGAGATCATCCTTTTGACCAACCACATGGATTTGGGCGCCACAACCATATCGGCCATCTACAAAGACCGCTGGCAGATCGAACTGTTTTTCAAGGCCCTCAAGCAGAATCTGAAAGTGAAAACCTTTGTCGGGACCACTGAGAATGCGCTGTTCATCCAGATTTGGACAGCATTGATCGCCATGCTGCTGATCAAGTATCTCAGCTTCAAGGCCAAATTCGGCTGGTCGCTGTCGAACCTGGTGGCCTTTCTCCGCTGGAATCTGTTTACTTACCGGGATTTATGGGGCTGGATTGATCACCCCTTCGATGTTTTTCCGATAAGGCCCGAGTCTGTCCAAAATCTACTTCCCTTCAAAGGTCTTGGACAGCATCAACTGAGAATGGGAACCTGATTCTGAATTTGACGGTTTTCAAATACTAAACGGTTGAAATGTCAAAGAGCGATTCCGGATTTCCGGATTATTTTGGACAGCAGTGGTTCAATTTATCAAATTAATAGTCTCGTTTTGGGATATTAAATCCCTCGCCTTCAGGCGACAACTTTAGTAAGAAAGGGGTATGGAACACTACAGGCGCACCGCTCATACCCGATTCGACATCAAATATCATTTGGTCTGGATCACGAAGTACAGGAAGCAGTTGCTTCGGGGCGAGGTTGCCTTGCGGCTTCGGCAGATCGTGAGAGATATATGCGCCGAATTGGAAGTTGAGATAATAAGAGGGCACATAGGGAAAGAACATGTGCATCTGTTTGTTTCGTGTCCTGCGCATATATCCTCCAGTCAGATGATGCAGCGCATCAAAGGAAAGAGTTCGAGGAAATTGTTATAGGAATACAGCCATTTGAAGCGCCGGTGTTGGGGTCGGCATCTGTGGGCGCGTGGCTTTTTTGTAGCAAGTTCCGGTAATATTACCGATGAAATGATTATGGAGTACATAGAATCCCAAGATCTTGCAAAAGAAGATGAAGAATTCAAAGTTAAAGACCCCTAGTCGGGCTTTCAGCCGACTTTTGAACCTACCGGCTTCCAGCCGGTAGTTTTCAGTTTTTCACTGATCTCAAACCGATAAGCTTCGATAAGCACAGACCTCTGCGGATGCGGCAGGCGATCCTTCCGGTGCGGTTCGCTACCACCACCCCGGCTTACCTGTTCAGAGGAGCCTTGAATACGGCCTTGCGTTTCTCGAGGAAAGCCGTGGTGCCCTCTCCGGCGTCTTCACTGGCAAAGCAGAGCGAAAACGCATCGATCTCCAGGGCGCAACCATTGGCCAGGCTCACGTCAAGCCCCCTCCCGACTGCCATCTTGGCGGCCCTCAGGGCGACCTTGCCCATTGAAGCCATCTTCCGCGCCGTTTCCATAACCTCCCCCATCAATGCCTCGGGGGGGCATACGCGGTTCACCATGCCGATCGTCATGGCCTCCTCGGCGGTGATCATCCGGCCCGTAAATATAAGCTCCTTGGCCATGTTCCTGCCGATTAGTCTGGGCAGGCGCTGGGTCCCCCCGAAACCGGGAATGATACCCAGCGTGATTTCCGGCAGCCCCAGCGTGGCGGTTTCCGAGGCATAGATAAAATCACAGGCGAGGGCGATCTCGCTGCCGCCGCCCAGGGCAAAACCGTTGACGGCCGCGACCACGGGAATTGCCAGTTCCTGAAGCTTCCCGATAACACCGTGGCCGGTTCCCGAAAAATAGCGGGCGGAGAGTGCGTTGAAGGTCGCCAGGTCTGTGATGTCCGCACCGGCCACGAAGGCTTTCTCTCCGGCCCCGGTCAGAACCAGAACGCGAATCTCCTCATCCCGGGAAACGGCATCGAGTGCATCCGAAAACTCTTTCAGCAGCGCTTGGTTGAGGGCGTTCAACGCCTTGGGTCGATTGAATGTGATAGTACCGATGCCTTCGGATACGTCTAAAATAATGTTTTCATAACTCATAAGCTTCCTCTTTGATAGGATATACTCGCCAAACTTACCGAAGGCGGCGTCCACCTGATTGGCATCGTCCGCCCTCCGCCCCTGCGGGGCTGCCTTTCTCCCTCGGCGGTACAGATGGCGGTTAGGATCGCTCCCTCCGAAACATTCGGCATTGTCACCGACTTTTAGACCTTAAGCTCTAAATTAATCGTTCTCGAAGGAACAAACCCGCACTTTTCAAATAACATAAACATGCTCCAATCGTTCCATTCAATCATTCCATAAATTTTCTCTACCCCTGCTTTTCTTAATTTTTCAATGTACGTTTTTATCAGCTCTGAACCGATTCCCTTTTTCTGGTAATCAGGACTCACCCCTATCGTATCCAAGGAAGCCGTTTTCTCCGGTATGCCATACTCTCCCAAGTATAAATTACCCATGACAAAGCCAATGATTTGTCCTTCGTATTCTGCCACCAAAGATGTTACCAATTGGTCCGAACTGTCAGTCGCACCTTTACACTTTCTTTGATAAAATTCAGTCCGTTCCTGCCCTAGTACTTCTGCATCGATTTTAACGACGCTACCCACATCACCTTCTTTCAGCGACCGTATTTTAAGTTTTTTTAAATCTATAGTACCCATTCTGCAACCTCCCCATTTACGATCTACTTCAGTTTTTTGCCTTTTCTTTCATATTCCAATGCTTTTAGGGCTTTTCTTTTCAATTTGCCGTCAGGTGTTTGAGGTAGATCATCGACGAATTCTATCTCTTTTGGATATTCGTGGAAGCTTAATACGCTCTTTACGAACTCCTGTATGTCTTTTTTTAACTCTTCTGTTTTATCGACGTTAGGGACAGCTACGATGAATGCCTTGACTATCTCTCCGCGTTCTTTATCGGGGCTTCCTATTACGGCCGATCTTTCAACCGCCTTATGCTTTTCAAGTACGTTTTCAATCTCAAAAGGACCGATCCGATACCCTGACGACTTGATCACATCATCACTCCTTCCCTTTGGCCAGAAGTAGTCATCTTCATCGAGATATCCGTAATCACCGATTCCGTTCCATTCATTCTTTCTCCATACGGCCGCCTGACCGATTTTTCCCGCCGGCAAGAGGTTTCCATCTTCGTCGAGTATGCCGATCTTCACTCCCAAGATTGCTTTTCCAGCACTTCCCAATCTTGGTTTCCAGTCATCGAAAGCATAATCAAGAACTATAGGCCCAGATTCAGTATTTCCATATGTACTTCCAATATATAAACCCAATTTCTTCTGGAAATAGGTTACCACCTCTTTTTCTATTCCGTCTCCGGTATAAGTGAGCCTTCTGAGCTTCAAATCGTAATTGTCGATTTTATCGCACTCCATTATCATCTTATATACTCTGGGAATGTTTGAAGTCACCGTAACCTCAAACTGCTCAAAGGCCTCCAGCAGCATTTCAGGATTGAATTTTCCCGAAAAGGCCCCAATTCCATTTCCGTATATTAAAGGGCCTACCGTTCCATACCATATGCCATGGCCCCATGCCGGTGAAGAGGTGCAGATATAGCGGTCACCTTCTTTCAGCCCCAGCCAAAACCTCGTAAATACGGCTGCCACCGACATTGCAGAATGATTGTAAAGTACCTGCTTGGGTTGGCCGGTAGTACCGCTGGAAAACTGTATCAATGCCAGTGTATCGGCAGATGTCCTGGGTTCGTATACAGCTTTTTCTTTTTGAATCGTTTCTATCAATTCTTCGGAGTGAATCACTGTTGATACCAACCCTGATGGTATGACGCCTGCCCTGTCCCTGCTTATTATAGCGATTTTGGCATTCGAGTCTCCAAGCCTGTATCCCAGTCCTTCCGGACCGAGAAGAGAATAACATGGTACGGCCACTGCACCTCTCTTCAGGGTTCCAAAAAAGCTGACATAATACTCAATGGAAGGATTCAGAACAATACCAACCCTGTCCCCTGCATTTACACCTTGCCTTCCTAACATATTTGCAAACTTCGACGTCAAGTCTGAGAGCTCACTAAACGTATATGACTCTATCGAACCATCGCTATTCTTCAACCTTATTGCAGTTTTATCCTTGATATGCCGGTCCACGCATTCATAGGCTATATTTAAATTTGACCGATCCTTATCAAAAACCTCCCACCTTTCACTCCATTTGAATTTATTCTTTGCGTCTTCAAACGTTTTATATTCTAGCCGCATTTTAACAGTTTCCTTTGAATTTAATATAAATGAATACCACCAGTAAACTGGTGGTATCGTGAGACCCCCTGAAAGGGGGGTCTCATACCAACCACTCTTTCAGCTTAATTTAAAGTTCTGGTTCCTCGCCGAGTTTATCCATATGTTCTTGATTTCTGATATATTCCCGTATCTTTTCTTCATCAAGACCTACTGTGCTAAAACAGAAACCGCGTGCCCAAAATGTCCGGCCCCTTACCATTCGGCTGTTTTGCTCCCAAAACTCATCACTTCCGATGCACTCTTGCCTTTCAAAAGACCAATGGTGTGGGCCACTGAATATTTGGGTGGGATCGAAAGGCAAAGGTGAATATGATCCGGCATCGCTTGGCCTTCGATGATCTCTATCCCCTTGATTCGAGCCCATTGTTTGATTGTGTTGACCACTATCCGTCTCTTTTTTCCATATAGCTCTTTACGACGGTATTTCGGAATCCAAACGATATGATACTTAAAATCCCAAATTGAATGTGATAACCTATGGAAACGTTCCATCTTGAAATCTCCTTCACTGAGTAGTTGGCGCTCTCATTGTAGGAGATTTCTTTTTTCTCGTCACTAGAAGCCATTTCAAAACCTGTTTAACACAATCATAAGGCAGGCAAGGTGAAAGAAAGCTTGATACATCTTAATATGGCGCTCATATCTGACCACCAAGCGTCTAAAATTACCGAGCCATGCGAACGTGCGCTCCACTTTCCAACGTTTTCGGTATCTTCTCAGCTTTCTACCATCTTGCTTTTTGTTCTTCGTTCGATTGCGTCTATGTGGCACAATCATATCAATCTACAAGCGTTTAAGCCGTTTTCGAAGCGGATCACTGTCATACCCTTTATCGGCGATAAGCCTTTTGGGGCGCTTTTTCGGTCGGCCTCGACCAGCCCGAGGAACGTTGATTGTATCAAGGGTTTTTTCAGCCAACTTTACTTCCGCCGGGGATGCCGAGGCAAGGATGCTTCCCAGAAGAATACCTTGGCCGTCGACCACCACCATCCACTTCGTTCCTTTTCCTTTTTTGGTTTTTCCGACACAAGCGCCCCCTTTTTTGCTGGTGCGAAGCTGCCGTCGATAAAGGCTTCTTCCCAGTCCAGCAACCCATCTGAATCCAGCATGGACAAGAATTTACGCCATACGTCCAGCCACACGCCCTGGTCTTCCCATAGACGCAGTCGCCTCCAACATGTGGTCGGGCTTGGATATCGATCCGGTAGATCTTGCCATCTGGCCCCGGTACGCAGAACCCATAATATGCCTTCCAGGACTTGCCGGTTGTCTATTGCGGGCTGTCCTCCTTTTGGATTAGTTTTGGGCTTTGGGAGCAGTGGTTTCAACAGTTTCCATTGCTCATCATTTATGAATCGAGTGTATTCGGCCATTGTATCACCTCCAATAGCTTAATACACAAAAACACTATGAAAGTCTAGATTGTTAACATACTGTATATTGTTGCTGGTATTAAATCGACCACAATTGATTAGGTTTTGAAATGGCTTCTAATCAATGGCATAGCCATTGTTCATACCACTGGCATGCCAGTGGTTTATTCCTTCGAATTAGAAAAACACTCCTTTTCCGGTTCCCCGGTATTCTTTATCGGGCAGTCTTTTTTCAACGGGGGATGTTCCATGCTCTTTCGATGGAAGAATAACGGTTGCAGTTGTAGGAATCGTGTCATCACCCCTCTGATTGACTCCGTGAGCTTCGATATCGACACAGTACTCACCGCTTTCATCTTCGTACTTTTTGGTTACCTTTCCCTTAAACCATACTGAATCGGAAAGATAAACAAACTGACGGTACTGGGAAGAACAGGACTTCAACCAGCCCTCATCCCCCATCCAGTTGGTAAATAAATTCACCATCCAGCAGTTCCTCTGAACACCGACGTCATAGGCATAGGCTGCACCCACGCCCTTTGCCGCCGACACCAGATAATGTACCCCATAAACCGGTTCCCATGAGCCAAGGAGCGGGTCACGAAAAGCCCATGCAGGATGGCTTTTGTAGGTTCGCAACTGAGTGCCGTGCGCGGCTAGCTGGACAGGGGCCGCGCCCACACAATAAGCGATCATATCGGTTAGCCCGAATACCCCTTTTACGACCGGTTTGAGTTGGTCACCGACGTTCACATCTTCCCAGTAACGTGTCTTTGAACCTCGTATTTCCTCCGCCAGGCAGTCCTGATCTACTTTTTCTTGTTCCTCCGGCGTCCAGGGGTGCGGCAACTGAATATGATCATATTTTCCCTTTCCCTCGGATGTCTGTTTTTTTGCTGTCTGCCGCTCATACCTTACAAGCAGGTTATATCCTTGAGAAACAAGTTCATCTCTCTGATTCCAGTACTCAAATTTTTGATATTCAAACACGGTTTTTCCGGCAAATTTGCTGGTTTTTGTGTCGAATCCCACGAATTTACACTTTGGGGTGATCCGGTCATTGATGTATACCGGCCTCAAAAACTCCCAATCCGATGCTGAATGATCGGCATGAACGCCTGGGAGGCCTTGCAAGACCCAGTGCGGAAATACGCTGGCGACCCAACTGGGAGACGCCGTCAAGGCTCCGTATTTTGTATTCCCGGCATATTGCTCATTTCTATAAAGTGGGTTTGAATCCCCAATACCGTTTGCAAAATTTCTGATGGCCTCGTATGAGGCATTGCTATTAAACGTATTTCCAACCCGAAGATCCAGCCCAATTCGATCTTCCCACTCCGTGACCCATTCATCGGTCAATGTCGCCTCTGCCAACTGCGCTATCTGCTCTTCCTGCTTGATTTGTTCCGCCATATGCCCCTCCAATAAATATTAATAAATCCGCTTGTTATTTAATTTTCAAACTTTCGAATGCCTTTAATAAAATCGCCCTCATCATCGAGATATGCAGCCAGAATTTTACCACAATTACCGCACCTTCTCTCCTTGACAACGCCTGCCTGTTTTTTTTCAACTTTTAATACGGGTGTCGTTATCTCCGCACACCAGGCACATTTAACTTCCGGATCCATGATATTCTCCTTTTTTCTATTTGTAATGGAGGCCTACGCCATTTGCCTTACAATCGGGCATCGGCTAAGCCCTATCAACCAGTTTTATTATTTTTTTGTTTGTCCTATACTTTCTGTGCATTAGGGTCTTTGGGAAATCCGGATAGGCCCATATTTTAAATAGCCTGTTTGAAAGACTATTGTTCCTCATCGCTTGTTGAATTAACATTTAACAAAACGTTTTGAAATTGGCTCTATTTACTATTTCATTTCTCTCAGTATAAACCGTTGCAATTTTCCGCTTTCATTCTTTGGGAGTGTTTGAACGAACCTATATTTTTTGGGTCGTTTCCAATTTTCTATCTTTTGATTCTTTTTAAAAAACTCATCAAGTTCCTCAACTTTTAATGAATCCTTTGGTGAAACAATAAATGCCATTACAATCTCACCCCATCGTTCATCCGGTACCCCTATGACGGCCGCCTCTGAAACATCCGGATGCATTAGCAGGACATCTTCTACCTCTGCTGGATGAATATTTTCCGCACCAGAAATAATCATATCATCAGATCTCCCACTAACGTATATTAGCGGTCCACGTTCCAATCTTGCTATATCCCCGGTGTAAAACCATCCATTCTTACAAGCTTTCTCAGTTTTTGTTTTTTTATAATTAAGATATCCTGAAAAAGCCTCTGGAGATCTAAGATCAGCAATTACCTCACCCTCTTCACCATACTTAACAGTATCTTCAGGATTTCCCATAAACTTAATAACTCTTATATTCTGAAATAGTGTTTTCTTTATTGCCCCTGGATATTTTTTGCAATTTTGAAGACATCCCATAAGATACATTTCAGAACTTCCATAAATATGAACTAAATTTTCTGTAATTTCTTTGCAACATTTTTCTATTAATGATGTTTCCATCGGCGCGCCTGCATACATGGCATACTTAATACATTCCCCTGATTCTTTTTCCCATTTTTCCGAACTTAAAATCATATGATAATGCGTTGGTGATGCAAATACGTGAGTAATTTTTTCCTTTTTAATCAAAGAGATGACATCGTCTGGAATAAAATCAGCGACGGGAAAATATGTTCCGTCATAAAGTATAGAAAATATAAAGGAACCATGAATTCCTATTGTGTGAAATAGCGGCATAAGCCCTATAACTTTATGATTATCTTCTTTATTAATCCCTGCGCTTATTGCATTAGCTATTGCTCTATGAAAAGTCATCTTATGCGTAATCGGCACTCCTTTTGGTTCCCCGGTAGTACCTGAAGTATATATGATAATACCTACGTCATCTTCTTTTACCTGACTTTCTGGTTCTTCAGAATTACCGTCTTCTACCAACTTCTCAAAAAGAATCGTATTGTCTATAGTTAAATCATCCGTATCGATACTGATATGGAGGCGGCATTTTGGAGAATTTTTTAAAGCGCTACTTGCAACTTTGGCTGTATCTTTTTCGAAAATAATTCCTTTTGCATCTGAATTTTTTAAAAAATATTTAATCCGGTCTGAAATGCTTTTGGGGTTACACATCACGGCAATTCCACCAATGATCTGAATTGCCATCATTGCCGTAACTGTCTGTTCGTGATTTTTTAATGCAATTGCTATCTTATCTCCCTTTTTAACACCAATTCGCCTCAATGAATTGGCTATCCTGTATATTCTTTCTCCCCACTGAGTATATGTATATTCTTTATCCCCCTCTATTACGGCTTTTTGGTCTGGGTGTCTTTGTATGGCTAAATATAAAGCTGTTTTTAAATGCATGCTATAATATACCCCCTTTCTTTTTTATTTCTCCAAGGAAAACCCCCGGCTATGCCGGGCGACTCATCAAAGTTTGACATTTACGGGAATAAATGGAAGTTCCTCCTAAAGTGAACCGCTCAAATTCACAAAGGAGGAACTTTCATGAAAGATGCTTTAAATCTAAACCACACGAAATGGGAATGTCACTTATTCAGCACATCCTTTCAATCATAAAATTTATTTTTCTATTTTTCCCTCTTAATTACCATAGCGCATGCAACGCCCGTGCCTCCGCATATGCTCGCTACACCAAGTTCTTTTCCAACCCGCTTTAACGCATGGTAAAGGGTCACCAAAATTCTCACACCGCTTTCTCCCGTCGGATGTCCCAAAGCAATCGCACCCCCATGGATATTCAGTTTTGAACGATCCCAGGACAACACCCTCTCATTCGCAATAATCTGACTGGCAAAGGCTTCATTAACTTCAATAAGATCCATATCGTCAAGTTTCAAACCGGCTTTCGACAGGGCCTCCGGTATGGCAATCGATGGCCCATCTCCCATATAGGCGTTCTCAACACCGATCGAAGAATAGCCTGTTAATGAAAACAACGGTTTCAGTCCCAATGATTCCGCCTTTTCCCTTGTCATCAGAATCATGGCGCTGGCGCCGTCACTTAACCCGCATGAATTTCCGGCTGTCACCGATCCGCCCTTTTTGAAAACAGCCGGCAGTTTTGCCATTTTTTCCAAAGTCGTATCGCCTCGTATGGGTTCGTCCTTAACGAAAATTTCTTCAGGCTTCTTTTTGCTCCCCGGAATCGTTATGGGCACGATTTCATCATCGAACCACCCTTCATCGGAAGCCCTGGCGGCTTTTTTATGGCTGTTCAATGCGAATTCATCTTGTTCCTCTCTTGAAATATTATATTTTTCCACCAGATTTTCCGCGGTTTCGCCCATCATCATATCGCAGACAACATCCCGGGTATCGTTCCACCCGTCCAGCAGTACCTGATCTCCCATTCTGAATCCATTCCATCTGCCATTCTTCAACAAATAGGGGATAGTGCTCATACTCTCCATACCCGCAACCATTACGGTATCCCTTTCTTTTAGGAGAATGCTTTGAGCACCCAGGATTCCTGCTTTCAGGCCGGACGGGCATGCACAATTAATCGTCACGGCATGAACTTCCTGGGGGATACCCGCCAGAACCGATGAAATTTTCGCGGGGTTGGGGCCATTGCCCGCCTGACGGCAATGTCCCGCTATTACCTCATCGATGATATCGCCTTTAATTCCGACACGCTCTAAAGCCCCTGACATGGCTATTGTTCCCAATTCCCGAACGTTCAGATCTTTTAATTTGCCTCCGAATCTTCCCATTGCCGTCCGGCATGCACTTATGCATACAATATCACTTATTTTCATTACACCCCCTTCCTCGTTTATATATTCCATACTCGAGAACCATCTTCGCCCATCCGGGCCGCTTTTTGCCTAACCACTGCTGCCATTTCGCGCATATCTGGAAACTATCCGATATATCCGCCATCTACCGACAGCACCTGACCGGTAACATAGCTGGCATCATCGGATGCAAGAAACAGAATAGCGGCTGCAACTTCCTCAGGTTCCCCAAATCGCGCCAGTTGAATCCTTGAAAGATAGATTTGTTTTAGTTTCTCATCGCTTCTCACCTTGTTGGTCATCTCTGTGGCCGTAACACCGGGACAAATTGCATTAACATTAATTGCGTATCTCCCCAATTCCCTGGAAGCAGATTTAGTAAACCCGATGACACCGGCTTTGGCGGATGCATAATTGATCTGCCCCACAGTACCAAATACGCCGGCCGTAGATATCACATTAATGATTTTGCCGTATTTTTTTTCTTTCATATACTTTGCAGCGGCCTGAGTACAATTAAACGTGCCCTTCAAGTGTATGCTGATAATCTTATCCCAGGATTTTTCAGTCATCTTTAAAAGCATCGCAGGCTGGGAAATACCGGCATTGTTTACCAAGATATCCACACCGCCGAGTTCATTAACAGTTCTATCGACCATGGCATGAACGTCCCGGTAGTCGCTTACATCCGTTTTCACGGCAATGGCCTTCCGCCCCATCTCTGATATTTTTTTCACCACTTCCCTCGCGGCCTTGTCATTGCTGTGATAATTAATTGCTACGTCGGCGCCTTCTTTGGCGAAGGCAATGGCAATAGCTCTGCCGATACCTCTTCCCGCTCCGGTAATTATAGCCTTCTTATCTTTAAGTCTCATATTTGCCTACCTTGTCCCCATAGAACATTATCTTAGTCAAACGCCTTTAAACTTAGGCTTCCGTTTCTCCACGAATGCTTTTACGCCCTCTTTAAAATCTTCCGTTCCCATGCATAACGAGGCCAAATCCAAATCCAACTGGCATGCGGAATCTAGGTCCATCTCTACCCCTTTATTAATGGAGGTAATGGCGGCATAAAGAGCGATGGGAGGTTTTTTGAATAGATTATTCAATAAGAAATCTTTGCAACTGTCCAAGAGAGTAGCACGGGGAACAATTTTGTGAACAATACCCAGTGCAAGCGCATCTTCAGCCTTTATTTGATCCCCGGTGGCTACATACCATAAAGCCCTTCCCTTACCTATCAATCTGGCAAGCCTTTGGCTTCCGCCATTTCCAGGGAAGACACCCACATCGATTTCAGGAAATCCAAAGACGGATTTATCGGAAGCAATTCTGAAATGGCACGCCAGCGCCAACTCGAGACCGCCTCCCAAACAGAAACCATTAATTGCGGCCAACACGGGCTTATTAAAATTCTCGATTTTCCACAAGACCTCTTTCAATTTCTTCATGTATGGAATGGATTTAACGAGATTCATCTCTAGATAAGGAACAATATCGGCCCCGGCTGAAAAGGCCTTCTCCCCCTCACCGGTTATCATTACACCCTTTATGCTCTCATCATCCAGCTCATCCATAGCTGATCCGATTTCGATTTCGGTTTGCAGGTCCAAAGCATTATACCGATCTGGACGGTCAATGGTGATAATCCCTATCTTATCCTCTCTAATTAATGAAATAGTCTCAAAATTCATGTCACCTCTCTGCTTGAGCTCATTTCGGCGCATAATATCCATCGGGTAAGTTTAGCATCCACTTTCAATCCCATAACCAATAGGTATTCACTTACCCTTGATGTTGATATTTTTATTTTTTCGGGGGATAAAACACCATTTCAGCCAGTTCGTCGTCAAAAATATGCCCCTTGGCATACTGGCGGCGAAGTTCAAGAAAATCTATTACATCCGATCCTGTAACTTTCTGACTGTTAAAGGCGTTAAATCCCAGATACGCCTCAGCGTTCATATTGGCTCCCAATCCGTAAATGCCTGAAATTTTATTGGCATCCCAGAAAAATCGTTTTTTTATACGGATCGTCTCCACGCTTTTCATCAGACACAACGGAAACAGGTTGGCCAAGGTCCAAACCATTTTATTGATATAATCATCAAGCCAGCTGAAATCCGTGGTAAGTGTTTTAAACAGCGCCTTTGCTTCGCCAGCCTCTTTCCCGTTTTTAAATTCGCCGTATACAATCTGTCCATCTTTTGCATAGGTGTCCGTGATTACGAAAGGATTCGGAACCCAGTTTCCACCAGAATCTTTTTTAATGGGAACTGCTTTGGTAATCAGGCCCAGCCTTTCCATCTTATAGGCGCTCCATTGTTCATTGGAAATGCAGTTCCACATTGCCTGTTCCATGCTCAGATTCCAAGGCAAAAAATCAGTTGAACCGCCGTCGGGAACAGATCCGTGACGGGTTCCGGCTTGACCGAAGTTAGCGGTATCGGCCGCTACGGTTAAATCACATGCCTGCCCGATCTCCTGCCCTCCCGCGATCCGCATTCCGTTGGAGCGGCAGATCACCGGTGTCCGGCATTTAAGAATGGCGTCCACCATACCGGAAAACAGATCCACATAGTCCGCATATTCCTTAGGCCGTTTGGTATAATATTCGGCATATTCCTTCACATTTCCGCCTGTGCAAAAAGCCCTGTCTCCCGTTCCGGTAAAAATCGTAGCTACCACATCCCTGCTCATGGACGCCTTGTGCATCCCTGCGATGACGCCCTTGATCATATCCGTTGTGTAGGATCCATACTGTTCAGGGTTGTTTAGCGTAATCCATGCAGTGTGCAACCCATCAACTTCATTCCCGTCCGGATCGATAAGAGCCTTTTTTTCGTACATGGTGCAGGGCGGGCTGGAGCCGAAATGCTCATCGCCGAATAAATTATGGTTCTTTAGCTTGTTGTCCCTCTCTAGAAAATTAAGCGGCATGGCTTTCTCCTTTATATTAATTTAAAAATCCGGTATTAATACGATGCGTTTTTCGGGCGAACCGGTATGGTGGATTTCATCGAATGTCTCAACAATGCTGCTCATGGGACGTGTTTCGACAAAATTATCTATGTTAATTCTACCGGAAAGAGCCATATCCATGACAATGGGATAATATCCGGGAAAAGAACCCCAGGTGCCGATGATTTCCGCATCAAATGCCATTAGTCTGCTTATGGAATACTCCACTTTTGCCGTATTGAATCCTACGATAATCAATTTCCCTGTAAATCCCAATAAAGATAGGCCAATCTCTTGGCCGGGTTTTGAACCACTGACCTCAAATATTTTCCAACCATAACTCACAAGGCCAGTACTCCTACAGATATCTTTAAATTCCCCTGTCACTTCTTTGGGGCTCTTGCCCATTGAGTTTATGATAAAATCTGCACCGTAATTTAGGGATTTTTGCAATCGTTCACTGTTTATATCTATTCCGATAACCGTTTTGGCACCGAGGGCTTTTACTTCCTGAAGTTGATACTGTCCGACACCTCCCGTGCAGCCAATGACGATGACGTTGTCACCAGGTTGAAGATTTGCTCTTTTGGCTGCCTGATAGGGTGTCACGGCCGCATCGGCTATCACCGCGAGACATGATAAGGGTGTCTTTCCCCTTTCTTTGACCTCACAGAGATCAGTGGAAGGAACGGGTATATGAGATGAAAAACCGCCATATATTCCCATGCTGTTTCCCGGCATCTTTTGTGCCAGGCAGCGATTTCCCCTTCCTGTTTTGCATAATGCGCAATTCCAACACGGCATAGCGGCCGGGATAATTACTTCCTTGCCTACCCATTTGCTGTCTCCCGAAACAACCTTGCCACTTATTTCATGACCAAGCGTTAGGGGAGGTTTGTTAACGGTTGGTACGCTATCGTAAAAAAAACCTAGGTCCGTATGGCAGACGCCACACCCGGCGATTTCCACCAAAACTTCCCCTTCCTTTAAATCGGGAACGGGAATGGTGGTTTTTTCAATCTTTCCGGTTAGAATTTCCCCTGTTTTACCATTCTTGCCGTACGGCGTTACCATTTGCCATGTTTTGATCTCTTTTGGTATGTCCACCATTTTTATATTTCCTCTATGTTGTACTAATCCACGAGTTTCTTGAGTTGATTCGCTTCCATAAACGAATCAATCCTGGCATAGGTTTTACCCCTGTCGAATTCACGTGGATCGGCAACGTTTCCTTCATAAGAGAGAACGGGAAAGCCGTTTTCAACAAGACACCTGCGCACTTCCAGCTGGCCAACCGCCCATCCTTCGCATCCGCGGTTAAGATGCATCATGGCACCCTGGCAATTCCAATCCCTTGCTATGACAGAATCGATATTTCTTCTTTCTATCATCGGAAAACGAAAGCTTCTCCCCTGGATACCATAATCAAGAAGCCATGCTGTCAAAGCCCTCAGGGCACCATCTCTGGTTTTGATCTGTTCTTTAAGGTCGGAAGGCGGTTCCGCCGCTTTAATGTGTGGCACATCCTTTTCGTCATAATAGTAATCCCAACCCCCGGACAGCATGAAATCATACTGACTGCCCACGCAAGCCACCCCGAACTTCTCCATGTATCTGAATATATCCAGAGAATGCCAGGGAGGCTGACTGTTGTGGATCATTCGGAATCTTTCATATTCGACCCCTGCAATTCCCTTATCAATCCGATCCGTAAGTTCATCATAAAGAATATCAAAGAATTGGAGGGCTTCCTTGGTATGTCTTCTCAGCACATGGATCACGTAGAAGGCAAACATGGATTTCTCGTCCATGGGGGCGGGAATGTTCTTATTGAGCTCGCAGCACTTGGCCCATTTTGAAGTACACATAATTTCATTGTAAACAGCATCGCCAAGCAGCTCATCATTGTATTCCCTGCCGGTTTTTTCGGTCATCCAATCGATGGAATCATGCATTTGCTTCAGTAGGTAGTCGAATTTATACTTTTTTCTTTCTTCGCTCTCATTCCATTTCGGCCATCGGTACATGGCGCCGATATCGATGACAAAATAAGGTTTGTCTGTAAATTCAGCCGCCGGTTGATACCATTTCCCGTGGGTGTCGCAGAAATGAAGCTGAAAATACAGATCCGGATGGGGATATTTTCCGCCGAAAGTATAACTATCGCCGAAAGTGGAACCCAGATAATTGCGGCAATATCCGCATAAATCCCTGGCATACCCTTTCTTCTCGCAATATCCCATCATTTCGACGGATTTTCCCAAAGCCCCTGTTGATGCGCCATAAGGTTCTCCGCCAAAAGGGACGTAATCCTCCCCCAATCCCGCGGGAAGTCCGATCAGGCCCTCGGTACCGCCGCTGACAACCAACCAATCCTTCTCACCAGTCGCCTTTTGCCCGAGTTTTCGATAGATATCCATCCGCAATTCTTTTGCCAGACCCCAACAATCAAACTGTTTTGTAGGGTATTTTTTTATTCCGGTCATTTTACATCTCCTAAAGTAAGCTTTTATATAATGTCTAACATAAGTGACTCTATAAATGCCTCAACCCGGGTTGAAAACTGGCCCACCGGAACGGTTACGTCGAGCTCGAGAAAATAGGTCTTTAAACCGTTCTCTTCAAAAAACTTTCTCAAAGAAGGTATATCCAGCTCATGGGGGTCGCAGAATTTTTGCTGCAGCGTGAGCACACCCTCTACATTCCACTCTTTGGCAAATTTCAAGGCCCTTTGAAACCGGATGCGATTGGGAAAGTCTTTTGCCGGGCACGGTGTTCGATTGATGTACCTTTCAGCAATCGCCTCCATGCGGTTCTCTTTAGGAATCACTTCTTCCCAAAAGGCTCGCGTGCCTGTGCACATTTCATCGATTACAACGGTTGACGGCAACGTCATGCCGCTCTCCAGCATTGAAATAAACTCTACATCGTCGTTTTCGCTCCCGATAATCATCAATCGAGTGCCAGGATCCCTGTCCAACTTGCGGTTTTTCAGTTCCTTCAGCGCTTCCTTCAGCAATACGTTGTGGTCCTTTTTGTCCATCAGCTGCCCCGACACCACCATGTACATACACTCGAGACCGGTGATAGGCGGGTTGTCGGCTTTTCTCAATTCATATATCTGCTTCATCAACCGCCGGTTTTCGTTAAACACATCTATTGCACGATCAAGATCGTCATTCGTTATCTTTTTCCCCATCCATTCCTCGATATCCTTTTTGAAACATTCCGCTTCCCCCGTTAGGAATTGGATGGCATGGGGGTTTTGAACCTGGCATGGCATATCCACGCGGAACACCTTCGGTTCCGGTTTTACATTGAGAGCCCATGCCTCAAACGCCTGAAGCAGATGCATACAGCAATTGGCATCACAGATCCCATCCAGGTAATTCGCTCGTCCTTTGAGTCCCTGTGCCAAAACATCACGGCAGAAAGGACAAAACATGCCGAATATATGAGGCGCTGTGGCATCCTCGATTTCGTGACTCCCTAAAAGTCGCGTTGTCAGCACCCCCCCGGCATAAGCGATCTCTTCCGGCACATAGGTGCAGAAACAGCCGATGACCTTCCCATCGGGATTTTTTTCTTTCCAACCCCTTATATAATCGCCTCTGTTTTCATAAATCTCCTGAAACTTTTCAATGGCTCCCATTTTGTATTCAACTCCTTTTACCCTGGTTTAGATTTAGTAAAGATCGTCATCCAGCTCCGTGGTATTTCCCTCTGGCAATCCTCCATGATTTTGCATGTACTGCTGCAGCAGCTCGCTTTCCCTTTTGCTATACATGGTTTCCTCTTCCCAGATAAGATAGCTTGCTTTTTCCAACCGTCCCGACAGATCTTCAAGCTCCATGGCCAGATTCATTGTACCCTTAATGCAGAGTAAGTTTTTATCTCCGTCGAACAGCTGTAAAACACCTTCCGTATTTGGAATTGTTTGCATATTCTTCTCATTTATCTCAATCCACTTCTCCGGCGGCATGCTGGGAATAGATAACGCGAATCGAAGATCACACCGCAAGCAACGTGTTGCCTCCTCAATTGCCTGTTTTTCGGTATAGCAACCCGACATCGCATTAAAACCGCAATTGTCATCAATTGCCGCCTTCTTGATAGGCATTTGCCGTGACAGATTTAGTCCATTTATTCCGTTCGAACCGAACTCCGGTTTCGCTCTCTCAACGAATTTCCTTTCAATCACCCCATCACCGCCCAGGAATTGATCGATGGATCGAGCTGCCTTCTTCCCTATTGCAATGGCATCAATCACCGTCGACGCTCCGCTCACTATATCCCCACCTGCAAAGACACCGTTTATGGAAGTGGCAAGAGTATCGGTATTCACGATCAGGTTACCATTTTTGCCGGTTATGGAACGTAAGCCATTCGGAATTTCCGCTCTTTGTCCAATAGCCACCAGCATGTTGTCTAATTCCAGGCTGAATTCACTCCCTTTTGCTGGGACAGGGCGTTTTCTTCCACTTTCATCAATTTCCGCAAGTTCCATACGCTGACATTCAAGAGTTATTTTCCCATTGCTTTCTGAAACATTGACCGGTATTACAAGGTATTCAATATTAACACCTTCCGCCATCGCTTGTTCTATCTCTTCATTATAGGCCGGCATCTCCTCATAACTCCGACGGTAAAGGATGCTTACCTCTTTTGCACCAAAACGAAGAGCGGTCCTGGAAGCGTCCATGGCGACATTTCCGCCGCCGATAACAGCGACTTTTTCACCCAGCTCAATATTCTTTCCAAGGTTTACATCTCTGAGAAATGATATTCCGTCCACCACTTCATGGAGATTTTCTCCCTTAATTCCCAGTTTCAACCCTTCCTGCATCCCTATGGCGATGAAAACGGCATCAAAGCCATCGTCGAACATTTTTTCGAGGGATTCTATCCGTCTATCCACCAGGATATTGACACCGGCTTCCCGTATTGCTTCAATTTCCTTATCAAGAACCTCACGTGGGAGACGGTACTCCGGAATACCGTACCTCATCATCCCCCCGGGTTTTGGCATTGCCTCATAAACGACAGCCGAATGCCCCAATTGGGCCAGATAGTACCCACAAGTCAAACCTGCGGGCCCTGAACCGATAACAGCCGTCTTTTTGCCAGTGGGTGGCAAGATTTTTACTTTATCTTTCCAAAATCCGGTGTCATGTTCCAGTGCAAAACGCTTGAGTTCCCTAATACTGACCGCGTCATCTATTTCCCCACGCCTGCAGACCTCCTCGCAGGGATGGAAACAAACCCGTCCCAAGGTTGCTGCGAAAGGAACCTTTTCGTACACCACTGCCGCCGCATCGGAAAATTTTCCCTCATGAATCAGCCTGACATATTCTGGCACATCCACACCGGCCGGGCATCTGTTTCTACAAGGAACAAGCCATTTTTCTCGATTCGCCCGAACAACTCCCTTGTCCGTTAAAGCGCCTGTCGGACAAACTTCTACACAGGCGCCACAAAACCTGCAACCCGATTCCTTGAGGGTAGGCCCTCTTGTACCGACAACGGCTTTTCCATCAACCGTAGTAAATCCGAGTGAGCCAATCCCCCGAACATCATTGCAGATTCTAACGCATCGCCCGCAATCAATGCATAAATTGTAATCTCTGACGAATAAGGGGTCGTCTTCGACTACAGACAGACCTTGCGGTTTAAAACGAGGGATATCATCCTTGATCCCGACATAGGATGCGATCTTTTTTAATTCACAAACATTGAAGTTCTGACAACATCGTTCTTCTTCAGGCACATTGCTGATACACTGTTTTAAATCACATCCCTCATGCTGCGGACATAACAAACACGCATGGGGATGTTTTGATAATATTTCGCTTATAATATTTTGACGTAGCTCTGTAATTTCTTCTGTTTTTGTATGAACAGCCATTCCCGCCAGTACCGGTGTATTGCATGCGGTCGTGATACCATCCTCCTCGACCTCAACCGAACAAATTCCGCAACCTTGATACTTCTCCGCCAACCCGTGAATGGCGTGATTTCCCCGGAAAACCATCTCAGACGGGATCCCATCTCCAAATGGTGGAATTGCGGGATGACTGCAGAGCGCCGGGATGTAGATACCAGCGCTCTCTGCTGCTTCAAGAATAGTTGTTCCATCCGCTGCTTCTATAACCACCCCGTCAATTGTCAATCTAACTGGCATTATATTTTCCTGCATCATACTTACCATGAATGTGTAATGGCGGCTTTGTCACACACCGCCACACAGGGAAGCTTTTGTCTTTCTTCAGCCAACAGTTCAGGCGTCGGCATGCTACTTTCAGCTCCATCCACGGACGTCAGATATGTCTTGCACGGAGAACAGGCAAACTTCAACTTCTTACGCTGCTCTTCGCCGGCAAAAGCGACAGGCTCATCCCGTAGGGGGTCTGCCGGATCTTCTCCCACTTCAAGGACACCCTGAGGACAAGCCTCTACACACGCACCACATCCATCGCATTTATCCGTGTCGATTGTGATGAAATATTTACCGGATCCGTCCTGGTACCCCCAATTTGCCATCATCGTCTTTATTTACCCTTTTCCTTTTCCGCCAGTGCCTTCGCAAAAAGTGCCGCACCAATAGCGCCTGCGGTTTGGGTATCAAAAGGAATTTGTTTCTTCTCGTATTCGGAATTGTGCCAAATTTTGGGAACGAATTCCATTCCGCAATATTTGGCGATCCTGTCTGAAACCCCCCGGTTTTTTGAAATGCCGCCTGTAATTGCCAGTTTTTCCTCCAACCCTACCCTGTCCATGAGTTCAACCACCCGGTGTGCTGTTGCGGAACTGTATGCCGCTAGAACCTTATTGACATCCCAGCCCTCTTTTAAAAGCCCCGCGGCTTCCGATTTCGCAAATATGGTGCACGTACTGGAGACCGGATCCGGCTCTTCGTCAACATCAAAAGAACGTTCTCCGACTTCGGTAACGGGAACGCCGACAAAATCAGCGAAAACTTCCATACCGCGACCGGCGCCTGCCGCACATTTGTCATTCATGACAAAATTTAATAATTTGCCTTTTTCATCAATCCGGATGACCTTGCAGTCCTGGCCGCCCATATCAAGTATGGTTCGAATACTGGGCCCGTACATCCAGTTTGCTCCCCGGCCATGGCACGCAATCTCCGTTATCGCCCTCTTAGACATCGGGATATTCACCCGTCCGTATCCGGTGCCCACACAATAATCCCAGTCCTGAATTGTCATCCCGGTGCCCTCCAGAGCTTTTACCGAGCCTCGCTCTGCGCTGACATCACTGGAAGATCCGCTCCTCAGGCTGGCGTAAGCATATAGTTCGCCATCAACCATAATAACGCACTGCGTACTCACCGACCCTATATCTATGCCTGCGGAAACGATTTCTCCTTTTTTCCAGTCGATGTCCGGATTGGTCCACCTGGATTCACTCCATCTCCACAACTCCTTTTTCTCACCCTTGCCCTTGACGGTTTCAGTTTTTCCTGCAGTCATGTTTGAGTCTCCTCCTTATTTTTCGGAAGCTGCCAAGGCAGCGCCCAGTGCTCCGATATATTCAGGTTCATCCGCAACGAATACCTCCGTACCGAAACCGCGCTTCAGTCCATCCACGTATCCGACATTCCTTGCAAGACCCCCCACGATCAGAATATCTTTTTTAACTCCTATTCTCTTAACCATGGCAACAACCCTCTCGGCCAAGGCATCATTGACGGCCTTGGCGATATCTTCTTTGGCTGTTTTTGAGTTAATGAGGGATACGACCTCGGACTCGGCGAATACGGCGCATTGAGCGTTTATCGGTACCGAATCAGTTGAAGTGAGTGAAATTTTACCAAAGTCATCCAGGCTAACCTCAATTGCTCTCGCCATGGACTCAGTAAAGGCTCCGGCACCTGCGGCGCACTTGTCATTAGTAACAAAATCCTTTGCCAGACCGTTTTCAACCCTAATTCCACGAGAATCCTCTGCTCCCGAGTCAATGACCGTGCAGGCGGAAGGCATATAGAACGAGCCTCCTTTTGCGGCCGCACCGATTTCTGTTATCTCGGCATCATGAGGAGGGGCATATTTCATCCCGCTACCGGTAACACCGATTCGTTCAATCTGTTTCTTCTTGATTTTGGCACTTTTTGCGGCTTCTTCAATTAGATTCTCAGCCACCTCGGTCTGTTGAAACCCGCCTTCCGCAACCTTCCTTGCTATGATATTTCTTCCATCAAGCAATAGAACCTTTATATTCTTTCCTCCAATGTCTATGCCTGCAGTTAACATCATTTCCTCCTGAATATTTTGGGTTTGTTTTATGGGGTACATTTAATGCCATATTAACCACAATAATGCTTAGATATTTTTTGTTTTCAGTGAGTTGCACTGCTATGGATTTTGTTTTATTACTCTGACGGCTTCGGTTTGGATCGGGATGCACCTCCATTCTCCATGAGCATTTTTCCCGATAGACGGTGCAGCTTTCCCGATAGACTATGCAGCATCTATGCCAACTACTCATGTTGCTGTTTTTATGAATAATTACAAATTTTGTTCTCTAACAGACAAAACAAAAAAACACCATATTTTGTGTTTCCCCAATTATTTGTGTTTATCGATGCCCAAATGTGTGTAGTTGTTTTCCAATTACAAATTTTATGATAAGATAGAACTATCTACCACCTTAGAAAAGGATGCAGGCTCTCAAATGATGACGAAGGAAATACTGAAATATTTTAGTAAACTTACAAAAGATGCCAAGGAAGCCCTACAAATCTCCGCATTTATGGGAGCCTGCTTCAATTTGGACCATATTCTTGATCTCAGCAGCATAAGGCCTTCCATGTTTCTGGAAATCTTGGATGAAATGATAGACAAGGATTTTATTCATAAAGACAAAACCGCGGGGAAGGGCTCCTATGCATTTTCATCGGTAAGGCTTTCAGATGCTATTCTTGGCTCCATGAAAAAAGACATAAAAGGGCTTTACTTGAATAAAATTATTGAATATTTGGAAAAGGAGTTGCCCAAAGATGATAAAAAGCCCCTTTTATTGGCCGAATTATATCTAAAGCTTTATAGCCACAACAACCGGCTATACGATAAAAAGAGAGCGGCAGATCTTATAGCTTCTACCGGAAAATCCGATTCCGCAATATCCTTATATAAAGAAATCATAGACGGTCTTCTTTCTGCATCCGGGCATGCACCTTTGGATGACCTTATGCTTGTAGACTCCGTAATTTCCTATTCACATGTTGCTGTCAATATTTTCCCACCGGACGAACTTATCCCCCTAATAGAAAGTACACTGCCAATAGCTAAGAAACTCAAAAACCAAAAGGCAGTTGCTACGCTTGAAGTAAGTATTGGACGCCTCTATCAATCCAAAGGATTGCATACAAGAGCAGTAAAACATTATAAAATTGGATGGAGTATAGCGGAAAATATCTCAGACCAGTCCCTGATCAAGTCAATGTCCAAAGTTTCTGCTTTATCTCTTTTCTGGGAGGGAAAAATTAATGATGCAATCCAAGCATACGAAGAAACTATAGAAAACATAGAAGATATTTCACCTAAGATTCAGGATCTCTGGACTTACCTTATGTTGTCTTATTGCTATGGAATTAGTGGTCGTATTGCACGGGGGTTGGGGTTAGCTGAGGTCTTAAAAGATCAGGCGCTTTCTAAAAAAGATCTTAAAGCAGAAGCTTTTTCAGAAGCGATTATCGCACTTATTTTACTGGAAATACGACATATTGATGAAGCCATACCCCATATTGACAGGGCGCTTTCAATCGGTAAAAGACTTAACAGCTATACAGCAATTTGGATGGCCATGCCGTGTCAAGCATTTGTATTGTACTCAAAAGGAAAATTAAGCAGAGCGAAAAAAGTACTAAAATTGGGATTGTCCTATGCCGAAAAAATTGGTGTAACCCATTATCCCTCACCATGGATTCTGGAAATTTTATTATCTTTGCATAATGCAAGAGAGGAACCGTTACCCGGATATTCATTTTCTTCCGAGATTGAGAGATTAAAAAAATGGCCTGATATATACATGAAAGGAACAGCGTTACGGTATGAAGCCATGGAGAAGTTGATATCTGACCCTGATCTTAGAAAGATAGAATCACTTTTAAGAGATAGTCAGGAACTTTTAAAAAAGGCCGGAGCGAATATTGAATTGGCAAGGACGCAGGTACAATTGGCAAAGCTTTATATCAGCAGTAAGAGCCTTAATAAAGGCAAACTTTTTGCGAACAAAGCGTTTTTGACATTTTTTGAAATAGATAAAAATCTCTTCCCAACAGAATTACTGTTTCTCATCAAAGATCAGGAATTGGAAAATCGTATGTTAAAAGGGGTCACCGAACTCAGCGATGCGGTTGATTCCTTCCAAAACATCGATGGTTATTTAGGTAAAGTTGTCAACGTTTTGACGAATATGTTTGGAGCTGAAAGAGCTGCTGTATTTCTGAAAGGAGATAAAAATACAGACTATCATATACAAATTGCTGCAGCACGAAACTTTAGTCCTGAAGAACTTAATCATTTTGAGCATTCACCATTACAAACAATAGTACTATCCACACTCGACAAAAAACAACCTATAGTAGTTAACAAGCCTGATGAATTTACAAATGATATTAAATCAGATGCAACTGATTTTTTTTTGAGCTCTCTTGCCTGTATTCCTTTAGTGATACATGGTGAAACCATCGGGTTAATATACGTCGACAATCGCCTCTTGGAGGGAATATTCTCCCGTAAAGATTTAGTAATAATGTCCTCAATAGCAGCACAGGTAGCTCTTAAATTAAAGACGTTTTCCTCTCATAGAAATTTATATCCAGCCAGATTTAATTTAGGAGAGGAGGATATACAATATACTTCGAACGAAAACACTTTCAATAAAGCTTTTCCTCAAATAGTAGGTAACAGTAAAGCCATTAAAAGTGTTATTCACAAAATAAAAAAAGTCTCCAATTCTGATGCTACAGTGCTAATATATGGAGAAACCGGCGTAGGCAAAGAATTGGTTGCACATGCCATTCATCATAGCAGTCGTAGAGCCAGCAACCCTTTTATTGCTGTTAATATCTCTGCTTTATCCGCAAATCTTCTACCAAGCGAATTGTTCGGCTATGAAAAAGGTGCATTTACAGGCGCTGATAAGACGAGAATCGGTCGTTTTGAAATGGCGCATAATGGTACAATATTTTTGGATGAAATAGGTGATCTTCCACTAGATTCTCAAGTTAAAATACTCCGAGTTCTACAAGAGGGTGAATTTGAGCGAGTCGGTGGCACCCGAACCATTAAATCCGATTTTCAATTGATCGCAGCTACGAATCGGAATTTAGATAACATGGTAGCAAAGGGGTCTTTCCGTTCGGATTTGTTCTATCGCATTAATACATTCCCGATTGAAATTCCACCTCTTAGACAGAGGCAAATGGATATTCCCATTCTTGCTCACTATTTTTTAAAAAAATACAACATAAAACATCAAAAAAAAATAACAACAATACCTCAACATGAATTAAAAAAACTTATGCAGTACTCATGGCCCGGAAACATTAGGGAATTGGAACATGTTATTGAAAGATCTTTGATACTTTCGGACAAAGAGGAAATTTCAATCCCGGATCTCGAAAAAATTTCAGACGACACTGGAAAGAATCAAAAACTGAAGGAGTTACTGCCACTCGATGAAATCTCTCGGCGGCATATTATCCTGGTACTGGATCATACAAAATGGAGAATTAGAGGCCCAAAAGGTGCCGCAAATATTTTAGGGCTAAAACCCTCTACACTTGAATACCGAATGAAAAAATTGAGGATTTTTCGGCACCGTTAATCACCCTTGCAATTCGGATTGTCTTCCCCCTGGTCGGGGTGACGCCTTCTTACCGCAGGCTGGGTTTACCCGCCATGCCGGGCAAACAAAAGCGTGACGAACCCATGTGGTGCGCGCCACCTCCGCGAAGGTGCCGATGTGGTGGATATCGAGGGGGTGGATGGCGGGCTGCTGAAGGTGATCCGCCAGGAGTACAGCGGCATGGTCAGCACCCATGTGACTGCCGACACTTCCGGCGGCGCGGTGATTAACCTGCGTCCCGGGGCTTTTGCCCCCGATGAAAGTAAATCAGCGGGGGGCAGTGTTGAAAATAAATCCGCGGATTGCGGCGATCTGACCGCCAGGCGGACCTTCCTGGAAGTGGTGGAAGCCGAAGTGGGCGACGTGGACATCACCAAGTCTGACGTGCTGGTCTCCATCGGCCGGGGCATCGAGGACGAAGAGAACATCGAGATTGCCCAGGAACTGGCCGATGCCATGGGCGCCGTGGTTTCCTGCTCCCGACCCATCGTGGATGCCAAGTGGCTGGAGAAATCCCGTCAGGTGGGCACATCCGGGCAGACGGTCAAGCCCAAGGTATACATGGCCTGCGGCATCAGCGGCAGCTTCCAGCACCTTGGCGGCATCAAGGGCTCGCCGTTCATCGTGGCCATCAACAAGAATGTCAAAGCCCCCATCTTTCAGGTGGCCGACGTGGGCATTGAGGCCGACATCCTTGAATTCCTGCCCGAACTGACCGAGGCAATTCAACAAATATAAAATTAGATTCCTATCGATGGATATGAATAAGGAGATTGAACCATGATTCCGGAAATGAAAAAAGTGCTTTTTGCGACAGATCTTACTGAGAACGCACGTTACGCATTTAAATACGCGGCCGATATTGCCGCTCGTTATAGAGCAGGACTGGTGATCTTGCATGTAATTGAAGATGTCCCACGTAATGCTGAAGAAGAAATAATTAATATGCTTGGTGAAGAAAGATGGGAAGAAATTAACAGCCAACATAGAAAGAGCACCCAGGAAGTTCTTATAGGGAAGATGTCGGAAAACAAGATGATCAGGCTTGCACTCAGTGGCCTAACCGGTCAAATTGATGAGCAACCAGTTTCTGATATAGACAAGCAAGTAGAGATCGTCGTTCAATCCGGGAACGTTGTCGAGGAGATCATATCCCAATCGGAAAGCAAAGGCTGCGGAATGATTGTCATGGCTTATGTTTCACGAAACATGATGGAACGGTTTATTGTCGGTGGTGTCTGCAGGAAGGTTTTGAGACGTAGTAAAAAGCCGGTACTGTTGGTTCCCATGCCGGACAACACGTAGCGTTTTTCTGAATGTCATCCATACAGCAGATGCTAATTATTGGTACCGGTGCGCTGGCCAGTTTCTTTGCCGCCAGATTGTCAAATGCGAGTATTCCTGTCAGCATGACGGGAACATGGACCCAAGGGATTGCCGCAATCCGGTCCAAGGGGGTCATGCTTGTTGATCAACAAAGAAGGTCCTCAAATTACCCAGTCAAGATCGTAACGGATCCCAGAGACTGTGATGAGGTGATGCTTGCGTTGGTACTGGTCAAATCCTGGCAGACCGAACGGGCCGCGAAACAATTACGAAGCTTTTTGCATCCGCAAGGGGTAGCCCTGAGTCTTCAAAACGGATTGGGGAACCATCAGAAACTGTCAGCCATCCTGGGAGCAGACCGGGTTTTCACGGGCGTGACCACCACCGGTGCTACCTTGGTCGCACCCGGACGGGTAAGGGCCGGGGGAGAAGGGGCCATATCATTTGTCGCCAGTGATCGGCTTGAACCATTTCGCGAACGTTTCAAGAAGTCGGGATTCGTTGTAGAAACTGCCACTTCGATGGAGCCTTTGATCTGGGGCAAACTTGCGATCAATGCCGCCATCAACCCGTTAAGTGTGATCTGGCGAGTGGCCAACGGTGAGTTGGTATGTCAGCAATCGACACGCAAGCTAATGGCCATGACTGCCCGCGAAGTGGAGGCCGTTGCCTTAGCTTACGGTATTCAATTGCCTTTTGAGGATGTCGTTGAAGCCGTTGAAGGGGTCGCCCAGCGAACAGCGCAGAATCGTTCATCCATGCTGCAGGATGTGTTGCGTGGCGCTCCGACCGAGGTCGATGCCATCAATGGCGAGGTCATAAGAGCTGCCAGGAAAGTCGGCGTACCAGTGCCAATTAACCGGATCCTGTTGTACTTGGTAAAATCAATCGTCAAAAGAAAGTCAACCCGCAAGTGCAACTATGCAAACTGTAAAAGCGTTGGAAG
This sequence comes from Desulfosarcina widdelii, assembly GCF_009688965.1. Taxonomy (GTDB): domain Bacteria; phylum Desulfobacterota; class Desulfobacteria; order Desulfobacterales; family Desulfosarcinaceae; genus Desulfosarcina; species Desulfosarcina widdelii. Next base: position 5,631,833 of record NZ_AP021875.1, on the reverse strand, counting down.
AACTGCGAGCCGCCCGCCAACCACTTTGTGAACCGGTCGGACTCGTCCCGACGATGGGTTTTTTACACCCGGGTCATCTTTCGCTGGTGAGGCGTGCTCGCTCGGAATGTGCTTCGGTGGTGGTCAGCATTTTCATCAACCCGACCCAGTTCGGACCACAAGAGGATCTATCGGACTACCCGCGTGATCTGGAAAAAGACCTGGCCCTTCTGGAAACTTCCGGCGTCGACCTGGTATGGACGCCAGCGCCAGAAACGATGTATCCCCCTGATTATCAGACCTGGATCGAGGTCGATAAGGTTTCGAAACCGTTGGAGGGTGCCCGTAGGCCGGGGCACTTCCGCGGAGTAGCCACGGTGGTTGCCAAGCTGTTTAATGCCGTGCAACCGCAAAGAGCCTATTTCGGACAAAAGGATGCCCAGCAAGCCGTGGTCATCCAACGCATGGTACGGGACCTGAACTTTCCCATCGACATTGTGGCTTGCCCGCTGATCCGCGAATCAGATGGCCTGGCCATGTCCAGCCGGAATGTTTATCTGACCCCCGAACAGCGCAAAGCGGCAGCGGTGCTCTACCGGGCACTAATAGCAGGCCGGCAGGCCTATGAATCCGGTGGGCGCAAGGCCGGTCAATTACGAGCGGTCATCATCAAGGAGATTGACGCCGAACCGTTAACGCGACGGGAATACGTTTCTGTCGCCCATCCCGACACCCTCATCGAATTGGATCGTGTCAACCAGGATGCCTTGTTTTCGATGGCAGTCCATATAGGCAAAACCTGTCTGATCGACAATTTCCTGCTTCGAAATGGGAACTGGTACACGGGACAACTGTTGAACGAAACAATAGAATGACCATTTATCGAATGTCGCAGAAGGACAAATTTCATCGGACAGTGGTTATCGAAATTAAAGCGTTCGGTGCCACGACCACAAAAACTACCAAGTCTAGGGCACTCCAGCCCCATGAAATAACTATCTGTAAATCATCAACGTTATTGATATGAACCAAAGAAACTATCCCAACGTTCTCTTCATCTCTCTCTCCCAGTTCGGGATAGCCTTTTCTTTTAATTTCGTTATGGTATTCCTTCCTTTTTTTATCCACGATATCGGACCTCCTTCCCCTCAAAAAACACTGATATGGGTGGGGCTTATCATGGGGGCACCAAGCTTTGTTGCAGCTGTTGTCTCTACCTATTGGGGATCTTTAACCTCCCGTACCAGTCCCAAAGTTCTTTTTATTAGAGGATTGTTATCCCATTCGGTTGTCATCCTGTTGATGGGTTTTGTTTCGAGCCTTCCTGTTCTACTTATGCTTAGCATTGTTCAGGGGATACTGGGCGGCATTTCTACAGTCGGGCTGATCATTGTCTCTTCGTCCTCTTCCAGCGAATGGGTTTCAAGGGATATCGGCTTATTCCAGAACGCTATGACACTCGGACAGTTGATCGGCCCCCCGATAGGCGCGCTGGCCGCCACGACGTTGGGCTACCGGGGCGCCTTTATAACTGCGTCTGCGCTCGTCTTCATCACCCTGATATTTTGTTTTTTCTATGTGAAGGAGTTCCCCAGTGAATTAAGAGTCCCTACCGGCATGAAAAGACCTGCGATCAACCAAAAGACTCTTATCGCGTGGGGACTTTGTTTTTCCGCCACCGTCCAGCTAATGTTTTTGCCCAGTGTCCTGCCGAACGTATTTCGGGGATTTCATATGAATGAAAGCATGGCTATAAAATCGGCCGGGCTGGTTGTTATGTTGTATACGGCAACAGCCATAACCGGGACCTTTTTATTGTGCAGATTGGCCGCAAGGGTCAAAATTCACAGATTGATCATTAAGGTCGGCATCCTGGGAACGATTATGCAAGTATTGCTGTCGGTATGCCCTGGCATTACGAGTTTCGTTGCGATTCGCATGCTTCAGACGGCAATGATTGCCGCTATCATGCCGTTGGTTTTCTCTTCCTTTTCCTCGGATATGGATGGACGGGTATTAGGTTTTTTAAACTCAGGCCGATTTGCGGGCAATGCCATGGGACCCATGATCGGAACCTTCGTCCTTGCGTTTTCTAATTTCAACTGGCTGTACCTTTCAATCGCCAGCCTGGGTCTGGTGGCCGTGGTGAGTTATGCATTTTCATTCGCTGGCCCAAGCAATGCCGGTTAGATTTTTCAAACGTCCTGGGAGGTCCCCTTGACGGATGTGAATAATGGTGTCTTCCTGACAGTTGTTGATGGAATGATTTTTAAAAATTTGTAAATTGAGGCGTTCATGGGAATCCCACAGCGAAGAGAGCGAGAAAAAGACAGGCGGCGTCAGCAGATTATGATTGCGGCCAGGCGGATGATTTTAGAAAAAGGGTACAGCTGTGCAACGATGGAGGATATCGCCAGAGAGGCAGAATTGAGCGCCGGAACCCTTTATCTTTATTTCAAAAATAAAGAAGAGCTGTACGCCTCGCTTTCCATACGGATACTGCAGTATCTGTTGATTCGGCTGGAGCACGTAAACAAAGAGGCGAACACCTCCTCCGATGAGAGATTGGAGAGTCTTAATAATGCCCTGCTGGATGTTTACGATTTTGACGCTCCGATTCTTATCAACATGTTTAACCTTCAGTCCAGCGAAACCTTGCATCATATCTCCCTTGAGCTGCTGGCAGAAATCAAGGACCTGGCCAGGAATATTCTCGGTAAAATAGTGCAGATCCTAAACGGAAGTATGAAAGAAGGCGCTTTAATCGATTACCATCCTATCGCCCTGGCTGACATTCTCTGGGGTACCTTTTCAGGGGTAGTTTTAAGAGAAGAAGTTAAAAAGGTCATCAATGGCAGCGAGGATTTTGTCCGTGAAAACTTTAGCCTGGCCTTTGACATCTTTATCAAAGGCCTGCAAGCAGCGCAAAATTGATGCCTGGAAGACAAACATATATTGGCACTGGCGATGTTGAACTTGGTTACCAAACCGTATGGATCGGTATTGCTACTTTATATGGTGGTTTGTCGGTCTGTTGGCAAGGAAAAGAAAATATGATGTTGCGGGAAAAGCCATCCTGGCACCTCCTCCATCTCCCGCCGAGGGCTGGGCCCACCATCTTTTAAACGGCGAGATGGCGTGCCCAGTCCTCTATCTTTTCAATTACCCTTGAACCATCTAAGGATTTTGACTGGATATAGAATTTTGCAGTGCAAAGATGGATGTAATAACCTTATTTCACTAACAACTGGTTATCCTTTACGAACATTGGCGACGATTCAGCGGACCGGAAGATGACCAAGGAAGCAGCGACAAGCCTGGAAGAGAAAATCAGGGAGCAGGAGATCCAGATAGACAGAATCAGCACGACGCTTGAAGTCTTGCTGGAACGCCGAGAAAAAGAAAAAGCCGATTTTTGCCGAACGATATCCGCCGATATCAAAAAAAATGTGTTTCCTTTTATAGAAAGGATGACAACCGTTCCGCTGAGTTCTATTGCACAAACCTATCTGACTTTAATTAAAAACAACCTGGAAAAGATCGTATCTTTAGATAACGATTTTAAAGCATTATCGGAACATGGCTTTACGCCAACCGAAATGTACATCATAGAACTGGTCAAACAGGGAAAGCGAAGCAAGGAAATTGCTGACTTGCTGAACGTATCCATTGCGACAATTTCTTTCCATCGGAATAATATCCGAATCAAACTGGGACTGAATAAAAGAAAAGAAAACCTGTTCAGCTACCTTAACTCTCTGCAGAACTAAAAAAATCATTTAGACAGGTGTTTATGTATCAACCGATAAAAGAGATACTAATTGCGACAAAGCTGTCAAAGAGTTTTGTGTCCGCATTTGAAACGGCGGTTTTTATTGCTATCCCGTACAACGCATCGTTGGTCTTGATGTATCAACTTGAAGATAATTCCAATGGAATGATCGATCGTGTTAAAGAATTGATCGGCGAAAAAAGGTTAAATGAAACTTACTTGAATAATGATATAATTCCTATTGATGGATCAATATCAAAAGAAGACACGATCAAAATTGATGAACCCGTAAAAACTCTTACCTGGTTATCCATAAAACTAAAGTGATGATTTTTACTTTTATTAGACCACCTGTGACCGCATCTGTCACAGGCTCAAGTTATACTGGCCTCATCCATAACCAAAGGAGGCCAATTATGACAGATTTTTTCATCGACGAAGACTTCCCCTGCAGCCAGGTCGAATTTGACAAACGGTTTAGTACCGAACAAGCTTGCCGAGACTACCTGATCGATATGAAATGGCCAGATGGTTTCAACTGCCCAAAGTGCGGGCATAAAGAATACTGGATCAGTGCAAAGGGTTTATACATATGCACTCGCTGCGAATCGCCCCATTCGCTGACAGCCGGTACCGTGATGCATGGAACCAAAAAACCATTGACCTACTGGTTCAAAGCTATGTGGTGGTTTACAACCCGAAAATCCGGGGTTAACGCTATCAATCTAAAGGACCTGCTGGGTTTGGGAAGCTATCAGACTGCTTGGTCCTGGCTGCACAAACTCAGGCGTTGTACGATACGACAGGGCCGTGAACGACTTTCAGGCACTGTTGAAGTTGACGAATTCGTTATCGGCGGTCAAAAGCCCGGCAAACGTGGCCGCGGTGCCGATGGCAAAACCATCGTGGTTGCGGCGGTTGAGAAAAAGGGCAAAAAACTTGGCCGTATCCGATTGCAAGTGGTGCCGGATTGCTCCGGCGATGTTTTAGATCAATTCGTATCCACCAACGTTGACCCTGGCAGCACAACGATCACCGATGGTTGGAAAGGCTACAACTTCCTTGATGACAGCAGCTACACGCACCATCCGATTGTGGCATCCCGAACCTCAGACAAGGACAGCGTCTTGCCGGGTGTTCATTTGGTGGCATCCTTAGTAAAACGATTAATCCTTGGTACTTTCCAGGGCCGGTTCGGACCCGAACATCTTCAGAGTTATTTGGACGAATATGTGTTTAGGTTTAACCGTCGAACATCCCGTAACATTGGGAAAAAGTTCATGCGAATGGCTCAACAGATAACCTCGGCGATGGACCCTAAAGGTTGGACAACCTGACGTATTGGATAAGCTCTGAGCCGATTCGTTAAGGGAGGCATCAGGCCGCCTCCGCGAATGGATAAGGTAGACCATAATAAACCTCATCCGGGGTTAGGTTGTCAAGTGTCTGGTGGAATCGCTCCCGGTTGTAAAAAGAGAACCAGCCGCGCAGCCCCTTCCGAAGATCGGCACCGTTGTTAAAAGAGCGGAGGTAGATATAGTTGTACTTCAGCGTCCACCATAGTCTTTCGATGAAGATGTTGTCCTGGGCACGACCTCTGCCGTCCATACTGATGGCAATGCCATGCTCCTTGAGTACGCCGGTAAAATCCTCACTGGTAAACTGGGAGCCCTGGTCGGTGTTGAAAATTTCCGGGGTCCCGTAGCGGCGGATCGCCTCTTCTAACGCCTCAACACAAAAGTCAGTTTCCATGGTGCGTATTCCGCTCAAACTGACCAGTCATTCCGGAGGAAAGTGACCACCCGTTCCGCTTTATTGTGACCAGTTGTTCCGCTGCAAACTGTCCACCTCATCGGAGCGAAGCGACGCCGGTTTTCCCTACCTTCCAGACTTGGCGGATTTCGTCAAGGACGAGCGGATTTTTCGCATGGATTCTCCTTTCAAATTTATCTTGTGGGCGTTGTGAACGAGGCGGTCCAAAATGGCATCGGCCAGGGTGGGATCGCCGATATGCTCGATCCAGTTTTCGACGGGAACCTGGGTGGCGATGATGGTGGAGGAGATCGACTGGCGATCCTCCAGCACCTCTAAAAGATCCCGACGTTCCGGGTCGGTCATCGGGGCGATACAAAAATCGTCGATGATCAGGACCTTGACCTTTGACAACTTGTTCATCAGTTTCGGATAGGAGCCATCGGCCCGGGCAATGGCAACTTCCTGGTAAAGTCGCGGTGCCCGCTTGTACATGGAGGCAAAGCCGTTGCGGCAGGTGCTGTTGGCGATAGCACAGGCCAGATAGGTTTTGCCGACACCGGTGGGCCCGAGGACGATCGCGTTCTGGGCTTTCTTGATCCAGTCGCTGCCGGAGAGCCTGACCACCAGGGATTTGTCCAGGGCGCGGGGCGTCTTGAAGTCGATATTCTCGATGCAGGCGCTGTCCCGGAGCCTGGCAGTTCTTAGCAGCCGGGTCATGCGCCGGTCCTCTTTAAAGGTCCATTGCCGGTCCACCAGCATGGCGAAGCGGTCTTCAAAACTCAGTTCATTCAGGTCCGGCTGCCCCAACTGCTCGGTAAAGGCGTTGGCCATGGCGGCCAGCTTCATATCGTGCAGCTTGTCCAGCGTCTGTTGCGTCAGCATGAGCGGTCCTCCTTCTGCCGGTAATAATGAGGTCCTCTGATATTGGGATGGACGGCAGCCGGGCGCCGATTTCCTGGTGTTGTCAGCGGCTGCCGGTCAAGCCCGTTCTTCAGGATCGATTCGACATTTTTAAACGTATAGGCGCCGATGGCCACCGCCCGTTCACAGGCCTTTTCAAGGCGCTGGGGGGTATAGCGTTTGCCCAGGCGCATCACCCCCAGACAAGATCGAAAGCCCTGTTCCGGATGCTGTTTACGCTCCATAATCTCCGTGACCACGCGCTGGGTGCATGGGCCGGTCTTCCCCGCCCAATGGATAATCCGTGAAGGGGTCCACTGCAGGTGTCGCTGGTGGGCCTTGGGCATGTGTTCGGCAAGGGTGGTGTGACCGTATTTGCGGTGGCTTCTGGCATGACTGGCGACCCGGCGGTTTTTATGGAAGATCGCGATGGTGGTGGCAGTCATGCTCACGTCGAGTTTCTTGCCCCGCAGCTGGTAAGGCACGCTGTAATAGTGCCGGTCCATCTCCACGTGATAATCGATATTGACGGTCGCTTTTTTCCATTGGGCGAACTCGTAGGGGTGGACAGGCAACGCGGCCAGCGCCGGACGGTCGATGGTTTCGAAAAGGTGCTCCCGGGAGACTTTCATTTTCTGCAAGGGGCGCTGATTGAATATAATCAACTTCTCACTTATCGCCTGATTGAGTTCTGCCAATGAGAAGAAACGGTGGTTCCTCAATGCCGCCAGTATCCAGCGTTCGACGATCAATACCGACGACTCCACCTTGGCCTTGTCTTTGGGTTTTCCGGGCCTTGCCGGAATGACCGTGATGCCATAGTGCCGGGCCAGGTCCAGGTAGGTGGGATTGACGTCGGGTTCGTAGCGGCACGGGTGGGTGACGCCGCTTTTCAGGTTGTCGGGCACCAGGATCTGGGGAACCCCGCCGAAGAACTCCAGGGCGCGGATGTGGGATTTGATCCAGTCGGGCAGTTTCTGGGAAGCCGTGGCTTCGGCATAACTGTAGTTGCTGGCCCCCAGGGTGGCGATGAAAACCTGGGCTTCCAAATCAACCTTGCCGGCATCCGGGTTATAGATGGGAACCGTCTGACCGGCATAATCGATGAAAGCCTTTTCCCCGGCGCGATGCTCCTGGCGCAGGCTGACATCCAATTGCTTGCGCCACTTTTGATACAGTTCGCAAAAATAGCTGTACTGGTATCCGTCGGGGTTGTTCTGTTTGTATTCGTACCACAGCAGCTGCAAGGTGACGTGCTTCTTTTTGAGTTCCTTGAACAGGTAATGCATGGGCGGCATGACCGACTTGTCAGATGCCGCCTGGGGGGCGTTGGCATAAAGGCGTTGTTCAAGACGGGCGTCATCGATGTCATCGGGAAGCGGCCAGGTGATCCCGGCCTGCCTGGCCATCTCCAGGTACTTTCCCACAGTGACGTGGGAGATGGCGCAGCTTTTGGCGATATTGCGGTTAGTCAGCTGGTGGTCGAATTTGAGCCTGAGCACTTCTTTGAGTTTTCGCATGGATAATCGGTCCTTTGCCATTGATCCTCCCCAAAATAGAAATGGGAAGGATTACCGAAAAAAGTTCGATTGATCCAGCGTCGGCTCACCCGATGAAGGTGGTCACAATGAAGCGGAATCGGTGGTCACAATGTTCCGGAATGGGTGGTCACAATCCAGCGGAATCGATGGACAGTTTGCAGCGGAATGAGTGGTCACAATGCGGCGGAATACGCACATTGGACCAGTTCCGAGTTCTCCATGGCATTGATGGCCTGGTATACGTCCACATGCTGCTCGACCTTGCATGAAGGGCATTCGATGTTTTCTGTTTCGATCGTCGTCATGGATTGCCCGCCTTATCTGCAGATGTTTTTGCGGGCGGGGAAAGAGGATGGCATTGTCATATGATCATTTCAGGAAAAAGGAAGCCCCTGCAGCGGTATGGACCACAGGGGCTTAGGGAGGATTGGGTGGAATGGAGGTAAATGGCAATTCCACTGAATTTCTAAGAGACCGATTTTTGCCAGCGGTTACAATTTTCTGATGGATGCAATTTCACGAGACATTCCCATTACGTGCGAGTTTGATATCATGCTGAGTTTTCGCAGGTTCTAAATCAAAAATGACGGAAACACCGTTTATATCAATTACAATGGCGATAGGTAAAGGGTCCGTTGATTTTGTATCGAGACACCAGAAACAGCCCTCGCTGACCAGAAAAGAATTAATCGATAAGTGAATTTGTTCAACAAACTTCATTACGAAAATAAAAAATCGGTTAAAGAGGTCCTACCTAAAATATCGAAATCATGTTTCCTGCGCGATAGTCACGGCAGGTCTGCTCGGTATTGAAACGTTTTTCAAATTCAACCCAGATATTGCATTTGAGAAAAGTGTTGACCTAAAAAAGTGCACCCTTTAATAATGATTCTGGGATCTTAAGCGTGGCCAATCCACGAGAAAGGAATCATCAAAAGGGTGCGAAAACAAAATAGCAAGAAAGGCCGTCCGCGTAAAGTCATTCGACAAGGAAAAGCCAGCCTTTCGTTCACCGGTAAAGCCGTCACTTCCCATGCAGGCATGGCTCTCGTTTCCCGTGCACTCGATTATTTTAATGTTGGTAACGATCTTAAAAAGTTCACCACCGATCTGGACGCTGACAAGCATCACAAAATGAATCGTCTGCTGGAACAATTGATCACTTTGCGGATGCTCGGTGGTGATGCCGTCAGCGACACCGCACTGCTCAACGATCCCGCCCTGGGTGCGTTGTTTGACTGGGATACGATTGCACATCCGTCCACCTTCGGGCGTCGCCTGGGAAAAATGCGCTGGATTCATAATCTGGGCCTTGAACGCATCGTCACCGGGTTGAGTGACCGCGTGGCCAAGACCGGCCCGCGCCTGGTGGCCATCGATTCCACGGTCGCCACCGTGTTCGGCGAACAGATCGAAGGTGCCGAGCGCGGTTATAATCCCCACAAGCCGGGACGCGATTCGTATCATCCGATTCTGGCGGTAGATGTCGCTACCCGATCGGTTGTGGATGGCTACCTGCGGCCTGGATCGTGTGCTTCCGGTCATGGCCTGGACGACTTCATCCGCAAACTGATCGCCGAAAGCAAGCATCCGGTGGATCAGACCGTTTTCCGCCTGGATAAAGGCCTGACTGCTGGAGCGGTGCTGGACACCATCGAAGGGTTTAACGCCGGTTATGTGGCCAAGGTTAAGCTCACCGCCAACGTGGTCGGAATGATTTCAAAGATCAAAAATTGGCGGGCCTTTGGCAAAGGCCACTTTGCCGCCAACATCTACTGCCAGCTCGACGGATGGGAACGCCCCCGACGCATGGCGGTGATTGAGAGAAATCTGCCTGCCGAAGAGCAACCAGCTCAGCTGCCCCTGTTCGAGATGATGGACGGTCGTTATGAAGTCGTCGTGACCAACCTGCATCTCAATGCCGAGAATATCTGGCGCCTTTATAACCGCGGCACCGTGGTCGAGCAGGTTATTGATGAACTGAAAAACGATTTTGCGGCCACGGGTGTTCGTACCAACAGCTTCTGGGCCAACGATGCGCTCTTTCTGACCGGATTGATCGCCTATAACCTGCTCAACTGCATCCGCCGCCTGACGCTGCCCAAGAGCTTGAAGACGGCCCGGATAAAAAGGATCGGTTTGTTGCTGTTGCATCTGCCGGCCAATGTGATCCGGGGCAGTCGGCAGTTGTGGATCAAGATCCGCCGCGATCACCCCATGCGATTGATCTTTTACCGGGCAATGGCAACCCTGCAATAAGAAAGAACCGCGACATTGCTGAAAAACGGATGGCGAAGTGCGTTCAATTTGTCGGAATATGCTTCGTTTTTGCTACTAAGCGACCATTTATTTCTAGTCCGGGGAAGATAAACCTCAGTCACCATAATCGGAACCGAGTGTTGAACCTAAAAAGCGACTTTTACCCGACTTTTAAATCTCAAATGCAAGATCTGGGATGAACTTTTTACCGATGCTCTTTGATTTGCGGCGATTGAATCGAAAGACATACTCATCCAGGTAATTCTGAAGGTATTTCGGTTCGAATCGACCCTGGTACGTTCCTCTGATCAATCGCTTTATCAAGGTCGTCACCAAATGAGCACCGTATAGCTTATCGTAGTTCTTGCTCTTGTTTTGGTTGGTAGTTTCGCGACGGAACTGTTCTTTATCAATGGTGTTGTAGCTTTGCCAGTCATCTGTGGCAATGGTTGAGCCAGGCTCGATGTTGTCGAGAATAAAGGTTTCCAAAGAAAAACCGGAACAATCCAGGGCGACATGCAGGCGAATGCGACCCATTCGCTTTTCAAGGTCTCAGCGCTCGACGGCAATCGCTACGATGGTTTTGCCTTCGGCCCCACGGCCTCGCTTGCCGGAACGTTGACCGCCGATGAAGAACTCATCGACCTCGACGCGTCCGGACAGCTTTTCCCGCTCGTGGCGGATCGTACATCGCCGGAGTTTTTGAAGCCATGTCCAGGCGGTTCCATAACTGCCAAAGCCCAACAATTCCTTTAGATTTACCGCATTGACACCGGATTTGCGGGTAGTGAACCACCACATGGCTTTGAACCAGTAAGTGATCGGGCTTTTAGAGCTGTCCATAATCGTACCGGCCGTTAAGGAATGCTGGTGTTCGCACTGGGTGCAAATATATAGGTTCCTCGAACTCAGCCAAAACCGTTTGTGGCCGCATTTTCTACACACAAAACCATCGGGCCACTTTTGTTGGAACAGATACTCGTAACAGGCATCCGGATTTGAAAAACGTTGATCAAATTCGATCTCGGATCTTGGAAAGTCCTCAGTAATGGAAAAGTTTGTCATGGCGGCCTCCTTTTGTTGGTTGTGAGGCCATCATAACGCAACCGTGTGACAGATACGGTCACAACAGGCTTACTGGAGTTTCATAGAGAACCGGAAAGTGGTATTTCAGATTTGAAATCATCTAATGATGCTTGAATTACTGACTTATGTGGTTGAGATTCAGCTGATATATTTAACGTCGAGCTATGATTATTGTTAGTTGATTCCATATGATAAAATGTAATTATTAAAACTGCAATCACCATACTTAGAACTGTCTTACCTCTCACTGAAAAGACAGTACTTTTCCATAAATTATATAGACCGAGCGGGAAAAAGATGATCAAGAACAATATAATCACAGGCTTATTATCATACCATTTAGGTTTTACTGCTTCGTCCATTTTGAAATCTCCTTTCTAATATAATTTTTTCCTAAAAGAATTTGAGACACAATTTTTCACTCTACCCTGCTCAAAGTTTACAATGAATACAATACACTCTGAACCTTTTATTAAAAGCAGATCAATTGAGAAAATAATGAAAAAAGATATTGTGTTAACGCTAAGAGTAGACTCTGAGATGGATCAAATCATACGTTCTCTTGCTGAATCAGATGAAAGAACCGTTGCTTGGGTTACAAGAAAGCTGATAGAAGAAGCATTGATCGCACGCAACCTTTTAAAACCGAAAAAGAAAGGATGACCATTTTTCGCGCCCCGTCCTTCCCACTCAACTCACTGACATGCAGTTGGGTTGGTGAGCCTGATCACCCCCTTTCATTCCAGCCATTCCCTTTACAGATATTCTCGATACCCGAAGCCTTCTTGACTGGAAAATACTCTTCCAGTTCACAATTCACCTCGATGCCACAGACTGAAAGATCACGCAGTTCACCGAAGCTGAAATAGCCCCACTCCGCCATTTCGTGATCGCCATTCAGGATGGCGTAGCCCCAAAACAAATCATCGCTGTCGTATTCCGCGACATACCAGTCACACCCACCAATGAAAAAGTGCAGGTGGATGAGCTTATCCTTGAGGGGGATGCTTTCAGTTTCGTAAAGCCTCGGTATTTTAGAAAGCCTATCTTTAGTTGGCGTATTCCACATTTTATTCAACTCCTTTCGGTTTTAGAATCAGGTTTAGGACTTTTTCGGTTTCAGACATGACCTTCAGGCAGGCCGCTTGGGGAGTGAGTTTGATTTTCTCCGCGTAGCGTCCGATGTATCGATATGAGTTACCGGTTGTGTCACGGTTCCGTTTCCCGACCATTCGGCAAAGAACCTGCGCCGACAGTTCCGCAATGATTTCCTGTAAAGAATCCTGCCCCGGTTTTAGTGCTCCTTTAATTTGTTCGTGGGCCGCGTGGGCAAGTTCATGGAAAAAGACGCCCTCTTCCGTTGTGGCAAGAGCGATCTCCTTGCGTCCTGGAATGTAATACCCGTAATAGCGGTAATTGCCTGGAATCGCCTTGACTGAGATGCCCCATTCCTCCGCCCGCTCAATCAACGGAAAGTCCGGCAGTTCCAACATCTCGTAATCCAGTGCCTCACCATCAGTATCCTCCAATCTAAAAACCGGCCGACACATGAATCCCCGTAGATAATTTTCAACTTCGCCATTTTCCTCGTTCTCGCTTTTTACGAAAGACGGAACCAATATTCGAAATGACCTGGCTCCTTTCTTCACGTATCGGCCAACCTGTTTCCACTGCCTAAAGCCGCGTGCATCCTGCGTTCCCGAAAGAAACATGACGGTCCGGTTGAGCAATGACCACTTGGCAGATGGAATGTCGGCAATGGGAAATACCGAATACGCGATGGCCTCCGGTATATTCCCCTGTTCAAAGGACGCAATAATGCCGCTAACGGTCTCATGGATTGACGCCGCCATGGAACACCTCCTTAAATTGTGATTCAGCTGATTGTTTAAATGGTTGGATTGATCGGTGGGATGTCGGTCTTCAGATTATTTAAAATCCCTTAAAATCAGTAAAATAGGGCAAAAAAGACCCCGAAAAACAGGCAAAACCCCCTCTTTTAGGTATGTTTTCAACCCCATGTTGTAAAAACGGGTCCCGGCAGTACAATTTTACACGAAACGCCCTTTGAAGGGGTTTTGGGCAATATTGCCCTTGATGTTTGTCTGAGTTTGGGAAAACGACAATTTGTCGTTTTCTGTGTCTGGTTATTTTGACCTGTCATCAATAATCCGAAACCTATCCTCACCAGGGATTAGTCCGAGTGTTGAACCGTTATCCCAATTCACATGAATCGTCCCCGTATCGTCTACAACGTCTACGGTTCCCCTATCGCCGGGTCTGAGATTGGTGTACGGGTCACTTGTTGACATCAGTTCGATTCGCTTGCCTTCAAGTTGATCTTTCATATACTCACCTCCGTTTGGATTGGAATCGGTTGGGTGTAATCAACCTGGCAGTTACCGAAACTAACTTCCCAGTCACCAAGATCCTTGTTAACGGAAAAGCCGGTGTTCATCCATGCGCCACCTGGCATGCAATCGGGATGATGGTCGCGGTCAAATTTCTGGAACAACTGGCAGATGTAGGACCACATTTCATTGCCGATCTCCGGATAACCCTTGATTTTCGAAATCCGGTCCCATTCCGGAAGCGCCAGTTTATAGATTTCGATCAGCACATCTTTCTGATGCTCATGGTTAACGAAAAGAGCGGCAATGAAATCCTTGAGCCGTTCCGTGTTCGAAATTCCTAATGATTGCCAGTGCCGGCGGCATTTAGTTTTTAGTGTCATTTTTCCTCCTAATCGTAACAGTTATGGCAGTAGGTCTTGCCGTTGGCCGTCATCACGAAAGTATTACTGAACGGATGCAGGCAATACCGATGGCCGCAGTCCAGAACGATATATTTTCCGGCCAGAAAGCTCTTAAGATCCTCCAGCGTCAGCTGTTTTTTTTACACCTTTCGAAACCGTTCCATCGCTTGATGGTTTGAAGTGTCCATTGCGTTGCGCAATTTCCGATCGCAGCATCTCATCCACCAATGCCGTCATTGGCTTTTGTTCCTGCCGGGCCAGCCGGTACAGAATCGGAATCAGGTCTTCTTTGACTTTCGGTGAATACATGGTGGATCTCCTTTCCCTGCTATTGGTTATGGTTTCAAATTCAGGGCGCACCAATGGCCCTCACGATCAATGACGAAATCGACCGCCTAATCGATGCTGTTAATCAGTTTTTCAGATGGGATTATTTTGGATCAGGCTTGGTGGGTTGATCGGAAGGCGGGGCGGTATCGCTTTCATTATTATCGGGGTCTTGGTCATGGTCGTCTTCTTCGAAAAGCCCGTTAACGGCTTCCAGGGTCTGCTCAACGGTGACATCCGCATAAATGGTGGTCGTGGCAATGGATGAATGCCCCAGCTGCTTTTGAACCAACCGCAGGTCCTTTGTGCGCTGATACAGATAGGTGCCGTAGCTGTGTCTGAGAGAATGGATGGAGTAATAAATTGGCAGCCCCGATTCAACGATTGCGACTTTGAACGCATACTGCAGGGCTCTGGTTGAATAGGATCTCCCGTGACTGGATACCAACAGGAAATCATTCTTGTCCATGGGTTCCTCCATGGTCCGCTTCCATTCCAGAAATCCCAAAAGATGTTTCATGAGATCCCGAGAAATAAAAACGTCCCGTGTTCGGTTACCCTTGCCGGTTACCCGTATACGAGGCTCACGAATGTTGAGATAAAGGTTGTCGACCTTCAGGTTGGCAATTTCTGAGACCCGCAGCCCCGCGCTTGCCCCCAGGTCAATCGCCATCCAGAAACGGGGCCAGGTCGTTCGCCCCTTTTGCAGGTCGGCCAAAGCCTTGTCTTCAATTGTACGCCGAAGTTTCTTGACTTCGGCTTCGGACAGAAACTTCTCCCTGTCCAAGGTCCATTTTCGATTGAACTGTCTCATGGCCACCTCCTGTGTTGGAAATACTAAGGTTTACATAAGTGATATTGTACTTTACCACGGTGAATCTCCGGCTAAACTGCTAATATCTTTCAGATAATATACAATATCTGAAGTATTCAGCCTATTTCTTCCTTCCGTATCCGGTTAATTTCATTCAACAAATTGTCGATGATTTCGTAAATTTGACAAGCGCGACGGCGCAACGATTTCAAACTGTAACCTTCGTCGGGATCTCCTCGTCGGCGAATGGGCGGCCTGCGGTAATTCAAAGCAATATTGTAAAGTGGCCGCAATACCTGACTCGGTGAACCGTGATATGGCCATCCAATTTGATTCATGCGTTGCTTCACCTGGTTGAAATGGACGAAGCCTCTCTTGCTCCAAAGAACGGGACCGCAATCGAATGCACATAATCCGTACCGGTTCCAACTGAACGCCGATGACAAGAAGGTACTCAGGGTGCCTTTACTAAAACCCGGAAGCTTTTTATTGAGATTTTGAATGTACCCATTTTCAAGAGTCTCGCCGAAGCGGACAGTATTTACGATTCGGTTTCTAAGACCGGTGAGTGTATGTGACCCTTCGGACTCGTCAAGACCCCACCGGCCTTTCCTGACTTTTCCAAGTTCACCGTATTCAAGCTGCATCCGATCAAAAAGAAATTCATGGGCACCGAGTTTGAGCCAGAAAAAATTGAGGACCATCTGACGAGCATTATCCAGGTTTCCGGTTTCGAGAGCATTAGCGATAGCGGTTCGGAGGTGTCCGGTGCTTGTTGTTAACCGAGCTTTGAGTGCTATATCGATTTCATCTAATCCTCGTGGAATCTCCTTCGGTTTAATTCTTGGTACTCCGCGAACCCCAATACCGAAGGGGCTGATCGAAAATGACCGTCCGTATCGTGAATTGATTATACAGAAGTCTTCCTGATGATCCCAAAGAAACAGATGTCTATGTTCCGGCTTCGGTTCCCTTGCATACCCTATAGCCCAATTCAGATAGGCCAGCTTGATTTCTTGTAGGTCGAGTTCCAAATGTCTCCAGAATGAATTATTCAGCTTCATTTTACACACCAAAAGTTTGCGTAACTAACTGTTTTTTATAATATTATACCAATTTTAGGATAGTGTGTAAATAGGATAACATACTGTAAATATAATAAAATAACACTATCGGGACTATTAGGCAGACGAAAAAGGTGAATTTGGGGTAATCTTGACTAAAAGCACGGCAAGTTCGAAGATCCCGCGTATTTAGGCTATAATCCAAATTTTATTCACACGATTGTGAAAAAGCGCCTTTTACTTTATTTTTATGTTGCAATTATTCATATAATGAAATATGAATGTGAAAGTTTGATCGTTAATTAATTATTAAACTGGAGAACAAATGAAAACTCCCGACATCGA
Organism: Desulfosarcina widdelii; assembly: GCF_009688965.1. Taxonomy (GTDB): domain Bacteria; phylum Desulfobacterota; class Desulfobacteria; order Desulfobacterales; family Desulfosarcinaceae; genus Desulfosarcina; species Desulfosarcina widdelii. The sequence continues at coordinate 5,615,236 of NZ_AP021875.1, read as the reverse complement.
ATCCCTCCAAGATCTTGTTCCTCACGTTCAAGAACACCTTCTCCCCCAAATTCATCAAGCCGCTGAAATCTGTATGAATTGCTATTTGATGGACACTGCCTTCAACGACATGTGGACTTTTGGAACCCAGTTCTGGAGGAACACATGGAACCGTTTCAGAACTATTGCTGAAGAGATTGATGAATGTCCTTTCGAAGTATCGGGCAAAGGCAACGAATATAAGCTCAGACTCGGTTCATACGTTCTACGGCACCATCGCATCAACAGCCAGTCCAGGCTTCCGAGTGGCGCAAAATCCGTAAAATCCGCAGCAAATCACATTCAAATGAGCCTATTTAACGATGAGTGGTACGCACCAGTGGAAAAAGACAATATCGTCATAGCGATTGATGTCGATGTTCACAGAGGATTGAAAGAGGTATTTCTGGGCGAGATCATGCCGTTGGAGGTGGACTCCAGTAAGTATAAATGGGTGAGAAAAGCCCCGATCTTTCTGGTGGACGGAGCACAAGCATCAACCGCTGATGTCATCCACATCGCGGATATGCCTGGGTTTGTACCTGAAGAGGAGATCGTTGAAGTGCCAGTAAAACTCGATAAATCCAGAACAAATCTAAAAGGCTTAGAAAGTAAAGGTGACAAATGACCATTAGTAAGGGTGATTCGCCACAGTTCGCTTTGGATCGTCTTGATCCGAATAGAATTACGTTTGCGAGGGAATGGAGAGGCCTCACCAAAAAGGAGCTGGCAAAAAGCATCAAAAAGACACCGAGTGCAATATCACAGATAGAGCGGGGACTTATAAGCCCGGATCTGGAAACATTCATCAGTATATCATTCTCGTTAAAGGTACCGCCTTCATTTTTCATTGAAAGATCAGTGTCTTCGAAATCAATCGATATGTCCACATGCCATTTCCGGTCATTACGATCTACCTCTCAGGCAATGAGGCGGCAAAGTGCGCGAAAAGGGGATCTTTGGATCGACCTTATTGAAATCCTCGGATCAAAGGGTGTGATCTTTCCAGAAGAACAGATCTCCAACTTCCAGGTTTCGTCTGAATCCGATGACCATATCGAAAATATCGCTATAGACCTACGTAGGCATTGGAAGATGGGTCTTGGTCCGATACCGAATATTGTAAAATTACTTGAAAGCAAAGGTATTCTGGTCCTGCCACTTCATGATGCCGTTGAAAAGGTTGACGCCTATTCCACGTGGCGCGGGAATCAACCCTGTATGTTCGTGTCTTACCAGAAGAGCGCTAGTCGGATAAGGTTTGATGTAAGCCACGAGCTTGGTCATCTTGCAATGCATGAAGACCTCGTCACTGGTGACGCCATGGCGGAGAGACAGGCCAACAGATTTGCTGGCGCATTCCTGGCTCCTAAAGAAAGTTTTTTGGAGGAATGCCCCAGGAGTTGGAGCTATGCCGCATTCGCCAGACTAAAAGACAGGTGGAAATTGTCGATCCAGGCCTTGTTGTACCGTGCAAAAGAATTGGGCCGGATTTCCACATCAACTCATCGACGGGCAATGATCCAATTATCAAACGCGGGTATGCGTAAAGATGAAGGCGATGAATGGGAAAAGGAAAAACCCGTGATGGTCACGCAGGCGTTGGAACTCCTGAAAGACCAGATCACTCTCGATGAACTCGCAGACAAGCTCTCGATTTATATCAACGACTTAAGGGATATTTTGTGTCAGTGCGTCCCCATGGAAACGCTGAACAAGATTGATCGCAGGATAGATGCTGATTCTGCAACAATTGTAAGGTTTCGAAAAATGAAGCATTCGATTTGATTTAAAATCTATTTCTTTAAATAGGTCAAATTTAGAGTTGGTTATTTACTTTGCGTAATGAATTTTACTTTTACCATAAACTAGGAAAGGAAAGAAAATGGCAAGAAGATGTTTCTTTAGTTTTCATTACAAACATGTGTGGAAAGTAAACCAAATCAGAAGTATGACGAACGTAATAGGAACAGCGGCAGCAGGATTTCAAGACGCATCTTTATGGGAGGAAGCTAAAAAAAAGGGGGATAAAGCCATAAAGGATATGATTGATAAAGCCCTCTTAAACACATCTGTTACTGTTGTTTTTGTTACTTATGGAACTGCTAATCGTAAGTATATCAATTACGAAATTGATCAATCCCTATCCCGTGGTAACGGCCTTGTTGCTGTTCAAATTCACCATCTCAAAGATCAGCACGGCCAAACTGGATCTCCAGGTGCTATACCATCACAAATTAAGGCAAAAGGATATAAAGCATACAAGTACACTACAAAGGAAAGCTTTGCCAAATGGATTGAAGAAGCTGCAATCTTAGCAGGAAAATGAACTGCTATGCATCAACTTAAAAACAGTGTTTCATAAATTGCCAAGGATTGTTGGAGAATTAGCCATACCAAAAAGACAAGTCTTTTACAGTTTCCATTTTGATAACGATGTTATGCGAGTGCAGCAGATCAGAAATATAGGCGCACTTGAGGACAATAAGCCAATTTCAGCCAATGCATGGGAAGAAATTAGATGGAAAGGAAAACCATCAATAGAGAAATGGATAAATGATAATATGAACATTTATAGGATATTATTTGGCAATGTCATTAAGACAACTATATGCACCATCAATATTGAAAGAACGAGCCCCATAACCAATATCCCTTATCGCCTTAGGCAGAAAGTAGTCGTGCTTTTCCAAGATTGTATCTGGAATATAGTTAGCTATTTCAGTAGCTGTCAGCTTTGGCGATTCAATAATATTGCGAATCACGTCATGAACCTCGTCAGTAGTGCTATTTGTAATTTCAATGAACCCACCGAAGCAACTTGCCAATAGTCCATTCAATTTAAGTAGAATCGTGATGGTATTTGTTATTTGATCACCAAGCCATGGAGCTATAAATACAGTTTTACCAGATTGAAAAACCTGGATATCATCAAGATTTAATGCATGGTAATACTCAAAACCTTCGTAAACGATCGATTTGGCTTCTTCGTCAAGATAAATTGGAATCGACCGATTATGGTAGACTCGCCTCATTTCTTGTCTGACAATATCGTGAACAAATAAACCATCTCCGCTAAATGTTGGAGGGCTCCCGCCCTTAGCTTTTTTCAGTATTATCAATTTCCCTTCGTGATCGATGCTTTTAACTTCCCACCGTTTTCCGGCAAAGACGATTTGTTGACTTTCAACTAAGGGCTTATCAATGGGGACAGACCCCAATATTTTCCCATGATATTCGAGTCTGTATTCCTCGGGTGTTTTAAAAGCCGTATAGAAGGAATAATGCCCTACCAGTCTTTCTCCTTTAGCGCCTAAAATCAGTTGTCCATCGCTGGCTTGAGTTATCAGATCTTTTTCGCCTAAAGCACGTAAAAATGCGACGTATAGCGGCTGATCTATTGATGAAAATGGACCGGATTCACATAAAAGAGCCCATAATTGTGTGGCATGTACACCGCCATACTGACCAATCAGCGACAGGGTTTGCTGCACCAGGGTAGATAAGTGATATTGATTTGTTGGTGCGGGTTCATACCATTTTTTTAGCAGTAAATTGATCATTGCTATGCACTGGACAGTGTGTACACGCAACCTGTCAAGAAGATGGCTGCTTTTTGTGATTTCCTGTTCAGGAATAAATAATCTTAGGATCGACGGTTCGCCTCGCCGTCCGGAACGCCCCAGACGCTGCCTTAAACTGGCTACTGAGTGCGGGGCCGTTACCTGGGCAATCGAGGTCACCTTTCCTATATCAATGCCCAATTCTAACGTTAGCGTGCAAACAGCAGTTGTAGGCAAGCTTTCTTTTTGAAGACGGGCCTCCAGGCTTTCTCGGATCTCTTTTGAGAGGCTTCCGTGATGAGGGAAAAACTCGTTGGGTACGAAACTTTTCTCACATAAATCGGAAAGGGTCACCGCTATGTCTTCAGTCCTGGCTCTGCTATTGGCAAAGACCAAATGTGACTTCCCACGCAAAATCGAATATAGATCATTGGTGATTTTTTCAAAAGATGAGGGAACCTCTTCATTTTGTTCATGAGGCGACAGATATCCCCTAAGCTGAATTTTCAAATCGGAATGCGAAGCTGTGGATTCTATGATCTTGAATGGAATTTTATGATTTGGCCTCAGGTAGTCCGCTACCTGTTCCATATCGCCAAGTGTCGCACTCAGAGCGATTCGCGGAATAGTTTTCTGAAGAAGGAATTCAAGGCGATGCATCAGTGACTGCAACTGGCACCCTCGTTCCGAACCTATAAATTCATGGAATTCATCAATGATAATGTAGCATAGGTTGCTAAACGCCTTTAATGTCCAACTTCCCTGGTTCAACAACAGTGATTCGAGTGATTCGGGGGTAATCAGCAGGATTCCGTTTGGATTTCGCTGCTGTTTCAATTTAAGGGATCGGGATACATCGCCGTGCCATGGAGTGACAGAAATATCCAGAATATCACAAAGCCCCTGAAGTCTTCGATATTGATCGTTAATCAATGCTTTGAGCGGACTGATATATAAAATTCCGATACCGTCAGGATTTTGATCAACAATCTTTGAACATGCCGGGAGAAAGGCGGCTTCGGTTTTTCCGGCTGCAGTTGAAGCGCTGATGATGACATCACTGTCTGCGTTTAAAATCGGAACAATGGCCTCTTCTTGAATATCCCGTAGTGACGCCCATTTCTGATTCCATATCCAACGCTTGACGCCCTTATGCAACTTTTCAAAATTTGCCGAATCGCTCATAATTCCATCTAAAGCCGAAACGTCGCCAATTCATCCTCTTCAGCACTTTCTGTAGCGACCATCGGCATATCGGTATTAACCTCCTTGTCAATCTCAACATTATCAATCAATTGGTCCCACTTCAAAGAGTCGCTCTGATCAAGGACGGCAAGCAAATCGACAAAGGCTTTAATGGTATTCCGAGGGGTTCGAAAGTATGCATCGCCGATTTTTTGGGAGCAATGTTTCAAGAAGGCGACAAGGGCTTCATCGGGAACCAGGTACTGTTCCGGATCACCGGAGGCATAAACGTGTCGCAAATTGCCCAACAATACATACAGCTCTTCCGGCAGCAGACTCGCCAGATGCAACGTGGGAGACGTATAATCGATGACACCCGCCGATTTTGCGAAGGCATTTTCTGCCAATCGTGATTGAAGGGCTTCATAGCTGTAAAGACCTTTTCTCGGATCAAGCAAAAACTCCGGTGTCCCTCCGAATAAAAAGCCTATGTATTCAGCACTACCCTGAAGGCAATCATTCAGTATGCGAAGGATCTGTTCGTAGTTGGATACACGGGCTTGTTTGCTGGAAAGCTTATAGATATTCACCATCTCATCCAAGATGACCAACAATCCACCATATCCTGCCTGCCGTACAAACAGGCTAAGCAACTTCAAGTGATCATAAACACTGGCATCCGTGACAATTGATCGAACACCCAATGCATTGCGGGCATCCGTCTTAGTCGAAAATTCCCCTCTAAGCCAACGTACGGCATCAATTTTTAGCTGTTCATCCTCTTCCTTATGCCCTTGCCAATATGATGCAATTACCTTCGAAAAATCGTAGCCTCCGACAAGCTCAGTTAAATGGTTGAGACGTTTTTCAATGACCACGTTGACCTTGTGTCCGGATGCTTTGGCCTTCTTACGAGCTTCGGTGATGAAACGCTCAACCACGCTGGTAAGTGCATTGCCATCTGGCTTTGTACGCGTAGAAAGGTTACGCATCAATTCGGCATATAAATTTCTGGCCTGGCCACCAGTGGCATGAAGTCTTCTATCCGGCGCAAGGTCCGCATGTATAGTCACCAGCCCTTTTTCAAGGGCAATTATGCGGATCAATTGCATGAAGAAGCTTTTCCCTGACCCAAATTCCCCAATGGTAAGACGAAAGGAAGATCCACCATCCATGATACGCTCGATATCCTTTATGAGCGCTTCGACTTCCTTTACGCGCCCAACCTGGATGTGCTGTAAACCTGTCCGGGGGGTAACCCCTGCTCGTAATGATTGAATGATGGCATCTCGCTCTCTTGGGCGCAGCCGTGGTTTATTGTTGGACATCTACAATCTCCTTTGCGAGACTAACATCAACATAGATTGGTTCGCCATCATCGATAAGCGGTGCATTCGCGTTTTCAAAAGCCCATTCGTTGAGGACTTCCATCGCCCCATCAACCATCAGCCCCAATCTTTTGCAGGTCGCCTGAAAAGCTTCACGTTCCCAGGATTCTTGGGACACCAAATGGTTAAACAGATTTTGATGAGCTTCGTCCAGTGAGGCTAACGGGTTGTTTGAAACCATTGCACCTTCTGGAATCGAGTCGGATTCGTCATCCTCCTGGTCCGCGAATATATCCTCAAGAACGCTTTTGACCTGCTTGGTCTCTTCTTTACGGATGCGTATGAGTTCTTCATTCAGGATGAACCCGCGAGCAGTTCCAACGGGCCTTGCGGGTTGCGGAATGGCAAACGATGTATCCGTATCTTTAAGACCTACGGTGACGGGCCCGCTCTCAGCGGCAAGCGCATGAATATCCCCGGTTACCTGTTCTTTGTTCAACCCCAGTGTGGTGTAGAGCTTTTCAAGCTGTTTGATCTCCTCAGGCTTTATTTCACCATCAGCATGAGCCACAGATACGAGGATATGGCTTATTGCCGTATTCTGGTTTTCACTTACCCCTGATAACCGGGCTTTGAGACCCGCTGCATTTTGGGGGGTTCGCATTGACCAATGCAGAAAAGCGAGGAGAGACTCTTTTTCGATGTTGGTCAATTCACGATTATCTTGAACAAGACTCTGAAGTGTGGCTTCTTCCTCCGGAGCTGCATCCTGGTCAATTTGGCTGACCATCGCGCCAAGGCGAAGGATGGTACCGACAGTTCTAAATTCCTTTGTCGGATTGAAATCAATGCCATGTCCTTTCGGGAACACAGCAATATTTCCGTCAAGGGAAAATTTCATGTTGTGATAACGAATATCAGGAGCGATGCCAAATCCCATATTTTCGACAAACGAGGCAAGACTTTCCAGGTCCTTCTTTAAAAGTTTGGGCGGTACCTTTTGACCTATCGTTTTGTACAAGGTGGCCACTGGGAGGAAGCCTATGCCACCGTTGCAGATTTTTGCTAAGCGTTCATTGATGATTTTTGCTCCGGAGGTTTGGCTGATCAACTCTTTGGGAATTAACGATAGCGCGGCCAACGATTTTGGGTCACTACCTTTCCTGCCCAGAAAACGGCTGTAGGATTCTAATTCCTGAGTGCATTCATCAATGATGGTCCCAATCTTTTTAATTGGACCGGTCAAAATGAATGGATCGGGCAAGTCTGGAACCTTGAGTTTACTGTCACTTCTGATGGATGGGCTCGCGGCCCGATAATCGATCCTGAGACGGGTTTTATTAGGTTTGACAATAATGCCATCTCCAAATTTCTGGTAATACCTTCTGGCAAACAAATTCCGAAATTCTTTGGCGCAGCGGCGTGCAGGTGTTTTAAGATTCACATTCGGATTGAGTCGAAACCAGTTGAGCGCCATATCTGCCGGGATGGAGTTTCCGGCAGCGACGTTTTTCGCCAGTACCAATTGGAATGGCTCGGTGCAGTAACGATCGTCAAAGTCTATGTAAGAAGGAGTTGGTTTTTCATTTTGAAACAGGGCCCATTCCATTGCAAGAAGGTTGTTGGCATATCCACGAAAGGAGCGATTGCGGCCATAATTTTTCAATAGCCGCTGAACTTCGTCAATGATCTCCGATCGCTCCTGGGATGAAACCGATCCATTGGTTCCATCAACGATCAGTCGTCGTTCAAGCCCGTAAAAAAATAGAAAAACATAACCGATGTATGTCTCGGGCTCAATACGCCCACCCGCAAGCCATTTCAGATATGCACCACGGCATTTGGCAGGGATATGGCCATAATAAGGCCAATAGCCCATTTCATCGCCAGCTTCCCATGGCTCAGCTGGTTTTATTGGCAGCTTCGGATTGATCAAACAGGCATCGTTTTGATACCCATCGTAATCGGAAAGATTAGTTCCTACATAAATTAATCCACCAGGAATATCGTAGCCTTTTACGCGTACCTTGCTATTGAGTGGGTACCAATCGGCAGGCGGTCCACTGGGTTTGTCGGATCGATCATAACTATCTCTGTAGCTGCCTGGACCTGAAACTTCTACACGCAAAGTAACTTCGTTGGACTGCGTAGGCTTCTTGGTCTTAGAAGATCCTTTGAGTGCCCTATAGATCACGTACAGAATAATCAGGCCAATGATAATTTTCATGGCGACCCCTTTTTATCGGTACAGCGTCGTTCATACCAACCCATGATAAAATATTTGCTGATACGTAAAAGGTGGCTGAGAAATTGGTCAGAGCAGACCCAGCTGCCTTTTGATCCTTTCTACTTATTGTTATGATACGGTATTTTCATAGGTTGCGCCACCAGCCTTAACCCAATCGTCCACTTCCTTCTTATTGAATTTCCATAGACGCCCCATACGATGAGCGGGCATTCCAAACTTATCAATCCATTTGTAAACGGTATCACTGCTTACACCAAGGTGTTTGCAAATTTCTTTGATTGATAGCCAGCGGTCTTCCATAGTGTTCATTCTATTTTGATTGATCTTTCCAGTTCCAGTTGGGAAAGGACCTGTATCTGACAAGAGGCTCATTCCATACCAAAGACAATATTTTTAATATTCTGGAGAAATTATAAGTATATGTCAACAAGTTTAAGCCGATTTCACCCGATTATAACCGTTTTCAATCAGGTTCTACACTAAGCGTTTCGCATAGTTCAGAAGCACAATTTCTTATAAAAATTGAAGAATTTATGGGATGTCTTTTCCCAGCCCAATCAAAGTGCGTCATTGGCAATAGTATATAAAGATATCTTCGGCTTCTCGTTATCGCAGTGTGCATTATTAATAGTTCATCGGTGATCGAATCTTCATTCTCGAAACTATTGTGAGTTTCAAAAAAAGTATCGTAGGATCCAAGGATAAAGACAACCTTGAACTCCTGCCCCTTAATCTGGTGGACATTACCAAGCGTTAGGAAATTATCAGTTCTCTGATGCCTCTTCGGGATATAGTATTGGCCAAATGAATGCTGTTTGAGGTTATCGATGAGATCAGCTGTGTCAATTGATTTTTCAGCCGTCATAATCAATTGCTTAAAGTGAATCTCTATACCTGGCATTCTTTTTTTCAAACCTTTTAGAAAATTCAGCATCATTTTGACTGATCTAAGGGGTTTGTCCTTCGATAGGTTTACTCTAAGAAATAGTTTGTATAATTTTCCCAGATCAACCATGTCCATTTCTTCGGAAATTGTTCTCAATCCCTGATACCGGTATTTATTACCAGCAAGCATTTTCAGTATCTTTTCAGTTTTTTGGACTCCGATACCACTCAAATATGGCAAAACCTTTTTCCAGTGTGCTTTATTACCATTGTCCAAACTAGCTTCTAAGATCGATGTTACCACTGCAACGACTTCAGGGATATCGATAGCGGTCTTGGAATGGTATACGTAAGGCAACTTCATCTTATTCAGCATTTTTCTAAAGTAGTTGGTGATGGAGTCATTCCGGAATGTCACCAACATATCGTTCAAAGACAGGCCGTCATCTTGAATATGAAGTCGGATTTTTTCAATTATTGCCTTACACAGGAACCCCATATTCGGATTCAATAAGACCTGAGGTTTTGGCCCATCTTTATTGCTCCAGATCTTATTTTTGTTGTTTGGTGAATGTTGCGATAAGACGGCATTAGCAAGGGCTACGATATGTTTAGTAGTCCGGTGGTTTTCAGTTAGCTCGAATTTCCTGCACCCATTTATGGATTCGAACTCATTAAACCGATTCAAACTTGCGCCTGTATACCGAAAGAGTGTCTGAAACGGATCGCCCGCACCTAAAAACCGCATTCCCGTCCGGATTAGTATTTTCATAGTTTGCCATTGGACATTAGTGGTGTCTTGAAATTCATCAACAACCATGTAAGAAAAATCACGGAGAACGGCATTAACGACCCTGGCCTCTTCCTTCAAAAGCCGCCGGAAGTAATATAGTGTGTCATCATGTTCCATGACATTCATTTTCTTTTTCTGCCTGCGCATTCTTTTTAGAATCTTGATTACACCTTTTTGATCTTTACGCTTTTTAATGTGTTGTTGAACTGTTGATTTTATACCTTTTGCCGATCTCACGTGCATCTTATACAAATCATTAAGGTCTTTTGCAGGATTCTCACTGAAGTCGATATTCTTATCTTTTACTATATCGTTGAGAACTTTACTATTGATGTCGTTATCGAGTGAGAATAATGAGGTAAATCCAATACGACTTGCGAATTTCCGGACGTAAGATTGTGCGAAACTATGAAAGGTTCCCACACGTACTCGGCGATTAAAATATGGTTCCCAATCTGGAGTTCCATAGAGCCGGTCAGCAAAATTAGCCGCAGCCCTCTTTGTCAAAGTTACAACCAACACTCGGCACTTTCTATCAGCTTGTAGTCGATGGATCGCAAACTCGGCCGCCGTCTTAGTCTTGCCTGTGCCATGATACCCCCTAAGTGAAATTACCGGATCTTCGCATTCAATGACCCGTAGTTGTTCTTTTGTAGGTTTCGCTCGGAATGCTAATTTTTCTTTCTTCATATGGTAAATCCCCCTTTTATGGATATTTAGAAACAGCTATCCGGATAGGCTCACTTGTTCCAGGTCGCCTTGGTTACCAGCAAACTACTAAGGAACTTTATTGATGGATAACTGAGCCAGATTTGGATGAAGTTAATGCCGGATGAATTGAACTTTTTGGGGCTTTATTCTCACCGAAGGCCTGGATAGTGGATATTTATCCGGATGTCGTTCCCACCGGTAAACTTTTAACGCAGTCCGGATTGGTCGGGACAGTCGCTTGTAATCTTTCAAATAATAAATAAAGTTGTTAACAATGCCCTCCTCCCGCAACATGCTCCGCAAATCGACTAAATCCTTACCTTTGTATTCCTTGGGGTGGAAACCACGCCGGGCCAGTTTGTCACGATCAGGACGCAATATCTTAAGGTACTGTGGATAAATATAGCTAAAATCCTTGGACGCTAATTCTTCTACAGATGGCACCAGCCCTAAAGCAGTGTTATTGAATCGAGACTCCAGTCTGGCTACCTGATATCTGTCCAGATCCTTCAAACTTTTCCCCGATAATTGAAAGGCTTTTTCCGCTTTGAGCTGATGTGTTTTGTCATATGCACTCATGAAATAGATGCTTGCTTCAGAGTGAGAATAATAGGTATGTGGATATCTTGCCGACGGCTTCATACCGATTTTCCGGCCGGATTTGATTAGACCGGCCAGCTGTTTAATAGGATTCTTCTTGCCTTTGAAGTATAAGTCCACAGCTACATGAAACTCAGATACTGCAAATCCGACATTATATTTATCGGTAAACAGATTATTGACCCGGACCACCTCAGCATATGACAGATTATGGTCCCACGACGAAAAGAATTTAAGGGTTAGATTCGGGAGGTAGAGAGTTTTGTAGTTATCTTTATTAAATCTATCGATAAAAATATGCAGTTTGTTGCCAGTCTTCTTATGCTTGAACTCATGGAAAAACTCATAGGTTTTTGCCATTGGCTCTGGACCTTCCTGATACGTTCGCTTTCTTCCACCATATTTGTATTTCTTTAAGATGGTTGAATCTAAAGTTATCATGCTACGATCATCACTGCTTAACGTAATATGATCTATGGAAACGCTTACTTTACTGATTTTCTTCATGTACAACTCCTTCCGATAATATACGAATATTTACTCTATAGACGGTATACTTTATGGATACGGATCTTTGCTAATGTAAAAACAAAGAGGATGGAATGAACGATAGCAAGATATCACGTAATATGATGGAAAATGTACTCTCTAAAATTTGTATTTATCTACTGTATTAATATAATATAATAAATAAGACGAAATTCCTTGCTTTTGAGCATCCTTAAGTGTGTTTTTCACTGCTATAGGCCAATAAAATCTGAAAATAACCAGTGCTATGCCCTGTTGTGACCTTTCGAGCTGTTCATCCAATGACACAGGCATGAATTCAATTCACTGTTATTTATATTTTTACAATATAATATGATTAAAAATTAGGAACCTAAAACAACCTCCCAGCTATCTTAATGATGTACAACATATAGGTTTCATTAGTTATATTAATGTATCTTCGAGTGTAGTTCATATTTTTGCTTAAAGTTGTTTTACATTTTTATCTCACAAGCATGACAAACTTTCTTTTAAGCAATCAACGGTAGCTTACACGTCCGTGGGTGTGCGCATAATCGTTCTCCACCACCTGGTAGGCTAGCGCCTCTTATACAAGCAACTCAAGCGCGATAAGGCTCAGCCGATAAGGGGCTGCCACCCGGGGATCGACCAGTAAGAGTTTTTTCCCTCCGGTGATGTATTAGCCGCTGACCGGCTATGAGCGCCTGACCACTGGATGAGTGTCATGGAACAGCTGATTAATGACCGCCTACAGGATAATCTAAGCCTGTTCAAGCTGTCCTGGGCCGCCGTGGCACTTAATACCATTATCTCGCAATCCGAGGCGATCCATGACTCATACCCGTTCTTCCTTGGCTATCTGCACGAAGAGGAAGTGGCCGCCGAGGGAAAGCGCCGCATCCGGACCGCCATGCAGACCGCTAAAGCTGTCCACGGCCTAATAAACCCGTTAGACTCTTCATCAATACCAAATGTAGCCGAAATTTCTTTCAATATACTTGTAGTCCTTAACTGCGGCTACCTGCAAAAATTCAATGGCATGTATCAACATTTCACTCAGTAGTTTGTAATCTGCATTGATTTTGACAAACCACTTTAGCTGCTCGATATCTCCGGAAAGTTCTACAATCTTTCGTGTTAAGCGGTTAACATTGAGAACATTGTTCAGCAAAACCAATTTATAAAAATATGATCTTGGCAAATATTTTTCATACCCTCTCAATTGTTGGCTTAACGATTTTGGAAGCATTGGCCTGAAAACGGTTAGGTTACGAATGTCTTGCTGTTTTAGGGTGTTTGGCTGAAGGTATTTAGGCGGTTTATGGCGGGCAGTATCCCATGTGCTGGAATCGAACGTTATCCGCTCAAACATTTCAAGCGCTATGGCTGCAGCAGCGATAACGATTATTTCGAGCTTGCAGCTGCCAAGCATGTGAACAAAACGCACCCCCCTGTGATGAAGGAAGCTGAGCACATAAGCTATCTTCATAAGATATTCCCAGCTTGTATCATCCCGCACAGGAAAAGCGTAACCGTCAGGAGTAAGCGTTGACATTTTATAATAATAACGATGCAATTGATCCTTGCTTGAAAAATGAAGTGGTATAAAAAGTTTGGTATCCGGACAAAAATCGTCACGGCAATCAAACATTATTTCAGCGCACTCGTAGGATTTAATGAGGTGATCTTCGTATTCATCTGGTGACCCAAAAACTATTGGAAAATCAAGAGTGAACCCGCATTTGATATTTAGGGTTCCGTATTTTTCACAAAGATCTATCGGATCAATAACAAGAACGCCATTACGTCTGTGGATACCAACACCCGGTATTACATCTACCTCTTCATATCTTTCACCGTTGAATATCTTAAGGATGCTTTTATAAATCTGGAATCCACCACTATCACTTAACAAATAGGGATAAATCTCCAATCCCTTGAGCATACTGTCAGAAGGTTTCGATCTAACTATATTGATGAAACAGTGATGAATGTAGCTGAAAATGATTAAATAATTACTGCTTAAAGCAGGTGTATAAATCAATCTCATTTTATCTTTCCCTCCGCATCCATGGATCTTGAGAATTTCATTGGGGCGATCCATATTTCGAGTCAGTTGGTTGGCTACTAACCACATAGTTTTATGTCCGTAATCCTTCTTTTTATAAAAGAAATCATATTCTCGGCATCGGTGTTGAACTTTTGTAACTCTTTACCCAATTTGTCTTGGAATGTTTTTTCCATTTGATTGATACCTCGAAGCGCACTCTCGAATTGCGGCAACAGATATTTAAATTTTTTAAGAAACTTTAATGTTTTCTTAACCTCATCTTCAAAGTTAGAATCCATATTTTCATCATCGCCTTTTTCCGCTGAACGATCCTCGGCATCACCATCAGGACTTCCACCTTCAGCCTCTTGAGCTGAATCCTTTTTGTCACGTTTTGGGGGCAAATTGTAGTCAGATGGATCAAGATCAATCTGTTCAAACGTTTCATCCTCCTCGTCGTTAATGTCGTTTTCTGCGAGAGCCGCGATTTGATCAATGATGATTTGGTGAGCTAGGTTACCGCAAGCTTTTATCCTTTCAGTCTCAGTGGCTTTAGCGCCTTGCAATGAGTGAAACATTTCACTGAGCTTTTTGGACAAATTATCGGCTTTAAGCTTGGCATTAATTTGATTGATGGTTCTGATCGACAAATTCTGTACATCCCCATGGTAACCCAACCCGGCCAAGCCATAGGGGCCAACATGGTGTCCGAAATTCATCAGGGCGGTCACAGTCGATTTCTTTAATCCCAATATATTCGATATGTATTGACTGAGGCTTAGCTTTTCCCCTTTGTTCTCACCCTTGCGGCTGCCTCCATGGGAAAAAAATGCCTCCTTTCCAAAATCATCAATGATAATTTCATAAAGGCCTAAAAGGCCGGCAACCAACTCCAGTGTGTTTGCTGACCTTATAAACCGGGTCATATTCAACGCACGCGCCATTGCAATTTGTGACCGACACACCACCTTGCCAACGATTATTGCCCTTATCTTTTTTTGTTTATTTGATTTTTGAAATTCCAGTCGCCTTTGACCACTTATGATGAAAAATCCTTTCACATCATCGGCAATAACGACTTTTACCGGCTCCGGATTATCCAAGGCTTCCAGGTCTTCAAACGGATTATTGTAATTGTTTCGTATGAATGCCGGCGGAGTGAAAATATCGGAAATTTTAATTTCACGCATATCTTGCTCGCCGGAATAATCAATTTTAAGTTCCTTGACGAACAGCTCTTCTTTGGTTTCCTTGGGAACTTGAACAAACTTTTGATCCAACGCTGCAAAGCCGGCGGCAGTCTCCTTATTCAAATTTGACGGTGTAAAACTTGATTCTAATTTGGCGGTAATCATTTTGTATCCCCCTGCTTTTGACATTAAAAAAGGCCTCCCCTTTTCGGGATCGGCCTTTTTGCTGTTAACCCAGTATTGATTTATGCAAACTTTGCTTCAGGCATTTGGTTCCAGGTGTGCCCTTCCAGCAATCTTCCGCTCTGCTTCTTCTTCACACCACCCCACTGTTTGAAAAAGAATGCGACATCAAGATCCAGGCATCGATCTCGAATGTCGATGACCCACTCCTTTCTCATTGGCCTTGCACCTGGTCCGGATTCACCACCCACGATCACCCAGTCAATACCGGTCAAATCATGATCCGGGATCGGTCCCAACAGCGGTTCAAAAGAGATGAATTTGACGTGAGCCGGGGTTTCAAGTAGATGATCGACCCTGAAAAGATAGTCGGCAGTCTCCACACTAACCCCCATCCAGACATTTTCCGGCCATGGCAACTGTAAAGACAGATCTGCCAGTCGCTGTGATCTTTTCGTTAAGAACTGATACACATGCTGTGGCGCTTGCTGAGGCACTTCAAACACCTTTTTAATAAAGGTATCGGGAACAGATCGATGAAACAGATCACCCATGGAATTGACGAAAATCATCCTTGGCTTGCGCCATTCGGTAGGTTTCACTAGCATGTGTTCATGGGTGGTGACCTCAAATCCATTTCGATATTTTTCCAACCCTATGCCCTGAAGCCTGTGTGCCATTGGTTTGGCATAGCAATGCATGCAACCAGGACTAATCTTGCTGCATCCCGTTACCAGATTCCAGGAACGATCCGTCCATTCAATTTTGCAATTTTCTGCCATTTTCGACCTCCTGTGGTAATGCCTTAAAAACAAAAAAGCCAATCCCCGTAACTGGATTGGCCACCCGAAAGACAGAGCACTTTTTCCGTTTTACTTTTCTACATTGGCATCACCTCCTTGTTTGCGAAATTGGGTATGCTGCCTACAACCCATTCCACATGTTCCACATTGTAATTAAAGTTTAATATTACAGAGCGTTAAGGTGGAACCATCAGCATGGTATAAGTGGTTCCATTTGATTTTCCTGATTCCACCGTTGCCGTCTATCTTTTTAATCAAGGTATCGGCTGGCAAGATCTTTCACTCTGTCGGCGCTGAAAAGATAATGGACCAATTTTTGCCGCGTCCGTTTTTTCTTGTCATCGGCCAGATTATATATCGCGATTAGATTGCCCAGACCTTGTGGTGTCGGGCATTCCCTTCTATCAAGTTGCATTTTTAGTTTATCAACAAGGTCGTGTGTGGTCATCTCGAATTTTTGGTTATGCCGAGCCTGGTCCAGGAGCACATCAAATAGTGCTTCCTCGACATCCGATAGCCGATCTTTTGTTTTTTCGGTACCTTGTTCAAATGCGCGCTTGATGTATTCAAATTCCCGTTGGGGGACCTTGAGGACACGCAAAATGGATTCTAATGGCCTCCACAGCTCACCCTTGCGGTTGCCGGTAAAGGGTATTTGCATGTACGCTGACTGAACGTCGTGCCATTTTAGAAGAAGAAAACGGTAGCACATGTCCCGAATTGCCGCCCACTCCGGCTCATACCCAAAAATATCAGGCAGAGGCTTGACCGACCTCTGCATAAGGATTTGGCAGCAGCGATCCTTTAAATCTGGATCCAATGCTTTCGTAGTCGCAAACGCCTTCGGGCCATATCCCGAATATTCCCTGATTACTCGCTTTCCATCCCTGTGCCCGATGATACGCCGCTTGGCTCCCGCCTTTTTGTATGAATCAGCGAGCAAGCCGACCATATTAAATGGTAGCGCTTCTGCCTGGTCGATCAGCACCGTACCTCGCAAGCCGTCTGTAGTGTCGCATAAAGCGGCTTCGGAAATAGTTTTGACTTTGACCGGATTGAAGGCCATTAAGTTTATAATTTCCAATACTTTTGATTTACCCGACTCCTTCGGGCCGAAAAATAGCAGAAATGGGAATGCCGGGAAGAGGTGCGTGAAATAGGAGGATATAGCCCAGACCGCAATTAACCCGTAGTGCCCGTCATCTTGTAGATCGGCGTATCGTTGGATGGTCAATTTGATTGTTTCGAAAATATCGCTTGGATAAGCAGGACTGCTTAAATTGCTCACCATTTTTTCCAAAACCCATCTGTCGTTAACTAAGGGCGGCGAAATAGTGTCTTTCAAGAGATATTTCTGTTTACCAAGGAAAAGAACATGATTGGTTGCTTCCATCCGAAATCCTTGGTCATCGCAAACTATGTGAATATTTCGTTCTTCCGCTCCGTCCTCACCTTCGACCAAAATACTAAAGCCGATGACCATGCCTTCCGGTTTAAAATCGATGGCTGGGTGCAATAGCTTTGCATGTGTTATCTGAAAATTGTTGGAGTCTTTGTGGTGATGGTCCGGTTGATATTCAAATAGGTCACGCTGTGTTTTTGTAAGGTCGATTAACAGTGGTTCCATTGTTCCCTCCAATTTTTATTTTTATATTTGGACTGCTGTGGGTCCAATTCGACCAGGTATAGATTTCTGAATTTGGCCATAAAAAAGGCCCACCCCATAAGGGTGAGCCTTGAATTTAGACTATTTTGTCAGGTAAAAGTTTGCGTTACAAATCCAGCTACTTTCACCAAACTTTCACCAAATTGGCTGAATTTCGCTGGACTTCGATGAACTTATACGGGCTTTGGTCAGACAGAAAGTTGAAATGTTATTTAATAATTACTTGGATTTATACGTTTTTTAGACGGACAGCAAAATCTCTACCGCGGATTCGACTCCCGCCGCCTCCACCATTTTGAAAAAGACAACCCGTCTCTCTGGGGTCAAACTCCTGGGTGACGGGTTTTTTATTTCCCCTTGTTTTCAAAGGGTTTGGGCGGTTTTCACATCGACGCCAGACCTCTCTCCAGCCGACACATTTTCATCATTCTTTAGCCTTTCATTCTCTGCTCGACCCGGATTCTCTGTTTTCTCAGGACGAAGTCTGAAGCTCGTCCGATTAGTCAATCTTTTTTATATCAATAACTTAAGTCAATCGGCCTGTTTGGGGAGTTATGAAAACACGGCCTGTGGTGTGATAAAGCACCCGAATTTTCGAACCAAAAGTCCCTCGCAGGACTTGAGAAGTGGGATTAATATGGATTTCCAGGCAGGGAACATCAATAATTTTCATCACTTTCGGGCAGGATTCGAAAGCGACAGCGATAACACTGCTCTTCTTTATCCCAATCATCAATTGGACTTCCGTCAAGATCGAAGAATCGTTTTAAGGATTTAGAGAGTCCCTGTTTTTGTTTAACAACCTGCTCTGGTGGATGGTCGCTACTCCAGTCCAACCGCCCTTTTTGCTTGGCAAAACCATAAAGGAGAATCCATTGGTCTTTGGGCATCTTGTTGTCTTTCCGGGCCATCCCAGCTTCTTCACAACTTATGACCCTGTCAACATTTCCAACGGTTACTCTAATCGAAGTGCTTACATAAATATTCTGCTTTTTCATATAAACCGTCGGGCTTTCCAGGAAACGGATTTGAATGTCAGACCATTTCGTTCCTCTTGGCGTAGCAAATTTTTTCGTAGGCGTGAGCGAAGGAGTATCCACTTGAAATATAGCAAAGACATCCGATACCTGGCGCACAGCCTGGAGCTTGCCTTTGTTTGAAAAGAGCAATTCTTCACCCAAGGTAAGCAAGAGCGATCCGTGCCGATTCAACATATTTTCAGCTTCCGGAGTAAAAGAGCGTCGTGTGGAAATGATCAAAGCGAATGAATTTGACTGATTCAAACAGAGAGTACGAACAACCTCAACAATTTCATCTGACTCCTTTTGAAACGAGATAAAAACCGGAAAAACATAGCCAGCAGCTGGTATGTAATCGCCTATACACCAGGTGTGCCGGCAGCCGTCAACCTTGCTTTCGCGGTGATCGATTCCCAACGCTGAACAGATATCCTTGTGCAGGGCTGGTCGATTCACAGAATAGATGAGCGTGTCCTGCCGCTTGAGTGGGTATGGCTTTTCCTCCCGCTCCGGACAGACGGCCACGATGTCGTTGGGGGCGTGCGTCACCACCTTACGCGGGCACCCCAGACCGCATTGCGTCGCGCAATCCACGGCCGTTGCATGATTCCGGGTCAATTTGAGATAGCGGCTTTGAAAACTATGAAACCCCGGCCACCCGTCAAGATGCTGGTGCCACTCGACCAGGGGAGCTGACTGCCCGGGCAGATCTTCCATGTATTGCCAGAGCAAACACTCAGTCACCGCCACCCTCCGAATTCATGACAATAAACCCCCTGTTGGTCATCCACTGTTCAATGATTTCAGCGTCATCGTCCCGCTTGAACTGCGCCCGGTTGGCTGAACTAAGTTTCACCGTTCTGGCATTCTTGGAGTCTTTGAACTTGATGAGGAAGCTGGCCTTGCTAATGGTGCCGCTTCGAGGCATCGACCGTTCCCGCTGGCGTAGAGAAGCGAAGATATCCTCGGCCTTCCTGATCTCCACATCTTTCTGGGTTCCGCCGTGGTATATTTGATATTCCTTGAGACGCACCCATTCCATACCGTCGATGTCATCGCAAAGGATGGAATCTTCGCCGATCTCCCTTAGCGGTTCGAGTGTGAATTTGCTCTTGCCGTTGAAAAACTCACTATCACCAAAGAAATACTTGCCGAACTTGGTGCGATAGAGCTCCTTTTCGCCCTTGGTTTCGGCGTTCATCCGAATTTCACCATGGACCGGGTTATACACGATGACATCGAACTTTTCCGGACGGAAATACTGCGCAGAGGACTCACCGGCCTCGATCACGGACTCACGGGCATAAGGTTTGCCGTGGCGCACCAGAAACCACGTGTAATCCTCTTTGGGAAACACATAGACCTTTGAATGCTTACCCCGGCGCTTTTTAGCGAACCATTCGTCCAACTCGGCCTCCACCGCCCGTATCGTTTCGGCTGGAGGTATTTTAAATTCCGGGACGGAACCGTTGTTGGTTCTAAAATATTCAAATGAACGAGGTCTGAAGAGGAATTGTTCGGCGTGAAGACGTTCCACGAGTTCTCGGTCCTGCATCCAAACCTGGATCGCCAGATCGGCGTGGGCGGCGTTCTCGCCGATCACCACGTCCAAGTCAGTATCGGCAATGGCCTCCTGGAGGGAATCGAATCCTTCCTGAGTGGACATCTCGTTCACGTAATATAAAGCCTCGGCCAGGTCATCCGGGGTGGACGCATTCGGATTGAGTAGAGCCTGGCTCAGCGCTTTGTAGTCCAGCTCGTCTCCGTTATCAGTCGATGGCAACTCCACACCGCGATCTGAAAAATAGTCCGCATGGGGTTCAAGAAATGCGATCAGGTGCTCCGGATCAATTCTCCGGAGCATTCCCGGCTTCGAAAAGCGGCGCAGATTGAAAGTTGCCATTGTCGTCTCCTACCTTAAGTTTGTCAGTCTTCCTTCATAGGGCGCTCTCATTTATGTTTCCGGCCCACAACTTTACCCATTATCCGCAAATCATCCTTCGGCCTGACTTTAACCGGTGCCAGACCTGGATTCTCCGGAACGAGTTCGATTCGTCTATCCTCAAGCCTCAACCGTTTCACGGTGGTTTCTCCATTCAGCACAGCCACGACGATGTCTCCGTTTTCCGCAAGCTGCTGACGTCTCACAATAATCAGGTCGCCGTCGTTTATCCCTGCCCCCGTCATGCTGTCACCGGAAACGCGGAGCGCGAAAAATTCTCCGGATTTGACAGTGGCGGCGTCGACCAGAACTTCGCCGATGATGTTCTCCTTGGCCAGGACGGGCTCATTCGCTGAGATTGTCCTGACGACGGCCACCGCCACCAGGTCGGCAGCCATATCCTTTGGCCGTTTGGCCACGGTCAGGCCGCGTGCCCTGCCGCCTTCACGCTTTAAGTATCCCTTTCGAACAAGTTGGTTAATGCGCTCATGCACGCTTGAATGGCTGATGCCGAAAATTACGCTCAGTTCCTTCACCGTCGGCGGATAGCCCTTCGCATCCACGTAGCGACATATCTCATTAAGGGTGTCCCGCTGAAGCGGTGTGATTTTACCCGTTTTACTCTTGCCCATGGCTCGTTCCGTTTTTCAGAAAGAGGAAAAGGCCCATTGGGCCGCATAAAACATTAACATACACCCTGATGCCTATCAGGTCAAGAAGTCTCATAGAACCGGATTTCCGACAGTCGGGGAAGGCTCTCGGTATGTAACCACTGACAGAGCCGGGCATCGCGCCCGGACGAGCAGTTAGAAACCAGACAGCTGACCGGGAGCAGAGCTCAGGCGGTTGTGGGTGCCGGCAACCACGCATCCCAACCGCATGACGGTATTCCGGCATCCACACCGACAACCCGGTCACATTCGCCGGAGGAACCAATGTTGGATGCCGATATATCCTTTGAAACTACCAGCCCCATACCTTTCGAAGCAGGTGTACAGCCTGATCCAAAGAGACTTTCGCCTGGCAACAGGCTGGATGTCATCGCCTCAATTCTGGCGGTTGCCGTATTGCGCTCAAAGGTCCGCAAAGCAATTTCCAGTAATAACTTGGAGGATATCGAAGAATCTTCCGGAACAACCGGAGAAGGACTTGATTAGTTGCGGGAAACGAGCATTCATTCATAACAAACGCGTCCGAAACCTTAGATAAGGAGTTGTATATGAATGACTTACAAGAAACAGCCCGCAACGGGGGAAATGATGAAAGGACCCGGAATTCCGTCCTGCGGCAACTGGCAACCCTCCAGACTCTGACGCTGGAGGAACTTCGCGAGAAATGGATCGACCTCTATGGCAGCGACCCGCCCCGCTACAAAAAGCAGTTCCTCATCAAGCGCCTGGCCTATCGCATCCAGGAGCTCTTTTACGGTGGCCTGTCGGAAACAGCCAAGACACGTCTGCGGCAAATCGCCCTGGATGATGCGGTGGCCACGGTCGAGGGCAAGGTATCCGAGGAGCGCAAATCCAATGAAAACATCCTGCCGGGAACACGGTTCGTGCGGGTCTGGAATGACCGTCGATACGAGGTCACCGCACTGGAAAAGGGCTTTGAATACGACGGCCGGATTTTTCGGTCACTCAGCGCGGTGGCTCGGGAAATCACCGGCACCCGCTGGAACGGGAAGGTCTTTTTCGGCCTGAAAAAAAGTTATGGCAAAAAGAACGGAGGTGGCAAGAATGCTCGATAACACCAACACAACATCCACCAGGAATAAGCCGCTGCGCTGCGCCATCTATACCCGCAAAAGTCATGAGGAGGGCCTGGAGCAGGAATTCAATTCGCTGGACGCCCAGCGGGAGGCTTCAGAATCGTATATCGAAAGCCAACGAATGCAGGGTTGGCAGGGGTTGCCGGACCGCTATGACGATGGTGGATTCTCCGGCGGCAACATGGAACGTCCGGCGCTAAAGCGGCTCCTCGATGACGTGGACGACGGGAAAGTGGATGTAATCGTGGTTTACAAAATCGACCGCCTTTCACGTTCGTTGCTCGACTTCATGAAAATGGTAGATCTGTTCAATGAGAAGGGTATCAATTTCGTCTCGGTTACCGAGCACTTCAACACCACCGACCCGACAGGCCGGATGTTTCTCGGCATCCTGATAACCTTTGCGCAATACGAGCGTGAGGTCATCGCCGAGCGTATCAGGGATAAGGTGGCGGCGGCGAAGCGGCGGGGCAAATACTGCGGCGGCCCGGCCATACTCGGATACGACGTGGATCGGGAAAACAAGAAGCTGCTGACCAACGCGGACGAAGCACCCCTGGTTCAGCACATCTTCCGGCGATTCACACAGCTGGCATCGGCCAGAAAGCTGGCCCAAGAGCTCAATGAACAGGGATACAAAACCAAGTCATGGACCACGAAGAAAGGAAAAGAACGGAAAGGGACCGAATGGAATACCGGTCACATCTACCGTTTACTTGGTAACCGGATCTACAACGGCGAAGTGGTCCACAAAGGGAATAGCTATCCCGGAGAGCATCAGGCCATCGTCGACAAGGAATTGTGGGACAAGGTCCAGTCGATTCTATCTGAAAATACCAGGGCCAAGCAAACCAAAGCCCGGAGCAAGATGATCTCACCGCTGCAGGGAGTGATTCGTTGCGGTCATTGTGACTGCTCGATGGGACCGACCTACACCCAAAAAGGCGAACGGCGCTACACCTACTACATCTGCGAGAAGGACGTCAAGCGGGCTGTCAGCCGCTGTCCGTTGAAACGGGTCCCCGCAGGGGATATCGAGAAGGCTGTGCTCGAACAACTGGGCGCTGTATTCCGAACTCCGACGCTGGTGGCCAAAACCTACTTCGCGGCCAAGGAGATGGAAGAAGCCGAACGGGACAGGCTGACGAAACAGAAAGAGCAACTTGAAGAAGATCTTACACTGGTCCGCAAACGGGCACTTGAATTGATGTCGCCGGATGGAAACGAACCCGATCGGGAGGAAAAACTGGCCACGATCAACCAGCGCGCGGTAACCCTGACCCGACATCTGGCAAACGTGTCGGCCGGATTGCGGGTGTTCGAAAGCGATCAGGTAACGGAACGGGATGTGTCGGAAGCTTTCGAGAGCATCGAGATTTTCTGGGAGGACCTGTTTCCCTTGGAGCGTAACCGGCTTGTGCGATTGCTGGTAGAGAGTGTAAAAATCAGGGAAACCGGCATCGATATGGAACTGAAAACCAACGGCTTGACGAGCCTTATCACCGAGCTGACCGGACTGGCGTGTGAAGTCAAGGAACGGAGGAACGTTAAATGAACATACAACCGACCATCACTGTTACCGAGAACGGCAATCTGCATATCCATATTCCAATGTTGATCCGCCGGATGCGCGGACGGAAGGTCATTATCGCTCCCAAGTCCCTTGACGGCGATATTCCCGACAGTCCGGGACCCGTACAGACCGCCATCGTGCAGGCCCTGGCCCGGGCGTCATCCTGGGCAGAGGTGATCGAGAGCGGTGAAGTAAAATCCATTAGTGATCTCGCGATGAACCTGGATGTGGACAACTCCTATGTGGCCCGCATCCTGAAGCTGTCCACACTCGCCCCCGACATCGTTGAGGCAATCCTCAACGGTGAGGAGCCGGCCGGTCTGTCGCTTGCCAAATTGACCAAAACCTTCCCCACGGACTGGGATGAGCAACGGGCCATGTTCCGCTTCACTTCAGCCTGAACGAAACCAAATATTAAACTGACACATGAGCCGACCTTCGCGGGCGGCTTTTTTTGTGCCCGATCCCGGTGAAATCAACGAAGCCAACGAAATTTCACCGGGGGGTGGCAAAAAAAGTTAAGAAAAATTTCCCTCCTCTAATTCCCTTATCCCCCTGTTTTCCTGAGTAATTAGCCAGCCTTCCCATTCTTCAGTCTGCCTCCATCGAGAGTCCCAACGAAATTTCGCCAAAGAAGGGTGACAGGTCTGGTGAACAGAAAAACGTTCATGACCTCACCCGGACAAAGCATGCCGGACCTGTCTTCCGGGAGGTCTTCAGCAGAGGAGGTTCGGCATGACCAAAGTGGCAACAAAGGCATCGCTGTCTCCAGGGCGGAGACGCCTTTTGGAGCTGATGCAGGAAATCAATTTCGGGCGGATCGAAGAGCTGACCGTGCGCGACGGTGAACCGAGTTTTGATCCGCCTCCGCAAGTGGTTCGTGAGATCAAGTTTGGTGGAGAAAACGGCCCGAGACAAGAGGTATCGGTCGAAGACTTCGCCTTGAAATCCCAGGCCACCCAGCTTTTCGCGCAGCTCGACTACCTGGGGAACGGAACGGTGTTGAGCCTGGATGTCAAGCACGGGCTCCCCTTCCGAATGAGTGTAAAAAAAACGGTTCGGGCATAGGGCTCGAAACCAAAAACAAGGTCACCAGACAACAGACTGGCCGCAGAGCGGAGGTCGTTGTGGGTGTCGCCAGAACCGGCGAACTCGCAACACCTCCGCAAGTCACAGGTAAAGCGTCTCTCCCGGCGAATGTCGGCACCCACACGAGCTCCTCCTCGGCCCCGAGGAGGCTCAAATGGGTTACGAAAATCGCTATCAGGGCATAGACGACTATGCCGTCCGGATCATTAAGTACAAGGCAAGACAACTGGTTGGACGGGTTGGGTTCACCGAATCGGACCGCCAGGACTTGGAGCAGGAGATGGTCTTCGACCTGCTCCGCCGCTTACCGAAGTTCAAACCCGAACGTGCCCAGCGCAACACGTTCATCGCCCGGGTGGTCGAACACAAGGTCGCCACGATCATCGAGGCACAAAAAGCCGGGATGCGGGATTACCGACTTTGCTCCTGTTCATTGAACGACCGCTTTGAAAACGAAGAAGGCGGTTCTGTCGAGCGGATAGACACCATCAATCAGGACGACTATCTTCGCCAGCAAATGCCTGACCCCTGATGAAAAGCAAATGTTCGATATGATCATCGAGCGCCTGCACCAGGACTTCCAGTTCAACAAGTCCAGCGACTTTCTTCAGGTGGAGTTGGTGGGTGTCTACTCGGTCAAGCTGGTGCGCGCCCAGATAGAAGGCAACACCCAGGCCGCCGAAAGTCTGGACCGTATGATTCGTTGCCACATGAAGGACCTCAAGACGACCAAGATCGCCCGTGAGGGTGAAGATCCCAAAGGGCCTAAGACCTCTCCGGCTGAATGGGCCACCACCTTGCTGGAAACACTGGCCGAGTCACAAAAGGAACCGGCCAAAAAATCAACCAAGAAAAAGAAAACGCAAAAATGATTGAGGATAACACCAGGCCCCAGGAAAAGACGACCCCGGAAACACGGGGACTTGCAGCGACCGCCGGCTGTGGAATTGAGGATAACCCTTATTCTTTCCAATTATTCAGCGGCCAAACACCCGCCACTTTCACGGATCGACTGGAGAGTCTTCCGCCTGGACGGTGGCGTGAAGGACCAAGATGTACTTGCTGAGCAAGTGGCGGATCTGGTCCTATCCATTAAAGCGCACTCGGAGGAAATATTCGTCAATCATTCTTTCTCCACCGATCCATCGCAAGGAAGGCAGGCGATTCATCATCAGGAATGTGTTCATGCAGGAGGACTGTGAGATGACTGTTGGAATAGGTTTCATCGCCCCGAACAGTAATGCGGCCCCGAAGGACCGCATGGCTCCCGGACCTCTTTGCGGCTCAAAGCCGTTCGATGGCTTCCTCCAAGGCATTGTCCACCAGGTGAGTGTAGATCTCGGTGGTCGAAATGTCCTGGTGTCCGAGCGCGCGCTTGACCACGAGCAGATCGGAGGTGGCCGCATACAGGTGGGTGGCGAAAGTATGCCGCAGCCCGTGCGGGCTAATGCCCTTATCGATGCCGGCCTTGGTCAGCCAGTGTTTGACACGGTTGGCCACCTGCCCCGGAGAAAGGCGTGTCCCGCGGTTGGAGAGGAACAGCGCCTGGCATTCCCCATCGCCCTGATGGCGGCGTTCTTTCAGGTAACCGCGTAAGAGGGAGCGAATCTTGGACTTCAAGAATTTCACCTGTGGAACATCGCCCTTAGCGCGGACGTGCAAATGCTTAGTGTCAAGGTCAACGTCATCGATGTCCAGGTCGACAAGCTCCTGCAGCCGGATACCGGTGCCGAGGAACAGCTCGATAATGACCCGGTCCCGTCGAGCTATCACGTTTGAGCGGCCGCGGAGTTCCTTGAGCAAGCGGCGTTTTTCCGCTTCCGTGAGAAAAACCGGCGGATTGCGTGGAAGCCTGCCCAGCCTTACTAACCTGGCGGGATTCTCCGAGGCTTGGCCGGTCTCCTCCAGCCAGGTGAAGAAGGACCTGACCGCCGCTTTAAAGCGGTGGAGTGAAGCCGGTGAGCGAGGAGTGCTTGAAACGGTGCGCAAAACCGCCGGTGCCGTCAGCGCATCGTCCATCATGCCTGGCGTTACCTGGCTGATGGTCACTCCGGGATGCCTGGCTATCAGCACCCCGGCGAAGCATTTCAGGTCTCGCAGGTATGCGCTGATTGTGTTCGGCGAGCGCCCTTCGGCGGCGAGCTTTCTACTGAAGGCTTCCACCGCCTGCTCGAAAGGCTCAGGCCTGGGCAGGAGTCGGAGCGGACTGTCGGCTGTGTTCGTCATTATTCTTGTCTCCTTTCTTTACGCTCCGGCCCATGCGAGTTCCCTTGGGCAGAGGCAGTTTATCGATGCGACCGGTCTCTTTGGCCCAGATAAGAAACATGCGCAGCACGCGCTTGGTCTTATCCACCGTGGGCTTGGCCCGTTCCTTTCCGTTTGGCATTTTCAGGAGCGCATCGGATTTGAAGAATTTCCCAACGTGGGGAACGAGGATGCTGGTGAGCTTTCGCTCAGCACCGAAGAAGGCTTCGATCTGTTGGAGATCCTTGTTGTAGGTATAAAGCGTACGCTCTGTCTTACCCTGGGACCTCAGATGTTCGATGTAGGCCTCCGCGGCCTCATGCAGTGTAGATTCCATCATAATAGTGCCTCCTTTTTTGTTGATGTTGATTTATCCAAGGAACTCATCGATCTGGCCAAGCAGCTCTTCAACATGACCAAGGTCGCCAACGTGACCCCAATGAACGGATTCCCCGGCATGCCGTCTCAGCTTTCTCTGGATGTTGACCATCAGGTTTGTGATCTCTTCCTGTTTTTTTCGATATGCCTTCTGGGCGTCTTTATTGCTGGTCCTGCGGTGCATGGCTTGTCTCCGTTATTGTTTGTAAATTTCTATAACACATTGATTTTCAATGTTATTACACATCCACATACAGGCTTCGTGTGCGAAGGAAGTCAAGGCGTATTCACAGGTTACTTAAAGAATGTACAAATATTTACAGTGCGAGGACGGCATTCGTGAAAAAGGAATTGGAGCTTATATTGCGGGTCATCGTAGTTGCGATTTTAGCAGCTTCCTTGGCCATATTAGCTGAAACGGTACCGTGGGCTTTTTTTATGGATAGGTTGACCTGATGGCGCGGATATCCGCCAAGGACCGCAAGCTGGCTCAGACTCTGGCCGATCCCGTGCTCTGGGGTCAGGCATACCTGGGCAATCGCGACGGTAGCCGAAGAACATACTGGCCGCACCAGGTGGAGGACCTGCTTTGCCCGGACAAGAACATTATCCACCTGGATGGACGTGACGTCGGCAAGTGCTTGAGCGGTGAAACACTGGTTACCGACTGTTCCACTGGAGAACGCATTAGGTTGGATATGTTGACCTCTGGGCGGGACATATCAGTTTTGGGGCCTGATCAGAAATTACACATCAGTTCTTCCTACCGGATTCTTTCAAACGGAGAAAAATCATGTTGGCGATTGACGACAAAGCTGGGGAGAACGGTCGTCGCGACTTCAAACCACCCTTTCCTTACCGATAAGGGCTGGAAGACGCTTGGTGTTCTTGAACCTGGCCATTGGATTGCTGTTCCTTCCCGGATTCATACTCAGGTGGAGGAAAATGACAGCATCAACGATGATGAGTTGAAACTGCTGGCGTTTTTCATTGCAGACGGCGGGATTGGTTATGGTGCGGCAGTCTTCACCAAGGAAGATCCTGTTTTGGTTGACGAGTTCAGGGCCAGCGCCGAAGCGGTATTTCCGGAGTTGTTCGTTGTGCCGTCGGGAAGGTATCGATACAGGGTTTCGACCTGCCAGACCGGAGTGAAGAATCAATGCATCAGGTGGCTGAAAAGGCATGGCCTGATGGGAAAAACAAGTGCCCAGAAGAAAATTCCGACAATTGTTTTTTCCTCTTCACTTCGGCAGATCTCCCTTTTTTTGTCGCGACTATTTGCCTGTGATGGCTGGTACCATAACGCCCGGCAGGGATCGTCTGAGATTGGTTACTGTTCTGCTTCATTTGAGTTGGCCGAGGGCATCAAGCACCTTCTCCTGAGGTTTGGAATCGTTTCTTCGCTCAGATCGAGGGATGTAGGAGGCAAACCTTATTGGAACGTGGAAATTCGGTCCTGGTCCCATATGGATCGCTTCATACGAAACATCGGAATGACAGGAATCAAAGGGGCGTGTCTTGAAGAATTCGCCTTGCAGCAGCCAGGCAATCCAATGAATGCGCATGACCGTATCCCCGCCGGGCTTGTGGCTCCACGTATTAACAGGTTGAAGAAAGGCGGGGTTTCCACTGTGCAGATAACCGGATCTCCAAACCGACGTATCCGGCTGAATAGTTACTCACCCATGCGAGCCACGGTTTTAGCATACGCCGAAAATACTATGGACAACGAGCTGTTTGAAATGGCCGCTGCTGACATCCATTGGGACCAGGTATCTGAAATTGAATTTGCCGGACAGCAACCAACCTTCGACCTGTCCGTCCCGGAATACCACAATTTCGTGGCCAACGACATTATCGTTCACAACAGCATCGTGCTCTCTACCGATGCGCTCCACTTCGCCTTTACCACCCGCGGCGGCCAGGGATTGATCGCCGCACCGCACCAGGGGCATCTCGACAGCATTGCCGAGGAGATCGAGTTTCAACTGGAGGCCAATCCGGATCTCATGGCCAGCATCGCTCTGACCAAATACGGCAAGCCCAAGATCCACCGTAAACCATACTTCCGGCTCGAATTCACCAACGGCGCGATTCTCTATTTTCGCCCGGCCGGAGCATACGGCGACGCTTTCCGCTCGCTTCACGTCGAACGCGTCTGGGTGGACGAAGGGGCCTGGCTCACGGAGCGGGCATGGAAGGCGCTGCGCCAGTGTTTGAAATCCGGAGGTAAGCTGCGAATCTATTCCACACCGAACGGGATGCGGAACAGCACATACTATCGTCTGACCACCTCGACGCAGTTTAAGGTGTTTCGCTGGCCCTCCTGGCTCAACCCAATATGGTCTGAGGAACGTGAAGCGGAACTGTTGGAGTTTTATGGTGGCCGGGACAGCGCCGGGTGGCAGCATGAAGTGGCCGGCGAACACGGCAAGCCGTCGTATGCGGCCTTCAACATTGAATATCTGAATTTCTGCCGCCAGGAACTTCTGGAATATCAGAAAGTGGTTGTCACGGGTGAAGAGCTGAGTGGTTGCGATACCGAAGAAGAATCGCACGACCGGCTGGAGGCGCAACTCAACCTTGTACCCCAGACAGGCGTGTTCTGGATCGGCGGCGACCTTGGCTATACCAACGATCCGACCGAACTCGTCGTGTTCCAGGAGCTGGAACTGGGCGAGCGCAGAATCATTAAACTCGTCCTGCGTGTTCATATGAAACACGTGGCCTACCCGCACATCGCCCAGACCATCGCGCTACTGGACCGATATTACACCGCCACGGGCATCGGAGTGGACAACGGCGGCAACGGTCTGGCCGTGGTGCAGGAGCTTCACACCCTGGACAAATACAAAGACCTCCTGTTGGAAGGCCGATTGCGCGGCTACGATTTCGGAGGGATGACAACCCTGGCCGTGCGCGATGGAAAAGAGATAAGAAAGCGGACCAAGGAGTTCATGACCAGCCTCATCAACGGAGCGCTCCAGCGTCGGCAGATCGTCTTGCCGGCGGAGGATCTGGAATTGGAGGACCAATTTACCACCCACACCTACACGTTGCGTGACGGCCGGGTTATCTATTCCAAGGGCAACGACCACATTATCGACGCAGTACGCTGTGCGCTGCTGGCCCGGGAACAGGCCAACCTCGATCAGGTCGGGGAGGAGACCGTTTCTCTGGTACCCATCCTGACGGACCCGGTGTTTATCTGAACCGACATTATATCCCGCCCAACCGACGTTTCTTTCCCGCCTCCGGTAGATAACCCCAGGACGAGCTTCATCTCGCCCTACGGCGCAGATGTCGCGCCCACAGGCCAAGAAAACGCGAGGACACTAGTGGAGAGACAAAACGAGCGCACAACTTCAGATGAAACCGCCACTACCGCTGATGGCAACGGACCCGCGACCCATCCGTCAACCGATGGATTGGTCATCGCACCGCTGGCTACGGCGGCGGCCCTGGACCCTTCGGTCTTCAGCAAGGTAAGCGCAATTGAGGCCATACCCGCAACCTGGGAGGAACGGGCGCGCAAAGCCTGGGAGTATTACATCGAAGAGCCGCTCGTCAAAAATTGCGTCAACTCATGGCGTACCTTCGCTGTCGGCGATGAAATTAAAATCACCAGCGACGACGAGGACGTGAAAAGTGATGCCGGTTCCCTCGCCGACCGCCTGAACATCTCCGCGTTCGTCAAGGACATGATTCTTCAACTGCTTGTCAAAGGCGACGCCGTCGGATTCAAGCGCTACACCAAGGACGGCAAGGACCTGGAAGAGGCCATATGCGTCAATCCGGTTTCCGTGAAGGTCAAGTATGCCCAGGGACAGATGGTGGAAGCCCGCCAATATCCTGACGAGAATCCCGGAATCGGTGAAGGCCTGGAACTGCCGGTCGACCAGGTGCTCCATCTGAAATGGGACGCACCATCCTTTTCATCTCGGGGCAACTCGCAGGTGCTGCCCGCTTTCCAGTCCATTGAATTGCTGCGCGACTATCGACGGGCTGAACAGGCCATCGCAAAACGTTGGGCCACGCCGTTCCGCCTGCTCAAGGTCGGCGGCGCTTTCGGCCAGAAGATGGTCATGCCCGACCAGAAGATGCTGGAACAGGTCCGCAACATGGTCAACAAGATGGACCTTAAAAGCGGATTGGTCGTGCCTTTCTATGTCACGATCGAAACTCACGGCACCGAGGGCCAAGTCCTCAACGTCGAAGACAAGGTCAAGGAGGTGAAGGAGGATATTGTCGTGGCCCTGGGGCTCTCGCGTTCTTTGGTCACCGGTGACGGTCCGAATTTCGCCACCGCCTCGGTCAGTCTCCAAAAGATGCTCGTGATGATCCGGGAGATCAAACAGGCCGCGCGGAACATTCTTTCCTGGATCTTCGACGACTGGGCGGAGCTTAAAGGTTACCAGGACAAAACACTCCAGTTCCTGTTCAACGACCTTGATCTCTCGGATGCGGTGGATTTCAAGCGCCTGCTCATCGAGCTCTACGACCGCAAACTCATCAGTCGATCCAGTCTCCAACTCAAGATGGACCTCGATCCCGACATCGAATCGGCCAACCGCGAAACCGAGAAACGCTCGGTGGACCTGCTGGATGAAAAACAGGTCAAGCCCATCGCCGACATGGTCATGGCCGGGATCATGAGTGTTGAAACCGCACAGGAGATGCTCGGTCTCGATCCGGCAAAGAATCCCACCGGAAGCCGCACGGAGGCGTCCTGGGCCGGACCGTTCGCCCGAGGCGACAGAGGGAATGCCGTCTGTGACGACTGCGCGCATTTCGATGACGAACGTAACCACTGCCGAGTCCAGCGAAACGAAACCACTTTCGACACTCCGGTGTGCCGCTTCTTCGACGCCAAGACCATTCCTTCGGAAATCCCATCCGAGCAGAAAGGTGAGGTGCCGGAGAAGAACACGGCTTGCCGGGAGTGCGAGAAATGATTGATACGCTCGCGGCGAAAAAACCCGTCTCTCAGGCCGAGGCCATCCGGCGGGCCACGGAACAAAGCGTGCGGGCAAGAAACCTGTACACGGAGCAAACGGTCGCTGAGTTGACCGCCATGCTTAACGACGCCGAAGACGAGGTCCGCCGCGCCATCCTCCGGTATAAAAGCCTCGGCTCGCTTCCCGACAACAAGCTGGCCGCTGTCGAAGGACTCAAGAAACTCCAGGCCGATATCCGTGAGGCCACATCCCGACTTCACCGCGACCAAACACTGCTCTTCCGAAAGACTTCGAAAGTCTCCTTCCGTCAAGGCATCTACCGCGGCATCGATGAATTCGCTGCGGCGCAACTGCCGTTTTACCGTGACTTGACTCCCGAAGGCATCGACAAGCTCGCCACCCGCGTGTTCACCATCGTCGATACCGACGCTCTCGACTTCATGACCAACTACAACATGGTGCTCGCCGGAGACGTCCACCGAGAATTGGCTGACGGTATCAAGCGGACCGTGATGAACGGCATCGCCACCGGCAAAGGCGTCGAAGACATCGCCCGCGATCTCGGGCGTGTTGTAAAGGACCCGGAATCCTTCCGCCACGCGGGTTCCAAAGTGTTCAGCAAGGCCCAGTACCGCATGGAGGTAATCGCACGCACCGAGGTGCTGCGGGCTCATAACCAGGGCCGGATCAAGTTCCACAACCAGGTCGGCGTCCGCAAGCTCGAGTGGATGACCATGGAGGATGAACGGGTCTGCCCGATCTGTGGCCCGCTGGACGGAAAGGTTTTTGATACAGGCCGGTTTCCCCGTCAGCCCGCCCATCCCAACTGTCGCTGCACCAGCGTGGTGGCTTGGCCCCTGGTGATTTGCGGTGGTGAGCTTGGGGCGAAGGCTGCGGCTGAACCTGATGCCTGCATCCTCCCTCCCCAGGCCATCGAAAAACAAGCAAAGGCGAAATTTAAGGAGGACACCAAGCTAAAGGCCGCTTTCGAGAGCGGGGAGGTCGCGGACCTGAACACCCTCACCGTGAAACAGCTTCAGACCCTGTCGAAGCAGAACGGTGTCTCCATCGCCCGCACCAAGGCCGACTTCATCAAACTGCTCGATCAAGTCGAGCCGGGCTTCGACCATTCGGATCTCACCGGAGCCGCACTGAAGGCGAAGCTGAAGGAACACAAGATCGGCCTGCTACGCACCAAGGATGACCTGGTCAAGCTCCTGGCCGAAAAACAGGCGGCGCTAAAACAAGCCCAGCAGTTGGCGGAACAATTGAAAAAAGTCCCGGCGTCGGGTGGCATGCAGGACCTGACCGTCGCCGAGCTAAAGGAGATGGCCAAGACCAAGGGCGTCTCTTTGAACATGACCAAACAGGACGTGATCGAACTGCTTGATGAATTGGAGCCCGGCATCGACCACTCCGGATTGAAGGGCCAGGCCCTCATCGCGGCCAAGAAGAAGCACCACATCGGCCCACTCAAGAATAAGCAACAACTCATCGAGGCTCTACAAAAAACCGCCGGCGAGGAAATGGCCGAAAAGGCCAAGCAGGAAGCGGTCGAAGCCGCCAAGAAAGAGGCGCTCAAAAAAGCGAAAGAATCTCTTGATCAGGCGGCCGCCAAGGTGGTGGTGCCCGACACACCTTCGGGGTACGCCGATTTCCTATCCGCGGTGAAGGAAGCTGAAAAGGCTATTACCGGGGGCGCGGAATTGCCCCAGGAGCTGCTGGCATCTCGCGCCAAGGAGCTCGCGTTCAAAAAGAAGCTCTTCCAGGATCAGGTCGCATCCATGAAGGTGGGCGACCTCAAGACACTGGCCAAGGAGACCAAGGTCAAGCACTGGCAGTGGGCCAACAAGGACGAGCTGGTTACCATTTTTACCGAGACCGATCCGGCAAAGGTGCAGGCAGCCAAGGCCGGAATTGAGACAAAACACGCAGCCTGGTCAGCGAAACACGGCGGCAAGAAAAAGATCGTCAAGGCCAAGCCATCTAAGCAGCCTCCGGCACCGGAAGCGACGCCAACCGTTTTCACCAAAAAGGGTGTTGAGTTTGAAGATGCCGACGCTGTATGGGTCGACAAAGGCAAGCCGGAAAGCTTCAAGCATGCAGGCAAGGCGCAGGTCGGCGGCGCGCACAGCAAGGAATTCTGGACCGACGAAAAGGGCGAGCGATGGCTCTTCAAGCCTGTGGAGCATGCCAGCGACGACTTCATCGCCCATGGGGAGGAAGCGGCGTACAAAATAGGACGGCTCATCGATCCGGACGCCGTCGAGGTCCGCACCATCCGCCTGAACGGACGTTTAGGTTCCATCCAGAAATGGCGGACCGATCTCAAAGCTCAGCTTGACTTCGCCGGAATAGACCCGACTGGTCTCACCACGCTCGAAATCGAGCAAATCCAGCGGGAGCACGTCCTCGACTGGCTGATAGCCAATCACGACGGTCATGCCAAGCAGTTTTTACGCGGCAGCGACGGCAAAATCTATGGCATCGACAAGGGACAGCTCTTCAAACACCTGGGAGAGGATCGTCTCTCTATCGATTACCATCCCAACGCCCGCTATGGTGAGCAGGAGCCGTTCTACAACACCCTCTTCCGTGCGGTCAAAGAAGGGAAAACCGAGATCGACCCCTCGGTGACGCTACGTTACATCCGTGAGGTCGAGAAGATTCCCGACGATGATTATCTGGCCATCTTGCGTCCTTATGCGGAAGGCCGATTCGGTGGTGACGCGAGTCGCAAACAGGCGTTTTATGAAACGGCACTTGCTCGCAAGCAAAACCTGCGTCGTGATTTCGAATCGTTCTACGGACATATTCTTGGTCGGAAGGATTTCCGCTTTGATGACGTTCTCGAAGCGGTGCCCAAAAGAAAGCTGGGAGTGGCTGAAGAGGCGCTGTTGGAAGATGTGCGCTCTCTGGGTTGGCAAGGAAAGGTGCTTCCATTCGACGAGGGCGATATCGAGGACCAGAACGCTTTGATTTTCGTCGAAACTTTTAAGGGTCGGCAGCGGACCGTGGTCAAGATGAAGGTCCGTCCCGAGGCAGAGGAGAATCTACTTGCGGCCATTCGCAAGGCCGGTGTCGATACAGCCGCCGCCCGTGTAGGCGAACCGCTCCCTGATGATCTCTTCGCAAACGATATCCTGGCCGCGGTGAAGACCATCAACCATCACGCCCAGGACCACAAGTACAACCAGACGACCATCAAAAAGACCACAGAACACCTGAAAGCCCTCAGGCGATTGAGCAAGGCGGACGATCCGGACGTGCGGGAGATGGCGCAGACCTATATCGCCTGGGTCGAAAAGGTTCAGCAGGCCGTTGGCGAGAAAAGCACAATCGACGGGCGCTTCGAGACCTATCTGAAAAAACGTGCGACCCGCAAGAGGAAGCAAAAGAATGTCCCGTTTACCGTGCGGCGCACGAAGGTACTCCAACCCAGAAGGGAATTAAGAAAAGGTGAGCTCCACGTGCTGGATGAAACCGTGGACAACTCGACCCTGTTTGGTGGACGTTCGATCAAGGCCGGCGAGCAATACGAAGTCGACTTCGGCGACGGAGTGCGCGCCGTCTACCGTCCATGGTCAGAGAAAAATCTTTACGCACAACGAGGCGAGTTCGAACTGATCCTGCCGGATCGGCCCGACACAAAAGGCCTTGAACGAGCCTTTGACAATATGGAATCCATCGGGCTTAAAGCTGGAACCGCCACGCCACAGGACGCGGAGTTGCTTTATCTCCACAAACAAGCCTATCTGACCAAGGTGGATGGTGATCCCGCATACAAGGCCGTGGTCAAGGAGCTTGACCGTCGGGCGGCGAGTAAGGAGGAACGTATTCGAGAAATGCGCGGTTTCTGGGAGCGGCGTCTCGGCGTGAAGGATCTGACCCGGATGCAAGGATATGATCCACCGGGTGAGCACCAGTTCGCCTTCAAGGATGCCGCGAAACGTGGC
This sequence comes from Desulfosarcina widdelii, assembly GCF_009688965.1. Classification (GTDB taxonomy): domain Bacteria; phylum Desulfobacterota; class Desulfobacteria; order Desulfobacterales; family Desulfosarcinaceae; genus Desulfosarcina; species Desulfosarcina widdelii. The sequence continues at coordinate 5,578,576 of NZ_AP021875.1, read as the reverse complement.
GGATATCGTCATCAGTACCGTTTCGATTTGTCGGACGATGATCTTGAAAAGCAGATGAAGGGCTACGGCCTGTACCACCGACTGACCAATGGTGAGGACCTGCCTTCTTTCATCGAGACTGTATTGGATAACAACGGGGCCATGGTGAGCACGGTGGAAAAACTCCGCGCAGGCATCCCTGTCGGCGGCATGTCGCCGACGGCGGATATGGATACCGGTGGTGCCAGTTACTTTTTCGCCCGCATCAAAAAACTACCCACGACAAGTCGGTCTCCGGACGTGGGGTTGTATTTCAAGAAGCGTATGTTACGACGAATGGACGCCATCAGCTACGACCATGATGCCTTCGGGCGGGTGCGCGACGAATACGTTTCAAACCATCGCGGGAGCACGCCGGCTGATTGGAAAAAGTTTGCCGGGCGGAGCAGCAACGAAACCATTTTCAAGTATTCAGTCACCTTTCTCGACAACATCGACGTGGTCGTTGTGGGAAGTGATCGCGAGAAAAAGCGTCTGATGGAGGCATTCTTGAAACGCAAGATCTCAAAGCTGCCCGACGGACGAAAGGTCGAGGACATTATTCTGGTGAGGTAAACATGAAAGAATTCATCGATAAAGAAAAGGGCCGCCTACAGGCACTCTTCGAACCGTTCGACAAAGGTGGTTCCTGGCTGAGTTTGATAGAGCCCGGTCGGGAGACGGTTCGTCTGGGGCTCATCGACGATTACACGGTAATCCGTGTGGCACCGCACTTTGACGCCAAGGGTGAAATCAAGCGGATAGACTTCTGGCTCCTCTTCAAGGCGGTCGGCTACGACGAAGGCTTTCAGCACGCGCACACCGTTAAGATAGTCGGCTGGTCCCAGAAGGACACCTATCTGCTCGATCTCGTGGATGACCGCATGCGTATATATCACATCGAGTTGATCTTCCCGGACCAAGAACCGGCTCTGGCCTCTGATTGGAAACAATGGCGTCGATACAAGATGGGAAACCGGGATCGGTTCGAGCGGATTGACGCCGAAATCCTGACCGAGCACGTACGAATCGCGGAGGAATGGGAATGAAGCTGCGTTACATGATCGAGTACGTCCTGCACGACCGTATCCGCAAGCCCCTCTATAAGCCGATCGGCGTCTGGGTCCAGGGATTCGGAACCGGCATTGATCTTGTGGTCGAGTTCCTGCCCGGGAACACCGAGGCCCGCGAGGAAGCCGACTGGATCATCAATCGTCTGGTGGAAAACGACGTCAGAACACTGCCCGAGGATTTCCTGGCCTACCTCCAATCCACGCTTTCCCCTTATCGCGGTATGCGCGGACCGGTGAAAGAGACGGAAAAGTATCTTTCCCTGTCAATATGCGCCACTGCCATCCTCGACCGAATCGTTTCAGACCGAATCCCCTGATCACCATCCCGACACTTTCAGACAGCCTCCGGTAGGTATCCAGCGACAGGGCTTTCCTGCACCCGCTCCGCGGGGCGGAGAGCTGAAGATTGTCGCGATATGACCGGAGATACGAATGGAGCTTTTTGCCACCGACCGTGACCGGCTGGCGTTTCTGCTGGAGACTGATGCCGCTCTTGATCTGGACTTCGAAACCCTTGAAGCCCAGGCCAAGGAGGCTGTCACAGATGAGGCGTCACCGGCCGAACGGCCAAAATACATCACCAATTACATCGGCTCGAAGCAGAAGCTGGTTGACTGGATCTGGAAACACACGCCGGAAGGTGTGAGCTCCGTCCTGGACGCGTTTTCAGGTTCCGCTGTCGTGGCCTATATGTATAAGACCAAGGGTCTGCGGGTCCTGGCCAATGACCGGCTTCATTACTGTTATCACGCGGCTCGGGCCATCGTTGAAAACCGCAATGTCCGTCTCACCGACGAGGATCTGGAGGCCCTCCTGGCAGACAACGCCAAGGCGGGTTCCTTTATCCGCGACAATTTCAAAGGGATCTTTTTCGCCAAGGGCGTCCATGGTCTGATCGACACCATCCGGGCCAACGTCGACAAGCTCTCGGGCTTCAAGAAGGATTTGGCCCTGTTCGCCCTCGGCAAGACCTGCATGTCCGGCAAAGGCGGATTCGGCCACTTCTCGTCGTCCACCCGTTATGGAAAACGCGAAGACACCCCGGAAGAGTTCAAGGAGCGGTTCCGCAAGAATGTGGTCCGCATCAACGCCCTGGTTTTCGACAACGGCAAAGAATGCAAAGCCTACCGGAAGGATGTGAATGGGCTGTTGTCCGAGGTGCGTGTTGACCTGGCCTACTTCGATCCACCCTACGCCACCGAGTTCTCGACCACCAATTACGAGAAGTCCTACCACTTCGTGGAAGGGCTGATGACGTATTGGGACGGGTTGACCCTGGTCGAGGGTTCAAAGACCAAGCACTACAAGACGGACCATCAAACCGTTTCCCGAACCAACGCCAAGGAGTTCTTCGAGACTTTCCTCGGCAACGCCCAACACATCCCAAACTGGCTGATTTCGTACCGGGACCACGCGTATCCCAACGAGCGGGAGATGCGGGGAATCATAACAACTCACGGTTTCGAGCCGGCTATGCGTTCCCGCGATCACCACTATTCCATCACCTCGCGCCACGGTGACGCTTCCCACGCCAAAGAGCGGCTTTTCATCTGCAAACACAGGAAAGGTCGGTCCGCAAAAGCGGATACCGCCGCTGAAAACATCAAATCACAGGCAGTCTGGGAAGAGACCGAAAGCGAGATTCGCTACCGCGCCAAGGACCCGAAGCAATTCGATCCCGACAGTTTCCGACGCAAGTCGATCGAGGGCGTCGACGGAGTCTCCATCATCATCGGCAGACTCAAAAAGGAATTCGTCCCTGAAGACGACAATCCCCGCTCGATGGTTCTCCAGGCCTACCGGTTCGTTCGTAAAACCGAGCGCAACCCGGACGGTTGGACGATTGAAAAAGCCAAGGAGTGGATCAAGGAACACGAAGCATCCGCCGCGACCGAGGCCGTTCTGCGTATGGAAGAAAACCTTTGCGCTTTGGCCGACGCGCCACTCGGTGATTCCCTTGACCTGCTGTCTTGCCAGGCGGGTAAGGCCGACACCGTTCGCGTCACCGGCTTTATGGGCAGCAAATACCTGATGCTCGGCTGGATTGAAAACCAGCTCCCCAAGGGCGCTGAGAGTTTTCTCGATGCATTTTCCGGCGGAGCGAACGTGGCTTACCACTTCAAACGCAAGGGAATGAAGGTTGTCGCCAACGATCTGTTGCGGTTCCCTTATCACATAGCCAGGGCGGTGGTTGAAAATTCCGGCGAGAAGCTGACCGACGGAGATGTGGAGAGGCTACTGGCCCCAAACCCGGACGCCGGAACCTTCATAATCGATCAATTCTACGGCTATTACTATACCAAGCCGGTGCTCCGTTGGCTCGACCAGGTGTGGGCCAATATCCAAAAGCTTCACGGATATAAGAAAGACCTGGCTCTCGCCGCACTCGGGAGTACCGTGAAATCCAAGAGCGCCTTCGGGCAGTTTTCCCGCTCGAAGATGCATCGCAAAGCCGACCTGGAATCCGAGGCGAGCCTGGAACAGTCCCAGCTTTCCAATCCCCCGCTGTCGAAATTTATCGAGTCATTCAAACGTACCGTCCGCCAGCTCAACAATCTGGTGTTTGACAACGGCAAAGAGTGTAAGGCGTTCAACCTGGACGCGACCGAAGCGGTCCGGCGCTATGGTTCGGATGTCCTGTATCTCGATCCGCCTTACGTGACCGAATTCGGCAGCAACGATTACGAGGATTCCCTTCATTTCATCGAAGGTTTGATGACCCGCTGGGCGGACAAGAAGATTCATTCCAACCCACGCAAGAATTTCCCGTCTCGCACCAGGTACACCAAGGAATCCATCCGCTCCATGATGGAGACGCTGGCCGCAGACGCCCGTGGCAAGTATGGAACAGTCCTCCTGTCATACCGCGACAGGGCCTTTCCTCGTGAAGCGGAAATCCGAGAGATTCTATCCGAGCACTATGGTCTGGTTCGCGTGCGCGGTATGGAGGTGGATTACAACATTGCCAAGGATATCGGCCAGGAAGGAAAGCATGCACGGGAGCTGCTGTTTGTCTCATCCAAACCACGCAGCACACCTCGTTCATCTGGCTCATTCTCCACCGCGGCCTGCCATACCTCCTTTCCGGTGGAGATAAATGCGTCAGTGCCGACGGTCCTCAGCGCGGAAGCGCTGGATGTCGTGAAGGAAACCGGTGATCCGCAGTTTACCTTTGTTCTCTGTCGCGCCGGGACCAACAAAAACGGTGACCATTTCACCTCTGATGAACTGGCGGCCCGTTACACCACAGCCGTCAACAAGAAGATCGATCTCAAACATTCCCAGGAATTCACGGACATCGTCGGCGGCATCGTGTCGGCCGACTTCATCGAAGACGAAAACGGCGGCCGAATCGAGTGTGCGGGTGAACTCTTTGTCTCGGACAGCCCACATTCGCAACTGGCGCACAAACTGATCCGGAAGGGAATCATCACCCAGGTCTCGATGGAATGCGATTACGAAGAGGGTGAGTGCTCCATCTGCGGCAAGCGGGTGCAATCGAAAAACGACTACTGCATTCACCTGCGCAAGCACAAAGGCGGCGCATTTCAGGGAAAACCCGTCTTTGAGATTCTTCACGGTGTGACATTCACCGGCCTCGGCCTTCTTGACCGCAAGGGCGCTGATGAAAACGCACGCATTACCCAGGTTGCCTCTGAACGGGGCGAGGTTTCCGAAACTCTTAACGAAGGAGGTCCGACGATGGACGAGAAACAAAAAGCGAAAGACGAGGCGGTCGAAGCCGCCAAGAAGACTGAAGACGGCGGTGGTGGCACCACCGACGATAAGGCTCGAATCAAGGAGCTGGAAAAGGAGAACAAGGAGCTCAAGCAACAGGTGCTCACCCTGCAGAAGCAGGTGGAAGAGATGGAAGCGGAACAAAAAGCCGCGGCCAACCGTGCAAGGGCCCAAAAACTCCTGAGCAAAGTGGAAAAGCACGGCATCACCTTCGATAGCGACGAAGATCGTACGAACGAGTTAACCCGGCTGGCCGGGCTTTCCGACGATGCCTTCAGCGCAACCGAGGACGCCTTTGATCGGATGATCAAGGCTGACGCCGAGAAGGCCAAAGACGGCGGGAACAAACCCGAAAACAACGCCGGTAAAAAGCAAGCGAAAGCGGATGACGAGAGAGACGATCAGCCGATGCGCAGCGACGCGGGTGTTCGACCCAGGGACGTGGACGACGGGAAGAAAAGTCTCGAAGACAAGCTCAAGAGCGGCTTCATGGCCGCTTATAACCAACGCGTGGGCCTGACGACCGGCGAACCGGTTCAAACCAATTAATAGGGAGGAAAGATCATGCCTTACATCAACCCAAACCATCGCGGCCTCGCTTACGGCGACGGCTACATGCAGGGGGACGGCCAACTGGGTCAGGTGGTGAGGATCGTCGGTGACGATCTGTTCGCCGTGAACACCGATCCGACCATCAAGTCCTTCGGCATTTTGATCAAAGACTACAAGAACGGAGAGATGCCCGGCATTTACTGCATGGGCGGCGTGTACGAGACCGATGCCTTCGAGGGCACCGTCAATCCGGGCGACGATCTGAAGGTTTCGGCCACCGGCGTCCTCACCTCGGGTGTTCAAGCCGGTGAAGAGGTTATCGCGCGGGCCGTCTCCGTCTCCGGAGGAACGCTGAAGTTCCGGCTCATCATCTGATTACAGGAGGAGACCTAAAATGGAGAAGACTCAAGTGAACGTACACAGCCAGGAATATATGGAGACCATGGCCCGCCTCATGTCCGAGGCGCTGGAGTCTCCGGAAGGGATGCGCGCTTTGGCAGCCGCCATCGCCGCACCCATTGAACAGGAGATCAAGCGCAAGGAGATTTCGTCTCTCCTGCTTACCCGCCATACCCTTCCGAAGGGAGAGCGGCCGCTGTACCAGAAAAAACCGAAGGTCAAGGCCTACTGGATCAGCAACGAGGGCGAGGCCCAGGAACAGGAGATGGGAAAGGATGAAGTGGAGTTCCCAACCCACCGCATCCACTCCGCGCCAATGGTCGATGTTTCGGTGCTCAAGAACGGCAACATCGGCACCCTGATGGATATTCAGACATCAGCGGCCGATGAAATCCGCAAAGAGATCGATAAACGGAGCATTACCGTGATCTCGTCCGCGGTTCCGGCGGCCAACACGGTGGAAGTGACCGGCACGACCTTGACCGAGGAGGCACTCAACGAGGCGATCTCCATTATCGAGGACATGGAGATGTCGGTGAAGTACATCGTCATGCGAGGCCGGCGGTTCAACGACCTTCGCAGTTGGAATCTCGACCCCCAGACCAAAGCCGAGCTGCGCGCCAAGGGTGTCATCAAGAACTACGGCACCGGCGGTATCCTGCTCACTGCGGCACAGTCCCTGGACGAGGTTCTCCTGATTCCTGATGAGGAAGTCGGCAAGATGCCGGTGCGCGAAAACATCAAGACCGAGGCCATTGAGCAGAAGACCCGTTTCAAGACCGGTTGGCTGGTATGGTCCGAGTTGGGCCAAGGCATCACGCGTCCGGATATCATGGCAAAAATCAAGATTCTCGGCTGATGGAGGGGCTAAGATTATGTTCAAAGTCAAAAACGTCCGACCGGGAATCCTGATCATCGCCGACGCCGGGCTTCGGCTTGAACCGGGACATGTGCTGGAAGTCGAGGAGTTGACACCTCACATGGAGCGAGCGGTCTCGGCCGGTCTGCTCGCCAGGCCGGGAAAAGACGAAGATCCGCCCGCGGACACGAACGTCAAACCCAAGGAAGAAACAGATGGCGAGACGGGCCTTGACTGGTCAAAACTCCCGGCGGCCGAGGCCATCTCCAAGGTCGGTGGTGAAAACGACACCACCAGGCTCAAATCCCATCTCGCCAATGAAAAACGACGCACGGTTATCGATGCGCTGAAGAAGCGCTTGGTGGAGGTGGAAGGTGGCGATAGCTGACCTCGTTCTCACGCTTCGCATCGATCTGGCCGATCCGGAAAGCGCTCTTTTCGCGGACGATGTACTTCAGCGGTGCATCCATAAGGGCGTCTACCGCTTGGCTCGTGATCTGGAGATCTCGCTATCCGTTGCAGGTGACGAGGTCGTACCGGACCCCGAAGGCGAAACGCGCGAGCTGCTTCTGCTGCTCGGGCAGATACACGCCTGCCAGGTCATGCGCGCGACCACGGCGAACACTTTTTCGTTTTCCAGCGGCGACAAGCGGGTCGACAAGACCAAGCAGCCCGAGCATTGGGCGAAACTCGAGGAGGACCTCAAGGCTCTTTACAAGCAGCGCCTGAGCGAAATCAAGCCGGGAGCCGCGGCGAGTCCCGAGGACTACATCATTTCGCCTTCAGATATGAAGCCGATCATTTACGAGCAGGGAGGCGACTTGTGAATCTGCTGACCGACAACGAGAAGACCTCGGCGGCGGAAGATGTACGGGACTTGATTCTGGCATCGGGACAAGAGGCGGTCCTGCTTCGAAGCCAACCCGGTGAACGGCTTTACGGTTCGGATGACGCGACATACGAAGAAGTCGGGCCGTTCCCTCTGGAGTTTGTGGAGACACCACCGGAAGACCTGAGCAATAGAATCGACGCCGTCGCCTGCGTTTTACCGGACATGGATATCCGGCCGGAAGACCACATCCGAAGCGGTACGGATGAGTTTCGTGTTCAGACCATTGAGAATGAACGCTTGTTCGGTGTAGTGACACACAAGGTTCTCAAATTGGTTCGTCTCCATGGGAGTTAAGCGATTCGGAGACTGGCACAAGGCCCGGGCGAAATTAGCCGATGCCCCCGGTGCCCGGCTGGCCCTGGCGCTTCGTCAAGCTACCATCAAGAACGCCATCCTGCTTGTCCGGGAGATTAAACGCGGCATCCGCAGCCAGGCTCCCGGCGGAAAACCATTCGCCAAACTCACCGAAAGCACTATCAAGCGCAAGGGCTCCAGCAAAGCCCTGATCGATACCGGTTTCCTGGTCAACGCCATCACCCAAAATATCATGGCCGACCGTGCCTTTGTCGGACTCCTGCGAGGCACCGTCAACAAGGACGGTGAGGACATGGTCAATATCGGGGCGGTAATGGAATACGGAGCCACGATTCAGCACCCGAACGGCGCGGTCATCGTCATCCCGCCCAGACCGTTTCTCCATCCCACCATGCAGAAATACCGCAAGCGGATTATCGAGAACTATCGCGCCGCCATCCGCTCTGTTCTCTGACGACCCCGACACTTCCGCACAGGTTCCGGTAGGTAACAGCCAGAAGAAACCGGATAACCGGAGGTGCATCGTTGGAAACCGTTCGAACAGTTGTTGAAAGCTTTATTCGCCTGGTAAAGGCCGAGATCGACCCGGATGCGGTACTCGTGGCTGCGGACGATGTGTTCGAGGTACCCAATGTCCCGAGCCTGATTTTGCAGGGACCAACGCTGATCGAAAACGGCGAACGGCGAACCCAGGCCCGCATGGTGGAAAAAGATGTCCCAAACCTGAGCTATGAAGAATGCCGCTATCCCCGTCTTTATCACCTCGACTTCGATGTCGTCGTCACCGCCGCTCATGAAGGCGAGCTGCTTGATCTCCAGGAGAAAGTCGCCCGTTTCTATCAGCGACATCCGGTTTTGGCCGTGGAAGACCGCGGATCGCTCAACCTCACTGAACTTACCGCCCTGGGCGGTTTGCGCAGAGTGAACCTTTCAGATCTTCGCCAGAGTTCCGGTCGTTGCCGTATTGAGGATTGCCCCGTGTATGACGGGGCCGTTGAAGTCGGTCCGCTCATCAAGGACCGCAAGTTCGAATTCCGTGACGGTGTTGAAGAGGACCGTCTCTACACACCATAAACGAGGAGAAACCAAAATGATTGAAATCAAAAATCTACTTTTCCAACCGCTCACGTTTCACCTCGCGGGCGATGGGCAAGGACTGCATCTGAGCCCGCGTGAGCGCAAATCAATAGGCAATGAACAGCTGTCACCTGAAATCGAAGTCGCGGCAAAGCGGGGTCTGATTTCATTGACCAAGACGGCAAAACCGCCGGAAGCCTCAGCGAAAACGGGCAAGTCTCCCGCGAAAAAGTCCAAGACAAAACCAAAGGGCGATGGAACGCAGGTGTCCCGGCGCACGAAACGGAGGTAAATCATGGCCACCTATCTTTCCCCGGGCGTTTACACGCGCGAGATCGATTTCAGTTATTACGTCAAACAGATTTCCACATCATCCTGCGGCATGGTGGGCGTGGCCGAACGAGGCCCGATCAACAAACCCGTGCTGGTCACCAGTTGGGAACAGTTCATCAATAAGTTCGGCTCCTACCTGCAGGCCGGTTATCTGGCCTATGCCGCAAGGGCCTTCTTCGATAACGGCGGGTCGGTTCTCTATGTGAACCGGATCGCCCACCTGACAGACCCCACCGACAAGAGCAGCCTCACCGCCGTGAAATCCTCGGTGACGCTGAAGGACCGGCGAGCTGTGACCGCGATGCTGGAAACCGGGACCGCCGGGACGGATCGCATCACCTGGCTTGCGCGGCAGGCTGGTGCCGATGGAAACGGTATCTCTATAGAACTCGTCGCTTCGGGAACCGACACACCACTTTCCGTGGACGTTACAGGTCAGGCAATCACCGTCAATCTGGCTACGGACAGCGCCGGCGATCCGGCCGCCACCGCGGACCAGGTCGTTGCGGCAATTGCCGCAAAATCGGAGGCGGACGCCCTGGTTCAAGCAACCACTGAGGATACGGGCATCGTGCAACCGGCTGCGTCCGCGAACCTTGCAGGCGGACAGGACGCCCAGGATACCCTCCGCGCGCTCGCGGTTAACGAAGGCGTCTGGGGTGATCGTCTCAGCGTTCAAATTGAGGACGGCACACTCGACCCTGCCACGGGATTTAATCTCGTCATTCGATATAAGGACGAGGTCGTCGAAGTTTTCAAAGACCTGTCCATGGATGAATCAGCGTCTAATCATGTGGAACTGGCCATCAACGAACGCTCCGAGTTCATCAGCGTCGAGGATCTCGGACCCCTGTCCGGCACACCGGATGATCGACCTGCGACCGGCGGATTCAGTTTGTCCGGCGGCGGCGACGGGCTGGTCGATTTGAATGACATCGATTACATCGGAGACCCCTCTCAGCACACCGGATTCTACGCCTTTGACGAGATCGACGCCCTGAACATGCTTATGGCTCCCGGCGTAACCACTGCCAACGTGATTCATGCCGGAATCACCTATGCCGAAAACCGCAAAGACCTGATGCTCGTCGCTGAAGCGCCCATCCATCTTGAACCACTGGAAACAGTCAATTTCCGCAAAGGCCAGGGCATGTATTCGCACGCGGCATTCAACTCGTCCTACGCGGCCCTCTACTACCCATGGCTTGAGATCAGCGACCCGGTTACCGGCAAGAAAAAGCTGATTCCACCCTCCGGGGCCGTGGGCGGATGTTACGCGCGAAGCGACCAGAAAACCTATGTCTGGTACGCCCCCGCCGGCATCGATCGTGGACGAATCTTCAACGCCCTGTCGCTTGGCTACAAGGCCAGCCGGGGTGAAAGGGACGTGATCTACCCCGAGGGTGTCAACGTGATTGCTTCTTTCCCCGACACCGGAATCAACATCTGGGGACAGAAAACCTTGCAGAGTCAACCATCCGCCCTGGATCGCGTAAACGTCCGGCGGCTGATGATGTATATCGAGGAGGCCATCGCCGAATCCTCTCGTTTCGTGGTCTTCGAACCCAATAATCCGCAGACCTGGCGGGCCCTGATCAGGCTGATCAATCCCTTTCTACAGGACATCAAGGACAATGGCGGGTTCTACGACTTTGCGGTCCAGTGCGACGAGGAAACCAACACCCCGGCGGTCATCGACCGCAACGAGCTGGTGGCCCGCATCTTCGTCAAACCCACGAAGACGGCTGAATTCATCGAACTCAACTTCGTGCTCACCGCCACCGGGGCCGATTTCAAAGAAATCTTCAAGACAGCGTAAGGAGGTAGCCCATGCGTAGCGGAAATATGCCCAAGAGCCTGTATCAGAACTGGCAGTTCGCCATCGAGGTCAACGGTTTCGATGTGGCGCTCTTCAAGAAAGGCCAGGAGCCCAAGACCGAATTCGAGGAAGTGGCCTTTGCACCGGCCGGTTCGATGTTCGATCAGAAGGTCGCCGGGCGGGTGAAGTTCGAGGACATCACCCTTGAAAAAGGCATCCTGCAGGATGGTTCCGATGAGGCCGCGCGGGAATGGACCAAGAAACAGGTGGATGTCAACGCCGTGGTGGGCGGATTGCCCAACGACTATATGCGCGACATCGACATCGTCCGTTACGACCGCGCCGGAAACGAAACCCGGCGTTGGACCCTGCACGGCGCATGGGTCAAGGTCCTGGAATACGACGAACTCGAGGGCGCGAACACGGACAACACCATCGAAAAACTCACCATCAGTTACCAGTACTGGACCTGATTCAAGGAGATAAGCCATGCACATATTTGAACTGCCAAGCGGGACTGAAGTCGAGCTTAGGGAAATGACCGGAGCCGAGGAAGAACTGCTTACCAATCAAAGGCTCATCCGAAACGGTGACGCTGTAAACCAGGTGCTCAGGAACGGGATCGGCAATTTTGCTCAGTCTGCGTGGTCCTTCGTGAGCGCACCCTTTACCTGGATCGCCGACGCGGCTTCAAGTGCGTGGAGTCACATCACCAACGCCGCATCCATGGCCTGGGAAGGTCTCAGATCAATGTCGCAAAGCGCCTGGGAGTGGATCAAAGCGCCGTTCGAGGGACTGGCTTCAGTCGCCTCCTCCGCCTGGGAAAAGGTAAAGAACGCCGCCTCGGGAGCGTGGGATTCCGTGACATCCACTGTATCCAACCTGGCAGGCACCGCGTTTGAAAGCGGGAAAGCTATTCTCACAACAGTGGGAGAAGGGATCAAATCGGCGGTCACCGCACCGTACCGGGCGGCCAAGTCGGCCCTGTCTTTTGTTCGCGATCTGTTGCCGTTTTCCGACGCCAAGGAAGGCCCTCTGGCTAATCTGACCCGTAGCGGATCAGCACTCCTGGAGGCTCTGGCCGGAGGGATCGCCAAGGCCGCGACGGTTCCCGCAAAGGCAATCGCGGGAGCCTTCGGTTTCATGAACGATATGTTGGGACAGGTAGCCGCGCCGTCGGTGCTGGCCGGGACACTGGCGCTTACGCCGGTTGTAGCTGGTGAAATCCCTTCGGCGGGAACGCCTCTCTTCGGGACCGAGCCGGCGATCATGGAAACGAGATCAGAGACAGCGCCTCCTGAACAATCGCGTCTTCTCGGCGAGACCAGAGGTGTGCTTGGAGCAGAAAATAACGGTTTTGCCCAGTCGTCCACCGGCGAAAACATCCTGCCGGTATTGGAGGCCATCCTGAGCAAATTCGACGCGCTCGCGGAACGGCCCATCGACGTGTCGGTCACCACCTTGCTCGATGGACGTCAGGTTGCCCAATCGGTCTATCGCGATCTGCGTGAGCGCAAAATCAAAAATTACGAAACGCTGTGAGGATAGCATGAAGAAAATATTTATTTGCAGTCGATATGCGGGAGATGTCACCCGCAATGTAACTGTCGCCGAACGCTTGTGCCGTAAGGCTGTGGAACAAGGCTGCGCGCCGTTCGCACCCCATTTTCTGTTCACCCGCTTCCTTGACGATGAAAAGGCGTCGGAGCGGGAGATCGGTATCTCCTGTGGACTGATTTTCATGAAAACCTGTGACGAGGTCTGGGCCTATATCGGAGACGGGGTTTCCAGCGGCATGCGCAGAGAAATGGACCACGCCCTTCGTCTGGGCAAGGCCGTGGTCGAGATCGAGGAGTTCTGACCGTGGCCTGGGACCAGAAAGAGATCACAGCATACATCGTGGATGTGGATACGGGTGATTACCTGGATTTCCAATACAACCCCAACGACATCCTGGACGACAAGAGCACGGCTTACGCCGCCATCAAGATACCGGGGATGAGTCATCCCCGCTACCAGTACGTGGCGGGCGAACCGCGCAAGATCGGCTTCAAATTGCTGTTCTTCAAGGGACCGGTCAAGGAATCGGTGGACTGGCTGCGCTCGCTCCTCTACCCGGAGCACGCAGGAACGATGCTCAAGAACGCGCCGCACCGTGTGCTGTTCATGTTCGGTGATCTCTACCCCGGTGTGCTCTGCGTGGTCAGGCAAGTCAAGGCTCGCTTCTTTCATCTATTTGACCGCGAAAACCTCCTGCCCCAGCATGCCGAAGTCGACATGGTACTTGAGGAATACATCGACGAGTCGGTGGATTATTCGGAGGTGCGCGGATGATCGGACGTCGTTCCCGCTATGCCGCGGGCATCCTTTACACGGATCATGGTGATGAGTTTCTGGGGGTCCGGCCGCGCGTCGATACAACTCCCCGTCCCGATGATCGCTTCCACACGGTGGTCGAGGGCGACAGACTGGATCTGCTGGCCCACCGCTACCTGGACCGGGCCGATCTGTGGTGGATCATCTGCGATTACAACGACATCTTCTTCCCCCTGGAGATCGAGCCCGGCACCGTGCTTCGAATTCCATCCGTTGAACATGTTCTGATGCGCTTGCTGAGCTGACTCAAGCCTTTCATCTCATTCGCGCCGACAACTTTCCCCACGCTCCGGTAAGTATCCGGTGAAGACCGCCATGCCGGCGGTGCAACCGGAGTTAGGCGCATGGATCTCGATACATTCAAACCGACGTTCCTGATTCAGATCGAGGGACAGACATTATCTGCGGATATTACACAGGAGATCACCTCGTTCGTCTTCGAGGACAACGAGGAGGAACTCGATGTCCTGGAGTTGTCGGTTACGAACCGCAACCTGCAGTTCGTGGATGATCCCTTGTTTCAGGAGGGCAACGAGATCGTCGCCCGCTTCGGTTATGTCGACAACCTCTCCCCGCGCAAAAAGGCGGTCATCAAGGACATCGATTATGACTTTCCCGAGAGCGGCGATCCAACCATTCGCATCAAGGCCTATGACAAGGGTTTCAAACTGGCTGGCAAAGAGAACCAGAAGGTTTGGAAAAAGCCCGCTCCGGGCATCCTCTATTCCGAAATCGCCGAGGAGATTAGCTCCGCCAACGGACTGACGTCGGTGGTGAAGCCCACCAAGGGACAACATCTGCGGGTCGCGCAAAGCAACATCTCCGACGCCCAGTTTCTCAAAGAACTCGCAATCAAAGCCCGAGAACGGGATGGCGACGGAGTTACAGGCTACGCCTTTTACATCCAGGACGACGAACTGCACTTTCATCCCCGCGAGCTGGAGAAAAAGCCCGCCGCGGTCCTTGAATACTTCACCGACCGTAAGGGCGTGCTCCGTTCCTTCCGCCCGTCCACCCAATCACAGGGGGCAAAAGGAGCCGGAACGGAGACCAAGACCACCGGCGTCGATCCACGCAAGAAAGAGCCCGTGGAACATACCGCCAACAACGAGACCACGCCGGAGCGCACGTCTCTCGGCAAGCGGACCTACCTGGTCGACGGAAATACCGGTGAGGGAGCCTTCAAGGAGCAGGAGTCGGGACAAATTGTTCCCAGCTTCGAACGGTCCGAAGGCTTCCACGAAGAGCCGCGTCAGGAACCCGCCCAGGACCTGGCCGAAGGCAAGTTCAAAGAAGCTGAGCTTCGCCAGGTCGAGGCCGTCGCCGTCACCATCGGCATTCCCACGCTGCGGGCAAAACAGAACGTGGAAGTTAAAGGCGTCGGTCAAAAGTTCTCCGGAATCTATTACTGCCATTCGATCCGCCACACCATCGGTGATGGTGGATATCAGTGCGAACTCAAACTCAAGAAAAACGCCCTGGGCAAAGGAGCCGGCGACAAGTCGATTGAGGCCAAGGGCAAGCAAAACGATCAGGAAGCGCCGCTGACACCGCAGGAAGAACCGCCTCAGATGGTGACCATCGACGCGGATAGTGGGCGGAGAGGGTAAGGAGGTGAAGCATATGGGAGATCTAAGCAAAAACTTTTCCCGGCATGAATTCGCATGTCGTTGCTGCGGACGGACGGAGATCAACCAGCGACTGGTGGATGCGCTGCAGGAGCTGCGCGATCTCGCAGGTCTGCCGGTTCGAGTCACCAGCGGTTATCGCTGCCCGGAACACAATCGGACAATAGGTGGAGCCACACGAAGCCAGCATCTGCTCGGAACCGCGGCGGACATCGCGGTGAGAGGAATGCCTCCCGCTGAGATGTACCGTTTGGCCGAAGATGTTGAGGCCTTTCGCAACGGCGGAATCGGCGTCTACCCGGACAAGGGATTTATTCATGTGGATGTGCGAGACGGACGAGCCCGCTGGGGACAGCTCGACGGGAAATACGTTGCGCTTGCAAAAGCGCTGAAAAACACAGGAGGAAACGACCATGCAACAGCTTGAACAGATTCTGACCTTTATTCTGGACCACAAGGAGCTCATCGGAACCCTGCTCGCGACGCTTCTGGCGATTATCAAACTGACTTCGTGGGGCCGGGCCAAGGCCGCGGCGTTGGATGCGGTTATCGGTGTCATTGAGCGAATGGGAGCAAAAGAAGTCAAGAGCGGTGTCGCGGCCAAGGAAATCAATCTCCAGAGTGCGGCCAAGGATGCCCTTCGTCACGCGGTGACCAAGGCCGATCCGAAAAAGAAGACTGATGGACTTGCGACCCGTGTGGTGCGGGAGGTCCTGCGCGGCGTTCTGCCACTGAAATAAGCGGGAGGATTGTCTGTGATCGAGACCCAGGACCGACAACATGAGGAGCGTTACAAGAACCGCTGGTATGGCAAATACCGGGGCTTCGTGCGCGATAACAACGACCCCGAACGTCTCGGGCGCTGCCGTTTGGAAGTGCCGGCGGTGCTCGGTACCGGCAAGGAGAACTGGTCGGACTGGGCATCGCCCTGCTTTCCCTACGGCGGAAACGAGGACATCGGCGTGTTTCTTGTTCCCGAAGAAGGCGCATCAGTATGGGCGGAATTCGAAGGCGGCAAGGTCCAGTTCCCCATCTGGTCGGGCGTGTGGCTGGCAAAGAGCAACCCTGGTGAACAGCCGGAGGAGTCGAAACGCGTCTGCAGCGATCCCACCTGCCGTGACTGTGAGGATAAAGTCGAACACAAACCCGACAGCCACGACAACCTCGAACATAAGAAATACCACGGCCATCCGCCCTATTACTGCCCACGCCGTAAGGTACTGCTCAAAACCGAGACCGGCCACACCATCGTTTTTGACGACCGGGATGAAGAGGAATTCCTGAAGATCATCGACCGCGCCGGGCAGATCCTTCACATGGATTGCCGGGTAAAGCGGGATGTTCAAACCGGCAACTCCCGAAGACGGGGGGCCAAGGACGCCGAGCAAGGTGACCAACTGGACATCGCCGCCGACATTAAGGACCAGCAAGGCCGTATCGAAATCACCGACCTCTGCCGTCAGTTCATGCGCTGGGAAGCATGGAAGGATAAGGAGAAAATCCATATCCAATCCTGCGACAAGACCCGGGCGCGCTGGCAGAAGATTTTGATCGACACCACCAAGGGGCGGGAAAAGGTTCACATCTGGGGGCTTTGCGGCACCCAGGAGATTCTTATCGATTCCACCAGCGGCGCAGAAAAGATCCAGCTGACCGACAAGGCCGGCCAGGTGGTGGTCATGAACGCAGCCGCGGGGCGGGAACGAATACAGGCTACCGACAAATCCGGCAGCGTCATCCTCATGGACGGCGTTATGGGCAACATCATCGTCCGCTCCAGCAACAAGGTATTGATCAACACATGAGGGAAAATCTTATGTATCCATCCGTGTCGGTAATAATCAGGGGCTACAACCGGGAACGATATATCGGCCAAGCCATCGAAAGTGTGCTTGCTCAGACGTATAAGGACTTCGATCTGTTGGTCTGGGATGACGGCTCCACCGACAAGACCGCCCAAATCGCCATCGAATTCGCGAAGAAGGACAGGCGCATCCGTGTCGCCGCATGCGATCACCGGGGGGCCGTTAAATCCTTGAAGGCCGCCGTGGCGGATACCATCGGGAACTACCTGTGCTGGGTGGACAGCGACGACCTCCTGTCTCCCACAGCCTTGGAAGAAACGGTCGCGGTCCTGGACGGTCATCCGTCGGTGGGGATGGTCTATACAGATTACCAGCTCATTGACGCCGCTGGGCAAATCAAGGGGCGCGGGCGACGGTGCCGCATTCCCTACAGCAAGGACCGGCTGCTTCTCGATTTCATGACTTTCCATTTTCGGCTCTTACGCCGCTCGGTTTTCGAACAGGTCGGCGGCATCAATGAGGATTTAAGGTGCGCCGAAGACTACGACCTGTGTCTGCGTCTGTCTGAGATCACGGAAATCCGCCACATTCAAAAACCGCTCTATCAATACCGGGTCCACCTTCGGTCCATTTCCCATGAGATGCGTCTGGACCAAGTCCACTGGTCTCGGGAAGCCATCTCCAATGCATTGAAGCGCAGGGGGCTGGCGGACCGCTTCGAGGTCGATCTTCAGATTCGAGAACGCTTTTCGTTGAGAAGGAGAAACCTCGATGAGTGAACACGATAATGACCAAGTGCCGTGCAATTGGGAACAGAGCGAGCGCCTTTTGGCCCGCACTTTCGACTCGTGGCGGGCCGAGTTCAGGGCCATCCTCGAGGACCACCGCCGGGAAATCCAGGCGCGGTTGGAAAAGATCGAGCGTGAGATCGAGAAAAAATCGGACAAGGAAAACGTCGATCTCGTGGTGCGCAACATCCAAAGCGACCTGCGGCGGCACAGCGACGACATCAAAAATCTGCAAACCGGGCTTAATCAAAAGATGGGCGTCGAGACCATGTGGAAAGTGGTCGGCTTGGTGCTCGCCATCAGCGGAGCCGTTGGCGGCGTGGTCGGCTTTTTGATTCGCGTGTTGACGGGGAAGTGATCATGGCCAGACCGCAAGCCAGACTCGGCGATATTTCCAGTCACGGCGGTGTGATCATCACCGGCGCGATGAAAACCGTGGTCAACGGGATGCCCGCCGCACGACTGGGTGATCTGCACGCCTGTCCCATACCGGGCCACGGCGTGACGCCTATCGTTACCGGCAGCCTGGATACGGTCACAGAAGGAATGCCCAACGCGCGGGTCGGTGACATCACCGCCTGCGGCGCGGTGATAGCGACCGGTAGTCTGGATACGGACGACAACTGAGGTTCGACGGATGGATTACGAAGATATGGGATTTCATTATTGGGATGTGTTTCCCAAGAAGATCAAGGTGACGCGCAACTGGGGCGAAATGTCGATTCCCCTTTCGATTCGCGGCGCGCCAAGGGGAGAGTTGCAGTACGAGACCGTCGATTCCAGCATCGCCTGGGTCGATTGGGAAGGGCGCGTCAAACTCGGTTGGCGCACGGGTGCAACGATCATCATGGTTTACGATTCTCCGTCGCGAGACAGTGTTCGTTACGTTGAGATTGAAGTGATCGAGGAAGAAGGCGGGGGCTATGGCCTACCGGAATAGGAGGATACGTCCAAGATGGTCATGAGCGAAGAAGAAGGTTCAGGGTACGGCGAGGAAGGCGGGCCGATCATAGAGCAGACCAGCTCGTCGCTGTCCCACTATGAAATCATGACGCTGGCGCGGTTATTGACCATCGGCCTCGGTGTGACCGGCGACGAAGCAGAACCCTATCTCCTGCAGATCAAAGACAATCTGGTTGAGATCAAGGACATCCTTCTGCAGAGTCACCAGGCCTCGGAAGCCTTGCGCGCCGAGGCGCAGACGGTGCTGGATGCCCATGCGGAGAGCGCCCAGCAATACATGCAGAACGTGGAGCAACCGCAACCGCCGGATTTCCACCCCTTCCTGGCGATGCCCGCCAGCACTTCGGTGCGTGAACTCCCGGACGGCGGCAGGCTTTTCACCCTTGCCGACGGCGTAATGGTCCGTGTGAGTCCCACGGGGGTCCTTACCGCAATCGGCATAGACGGCGCAGCCACTGAACTTGAGCCCGCCAGAGGCGGGATCGCGACCCTGCCGGACGGCCGGGAACTGACCTTGAAACCGGAAGCGGTCCGCGCCACCCACGAGGCCGCGGGTATTGAAGGGTTGCCGCTGGATATCGATCCTGTGCAAACGTCGGAAGACCGCTATCGGGTCGAGCTGCCGGATGGTTATCGCCTGGATGTCTCGCACGGGGATCGGACGGCCTTGATCGGCAACCCGGTCGGCACCGTGGATGTCCTGAGCATCACCCGCATAGAAGGTGTCGGAGAAAAGGTGACGGTACGTCTGGTTCCCGGCGGAGCCAAAGGGTTCTCGACGCAGGAGAGCGGTCATAAGGGAATCATCGAGGCGGACGGAACGATCCATCTATCCATGGAGAACGGTCTCGACATTGTCATCCGCTTTCCTGACGGCATTGATGCCGGCGGGGACAATGGCGAAGACGATCAGTCCACGATCATCTGCGAGGAGTGCGACTGATGAGCCTGGACTTTCTCGGCATAGGTCTGAAGTTCCCTTTCCGTTTCCAGCGACGCTCGGGCGGAGCCCAGATCTCCTCGGCCACATCCAGGGAACACGAACACATTCACGAAAGCATCATCCAGATTCTCGGCACGCGCCCGGGCGAACGGTTCATGCGCCCGGAATTCGGCTCCCGCCTCAAAGACCTGGTGTTCGAAGCCAACGACGAGGTATTGAAAGGGCTGATCCGCCATTACGTGATCGACGCGGTCAAGCGGTGGGAAAAACGGGTCGTTATCACCGACGTCTCCTTTGACGACTCGCCGCAGAACATCGACCGCAATCTCCTGCCGGTTCGTATCTCGTACCGGGTCATTCAGAGTCAGGTGGAAGGAAATCTGGTCTACCCCTTTTACCGGGAGGGCCCGGACATTCCGGCACCCGGATATCAGAGGCCCGAACCGGTGCTCGAGCCTCCGCAGGTGCGAAGCGTCCGCCTGTCTCCGGACGTCCGATCCCTGTTCAACCTTCTGTGGTTCGATGCCGGCGACATGAGTCCCGATCCGGACGATTCATTAGTTTGGTCCGCTGGGGAATACGAAATCGCCTATATGGAAGGTGCCTTTCAGGACCGTAACGGCAAGTGGATCGTGAGCGATCCGGATGACAAACACGGCCATTATGCCGTGTTTCACGGTGCTCCGGAGATCAACGCTCCTCAAGCAGAGAACGCTCTATATTTGCCTGCGAACGGCAAAGGCTACGAGACGCAGAGCCAGGCCGAGGATAATGCCGCAGGCACCATCCATTGGTTCACAACGGCCGAGGCGGGACGGATCGGTCTGTTCTATTTCGAGGGGAAAAAGGAATCCCATTACTTGAACAACACGTCCGGTCAACCCAATCCTGTCTGGCGGTTGCGCGGCCCGTTCTGATCCTTTCCGCTTCCGACAGAACCCAGGAGGCTCCGGTAAGTAATCGGTGTGGCGGGCATATTGAGTTCTCCCGCCGGACTGCTGAAAAACGGAGACGGCATGGGTCGCGCAAGTATCGGATACATAAACAAAGATTACGATTCGATCCGCCAGGAACTGTTGGCGAAGATCCCTCAGCTCACCGACCGTTGGACCGATTTCAATTATTCCGACCTGGGTGTGGTGCTGCTTGATCTCTTCTGCGGCGTCGGCGATATGCTGGCCTACTACCTCGACGCGCAAGCGGCCGAGGCATTTCTGCCCACCTCCCGTCAACGACAGAACGTCATCAATCTCTGCAAGCTGGTCAGCTACCGGCTCGATGGACCGGTGGCTGCTTCAACCTCCTTGCGTTTCTCCCTGGCCGCGCCCCTCGACGCGGATCTGATCCTTCCGAAAGGAACGGCGTGCAAAGCCCGCCTGGAAGAAGGCGACATCGTATTCACAACGGCGGCGGAGGCGACGATCCCGAAGGGACAGACAAAGGTCGAGGCGGGCGCGCGTCAGGGAGAAGGCAAGATCGAGAGGTTGACGTCTACCGGTCGACCGAATCAATCGTTTCCTATTTCTGGAACGAACATCGCCCAAGGGACGATTCGGATCACCATCCAGAACCAGGATTGGACAGAAGTTCTTCACTTCCAGGAAAGTGGCGACGACTCCCGGCATTTCCAAATCGACACCGACAGTCTGGACCGTACTCGCATTTTTTTCGGCGATGGGTTGCGTGGTCGCGTACCTCCCGTCGGTGCCGAAATCACCGTCGAATACCTCGAAACTCTGGGGGCTGATGGAAACCTTGGATCGGACCTGGTCTCGGAGCTGCTGAGTCCAGTTTACCTGGACAGCGAACAGGTCGCCTTGACCGTCACCAACCCGGTTCCGGCGACCAACGGCGCAGACAGGGAATCTCTGGAACATGCCCGCAAGCAGGCTCCGGCTGAAGTCCGGTCCCTGTGGAAGGCCGTCACCAAGGACGACTACCAGGCGCTGGCCGAAGGATTTCCCGGCGTGGCCAAGGCCCAGGTCCTCGACGTCAATGACTGCAAGAACATCCGCTACTACCAGGTCAATATGGCGGTCGCCCCCGATGGAGGCGGTCCGCCCTCGGCGCTTCTCAAGCAAGATCTTTCCGCTTTCCTCGAATCGCGCAAGGTCATCACCATCGAGATCAATCTCTTCGATCCGGCATATCGCCCCGTGAATGTTGATGCCGAGGTATACGCCTATGTGGGTGAAGATCTTGACCTTATCCGAAGCCGAACAGAACAGGCGCTTGAGGAGCTTTTCGCCTTCGAACAGATGGCTTTCGGTATGCCGGTGCGGTTCTCGGACCTGGTGTCCGCGCTTGACGGCGTGCGAGGCGTAAGCCACGTGCAGATGTACGCCCCGCAGCAGGACATCGATATCCGGCCCGGTGAGATCGCCGTCCTCGGCCAATTGAACATCGACGTCAGGAGGGCATCCTGATGTCGTCCTATTTTGAGAAGAAACTCATAGATCTTCTTCCGCCCCTCTATCGGGAACGTGACGAGACCGGGGACCTGAAAACCTTCCTCAAGGTTCCCGCCGTGACATTAGACGAACTCAAGATTCTGGCCGACCGGTTCCCCGAAATCTTCGATATCGACCGGTGCGAAGATCGATTTCTTCCTTTCCTCGGTGAAATTGTAGGGCACCGTTTCGATCCGCTTTCCGACGCCGGGAGGCAACGACGGCTGATCCGCGAGGCCATAGAAATCTACCGGCGCAAGGCGACCATCCCGGCCATCGGCCGCTCGCTTACCGACCTGGGGTGGCAGGGGCGGATCGACGAGACCTTCCGCAAGGCGCTACGCCTCAACCGCAGGTCCATTGTGGGACAGGCCAAGCTGCCCGGATTGATCTACAGCCTGGGCGTTTACCGCATCGATAGCGACAACATCGTCCAGGGAATCCGTCCCGGCCTGGTCTTTCACCATCCCGCCGGAACCAAGGTCTTTTTCCTCCAGTGGCTCTATTCGCTCCTGTCCATGGAATCAGATTTTCAGGCGGTCATCAAGAAAGTGGTGGAGCGGGTCTGCCTCGGGCACCTGCACGAGACCTTCGTCATCAGCCGAAACGCGCTGAACACCGATTATCACCTGACGCGCAAAAACAAGACCTGGGGCTGGTGGCGGATCACCGACGGCACCACGCTGATGCAGGACGTGGAACACGCCGCGGTATGCATCTCCCGCTGGCACGGACGCACACCGCGATTCCGGCTGAATACTGGAAACCTCAACGATGAGCGGCTGCCCAATCTGTGGGTCAGCGAACGCCGGGCCTCGTTTTGTTGCGAGATCGACACCAAACCGTCGCAACCACCGGTCGACGCCTTCATCAGGCTCGCCGGCCAAGACCTGAACCGTTCCCGTCTCAACCGCTCCACGACCGCCTGCAGAATCAAATTCAGGCAGAAGGACCTGCTGTCCGAGGCCGACCAACCGGCTTCAGAAGTCACCGGCGACCGCCGCACCCATCGATACGGCAGACGTTCCCGCCTGTCACAGTGGTTCCGGGTCGGACATTCCAGGATCGGCCGCCGGGACAAGGTCTCCGGTGCCGCCGTGGGAAGGCATCTCTTCATCACAGCCTACGCCGACGCGGACTGGTCGGAGGTCTCTGGAGCCTGGGACGTGGTGGATCGCTGGCGTGCCCGTCGGCCCGGTTTTTCATTGAACAGCCGGACCCTGAACTCAACTGAAATCACCGACGCATACATCACCGCGGCTCGGGCATCGTTCGAGCTGACCGTGGATACAGGCATTCCCTGCCGCCGACGCGCAGAGACGCTGCTTCTTAATAGCCGCAGGCTCAACCACACGGGACTCCGCCTTTCAGTGGACCGTACCCGGCCGATGCGGTTGGGACTCATGCCGTTGAACGCCGCCGGTTTCCGCATCTCCAAGCCGTCGTTGCGCTGGCGCTTCCGGCAAAAGGATGACCACGCGGAAGTCCAGGCCGGAATCGACGCGGCGGCCAATCAGTACACCGTCACGCAATGGCCAGCGGCATAGGAGGATTTTATGGCGATTCACTTATATGAAGACATCACCCTGGTCCAGCAGGTATCCGAGGGCGACCTCTCGAACCCCGATGACGACACCTACAACGGGACCGACGGCGAATCAAAAGACAAAGAACTTTTCCTCGCCAACGAGCAGACAACGCTGGCTGTTGCGCTGGCTTCGGGCGAGACCTCGCTGCAGCTGAATGAGCTCCGCTTCGCCGACGGTGAAGTCATCATCATCGACAGCGAACAAATGCGTGTTTTGAGCGGCGCTGGGACCACCACGCTCAGTGTGGAGCGCGGTTACGGGGGAACAGCTCCCGCCGCGCATGACGCCGGAGCCGCGGTCTACTCCGGATACGACTACACGGGACTGGTAATTGAACCGGTCGATACCGTGGGTGGAGACGAATCGGACTGGTATGCGCTGGCGCTGACCCAGGCGGAACTGGATACAGCCACTCCCGGCGCACCGCTCAACCTGGGCGACAAGCCGCACAACGTCACCGTCTCGCTATGGAGGCGCTGCATCGTGCCGCCGGGAACGGCGATCCAGAACAAGACGGACTTGAAGCTGCGGATCACCGGAACGGAGAACCCGATCCTGTAGGAAGGCCAATATGTCGATCAGCGTGGAAACAGATATTCAGATCGCCGTATCGGGGATGGTGGGCATGAATGTTGATGCCGGGCAGCGAATCACTCACGCCGCACAAAACCATGCGGATTTGGTTCTCGTGGTTCAACAGCCGTTGGCTTTCAGCGCCGACATCGTTGTTCCTGTTCATCATTCGCTCGGCATCCGTGGAGACACCCGGCAGATAGTTTTCAGTGCACTCGACCGGATCATGAACACAAAACAGAACGTGGTTCATCCGATGGAGCACAGCCCGGATGCCCGACAAACGGTTTTCGCAATACTGATCAACGAAAGCCACGAGATACAGACCTGAAGGAGGAAATCACATGTCATTGGGACTGATAGTCAAGACCGGCCGCATCCTCACCGCGAGGCTGCTGATGGGGGAACCCATCGACGGGATCACTCATTGCGCCATCGGCGACGGCGACGCCACATTTATCGACCCGCTCAACCCGCCCGCGCCGGATATCGACCAGACGGCGCTTAAAACCGAACGAGCGAGAAAGAAACACTACAAACGTACCTTTCTAAAAGAAGACCCGGAAGGAACGCTCGTCGTCAACGGTATCCATTACATCGAGACCGCCGAGGAGACCCAGACCATCGGTGTGTTTTTCCGTTTCGAGGAAAGCGAGGCCAACGGCATCACCATCCGGGAGTACGGATTCTTCGGTGGTGATGTGGCCTATATCGATGGGCTTCAATCGGATTACGCGGCGAATGGTGTTTACCACCCGGACACCAATCCGAGCGGCGAGGTGCTCACGTCCGGGTACCTGTACGAAGTGAAAAACATCCCCGACTTCAACAAGACTTCCGATACGCGGGTGGAGTTGGTCGGGGTCATCAAAATTTAGGAGGAACAACCATGTCCATCTCGCGCGATACATTCGACCCGACAAAAAACTATAAGCAGATCCGCTACCACCAGGACCGCGACCTGCTCGACTCGGAACTGAACGAGCAGCAGGAGATCATCAACCTCGAGCGCAAAAAGATCGCCGACATGCTCTTCAAGGAGGGGGCGGTCATCAGCGGGCTCGGGGTGTCGGTCACCGACAACGTGCTGACCGTGGCCGAAGGCTTCGTCTACGTCGAAGGATACATCGAGCAGGTCCCCGGCACGGTGCTGACCTATGATCCCGCCAAGACATCGGGCGTGGACTATGTTTACGTCGAGCTGCTCAAATACAACTACGGTTACAACCAGGATGCGGCGCTCATCAATCCGGCCACGGGCGAGCCCACCGCCGAGCGTGAAAAATGGGTTCTGACGCTGAAAGACCATGACACGAGCGGTGAGACGCTGCCCAATAACGTTCTCGAGCGCAAAGTCGTCCCCATCTACAAGTTCGACCGGGAAACCGGCGATGTCACCGCCACGGTCCAGGAAAAGTCCAACATGTACCTCCGGGATCTCCTGGGGACGATTCCCGGCAGTCGCATCACGGTCTCTTCCATCACTGAGGATCAGCTTTCCTTCGCTGCGGCGGAGGGACTGAATTCGCTGCTCCAGAACCTGGCTGAACGAACCTTTGACCAAGCCGGCAGCTATCTGGTCAATGGGTTGGACAGCTTTATCGGCGACAGCGATAGCGATAACGTCGAGGTGATCACCAACGCCGGTCGGGCCTATATCCAGGGATTTCGCCTGCAGAAAGACTTGCCGACAACCACGATGGTTCCCAAATCGGTCGCCACCAAATCGGTGCGCGGCGAGCAGAAGACCTACAACGTCGGCACCCGGCGCTATGCGCTCAACAGCACGCCATTGAAAGAAAGCTCCCAGGTCGAGGCCATTGTTGAGATTGTCTCCAATATCACTCGCGGCTCGGTGGGAGGCGGTGAAGACCTGCTCGCACCGAATCCGGTGGTGGATATTCTCGAGGTGAGCCAGGGCGCGACCGTATTTCAGGAAGGCGTGGACTGGCAGCAGTCCGGAAATTATGTGGACTGGCTCGGAACGGGCAGCGAACCGGCCATCGGCACTACCTACACAGTGCGCTGGACCTATACCAAGCAGATGATCAAAGGAACGGATTATGTAGACGGTGGTTGGTTCGGTGAATCGGGGCATCCTGGGGCTGGGGAACACTTCTACCAAGTCACCGTCCTGGACGCTTCCGGCGAGACCGAATATGACCCTGCCAAGGTCGTTTCCCGCGATACCCTGGCCGGTGAAATCAACAAGCTGTCCTGGTTGCCGGTCAACGGAGCCACCGGCTATCGCGTCTACCGAGGTTCACAGAATACCGACCGGGCCGATTTTCAGCTTCTCAAAGAGGTCGCTTCCGGGGTCACCACCTATATGGATGACGGCGTGGACGAGATCGTCGGCGGCAACCCACCCGCATCCAATACCAGCGGTCTGACCATGTCACCGGTGCAGATAGCCCTTGGCAACTTAAGCCTGGTCAATTTCGGCCGAACCGGGCTCGGCGACGACCCTGTGGACGGCTCAAACTGCAGCGTCGATTACGACTACTTTCTGGGCCGCAAGGACATTATCTACGCCACGACCAGTGAGATTAAACGACTGGAAGGCGCGCCGGCTGATTTCCCCAAACTGCCGGTTGTGCCCGAGGGCACACTGGGGCTTTGCAGCGTCGACTGCCCGCCCAACTCGGTTGAGATGAGCATTATCAATTTCGGGCTGACCCGCATCACCATGGACCAGATTCACGAGATCATCGATGACGTGGAGGACCTCAAATACAACGACGCACAGTTCCAGATGAACAACGAGCTGCAGAACCGGGACGCGCAAACCAAGAAAGGCGTCTACTCGGACGATTTTTCCAATGACGCCCAGTCCGATGTTTATCACAGCGAATGGAGCGCCAGGATTGACGGTGTGAGTCAATTTGTGGGGCCGGATCGTGTTTCCACACCCAACCTGCTCGAAGTCGACCTGGGCGCAAGTGACGCGCTGTTCAAAGGAAGCCTGGTGCTGCTTCCCGGCACGGAGGAGGTCCTGATCGAACAGGCCGACTGGTCCGAGGAGAAGAATATCAACCCTTACGCGGTCTTTGAGAAGCCCGATGCAGCGGTGGAGATCACACCGAATATCGGACGCCGAGGACAGACCGGTATCGCCGTGGTCGGCTCCAATTTCACGCCCAGTGCCACCGGGGTCACGGTACGCTGCGACGGTCAGGTGGTCGCCTCCAACATCACGGCTGACTCTGCCGGACGGGTGAGTGCATCCTTTGTTATCCCAACCAATGTCCGCAACGGCGACCGGATCGTCGAAGTAACCGACGGCACCTATTCGGCCCAGACCAACCTGCAGGTCAACGACCCGCTGGTGATCACCCGCATCCAGCGCATCGTGGTGAACCGCACCATCGTCCAGCGGCAGACCATCGTCCAGCAAGTGCCGCCGCGCATCATCCGTGTGCCGGTTGTTCGGACCGTGTGGCGTTGGAGATGGAGATGGCGCAGGCGCGATCCGCTGGCGCAGACCTTCAGTTTCACGCAGAACCGCGTCGTCTCGGCCGTGGGCGCTCATTTCACTCAAAAGGACGCGTCCATCCCGGTGACGGTTCAGATCCGCGGGGTAACCACCGGTCTGCCCAACGAAGTGGTGCTGGCCGAAAAGGTGGTCTCATCCGATGAGATCAACCTGAGTGGCGAAACCAAGATCACCTTCGACGATCCCTTCTACGCCGAGGCGAACACCAGCTACGCCGTCGTGCTGCTCACCAACAGCACCAATTATCGGGTGCGCATCGCCACGCTTGGGCAGATGGGGCAAAACGGCGTCATCACCCGGCAGACCTATGCCCAGGGTGTGCTCCTGGAAAGCTCAAACGCCGAGACCTGGACCCCGCTTAACGGTTCCGATCTCACAGTAAAGATTTACGGATACGATTTCCAGCCGTCCGGCGAAGTTCGATTCCAGCCCGTCACCGGCGCGCAGTTCAGCGAGCTCAATCTCGATGAATACTCGGCCATCCCGGAGGGAACCGGCATCGTCTGGGAATATTCCACGGACGGTGGAACCACCTGGGACGCTATCGTGCCCGCGGAGGAGGAAAACCTACCGAACATCGCAAACGATGTGTTGCTGCGGGCACTGTTTGAAAGCACCGCGATTAACGACTCACCGGCATTGAACTACAAGGACGTGAACCTGATCGGGCATCTGAACAACACGACCGGGGCTTACATCTCCCGCGAGAACGAGCTGACCCAGGGAGTGGAATCCACCAAGGTCTATACGCAGATGAACATCCCCAGCGGGACCTCCCTGAACTGGTTCACCTCCAACGACGGCGGCGCGACCTGGGAGCCCATGTCCATTGAAACGACACGCGAGGTCGACCAGGAATGGACCGAGTACACGCTCACCCGGACGTTCGCCGACCCCACCGGAACCGAGGTCCGCTACAAAGCGGAGATGACCGGCAACAACCTGGTCTACCCGCGGATTCACACCCTCGGGGCCACCCTGAGTTGATGGAGGAAAACCCATGATCGTAAGACAACAAGGCGGACTGACCGAGTTTATTCCCTCTCCGCAGGAAAAACGCGAGGGCGTGCTGCGGGATCACACCCTGCGCATGCTCGAGAACCTGGACGCCAGGCTCAGGCGGATCGAGGAGGAACTCGGTTTGCCGCTGAACGAGGCGGAGGCCTTCTCGAAAATCATGGCGCGCATTCACAGAGAAGAAGCCGAAGCCCGGCGTATCAACCGAAAGCTGATGGACTCGGGCTTGGATCACACTGAGAGTACCTGATCGGTGTTCTTTTTTCGAAGTGGTCCCAGCCACCCCGTTTTGCAGGAAAGCCTATAAATCCCGATGTTTCCGCCGGTTACGGCTCCGTGTACATAAGTCATTGAATATCAATGGCTTATCTTCGGCATGTCCGTCGAATTCGCCTTGCTTTCTGTTCGGAAAGAAGCCTGTATGTGTGTGAACACAACGCAGAAACCCTTGCGATACAAGGGCTTACGAACAGCAAGGAGAATCCATGGACTTACGCCAAATCAACTTCGGAATCGAGATCGAGACCGTCAAACGGACACGCGAGCGTGTGGCCCGCGCCGTCCAGTCGGTGGTGGGCGGCGAGGTCCGCCACGTTGGGAGCCCGGCCGGTTTCGACCCCTGGGAGATCACCGATGAACAGGGCCGGACCTGGAAGGTCGTCGCCGACGGATCGCTCATCAATGTTCCCGGCCACCTGAGGGCCGAGGTGGTGAGCCCGGTACTTGCCTACGCCGACATCCCGACCCTTCAGGAAGTGATCCGGGCGGTGCGCCGCTGCGGGGCCAAAATCGACCAGCGATGCGGCATCCATATTCATGTGGACGCCATCGCATTCGACGGCCGCACCTTGGGCAACCTGGCCAAGATCATCTACAAGCAGGAGCCGCTCATCCTCAACGCTCTGGGCGTCAACGAGACCCGGCAGCGGAACTACAGCAAGCCGGTGAGCGAAGACCTGATCAGAAAGATCGAGCGCCGACGGCCCAAGACCAAGGAGCAGCTCAACCGCATCTGGTACGGCTATCACAACCGCCGACCCCAGCATTTCGACTCATCCCGCTATCACGGTGTGAACCTGCACAACGTCTGGTACCGGGGGACCGTCGAGTTCCGCTGGTTCGAGGGAACGCTTCACGCCGGTAAGGTGCGGGCCTATATCCAGCTGGTTCTGGCCGTGGCCGCCAAAGCCCTGAACGGACGCGCGGCATCGAGCCGCAAGCGCAGGTTCGATCCTCAGAGCGCCCGCTACGACTTCAGGGTTTTTCTGCTCCACCTGGGACTCATCGGCGACGAGTTCAAGACCGCGCGCAAGCACCTGCTCGCGGGGCTTCCGGGGGACTCGGCGTTCAAACGAGGCAGACCGAAACCAGAAACACAAACCGCCGTCGAGGCGGAATTCCCCACGGAGGCCGGGCCGCAAACCCGGCCTCCGGCGTTTTCAGGGAACGGCACCGCGGAGACGGATGAAGGAGGTGCGCCGTGAGAGTGCTGATCAAGAACACCGACCTCGCCGGGAAACCCCTTGAGGGCGAAGGCGAGGTGTTCACCGGGAAGACCTCCCTTGAAATCGTCCGGGCCATGAAGGGGGCGGCCCTGTTTTCCGACCAGGTGAGTTTCGAGGACTACATCGACATGCTCCTGCGCAACGCCAAGATGCTCGCGGGCATCGACCTGATGGTCAAAGGCGACAGCCCCGAGGAGAAGGCCGACTCCCTCCTCGCCGCCTTGATCGATCACGGCCTGGCGGATGTCCTCGAAGATGACGCGCCCATGCGGATACCCGTCCCCGCCGTCGTATGGCAGGGCATCGACGCGGTGCGACTCTCGGGTCTCACCAACATGCTCGACCGCCCCGAGGTGACCCGGATCGCCCGGGAACTCGACTTCAGCGAAGCTGGGGGATGGATCGAAGCCCACCCCAAGGAATACGCCGAGGGTGTCTTCCGGGGCTTCGTGGTGGAACCGGACGGAGGGAAGTCCTGATGTGCGGGCTGGCTGGTGTCATATTGGGCAAGAAACGGCGACGGGTCGAGGAACGGGAACATCTCGCCTGGCTGTTCACCCGGCTGCTGGTCTTGAGCGAAAGCCGGGGGCCCCACGCAACCGGGGTGGCCTGGCTCAATCGGGACGGCGAGCACCGCCTCTTCAAGAGGCCGGTTTCCGCCGGTCAGTTCGTTACCGACAAGGCATTCCACGAGGTCCTTGCCGGCATCGACAACCGGACAACGGTTCTGCTCGGCCACACACGTTGGCGGACACGAGGGGATGAACGGGTCAATCGCAACAACCACCCGATCCGGGCCGGGGACGTCATCGGCACCCACAACGGCACCATCTACAACGCCGATTACCTGTTTCGCCGTTTCAAACTGAGGCGCTTCGCCGAAGTGGACAGCGAGCTGCTCTTCCGCCTGGCGGCCAGGGCTGCACGGAGCGGTCGGATGGATGTCGAGTGGTTCAAAGAACGGCTTCGGCGCTGCCGGGGCCAGATGACAGCGGTGCTCGCGTCCCGGCTCGATCCTGAAACCATCCTCGTCCTCAAGGGGAACAAACCGCTCAGGCTCCGCACCCACCGAAAGCATCGGGCGGTGCTCTACGCCTCCGATCCGGCCTTCCTGGACGCGGTCCTGGCCGATGAGCGCGGCTGGCGGGAGCTGTCTGTTCCCGCCATGAGCATGATTGTGTTCAGGCACGCGGTTCTCACGGAGTTCTCGAGGGAGTCTCTCGAGTTCATCGTCCAGGAAAAGAGGGGGAAAGCACCATGACAGAGCATGCAGTGAACCCCGATGAACCCCTGAAGGAGAACACTCAGTGGATGCTGAGACTCTTCGTCTACGGAACCCTGAAGCGCGGTTTCTGGAATCATGACCGTTTTTGCCGGGGCGTTCTGGATATCCGGGAAGCCGTGGTCCGCGGCCGCCTTTATGAAATGCACTCAGGCATTCCCGTCCTGCAGGTCCCGGACGGGGATGTCCTCGCCCATGGCACCTCGGACGCTTTGGCCGACGTGGCCACACAGGCGCGGTTTTCCGAACAGCCGGCCCCATACCCCGAACCGGCTCAGCAAAGCGCCACAGCGGGCGACTGGGGCCGCGTGTACGGGGAGCTTCTCACCTTCAACGATCCTGAGTCCCGCCTGCCCGCCATCGACCGCCTGGAGGGCTTCCGTCCGGGCGGCTCCAGCCTCTACAGACGGGTCCTCGTGCCGGTATGTATTGAGCACGGCATGGCGTTGCCGAGTTGGTTGTATGTTGGGGTGAATTCCGTATTAAACCGAGCCAGCCTCACCGGACGTTCCATCTGGTCCCCCAAGACTCAGTAGGCCTAAGTCGGACAAACACGGATCACACTGGGAGAAACGGCTTGACAATGGGCGTTCGTCTGATATATTTTATCCTTGTTTATGCTGGTTTGTCTGGATGGGGCATTGTATGCCGAACCGTGCAGACCGTTCCATCAACTAACAACTCGAGGCCGTCTTGAAGATTGGCAATAACGCTCGGAATGAGTGGAGACAATGATGGAAGATCGATGGCTCTCCGTAGATGAGATTGCGGTTTATCTCGGTATCAAGCGGGATACCGTTTACAGGTGGATAAGCGAAAGAAATCTGCCGGGGCACAAGATAGGCCGACTCTGGAAGTTTAGAAAAGAAGAGATCGACGAATGGGTGAGAACCGGCGGTGCAAACGAGCCCGAAACAGCTAACGAGACCTTTAAGAATAGGAAACGAGAGACATAATGGCCCGACTCGAAGAGCTAAAACGCGGAGTGACTGTCAAAGGCATCATGCCTGATGGGTTTATCTGTCGCTGGACGAAGATTACTTGACACTGGTCTCAGCCAGGTCATCAGAAGATTTGACAGCACCGCCCTCTCAATAATTTTTCCTTCGGAATGCACTTCACCAAACACTGAGGGTTTTCCGAAGGAAAAAGTTTATCACCGTTGTTGATGTGTCATGGATCGGCTCTGTTGCCATAGAACTCACATACAAGGACAGCAAAGGAAAGCTGGCAAACGAACTGATCTACAGGGATCGCGAAGTCGATCTCGAAATCTTGGAATCCGGCAAACCCTGGAGCTTTGACGGTAATGCGGATTTGTTGCGTCTTGTATCCGAGGCGCAACGCTTCCGCCTTGCGTACCTTTTTGATCCACTCTTGGCAGTGCATACATCGCTTGTCGATCCGTTGCCACATCAGATCACAGCCGTGTGCGAATCGATGTTACCACGTCAGCCGCTTAGGTTTCTGCTCGCAGATGATCTTGGCGCTGGTAAAACCATTATGACAGGGCTTTTGATTAAAGAACTGATCGCTCGCGGCGACCTGCAACGGTGTTTGATTGTCTGTCCGGACAATTTAGTCGAGCAATGGCAAGACGAGCTTTGCCGACGATTCCATTTGCCCTTCGAGATCATGACGAACGACAAGTATGAGGCGGCACGGACCGGGAACTGGTTCACAGAGAATCCTCTCTCGATTTGCCGCCTCGATAAACTCACTCACAACGAGGATGCACAAGAAAAACTCAAGACCACTGATTGGGATGTCGTGGTCTGTGACGAAGCCCATAAGATGAGTACCTCATTCTGGGGAGGTGAGATTCGCCGAACCAAACGCTACAAGTTGGGACAACTACTCCCCACTCTGACGAGGCATTTTCTGCTTTTAACTGCCACTCCGCACAATGGTAAGGAAGAAGATTTTCAACTATTCATGGCTCTGGTTGATGGCGACCGATTTGAGGGAAAATTCCGGGATGGTGTTCATTCGATAAATGCATCCGACCTGATGAGTCGAATGATCAAGGAGGACCTGTTGAAGTTCGATGGTCGTCCGCTGTTTCCAGAAAGGAAAGCCTACACCGCCGAATACGAACTCTCCGATGGAGAGGCCGATCTTTATCAGCGTGTCACAGACGTTCGCGAGGAGTTCAATAGAGCCGAACAACTCGCAAACGATAGACGAAGGGGCACAATCGGCTTTGCTCTCACTGTCCTTCAGCGTCGCCTTGCCTCATGAGGGCCGACCCCGTTTATTTGGCCGGGCTTTTAGAGACTATCCTGAAAGATTTTATGTGGTTTTGGTCCCGAAAGGAATCTGTAGAGCCGCTGAAGACTCGTGTCGAAAAAGTGAAAAGCCTTTTGCTGACTTGCATTAGAGAGGGGACGATCGTGCAGGACAAAGGGGCGAAGGACTGAAGGGCTATCTGAGTTTTGAAGCTGTTAAGCGTCGTGTCGGCTCTCGCATCAAGTGCCCCAGACCTACCGGACATCGAGGTCCTCACTTTACATTTTTTGCTTGACATAAGGACCGGAGCATTGTTACCGTACCATATATGATTTCAACAGAGTCATATAGGGTACTATTTCATGGCAGGTAAGA
This sequence comes from Desulfosarcina widdelii, assembly GCF_009688965.1. Taxonomy (GTDB): domain Bacteria; phylum Desulfobacterota; class Desulfobacteria; order Desulfobacterales; family Desulfosarcinaceae; genus Desulfosarcina; species Desulfosarcina widdelii. Next base: position 5,544,482 of record NZ_AP021875.1, on the reverse strand, counting down.
ACTCCAACCACGCACCCGCCGTAGATCGGGCCCTTGACGTCATCGAACTTTTGGCAAGTAGCGAAAATCCGATGCCCCTCTCGGAAATACTTACAAGACTCGACATCCCAAAACAGTCCCTGATCAGGATATTGAACACTCTGTGTGACAGAGGCGTTTTGGACAGGACAGATCAGAGGGGCTTTTACCGCCACGGAATGAGGTTCATCTATCTTGGGGACAGGCTTCAGGAGAAAGTCAGGCTCCGTTCTGTCGGACGGCCATTGATGCGGGAATTGGCCGAGAAAACCCGCATGACTGTGGAACTCTCCACGCTGGACAGGGATCAGCTTGTCTTGATTGAACAGGTTGAGGGATCAGAGGGTATCCGCCTTTATAGCCGGATAGGGAGTGCGTATCCCTATTTCCACGCGGTGGCCGCAGGAAAGATTTACCTGGCCAATATGGCGCCTGAAAAAAGACATAAGGTGCTTGCGGCCATCGGCCTTCCTCCCATGACGAAGAACACTATAACGGAACCGAGGGTACTTGAAGAGGAAATCCGGCGAATCAAGAAAAAAGGCTATGCAGTTGAGGATCAGGAGTTGCGAGATGGGGTTCGGAGGATCGTGGCGCCCATCCATGATCATGCACACCGTCTGGCGGGCTGCGTCGGGATTGCCGCGACCATTTTCAATTTTGGAATTGAGCAAGAAGAGGATCTGGCCAGGCAGGTTACTGAAACGGCCGAACGGATTTCAGCCGGGATAGGTAGACCAAGATGAAAAAATTTTTCCACCCTGCCGAGTTTGCTGTTTTTGGTGTGGCGGCCAATTCAAGAAATCTGGGAAAAAACATTATCTCCAACTCCCTGGAGTTGGGCTTTACAGGCAAGATTTATCCGGTGGGCAGAGAACCGGGCGAGGTGCACGGCCAAAGGATCATAACCGATCCCCGGTCCTTGCCTCAAGGGATCGATTTGGCGGTGATCCTGGTCCCTGCCAAGTTTGTGGCAGAGACGCTTGAGATGTGTGGGCAAAAGGGAATTCACCACGCCGTCATTTCCACGGGGGGGTTCAGGGAGTTCGACGATCAGGACAACCCGGCGGAAAGCGATCTGGTCGGTGTCGCCGGGCGATATGGCATTCGATTTATCGGCCCTAACTGCATCGGCGTTATATGCCCCGAATCTGGCCTTTGCACGCCATTCAACCCGATGCAGGTTGGGAGGTTCAAGAAAGGACCTGTGGGCCTGATCGTGCAGAGCGGGGGGGTAACCACCCAGTGTGCCTATTGTTTTTCCGAACAACACGTGGGTTTTTCAAAAATTATCAGCATGGGCAATAAATTGGACTTGAATGAGATTGATTTTCTAAACTATCTCATCCATGACGAGGATACGGAACAGATTCATATGTACCTTGAAAGCATTGAGGACGGAAGAGAGCTTACAAGGCTGGCCAAAACATCCAGAAAACCGATTGTCATTTTCAAGTCTAACGTCAGTAAAACCGCATCTAAAATCGCTTACTCCCACACGGCGGCCCTGTCGAATGACGACCGGATCGCAGACTGCGCCCTCCGGCAGGCGGGGATCGTGCGGGTGGAAGACATTCATCAGATGACTGTGGCCGCCAGGGCGCTTCAGCTCCCTCCCCTCAGGGGGAACCGATTGGCGGTCATCTCCATGTCAGGGGGGTTTGCCGTGATACTGGGAGATGCGTGTGAGCGATACGGCTTTGAATGTCCCCCACTGCCCCGTGAGCTCATGGACCAAATTGAGGGGTTCAGGCGGGCAGGGGTCATCCGCATGTCCAACCCTATGGATTTCGGAGATGTTCACGACATCAAGGCCCTGGCATTCATCCTCAATCGCTGTCTGGCATTGGATAATATAGACGGCGTGGTCTTATCCTTCATGTATGAGCCTGAGATAGCCAAGATCTTTGGAGACGGGATCGGTACCCCTGAGCAGATCTTGAGTTTCATCAAGAGGATGTCGCAGGAGTTCAACAAACCCATAGCGCTCAGTTTTCTCGCAGAGAGAAAATACATCAAGGATTTCAAGAGAACAAACGTCTTTCCCGTTTTCAATGCCCCTGTGGAGAGTGTTCGTGGCTTGGGTTTGTTACGGGATTACTCGAAAGGGAAAGCCGTGTAATTGCTCCAAGGGAGGCAAGCACGGTCAGGGGCTTTAGGTATGGGAAACAACTTGCAAGCCATGTTTAACCCTCAAAGCATCGCTGTAGTAGGTGCGTCAGAGGACAATGGTAAATTGGGATACACCATTACGGAGAATCTGATCCGGTTTGGATTTCCGGGTGAGATATTTCCCATTAACCAGAAATACATGACAGTTCTGGGGCGAAAAGCTTATCCCTCCCTCAGCTCTGTTGGAAAACCGGTTGATCTCGTGTTGAGCGCGGTGGGAGCCAGCGCAACGGTGGACGTCGCTGAGGAATGCTCTCGATCACGGAGCAAAGCCATGGTGGCCTATGCAGCTAATTTCAGGGAGGTGGGAGAGGATGGGCGAAAGTTAGAGGCCGCCCTGAACGAGATCGCCGACCGAACAGGCTTAAGTGTGCTTGGTCCGAACACTCCGGGATTTATTAACGGGAATATTTCCCTTAATGCCACCTTTTTCCCTTTCAGGGTTCAGAAAGGAAATGTTGCTGTTATGACCCAGAGTGGAGGTGTGGGCGGAGGCATTTATTACAAGGCCCTTGAGGAACATATGCCTATCGGTTTGTGGATAGGTGTGGGGAACCGCTCAAATCTGGATTTTGGCGATCTGATCCTTTACTTGGGCCAGGATAAAACCGTGGACGTTATCGGTATCTATATGGAGGGGACGGAAAGAGGGGATCAATTGGTTTCCTCCTTGGCAAGGGTGATTCCCCGCAAACCGGTTGTTCTTTACAAGGCGGGGCGTGCTGACAGCGCAGACCGGCTGACCCTCAGCCACACAGGCAGTTTGTCTGGATCGCAAGGTATTTATAGAGGTGTTTTGAAACAAGCTGGTGTGATTCAAGTGGACTCAGTTGCAGAACTGGTCTGCGCCTGCAAGGGTTTGGCGGTTGCGGGGGAACCCAAAGGTGAAAGAATCGGTATGGTGACCCCTTCCGGAGGGGGGAGCATCATTGTTTTCGATCTTCTTATGGAATGGGATTGCCTGTTGCCCCAGTTTAGCCAGGATACCGATAGAACTATCCGGCGTATCATGAAGAATGCCAATTCAGTGGTCTATAAGAATCCCCTTGACCTGACAACAACCGGTTTTGAGGCCGGATTCTACGGTCGCGTGGCAGAGGCCCTGGCCATGGATGTGAATATTGATATTATTATCGCCGTATTTCCTATCCATAAGTATTTTCCACCGCCCGATGACAAGTTCATTGAAATCAGGAAAAAGGTCGGCAAACCTATTATTGTTTATTGGATTGCCGTTGACCGGCCGAACCATGAATACGAGAACCGTAGAAAGGTGCTTGAGGAGAATGGTATCCCAGTTTTCTTGCTCCCTGAGGAAGCGGCTTGGGCCGCAAGAACGATGGCAGTTCGATCGCGATCTATGCATCCTGCGCCTTGAATATTTACATTAAAGTGAGGAGCCGCCGGTGAAGTCTACAAAAAAGGGGAGCCGATGTATCGCAACTTCAAAGAAATAGTGGCCAAGGCAAAAGAAATCGGTCCTCGTAAAGTGGCCGTGCTCTTTCCCGATGACCCCGATGTGATGCGGGCCGCAAGAGATGGGGCAAAGGAGGGTTTGATAGAACCCGTGCTGGTTGGCAATCGTCAGCGCATCGAGTCTGTAGCCAATGAGATCGACCTTCCGATCGAGAACATGGAAATTATTGATCAAGAAGACCCACAAGAGGCTGCTGACCTCTGTATAGATATGGTAAAAACCGGCAAACTGGCCTTTGTCGTCAAAGGCAATATCCTGACGACCTATCTGTACAGGGCATTGATCCGTACCACAAGACAATTGACGCCGGACCAGGTGCCCTGCACGCTCTGTTTTCACGAGGTCACGGGCATTGACAAGATCTTCGTCATTACCGATCCAGGGGTGAACATCCTTCCTGATCTCAAATTGAAGGAAAGGATACTGGCCAACGCCGTAAGCGTCTTGCAACGGCTAGGCTGCAAACGGCCCCGCGTGATGGTCTTCGCAGTTTCGCCCGTCCACGGCGATCCGCCTGGTTCTATCAAAGACGGTATTGCGATCAGACAATCAGCGTTGGAAGGTGGGCTTGGCGAATGTGAAATACTGAGCGCCAACAATCTTTACGACGTCTTCCGAGACGGAACAGTGCAAGATGGAGGATTTCCTGACATATTGATTGTTCCCAATATCGACACGGGAAACATTTTGGTCAAGACCATTGACCACCTGATTATGGGCATTCGTCAATGTGTAACCGTAGGTGGCGGGATCTTTATGCTGACTCCTTCCCGTTCAGATCGATATGAGACGCGCATGACCAATCTGGCCTTTGGTCTGGTCCTGGCCGCGTCAGCCAGTGGAGGAGCGGCGTGAGCGGCGATTTTGGAAAAATAATGAATGCCGCATGCCAAAAGGGGAGGAAGAAGCTATACATCTCCGGCCAGCTGGACCCCGTTGCCGTGAGCTCTGTTCTCAAGGCCCGCGAAAGGGGATGGGTTGAACCGCTTGCATGCGGCAGTGCCTTCACCGGCATGGCCTCCGAAATCAAGGTTCTCTGTCCCTCTGCCGATATCCGGGAAGCAAGGCAGGAGGCCCTGAGCCTGGCACAGGCCGAAGAGCCAGGATTTCTGCTGGATACAGGTCCCTTGGATGCCGGGTTTTTCTCCCTGATTGCCGATAAGAAAACGGACTATAATCATGGGCATATGTTGAGTTATGTGAGCATTATGATTGCCCCCAAAGACGGCCAGCTGACGCTCTTGACCGATACGTTGATCAACAATCAACCCGGGTTCAGGGAAAAGATCGCCATTGTGGAAAATGCCATCCGGGTGGCCAAGGCCCTCGGCATTCAGCGACCTAAAATCGCTGCGCTTTCTGCTCTTGAATTGGTTAATCCGGCGCTCCCTTCCACACTGGACGCCGCGCTTCTCTCCAAGATGTCGGAACGTGGCCAGTTCGGTGATGCCGTCATTGAAGGTCCTTTGGCCATGGACAACGCCGAATCCACATCCGCGGCCAGGCACAAAGGGATCAACAGCCCGGTTCCCGGGGATGTGGATATCTACCTTTTCCCTGATCTGGAGTCGGCCAACCTGACAGTGCAATTCCTAGGCTGGGTGGGCCGATGCCCAATCGCTGGAGTTCTGGCAGGCGCTAAGGTCCCCCTGGTAGTACGTTCCATCCTGGAGCCCCCTGAATCATGGCTGGTCAACCTGGCCCTGGGGTGCTTGCTTTAAAGGCCCACTTCATGTCCAAAATACTGGTCATCGATATCGGTTCAACCTCCACCAAACTGGCGCTTTTCCTCGATCATGATGCCCTTCTCAGGGAAAGCGTAGAGCATGCTCCTGAAAGGTTGTCCCGCCTCCATAGTTATGACGAATGGCTTAAGTTCCATGACGAGGTCGTGACAAGCGTCTTGCATGGGTGGCTCAAGGAACTTGACGGCCTAAGCCTGGTGGTGAGCCGTGGAGGTCTGACCCGGCCGGTCCAAGGTGGCGCGTACTACGTTAATGATGCCATGCTTCGTGACCTTCGTTCAGGGGACTATGGATGGCATCCTTGCAATATCGGTCCATGCATTGCCTCATCCATTGCCGATAGATACGGGACAAAGGCAATCATCTATGACTCGCCGGTGTCGGATGAGTTGATTCAGTTGGCCCGCTTTTCAGGCCTTAAAGGCATGGAGCGGGGAGCGGCATTTCATGTATTGAGCCAGAAGTCGGCAGGCCGAAAGGCTGCACGAGAACTGGGTGTTCCTTACGAACAAGGAAATTTTATCGTGGCCCATCTCGGAGGCGGGATTACAATCGGGGCCCACGAAAAGGGCCGCATTATCGATGGAACACACGGACTCGATGAAGGCCCCTTTACCCCGCAGCGCACAGGGGGATTGCCTCTTCAGGGAGTTTTGAAACTGTGTTTTTCAGGACAATTGACTCAGGAGGAACTGGGACGGAGGCTGTTTGGGCAGGGGGGCGTCCACTCTTACCTCGGTACCCATGACATCGCCGCCATTGAACGGCGCGCTGACAATGGCGATGAAGAGGCTTTGGTGGTGTTAAAGGCTATGGGATATCAAATCAGCAAGGACATATGTTCCATGGCCGCAGTGCTCGATGGACGAATACATGCCGTTGTGTTGACCGGCAACCTTTGCCGCGCAAGAACGGTTGTAACCGAGATACGGAACAGGGTTCGTTTCTTGGGGCAGTTCCTGATCTTCCCCGGGGAAGATGAATTAGAGAGCCTGGCGCATGCCGGACTCAGAATCATGTCTCCGGGCGGAGAGAGCGTCAATATTTATGTGAATAAATGAGAAGGCATTACAAGGAATGGATGCACCGGGCATTTCCATTTTCAATGACCCTGTGGAGAGTGCCCGTGGTTTGTTCCCTATGTGGAGGAAGAACCAATGAAGATTATAGAAAAGGCCTTAGAGGAAGGACAAAGCACTCTTTCAGAATACGAATCTAAACAGGTGCTATCTGCCTATGGGATACCCGTTACGAAGGAGTTATTGGTAAAAGATCTGAAGGGTCTCATAGATGCAACCCGGGAAATCGGCTATCCGCTTGTTTTGAAGGGATGTTCATCGGATATCGCTCACAAGACGGAAAAAGGTTTGATCAAATTGGATTTACGGAGCAAGGAAGAGGCCGTTTCAGCCTTTGATGAGATCTGTGCTCGGATGGGGACCGGTACGAGTGTTCTGGTGCAGGAGATGGTGAAAGGTCATCGGGAGCTGGTCATCGGGCTTAGCCGTGATCCCCAGTTCGGTCCGTGCGTCATGTTCGGGCTGGGGGGGATTTTTACGGAAATCCTGAAGGATATATCGTTTCGCGTGGCCCCTCTGGAAAAGAGGGATGCCTTAGAGATGATGAAGGACATAAAAGGGCATAAGATCCTGGAGGCGGTGCGTGGTATGGAGGCGGCAGATCTCGACATGCTTTCCGATATTCTGATTAAAATGGGTCAGATCGGCCTTGAAAATGAATCAGTGAAAGAGATAGATATCAACCCGGTCATCATCTTCGGGAACAAACCTGTTGCGGTGGATGCCCTGGTTGTGTTGGGGGGCGTGAAAGCTGATGGGCCCCGTCATCAGAATTGAAATCCCGATACCGTTTCCGATACGCTCGGTTAACCTCTATTTCATCGAAGACTCGGTCCCTACCCCGCATCTCGCGCCTGATGGCTCTGGCGATTCGCTACAACGGGCTGGTGGGCAGCGGTGAAGTGCGTGATTATGCGGATCTGGCGCGACTCGGTTACGTGACGCGGGCCAGGATCACGCAGATCATGAACCTGCTCAACCTGGCCCCCGACATTCAGGAAGCGCTCCTGTTTCTGCCCCGCACGGTCAAAGGCCGTGATCCAATCCGTGAGAGGGATGTCCGCCCCATCACCGCCGTCGCCCATTGGCACCGCCAGCGCAAGATGTGGGCGAAGCTGGTCAAGAACCGTATACCCTAATAGAAACCCATGCCGCACATTATCTCTGCCCGAGGTTCTATTCCATAGGAAAATATGAGATATTTTTTACATTTCTGCTTGACACGGGAACATCTTGTTCTATAATCTGAAGCAGATGTCATATTATAGAATTTGCTGATTTTTAGCAGTATCTGATACCGCCCAAGCATATGGAGGTCGAGTAATGCAAGATGAGAAGCTCCCACGTCGGGAAAGAGAAAAACGCAGACATCGTCGGCAGATGCTTGCCGCTGCACTCGAGCTTTTCTCGAAGAAAGGATACCACAACGTATCCATGCACGAGATTGCAAAAAGAGCAGAGTTTGCCATCGGAACGCTTTACAAATTCTTCAAGAACAAGGAGCACCTCTACAAGGCCCTCATGATGGAAAAGGCAGCGGAATATCATCATACCCTGAGCGGAGTCCTTTCGAGGGAAGGTGACGTACTGACTATTCTCAAAGACTACATTTCCGCTAAAGCGGGTATCTTTGCCGATGACGTTGCCACGTTGCGGCTCTATTTTGCTGAAACGCGGGGGGCGAGTTTCAACATCAAGGCTGGTCTCGATCAGGACATTCGCAAGCTTTATGACGAACTGGTAGAGCAACTGGCTTCGACACTGGAAAAAGGTATTCGCAAAAACGTGCTTCGCGATCTGAGCCCCTACTATATGGCCGTGGCCCTGGAGGGGCTCACCAACGCTTTTCTCTTCTGTTGGCTGGAAGATCCGGAACAGCATTCATACGAGGCGAATGCCCCGGTGATCAGGGACATGTTTCTCAAAGGGGTGATGGCCGAATGAAAAAAGCCTTAAGGATAACAGCTCGCACCATGGTTATGCTTCTGGTGGGAGGTGGATTGCTGCTGACAGCGGGTTGTGTTTCTATTAGCGCTGCCGCCGAGCCGTTGCACGGCCATTCCGATGCAATCGCCGAACAATCGCCGGAAATAGCAGGCAACCGTCCTTCTGCTCCCGTTGAGGCGCTTCGCAAGCTCGAAAAAGATGGCAATATACACCTGTCGTTAAGCGATTGCCTGAAAATAGCGTTGCAACAGAATTACGATATCCGCCTTACACGGGAAGCCCTGACTCAAGCCGATACAAAGATAACTCAGGCCAGATCGGCTATGCTCCCATTTTTGGGGGCGGAGGCTTCCTATACACGACTGGACGAGGAGTTGAGTTTTGCAATGGGGCCGCAATCATTGACCTTCATGGATCGTGATCAATACAAGGCGGGGCTCGTCATCCGGCAGCCCATTTTCACGGGAGGGCGATTGAATGCGGCGCGCAAGGCATCCCAGTATTCACGAGACGCTCAAGCTCAAGAGAACAGGGCTGTTGAAGAGGAAGTCGTTTTCCAGGTTACACGCGCTTATCGGACCGCACAGTTGGCCGAAGCGTTTCAAGGTGTTGCCGTGGAGGCCGTCGATCTTCTTGAGGTGCATGAACATGACGTGGCGATTCTGGTGGAGAAAGGGGCGAATCCGGAAATTGACCTGCTTCGCACCCGAACGGAACTTGCCAATGCCCGCAAAGATCTGAATGGCGCTGACAACGCCGTCGACCTGGCATATTCTGCACTTAAGAACTTGCTAAGCATGCCCCTTGAAGAATCAGTCCGTTTGACGGAAGCCTTGGTGCGGTCGCCCGGGCCGGGGGCGGATCTTTCGTCTCTCACCGAGTTGGCCCTTTCGCAACGTCCCGAACTGTCTGCAATGGATTCCAAAATGGCAGCTGCGGAACAGGCGCTTAAAGCGGCCAGGGGGGAATACCTGCCTACCATTGCCCTGGAAGGGCGTTACGAATATATGGAAGGCGATTTTCGGGATCTGGAAGGCGGTGACCACTGGACGGTTGGAATAGGGGCACAGCTTCCCCTCTGGAATTGGGGGAAAACCGCTGCCAAGGTCAGAGAGGCGGGATCGCAACGGGCTCAGGTAAAAATCCAGCGAGATAAAACGACAGATCGCATTCGTCTTGAAGTGCGCCAAGCCTTCCTGGACCTCGGAAAAGCAGAAAAGAATATCGATGCGGCTGAGAGTGCACTGAAGACAGCCAGGGAGGCTTACCGCCTGGCAAGAGCCAGCTACCGGGCAGGAGAAGGCACAAATACCGATGTGCTGGACGTCCGTACGGCCTTAAGTCGAGCTGAAGCGAATCACACGCAGGCTCTTTTTGATTACAACGTTGCCCTTGCCGCCCTTCATCGAGCGGTGGGCGTAATGGTGATAGAGCCGCCTGATATCAAGGAAAAGGAGTCTGCCGAATGAGACGAAGAGGAGTCTATATATCCATTGCTATTGCGGCTGCTGTTATTGCGTTCTTGGCTGTCCAAGTTTCCAGGAAGCAATGGCAAAAAGATGAAGATCCGAACACGGCGAGCAAGGCGTTGCCTGTCACAATCGCATCTGTTGTCCCGCACGAATTCGCTGATGAAATCAGCGCCGTCGGCACCTTGAAAGCCCGAGAAATGAGTCCGCTAAGCCCCAAGGTGGCAGGAACGGTGAGCCGGGTTCTGGTTGATATCGGTGAGCGCGTCAATGCCGGTGAGGTCATTATAAAACTGGACAGAACAAACTATGATCTCGGCGTCAAGCAGGCCCGGGCGGCGCTAGCAGCAGCGGAAGCAGCAGTTCCGCAGGCTGAAGCCCAGTTTGAACAGGCCGAGAAAGAATACCGCCGCGCAATCGAACTGCTGAAGGAAAAAGTGATTCCGCAAAGTCGCTTTGATGCATCAGAAGCGGCCTTTAAAAGCGCCAAGGAAGCGGTGTTCTACGCCAGAGCACAGAGGGACCAAGCAAAGGCCGCCTTGGAGACAGCGCTGGAACATCTCAAGGATGCAGATATCCGATCGCCTATCGGCGGCACTGTCGTGGAGAGAAATGTGGAAATCGGTCAGGCGGTCGCTCCCGGCGGCCGACTTCTGCTAATCGTGGACCAAACATCTCTGAACCTGGATGTCGATTTGCCGGAAGCAGACATTGGCCGGATTGTCGTTGGAACTGTTGCGCTGATCACGACAGACGCCTTCCCGGGACATGAGTATTCAGGGAAAGTAACCGTTGTCAATCCATTGGTGGACCGAAAGACGCGTACTTTCCGCATGAGAATCGAGGTGCCGAATCCGTCCGGGAAGTTGGTGGACGGAATGTATGCCAGGGTGAAGCTTTCGGCAGAGAAAAGAAGGTCCCTTGCCGTTCCCCGTGAAGCCTTGCAACGCCTCCCCGGCAGCGGCACCTATTACGTTTTTGTGGTGGAAGAAAATAAGGCCCATAAGCGAACGGTCGAAATTAGTGCCATGGATGACCAATATGCCGAAGTGATGGACGGCCTGGTGGAGAACAACAAAGTGGTTACCAGCGGAGCGGGGCGTTTGCAGTCAGGCATGGAGGTAAGCGTGCAAGATATTTTGAACAAGAATGGGACGGATAACTCTGGGGGACAACTTTTCAAGAAGAACGGCGGTGAACATGTCGGACGATAACTCAGGTTTTCCGAAAAATATTGGCCTGGCTCTGGGTAGCGGCTCCGCACGGGGATGGTCTCATATCGGTGTACTACGGGCAATAGCTGAGGCAGGAAAAGAAATCAGGTACGTCGCCGGCACCAGCATTGGTTCGTTGGTAGGGGCCGCATGTGCCCTTGGCAAAATGGATGTGCTGGAAGATTTTGCCCGTCAGCTCGACTGGAAACAGATTGTTTCCTTCCTGGATGTAACTTTTCCGAGGTCGGGACTCATTGATGGAAAGAAGATCAGCGATTTCTTTCGTTCTCATGTTCGAGAAATGAACATTGAAGAATTACCTCTCCGCTATTGCGCGGTTGCCACCGACTTGGCCACGGGTCGTGAGGTCGTGTTGAACAAAGGGGACCTCATAGAGGCAATCCGCGCGAGCATCTCGGTTCCGGGCATTTTCACGCCGGTCAGGAAAAACGGCGGCTTTCTGGTGGATGGGGGGCTGGTCAACCCCGTGCCGGTGAGCGCTGTCAGGGAAATGGGAGCGGATTACGTCATCGCTGTTGATTTGAACCATGACATCGTCGACAAAAGGAGTGCAGGCAGCATCGACCCGGTTGCTCCTTCATTAAAAGCTGCGGTTGATCAGCCCCAGCCCGCAAAATGGAGAATCGCGCAGGCTCTGACCAACAGGCTCAGCGAATTCGATTCGCCCGCGTTATCGCAAGTGCGCCAGTGGCTGCAAAGGGACCCCGTGCCAAATATTTTTGATGTGTTGACGACTGCAATCAATATTATGGAAGTGCAGATCACCGCGACAAGATTGGCAACCGATCCGCCCGATCTGCTGATTCGGCCAAAGCTGGGGGATATTCGTTTTCTCGAATTCCATCGGGCCGAGGAGGCCATTGCCGAGGGATACCGAGAAGCCATGGCGCAGCTCAAAGAAAGATGGAAATGTGCTGCCAAAAGAGATTTACCAGGAGGTTTTTTACCGGGGAGGACGGAAGATGGGAATTAATATTTGTCAGTTACAAGAAAAACGCCTCGTTGATCGTCTGCGTTCTCTGAGGGTCAAAGGAGAAGTGATCGAGAAAAAAAGAATGGAATCATTCAGTGGACGGCCCGAAAGGAAGATTGTCGTTGTCAAGTTCAAGAACAGGATAATTGAAACAAACCTTGATGACGCAGAATTCGAACGGACTGAGATCGGGGAACGGATTTGGTTCTCTCCTCCGGTCCCTGATCGTGATCCGTGCACTTGCCATCTATTCGTCTGGCTGACTGTTGGAATCACATCTGGGGCACTGGCAATCTGGGCCATCACAACCCATTTTCATGGAAAAACCGCCGCTATCCTTTCTCTTGTCGCAGCAGGTTGGATCAGCGTTATTGCCTGGGCCAGGATATGTTCGCACGAGCAAAGCAAATGCCTTCGGGACCTTAAGACGGAAGTCGACTTTTTTGAAGCTGACGGTGACGACAAGCAAGGGGAACAGAAATGAAATTACCGGAGATATCCGTCCGCAGGCCGGTCACGACCGTTATGGTTTTCGCTGCCATTACATTGCTGGGTTGCGTGGCTTTTTTCAGGCTCAACCTCGACTTGTTACCGGATATTGAACCTCCGGCCGTGAGTGTCATCACACTCTATCCGGGGGCTTCCGCCACGGATGTTGAGTCGGAGGTGACCAAGTACCTGGAAGACCAGCTTTCAACCACACCGAATCTCGACCGGCTGGAGTCAAAGTCAAAAGACAACATCGCCATCGTCAATTGCATATTCAACTGGGGCACCGACCTGGATGTTGCGGTCAACGATATCCGGGAGAAGATCGATCTTGCCAAGCCGGACCTTGCCGATGGAGCGGAAGACCCCTTTATCTTCAAGTTCAGCAGTTCCATGGTGCCGGTGCTCGTCATGACAGTGACGGCGGAAGAAAGCAGTCCCGATCTTTACAGAATTGTGGACAAGCAAATCGCCGATCCGTTGAAGCGTGTGCCCGGCGTGGGCGCTGTCGTCTATATCGGCGGTCAGGAAAGACAGATCAATGTGCATTTCGACCGCGAAGCAATAGATGCTTATCACATTTCCGTCCAGCAGATCAGAAATGTTCTCGCCGCTGAAAACCTGAACCTTCCGGTGGGCACCGTCAAGATCGGGAGGAATGAACTCCAAATCAGAGTGGCGGGGCGCTATCGGGATGCAGCGGAAATCGCAAATACGGTGATCGGAAGCAACGGCGACGCGCTTGTGCGGCTCAGAGATGTGGCCACGGTCACCGATGCCTTTGAGGAGCCGCAGGAGTGGGCGCGTTCCGGCAAGCTTCCTGCGATTGCCTTGATTATTCAGAAGCAGTCCGGGACCAACACCGTCAACGTGATCGAAGCCATAAAAGATCGCCTCAAGACACTGAAGACCGAAGTGCCGGCGGATATCGAAATCCACGGGATTCTGGATAACTCCGATCACATTTATGCGATGATCAATAGTTTGACCGAAGCCGCCGTCGTCGGAGGTCTTTTGGTCATTGTCGTCTGTTTCCTGTTTCTTCGGCGGTTTCGCACCAGCCTGGTCGTCTCAATGGCAATTCCTTTTTCGATTATCATCGCCTTTATCGGCCTTTTCGTCATGAATTATACCATCAACGTCATTTCCCTGATGAGTCTTGCCATTGCCGTGGGAATGGTGGTGGACGACGCCATCGTCGTACTTGAAAACATCGTACGGCATGTGGACGATGGCAAGCCTCCGCGGTTGGCCGCCGTGGAGGGAACATCGGAAGTGGGTATGGCGGTAGCTGCATCAACATTGACCATTGTAGCTGTCTTCGCCCCTCTTCTCTTAGTGAAAGGGATCGCCGGCATCATCTTTGGTCAGTTGGCGTTCATAATCTTGATTACGATTCTGGCCTCGCTTTTCATTTCATTGACGTTGACCCCCATGGCTGCTTCCCGTTTGCTCCGTTCACGGGACCAAAGAAAGCTCAATCCGGTATTTGTATGGAGCGAGCGTTTGCTGAATGAAATCGAAGCCGGTTATTCTCACGTCCTGGGATGGGGACTAAGGCACCGTAACATTTTGCTTTCACTTATAGTTATTGTATTTATCGGCAGTCTGGCACTGATTCCTTTGGTCGGTACGGAATTTTTTCCCGAAGTGGATTCCGGGGAAGTGGAGGTGGTCTTGGAGATGGCGCAGGGCACCCGAGTGGAGGTCACGGCCGGAACCACGGAAGAAATGCTCAACGCGGTGAACGCCATTCCGGAAATGGAAGCCTCCTATGCCCTGGCAGGTCAGACCAAGAAAGGTTTTTTAACAGCCCTCGGTTTTGAAGAGGGAACCGGCATCGGTCGCATCGGAGGGCGTCTCATTGATAAAAAAGAACGGAGTCGCCATGCCAAGGAGATCGCTTCGGAGCTTCGTGAGCAGGTCATAAAACTGCCGGGCGTTGAGAAGTTTTCCGCAAGCGCCGTAAGCGCCATCCAAAAGGCGTTCCTGGGAGGGGGCCGGCCTATCAGCATCGATATTCTGGGCCATGATATCGAGACGACCGACAAAGCCGCCGCAAAGATCCAGCGCATCGTGGAAACCACACCCGGCGCAGTGGATGTCTCTGTCAGCAGAAAGAGACCACGGCCGGAAGTGCGGATTTGTCTTGACCGGGATAAGGCGGCATCCCTGGGATTGAATGTGGCGCTTGTCGCCGACGCATTGAGGACCAACTACTATGGATTCGATGATACGAAGTTCCGGGAGGCGGGTGACGACTTCGACATCGAGTTGCGACTGAAAAAGGACCAGCGGAAAACGATTCGTGAAATCGGGGAAACCCCCATCACCACCCTGACCGGTCAGACCATTAAGCTCCGAAACGTCGCGTCTGTTCGTGAAACCTTTGGGCCTGTTGAGATCGACCGGAAAAACAGGACCCGCGTCACAAAGGTTCAGGCGGGCGTCCAGGGCAGGGTTCTGGGGGATGTGGTACGGGATGTTCGAGAAAAGATGGCCTCTCTTGACCTGCCTCCCGGCGTTTCCATCGAATGGGGCGGGGAGGTGGAGGAACAGCGAAAAGCGTTCCGCGACCTGACCCTCCTTTTGATTCTGGGAATAGTCCTTGTCTACATGGTCATGGCAGGGGAGTTCGAGGATTTCGTTGATCCATTCATCATCATGTTTTCGGTTCCTTTCGCCTTCGCCGGAGTGATATGGGCCTTCGTTGCCACGGCCACTCCGCTCAACCTGATGAGCTTCATCGGGGTAATCATGCTCATGGGCATTGTTGTAAAGAACGCCATTGTGCTCGTGGATTATACCAAGCAACTGAGAGTAGGTGGGATGACGCTAAACGAAGCGGTGGTCACGGGAGGAAAAACACGCCTGAGGCCGGTGCTCATGACGAGTTTGACCACCATATTCGGCATGGTCCCATTAGCCCTTTCCAGAGGGGAAGGCTCTGAAATATGGAATGCACTGGGCATCACGGTCATTGGGGGACTGTCGATCAGCGGCCTTGTGACATTGATTCTGGTGCCGCTAATGTATTCGCTGGTTCACCGGAGTAGAGCAAAATGACGGCCGATGTTGTAAACTTCTTCTTTTCTTTCTCCTTTTTTTCCATTCTTGGATGGATGCTGGAGGTCTCCTATCGTTCCGTGCGTGACAAACGGTTCGTCAATCCCGGCCTCTTGAAGGGGCCGTATCTCATCCTTTACGGTGCCGGCGCAGTGATGCTTATGACAGCGGTTTCATTGCTGCAGGAATCCAATTGGGGAACCAAGGCCTTCGCTTATTTCATAATCACAACCGGACTCGAATTCGGCTCCGGATTGGTTGCTCAATACTTTTTCCAGATCCGTCTGTGGGACTATTCGGACCAAAGATTTAATTATAGGGGGCACATCTGTCTAAAATTCTCCCTGTACTGGATACTGCTGGCCTTCGCTTTTGAATATGCCGTTTTGCCCCCCTATCAAAGCATGCTCGTCCTGCTTTCACCGGTCTTCAAGTGGATAGTGGCCGGAGCAACGATCTCAATCATGTCGATGGATTTCCTGGCGGTTGCAGCCGAGCGTTTCCTCCGCCTGACGCCGGAAGAGAAAACTCTGATGGAGACGGAATTCGTCAACACGGCAAGGCCGCTTCTCGATCTGCCGGAGGTTGCAAAACTGGCGCAGTATAACCATCACAGGGGGAAAACCCGATTGGATCATGTGGAGGAGGTGGCCTGCCTGAGCTTTCGCTGGGGAAAAAGACTTTCCCTAGACACCCGGGCGATTATCCGGGGTGCGTTGCTGCACGATCTTTTCTATTATGACTGGCTGCATGACGGACCCAGGTTGCACGGTTTCCGGCACCATACTATCGCTCTTGAGAACGCCCGCAGCATCACCCGCCTTACCGAAAAAGAAGCGGATATTATTAAAAAACACATGTGGCCGCTTACTGTTATACCGCCGCGCCATATGGAATCGCTGGTGGTTTCTCTGGTGGATACCTTTTGCTCTGCAAGGGACTATCTGAGCATGAAGAAACAAGACAAACCCGCAAAGGCGGCCGCCCTTTGCGTTCATCCGGAACCGGGAGACGAAAAAAGATGAAGAACCATGCAGAAAGTCTCTATTTTGCCGGGATCGATATCGGTTCAACTACAGCCAAGGCGGTCATCCTGGATAAAGAGGGCGGCATGGTATTTTCCCGCTACTGTCGTCATCAGGGAAAAACCGTTGGAACAACACGGCGTATTTTTAATGACGCCCTTGAGAAACTTGGCGACGTGGAGCTTGCTTTGGCGGTTACCGGATCGGCGGGGATGGGTGCGGCCGAATTCTTCGGCCTGCCGTTCGTGCAGGAAGTGGTGGCCTCCGCGCACGTCATCGAAAAGTTTTTCCCCGAAGCCAGGACATTTATCGAAATCGGCGGAGAAGACTCCAAAATAATATTCTTTGACAGCAGTGGCCGCCCCGATATCCGGATGAACGGAAGTTGCGCCGGCGGGACCGGTGCTTTTATCGATCAAATGGCGGTTCTCCTGGGTGTTGATGTAGCGGGACTGAACGTTCTGGCCGGAAAAGCCACGAATATTTATCCGATTGCGTCGCGGTGCGGCGTTTTCGCCAAAACCGACATCCAGGCCCTGCTGAGCCGCCATGTATCCAGGGAAGATGTGGCGGCTTCCATATTTCATTCGGTCGCCCTTCAGGTGATCACCGCCTTGTCCCGTGGACGGGATATGGAAAGAAAAATACTGATCGGAGGCGGGCCGCTGACATTTTATCCAATCCTGCGGAAAGCCTTTGCAAATCTGCTCAATATTGAGCATCCGGATGACCTGGTCATTCCGGATCATCCGGAACTGCTTCCCGCCATGGGAGCGGCCATGGTGCGCAATGGCAAACCATGTCGGGGCCGGATCAGCAATTTTTTATCCATGTCCGAGAGAGGCGTCAGCCGTGTAACCAACAGCGGCACCAAAAGGCTGCCCCCCCTGTTTGCAAGCAATTGCGAATTTGAAATATGGCAAAAAAGGCATGAGCGAAATCTGGTTCCCAGGATTGACCTGCCTGAGGCAAAAGGAAAAGGTCTTTTTTTAGGTGTGGATTCGGGGTCAACCACCACCAAGATCGTCCTTGTCGATGAGAAAGGCAAACTGGTTCTGGGCTATTACGGCTCCAACAACGGCGATCCCATCCAGGCGGTAAAAAAGGGACTGGCCGAATTCAGAAAAAAGTTTGTTTCCGCCGGATTTCACCCGCGGATCGTCAGAACGGCGGCCACCGGCTATGGTGAAAGTCTCATAAGAACCGCCTTCGGGCTGGACGACGGCCTGGTTGAGACCATGGCGCATTACCGGGCGGCGCGGCGCTTTGAGCCGGATGTATCCTTTATTCTGGATATCGGCGGGCAGGACATGAAGGCGATCTATATTCATGACAACGCCGTGGCTGAAATTCAGATCAATGAGGCCTGCTCATCGGGATGTGGTTCCTTTATTGAGACGTTTGCCCGTTCGCTAGGGTATAGTGTCCAGGAATTCGCAGAGATTGCATGCGATAGCGAATCACCTTTTGATCTGGGAACCCGCTGCACCATCTTCATGAACTCCAAAGTGAAGCAGGCCTTTCGGGAAGGGGCGACGGTCGGCGACATTTCGGCAGGTTTGGCGTATTCGGTTATCAAAAATGCTCTGTACAAAGTGCTGAAGCTGAAGGACGTCGATGTCCTGGGGAACAAAATCGTAGTTCAGGGCGGAACATTTCGAAATCCAGCCGTATTACGCGCCTTGGAGGTGCTTCTGAACAAGGAGGTTATGAGACCGGATATTTCCGAGCTGATGGGAGCCTACGGTGCGGCCCTGACAGCCCTTTCAAATCATCGTGCGCATGTTGTGGCGGCCGTTGCTCCGCAGCAAGAAGCGCTGAAAGGTCCGGATCGGCCGGTACGGGAGACCGACGACCTGGTTTTTGAGAAATTGGTGATGGGAAGTGGTTTTTCAAAAAAGGAAATCCGCTGCCGGGGATGTGAAAACCAGTGCAGGGTTTTGAAACTGACTTTCAGCAACGGAAACCATTTTTATACAGGGAACCGATGCGAGCGGCGCTTCAGCAACAATCCGGATGTGCAACGCAAAGGAAGGAACCTGATTGATGATCAGATAAGGCTCCTGTTTGAGCGAAACACGGAACCCGAAGGCGAGCCGATTTTCACCTACGGTATCCCCCGCTGTCTGAACATGTATGAAAACTTTCCCTTTTGGTGCGCCTTTTTGACCACATGCGGCTTCAGGGTGGTTCTCTCGTCCGAGTCCAATTTCAAATTATATGAAAAGGGGTCTTCCACTGTCATGTCGGAAAACATCTGTTTCCCCGCCAAACTTGCCCATGGGCATATTTTCGATCTTGCCGGGAAAAACATCGACAGGCTGTTCTATCCGACCGTCGTCTATGAGGAAGAAGAATACGCAGATGCTTTAAACAGTTATAATTGCCCGGTGGTTACCGGATATCCCGATCTATTGAAGAGTGCTGTCAATCCAGAGAAAACATTCAAAATCCCCCTGGACAATCCACCTGTCAGCTTTAAGGATTTCGGTTTGCTGAAAGATCAGCTTTATCTGTTCTTCAGGCGGTTTGGAATCAATTACCGCACGATATCAGAAGGTGTTGAAAAGGGCGTCAAGGCGCAAACAAATTACAAGACGGTACTCAGGTCCATGGCAGAAGCGTTGATAGCCAGGTCGGAGGCCGAGGGACGGACAACCGTTGTCCTCTGCGGCCGACCCTACCATGCAGACCCGCTTGTCAACCACGGTGTTCCGGATGTATTGACGGAACTCGGCGTGGACGTCGTCAGTGAAACCGTGCTTACCCTGAATGCAGATACCGTCTTTCTGGAAGATGTCAATGTCCTGACCCAGTGGAGCTATGCCAACAGGCTGTACGCAGCGGCAAGGTGGGTAACGAACACGGCGAATGCCCAAATGGTTCAGTTGACCTCTTTCGGCTGTGGGCCGGATGCGATTTCGGCCGATGAGGTCAAAGAAATCCTGCGCCATGGTGGGAAAATTCATACCTTGATCAAAATGGATGAAATCGCCAACCTGGGCGCCGTCAGGATCAGACTGCGCTCCATGCTGGAAGCGGTGAAGGGAAAGAACGGCAAAACGAGGGACGCAGGGGGCGGCACAATGCAAACGGGCCGGGCGGTTGTGGGCAGGGCCGGAAAGAGAACCCTGATTGCCCCCTATTTTTCACCCTTCTATTCACCGCTGGTCCCGTCGGCTTTCAGGCCCTTCGGTCACCGGGTTGAAGTTCTTCCGCCCCAGGATAGGGGGTCGGTTGAATGGGGGCTTAAAACCGTCAACAACGATATGTGCTACCCCTCTGTCCTGGTAGCCGGCGACATTATCAAGGCATTTCAATCAGGCAAGTACGATCCTGAAAAAACCGCAGTAGTCATGACCCAGACCGGCGGTCAATGCCGGGCATCCTCCTACGTGTCGCTTATCAGAAAAGGACTGGCCGCCGCCAGCCTAGATGAGGTTCCGATAATCGCTATATCCAATGAGGAAATCAATGCACAACCGTGGTTTAAAATAGATAAAATGGGGCTGATAAAACGGATGGGCTTGGGAATTATTTTCGCCGATCCCCTGGCCAGGATGTATTTATCAATAATGGTCAGGGAAAAGGTGCCCGGGACATCCAAGAACCTGCATGAAAAATATCTCTTTGAAATGGAGACAGGCATCGAGAATGCAGATTATTATTATCTTCTCAATCTTCTGAAAAAGGCCGTGGCGGACTTCAACCGGGTTGAGATCAACGACAAGACTGTCCCAAGAGTCGGAGTCGTTGGAGAAATCTTCGTTAAATATAACTTCTTCTCCAACGGAAATATCATCGACTGGCTGTCCGGCCAGGGGGTGGAAGTGGTTCTTCCTCCTATACAGAATTTTTTCGCCCAGCGCTTTATCAATGAGACCTACGACCAAAAGGCCTTTTTTAAACGTTCTTTGGCGGATCGTATCAAATACAGACTGCTGGAGATATACTCAAATTACCATGTCGGCCAAATCGAGCGGATTATGCAGGAATTTCGTTTTTACAGAAAGGCTCATGACCTAAGAAAACTGGCAGCGATAACCGGCGAGGTAGTCAGTTTGGCCAATCAGTTCGGCGAAGGATGGCTTCTTACGGCTGAAATGATCGCCATGCTCAATGAAGGGATCGGCAACATCGTCTGTCTCCAGCCCTTCGGCTGCATTGCCAACCACATCACCGGGCGGGGCATGGAAAACAAACTCAGGGATATGTTTCCTCATCTGAATCTACTTTCACTGGACATGGATGCAGGGGCAAGCGAGGTCAACGTGATGAACCGCCTCCATTTTATGGTGACAGCCGCACGGGAAGAGGTGGACCGCGAGGCGGGGAGGTTGGTCGGGCCGGAAATAATTCGACAATTTACCATTCCCAGTGTATGGGCGCAAGAACTGAATATGTTCAACAATTACGCATCACTGGAGGTTGAAAAATGGAGGGCATGGGTGTCCGGTCTGAGATTGTGGGAAAAAGCGCGCAAAGTAAGGCGAAGAATCAGCTTGTAACCATCAACATCATCAAATTTTAAGGAGGCACAAACCATGTCGGAAAATAAAATGAAGGACCGTATTGGTGAAGAAGTAAAGATTGCTAAAGAGACAGGAAAGATTACATCGAAAAAGATTCATGAAATCATCAGAAAGGCGGTGGCCGATGCCGTGTCGGAAGCCAAAGGTGGCGCTGAAGAAATCCGGCCCATCGTGGCCGATGCCCTGTCCGCCGCCGTGGAAGGACTAAGGGCTGCCGACACAGATGTCGCGGAGAATATCAAGGCTGCTCTGGAAGGAGCTGTAGATGGTGTTCGTGTCCATAAGGATCAGGCTATCGATGTTGTCAGAAAAAAGATACGTGAACTTGAAGCGAAACTTGAAACGGAAAAAGCCGAACTGGCACAATCTGTCAAAGATGCCCTCCAGGGAACAAAAGACGCTGGCGAAACATTTTCAGAAGAGATCCGAACTCAGATCGAATCGGTTGCGACCGACATCAAACTGAATAGTACGGAAATATTAGGTTTGACCAGGGAGACGGTCAAGGAGGCGGTCAAACAGGCCATCGAAACCGGCGAGAATGTGAGAGAGACCGTGACTCAGATTGCCAAGGATGCCACGGAAAGGGCATTTAAAGAGAGCCGGTTCACCGCTGACCGGGTGAAGAAAATTGCCGAAAAGGTCATGTCCGGCGCAGTGGAGGCCGCGGAGGAAGTGGGTCAAGAGGTCAAGGATGTTGCCCATGGTGCCTTTGAAGGGGCCCAAAAGGGAATCGCGTCAACGGTAGAGTCTATTGGAGACAAAACTAAGGAATTTGTCCACGATGATCTTGCCCGGACAAAGGAAGACCTTGAAGCAATCGAGGAGCTTTTCCTGGAGTCTGCCGGCAGGGTGGCAAAACGCTCCGGAGAAACAGCAAAGACAGTATTGGTCGATCTGGTGGAACAAACTGAAAGAACGACTTCCGTGCTAAGAGAAAAAAGCGGCCACGCAGCGGAAAAAGTCGCCGGAAGACTGAAGAAAGCTGGAAAAGAAGCCGTCAAAACGAGCGTGAACACCGCCGACAAACTAGCCCGCGCCATGGCCGAAGAGGCGATAGCGCTTGGGAAAAGATCCGCAGAAGTTGCAAAGGGGGCCATCTCGGGGATGTGGGAGGGAGCAAAAGACGCCCTTCAAAAAGAAAAGGACAACCAGTAGCGACTCGACCAAGCATTTTCATGGCAAGAAAAAGCGATAGAAGATCAAGGGCTTGTGGCAGCTGAAACTGTGAAACGAACTGCATTCAAATATTTGGTATGGCCAATGAGCATTGCACTTGTTTTTGGGGGTATACCGTGTGACGCCGCGGAAAATTCACGGACATTCAGCTTTTATTTTGAAAACGATCTGTTTGCGGATACCGACCAGAGCTACACCAACGGTATAAAGCTGTCCTGGATTTCACCCGACTTGACCGGTTATGCAGAGAGTGGCAGGCTGCCGGGCTGGAGCTTGCCGCTCATAGGCAGGCTGCCTTTCATCAATGAGCCGGGGCTGCAACGCAATGTCGTCATCTCCATCGGACAGAACATGTATACACCTGGGGATCTTGAGGCTGAAGATCTGATTGAAGATGACCGCCCATATGCGGGATGGACCTACTTCGGCATCGGCCTGCACAGTAAAAATGAGCGTCGCCTGGATTCGATGGAGATACAGATCGGCATGGTAGGTCCCGCATCTTTTGCCGAACAGACGCAAAAATGGGTTCATGAATGGAGAGGGGATCAATGCCCGAATGGCTGGGACAATCAAATCAAAGACGAACCTGGACTTGCCGTCATATACGAACGAAAATGGCGCTTTCTGTATGCTAGGGATATCGGGAAACTTGGTTTTGATGTCATTCCTCATCTGGGCGGCGCACTGGGCAATGTTTACACCTATGCCAATGCCGGAATGGAAGCCCGGCTGGGATGGAATATCACCAGGGATTTCGGGACCTCTCTAATCCGACCAGCCGGCGATTCCAATGCCCCTCTGAGTGCACAGGACCCGCGCGTCAAAAGTGATCATGGCTTCGGACTGTATGTGTTTGGTATGGTCGCCGGGCGTGCCATGCTGCATAACATTTTTCTGGACGGCAACACCTTTACCGACAGCCACAGCGTTGATAAAAAACGTTTTGTGGCTGATATTGGAGCAGGCGTCGGATTGATCATTCAGCGCTTTAAGCTTTGCTACACCCACGTTTTGCGGACAAAAGCGTTTGAAGGACAAGAAGACGATCAGGTTTTCGGCTCCATTACCCTTTCTTTTACATACTGAGTTTTGATTTTCTCAAATTGGTCGTAGGAAGGAGAAAAGTAATTTGACCTTTTTTAAAATCGGAAGTGTTGGGCGTACCTACCGCCACATGCAGCGTTATCGCCAAATCCTTACCGTGCTTTTTAAGTATGGTTTTGGAGACCTGATTGACGCGCTTAAGATCGAACAGTATCTGGAAATTGGATTACAGATGATTTCCCGTAGACGCCGGGAGAAAATCGAGACGCTCCCCCGCGCTGTTCGGGTAAGGATGGTCTTGGAAGAACTGGGGCCCACTTTCCTCAAGATGGGCCAGATTCTCTCCACCCGACCCGACCTGTTGCCGGTTGAGTTTATGCAAGAGCTTTCCAAGCTTCAGAATGAAGTGCCGCCGTTTCCATTCCCGGAGGTGGACGCAGTTGTCAAAGAGGAACTCCAAAAACCGATTGATCAGCTTTTTTCCAGTTTTGATAAAAAACCTCTTGCGGCCGCCTCTATCGGTCAGGTTCACCAAGCGAGAATGCCTGATGGAAAAAATGTTGTCGTCAAGATTCAGAGGCCAGGCATCCAACGTACTATCGAAGTGGACCTGGAGATCATGACGCACCTGGCGGGCTTGATGGAGCGTCACCTGGAAGGATGGGATATACAGCGCCCCACCAGGGTAGTGGAAGAATTTGCCCATACGCTGGAGAAGGAACTGGACTATACTCTGGAAGCGGCGCACACGGAGCGATTTGCCAGGCAGTTTGAGGATGAGCCTGCGGTTTATGTGCCGCAGGTCTATCGCGAAGCAACGACATCACGGGTTCTAACCATGGAACATATAAGAGGTGTTAAGGCTTCCGATATTGACCGGTTGGAAAAAGAGGGGCTTGACCGGAGCAAAATTGCCCGACAAGGCCTCATCTTGATCATGAAGCAGATCTTTGTCCATGGTTTTTTTCATGCCGATCCCCATCCGGGCAACATCTTTGTCCTTCCGGACAATGTCATCTGCTATATAGACTTCGGCATGATGGGACGACTTGATCTGGAAACGCGGGAACGCTTCGCCGATCTGATCATGAGTATCGTCCATCGGGATGAGAGAGAGGCAGCAAAAGCCCTGCTAAGGCTCACTCTTTCGGAGGAGGGACCGGATTATCCTGCCTTTCAAAGAGATACGGCCGAGTTTATGGATCAACATTGCTACCGTCCACTAAAGGATGTGGAACTGGGACCGCTGTTGCACCAGCTTCTGGAGATGGCGAAAAAACATCGTCTGGGTATCCCGCCCGATCTGTTTTTGATGATCAAGGCACTGAGTACGGTGGAAGGACTCGGCCGGGCGCTTGATCCAAATTTGGATGTTATCGAACAGGCCGCTCCATTCATGAAACGCATTCAGTTAAACCGTATCCACCCCCGACGAATCGGAAAAGACATGGTCGATTCCGGGACCGATCTTTTCTACCTTTTAAAGGATATCCCAGGAGAGGTTCGAACAATTCTCAAATTGGTAAGACAGGGCAAGGTCAAAATGGAGTTTGAACATCGTGGACTGGAACCGATGATCGCCGCCAATGACCGGATCAGCAACCGGCTTTCCTTTGCCGTTGTCCTGGCATCCCTGGTGATCGGCTCGGGCCTTATTGTTCTTTCGGGAGTTCCACCAAAATGGAATGAAATCCCCGTTATCGGCCTGATCGGCTTCATGGTTGCAGGCGCCATGGGCTTCTGGTTGCTGATATCGATCATGAGAAGCGGGAGGATGTAGAGGATGTAAAATCATCTTGAAGCCCAAATAAGCTGGTGGCGTCAACGAAGATAACAACTGAGTTTTTTGGAATAAGTTTCAGGACGTTAATATATGAAAAGAATAGCCTGAACCTTCTTTAGTGAAAAGAATGTCACGGTGCCCCGATCAATTATAGTCGTCTTTAACCGATGTTAAAGGATTATAGGGTGGAGATGGATGCACTCAATATTCATATTGGACAACAAAAAAGGTCCTCCTTGCCTGTGTGTATACCGTGCGGACAAGTCCATTCTGGTCCTGTGCAAGCTGGAGGGACGAGACCACAAAATGGTCTTCAACCTCATTCCCCCCACCCACAGGAAACGACCTATTCTTTGATAACCCATTAATATTGAAAGCTTTCAGTTAATTGTGAGTGAAAGAGAACGGTTCTGAATAGGCTTACACGCGGGAATGGAGATCTGATTGTGCGGTTGATTTTGAGGACCTGAATTACGATATCACCGCATTTGATGCAAACGGGAATCGAACCCATGTCCATTCTCTGTTTGGAGAAAATGTGGAGAAAAACATTTCCCGCGTAGGGATGCGGAGAACGTGATTCGGAGGCTCTCAACGCATTGTAAATAAAGGGCTTTTGGTGTGTTGGCACTGGGGGGACTGGATTTCCGGAAGGCGGCGAGCCCTCCACCATTATTACAATGTAAAAACAATAAGTTGTAAGATTTTACATTGTTCGAAATGTTGTTCAGATGTTGTTCACCTGAACAACATTTTTTATTTCTGCATTTTGACAACTTTCCCGGCCCTCTTTTTCTGCAAATCTTTGATCGTGGACACCACCTTTACGGACTCCCTTCTACGGGGCTGGAAATACCTCTCGAACGCCTTGTTAGTGGCAGAGCCGGTTCCACCGCGTTTGATCTCCTCCGGAGTCATAAACTCACCCAAAGCGGTTGCTGTCGAGTGCTTTGTTCCGCCGTATAGGTCAACCCCTTTGACACCGAGATTATCACATGCTTTATCCCAAAATTTTTTGAAGTATTTGGGGCCAAACTGTTCCCCCACTTTGACACCCGATCTGGTGGCCATATGACGGAAGAAATACAAATCTGGATCAATCGACCTGGGGAAGCTTTTGATCAATTCAATGTCCTCGCCGTCCAAAATAGCAAATTTGCCTTGCTTTCGTGACCCCTCTTTCGGATGACGAATATGGATGACTCCAGATTCCAGGTTGATATCCCTTTCCTTCACATTACGCATTTCACCTGGACGGATTTTAATGTATGTAGCAAGCAGTTTAATTCCTAACCATATCTTTGGTTCAATCTTGAATGATATTCGTTTTACCTCTTCAATGATCGCCTGCTGCACTCCGATGCTCACCGTGTTACGCCATCCTAACTCAAATGCAATCTCCGGGAATTCAGGCAACTCAAACCCTTTTTCCCTTCGAGCAACCCACTTAAGGAATTGGTGTAGGCAGGATTTCATGTTGTGGCGTGTCTTGTCGGATATCTTCTCATTGGTTCTTTTGTCCCTGTGATCGGCCATTAAAAAATCTTCGACCTCACCGGTGCCTATTGTTTTGACATTGCCCTGCCCCCAGACATCAATAGCTCTATTCAAAAAATTCTCATACGATTGAACAGTTTTCTTCTTGATCTTCGTTCGCTTCTTCTGTTCAATCCATTTGTTTGCAAGGTTTTTGAACCCGAGCGGATTATCTTTACGGTAGTCGCGAACGTCGAAGGTGCCTTTGTCATTCTCGAAACGTAATCCTGTGAGAAAACGTTCCGCTTCATGATACTCACGAAATCGCTTTGTAATCGATCTTCCAAAGCGCACTACAAACTTGCTATTTGCTGCTATTTGGGGGTGCTGTTTACAAAACAGCCCGGCCCGATTCTCATCGTGATAAAAAATGCCACCGCAAAGAGGGCATTTTTGCATTGAGTAAATACGTCCCTTCATACATCGCCCCCACATATTGTGCATTGGTGCAATTGTATAGGACTTTTTACTACTGTCAATGTTTCTACTTTTTCTCACGTTCCTCTGTTACCCTTCCGGGTCAGAGTAACTCAATCTAATAAGGTGGCCGTGTGTGGCCGTGAACTGTTTCGGTGGAAGGTAATTAGGGGGTAGCCGTCGCGGGCGGCGGCCGTAAGATAATCCGTGGTTCTGGACCCTGCTATCGTTGATTTTTATGATCCCCCCGGAACTTGTCCGGGAGGATCGCCATTGCCAAAGGTGGGGTGGGTGTTCCCGGCATGGTGTTAAGCGGCTTGACCATTCAGTATGCGAATTGCTTCTTCCGCGATGTCATCACGGGTTCTTCTCTTTGCCTTCGCGCACTTCGAAGGATCCTTCTCACGCAGTTTTTGTGCTGCCTTCCTGATAGTATTTTGCGATACTCCGAGTTCATCTGCCAGCTGCTCGATGCTCTTGCTGGACCATTCCCTTGCGATCGTGACATAATCTTGCGTTCCCAACATTTTTCTCATTGTACATTCCTTTCTTTAAAACAAAAAAAACGGTTAATTTGAAACTCCAAGGAACACCCGTACACCATTTCCCGGATGCTCACGCTTGATAGTCCCAAATAACCGCTTAATGCTGGGGATGCGCGAGTCTTGCGTGCCGAAGCTACGCTAACTGTTATGTGCTACCTTATATATGTCCGTTCACCGGGCTTGTCAAGCATGATGAGGTAAAATGGTCGCCCGCACCCACAGTATACTGGCCCGCTAACTGAACCGTATGGAAGCGATGATGGACACTGATTTGGATACTATGCTGGTCGACTATACTGGCGTGGAGTTTGAAAGGGAATACCAAAGGGAGCTTGATGGGTAATTTGAAAATTGCCAGAAGGTTAAGGACATGATTCATTGAATAACTATGAAATGGTTTCAACTATGATCTGCCCATAAGATGGGTATGTCCGGGAGCTTATCATCGAGCGTTTGGAATTGCTAATCGCCGGTGATATCAACAAACATTAACGGCACATCCAAAGTCCATTACCTCCGCAGTTGAAACATGGAAATAGATGAAGTTTATTGCCGGTTGAATGTTCTGGTAAATAGCAGCTAATTCTCTTTAGTTTGAAGGTATGTCCTGGGAGGAATTACTCGAAAATTTGAAAAGGGCATTTGCTGGTGATATAGTCGATGGTAAAAGGGCGTGTCTTGAACGATTACCGGCCGATACCCTTTAGATTAGTCTTGAACCGACATCTTGGAATATCGCCTCAGCGAACCTTGTAAGGGACGCCCGCTTGCGAGGCGTTCCCTGAAAAGGTTTTTACAGAAAAGAGAGTTGTCAAACTCTATTTAAATGTTTATAACATTTATAAGCATTTTTTCATAATAATTTTTGTTGGTTATAACTATATTTATATGCGAATATTTGAAATATATATGCGTTTATTCAATAATTTTATGCGTTTTTATAAAATTTATATGCGTTTTAAAAAGTGATCTACTTATGTCGGCACTTTTAGCAATTTATCGCCATTATCCTGCTGTTTTTCAACCCCCTTTTTTTGATGCTCAAAAGTCAATACATATTGTCTTTGTCCAATATGATCATTATTCCAGCTATAACCATCAGCAAGCCCTTTTGCCAGCATTTCTTTAAACGCTTTGTCGATAGATTTATGAACACCACTGTTGTTATCCCAGTGAATATCAAGAAACGATTTAATATCGCTAAACCACAAGCGTATTTCTTCTGCTTTATGTCCTCCAGCAACTCTGTTAAGAACGAATCGTTTATATATAAAGTAGGCGTTTTTAGTTAATTTAAGTGCACTTTCAGTAATCCAATCGGTATCCAATATCAACGTATTGTGAAGAACCATTTTCCCCAATGGGGATTTGAGGTATATTGCAAAGGCATCTTTATCAAATTCAGCTGTAAAAATTTGCTCACTATCCATCATATTATAGTATATGTCAGTAATGTTCCCACGTGAGTATCTTTTTGTCTTTTCATTCATTCCAGGTTCAACATCTATGAATTTCACTTTGTAGTTCATTTTAAACTTAACTTCGCTAATTCTTTTGACATAGTCGTATAAGTTATAGCGATATTTTTTTAAAACAGGATAATCTCTAAAAAGATTTGATGTGATAAATGCGACGCCCTCATCTACATATAGTCGCCTCGTTCTTTCTTCCATATCCTCCTTAAACGATCTATAGCCACTAAATTTTTTTAGATATTTTTCAAATTCATTTGCATTAAATTCATTTCCCATTGATCCCTGAAATGAATATCTATAATTCTCAATTGTATCTTTATCTAATGACTTTTTATATGCTTCAAATGGTGGTTGAGAAATGTATTCCAAATTTTCCGGATTTATCGCTCCTTCATCAAATTCAGAAATTACGTCCAACACTTTTTGGGATCGCCAGCTTCTCGGTAAGCTTCCAAGTTTTGAATATTTATCGTTATAAAGTCTATCCAATAGTACATCTAAAATTATTGATTGGTGCTGGTTCCATGTCCCATCGATGGAATAGTTAGGCAAACTATAGGGCATTTCTTTTTTATTGTAAGTGTCCACCGGACACAGCGTAAAATTCAACTGGCGATTTGTGATAATCCTGCGGTTGGATTGGTTTGACATTTATACATCCCCCATAACAAATTACATTCCCCAAGGATGCAGGGTCAAGACCAGGGTGTTATGGTTGGGAAAACCTGATCCTGACCCGCAACCAAAGTGAGGTGCACATATTGAGAATCTGCGCTTGATTCTCGATGCGGTATTCCCGCCTTTTGTGTATATTTTATTCTGTAATTCTATCGGTATCATCCAGAATTTTCATAAGGGCAACGATACATTGGGATGCCGCGAATGCACTTCCGATAGGTCAGATTGATATTGATAATTTAATTAGGTAATCTATTATAAAGTTTTTTTGCTTCATTTAAACTATGGTCTTTCAATCGAAGATATGTTTCTTCTCGTCCCTGTGTTGCAGTCAAGATATTGTCTGTGAGCTGTATAATTCTACATCCTCCGCTACTTGATGAGCCCTCAATATTGGATTGCACAGTTATCCAATTATCCTTTTTTGATAATTTTTGCCACTTTCCGGAATGCTTCTCTGCAAATTGTAGGATATGATCTTGAAGTTCCCAAGTCCCATTCCCTAATGACTTTTCCCAAATTTTAGAATCAATATTTATACTATACTTTATTTCTTCATAGATTCCATTTGGTTTATAAACATTTATATAAATATATAGTTCGTCTGAATTTTTATACCAACCTTTTGACCATGCACCAATTATTCTTTTTCTGCAGTCTGTGTCATTGGGCGGTGTTCCATATCCTATTAATTGTTCTTTACTCATTACTCGTTCAAGTAGAGGCAAAGTTATTGGGAAACCATCTGCTTTTTTAAATTCAATTATGTCTAATACCTTATAGTATTCACCCGGAATAAAAATTCCCTTTTGAATATATTCGCCTTTTAAAGGTAGTATAGCTATCATTGGCAAAGAAACAAAACTTTCATATGAATTTGTAATAGTATAAATCAGATATTTATCGACTTTTTGACTTATTCGATAGTTAGCAGAACCATGATCGTTTACATAAAAAAGTGTTCTTTTTAATTTCTCTAACCCGCCTTCTTTAAAAGTATGTTTTATGGAATCAAGAGATTCAATTTCACTAAATCCAAAAGATTGAGCAATTTTGAATTCTTTATCGTCATTTGAAGCATATAGTATATTTGGATATAAAACAGATACCGAAATGATGCTTAAAAACAATGCGGAAAACATTTTATTAAACATCAACACACCTCCTTTATATATGATTAAAACTCAAAAGAAATTTATCTTTCCAATCATTATTTTCTTCCCTATCGGCCCAATGGCACCGGGCCAATCTTTGGCGTAACAGAAAACTTTCTATGCAAGGTGTAGAAGTTGGTTAGATTTCGAACCATTTTTTATGGTCCTGAGGATCGATGATAATTATCTTGTCCCATGCATGTTCAATCGATACGAGCTTGCGCAACTTGTCTTGATCTGACTTGGAAAGACCATGGACAATACGATTAACAAGCATAAGCCACCACTGTTGGTATTTATGCTGATATTTTTCAACTTTTTTTGATTTTTCATCCACGCAAAAATTGACGTTCATTTGCATATCAGGAAGCTCCCAACCATTAGCATCGCCATCGATAAAGCCCCCCATAACAAACATTGTCGAATGTATTTTGCTCGCCCTAAAAATTTTAAGTTTGAATCCTGGTGTTCGGAATACTGCATTCTGTTTAGCCGGTGATGACTTAAACTCTTCCAGCGCTTGACGCAACTCTGGCTCTAAATTTTTCCAATGTCTGACTGGGCGACTAAAACAAAAGTCAACAAACCAGCTTTCATCATTGATTGGTACGCCAAGATTATCAAGAAGTGTATTGATTTTCTTTACCAATGGGATAGAGACTTCTTCGAGCCCTTTCACACCATTCTCATTAAAATAATTTTTATTCAAACGCCGAACTTCGATAGCAATGACTCCATCAACTAAAAAATCTGGTGGGATATTTCCATCTGGTTCAAAAATAACATCAACATATCCTCTATGGGCCAAATGATCGAAGACATGACTTTCTGTGGCATCCATAGCTATTCTCCAAATCTAACCGGTTAGTATATAGATCTGTATATCATGAAATTTGTAACCTTTGAAAACGTTTATAGAATAAGCTTAAAAATTTTGTTGAAATCCATGTATGATCCAACCACAAAAACAGTGCAAACACCGTTGCCCCTTTAGTTCTGCAGTTCCCGTTTCACACCCACACAGATCCTTCGTTAGTGCTCCAGGCACCGTGTTCCAGGCGGCACCCATTTTTCATTTCAAAAAGCATTTCTGCTTTCACTTACCGAAATTTTCATCTCACCTTCGTGCAATCCATTTAATCACTGACCGCTATATATATAAATTACTGATAAGACATTGTATCGAATCATATCCCCAACATAAGGAGGCATGAATGGAATTGTTCAAACCGGTAATCATTATCGCAGCAATCATTTTAGCTGTCATAGGCATCGCTTACGTAATTTCAATCCTTCCGCAGCCGATCATTTGGGCGGCCGTCATCTTGATGCTTGGAGCGTTCATTTGTTTAGGCAGGGCGCACCAATGATGATACCGCCTAACCTCGTAGGATCGGTTTAGGCGGAACCTAACCCGTGCGAGAAAGTCGGAATCATAATGAACCATTCATAAAAACCATATCTGGAATATGCAAGTAATCATAATTTAACTGGAGGTGTACAAATGATAGCACCAGCAACAAAACCGAACGTGAAATTGATCGATCAAGACGGGAATG
This sequence comes from Desulfosarcina widdelii, assembly GCF_009688965.1. Taxonomy (GTDB): domain Bacteria; phylum Desulfobacterota; class Desulfobacteria; order Desulfobacterales; family Desulfosarcinaceae; genus Desulfosarcina; species Desulfosarcina widdelii. The sequence continues at coordinate 5,511,882 of NZ_AP021875.1, read as the reverse complement.
CTTTTTCAATCTTGGGACGAGTGAAGAAAGCTCTATGGCTAGGTGGAGCTGATAAAGAATATATTGACCGCTATCTTAGCGAAGCAACATCGGGCGACTATGATCATCTGCTCTGTGTGACTATGGAATATGTTGATGTTGAATAATACTGCAACAAGGATCGCCATCGATTATAAAACGTTAACGACCGTATATACCTATCAAAAACACAAAATGAAAACCATTGAATAACTTTTTATAAAATTATAAATATAATGTTATTATAGATGGTTTTCATCTAAATTCCGAAGGAGTGCAATTTGTGGGTAAGAAAAATATCAAGACGATTGGTTACTTGAGGGTATCGACTGTCGATCAGGATCTTGAAAAGAACAAGCATGAAATCCTTGATCTGGCAAATGATAAGGACTTTGGAAAGGTTGAGTGGGTAGAGGAGAAGGTCAGCGGAAGGAAGTGCTGGAAGGATCGGAAAATTAAAGATGTGATCGATATGCTGGATAGCGGTGATAGAATTATAGTGCCGGAACTGTCACGCCTGGGTAGGTCCATGCTCGAAATAATGGAGATGCTGTCCGTATTGAATCAAAAGGAGGTTTGCATTTATTCCGTTAAAGGCGGATGGGAGTTAGACGGGAGTCTTCAATCCAAAGTCATGGCAATGGCATTTTCGATTGCCGCCGAGATAGAGCGTGACCTCATCAGCAAACGTACCAGGGAGGCGTTGAGGGCGCGCAGGGCAAGCGGTATGAAGTTGGGGCGGCCGTCAGGTCCAGGAAAATCGAAACTCGATGAATACCATGAGGAAATTGTAGCGTTGCTCAAAAACGGCTCGACCAAATCGTATGTGGCGAAAAAATACGGAACAACGTTGCCAAATCTCTATAACTGGTTAAATAAAAACAAAATAGACTCCAGCCCATACACCTGAACTGAACTATGATAATTAGATGTTTGAGGACGTCTTTTTCAAATAACCACCGTGTTATCCGGAAGTTATCCTTCCACTAAAAGCACCGCACTCTCGGTAATTACCAACCCTGGTTAAAGATCGAATTTCATTGATTTTTCCTGAAATATTGGATAGTTCTGGAAATGAAGATTGATACTAAAACAGGAAAACTGGCCCGAATTTCCCTTTATGCGTTGGACTTAAGTCGGCAACTATAGCCCAGCACCAGAGTTCATTGCTACGCCAAAATATGTTGTTGATGCTACATAAGGTCGATTACAGCATGAGGCCACCTGAGATTTGCATTGATATTGGCAATGGCGGGGTGACAGATATGCAACGCGATCAAATGGAAACCACTTTGTATACTAAATCAGTGCATTGGAAGCATGAAGACGAGTATCGATTAATATTTCGCAGATACGTAGGAAGGAGCTATATCTTTGGTACAGACGCTGTTGCCGAGGTAATCATTGGTTCACGAGCAAGCGACGAGGATATGGCTGCGCTACTTGGATATCTCAACAGGTCAGAATCTAAAGCAACAGTAAAACGAGCGATCCGGTCGCAATCTCAATACGCTTTGGAGTTCAAAGAGGTACAGCGATAGCCATCCAGAAAAAACTTGGTTGTCATGCCATCATCAACGAAGCCTTCAAGAAGCCCGAGAAAGGTAAGGATGGCAATTACGGTGAACCAAACATTGATGAACGGCTTGCCGACCTAAACTACATTGCCCACGCAAAGGCACATCCCACTTTTATCGAAAACATCACCACCAGCATCACCGATCCGGGTAATACTCACGTTTTTTGGATTCACGGCATCAAAGATGAAAATCTTGCGAAAGAGGCACAGAAAAGGTCCTATGGTGACGCCAAATGCTTGGTTGGCTATGGCCAGGGTAAAGGCAATGGCGAATCAATGGACGCCGAAAAAGCAAAACAGTTCGTCAAACTGCTCTGCGATAATGACCTTTCCACCAAAACAACGCACGGACAAGCAAAAAAGTATCGCGGTGCCAGTCCCACCAACATGAACCAGTATTTCAAGATTACCGGTGGCGATCTCGCCGGCGTTCAATCTGTTCAGTTGGAGTTCGCCAAGAAGGATGTTCGTGTCGGTAAATCAATCGCTGAAACCGCTGTAAAAGTGGCCAAGGCCATTTCCGCGTTGTTGAAGTGTGAAACGGTCAACATTCCAGAGGACAAGGCGGACGAGGACCTGGTGAAAGAAGCCACCGACAAAGTAATGGAAGCTGGCAAGGAGTTACTTTGGGTAAAATGGAGAAGCCCGCCGAAGAGCTGGCAGTCTATGACAGCGTTCAAACTTCTTCGCAAACGCACTCCCGTCTTCATGGGTCAAATTGGGGATGAATCGAAAATAGTGTTCCTGAATCATCCTCAAGCTCGCGCGCCCCCATCATCGACTGAACCCACCCAACAGATTCTCCGGATGACAGCATCAAAGCCGCGAACGAATGGAGTTTGAGTTCCTGGGTTTTGATCCACCTTTTACCAACTTCTCCAACCACCAGGCGGTCGCTTTTAATATCGAGGTGCCCCCAGTGGATTTCATTCAGTAGCTGATCTCGCAGCACTCTTGCCTGTCCGATGTCCCTGCCAAGCGATTTTTTATCGGAGTGCCCGTTCACGGATGCCTGGAAATAATGGGTGTCGCCCCTTTTAAACAAATGATGGTTCAACTTTTTCGCCATCATAGACCTTCTACGATCAGGAAGGAGTTGCATTTAGAGGAAAAAGAAATTTTTGTGCCCATTCTGGATTTCAATTATAGAACTTATTGATCGGTTGAAGAGCTGACACTGGTTACCCGTTCATAGATGTAATCAGCGCTGAAAGGTTGGGTGTCAAATATCTTTTAGCAGCAACTTGTACAACACACCCTTTGAATAATGATTTAGATCACCGCTATTTATTTTATCAGTTCGATTCCCAAAGTCGTTGGTCGTTCTACTTATCAAGCGATTCGGTGGTACGCTATCGTAATAGACAATAAAGCTGTTTTTTTTATCAATTATTCTTCCGAAATCCGATGAGATAACGACATTGATGAATTGCATTTTATCCAAATCAGACAGTGTAATTTCATCCATTGTATTCAAAATTTTGGACAAACCAGGCTTGTTGACGACATAAACCCTGGGTTTCCTTTCCCAGTTTTCAGGAAACGTATAGATATTTTCCAAGATATATGCTGATGACCAATCAAAAGTGGGAATACTTCTAAAACGTTTTACAGCTTGGGTCTCGAAAAATATAAGAGTATCTTCCCGAAAATTATGGTAAGAATTCAAAAAATCTTGCCAGAAACGTCTTTGAACACAATAGGCATCTCGATAGTCTTTCTGAATTTGAATGCCGTTGAGAAGTAATAACGATGCCATTATAGAAAGCAGAAAGCGTCCTATCGTTCCTTTTTTAAGATTATCAAAAAAACTCAGAATACGAGCACAGACGCCGGCATAGATAAAAGCGGTACCTATCGATGCGGATAAGTGAAATCTTGATTCCATGCCATAAACTGTTTGCACACTGCCATTAAGTGTCAGTGGATATGCCAAAATGAGCATTACCATGCCAATTAGCGTCAATTTATAATTACCCATGTTTCCTTTAAAAAGTGGGTTACCAGACGCAACGAGGGTGCCATTGCGGATTAAATGCAGGTCCCTATTATCGTTTTCTTTACGTGACCCGACAATCGATATCACCAACGTAATCGCCATGCTAACAATTATTAGAAAAATAATGTCACTTGTGTTTATGATGGTGGCAGTCTTCACGAGGAAAAACAACTGTCCACGAAGGTTATAAAAGGGGCCCTCCACTAAGTGTTCGATGCTTTTCAAAAGCAGATTACTTACACTGCTATCTTGTAAACGCGGATCCGAACCGACTATCTTAAAAATGAAAAAGGCGGCAAATATGCAGGCCATAATAATTCCATGCTTCAGCACTTTATTTTGTATACTTCGATTCCATGGATAGAAAAATAGCGGTGCGGCAAAAAAAACCCAATATACAGTCTCGTAGCAAAATAATGAGATCACAACAAATAGGTAGGAAAGCCATTGCATTTCCTTAAGATAAAAGACGAAGGCAAGCAAAACTAAAGTGATTGCGGGCTGTATCCCTAATGCTGCTGTAATCCATATTTTTGTGGTTGACGCCGGATAAAGGACAAACGCCAATGAGCCAATCAGCGAGGTTAATTCATTTTTCGCAAGGGTATTAATCAACACGAAACAAAGGATTGCATTGATTGATAAAATAACAAAACCTATAATATAGATACCACCTAAGCCACCAAAGCTAAAACCTGCATACGACAGCGCATAAATAAACGCGCCATGAAGGGGTCTCACATTAACTGGTGAAGAGAAAATTGTCGTAAGTATTTCAACAACGCCCTCTCGAATCGATATCAAAATTTTTGTAATTCGATAGTAGTCGTCAATATACAACCCAAAATCTTTGAACAGCATGTAATTGCAAAACCAATTCACCACAAGGACAGTGGAATAACAGAAAAATAGGCGAAATCTGGAAGACAACATGAAGCTGTCTCTGTATGTCGCTGTCCGGTGGTTGTATGAATATATCATGCTTTCGATACCCTATGACGGCGCACCAGGTGTTTTTCAGATGTATTTTATTGTTAGCTTTTCAAAACAATTAAACCTGTGATCGAGGTTCCTTAGAACAGGACGAGATGGCAAACGACCGAATTCTCGAAAGATTAAATCCTGTCACCCAGACGGAAATAATACCAGCCAGACAAATCGGGAGCATTTGGATAACATGGTTGGCCAAAGTGATACCGGCTGCTTGATCCGGCGAAAATCCAAACAAGGACAATGAGAAAATACCACCGGCTTCCCATAGCCCCCAGTATCCAGGGATTGAGGGTAGTGAGATAAAAAAACATATCACAACCATTGATATGGTGGCCTCTATAAACGTTAAATTAATGGATGAGCTGCCGCGAGAGAGAAGATAATATCCAGCCGTCCATAATAGCCAATATAAGATACTCAATCCAATACAAATCAAAGAATCGGTAACGCTGCGAACAATTGAAAATCCCTCAGTAGCTCGATCAATAAGTCGTGTCAGAAGTGTGCTTCCCTGGTCACCTGCATAAGTTCCTATCATAGGCATTCGTTTGGTTATAAAAAGAGAAATTCTCGAAATTAACCTTTTAAGGAAATGTTCTACGGTCTTAATACCAAGCAAAAGAAATCCGGCTAAAAGAAAAATACTTACCAAAAACAGTATTGCTGCCAAATGCCAAAGAAGCGATTCGGACAGTTCTATATTCCTATAAATGACCGGAACAGCGGCTCCAAAATCTACGAAGATAAACGTAGCTGCCAAAAAACCAAGCAATGTCAAAATATCAAAAAAACGCTCAACAGCCAAAGAAGCCAGACATCCAGAAAATGAAGCTTCATTTTTGGCTTTATGCCAGAAAGGTCTTACCAATTCTCCTACCCGTGCTGGCAATACGCAGTTTGCCAACAGTCCGATTACCAGCGGGTGATAAGCATTAAAAAATGTAAGCCGGCTATGAGGATGAGTAATATATTTCCAACGCAGCGCTCTAACGAAAACACTTACTGCCACAACAAAAGAAGCACCAAAAACACTGAGCATATTAATTTCTCTATAGTACGCTACCAATGAAGCCAGTGGCACACTATGAAACGCGTAATAAAAAGCGATTCCGGAAATGATCATGCTTAAGGCAAATGGAAATAAATCGCGACTAATCATATGGTACCTTAAAGGTTCATTAAAGATTCCATCGTTGTTCCACTCCAACAGTCGATTCAATGATGTAAACGGGACGGTTCTTAACCTCTTCGTAGATCTTGGCGATGTACTCACCAATAATCCCCAGACTGAATATGGTAAACCCGCCAATAATCAGCATGACCATAATGAGCGTTGCGTAACCGGAAAACGTAGTGCCATGTGCCCAAGACGCGATCGCATCCAACGCGATTACCAGTCCAACAACCAAGACCATTAAGCCTGATATGGAGATTAGGTGAAGCGGAACGCTGGTAAAGGAAATAATGCCGACCAAAGCCAGTTTGACCAAAGCCTTAAACTTGAAGCGGCTTTTGCTCCCATCATGGCGCTTTTGTACGCGGAAGGGAATGGTTGTCTGATTGAAACCAATCCAATGTGCCAAACCACGATGAAAGCGTTCTTTTTCGCCTATCGTCTTAACAATAACGTTGGCTGCACAGCGATCGATCAACATAAAATCCGATGAATTACAAAGATTAATTCCACCCAGCCAATTAAATATTAAATTAAAAACAGATGCCCTGCCCCTTTGGAGGATTGAATCGGCGTCTCGGTTTTCTTTTACCGCATGTATAACCTTGTAGCCTTCCTGCCATTTTTTAAAAAGCTCATGGATTATGGCTGGTGGGTGCTGCAAATCTGAATCCATACTTACGATGGCTTCCCCGCTAGCGGCCTTTAATCCCACCAACAGAGCCGCCTCCTTACCAAAATTCCGGCTAAACCGAATGGCTTTGACAAAAGGGTACCGGCTTGAAAGTTTCTTTGAAACTTCAAAGGTATCGTCTGTACTACCGTCATCGACAATGATTATCTCAAAGTTGAACGCTGCCTTCCGCAATTCCACAATCAAAGAATCGACCATAATAGCGATGGTCTCTTTTTCGTTAAAAGCAGGCAAGACGATACTGACCAATGGCCTATCCATTATGCTCATATCACTTACACTCAAAGACGATTGATTCTTTTCAATGGCTTCCATGCTTTTGAATAATCAATTTTCTAATAACATCGATTCTTTTATCCGACCATTCGCAAGATCATTATATGATATTAACTTTACGTTAAAATCCTTCAGCAAACGTTTCATTGAAGGGCTAATCAAAAGCCGAAACTCGTTTTCCCATGAATGGTAACGGGCGATTCTTCTATCTTTGATTTCGCTTGAGTCATGGTAGCCCGGATGACACATTAATTCATACACGCGGCCTGGCCTCATTCTTTTCAAGCATGCCTCAATATATTTGATATTTAATTTACAGCTCAAACCCGTGCCGATAAGCGCTATAGAATTTTTTACTTGTTCCTTATCTTTAAACATCACCATGGTATTGAGAACTATGTTACGAAAATGGCTATTCAGATCGAAAGAAATCGTCCATTCGGGCTGAGTGTACCTTACATAGGGGATATCGAAAGCAGCAACTATGCTCTTCAATCGATCATATAGAACTGGTAGCATATGAATGTGTTCATGTGAATTAACAAATTTAATCGCTATTCCAGCACGAATGCATCTTTGTATCTGTGCACGCCATTCCTCTTCAATGATTGCGACATTGATCCTCTTGCTGTAAATCATGGCGGCAGTAATCATGGCCGATTTGAAAACACCGCCGCAGCTACGCAGGCATTTTTTCATACTTAAAGTAAGGGGGGCGCCATAAGTGATATTTAAATGAACACCAACATCAAGCTCTGGGATGTCCTCCAACCATTTAACAGCATTTGTGAAATTTGGTCCGTTTGCAACCAATCCGGTAGCGCTGATTATTTTTCGTTTTGCGCATTCAATCACGCCCTTGCTAACACATTCAAAATAACCGTAATCATCTGCATTAACAATTAGAAAAATTGGTTGTGCAATGTTGCTGTTTACCATCATTTGCTACAATAAATATTGGGCACCCATATAAGATTTTTTAAGATAAAAAACCAGTTACATTTTAGAGACGCTAAAGAAATTGAGGTTAGAAAATATTCCTACTTTTCTATTGTTTTGACAGCCCCAAATTAGACAGGTAATCGACCTAAAGTCTAAGCGGTACTTTGAAGTGTCTCAATCACCCGCCAATTTGCATCTGAAACAATACTCTTAATATGCAAATAGCAAGCCATAACCAATCAAAAATACAGTGAATACGATTTCCATTTATTCCTAAATCGGATCAATGATTTATTAACAGCTACAAAATAATAACTTATATAGAAATGTATTTAGAGAGGATAAATCTATTTATTTTTTTTCACATGAATTATGTAAAGCGTGAAAAAATATTACCATATTTTTATAGTATAAGAGAAAACGAAATGGTTGATAATTTTTATAAATTCAGACTTATTTCAATCTCTACCGAGCTCAGCGGTCGGTGTTAATCACCTGTTTAGCTGAGCTGTGTATGTTTATTTTTCATCGACATGTCAGTTCACATTTCCTTAAAAAAACCGTTTCAAATCGATACAGGCGAGTGTTGTCTTAAGTTGGCCAACAAAGTGTTTTAAAATTTAGGCGTTCAGGCAACCACCCTCATCGTAGCTGCATCGATGGCTTCATTGTTAAATACGGTCACACCGGAGATTCCAGCATCCACATCAACGTCATGGATGGCTCCGGCGAAGAAGCAGGTCGGCCTAAAATGGAAAAAAGCTCTATAGGAGAGCCATCGATTCAGCAATTTGACAAAAATGATTGGTTGAAGCTAAAACAATTATTACGATTTTAAATAGTAAAGTGTACTTAAATTTAACATTTTTGAGGATTACAGCAAATGGGAAAATTCATAGGCTATACCCTATTGACTATAATTATAATATTAGCTCTCGAATGGTTTCGGGTTGTTGACATACCGTACTTAGACATTCCTGACTATACGTCAGGAAAAACGCAAGGACTTGAATCAACACAAAAAGCATTGGATCAAATGAAGTAATGCTACAAAGTGTAGATACCATTTTTCAGCCTTAAGTCATGGACATTAAATATTAAAGCCATTGGCAAACATACCCCAAAAGCAGTATTCCAAATGAATATTATAGCTCTCCATCTCCCTTAAAAATATTTGGCATATAAATTGCTTTGCAGTTATCTTTGCATACAAAGGTAAACTTTATTTCAGGAGACTCCCGAAAAACCGGGCTACCGTCTTGATGATCGGGCGCAAACTGACCCAAAATAAAGAACTTGCCTTTTTTAACCAACTTTGACCATATCTTTAGCCCTCCGATGAAGCAACATGGTTGCTACGCATGGGCCATCGGTCAAATATTATCTTAGATAGAGCATCAATCATGTATCTTGACTTTTATCAACTGCAGTTGAAGCCATTTCAGATTAGCACGGACCCGCGTTTTCTCTGGTTAGGAGAAAAACACGAGGAAGCGCTGGCTGTTCTGAAATATGCGATTCGGGACAATAGCGGGTTCCTGCTGCTCACCGGCGACGTCGGTACCGGGAAAACAACGCTGCTCAACGCACTGATCCATGACTTGGACGATGATGTGCGCGTCGCCCTGGTTACAGATCCTGGACTGGCCAAGCTGGATTTTTTCAACTACGTTGCCGATGCCTTCAACTTGGACCGAACGTTCAGAAGCAAAGGACAATTTCTGATCTTCATGAAGAAATATTTGCTTGAGTTGCAGAATTATAACAAACAAGCCCTCCTGATCATCGATGAAAGCCAGAATCTCACCCAGAGTATGCTTGAAGAGGTGCGACTGCTCTCCAACATTGAAACCGCCACCACCAAGCTGATCAATATTTTCTTTGTCGGCCAGATCGAGTTCAACGACATCATCCTCAGACCGCGCAATCGCGCAATACGCCAACGCATTACGGTTAGCTACGACATATCCAAGTTGAATGAATCGGAAATCGGCGATTACATCCGTTATCGTCTGAAAGTGGCGGGATCCAGAGAGCCGATTTTTACTCCGGATGCCATGAACGAAATTTATCAATTCTCCAAAGGGTATCCTCGATTGATCAATATCATCTGTAACCAGGCACTGCTGACCGGCTATGTTCGAGAGAAACGGCAGATTGGCAGTGCAATCGTCGCGGAGTGTGCCACAGAATTAAAGATTTCCGGAGGAATAGTAGGCGTACAAAACCAGGCTATACCCGAATCCGGAAAGAGACCGGCGGCGGGTCAACCAGGACCATCGTCACCGAAATCGCAAACAACGGACAAAGCCATTGATGGCAAACCGAAGTTTAACAAATCAGCGATCCTGGTGGTGGGCATCATTTTGGCGCTCTTAATCGGGTTGGAGGCGACCTTGTTTCGAAACCGGCAGGAAAGTGCGAACATCAATGGATCAAAGCGGTCTGTCCAGCCAACGGAAGCAGCCACAGCGCTGCCCAAAGCGCAATCCGCAACACAAATAAAAAATCACGCACAGAATACCATCCCTTTAGTCGGCCAAAGTAATCAAGCTAATTCAGATCAAAGTGGATCAAAAGGTTCGAGTGACACATCAACCGCCGATCAATCAAAGGTCACCGAACCTGACCAAGCACCGACGACGTCGTCCATCGCTGCAGTGGCACCCCTTCGCTCCACCGACGCAAAAACGCAGCTTTCTCTCGCCGATATCAAGAAATTGTTTGGCGAATACCCGGAAGTTAAGTTTGGTTTCAATTCCAATACCTTGGACAATGAAGATTACTACCTGCTCGAGTTGATTGCCCGCTATATTGCTCAAAAGCCGTCGACCGCTTTGATTCTGCGTGGCTACACCGACCGTTCCGGCGTAAGGACCTACAACCTTAAATTAGCCGAGTTCAGAGCGGACATGGTGAAAACCTATTTGGTCGGCAAAGGTGTTCCCGCCGACAGCATTACGACTATCGCGGTTGGCCCGGATCCGGACGGCCCGGACGGCACAACAGTTCCTTACGATGGTCAGCGTCGCAAGGTGGTCATCGAATTTTTAACACCTGCATCTTAACATTCCCCGATTATAGCGTTCATCCGTTGATGTGCCCAAAGAATAAATATATGGGGGGCGGTGAACTTTTCCTAAAACCTGCTCTTTGATATCTAAGGGCTTTCAGGATCAACTATTTAGGAAGGAGCGAATTGATGTTTGACGCAGTATTGCCATTGAAGATAGATGACTACAATAGATTTCAACTCTTCTTGATGTTTCATTGAGAAAATAAACATGGGGAAAAGTTAAACATTATTTGACCTAAACTGCGAATACGAAATCCACTTCAATTTATGTTAGGGAGTTGCAGTTTTCTCTGATAATTCTGCACAGTCCAAAATTTCAGTTACCTTACAAAACGTTGCATTGCTCTGAAATTGCCAATCTTACTGCAACGACCGCCAGAATCGATTAGGGTTCGCAGTAAGCACGGTCGGCTAACGGCTTTTTCAGCGAAATTAATTTCCTATAAAAGGAAAAAATGTAATAAATATGTGGAATTATTTTCTCATTAAATACTAAGCATCGTACACCAAAATAGATTTTATATCATGATATCAAAGATCTAATGCAGAAAATAGAATGGCATTTTTCTTGCTGTTTACCCTCCAAAAACAGAAATTAATTGAACCTACGCTTAAACAGCATATTTGAGATTTGTTTCGTTAAATTCATTGAGAGTTTAATAAATCTCAATAAATGCTCGAAAATATATCATATACTGGGGATGGAACTCATAAACGAGCAATTGTTCCGGTTAGAGCTCTTTATTCCATCTCCTCACTGAAAACATGACGGCAGTGGCCGTACTCAATGAAACCCAAGGGATATGCACGGATCCCTTGGGGTTCTGCGTAAGTAATCGCCATTAAAAAATCTGTCGCCACGCTATCCCCCTTATAAAACCTGCAGTCGCTGGTTCCAGGCTTGGGTCCGGCAGGGGGCCCGACAGATCCCGACCGAACTGGTTGAGGACCTTCCCAAGGGAGGTGGCATCGGCATAAGGTAAAGTTTCGTCGGAGGCAGCTTTACCCCTGTAAAAAAGCATCAGGGGGCTTGATTGGCGATGAAGCATAGGACAGCGATCCATTAGAAAGCCGCCTTCGTGCGCTTCATGGGATCGAAATGGTTGCTCCACATAAATCAAACCGGAGAAATCATGAATCCTGGATTTCCGTGCACTGAAACAATAGCGGCACAGATGAAAAGTGGAAGATTTGTTCTCCTGGCTTTGCAATTTCGGAACACTGCCTGCTCGCTGGGAAAATCATGCTGATAGCGTCATCAGCATTTTGGAGCTTTGATGCATTATCATCCTGTTACGTCATTTTTGAGATACGCTTTCTTAAAAAGCCATCCTACATTAAAAAAAAAGAGGTGCTATAAATGATTCCAACATTTCGAAAATTCATTCTTTTAATTTGTGTAGGGACTTTAAGCTTAATTTCAGGGCATTTTATCACAGTTTTTGCAGATGTTATTATCGACAATGGTGATTTAGGAACCTCTTATACTGGGAATTGGGGAGTATCCGGAGGTGTCAATCCCTGGGATACTAATGATCCTTCAGCCACTTCGTTGTGGAGTAGGGATGGTAGCACTTACACATGGTCTTTCACGCCCACTGAGTCAGGTAGCTATGATTTATATATGTGGTGGACGGAGTGGCCTTCAAGAAGCGAAAATATACCTGTACGCATAAACAGGTGGGGTGGAACTGATACAATCTATATTAACCAACAGCAAAACGGTGGCCAGTGGAACCTGCTGGCAAGTTTTCCCTTCGAGGGTGGTGAAACATATGATTTGACCATAATTTCCCAGCCTGGCCCTTCTAGTACTAATGCGGATGCTATCCAACTTGTATATCGACCAGAATTCAATGCTTCTCCCATAGCAACAATTGATTCTATTTCTCCAAATCCTTCGCTAAGCAATGGTGAGGTGACATTCAGTGGACATGGGATTGATTTAGACGGCAGTATAGAGGAGTTCAGGTGGGAATCCAGCATTGATGGGCTTTTGAGTACTGCAGCATCTTTTACCCAATCTTCGCCTCTATCAGCCGGCACACACACTATTTACTTTACAGTGTTTGACAATGAAATGGCATCATCAGCAACAGTTTCTGAGACATTAGTCGTTCAGGACACGGTCGAAGAAATCATTAATAACGGTGACCCAAATACAAGTTATACAGGGTCCTGGCAAACATCCGGAGGAATCGATCCCTGGGATCCAGACGATCCTTCGGCAACCTCCCTGTGGAGCCGGGATGGCAGCACCTATACCTGGACGTTTACCCCCTCTTTTACAGGGACTTATGAGTTATCCATGTGGTGGACACAATATGCTTCGAGAAGCCAGAACATTCCGGTGGCCATCGCATTTTCCGGCGGCACAGATACCATTTTTATTAATCAACAAGAAGGCGGGGGCAAGTGGAACATCCTTGGCCTTTATCACTTTATCCAGGGGGCCAGTTATGACATCACCATTACTTCCCAGCCCGGTCCGGCGAGTACCTGTGCCGATGCAGTCCGTTTGGCCTATGCATCGATTCCGAGCCACACGATAACGGCGACATCCGGAGCCAACGGCAGCATCGATCCTTCAGGGACGGTGACCGTCTTCGAGGAGGGCGAACAGGCGTTCACGATCACCCCCAACACCGGCTTCGCGATTGACGACGTTCTGGTCGACGGTTCGTCCGTGGGGGCGGTTAACGCCTACACCTTTCCGGACGTCACGGCAGACCATACTATCGAGGCATCCTTCGCCGCGGTTCCGAGCCACACGATAACGGCGACATCCGGAGCCAACGGCAGCATCGATCCTTCAGGGACGGTGACCGTCTTCGAGGGGGGCGAACAGGCGTTCACGATCACCCCCAACACCGGCTTCGCGATTGACGACGTTCTGGTCGACGGTTCGTCCGTGGGGGCGGTTAACGCCTACACCTTTCCGGACGTCACGGCGGACCATACTATCGAGGCATCCTTCGCCGCGGTTCCGAGCCACACGATAACGGCGACATCCGGAGCCAACGGCAGCATCGATCCTTCAGGGACGGTGACCGTCTTCGAGGGGGGCGAACAGGCGTTCACGATCACCCCCAACACCGGCTTCGCGATTGACGACGTTCTGGTCGACGGTTCGTCCGTGGGGGCGGTTAACACCTACACCTTTCCGGACGTCACGGCGGACCATACTATCGAGGCATCCTTCGCCGCGGTTCCGAGCCACACGATAACGGCGACATCCGGAGCCAACGGCAGCATCGATCCTTCAGGGACGGTGACCGTCTTCGAGGGGGGCGAACAGGCGTTCACGATCACCCCCAACACCGGCTTTGCGATTGACGACGTTCTGGTCGACGGTTCGTCCGTGGGGGCAGTTGACGCCTACACCTTTCCGGACGTCACGACGGATCATACCATTGAGGCCTATTTCGAGTCGGAGATTTCCGTCATCATCGACAATGGCGACCCTGAAACGACCAATTCGGGTGGATGGTCCATTTCATCGGCAACAGGCAGCTACGGCAGCGATTCGCTGTGGAGCCGTGACGGCAGCACCTATACCTGGAATTTTACACCTGCTGCTTCCGGGTATTATAAGGTTTCCATGTGGTGGACAACGTATCCATCGCGAACGACCAGCGCTCCCGTAACCATAGAACACGCGGACGGCACAACGATTTTTAATGTCAACCAGCAGCAAAATGCCAGCCAATGGAATGGGCTGGGAACGTATAGATTCGACTCGGGCGTCAACTACGAGATAACCATTACCGCTCAGTCCTATCCGACTACCACCTGTGCCGATGCAGTAAAATTGACGGCGGCGCCACCGCCGCCACCACTTTCGAACGAACAGATGTTTATTTTTCCCGGGTATGCATCCATTGACGCCAGGGAGGACGTAGCCTGGTGGCTGGAAACCATGGGAGCGGTCGAAGTTGAGGACAACAGCCTTTGGACATACTACATACCGTCGAGAAACAGAAATGTCGAAATCCGGATGGGCAATTCGATCGAAGAGATGAGACAGGCTCTGACGACTGAAGACGCGCACGTGCTCTATTTTGGGCACTCCAACTACGGTCTGGGCGGCTTGTTTGCGACGCAGCAAGAACAACTCAGACAGGAAATCAATGATATCCGTTATATCGATGATGATCGCATTTTCAACTATTCATCGAAATGGGTCCATGTCAACATAAGGGGAATGAGGACCAGCCAAGCCTACCCCTACTGGTGGCCAAACTTCCAGGACGGGACCAGCGGCATCATGCCCTACGATTTTGACGATCCCAACGGCGACCCGGCCTACAATTATTATATCACCTACCAAGTCCCCGGGGATTCCACCCACTACAAAATCGAAAATAGCCGGCATGCTCCGATCGAACGGTTCTCCGATTGGGGAGGTCCGGCCTGGTATTCTCCTGATGGCATCGAGCCGGATCCGACCATCCCCGATGAGCAGCAATATTTCATTACCAATCCGGAGCCGTGGAAGCCATCGGTAGAAGTGGTCGGCGATTGGACGCAGTCTCAAAAGTTCAGCGGGTATTATCTGGAAAACTATCTCTACGCACCACGTGGGCAGGGTGACAATCAGGTTAAGTGGATATTCGATATTCCCACTGCAGGCTTCTACCGGTTGTATGCATGGTGGTCGCCGTCAAGCGGAAGAAGCACCGATGCCCCCTATACCATTTATTATAACAATCCCGACACGCTTGCCGAGGAGAACACCACCGTTCGGATTAACCAGAGAAACGATGGCTGGCAGTGGACACAGCTGGGAGATGAATATTATTTCGATGCCGGTGAGCATTTCGTTATGCTGACGGATGACACCGCAACAGGGACCGTAGTCGGTGATGCCATCCGGATTGAGCATGCAGATGCCCCGCCGGAGGTGCTTTCCGCCGACTTCAGTGCCCGAGTTAGAAGCGGCGTGGCTCCTCTGGAAGTAACTTTTAGTGCTCAGATACTGGGAGAAGACAGCGAAATTCTTTGGGATTTCGGCGACGGTACCTTCAACAGCACCCGGACGTATATTTCCCATTTTTACGATGAACCGGGGGTCTACACGGTCACCTTCAGTGTCTCCGGCCCGCTGGGCAGCGACACGGTTACCAAGACGAACTATATCGTCGTCGGCGAGAACGAAGATCCCGACCCCATTCTCAGGGCCGAATTCCGGTCCTCGTGGTACCAGGAAGGATCCGTGCCCTTCGAGGCGCGTTTCGATGACATGAGCTCCGGCAATATTGTTGCCTGGCACTGGGATTTCGGCGACGGTACGACCAGCGATGAACAGGAGCCGACGCATACATACACAACGCAGGGAATTTTCACCGTGGCGCTCACGGTGACCGATGCGGATGGAACGACAACGAGTACGGAGGTCAAACCGGACTTCATTCGGGTCAATATTTTTGACAAGGCTATCGACAACGTCGATTATCCGAAAGCCCACTACCGAAGAAAGACCTTGCTGTTTGTCAAGGAACTGGATATCGATCCGGCCGACTTCAAGTACAGCCGTCTTCTGTATGTGGGGTGCGACAGCGGCCATTACTTTACAGAAACGTTTCAACGGGGGACGATGTTTTACTCCCTCAACACCAATACCACCCAGGATCTGCCCCTGCTGATTTACATGCGATCATATCTGGAAGGAAAATCCGATCATCAGATATGGCAGGATCTTCAGGCCATCGATCCGATTTTCGATTACTACTATTTTGACAAACCGCCCGGCGATCAGCCCCTGGATTAGGCACCACGTTGCCGAAACCGGTAAAAACCATTGGATTGTGGTCGAATACCCCGCAGCAACCTGTGCGGGGTATTCGACGCTGATAAAAAAACATAGGTGCGGGGGGTCTTGGCAAGTTTACCCGTCGTAGAGATGCAACATGGCAGTATTCAAGGCAGCCCTGGGCTGCATGATTGTTGTTTACCTTGGCTTTCAGGCAAATTTTGTCTCCGCGGGCGAGGCAATCCGGCATAGTGCGGGCGCTCGCGCCGCCGTGCAGAAAAGCAGCCTCATCCGCCGCGTCGAAAGTCTCCCGCCTTCACAGGCATTGGAATACCTTACGCATATCGAGATCCTCAGCGATGCGCAACTGCTTGACCAGGCCATTCACCAAGGGTTCGGACATCGGCGGAAGCAGGCGGTCGTGCATTCCCTGGGCGCCCTGCGACAGCCCATAAACCAGATCCTGGCGGACGGTTCGGTGGTCAGCCGGGGAAAGCTTTTCTATGTGGTGGGGAAGGTGATCGCAACCTTTGACGAAGAGGCTGTCACACCGCTGCTGGAATGCTATCGCCGCGGCGATGCGATCACCAGGGCCAATGTGGTGCGCGTCTGCGGAGATATTTCAGGAGACCCCCGCATCAGGCGGCTGCTGGTCGAGGCGCTCGAAGACCGGGATTTCTACGAGGACACGGCGTCTGAGGCAAACGCGTCCGGGGATCCCATGCGCGTCTGCGATCTGGCCTACAATCAGATCGTTTTGCATTATCAGGTCAGGTCGGTGCCGCGTATGCTCGGCCGGTACCATCGGCTGAAGACCCGGGATCGATACATTGGCATGCTCAAGGCCATGATGGCGTCCTGACCGCCGGCAATTGATCAATCCGCAGTCGCCGGACACGTCTTTCCCGCATCCATGGAAATCAGTAATCCTCCGCTAAATTCGGATTCCCTCTGCTACGAAAGTTGAATGTATGCATCCATTCAACTTCCCACAGGGCCATCGAAGCTGAGCCCTATGCTGCGGGCGTCACGCCATGGGTGAAGGTGTTCAGAGGGAGCCCTGCAGACAGGTGCCAGAGTGATTTTAAAGCGATCCCGCGCGCACCGGTGGGGCCTTCTTTGAAGCGCCGGTGTGGTTTATCGCAGCAAAGATATTACTATTGGGATTTGGCGTCGATCTATCGGACGTCGGTAACTGACGCCCATGGAAGCCGGGTCGGGAAAAGATCAGGGAGCCGGCAACGCCGGCCCCCTTCATTTTTAATGCAGTTTGTCATACCATTGGTCGGCGATGACGCCGTACCCCGTGTCGTTGGGGTGAAGATTGTCCGTATAATAGCTCGGGCTGTTAAAATTGGTGTATAAATCCGGACCGAGAAAAACGTCGGCAACCGTGCCGGCGATCGTCTGAATCTCAACATTGTACTGCTGGATAGTAGCGTTCCGGGCATCATCGTCTCTCGTGGGCAGGATTTCAGCCAGCCAGACTTGTTTGCCAGCGTCCACGATTAGGTCGGCCGTATCGTCAACATTGTCCGCGAAGGTAGCGGAAGGTAACCCGCCCCCGTAGGAATCGTTGGTGCCAATCAGCATCAGCACCTGATTGGCTCCGGGGTGGCGCTCCAAGATGGAGACGATTCGGGTTTCCATCTCCGTAGAATCTTCGCCGGCGATGCCCTCGTTGAATACGATCACCGGTCGAGTCTGGGTCCCCAATGCATCGACCAGGGGGGCCTGGTAGCCCTGAATGGACACGATCCGTCCGTCCGCTGAATCGTTGTTGGATGGATCTTCGTCATACTTGCCGTTGGTAATGCTGTCCCCCACGCTTACGTAGTAGTCGCCGCCGGTGCCCACGGTTGCGTTGACATCGATGTCGGCCCGGGTGCCGTCGGCGTATCGTAAAACCGCCGTAACCTCATGCTCGCCATCTGCCACCCCGTTAAAATTGGCCAAATAGTAGCCACCCGAGGCGGTGGCAGAAATCTCACTGCCGTCATCCAGGCTGAAGGCAACGCTGCTGCCGCTGGGTTTGCTGAGCACAACAGCCTTGGCCTGAAAAGAATTGTTCGGGGTGACGGAATAAGCAAGTGGGGAGGCGATGGCCACGGTGGGTTGCCGGGGGTTTTCGGTGATGCGGACGTTGTCGAAACGGCAACGGTCCTGGCAGTAGAGAGCCACCGTACCTGAAAGTACAGCGGAATCCACCCAGGCGAAAATCGGCTGGCCGTTGATCCAGACCACAATTGTGTCGCCGCTGATCTCGGCGGCCATGCTGACCCAGTTCTCGTCCACATAGCCCCGAGCGTTGACCGCAATGGTTTCGAAATTGCCGCCGCTACGCTTCTCGAAGCGGGTAAAGCCATACCGGGCATTCATGGATATGCGGTAATAGTTGTCGTCATCCTCATATCCGAAGAGGATGCCCACGTCGTTACCCTCGGTCTTGTCGACGGCGTTGTTGTCTTTCGGCAGGACACTCACGCTGAAGCGGTAGGAGCCGCTTATGGATGGATCGACCAGGTAAGCGTAAGTGCCCAGATGATAGGAGGACAATCCATCAAAGGTAAGGTCCCTCAGGTCATTGTCCTCCAGATGGCCGGTCTGGCTCAGTTCTCCGCCGACCACCGCCCAGCTTGCGTTGCCGCCGGTAGGATCTTCAGTTGCCCAGTGGGCATTGAATGCGGCGTCGTCGGGAAAGGCATCCGCATAAACAACGGCCGGCGCCGGGTAGGTCGGCGATGAAGCGGAGCTTACATCGCCGTCACCGCCACCTCCGCACCCAGCCAGGATAAGCACCGCCGCCAAACAGGCTATGGCGAATACAAGCCTATTTCTATAATTCAATTTCATGTCTCCTTAAACGAAGCGCGACGCCGGAATCGTCGGGCCGTCATCCACATTGTGGTTAGCTGATACGCCGGCCCCCGTCAAAGCCGCTGATGTTCAAAATCACCCTTGTGTAAACCCGGGCAGTGTTTTCGTTTTTCCGGATTATTCTATCGGATTTGTCGCTTCGCCGTTATCGGTTTCTGTTACTCGAAATGACCATTATAATTTGACAACGATGTCGCAAATGCTAACCATGCTGTGGTTGCTTTACAGCTATGGGCACCCGAATTCGGCGGTTTCCCGTCTACCGCAACGTCGTGAGTGACGACCCTTATATATCAAGCAATCTCTCTATGCAAACAAAATGCCATAGACAAGCATCCCCCGAGCGTCCAAGAAATCCTGCATTCATCAAGGGTTTCAGGAGGTTTTGGCAGTTCACACCATGGCGTGATTTGGCGTGATTTGGAAATATGAGAAAATTATTTCCTACCCCATGGGTAGTTTGGTAACCAAATACCTATGCACTGCCTGGTCAGAAGGATAGACTTCCCTATCGACCCTCCCTATTCCACCAGCATCCTGTCCGGCCAAAAAGCCCGCTTGGCAAGGCCCGCAAGGATCGGCTTGTCCTCTTCGAATTTGTATGGCATAACCATTGCTAGCTAAGAGCTTAAAGTCGCTTTCGCTTGGAAAATGTTTCCGGAAAGCTCCACGGTAACCGATTTTGGCAGACATCGTTTGATCTTAGCAGTCAGGAGTGGTTGAAGGGCTGAGTGATAATAAAAAAGTGTGGAATGACGCTTATCGAAAGGGAGAGGAAATGAGGAAAATGAAAATGAGAAAGTTTGTGTTTGGTTTAGCCGTAATGGTTTTTGCAGGATGGTTTCTTGTCGTGGCCGACGCCACTTTCGCCGCCTGTCCGGATAACATCACCGGCTACTGGAAGCTCAACGAAAGCGCAGCCCCTTATGCGGATTTCATCGGCGGGCGCGATGGTGCGGTGGCTACGGGCAAGCTCGCGCCGGCGGATGCTGCTGGCGTCGTTGGCAATGCGAAGCTTTTCGACAACGCGGGAGGCAGCGAAACCGGGATCGACGTGCCGGCCAGCAGCAGCTTTAACTGGGCCGTTGAAGACAGCTTCTCCATCGAAGTGTGGGTCAGGACTGATGGAGACATTGCTGCTCCCGCCGCTAACCAGGTTTTTGTCGGCCGGTACGATTCCACCGAGAACTTGCAATGGTGGATCGGCATCAATACAAGTGGCAACGCCGCCTTCTATCTGCAGGACGGCAGCGGCGACACGACTACGGTGACCAATGCGGCTGGTGTCGACCTTACCGACGGCACCTGGCACCACGTGGTGGCCGTTAGGGACGGCAGCAACAACCTGCTTTACGTAGACGGCACCCTTGAGGATTCGGACAATACACCGGCATTTACCAAGGGCTTCGACTCGGGGAGCGCGGAGATGAACATCGGTTGGCTCAACCGGACCCCGTTTTATCATTTTGCCGGACTGCTGGATGAAGTGGCCGTGTACGACCGGGCGCTGCCCCAAAGCGAGATCGAGGATCACTACGACGCCGGGTTTCTGCAGGGTGACGACTACTGCGCGGGCAGCGATGCGCCCAGCGATGCGCCCTATCCGGAGGACACGATCTCGCTGTGGAAGCTTGACGAGGCGGGCGGTTCGACCTATGTGGACAGCTTTGGGGGCCATGACGGTGATGGCAATCCCGATCCCACCCCTGCCACGGGGACCGTCGATGGCGCTCAAGATTTCAACACCGACAAGGGAATCGATGTGCCGGCCTACAGCGCCATCAACTGGGCTAACACCGACGATTTCTCCATTGAAGTTTGGGTCAGCACGGTTGGCGACATTGCTGTTCCCGGTGACAACCAGGTTTTTATCGGCCGCTGGGATTCAAACCAGGGAACGGGCATGCAGTTGTGGGTCGGCATGGATACATCCGGCCAGGCCGTTTTCCAGTTGAAGGACGGCACCGGCGCGGCGCTCGATATAAGAGGCTCGGACGATCTAACCGACGGTACCTGGCACCACGTGGTGGCCGTTAGGGACGGCAACAACAACCTGCTTTACGTAGACGGAGCTCTGCAGGATTCGGACAATACACCGGCCTTCACCAGGGGATTTGGTTCGGGGGCATCGGAGCTGAACATCGGCTGGCTCGACCAGGGCGACTATTATTTTGACGGGCTGCTGGACGAGGTGGCCGTGTACGGGCGGGCGCTGCCCCAAAGCGAGATCGAGGATCACTACGACGCTGGATTGCAGGGCGATGGCATCGAAACAGCCAATCCTATAAATGATGATGATGATGACGACAGCAGCAGTGGCGGCGGCGGCGGTGGCGGCGGCGGCGGCTGCTTTATTAGCAGCATGTTCTAAATGAGAGCTCAAAAAAGAAACGGATTTTAAAAAACGGGTGGGGGTTTAAAAAATGCCCCCACCCTTCTTCTTTACTCCGGGCTAAGTTTGGATTGTTATCACCAGATACTTGCCAATAAATCTTCGTAGTCCTGGTTTGATTCCGATTGAATACGGCGGCAGTGTGGAAACTTTTTCATTCTCTCTATCAGAGAATGCCCTTCAGGTGCGAGCATCCTGCGCGGCATCCATCTTACATCCTGGAATCACGGGATTTTTAATTATTGAAAAGCTTGCATGACAATTGCATAACATGGCATTCGGTTGGGTTGCCTGATGCCGTGCCAAATCGGATCTCATGCTCTCTGCCGACTTGCCGATAACCATGTGAGATCCATTGACAGTTGTCGGGACATGGGAGCATTATCACAATCCATGATTATTTCGTGTTGACGATTCGATAATTTGCTTTTTAACTGTTGATGCTATGCATGGGGTGATTCCCGCAGTGGGGCGAAACCCGCAAGTGAATCAGTCTTTTCCTGTAACTGAGAAAGCGGAGCTATATTCAATTGAACGTAAATTCAAAGTTAAGAGGGATGCCATGAAAGCAGTTATCCTGGCCGGGGGCTTTGGAACGCGCTTGTCCGAGGAGACGGGTGTCAGACCCAAGCCGATGGTGGAAATTGGTGACAAACCGATGCTCTGGCATATCATGAAGATTTATTCTGCCCATGGAATCAATGAATTTATCATCTGTTTGGGTTACAAAGGATACATGATCAAGGAGTATTTTGCGACCTACACCCTTCATATGTCAGATATTACATTCGACCTGCGCAATAACGACGTCAAGGTACATCAGAACGGAACGGAACCCTGGAAGATAACGCTGGTCGACACGGGGGAGTCCACCATGACCGGCGGCAGGCTGAAGCGGGTGCGGGAATATGTCGGGGACGAGACATTCTGCCTGACCTACGGCGATGGGGTGAGCGACGTGAATATCGACAAGTTGATCCAGTTCCATCAAAGCCGGAAGGTGTTGGCCACGCTTACTGCCGTGAAACCTCCCGGACGGTTCGGTGCATTCAGTTTGAACAAAGACGAACACATCATTACGTCATTCAAAGAAAAACCGCAAGGTGACGGGGCCTGGATCAATGGCGGCTTTTTTGTGCTTGGTCCCGAAGTAATGGATTATATCGATGGGGATGCCACGGTGTGGGAACGAGAGCCGATGGAACATCTGGCCCGTGAAGGCATGCTTGCTGCCTATCGCCATTACGGTTTCTGGCATCCCATGGACACCTTGCGGGATAAGAATGTACTTGAAGATCTCTGGCAGGCCGGCCGAGCTCCGTGGAAGGCCTGGTAAGGTCCTATTTGTGCCGACCCATAAATCGATCAACCCCTAACTACAAGTGAGCATATGGAAAACGGGAAGCGTATTGTCGAACAGGATCTGGCCTCGATGTGCAAGCAGCTTGAAAAAGACCTGGGCACCATGGGCGGGAAAAAGCTATTAATCACCGGAGGAGCAGGATTTTTAGGGTATTATCTTGTCCAGGTGATCGATTTTTGGAATCGAGAATTTCGTCCCACCCATAAGATCGGTCTAACCATACTGGACAATCTGATACGGGGATTGCCTGAATGGCTGGCGCGCCTGGAAGCACAATCGGGTATTACGTTGCGCACCCACAATATCGCCCGGCCATTGCCGAATGATTTGCCCGATGACTTTGCCTTTATCATTCATGCCGCTTCGATTGCCTCGCCGACATTCTACCGCCAATACCCCATTGAGACGATGGACGCCAATGTCAACGGCCTGCGCCACCTTTTAGAATATGTAAAACATCAGCGCCAGGGGGGAAGGCATGTACCGGAAGGGTTCCTGTTCTACTCGAGCAGCGAGGTCTACGGCGATCCGGCACCCGACCAGATACCCACTTCGGAAAATTACAATGGCAATGTTTCCTTTACCGGACCACGCGCGTGTTACGACGAATCCAAACGTTACGGGGAAACCCTATGTGTGAACTTTGCCCGACAATATGATTTGCCGATTAGAATCGCGCGCCCATTCAACAATTACGGACCGGGTTTGAAAATTACCGATCGCCGGGTGATTCCCGATTTTGCCCGAAATATCTTCCGGAATGAGGATATCGTCATGCTGTCCGACGGGAAGCCAACAAGAACCTTCTGTTATGTCGCCGATGCAGTCGTCGGCTACTATAAGGTGCTGATCAACGGCTGCAGCGGCCAGGCATACAATATCGGTACGGAAACTCCCGAGATATCCATGGCGGAATTGGCCCGCAGGATGGCAGCCCAGGCAGCAGCCATGTGGGGATACAAGGGATCCGTCATCACCCGTACCAGCGAGGAGAAAACCTACCTGGTGGACAATCCCAACCGGCGCTGTCCGAGAATCGACAAGGCGATGGATGAATTGGGGTACTGTCCGCAAACCGGGATTGACGAGGGCCTGCGTCGCTCGCTGTTGTGGTATCGGGACAATCAGAATGCAGAGGAGGCCTAGTGAAGATATCGGTCGTCGGTACGGGATACGTGGGGTTGGTTTCCGGCGTTTGCCTGGCGGAACTTGGGCATACGGTGATCTGCGTGGATGTGGACACAGCAAAAGTCGATCAAATCAACAGAGGCGATTCACCGATATATGAGCAGGGCCTTGACGAGTTGCTACAAAAAAATTTGGGCACCCGCCTGACTGCCACCACCGATCTGGAACGAGCGGTGCATGAAACCGAACTTTCCATGATAGCCGTAGGAACACCCTTTGACGGCCGGGCCATCGACCTGTCTTTTGTTCGGCAAGCGGCTGAAATGATCGGCGACGCGCTAAAAACCAAATCGGCGTACCATGTTGTGGTGGTGAAGAGCACGGTAATACCAGGAACGACCGATTCCGTTGTGACACCCGCACTGGAGAACGCCTCGGGAAAAAAAGCAGGCGCGGATTTCGGAGTTGGGATGAATCCGGAGTTTTTGCGCGAAGGGGATGCGGTGGCCGATTTCATGAGACCCGACCGCATCGTTCTGGGAGCATGTGATTCACGCAGCCATGGTGTAATGCGGCAGCTTTACGAGCCGTTCACATCGGCGAATATCCTATCTACCAATTCCCGAACGGCTGAAATGATCAAATACACTGCCAATTCGCTGCTGGCGACGCTGATATCTTTTTCTAATGAAATCGGTAACTTATGTAAAAAATCCGGGGAAGTAGACGTCGCTGAAGTGATGAAGGGCGTTCATTTGGACAAACGGCTGAGCCCGATAGGGGAAAACGGGCGCCGGATCGTACCCGCCATCACCACGTTTATCGAGGCCGGATGCGGCTTTGGCGGCAGCTGTTTCCCTAAAGATGTCAAGGCTCTCATCGCCTATGGACAATCGTTGGGAGAGTCGATGAGTCTTCTCGATGCAGTAATCCGGATCAATCGTGAGCAACCCGGACAGATTATTGCAATGTTAAAAAAACACTTTCATAGTCTGCAAGGTGTTTCCGTTGCCATCCTTGGCCTGGCATTCAAGCCTGAAACGGACGACATGCGCGAATCGCCGGCCATACCGGTCATTCACACACTCGTTGAGCAAGGCGCAAGGATCCATGCATTCGATCCGGTGGCTAGAAATGAGGCAAAAAAACTGTTTGGCGACGCCATCACATACGCCGAAACTTTGGAAGACGCACTTGCCGATTCCAGTGCGGTGGCGATTCTTACCCGATGGGACGCCTTCAAGCGCCTGCCCCGTTTGGTCCAGGCCATGCATCCCCAGCCATTGGTCATTGACGGCAGAAGGATGCTCGATAAAAAGGATTTTGACCGTTACGAGGGAATCGGGATGGGAGAGCGATCATTATGAAGTTTGAAAAAACCGAGATTGCGGGCGTGGTCGTTATAAAACTTGAAAAAATCCAGGACCCTCGGGGTTACTTTGCCCGGACCTTCTGCAGACGGGAGTTTGAAACCCATGGACTTTCTACATCACTGGTACAGGCCAATACGGCACTGAGTCACCACAAAGGGACCTTGCGGGGAATGCACTACCAGGCCGCCCCCCATGGAGAAGCCAAGCTGGTGCGCTGTATCCGGGGCGCCATTTTCGACGCCGTCGTTGACTTGAGGCCGGCGTCGCCAAGCTACTGCCGGTGGTTCGGCGTTGAACTGACGGAAGATAACGGCCGCATGCTTTATTTTCCCGAAGGCCTTGCCCACGGATATCAAACTTTGCAAGACGATTCCGAAGTGGCTTATATGGTGTCGCAATTTTATACTCCCGAGGCGGAAAAAGGGGTAAGATGGAACGATCCCCGATTCAACATCGTTTGGCCCATCGTGGATGGGGTTCTTCTGTCAGATAAAGACCGGCAATGGCCGGATTTCACTGATTGATCCATTTATGTTTACCACTTCGACGGTCAATGGTTAAGATTAGAGGCGCGCTGAGGAACGAATTAATCGGTCTGTTGCCCGCGGCAGGGAAAGCCAGCCGCATCCAGCCGCTGCCTTGCAGCAAAGAACTGCTTCCGGTTGGACTGCAGGCACTGGGGACAGGCCAGGGGGAAGATGCCCTCCGCCCCAAAGCGATCAGTCAGTATTTGCTGGAAAGCATGGTCAGGGCCGGCGCCGGTAAAGCCTTTATCGTGATTAATCGCGAGAAATGGGACATCCCAGCCTATTTTGGCCCGGGCCGGTTGACAGGCGCTGATCTAGCCTATGTGGTTACCGATTGCCCCTATGGTGCACCATTCAGTCTTAGGCAGGCCTTTCCCTTTGTTCGTGATGCGACTGTTTTGTTCGGGTTTCCCGATATTCGCTTTACACCGGTGAACGCATTTTCCCGTCTGCTTGAAAAGCAAAGTGCCTCCGGCGCCGATCTGGTTATGGGATTGTACCGGGCATCGGACCCGTCGAAGATGGATATGGTCCGCCTCGACCGCAATGGCGGTATTCAAGGGATTGACATAAAACCGGCGGCAACGACATTGACCTTTACATGGATTATTGCCGTTTGGTCGCCGACGTTTACAAGGTTTATGCAACGTGCACTGGATGACGCCGAACCCTTGGTGGCAGAAGAATACAACGCCGTCCCCAAGGGCCGCCGCCGTGAGTATTATGTCGGCAATGTTATCCAGACGGCCTTGGATTCGGGCCTGAACGTGGCCAGCGTGATTTTTGACGAGGGCCGCTATATTGATATCGGTACACCGGAAAGCCTTGTTGCAGCGATGACGCAAATAACTGCCGAAAAGGAGAAGCGATGATTATCGTCGACACCGCCTTGAGAAAAAGACACGATAACAATAACCCGATTAAGGTCGGGCTGGTGGGCGCCGGGTATATCGGACGCGGCATCACCTTGCAAATCGAACGCTACCTTCCGGGGATGACGGTGGCGGCGATTGCCAACCGGACCCTTTCGGCGGCTGAACGGGCTTACCGTGAAGCAGGCGTTGGCTCGGTGCAAACCGTGGAAAATGTCTCACAGCTCAACGAAGCCGTCTTAAAAGGTGTTTATGCCGTCACCGACGATCCACACCTGCTTTGTGAGGCGGAGGGTATCGAGGCGATAATCGAAGCGACCGGACATGTGGAGTATAGCGCGCATGTGGCTTTGAACGGGATTAAAAACAAAAAACACATGATCCTGATGAATGCGGAACTGGATGCGACCGTAGGGCCGATTCTCAAAGTCTACGCCGACAGGGCCGGCGTTGTCGTCACTAACGCCGATGGTGATCAGCCCGGCGTAATGATGAATCTCTATCGATTTGTCAAATCAATCGGTTACGATCCGGTATTGGTTGGTAACATCAAAGGGCTGCAGGATTATTACCGGACGCCGGAAACCCAGAAAGGATTCGCCGAGGCCCACGGGCTCTCTCCGGAAATGGCCACATCGTTTGCCGACGGAACCAAAATTTCCATGGAGAATGCGGTGGTAGCCAACGCCACGGGCTTTAAAGCCGGAAAACGAGGAATGTACGGACCGCGCTGCAAACATGTCAATGAGGCTGTTGATCTTTTTCCTCTCGACCAATTGATGGGCGGCGGTCTGGTGGATTACATCATCGGTGCCGAACCCGGACCAGGTGTGTTTGTATTGGGCCATAACGATCATCCGGAGCGGCGCAATTATATGAAGTATTTTAAAATGGGCGCTGGCCCCATCTATCCGTTTTACGTTCCCTATCATCTTCCTCATCTTGAGGTGCCCCTGACAGTGGCTAGAGCGGTTTTGTTTCATGACGCGGCCATTGCACCTGTGTCAGGCCCAGTGTGCGATGTCATTACGGTGGCAAAACGAAACCTCAAGGCCGGTGACATGCTCGACGGCATCGGCGGGTTTACCTGCTATGGGATGCTCGAAAATGTAGAGGTTAGCCAAAAGGAGAATCTATTGCCCATGGGGCTCAGCGAGGGATGCCGTTTGTCAACGGATATTCCAATCGATCAGCCAGTCACATATGATAACGTTATCTTGCCGAAAGGCCGGCTCTGCGACAAACTGAGGGATGAACAAAATCTGTATTTTCAATAACTTTTAGATGCCGGAGTATTCGCCTTTTTTGGTTTTCAGAGAAATGTATGCATACCGTTAAGCAACTTTTCTCTCAGTTTTCTCACAACCTTGTTCTCTTTTTGAAGTTTGTGTCTATAAATCCTGTAAATTACAGAAATCTAAAAGTTTAAAATGAAAATCACCAAGGAATTGGTAAACGTGGCGCGCCAATTGAATAATCAAAACACCATGAATATGGGTGATGAAATCATAACCACGATTGAACCCAAATCAGGGTGGGGTCTCGTCAATTTCAAAGAACTTCGTGAGTACCGCGATCTTCTTCTCTTCCTTATTTGGCGGGATATAAAAGTTTTGTATGCCCAGACCATTCTGGGTTTTCTTTGGGCCATCATTCAGCCAATGACACAAATAATCGTATTTACCATTGTTTTCGGTAAGGTTGCTAAAATAAATACAGATGGAATCCCCTATTTTCTTTTTTCGACTGTCGCGATTATCCCATGGACATATATGTCGCAAGCCATGGTACAATCCAGCCAGAGCTTGGTGATCGGGCAGCATATTCTCGGGAAGGTATATTTTCCCCGATTGATATTTCCGCTAACGGCTGTCTTGTCCAAGATGGTCGATTTTTTTATTTCCCTTGTCATAGTCCTATTTGCACTGGTTTATTACAAAATTGTTCCCACATGGAACCTGCTGATGCTCCCGCTTTTTATTTTACATATGGCCTGTATCGCCGCAGGTGTAGGTTTCTGGCTGTCGGCAATGGCAATCCGCTATCGGGATGTAAAATATGCCATGAGTTTCGTGACCCGAATCCTTATGTATACGGCACCGATTGTTTATTCTGCTTCAAACATCCCCAATCAATGGCGCCTTTTGTATTCCCTGAATCCAATTGTGGGTACCATCGAGGGTTTCAGGGCCTGTTTATTGGGAGTGCCAATGCCTTGGGCTTTCATTTGGCCAGGATTGATTACAGCTACGGTCTTGCTGATCAGCGGCGCGCTTTATTTTACGCATATGGAGAAAGTGTTTGTAGACGTTATTTAACTCGTCCGGCAGTGGCAACCTAACCATTTTTTAGTTGAATCGGCTTATCAAATGCTCAAGGGGACCCAGATTTTGGATCAGGATCTATCCATTAAAGTAGAAAAAATAAGCAAAATATACAGAATCGGAAGTAGAAACGAGATCAGGGACAATCTTGCGCAAACCCTTTTTGGATTCGTTAAAAGTCCCATCAAAAATTTTAAAAGGTACCGCGCCCTCTACCATTTCAAGGAAGCCGAAGTGTCCGCCAGTGAACAACCGGACAAAACGGATTCCGACATTTTATGGGCGGTGAAGGATCTTTCGTTTGAGGTTAAAAAAGGTGAGGTCGTCGGTTTTATCGGCCGCAACGGCGCGGGCAAATCGACCCTGTTAAAGATCTTGTGCAGAATTACCCATCCAACTCGCGGCCGTGCCAGGGTTCGAGGGAGGATCTCAAGCCTTTTGGAAGTCGGTACCGGTTTCCACAATGAATTGACCGGAAGGGAAAATGTTTATCTGAATGGTACGATATTGGGAATGAAAAAAGCGGAGGTCGATCGTAAATTTGATGAGATCGTCGCTTTTTCAGGGATAGAAAAATTTATTGATACACCGGTTAAACGCTATTCCAGTGGAATGAAAGTACGACTGGCATTTTCGGTAGCAGCTCATCTGGAACCGGACATTCTGATCATCGATGAAGTCCTTGCTGTTGGGGATGCAGATTTCCAGAAAAAGTGTTTGAGCAAGATGGAAGATGTCGGCGGAAGGGGCCGCACCGTCGTTTTCGTCTCCCATGACATGGCTGCAGTCACGAGATTGTGCAACCGGGTCATGTTGCTTGAAGAGGGCAAGATCGTAAAGGACGGTTCTCCAGATCAGGTGGTCAGTCACTACCTGACATCGGGATATGGTACGATGGCTGCTCGAGAGTGGTCGGACCAGGAAAAAGCACCCGGTGGCAATGTTGCCCGTCTAAGATCCGCAAGAATAAAAGCAAGCGACGGCAGGGTCACGGACTATATCGACATCCGGCAACCAGTTACAGTGGAAATGGCATACGATGTGTTTAAAGACGGCTTCGTGCTGCTGCCGATATTTGCCTTCAACAACGAGGAGGGGTTGCGTATTTTTACGGCCGTGGATCTTGACCCCGACTGGCGGCGTAAGCCCCGCCCCCAGGGACGGTTCATCAGCATCGTTCATATCCCCGGAAACATGCTTGCAGAAGGGATGATTTTTGTAAATTGCAACCTATTGACGCTGAATCCGGATAACGTCCAATTCATGGAAAAATCTGCAATTGCCTTTCAAGTGGTCGATAGCATGGAGGGCGATTCCGCTCGAGGTGATTATGCCAGGAGTTTTCCGGGAATCGTAAGGCCGATGCTAAAATGGACGACCCAATATAAACCGGCTCCTGATCCACCGGTGGCTGACGGTATTTGAGTACCGAAAAAGCAATCATTGACGGAAATAAAATATTGATATAGGCATGTCCTGCAAACACCTAACATGAAGTTTATAAACCGGTTTTCAAAGCTCTCTCGATAATTTTGCCAATGAGTTGGTTACCATTTTTGCACTGACTGGTTACCATTTTTTCCCACTATGTTTTTCATCGATCAAAACGGAGATCAATTTCAGATAATTGTGTTTTATAAACGAATAGTTAAGATTTATGCCAAATCGATTATGATTTGGCATTGGAATTGCGAATACAGTTTGAATTTTTCTTTGGGTTTATGCAATTGCTGATGCTATCCCGGTTGGTTCCGTTGGCATCCACAGAACAACATTTCACAGGCTATCTGCAGCCGATTTTTCAGAAAGGAGTTTCAATGGGAAGCTTATCTCTGCCACATGCTCGGAACACGCTGCTGCTGAGTATAATGGCACTCTTCTTGTTTTCCGGTTTGAATGCTTTTGCCGCTGATCCATTCGTGGAAGTCGATGGGCGAGTTGTCATAGAAGCGGAAAATTACGAGTCCAAAGCGAACACCGGCGTTCGGGACTGGTATATTTTTCCCAGATCGTCGTCGCCCACGCCTGATCCCGACGGCGCCCACACCTCAGGTGCCGGAAATGGGAAATATGTTGAAGCCCTGCCTGATACCCGTGTGACCCATGAGGATCCCTTGCAGGAAAACGTCAATTTTTTCGCAACCGGGAATAATGCCCCCCGTATGAACTATCCGGTCAAGATAAACTCGGCCGGGCGCTACTATATTCGCGCTAGATCGATCTGGACCGGTACAGAAGACAACGGCGTTCACTTTGGATACGACGGCCAATGGCCGACTTCAGGCAGTTCGGCGCAATGGTGCGGGGACTGGAACCTCTGGCAGTGGTCCGGCAATCGCCGTACCGATGCCGAACACTGTGGCATCTATAACGCACTTTACCTGGATCTTTCTGCGGGCGAGCACACAATCATGGTCGCCATGCGGGAAGATGGCTTCGAATTGGACCGATTTATATTGACCAAGGATAGCTCCTATTTCCCATCGGGCATCGGACCGGATGAAAGCGCACGGACAACCGGAGATGACACCTCTACGACGCCCCCCGGCGAGCTTGATTCAAGGTTTGCTGAAACCACACTCATTACGGGTGTTGAGTATTACACGGATAGGGACTATCAGCTAACCAACGTACCTACCTGGTACGAGGGGATGGAAACGATAATCACTCCGAACGACGATCGGAACCGCACTGATTCCAGCGATTATTTAAGTTTTACCATGCCGTATGACGGAACAGTATATGTGGCCTATGACAGTCGGGCCATTAGTGTACCCACCTGGCTGAACGATTTTCTGGATACGGGGGATACGATTCTGACATCCTTGTCGACACAGCCGTCTTTGAAAATATATAGCAAAGACTATGATGCTGGGGATATCATTAATTTCGGGGCCAACAAGGCACCAGGTTTTACCGGTAGCGTTGTCAGTAATTACATTGTCTTTTACGGCAACGGAACCAGCAGTCCGGTCACTTGCACACTGGACGGCGATTTTAACACGACCTCGATGATAGTTGGGGTCTCGTACTATACTGACCGCAGCTATACAATCACGGGTGGCATTCCGGATTGGATGCTGGGTCGAACGCTGATTCAAACGCCCAACGATGAAAAGTATGACAACTCAGCCAGTGGATATATAAAATTCACTACGCCGGTATCATGGTGGGTATATGTCCTTTTTGACAGCAGGTCCGCTTCGGTACCGGATTGGTTGAATGGATGGGAACGATATACGAGATACGGTGATATCCAAACCTCTTTGAGCACACAGCCGTCAATGAAGCTGTACCGAAAAATGTTTGATGCTGGCCAGTGCGTCAATTTGGGCGGCAATTACGGACCGGGCTCATCTTCCGAATACCGCAGCAACTACGCCGTTGTATATGGGAAGTAGCGTTCACCGGCATTTTCAGACCATTTTCGGTTCCATCTTGCCAGAGTGGTACGCTTAAAAAATTAGGGGGCTTGTCTAAAAGACCCGCCCCCTCACCCACCCCACCAAAGTTATTCGTTAAACCGGATAGCCAATAATCCCTAACTTTTAAAAATAATAGCTATTTTATCGACCCGTTGGTTGGTCCCTGCACAATGGACGTCGAATTGTCCTTTTTGAAAATCTTACAGTCTTCTCGGCAACGGACATGGAAATGGCCGGCAGTTGTCAACCTGACGTTGGGTGGTGCAGGTGCCGGCGTATATCTGTTCGGCGCGCTCTTTCCGGTTTTCGGCGGTAAATGGCCGGTCGAAGTGCAGATCATTCCATTCCAGTTACTGGCAGCAATCATTGTCTGCAGCGGCTTTTTTTTTCTATCCATGGAAGCCGGTAGGCCGGCGAGGGCATACCGTTTATTCAGCAACATGGGTTCTTCGTGGATGTCGATCGAGAGTTTTGCCGGTGTAAACTTCATTATTTTTGCCTTGATCAGCTATTTTTACCCGCTCAAATGGATTACTGCAGCAGGAGGGACGGCAGCCTTAATCCTGCTGCTCAGTCAAGGGTTCATGGTGTTCGGTGCCGTCGCAGTAAGCGCCTGGAACGAAAGGCTGATCCCAATACTTTTTGTTACATCGGGCATGATAGCTGCTAATGGACTGGTGTTAATCAACACCCATGCCGATTCAGCAACGGCCAAGATTCCAACACTGTTTTTCATTGTTTTTTCTTTTTGTAATCTTCTGCTTTGGGGCTTTTACCTCTTTGGGCAGTGTAGGGAAGAGTTCAGAAAATCGGTAGACTTTCTTAGGCGGCCCTTTGCATTGCTGCTAATCGGTGGATTGGGGCACATTGTGCCCCTTTGCTTCATGCTTCTACTTTTTTTGTCAATTGGTTCCGACAGGTTTGCCCTTCTCTCGCAGGGTCTATACCTAATATCAGGGGGACTGCTGTTTTTTGGAAGCGTTTGCCAGAAGATTGGCATCATTCTGGCCGCTGGTTATTATCGCCCTATTGTTTTCCAGGCGGACACAGATTAGAGCGAAATCCGGTTGCCTTTGTGGGGCGGATGCAAGGGGCAATTAAAATATGGACTTTCAATCCTGGAACACTAAAGACCACAACCGAATTTATCACGCATTCTCAAAGCGCTGGATCCGTTTCTGGATGCACTATGCTGGCCCGACTGCGGTCGGAAGGACAGCATCCCGATTGGCCTCCTGGTTTGCGCCGCCGCACAAGGCAAGGGTCTACCTGGCCAGAATGAATGCTCACGGTTTTATTGAACCTAACGCCACTATTTATCATTCCAAATTGAAAATGGGGCCGAACGTGTTCATCGGTGAGCACGCGATCATATTTGAAAATTCAGGCGGTGGGCCTGTTGAATTGGGCAGCCAGGTTAATATATTCAGACATACCATTTTGGAAACAGCGCATGGTGGCAGCATCCTCCTTGAAGATGAGGTCAGTATCCATCCACGCTGTCAACTGAATGCCTATGTTTCCTCCATTCGGATTGGCAGCGGTACCATGATCGCACCGAATTGTGCCTTGTATCCATACGATCACGGCATAGCTCCCGGCCGGCCGATTATGGAGCAGCCTCTTGAATCCAAAGGCCCCATTACCATTGGCCGCGAGGCGTGGCTGGGCGTCGGTGTGATTGTTTTAGGCGGTGTAGAAATTGGAGATGGCGCTGTTATTGCGGCGGGATCAATTGTGACCCAAAATATCCCGGAGAACGCCATCGCCGCGGGGACTCCTGCAAAAGCTATAAAAATGAGAAATGATTTGGCAGACAAATTTAAAGCATAAAGCCAGGCGGCGTTCTGAAGCTGTTCCATGCCGGGCTGATATTTCTTATAGGATTTTGTCTCATGGGAGCAGAGAAAGCGCATTTTAAACACAAGCTGCGGGTTTTATAAGAGCAACGATTCCTGAATGTTTATAGATTCCAGGACGATAGAAGAGAACAAGCTGATTAGGGCAGATGTCTGCATTGTTGGCGCCGGCGTAGCAGGGCTTACGGTTGCCCAGGAGTTTATCGGTACCAAAGTCGATCTCTGCATTTTGGAGAGTGGGGGAGAGAAAGCCGATAAGGCGACTCAGTCGTTGAACTGGGGCAAAAATGTGGGCCTACCATATTATTCGTTGGATAGCGCCCGAGCTCGGTTTTTAGGCGGTACAAGTCATTTTTGGATCATAAACCTGCCTGATCGCGGTATGGGGGTAAGGTTAAGGCCCATGGACCCAATCGATTTTGAAGTGAGGGATTGGGTGCCGCATAGTGGCTGGCCTTTCAATAAAAACTATTTGGACCCCTATTATAAACGGGCCCAACAGGTTTGCCGAATTGGCCCATATCGCTATGAACCGCAAAATTGGATTGATCCGGGCATCCGCGATGAACTGAAATTCAAAGACGATCGGATCAACACGACGATTTTTCAGTTTGGCGATCGTAATGTTTTTTTCAAGGATTATGCAGATGCGGTTAAAAAGGCAGACAATATACGGACATTTTTACATGGCAACGCTGTAGAAATTGAAACCAATGAACAAGCGAATGAAGTCAGACGGATTAAGGTTAAATGCCTGAATGGGAACAGATTCTCAATAGCAGCTAAAATATACATTCTGGCTATGGGTGGCCTGGAAGTACCACGCCTGCTGCTGCTGTCGAATAAAATTCAATCCACAGGACTGGGTAATGGTAACGATCTGGTAGGCCGTTATTTTATGGAGCACCCTCATTTATGGTGCAGTGCTTTTTTCCCTGAAAATATCAAGGTGTCCAATGCAACAGCGCTGTACGGGATTTTCAAAAAGCACCAAACCGCGGTCATGGGAAAAATTGCGTTAAGCGAACATACACTAAGAAATGAAAAGCTCCTCAATTGGGTTACATCCATTCATCCGGACTATGATCTCAGCTATAGAAATTTCATGGGATATGATAAGCCGGGTGTCGCTGCATGCATAGAGATTAAAAACAACCTGAAAAAAAAGGCCCCGTTTGCGGAAATAATCCGTCATTTTGGCAAGCTATCAGCCGACCCTAAATCAATTCTCCAATTTATTTATCGAACAACCGCAAGTCACTACAAGAATATTTTCGACCGTGCCAGGCAGATTACGGTCTACCGGTTGAACCCCATGATGGAGCAAGCGCCGAATCCACAAAGTCGAGTTTCTTTGGATGATGAGAAGGATGCATTGGGCCAATTGAGAATCAAGCTGGATTGGCAGCTCACCGAGTTGGACACCTATACCATGACGCGGGCCCAAGAAATTTTAGATCGTGTACTGCAAAAGTCCGGCTTAGGGCATTTGCTGATTGAAACGCAGAGAAATGCGGTACCAAAAGGGATTCATGGCGGGTGGCATCATATGGGCACCACAAGGATGCATTCAAGTCCCTCCCAGGGGGTCGTCGATCCGGATTGTCGAGTTCATGGCATAGCCAATCTGTATATCGGCGGAGCATCTGTTTTCCCGACAAGCGGTTATGCCAATCCGGTGCTTACGACGATTGCATTGGTTTTGCGGCTGGCGGATCATATCAAGGCGATATTGTATGAATAGTTCCCGCCGACACACAGCAATGATCAGGAACAGGATTTACAATCCAAGATGACGCACTGGGCAATGGTTATCGATTTAAATTCATGTATCGGATGCAAGGCCTGCATTGTCGCTTGCAGTCAAGGCAACAATATCCCGGAAGGCATGTGGCGCAAGCATGCCGCCTTAACGAAACCATTGCCCGAAAGCAGGAA
The DNA here is from genome assembly GCF_009688965.1 of Desulfosarcina widdelii. Classification (GTDB taxonomy): domain Bacteria; phylum Desulfobacterota; class Desulfobacteria; order Desulfobacterales; family Desulfosarcinaceae; genus Desulfosarcina; species Desulfosarcina widdelii. The sequence goes on along the minus strand of NZ_AP021875.1, from coordinate 5,475,301 downwards.
ACGTTTTACTCTTACACGAAGCTGCATGCACTGCGAGAAACCTCCATGCAAATCAGTTTGCCCTACCGGTGCAACTTTTCAAAGACAAGATGGCATCGTAGATATCGACTATGAAAAGTGTATTGGCTGCGGATACTGTGTGTTGGCATGCCCCTACGATGCAAGGACCATTTATCGATATCAGCATAATTTCCAATCAGCGATAGACCGCCCTACTTCCAACCAGAAGCATGAATCGCGCGAAGGGGTTTGCACCAAATGTAATTTCTGTGCAGACAGGATCGACACAGGTTGTGAAAAAGGCTTGATTCCTGGTCTTGACGTCGACGCAACACCACTTTGTGTAGCAACCTGCAGTGGCGGGGCTCTTTCTTTCGGAGATATTGATGATCCGGAGAGCAGTGTATCTCGCCTTATGAGCGGAAGAAAAACGTTCCGTTTATCCACAGGAATTGAAACCTTCCCTTCCGTATTTTATCTTATAGACTGATCTCTGAGAAAATAAATTGGCGTTTTGCCAACGTCTACCTAATATTTGGAATTTTGGTTATGCATTCAATTTCAGTGATTATCTGCTCATATAACCGTGCCAATGTTCTCGCAGAAACACTGAATAGTTGGCGCGAAGTTGAAAAATCAGGTTTAGATATCGAACTTATCGTTGTGGATAACGGATCAACGGATGATACATCTGAAATCGTTGATAGTTTCCAATCTTCCTGCAGCGAAAATGTTAATTACTTCTGTGAAAAAAAAGCAGGCCTGTCAAGTGCTAGAAATAGAGGTATATTGGAGGCATCAAAAGATATCATCGCGTTTGCTGATGATGATATCTATTTTGACAGGAACTGGGTTAAAGCGCTTTTAAAGATATTCGATGAACATCCCGAAGTATCATGCGTTGGCGGAAAATCAATACCCCAATTTGAGGCGGCGAAACCAGAATGGATGAACCAAAGTATTTTTAACGTTTATGGTTCAACCAATTCCGGTGAAAAAGAAAAAGTGATGGTTTTTCCTGAACACCCGTATGGCCTCAATATGGCTTTTCGAAAGAGCGTTTTTGAAAATATAGGTGACTTTAATCCAGAATTAGGAAGGATAAAAAACTGCCTAGCATCAAATGAAGAAGTAGAAATATTTTATCGTGTAAACAAGGCAGGATTTACTGTTTATTATGCGCCCAAGGCCGTTGTTTTTCATAGGATTCCTAAAAATCGTGTTAATAAATCATGGTTGATCAGACGTTATTATTGGCAAGGAAGATCTGATGTGATATTCAGTTCAATTTACGACCAGGACAATAAACGCGACTACATTATAAAAATTTTCGGATTACTTAAAAGACTCGTTTTTCCAATTGGAATTTCAGCGCCGGTTAAAAATATAAAATATTATACCGAACCGTCTTTTAAAAATGAGTTGGAAACATATAAGTTAGTGGGAATGCTAAAGCAATACATCGACGTATTTTTTAAAAATTGTTCTTAAAAATCAATCATGAAAATTAATTATAAAAAGGCTAAATCCATGGACAATAAAATCCCTCTTGTTACCATCGGCATTCCAACATACAATAGGGCAAATAGTACGCTTTCCAACGCAATTTCGTGTGCATGCAACCAAGACTATTCAAATATTGAAATAATTGTGTCTGATAATTGCTCTAATGACCATACAAAGGAAATCGTTACCGGTTTCCAGGATGAACGTATTCTCTATTTTCGTCAGGATTCCAATATAGGCCCGAATCGGAACTATAATTTTTGTTTAGAAAAGGCAAATGGTAACTATTTTCTTTTGTTGCATGATGATGATCTTATCGATTCCGACTTTGTTTCAACTTGTATGAAAGAGGCAGATTATTCAACTAAATATGCGTTTATCCGTACAGGCACAAGGATTATTGACAAAAACGACAACATCATACAGGAAGAACCAAACGAGGTTTATACTAATGACCCTATAGAAATGTTTGCAGCATGGGTTAGTTGGAAGACATCATTTTATTTATGTAGCACGCTATTTAATACCAAAGCTCTAAAAAAAATCGGTGGTTTTAAATCTAAAAACAATCTTTTTGAAGACGGATTTGCGATAATAAAACTGTCCAATAATAATCCTATTATGAATATTATAGACATCAAATCAAGCTTTAGAAAACATGTCGGCCAAAGAACAAATTATGCAAATGTGCTTAGCTGGAGTGAAGATTTTCGAATTGCACTGGACATGATCTATTTACAGGATACCCTGAATCGCAAAGAAATTTATCAGAAAGGAATGAAGTTGTTTACCCGAGTTTCAATCCATCAATTTGCAAGAAAAATAAAAAATCCGATTAAAAAAGCCGTTGCAATTGTTTTTGTCGGAAAATATTTTCCTTATTATTATTGGCCCAACTCACCTGATATATCTTTAAAATCAAGGTTTGCACGGTTGGCGGCAAAGCTACTTTTTAATAATAGAAAATGTTTGTTACATTAATTATATATTCGCATCTCTCGGGATGATTCCATCCATCGCTATTTATAACTGAACTTTGTTTAATATTTAAATTTCACCATCCAAATCATTCGCAATATTCAATATCTTTGACCATGAGATTTCTTTTAGTTTCGAGATATTTTCCTGAAAATTTAACAACAGATGTTCATGGTGTATTCAAACGTTTCAATACCCTTTTGGATGCAATCAAGAATATCGCAGATATCGATCTATTGTATTATGTGCCTGAAAATATATGTGTTTCTAAAAATGAAATACTCAGATTGGAGAAAGAATTTTCAAATCATTTCAACGTTTCGATCAAACTATATTTGTGCAAATATTTAAAAGCAAAAGATGTTAGGTCAAGGATCAAGAGAACAGTAAAATCAATTTTATCATTGCACAACCTGCCGTTCTATCAGAGTACCTCTGGTATTGAGCAAGTTATGGCATTTGAAAGGTGTTTGAAGAAACAACCGGATGCAGTTGTTGTACATCGCCTGGTCTCTATGTGCCCACTGCTCAAAACCAAACAAAAGCTACCTCCAATTTTTTTTGATTTGGATGACATAGAACATATCGCCTTTTTGCGAGGATTGCGACACTCTAAAGGCTTTTTGTCAAAACTGCTAAATTTATTATTGGTTCCAGCAATCTGTATTAGTGAATACAGAGCAATAAAAATGGCCAAGCGTACATTCGTTTGTTCAGAAGAAGACCAACGATACCTGCAAACCATATGGAAACATGATGGGATCTTAAACATCCCGAATGCCGTTGAAATACCCCCGGTTCAAAAAATTCCCTCCAGTCCGAGTCTGCTTTTTTTAGGGACCTATAAGCACCGGCCCAACGTTCAGGCTGCCGAATTTCTTATCCAGAAGATATGGCCACTCATTCGAAAAAAATTGCCATCTGCCAACTTGATAATTGCCGGTTCATCACCGGAAAGAATTTCCATGTATAAAAAGAACGTTCCTGGTGTGGAATTTGTCGGATTTGTTGAAAATCTAACCGAATTGTACGAAAATACAAGAGTTGTCTGTGTTCCGGTTTTGTCGGGCAGTGGAACAAGGATTAAGATATTGGAAGCAGCCTCGTACGGCAAGCCGATTGTAGCCACTGAGGTCGGAGCCGAAGGTATCGATTTGAAGGATAATGAGCAGATTTTAATTCGAAATTATCCAGAACCATTCGCCTCTGCGTGTATAGAATTATTAACAGAGAAAAATCGTTGTGAAGAAATCGGCCAGTCTGCCAGATCCTTGATATCAAGGAAATATAATAGGAATGCTGTCATAACAAAAATAAAAGACCTGATAAGCGATGAGCTTTTATATGCCAAAAGTTAGTGTAATTATTCCTACCTATAACCGAGTCGAGCATTTGTTACCTGCTATCAAAAGTGTTCTACGTCAAACTTATCAAAATTTCGAATTGATCATTTCAGATGATGGTTCAACCGATGACACCAGACAGGTCGTTATTTCATTAAATAATTCTAAAATACGATATATTACCAATAAAGGTTCGAAAGGACCGGGTGGCAACCGCAATAATGGCATCTCTCATGCTCACGGTGAGTATGTCGCATTTTTAGATGACGATGACGAATGGTTGCCTGATAAACTTCAGCACCAGGTCGATATTCTCCGCAAATCGTCCGGGACTGTATGCGGTGTATTTACTAATGTCAATTATATGGACAAGAAATCAGGCCAATTGATCAAAAGAAACCCCATTTTCGTTAATCCAAAACAAAACCTACTCAGGCAACTGGTGATTAAAAGCCCAATTTATACATCGACAATTATGGTTAAAAAAACCTGCCTTGAAAAAGTCGGTAGATTTGATGAATCAATCCATTACATGGAAGACTTGGACTTATGGATAAAATTAGCCAAAAAATGGAAATTCGAATATTTACCATCGCCCTTAATAAATTATTATGTGCATAGCACTGATCAGCTTAGTAAAAATTTAGAAGGTCAAATTGTAGGAAAGGAAAAACTTTTTAAAAGATATCCAAAATTGTTTAGGCAAGATAGGAAACGATGGAGCAGATATTTACTTAGCCTCGGTGTACACTATTGTCAGACAAACAATATGAAGAAGGGTCGGATCTATATTTTTAAATCAATATGTGTTTACCCTTTTATTAAGATTGCCTATTTTCAGTTTTTTGCTTCTCTTTTCAGTCCTGAATATTATTTTCGGTTAAAAAACTTATACAAAACCAATTGGTGATTAGCAACTAGTTTAAATTTAAGACTTCGAGACTTTCTATTCTTTTAACAATCAATATTTTGAATAGATAAAAGCAGGGAATCGAATAGATGAGAAAAGTAAGTGTTATTCTGCCGACACACAATAGAGCGGACCTCTTACAATCAGCTGTCCATAGCGTTCTCAATCAAACATTCAGAGATTTTGAATTAATTATTATCGACGACCATTCTACCGACCATACAACGAATGTCATAAAACGTTTCAACGATAAAAGAATAAATTATCTTCAAAATACTGGAAAAAATGGACCTTCCATAGCCAGGAATTTTGGAATGAAAAACGCTACCGGAAAATATATTGCATTTCTTGATGATGACGATGAGTGGTTTCCCGATAAATTGGAAAAACAAATAAGAATTCTAGATTTAGCAAAACCTGACGTTTGTGGAATTTATTCTAGGCCATTAATTATTGAAAGAAAAACCGGAAATGTTATTTTAAATGAAACTAAGGTTAAAAAATTGAGAGGGAGCCTTCTTTCCCAATTAATGATAAAGAATCCGATACAGACAAGCACATTGATCATACGTAAAGTTTGTATTGATAAAATAGGGATGTTCGATGAAAACATGCGGTATATGGAAGATAGGGATCTTTTTATCAGGTTGGCAATGAATTGGGATTTTGAATATATTGATGAGCCATTAACCAAAAAATTTCATCATGGATACGAGCACCTTAGTGAAAATCTATCCGGACAGACAATCGGAAGAGAAGTCATTTTGCGACGATATTCGGATTTATTAAAGACCAAAAAAAGAAGCTGGAGCCTTATGCATATATGCCTTGGAGCGCAATACTGCCAAATGGGAAAGATGAAACAAGGTCGAAAAAACTTGCTAAAAGGAATTGTCATTTATCCATTCAACAAAATATCATTTTTTCACTTGTTTGCTTCCTTTTGGGGGAAAAATAATTACCAACGAATACGGCACGCCTATAAGTCATCTGCGATTGAGTAAAAAACTTATCGGTATGTATTTCAGCTGTATGATTAAGCCTATAAAGTTCAAGGATCGTAAATGGACACTGTTAAAATTAGTGTTGTAATGTCTGTATATAATACTGAAAAATATCTCAGCGATGCAATCGATAGTATACTTGGACAGACATTTTCTGATTTTGAATTTATCATCGTAAATGATGGTTCTACAGACAGAAGCAGGAAGATCCTTGAATCTTACACTGATCCACGTATTTTAATTATTGATCAGGGGAATACGGGATTAGCAAGGGCGTTGAACAATGGGATAGAAAAATCGAAAACGAATCTCATTGCTCGAATGGATGCGGATGACATTTCTCTACCGAATCGATTACAACGGCAGTATGAATTTATGGTTGACAATCCTGATGTCATTGCAGTCGGGAGCAATGCCATAAATATTGATTACAGCGGCAATTACGTTTTTACAACGGCCAAAAAAATTTACAATAACGAAATTAAAAAGAATTTGCCCAACACACCATTTATTCACCCCTCAGTTATGTTTAAAAAAGATGCATTTCTAAAAGCCGGAAAATATTGCAATAAAATGGTTAAAGCACAAGATACGGTTCTATTTAACCGCATGGCCAAATTCGGTAATTTTCATAATATCGAAGAACCATTAATACAATATAGGATTGTACCTTCCGCCAACAGCTTAAGAAAGAAACTCGACAGTAAATTTTTTGAAATCATTAAAAACGCTATCTATAAGAATACGATTTCCGACGAAGATGAGGATTTTTTAAGATCAATTTTATCAAATAGAAACCAAGATATGGAATTATCCACTTACCATATTTTTTTAGCTAAGAAATATCTATGGAATAATTTTCAACCTGAAATGGCGAGGTTACATTTAAGGCACTCCCTACGTATTAAAACTCAATTGATTGTTTTGCCTTTACTCATACTGTCAATTTTTCCACAGCAACTAGTTGTTCAAATTTATAATAGCATTAAATTGTATAAAATTCCTTTTAGGCTCATAGCTCGTTATTAATGTATTAAGATCATTATTGTTAATAAGTTAGACATCTATATAGCGATCGAATTATTCATAATACTTAATTTTAGCCTTTTTAATATATTTTCATTCAATGAGATTTAACTTACTATCTATCAGCTTTTTTATTTTACTTCTTTCAGCCTTCTCTCGTCCAATCGTATCCATTTTAGAAGGCCGAACCCCACTGCCGCTTCATAAATTAATTCCAGTAGGTTTTTCATATATCTTCCTGCTATTACTATTTCTTTGTTTTTCGAAAATAAAATGGGATGTATTGGGGGTAGTCATTGTTGTTTTTTGCCTTTATGCCACTTCAAGTTTATTATGGGGCTCTAATCCTACTGCTCTGCCTGAACTGATTTTACCCTATTTTGGATATTTCGCTGCAAGAACTTTTACACGTGATAAAAACGATGCCATAACAATTAATAATGCGTTAATTATTGGTTTCACAATACCAATTGTTGGCAGTGCTATTTTTATGTTATTGAAACTGTCGCCTTCACATCATGTTTATGGCAGCGGCGTCTTAAGGCAAACCGGTTTGTATGTCGGCTCACATACTGCTGCTCACTCAATGGTTATATTTTCATTTATTTACGCTTTATTTCTTACTTATAAAAAAAATGTAAAAATCATCTATCAAAATCTCGTTCATATCCTGTTTTTTCTGTCCGTCTACACACTTTGGAATACGTATGTAAGGAGTGGGATTCTTACTTTATTGTTATTTTGGTCGACTCTCTTGTTCTTTTGGCGCAGAAAATACTTTTTTATATTAGTTATCTTGATTGTTGGATTTGGAATTTTATTCTCATCAACGGTTCAATCAATTTTCTGGAAGGCAGACACATGGGATCGGCAACGTAATCTGGACACTGCCAGCAGCGGACGTATTAAACTTTGGAGCCACAATCTCAAGTTGTTTACAGACAGCCCGCTATACAAAAAAATGCTTGGTTTCGGTCTTGGAACTGAATCAAAAAGGGTTATTGGTGGAGAAAAGGAGGTGTGGTCTTCCCACAACGATTTCATCTCTTTACTGATGATGCTTGGCGTTTTTGGCCTTCTGGTTTATATTTTTACAAATATTCTTCTACTCTACGAAATCTTTCTCACACAAGGAACTTATTTTGTAAAAATTATCTTCTTATCTGCAATCGCAGCATCAATTTGTACATCCATGGTAACCAATGGCTATGTTTTTCGAATTGAAGCTGGGCAGCTATTCTGGTTAATTTTTGGTTATGGGTTCCATCTCATTCAATCGAAAGAAATACAAGTCCAATGAGATTATAATTACAATATGTTATATATCATTAGCTATTCATCACAGCAAAATTCGGCACCGATGTAGTTTCATGACACTGCTTGATCGCCACTAACTTTGTGCATAAAAGTGTATGTCAAATCAAAATAGTATCCTCTGATTTTTGCGCAGGAGATCTAAAATTGCCCAATTTTTTCAAATTTTTCATCAATTTTCTGCTTTTTCGACACCATCTGTTTAGGAAGCAAATCTATTTTGTGACATGAAGTTTATAACCATTCGAAAAATTTGATAATTTTATCCATTGTTTTTCTTGATATATTTTAAGGCACGGATAACTCGAAATGGCATTATTTTTGCTGAGCTTCTCGACAGAGCGCTCAGCAAAAAAGATTTAAAGCGATCAATATTTTAAACCGATATAAAAAGTACATTTAGTCAGCATTACGATTTGCCATTTTGATTCAATCTGAGGACTGCCGGACGGGTATCTGTCCTGATAAGTTAAGGGGGTTTTCTCGTGAAGTGCCTTACCAAGTTTATAATTTTTCTTTCCGTTATAATTAGCACATCCATATCCTTCGGTGCACAAAGTAGCTATTTTGTGACCCCGGAAGGTAGTGGCTCCAGAGATGGAAAAACTCTTTCCAACGCCTGGAGCATTAATGATTTTAATAACTCAAATAATTGGACTGACTCGGATAATAATGACACTATCGATCCAGGGGATACGGTTTATTTTTCAGGAACGTTCAAGAGTATCATTTATCTAAAAGGTAGTGGAACGGCAGGTAAAATAATCACTATCGACGGGGCGGACGCTACATTGGGTTATGATGGCGACTGGGGCCGAGGGCTAATCAGAATCGATGGCAAAAATTTTCTTACTATAAAGAATTTTCACATCGACTGCGGCTATATAACAGGTACTTCAGAGACGCACAATGGAATTTATATTAAGGGTACGAATGAAAACCCGTCAACTAACATTACAATAGATAATAATGATATAACTCAGACTGTTACCGGAATTTTTTACGGTGGCAACGTTCAAAATTTAACCATTACTAGGAACAGATTTCACGATCTTAATGGATCCGGTGTGCGTGGAGGAAAATACACTTATGATGAATGGGCCTGGCCACCGCCGAAGAATATTACCATTGGTGGAGCCCCGGGAATGGGTAATAGTTTTGTTAATGTCGGCTATTTAGATTCATACTATAACACAGATGCTTTTGCGCATTTGGATCATACGTCGGATATTATTTTTAGCTACAATATCGGGTACAGTACCAAGACGTGGTGGGGTATGACCGGTTTGTATGGGAATAATATTAAAAATGTTCTTGTCGAGTACAACATTCTTCATTCTTTTAATGCCGATCATCACCGGCCACCAATCGCTATGAAAGGTGATTTAAACCCCTGCGAAGTTCATGGACCCTATATTATTCGTTTTAACCACATTTGGAATTCGCACGGTGATGATAAATCCTGGGGTGATTCCTCTCCAGCTTTCACATGCAGTGGCAACTGGGCAGGACTTTATGCTTACGGTAATAATATCCACGATTGCAGCAGTGCTTTTGGGCCGACTCTAGGTTATTCAAGCAATAAAGACGGTTGCCCTGATAGCGGAACTGCAAAGTATCTTTGGCGTGATGGTAAGGATGTCAACGATATCTATATTTTTTCGAATATTGTATCGAAAACACAGGGAACTGCTGTGTATACAGGGGGGTATGCTGGCAATAATGATAGCATAAATAATGTTTACGTTTTCAACAACACATTCTATAAAATTGGTACACGACAAACGGATTTAGGTTTTGGTTATGCCGGGACTAATTTATTTACATCGTCAAGTGGAATAGGCATGACCTTAAAAGGTTATCAGTATAACACACACGTATACAGAAACAACCTCATAATTGATCCGAGACCGAATGACACTTATAAATTGGCAATGAAGTTAAGATCAACTGCTGATAATTTTGTAAACGATTTCAATCACGCATACGATTCATCACTCAAAAATATCATTATAGAATATAGAGATGACTCTGACAATTCTACACAGGTTAACTGGGGCTCATCTTCAAATATTTCTGCTGATGGAAAATCCAATTCCATAGGAAACCCACATTTAAAAAACCTGAATGAAATGGACTTTCGATTAACAGAAAATAGCACGACATTGATAGGTACTGGAGAAAAAATGGGTACCGGTAATATTATTACATTAGAAATACAAGGGCAGTCATATCCAATTCCTTGGGACTTTTCTCTTGGACCCCAGACCATATTTAGCACAACCGACCCCGACAAAATCATTATCGATGAGGTCAGTCAAAATAGCTTGGGTTGGAACAGGGGTGCCTATGCATTTGTTGAAAGTCAAGATTCTTTGGGTAAGGTGAAAGGTGTCAAGGTTGAAGCAGTTCCCTAACAACTTTGCTATCCTAAACAAGCATTTTTTATTTGTATATTCTTCCTACTGCTTTGTTAAACGCATCCATTTTGATAGCCTTCATTTTTAAAAAACCAACCTGATTTCAGATATCCCAAAATTTGAAATCAGGTTGGTCTCTATTATCAAACTTGCCCCTATCTTTATCTTTTTCCTTTACGACTTTTTATCAAAATTACGAAAACTGCCTCCTTGTGCACTTTCTCAATTCGGTATCAATCCGTTGAATATGATCCGCCTAATAAACCATGATCGAAATTGAGGACCCACTACATGTCTTTCTCTGTTGAAGACCAACTATATGGAAATTTTAAATCGATATACAACAGTAGTCCTCAGTTTATAAAATCTGTCATTGGTCACTTATATGGCCTTGTACCTGCCCGCTTGCGATATGGGAAAACCTATAGTTACTACCTTTCGCTTTTGGAAAAATCCCAATGGTGGTCCGATGCTGAAATTGAGGATTACCAATGGAGAGAGACAGAACGACTACTGCACCATGCTTACCAAAACGTTCCTTACTATAAATCTCTTTTTGATGAACACGCACTGTCATTGAAAGACATACAAAACTTCTATGATTTTAAAAAAATCCCCTATCTAACGAAGGAAATCGTAAGAAATAATTTATCCAACCTGTTAGCAAAAAATTATTCAAAGTCTAATGCGATACTCGTAACCACAGGTGGTTCTAGCGGAGCCCCTTTATCCCTTTACTATGAAAAAGGTGTTTCCAGGTCAATGGAAAATGCCTTTATAATGACACAGTGGAAAAGATATGGATATTCTTCGGGGGATCGGACTGTCGTTCTTCGAGGAGATGTAATAAAAAATACTAATGATAAAGCACCATCATATTTCGATCCAATTAAAAACAGTCTTATATTGTCTTCATATCACATGATTGATGACAATTTGCGACATTATATTACTAAAATAAATAGTTTTAAACCCAAGTACTTACATGTTTATCCATCGAGTCTGATCATTCTCGCTCAGTATATGAAAAGAAACAGTGTCGAGCCTTTTCCTGGACTTAAAGGCATATTAGCGAGTTCCGAAACAATTCATGATTGGCAATTAGAGCTATTTCAGGAAGTTTTTGAGTGCAGAGTTTACCACTGGTACGGTCTTTCCGAACTTGCCGCGCTGGCGGGGGTTTGTGAAGTTTCCGATAACTACCATGTTTTTCCCGAATACAGTTATGTCGAATTTATTAAAAATGAAGAAGAAGTGATCAATAATGGCAACGACAATGTTTTCGAAATCGTAGGGACGAGCTTTTGCAATGATATCACGCCGCTTATCAGATACCGTACGATGGACTATGCTATTCCAGAAAAAAATAAATGTGAATGTGGCCGCAACCATAAATTGATCAAGAAGGTATTGGGAAGAAAGCAGGATTTTTTCATAGATAAAAGCGGCAGTATAATAACATTTATTTATGCTGACGTACCATTGTGGCCAATGAAGCACAAAATTATGGCATACCAATACATCCAGAATGTCGCCGGGAAAGTGATATTGAAAATCGAACCAAAGGAAAAATTTACTAAATCTGATATAGAATTGATTATGAGCGGGTTTAAAAATATTTATACAAGATTTGAATTAAAAATTGATTTCGTTGAGAAAATTCATCGAACGCAAAGTGGTAAATTTTTATATTTTAAACAAAATATTTTTTCATAATATTTTTCTACTATTCTATGTATAAATTTTTCTGGGAAGAATCAGTTACACAATTTGATAAATGCTGGGTGAATAATTGAAACCAAATCTGTTTATAATTGGTGCGATGAAATCCGGAACGTCATCTCTATATGAGTATCTTGGATCTCACCCTGAAATTTTCATGTCTCCAGTCAAAGAGCCAATGCATTTTTCACGTGAAGAACTATGGTCGAAAGGAAATTTGGAATACATTGAACTATTTAAAGAAGTAAAAAATGAAAAATTTATTGGTGAGGGTTCAACTGAGTATTCAAAGCTTCCTTATCGTCCGGGTGTGGCAGAGCGTATCCATAAGTTTAATCCTGACTCAAGGATTATTTATATCATGAGGAATCCCTTTGATAGAATTGTCAGCCAATATAAGCATATGGTTAGGAAGGAAGGCGAGAAAAATAAATTATCGGATGTGATTTTGACTGGCGATTATATGTCAAATAGTCATTACTCGTATCAAATTCAACCCTATATTAATCTGTTTGAGAATGTTTTTATCGGCACATTCGAAGCGATGGTGTCAGATCCTCAAAAGTTTTGCAATGATTTGTTTTATTGGTTGGGAGTTGCGAAATATCAAATTGCGAATATTAAAAAAGTATACCATGCTAGCCCTAAAAAGATCGAAACGATAGATAAGTTTACTTTTTTGGGAAAGCTCCATTCTATAGCTGAAAATTTTCCGTATAGAAAAATTTTACCGTACAACATTCGAAAATCCATTAAAAAATTTGCTCCAAAAAAAATCGATTTTGATTTTGAATCCAAATGGTTTCACGAAGACATCCGATTTTCAAGAAATATATGCGTAGATACGTTAAAAATGTGGACCGAAGAGTTAAAAGAAATGACATATAAATCCTATGATGAATGGGATTTAAATTGACTATCATAAATTCGTTTTTCACGTAGTTCAAAATCTTGAAATCACTTATCCAAATCATGCAAAAAATATCAAGAAGCATTACACTGGTAGGACCTTTTCCCCCGCCATATGGCGGAATCAGTATACATTTGCAAAGACTCACCCGCTACCTTGATCAATCACAATACGATTACACCTTATACAACGGTACTTCAGATAGCAGTTGCAGCAATCGGATTATCAGCGTTAAGAATAGAAAGCTGTTTTTTATAGTTAAACTTTTTTTATTTGAAAGATCAAAGATTTTTCATTTACACACGCCAAATTTTTTAGCACGAGTCGTATTTGGTATCATGGCGATGTTTCGATCTGGTAAATACGTAATCAGCATTCAAGGTCGCAGTATTAACCTTTCTATCGAAAAAAGTTTAATAAAAAAATGGATAACGTTCTGGATTTTAAATCAAATGGACGCCATTATTGCCTGTAATGAAAATATAAAAAATGACTGCATAAATAAAATTGGCCTATCAAAAAAAAAAATATTTATGATTCCAGCATATATCCCACCATTGGTCGAGGACATAAAAGAACCACCTGCTTACTTGTCTAAATTCATACAATCACATTTTCCGGTTCTTTGTGCCACTGGATGGATTGGTCAGAAATACAATGCTGAAGATGTTTATGGAATTGACATGTTGATAGAACTGACTGAAAGATTAATGCCTGATTTCCCTAACATCGGGCTTGTCTTAAGCATTAACGGGGCTGAATCGGAGAAGTTGGTTCAACAGACTATTAATCATGCGAAAGCCTTGGTTGGCGATCATATCAATTTCATTATCGAACAGCTTGATGACGTTGTCGGACTGTATCGCGACTGCGACCTTTTCTGCAGACCGACGAATACAGACGGGGATGCCGTTTCCATTCGTGAAGCACTTCATGTGGGAACACCGGTTATTGCTAGTGATTGTGTAACCCGTCCCGTGGAGTGTGTGCTTTTCAAGTCACGAAATATGAACGACTTTGAACATACTGTTCGCAAGGCCTTGAAGCGCATTGATAAACTTTTTGTTGTGCCAAAAGTGGGAGGGGCGCCAAACAACGCTGAACTGATTCTCCAACTATACAATACCTTAATCGCAGGTGATTAATTATGAAGCTGTCCAAGAAGAAAGTTTTGATTACAGGTGCTGCAGGTTTTATCGGTAGCCACCTTGTGGAAGCCCTGATCAACCAAGGTGCCGATGTAAAAGCGTTTGTGCGATACAACAGCCGTAACGATTTAGGCAACCTGTCATTTTTAAGTCAACGGTTACTTGAAAACATGGAAATTATCTGGGGCGACATCACCGACGAAGGGATGGTACGAAATGCCGTCAGGGGGTGTGATTGCGTTTTTCATCTAGCGGCACTGATTGGCATACCATACAGTTATGTCGCTCCCGGCAGCTATGTAAACACCAATATCAAAGGCACGTTAAATGTTCTGGAGGCGGTAAGAGAATTCAGTGTGTCCAAGATGGTAACCACATCCACCAGCGAATGTTACGGCACGGCTTTATACGAACCCATCGATGAATCCCATCCATTGCAGGGCCAATCTCCATACAGCGCCAGCAAGATAAGTGCTGACAAGCTGGCCGAGAGCTATTATCGGAGTTTCGATGTTCCCGTGTCGACAATTCGTCCGTTCAACACCTATGGGCCACGTCAGTCTGATCGAGCAGTTATACCAACAATTATCAAACAGCTCCTTCTTAAAAAAGAGACGATCTTCCTCGGGGCGCTAACCCCTTGTCGAGATCTGACGTTTGTCGAAGATACCGTGGATGGTTTCATAAAAATTGCTGAGAATTCCGACACAGTCGGAGAGACCATCAATATTGGAAACGGCAAGACAATCAGCATCGGTGCTTTAGCTCAAAAACTAATTGATTTGGTAAACCCTGGCGTTAGCGTTGTATCCAGCGAGGAGAGGCTCCGTCCCGAAAAAAGTGAGGTCTACAAGCTCATCTGCGACAATAAAAAAGCGAAAACGGTAGTTGGATGGGCCCCAAAAGTAACTTTAGATGAGGGCCTTAAAAAAACCTTTCAATTCATCAAAGCGCACCGGGACCTCTATGTCGGAGACAACTATACCGTGTAAAAAATGTTGACAGACATGGAATCATCCGACATTCTTGCAAACTTTTTTTTATTGTAGCAGTAAATGTGAGTACCTTTCTGGCCTTCAGATTTCAATACATTTCTGGACGGACACTAAATAGTCGGACATCGTCACCTTTCTTTCTCGTATCTTTACCAAGCTCCCGATTGTTCAATTCTGGTTTTAAAATAATGATGGAGGATCCGTTCATGGAAGCAATTATCCTGGCAGGTGGATTGGGTACAAGACTTAAACCGTATACCACAGTAATCCCAAAGCCGATTGTACCCGTTGGCGAGAAAGCAATCATGGAAATAGTGCTCAACCAACTGGTATCATATGGATTCACCCGTGTCACGCTGGCTGTTAATCATCTTGCACAGCTTATTATGGCTTACTTTGGCAACGGTGAACGATACGGCCTTCAAATCGAGTACTCCTTCGAAGACAAACCACTGGGAACGATCGGCCCGCTAAAATTGATCGAAACCCTTCCCGACAATTTTCTAGTTATGAATGGCGATATTCTTACTGATTTCGACTTCGAGCGATTTTTTCAGAAACATATAGAGAACAGAGCGATGGCAACCATTGCCACTTATGAAAGAGACGTTAAAATTGATTTCGGCGTTTTGCGCTACGATGCGACCACAAAGAAAATCGATAGTTTTACAGAAAAACCGACCCATCATTACAGTGTCAGTATGGGGATTTACGCCTTCTCTAAAAGAATTTTACAATATGTACCCGATAACCAGGCATACGGCTTCGATCAATTAATGTTGGATATGATTGGCAATCATGAAAATATTCAGGCATATCCCTTTGACGGATATTGGTTGGATATCGGAAGACCGGACGATTATGAAAAAGCCGGACGAGAATACCCTGCGATGAAGGATAAATTTGAGGGCCGGAAACAATAAATTGAGAAAAGAAATGCCTTACCGCGTGCTTGTTACCGGTGCATTGGGATTTGTCGGGAGGCACCTGATTGATTACCTGCGCTATCAGCGTCTCGACATGCAGATCTTAGGCGTTGATCTGGAGAGAACGGTGCCTGAAGGGGTTACTTGGTCCTATAAATCTGTGGACCTGGCTGACCAAGATACGGTTTTTGACATTTTGCAGGAATTTTCACCAACACATCTCTTTCATCTTGCAGGGCTGGTTGGACCAGGAACCTTGGCGGCGCACATTACGGCCAATCTATTTATCACTGATACGGTGTACAATGCCGTGGCCAGACTCAAGACACGGCCAAAGGTAATCCAGGCCGGTTCTGCGGCAGCCTATGGCTGGATCCGACCTGAAGAATTACCGGTCGTTGAGACGCAAACACTCAGACCCATCGGGCCATATGGAATGAGCAAGGCCGCCCAGGACATGTTGGCTGAATCGTATTGCCGAGGAGAAGGGATGCAGATTATTCGAGCCCGAATATTTAACCTGTCAGGTCCCGGTCAGAGCCGTGCAATGGTTCCAATGACGTTTGTCCATCAATTCAGGGAGATCAAAAATGGTTCGGCAGCAAAAATAAGAACCGGGAACTTGTTGCCGACGCGTGATTTCATCGATATTCGTGACGTCGCGTCCGCGTTTTTTCATCTTGCCTTAAAAGGCCAGCCCGGGGAAGCGTATAATATTGCCGGAGAACGCGAGATCGCAATCAAGAATGTTATTCAGATGTTGATTGATCATACCGGGCTCGAACCGGAAATAGAGGTGGACGCGGATCGGGCAAGGGCATCGGATATCATGCGCATATATGCCGATTGTAGCAAAATAAAAAAACATACCGACTGGCACCCAGGAATCAGTTTAAGGCAGTCACTTTACGATATGTGGGAGCAATTGAACGCCGATAGCTGATCTGTGGACAACAGTGCTATGAATCTCTTAAACTGAATGATTGCTATTTTATTGCTGCTAACCGACCTTCGAAGAATAAAGACCATAAAATCATGCAACAACTGACTCAGAAGCTAAAAACAGGTGATTTGAAGATTACGGAAACACCGTTGCCTATCGTCAGCCCCAAACAGGTAATGGTTCGAAATTTTTTTTCGTTGATCAGCGCCGGAACTGAGAGAAGCACCGTGAAGACTGCCAGGAAAGGCTATATCGGAAAAGCAAAGGAGCGTCCTGAGCAAGTAAGACAGGTACTTCAAACCCTGAAATCACAGGGACTCGTGCAGACCTACAGGGCTGTGATGAAAAAGCTCGATTCTTATTCTCCACTTGGCTACTCCTGTGCCGGAGAGGTTGTGGATATCGGACCAGGGGCAATCGGTTTCTCAATTGGTGATCGTGTTGCTTGTGGCGGGCTCACCGCTTCCCACGCCGAATATGTCAGCGTACCGATGAATTTGTGTGTAAAACTTGAACCTGACGCGGATTTTAAGTCTGCTGCCTACAATACGGTGGGCGCCATCGCCATGCAGGGTGTGCGCCAAGCCGACTTGAGGCTTGGTGAAACCTGTGCGGTCGTCGGGTTAGGCCTGTTAGGCCAGTTGACCAGTCTGCTTCTGAAAGCATCCGGCGTTCGCGTCATCGGTATCGATATCGATTCAGCCATGGTGGATCTTGCATCCAAACATTGTGCTGAACTTGCGATGCGTCGTGATGAAACAGGCATCGAAGGCCAGATTGAGCATTTTACCAAAGGTCTGGGATGCGATGCGGTAATCATCACGGCAGCGTCGACTTCGTTAGATCCCATCAACTTTGCAGGGGCAATCTGCCGCAAACGAGGAACTGTCGTGGTTGTAGGAGCCGTGCCCACAGGCTTCGAAAGAGAACCTCACTTTTACAAGAAAGAACTGCAAGTCAAGATGTCCTGTTCCTATGGGCCGGGTAGATACGACCCGGCTTACGAAGACAAAGGACAAGACTATCCGCCTGCTTATGTACGGTGGACGGAAAAGCGAAACATGCAGGAATTTCAATCTTTGCTGCATAGAAAAAAGATCGATGTAAACTACCTGACCACCCACACCTTCAAGCTTGAGGATGCACCGCATGCTTACGATATGATGATAGAAAAATCAGAGCCTTTCATTGGCATCCTCATCGCCTATGATACGTTAAAAGCCGATAATCCAAATCAATCTAAGATCTTAATGGTGCCCGCCTCCGATCGGACACCATCTTCGGTAAACATCGCTTTTTTCGGTGCAGGATCCTATGCCCAAGGAAACTTGCTTCCGAATATCCCCAAACAATCCTCAGTGAAACTAAAAGGTGTGCTTACTACAAGCGGGTCGTCATCTCGTTCCGTAGCCGAACGTTTCGGGTTTGAATTCTGCACATCAAATAAAAATGAGCTTTTCGCTGACGATGACATCAATACTGTCTTTATCGCTACACGCCATGATTCCCACGCAAAATTCGTGATCGAAGCGCTCAAAAACGGAAAAAATGTGTTTGTCGAGAAACCTCTTTGCCTCAATGAAAATGAGCTCAATGACATTTTTGAATTTGTTGGCACTCATGTTGAGGGTAGCAATTCAGTCAAGAAAAAAACAAATCAATCCAATGCAACCGAATCAACGGAAACAACTGGCAAGCCACTTTTAATGGTTGGCTTCAACAGGCGTTTCTCAGCATTGACCGAACAATTGAAAATCGTTTTCCCCAATGGTCCGTTAGCAATGACCTATCGGATTAATGCAGGTCAGATTCCGAGGGATTCCTGGATTCAGGATCCTGATATCGGCGGTGGAAGAATTGTTGGGGAAGTCTGTCATTTCGTTGATTATCTAACCTATCTGAATGGATCCCTTCCAGAAACAGTCTATGCAACCGCCATGAAGGATCCTAAAAATTTGGATGACGTCGTGACTGTAAGCTTAACCTACCGCAATGGATCCATTGGTACGATTGCCTATCTATCCAATGGCGACAAGAGCCTCCCAAAGGAAAGAGTCGAAATATACGGTTTTGGATCGGTCGCTGTGATAGAAGATTTCAAGTCGATAGAGGTCTATTCAAAAGGAAAAAAAACAATAAAAAAGCTAATCGCTCAAGACAAGGGACAAAAGAAGCAGGTAGACGCATTTATCAAAAGTGTTCTGGAAGGTTCTGCTGCTCCGATCTCCCTCCAGGAAATCTACAGTGCGACCTTAACGACCATAAAAATTGTAGCATCGCTTCGGACTGGGTTAAAAATTCAGTTCAGATGATACAGTGATACTAGTTTATTATTTGCTTATGTGTTTTTATAATTTTCATTATCAAACCAGGTTGCGGGCAGGCAGAAGGAACGAAACTTTATGAGAACGAGATTTACTATCGCTTTTATTTTTTTGGTTGCCTCTGTGTTTGCGCATTTAGCCCCTTCAGGAGCAATAGAAACAGATTTTTTTGCGACGGAAATGAATAATTATGGAATGCCATATTTTTCATTATTAAAAAACATCAGTCCTAAAAATGATTCTCCAACGGTTTCGTTAGTTACAGTAGGTGACATACGATTCACAAATATAAATACGGTAAATAATATACTCAAAAGTATTAATGACGAAGAGGATACGAAAGTTCTTAGCTGGCTGAAATCAAGAGATCTCTTTTTGGGGAACCTGGAAATGACATTTCTTGACGACAAAGCAGGCTGTAAACTCACGACCGGTGTAGCCAAAACATCTTGGGTGAATGTATTAACGAATATACAGATTGATGCAGTTAATTTGGCAAATAATCATTTTCAATTTGAT
Organism: Desulfosarcina widdelii; assembly: GCF_009688965.1. Classification (GTDB taxonomy): domain Bacteria; phylum Desulfobacterota; class Desulfobacteria; order Desulfobacterales; family Desulfosarcinaceae; genus Desulfosarcina; species Desulfosarcina widdelii. The sequence goes on along the minus strand of NZ_AP021875.1, from coordinate 5,455,313 downwards.
GGTGGTGTTTGTGGTGTAAAAGAGAGCATAAAAATATTTCAAAAAAATAAAATCGCAACTTTCGGGATCAATGAAAACTTTCAAATATATGAAGCCAAAGGAATTAAAATTGGTTTGCTGGGATATGCACGATATCACATGAATGCGGAAATGCCTGCTAAATTTAAAGTTGGCGAACTGGAAGAAAAAAAAATATTGGCCCAAATAGAAAAGTATGAAGATGTTGTGGATCATATTCTGGTTATGATGCACTGGGGTGAACTCGGCATTTCGGTTCCCAGCCCATCAGAGGAGAAACTAGCGAAAAAAATATTAGATGCTGGCGCGTCAGTTGTAGTAGGATCGGGCCCCCATGTAATTCAAAGAGTAGATGTAATTGAAGATAAAGTTGCTGCATACAGTTTAGGAAATTTTTTATTTGATCGGTTAAATTCTGAAAATAAAAATTTGCAATTTGCGAAAAGCTTTATGCTGGAAATTGAATTAACAAAAGAAAAAATTATAAATGCAAGGATATACCCTATAGTTTCACATTCAGGAATTTTGACTATTCCTAAAGGGGAAGTTTTGTCTGGGTGTAATGATAAAATAAATCGGCTTTACAGCCTGTCATCAGAAGATTATTATGATTCGGTTAGTTTATATTCAAAATTAAAAGGAAGATTTATAATGTTTCTTAAAGATTTCAAGAAAAATCCTATATTAGCGATAGAAAGACATTTTAAGTTAAAATATTTGTATAAAGCGATAAAATTATTTTGGGGAAAGTATAGAATTTTCATTATCGGTATTTTTACTTTTGTATTTTTATCCATTTTTTTCATTTTAAAGAGTCGCAATAAAAAGGCTGTTGTTCAATGAAATTGCAAAAGATTTTTTTTATATGTTTTATTTCTGTTTTCTTTATACTAATTTGGTTTATCTATATACAAAATGACAAAAAAAATGAATATTCTTTAAGCCCCTATCCGGATGGAAAAAATTTTGCATTTACAATTACTGATGATCCGGACGCCAATACTTTAGAGAAAATTAAACCTGTATATGATTATTTGGATGCTGTTGGTTTAAAAACGACGGTGGCAGTTTGGGTTTTTAAAGCAACCCGAACCAATGGAATCCCAGACAAGCTCACAGACTACTCACCAGGAGATACCTGCGAAAGAGAAGCATATTTAAATTATATGCAAAAATTAGAAAAAAAGGGATTTGAAATTGCTTCCCATGGCCCATCGGCAGGAAATGATCAAAGAGATACTACAATCCGTGGTTACGAGAAGTTTAAAAACTATTTTGGTAAATATCCTAAAATCTATATAAACCACAGGGAAAACCTTGAGAATCTATATTGGGGCGCCAAAGTAGTTCCGGATAAGTTTTTACAGTTGATGCTCAAGCTGCTTTTATCAAAAGCAAAACTGCCTTATTCCGGTGAGATACCATCAAGCGACTATTACTGGGGAGATATTATCAAGGAAAAATCGCAATATGTTCGATTGTTCGGAACACAAAACATAAACACTTTGGCCTTCAATCCAAGCATGCCATATCATGATAAAGCCAAACCTTTTGTAAATTATTGGTTTTCGTTTTCCGATGGTAATGGAGTCAATGGTTTTACAAGTTTATTGAATAAAGAGAACATTGATAAACTTGTAAAACAAAGAGGAACAACTATCGTTTACACTCACTTTGGATATCCAGGGTTTTCCAAATCCGGGAAATTGAATGATAAAGTTAAAAAAAGTATAGATATAGTGGCAGCACAAAAAGATGGTTGGTTTGTTCCTGTTTCGATAATTTTGGATCGTTTGTTAATGATGAAGAAGGTAAAAATTCTTAGAAATAATGATGATCTTTTGATCATCAATCTTAACACACATACAGTAAAAGGTGTCACTTTAATAGCTTCACCCAATGAGACTCTCTATGGATCAAGTGGAGAAGAATATTACGCTAATAATGAAGGCGAAATCGTTATTAGTAAAATTCTACCTGGAGATGGCGTATTCCTGACGAAAAAAAATAACTTAAAAGAAAATGCAGTTGATAAAATTTATTTCGAAAGTGCAATATTTTTTCATTTGAATGGCAGAAGAATTTCTAATTTTTCACTGCCTGAATACAAAGACAAAAGCATCTTGACCAGCAAAGGAAAAAGATTGTTCGCAAATGGTAAAGGCTTTGTAAAATTTGAGTATGATTTTAGCGATGATAGTCTGATTATTGTTACCGATGACAAATTGTTCATCCCCAATAATGAGGCACCAAATTATTTAGAAAAATATAATTTGATATTTCATAGGGCAATAACTTTCTATAGAAACAATTATAAATAGTAACTATGTATCGCTTGCCGGATTCTAAATACTTGATCTAAAATATTGACAAGTATTCACAGGGAAATTTGACCCTATATTTTTTTTATAACGCCACGTAAATTATGAGAAAATTCGATATACTTCAAATCTTTTTATTACTAAATTAATAACTTTGTTTTTAACTATAGTAGAGTGCTTTTTATGCACTCAAAAGGCTCATTTTTGAACTCTATAGGCAACTCACGTCAAAGCTGTTACCGCAATCTGCCATAGGGCATTAGAGTACCCAAAGCTAAAATGGAAATCTGTTATAGCGGCTATTATCCCTGAGAAAAACTTATCGTTTAAATACAAAACCGATGTTCCCATTTTTCGTCAGATAATGTGTTATTTCCTGTTTTCGAAGATCTATTACCAGTATTTTCTTGACATTATTTATACATACTTATCCTCTGAACGCTTACATTTTTTCTACATAAGAAATTAATTGAACAAGATCTATTAAAATCAAAGCAATTATTAATCTTTTTGTTTAGCAGGGGCGAAATGAATTTGTTAAACACGAGACCAATGAACAGAGCATTGTGGCATCTCATCGATACATTATTAATATTTTATACTTATATTTCTCATTATAGAAGATTGAGTAAACTTTTTAAAGGATTTAACAATAAAAGCTATTATGATTTTAAAGGAATTAATAACAAAAGATTGGTGACAAAAATTTTCGACTATCTATATATATTTTTTGTTTTAAAAATATATCCGACAAATTATTATTTGTATGGCTTTGATGTTAAGAATAAGAATGAATTCAAGAAATTTATTGGTGATAGAGATGAACCAATTACGTCTGCAAAATTGAAAAAATTAGTTGGAAACAACGGTTTTTTGCTCGATGACAAATATTTTTTTAACTTGATTTGCAAACATCATGATCTTCCAGTACCCAAACAATGGGGACTATACGGAAATTCTATGAGTTTCCGACGGTCACAAGAACTTTTAAAACTTATGAAGGAAAACTCTATACAAAAGATCGTATTGAAACCTAGATTTGGTGCTTATGGTGCAGGAATCCACTTCATAGACTACAATAAAATAAATGGAACTGACTCCATTAAAATCAACGTAAAAGATGAATATGTTGTTGAGAATGCGATATTGCAGCATAGTAAGATGAATGAAATTAACCCTTTTTGTGTAAACACAATACGCTTGATTACACTTTTAACAACCAACGAAAATGTGGAAATTCTTGGGGCTATTCTGAGAACAAGCGCTTCAGATCTTCCTGTTGACAATTTCACTATGGGCGGCATTGTGATAGGGATTAATATAGAGACTGGAAAATTGAAAGAATTCGGCTTGGTAAAATATTTTGTAAAGTTTGAAGGTAGTGATATTCCCTATAATTCAGGGTATATGTCAATTAAAAGACAATTCGAGGAAAAGAGAAGAAAAAAGATGATTAAAGACGGTAAGCTTCTATATGAACATCCGATTACAAAAATCAAATTTAAAGATTTTCAGTTACCCTGTTGGGAACAGGTAAAAACAATAACCATACAAGCACAAAAAGTTTTCAATCATGTCAAATCAGTTGGATGGGATATTGGTATCAGTGATAAAGGCCCCGTAATTATTGAAGCAAATAAATTTTGGGCGACAACAGGAATGCAGGCTGCCAACGGCGGCCTTCTTACGGATAAGAATAAAAAAATTTTTTATCAAAATGGCATATCATTTCACTAGAATAAATTGATTTACTTAATGACAACATAGTTTATTTGAAAATTATCAATAGGAGGTAGTGATTTAGTGCAAAGATAAATCCCTATAGTATCTGTCTAAATTTCTCTATACAATAGATTCTAAACTTTCACTATAGGATACAAAAAGCAATATTAGGGCTTCTCCGCTATCCAATATTTTTTTTCAAAATTTCAAGCTTTTATAGTAAAGTTATTTCTGATGCCTTAATAATCCTTTTTGTCGATGGATCGCAAAGAGCTAATTTAAAATTATTAAAATGACTGTCTATAGACTTATAAACAAACTTGATTATGATGAAGCTGTTGAATTCCTTGGAGAAGCGAAAACACCCATCGCCGGTCTTAGAGGCAGGAGAGCACACAAAGCATTTTGCAGATATGCACTTTCCTCCAAGGATGCTATCTTCATTGTCGCCACAAATAAAAATAGAATTGTCGGATTTTCGATTACTATAATCAACTGGAAAATATTTTGGAAGACTTTCTTTTTAAAGAATATCCCTTTATTTTTTGAAATGATATTTGTTAAACTAATTCAAAAAATAAAAATTGACAAGAATAGAAACAACCTAAAACCAAATCAAGAAATTGACAGATTTTTAACCCAAAAAAAGTTAGATCGTTCATGGAAGGACTCCTCTCCACTAATCGCGAAGGTATTGTATGTTGCCGTAAAAGATAGTTACCGAAAACAGGGAATTGGAAAAGCGCTATATGATTATCGGAATCAGATACTTAAGAAAAAGGGTATTAAGAGACTGGATAGTAAGATCAATTACCGGAATATTGCTCCGATTAAACTCGCTTATAATGAAGGGCGTATGATTATAAGAGAAGATAGCGGTATGCTGTTTACAAGCTTAGACTTCGAATAATTTGGTAATTAATACTTTTCAAATAACGAAATAGTATCACAATTGTTACTACGGAAATTTTATGAAACCATTAAACTATATTCCTAAATTTGTCACTATTCCCTGGAGGATGACACGTTTTTTTATTAGATTGATACATTACTCATATCGACCCAAAAGGAGGTTTGATGGTGACTCATTGCGCTTGTTTTATAAACTAATTAAACTCTATGTCAGTGAAGGTTATACTCCAGAAGAATCCTATCACTATGGATTTTTATATAAAAACATTACGGAGAAGAATAATCCAACATATGTCAGTCGGAAAAAAATGAGCGTTATACAACGGAAGATAAATCCTGTTTCATGGGCACCGCTCACAGAAGAAAAAGGTATCTTCTATAGAATCTGTACTGAATGTAAGATACCGATTCCTAAACTTTTTGGCATTGTGTTCAACAATTTACCTGGCTGGTCATATAAGGGATCACAGATCACAAATATAGATGAATGGAATCGATTCATTATCAATGACATTCCCGACGAATTTGTTTTGAAACCTTCAAGAGGTGTTTATGGAAAAGGCATAAAAATCTACAAGCGAAATGCTGACCTCTTCACCGATGAAAAAAATACTAGCAGCAACGCCGAAAGCATTTATCGTAAAATCAGGACCGACCCAGAATATAATACCTTTGTTATTCAGGAAAGGATTCGCAATCACCAAGACTTCAATATATTAAGCCAATCTGAATATCTGCAGACGGCGAGAGTAATTACAAACATCAGAAAAGATGGAACTTGTCATATCGTATATGCGTATCTTAAGTTGATTGTCGGTGCGAATATTGTTGACAATCAAAATTATGGCAGAACTGGCAACTTGCTTTCTAAGATTAACATCAATAGTGGTTCGCTTGAAGAGACCATTTATCTATCTTCAAAGCCCCATGGTATTGAAATTTTAGAGAAACATCCTGAATCCGGTTTTCAGCTCAACCAGTTTTCAATTCCTCATTGGGAAGATGTCTGCCAAACGGCAATCAATGCCGCCCACAGATTTTCACCTATTCAGGCGATTGGCTGGGATATTGCGGTAGCCGAAAAAGGACCGGTCGTGATCGAGGGCAATACCTGGTTTGATCCCCCAAAATTCGGTGACATTGAAATGATTCTTGCGGAGATTAAAAAGTAGGAATGCGTATCCTATTCGGTTTTTCTGTTATCGGCATTACGCTGTTAGCAATCATAGTGGTGTTCAATGCTTTTAGAATAAGATCGTTTAATCCGTCTACTGATTTGATCTCATTGCATTATGACCATGCGCCTGACAAAGACGATGGACAAAGTACTGCCGCCGATAGAACCATTTTGCAATCTATGTTCGGAATTGATTGGATTAAAGATCATGTTGTTGTGGTTTCCGGCGCTTATGGTAAAAATGCAGATCAATTCAACACTGATTCCAACAGTGTCATGGATGCCGTTTGGAAGGAGACCGGCGGATGGTTATCGGCCCATTCCAATCGTGAAATGGCATTTGCGAGCTTGACCGATCGATGGTATCGGGTACTGGCCAATGGTGGTCACGTATGGGTCAAAGAAGGCGGGCAGTCCGACCTAACAGCCACCGTGTTAAAACGGATAAAGGAACGCGCGCCATCCCTGGACACCGTCCAACAGATACATGTCATCCAGCATAGTGTTTGGAACGAGAGGTATACCACTGAGGCTGCCCTTGCATTTACCCGGAAATACACATATTATATTAAAATTCGGGATGGTAATGAATATTTAAACCGTGAGGGCGGAATTGATCAATTCTCCAAAGCGGCCATGGAACATCCGGTTTATGGAAAAGCATGGAAGGCCGCTTTTAATTATTACAAACCCGAAGAGCGTTTGGATATATCCGACACTGGGGCACTAATGTACATCTTGGGGCTCGGAGAAATTGATTTAGAAGAATTCCTTGTTCGATTTCTCTCTGAACCTACAAGTGGATGATCTCGATTCGTAAAACTCGGTCCCATTCGCTGCAGCCATTCAATATAACATCCAGCAAAAGTCGTTTGGCCAAAATTGTTGCTTTTGTGCCTGTGGGTGGATATTTTTATTAAATGTCTATCCACTTCTTTTCCCGATTCAGTAAATTAAAACGGGGTGGTGAAATGAAAAATTATACACTCTTAGTCATTTCGATAATCGTATTTTTTTTGGTTCAATGGTTGGTGTTCCCCGCATCTCATTCCATTGCTGCTGATATCATTGACAACGGCGATCCTGAAACCTCATTCAGTGGAAATTGGTCGAATTCATCCGGTACGGATCCATGGGATCCGAACGACCCCGGCGCCAATTCCTTGTGGAGCAGGAACGGGACCACATACACTTGGACATTTACACCGGAAGATTCTGGATATCATGATTTGGAGATGTGGTGGACTGAATGGCCATCTAGAAGTGACCACATCCCAGTCGATATAGAGTATTGGGGCAATACAGATCGTATCTATATAAACCAAGGACAAAATGGAGGGCAATGGAATCTTTTAAATACCTACCCGTTTGAAGCAGGAACCGAATATAATATTACTATCACGTCCCAACCTGGTCCGTCTAGCACCTGTGCTGATGCTATTAAATTGACCTTCGTACCCAATTACAACATCAAGCCCATGGCAGTGATCGATTCCATAAGCCCTAATCCAGCAGCGCCGTCCGACTTGGTTAGGTTTAGCGGGCATGGTGAAGATCTTGATGGATCCATCAGTCAGTACAACTGGTACTCCAATATAGACGGACATCTTGGGACTACTGCAAATTTCACAACCGATATCCCCCTCTCAGCAGGTTCACACCAGATAAATTTGATTGTATACGATGACGATGGCGAACCATCTGAGCCGGTCAGCCAAACTTTAGTCGTCCAGGAAAGCGTTAATGAGTGGGTTATCGACAACGGTGACCCAGGAACCTCTTTTACCGGTATCTGGAGGATATCCGGAGCGCTAAACTCATGGGATCCAGAGGATCCTGAAGCGACCTCTCTCTGGAGCAGAGACGGCTCAATCTACAAATGGACGTTTACTCCATCGGTCAGTGGAAATCATACTTTCTCAATGTGGTGGACGGAATGGAGTTCTCGAAGCGACAGCATACCCTTAACGATAGTCCATGATTATGGGACTGATAGCTTGATCATAAACCAGCAAGCTAATGGCGGCAGATGGAATTTACTTGGCACCTACTACTTTACTGCCGGAAAGAGCTACGATATCACCATCACATCTCAACCAGGCCCTTCGAGCACATGCGCAGATGCAGTTAAATTTAATTATGTTGGAGGTGACATCAATCTTCCGCCGGTTTCGGTGATAGAAGCCATAACTCCTATCAGCACTGTTCCACAAGAAGAGATCACTTTCATGGGAACCGGCATAGATAGTGATGGTACCGTGGCATCTTATGCATGGGAATCTGATATTGACGGGATAATCAGTGATCAAGAGACGTTTAGTACGAATTCTTTAACACCTGGTATACATACGATATTTTTTAGGGTTCAGGATAATAAAGGGACTTGGTCCAAAGATGACACAGCTCTCATTGTCGTTCGAGATTGTGCCAGTCCTGTTGCAATTATGCCCCTCGGGGATTCAATTACGCTTGGTTATGGAGAGTCAACCACTTCGCAACAGATGATAGGTTATCGTGGAGAACTTTATCAACAATTGGCTGGTGATGGTTATTTTATTGATTTTGTCGGCAACCAAACAGACGGCTTATTTGCCTCAGGTTTGAGTGACCTCAATCACCAGGGCATCGGTGGCATAACGGCTTCATCAGTCGCCGAAAATGTATACGCATGGCTGGTGGAAAATCCTGCTGAAATCATTTTGCTTCATATAGGTACCAATGGGTTTACGACTAATCCTATCTATGTAGAGGATGTTCTTGATGAAATAGATATGTTCGAATCAGAAACAGGCCGAGATGTGGCGGTCATTTTGGCACGTATAATCAACCGCCAGCCGTATCACCAAGAAACGACAACTTTTAACGAAAATCTTCAAGTCATGGCAGAGTCCAGAATAGCGGCGGGTGACAAGCTTGTTTTGGTCGACCAAGAAAACGTTTTAAACTACGCAACGGACATGTGGGATACCTGGCATCCTAATAATCAGGGATATGCCAAGATGTCAGGCCCGTGGATGGATGAAGTAATAGGATTACTGCCGATTTGCGGCACGTTTGGACCTTTTATTTATACGACGCCAATCCTTACAAGCATAGTTGATTCTGAATATACATACCGCATGGGAGCATTGGGTGAACCCTCACCAACATTTCAACTGATCTCGGCACCAAGCGGAATGACGATCGGGCAGAGCACAGGTGTAGTGTCCTGGGTGCCGACATCAGGGCAAAAGGGCAACCATTCCGTAATCGTTCAGGCTACAAACTCACTTGGTATGGATGAACAGCGTTTTACGGTCGATGTTACCGCCGAAACAATCATTATCGACAATGGTGATGCCGGGACTTTTTCAACCGGTGCCTGGTATGTTTCAGGAGGTGCCGATCCATATGATCCCAATGATCGGGCGGCTAATTCACTTTATAGCAGAGATAATACGACCTATACATGGACTTTCACCCCCTCGGTTTCAGGAACATACCAATTTTCCATGTGGTGGACTGAGTACCCTTCGAGGAACACTATGATACCTGTCTCCGTCGACTATTCAGGCGGGACAGATAGCCTATTCATTAACCAGTCGATAAACGGTGGCATGTGGAACAGCCTCGGTTCCTATCCCTTCAATGCAGGGGAGAGTTACAACATTACACTTATTGCTCAGCCGGGACCGTCAAGTACCTGCGCAGATGCAGTCAAGTTTGTTAGAGAATTTTAATTGGAGCTTATCCTGGGTATTATTTTGGCTATACAACGGATAACGTGCTGGTTCTTATTTCAATTCCTTACCTGTTCATTGGACTGACAACATCATGAAAGCAGTCATGGCATTCAACCTGCGCTTTTATTTGCTTCGACTGCGTCATTCATCGACCATTGAATTGTTACATCGTATATGGCAATTATGTGCGAGACTGCATCTGAAAATTCTTTATATCCTGGACGGACGGCAGTTTAACAGATTTGCTGTTGAATGCGCGCGTGTCGATAATCTTAAAATGCCGGACCTGCTCCCGGAATTCACGAATGCGTCAGCTAATTTTAAAAATGGGTTTCCACCAGACTCGGGTGCGTTAAAATCTGATATCCGATTGCGTTGGGAGCCAGCCCGGTTGCAACTGGTATCGACATTTTTCGCTTGGGAAAGTTATCGTTCAGCAACAGCCAGAGGTAGGTTGAGCGGGGATGCAGCTAAAGCACTAATTCTCTCATGGATAAAGGACAATCCCTTTCCCCACGGAGATAACTACCGGTCCTCTATGGAGTGCGCCTTACGTATTCCTGTACTGTTTTATGCCCTCAAGCAACTTAAATACCTGCGTTCCCGAGACCGTGATCGTATACTCCAGACTATCAACCTTCACGCCAGGATGGTGGCCAATGGGTTGTCGCTTTACTCCTCGCTCGGCAACCATACGATCACGGAAGCAGTGGGTTTGGTATTTGCAGGTTCGATGTACCGTCTTGAGCGTACCGGCCGCAGTTGGTTAGATACTGGGATAAGAATCCTTCAATCTGAAATTGAGCACCAGATACTTGAAGACGGCGGACCTGCAGAACAGTCGCTCGGTTACCACCGGTTTGTTTTAGATCTGTATTGGTTGGTGATGGACTTTGTGCATAAAAACAGCTTAGCCAACTTGTCCCATTGGCAACCAAAGCTGTTAAAAGCAGAAAGTTTTATGAGTACGTTTCTGGATATGAACGGGACATTTCCTGGCATTGGTGACAGCGATGACGGTGCTGCCGTGGCGCCGGGGGTCGCTCCCCGCCGGAATGCATCGACTATTTCCAGTGGGGAGCGGATCACCTTTCCCGCATCCGGATATAGTGTCATCAACGATAGTCGGTTAATGTTCACCTTTGACCACGGCCCTTTGGGTATGGCGCCGTTTTGCAACCATGGTCATGCCGATGCATTATCCATCACTTTATCCAAAAATGGGTGGCCGTTGATCGTGGATACTGGGACTTACCGATATAATGGTGTTCCTAAATGGCGTAGGTACTTTAAGAGCACGAGGGCGCATAACACTGTCAATATCGATAATCAGGATCAGGCTGTTCAAGAAACGGGTTTTATATGGAGCCGTCCCTATAAGGTGCGGTTGACGGCTTGCCATGAACCAGGCGGTAACCTTTTTTATGATGCGGAACATAACGGATACGCTCGATTATCGGATCCTGTAAGGCATCGTCGTTCGGTTCTGGTGGTGGGCGGGGAAACGTTTCTGATTAAGGATAGATTTATCGGTAAGGGAATCCACTGTTTTCAGATCAATTTTCATCTGCATCCCCAGGCGGAAGTGTCTGCCGAAGCAGGTGGGTGGATCGTCGATCACGGGGGGGAAAAGATCTACATGAATCTTCGTGAGGCAAATTTTCAATTGATTCGTGGACAACAAGATCCGATTTTGGGATGGTTCTCTTCCAGATACGGGCATAAGGAACCAACATATACATTGTCCTGCACCAGAATGGGAAATGCTAATAGTGTTGTTTTCACAACCATTATCTGCACCCGTGCACCTTGGGTTAGAAATTGGTTCAGATAGAAAGGGTGGTTCGATTGTCGGATCGTTTGAACATTCTTGATATATGGGTGGACCCTGTGGATCGATCCCAATCCATCCAACGCGTGCGAGACTTCCTGCAGGGCGACCGACCGTGTTCCATTTTTGCCGCCAATCCTGAGAAGAACTTTTCCGTTCCCCGGGATCCTGAACTGTGGAAAGCCTTCCAATCTGCGGATCTGTTGATTCCAGACGGTATCGGCATCGTTGTTGCGGCCAGGTTGCTGCACGGGGCGGTGTTGCAGCGTGTCCCGGGGGTAGAATTCATGCAGGATATCTGTCGACTGGCGGTGGAGGAGGAAAAGTCCATTTTCCTTTACGGGGCTCGCGAATCCGTGAACAAGGCGGCAGTTGACAGACTTCGAACCCGATTTCCGGGTCTGTGTATCGCCGGCCGATCCGACGGTTATGTGCAAGACACTCAGATGCCTCAACTAATCAGACGTATCAATGACTCGAAGGCCAGCATCCTTTTTTTGGCCCTAGGCTCTCCTAGACAGGAAAAATGGTTTGCCAACCATGCTGACGAGTTGACATCGGTCAAGGTTTGCCAAGGAATCGGAGGGACTCTGGATGCAATCACGGGAAGCGTAAAACGCGCTCCCGATATCTGGATGCGTTTTCACCTGGAGTGGCTCTATCGCCTGTTGAAGGATCCCAAAAGGATTCGCCGACAACGCGTTCTGCCGGTTTTTGCCTTGCGGGTAATCTTGACCATGGTCCTTATGATGAAGGATTAAAGATCCATATCGACCTCAAGCCATGTGGTTGCAGTTGTAAAGCTGCAGGCGAAACGTTGACAATAGGTTTAGCGGGAACGATATCGAACTGAGCTTCTGCAATATACTCCATAACGCTTTCTAAAATTATGGAAAATAATTCATAAATTAATTGTTCGCACCGATTTTCAGACGATGCGGTTAGCGGTTGAATTGGATCCAAATATAGGATAACATTCTATTATTATTATTAATTAAAGTATCGATTTCCAAATTAAATTTTAACTTGGCATTTAACTTGCTGTAAATTTGTGATTAAATGTGTCTCGATCATCGGGTGATACTGAAAACGACAACACCACCATGATCGTCGAATGCCGTCTGCATCTGCAATGATTTACATGTTTGGGGTTCAATGTTATTTTTAACTACCTTGCTGGTATCAATTATCGTCACCATTGTCGTGATGCCCCATTCCCGGGAACTGGCTGTCAGGCTACAGGCCACGGACAAGCCAGGCGGGCGAAAGATTCACGATCAGATAATGCCCAAGTGCGGGGGGCTGGCAATGATGGTTGGCGCAAGTGTACCGATTATATTGTGGGCTCCCAAAACCCAGTTTGTCAAAGGACTGATGATTGGAGCCTTGATCATTGTTATTTTCGGCATAGCTGATGATATAAAAGACCTGAAACCCCGTGTTAAACTTCTGGGCCAGACCATGGCAGGCTTGGTGGTCACGCTGGTCGGCGGCACCAAGATTAACGATTTGGGTGGATTGTGGCTCCCCGGATCGCTTTTACCAGACTGGGCGTCCATACCGCTGACCATTTTTGTCATCGTGGGGATCACCAACGCTACCAACCTGTCCGATGGGTTGGATGGTTTGGCCGGCGGTATTTCCTTGCTCATTTTGCTGTGCATTGGGTATCTTGGCGTGAGCGAACAAAACTGGGTGTTGGTGATGATCGCCATCGCCGTCGGAGGGAGCGTCCTCGGATTCCTGAAGTTCAACTCCTATCCTGCGCAGCTTTTCATGGGTGACGCCGGCAGTCAAATGCTTGGCTTTATAACAGTGGTCCTTTCCCTCAAGCTGGCTCAGCAATCATCAAGGATCAGCGTCATTCTGCCTCTGATTATTTTTGGGATTCCCGTGCTAGATACCCTGGCCGTGATGGTTCAACGGATCATACAAGGGCGATCCCCCTTTGCCGCGGACAGAAACCATTTCCATCATAAACTCATGAGCATTGGCCTTTACCATACCGAAGCCGTGGTGACGATCTATTTGGTTCAATCACTATTGATCATCTTTGCCATCGTTTATCACGGATTAAACGACCGAATACTCCTCGGCGCTTACTTCCTTTTTGCGTGCATGATCCTGGGTATTTTGAGAGGATTCGAAAAGGCGGATTACCGGATTAATCGAGATTGGTTTCTTACGTCGTTGAAGCAGCGATTGAAGCCCTTGAAGGACCGCGGGCAGATCATCAAGGTCACCTTCAGTATCGTCAAGTTCGGCGTGCCGTCGTTGCTGATCTTCAACGCCGTGTTTCAACCCTCCGACAGCCGTCTGTTTCCACTCATCCTATCCGGTTTTTTAGTACTATTGATTCTGGCTTGTTTTTTAGATAAAAGCATATTGAATAGAATTTCCAGGATTGCGCTCTACCTATTCACGCCCTTTATGATCTTCAGGTGTGACCTGAATCTAAACGCGAATATCAACCATTTGTTCATTGTTATCTACAACTCGTTTTACCTGATAATGCTGGCCTCGGTGTATATGACCATGAAACTGACCCGACGGTCCAATGGATTCAAAAGCTCGACATTGGATTTTCTGGTGATCTTTGTGATCATTTTCATCTCCAATCTGCCCGATGTCCCTATAGAGGGATATCTGATGGGCTTGGTTGCGGTAAAAACCGTCATATTGTACTATAGTTACGAGGTGTTGGTCGGAGAACTACGCACAAAATCAATGCATGTCACCATATCAGCAGCGATCCTTATTTTTTGTGCCAAAGGTTTGTTCGGGATGATTTAAGCCAAGGGCTCATTGGTTCTTGTTTAACACTGACTCCCCTTTGTTGACACATGTTCTTCCTGGAGGATTACATGCAAAAACAGATACTTACTGCTTTGCTTGTCGCAATGATTACACTGGCTTTATGCACTGCGGTGCATGCAGCTGCCTATTTTGTGGGGCCTGGGGATGTGCTTGAGATTTCCGTTTGGAAAGATGAATCGCTTAGTCGTGAGTTGATCGTCCCCCCGGACGGTATCCTTTCGTTTCCCTTGATTGGTGATGTTAACGTGAACAACATGTCTGTGCCTGAAATACGGGTGGCTATCAAGAAAAAGTTGGCTGAGTATGTTCCAGATGCGGTGGTCACAGTAATTATTAAGAGTATCAATAGCTTGAATGCCTATGTAATTGGTCAGGTAAAAAATCCAGGGACCTTTGCAATCACTATGGAAACCCGGGTCATGCATCTGCTTGCCATGGCCAAAGGGTTGACACCCTTTGCCGCCGAACGTGATATTCATATACTCCGCAACAACAATGGTAAGGTAGAAAAAATTCCATTTGACTACAAGGAGGTTCTGAAGGGCAACAATCTGGAACAGGATGTGCTGATGCAACGGGGTGACATCCTGGTCGTGCCTTAAGAGATTCAGCAGAAAAACGATCCTTCCACGAGAAGTTGATCATGCCCTCTGTACTCTACGGAATTTGTTAACCAAAACCATTTATGAAAATTTTTAATAAAGGCTTTTCCCATTCTTCAACCGACTAACCATAAAATGGTTGACGTGAAAATGGTTGACGTGTTTTTTTCATGCCAATGTATGGCAAAAAGTGAACTGGAAAAGCTTCAAAGGAAACCCATATGCCTGTAGAACTTGAAAATTTAGATATTCGAGGGATAATCCGGCGCCGCAAGAAACTGTTCTTTATAACTTTTACAGCGATTTTCCTCGTATGCACAGTTACCGCCTTCGTCCTGCCTTCCGTCTACCGGTCAGAGGTGATGATCTCAGTCAAAGATCAACAGATTCCAGAAGAATATGTGCAGTCGACCATAACCAGTTATATCAGTGAACGGCTCGAAAACCTCGAACGGAAAATTCTAAGCTACCCTAAGCTGCTGGAAATTATCAAGGCTCAGAATCTCTATCCGGAGCTTGAATCCGATGGCGAGATGGTCGCTGAAATGCGTGGCAACATTGAACTCAAGACTATCAATGTGCGTTTACTAGACAAGCGCTCTGGTGGTCGAGGCCAGGCAACAATTGCCTTCACCCTGACCTATGCCAACAAGAATCCCGAAAAGGCCAAAGTAGTTGCCGATATCCTTGCAGATCTTTTCGTACAGGAAGACCAGAAAGTCCGCGAGATGCAGGCGAGTACCACGACCATGTTTCTCGAAAGAGAACTGGAAGACCTTCGCCGTCGTGTGAAACTCAACGAGGAAAAGGTTAGTCGGTTCAAGGCGGCCAATATTGACCAGCTTCCCGGATCAATGAGCATTTTTCAGCAGGCGGTATTCCGCCTTGGGCAGGACGTGGACAATATCGATACGCGAATTCGTACGTTGCAGGAAAAGATCGTCTATTTGAAAAGCCAGATTGCAAACATTGATCCCATGGTGCCAATTGTCACCGAAACCGGTAAGGTTGCAAGCAACCCCAACAACCGCCTCAAATATCTCCGACTTCAACTGATCCGCATGCAGGCCAATCTATCTGACAAGCATCCGGATATAATTCAGCTGAAAAGTGAAATCGCAAAACTGGAATCTCAGGTTGGAGAAAACGACACCTCTATCGAACAGGTTAACCGGCTCAAAGTCGTAGAAAAAAAGATTGCCGAGGTGAAATCAAAATATGGTGACAAGCATCCGGATTTGGTCCGATTACAGCGAGAGGCCAGCCTGCTCAAGCAGCAGATTGCCAAGCAGAGGACCGGTACTGAAGCAATTGATGAGGCGGACGAAAATTCCGATAATCCAGGCTATATGAATATCAAAGCGCAGATTATCGTTGCCCAGTCGGAGATCCAAGCCTTGCGTGATGAACGTCGAAAAACAATGGCCAAGCTGGAAGAATATCAGAAAAGGTTGGAGGCAGCACCATTTATCGACGAGGAGTACAATTCACTGACCCTGGACTATGAAAATGCCAAAAAAAAGTTCAACGAAGTTTCCAATAAACTTCACTCGGCACGGATTGCCCAGGAAATGGATATTTCCGAGCAGGGGGCACAATTCAGCATTGATTACCCGGCTGTTCTGCCACACAAACCGTCCGAACCCAACCGCCTGTTGATTATCTTAATGGGATTCGTCCTGGGGATCGGATGTGGAACCTTGCTGGTAGCCCTGAGTGAAGGTTTGGATTCTTCGGTTAAAGCGACCGATGAATTAGAAACCATTTCAGGTGTTCCGGTGCTGGCCACCCTTTCCTATTTCGATACGCCGGTTCAAAAGCGGTTGCGAAGATACAGGCGCTTGATGATGATGGGGACTGTATTGATGGGGATTTTATTGGCATCGTTAGTGCTGAATTGGTTTGTCATGCCGATTGGCGATTTGTGGGCCAAGTTTGAAGAACGGTTGGTTGAGATTGGTGTGCCTATCGAAAAAGAAGCCAAGAATTCATAATCTATTCGAATGGATATGTGGACATCAATATGGGTAAATTTTCCAAAGCGTTAAAGAAGGAAGAAAAAAAGCATACCGATAAACCGGTGACGCGAACCAATCAGGATTACACCCGGTTAAGTCGAAAACCTTCAAGCAAATCGACGCTCAGTTCGGCTGAAATGACCGGCAAGCAACGGGGCTCCGATATGCAACACCAGGTTCATATGGTATCCGACCACTCCAATAAAAAACCTGTTTCTGATCCATTGGAATCGGCTTCCGTAGCACCCTCCGCCTCAACCGTAGTGGAGGAACCTATTGCTGCTAAACCTGATCCCAAACCGTCGCCGCATTTACTATCGCAAGATGCCCGACCATCAGTGGAAGCACCTCAACCATCTGTGGAATCGCAAATCCCCGCTCCCACAGCTGTTCATTACCAGGCATACGCAGATAATCCTTCTCCGTTGGAGCAGGACCCATCTAAGGGAACACCATCGCAACAAATCAGTGCTCAAGAACCTGCGTTGCACCGTAGCAACCCCTCGACATCACCGGCGGACGTCCCTCCATCGAACAAAAAGGTGAAAGTCAGCTATTCGAAAACCAAAGTTCAGGTCATGGCCCCTGAATTACTCAAAAATAACAGGGTCTTTTCCGTCTTCGACGATTTCGAAATCACCGATCAGATTAAAATTCTTCGAACCCAAGTACTGCGCAAGCTCAAGGCTATTGGAGGCAACAGTATCCTGATCACCAGTGCAAACCCTTACGAGGGTAAAACCTTCACCAGCATCAATCTGGGGATAAGCATCGCAAAAGAATTCGATCGAACCGTGTTGATCATCGATGCCGACATCCGCAAACCCACCAAACAGCATTCCTCATTTTCAACCAATTTTTTTTCCCTGAAGGTGGAACACGGTCTAACGGATTATCTTGAGGGTAATGTTGACATTTCCGATATCTTGATCAACCCGGGGATCGATAAACTGACCTTGATACCCGGCGGCGTCGTTCCGGTGGACAATTCGCCAGAACTGCTCAACTCGGGACGGATGGAGCTTATGATGCAGGAGATCAAGAGCCGCTACCCCGCCGATCGAGTCGTAATCGTCGATGGACCAGCGCTTCTACCCTATCCTGACGCCATGATCTTGGTGCGTTATGTCGATGGTGTGATTCCTGTGATTGAGTCAGAGCGGACACCCGTTGATGAAATCAAAAAAATGATGCTCCGTCTCAAGGAGGTCAACATATTGGGAACTGTGTTGAACAAAAATAAAGCTAATAGGCGAAAAAAGTATTCATGATAGGACTAACTTCCACTAGTTGGTGTGATGCATGAGGTTCCCGATATCAGAAACTTGCTCGTCAACATCGAATCGGATAGATACAAATGGGAGTTAGCAACACGAAATCCAATACCAACCATGATTGACACTTTCTCATTTTTGGACAGCGACCCATAAAACCAAATCAATGAAGGGCATTTATCAATGAAGAATGGATTCACAAGGCCACGTTGCCGACAACGTAAAAACCGCTTTACACCGGCCTCCAATGTGTTTGAAGGTCTAAGCTGGATCAAACGCCTTAGTCAAGATACATTAATTAATAGGCGCATGATAAAATGTCTAATTTTTACCTCGATCACCGTTTGCATAGGTTTCATAAGTTTATTGACGTCTTCAATTCAAGCTGCAGAGACGGCGCTGAAACCAAATGTCTCGGTGGGTGCTGCTTATGATGACAACATATTATATACGGAAGATGAAAAGGTCGATTCCTCCATCTTGACGGTCAGCCCGAGCGTGGATCTGGATTATGAAACCTTGCTATCCTCCGTTACCTTGAGTGCGGATTGGGATATCCTGACCTATCTGGATGAAAGCGATCTAAACCGGACAAATCAATATTATGAATTGTCCGGTGACCGCCGTTTCAAGGAACGATGGAAAGCTGATATCGATTTGAAATACTATGACGATACGACGCTGAACACCTATCTTCAGGAGACCGGACGCGTCATCGAAAGAGTCCAACGTAATTTTCTGGAAGCTGGCGGGGATGTCGATTACGATTTGACGACAGTCTCTGGGCTCTCAGTTGGGTACCGCTACCAGGATGCATCCTACGATGACGATGACTTTTCCGATTATTACAATCACAGGGGCAACCTGTATTATGTTCACCGTTTGAAGACCGAAGTGGACCGAATATCCATCGGACCCTCCTACTACTATCGTAAGAACGATTTCAACGAGGTGGATTCATATTCCATGGACATCGGCTGGCATAGAGACTGGAGCACCGTATCTTATAGCTTTGCATCAATTGGCGCACGCTATGCCGAAGTTACCGATGAGGATGGCAGTGACGACGATAGTTGGGGCGCACGGGCGCGGATCGATCTGAGCTTCGATGGGGAAACGTCGACCACACTTTTCCGTTATTTTCACGATCTGCGAACGACATCGCAAGGTGACGATATCAACGTGGACAATTTTTATTTTTCTTACCGTCAGTTGCTGACCGAACGGTTTCGGGCAGGAATCAACGCCAGGCTGGTTTTCAGCTACAAACTGCTGGATCGACAATCCGATGTCAATGATTCACGTTACTACTGGCTTGAGCCCAATCTGACTTACGATGTCATGCGCAATTTAAGAGTTTCGCTAAGTTACCGCTACCAGAACAATGTGGAGTCCGGGGACGATGGCGAACGCGACATTACCCGGGAGCGCAATGTATTCTGGCTTCAGTTCAGCTACAGTTGGACGACATTGTTTTAAGCCGACCCTCTAAAAGTTCAAAAAATGCCATCTGCAGATCTACTCCTTTTTTAGACCGATCTCTTTTGAGGATTCATGTCAAAAAAAATTGCCTTAATTACCGGCATTACCGGGCAGGACGGCGCCTACCTAGCAGAGTTTCTGCTGGCAAAAGGATATGAAATTCACGGTATCAAGCGCAGGGCGTCGTTGTTCAATACCGATCGGATCGACCATCTGTATGAGGACCCCCATCAAACAGATCGACGGATGATTCTTCATTACGGGGATCTGACCGATGCCACCAACCTCATTCGGGTGCTGCAGCAGGTACAGCCGGACGAGGTTTACAACCTGGCTGCCCAGAGCCATGTCCAGGTCTCTTTTGAAACCCCCGAGTATACGGCAGATGTGGACGCGCTGGGCGCCATGCGGATCCTGGAAGGCATCCGCCTGCTCGGACTCGAAAACAAGACCCGCTTTTATCAGGCCTCCACGTCTGAGCTTTACGGCAAGGTACAGGAAACCCCTCAAACCGAAAAGACGCCCTTTTATCCGAGATCCCCTTATGCCTGCGCCAAACTCTACGCGTATTGGATCACGGTGAATTATCGCGAGGCCTACAACATCTATGCCTGCAACGGCATCCTGTTCAACCACGAATCGCCCATCCGCGGTGAGACCTTCGTCACCCGCAAGATCACCCGGGCCCTGTCGCGTATTTATCTCGGGCTTCAGGAGTGCCTGTACATCGGCAACCTCGATGCGCTTCGCGACTGGGGGCATGCCAGGGATTATGTGGAGATGCAGTGGCTCATGCTCCAACAGGAGGCGCCGGATGACTTCGTGATCGCTACCGGTGAGCAGCATTCGGTTCGTGAATTCATCTCCCAGGCGGCCAAGGAACTAGGCCTCGCCATCCAATGGAAAGGGGAGGGGGTGAACGAACGCGGTCTCAACATGGCCAACGGTAAAACCATCGTTGCCGTGGATCCGAGCTATTTCCGACCCACGGAGGTGCAAACTCTGCTCGGAGACCCGACAAAGGCCAATGAGAAATTGGGGTGGTCGCCCAAAACCTCATTCAGCGAACTGGTCCACGAAATGGTCAAGGTCGACCTCGAAGAAGCCAAGCGCGATGAACTTGTCCAGCGGGCCGGTTTCCGGGTGAACAATCGCAATGAATAGAGACGCGAAAATTTTTGTTGCCGGTGCGGGAGGAATGGTGGGCAGCGCCATTGTTCGCCGGTTGCTTGAACTGGGATATTCGCGAATTGTCGGCAGCTACCATTCTCGACAACCCGATGCTCGGATCTTCCGGCCGGTTGAAAACGAACCGCAAAAAACGACCCTGCAACTGGTTCAGGCCGACCTCACCGATCAGGCCACGGTGAACGCTTTGTTCCGGGAAGAGCAGCCGGAATACGTGTTCATGGCAGCGGCAAAAGTAGGAGGCATCTTTGCCAACGACACCTATCCAGCCCCGTTCATCTACGAAAACCTGGCCATCCAAACCAATGTCATCCACGCTGCTTATGGACAGCAGGTCAGGCGTTTGCTGTTTTTAGGCTCCTCTTGCATTTATCCCAAGCAGGCACCGCAGCCCATGGCTGAGGAACATTTGTTGACAGGCCTCCTGGAGCCCACCAACGAGCCCTACGCCATTGCCAAAATTGCAGGTATCAAGATGTGCGAGGCCTACAACCGCCAATATGGCACTCGATTCATGGCGGTGATGCCGACCAACCTGTACGGTGCCAATGACAACTTCGATCTCGAGACCTCACACGTTCTTCCGGCATTGATCCGAAAATTCCACGAAGCCAAACGGGATGGCAAGCCAGAGGTCGTTATTTGGGGGACCGGATCTCCGCGACGGGAATTTTTACACGTCGATGACATGGCGGATGCGTGCGTTTTCATCATGAATCTCGATGATCGGACCGCCTCGGATCACTTTTTCAGCTACCCGCGTCCCTGCTTTGTCAACTTGGGATGCGGCAAAGATCACACGATTAAAGAATTGGCCGAGGTAATCCAGGGTGTGGTCGGTTTCGAGGGCAAACTGGGTTTCGACGCATCCAGGCCGGACGGCACCCCACAAAAGCTGTTGGATGTGACGCGATCGTCCCAATTGGGATGGCGGGCCACCATCGGTTTGCAAGACGGTGTGCGGATGACGTACCGGTGGTTTATAGACCATGTCGGTGAGTTCGGGGTTTAGCACCCACGATGCCTCTTTTCTCTTGGCTTAAGGCAGGCGTGTTTAGTGTTCAATGCTACCGGAAAACCTGTTAATATGATGCAGCAAGTTCGCAAAAAAATAAGCGAAGGGAGGACGCTGTCGATGATGAATATTAAAAAGCGTCTGGATGACGCCGCAATCAAATAGAAGATGTATACAGGCATTTGCTTATTGACATGATCGCAGGATGCCAATAGGGAGGCAATCGTCCAACAACCATGATTATTCATCTGATCGCAGCGGCCCGGCCCAATTTCATGAAAATCGCCCCCCTGTACCATGCCCTGAATCAGGCAGAATGGGCCCGGCCGGTTATCGTTCACACCGGCCAGCATTACGACATCAACATGTCGGATGCCTTTTTCAAAGATCTGGGGCTGCCCGATCCACACATCCATCTGGGAATCGGCAGCGGGAGCCATGCCGAGCAGACGGGCAATGTTATGATTGCCTATGAGAAGATTCTTCTCAAGGAAAAGCCGCGACTTGTCGTTGTTGTGGGGGATGTCAATTCGACCATGGCCTGCACCATCGCAGCCAGCAAGGTTGTCTACACAGACCTGCCGGAGGGTTCCCGTCGGCCAGTGGTGGCTCATCTGGAAGCCGGTTTGCGCTCGAACGATCGGACCATGCCCGAAGAAATCAATCGGCTGGTCACCGACGCCTTGGCCGACATCTTGTGGACCCCTTCACCGGATGCTACGGAAAACCTTCTTAAGGAAGGCGTTCCCCGCCAAAAGATCGAGAACGTCGGCAACATCATGATCGATTCACTTGAAATGATGCGGCAAAAGATCACGGGATCCGGCGCCTTTTCCGATTTGGGGTTGTCTCCCAACCGGTATGGGTTGATTACCTTGCACCGACCGGCGAATGTGGATTCCCCTGATATTCTGGCGGCATTGTGCCGGCTGCTGATCGCCGTTTCCGAGCGGACCCCGCTGGTATTTCCGGTTCATCCGCGTACCCGAAAGAATCTCGTTGCCTTCGGTCTGCTGGATGGGCTGCAACATGCAGAAAAGATGGTCCTGACGGAACCCATGAACTATGTCCGTTTCATGAATCTCGTGTTCAACTGCCAGTTTGTCATTACCGATTCAGGCGGGATACAGGAAGAAACCACCTATCTGGGTATTCCTTGTTTAACCATGCGCCCCAATACGGAGCGGCCGATAACAGTCGATCAAGGCACCAATCAATTGTGTACCATGGAAAGCCTGGAGCCTCGAATTGACCGCATTCTTGCCGGAGCCGCCAAATCCTACCACGTGCCCGAGCGGTGGGACGGATGCACCGCCCAGCGCATCGTGAAAGCCATTCGCATCGCAATGCCTTCCAATTGAATAACGGATTGTCAATTTACACCAAAAGACATCATCCCTTGCCCATCCCTCTATCGCGCCCCGATTCCATACATATCTATTTATAATTTTAGCTAATTTTCACCTGCATCGCCCAAGCTTTCCGGCATTACTCCTGCCGCCCCCCCCCGATTTGCACATTAAGATTTATATCACCAGCAGCGGTGGAGGACACCGTTCCCAAATGTGCACAAGATTTTTGACGCTACCAACAATCTCCTTTACCACACCGAATCATACCCAAATCTAATCGGGCCATACGCGTTTGACGTTGGTTACGATCTTTGCACACTTAGATCAAAAACTTTTCCCGTACGGCTTGTTTCCAGATTGATCTTGTTGATCGTTGAATAATTTTTTTTCTAAAAAAACAAACCGTTAAAGTCCAATAACAATGATCTTTGGCAACCTGGCAAACCTATTGCTTTGTAGTTGAGGGATTCCCCCCGACAGCATTGGGATGGCACGTTATCTGGCTTAAAAATTGACCAGGAGAGTTGCCCAAGATCATGAACGTAAAACATACGCTCTACAAGACTACCCTTATCGTTTCCACCCTGTTTACCGCCCTAATTCTAATGGCAACCACCGCGGTCCTGGCGGCCAGCGTGACACTTCGCTGGGACGCTGTCAGTGGTTCACCGGATGGTTACCTTTTGTACGCACGGGAAAGTGGTCAAGCTTACAATTACAGCCAGCCCATTTGGCAAGGAACCACGGCAACCTGCACCATAGACAATCTCCAGGATCAGACCGAATACTATTTCGTTGTGCGGGCTTTCGATGGTAGCCTCGTAAGTTCCAATTCCAATGAGGTCCACTATGATCCCTCCGTTTCGAACAGCACTGGTTCGTCAACCAGTTCCGGTGTTTTAAGCTCGAAGTTTGTAGAAACTACGCTTACCAGCGGCATCGAATACTACACGGACAGGAGCTATCAACTGACGGATGTGCCGTCTTCCTATGACGGCATGGAAGCGATCATAACGCCAAACGACGATAGAAACAGCACCGATGCCAGTGGCTATCTGACGTTTACCATGCCTTACGATGGAACGGTATATGTCGCCTACGACAGCCGTGCAACCAGCCTGCCGAATTGGATGAGCGATTTTGTCGATACCGGTGACGTTATTAAAACATCTCTATCTACGCAGCCGTCATTAAAGATCTATTGCTGCAATTATTCCAAAGGCGAAATCGTCAACCTTGGCGGCAACAAAGCAGCCGGCTTTTCGGGGGATACGGTTAGCAATTACCTCGTTTTTTACAGCAACAGCGTTGGTGGAACGACGACCACTATAGATGGTGTTTTAAGCTCACAGTTTGCGGAAACTACGCTTACCAGCGGCATCGAATACTACACGGACAGGAGCTATCAACTGACGGATGTGCCGTCTTCCTATGACGGCATGGAAGCGACCATAACGCCAAACGACGATAGAAACAGCACCGATGCCAGTGGCTATCTGACGTTTACCATGCCTTACGATGGAACGGTATATGTCGCCTACGACAGCCGTGCAACCAGCCTGCCGAATTGGATGAGCGATTTTGTCGATACCGGTGACGTTATTAAAACATCTCTATCTACGCAGCCGTCATTAAAGATCTATTGCTGCAATTATTCCAAAGGCGAAATCGTCAACCTTGGCGGCAACAAAGCAGCCGGCTTTTCGGGGGATACGGTTAGCAATTACCTCGTTTTTTACAGCAACAGCGTTGGTGGAATGACGACCACCTCCGGCTGTGAGTTAGAATCCAAATTTGCAGAATCCGAGGTGGCTGTTGGAGCCTATCTTTACACAGACCGGGATTATTTCATCACGGGAGGCGTTCCAGACTGGATGCTGGGGCGTACAATCATTCAAACGCCCAACGATGAACGCTATAACAATTCAGCCAGTGATTATATTCGTTTTACCACTCCTGTCAGTTATTGGGTGTATGTAGTATATGACAGCAGATCCTCTTCGGCACCTAATTGGTTAAGCGATTGGGAATTTCGCTCCGACTATAAAATCACGACTTCGTTGAGTTCGCAGCCGTATATGAAGCTTTACCGTAAAATGTTTAATGCCGGTGAATGTGTCAGCTTAGGCGGCAACTATGGATCCGGGTCATCTTCTGAAACTCGGAGTAACTATATAGTTGTTTACGGGAATTAGTATGTGAAGGAGAGCGTAAAAGGACCTTAAAAAAGATTTGAATAAATCAAAAACCCGATATCTGAGAGTTCAGATATCGGGTTTTTGATTCATTCGACAAGATCGAATCAACAGGTCGCTGATTTACCTAATGGTAGCTGGAGTTTTACTTTTTATTCCGGTTGATGCATGCTAATCCAATAATTCCGGTTCCTGCGAGAAGAACAACCACCCTTGCAGACTCGTGGAGATTTCCAAAAGTTCCTTTTTCAAGGTCAACACTCGTGTGCTCCCCGTTGATCATCGACAGCGTTGACGCTTCAAGGCTAATTTCGCTGGATAGCGGCCATGCTAGCAACACAGAGAGAAACAGAAGCGGTACAAAAAAAGAAAATGTTGTTTTTATTTTTTTCATGCCCAACATTTCTTTATAAAAATAGGTGAAAGCAAAGTTGCCTAACTGATGCATTATAAGATTTTTTCTATCTCACTTACCATTTATGTATAAGCTATCAAATTATGTGCCAAAAAAGTAAAAATGACGATAGCCTATAAAACTAATAAATACAAATATTTATATTTTGATCGATATCGGAATCGGCAGAAATATGAAAAAAAGTATGTATTTTTAGGAAAAACTTTTCATAGTATTACCTAAAATACATAATTGGTGAACTTACATTTCCACACATATGAATAATTTTCGAAAAGAAACGGGAAAACGCGTATGGGCAACATAAAAGTCCGTTATTTTAACGGGCATTCATTCCAAAATGCTTAGCTTGCCCTAATTTTCAAGCAGGTCGATCAACCCATGCATGGCCCCCCAGGCAGACGCCTGGGCGCGGTCGTTGACTCCGATTTTATTGAAGATGTGAATCACATGGCTCTTTACGGTGTGGTGAGAAATGTTGAGCTGACTGGAGATTTCCCTGTTGGTGAATCCGCTGGCAATGCGGCGCAGAACCTGGATCTCCCTCCGGGTAAGAGGCATCGGCAGTTCGGCATTGGCCGAAGCGATATTCGCCCGCCGGCGTTTCTCAAAATCCGAAAGCTGCGTCTCGAGGCTCTGGATACGAGCATCCTTCTGGCTGATTTTGGTGCGCAGGCCGGAGGTGTCGATATCCAGCGAGACGGTACGGAGGAGATTGCCCTTGCTGTCGTAAACCGGGTATGTGGCTTTCTCTTCTAAAGGATCGGCCATATGGGGGCACTTGGCCATGGAGGTGCGCCCGCGGGAAAGCGCCGCGGCAAAAGCCAGGCAGGTGGCAAAACCGCATTCCCGGCAGTTGGAACCTGGCAATAGCCGGTAGATGTCCACGGCCGAGGTCGGATTGTATTTTTTATTGTTGGGGACAATCTGCGGGCGGCGCCTGCTTACATCCCGGATAAAATCCAGAAGCGTCGGCAAAAAGTCCATGGCCTCGGCCAGATCCCGCACCGGCGTAAAGGCGCCTTCGGTGGAATAAAAGGCACACAGCCGGTCCGCAAGCAAAAATTTGATGTAAACCGGCTTCTCATAGTACTGGGCACTGTCGGCCACGGCGTTGATATAGGGAAACAGGGGCGCCAACTCGCAGTCCAACTCGAAACGCGCACCAAGGGCCAGACAATCCACCGCTGCACTTTGTCCCGCCAACGGGCCGGATGAAAAGAGCGCCAGGGTTGCGTAGGCCGTCGAGAAATCGTGATTCGCGAGGGTATTGGTGTGAATTATGCTGTCGTCCATGGGGTGACACGCTTCCATTATTCATTTTTCCTATCTTTCCCTCCTTGAAATGTAAAGGCTTTTGGGAGCGATACGGGCATCTATTGGATGCTGGATCAAGGCCCGACAACATTCACAACGAATGGAGATGAATGGATTCCCACCTTCGCGGGAATGACATGTCTGATAGTTTATCGCTTGCCTGACAAGGTTGACGATAAAAATCCCCCCAAAAAAGCACTTGATCGCCCAAATGGGGGATTTCACGTCCCCCTTTCTTTTGTATGCTCGCCAGCATCGATCAATGCAACCCAAGGAGGTCCCCATGTCCCAGTTCAAGACGCTCATGGATGTATTCAAACTGCTTGAAAAATCCAATTGCCGGAAATGCAACGAAAAAACGTGCATGGCCTTTGCCGCCGCCGTATTCGGTGGCCGGCGGCCGCTGTCCGACTGCCCCCAGCTTCCCCCGGAAATTGCCGATCAGTATGAAAGTCAGACCCAGAAACGAGCCAACAATGCGCAGGAAACCGAAAATCAACTCGCTGAATTAAAGGCCCGGTTGAGCCAGGTCGATTTCAGCGATGCAGCCAGTCGCATCGGCGCGGTATATGACGGTAAAAAGCTCGTTCTAAAGGTAATGGGCAAGGACTTCGGCGTGGATGACGCCGGAACGGTGTATACGGACATCCATGCCAACCCCTGGGTAACGGCCCCGGTCCTGAATTATATCCTTTGCTGCAAGGGCGTACCTGTCACGGGAAAATGGGTGCCGCTGCGCGAACTGCCCAGCGGCGGGGATTGGTATCGGTTGTTCGGCCAGCGCTGCGAAAAACCCATGAAAAAAGTGGCCGATGCCTACCCAGAGCTTTTCAGCGATCTGGTGGACCTGTTCAACGGCCAACCCGCCGGAAACCAGTTTCAATCGGACGTTGCCCTGGTGCTCTATCCCCTGCCCCTGATCCCGCTGCTGGTCTGCTACTGGCATGCGGAGGACGGTATGAAATCCAATCTGAATCTGTTTTTTGACGCCACCGCCGAGGAGAATCTGGGCATCGACGGCCTGTATGCCCTGGGTGCTGGCATTACGCGGATGTTTGAGAAACTGGCGTTACGCCATGGGGTAAGTGCATAACGAACGGAGGAAAAAATGACAGAACGCGCACCGGTTTTCGATAAAATCATCGCGGATTATTTGCAGCAGGTAGCGGCCCTGGAAGACAGAGCCTGTTTAAGCGACACATTGGGGATCGATGCAACCCAAGATGGTTTCACGGTTCCCCTGTTCAATCAAAGCATCACCGTTACCCAGGACGGAATCTTCAATGAAAACAACGAGCCCCCCAGCCATGCAGCCAGCGTACTGGTCTGCAAATACCTGCTGCTTTGCCCGGACACGCCCCAAACGGATCACACCCTGGTTACCTACAAGGACTTCAAGGATGCCGCACCGTATGTTGGCGGCTTCAAAAACACGGTTGAAATCCCCATTGCCAGGGCCTTTTCAGGTCGCCTGGACAAGCTTGAAGCGGCGTGCCTGGCATTGGGCGGCCGACCGTTCGATACGGACGTGTCCTGCCACCTGGCCTATGAATTCCAGGCCCTGCACCGGGTGCCGATCGTTCTCATTTTTCACGATGCCGACGAGGACTTCCCGGCCCAGTGCACCGTGCTGCTGCGCAAAAACGCGGCCGGTTATCTGGATATGGAATGCCTGGCCATGATCGGCGGGATCCTTGCGCACCGGCTTCAAAAGTGATCCTAAACCGCCAAAAAAAGAAAAGAATGGCCGCCGACCAAAAAATTCCAATGAACGGATTCATTAAGCAATCCATTGTCTTCAACACGGCAAAGGGATCCTGCTCGCGTCAGGACGGTGATTGCAGAGGATTGCAGGTCCGAGGATTCGAACCGGCCCAGCCACGTGTTTCCCCTTCGCGCCCATCCTGACGGTGTGCTTGGAAGGCGGGGTAAACTCTGCCCGTCGTTAAAAAAATATAGAGGTACGCAGCAAGACGCAACAGAACCCATAAATCTGGTGACAACGTGGGCTTTTCATGCAATGTAATGGGCCAATTGCCTTACCGGAACGATTCGGTGAGCACTTCCCATCACAGCCTCAGGAGGAATAAATGCGCTGCCCTCGCCAGATTTTTGTGCTATTGGGACTATCGACGATCCTCACCGCCATGGCAATGACTGCTTCCGCCCATGCCCAGTCCGGTGATGCCGGTTCCGCCAGACCGGCGCCTCCGAAATACGCTTTTTCATTTTCCTATACCCCTGTCTACCAGTTCGAAACCGACCTGGACAGCGGTGGCGAATTCGATGTCGAGCGCCATTTTTTTCGGTTTGACGTGACCCGGATTGTCAACCGGCAATGGGCGGTCGGCCTGGGATTGAGCTTCGACTACGAACGCTGGGATTTCTCCGGAATCGACGGTCTGGCCGGGATCGACCTGTGGGACGAGATTGTCCGGCCGGGTATCAGCCTGCCCATTGCCTACACCACTGCCAACCAATGGCGCCTGATGGTTATCCCCAGCGTGGAGTTTGCCGGTGCGTCCGGGGCCGAAACCGATGAATCCCTTTCTTACGGGGCGGTTATTTCGGCAATGCATGCGGTTGGGCCGAACCTGAAGATCGGCGTTGGCGCCGGGGTATTCAATCGGCTGGATGAATGGGAGGCCTTTCCTTTCCTGGCCATCGACTGGAAGATCGACGACCGCTTCAAAGTTAGCAATCCTTTCCGCGCCGGCATAGCCGGTCCGGCCGGCCTGGAACTGGTTTACACCCCGACCGACCGTTTGGAACTGGGCGTGGGAGGGGCGTTTCGATCCTACCGCTTTCGTCTGGATGACAGCAATGCCGTGCCCGACGGCATCGGAGAAGTGGAGTTCTGGGCGGCCTTCCTGCGCATCGGTTGGCGGCTTGGCGAGAGCTATCGGCTCGACATCAACGGCGGGGCGTGTATAGATGGCAAAATCAGCATTGACGATGAAGACGGCAACGATCTGGGTGAAACCGGAACGGACACGGCGCCGTTTGTCGGCATAACCTTGAAAGGACGATTTTAGTAATACAAGCCGATATCGACATGCCGATTCATTGCATATGAATGCTTATGGTTCGTGCAAAATTCAGTTTCTATTTTAGGATCTGTCTAAAGTTGAAAAGAGTTCTCACCGATATTCGATTTAAACCTGGGCAAATATCCGGACCCGGAGGCCCCGGTTTTGGGTTCCCCCTGGCAGGGGTATGGCTGCAATCAATAGAAACAATAGGCGTCAGAAGACAGAATTCAGGAGCCAGAAGGATTTTGATGTCGCTTCGCTCCGTCTTTTGGAAAAAATCGAATGAGCCGAAGGCGAAAGCCTTATTCTGAATGCTGGATTCCTACACGACGATTACGGCGGAGCCAATTACCTCTGACCTGGCCCGGAGGACCCGGTTTCCTGGACCGAATTAATGAGAACAAATTTGTTTTGGAGAAATGGTATTGTTCGACAAGCTGATTCCAAAAGATGACGTGAAACAGCGGATCCGCATGAAGCGGGCGCTCCAGGCCCTGGGAGGGGGCGCGAGTCAATCGCTGGTATCCGTTATTTTGTTTTTTTCAGGGGGGTTCAGGCTCGAGTTCCAGGAATTCGCTTTCTTGATGATTTTTTTGTGGGTGGGTCACCTGACGATTCCAGTATTGATTCGCCTGGGCGTCAATCGGCGCTTATCGGATCCCAGCATGACCCGGGAGATGGTAAATTGGTCTATCTTTACGCTGTTGATCACCGTTTTTTTTATGGATCATTTCCGCGCCCTCATGTTGATGTATTTTCCCATCATCCTTTTATACGGGGCGTTCAGCATGACCCCCAATCAATACAGGGCCACGGCAGCGGTAATGATCTTGGGATATATTGCCGTCATTTTCACGCTTTGTCAGCTATACCCAAGCCAATTTAAGATTGAAGATGAATACGTCGTCGCTCTTGTTTTTGTTTTGGTTATCGTTGCATTCTCTTTTGTGAGCAATCAGATAAGCCTGCTTAGAAGAAAATTGTACCAGCGCAATGCAGAGCTCGCAACGGCAATTGAAAAAATAGAACATATGGCCATTACGGACGAGCTTACCGGTTTAACCAACAGACGACATATGATGCATATGCTTAGAAGGCAAAAGGCGGTCGCCGATCGTGGCGGCAACGGTTTTTGTGTTTGCTTTTTCGACTTGGACCGCTTCAAAAGCATCAATGACAGGATGGGCCACCACGTCGGCGATGTCGTACTCAAACGTTTTTCATCCGAGGTTCAGTCACAACTGCGCGATTCTGACCTGTTTGCCCGTTTTGGAGGAGAAGAATTTGTCCTCCTGGCCAATGGCGTCAACCTTAAACGCGCAACCATAGCGGCCAATCGAATCCGCAGGGCCATTGAAGCGCTCCGGTTCATTGATGTGGCATCGGACTTGACGGTAACCGTATCCGGTGGTGTGGCGCAATTCCGGAACAAAGAAAAAATCGAAACGGTTCTATCCCGCGCTGACCAGGCTTTGTATGCAGCAAAAGGTAGAGGAGGAAATTGTATTCAAGCGGAGACCGACATCTAATGTTAGCGGACTGTCTTTCTCCAACCAACGAATTTTTGCAACATCCTCTGTTCACCCTTTATTCATCCGTCAACCAGCGATTGACCGCCCGATAAAATCTCATTTTCCAGTAATCGATATTCAACGAAACAACGATCCTGGGATCGAAATTGACGTTTTTCAATTTGCCGAGCATCGAAAGATAGTGAACATGATCGCCGACGGACACGGGACATCCTTTGGCGTGAACGTAATCCGATTTTCTCTGTCGAAAACAGCTCCATAGGGTTGCCAGAGTCTTTACCAGCATGTCGTTGGTTTTGGTTTTTCTTTCGTCAACCGCGCGCGGGGGTTTGTAGCTGCTATTTATCGTCACTTCCTTGCCGTTGATCTCCCCTTTCCAGCTGGTGCAGTTCCCGGCGAACAGGATTTTCTCATCCTTTTCGAATGCAATAGGGCCTTGGACTCTGCCGACAACATAATGGACCTTCTTTATTGTCTGCCTTGCCTCCGGATGAAAGGCATCGAACAGGTGCATCGCCTCCTGCAAGGCGCCCGGGCACCCTCCCCAGCAATAGTCGGAAGAATGTTTTTCGGGAAACTTTCCCACCGTGCATCGCAAATTCGTTCCGTCGGAAAAATACTTGTCGATGGTCTCCAGGCAGAACTCGAAATTCGTCGTTCGCTCGCGGACTTCTTCCAACGGGAAATCGCCGGAAACTTCGATTTCATCGATATTCATGGGGCCGAGCCCCCTGGTCGAAGCGTGTTTGAGATGGATCAGATCTTCGGGATCGACGTGAACCATATGGCAGCCCACGGTATCCACCGCACATGAATTGGTGCCCATAACAATGGCGCCCATGTGGAAAGGCGTCGGTGTCAGCATCATTTTCTGTCCGGCGGTGATGGCGTCAATGGCGATGAATTTGGGTTGAACCGCCTCCTGCAGGTCTGCAATTTTATGTTCGAGGAAAACGTTGTGATCGACCAGCCGGTGTCGGTCGTCCTGAATGCCGATAAAATTTTTCAGACTCAGCGTCAGGCGGCACCACGGGTGGGCCTTGAACTTGGGCAGATTGATCAAAAAATCCGTTTCTGCGATGGGCTTGGGAAAAAACATGGTGTTTCTCAGCGCAGCTCCGCTTTTCAAATTCACAGGAACCTGCTTCACTTCATCGAAATAGTAGGCCTTGGTTCGATGCTTCTTCAATACTTCCGGGTAGCCCGCATTCTTGAACGCCCAACGTGTGGGCAGCGTGATGCCGCAACGTTCTCCCACGGCGATTTCCCTGGCATTTTCAGCTCTGGCCTTCGACGCCCATATGGCGCCATCCAAAAATTCCTTTCGTGTGAAAGCGTGGGGAAACAGCTGCGGATGGGCAATGACCACATTCGGTTTCAACAGAACCTTTCCGGTGGGCACCACACCGAGTTCTTCCATTCCCTCTTTTATGATCCCGCCGATGACATCGGGGTCATATCCATCGCACCGCATGATCAATACCTTGTGCCTGGTCTCCATTTTCACCTCCTCATCGGTTTTGTAAATGAATTGCCCGTTACGTCTCGGCGTACCGCCAACTCATTCCAGAGGTAGATCGCATAAAGCAGGGGTACGTGGTCGCGGATGGAACGCGGGATCAGGTTCGTCGCATGGCTTGCCGTGTGCTCCCGGCACGGCTCATCGATTTCGGTATCATCCGTCAAAATGGGGTCCGGTTGGTTTTCAAAGGTGTTGCAATGATAAAGCACCCGTCCTTGTGCATCGATGGAGATCCGTTCGCCGACGTGACGGAACAACCCTTTCGGCGGTACGCGGGTAACGATGTCACGGTAGTTGACAATCCTGTATGTTCTGGGCCTGAACACCGCCTGAAATTGATCATCGCCCACCCTGGGCGATCCGAAGGTATACACGCCTTGAACATCCGGCAGCCGATCACCGGCAAGGACGGCCAGGGCCGCACCCAGACTGTGCCCGGTAATCCATAGTTTCAAGCCCCGGGCCTGAAGTGTTTCGACTTCTGATTTCAGTTCATCCCAGACCAAATCAAGGGCCGTCTTGAAGCCACGATGAACCCTGCCCCCACGATACCATTCGGTCCGCTGCAAATCGATATCGGTCGTAAAATCGGCGAATATCCGGCGTGGATCGAACGGTTCGCCCCGCTTCCATATCTCGCTGCCGCGAAAGGCGATGATCGCAAACCGGTCGTTGGAAGCGACAAAGCACTGGGTGCTGGAACGGTTGAAAAATCGGAGATGGAACAACCCGGCCCTTGCAAAGCGTCGGCGAACATAGGTTTCATCCGCATAGACCAGCATGGACGCTTCGGCCAGCCACCATGCATTGAGCAGGCTGAACGACGTAGCATTGAAGGCAAAAGGAAAGGTTCGGCGATTCTGAAAATAGTCGTAATCCTTGAAAGGAGGTGAGAAGTTGCTGAAAGTGATCTCGGGAATCGCTTTTGTGCAGACCGCAGCGGTTTCGGAGCCCCGGGCCGGCAGCCCGAAAAACGAGATTCCCACGGCAAAAAGCAGCGCTGCCGAGAAGTGTTGTAAGCTAAAGCAGCGGTTCAAATAGGCCTCCGAACTCTTTTCTCAATTTGTAAAACGCATCGCTGGGATCGTTGAATTCAGCGGCATCCTCCGGGGTGATCGGCCGGCTGTAAGCCAGATCGTGCAGATAAAAAAGGCGGGCCAATTCGGTGGACAATCTGACGCTTTCGAAAACCACGGCGGTCTCACTGTTGAGCTTTTCGCTGCGGGGGTCCAGGTTGTAGGATCCCACCAGGGCATAACGCCGGTCGAAGACGGCGTATTTCGCATGAATGGTACCCTCGGTTTGCCGGTCGCGGTCGTACCGCCGGCCCTGCCATTCCCAAATCTGCACGCTGCCGCCGGCTTGCCGGGCTGGCATCTCCTCGTTGATTGCCAGGATGGCTTTATAGTAACTGCGTCCGACCATGGTCATCTCCGGCAGATCGTTGGTTTCGGGGCTGTTGGTCAGAATCGTCACACGAACCCCTCGCGCCGCCGCTTTCCTGATCGTTTCGATAAACCCGGCCGAAGGGATGAAGTAGGCGTTGCAGACGATAATCTCCTGTCTGGCATGGTCGAAGAGCTTTTCATAGGCCTGCCGGATGTATGATTCGCCCAGTCGGGGCCGGTTATGAAAAAACCGGCTGCGTACAGGTACAAAGGCCAGGTCGGGTTTGACCCGGGCCATGCGCTTGACCCGTTCGACCCGTTCCGGATCGGTCGTATATGAAATTCTCAGCTTGCCGACCTCGTCCAGGAATTTCCGTGTCGACTGCCAGTACAGATCGGTGTTGAGCCCTCCCCGACTTTGTTTGATGGCGACAAAGTGATCGAAATTGCGGTCGAAGGCCGTCACCATGTCTGAAACGATGCCCCCTTTGACGACGATATCCTGATCCCGCCAGTTCTGATCGGGATCCGAAGGGTCCACCCGAAAGTAGGCGTTGGCGATGTTCAACCCGCCGACAACGGCGATGGCATGCTCGGTTTCTCCATCCACGATCCACATTTTTTCGTGATAGCGGTGGTTCGGCGCCTCGGGATCTTTTGACGGGGAGAGGAACGGGACGGGCATTTCGTTGATCCACTCCAGGTACAGCGACTCGTATCCCTGAACCTCGATGCCGTGCTGCTTCAAATCGAAATACATCCACTGGGTCTGCAGCCCCAGATTCGAGGCCGCATCGACGATCACACGGACGTCGACACCGGCTGCCTTTTTTCGTTTCAGGATCTCGGCAATAAACAGTCCCGATTCGTCGGCCCAAAATACCAGCGCCTGGATGCGGATGGACGTCGTTGCCCTTTCAAGCAGTTGCACGCGAGCGGCAAAGGACTGATCGCCGTTATTCAGCAGGGCGATCCGGTTCGACGGGTCTTCATGGACGCCGTAAAAACTGGTATGCCCCACCTCGTCCAGCGGGCTGCCGGCATATTCACTCGATGGACCGAAAACCGGGACTGGTCGGTGGTCTTTGGTGATGGATGCCATGGGAGGCATCGATGGTATCGCACCATGATCATGGTCCCTGGGTGGCCTCCCCTTCGGCGCACAGCTCAGCAGCAGTGCGAAAACGCAGAAACCGATCAAAGGTATTTGATATCTTATCATAAAAATCCCAATCAGGTAAAATGCGGCAGCTAATCGATCAACCCGGTTTCCTTGTAGTATCGGAGCGCACCGGGATGCAGGGGGGCGTTCAGCCCATCGAGCATACCTTCGCGGCTTAACCGATAAAGGGCCGGATGCTGTTGGCGAAAGAACTCGAGATTGCCAACGACTTCTTTGGTGAGCGCATAGACCCAATCCGCAGGCACCCTGGCAGACGTGCACAAGGTGGCAATGACGCCGAAGGTATCCACATCTGCCTGACGGGCCGCGTCCGGATAAAGTTGCATGACCGGGATCGTCGCCTTGCTGTAAAATGGGTTCGCGGCAATCAGCCGGTCGATGGCAGAGCCGGCGATCGGGATAAGGCGGGCTTCGCGCGCCCCGGACAGGGTTTGGCGGATGGTCTCGCTGGGGTGCCCGACCGTATAAAAATAGGCGTCGATGCGGTTGTCCTGCATCAGAGCCGGTGCATCGGAGGCCATGACTTCAATGGCATTGAAGTCCCGGTTTGAATCCAGGCCAAAGGCCGTCAAAGCCTCCGTAACCGTCCAGTGCCGGCTGGAACCCGGATTGCCGATACTGACCGTCTTGCCCTTCAGATCGTCCATGTCATGAATGCCGGCATCCACCGCAGCCACCAGGGTGAGCGCTTCGTGGTGGAGGCTGAACACGGCCCGCAATTCATTCTGGGGGCCTTTGTCCGCCCACTCGGCCAGGCCATTGACCGCCTGATAGAGTTTGTCGGACTGGGTCATGCCGAAATCCATATAACCGGCCAGGATCGCATTCATGTTGAAGGTCGCGCCATCGGTTTCTTCCACCGTGGCCCGGATGCCGTAATCGTGGCGCTTGGCATTGAGCATCCTGGCCATGGCCAAGCCGGTAGGGAAATAGACGCCGGACGGATCCCCGCCGCCGATGGATACGAAAACCTCTTCGGCGCGAAGAGAGGTGCCGCCAGTACTGAAAAGCATGCACACCAGTGTACCGACGACAAGCGGCCATGTTGGCATTTTTTTCATTACCGCCTCACTGCCGGACATTCAATTCCGGGATGATGCATTGGCGTCACCGAGCTGAAAGGTCCTGGGCGCTTCCCAGTCGAGATATTTGATCTGATCCAACGCGATGGGACCGCGATCGAGGATCAGCACGGCGCGATAACCGTCGGTAAAATAGGGATCGCCGGTCAAATTGAACCTGGGTTTGGATGGTCTGGCCCAGCCTACCCCTTTCGCGAAACCGACGTGAGCGAGCATTTGCGAATAGATCAGGTCCTCGATGAGTGCAAAGCGCGCTTCGTCGACATCGGGGTCGATCTTGTGAGTGACGGGCGGCCATGCCTTCGACGTAAACCGGACGCCGATGTCACGGCTGATCTGGCCGACGAAAACCGGCTTCCCCTGAAAGCGCCAGGGGCTGTGCCATAACCGCAGATGGTTGCGTTCGTGGATGTTGTGCCGCGGTTTCTGGCGGGCGAAATCCTGGCGTCTTCCAAAAAAGTGAAGCGGACTCACCGGCGAATACCGATAGCGTGACCCGAAAAAAAACGACTTGATTGTTTTCCAGACCGCCGTGGCGTAGGTTTCCTCGGCCGGCAGCCATCCCCGTCTGGCAAAGGCGGCGACAACGTCTTTAAAATCACCGATGATGACGAGATTCATGGGGTCGCCGAGCTTGCTGCCCTCCTGATTTGTTGTACAGCAGGGCATTTCCTCCAGTTCCGCCTTGAGTGCATCCTGATCGACATCACGAATCATCTCGGGCGGATAGAGACTGTTGAAATCCACCATGCGATAGTCGACGCGCATGCCGGGGATCTGGATGAAAAAGGTGAAGAGCTTGATCTGTTCGGCGGCAATCAGATCGATCTGAACGATCTTTTCACCTTCGTCGAGGTTCGTAAAAATGAACCCCGATACCGCCGTATTGGGCGATATTGGATTTCGGAAGTTCATCGACCGGAAATGGTGCTCCATTTCATCCCGGTAAATGCCGAACAGACCACCCCGGAGCGAATAAACCGTCTCCAGGGGTGAGAAATAGTTCGGATCCGTAGCCGCACTGAGCAGATAATAGGTCCGGGTGCTGTGATTTTCGACCTTGACCCACACGGGCTGCACCTCCCTGCCAAACAGATCGGCGCCGAACAAGGCACGAGCTTCATCGGCGGTTGGTACGGCTACCGTCACCCTGATGTCTTCGTCGGCCTTCGACAGCGCCCGGTCGCGAAACCGGATCGCGTTGATCGAAGCCGGTTCATAGGAAGAGGGCGACGGCAGCGTGGCACAGCCGGCAAACAGCCCTAAAAACATAAGGATGGTCAAGCCCCTCCTCAACACAAGAATTGCGATATCGAAAACCGCTGGCGGCCTGGTTGGATAGCCTGTGGTCATCATCGATCTTGTCTTTCCTGGCAGTATGTTGCCGGCCGACAGTCCTTCGGTACTGTCGGATGCCACCTGACCCAGCAGGCAGTTGAAGGTCCCGGACACGATGCAGCCATCCGTGAGGGCCTGGATGAATGCCTTAAAAAAGGTGAATTGGGATCAGACTATCAGACAAGATTGTTTTGAATTCGGTATTGTCAAGATTCAAGTTCTGGCATCGGAGACAAACGTCGGGCATTGATGGAATCGGTGAATTTTCCGGCTGTATGGATGGACAGGCATACATATCAGTGTTCATTCGGCATACATACCCTCGATTTCCCCCGCATAATTGGCTTTGATCACCCGGCGTTTGAGCTTCATGGTCGGCGTCAGTTCACCGTTTTCGATGGACAAGTCTTTGGGCAGAACGACGAATCGTTTGATCGTCCAGGATCGGGGCAGGGTGGCGTTGACCGCATCCACCCGCACCTGCAAATAGGCCTTGAACCGCTCGCAGGAAACGGCCCCGTCGATATCGGTGGCCCGGCTGCCGGCCTCTTCCGCCGCCAGCGCCACTTTGGCCGGATCCAGGGTCAGCAGCGCCGATACATACTTGCGCCGGTCGCCGATAACCACCACCTGGTTGATGATCGGAATCGCCTTGAGCTTGCTTTCCAGGACCTGGGGAGGAATGTTTTCTCCCCCTGCTGTGATGATCAGTTCTTTCAGGCGGTCGGTGACTTTCAAAAAGCCCTTGTCGTCGATACGGCCCACATCCCCGGAGTGAAGCCAGCTCTCTTCGTCGATCGTATCGCGGGTGGCCGCCTCGTTCTTGTAGTACCCCTTGAACACGTGGCGGCCGCGCATCAGGATTTCGTCGTACTCCCCAAGACGAAGCTCCGTCCCGGTCATGGGCGGCCCGGCCCAGCCGGTGCGATAGCGCCCGGTCTGCGGCAAAGAGATCGTGGTGGGGCCGGTGCACTCGCTCATGCCGTATATCTCGGTAATCGTTATCCCCAGGCTCATGAAAAACTCGAGGGTATCCTCGGCGATGGGAGCGGCGGTGGAAAAAAAGATGCGGCAACGATCCAGCCCCAACCGCTGGCGGACCTTGGAAAACACGAGTTTGTCCGCAAGGGGATACAGCCGCGGCCGGGGTTGACCGTTCTGGTGGGCGTAGCCGCCGGCCAGTCCCTGCCTGCGGGCCCAGGCGGCGATTTTCTTTTTGAGCGGCGGGTTGTCGGCCCCGGCCGCCGCCACTTTGGCCTGGATCTTTTCCCAGACCCGCGGCACCCCGAGAAATATGCTCGGCCGGACCTCCTGCAGGTTGTCGCCCAACTGGTCCAGGCTTTCGGCAAACCAGGCGGTGCATCCCATCGTCATCGGGACGACCAGACTGACCATCTGTTCGGCAATATGGCTTAAAGGAAGGTAGCTGATCACCTGGTCGCGGTAGTCTCCGTCAACGGTCTCCACCACCTTTCGAGCCGTCCACACGATATTGTCGTGGGTGATCATGACGCCTTTGGGATTGCCGGTGGTACCGGACGTATAGATCAATGTACAGCAGGAATCGGGAGACTGGGCATCCATCCGCTCCTTCAGAGCCGCATCGGTCACTCCGGAAGCCAGCTCGGGCAGATCGCCCCAGGCATAGACCCGCGGGTCGTCATCGGAGCCGTTCATCATCACGATGGCTTTCAAATCGGGAAGATCGGGCCACAATCCTTCGAATTTTTTCAACTGTGCCCCATCTTCCACCACGACAATATTGGCTTCGCTGTGTTGGGCGATATACAGGCACTGTTCCGGGGAACTGGTCGTGTAGATGCCGCCGGGCACGGCGCCGGCAAAAATGGCCGCCAGATCGCCGATAAACCACTGCGGGCAGTTGTTCGCCAGGATATTGACCGCCTTGCCGGCCTCCAGGCCCAGGGCCATGAACGCCTTGGCTGTGGTCAGCACTCCGGTCTGATAGTCATTCCAGGTAATCGTCTCCCACCGGCCGTTGCGTTTATGCTTCAACGCGGGTCGATCTCCGTGGGCGGCAACCGTTTTCTCGAAACGCTCCATAACTGTCTGTTTCATCGTCACCTCACTGAAAATTGAAGCCGGGTTCAAAGCGAAGGCCTCGTCATTGAATGAAAAGAACGCTGCCTGATGCGCCCGATGCGCAGTCCGTCTATAAAAAGACAAGAATAAATTTTGTTTAAAAGTGGTTCAAAAAAGGAGGGGCGGGCCAACCGGCCATACTTATTTTTAAATATATACGGTTTGCGCGCAATGCGTGTCAATCCCCAATAAAAGGGCCTTCCGGCATGGGCGACCGGTGTCTCAAATTTCCAACGAAATTTACTGCACTCCAGGAAAATGTTATACAACGTTACAGGCAGAAGGAGGGTGATTCCTTTATATCGACAGGAAACAGGTGACGTCATGGCAGATCCAAAGGAACTGTCACGGATACGGACATTTCTCGCGACCGTTGGATGGATCGAAGAACCGCTGTCGGTTTCCTTTCTGGCCGCCGGAGAATACAATGCCAACTATCTGGTGGAAAGCGAAGCCGGCCGTTTCGTCCTGCGCATCAACCACGGCAGCCAGTTGGGTCTGGGCGGGGATCAGATCGCCTACGAGTACAAGGTACTCCAGGCCCTGGACGCATCCGGCGTGACCCCCCGGCCCATCGCCTGCCATCCCGACCCCGAACCGCTGGGCGGCGGCGCCCTGCTCATGAACTACCTGCCGGGCGATCCCCTGATCTATGAACGGGACCTGGAGCGCGCCGCCCGCATCTTCGCCCGCGTCCACACGGTGCCCGTACCAAAGGGGCTGGTGGTCCAGGCCGATCCGGTAATGGATATCGCCCGGGAAAGCAAAGGACTGCTCGACCGATTCGCCCACCATCCCCTGGAAAGCGAGGGTCGGCAAATACGGGCCTATCACCGGAGCGTCCTCGAACTGGCCGACCGCACCCGCAGCCTGTTTGCCGACGAAGCCCGCTGCCTGGTCAATACCGAGGTCAATTCCGGCAACTTCATCATCGGCGATGAAGGAGACTTTCTCGTGGACTGGGAAAAGGCCGTGGAATCCTGCCGCTATCAGGATCTGGGCCACTTTCTGGTTCCCACCACCACCTTGTGGAAAAGCGACACGGTATTGACGCCCGCGGAGAAAAACCGATTCCTCCGGGCCTATCATCGGGACGCCTGCCCGGATTTGGACTTCGATGAACTGGTCCTTAAAACAACGGTGATGGAAAAGACCATCCTGCTGCGGGCTCTGTCCTGGTGCTTCATGGCCTGGTACGAGTATACGCGGACCGACCGACCCCTGCAGAATGCG
Source organism: Desulfosarcina widdelii (assembly GCF_009688965.1). Classification (GTDB taxonomy): domain Bacteria; phylum Desulfobacterota; class Desulfobacteria; order Desulfobacterales; family Desulfosarcinaceae; genus Desulfosarcina; species Desulfosarcina widdelii. The sequence continues at coordinate 5,413,525 of NZ_AP021875.1, read as the reverse complement.
GACACATTCGCGAAAATCGAACAGTACCTGGCCGATATCCCATGGATCTTAAAGTCCGTCACATAACCAAACAATACCGGAGTAAAACCGTTCTGGAAGACATCGGCTTCGATGTCGGGCCCCATGAACTGGTATCCATCGTCGGACCTTCCGGGGTGGGCAAGACGACCCTGCTCAAGATCATTGCCGGGCTGGAAACCGCCGATACCGGCACGGTTCACTTCTCCGATCCGCCGACGCAGCACCACCCGGTGATCATCGTGTTCCAGGATTATGTCCTCTTTCCGTCCATGACGGTCCGCGAGAACATCGGCTTCGGGCTGCAGGCCCAGCGAATGGGCAAAGACAAAATCGACCGGCAGGTGGACCGCATGCTGGACTATTTCCAGATCGCCGACAAAGGGGACCACTACCCCGCCCAGCTCTCCGCCGGTCAGCAGCAGCGGGTGGCCATCGCCCGGGCCATGATCGTCAACCCGGCGGTCCTTTTGCTGGACGAGCCCTTTGCCAACCTGGACCGCAACCTGAAGATGGAAACCGCCCGCTTCATCCGCCGCACCCAGCAGGCCTTCGGAATTCCCACCATCAGCGTGACCCACGACCTGGAAGAAGCCTTTTCCATGTCCGACCGCATCGGCGTTCTTCTCGACGGCCGGCTGCGCCAGTTCGACACGCCCAAGGCGGTCTATTTCAACTCCGTCTCCCCACAGGTGGCCCGTTTTTTAGGTCCGGTGAACGCGATCCCGAGAAACCTTTTTCCGATATTCCGGGTGCCTGAATCCGAAACCGATGCGCATCTGGCCCGGCCCGAAAATCTGACCATAACCGCAGATGCCCAAGGGCCCGGGCGCATCGCCGAGAAAACCTTTGCCGGCCACTACACCGCCTATACCGTAACGATTCAGGACAATGCCTATACGGTGTACAGCCAGGCCGACCAGTTTACGCCCGGCCAGCGGGTGGCACTGCGACTCAAACCTTACTAAAGGAGAGACCATGATCCGAAAACTCGTTCTTCTCGCAGCCCTGGGGGCCATATTGACCCTGCCTTCAAAGGGACTGGCGCAACCGGCAGACGCCGCCCTGCTGGATATGCCCTTTGACCAAATTGAGGAGCAGGCCCGCGGCAGCCAGGTACGCTGGTACATGTTCGGCGGCTGGGCCCATGTCAATGACTGGGTGGACAGCTATGTGGCCGGCGAGATGAAAAAACGCTGGGGCATCGATCTCGTGCGGGTTCCCATGGACGCCGGGGTCTTCGTGAACAAATTGCTCAACGAGAAAGCCGCCGGCAAACGCACCGGCACCATCGACCTGCTCTGGATCAACGGAGAGAACTTCAAAAATGCCAAAGAAGCCGGTCTTCTCTTCGGCCCCTTTGCCGCGAACCTGCCCAACGTGCAGCGTTATGTGGACCCGAAAAGCGTGGCTTATGATTTCGGCTATCCGGTGGACGGTTACGAGGCACCGTATGGCCGGGCGCAGTTCGTTTTCGAAACCGACACGGCCCGCATCGACACCCCGCCGCAGACCATGGCCGCCTTGAAGGCCTGGGTCAAGGCCAACCCCGGCCGGTTCACCTACCCCCAACCGCCGGATTTCACCGGCTCCGCTTTTATCCGCCAGGTGTTCTGCGCCGTCACCGGCGGTCATGAACAGTATCTGGCCGGATGGAACCCGGATCTTTTTGCCCGCAAGGCCCCGCTTCTCTGGAACTGGCTCAACGATATCGAACCGTTTTTGTGGCAGAAAGGACGCACCTATCCCAAGGACAGCGCCGTGCTGGACACGCTCTTTTCCAGGGGAGAAGTGGCCTTCGGCATGTCCTACCACCCGCCCCACGCCCAGAACAAAATTCTCGAAGGCAGCTACCCGGAGACGGTGCGAACCTTCGTTTTAAAGGACGGTTCCATCTACAACACCCACTTTACGGCCATTCCCTTCAACAGCCCCAACAAGGCCGGGGCCATGGTGCTGGCCAATTTTCTCATTTCCGTGGATGCCCAGTTATCCAAATACGACCCGGAAAACTGGGGAGACTTTCCCGCCCTTGATCCGGACCGGCTGACACCGGCGCAGCGCAACCAGTTTCAATCCGTGGACCTGGGGCCGGCCACCCTGGGATCGGACCAACTGGACCCGGTGGCGGTTCCCGAGATTCCATCGGCGTACCTGGAGGCGCTGGAGCAGGGCTGGAAGACCCATGTCCTGGACAACTAACCTGCTGGCCAGGCTCAGCCCCCTGCTCCTGCCGTACCTGGTGCTGTTCTGCGGGGGTGTCTTTCTCACTGTCTGCCAGTCCCTGGGCGTTCTCACACCCCTGCCCTACGCAGGCAACCTTCTGGACGCCTATGCCCGCATCCTGGGCGACCCTTCGTTTTTTGCCTCCTTCGGCTTTTCCCTGTGGGTGGCGGCGGCCTCGTCGGCAATGGCCGTCACCGCGGGAACCCTTCTGGCTTATCGGGTCTGGCAACTGCCCCGCAGGCTTGCCGGCGCAGCCCTGATCTACAAAATCCCCCTGATTTTGCCCCACATTGCCGTGGCCTTCGTGGTGCTGGTGTTCTGGAGCCGGTCGGGCATCCTGGCATCAGTTTTCCATGCCCTGGGCCTGATCGGTTCCATGCAGGAATTTCCCAACGTGCTATATTCCGGCTGGGGAATGGGCATGATCCTGGCCTATAGCCTCAAAGGCGCCCCCTTTGCCATGCTTCTGGTAATGGCCCTGCTGGCCCGTTTCGACATCCGGCAGATCCAGACCGCCGCCATGCTCGGCGCCTCGGGGACACGGATCTTTTTCGCCATTGTCCTGCCCCGCCTGGCCCCCGCCTTACACACGGCCTTCATCATCCTTTTTCTCTACAGCTTCGGCGCCTTCGACATCCCCTACATCCTTAGCGAAAGCCGTCCCGGCATGCTGAGCATTCACGTGTACAACCTGTACTTCAAACACGACCTGATCCGCCGGCCGGAGGCCATGGCGATCCTGACCCTCATGTTCGCCTTTGCGGTCCTTTTTATCGTCGTCTATTCCAAGGCCGTCCGCCGCCTGGAAAACGGGGTGCGCAAATTATGAAACATGCCGCCACGATGCTGGTTCTGATCCTGCTTTTCGTTCTACCCGTGATCGTTCTGCTGCTGATCGCCCTGGCGCCCGGATGGCGGTTTCCCGATGTCTGGCCGCAGACCTTCTCCCTTACGGGCGTCTCCTATTTCCTGCGGCACCAACACCGGATTCTCTTCTCTTTGGGGAACTCTTTTCTCTTCTCCCTGCTGACCGTTCTGGTGACCCTGTCCATGTGCCTTTTTCCGGCGGCTGTTTTCGCCCGAACCGAATTTCGGAGCAAGGCGCTTTTGGAGGGCCTGCTCCTGACTCCGGCCCTGGTGCCGCCCATGACCTTTGCCATGGGCCTGCACTTTGTGTTCATCAAGCTGGCCCTGGCCGAAACCCTGATCGGGGTGGTCCTGGTGCTGGCCATGTTCAGCTACCCGTACATGTTCCGGGCACTGGTCGCGGGCTTTCAGACCATGGGCGAAAAATACCGGATCTGTGCCCGGAATCTGGGTGCCGGCCCGCTGATGACACTTTGGCGGGTGGAGCTGCCGCTGCTGATGCCGGCAGCGGTCGCCGGCGGCAGCGTGGTGTTCCTAGTTGCCTTTTCGGAGTATTTTCTCGTCTTTCTGATCGGCGGCGGCAGCGTAGCTTCCTTTACCGGAACCCTCTTTCCCTTGCTCTCCTCTTCCAACCGATCCCTGGCCGCCATCCTGACGCTGATTTTCCTGCTGCTGCCCGTTGTCCTGTTCCTGATCGTGGATACCCTTCTGGCATACGTCTACCGCAAAAAAGGCCTGCTTTGAAAGCGCACCTGATTTCAAACAGGGATCTAATCCGACGCTAAAGGAGAACTAACACATCGTGCCTAATTTGGTTTCACAAGGGAAAGAAGGATCGATCCCCGAAGGCAGGTGTGATGGAAGAGCAAGCCACAATATGCCCGGCATGCGGTTCGAGTGCGACCTATCGCTATGGACGCACCATCAACGGCAAGAAGCGGCGAATCTGCATGATCTGCAACCGCCAGTTCATTGTCGACGGTCCGCGGAAAAACGATGCAGTCAGGCCGAACTGCCCGGTCTGCAACCAGCCGATGCACCGCTACATGCAAAAAAGGGGCTTCACCCGGTACCGGTGCAGCAACTATCCACAATGCCGGACCTATCTGAGGATCGATAAACCCGAAAAATCCAGCCAGCCCGCATCGTTCAGCGACGCAAAGCCACCATACCTGTCATAGCAGATGCCACCGGATCCATGCATTGACATTGGCCCACAACAGCTTCGCCTTGAAATCCAGCGGAATGGCCATATCGGGGGCAACCGCCGGCCTGAAGCCAAAACGGATCGGTCTTGACCGCTTCGTCCCGCTGCCGTCGCCTCGCAGGGCTTCGATGGTCAAGATGAAATCGTGACCGGCGACATCCAGCGCGGAGCGGTCGAGTAAAAGCGAATGGCCCGCCGAGACGAATGCCCGTTCTTCCCGTTTTGTAACGTTCCGGCAGCGGATTCGATACTGGGTGCCGGGATCGTCATCCGCATCCCATTGCAGCAGCATACCATCGCGATAGGGCAGGGCCAGAAACCCGGCCGGCGGCAGCGAATTTTCCCGTGACGGTTTTGGCGCCTTTGCGGCAAAGGTTGCGCTGGCCATCGGCGGCCGGGCAAAGGCAACCAGATCAGCCTTGACATCGTCCGGGACAGCATCCCCGGCAAAAAAGGCCACCATCAGCTCGAATCGCTCCAGGCGGCCGTTATAGGTCGGGCCGGCGCTGTGCAGTTGCGGCGCGGACAACAAAACGGCTTCATATCCCTGTCGATTGCCCCGCGTGGGCGGAACGATCTGGCTGCCATGGTAGGTGCCGAAGGGATTGGCGCGGATGGCAAATTCTCTGGTTTGCGGGCGATAGTCCATTTTGAAGGGGCAATAGGCAAAATTGGCGCTTACGTTCGGATTCATGGCCACGGCCATACCGTTTCCGGATGTCGTCACGGCGGCATATTCGGCAGTGATGTGGTTGTTGATGCTGGCCACATTGCGGTTTTTCGACGAATACTTGTAGTAATCGACGGCATAGGCGCCTTCTTTTCCCAGATAGTTGCGCTTGTGGATGAAAAAAGGATGTATTCTGCTGGCCCGTTGTAAATACCGTAATTCCACCGGAGCGACTTCCTGCCAGCCGTCGTCGATCTTGCGTGCAAGTACCGGCCTATCTGCGTGTATCACCTGGTTTCGCCAGGTATCCGGATAACGCACTGTGCCTTCGACAAACAGATAAGGCACTCCGGCGATCAGGCGCAAGCGGGTATCCACCCATCCCGGGGCACGGGTCACCCCTGGCGGACCTGCCCAGGGGCCGTGGAGCCTTACGACTGCCACGCCGTCATCACCCGGCTTTTCCACGGTTACGGTCAACCGTTCGGGGGTGATGCGCTTTCCCCGGTAGACGATGTATGGAATCAGGCTGCCCGCGCCCAATTGAGCGTCCCCCTCCTTGACAACCCGGATCGGGTGCCCGTTGGCATCGAGATGGACGTCAATGAATTCGTTGTTCAGGTGGGTTGCGTCGGCAAACACCTGTCCGCGGGTCTTATCCGCATCGCGGGATCGATCCTCCCGCTGGCAGAGGAAATAGACGCCGTCGGGCATCTCGTGGTCTTTGAATACCCGCAGGGTCAACGATGTGCCGCACTCCGATGACCGCTGTTCGACAACGGCAGCGGGAATCGAATGGCCCTTCGCGTCGATCAGGGCATACCGGCTGGTCCCGGCAGCATTGTCGGGCAGGGTAACGGCCAGGTTGCGGTCGCCGGTCCGGACATCGTCGGGCGTGTCGTTCAGAACCACGAAAGCATCCACCAGGCTACCGGTATTCGAAGCCTGACGGGGTGGAGGGGTTCGGGCAACCATCGTCGCCGAATGTTGGGCGATGAAGGCTTCGATTTTCTCGCTGTAGTCGTCCAGACGGTTGAGCAGGGCCGCCATGGCCGATTCCCGTTCTTTGGCCAGAAATGGTGTCGCCAGACCGAAATTGGTCGTCGACAGGGCGCGCAGCCGGAGATCGAAGGACGCTTGCAACAGGTTCTGACGCCTTGCCGGTAAGCCCTCGTCCGGCGACAGCGCACAGGCCTTGCGGGCCATCCGGTGAGCCCGGCGGTTGCGCACGATGCGGGTCCAGTAGTCAGAGGCATAGGCCTTTTCCGCCCAGGAATCGTACCCGTTGAAGCTGCCGTCGGCCGTGTCCTGGCCAAAGTAGACGGTCCCAACCGGCGGGTGGTCCGCCAGATAGTCTGTCAGGTTGGTGAAGCGCACCCAATCCAGGTCGGCCACCGATTCGACCAGTTGGGCGATGCCGCCGGTGTTGGGCAGCCAGCGCAGGTGCCAGGGCAGCGGTTTGCCGGTCCAGAATTCGGCGTCCGCATCGAAGTTGATGAAAATAAGCACATCCCGGTCGATTTTTCCCTCCTGCTGGAGATCGTGCAACTCCTGCACCCAATTGCGCAGGCTGACATGCTCCACGAGGTCGCCGGCATGATAGGACGGGATGATGCCGATTCGTTCCCCGGTTGCCGGATTGCGATACGCGATGGGATTATGGGCCTCCGTGGGCGTCAACGTTCGGGAAAACATTCGGAAAGCATCGAAAGGGGTGGCGCTGTAATAAAGGGAGACGTACTCGATTCCCAATTCCCGATAGCGCTCGAAATGGCCGGGGGTGGTCATCATCTCCTGGGGGCGGACGATGGGGGCCACCGTGCCGAAAAGGTCTTCGATGCCGCTGCCCTTTTCGTTGGTAACGGCCCGCTGCACGGAGGCCATGAATTCCTCGTTGTTCATGGCCGATGCCAGGCCATTGTCGTAGGACATTAAAATGGCTTCATCGCGGCCTTCCGCAATGCGCCGCCGCACATCGGGAATGATATCCGGTGCGTGAACGGGCAGAATCTCCTGAAGGGAGAAAAGATTGTCGAAATCCCATACGGCCTTGACCGGGACGCCGCTGCGGTTGAAGCGGTCCAATTCGCGGATGGTGTGCCGGATAACGTCGATATCCTGTCCGAATCCGTTTTCGTCGTTGGTATCCCCGCGAAAAGAGTGGTACAAATTGACGTGGAAACCAAAGGCAATATGGACCTTGTAGTGCGGCACAGCGGCTGAAGGGGTGTGTTCAAGCGCTCTCGGCAGCCACACCATCGTCATGACAACGGCGATCAGTCCGATCCAGAGGATTTTTTTCAATGCTGTGCGACGCTTGCTCATGGTTTCGATCCAGCGGTTGTAAAAATTGGGAAAACGGACGAGAATACAACCAATTGAAAAATTGATGGATTCCCAAAAAGGCGGGGTAGGGGCGAAAAATTTTTCACCCGTACGATCATTGAGGATTCCCGCCTCGGGAATGACAAGTCTGGTGACTTTTTGCGAGACTGCCAAAAGTCGATAGTCATCGGTTGTCCTGACATGCCAACCCGTTTCTAACGAAACGCTAACATTATGCTAACAATGCCAATGCATCGGATCAACTCAAAACGTCTGTTTTTGTAGGTGTTTAATGAAAGATGGGGACCCGCCATGAAATCGATGCCGCGCTACGCCATCCTCGCCAACCCGGCTTCCGGGAATCTTTCCATGAGCCGACGCTACGCCCTTCTCAAAAAGGCTGCCGACCTGCTGCGCGCCGACATTCACGGACTGGATACCGCTTCGGCCGAGGCATTTTCCCAGTGCGCCCGCGAGCAGGCCGAACGCTGTGACGTGCTCGTCGTGGCGGGTGGAGACGGAACCTTCTCTCTGGCCATCAATGCCGTCGAAACCCCATCCACGGCAATGGCCTTTTTGCCTTTCGGCACGGGCAACGCCCTCACCTATGCCCTGGGGTACCGGGGAGGAACGGAAGCGATCGCAGCCAGGATCCGCGCAGGACGCATGCATTCCTGCGATCTGATCGACTGCGGCGGGAGAAAAAAAGGATTTATGGTATCGCTGGGTATCGACGGCGCACAGATTCGTCGATACGAGCAATATAGGCGGCGGGGCTATGGGGGGCTGAGCGCCCACATCCGGGCCGGTCTGAGGGCGTATTTTCAGGACTATCGACCCACCGGCGCCTGGATTACTGTGGATGACGCCAGCCGGCGCGTCAGGAGGCTGACCAGTTTCATGGTCGTCAAGCAGCCATTTTTCGGTATGGGGTTGCAGGCCGTTCCCCGGGCCTGTTGGAGTGACGGTCATCTGCATACCCTCACGCTCGCCTCCGGCCTGCCGGGAATCGTGGGCGGCCTGCTCACTGGATTTACCGTCGGCAACCGCTGCGGCGACTATCGCCGCGGCAAAACGGTAACCGTAAAATTGAACGCGCCGTTGACTTTGCAGATTGACGGGGATGTGGGGTGGTCGGCCAACCGGTTCACGTTTTCGGTGCTGGCGGGAGCCATCCGGCTGAAATATTAAGAAGTGCCCATCCAGAAATGGCCAAGCCAATCTTACCCTTGGCCGATATCTTTGTTGCGCGAAAAATTTTATCCTCGAAATATTAACCATATGACTGCGGTAAAATTTTTCGTGCGCCTCGATCTCGACCCAATTTGCCTATTTCTGGATGGGCACTTAGAAGGAGGCGGGCAAGCAACGGCCTTTCCAAAAAAACCGGGACGCCCAAGCGATGCTTGCCTGGGCGTCCCGGTTTGAAATTCGTCGTTTCTTAACTCAGGTCGTTTTTCTCACATTCTTGGCCTCGGGGCCGCGGTCGCTCTCTTCGACATCGAACATGACCACATCGCCCTCAGACAGCGTCTTGAATCCCGGCATGTCTATGGCTGAAAAATGGACAAAAATGTCCCGACCTTCGTTTTCGTTGATAAATCCATACCCCTTTTTGTCATTGAACCATTTTACTGTTCCGTTAGCCAAAACCCTGACCTCCTCTCCCTCTTGGTTCCTTACCAGTACTCCCCCCTTTTGCCTTTACAGACGATACTCCGGCACTTGGAACTGGCGCCTCAGAAGATGTCGGATCAGGATTTGCGTTGGCCAAATTATCATCCAAAAAAAATCATTAGACAATGAATTACTCCTTGTCAAGGAAAAACCTACAAAGGAAATCGTTTAATATCCGCATGTTCCTTCAATTTCTCAATGTAGGCGTCGATCTTTTTCCCCTCCTGCTCCTGGCGCAGGCGGCTGGCGATGGCCTCCTTGACATCGTTGAAAGGCAAGGTCTGCTCCTCCTGACGCTCGGTCACCCGAATCAAATGATAACCAAAACGGGTCTCGACCACGTCGCTCATCTGGCCCGGTTGCAAGGCAAAAGCGGCATCGGAAAAGGGCTTGACCATTTGTTCCCGGCCGAAAAAGCCCAAGTCTCCCCCCTTGGCCTTGCTGGGGCAGTCGGAGTTCTCCATAGCCAAAACGGCGAAGTCCTCACCGTTTTCGATGCGGGCTTTCAGCGCCTGAATGGCGGCCAAGGCTTCGTCTTTCTTTGCCGGGTCGGCATTTTCGGGGACCTTGATCAGGATGTGCGAGGCCCTCACCTGCTCCGGCCGGCGGAACAGGCTGGGATTGTCGTCGTAGAAAGCGCGGACCTGGCGATCCGAAAGGGAGATATGCCGGGTCACCTTGTCGTCGATCAGAGCTTTGACGGCCAGTCCGTCCCGGATCTGATTCTTGAGGCTCTCCTCGGAAAATCCCATATCGGCAAGAGCCCGGGCATAGCCCATCTCGCCATCGAATGCTGCCTTGAACTCGCTTAAGGCCTTGGTTACGAGGCTCTCCTTGACATCCACCCCCGCGGATCTGGCCTGCTGCAGGAGCAAGGTGCGGTTGATCAAAGTTTCACGGATGTTGGCTTCATATTGCTTCAATTGGGCCGCACTCACCGGCTGTCCCTGGCGGGCCAACCGCAACGATACCAGCTTCATCTCCCGGTCCAGGTCCTGGCGCATCAGCATCTGGTCGTTGACCCGGGCGATCTGCCCGACCTGCGGCTGCGCCTCGGCGGCGGTTGCCGGAAGAGCCGAAAAAAGCAACGCCAGGGCAACGGCGAAAACGGACAGGCTTCTGGTCAAAAAGATCATTGTTTTCTCCTTAATCGTGTCCACGTGGACACGTCACGGTTGAAGGGGTATCAGAACCCCAGAGACTGGCCGATCAAAACGACGCTGATGTCGGTCAGCATCGGCTTGCGGTGCAGGATGGCGGTGATGCGGCAGATGCGCTGGGGCACCCGGCAGTCCGAACAGCGACCGCTTTCGGCGCAGGGAGTTTTCATGTTCAAACTTTTGGCCCGCATGGGCGCGGCCACGTCGCGCACCCGCTTCAGGGCGCTGTCCAGATCCGGAGTCACCTTGTTCATCCCGGCGACGATGACCACTTTCTGCGTGCCGAACGTCATGGCATTGGTGCGGTTTCCGATGCCGTCCACATTGACGATTTCGCCGGTGGCGGAAATGGCGTTGGCACTGCATAGAAAACAGTCGCAGCGTCCCTGGGCCAAACGGATGGACAGATCCTCTTCTTTGCTCAAGTCGGCCTGCCAGTGGTCGTGAACGGTCTTTCCAGCAGCCTTGAGCTTTTCAATAATTCCCAGACTCCGCGTCGTGTCGGAACCGCCGAAGCCGAAGGATTCGAAGGGCGCCGCCAGCTCCATGATTACGGTGGCGGCGGCCGAAGCGTCCGGTACGAACCGGGCGTCGAATTCGTTCTTGATCAGGTTCTTCACACAGCGCTCGGCCCATTTATCCCACAACCAGCTTCGATAATCGGATTCCATTTTAACCCTCCTGAAAAGACGGTCTTCAAGGCCTTGTCGACAACTCGGGCTCCGCCGGCGTCACTGTCCCGATCATACCCGTCAACTCACCCGTAAAGCTGCCGACAACCACTTTGCTTTTCAATTTTACCGGCAGCCGGCGCCGGTCCGCAGTCACCCACAATTGCAGCTTGGCGTCGGGGCTTTTTTCGAAAACACCCCCGACGTGCCGCAAATCCGGCTCGAGGAGAAAGGTGTCGAACCTTCCGGCGGGGACCCGGATGCTCTCCCGCCGGACGACATGGGCAATCCCCAGAACGTGTTTCTTGCCGTCCGTCACCGGACGCTGCAATCGACCACCAACGGCCAGCGGCGCGAACCGGGACCAGTAGAAAATGGACAGGGGATCGAAACTGCCTTCCGTGATGGCGATCGGTTCACGGACGTCGTTCCCGTTGACATACTGCGCCGTCATCGCGTCCCAGTCGAATGAAACGGTGATATCCCTTCGTGTACTGCCCTCACGCTGTTTTTTTCGGTACAGAAGGGACCGTTGCATGGCGGCGTCAGCCCATGCATCGACGCGGTCCCGCACCGTGTAAAAAGCGTCTACAAACGCATTGGACCGGGCGGTGAGCACAAAGTGGAAGGCGTCCAGGCCGGCCATATGTTCCCCGGGCAGCACCTCCAGAACGGCCGTGCCGGCGGGAACAATGGTCCATTTGAGTGCAAAGGTCAACCGTTCACCGGGCTGAAAAGCGGTGAGATTTGTCGGGCGGTCGTCTTCAGCATGGGCGGAACCCGCGGCAAGCAAAAAGGCCGCAACGAATAAAAAGAAAATCCGCTTGCCCGGGATCAGGCGATTCAGGGCCCGTTTGCTTCCGGCCTCGCCATGCTGTCGCCGGACGGGCGGCTTCCGAGCGCTGCCGTTCATGGCTTCAGGCTTCCCGCGGAAATGGCATTGCCAGTCAGCATGCGGCGGCGTGCCCGCAACCACAACCAAAGCCGGTAGGTATGGGCAAACATCACCGCCACAACCAGCCGCGGGACCCAAAGCCAAAAGGGGTGAATGCCCAGGGGAATGAAAACGGCCGGGTCTTCCAGCATGGCGTGATTGATGCCGATGGAGACATGCAGTGTTTTCAACCGATCCGAAGGCAATTTTCCCTCCCGAACCTCTTCCACGATCAGCGCGCCGCCGTAGGTAATCCCCAGAAACGCGGCCGTCAACCACAGCATGCCCACCTGTCGGTCCAGGCCCAGCAGTCCCAAAAACGGTTTGATCAGCCGCACCACCTTTTCGATCAGGCGATACTGCTTTGCCAGTTCCATACCCATCATCAGCACAACGATGATCAGCAGCATCTTCAAACACAACTCGGCCATGTCTGCGCCCCAGGTTTGAAGCGCCGGCCAGAAAGCGATCTTTGTTGCTGCCGGCGACATGCCGGCCGTTTCCCGGGCGGTCTCCGGACCCAGGAGCCAACCGATGGCAAATACCGTCAAAACTGCCGCCGCCAGACGGTTGGCCGTGGCCATCCACATGGGGCAGCCGGAATGGTGCTGCACCAGACCTTCCTGGATCAAGCTGTGGGCAATCAGCAGAAACACCGCCATCAGGGTCATCTGCTGCACGGTAAAAGGCAGGACGGTCATGGCCGCAATCCCGCCGTAAATGCCGGTCAACAGGCCAACCAGCAGCGGCAGCGCTGCCATGGCCGGCAGATGAATGGCCCCCATGAGCGGCTCCAGCAGCCCGTCCAGGTGGGCCAGGCAACCGAAGAAATCCAACAGAAACGTCAACAGGGAAACCGGCAGGATGATTTTGAGCATCCAGACGAACCCCCGCCATCCTTTGGCGGCACCCCGTCGCAGGCTTACTCCTGCTGGAATCGGAAACGATGGCATGACGATACTCCCGAGCGACGGCCTTTATCGGCCGGTTTTTAAAAGATTGTTTATATCACAGATTCAAGGGCAAGGCACATATAACATGGGGTGGACATTCAGGGCAGCAGATAGAATCCCAGGGCAGGATCGTCCAGTTCGTTGGGGTGAAAAGAGGCACCCACGGATTGTCCCCTGATATTCCGGACAATGACGCGTTTCCTCATGGGCGTCCGTTTGCGGTCGTCCAGGCGAAATTCAACGATCAATTCAGCCCCGACGGTAAAAGAGCGCGCAACGGTTAACTGCATTTGAAGACCGGTGGCGGAAAGATCCACCACCCTGACCAGGCCGGTATCCTTTGTCCCGTCTTCTCCCAGCAGGGTGAATCGGCCCGGAAGATCGACGCCTTTGCGGTATTGACGGCGATTTTCCAGCCGGCAGCGGAAGCGGTGGCCGCAGCCGCAGGTGCAGGTGACCGTTACTTTCTTGCCGAACGTTGCGTACTGGCTCACATCCGCGGTCTTGGCCTGGCCGCACTGCGGGCAGCGGAAGGTAGCCGTGTTGCGGCTGGATATGAAAACGGTCTGATCGCTCACTTACGAAACGCTCCCGGACTGTACCGGAGCATCGGCCGATGGAGGTCGTGCTCCTCGGATCTTGATGATTTCAGGCTTGTAACTGGCGTCTTTGGAGAGAAACCGGCCCACGATGCGAATGGTAATAAATGCGAGCCCGAAAAAAAGAAAACCGAACAGGGCGGACAATCCCGACGGATCGGATCCCCGCATACCGGCCACGGTCTGCCCGAGCAGGGCTCCGGCAATCATGGCCAGAATCGGAAACACGTAGAGCAGAAAGGTGGCTTTCAGCAGGGAGGAAGTCTTGATATTCAGCACAATCCGGTCGCCTACCCGGGCCCTGGCCGTGTTGATGGCCTCCACCTCCATCTCTTTTCCACCGCCTTCGGCGTGGCAGGCGTCTCTGGAGGAACAACCTTCGCAGGCGCTGGAACGGGTGGTCTTGACCCACGCAGTTGCCGGCCCGGCTTCTCCCAGTTTAAATACGATTCCTTCTTCAGTGGCCATAATCTCTTTATCGACGGGTCATTTATGGTAAATTTTCGGTACGGTCAGGCATTGACCGCGTCACGGATCTGTTCCAGCGGCTGCAGCTTTTCAGCATTCTGGTAGCAAATCAGTCCGCAGCGCAGGCATCGGGCAGCTTCCGCTTTGGCAGCGGCCGTGTCGAACCCTTTCTCCAGTTCCATTTTCCGGGTCAGTTCCCGGCTGTCGGCCAGGGGCATGATCTGACGCGGGCTGGCGGCAACCTCCTCCACATGATCCACATTCTGAATGGCCGTATCCGCTTGAATGACGTTTTCAGGCAAATCCAGGGAGATATCGTAAATCAGCATGTGAATCGTTGCAGCGGCTCGCCGTCCGGCGGCGATGGCCTTGATGGCACCGCTGAAATCAGTCAGGATGTCGCCCTTGGCGAACAGCCCGAATTCCTCGGCATTGGCAGGCTGCTTGTACGGCGGTGTCGCGACCCAGGCTCCCGAAGGAGTGTCCGTTTCTTCTTCTCCGGCGGGCCGGGCGAATACCAGTTCGGGAAAGCGGCCAGCGGAAAGAACCAGGGTCCGGGCGTTCAGCATCTGGATTTGTTCGTCGGCTTCGTCCCGAATCTCAATCCCCGTGAGCGCCTCTCCCTGCCCGAAAAGGCGGGTAACGCCGACGCCGGTAAGCACCCGGGCACCGGCTTCGCTCAACGCGGCTGCCGTGGCCGCATCCGGCGCTTTTCTGAAGATGAAGGTCAGCCGCTCGGCACCGGCTTCCCGTGCTTTTTCAAGAACCTGTGCGGCCAGCGTTTCACCGCCGAGGATTACCGTTTCGCCTTCACAGGTGACTGTCGAATGCCCGTCCCGTCCGGAACGCAGCAGATCCAGCAGCAGAAAACAGCCTGGTATCGGCATCTCGACTTCTTTTTCGGCACCCCGGGACAAACGGCTGTCCCATCCGCCGGATGCCAGGAAAACCGCTTCGTAACCCTCATCCAGCAACCCGGAAACACTCGCGTCGCGGCCCAGCATCTGGCCGGTCTTTGCTTCGACGCCCATCTCCAGGATGCCGTCGATATCCCATTTGAGGATCTCTTCGGGTAGCCGGTATTTGGCAATGGCGCTGTTGAGCAGACCCCCCAGACGGTCGGTAGCTTCATAAACCACGGCGGCGTGTCCCAGGCGCGCAGCAAAGAAGGCGGCGGAAAGACCCTCGACCCCGCCGCCGACCACGGCAATGCGGCGACCGGTGTCCGGTGCCTTGAACGGCTGGACGCGCTCGTTCTGGGTACGTTCATAATCGGCGACAAAGCGCTTTAAAAAGTTGATGGCCACCGGCTCGTCCACATATTGGCGCCGGCAGTCGTTTTCGCAGGGTCGGGGGCAAATTCGGCCGATCACCGTGGGAAAGGGGTTGCGCTCCTTGATGGTCTGGACTGATCCCTGGTAATCGCCGTCAACGATCTGTTCGATGTAACGGCTGATATTGATGCCCGCCGGGCAGGCGCGCTGGCAGGGGGTGGTACAGTCTTCGGTGGTGTACTCTTTTAAAATTCTGCGGGTAACGGACGAAAGGGTGATAATGTGTTTGGGGCAGACCCGCTCGCAGGTACCGCAGCCGGTGCATTTGACCTCGTCCACCACAGGCAGGCCCTCGGGGCCCATGACGATGGCACCGAAGGGACAGGCAGCGGCACAGGTGCCCAACCCCAGGCAACCGATATTGCAGACCTTCATGCCACCGGAGAGCAGGGCGGCGGCGCGGCAGTCGTTCAATCCGTCGTAGCTGTATTTTGTCTGCGCGTCGGCCACGCCATAGGTGCAACCGGGCAGGGCGATGTCCGGTTCCTTGGCCTCCACGGACACGCCGAGGATAGCGGCGATGGCCAATGCCGTCTCGTCTCCGGCCGCCACACAGGAACTGGGCGAGGATTTGCCCGCCACGATGGCTTCGGCATTGGCGCTGCACCCTGGAAAACCGCAGCCACCGCAGTTGGCTCCGGGCAGCACGTCATCGATGGCGACGATTTTGGGATCCACGTACACATAAAAAACCTTGGAAGCTATGGCCAGGCCGACCCCCACCACGAGTCCCAATCCGCCCATCAATAGAATCGCTATAGTCATGTCAACGCTCCTGTAAAAAACGGTTTCTTATCAAGCCCGATATCTGTATTTTCCTTCATCCCTTGTTGCGATGAATCTTTTCGCGCAACCCCTTTTCGTTTATGGTGTCCGGCAGGGCATCCTTGACCCGGATGGAACCGGCGGTAAAACAAACGGTATCACCGCAAAGCAACAGGTAGGTTTGGTCCCTCAAGGCCGGTCGATCCTTCTGCGCTTCCGATATGCTTCAGGTCCTGCGCGGTCGGATTGGCCATTTACGGTTTCCGGCACGCTTTACCAGGAACCGTCAAGTCCCCTGATGCCGTTCATGTAAAGCCGGCCGCAAGCCACGAAAAGCGAATAATCGGTCACCATCAGCGGGATCTCGAAGGATTTGGCCATCTCCACAAATTCCGTGGGAGGGTTTTTGCCCCTGACGATGACAATGGCGCCCACACCGACGATTTTGGCCGTCCGAATCACATGGTCCGTGGTAACACCCGTCAGCAAGGCACATCCTTTGGCCGCAGCCGCCAACACATCGTCCATGAGGTCGGCAGCGCCGCCTGCTACGATGACTGCGTCCATCTGATCATCGCCGCATAGCATCCTGCCTTTGAGGATATCCTGGATTTCTTGTATTTTCATGGTCATTTCGTTTGTCAAAAAGGTTGTCGAATAGATCTGTGACCGCGTGGCAACATTTCATAATTATATGAAAATGTCAACGCTCTGATAGACTTTGGCTCGCTGTTGTCAACGCTTGACGCCGCCGCCGCGGCTGTTTTATAAACCAGACGTTCGAACGGACTCGCGAACCGCTTAAGCCGCTTTGGACGGCCCCGATCAACCCGTCGCCAAACAACCTTCGGAGGCAGCCTTGGCCCCAACCCGAAAAACCGTTCTCGAAGCGGCCGCATTTCTCCAGGAGAAGATGGCCCGACACCCGGAAATCGCCGTCGTCACCGGAACCGGCATGGCTGATGCCGTCGGCCCCCTGGACAACACGATGACATTACCGTACGAAACCATCCCCCATTTTCCCATCTCCACCGTGGCGAGTCATTCGGGGCGGCTGCAGACCGGCATCCTCGACGGCCGGCCGGTCATGGTCATGCAGGGGCGCTTCCACCTGTACGAGGGATACACGCCCGGACAGGTCACCTTTCCCATCCGGGTCATGCAGACCCTGGGGGTGCGCAGCCTGATCCTTTCCAATGCCGCCGGCGGCATGAACGCCGCCTTTCACGAAGGAGACCTGATGGTCATCCGCGACCACATCAACCTCACCGGCGAAAATCCCCTCATCGGGCCCAACGAAAAAGACTGGGGCCCTCGGTTTCCCGATATGACGGCGGCGTACGACAAGGACCTGATGCGCCTTTGCCGGCAAAGTGCCGAGAGCTTGGGCATCACCTTGCAAAGCGGCGTCTATGCCGGCCTGAAAGGGCCGTCGCTGGAAACGCCGGCGGAAATCCGCTATCTGAAAACCATCGGCGCCGATGCCGTCGGTTTTTCCACGGTGATGGAAACCATCGCCGCCGTACATGCCGGCCTGCGGGTGCTGGCCCTGTCCACCATCACCAACATCAATGATCCGGACCGGCCGGCACCGGCCAAGCTGGAGGCGATCATCGATGTGGCCGAAAAAAACGCCCCCGCCCTTCGCCGTCTGATCCGTTCGGTAGTCGCCCGGATCCCGACCGGAGCGGCCCCATGACCCCCACAGCGGACCTGCTGATCACCAACGGCCTGGTCATCACCATGGACGCACAAAACCGCATCTTCGAAAATGGCGCCGTAACCATTATTGGCGATGCCATTGCGGCAATCGGTCCGGCCGACAAGCTGGGGGCGACACCGGCCAGAGAAACCATCGACGCGTGCGGGGGCATCGTCATGCCTGGCCTGGTCAACACCCACACCCACGCGGCCATGACCCTGTTCCGCGGATTGGCCGACGATCTGCCCCTGGCCGAGTGGCTCAACGACCACATCTTCCCGGCCGAAGCCCTGCTGGACGCGGACAAGGTCCATGCCGGTACCCTGTTGGGCTGCGCGGAAATGATTCTGTCCGGCATCACCTGCTTTTGCGACATGTACCTGTTCGAAGGGGCCGCGGCCCGCGCCGCCGCCGCAGCCGGCATGCGCGCCGTGGTGGGGGAGGTGCTCTACGATTTCCCGTCGCCCAATTACGGCCCGATCGAAAAGGGGTTCGACTGCACCCGCCTCCTGATCGACACATGGAAAGACGATCCCCTGGTCAGCGTCGCCGTGGAACCGCACTCCCCGTACCTGTGTGCGCCGGACCTGTTGACCGAGGCCGCCAACATCGCACGGGATAATCGAGTTCCTCTGGTTATTCATCTTTCCGAGACCCGAAAAGAAGTCGAAGACGTCCGGCAAAAATACGGCGCCACACCGGTGGGGCACCTGGCCGAGCTGGGAGTGCTGGCCCCGAACCTGCTGGCCTGCCATTGCGTGGTGCTCAGCGACGAAGACATGGACCTTCTGGCCGAACACGACGTCAAGGTCTCCCACAATCCGGAAAGCAACATGAAGCTGGCTTCGGGCATCGCTCCGGTGGCGGAGCTGATCCGCCGTGGGATATGCACCGGGCTGGGCACGGACGGCTGTTCCAGCAACAACAACCTCGACCTGTTCGCCGAGATGGACATGGCGGCCAAGCTGCACAAGGCCAGCAGCCTGGATCCCACGGTGATGGATGCCGCCACCGTGCTGCACATGGCCACCATCGACGGGGCGCGCGCCCTGGGACTGGACCGGATTACGGGCAGCCTGGAAAGCGGGAAGAAAGCCGACATCATCGTCATCGATACGAACAGACCCCACCTGACGCCCATGTATCGGCCCGAATCCCATCTGGTCTACGCCGTGGGGGGCAGCGATGTCACCGCCACCATCGTCAACGGCCGGGTGCTGATGAAAGACCGCCGGCTGCTGCACCTGGACCTGGAAAAAACCATGGCCGACGCCCGCCAGATCGCCAACGAGATCCGGAACGGTTAGCATGGAATTCGATACGGTCATCCACAACGGCACCCTGGTGACCATGGATGCGCGCATGCGGATCATTCCGTCCGGATGGATCGGCATCCGCAACGGATGCATCGGGGCCATCGAATCCGTTGCGCCGCCTGCCGGTGTGCCGCAATCCGTGGATGCTGCCGGCGGTATCGTCATGCCCGGCCTGGTCAACACTCACACCCATCTGCCCATGACGCTGTTTCGGGGGCTGGCCGACGACCTGCCCCTGGCCGAGTGGCTCAACGACCACATCTTCCCGGCCGAAGCCCGCTTCATCCGCCCGGATACCGTCCGCTGGGGCACCCTGCTGGCCTGCGCCGAAATGCTGCTCTCGGGCACCACCTGCTGCTGCGGAGGCTATTTTCTCGAAAACGAGGTGGCTCGGGCCGTTTCCGAAACCGGCATGCGGGCCGTGCTGGCCCAGGGCGTGATCGATTTTCCGGCCCCCGGTGTGCCGGACCCCAAAAAAAATATCGACCACGCCGAGGCATACGCAAAGCACTGGCTGTCCGAAAGCCCCCGAATCATCCCGTCCATCTTCTGTCATGCGCCATACACCTGCAGCGACGCCACCCTGAAAGCGGCCAAGGCCGCTGCCGATGAAATGGGCCTGCTCTTCCAAGTGCACGTGGCCGAGACCCGCCAGGAGCGGGAGCGCTCAATTAAGGAAAAGGGACTCAGCCCGGTGGCCCACCTGGACAGCCTGGGCCTGCTCGACCGTCGCACCCTCATGGCCCACTGCGTCTGGGTGGACGACCGGGACATCGCCATTGCGGGCGACCGGGGATGCGCCGTGGTCCACTGCCCGGAAAGCAACATGAAGCTGGCCTCCGGAATCGCACCGGTGCCCGCCATGCGTGCGGCGAGAATCCCGGTGGGCCTGGGCACCGACGGCTGCGCCAGCAACAACGATCTGGATCTGTTCGGCGAAATGGCCACCGCCGCCAAGCTTCACAAGGCGGCCAGCGGCGACCCCACGGTGTTGGGCGCCCTGGACGTGCTGAAAATGGGAACCATCGACGGCGCCCGGGCCATCGGTCTGTACGACAGCATCGGCTCTCTGGAAATCGGCAAACAGGCCGACGTCGTTGTCCTGGACACCCGAACACCGCACCTGACGCCCATGTATCATCCCGAATCCCATATCGTGTACGCGGCCGGCGGCAGAGATGTTCGCCATGTCTTCGTATCCGGCCAACCGCTGGTTCAGGACCGCCGGCTGTTGACCATGGACATTCGCAAAATCATGGATCGGGTCAACAACATTGCACAGGAGATTCGAAAACCATGGATCTGAAAACCATCATCGCCACCGCCCGCGGCGATGCGCCGGCCGACCTGCTGCTGACCGGCGCCAGAATCATCAACGTCTTTTCCGGGCGCATCGTCCAAGGCAGCGTCGCAATAAAAGATGGCACGATCGTCGGGTTCGGCGATCACGAGGCTGCCGAAATCGTCGACCTGGAAGGGCGCTATCTGGCCCCCGGATTCATCGACGCCCACGTGCACATCGAAAGTTCCATGGCCTGCATCAGCGAATTCGCCCGGGCAGTGGCACCCTGCGGCACCACCACGGTGGTGGCCGATCCCCACGAGATCGCCAATGTGCTGGGCGCGGCGGGCATCGAATACATGCTACGGTCCGCCGAGGGCCAGCCCATGGACTGCCTGTTCGCCCTGCCCTCCTGCGTGCCGGCGACCGATATGGAAACCGCCGGCGCCCGGCTCGAGGCCGGCGATCTGGGACTCTTTTTCGATCACCCGCGCATCGTGGCCCTGGCCGAGATGATGAACTACCCCGGCGTCATTTTCGGCGATGCGGACGTATTGGCCAAGCTGGACCTGGCCCGCAGCCGCCGCCGGGCCATGGACGGCCACGCCCCGGGCGTCGGCGGATCGCAGTTGCATGCCTACACGGCCGCCGGCATCGCTTCGGACCACGAATGCACCCGCGCCGAAGAGGCCCTGGAAAAACTGGAGCTGGGCATGCACATCATGGTGCGCGAAGGCACCTGCGCCCGCAATCTGGAGGCCCTGTTTCCCGTCATCGGCGAGCATACCTGGCGCCGCATGATGTGGTGCACCGATGACCGCCATCCCCAGGATCTGCTGGCCCACGGCCACGTGGACGACATCGTTCGCAAGGCCGTGGCCAAAGGCCTGGACCCGGTGAGGGCCATCTGCATGGGCACCCTCAACCCGGCCGACTATTTCGGCATCGCCGATGCCGGGGCCATCGCTCCGGGCCGCAAGGCCAATCTGGTGGTTTTTTCCAACCTTGCCGACATCCGCGCCGAAATAGTGTTTCACCGGGGCCGATGCGTGGCCGAAAAGGGCGAAATGCACCCGACGGTGCAGCGGCCCGAAGCGGTGAACGTGCCGCCGTCCATGAACCTGGATGCAAGTCTTCTGGATTTTTCCATACCGGCAGAAGGAGGGCGCATGCGCGTGATCCGGGCCATCGCCGATCAGGTGGTCACCCGCTGCGAGATCAAAGAAGTAAAGACGGAAAACGGTCTGGCCGTGGCGGATGTGGCCAACGATGTGATCAAGATGGCCGTGGTGGACCGATATACGGGCGAGGCCCGCACCGGCAAAGCGTTCGTCGCCGGGCTGGGGCTCAAAAAGGGTGCCATCGCCTCAAGCGTGGCCCACGATTCCCACAACATCATCGTTGCCGGAACCGACGATACGGACATGCGGGCGGCCGTGGCCGCCGTGGTGGAGATGAAAGGCGGTTTCGCCGTGACCTGCGACAGCAAAACCCTGGCCACCCTGCCCCTGCCCGTAGCCGGCCTCATGTCCGACCAGCCGGTGGCCACCGTTCGGCAACGGATGGATGCCGCCATCGCCGCCGCCGGAGAACTGGGCTGTCGCCTCTCCGACCCCTTCATGACCCTGGGCTTTCTGGCCCTGCCGGTGATCCCCGACCTGAAGCTTACCGATCAGGGGTTGGTGGACGTCACCCGGTTTGAAATCGTACCGCTGTTTGTCTGACCCTTACACGTTTTTCCAGTCATTTCCCGACCGTTGGATGTGCGCCTCGAAGGCTTTTCGCAACTGGTCGGGAAAGGGACGGGCCGCGGGTCGGCCCGTTTCGTCGCGCCGGGTCCAGGCCGCCCGGTGCATGCCGTAGGCGATCTTGACCCGGCTGTTGTCCGGCTCCAGGCGAAAATAATCCACATGGAAGGTCACCGAGCAGGCGCGCAGTTCCCTGATCGCCAGGGTGAGTAAAATGCGGTCGAAGGGCATGGCCTCGCGCAGGTGGTCCACCCGGCTTTCCAGGGCCAGCAGTTCGCCCTTCTCGCCGATGCCCTGAAAATACTCGGGAATCTGTTCGTAAAAAAAGCGGTCCCGGATCTGCCCCTGCCATTCGTAATAATTGGCATAATAGATATTGCCTACCAGGTTGGCCTGGGCCAGGGTGGTTTCGAAGATCTGTTCACGGACGATGGGCCTGACCACCGGCCCGCCCGGCGCCAGGTAAATCACGGGATCGTCGCCATCGTCGAACAAATGCCCCAGGGTCTCGGGCAGAGGCTCGGGGACGTCCGGTGCGTCGAAGCGCGGGCACATGTCTTCGATGAACTGGCCGTAATAGGCCGGATAGGGGGCCACTTTGGCCACGCCGGGGCCCAGGATCTCCACCCAGGTGGTCTGCAGCCGGCAGAAGGCCAACCGCTCGAAGCCGACGCCGGGAAGCATTTTGCGAAAGTCGTAGGACAGGGTCATGGTGGAGTTCTCCGGACCGCTGTTGTCCGAGACCCACATGAGAACTTCGATCCGGTCGCTGGTGCCGCCCTCTCCCAGTATCTTCAGGTGCCCATAATTGGTCACGCCTCCCCAGCGCCCGCTGGCAAACTGGTCGGACATTTCGGCCAGCACCGGCCAGGCCGAGGCCTCGCGGGTATGGCCCATCCATTTGATGTAGTTGGAGAAGTAGATGGTGCGGCTCAGATTGGCGCTGGGCTGAAAGGTGACCGGCAGCCGCTGGACGAACACGAGCTGCCCCTGGGGGCCGCCTTCGATCATTTCAAAAGACCGGGTGTCGTACAACGGTTCGTATCCGGGATAGTCGGCCGTCAGCAGATGCTCGGGCACCCGCGCCACGGCCTTGTCTGTGACGGAGACGGCCAGAATCCGCGGTCCACCCCAGGTCAGCCGAAGGGCTATGGTGAGAATTTGAATCGGATTCCCGTCGCTGTCGCTGCCGGCCAGAAGCAGGGCATCGTCGGCTTTTTTGGCCAACCGCAGACCGGCGCCCACATCGCCGCCGGCCTTGACCAGGGTTTCCATGGCGGCCCAGACGCGTGTTCCGGCGCTGTCCGGAGATTCGCCTTTTTCCATGAGAAGATCGAAAAGGGCCATGCGCCCCGCACCCAGCAGTCCGCGCCAGCCTTCCCGGGAGCGGGGGGTAATGGTAGCCAGGTCGCATCCCACCGGACCGGGGCCCAGGGCACACAGGCAGACCCGGTCTTCGTGGGTCAGCGAAACGTCCAGTTCACGGGAATCCAGCCCCGCAACAACGGGTTTGCCGTTTTCCAGCCAGTTCACTGCGGAGGCTTCCGCCTCGATATCGTAGGCCTTCCGGGCGTGGGCCAGGGCCCTTCTCAGCAAAGGCTGCTGGGACTCGCGCCGCCGGGTTTTCGGCATGTCGTGCAGGCCCAGAATGCAGGCCGCATCCACAACCGGGGCGTCCACCATCAATTGCCGGCAGGCCGTTTCCATAATGTCGCGGATCAACTGGCGGTCGCGCTGCTCGGGAGCGACCAAGTCCGTTACGGTGGGATAGTCCTCGTGGTGCTTGAGAATTCTCAACCGATAGCCGTCCAGCACGGCCCGCACGGCGCCGTCTTCGCCCACGGCGGCTACCCGGTAGATCAGATCGCTCTCCTCCCGGCCCATCAGGTCCACGCGGACCCTGGCCGGCGTCGTGGCTTCGAAAAATTCTTCGTACAGATCCAGGCGGTCGATGGATACCGGCAGGCTGGTGTCCTGCGGGACCAGCAGCGCGGCGCTCTGCAGCAAGGTGTCGGTGAAAAACGCATCGCCCAGGCACAGGCTCAAGGCCTTTTCTTCTCCAAAGGCTGCCGTCGAGCGCGCTTCAGGCGGGGTTGGCTGCGAGGAGAACAGGGCCGTTCCTGTCTTCTCATCGTTTTGCCGGATCTCCCGGATGGCTTGGATGCCCTGGAAGCGCGGTCCCTGGAAAAGAAGCGTGGGGCGGTACAGATCGGTCTCGGGAACCAGGGGCAAAAGGGTGTCGGGAAATGCGACAATTTCCGCATCCGCGGCCGATTCCGGATCGAAAACCAGGGTGGCCGAGAAAGAATCCGATTGGACGCCGGTTCCCTCCTTGACGATGCCGGCCCGGACCCGGGTCACGCCGTCGGCATTGGATTCGTCCACGACGGCGCGGATGACGATATCGGCCCCGGTCTGCGGATCCACGGTGATGGGCCGCAGCATCCGGACGTCCCGGATCTGCAATCGGGAAAACGCCTTTTTGCCGATCAGAAACATCGCCGCCTGGGTCATTGCCTCCAGCCCGAAAACCGTGGGAAGCAGGTAGGAACCCTGGAAATTATGATCGTGCAGGTAGGGGTCGCTGTCCAGGGTCAGATGCGCCGCGAACACCGCTTCCACCTCGGGCGTCAGATGGACTTGCTTTTCGAGAAATCGCAGATTTTCCGGCAACTCGACGGGATCCCGATGCCAGGTGTCCAGCCCTCCCAGGCGGGCGGTCACGACCACCTGGCGGCTGCCTGGGTCATGGGTGAAAAGGCGCAGGAAACGGTCGATGCCCTCGTCGGTGGGAATGGCGTCGATGCCTTTTTCCCGCAGCAGGTCCACGCTGCCCATGCGGGCTCCCATGCCTTCGTCCCTCCAGATGCTGAAAGCCACATTTACCGTTTGGGTCTCGGGGTGATCGGCCGTAAAACCGCGCAGGACAATGTCCATCGCCTCGTTGGAAAAGCCGTACCAGCCGTTGCCGGGCATGCCGGTAAGGCCGATGATCGACCCCATGCCCACGATCAATTTGGGAGGCCTGTCTGCAAGCGCGTCCAGCAGGTGCAGCAATCCCAGAACCTTGGGGGCAGTTTCGTCGTAGGCCTGTTGAGGATTAACCTGGCCGGTGAGCCGCGGCCGGTTGAGCCCGGCGCCGTGGATGATGCCCGTGACCGGGCCCAGGCGCGCTTCTACTGCCGCCAAAAGCCGGTTCACGGCCTTGCGGTCTACCATGTCGCAGGAAAAATAGTCGGCGGTCAACCGGTTTGCGGCAAACCGTTCCAATTGGGTGCGGATTTCTTGAGAGGCGGATGTCGCGTCGGATTCATCCGGATGCGCCGTGCGCCCCACCAGGGCCATGCGCGCCCCGGTCTTCCGCGCCACGGCCAGGGCGCAGGCCGCCGTAATGCCTTTGGCGCCTCCGGTGACTAGGATGACGTCCTCCGGCGACCATTGAGGGCTGCGTGGGTTGAACGCCAACGGATCGATCAGACGCGGCAAAAAGGTCCGACGGGTGCGGTCCAGATCGTAGCCCACCGCCGCAAAACTGTCCGAAGTAGTCAACTCGGCGACCGTTTCCCAGGTGATGACCTCTACCGACAGCGCCGGGTTGAAGTCCACCACCCGAACGCGCAGGTCGCTGCGCTCCAGGTGCAGGCTGGCGGCCAGGGCCACGGCAGCGCATCGTTCCGGATGGGCGAACCGCGGATCGCGTCCGAAAACGCCCCCGCCGAACTGGATGTAGGCCACCGTGGTCCGGCGCCGGGGCGCCTCGGCGGCCGGCGGCGGGGCGACGATGCTGGCGCGCATCTTGATCATCCGTTTAAGAAAAGCGCCGCGGTCCCCTTCTCCCCGCGCCTCTTTGGGCAGCAGGGCCAGGAGGTGGGAAAAAGCGGGATCTTTGACCTGCGCGTCGGTCGTCTCGGCATCAAAAGCCGCCCGGTGGATTGTCGCGCCCCGCTGGAAGAGGTGCTGACCGAGCAATTCGGCCAGTTCGCCGGTATCTTCAGCGTGCAGGATCAGGACATGGGCCTTCTGCCAGTCATCTTCCGACCGCCGCCGCCAGGCATCGGGAAATCTGGGGTAAGGGGTTTTGACCAGGTCCATGCTGAAGTTGCGCACCCAGGTGGGCGGGCCGGGGGAGGGCACCCGGACGTCTCCGGTGCCTTGCTGTTCGTTTCGCAGCCGGTCTAAAATTGCGGCGATCTGATTCAGGCTTCGGGAACGCAAAGGGTCGATATCCAATTGGGCCTGGATTCCCAACGCCCGGGCCGTGCGCCGGACCAGCATTTCGAGCTTGTCCGCATCGACGTGAAGTTCCCTTTCCACCGGCAGGTCCGGGTCGAGGGCAGCATCGGGAAAGCCGGTGATCCGTCCGGCCTGATCGATCAGCTTCTCCAGGGTCTCCGGCGGAGCGGGTGTTGCTTCAATAGCGGATTCGTTCAAACGCGCGGCGGCATCGATCAATTCGCCCAGGGCGGCGTTGGCCAGCAGGGCCGGATCGGGAAAGGCGATGCCGCAGGTTTTGGCAAACCGGGCGATCAGGTCGCCGGCCTTGATGGAGTCCAGATTCAGATCGTTCAGCAGACGGGATTCCCGGGACAGGCTTTCAGGGGAAAAGCCCGTCGCCTCCGTGACCAGATCATACAGCGCCTCCTGCACGCGCTTTTCTCCCAACGCCCCGGTCTCCGGCTGCTGCCGGTCATCGGCGGCGACCGGGCGGGCATCCGGATCCCAGAAGGAAAGGTCGGCCTGCACAACACGGTTCAGAAATTCGCCGCGGGACGCGAGATACCGGCTGACCAGCGCCTCCGGCACACCGGCGAAGGCTTCGGCCAGAACAGCCGGCAGTTTGCCGGAGGCCGGACTGTCAACGTCCCCGTCCGGGCCATCGCTTCGGGGCAGGGATTCGCAGGGGTTGGCCACAAACGACTTTTCCGCTGCCGGGACGAATGGCCGGATCAGGCGGTTTTCGAACAGCCCTTCCCAGGAAACGGGAACACCGTTGGCAAAGAGGACCGCCAGGACGCGATTCAGATCCGTTGCGTTTCCGGGCGAGCTTTCCACCGGGAGACATGCCACGGACGATTGCCCGATGATGTCGTTTACCAGTCCGGTCAGCACCCGCCCGGGGCCCACTTCGATCATCAGATTACAGCGGCCGGCCATGTTGCGCACCATGGCCATGAAGTTGACCCGGGATCGAATCTGTCGGGAGAAATGGTCCCGCAGCGGCCCTTCCGGCTTTAAAATCTCACCGTCGACGCTGGAGAAAATCGGGCAGGCCGCCTCCGGACTGGCCGTGTCCAGCAGGGCCATCTCTCCCACCCGCCGGGCGGCATCCTCGCACAGGCGGCTGTGAAAGGCGCTGGCAACCGGCAGCATGCGGGCGTCGACACCGTTTTTCCGGGCAATTTTCAGCATATCTTCAATGGCCGCTGTCTCGCCGGAAAGGACGGTCTGCCGGGGGCTGTTGAGATTGGCCACCGCAATGTAGCCGTCTATCTTCGCCATCATCTCCCGGGCCGCAGCTTCATCGCAGCGCAGGCCCATCATGGCACCCGGCACGGTATTGGACAGGGACATGATACGGCCGCGACGGGCGGCGAAATCCAGCAGGGTCGAACCGTCGAACAGCCCGCCGGCAAAGCAGGCGCTCAACTCTCCCAGGCTGTGCCCGCCGACAGCAGCCGGCCGGATGCCGAGACGCCGCAGATATTCCAGCCACAGCAGGGATGCGAGGCAGAGGGCCGGTTGGGCGTTTTCGGTTCGGGAAAGGGCGCGGAACCAGCGATCCCTCTCTTCGGGGTCGGGCGCCCGGTCGGTATCCCGGTAAATCAGCCGGCTCACCGGAATGCCGGTCCTTTCGCGGGTAATCCGATCCGCGCGGTCCACCAGCTCTTGGGCCCAGGAAAACCGCTGCACCAGGGTGCGGGCCATGTTGAACTGCTGAGATCCCTGGCCGGGTAACAAAAAGCCGATGCGAAACGCCCCGCAGTGCGCTCCCAAGCGGATGTCGGGTTGATCCAATCCACCAAGATCGGCCGGCGACGACTCATCGGTCTCCAGCAATGCCGTTTCCAGACGATTCAGGCGCTGGACCAAATCATCCGGATGACCAGCCACGATTGCCGCTCTCAGGCTGGCATTCGACGGCACCCACTGGGTCAGCTCGGCGGAAAGGTCGGCCATTTCAGCCATGCTGATGCCGTTTGCGATGCGCACGACTTCGGCAAGGGTTTCCAGCAGGGCTGCTTTGTTGTCGGCCCCCATTACGAAAAGTTCGGTTTCCTGGGCGTGGGCCATCAGCGCTCCCTCGTCCAGGGCGGGCTCCAGCAGCCTGTCCGGCGCGTCCCCGGAAACCAGTGTGATGTGGCAGTTGATGCCGCCGAAACCCATGGAGGAGACGCCGGCAGTCAATTGCCTGTCCCTGGGTTCCTGCCGGCCCAGACGCACGGGATACAGCCTGCGGGCGGCGGAATCAAAGGCCTGGTGGGGATTTCTGCAGGCCGCGGTGGGAGGGATGACCCGGCGATTGACGGCCATGACGGCCTTGATCAGTCCGCCGATGCCGGAAGCGGCCTTGGTGTGGCCGATAATGGATTTTAGAGAGGTGATGCCGCAGGGACGCAGCTGTCCCCGGGACACCGGCTGCCGGCCCATGGACCTGGCGATGGCCTCCAGCTCCGTGCGGTCGCCGACCGTGGTGCCGGTTCCGTGGCCCTCGATGAAATCCAGATCCTGGATGCCATGGGGAGCGTTCCGGTAGGCCCGCTCCAGGGCCAGGGCCTGGCCGGCGGCGTTGGGCGCGGTGATACCGGAACCACCCCCGTCGGACGAGATGCCCCAGCCGTGAATCACCGCATACACGCGGTCGCCGTCCCGGCGGGCGGCATCCAGTGGCTTGAGCACCATGAAACCACAGCCCTCGCCGGGAATGAAACCCTTACCGCCGCGGTCGTAGACCGTCATGTCATCGTCGGTCAGGGCGCCGGTTTTGGCAAAGCCGATCAACTCGAAGGGATCCAGGCTGATGTCCACCCCGCCCACGATGGCCAGATCCAGGTCCCCGTCCGCGAGACGTGATGCGGCATGGGCCGCAGCCAGCAGAGATGAGGAGCAGGCCCCGTCGATGGTGAAGCCGCCCCCCATCAGGTCGAGGTGGTTGCAGATCCGTCCAGCAATGGTATTGGAAAGCCCGCCGGCGAGCGTGTCCTCGTCCACCGGCGGAAAAACAGAGGTATAGCGCTCTTTCAGGATTCGGGTGAGCGGTTCGAGCTGGCTGTCCTCCATGCCTTGTGCCTTGGCGGCGGCATGCAGGGTCCGGCGTACAAAGGGCCAGCGCAGCCGCATGGTGTTGGCCCGGGTCTGCTCGCCGGTGAGGGTGTTGCCGACAATGACGCCGGTCCGTCGGCCGGGGAGACGATCTTTGGTGTATCCGGCATCGGCGACGGCCTGCAGGCCGGTTTCCAGGGCCAGCCAATGGACGATATCCGTTGTTTGAACGGTCGAAAGCGGAATGCGTCTTTCCGCCCAGTCGAAATCAAAACCGTCGATGACCGCGGCCTGGCGCCCGTAGGTTTTATCGGGCGCTTTTTTATCGGAATCGTAGTAGTCCGCAAGGGGCAGGCGGCAGTCCGGAAACCTTCGGAACTGCCGCCGGCAGGCCAGGATGTTTTCCCACAATTGTATGGGATTTTCGGCGTCCGGATAGTGGCAGGCCAGTCCGATGACGGCGATGGGTGCTGATGATGCAGGACGATCCATGTTTGCCTTCCTTTCCCATCAAAACGATCTTTCAGCGGATCGAAAATGCGTGGAACGTTGATTGACAAACGAATGGAATAGAACATCATCAATGAAATTTCCATGCCACTTTCTCAGAACCGGTAGATATCGTTATACAAATGGAGGATATCGGCCTGTGCCCGGCTTTCCGAACTCGCAAAAAAAAGCGGGATGTGCCATAAAAAGCACTATCAGCGCTCCGCCATCGGTACACATTTGTCGACGCCGGTGGTTCTTTTTTACCATTTACAGCCCAAAGGAACGCATCATGGAACTGCGCACCTGTGTTTCTCCGGCGGGGCGGTTCGTTTACGGTATCCACCGCCCCCACTTCACGACCGACAATTTCCGACCGGCGGCCGCGGTGGCCGATCTGGGTCTTTTCCCCGACGGCACCCGCCACCGCAATACCTTCAACTTCCCCGAAGGGCCGGTACGGGAACCGGCTGCGGACGCAATTTTCGAAGTTCCCAACGCCTTTTCTTTCCGGGGGACAACCTATATCGGCAAGCCCTGGGCCGACAGCCGGGCCGCAGATCCCGAGTCGATTCGGCTGCCCCCGGCGCCTGAAATCTCCTTTTCCGACGCCTATCCCGACGACGCCTCGGCAGCCAGCGCCATCCGGAGCCTTCCCCGCCCCCTTCAACTGGCCCTGGCGACAACCTCGACCGATAGCCGGGACCTGTGCTGCCTGGCCCATGTGTCCTGCGACCTGTGCCTGGAAAAAATCAGCGGCCGGCCCTGGGGATTGCCCTTCGTCAAACGGGCCGACGGAAAAATCAAGGCCGACCTCGCCGACGAAGCCCTCTTTGAAGCCGTCGCCAACAACCCGTATCTTCCCGACAATTTCAAACAGGTCATGGTGCTGCGCCCCGGAGCCCAGGGAGCCAGCGAAATCGTGGGGGAGTGGTCCGACGCCCAAAGCCACGTATTCGAGTACCTGCGGCGCAACTCCTACATTCCCTGGGGCCACTACGCCGCCAACATGGCCGACGATGCCGTACGGTACCGTCTGCAGGATCTGACCCTTCAGGACATGGCCGCCATGCGCCACCTTTATTATCAGCGCAGCTATGCCCGCCTGGCCGGCCATTTGGGCGAACCGCTCGAATCGGTTGGGCATTCCCTGGACGAGCAGGCTCTGGAGGCGCTCCGGCAAAAAATTCTCTCTCGGATAGAAAAATCGGATACAATGGATTTCGACCGAACACTGTGGGGCTGGAATTTCGGCTTCGACTACGCCCCCAGCGGATATCGCCTGCACGCCTCCCACCAGCAGATTCACCAGCAGTATGCCCTGATTCCCGGCCGGGTCTCTTTGGCCGATGGGCAGGGCAGCCTGCCGGCCTATGCCTGCGGTGATCTGGTGAGGGACTGGGTTGAGGTGTTTCGGCGCGAGACGGGCAAAGGGTTCTTCGAGTGCTACGAAAAGGCGATCATGGGAAACCGACGAATGGATGGAAACCAAAAGGCCGAGCGCAGCCTGGTGGTATTCGAGGACGAACGGGTCTTGGTTTTCGTTCCCAAAGCCCAGACATCCCAGTGGGAACTGAATCTGATGCCCAAACTGCCGGTGGGCAATATCGTCGAGGCGGACGCTTTAATGCGCCGATCCCTGGACCGGGCCATCTTTGCCGCCGTCCGCGTACTGGGAGCCTTGGGAGCCCGAATGATCACCAGCATCGAATATTCCAAATCCATCGCCGGCGGCAGCGACGATCAGCGCTTGCTGGTCGCTTTTTTGCCCAGGCTGCCCCAATCTCCCGGCGCCTTCAGCGAAGCCCAATTGCGGTGGATCAACGGCCATTATCCGGAGGACTTTGCCCTGGCCTGTCGTCGCCGTCTGCCACAAATGTCTGAATCAGGGCAAAAAGGTCGCTGATGCCGTAAGGCTTGAGCAAAAATGCATCGGCACCGGCACTCTCCGCCCGGGATGCATCCGTTGGATTGCCCGATGCCAGGATACAGACGGTTTCAGGGGCCACCGCCTTGATCCGGGCGGTCAATTCAATCCCATCCATTTCGGGCACATGGATGTCCGCAAATACAATGTGAACGGGAGAACCGGATTGAATGTACTGCCAGGCCGCAAACCCGCTGTCAAAGGTGTGAATCTTGCGGTTGATGCTGAACTCGAAAGCATCCACTACGAAATCCCTCACCAGCGGGTCGTCTTCGACCACGACAATCTGAACGTTCGGTATGATCGTACACCTCGATGGGTTTGAAATTCGCTCTTTATCGGACAACGGGAATACTGGCGAAGCCGGGCAAATTCCCGGACCGCCCCCATAGCTCCATTAACGGAAACGATTAGTATCCCGATCCGGATCGCCGGTCAAGCCGATCCGGCGGTCCTGCGATCACGATCCGACCGCCTTGACATCCCTTGTCGCCCGACTTAGTTTGGGCTCGTTTGCAACCGCCCAACCCATTTTCATGCGTACCGCCAAGGGCCAAAGGAGGCTGCTTTGCCACCTGTTCTCTCCATCGTGGGCAAGTCGGATTCCGGCAAAACCACGCTGATCGAAAAACTGATCCCCGAATTGAAACGCCGGGGATACCGCGTCGGCGTTGTCAAACACGCCCATCACGGCTTCGATATCGATCACAAAGGCAAGGACAGTTACCGCCACCGGCAAGCCGGAGCCGATGCCGTCATGATCGCCTCACCCGGTCAGATCGCCATGATCAAGGATTCTCCCGGCGAGTCCCTGGACAACCTGGCACCCTATTTTGAAGACGTGGACCTTCTGATAACGGAAGGGTTTAAAAAGGACCGTGCGCCGAAAATTGAAATTTTCAGGTCCCAGTGCCATCGTCGCCCCGCCTGCCTTAAGGACGATACATTGATCGCCATGGTTTCCGACACCCCCTTTGACGTGGAACTGCCCCGGTTCGGGCTGGACGACATCGAGGCCATCGCCGAATTTATCGTTTCCGTATTTCTCTCCATCGACAAATCCAGCGGCAAAGCGGCACATTTCAGGAACTAAGCATGTCTCAGTGGGCCCACAGCGTGTTGGAAATGAAGCATCCGCCACCGCCCCCACCGGATGACGATTGCGCGTCGGTCAGCGAGCAAGCCTCGCTGTCGTTGGCGATGCCGTATCCGGAAGGGTCGATGATGATGCCGTTTTCCACACCGTCAACATCTCCGAACCCGCCATCCTGAATTTCCAGATCGACAAAGAGGCCGTCATCGGCAAACGTTGCGTGGACCGAGTAATCCTGCCAACCGTTGATGGTGTCGTATTTGATCCATCGGGCACTCTGGGGTGCCGGATCGGAAAAATAGATCCGGATCCGGGCGATGCCCCCTGTATGCTCCAACTCCAGTCGGAAGCTGACCAATCCCAGGGGCAGGTCATAGGGCATCCGATCGACGGAACCGATGGTATCCAGGTCGGTGGCCTCCATGGCTGTAATCCGGGACACCCCGCTTCCGGAAGGTGCGCTGACGGCAACCTGACCGGCGCTGTCCACGACATAAACGCACCGAAGGTCCTCCTGTTCGGCATCGGCCACCCCGTTGTCATCCAAATCGATGGTCGTCTCCACTTCCTGTTCGTCGGGGATGCCGTTGCCGTCGCCATCCAACGCACTCGTACCGGTGGTAAACCGGCTGGGCGTAGACCAATCTGAAACGGAGCCCTTGGCACTGGTGTGTCGGACCGTCCACGAATAGGTGGTATTATCTTCGAGCATCAGCACGGGCACGTCCAGTTCGGTAAGATCGCTGGTGCTGGTCAAATCCATAATACACACCCCGTCCGACTCTCGGGTGAGGATCCACCGGGTCTGCAAGTGGGTGTCGTTGGAATCCGCCGAACTGAAGGCGGCGGTTTGAAGAACGGGGGTCAGGAAAAGGTCCTCGGCATCGTCTTGTGAGGACGTCGCCTCCGGCTGCTCGGGCTCGGCGACCAGACTGGGAAGTCTCACTTCGTTGGAATCGGCGCTTTCCAAATTGCCGTCATAGGCACGCACGACAAAGGCGTAGTCAGTGAAATCGTCCAAGCCGATCAGGGTGCAGGTGGTTGCCGTACCTTCCCATATCGGATGGTCATAATTGTAGGCCTCGCCAGACTGCCGGGAAAAGACCCGATATCCTTCCGGTTTCGAATCATTGGCATCCCAGGCCAGGGTCACCTGCCGGGATGCGTGGGAAAAAGCGGGGAACAGAATCACTAGGCCCGCCAGGAAAATGGCGGCGGCCCATGGTGAAACCGGTGTCGTCTGACAGCTTGGAATCCGAGGTCGTTTCATTCGGGGTAGGCTACTCCGTGATCTGTCGGAACCTCAATTCGGGTCAGGAATCGCGATCGGGAAAACACCCCCTGCTTCGATTAACGCAGGGTAACATTCAAGCCGGGAATAAAAATTCATCCATCGGGAGTCGGACGGAATGGATGTCTAAGTACACCTGTTCATAAAGATGTCTAAGTACACCTGTTCATAAATACGATGACGTACCGAGATTGTTGCTGCGCTATGGATCGCAAGGCGCGAGAAGCGTGAATAGCCAACACCTATTTGTGCGCCGAGCAACACCGCGAGCCGGGATGCAGCGGCAATCGAATGCCATCGGTTTTATGAATAAGTGGACTTCGCTATGGGCAGTCAACCCATCTTTCATAAAGGATCTGCGTCGCAACAGTCTCGCGGCCGTATACCTGCGGCTCGGCGGCCCTGCGATCTTTACCGGATCTTCGTTCGGGAATGAAACCCGCGTAAGAGAACCGGCGTCGCTCGGAAAGAAATCGCCGGTCTTTGGGGGCGGTGCTTGCGTGGTGACGCCATTTTTCCATTTTCATGGCCAACCTCATAATATGAAAGCAGCAACGGAAGCGGCACCAAACGTATTGGTACGCGTTTATCTTAAACCTACATAAAAAGCAATGCCCATGCCACGATTTTAAAGTCCCGCCTGCGAACCCAATGATCCAAAATTTGATGCCAATAAAGCCTTCCGGTTACGAAATTTGCACACTTGGTTACGAAATTTGCGCGTCTTGCCGGCATGGTTTGATTTGCGTCGTCCAGTTGTGCTAACGGAAACCCACACTGCTGTCCGCCCTGAATATGGACGAACACGGGTGAACATACGTACATTTCGGAAAGGCCCAACCAACCATGCGATTTCATCTCGGCATAACCGGAAAATTGCTGATCTGGTTTCTGGTCATTATCGCCATTTTTTATGGCACCATACTGGTGATGTACATCAATGTGCAGCAGGTGGTGGGGCTTTCCGGGTCCATCGTGGCGAAAAACTATGCCATTGCCTCGGCCACGAAAAAAATGACCGAAGCCCTGCTCAGCATGGAAGAAAACAGGCAGAAATATCAGTTGCTCAAAAAAGACGATTATCTGGTATTTTTCAACGAGGCCCAAAAAAGCTTCGAGGAAAACCTTTCCATGGTGGTCCAATTGACCACCGGGGGCCACGACATCGCCGAGGGCTGGCGGGACATCAGTGAGGCGTATGCGACCTACCCCAATGCGACCAAGGTCTCCGCTTATCTTGCAGGCGATGCCAGGGAGCCAGACGTCATCGACAAGTTCTTGATCCCCGAAGTGAAAGTCAACGAATGGATCGGCATCATTTCCGCCGAACGGCTCAAAAACGAAGAGGAAATCGAGCAGGCCACCCGGGAATTGAACCGCAGGGGTCGCCTTTCCGCCAAAAACGGCCTGATCGGCCTGGCTGTCTCCAGCCTGGTGGGGTTGCTGGGGATCTTTTACCTTGCCTACTCCATGATCCGCCCTTTGCGTGAACTTATGGACGGAATCCGGGAGCTCTCTTCGGACAGACTGAGTCAACCGATGGAGGTTCGCGGACAGGACGAATTCAGCGAACTGGCCCACGCCTTCAACGAAATGGCCCATCGCCTGCGTAAAGAAGAGCGCATGCGCTCGGATTTCATCTCCATGCTCAGCCACGAAATCCGTACGCCGCTGACGTCCATTCGCGAGTCGGTCAATATGATCCAGGAAAAGGTCATGGGCCCCATCAACAAAAGACAACAAAAATTTCTTGAGATCGCCGGTTCGGAAATCAGCCGCATCAGCGACCTGCTGAGCCACCTGATGCAGGCCTCCAGGCTGGAACCCGGTCTGCTCAACATGAAACTGGAACCCATCGATCCCCATAGCCTGATCACCGAATGCACCAACAGCATCAAACTGGCCGCCGAGTCAAAAAAAATCGAATTGTTTGTTCAGGTCCCCCCCCAATTGCCTCCCATTGTCGGTGACCACAAGCAACTCCAGCAGGCGCTGCTGAACTACCTGTCCAACGCCGTCAAATTCTCCGGTGCCGACACACGGGTCACTGTCGGCGTTCGCCAGCACCGGTCGAGAAACAGGCTCTCTTTTTTCGTCAAGGACAACGGACCGGGCATTCTGGAAGAGGATCAAGCCTTTCTGTTCAACAAATACTACCGGGGACAGCGGGAGCGCGAACGGCTGGAAGGAGTGGGGCTGGGATTGAGCATCGTCAAAAACATCGTCGAATCGCACCATGGGACGGTGTGGGTCAACAGCCAGGTAGGCAAAGGGAGCACTTTTGGATTTACCTTGCCCAGTGCTCCCGGCCACTGACAATTATTGGCGGACGACAAGGTCGAACGTTGAATTTTCTTGAATTGTCGAGCGATGCCGATTAGAACGGTTTCCAAAAAATCAGGATCGAGGCCGAACCCTGGCCTGCGATTTTCAAGATGAATTGAGATCCAAGGACAACTATCGCATGATCGCTTTTTTGAACCCAACCTGCCGCCGGATGATCGGTTTAATGACCCTGATGGCCCTGTTTACCGGCTGCGCGTCCATTTTTCAGAATTTAGACGACAAAATGAGTCGTCAACGCTTCAAGAAGGATTACGAAGCCCTGGACGCAGCCCTGGAAATATACGACCAGGGCGATTTCGAAAAGGCGCTGGCCCGATTCCGAACCATAAAATCGGACCGTAAAAACGAAAAAATCGAGCGCCGGGCGTGGCTGGGAGAAATCTGCTGTTGCCTTCTGCTGGCCGACACGCCAGCCGAATTTTCCGTTGCCATCGGCATGTGGCATGCGTTTGCCGATTCGACGGCGGATGCCGATGCGACCTGGAGCCAGGCCCTGCTCGATCCGTTGGTCGTTCGCCTGGCGTCCCAAGCATCATCCGGCGAGGTGGAGGTCGATTCGTCAGCGGAGCCGCCGGAGGCGGCCACCGGCACAAAAACGCCAACTATGCAAGAAAAGGCGGACCAACCGCAAAATGAAGAGGATCGCCTTGAGGCCGAAATGGCCGAACTGAGAAAAAAAGCCAAACGGGCAGACAAATTGCAGCTAAAAATCGCCAAAATTCTGGCCGAGAACCGTTCTCTGAAAGAAAAAATCAAGGCACTGGAAGCCATCGACCAGAGTATTCAAAAGAAAAAATCGGAGATATCAACCTCCGGCGAATGATACCATGATATTATGAATAATTCCTCTTCCTCACAATCGGTTCTCGTCGTCGATGACGATCGTAATGTTCTGGAGGTGCTGGATGCCCGTCTCTCCTCCTGCGGTCTAACGGTTTACAAGGCGGACGGCGGACGCAAGGCCCTTCAAATCCTCAAAACCCGCCGAATCGATCTTGTCGTATCTGATGTAAAGATGCCCGAAATGGACGGCATGGAGCTGTTGTCGGAAATTATTCGGACGCAGCCGGGCCTTCCGGTGATCTTTCTGACCGCTTATGCCAACGTCCCCGACGCGGTTAAAGCCGTCAAGTCCGGGGCTGTCGATTACGTCGAGAAGCCCTTTGACGGCAAGGCCCTGACCGAAAAAATCCGTCAAATGCTGCAGGAATTCCAGGGAGCAACAGCGGCGGGACAGACAGAACCGGCAACTGAGGAGACAATCAAGGACGCGGTCAAAAGCCCGGCCATGAAAAATCTGCAAGGCCTGGTTCGTAAAGTCGCCCAAAGCAGCGTTAACGTCCTTATCCTCGGGGAAAGCGGCGTGGGCAAAGAGCGCGTTGCCAAGCAGATTCACCAGTTGGGTCCCCGCCGGCATAAACCGTTTGTCGTGGTCGACTGCGGAGCCACCCCGGCCGGGCTGCTGGAAAGCGAACTGTTTGGTCACGTCAAAGGGTCCTTTACCCATGCCGTGAGCGACAAGAAAGGACTCATCGAAACGGCCGATACGGGCACCCTCTTTCTAGACGAAATCGGCAATATCTCCCACGAAATGCAGATCCGGCTGCTCCGTTTCATCGAGGATCGAACCATTAGAAGGATCGGCGGGCTAAAAGGGACGCCCGTGGACTGCCGGATCATTGCGGCCACCAATGCCGATCTGGGGGAGGCCATCAAAAACGGTCAGTTTCGTGAAGACCTGTTTTTCCGCCTGCGGGTGGTTACGTTGACGATTCCCCCGCTACGGGAAAGAAAAGCGGACATCCCCCTTTTGGTCGAGCACTTTACCCGTCAATTCTGCCAGCAGCACAACCAGGAATCGGTAACCGTCACGGAAGAAACCATGGACTGGCTCTGCGCCCACACCTGGCCCGGTAATGTCCGCGAACTCAAAAACGCCATCGAGGGCGGCATCGTCCTGTGCAAGGACAATGTTCTTCGTCCCGACGATTTTCACATGGCCGGCATCGAAAAAGACGAGTGCGGTCCCCAACCTGACGAAAGCTGCCTTTCATTGG
Organism: Desulfosarcina widdelii; assembly: GCF_009688965.1. Taxonomy (GTDB): domain Bacteria; phylum Desulfobacterota; class Desulfobacteria; order Desulfobacterales; family Desulfosarcinaceae; genus Desulfosarcina; species Desulfosarcina widdelii. The sequence goes on along the minus strand of NZ_AP021875.1, from coordinate 5,375,140 downwards.
AGGCCAGCGAAAAAAACACCATCCTCAGGGCACTAGAGCAAACCGGCGGCGTTCAAAAAGAAGCGGCGGAGGTATTGGGCATCAGCCGCCGGGCCATCCATTACAAGATCAAGAAATACGGCATCGACGCCGGCAGCATCAAGGCCAGGCACTGATCCCCCTTCCTTCCGGACGCAACTCCTGCCGGCCCACCGGTGCGTTGCCGCACCCTTCTGCCGACGACTGCGTCAGGCAGCCCTTTTTCTCGGTCGGCAAGAAAGCATCTCTTCGGACAACCGTGTAACCAATCGTCGGTCGTTCGTCTCGATATGGGTAAATCCGAACCGGATCCGGCCGAAAAGCATCCGGGTCGCCTTTCAAAAAAGCGTTGGACATCATGCCGTTAAACACATATGAAAGGAATCGAAATGAAGGAAATACTAACCCTGCTGGCAGTGGTGGGGGTATGGATCCTGCTCCAGGCCTATATCCTGCCGAAACTGGGCATCTCCACATGAATGCGGAATGCCTGTCAGGTGACAAGCAAGCAGAACGATGTCAAAAACGTTGGAGAAGACCAAAAGGAACGATAAGGACATCCAACTGATCCAGGCGATCAACGCGGGTCGTCAGGATCTTTTTTATCAACTGGTCGAGCGTTACGAAAAAAGCCTCTACAATTTCGGGATGCGGATGTGCGACAACCGCAGTGACACCGAAGATATGGTTCAAGATACCTTCTTGAACGTATTCAAATACCTGAAAGGCTTTCGATACGAAACCAAATTCAAGAATTGGCTTTACCGGGTCGCCACCAGCGCCTGTCTGAAAAAAAAGCGCCGGTCCAAATTCGCCCCGGACAGGGAACTGTCCATAGACGAATTTTTACCGAGCGACGAGTCGGAAATAGCCACGGAACTGCCCCGCTGGGCATCCCAACCCCTGGACCGGTTGCTCAATGAAGAACTCGGCGGGGTCATCCAGCAGGCGCTGTTGGATCTGCCCGAAAAATATCGACTGGTCGTGGTCCTGCGTGATGTCGAGGGTTTCAACACCCAGGAGACGGCTGAAATCCTGGGTTTGACGCCGGCCAACATCAAAGTGCGCCTTCACCGCGCCAGACTTTTTCTAAGAGATGCATTGAAAGCTTATTATGAAACGGAGTGATTCCCACCAACCCCATGGCAATTGTCTGGCCCTTTTCGAAAAGCTTTCCGAGTATATCGACAGGGAACTGGATGCTCCGACCTGCAAGGATATCGAGGCCCACATCCAGGACTGCAAACCCTGCCAGGTGTGCATGGGGACCCTGAAACAGACCATAGAACTCTGCAAACACCTCGATCACCGAAACGTGCCGGAAACATTTCACCGAAAACTGAAAGACGCCATTTCCAACCTTACCGAGAAACATTCTGGGTAGGAAGATTCCCGGCCCCGGCAACCGTCGTTCTCAAGGCCCGTGTTATTTATGTAAAGTTTTTCACACGCCTGCTTCTTCTTATGAATCCTAAACCACAGTTTTACCGGCAAAGGGCTTTATCTTTCAGGGGTGCAATTCGACCACAGGCACCCCTCATATAATTTTAACCAAAAGATATTATTAATATTTTATAATTGCGACCGCTATCCTCCAGTCCACCTTTGCCGTTGGCACCGGCCTTGCTCTATCCACCGGTATCCACCAGGAAAAAAGGGGCATTCCAGTATGGGCGATAGACGCGAAATTCGCATCAGTTCGGACATGAGGCCACCGTCGAGCGAGAAACGGTGCGATCTCATTGTTCTCGTTGACAAATCCGGAGATTCACCATACATTCAGAGCCTACTTTCCTGCTGAACCGATGAAAACTCCAATGGAACTGGCTGCCGCTGTGCACATCTCATCTGAATTCACTGGCAGGGTACGACTTCCCGTTTTTTCCTATCTATTGGAAAAGCTGATTGACTGCCGGCACAATCTGTCAGCGCAGTTGCCTGAATTATCACGCCTGATCGGCATGGACCCCGCCTTGAGCTTCATGGCTCTGCGACTCCAGTGTGCCATGGAACCGGCCGACGCACGGGTGCAGTCCACGGGCATCGAAGCGGCGGTTGACCGGATCGGAATGGCTGGCGTCGATTTCATCATCAGCCAGGCCCTGACCGAAGCCATCGACGACATCCACCGCCAGCGGGGACTGGCGCTTGAATGGTTGTGGCGGAACGCATTGACCACCGCCCTGCTGGCCAAGGATCTGGCCCTGGCCCTGGATTATCAACCGGTGGAGGAGGCCTATGCTGCCGGCCTGCTCCTCGATATCGGCAAGCTGGCCCTGTTTGCCCGGACGCCGGCGGCCTGTGCGCCGATGCTGGCCGATTCAGTACAGGCCCTTACGCTGCTCGAAGCCGAGACCCGGGTTGTCGGGTCGGCCCATGACCGGATCGGCGCCGACCTGATCCGCAAGCATACCCCTTTATGGTTCACTGCGGATGCCGTCGCTTATCACACAGCGGCTGCGGTCGATGTCCACCAGGCCTTCCCCCTGGTTCAAATCGTCTGGGCCGCCAAACGCCTTGCGGCCGAACCGTCTCCAGCACCAGAAAACCTTCAGGCCGCTGCGGATCTGCTGGATCTCGATGCCGGGCAACTGGACCGGCTTGCACGTGCAGCCCAAAAGCAGACTCGGGAAATGCGGGACGAACTCGGAGCGGCGTCTGAGGCACTGCCTGACGACCGGCCCTTCCATGATGACCCGGCTTTCCTGACCCAGCCCCTGCGCATCCGCACGCTGTTATCCGGCGTTTACGGAGAACTGCTCCAAGCCGGCGATCACAACACCATCCTACGAGTATTGCGGCAAAGCTTAAGCGTTTTTTTTGGAATCGAAACCCTGGTAATCTTCAACCATAACGCCGGGAGGAATTGTCTGGCCGAAAGCATGGCCGTGGGAGTCGTTTCTTCGGCAGCCATCGAACAAATGCAAATCCCCTTGTCCGCGGCTGACTGCCTGCCGGTGGTCTGCCATGCCGGCGCGAAAGCAGTGGATTCTTTTTCACAGACCCAACCGGGACTGCTGACGATCATTGATCGGCAGCTCATCAACGTTATGGGAAAAGAGGGTTTTTTGTGCATACCGCTGTTGTCCGGCGGCCCAAGGGCCTGTCTGCTATTGGGAATCGACGACGCCGAATGGCCCTGGATCCAAAAACAGACAACACTGCTCAATGCAATCGTTGACGCCGTGGACAATGCCCTGACCCGATATGAACGTCAGTCCGACCGGTCCAAGGCCCGATCGATGGGCGGCGACGAACGGCCTTCCTCCAGAACCCGGAAAATCGTTCACGAAATCAACAATCCTTTGAGTATCATCAAGAATTACCTCAAAGTCCTGGCCCGGCGCACCGATGAAAAAGAGGCCGTGGCCGATGGAATCCGAATTATCGACGAAGAGATCAACCGGTTGGCCACGCTCGTTCGCTCCCTGACAGCACCACCGGAGGGAATGCCCGGGCAGATGAAAGGCGTTGACGTCAATGCCGAAATCAAGGATATTTTGAATATGCTTCGCAATGGTCTGGCCGGTGAAACAACCCTCCGGTTCGATCAGGACCTGGACCCGCGTCTTCCGGAAATTGACACGGATCGGGACCGTCTGAAACAGGCATTGATCAATCTGCTGAAAAATGCGATGGAGGCCATGCCGGACGGTGGCACCATTACCGTCAAAACGCGAATAATTCGCGGCAGGCCCCACCACAAAGACCGTTCGTCCGAGAAAAGTTGGTTCAAAATCAGCGTCTGCGACGATGGCCCGGGTATTGACGAAGAAATTCAAAATGAACTATTCCAACCCCATGTGACGTCTAAAAACGGTCACGACGGCCTGGGATTGGCCATTGTTCGAGAGGCGATGGCGGATCTCAACGGCTTTTTGCTGTGCGAGAGCGTACCGGGTCGGGGAGCCTGTTTTCACATGGAAATTCCTGAAGCCGGCAATGACGCCTGAAACGCCTGAATACCGGAACCAGTCAACGGAGAGCATTTCATGGAAAACCGTCCGCGAATACTGATCTGCGACGACGAACCGCGGATGACCGCAAGTATAAAGGAGCTGTTGAGCGCATCCGGATATGATGCGTCGAGTACCAACGACCCCCGCCATGCACTGACCCTCATTCATGCCGAATTGCCCGACCTGGTGATACTGGATGTCATGATGCCCGGCATGACCGGCTTTGAGGTGATCGAGGCCGTCGATCGGGAGTGCTGCGATGCCGGTTTCATCATCGTTACCGGCGAGGCCTCTATCGATTCGGCCGTCAAGGCCATCCGCTCGGGTGCCAACGATTACCTGAGGAAACCGTTCGAACCTGAAGAACTGCTCATTCGCGTGGAAAATGCGTTGAACCAGCTTCAGATGAGACGCGATCACACGAACATCCAGGCGGAAAAACGACAACTGGAAAACCAGCTTCGCCAGTCCCAGAAAATGGAGGCCATCGGCACATTGGCCGGAGGCATCGCCCACGACTTCAACAATGTGTTGAGCATTATCCTGGGAAATACGGAACTGGCCCTGGCGACCATTTCCAAAAAGGAGGGGGCCTGCCAGAATCTGGAACGGATTCTCACCGCCAGCTTGCGGGCCCGGGAAATGATTCAGCAGTTGCTCAGCTTCAGCCGCAAGGAAGAATCCGGACGAAAGCCGCTGCATCTCAACCATGTGGTCGGCGAATCGCTCAAACTGATGCGCGCTTCCCTGCCCACCAATATTGCCATCGAAACGGACATCAGTACCGCCGAACTAACGACCGTTGCGGACGCCACCCAGATTCACCAGGTCATGCTCAACCTGTGCACCAATGCGGCCCATGCCATGGCAACCGGCGGCGTGTTGACCATTCGACTGGAACCTGTGCTGATGGACGGCACCGCCGGTATCGAAGGCCTGGCCCCGGGCAGCTATGCCAGGCTGATCATCGCCGACACCGGCCACGGTATCAAAAAAAATATTATCGAACGCATTTTCGATCCCTATTTTACAACCAAGGAAACCGGAAAAGGTACGGGAATGGGGCTGTCTGTGGTTCACGGCATCGTCAAGTCGAGCGGTGGCGCCATCAGGGCCTTCAGCAAACCCGGCCAGTATACGGAGTTTCACATCTACCTACCGGCCGTGGATACGGTCGTCGACGAAGAACCCGCCGACCTCGGACAGCAACTGCCGGGCGGCGGCGAACACATCCTGCTCGTCGACGACGAGGAGATGCTCGTCGACATGATGCAGCAGGTGCTCGAGCAGTTGGGGTACACGGTCAGTGCCTATACGGACAGCAGCACGGCCCTCGACGGCTTTCGCTCGCAGCCCCGGACCTATGACCTGATGATCACGGACATGACCATGCCGGGCATGAACGGCCTCGAACTGACCCGGGCGGTAAAGGCGGTCCGCAAAAATCTTCCCGTAATTCTGTGCACCGGCTTCAACGAGCAGGTCAGTGAGAAAAACGCCCAATCGATGGGAATCCAGTCCCTGGTCATGAAACCGGTGGGCATGCAGCAGTTGGCGGAAACTATCCGCAGCGTGCTGACGCCCGATTCCACCGAACGCCGCAAGAACCCGCGATTTCTGGCTTCTCCGGGAAGCTTCGTCATTTCCAAAGCCAACCCCTATGCCCGCTGCAGCATCGTAGATATCGGCCGGTCCGGGCTGGCCTACTCCCACGAAATGGAATCGACCGCCACCAGTCCTTCCGACCAACTGGCCATTATGACGCCAGACGGCGAAATTCTCCTCAACGACATCCAGTGCCGTATCGTATCCGATATTCCCGCCAAAAGCGGCATCGCCATGGCCGAAGCGGAGCAGCCGGCCCGGCGCAGTGTGTGTTTCGAAAATCTAACCCTGCTCCAGATGGAGCGGCTCGACAACTTTATCCACACCCACGCCACAAGACCGCTGCATTAGCCCAAGCATTTCCAAACTTGTGAACGCTTACGACCAGACGCCGGGGATCGGGGTGTTGCAGTAAGGGCAGCGGCCCGCCGCGATCCGTTGGCGGGCGATGTGGTAGCCCTGCCGCTCCACCAGCATTTTCCTGCAGTTGTGGCAAAAGGTGTGGTTGCCTTCGTGCCCCGGCACATTGCCCAGGTAAACGTAATGGATTCCTTCGGCCATGGCCAGTTCGCGGAACCGGATCAGGGTGTCCACCGGCGTGGGAGCCAGGCGATCCAGCCGATAACGGGGAAAGAACCGTAAAAAATGAAGGGGATGGTCCGGCCCCAGGCCTTCCAGAATCCAGGCGCACATGCGCCGGATCATGTCCGGGTGATCGCCGTAGCCGGGAACCACCAGGTGGGTCATCTCGAAATGTACCTTTTCCCGGTGCAGGGTGAGAAATGTCTCCTGGATCGGTCGCAGGCGCCCCCCGTTGAGCCGCCGATAAATGTCATCGCTGATCGACTTGAGATTCACATTGGCCGCATCGACGACCCGGCACAGGGCGCTGAGCGGCTCCGGGTTGATGTAGCCGTTTGAAATCCAGCAATTGTAAAGGCCCCTGTCCTTGGCGATGCGGGCCGTATCGAACATGTACTCGTAAAAGGTGGTCGGTTCGCTGTAGGTATAGGCGATGCTTTGGCAGCGGCTTTCAACGGCCGCCTGGACCACGGCCTCGGGAAACAGCTCCATGTGGCGGACGTCTTCCGGGCGGCGTTGGGAAATCTCCCAATTCTGGCAATTGAGGCAGCGGAAATTACACCCGGCGGCGGCAATGGAGAAGGCCCGGCTGGCCGGCAGAAAATGGTAGAGCGGTTTTTTCTCGATGGGGTCCACGTTGGCCGAACAGGCATTGCCGTAAGCCAGGCTGAAAAGGGTGCCGTCCAGATTCACCCGACTGCGGCAGACGCTACGGTCGCCGGGCGACAACCGGCAGCGATTGGGGCACAAGGTACACAGCACCGCATCGTTTTCCAACCGTTTGAAATAATAAGCGGATTTGGACCATTTCCACAGGCTGTCGGGGGCGTCGCCTTTAAAAATCGTTCCCCGGATGTCCGTCTCATGGTCGCTTGAACCGAAAAACGGCCATCCCACCCCGCCCACGGCCGTTGTGCAGAAACCGGCGGCGGTGGCCAGTATGAATTGTCTGCGATTAACCGTTTTCATGAATCGTTCCCGCCACCATCGCGCTGACGAACTTCATGGCCGCCAGGCAGAGGCTGGTCCCTAAGATGCCGAAAAAGGGAATCAGTGCCAGACTCACCACCAGAACCCCCATGGCGGCGCCCACCAGATCCGCCGAGAAGCTTCGCGATGCCGCAGCAGTGTCGTCTCCGGACAGGGCCAGGGCCAATGGGAACTGGAAGCCGCAAAAAAAAGAAACCGCCAGGCCAAAAAAATACAAGACCCAGGCAGCACTACCAAGGGATTGTAGCTGCATCAGCACGAAAAACAGAAGCAGCAGCGTGCACAGCATCAGGTCGCCGGCCATCAGGGCCCGGCGCCGCTTAACGGTCAGCCGCCCGCCGATCCAGGCGCCGGGAAACATGCCTGCCAGAAAAACGGTAACCAGAGCGCCGATCCGCAGATAAATATAACCATAAAGGGCCTGAAAAGCAAAAATGGCCAGCATTTCAGCGCCGATGCCGACGCAGCCGGTGGTCAGCAATACCCATTGGGGCCGCGACAATCGCGATGCGTAGAAAAGGGCCGCCGCCGCCAGCAGAAGGGCGAACCAGAGCGGCGACTCCCCGTGGCGCTGAAACCAGCCGAGAAATGCCAGCCGCATCAACCGGGGGGACAGATCCAGGTTCTGTGGGATGCCGGGCTCCACGGCCGCATTGACCCGGCGGATTCGCTGCTCGGTCAGATCGCCGCTGAAATATCGCCGGATGTAGCGGGTATCGATCCCTTTGGTTTCCAGTAGAAGCGGAATATCGGTGCGAACCGGCCGGTCCCGACACAAGAAGAACAGCCGGTGTCCCGGCAAAAGGGTAACATGGACAAAACAGGCTCCGGCCGTGTTGGCCAGCGAGGAAAGCTTGTGCTGCCGAGTGGTCGAAATGTAATCCTCAACCCCCTCGATGGCGAAGCTCAATACACCTCCCGGAACGAGACGGGTTTTGGCCAGTTCGAAAAATTCGGCGGTGAAGAAACGGTTGACTTGATAGGTTTCCGGCTCGGGCAGATTGATCAGGATGGCATCGTATCGAAGGGAGGTCTCGGTCAGATAAGCCCGCCCGTCTTTGGCAATGACGGTCAGGCCGTCCATAACCGGCAGCAGGCCAAAACGGCGCTGCATGCGAGCCGCCAGCGGGTCCAGTTCCACATAATCCACCTGATCGGGACGATACTTGGCGACTTCTTCCAGCATCCCCCCGACCATGGAAACCAACAGCACCCGTTTCGGGTGATCGACCTGGCTTAACGGGAAATGAACGCACTCTTCGGCCAGCGCCGAATCATGGGAGTAAAGGACCGGTGCGCCGTCACTGAAAAAGGAGATCTGTCCGCCCGATTCGACGACCTCCAGACGGCCGTAGCGGCTTTCGGCATATTCGATTCGCCGGCCTTCCCGGAGAGGCAGCAAGCGGTCTTCCCAGACGGCCCCGGCCGCCAGAACGATGAAGGCCAGGATACCGGCGGCCAGCGTTCGACGCGGGTGCGATGACGATAGCTTAACAAGGGATACCAACAGCGGCAGGTGAACGACCAGCAGCACCTGAAAGGGCGTCAACCAGTACACCAGGACAAAAGAGAATAAAGCCGCTCCGGCTACATCGCCGGCATTGTCGGCCAGGTAGACACGATTGCCGGGATAGTCGGGCGTTCGGAGCCGGGCCACCATCATGCTGTATGGCAGGACGAAGCCTACCAGCAGGGCATAGGGCGCGATGGTGACCGCGACGTATCCCAGCGTGGCGGAAAAGCCCACCGACGCACCATGGATAAAAATCAGGTCGCGCAACCAGCGGACGGCAATGATCTGCAAGACGGAAAAGATGGCCAGCAGGCACGAAAGCCGGCCCAGGGTGGCTCCCGACGGCGGCACCATCCGAACCCCCAAACCTTTTGCCGCGGCGGTGCCGATGCCGCCCAACACCAGCCAACAGAAAAAAATCAGGGCAATGACGATTTCATTGCCCTCGAACTGCGCCAGATATTCGCGCACAAACACCAACTGCACCGCCACGGAGGCAATGCCGGTGGCGACGACGACTCGCTCGACGCCGCCGTCACTTCTCTTCTTCAAAATATTGGACCCCATAGACCAGCACCGTCAGGTCCCCTTCCCGCCACTGGTCGGACGGCATCCCGGCCTTCATGCACAGGTGGGAAAGAAAGGATTCCGGCCGGGGCAACTGTTCCCAGACCTGGGGTAAAAAGGTGGCGCTGGCATAGCCTCTTTTGATGATTACGCCGTCAACGCCGGGCTTGAGTTTGGCCAACAGGTCATCGGCATCGGTGTATTCCAGCTCGACCGGTTCGGTCAGAACGCTCACCTCGATCTGCACTGCATCCAGCTCCTTTTTTTTCAATGGCGGGAAGCGGGGATCGTGAAAGGCGGCATTCAGGGCATTATCCCGCACCCCGTCCACCATGGGTGCCGTGGCCGCGAGGCTGCCGATGCAGCCGCGGAGCTGGTTGTCGATCTTCAGGGTAACGAAAGTGCCGCACCGGGTCTGCAGTGCCGGGTCGGCCAACTGCGCATCCAGTTGTCGGACCTCGTCCGGGGGGAAGTTCTCACCGTAATGACCGGCCAGGGTACGGCGGGCCAGTGCCACCAGGGCCGATCCCTTCTCCGGGGACAGCGTTTGAGAAACGTCGCTTGAAGGTTGCATGGGCTCTCCTCCATAAAAGGCTACGGCGCCGTATCCCACGACGGCGTCTTTGTCGCCGGCGGTATCGCCGCTGTTGTTGTAGTGCAAAAGCACCGGCCGCCAGTGTCGGCTGCGGGCCAGGGCCAGCAGCACCCCCACCGGGTAGCGCCCGCAGGTGCGGTTCTTCTGATCGTCAAGCCAGTTTGGGTCCAGGGCGATAATCCGATCCAGCGTCTCTTTATCCCGCTTGACGGCCGCGTCATAGGACAGGTAATGGGACAGGTCGGCGCTGACCACCATCAGCGTGTGTGAATCCTCGACCAGTCCGGCCAGCACCCGGGCCACCCCCTCTGTGTCGCAGGGTCCCAGCACCAGGGGAATCAGTTCGAATTGCGACAGGCGGGTCTGCAGAAAAGGCAGGACCACTTCCAGGCAGTGCTCGCTACGATCCGAAGCCGCCACGCAGTCAAACCATTCCGGGCGCTTGTTGACAATGGGACCGATGTTGCCGATGGGGACCGTACCCAAGGGCGTGCGCCATTGGGAGGCCGCCGTAACCGAGGCATAGTTGAACCCCACCCGGTGGTCGGGCCCCAGCAGCAGGACACGGGTAAAGCCGTCGCGCCGGATGACCCGCGCGGCGTGGGCCGCGGTGATGCCCGAGTACACATAACCGGCATGGGGCATAATCAGGGCCCGGAGGTCGCGGCCGGCATCGCAAACCTCGCTCTTCTGATCGGCCTGGCGGATGAGGGTATCGATCAGACGCGCCAGATCCTCACGGTTTTCTGGATAGAACCGGCCGGCCCAGGCGGGCTCGCGCACCGCCGCTTGGCCGATGCCCGTCGGGCACAATGCATCGTGAAACAGAAAAAAAATCGTCGAGAAGAGTATCAGAAAACGCATGGCGGACACACGGCCATCTCTTTCAGACCGAATCCACTAACAATACTTTGGCCCCGCGGATTTTTCTCTTCTTCAGTTCCATGAGGGCCAGGTTGGCTTCCGTGAGATCGAAGGTCTCCACCTCCGGGATGATGGGAATCCGTTTCGCCAGTTCGAGAAAACGGGAGACGTCCGACCGGGCGACATTGGCGACGCTCTTGATCTCTTTCTCCTGCCAGAGATGGGTCGAATAATCCAGGTTCAGCAACGCCTTCTGATCGGCGGCCTCCTTGCGAATGGCGTTGATGACCAGCCGCCCGCCCGGAGCCAGGTTTCTCAGCCCCTCGACCACCGGTGTCCAGGCCGGAGTGGTGTCGATGATGCAGTCCAGTGGATGCGGGGCACTCTCTTTCGTGTCTCCGGCCCAGACCGCACCCAGGGAGCGTGCAAACTCGCGTTCGCCCGGACTGCGGGCAAAAACATAAACCGCTGCATGGGGAAACTGGTGGCGGACCATCTTGAGCACGAGGTGAGCCGAGGCGCCGAAACCGGTTAGGCCGAGGCGCTGCCCGTCGCGCAGGTTGCAAAGGGACATGGAGCGGTATCCGATGGCACCGGCGCAGAACAACGGAGCTGCCTGGACATCGGAAAAACAATCGGGAATCGGGAAGGCAAAGTCCTCGTGCACCGTCATATACTGGGCATACCCGCCATGGGCATCCCTGCCGGTGGCGGCAAATTCAGGGCAAAGGTTCTCTAAACCCTCCCGGCAGAAACTGCAGCGGCCACAGGCGCGGTTGATCCAGGCCACCCCGACCCGCTGACCGCCGGAAAATCGCCGGGCACCTTCTGCCATGCCGGCCACCCGCCCCACCACCTCATGGCCGGGGACAACGGGGAATTTGGGCGGAGGCGTCTGTCCCTCGATTTCGTCCAATTCGGTGTGGCACACGCCGCAGGCGGTCACGCGAATCAGGATTTCATGTTCACCGGGCCGCGGGACGGGCACCTGCCGGCAGACCAAAGGCGCGTCGGTATGCCTCAGATCATGGACGCGCTCAAGCAGCATGGCGGTCATTCGATCCATAAATACGACTCCCGGGCTGGAGAAAAATCAATTGGGGAAAACTACGGGAATAATACCACAGGGCGGGAAAGAACGCCACCGCTGCCGTTTTAAAAATGCCGGCGGGCGGGCGAATCGAGGCGATCATGCGCAGGTATCAGGAGCGTCTACGGTCCGGATTGACCCGGCGGTCGTTGCGGTAAGAGAGGCTGACCACCACGCCGTCGCGGACACTTTTGCGGCGGTCCTCACGATTGCGGCGTCGTTCGAAGACTCCGTTTTTTCTGGACGCCACCCGGACCACCGGCTTTCGCAGGTCCTGGTTTTTCACCGAAGCGCTGCCGATCATGACGATATCCATGACTGCACCTCCTTACTTAGTTCTATCGGCATTACCGGAAGTTACTTAACCTCAGAAGACAAAAAAGGCTCAAGGTGCACCGTTTTTTGCCGATATCGACATTAAACCGGTTCAAGGAGCAAAAACAATGAACGTCTCTGCCACCCCCGCATCCACCATGGCTATGGCCTCGGCTTCACAGCAGCTACAGACCGTCATGGAAACTCAGATGGCCCTTTTGCGCGAACTGGCCGAAAGCCAGCAGGAAATCGCCCAGATGCTTGCCGCAAATGGTTTGGGCCAGACCATCGATATCCAGGCATAGCCGTTTCCCCATTTTTTACCGGTTCAGGAAAAATTCTAGATCCGAACGTCGGCATTGCCGGGCCCACGCCAGAACATCTTTTGAATAGCGACCCAGACCGGCGATCCGATCAAACAAGGATCGGACCTGCCGCGCATCTGGCAACCATTCGCAATAATACAAGATTTTAGGGCACAACAGGGCGTTGATATGGGGAATCCCTTGCCGGCGGCATACCTGTACCCCTTTGCCGTCGTCTAGAATCACGAAACGGACCGTGCCATTTAAAAAATGGTGCAGGGTGTCGCGCTCTCCCTGGTGAAGCCGCTGCAGGTCCGCCCCCGCCTGGTCGGGAAAGGGACCGGTTGGATCTTCCACGACGACAAACCCCGATGCCTTTCCTGCCAGGGCGCGCAGTCGGCGTTCGCCCGGACGGTCCATGACGGTGACCTCCTCGAAAACCCGCCGGGTCATTTTGATTCGGAACACCTGGCAGCAGGCGTCCATGATCCCGGCCTTGGTCAACAGAATGGCCGAGGATGCATCGATCATGGCAAGGGGGCCGTCCAATTTGACCGCCTCAGAGGAACGACCGGATGAAGGCGCGCACCTTATCGGCGCCCTTGATAATTCCATAGTGGCCCTCGCAGAGAATATCCGCAGCAAGATCCGCCATTTCCTTCAGCGACCGGCGGTAATCTGCGGCGTCGGAGCCGAAGTCGGCGTGCAGGGGGCCGTGCACGTCCTGCCCGAAAAGAACCCGCATCCCGTCCGATTCCACCACATAGACCACGGAGCCCGGCGTGTGCCCCGGCGTATGAATCGCCTCCACCGGCCGATCTCCCAGCCGGATCTGCCGGCCGGTCCCGGAAAGAAGGACATCCGGATTCAACGGTTTCATGGAACGACCGTACCAGTTGGCCGCCGTTCTCCGGCTGTCTCCCGCTTCAAGGGCGGGTGCGTCCAGCTCGTGGACGACGATTTCGCAGCCGTAACGGATTCTCAGGTCCTCGGCGCCGCCGACGTGGTCGAAATGGCAGTGGGTCAGCAGCAGGCAGCGCACCTGATCGGGAGCGACCCCGCAGGCTTCGATGTTGGCGGCCAGAAGGTCACCGTGACCGCCGCATCCGGCATCCACGATGGCAGCCTGGCCGTCGAAACGCATCAGGTAAACGGCCGCATCCTCCGGCGAAGTCAGGCCGGGGCCGCCCACCTGCCAAATCTCACTGGTGATTTCCAAAAGCGTACCACCTTTTCTCATTGATGTTGTGACAAACTCGTAAAGTCGGGTTTCGGACGGTTGCGTAAAAAGCCCGAGATCAAGGCTTGCGGGCCGAGATAGCAAGCGTAAGCGAGCGAACAGCACTTCATCCTCACGGCGAACATTTATGTTCCATCCCGAGGGATGAAGGCGTATTTGGCGTACTCCGTAATGACGAGGGATACGCGTAACGCCGATATCGGGATTTTTACGGAGCCGTCGGCGCTAATCGAACAACGCCCCTACGCTTTCGCCAGTGTGAATGCGCCGGATGGCCTCAGCAAACAGCGGCGCCACGGAGAGGGTGACGAATTTATCCACCCGTTTGTCCTCTGGCAGGTGCACCGTATCGGTCACGGCCACGGATTCGATGGCACTGTCGACCAGGCGGTCGATGGCCGGACCGCACAGCACGCCGTGGGTGGCGCCAGCATAGATGCGCCTTGCACCGGCGGCGGCAAGGGTTGCCACCGATGCGACCAGGGTGCCGCCGGTGGAAATTTCGTCTTCGAAAATGATGGCGTCGCGTCCCTTGACATCGCCCACGACCAACCCCTGCTCCACCTCGGTATCGGCCACACGCCGTTTGTCGATGATGGCCATGGGCAGGTGGATGCGGCTGGCAAACCGGCCGGCCCGTTTGGCGCCGCCGGCATCCGTGGCCACCACGACGGCCTTGTCCAGATCCAGCCGCTCTCGGAAATGATTCACAAAGTAAGGAATGGCCGTGAGGTGGTCCACCGGAATGCTGAAAAATCCGTGCACCGCGTCGGAGTGCAGATCCATGGTCAGCACCCGGTCGGCGCCGGCCGTCTGGATCAGGTCGGCCATGAGCCGGCCGGCAATGGAGATCCGCGGGGCGTCTTTTTTGTCGGAGCGGGCATAGGAATAATAGGGGATTACCGCGGTAATGCGCCGGGCAGAGGCACTTTTAAGGGCGTCCAGGATGATGAACAGCTCTAAGATGGTGTCGCCCACCGGGGCGATGAAGGGCTGGACAACGAATACATCCTTTTCCCGAACGTTCTCCTGAATCTGTACAAACAGGTTGTCATTGGAAAAACGCGACACCTTCAGGCGGCTGAGGCCGATGCCCAGATGACTGCAGATCGCCGAGGCCAGCTTGGGATTGGCGCTGCCGGAGAAGATTTTAAGATCGATGGCCATGAATCGAGTTCTCCTTTGTTGGATGGACCGCAGGATGACCGGATCGGCCGCCGCTGTCAACGCGTTTTGCCAGCACTCGTTTTAACGGGTCCGAGGCCAACCAGATACACCAGGGCCCCACTTTCCGTCAGGCCGAGAAGGTCTGCGGCCTCCCGGTCGTAAATGGCGCCGATGCCGCAGGCACCCCACCCGAGAGCCGTAGCCGCAAGGTAGGCCTGCTGGCCAAGGCTTCCGGCTTCGATCATGGCGTAGCGATAACCGCGGGCCCCCCAAATTTCGTCCAAATATGTCAGGTCGGTCAAAAACAGCAGATGCAGGCCGGCATGTTTGAGCCACATCTGATCCAGACAGGCCGCCGCCATGGCTTCGATGAGCGATCCTGCGATCCTTTGCTCCAATTGGCGCTTTTCCGGATCGAGCAAGTAGAAACCGGGCGGCAAGGGCATGTTCTCTCCCGCCAGAATACCGGCGGTCAGCGCCGACCGGCAGGCTGCCGGCATGCCGGATCGGGACCCCATGCTTTGTGCCATGGTTTCCACAAAGGTCATGAAGTTCTCACGGGAAACGCTTGCGGGAATAAAGTTGCGGCGGGAGCGGCGCCGTCCCAATACCTGCGTGTAGTCTGCTGCTATCGGAAGGGTCGACGAATCCAGATCGATCCTGGCCAACGGATTACCATGGGTCGCCACCATCAGAGAAGAAGCTTCGGCCGACCCGCCGCCTCCGCTTCCGCTTCCGGCCCGATGGATGTTTAGTATCTCCGGATAGGCCACCTCCCGGCCGGACACCTGGGATGCCTGTCGGATGTCGGCGCTCAGCGGTTCCAATTCAATAGAGTTGGCGGTATCCGTGCCTTTGTCGGTGTCGATGTGCAGATGAATGCAGGCCAGGCAAACCTCAAGCTCGGAATCCAGCCCCAGCAGGTTCGCTGTCTGCTCGTCATCGAAATCGAGATGAATGGAAAAGCGTTGGTTCAAGGCGCCAAGGGCCAAACGCAGGTTCTCCAGCAGATGGCCGGCATCCAGCACAACATACCGGTACGCGCGCCCACGGTATTTCCAGGCGCTGCGAAAAAAAATGCCGGTGACATAAAAAGTGGCCGCAACCGCCCGATCCACGCGGGGTATCGCCGGCAACGGTTGCCTGCGAAGTACGGTCAGGGAGAAGGCAAGAGGATCGTAGTAGTACAGCCCCGCATCCAGACCGTCGATCCCGTGGGCGGTAAGGTAGAGTTCAAACGGATACAGGGCTCCGGCCGAGGCCACGCTGCGGTAGTAGAAGGGCTGGCCGGAATGCACCGCACGGGCGGTTACCCCGTGGCTCAATTGCAGGGCCGCGGCGATCTGTTTAAGATCCGGCGCAACATCGGAAGTATGGCTTTCGGACCCGGGGCGGCAGGCCCGGGTGAAATAATCGATCCGCGGCAGATCGAGGTCCCGGGGCAAGGGGACGCGGGGCAGCCCGGGGTAGTTCTTGACCAGGGACGGCTGGTTGGCCCAGTCCAGGGCATGGGGTGAGATTTGGTAGCGCTGGTAGCTGGTTGCCCGGTGGTAGCCGAGGGCCGTTGAAGCTGAGTCGTTCATGGCGATGCCTTCAGCAAATCGGCCAGTGCGCGGTCCACATCCGGAAACCGGAAGGTAAAGCCCTCGTCTATAAGGCGTTGGGGAACGACCCGCTGGCTGGCAAGCAGCATATCGGCCATCTCACCCATCATCACTCGCAGGGCGATGGAAGGCGCCGGCACCAAAGCCGGTCGCCCCAGCACTTTTCCCAGGGCCCTTGCAAACGTCTTTTGCCGAACCACCCCCGGCGCGCAGAAGTTATATACCCCTTGAGAATTCTGGTTCCCGATTAGAAACTGGACTGCGCTCAGCAGATCGGCCGTGTGGATCCAGGAGAACCACTGGCGCCCATTGCCCAAGGGCCCGCCGGCAAAGGATCGAAATGCCGGCACCATCTGGGCCAGCGCACCCCCGCCAGCGCCCAGCACCACGCCGAAACGCATGATGGCAACCCGGACGCCTTTCTTCTCTGCCGCCAGTGCCGCCTTTTCCCAGTCCATGGACAGACGGGCCAGAAAATCGTCTCCCGCCTTTGCCTGTTCGTCGAGGCGTTCTTCTCCCCGGCTGCCATAGTACCCGACGGCGGAGGTGCTGAGGAGGATTTTGTTTTCGCCGGCCATGGCGCTGACCAGATGGCCGGTGGTCTTCAGGCGGCTGTCGACAATCTGGCGCTTGTAGGCGCGGGTCCAGCGCTTGAAGATGGTGCGTCCGGCCAGGTTGACTACTCCATCGGCATCGGCGACCGCCTCCTGCCACTTTCCGGCACGGGTGGTATCCGCGCTGATCCAGGTAAATCCGGCGTGCGGCGTCATCCCGGAAACGGGGGATGTGCCCAGCCCGGTCACCGTATGACCCTGTTCCAGTAAAAAACGGGACAAGGCTCTTCCCACAAACCCCGATGCTCCGGTGACGACAAACTTCATGGCGGCCTCCTCGGTTCATCGACAAACGCTTGGAAGATAATTCAGATTGTACCCTACCCGGCCAGAAAGCGATAGAGGTATCGCTCGACCTCCGGTTTGGGCAGGGCGCCGGCAGCCGTGTCCACCACTTTGCCGTCCCGGAAAAACAACAGCGTCGGCAGGCTCATGACATTATAACGGCTGGCAGTGACCGGGTTCTGGTCCACATTGAGTTTGCCCACTTTCAGCCTGCCCGTGTAGCTTCTGGCCAGCTCGTCTAAAACCGGTGCCATGGCGCCGCAAGGCGCGCACCAGGCGGCCCAGCAGTCCAGCAACACGGGTAAGGGGCTGGCCAGCACCTCATCGGCAAAGGTGCGGTCGGACACTACGACCGGCCGACTGGGGGTCGCGATGGATGGAAACGGGGTCTTGCAACGGCCGCAGCGGGGACCGTCGTTGAGCCGCGTGACGGGAATACGATTCCGGGCACCACACTTGCGGCATTTGATCAATACGCGTGCATCGGTCATTGTCCCTCCTTGTTCGGGATCATGATGGGATCCGGCATGGCGTTCATCCACCCGATCCCTTCCCGTCATCGGCAAACACCTCCCCTTCCCCGGGATAAAGCATCCGCTCGTCTGTTGGGGTGCGGCGGACAACGGCCGGCCATTTTCCCGGCAGGGGTTCAGCGCCTTCCAAAGCGGTTTTCGCCGGATGACGATCATGCATCTGGGGATGGCGACGCACATCGACATCGGGGCAAGGTGCACTGAATTCGATGGGAATGCCATTGGGATCGAAGGCGTAGATGGAGTGAATGAAACCATGATCGATGGTCTCGGACACCCAAAAATCGGCAGCTTCCAGTCGATCTTTGATTTCCCACAGGTCCTGGTCGTCGACAACGCCAACGGAAACATGATCGAAGACGACAGGGCCCTTTACCGGCACCCCGTGGTCTTTTTCGGTAACGGCCTCAGCGCCCGGCCATTCGAAGAACGCAATCATGTCATGCTCGGAAATCTCCAGGAAATAGTGCCGGTAACCCTTGCTGCCCAGCCCGGCCACCAGACGCATCCCCAGAAGGTCCCTCCAGAAGCGGATGGTGGCGTCCATGTCTCCGGTAACCATGGCGAGGTGGTTGATTCCAGTGTAGCGGGGCATTTTCCTACCTCCCGGCATGCATGCACTGTATAGTGCCCATCCAGAAATAGGCAAATTTGGTCGAGATGGAGGCGCACGAAAAATTTAACCACAGGCATATGGTTGATATTCCGAGGATAAAATTTTTCGCGCAACAAAGATATCGGCCAAGGGTAAGATTGGCTTGGCCATTTCTGGACGGGCACAGTTCTTCAGCCACCGGCCCGGCCATCATCGCAGGGACCGTCTTCGTCCAGCGGCCGTGAATGTTCCGCAGTGAAGCTGGCCGTGCAGGCCTGCAAGACCTCTTCGTTTGACAAACAGGCCAGGGCTGCTTTGTAATCCGGCTCCTGGGAGATTTCGGGCACCAACTGCGAGTAGACCACCTTGCCCTTCCCGTCGATTACAAGAACAGCCCGGGCCATCAGACCGGCCAGCGGTCCTTCGGCTATGCGCAGACCGTATGCCTCACCGAAATCGGGACTGCGGAACGTCGATGCGGTGATCACGTGGTCCAGCCCTTCGGCACCGCAAAAACGGCCATGGGCAAAAGGCAGATCGGCCGACACGCATATGACGACGGCATTGTCGAAATTTGCGATCTCGGCGTTGAATTTTCTCACGGACATGGCACAGACCTCTGTATCGATACTCGGGAAAATATTGAGTACAACAGTTTTTCCAGAATAGTCCTTTAACGCAACGTCGGACAAATCTTTGCCGACCAGACGGAAATCCGGCGCCACGGCACCGGGTTGGGGGATTTCGCCGGCCAACGGAACAGGCGTTCCTTTAAAAGCGGTTTCAGCCATGGGGTCCTCCTTGATGGGGTAACAAATTTTCGTATAAAGGCGTGTCTACGGAACCTTGACCCCAATATTGCATAAAAAAGATTGAGAAAAATCGCAACTGCCATGGTTACCTTCCATGAGACGCATCCGGCTATCATTTTTGGAATCACCACCGGTGCATTCCAGGTTGGAGCGAATTTTTCTTTATCTTTTTTCCCCTTCGGGAAAGCCGGAGGCCACCATATCCGGCGTTGCCAAGGGATCGCGGTAGCCAACTACAGCATCACCCTTGGCGCCTTGCCTCTGTCGCCCTCCGGCTTTTGCAACACTGGGGTTGCCCCGCAGTCAATCGTAGTACCGTCACGCTAAACATAATATGGAACATGTCAATAACCATGCCATCTTGAGCCACACATCCACGCATCTGTGGCATCGGTATTGCTTTTTTGCTTTAAATGATTACAACAATGAAAACCAACCAACGAAAGGAGATCCCCACATGACGAAAAAACGCTACCGAATCCAATCCGCCTGCCCCCAGTGCGGGTGCAGTTTCGCCCAGGTCATGTCCAAAGAAGAACTGTTGGAAAAACATGGAGATACACCCAATATAGAATTGGAATGCGGTGAATGCATGCTCAAATTCCAAGCTGATCGAAAAAGCGCCTGCCCCGAGTGGGACGACGAATGCCGCTTGAACGAGAAAAACGGGTGAAGCGACAAACGCGCCTTTACGTTTTTGGGTTGACAGCAGGACGGCGAAGTGGGCAAATACCAATAGACGACAACCCTTTTGTGATGAACCCCGCCAGCAGAAAAGAAAGGCAAATTCAACCATGAGCTACGATTTCAATGCGGACGATGTATTTGAAATGGCCGAACAGATCGAAAGAAACGGTGCCCTTTTTTACCGGCAGGCGGCCAACGACGTTGCCGACCCGGACGCCAAGCAGTTCCTACTGGATCTGGCGGCCATGGAAGACGATCATGAGAAAACCTTTTCGGCCATGAGAAAAAAGCTTTCCGAAACGGAAAAGACCGCGACGGTTTTCGATCCCGCAGGTGAAGCCGCACAATACCTCAAAGCACTGGCGGATACCCGCGTTTTCTTCGAAAAGGAGATCGACACGACGTCCATGCAGGCAATTCTCAAGGCAGCCATTTTGGCTGAAAAGGACTCGATCGTTTTCTATCTGGGGATGAAGGACCTGGTGCCCGGTGAACTGGGCCAGTCTCACTTGGACAACATAATCAAGGAAGAAATGTCGCACATCAATCTTCTCAGCCGGCGTCTGATCGCCACCAAGTAGTCCGCGTATCCGTTTTTCGAATCTACGGCAGTGGCAAGCAGTCGCCTGGATTGGAGGTGGTCCATGAAAATCCGCTCTCCGTGGTGGCTGGTCGCTTTATCCTTTCTGGCGGTATCCGCTGTTGCATCGGCTGGGAAAATGCCAGCCATTGGCGACCGGTTGGTTGACCTGCGCCTGCCCACGCCCGAATCGGCTGAAACGCGTGAATACCTCGGCTTACCCCCCGGCGAAGCTTTTTCGGCAACCGCCATTGCCGGAAAAATACTGGTCATTGAAATTTTCAGCATGTACTGCCCCCATTGCCAGCGGGAGGCGCCGGCCGTCAATCGGCTCTATCAGGCCATTCAGGATTCCGAGCCCTTGCGGGACCGGGTCAAGATGATCGGCATCGGCGTCGGCAACTCCACATTTGAAATCAACCATTTTCGCAAACACTATTCGATTTTGTTCCCACTGTTCCCCGATGAAGATTTTACCGTCCACAAGGCCATCGGCGAAGTTCGCACTCCGTTTTTCATCGTCGCCGCCCTGGGTCCCAACGACAACGGTCGCATCCTATGGACAGGATCCGGCAGCATGGGATCGCTGGAAACCTTCATGGCCCGTCTGAACGACCTGGCCAGGGACAGTGCCCCATGAAAGGCCACAGACGATGTCTGGTTTTGGCCATTGCCGCGGCCCTGATATCGGTCATGGTTCTGTGTGGCCCCTGTCTGGGCGCGAACCCGGCCATGGAGGGCATGCTGTACGACCCCGGTCACCTGAAACCGGTGGACAGCGAACTGACCGTCAAGATCGGTGACCCGGCGCCCGTTTTTTCCCTGCCGTCCCTTAAAAATGGAACCGTCTCCATCAAGGATTACCTGGGGCGCCGCAACGTAATTCTCTCTTTCGTACCGGCGGCCTGGACGCCGGTCTGCTCCGACCAATGGCCCGGTTACAACATTGCCAGAGACCTGTTCGAACAGTACGATGCCATCGTGCTGGGCATCACGGTGGACAACCTGCCCACACTGTTCGCCTGGACCCGCCAGATGGGAGATCTCTGGTTCCCCGTGCTGTCCGATTTCTGGCCCCATGGAGAGACGGCCCGGAGGTACGGCGTGCTTCGCACCGACGGAACCGCGGAGCGGGCCTTGTTCATCATCGACAAAGCGGGAATTATTCGGTTCATCCTGGTTTCCGACATCAACCGACGCCCCGATCTGGGGGCTATCGTGGAAGCACTCAAGACGATCCATTCCACTGGAGCCAAGTAGATTCCCGGACTGCCGTTAGGGAAAAACTGTTTTACCTCCGATGTCTTGCGAGACATCTTTGTATCACATAAAATGTGAGACCCTTTCAGACACTCAGGTTTTCGGATTTCGCGGCGAGACGTGCGGAAATGCAGGGTTTGCGATCCAACCGGAAAAACAGTTCGGCATAGGAGAATGCAGGTGCTCTTTGGCCGAACAGGAAAAATTAAATTATTTTTTCAAGTTGTTATACCACTTTATATCTGACCGCTGGATATTGGCATACATCTTGATTTAGCTATTGGCATTTCAGCCGGTTCGTAACCCAACGGCCGGTATCGGATCTCTTCGGGGAATGTCAATTCGTGAAACCGTGTGACCACAATCTCGAGAAGGCCATTTTGCTGGCCGAACGCATGATTCAGCTTGCCGATAAAGGCGACGACGAGCGCGAAGACACCGGTTGCGGTATCTTGTACGGCATGCTTCGCGACTCCGGTTATAAAATCAAGCAGATTGCCGAAGCGGAAAAGCTCAAGCATATCGCCAAAGGTTGGTGGGACAACCACTGCTGAGAAAAAGCAGTGCAATCGTATTGGAAAACACAAACCTTATTAAAACCGTTCAAAGGAGGAATTCAAGTGGCAAGTATCAAGGGAACGCAGACGGAAAAGAACATTTTGACGGCATTCAGCGGAGAATCCCAGGCGCGGAACCGCTACACCTACTTTTCCAAGCAAGCCAAAAAAGAGGGCTTCGTTCAGATCGCGGACATTTTCGAAGAGACCGCCAACCAGGAGAAGGAGCACGCCAAGCGGCTGTTCAAGCTGCTGGAAGGGGGCGAAGTGGAAATCACCGGCGCTTTTCCGGCCGGAGTGATCGGCACCACCACGGAGAATCTGGCAGAGGCGGCCGGCGGCGAGAATTACGAATGGACCACCATGTATCCGGGGTTCGCCAAGATCGCCCGGGAGGAGGGATTCGATCACATCGCTTACATCTTCGAGGCTATCGCCGTAGCCGAGAAGCAGCACGAGAAGCGCTACCTGGACCTGAAGGCCAACATCGAGGCCAGTCGGGTGTTCAAGCGCGATGAAAGCGTGACCTGGCGCTGCCGCAACTGCGGGTACCTGCACGAAGGCACCGAGGCGCCCGAGGTATGCCCGGCCTGCGCCCATCCCCAGGCCCATTTCGAACTGCTGGGCGAGAACTGGTAGCCAAAGAGGGACAAAGGCGTTCTTTTTTTAGCAACAAAAACGAAAAAGGAGAAAAAAATGGCGGAAAGGTATGAAGTTTATAAATGCGATGTTTGCGGAAATATCGTTGAAGTCCTGAATGGCGGTGCCGGAGAATTGGTGTGCTGTGGGCAGCCGATGAAGAAACTGACCGAAAACACGGTCGATGCAGCCAAGGAAAAACACGTACCGGTTATCGAGAAAATCGACGGCGGATACAAGGTCAAGGTTGGCGGCGTGCCCCATCCCATGGAAGAAAAGCATTACATTCAGTGGATCGAACTGATCGCCGACGGCAAATCGTATTTTCAGTTTCTCGAACCGGGGCAGACACCCGAGGCGGTTTTCATGACCGATGCGGCATCGGTCTCCGCTAGGGAGTACTGCAATCTGCATGGCTTGTGGAAAGCATAGAAGCACGCTTTAAGCACGTCAGAAGAGGCGGTTGGTCGCCTGCCGACCGCCTACCATCACTTTCAGTCCGGGCAACCGGCCCGGACTGCATGTGACCCGTGTCCGCCAACTTCTCCTCGTTGGCGGCCACCGGCCACATGACCAACAACCACCAAGGAGGTTCCCCATGGCGAACTGGAAATGCGGCAATTGCGGCTATGAACTGGTGGCGGACCAGCCACCGGAAAAATGCCCTTCCTGTAAGGAAAAATGCGAATTTCTGGACAACACCTGTTACACCCCCGATTGTGAATATGAGGGCAAAGACCCGCGCATAAAATAAGAGAAAAGGAAAAGAAAATGGCAAAAGCACTCATCGTGTATGCGACACGCACCGGTGAAACCGAAAAAATCGCCAATCTCATTGCCGAGGGCATTCGATTCTCCGGCCATGAAGCGGAAGTCAAGAAGGTTACCGATGTGAAAAAGGAGGACGACCTGAAGGGGTTCGATGCCGTGGTACTGGGCTCTCCAACATATCACGGCGAGATGGTTCAAGGCATGAAGACGCTGCTTTTCATGGCCGAGAAAGCCGAGTTGAACGGCAAGGTCGGAGGCGCATTCGGCGCATTCGGCTGGAGCGGCGAGGCCCCGGACCGGATTTTCGATACCATGAAGAACATCTACCAGATGAACATGGTCACTGCGCCATTGAGGCTCAAAGCAGCCGGTCTGGGCGGCGGCATGAAAATGGCGCAAGATTACGGTCGTGAAATTGCTGAGAAGTTTGCTTGATCGGTGCCTGTTCGAAAATTGAAATCCCCATATCTTTCCAACGTCAATGAATTGAATACAAAAGGAGGCTAACATGTCAACTCCCCAACACTGCCCCGGCTATGAGAATTTCAAGAACCTGAAATCCTTTACCTGCAAATGTCCCGAATGCGGTGAGAGCAAAGAGATTTTCTCCGACGAATTCGACAAGACCCACACCTGCGCAAAATGCGGCAAGGAGATCGATTTCAATACCTGTACATATGAGGCGGGCGTCTGAATCGGCAACGGATTGCGTCTGCCGGCGTTTGTTCGACCCGATCTCCGAACCCCTTTAAATCACGGGATGCGACGTTTTGAGGATACCGGCGATTACCGGATAGGTGCGGGATAAATCGGCAGACCTTTGCGCATGAACGCTTTTGACGGCAGCCCGCTTGAGGATGGGCGGGCTGTACGTGCCTGTTCAAGGAGGATTTTGTATGGACGTTGTCATGTTATCCAGGCTCCAATTTGCCGCCGCTACCATGTTTCACTTCCTGTTCGTCCCCCTTACTTTGGGGTTGTCGGTAATGGTTGCATACATGGAGACCCGTTATGTGAAAACCAATGACGAAACTTATCTGCGCATGACGAAGTTCTGGGGGAAATTGTTTCTGATTAACTTTGCCCTGGGCGTGGTCACCGGCATCACCCTGGAATTTCAGTTCGGTACCAACTGGTCCCGCTATTCGGCCTATGTCGGCGACATTTTCGGATCGCTGCTGGCCATCGAGGCCTCCCTGGCCTTTTTCCTTGAATCGACCTTTATCGGCATCTGGATCTTCGGCTGGAAAAAACTGTCCAAGAAGGCCCACGCCACGGTGATGTGGCTGGTCGCCGCGGCCGGCAACGTCTCGGCGATCTGGATTCTTCTGGCCAATGGCTGGATGCAGCATCCTGTTGGCTACACCATCCGGGACGGCCGTGCGGAACTGACCGACTTTCTGGCCGTGGTGACCAATAAATTCGGTTTGCTCGAGATCGTCCATACCATTCCCTCGGCCTTTATCCTCAGCGCATTTTTCATCATGGGCATCAGTGCCTGGCACCTTTTGAAAAAGCAGCACATCGAATTTTTCACCCGCTCCTTCAACATCGGCCTCGTTGTGGGATTGATCGCATCCATCGTGGTCGTCATCACCGGCGACCTGCACGCCGTGCATGTGACCGAGACCCAGCCGTCCAAACTGGCCGCCATGGAATCCCATTGGGAAACCCAGTCCCAGGCCCCCATTGTCCTTTTTGCCATTCCGGACGAAGCCAATGAACGCAACAGGATCGAAATCGGCAGCATACCCGGCGTATTGAGTTTTCTCGGGCATCACGATTTCAATGCAACGGTAACCGGCCTGAAGGACATCCCCAAAGACGAACGTCCGCCGGTGCTGTTGACCTTCGTCTCCTTCCGTACCATGGTCGCTTTGGGAACCCTTTTCCCACTGCTCACCATCGTTGGTTTCGTCCTCAGAAAACGATTGGTTGAATCCCGCTGGTATCTCTGGATCATGCTGTTTGCCATACCTTTGCCCTACATTGCCAATGAAATGGGATGGGTACTGGCCGAAGTCGGCCGCCAGCCGTGGATCGTTTACGGCCTGCTCAAGACCGCCGAAGCCGCTTCGCCGGTCGCCGCATCGCAAGTCATGACCACTCTGGCCGGATTTATCCTGGTTTATGGCCTGCTCGGAATTGCCGGGTTCTACCTGATTGCCAATTTTGCCAGAAAAGGCCCTCAACCGGCAGCCGATGACGCCTGATATCGTTTTATTCGATGACAACCATTGACATAACACGGGAGTTATAAATGCTATTACAATCCGCATGGTTTTTTCTCTGGGGTCTTCTCTGGGCAGTCTTTTTCATGACCGACGGTTTCGACCTGGGAATCGGCACCTTGTACCCGTTCCTGGGCAAATCGGAGCGTGACAAGCACATGATGATCCACGCCATGGGACCGCTGTGGGACGGAAACGAGGTCTGGCTCGTCACCGCCGGAGGCGTCACCTTTGCCGCTTTTCCATTGGTTTACGCGGTGATGTTCTCCTCCCTTTACTCGGCGCTGATGCTGATCCTCTTCGCTTTGATCCTGCGCGGCGTCTCCTTCGAATTTCGAAACAAAGTGGACAACCCCGCCTGGAAAAAGGTGTGGGACATCTGCATTTTCGTGGGCAGTTTTCTGCCGGCTCTGCTGTTCGGCGTGGCCTTTGCCAACATTTTCCAGGGGATCCCCATCGATGGAGAAGGCGTTTACCAGGGAACCCTGCTGACCCTGCTCAATCCTTACGGCTTGCTGGGCGGCGTTCTGTTTCTCTGTCTTTTCCTGGTCCACGGCGCTCTCTGGCTGGCCATCCGCGCCGACGGAGACCTGTCCGAAAGGGCCGGCAGCCTGGCCGGGAAATTGTGGCCCGTGCTCACCGGCGTAGCCGTCGTTTTTCTGGTGGCGACCTACATCTTCACGCCGCTGTACAACAACTACCTGGCCACTCCGGCATTGTTCCTGGTGCCTCTGATCGCCGTTTCCGCCCTTGTGGGCATCAGGTACTTCCTCATGAAAAAAGCCTTTTTCATCGCCTGGGCCGCCTCCGCCGCCACCATCGTTGCCTGCACCTTTTTCGGCGTCATCGGGTTGTTTCCCAACCTGTTTCCCTCCAGCCTGGATTCAGAATACAGCCTGACGGCGTATAATGCTTCGTCCAGCCCCTTGACACTGAAGATCATGCTCATCGTGGTGCTGCTCTTCATTCCGGTCGTGCTGGCCTACCAGGTCTGGGCGTATAAACTTTTCAGCGTCAAGGTGACCGACGGCGATTTGGCCCACGAGGAAATGTATTGACGTTTTCCGTCGGCCCCACTGCAGGAGCCGGCGGATACTCTGAGATGGCATGTTCACGGTTCGAATTCATAAAAGGGAGCAATCCATGAAACGCAGTGCCCTCATCGCATCCATTGCCTGTGCCCTGCTGTTTGTCCTGGCCCTGCCGGCGGCAACGCTCGCCGCCAAACAGGGTGCCGATAACATTACGATCTTCGGCGGAAGCCGGGGCAAGGTCCCCTTTCCCCACGCCCATCACCAGGCGAGGCTCAAGGACTGCAACATCTGCCATAGCGTCTTTCCCCAGGAAGTCGATGCCATGCGCAAAATGAAGGAAAAAGGGACGCTCAAGTCCAAGCAGGTAATGAACCTGCAGTGCATCAAATGCCACAAGGCGGACAAAAAGGCCGGCAAGCCCCATGGTCCGGTAACCTGCAGCACCTGCCACGTAAGGTAACCATGTTTGTACTGGGACTTCAGGGCAGCCCGCGCAAGGGAGGCAATACCGACACCTTTCTCTCGGCGTTCCTGGACAGGGCCGCCGGGGCGGGGGCGGCGGTAAAAAACATACAGGCGGCAAAAGCCGGAATCGTACCGTGCCGTGGCTGCGGCTACTGTGAAAAAAAGGGCACCTGCGTCATTACCGACGACCCCATGGCCATGGAAATTTACGGCTTGATCCGACGGGCGGACCTTGTGGTCGCCGCCAGTCCGGTCTATTTCTATGGCATCTCGGCGCAGCTTAAAGTTCTCATCGATCGCTGCCAGACGCTCTGGTCCCGAAAATATGTCCTCAAAGTCAAGGATCCACTGGCATCGGAACGCAAGGGGCTGCTTTTCAGTGTGGCCGCCTCCCGGGGCCGTCAGCTGTTCGACGGCATCCATCTGACAGCCAAATACTTTTTCGATGCCATCGACGCCCGAATGGAGCATGCGATCACCTACCGGGGCATCGAAGCCAAGGGAGCCATCCGCAAGCGAGAAAATTGGACGGCGGACATCGAAACGGCCATCGAAAAAACAGTCATTCCGCTGGTCGAACGCACCAGAATTCTTTTCGTTTCACCCCGCGGGGCCTGTCGCGCCCCCATGGCTGCGGCCATGGCCCAACAGCGTTTTTCCGATCACATTCGCACCGATTTTGCGGGGATGGAGAAAACCGCCGCCCTGGATGAAGCGATGGTTCGATGCGTTCAGGAAACGGGGTTGGACCTTGGGTATCGCCGGCCACAATCCCCGGAAGAGGCCTTCTTCGGTCTTGCGCCCGACCTCGTGGTGGTGATCGGCGACGGTCCCGAAGAAGATCCGCACCCCGATGTCGAAAACCTGCACTGGTCCTTGCCGGCACCGCTGCCAAACGACGACCAAAGTATCAAAGCGCTTCATTTGCAGATTCACGCAAACCTCGATCAACTGACGAAACGAATTCGATGACTTTAAACCAAGGAGAAAAAAATGGCTGAGCCCCATGAAATGTATCAGTGTCAGACGGTCAACTGCGGGTATATTTACAATCCGGACAAGGGAGATCGCAAAGGCAAGATCCCAAAGGGGACGTCTTTCGAAGATCTGCCCGACGATTGGAAATGCCCCATCTGCGGTGCCGGCAAAAAGTTGTTCAAACCCTTGGGGTAGATGGTTTCACAAGCCAGAAAGATAATTTCGGTTAGACAGCCCCGCCCCTTCATGGTAGGGTTGGTTATTCCCTTTATTAACGCATATCATCACGGAGGTAACAATGGACAAGTATGTTTGTACGCTCTGCGGCTACGTTTACGATCCCGAAGCGGGCGATCCCGATAATGGCGTTGCACCCGGCACCAAATGGGAAGATGTCCCCGAGGATTGGGAATGCCCGGTTTGCGGTGCGAGCAAAGACGACTTCGAAAAAGAAGAGTAACATTCACAAACCAAGCGAAACAATCGAATTTCCGGATGCCCTTTTTTCGCTGTATGGGAAAAGGGCATTTCGATTAAGGACAAGTGCACAACCGTCATAGGAAGAAGGACATGAAACCGACAAAAATTGCAGAAGGAATCTACGATGTCGGCGTATTCGACTGGAACATCAGGGATTTTCACGGATATTCCACGGACAAGGGAACCAGTTACAACGCCTTTCTGATCATCGACGAAAAGGTCGCTCTGATCGATACAGTGAAAGCACCTTTCGCCGACCAGCTGATCGACAACATCTCCCAGGTGATTGATCCCAAAAAGATCGATCTTGTGGTGAGCAACCACACCGAAATGGATCATTCCGGGGCGCTTCCGCGCATCATGCACAGGATCGGTGAGGGAAAACCGCTTTATTGTTCAAAAATGGGGGCCAAAAACCTGGCCAGCCATTTTCCCAACGCCTGGGACTACCGTCCTGTAAAGGACGGAGAAGAACTCTCTTTGGGAAAGCGGACCCTGACCTTTATCGAAACCCGCATGATTCATTGGCCGGACAGCATGTTCTCCTACCTGAAAGAGGATCGAATCCTTTTTTCGAGCGACGGGTTCGGCCAGCATTATGCGGGGTTTGAGAAATTCGACGATCAGGCCGGCCCGGAACTTATGGTCCAGGCCAAAAAATATTACGCCAACATCCTTTTGCTGTATGCGCCGCGCATCCTGAAACTACTGGAAAAAGTTGTGAATGCCGGAATCCAGATCGATATGATCTGTCCCGACCACGGCATGATCTGGCGCAAGGATCCCGCCAAGATCATCGATGCCTATTTTAAATGGAGCCGGCAGGAAACGGATAAAAAGGCCATCGTGGTCTATGACACCATGTGGAAAAGCACCGAGACCATGGCCAACGCCGTAGCCGAGGGCATCTCGTCCACCGGCGTCAAGGCCAAGCCCATTCATATCCGCAGTTCCCACCGCAGCGATATCATGACCGATACCCTCGATGCGGCGGCTGTGGTGGTGGGCTCTCCTACCCTTAACAATCAGATGTTTCCCACGGTGGCCGACGTGCTCACCTACATGAAGGGACTCAAGCCGGCAAACAAGATCGGCGGTGCCTTCGGCTCCTACGGCTGGAGCGGTGAGGCGGTGAAACTGGTGGCCGCGGAACTGGAAGCCATGAAATTCGCCATGGTCGAAGGCGGCCCCCGATTGCAGTATGTCCCTGAAAAGGCCGGCATCGAGGATTGCGTGGCCTACGGTAAAAAAATCGGCGAAGCCGTGATCGAGAAGGAATAGACCCGATGAAGGTACCCGTTGTCGATATCGGCGCCTGCACGCTCTGCATGGGCTGTGTGGAAGTCTGCCCCGAGGTGTTTCAGCAGAACGACGCCGGCTTCATCGAGGTCATCGAATTGGAAGCCTATCCCGAAACGGAAGTCAACGAAGCAATCAAATACTGCCCGGAAGATTGCATCGATTGGGAAGAGAGGGACACATGAAAAAAATAGCGCTTTTCGTTTTCAACGGCGACCCGGTCTGTTTCATCCATGTTCTGCTCAATGGCCTGGATATGAAGGCCAAGGGCATGGAAGGCCGCATCATTGTGGAAGGGGCGGCCACAGCGCTGCTGCCCAAACTGGCCGAAACGACCAACCCCCTTCACAAGCTTTGGGAGAAAGCCAAGGCCGAAAAGATAGTCGATGGTGTCTGTAAGGGATGTGCCCATAAGATGGGAACGGTGGACGAGGCCGTTAAACAAAACCTGACCCTGCTTGATGACATGTCCGGCCATCCGTCCATGTCCGGCTACATCGAACAGGGGTTTGAGGTCATTTCCTTTTGATTCAGCCGGCTCATTAAACGCAGGGAGTGGCTTCCAGCCGCGATTATCCCATGGAGTCGATTCTGGAAGCCGCTTTTCACATCCGGTTTTTTCGCACATGAAAGTCCATGGATAAACCCGTCGTTCTTTTACAGAATAGGCGCGAGCATGGGAAATCGTGGACGCAAAGCAACGATCCGACAACTTTTGCTGGAGGAGAATTTCGAAACAACACTCGAAGTCCTCTTGCAGCTTCCCGGTCGTCAGGCCGTCAATCCGCTCTTCTCTTTTTTTTATTCGGGAGACGAGCGGCTGCGCTGGCGGGCCGTGGCGGCCATGGGCGTTGTGGTGAGCCATCTGGCCGACACTTCATTAGAGTCGGCGCGCGTAGTGATGCGCCGGCTCATGTGGAACCTGAACGACGAGTCCGGCGGAATCGGCTGGGGATCTCCGGAGGCCATGGGAGAAATTACCGCCCTTCACGACCGCCTGGCAAAAGAGTTTTCCGGCATCCTGATCTCCTATATCGATCCTAACGGCAATTTTCTCGAACACGAATTGCTGCAGCGCGGGTCCTTGTGGGGAGTGGGTCGCCTGGCCCATGCCCGGCCGCTGTTGGCCAAATCGGCGTGTTCCTTTTTACCGGCCTTCTATGAAGCCCCCGACCCTTACCTTCGAGGAACGGCCATCTGGGCCACCGGGCCCATTCTGGAAACGCGTGTCCGTTCGCTGATCGAACGTCGCCTTGCTGACAACGCACCGCTGCGCATTTTCCGGCAAATGAGGATGACGCCGACGACGGTGGCCGAACTGGCCGCAGAGGCATTGGCATTTCATCCCCGACAATCTGAAGCCGATCCGTAACCCCGGGTCCAACCGTGTCTCTAAATGAATGACCGCGAAATCGTCGCATCAGGAGAAACATCGAGGAGGAGGGAATGGCTAAAATCCCGGTTTCATCGCTATTGGCCGGCATTGTCTTTTGGATCGCCACGTTTCAGGTCGGCTGCAGCTCCGAAAATGCCTATCGGTACGATACCATCAAAACCGAATATGCCGATCTGGCCTGCAATCTGACTCCATCGCAGGCGGCAGATGCGTCCGGGACCTGTGCCGTCAACAGCAGCCTGACCCTTAAGGACGTATTGGACATCGCCAGGGCCAACAACCCCGATCTTCTCATGGCCCTTGCCCGCATCGAACGCGCCCGCGCTCTGTTGAATAAATCGGCGGCACCCTTTTACCCCCAGGTAAAGGTCTACACCGAATACATGCAGGGCGACGCCCCTTCGGCCTATCTGTTCAAGGCCATCGACCAGCGCAAACTGCCGCCGGATGCCAACTTCAACGATCCGGGATGGTTTGAGAATTTTGAAAGCGGCGTTTCCGCCGGCATCAACCTGTACAGCGGAGGCAAAGACCGACTCGGCCGGGAAATGGCCGAAACCGGGGTGACGATTTCTCAAATCGATCGGGACAGCATAGAGAACCAGGTTATGGCCGCGGCCATCGGTGCCTATTACGATATTCTCGCCGCAGCCAACTTCACCCGGGTAGCCCAAGAATCGGTGGAGACGACCCGCTCTCAGTTGCGCATCATGCAGGTCCGGTTTCAGTCGGGCGGCGCCTTGAAGACCGATCTTCTCTCTCTTGAGGTACGCATGGCCGAAACCGAGGAAATTCTCGTTCAGAGCCGTAACCGGGAGCGCCTGGCCAAGGCGGCCCTGGCGGAAATTCTGGGGGTCGAGCCCGAAGTGCCTTTCGGTATTGCCGACGCTGAGGAGTACGCCATCGATATCCCCGAGGATCCTTTCGCCGCTTTGGATTACGCCCTGGTTCACCGGCCCGAGCTGGACAGTGTTCGCCAGAAGCTGCGCCAGTCGAAAATGGCCGTGGATGCAGCCCGGGCCGGCTACCTGCCCCAACTGGATTTTATGACCCGCTATTACGTCGATGATCCCGAAATGCGCTACAGCAGCGAGCGGGATAACTGGACCGCGGGCCTTTACCTGAACTGGAACATTTTCGACGGATTCGCCACCCGAAGCGACCGTGCCGAAGCGCTCTCGCGCCTGCAGGAAGCCATGGCCGCCGACCGCAAGACTCTGCTGGCCGTCAAATTCGACGTTAAGAAGGCTTATATCAACCTCGAAGAAACCCGGCAGCGCCTGAATGTAGCCACGTCCAATGTCGAAACGGCCAAAGAGACGTACGCACTGGTCAAGCGTCAATATGAAGGGGGTTCGGCCGACATCACCCGCTACCTGGAAGCGGAGCTGGCTTACAGCCGGGCACGGATGCGCAAAACCACCGCCTATTTCGACCGTGAAAAAGCCCGGGCTCAGATCGCCCGGGCCATCGGTCAATGGACCGGCAGCCGTACCCGTTCACAGGGTTGAAATGTCCAATGTGCGAAAACTGCCTGATCAGTAAACGTTTACAGGGTGCCGCAGATGTGAGGCGCCGGGCACGCAGACGGTTTGGTCAACCTTCAAGTGCCCGGGAACAAAGCAGATGCGGTACCCTGTGAACACTTACCGGCAGCCGCGGCCAGGAAAGTGCGCAGAAGCCTTCGGGCGACAGTTAAGCCTCCAATGCGTTTTTCGTTCAATGGTGGAACAGCAACATCAACGCCCAAACAGAAAAGGATCCAACCGTTGAAACCGTCAACCAATCCACGAGTTCGTGAACATTTTTTGATCCAGAGAACCGAATTGGCGAAATTCGGATTCGCGGGCATGTTCGCTATCATCCTGCTGATCCTGACCATCGGCTGCTCGGAGAAAATCGAGCCGGGCAATACGGTGCGGCCGGCCGGCCCTGCCGTTTCGGTACCGGTAATACAAGTGCAGGAAAAGGTTCAACCCGTTTTCTACGACGCCGTGGGCACGGTGAAAGCCCGGCTGTCGGCCACAGTTTCCAGCAAACTGATGGGCGTGATCCAGTCCTTCAATGTCAAGGAAGGCGACGCGGTGAAGCAGGGCGATCTTCTGGTGGTACTGGACGAGCGTCAGGTCGCCGCTCAGCTTAATCAGGCCCGGGCAGCCCTGTCCGAAGCGCAGAAAGCCGAAGCTGGCGCCTTGTCGGCGCAGACGGCGGCCGAAGCGGGTGCCCAGCGGGCGCGATTGTCTTACGAACGCAACCGTACCATGCTGGAAGGCCACGCCATCACCCAGGAAGCGTTCGAAACCGTCGAGGCTCAATACAAGCAGGCCCAGGCTGCCCTCAAGCAGGCCCAGGCCATGGTGGAAGCAGCCCGATATCGGATCAAACAGGCACAGGCCGCAGTGGACGCCGCGGCCGTGGCCCGCAAAGATGCCCGTGTCCTGGCTCCTTTTGACGGCAGGGTAACCGCCAAACTGGCCGATTCGGGTGCGCTGGCCGCACCGGGCACCCCTTTGTTGACGCTGGAGCGTGAGGGGGGCTTCCGGGTGGACCTGGTGGTTCCCGAAACATACATCCAGTCGGTCCGCACAGGCCAGCC
Organism: Desulfosarcina widdelii; assembly: GCF_009688965.1. Taxonomy (GTDB): domain Bacteria; phylum Desulfobacterota; class Desulfobacteria; order Desulfobacterales; family Desulfosarcinaceae; genus Desulfosarcina; species Desulfosarcina widdelii. Next base: position 5,340,914 of record NZ_AP021875.1, on the reverse strand, counting down.
GGTGGAGGTCCGGATTCCAGCGGCCGGCAGCGCGTCAATCGCCGGCACGGTAGACGTGATCGTTCCATCGGCCGATCAGGGCAGCCGGAGCTTCATCGTCCAGGTGGGCGTCTCCGGTGTCGAGGCCCTGCGATCGGGCATGTTCGCACGGGTATCCCTGACCATCGGGCAGCAGCAGTCCATCCGCATTCCGGATGCCGCCGTGGTTCGGGAAGGGCAGTTGACCGGTGTCTTCATCGTAGATGAAAAGAACACTGCCCGATTCCGGCTGATCCGAACCGGCCGGACCTACGGGGACCAGGTCGAAGTCATCTCGGGAATCAAGGACGGCACCCGGCTGATAGCCGCTCCCACACCAGAATTGACCAATGGATCCGCCGTGGAGCCTGAAAAATGAGCAATGCATATGGTCCTGCCGGAAAAATCGCCGGATATTTCATCCAGTCCAAGCTGACCCCGTTGATCATTGTGGCCTCGGTTTTGCTCGGCATGGCCGCCGTGGTGGCCCTGCCCAGGGAGGAGGAGCCCCAGATCGTCGTACCCATGATCGACATCTTCGTACAGATGCCCGGTTCCGATGCCGCCGAGGTGGAACAGCGGGTAACCCGGCCCATGGAGAAGCTGTTATGGGAGATCCCCGGTGTGGAATACATCTACACCACCAGCATGCCAGGCATGGCCATGGCCATCGTACGCTTCTATGTCGGCCAGAACGAGGAAGAGGCCATCGTGCGGCTGCAGTCCAAGCTCATGGCCAACATGGACCGCATTCCCTGCTGCATCACCCCTCCCCTGGTCAAACCGCGATACATCAACGATGTGCCCATCCTGGCATTGACGCTCTGGAGCAATGAAGTCGAGCCCTATCTGCTGCGCCGGGTGGCGGCGGAAGTCGAGGATCAGGTCAAGCGGGAACCCAATGTCTCCATCACCTCACTCATCGGTGGAGAAAGCCGGCGCGTGGAGGTCCAGTTGGATCCAGTCCGCATGGCCGGATACGGCCTCGACCCGGTGGCCGTTTCCCGTCTGGTATTTGCCGCCAACCAGGCGGCCGACGCCGGCAGCTATCCTTCACCCGAAGGCCAGATCATCGTTCATATCGGCGGATTTTTGCAGACGCCCGAAGATGTCAGGAACGTGGTGGTGGCGGCCCACCAGGGGCGCCCGGTCTATCTGGGAGATGTAGCCACCATTTCCGATGGCCCGCCGCTGCCGGACAACTATGTCTTTTTCGGCACCGGACCGGCGGCAGGAGAAAAAGGCATTTCCTCAACCGAGGCAGCCAAGGCCCCCTATCCGGCGGTCACCCTGACGCTGGCCAAACGCAAGGGCACCAACGCCATCAGCGTCGCGGAAAAGGTGCTGGAGCGCGTAGAGACTCTCAAGGGCAAGGTCATTCCGGATAACATCCACGTCACGGTTACCCGCCACTACGGGGAAACCGCCAAGGAGAAGAGCGACGAACTGCTGCTGCACATGATGATCGCCATCGTCTCGGTGACCATCCTTATCTGGTTCACGCTGGGCCATCGCGAATCCGGTGTGGTGGCGTTTGCCATACCGGTAACGCTGGCGCTGACCATGGCCATCTTCTACCTGTACGGCTATACGCTCAACCGCATCACCCTGTTCGCCCTGATTTTTTCCATCGGTATTTTGGTCGATGACGCCATCGTGGTGGTGGAGAACATCGTCCGCCACCTCCGCCTGCCGGAAAACAAGGATCGCCCGCGCACCCGGGTCGCCGTGGAAGCCGTGGACGAAGTCGGCAACCCCACGATTTTGGCCACCTTAACGGTCATTGCCGCCATTTTGCCCATGGCCTTTGTCGGTGGACTGATGGGGCCCTACATGCGTCCCATACCGGTGGGGGCGTCGGCGGCCATGGTGTTCTCGCTTATCGTGGCCTTCATCGTCACCCCTTGGGCCGCCTACCGCCTGCTGAAACGCAATGGCCACGGCGGCGGGCATGGCGACCACGCCTCCGAGGATTGGGCCACGCGGTTGTACCGCAACGTCATGGACCATCTGCTGCACAATCCGCGCTGGCGCTGGTCCTTTCTCATCGGAGTCGCCGTATTGCTGTTGGGCGCCTGCGCCATGGTGGGCGTGGGATTGGTTAAGGTCAAAATGCTTCCGTTTGACAACAAAAGCGAGTTCCAGGTGATTCTGGACATGCCTGACTATGCCACCCTCGAAGACACGGCGGCGGCCGCTTTCGAAATGAGTGACTATCTGGCTACGGTCAACGAAGTCGTGGATTACCAGATCCATGTGGGCACCGCAGGTCCCTTCAATTTCAACGGCCTGGTGCGCCATTACTACCTGCGGCGTTCGCCCAACCTGGCCGACATCCAGGTGAATCTGGCCGGCAAACATCATCGCAAGCAGCAGAGCCACGACATCGCCAAACGCGTACGCCCACCGCTGCAGGCCATTGCCGAGCGCTACGGCGCCCGGCTGAAAGTGGCCGAAGTGCCTCCCGGACCGCCGGTTCTTTCAACCCTGGTGGCCGAGGTGTACGGCCCCGACTACCAGCGCCAGCGCGAGCTGGCCAAACAAATCCGTGACATCTTCGAGCAGACCGAAGGAGTCGTCGACGTGGACTGGTACATGGAGGAAGACCAGCCCCGCTACCAGATCACCGTGGACCAGGAAAAGGCGGCCCTTCACGGCATCAGCGTGGCCCACATCACCCAGACCCTGCAGACCGCGCTTTCCGGCTCCCAAGCCGGGCTGCTGCACCAATCGCAGGAAAAAGAGGATGTGGCCATTGTGCTGCAGCCGCCCTTGGCCCAGCGGGCCAGCCTGGACCAGCTCAAGGCCATCAACGTGAGCGCGGCCGACGGCCGATTGGTGGCCCTGTCCGACCTGGTCACTGTCCGGGAAACGCCGGTGGACCGCAGCATCTACCATAAAAATCTCATGCCCGTGGTTTATGTGATCGCCGATGTCGCCGGCGCCAAGGAGAGCCCGGTTTACGCCATCCTGGAAATGCGCAAGAAAATCGACGCCCTCACGCTGCCAGAAGGATACCGCATCGCCCAGCACACGGCGGCGCTGCCCGAAAGCGATCAGCGCTTTGCCATGAAATGGGACGGCGAGTGGCACATTACCTACGAAGTATTCAGGGATCTGGGGATCGCCTTTGCCGTTGTGCTGGTGCTGATCTTCGTACTGGTGGTGGGATGGTTCCAGTCTTTTTCCACACCGCTGGTCATCATGGCCGCCATCCCCTTTTCATTGATCGGTATTTTACCGGCCCATTGGGCCATGGGAGCGTTTTTCACGGCCACATCAATGATCGGCTTTATTGCCGGCGCCGGCATCGTCGTGAGAAATTCCATCATCCTTGTGGACTTCATCGAACTGCGCCTGTCGGAAGGAGCTCCGCTGGACCAGGCCGTCATCGATGCCGGAGCGGTGCGCTTCCGCCCCATGATGCTTACGGCCGCCGCCGTTGTGGTGGGTGCTTCGGTGATCCTTTTCGATCCCATTTTTCAGGGACTGGCCATATCCCTGATGGCCGGAGAAGTGGCATCGCTGCTCTTTTCACGCATGACGGTGCCCATCCTCTATTTTCTGGACAAGCGCTGGGAATTTGCCCATGGACACGGGCCGACCGCCAAAGGGAAGGATGCTGAACCAGCGGAAGAACAATAGGCGTGTCTGCACGCGGCAGGCGACGGAATTGTGAACGGGATGGGAAAAGCAGGGCCGATTACAGTAGCGTCTACATCGGCCGGTCATTCTCGCTGTCGCCAAGGGATTCCAGCTTGGCCACCTGAACGGCGCCGCCATTTTCAATGGCCTCCGCCAGGGGATCCTCTTCGCCGGAATCCTGGTTTTTCGAATCGACGAGCTGCAGCTTCTCATTTTTAGGCTGACCGGTCTGAAACAGCGTGAACTCATCCGAAGGCTCGACCAACAGCCCCGTCGGCGCTTCCGGAACCTGCATTCGGTAGGGCTGGTCGATGGTAACCATATCAGATTCGTTGCCGTCCCGATCAACGGCCGTCACACCGAACATCACGGGGTCATCCGAAAAAATGACGTCATCGGGAAGAATGATTTCAGTTGCATTGCCGATCTTTATATATTTGGAGTCGTAGCCGACCTCGGTCCCTCTGGACCAGTACAGCTTGTAGCCGACGACATTCTCGGAGGCCGAAGCCTCCCAGCACAATTTGCACTTTCGAATCTTAGCCATCAGATTGCCCTTTTCTCCGGCTCCTACCCATATTGTTGAAATTATTACGAAGCCGTCAATGTTAGAATCCCACGACCGTATCCAGATTCCTGGCCATATCCACATAAATCGCATCCTCAAGGTCGGCGCCGGATAAAATCGCCCCATCGAGGTCGGCATTTTTAAAATTGACCCGCTTGAGATTAGCGCCACTCAAATCGGCGGATTTCAAAATCGCATTGGAGAAATTGGAATCCACGAGGTTGAGGTTGGACAAATCGGATCCGGTCAGATCGCAATCCGAGAAATTGCTGCCGTATAAAACCACCTTATTGAAATTCAGCTTCGACAATCGTGCCCCTGTCAGATTGGCGTTGTTCATGTTTACGTCGGTCAACGTCGCTGTATTCAAGTTCACACCGCGAACATCACAATCGACAAGGGTGACGTTTTTGATGGATGCCCCGGAAAGGTTGGCATTGCGCAGGTCGGTGTCCAGCAGCTTGGTTCCCCGAATGTTAACGTTGGAAAGATCCGAATTGGCCAGTTTGGCCTGGATCAATACAGCCTGCTCCAGATTGGCGCCTTTGAGCACAGCGTTCGTCATTTCAGCATAGGACAGATCTGTCTGGAGAAAATTGCAATCGGACAGGTTGGCGTTGTTGAATGCGAATTCTCTCAGGTACATCCTGGAGAAATCGACACCCTGCAGATCGACGTTGTTGAACGCAACACCTGTGAATTCGACATCTTTAAACTCGCAATGGGACATGTTGGCATGTTCGATGGTTGCATTTCTCAGATTCACATCTTTAAACCTGGCATTGGAAAAATTGGTGTGAACCATGAATGCGTCCACAAAGGAGACGCCGGCAAATGTTTTGCCGGAAAGATCCAGACCGCTCAAGTTTTTCCTGTCGAAGTTCTTGGTTGTTCTAAGGATCCGGTCCACGTCTTTGCTGTCCATGGGCTCGTTACCGATCCTCGGGTTAAGATCGAAATGCTTTCTATAATATGCAGCCCAGGTGAACTTGTCGACGATCACAATAAGGGAATGGGAGGCGTCGTGCCCCTTGTCGTCTTTGAGGGTTGCCTTGATGGTATGCATGCCCGGAGACAATTCGCTGTATGTGAAATCCCGGGTATTACCGATTTCACCGTTCAGATTGGATGTCCACACGACCTGTTGACCATTCAGGCCTTCATCGCCGACATCGGCAGCGAAACGGATCTGCTCGCCTTGCAGGTAAGTGTCCTCATTGAGCGGACTCAAAATGAAAATGCTCAACGGTTTCGATGAGCCCTCGGACTCTTCCGTTTCCGTTTCCTCGCCATGCATGCATCCGAACGTAAAGAGCAACGGCAACATAAATCCGACAATAAGCAGCCACTTTCTCCGATTTTTCCCGAAAACCATGACGCTTCCCTTTGCATTATGGATTGACAGCAATGGATCAATGGTCTCGCAAGCCATGGCCAAAATTGTGCCACTTGTTTGAACTGGCACCGTGGACCGACTTTATAGTACCTGCCAACAGGACCGATATCAAATACAAAAACCGAATTCGAATTTTCGGCCGGGCCGCATGGGTAATTCTCAATCGCCGCCCAACTATCCATTTTCACAGGGACAATGCCATCTTTGTGCCAGATCCGGCTTAATCCATGAAACCGCTTGCCCGTAAAGGATTTATCAATGTTCACCTCTGCCGGGCCGTCAGGTTGGGCGATCCGGATCACCATACCGGGACGGTTTTTGTCCCCCGGATTGACAAAGATTGTCAGAACCGGTCGGCATGCAACGGGTTGCGATGTTCATTGGATTCGGATAGGGTAATCAAATATCGGAGTTCCGGGCTATCTTCGCAACCTGCACCGAAAGGAAAAAGATCTATGACCTCAACGCTCTTGCCGGAAAAAGTGAAACGAGCCGCCGAAGTGATCTGTCGGCAGGGAATGGTCCAGTTCCCGGTTACCGAAACCGCTGTTGCCATCATCCAGCGCGTTGTGGGCGATGCGGAGGGAGAACTGGACCTGGTTTACGCCTTTCGTGAAAAACCGTCTCAAACCCTGGATCAACTGATCGAATCCAGTGGACTGCCGGAAGAAAAAATCACCCGTCTGACCGAAAGCCTGGCCCAAAAAGGGCTCGTGTTCAACCAGCCCAGTTCCAGCGGGCTTATGATCTACCGGCTCCTGCCGTTGATGATGGTCGGCCTGATGGAGTACCGCTTCATGGGACCGCTGACCGGCAGCGATGAGGAAAAGGAGCTTGCCGTCCTGTTCGAAACGCTGCTGTCCGAACTCAGGGATCAGACCCAGCATCATTACGATGCTCTGGTCCCTTTGTTCAAGGCCGCGCCTTCGGTCGACCGCACCGTTCCGGGCGGCAGCACAGCCGATGGCAAAAAGATTTGCATCGTTCCGGTCGAAAAATCCCTGGGTTCCGCCGAGGAAACAATTCTTCCCAGCCAGACCGTCGAAGCGATCATCGATAAATTCGACGATATCGCCGTGGGACATTGCTTCTGCCGTCAGCGGAGGAGTCTTCTGGGAGAACCGTGCGAAACGGATGCGCCAGTCTGGAATTGTTTTTCTTTCGGAAAGTCTGCGCGGCATACCAGCGCCCAGGGCTTTGCCAAAAAAGTCACCCGTGAGGAAGCCCTGCAGATCATGAAAGAGGCGGAAAATGCCGGCCTGATCCATAAAGCCTTTCACCCGGGATCACGGGAAGACAGCCCGGAAACCAGCATCTGCAACTGCTGCAAGGACTGTTGCGACACCTTGCGTCTCTGGCGGGACGGGACCCTGCCAATGATCAATTCCACCTGCTATCTTTCCTTGATCGATACCGAAGCCTGCACCGGCTGTGGCACCTGCGTATCGTGGTGCCCCACGGATGCCATCGCGCTCGATGATGACGGGGTAGCGCGCCGGGAAGAAAATTCCTGTCTCGGCTGCGGGGTCTGCGCCCGCTTCTGTCCTGAAGAGGCCATCTCCCTCAAGGAGGGCTTGCGCAGGGTCTTTATCATGCCCCCGCGACTGCGCAACGGTTAGCGGTCGATTTCAAGCGGCCGTTGCCCCTGACGCACACGTTCACGAGGTTAGAATGCCCAGTGTGCCACAACTGCCTGATCAGTAAGCGTTTACAGGGTGCCGCTGATGTGAGGCGCCGGGCACGCAGACGGTTTGGTCAACCTTCAGGTGCCCGGTAACAAAGCAGATACGGTACCCTGTGAACGCTTACCCCCTGACTGCGGCGCCCCTACTCCAGACCCTGCATCTGCATCACGAACCGTTCGTTGCCATCCGCATCGATCTGTTTTGTCCCATGGATGACCAGGCTGGCCAAATCGTCACCAATGGTTAGTGATGCGTGGGGTCCTGTGACGGTTGTACCGGAATATACGCTGCCGCTGACCTTCACAACGGCGCCTTGCTGATGCGTGGCCTTATGGGCAATGAGTTCCGCCAAGCTTTCCTCCAAAAGGATGATTTCCTTCTTCCCGTTTTCGATTTCCTCGTGTTTCTGAAAAACACGTGAGGACAATTTTTCCATGTCGTTTTCGATGGATTGAAAATGGGCTTCGATTCGTTCCTTTTCCGAATTCAGGTTGTCGATGACCCGGCGTATTTTATGGGCGTCGGATTCCCGGCTGCCCGATTCCAGCATCCCGAGCTGATTCTCCATGGCTTCGATTCTATCGACATGAAGCGACAGCGTTTTCGAAAGCTCGGTTTTTTCGATATCCATGGACTGGAGGGTTTCCTCCAAATCCTCGACTTCCCTTGAAAGCAGGTCCAGTTCCTTTTTCTGGAGTTCCAGGTTGTTTTTCGTATATCGGATCTGCCGCTTGGCCCGCTGATCGATTCCTACGAAAAGGATGCTCGGTTTGGAGCCTTTCCGGCCGAGGTTGCCGGCAACAACCCCGTCCCTGGCGCTGATCCGGGAAAAAATGATCGTGCCGTCTTCGATCAGACATCGACCGCTGGATTCGATAGTCGATTCCATGATCTCTTTTTGCACCACCAGGTCGCCTCCCACCCGGATCTGCGATTTGCGAATCTGGGGAACCTGGAGGCTGCCCTTGCACTTGACGGTTGATTCATAAATCCCTCCAGTGACAACCATATCGCCGGCAACCGTGATCTCGGCTTCATGGATATCGTCCACCCGCAGGCTCTTGCAGTTTACACGATAGCCTTTATGAATCGAGCCGCCGACTTCCACGTGACCGTCGAAATCGATGTGGCCGGTTTCCAGGCCCACATCTCCCTCGACCACGAGCGCCTCCACCAGGGACAATTTGTTGTCCGAAAAAAAGACCATCCCGTTGATCCTGGCCATGTACTGGTCGCCTTCCTCGGACAGCGCCACGCCTTTGCCGCATTTGGGGAGGGCCGATTTTTCCGTTGGCGGCACAATTTCGTTGCCGAAAACATCCATTCCGCTGGTACCGGGCCGACTCGGGGTGATTTCAGCCAGCACCTCGCCGGGTCTGGCCTGGGGTAGTCTACCCCGGTTTTTCCAATCGATGGAGCCATCCTCGCGGGTGGTGCCGACACCCAGCGGTGTGGTGGAAAAATAAAAGCGAACCTCTGGCGGTTTCTCGGAAACAGGCGGCGTCCCCCGGGCAATGGCAAAATCCCGTGAAGGTATCGTCCCCGAGTTGAGAAATGCCTGGATTTCACTCTCCGCGATCAGGCCGAAACCGATGCCTTGGGCCTCAATGAAGGCAAGTAGCTCTTTCAATACAATACTGTTTGCGTTCTTTGCATCGATTCGCACAGTCGCTTCCAGGCGATCGTCGGAGACCTTCAGGGTCACGATTTCTTCAATATCCTGTTCGTCGCTCGAATTTACAGATGACGGCGAGTCTGCCTGCGATTGGCGGTGGGATGCCTGCCGCCGGGTCTCCATGCGATACATGTTGATGATGGCATCGCGCTGGGCCTCCGTCATGATCCCCAACTGAATCATGATTCGTCCAATGGGAACATGAACCTTCGTTTTGTCCATTATTTCGGATTGTTTGCGCAATGCCTGCTTCACCTGGGCGACGGTGACGAGTTCATTCTTGATGGCACCGACACAAAACTGCTGGTCATATAGATGCAGCTGTCGGCCCAGTTTGGACAGGTACGCCGACAGAGAAACGTCCGAATCGGAATCTTCACAGGGTAATAGGGAAGACAACAACCCGTCACCGGCATCGAGACAGCTTCGAAGATCGCGCAGATACCCGATCGTCGCGATCTCAATCTCCTTTTCAAAAACGATGGAAGCATTCATCCGGACCGGAACGAGCGTGCCGTCTTTGTTGACCACGTTTACCAGATAATCGGCCAGTTTCCCGGAACCGCCGTATCCGTCGGACCGAAGTTTGGCCATCACTTCGTAAGCGCCGCCTTCAAGGTAAAGGTCCCTGATGTTTAAAGCGGACAGCGCCTCCTCGACACCATGGCCAAAAATATCGGAAGCGGCGTCATTGAAAATCAACAGGCGGCCCGTCTTGTCAGCGGCAATGATGCCGTCGACGGAACTGTTGATCAGCTTTGACAGCAGAGAAATACTGACGCCACAGTCGCTTCTGTCAGAAGGTTTTCCTGAGAAGATCGTCTTGAAAGGCTTGCTGCGATGCCCCTTTTCGAGGGCATCCTCGAGTGTTTTGATCTTTTCTTTCAACCGATCGATATCTTCGGAGGTTTTCATCGGCTATCCTGTAACGCATCCGGTCTGCATCCGATGGTCGATCCTGTTCCCCATCTTATTTCAATATCGTCAGGTTCTTGAAATAATTAAGAACATTCTATGCAGAGACAAACAAGACAAGCCTATAATCAACGCTTTTGCTGTAGACTTTTCGGAGGGGCGTCAATCCGGTCCGTCCGGAAGGAAAAGCGGCCGGTGGACCAATCTAGCAGATAGTGATGCAGCGTCTTCTCGATCACCGGGAAGGCGATTTCATCCCAGGGGATCTCGGCTTCGGCCACAAGCTTCACTTCCGAACTCTCCCGGGTGGGATGAAAATCAGGCGCCTGCAGACGGCAGCGGTACATCATATAAATCTGGTGAATATAAACGATGTCCACCATCAGATAGGGGGCCAGATCGGTGACCCGGGAGCCGGTTTCTTCGAAGGTTTCCCGCCGGGCACCGGCAGCCACGGTCTCGTCGTTCTCCAGAAAACCGGCCGGCAGGGTCCAGAACCCCTTTCGCGGCTCGATATTCCGTCTACACATGAGGATGCGCTCCTCCCAAATGGGGATACACCCCACCACGAGTTTTGGGTTCTGGTAGTGAACGGTGCCACAGGCAGGGCATACATAGCGCGGGCGGTCATCATCGGGGGGAACGGTCAAGGCAACCGGACCACCGCACTGGGAACAGTAGTTCATAAGGTCATATCTCCAAAAGGCTCACCGAGATGGCGCCGCCGAAGCAGACATCCACATCGCTGCCCGGCGCGCGGGGACGGTCATGGATGACACCCTCATAGCGGTATCTTCCGCGATCCTCGACGTATCGATATCTGTGGGGATGTTTGTCCAGCGGACAGAAATGGTGGGGCAGGCTGTCCTCTGCCCGAATGGGGCTGGGAAGATTGACGCTCAAAAAATGGCCCGGCGCCAGGGGTGGGGTAAGCAGAGCAGGCAGGCACCGGATCAACTGGGCCCGGGCGGCCGTCCAATCGACGCTGCATCCGGCGGCAATGTACTGGGAAACGGCAACGGCACGGACACCAAGGATGGCGGCTTCCCGGGCGGCCGCCACGGTACCCGACTGATAAACGTCACTGCCCAGGTTGGCCCCCGGGTTGATGCCTGCCATGATCCAGTCGACATCCGGAACAAGCGCTTTAATGGACAGGCGACTGCAATCCGCCGGCGTGGCATGAACGACATAGATGTTTTCCGACGGCTGATCGACGAGAATCGGTTCGCGCACGGTCACCTGGTGTCCCCCGTAGGATTGTGATGTCGCCGGGGCAACAACGGTGACATCCCCAAAGTGGGCTGCCACTTCCACCAGCGCCGACAGGCCGGGATGATCATAACCGTCATCATTGGTCACGACAATCTTCATTGTAAAATCCGATCCGAATATCGATGGTTGCCAGCAAAGTCCGGATCATACCAGTCCGAAGCCAGAATGCAACCCCGGCTTAAGACCTGATCCAATACCACTGGTCGTTCGGCTATGATTCAACGTTCTCGGGAGGGGAGATGGCCGAAAATCTTTGCCACCGGCGAAGAAGGGGACCGGCGGTCAACTCGCCAATGCCGTTTTGGGCGAAGAAGGCATGGATGTCGGCAACGTTTCCCTGCCGCCAGAGCGCTGCTTTCAACCACTCGGCCATATCGGGTTGCAGACACCCGTTTTCCCCGAAACGGTCGACACAATAGTCGTTCAGCACCGCTTCGCCCAGCCACCCCAGCAGGTAGTCCGCACAGTAAAATTCGGGTACCAGGTCGAACAGGTGGCTCTCCGGCTGGTGGTAAAAACCGGTATGGCGAGCCATGGCGTCGGCGTATGGACGCCCGTCTTCAATGTTTCCGTTGGCGAACATTTCGTATTCACACCTGAACTTGGCTGCGTAGCGGCGAAAAACGGAAAGGTCCTTCAATTGCCGGTAGTAGCCGATGGTTTCGACGGTGGTTTCCGGCAGCCCCATGACCGAAGTCAACACTGGCTTGGACAGGGCCATACGCTGCAGGAAAAAGGCGTACGTCTCGGAAAGGTTGAAAGCCGTGGCCAGTTCGCGGCTGACCGCACTCAGCACCGGATCGGTATAAACGGCCGACAATCCGTGTCCCAGTTCGTGCCAGAGCGTTTCCACGTCAATCCACCCGCCCTCGGGCCGCATGAGGATATACACTTCGTCGGGAATGGTTACCATGACGGTGATGGCTTGAGCGCTCTTGCCTGCCGCAGGGCGAATGTCCAGATGAAGGCCGGGATATCCGGATAGGTCCATGTTCCATCGCTGAAAAAAGATCAGGGTCTCTTCTGGAGAAGCAATCGGACAGAGCCGGTCCCATTGGCTCAGGCTCAACAGATAAATGGCATCGAAACGACTGAGGTTCTCCAGGGGCAAATCGAAGCGGTCGCGGCTCCAGGCTTCCATGGCATCTTTGTAAAAATCGTGCGTCTGATCGAGGAGCTGTCCGGCCAGACGGTAGAGGCGGTGGTAATCGATGCCCTTTTTGGCGCTGCAATAGTCGATGTAGTTGTCAAACCCCAATTCTTCGGTCAGGTTGTCCAGCAGGACATGCCAGTAGTTTACGGCAAAGGGTTTGAGGAGCTTGCACAGCGGTCCGGTTTCCTGTTGGAGCTTCTGGCGTTGGGCCAGGGTGCTGGACTTCTGGCACCAGGGGATCACTTCACCGAAATAGATCTTCTCGCCGTCCACGTGGGCTGCGGCGCCCCGGCTCCAGGCCTGCATTTCCGTTTCGTGAGGCATCAGTTTGCGCTGCAGGTAGTGGTCGATGAGCCCGTGGCGAATCCGGGTGCGGGCGTCGGCATCCCGGATTTCCGACGTTTGAAAAATCGTATCGCGGGTGAGGATCTGTTCGAATCCGTCGTAAATGTCCTCGGGATTCGTTGCGGGTCGATCACCACGCCAGAGGGACAGTGCCCGTCTGGCCCAGCGAATGTTGAGTTCCCGGACAGCTGCGATCAGCCGATCCGCCTCATTTCGGAATCTTCCCCGGACCATTGGATCTTCACCAAAGCTCTTGTTGCCTGTTCGGCCATATGCTAAACGAAAATAGTGACAGCGCCGTAAAAAACCCGATATCTGCGTTACGCTTCGTCCCTCGTCACTGCAGCGTACCTATTTGTACGCCTCATTCCTCGGGATTCGCAAGCCTTGATCTCGGTCTTTTTACGACGCTGTCCGAAAATCGTCTTTTTATGAAGTTGCCAATACCCCCTCAAACCACAACAGGATTGTCAGGAGAAGATGATGAGCCAACCAACGCCTACCCGGGAGGAGACACTGGCCCTTCTGAAAACCTATAACCAGAGCGAAAGCCTGATCAAACATGCTTTTGCAGTGGAAGGGGTCATGCGCTACATGGCCCGCAAACACGGCGAGGAAGAAGATGTCTGGGGTGTGGTGGGTCTGATTCACGACCTGGACTATGAACAGTTTCCCGACCAGCATTGCAAAAAGACCGAAGAAATTTTGCGTGAGAACAACTGGCCGGAAGATTTGATCCGGGCGGTCATCAGCCACGGCTATGGTATCTGCACCGACGTCAAGCCGGAAACCACCATGGAAAAAGTGCTTTTCGCCATTGACGAACTCACCGGCCTGGTGGCCACATCCGCCCTGGTGCGGCCCAGCAAGAGCGTCATGGACATGAAGGCCAAATCGGTGAAGAAAAAATGGAAGGACAAGCGCTTCGCCGCCAAGGTGGACCGCTCCATCATTCAGCGGGGGGCCGACATGCTGGGTGTGGAACTGGGCGAACTGATCACCGACACCATCATGGGCATGCGCGAAGTAGCCGATGAAATCGGTCTGAAAGGAACCCCCTGATATGGAATGCAACAAAGAGAAAAATCTAAACCACTGCAACTGCTCTTACGAGCCCTGTTCCCGCAAAGGTATCTGCTGCGAGTGTATCAGCTACCATGCAAAAATGCGTCAGTTGCCGGCCTGCGTCTTTCCCGACGATGCCGAACGTACCTATGACCGCAGTTATGAGCATTTTGCCAGACTGGTAAAAGAAGGACGGGTATAACCCTGATTGTCACACCGATCCGTTGCCGATATTCGATCTACCGGATTACGCACTTCAAAGGTTGTGGATACAACCTGGGTTGTAGATCTCTCTGCACGAGTTAACATACAGCTTATTTCCGATTGTAAGACCATTGTCACTACAATATAAGTTGTAATGACAATGGCCGTCTAACCCTTCCGATTTCTGCCAGATTTTTGCTTTTTCCGCTTCTCAGATTATTACCACCTGTATTTATTCGTTATTTATATACCCTCCCTAAAAACTGAACTCCAATAACAATATAAATTATTATTGGCATATAATTTGTAGTTTTTCGATTAGTATATTTATTTAAATTAAATTTATAAATATCGTTCATTTTTACGAACGCGGCGACTCTGCCATCGCAACGGCAAACCGGTTGCGCGGCGTTCGTTCGGTATAATTCGGCATCTTATTGCCCATTTTATCAATCTTATGCACCTATTCGGAGGTTTTTATGACAGATGTGAAGCTCAAAGAGATTTATCCGGTTCCCGAGGACTTCAGGAAAAAAGCGTACATCAACAGCTATGACCAGTACAAAAAAATGTGGCAAAAATCCATCGATGATCCCGATGAATTCTGGGGCAAGGTCGCCGACGAGCAGGTGACCTGGTTTAAAAAATGGGATAAGGTTGCGGATTTCAACTACGGCGCCACTGCCGACGATTTGTATATTCGGTGGTTCACCAACGCCAAACTCAACGTTTCCTACAATTGCCTGGACCGGCATCTTGACACCCGCGGCGATCAGGTGGCTCTCATCTGGGAGGGCAACGATCCCGGCGAGAGCAGGCAATTTACCTACAAGGAACTGCATGCAGAGGTCTGCAAATTCGCCAATATACTGAAAAGCAACGGTATAAAAAAAGGTGACGTGGTCACCTTCTACCTGCCGATGATCCCCGAACTGGCCATCGGCATTATGGCCTGCTCGCGCATCGGAGCTATTCACGCCGTAGTTTTCGGCGGTTTCTCCGCCGACGCACTGGCCAGCCGCATTCAGGACAGCGGAAGCGTTCTGGTGGTCTCCTGCGACGGCACCTTCCGGGGCGCCAAGGCCATCCCCCAGAAGGCCAACGCGGACCAGGCGATCCAGTCCTGCCCCTCCATTCATACCCATCTGGTGGTCAATCGCGTCGGCGACAAGGTCCAGGTGGACTGGAACGGGGAAACCGACAAATGGTACCATGAAGAACTCGCCAAGGTGGATGCCGATTGTCCGCCGGAGGAGATGGACGCCGAAGACCCGCTTTTCATTCTCTATACCTCGGGCTCCACCGGAAAACCCAAAGGTGTCATGCACACCACCGGCGGTTATCTGACCTACGTCTCCTACACTCACAAACTGATCTTCGACTACCACGACGGCGACATCTACTGGTGCACGGCCGACATTGGCTGGGTGACCGGCCATTCCTACATCGTATACGGCCCGCTGTGCAACGGCGCCACGTCCGTCATGTTCGAAGGGGTGCCCAACTATCCGGACTTCGGGCGCTTCTGGGCCATCGTCGAGAAGTACAAGATCAACATCTTCTACACCGCGCCGACGGCCATCCGGGCGTTGGCCAAAGAAGGCGATTCCTGGGTCAAGAAGCATGACATCTCTTCGATCCGCCTGCTGGGCTCCGTTGGCGAACCGCTGAATCCCGAGGCGTGGAATTGGTACTACCAGACCATCGGCCGCGGCGAATGTCCCATTGTCGATACCTGGTGGCAGACGGAGACCGGTGGCATATTGATCACACCACTGCCCGGAGCGATCGATATCAAACCGGCCCAGGCTACGGTTCCCTTTTTTGGCGTTGAGCCGGCCATCGTGGACGACAGCGGGAAAGAACTGGAGGGCGAGTGCCAGGGCAATCTGATCATCAAACGGTCCTGGCCGGGCCAGATGCGCGGCGTGTACAAGAACCCTGTGCGATTCTTTGAGACCTATTTCACGCAGTTCGAAGGCGTCTATACAACCGGCGATGGCTGTCGGAGAGACAAGGACGGCTATTATCAGATCACCGGTCGGGTGGACGACGTAATCAATGTGTCCGGTCACCGCATGGGCACCGCCGAGGTCGAATCGGCATTGGTTTCCCATCCCTCTGTCGCCGAATCGGCGGTGGTGGGATATCCGCATCCGGTCAAAGGGCAGTCCATCTACGCATTCGTGACGCTTAATTCAGGCGTCGAGAAAACCGAGGAACTCAAAAAAGAGTTGGTGGCCCACGTCCGCAAGGAGATCGGTCCCATCGCCACACCGGAAATGTTGCAGTGGCTCGATTTTCTGCCCAAAACGCGTTCCGGAAAAATCATGCGGAGGATCCTTAAAAAGGTCGCCGCCGGCGATTTCAACAAAAAGGCTATGGGCGACACTTCCACGCTGGCCGATCCGGGAACCGTGGATCTTGCCATCGAGGGCGCCATGGTGCTGCAAAGACCCAATTGATGCTGGCGGGCGTTTCCGCGAATGACCGTTGAACCGTTAGATTAAGAGGAATTAAAGAAAAAAGGGCCACGTGGATGATCCGCGTGGCCCTTTATATTGATTGACATTCAGGAATCGTCAGGAACCTTTTCTCAGGATCAGACGGCATACCTTGCTGTCCGGGGCGGCAAGGAAGAAAAATGAGAGAATGAAGAGGGGCACGGCGAAAAAAATCCCCACCACGGGAAGAATTAGAAACCCGATAGAGCCAAGAGCCAAGGCCAGCGGCAAAACGATTAACCCCATGGTTCGACTTGACCACTTTTCGTTCACACAATCTTGTTTGTTCATATCAATCCCTCCAATATTCTGCACTGATAACAGGTTGTTGTTTCTCCGTATCTCTTAAGGAAAAGAATAGCAACGAACGAGAAGTGTTCAATGGTAGGATTGAGGCCGGTAATTGGGGGGACAAACCTGCCCATCAGGCAAAACCGTTTTCAGGCACGGCCCTAAAAGATGGCATGCTTCCCAGACGAAAGGCAGCGACAGACGAAGCGGCGCAAGAAGGTCTTCCTGCGCCGCCAAGGTAAGAAAAGTTTAGCTTTACGCACTTACGAAAACGGTCTACCGGCGGCTATTGATCGGCACCGGTCTCGGCAAAAATCTTGGATGCGAGATCGATGTCCTCGGGACAGAAGACGAACAGGCATTTGGCATCCGGCCCGGCTACGGAACCGTAAACGTAATTGATGTTGACGCCGGCCTCGCCGAAGCGGGACGCAAGCCGGGCCAGTTCGCCGGGCTTGTTGTCCAATTGCACGGCAATGACCGGCAGGATGTCAAAGGTGTAATCGTGCTGGGAGAGCAGATCGATGGCGGCGTTGGTTTTGCCGTCCTCTGCCAGCAGCCGGATCAAAGCGAACTGGGCCGAGTCCTTGCGCATGGAGTTGTAGCTGGCGGCCGATGCGATGCGCTTGAGGGATTTTCCACGGGCCTTGAACAGTTCCAGCACATAGGCCGAAGCGTCCTGGATGGTCAATGCATCGATATTGATGCCGGCCTCGCCCATCATGGTGGCCAGCTTTCCCAGCTCACCGGGCTCGTTTTTCAGGAACAGGGAGATTTCCGTTCTGACCATGGTTTTCCTCCTTATTTTGTCGTCCGCTTGTCTTTTAATATATTGTTGGAAATCACCACCCGCTGGATTTCTGAAGTGCCTTCGTAAATGGTGAACACCCTCGCGTCCCGGTAAAAGCGCTCCACCGGATAGTCCTTGGTAAAACCATAGCCGCCGTGCATCTGCAAGGCCTTGGCGGTAACCCGGTTGACCATTTCCGAGGCGTAGAGTTTGGCCATGGACGCCTGGGTGGTGAAGCGTTTTTTGCTGTCCTTCATGGCGGCGGCGGAAAGGGTCAACTGACGGGCCGCTTCGATTTCCGTGGCCATGTCGGCGATGATCCAGCGCAAACCCTGGAACTTGGATATCTTCTGGCCGAATTGATCGCGTTGTTTGGCATATTTGACGGCCGCGTCGAAGGCCGCCTGGGCCACCCCCAGACTTTGGGCGGCGATGCCGATGCGCCCGCCGTCGAGCCCCTTCATCACGATCTTGAAGCCTTCGCCTTCCTTGCCGAGCATGTCCGCTGCCGGCACTCGGCAATCTTCGAGATGCAGGTCGGTGGTATCCGAAGCGCGCAGACCCATTTTGTCCTCTGTATTGCCAACGACCAGGCCGGGATTGTCCCGGGTGACAATGAACGT
This sequence comes from Desulfosarcina widdelii, assembly GCF_009688965.1. Lineage (GTDB taxonomy): Bacteria > Desulfobacterota > Desulfobacteria > Desulfobacterales > Desulfosarcinaceae > Desulfosarcina > Desulfosarcina widdelii. The sequence goes on along the minus strand of NZ_AP021875.1, from coordinate 5,322,762 downwards.
GCTGATACCCTTGTGGCGGGCCTCCGGATCGGTTTTGGCCGTAACAATGACCAGCCCGCTGTTCTTGCCGGTGGTAATGAAGCGTTTGGTACCGTTGATGATGTAATGATCCCCGTCTTTCACCGCCGTCGTCTGCTGGCTGACCGGATCCGAGCCGGCCTCGGGCTCGGTCAGGGCGAAGGCCCCGATGTACTTGCCCATGGCCAGATCCTTGAGGTAGTGCTGCTTCTGATCTTCCGTGCCGAAATTCAGGATGCTTTCGCAAACGATGGAGTTGTGTACGGACATGACCACCGCCGTGGACGCACAGGAGTAAGCGATTTCGGAAAGGGCCAGTACGTAGCCAACCGTGTCCGAATCCGAGCCTTCGTAATCAAAAGGCACCATCATCCCCAACAGCCCCAGTTCCGCCATCTTCTTGAGATTGTCGGCGGGAAATTCCTTGGTTTTGTCCCGCTCCGCTGCGGTCTCGGCGACGACCTTGCGGGAGAACTCGCGAACCATCGACTGGATCATCAGTTGTTCGTCGGTCAGCTTGAATGACATGGTTGTTTCCTTTAAGGGTTGTAAATCACCACAATCAGCTCCGCATCCGCATCGCCGGTATTTCTCAAAAGATGCTGGATGCCGGAGTTGAAATGCAGGGAATCGCCCGGTCCGAGAGCATTCACATGTTCGCCCACCACCACTTCGATATTGCCCTGAAGCACGTAGACAAACTCTTCCCCCTCATGGTTGTAGCTGACGCCTTCGTGGTCTTTCTTGGCGTCGATTTCGACCTTGAAGGCCTTGAGATGCTTGTTCTCGGCTCCCGGTGTCAGGGTCGTGTAGGCGTAGCTGGCCGTTCGCTTGGTGTAGGCTTTGATGCGGTCCTGCATGCGGTCTTCTTCTTCCTTGAGCAGGTCGCCGGAATCGATTTCCAGCGCCCGGGAGATTTGCAGCAGGGAGCCCACCGGCGGCGTGACCTTGCCGGTTTCCACGTTCTTGAGGAAATCGACGGAAAAGCCGGTGTCGTTGGCCAACGACTCGTAGCTCATTTTCTTTTCGGTCCGGGCTTTTTTAATTTTCTTGCCCACGGGGGTAAGCCGGGTGCTTTTTTTTCGGGGCATGACAGCTCCTTGTCAAAACGGTTAATATTCGTAAAATCCCCGTCCGGTTTTGCGGCCCAGCCAGCCGGCTTCCACATACTTTCTCAGCAGTGGACAGGGGCGGTATTTGGAGTCCTTGAATCCGTTGTACAGCGTCTCCATGATAGCCAGGCAGGTGTCCAGGCCAATCAGATCCGCCAGGGCCAACGGTCCCATGGGGTGGTTCATGCCCAGCTTCATCACGGTGTCGATGTCCTCGCGCGTCCCTACGCCATGGTAGAGAGCGAAGACAGCCTCGTTGATCATGGGCAAAAGGATGCGGTTGGCGATAAATCCGGGGAAGTCATTGGCCAGGGCCGGAGTCTTGCCGAACTTGAGCGACAGATCCCAGGTGGTCTGGTAAGTTTCGTCGGAGGTGGCCAGACCGCGGATCACCTCCACCAGTTTCATCACCGGCACCGGATTCATAAAATGCATGCCAATGACCTTTTCGGGCCTGCCGGTCTGGGCGGCGATCCGGCCAATGGGAATCGAAGAGGTGTTGGTCGCCAGGATAACGCCCGGCCGGCAAATTTCGTCCAGATCCTGGAAAACCTTGAACTTGAGCGTCTCGTTTTCCGTGGCCGCTTCGACCACGAAATCGGCATCGGCCATGTCTTTGAGATCGGCGGTGATCTTGATGCGGCCAAGGATAGCATCCTTGTCCTCGGTGCTGATCTTGCCCTTGTCCACATTCTTGGTGAGAATTTTGGTGATATTGGCCAGCCCTTTTTCGGCAAATTCGATCTTGATGTCGCTCATGATGACGTTGAGGCCTCCGGTGGCCGCCACTTGGGCGATGCCGTTGCCCATCTGCCCGGCTCCGATAACGCCAAAGGTATTGATTTCCATTTCCTCACTCCTTGTTGTTTAGCTGTTTAACTGTTAATCTGACGAGAACGCCGATATAGGCCGCAAGATGCCGTCTCTGGATGGATGCGGCTATCGTTTGACTACCATAGCCACCGCCTCCCCCCCGCCCAGACACAATGACGCCAGGCCGGTCTGCTTATCCTGCCGAATCATCTCATAAAGCAGGGTCACCAGCACCCGGCATCCGCTGGCCCCGATGGGATGGCCCAAGGCCACGCTGCCTCCGTTCACATTGGTTTTGTCCGCCGACAGATTCAGTTCCTTCATGACGGAGACGGTCGATCCGGAAAAGGCCTCGTTGACTTCGAACAGATCCACATCATCGATGCCGAGGCCCTCTTTCTTCAGGCACTTGGGAATCGCCCTGATGGGCGCCACCAGCACGTATTTCATATCGATGCCATAGGAGGCCTGGGCGCCGATGGTCGCCATAATCGTGCAGCCCAGCGACTCGGCCTTTTCCCGCGACATGACCACCACCGCCGCAGCACCGTCGCTGATAATGGAAGCATTGCCGGCAGTGCCAAAGCCGTCTTTTTTAAATGCCGGTTTCATCTTGGCCAGAGCTTCGTAAGAAGTCGGTCGGGGACATTCGTCTCTACCAAAAATCTTGGGATCGCCCTTGCGCTGGGGAATAGAAACCGGAACGATCTGATCGTCGAAGCGACCGCTTTCAATGGCTTCGAGGGCCCTTTGGTAGGATTCAGCGGCGTAGCGGTCCTGATCTTCCCGGCTGACATCGTAGCGTTCAGAGCACAGCTCGTTGGAGATGCCCATGTGGAAGTCGTTGACGATGTCCCACAGCCCGTCGTGAATCATGGAATCCTGGAGTTGGCCGGGTCCCATGCGATAGCCGAAGCGGGCCTTTTCCAGATAGTAAGGCGCCATACTCATGTTTTCCATACCGCCGGCCACCGCCACTTCGGCATCCCCCAACTGGATGGCCTGGGCCGCCAGCATGACGGTTTTCAGGGCCGATCCGCACACCTTGTTGACCGTGATGCATTCCGCCTCCCAGGGCATGCCGGCTTTCACGGCCGCCTGTTTGGCCGGGTTTTGACCGTAGCCGCAGGGCAGTACCTGGCCCATGAGGACTTCATCGACCTTGTTTTTTTCGATACCGGCCCGTCGGATGGCCTCCTCAATGACGATAGCGCCCAGATCGGTCGCTCCGATGCCGGCCAGAGAACCATTGAAACTGCCCAACGGCGTGCGCACGGCGCTGACAATCACTGCTTCTTTCATATAATCTCTCCTGTTTCTGTTACATATTCCTCCGATATTGCCCACCCACATCATACAACGCCCCGGTAATCTGCCCCAGGCTGCACGTTTTAACGGTCTCCATCAGTTCGGCGAAGATGTTGTCGCCGGACAGGGCCACTTTCTGCAGCCGCTCCAATGCCTCGGGCGCCTTGTCCGCGTTGCGGGCCTGGAAGTCTTTCAAACGGGTGAGTTGGGACTCCTTTTCCTCTGTCGTGGCCCGGGCCAGGTCGATACAGGAGATGCCTTCCAGCATGTCGTCACCGTCGGCGTGTGGATCGCGGAATGTGTTGACGCCCACGATGGGATACTTTCCGGAATGTTTGAGTATTTCGTAGTAGATGGACTCTTCCTGGATCTTGCTGCGCTGGTAGCCGGTTTCCATGGCGCCCAGCACACCGCCGCGGGCGGTAATCCGGTCGTATTCCATGAGCACGGCTTCTTCCACCAGATCGGTCAGATCGTCGACGATGAAGCTGCCCTGGTAGGGATTTTCGTTTTTGGCCAGCCCCCACTCTCGGTTGATAATCAATTGGATCGCCAGCGCACGCCGCACCGACTCCTCCGTGGGTGTGGTGATGGCCTCGTCGAAGGCGTTGGTGTGAAGACTCTGGGCGTTGTCGTAAATGGCGCACAGGGCCTGCAGGGTCGTGCGGATATCGTTGAACTGGATATCCTGGCTGTGCAGGCTGCGGCCGGAGGTCTGGATATGGTACTTGAGCATCTGGCTGCGCACCGAAGCGCCGTACTTTTCCCGAAGGGCGATGGACCAGATGCGGCGGGCCACCCGGCCGATGACCGTATATTCGGGGTCCATACCATTTGAGAAGAAGAAGGACAAGTTGGGCGCAAAGCTGTCCAGCGGCATGCCGCGGGAGAGGTAGTATTCCAGGTAGGTAAAGCCGTTGGCCAGGGTAAAGGCCAACTGGCTGATGGGATTGGCCCCGGCCTCGGCAATATGGTATCCGGAGATCGAGACTGAATAGAAGTTGCGCACGTTCTTTTCGATAAAGTACTCCTGGATATCCCCCATCATCTTCAGGGCGAAGTCGATGGAAAAAATGCAGGTGTTCTGTCCCTGGTCCTCTTTGAGAATGTCGGCCTGAACAGTGCCGCGCACGTTCTCCAAAACTTTGGTCTTGATGTGCTCATATTCTTCAGCAGAGGGCTGCTTTCCTTTTTCCGCGGCGGTTTTGTCCACCTGCTGGTCGATGGCCGTGTTGAGGAACATGGCCAGCATGATGGGCGCCGGTCCGTTGATGGTCATGGAGACCGAGGTGCTGGGGGCGCAGAGTTCGAAACCACCGTACAGCACCTTGACATCGTCCAGGGTGCAGACGCTCACCCCGGAGTTGCCCACCTTGCCGTAGATGTCGGGGCGCCGGTCCGGATCGTAGCCGTATAGGGTCACCGAGTCGAACGCCGTGGAAAGCCGCTTGGCCTCGCTGTTGGCCGAAAGCATCTTGAAGCGGCGGTTGGTGCGCGCCGGGTCCCCTTCGCCGGCAAACATGCGCGTGGGATCTTCGCCCACCCGCTTCATGGGAAATACGCCCGCGGTGTAAGGAAAGTATCCCGGAAGATTCTCTCTTCTCAACCAGGTGTAAATCTCGCCGGGGTCCTCGAAACGCGGCAGGGAAATTTTGGGTATTTTCTGGCGGGAAAGCGACTCGGTGGTCAGGGGCACCCGAATTTCATTGCCCCGAACAGTGTAGACCAGTTCGTCGCCGGCATAGGCCGCTTTGGTCTCTTTCCAGTCGTTGACCAGCTTCTCGGTTTCGGCGTCCAGTTCCTCGCGGGCCTTGACGATTTCCTTTTTAAGGCGGTCCAGCAAAACGGCCGCATCGCCTTGAAGTTCGCCTTCGGTCAAGGCATTGGCGCTCTCTTCCAGGTGCCAGACCCGCCGAATGGCATCGGCCTGTTCGCTGGTCTCACGGTGGTACTGCCGAATCGTATCGGCAATCTCGGCCAGGTAGCGGGTGCGCTCCGGCGGAATGATAATGGTCTTGGAGGTGGACTGCTTGGTATCCACGCGGGGCAGGCTGGATTCGAATCCGACCCCGCTTTTCTCTTTGATGGTATCCAGCAGGGCGTGGTACAGGGCGGTGACCCCGTCGTCGTTGAACTTGGATGCGATGGTCCCGAAAACCGGCATATCGTCCGGGATTTTATCGAAGGCATTTCGATTGCGCTGGACCTGCTTGCGAACATCGCGGACGGCATCCTCGCCGCCGCGCTTCTCATATTTATTGACCACCACCAGATCGGCGAAATCCAGCATGTCGATCTTCTCCAACTGGGAAGCAGCGCCGAAGTCGCTGGTCATGACGTACATGGAGACGTCCACCAGATCGATAATGTGAGAATCCCCCTGCCCGATGCCTGCGGTTTCGGCGATCACCAGATCGTAGCCGGCCGCTTTGACCACATCCAGCACCTCGCCCAGGGCTTCGGGAATTTCCGTATGGGATCTGCGGGTGGCGATGGACCGCATATACACCCGGGGGCTGCCGATGGCGTTCATGCGGATGCGGTCGCCCAGCAGGGCCCCGCCGGTCTTGCGCCGCGAGGGATCGGCACTGATGATGGCGATGCGGATATCCTTGAGGTCGTGCAGCATGCGCAGAATCAGTTCGTCAGTCAAAGAGGACTTGCCGGCGCCGCCGGTGCCGGTGATGCCCAGAACGGGTACGACCCGGTCGCCGATTTTGGCTTGCAGCTCCTGGCGGAATTTGGCCAGGTGACCGTTTTCCTTGGCTTTGGCCTGCTCCAGGGCCGTGATCATGTTGGCCACCCGCAGCTTGTTGTCCGGGGCCAGGTCCGTCAGGTCCATGGAAGCCTGATCGGCCCGGGAGTAGTCCATCGACTCGATCATATGGTTGATGATGCCCTGCAACCCCATGCGGGCACCGTCCTCGGGCGAGTAGATCTTGGCCACCCCGTAGGCCTCCAGTTCCTTGATCTCCTCCGGAACGATGACACCTCCGCCGCCTCCGAAAACCTTGATGTGGTCGGCGCCGCCCTCCTTGAGCAGATCCACCATGTAGGTGAAAAATTCCATATGGCCGCCCTGGTAGCTCGAGATGGCAATGCCCTGGGCGTCCTCTTCGATGGCGGCATCGACCACCTCTTTGACGGAACGGTTGTGCCCCAGATGGATCACTTCGGCGCCGGAACTTTGCAAAATGCGTCTGAAGATATTGATCGAGGCATCGTGCCCGTCGAAAAGGGAAGTTGCCGTTACGATTCTCACATTGTTCTTGGGATGGTAGATCTGGATGTCGTCGTTCATGCGTCCTCCTGTGGCTGGTCCTGGATGTTGGCGGCCGCCAAGCGGGTGGCTTCCCCCTGTTCGTCCCGGGTCGGTGATTAACCGGCGAACATATCGGGAAAGATGCTGTGGTAGCGGTCGTAATGCTCAGGTCGCAGCATCAACGAAACTGATGTTGGGGTTGTCCCCGGAAGGCTTCGGCTGATGTTGAGGGAAAAGATGCCTTCCGGGGAGCTGTCGTTTTTACTTCAATTTGCCAATCAACGCACTGGCAATGGTATTTTTCTGGATTTCCTTGGTGCCTTCGTAAATCTCGGTGATCTTGGCATCGCGATAAAATCGTTCCACTTCGTATTCGGTCATGTACCCGTAGCCGCCCAGAAGCTGGATGGCCTCGTCGGCGACCTCCACGGCGGTGCGGGCCGCGTACATCTTGGCCATCGAGGTCAGCTTGGGATCGATGCGCCCCTGATCGAAATTCCAGGCGGCCTTATATGTAATCAGGCGGGCCAGTTCGATCTTGGTGGCCATGTCGGCCAGTTTGTGCTGGGTCACCTGGAACTGGGCGATTTTCTTGCCGAACTGCTCACGCTGCTTGACGTAGGCCAGGGCCCGGTCGTATGCCCCCTGAGCCGTTCCCAGGGCCTGGGCGGCAATCTGAATGCGGCTTTCGTCGAAGAAATGCAGCACGTGATAAAAGCCCTTGCCCTCCTCGCCGATGAGATTTTTCAAGGGAACCCGAACGTCCTTGAAGGTCACTTCGGCGGTGGCCATCATCCGGATGCCCATTTTGTCACCGACATCGGAAGTGGATAGGCCCTCTCGGTCGGCTTCGACCAGGATCAGGCTCTGGCCGCGGTAACCGGGTTTTGCATCAGGATCGGTCTGGCACAATACATTGTAAAAACCGGCCAGCCCGCCGTTGGTGATGAAGGTTTTGCCCCCATTGACCACCCACTCGTCGCCGTCTTTTACGGCAGTAGTGTTCATATAGGTAATATCCGATCCGTGGTCCGGCTCGGTGAAGGCGCCGGCGGAAAGCATCTCCCCTTCGGCCACGGCCGGCAGGTATTTCTTTTTCTGTTCGTCAGTGCCGTAATGCATGATGATTTCGGAGGCGAAAGAGGAAAGGGCGATGGCGCTGCCGATGGTGGAATCCCCCCGGCACAGCTCTTCGACCACCAGGATATCTTCAAGCGAACCGAGACTCTGGCCGGAATACTCTTCGGGATAATGCACACCGATGAGGCCCAGGTCGCAGGCTTTCTTCCAGATTTTACGCGGAAACTCGTGCTTCTTTTCCAGTTCGTAGGCCAACTCCTTATCGAATTCACCTTTAACGAAATCCCTGACCGCTTTTTGAATGTCCTTCTGGGTTTTGTTCAGTTCAAAATCCATTCGATCCCTCCTGAATTGATAAATAATGGGTTCTGTCCATTCCGTATCCTTATCTACCCCGCATTCTCCCGGCACATGCCCAGGATGCTGCGGGTCTGGAAATCGATATACTCGTCGATGCTGTAATGGTTGGCCAGAAACCAGCGCCGGAACGTCCACATGTGCCCCAGCACCGAAATGTTATGGGCCACCAGGTCCAGTTGCCGCGGGGATATGCGCGGCAGGTCGCCGGATTCGATCAGCCCGGCCAGCACACCGGTAAAAATACCGGTGATACGGATTTCATTTTCCAGCACCGCGCGCTGATATTTGTTGGGCAGCGATTGGGTTTCCTGGTAGATCAGCAGAATATGGTCGTTCATGCGGTGACAAACCATGAAGTATTCACGAATCACCTCTGCCAGGGGATTTCTGCCGTTTCTGGCCCGCTTCAACGCATCGGCCACACCACGCTCGATCTCGGCATGGATGGCATCGCACACCAGATAGAGCACGTCCTCCTTGGTGGCAATGTATTCGTAGAGAGAGCCGATGGAAATGCCGGAGGCTTTGGCGATCTGACGGGTGGTGGTCTTGTGGAATCCCTTTTCGATGAACAGGTTGACCGACGCATCCACGATCTGCCTTCGGCGTTGGGCCACCAAGGCCTTATTTTTTACCTGTGTCGGAATTACCCGATGATCGGCGATTTGTTGCTTTGCATTCAACATTCTGTTTTAAAAAAAGATATGATTCGTTTTGACATGAAATCCGAGCGAACGCTCAGTCATTTTTTCTTCTTTTAAATCAGACCGGTCGGTTTGTCAATGCAAAAAAAACCACCCCCTGCTGCTATGGCAGCAGGGGGTGGTTAGAGTAGCCGGTGACGCCGGACGGGAGAGACCGGGACCGACTGGATTGAAGTTTACTTAAGGTCGGCCTTCGCAGCCTTCACGGTGGCAGCAAGGGCAAACCCCATTCCCAGCAGGATCATACTCATCCATGCAGCGGGTCCGGAAACCGTGTTGGGGCCGGTTGCGGTGCCGATGAAACAGCCGCCGCCGCCGCTGCCGGAGGAGGAGGCGCCCGTGGACAGGGCCGCGCTGTCGGATTCGGTGGATTCAGTCGTATAGGAAATCCCCGAGGGGTCCACGATCACGCCGTTGACCACACCGTCCTCATCGCCCGCGCCACCGTCTTCCAGCAACAGGGTCACCGATTTGCGGTTGGCCGCGAACACGGCATTGGCGTATACCTGCCAGCCGTTTTCCTCGGTGTACTTGTACAGCTGGGCATCGGCGGGCACGCGGGTGTTAAAGGAGATCTTCACCGTGGCCGTGGTCACGCCGTCGGCCAGGTACAACCGGAATCCGATCAGCCCGAAACCCATCTTCACCGACGGGTCGGAGATCGTATCGGAAGCGATGGATTCCACCGAAACCAGGGTGATCCCGTCGGAGGACGGTTCCACACCCACCATGGTCTGGCCTTCCACCGTATTGAGGCTCATGATGTCGCCTTCCAGGCTGTCGGCCACGCCGTCTTCATTGACGTCCGCGGCGGCATCCACTTCCTGGCTGTCGGGGATGCCGTCGAGGTCCGCATCGCCGGCCGTCTCCGGGGCAATGGTGGTGAAGGTGGCGGTCTCGGACCACTCGGAGACGCCGTTGTCCGTATCGATGAAGCGCACCCGCCAGTAGTAGACCGTATCGACATCCAGCACCATCTTGCCGACTTCGTAGGCGGTCAACTGAACCTTGCTGGTCTTGTCCAGGATCAGGGTGGCGAAATCGCTGTCCGTGCTGATCTGCCACTGGGATTTGAAGTGGGCGTCGTTGTCGGCATCGAAGTAGGCCGCGGTCACCAGTACCGGGGTCAGCGAAACCGTTTCGGCCGGAGAGACCTCTTCGATGGTCGGTGCATCGGGTGCGGTGTTGCCCGGCACGGTTGTCGGATCGCTGTCCGCGCTGTACTCGTCCAGGTTGGTCACGCCGTCGCCGTCGGCATCCAGATCGGCGTCGTCGGTCAGCGGATCCAGGCCGTAATTTTCTTCCCAGGTGTCGCTCATGCCGTCGTTGTCGTCGTCGGTATCGGCGTTGTCGCCGATGCCGTCGCCGTCATTGTCGGCCCATTCCGCAGGATCGTTGGGGAAAAGGTCCAGCACGTCGGGTACGTTGTCGCCGTCCACGTCGGTGCTCGAGGACTTGAGTACGCTGACCGTGACGGTATCCGTGTCGCTTTCGCCTTCGTCGTCGGTTACCGTCAGGCTGAAGGTCAGGGTTTCTCCGGCAAGGTCGACGATGGGGGCGGTAAAGGAAGCCTGGACCGTTGCGGCACCGCTCAGCGCAACCGCGGTTCCGCCGGTCTGCGCCCACAGGTAGCTCGCGATGCTGCCGTCGGCGTCGCTGGAAGCCGAGCCGTCCAGGGTTATGGCCGCTTCTTCGTAGACGCTCTGGCTGCCGCCGGCTTCGGCCACCGGTGCCTGGTTAACCGCAGCGGCGGCCGGCGTGTAGCTCACTTCTTCGGAGTCGGCGCTTTCCAGATCGCCTTCATAGGCCCGAACCACAAAATAGTAGGTCGTGCCTTCGGTCAGGCCGATCAGGGTGCAGGTGGTCTCGCTGGCCGCATCGCTTTCCCAGATGGGGTTGGCGTAATTGTAGCTGGCGCCGCTTTCCCGTGCGAAGACCCGGTAGCCTTCGGGTTCGGGGTCGTTGGCGTCCCACTGCAGGGTGACGTTGGCGCCCAGCGCCAACGTCGCACTGAAAAGTAAAGTCGCGATGGTACGAAACAGGATCGTGAAGGTGGATCGTAAGGTTGCTTTCATGTTGCATCTCCCGTGTATTTTTCCGTGCGACCAGCAGCGGATTCGGAAGATGCTGTGTTCGCTCGGCAGCCCTGCCGCCTTTCCCTGATTCCAGGGGGTGAGGCCGTTGGCTTTGCGTCGCACCCTTTCGGGTGGTTTGCCTTTGTCAAGCTATTTCAAAAAGCGTTGCCTTCTTTTTAAGCACGACCCGTGCCATATTTTTGCGCCCTGATGTTTTCCATCACCGCCAGGGCGTTGAGGTCGGTATCCCACTGTTTTCAAAAATGTTTTTCTATCTAATGGTTTCGATTCATTCCATACGCACGCCCCTGCCCCCTGGACCGGCGGCCTTCCTTCGTAAACGTGTTTAAAAATGCACAAATCACCCCGAATAAAATGTGCAGTAATGTGAACGGTAAGATCGAAAAGGCCTATGACGGCTTATGCGGAAGAGGCGATTGCGGCGGGATCGGTCGGATTGAAATGGCGGGCAAGCCAATCTCCGGTTGACAGCTTGCCCGACCGGTTCGTATAGAGGCCCTACCATGGTAGATTTACAGGTTACACTCAAAAAACGGGGGATGCTGGCGGCTCTTTTTATCCTGGCCTTTTTTTTGGCGTCGCCGTGCCCCGCAACCGCTTTTTCCCGCACTGAGCGTGCCAGCTTTCAGCGGTCCATTATCGACCATCGCGCCCGGCTCAATCCCGATTACAAGAAAATAGAACGCAAGCGCACCGACTACATTATCGTCCACACGTCTGAACTGGGGCGCGATCTTACCTTGAGGGTCGTTTCCAAAGGCAAATGCTTTCGCAACGGACGGCGCACCCACGGCGGCCACACCCACTATGTCATCGCCCGCGACGGCCGAACCTATCGGATTATGGACAAGCGCTGGATCGCCGATCATGCCGGGCGCAGCATGTGGAATGGCCAGACCGATCTGAGCCGCGTCTCCATTGGCATCGAACTGGTGGGCTATCACTATGCGCCGTTGACCGACAAACAGTATCGAGCGGTCGGCCTTTTGATCGACATTCTGCAGGATGTGTACCATCTGGACGACAAGGCCGTTCTGACCCACAGCCAGATCGCCTATGGACGGCCCAACCGCTGGCATAAAAGGGACCATCGCGGCAGGAAACGCTGCGCCAGGAATTTTATCCGTGCCAAGGCGCAACTGGGGCCGACCTGGAGCCATGATCCCGATGTGCGCGCCGGCCGGATTGTCGCGGACGCCCAGTTGGCGGACGTGTTCTATGGTCGCCATACCAGGGTTGCCGCAGTCGAGGAAAGCAACGTCATCTCAAAAAGCAACACTGCCTGGTTGATCGCCGGAGAGGATTTCGACAGCCGCGAGACGGTGTATCAATTCCCGGACGGGCGTCTTTTCTCCGGGGATCAAATCGGGAAAAGGATCGGTTGGGATCGGATACCGGCCAAAACGGTTGTACTGCTCAACCAGACCGGCAGTATGGAAAGCCTGAAAAGCGACGGCCCGGTAAAAACCATCGCCGGCGGGATAACGGCGTGGTCCCTGGCGGGGAAATCGTACAATCATCGGACGACCATCTATTTTTTACCCACAGGTGGCATCAAGAACGGAACGATGATATCCGACTGGGACGACTTGCCGGTCAAGACCCGGCTGATTATCGGCTACAAGGGTCCGTTTGCAGTAGACAAAAAGCGGTCGGCCTATCGCATCGCCGGAGCCGGCTACAAGGATCCCAAAACCATCTACTACCTGCCCTCCAAGCGGCTTCTCGGCGGCAACAAAATCGAAGACTTCAGCCGACTGCAGGCCGGAACGCTCATCTTTCTGCCTGCAGCGTTGTGATGGCTGTCATCGCGCATTTTAAAATTTAACCAGAAGCTTTTCCAACACAGCCAGAAAGTTTTCAATATCCGACTTCTCGATGGTGAGACTGGGATCGATCCTCAATGTATTCACCCCCGGCCGACGAGCCAGAATGTATCCCTTACGGACCAGCTCCTGTTGAACCTCCCGGGTGACGTCAAAATTATCATTGTCTTCAAGATCGACGGCCTGCATCAAGCCGCGGCCGCGGATGGACCGGATCGAATTTGTTCGTGCTTGGATGGTTTGGAGGCCATCGAATAGGATCGCCCCCATTTCCTTCCCGCGTTCGACAAGGTCTTCTTCACCGATGGTTCGTACCACTTCCAGGGCGATGGCGGCCCCCAAAGGATCGTTCTGATGAGACTGGGCATATTTAAAGTCGCTGGAAGCCACCCGTTCGGATGCCTGCCTGGAAACGGCTGTCACGCTGACCGGGTAGCCGTTGCCGATGCCTTTGCCCATGGCCACGATGTCAGGCTGGATGCCGTAATGCTGGTATCCGAACCATTTGCCGGTGCGCCCCACACCGGTGGTCACTTCATTGACCATGATCAGTCCATCGAGGGCCGTAATAGCCGCGGCAATGCTGCGAATCAGTTTTTCGGGCGGAAAACGAACCAGTCCCGACGAGCTGCCCGGTTCGAAAAGAAAGCCACCGATCCGGTCAAAGGGAATGGCTGCCCAACGTTCACATGAATCGCTGCAATCTCCGCCGGAAGCGCAATTTTCGCACGCCATCCAGTCGAAACAGAACCACGTTTCCGCAGGCCTTACACTGGCAGCGCCGTATGCGCCGAAATAGGAGTCCGCCATGGTCAGCATCGTCGGACGGCGATTGATTGCCTGCGCCAGGCGAACACCGTACTCGACGGCTTCGCTGCCCGAAGAGAGAAACACGCATTTGCCGTTTTCAAAACTATGCAGGGCCAAGATCGTATGGGCCGCATCGTCGACAATCCGGCTGGTATAGGAAAAGCCGGTATGGGCAATCCGGCCGGCCTGCTCGTTCATCAGCTTCAGGACCCGTGGGTGGCCATGTCCGATGGCCGTGCACCAGACGCCCGACTCCAGGTCCACATAGCGATTGCCGTCGGCATCGTAGAGGCAGCAATTTTCCGCTCGTACTATATCTCTCAGGGGCAGTTCGTAACCGGGGTATCGGAACAGGCAGTCCATTGATTTCTCCCTTTCTGGTTCAATTCCCAACGCGTTTTTATTTCCTGTTCATGAACTGGCGAGTAGACGTTTTTAATCGCAGCGCTCGTGCAATGAGCCTGCTGCAAGATTTACAATGGCTTGAACGAGGAGGCAAGGGATTACGTGGAAATCTTCGAGAGGACATCCTGGCTGAATTCGGGATACTCCTTTTTTAAACATTCCGGACAAATGCTATGGCTGATATCCGCTGATGAATTTTTACTGATATACACTTCGACTTGTTCCCAGTATCCTTTATCGTTCCTGATTTTCTTACAGAAAGAGCATATCGGCAGTATCCCCCGCAATGTCTTTATTTCATCGAGAGCATTTTTAAGTTCGGCAATCAGTTGCTCCCTTTCTTCTTCTCTTTCACGTCTTTCACTGATATCCCTCACAATGGATTGCAGTACCTTTTTTCCTTCGTCGACCAGCATTGCTGAGGTTACCTCGACAGGAAAATCGGACCCATCTTTTCTCGTATGACAGGTTTCGAAGCAGATGTTCTCCCCTGATATCTGCCGTTCGAAGAGCTTTTTCCGTTCGTTCAGTTGTACCTTTTTATTCAAATCGCCTACTGTCAATTGAAGCATTTCTTCCTTGCTGTAACCAAGCTTTTCATAAGCGACAATATTGCAGTCCAAAATGCGATCCGTATCGGGATCGATAATAAATATGGAATCTGTTGCGTGATCGAAATACCCCTTCAATTTTTTTTCGGAGAGCTGGAGTTGTGCTATTGCTTTTTTAAGATCGGCAACCAGTCGGATATTCTCCTTTTCCAGGCGTTCTCGCATGGAGATATTTTGGGTCAACGGTTTTACAACAAAAATGTATAGCGTCGGGAAAACAAGCATCGTCAAAACAAATGCATCGATGAACGCCTCCTGATAATGAGGGATCGAAGGCATATAATCCAGCAGAACCATAAGAACAAATTCTACGATAAAAATTGTAACGGCAACGTAACATAAGATCCTTAAGGGATTGTCGGAAATCGGGGGAGGATCGTTTGTTTTCGATGTAGAAGCGTTGCATTGATTTATTTTCATCTTTTTGGCTCCCGAAAGTGGGCGAAAACTCCATCCGTACCCGCCAACCAACTACAAACGGACCGAGTGATTCTTATGACCGGACCACTTGGGCAAATCGTCGTTCATGTCGATCACCCGCAGGCCGTAGAAAATGTGGCAGGTGGGCCTGAATGCAGGCGGGACGTTGGCAGCAGAACCGAAGTCGAAAAGGGAAGGAAAAGCGAGCCACATTCTGCGGCCTTCATCGGCGATCAGCGTCCCGCAGTGGCCGCAGCTTACCTTGCACGGCAGGATCCGCTCATGCCTTTGGTATTCACTGTTGAAAAACCTCAGGTGCTCGATCCCGGCAATCATTCGGACATCGCGTTTATGGAAAATGGCCGCCCACTGCATCGGCGCGCCGTGTAATTTCTGGCAGTTCAGGCAGTGGCAGAGTTTGGCGTCCACCGGATCCGCACACACCTCATATTGAACGGCACCGCAATGGCACCGCGCACGATACTTGGGTACGAAGTCGGGATCGTCAATAACAGCATAATCGGGACCGAATTCCCTTTTCATCGTCAACCCGCTTTCTGCAGTTTATTTTAAGCCTTTACCGCACAGATCAGGAAGGCGTAAGAGGCGTGGATCAGTCGGTCCGATAGGGTTCATAAAGTCGTTCGAGGACCTTGTCATCTATCAGACGTTGCATTACCGGCACAATCCTGGGGATCAATTCGTGATGCCTTTTATTCAGAAAATTGTACATGGGGACTGAAAAAAGAGGCGGAGACAGCGCCTTTACTTCACTGAACTTGGGGTTGGCCGCCAGAAACCGTTCCGTTTCTCTTTTTAATGCGATGACAACATCCACCCGTCCGATTTTTAGCAAACTGAACAATGCCTTATAACTATCGACGGTCTGTCGCGCCATTCCCTCCGTAAGGGCATGCGATTGAAGATAACCCCGCATGAGTCCGATCTTGTATGGCTGCAAGCTTGAAGGCCCATCCACCGCGAAATCTTTGGTAATCGAATAGACGACGAGGTCAACCCGGGCCAGCTCCACCGGAACCACTTGCAAGTTATTATACTTTTTTAAAATGGACTCGGTAGAGATAAGAATGCCGTCGATTTGTTCAAGATCCGCTTGTACAAGGCTTCGCTTTATCGGATATTCTTTCAGTTCAACTTCATATCCGATCTCATGGTACGCTTGCCGACAAAATTGATGGTAGGCCTGAACGACCTCAGTGGCCGCATCGGATATTGCAAAAGTCAGTGTTTTTCCGCCATGAGCCCAAACCGGACTGTTCATAATCAGCAATAGCAGAAAACTTATATGCAGGATCAGCTTCATCGTGCTCTCATGCCCGTATCGGTTGAACGTTTGCCGCGCTTGCCGGAAATCCGATAAAAATTGATGGTTTCGTAAAAAGTCAAAATGCCAGTTTGGCGTCATTCCGGCGTAGACCGGGCACGAAGTGAAGCTTCAGCGCTATCCTGTCTTTTCAATATCTTCTGGATGCCGGATCAAGTCCGGCATGACTCGCCTGACACTTTTTACAAAGCCATCAAAATCAGCGTCCAACAAAAAATGCTTGGATGCCAAGGATACGCGGTTTCAATCTTCCTTATCGCCCGTTTCCAGAAATTTCTTGAGACCCAAATTCAGCGATTTCCCCGGCAGTGACATGAGCGTGGAGGTACCATGGGCGATCAGGTTTTCATCCTCATCGAAAACGCTGGCCTCCGTATAGCTGAGCGACCGTCCGTGACGCATGCAGGAGCCTTTCGCCCTTATTTTTCCATCGACCACCTGTTGAAGGTAGTTCAGTTTCAAATCCACATTGACGAGCCCGACATCCTCCGGCAGCCTGAGAAAGCCGGCCCAGAAAGTGGCCGTATCGATGATCGTAGCCACCACCCCGCCATGAACGATACCGTAGGGCTGCAAATGGCACGTTCCCAGATCGATAATGACCTCTGCCCTGTCGATTTCGATATGATCCAGTACCATACGCATATGACTGGGATAGGGGCTTTTCTTCACCAGCGCTTTCAATGCTTCAACATAAGCCGGATTGACCTTCATCAACATGTCTCCTTGACGTACGGATAAACAAGAACGCATAGCAGGCACCAGTAACGACATTCCCGGCACCTGATTCTACACACTGGCTCGAAAAATATTTACAGGCTGGTCCAGGGCGGCCGCTCAAGGAAGCTGCCTTCCACGTTCGCTTCCATTTCCAGAAAGAGGGGCCAGGGCATGGCGAAGGAAAGGTATTCCGCGCCGAGAAGTTTGCGGACGTATTTTCTGGCCGAGATGTCCGTGAGGCCCACCACAGCCCGGGGCTTTTTTGATTGACCTTCCCGAAAGGGCAGCAAACCGATGGTCTGGCAGCCCGCCGCCCAGGGAATAATCACGTTTTCCATTCCCTGCCGGGCGTAATTGGCCAGGATCACCAGGGCTGAAATCTGGTCCGCATTGGCGACCAAAACAACCGTAGCCGGTGTTTCCCGATCCGGATTGATTTCATCGAGCGGTTTGAAGAGCACGTACCGGGACTCGGCTTCTTTAATGGGAAGTTCGTCAATCCACTGCTTTACCAGGTCTGGGTTCTTCACATATCGCTCGCCTTCGAGGAAATTTTCGGCGAATTCCTTTCCGGCATTCTGCTCGACGCCGATGGCCACCTTCCGGCCCGTTTCCCATTGCCTGTTGCCGGATGAAAGAAAGTGGGCAAAGCAATCCACACCGCCCGGAAAATCCAGGTATGTGTTGCCGAATCCAAGCCCCACGCCACCGCCCCAGCAGCCGTAGGTTCCGGCATCGAATGCTGCGGTTTTGCCCCTGGCCGCATTGGCGAACATGAACATCACGCAACCCCACTTGCCTTTTTTAAACTGCATGGCCTTTTCCGGCTTTTGGTCGGCTCGTATCACGGCCACAGGACGATACTTCAGATCGATTGCCGCTGCGATTTTTGAATCCATTTTGTCCTCCTATGTTTATCCCCTCATCAAGAGTCGATAGTCAATTTTGTACCGAATTTTCTCAAGGTTGTCACCCCATAACCGATAGATTCCATGTAGGCTTTCTCCGTTCGGGTTATGGACACAGTGGGTTTTCGTAAGAGATTCAGGTTCCATTTCAATCATTAAAAGCCGCCGACGCACTTCAACAGCTATCATCGGAGAAATGAGGAATGAACATGAAACGTTTAATTGCGGTTGTTTTAGCTGGATTTGTGATTTCTGCCACCGTGAACTGCAGCGGTCTTTTCGGTCCGTCCGATGAAGACGTCAAAAATGCAATCGACGCCGCTGTCAAAGGAATGATGACGGTACCCTTTTCCGAGAAGTTGGATGCCGACCAGTTTCGTTACAGCAATACCGCCGATCTATATGACGCCAATGCCGACGAGACGATCACCCAGGATGTGACGGTGTCTTTGGATACCGAGGCGCGTTACCTCACCTTTGAAGGTATCTGCTCGTTCTATGATTTTGTCGACGCCGCTTCAGGGAATACGATCAACGGGCAGATCAATTACCAATTCGAGGGCAGCATCAAAAAGGGCGCCAATGATTTCCAAATGGTCTTCGAATTCGATCTGGCGTTTGCGGGCGGCAAGGTCGAATCGATTGCGTTCACCATCGACGAGAATTTTGACCAGTCCGAAAATCAGCCGGAAATCCTGGTCAACGGAAACGCCTATCAGTTCAAGGAGGATGTTATGCGCAACACCTTCCGAACGATGCGCTCCATGAATATACTGTAACGCTCCGGGTCCATAGCATCTACTCTGCTTGTCCCGGTATTCGCTTTTTTCCGTCTCCGAAACCACAAGACTGCCTGTAATCATAAGGCGACCTCGTGTCGCCTTTTTCCCAATACCGTCATCCGGACGTCGGGATTGACATACCTCGATACCCTTCACCTCAATTGGTTTTGGTTTGGGACTTGATGAGCTTTAAAACAAAGGGTATGGTGGCGTGCCGCACTCTTTAAAAAGACATGCCGTGTGCAGCACATAGCCATTTACCGTACTTTATTTTTGCTCAACGGCACACCGGCAATAAAAGTGACTCAGGCCGTTAACAGAGGATAATAATTTTGGATTCAAGAATAAAAATATATTCCATGAAAGATTTTATTCGGAAGAACGCGTCAGGAGAGATCGATTCCGAAAGGTCGATTCAATTGGTACGGGAGCTTTCAGTAGCAGCCAATTTTCATGCCGACCATAATATTCTGATTGATCTCAGAGAGACGACGATTCCGACCGATAGGGTAATGATAGACGATTTGATGAAGATTGTTATGGAATTCGTTCAATTTGCGCCATCATTTAAAAACAAAATAGCAAACCTGATTCCCAATGACGCGGACCGTGTTTCCATCGCGAAACAATTTGAAGCATGCATGACCATAAAAAATGTTCCGTACAAGTTTTTTACCGAGTTTGAGCATGCCGTTGAATGGCTCTCCGAGGAAATCGCTTGAAGTAAAAATTTGAGGGTCGCACGTCCAAAATCATTCTTCGGAACCGTTTTGTCCCTGCAGGCCGACCTCCCTTCCAGCAACGGCTGCCCCGGGTTCCAGGACCATCAGGCGGACCCGACCCGAGGCCACCAGGCGGTCCTGATCATCGTGAATGCTGGCTTCCCAGACGTGTGACCGCTTCCCAAGCACCATCGGCCTGGCCGTGCAACGCAGTCGGCCGCCGCGAACAGCCCTGAGAAATGAGGTGTTGTTTTCCAGACCGACCGTGTTTTTATTCTCTCCCCAGACGGTCAAAGCCGCACCGGTGGAACACAATGTCTCGACCATACTGGCATAAACGCCGCCATGTACCAGGCCATAGGGTTGAAGGTGATGGTCGGCAACCTCGATTTCAGCTACATATTCGTCCTCGGCAGCTTTCGTAAAATGAAGTCCCAACGAGTTATTGAATCCACCGAGGTTTGCATTGATCAGTTCCAGAACATTATCGGGAAACGCGCTCATAGCACTCGACTCCTCTTTTCAGACAATCAGGATTTCGGGATCCATCAAGGGGAATGATTCAGCCTCTGTATACTTTTCGGTAATGGCCCGATGGATCATCGATTCTTCCATTCCGGCGTTCGTTTTTCCAGAAACGCCTTAATACCGTTTTGGGCGTCTTCGGCCATGTTGTTCATCACGATGGTGTGTTTGGCATAGTGCAGGGCCTGTGCATCACTCATGTCAGCCTGGGCATAGAGCCCCTGTTTGCCGATGGATAGAGCGAAGCCACTGGCCTCTGAGATCTGGTAGGCCAGTTCGCGTGTAGTCTCTTCCAACTTTTCCAGTGGAACGACACGGTTGACCAGGCCGATGTTTTTGGCCTCGGCGGCCGGGAACTCCCGACCGGTGACGAGCATCTCCATGGCGGCTTTGCGTCCGATGGCGCGGGTAATGGCCACCATGGGCGTCGTGCAGAAAAGACCGATCTTGACCCCCGGGGTGGAGAATCGTGCGCCCTCCTCGGCCACCACCAGATCGCACCAGGCGGCCAACTGGCATCCGGCGGCCGTGGCGATGCCCTGAACCTGAGCGATGACCACCTGGGGAATTTCGTGAATGCGCATCATCATGCGGGTGCACTGGTCGAAGATGAATTTGTATTCCTTTACGCCGGTGTCGACCATTTCGGCCAGGTAGTGACCGGCGCAAAAGTGTTTTCCCGCCGCTTTGAGGATCAACACCTTCAGGGTCTCATCAACGATTACGCGGTCCAACAGGTCGAGGATCTCTCCGATCATCTGCCTGGAGAGCGCGTTGACCTTGCCAGCATTGTTCAGGGTCAGAATACCGACGGCATCCTCGCGGTCAAAGGTGATTTCTGTGTAATCCGTATCAGTCATCAATCGGTTCCCTTTCCTTTTAATGGGTGACCCCCTATTTATTCTCGAGTTCGAGCGCATCGCTCAATTTCTTTGAATACGCATTGATAATGCCTCTGTTGATGGTGACTTCGTTTAACATCCCGATCCTCATTTGGGGAAAAATAGTTGAAAGAATGTTTAAAAACAGGCTGAAGGGCCAAATGCAAAGGCGGAAAGGCAAAAAAAACGTCGATTCCGGTAGGAATCGACGTTGAGATAAGAATAGCTTGCTCCAGTTCCCTATGCCGGTGTTATCCAGGTCAGGTTCAAAGGGTATCATCTCAGGCCATTTTGACCACCCCTGCTTGACGGATTGATTTAATTGTCGGGGGGCTTCGTGTCAAGCAAAAAGGAGAAATGAGTGACCTCCCACTTGTCATAACTTGCACACACAAAATTGGGAATTACATTCGAGCAATGAATGTTAGAACAATGGATATTGAAAATGAATACGATTCGCCCTTTCGAGTTAGCAGTCCTTTTCTCTGTTTTGATGGCAGGAATCTTTTTGTTTGTGCGTGTATGGCTGCTATCGGATGCGATTCCAAATGAATACAGAAGCGCCTCACCTGGTTTCAATTGGGGTTGGGAATACGATTATGAAGGGGCGATGCAAGATCCCGGAAGGTTCGGTGGAAAACCATGGCCCTGGCCGGCAAAAAAGACTGGAAATCGGATCATCATGCCGTTGAATCAACCATTGATCATTGACGGATTGGAAATAGTGTACCAGGGGATGGTAGGCTCCGATAATTTTCGTTTGGATATTAAAATTCAGAGCTTGGATACCGGTGTCACCTACACGCAACGATTCAGCAAATCGGAAGCCAGAAAAGGCTTCTTCATTGATGAAAAGAAATTTTCCTTAGAGAGAATAACGCCACGATACATTAACCTATTTCAATTTCAGAATGAATGAGAACAAAGCTTACGGCCACATCTTAATTATCCCCGGGGGACGATATTGCGCGGCCAGTTGGAACAGATGACAGCGGATAACCTGGGGTACTCATCGTATTGCGGTGAGCAACAAATGTTAGGCAGCTGAGAGATTCTACGAGCAAACCTTTTTCAAGCGGCTTGGCGATAGTGTCCGTGGGCGCCCAATTGGAGAAGCACGGTAGAAAATGCGAGGATGAGCTAATGGAGACCTTTCAGATCGCGCTATTTATAGCGACCTTACTATGCACTTTGGTGGCCGGGTTTGTATTTGCTTTCGCCGTGGTTGTGATGCCGGGTATACGGAGCCTCGGTGACGGCGAGTTTCTAAGAGCGTTCCAGGTAATGGACCGCGTGATCCAGAGAAGCCAGCCGGTTTTTATTCTGGTCTGGATTGGTTCGGTTGTCGCGCTTCTTGCTTCGGCCGCTCTTGGCTTCGGGCAATTGGATGGAGTCGGGCGGTCTCTCGTCATCGCAGCGGTACTCGTTTACCTGCTCGGCGTTCAGCTACCGACGGCCATCATCAACATTCCGTTGAATAATATGATTCAGACTCTCACGATTTCCGACATGGATGAGAGGGCCCAGAACGCGGCTCGCCGAGAGTTCGAATCGCGTTGGAACCGTTCGAATGTGACCAGGACGGTCTTGGCGAGCCTGGTGTCCATATTGCTCCTGATACTGTTACTCAGACTTTAGAGGGTAGCGGCAGGGGATGGCGTCACGTATGATCCAAATTGAAACGCAGTCGCACAGACCCCATAAACCTTGGCACTGGCGGATGGATCCAGTAGGAGGAAATCGTGTCTCAAACTATCGAAGATAATATGCTTCGGTTCGTTTCCGAGGTGATTAACCAAGGCAACTTCGACGTGGTGGACGAGATCGCTGATCCGAACTACGTCTATCGGAGCCCGGACGAAGAACTGCACGGCACGGAAGCGCTCAAGGGTTTCCTGGCCCGCTACCGTACCGCCTTCCCGGATTTGCGAATGGCCATCGACGAGTTGGTCGTGGCGAACGACACGGCGGTGATCTTCTTCACTCTCACCGGCACGCACGAAGGCCCACTAATGGGAATTGCGCCGACCGGCAAGGAAATGCGAGCCCACGGAGTGGTTCGCAGCCGTTTCGAGGAAGGTAGAATCGTGGAAGAGTGGGAAGTTCTTGATCAGCTGGCCATACTCACCCAGTTGGGCGTTGTTTCGCTTCCCCCGTGAGGCAAGCTCTATTGGTCGAGAGCACCTGCCTAACAAGCGCATACAGTCGGACGCGGCAATGCCGCGCCGCTGATGCGGGACGTTCCTCCAAACTGCAGATTACCCCTTCGTCTCCCAACTTTGCCATTCGGTGATGTTCGAACTGGCTACCATGTTTTTTTGGCCGATGTTGCTTGGCTCAACCCTTCTAAAATGCCGTGAGGGGTTTGACGGATGAAGCTTGCCTTGCTGTCATTGCTTGAAAATTTTGCAAACGGTTGCCGTCCAAGATAAAATGATGTCAAAAATGGCCTATTTTGAGGCACGCGTTGGGAATGCAAAATGGGCTTTCAGACCATAATCTGTATGCTTTTGATTCGCTTATCTCCGGCGCCTTGTATCCAGGTATAGGTTGGTTGATTTCTACCCATTCGTTAAACCGGCCATAAAGACTAAATCGGCTAACGTCCCACCAATTCCCACCGAATCCCGGCAAATCCCACCCAGAGACTATTTTCTCGATTCGTCGTTTTTCACCCATTTACTTGCTCATTGTGGGGTATAATGTGGGGAACAAGAATTTTACCCAATAAAAAAGGGACATAGAATTTCATCTAAGTCCCCGTTTTTATTATTGGTGATCCCACCGGGATTCGAACCCGGGTTACCGGCGTGAGAGGCGCGTCCCTGTACCCTTATCCATACTGTAACATACTGAAAGTACCGTATCATGCAACGCAACATCTGACTTCAAAGCCTTAAGCTCATGGGCACTTTATGTCCGCGTTTATGTCCGCACGGAGGAGATTCCCATGAGTGAAAACCCAACCCCAATCAATCCCGTTTGTCAGCAGATGTTAAATTGTCGGCTGACCGGTAACATCACCCCCATCAGTTGGTTTCGTAACATATTAACCGACTCCGGCAAACCTGATGTGGTGGCCATCATCATTTTGTCGGATATCGTCTATTGGTACACGCCGATGATGACGCGTGATGAGCACACCGGCGATGTGATCGGCATTCAACAAAAATTCCAAGCCGACAAACTCCAGAAGACCTACCAGGAATATGCCGACATCTTCGGCTTTTCCAAAAACCAGATCAAGAACGCCATCGATAATTTATGCAACCAGGACCTGATCACCCGCGAGTTTCGTCATATCAAAACCGGGAGCGGCCTTGCGATCACCAACGTGATGTATATCGAGCCAATTTTCGACAATATCGTCAAAATATCCAATAAAATCAGATCCCCCCAAAAAGATAGGGGATATCCCCCTAAAAAGTTGGGGGATATCCCAGTAAAAAGTGAGGGGATATCCCCCCAAAAAAATGGGGGACCTCCCCCTAAAAAGTCAGGGGACCTCCCCCCAAAAAATGGGGGGACGTATACAAAGATTACTACAAAGAATTCTACAGAGAATACAACAACCACCACAACAGCATGCGAGGCGGCGGCTGTTACTTTGGAAAATTGTATTCCGGAACCCATCCGATCCGGCATCCCCGAAATCTACCAAGATCATAAAGACGTGTTGGCAAACCTCGAAACGTACCTGCAATCCCACGGCGAGCCTTATGTCATAACCGAACTCGGCTATGCCGCCGCCCATTCGACCAAGGATGGCGGGTTTCCGGCATTCTTAAGGCGCTCGCTTGAAAACGGCTGGGGAACCGAGAACCTGAAGATTCAGCAGGCCGCCCAAACCGAACAGCTCATTCGGCAGCGCCGACAAAGGGAAAAAGAGCTTGAGGATAGACGCACCGAACAACAGCGCCTGGCCGACATCGAAAAGCGGGATCGGCAGATCGATCAAAAATTTCAGGAAGCGCTTGAGCGCCTTACACCTTCGGAACTTGGCCGTATCGAATCAGAAGCCTGGGCCGAAGCCGAGCAAAAAACCCCCGAGCTCAAAGGGCAGCAAGGTCAGATGTTGGCGGCGGCAAAGGAGAAGCTATCCACCCTGCCGGGTCATGAACGCGATTCGCTCTTTGAGGTCGCCAAAGCGTCTGTGCGCGCCGCCATCGGTGGTCTATTGGGAGAAAATCATCCCGGATTCCAGCGGGCGGTCGATAACCAGGTGCTCAGAGAAATCCAGCAAAGGTACCCCCTTAAAACACCGCTGGCCAGCCTGCGGAAGGAGCGGGTCAAGACAGAGGCCCAACGCATCTTAAAAACCATCATCATCCACAGTCACGGCCTGTTAAAGATCGACAGGGCCGAGGAAACCACATGAAACGGCTTTTTTGCAAGATTGTCATTGCCGCTTTGTTGTTCGGCTGCTGCGGGGAGGCAACTCCCGTCAGAAGAGTTGACCCGCCAAAAGTCGCCGAGCCAAGAGAATTTCAAGGCAGTACCATCGTCGATTGCAAGAAAATCCCATAAACAGCACCACCAAGGAAGGAGTCGATCATGCAAACCATCAGCAAAATGAGTGTCGTTGTCTATGTTTTGATCCTCGGGGGTTTGATCATCGGGCTTTGCCCAGCCCCGGCCTTTGCTTTCGAGGCCCCGGCCGAAGGAAGCTTCGCCTTCAGCGTCTACGATCTTTTCATGAACGACATCTTGACTGGCGCCATCGGTTTTGTCATCGCCGCCGGGTTGATCCTCTACGCCATTTTCTGGGCGGTGCGCAGCAACGTTTTCGGCACCATCGTTTGCGCCATCTGCGCCGGGCTGATCATCTTCATCGAAGAGGTCGTCATCTCCTTGGGGATAACCATTACGGATATCGAAACCTTTACGGTCACCGGTCTGTTTTAACGACGTTGCTCTATTAAGGACACCCAATGAGATATCGAATACCACGCTATTTGAACGAACAGGTAAGGTTTGTCGGGCTGCAAAGTGACGAATTTATTATCGTGCTTCTGTCTTTCTATTTTTGCGCCATCTTTCGCTTTCAATGGATGGTGCTGTTGCTGAACCTATCCATGGTGGCCGCATTCGTCTGGCTGAACCGCAATTTTCCCAGGGGCTTTATCCGGCATGTCGCCTATTTCAGCGGCTTTTATAAATTCGCCCACTATCCAGAATTCTTTGCCAACAGGTTTGTGGAATGAAACTTAAAATTTACGGCGATAAACTGGCCAATGCCATGGCCGAAAACGCCCTGCTCAAGTTTTGTCTGATTCTGCTGACAGCCATCACCCTTTTCAACGCCATCGTGGCTTACCGCGCAATGAACAACCAGAAGGTGGTTATATTGCCGCCGATGGTGGATCATAAAATCGCGATCCGAGGCAACGACGCCGACGATGAGTACCTCAAGATGATGGGTCGATACGCGATTAAGCTGATTTTGGATTATACCCCCAGCAATGTTGAACAAAACTTTTCCGATTTTCTTAAACTGACCTCGCCGGGCGTTTTCAGTTCCATGCGCACCGGCCTGAATAAAATCATCGAAGAGGTGATCCGCCTGCGGGTCAGTTCCTCCTTTCACATCCACACCATCAAAAAATTGGGCAGCACCAACCGAATCGAACTTGTCGGCCTGCGGTCCAAGCATGCCGATGACGTGCGCATCGAAAGTGCAATCGAGCACCACTTCATCGAATACGACATCGATGAAGGAACCTTCAGGGTAACAGGAGTGTCACAAAAAAATGGCGCGTAAACCACTATCCAAATGGGTTGTCGCAGGGCTGGTCGTTCTGCTTTTCCCGATCCTGTCCCAGGCATCTCAACCAACCCAGACAACAAAGGCTTCCGAAGACCCAGACAATTACCGGGTATCGGAAAAGCTGACGTTGATCGAACTGGCCCCGGAAGCCATAAACCGCATCCACAGCAGCGAGCCAATCCAAAAAATCAACGCACCCCAAGCGCTCAGCCTGGAAGTGGAGTACCAGGGAAACAATGCTTTTGTCACCCTCGGCAGGAAAGCCAAACAGGGGGTGGTTTACATCATTACCCAAAGTGGTGACGTTTTTTCACTGGAGATCATCCCTAAAAAGGGTCTCAAGGCCAGGGTCATCCATTTGGATTCACAAAGCCGCAAGGCCAAGGACAATCAGGTCAAGTTTGCCAGACTAGACCCTGAAACGGCTGCCGTTGATTTGATCCGCAACGCTTTTGCCGACACCATTGGCGACAACTTTAACGTGACCCCAAGCCACCAGGAAATAGAGGCGATCAAACATCTACGGATAACCTTGCGGCGAACAGTCAGCATCGATGGGGTGCCCCTGGCGCTAAACGAATACCGGGTCAGCATCGCGCCTTTCTCGGGCCTTGCCGAGATGAAGGTGGATGAAAGCGCCTTTCTGGTTCCGAAGCTGACCCGCAAACCAACGGCCATCGCCCTGGGCAAGGATTTGAAACAGTTTGTGGACGGCAAGGCAGTGTTGCGTCCGGGTCAATACCTGCGCCTATTTATCGTCGAACACTCACACAATTGAATGAATCCAATGAATCAACTCAAAGCGTGGTTCAGGAATTTAAAAAGCAAAGACAAGAGCCGGATCGTCAAGGCAGTCATCGGCGTGGCGGCAGTCATCCTGGTGATGAGCGCCTATCAATTCACCAAAAACAAAGATAACCGCATAAAAACCCGCACCGATATCAAACAAAACACCTTGCAGTTCGACGAACGGACCTTCGAGAAGACGATCTACAACAAAACCCGGGCCGATGTCGAAGGCCTGCGCCAGGAACTGGTCGATTTTAAAAAGGAGATGCGGGACATGCTCTCCCAGAAAATCCAGGAGGTCGAAAAAACAGGACGTTACAGTGGCAAAAATACGGTACCAAACAATTTCCCGGATAAACCCGCCGACCCAAAATCGATCAGAAGAATTCCCACCCAAAAACTATCCCTGACAGCGCCGCTGCCTGTGATCGATAAGTTTCAATTCAATGACGTTCCCCAACCTAAAAAAAACCTCATCAAGGAGCGCAGCCCGCGGCGGGGACGCTCGAATCTCACCGAGCAAGATCAGCCCATCAAACAGATTGCGGTTTTTGAAAACCCCCATGCAACCCAGGGCGATTTGCAGGAAAGCGAAGATATCAGAGTCCATCTGCCGCCCTCCTTCATGGAGGCCAACCTGCTCAATGGGGTCACCGCACCGGCCACGGATGTAGGAAAAAACAACCCCATCCCCATGCTGATCCGGGTCAACAACCTGGCGGTTCTGCCCAACAACGTCAAAAGCAACACCAAGGGCTGTTTCGTGGTGGCCGAAGGGTACGGCAGCCTGGCCGACGAACGGGTTCACGCCCGCCTGCTGTCCTTATCCTGCATCAACCAGAAAGGGGGCACGGTCATCGACCAAGCAATCAAGGGGTTTGTGGTCGATACCGACGGCAAAGAGGGTATGAAGGGTCATGTTTTTGCCAAGTTCGGCCAACAGATCGCCCGGGTGGCCATCGCCGGATTTTTAGAAGGCTTGGGCGACGCCATGACCCTGGGTCAACAGGAGTTTACCTACGGCGCCAATACCGGGGTGCGTAGCAGCCAGTTCAAAAACACCGATCCGGATACCCTGGCCAAGGCCGGTATCGGCCAGGGCATTGTCAATGTGGCCGAGGATCTTCAAAAGTTCTACCTTAAGCTGGCCGAACAATCCCTGCCGGTCATCGAAGTACACCCCACCAAAAACATCACCATCGTGATCAGCGAAGGGGTGGACATCGCCATCAGGAAACAGGAAACCTCAAAAGTGGAGCTTGAAGGATAAATGAAAACCAAATGGTTATCGATGCTTCTAATCTCGATCCTGCCCCTTGCAGGGTGTCAGATCCTCAATCCCTATGATGCCTCCAGCGACTGCCCGGATCCCTATAATGGCGATTGCGTCTCCATGGAGACGGCCTACCGGCGATCCAAGGCCGATCCAAAAAATAGCGAAATCCAAAAAATTGATCCCCGGCACGATTCGCCCCTCATCAAGGATCGACCCCAAACGAATGAGAACGCCCCTATCCCGATAGAAGGTGATTCGGTTTACAAACAGGAACTCTATCAGGAGATCGCCGGGCTGGTGAAACAGCCCATAACGCCTGTGCGAATATCCGCCAAGCTCATGCGGGTCCTGATTTTAGGATATGACCGCGAGGATCGCTTTTACAGCCATCGCTATGTATTTTTCGAAAGCGACAAACCCCGCTGGATCTTAAACATCATCGAGTAATAACCATGCTGCTACTGGATAAAATATTGGGCGTGGGCGACGCCCTGAACGCCCAGCGTTTCAGACGCCTGGTGGATCGGGATAAACTTTCGGTGTACCTGCCCTACCAGGCCTGGGACAGCCATAGCAAAGCCTACCATAGTGTCGACGACACATTCGGCTATGTGTGGGAGTGCACCCCGTTGGTTTACGCCGGGACGGATGTCTTTGATACCCTCAAGGGTTGTATCCATAGCGGGATTCCTTATGGAAGCGTCCTGCAGTTCATGATGTACGCCGATCCGGATTGCAAGAGCCTTTTCGCCCATTACCAGGCCCTTAAAACCCGCCATAATCCCTTTTTGGACACCCTCACCGACAACATGCTCTGCCACCTATCCGATGCCGAGTTCGGATTAAAGAGCACCAACAACATCCCCGTGCGCAATTTCCGCCTGTTGGTGAGCCTCAAATTCCCGCCGGGCGGTGAACTGAGCGACAAGTTTGAATTTGCCGCCCTGTCGGTGGCCGAAGCCCTCAAGGGGTCCGGTTTGAACCCCCTCCCCCTCGATCCTGACGGCCTTATTGGCCTTCTATCCAAGATGCTCAATAGCCGGTCCAACAGCCAGGCGGTCCATTACGATCCCGATCTGGAGATTCGCAAACAAATCATCCGCGCCGGCGTGATCGATGCCAAATTCACCCATGTGGAAATTGCAGGTGGATCCGATTCCAAATACCTGAAAGCCCAGACCGTCAAGGGGTGGCCCATCGGTGAGATCGAACCCCTTGTCATGAACCGCATCATGGGCGGTATCATGGGGGCCAATGACGATACCAACCAGATTACCTGCCCGTTTTGGGTCACGGTCAATGTTGTCTTCGGCGAGCTGTCCAGGCGCATCCGCTCCAAAACCGAATTGATGATGCGCCAGGAAAAAAGGGGCGTGCGCGGCCAGAAAGAGAACGAGCGGGAGGCCGAGTATCGCTGGGCAGCCAAGGAATTGATCAGCGGCAATTTGTTTGTGCGGGTCACCCCCATCATCTGGAATGTCGGCCGTTCAAAAGAGGAAGTCGATAACAACTGCGCCCAGATCAGTCGGATCTGGCATTCCCAGGGGGGCGGGTTCGTGCTCCAGGAGGATATGGGGATTTTAACGCCGCTGTTGATCGCCTCAATGCCCCTGGGTCTTTACAACATCAGCACCAACGTCGATTTCATGGATCGCGACAAAATCATGCCCGCTGAAACCGCCTTGCGGCTTTTGCCTATCCAGGGCGATTTTACCGGTTCCGGGCAGCCCACGGCCCTTTTCCTGGGCCGCAAAGGTCAGGTGGTCTCCTACGGAATGTTCAATGAAGGATCGACCAACAACAACGCGGTGGTGGCCGCCACCACCGGGGCGGGCAAATCCTACCTGATGAACTATCTGTTAAAGGAGATCTATTCCAATGGAGGCTTGATCCGGATCTTCGATCTGGGCCGCAGCTACGAAAAGCTGACCAAAATCCTGGGCGGCAATTTCATCGAGTTTACCGAAAATTCCAATGTGTCCCTCAACCCCTTCACGCATATCCGGCGTATCGACGAATCCATCGACTCCCTTTCGGCGATCCTCTATCAAATGTGCTACTCGGCCACCGGGCAAATGCCCACCGAAACCAAGATGACCATTTTGAAAAACACGGCGCGGGCCGCCTGGGAGGTGGAGGGCAACGACACCGGTATCGATACCATTTACCGGTTCTTGAATCGCTTCACTGAAGTATCAAAACAGATGGAATCCGAAATCGACCTTGGCAGGATCAAGGATATCGACTCCGTTGCCGCTGAACTGGGCTTCAATCTGAAAGACTTCACCACCAAGGGTCCCTATGGCAAGTGGTTCGCAGGGCCGGCCACCCTGGATATCCGCAACGACGAATTCGTGGTCCTGGAAGTCGATTCCCTCAAGGATATGGATTCTCTGTTCCGGGTGGTCTGCATGCAGATTATCCACTACATCACCCAGAATCTCTATCTCTCCGACCGCCAGCGGCCACGGGTGATTGTCTTTGAAGAGACCGCTCAATGGGTCAGTAAAGACAGTTTCATCGCCATGGTGATCGAGGCCGGCTATCGCCTGGCCCGCAAATATTACGGATCGTTCATCACGGTGCTGCAATCGCCCTTGGACATCGCCAATTTTGGCAAGGTGGGCCGGGTGATCAACTCCAACTCGGCCTATAAATTTTACCTGCAATCCAGGGATTACCCCCAGGCCATCGGGGAGAAGATCATCGAATACGGCGAATTCATGGGATCGATTTTAAATTCGGTACGCCTGGTCAAACCCAAATACTCCGAGTTTTTAATGGAGACGCCAAATGGCTCGGGCGTGGCACGGCTCTCACTCGATCCGGTGACCTATTATGCGTTTACTTCCGATCCCCAGGACAATGCCCGCATCGATGCGCTTTTAAGACAAGGATACCCATATCATGAAGCGATTCAAAAACTGGCCGATCAAAGGGGCTATTAGGATCGGCCTGTTGGCCGGGTGCCTGATAGGCGCGCTGGCCCCTGCCCAGGCCAAGAACCTGGGCCAGGCGGGGCCGGTGTACCCGATCGTTGAAACGAGCGTTAGGCAGCGTCAGGAGCCCGACCAAAAGCGCCGTTCCCATACGTTTGCCCCTTTATCTCTGCCGGTTTCATTGGCTGAAACGGAACAACATCTGGATCTGAGCTATACGGTGCCCCGGGACATTACCGACGCCGAAGGCAAGGTGCTCTATTTCAAGGGGTATCGCTTCAACCCTCTGGAGCATCGCCGTTTTCGCACCATGGTCGTCATCGACGGGAGCGATGCAAAGCAGGTGGACTGGGCCGATAACCTTGAAGATGCCGCCGATCCCATGACCCGGATCGTGATTACCCGAGGAGACAAGACCGCCGTATCCCAACGGTTCAAACGGAAAGTCTATCGCTTGCATCCCCAGGTGGCCGAGCGCTATCGCATCACCAGCATCCCCGCCATCGTTAAGCAGAAAGGAGCGGTCCTTGCGGTTACAACCATACCTGTCAATTAGTTGGGTGTTGATCTTCATGATTCCCTCCCTGGTGGGCGCGACGTGAGTGGAACGCGAATGGAACCCGGGCGGGTTTGACTTTGAATTTCAGGTACTCGGGGTCTGTCAATGTTGTTACAGCGAGTACTATTGCAGAACCGGCGCGCTAGTCGCATTCTGGGAGCCTCATCGGATCATCGAGACAGTCAAGGACCCATATTGCTCGCCAACCGATTCCAGCTCCTTTTTGTTGAGCGACTCCTCCGTCGTGATCGATGCGCTGGAACAATTGCAGCTGAGCGGCACCCATTCCGATCATTCCAATACCGAAGATGCGACTGTTTTCGCACAAGTACATTATCTTACGCACCCCATACTGGATGCGATAATCGATGAGTTTGACGATTTGTGCTGGGAATACTCCGATACCGGGATGGAATATATATCCGAGAGTGACGACGAATGGCAGGATATCCATAGCTCCAT
The DNA here is from genome assembly GCF_009688965.1 of Desulfosarcina widdelii. Classification (GTDB taxonomy): domain Bacteria; phylum Desulfobacterota; class Desulfobacteria; order Desulfobacterales; family Desulfosarcinaceae; genus Desulfosarcina; species Desulfosarcina widdelii. The sequence goes on along the minus strand of NZ_AP021875.1, from coordinate 5,290,262 downwards.
GTGGTGGCCCGAAGCGGATATGTTCGCGAACCTGTCACTGGTGGAGACATGCATGGTCGATGCCGCAACCGCACAGTTTGGCGCTCCTGTCGATGCGCTTTACTGGTGTATGGGCGCCTGGGGGATGCTCTTTAACATGAACGGTCACATGAACCAGGATGAATACACGACAGGTAATGCCGGCTTAGCGGCGCGGACCATCGCCCATATGGGCCGCCGTGGTTACCTGATGGACGCGGCTTCAACAACCTGCTACGCGATACCGATGCCTATCTGGATAAAAAGCTATTTCAGGCTGCAACCGCTAAGGCCGACCGAGCGATCGGCAAAAATTCCCATCGGCCTGGCCCCCTTACTGTGGAGTGGCAACCTGAACAATATCGGCCAAGGAGGCGACAACTTCGCCTGGCTGCTCTGGAGGTTGCGTATTTGCTGTGCCAGCTGACATATAATTGAAAATATTAACCATGAAACGGGCTGCCATGAGATTTATCAATGGGGTGATATCAGTTTCATTAATAGTATGGCTAACCCCCCAGGCAAACGCACAGGATGTTGAAAAAATCGCCAAGGACATCGGGAAAAGTCCCCATTATGAACGGGCCAAACAATTCGCCGAAAGGATCGAAGAAGAGTTGAATCGACGGGTAAGGCAAAAGGTCGCAGAAAAAAAGGCTACCATCGATGCCCTTTACGGAAGGATGTTGAGTGAAACCGTTGAATCCGGAAGAACCGAGAGCAACGATCACGACGCGCTGTTCGGAGCCGAGTCGAGGATTTTCATTTTCGTGTCCCGCTCGGTTCCCCTGGATACGCTCAAAGCCTATGCCGCCGGCATCGAATCCCTTGGAAAAGAAAACCTTTGCTTCGTGTTCAGGTATTTTCCCAGCAACTTTTTGGGCTCATTTTTAAGAAAGGACCCGGACTGTATGGCCGACGATTGCGTGGTCAAAGCCAAGATTATCATCAGCGACCGCCTCTTTCAGCGCTACGCAGTAACTCAGGTGCCGGCGGTGGTCTTTGATCCCGACACGACCCATACGAATAACAACTGGCTGCTTGTGTATGGCGCGGTGCCTTTAAAAGAAGCATTGACCCTTTTTTACGAAGAGTCGGGCCAGCATGAATTTAAAATTGCCGCCAATCGGGTTGCCCACAATTGAAGTATTCGAAGCTGAACACCAACATTTTATGGTGTCTGGTGATGCTTGGCATCTCGCTGCTGATCGGCATGGCCATACCAAGACGCCTGACCATCACCAAAACCCATAGCGTCAAGTACCATCTGTTTTGGGAGATTCATGGCAAGACACCGCAAAAGGGAGATTATGTGCGTCTCCCGCTATACGAACAAAAGATTGGTTGTGCACCATGCAGCATCGTCAAACGTGTTGGGTGTCTGCCAGGAGATCGGTTGGTCAGTGAGGGCATTAAATACTACTGCAATGGTGAGTATTTGGGTCAGTGCAAGACAGGAAAAAACATAGCGCCATTTCAATTCAGCGGAACGGTGCCTCCGGGCATGGTTTTTCTGGTTGGGGATAGGGATAACAGTTATGATTCACGGTATTTCGGGTTCAAACAGATTGCCGATATCGAAACGGTGCTGCTTCCTCTTTTTTAACCTGTTGATGCTGGCATCATCGGCATTGGCAGGGGACACCTTCTGGGAGGATCGCAAACGGGGCTATTTCTGGTACGACGATCCGATTTGGCAGGCGCCCCGGGATCAAGATCCAACGGTTACAGATCAACCCGTTATGATACAACCCGAAGGGGATGCATCACCGGACAATTACAGCTATGAGGATCTGTTCGACCTGCATCCGGACCGGTTTGAGGTAGTGATCGACGCGCGGCTCAAACACGCGGTGCACCGCCCCACCGAAAAAAATGTGCTGAGGTTTTTAGAGGCCACCGACGTGGCCAAAAAAAAGAGCCGCATGATGGCCAATGTCGCCGGCTATGTGGCCATGCAGAATCCCCGTTTGACCGGTGAATCCCGGTATCCCTATTCACAGCCCGGCCGCAGCGCCTATCTCCAGCAACGCAGCAAAGATATACAAGCCAGTTTAGAGAACTTCAGGGATCGATATGCCATCATTGCCTTCAATCAAGCGGGGTGCGGGCATTGTGAGGCCCAGGATGAGATATTGGCCCATTTCGAATATTTGAACCGCTGGGCCGTACGGCGGATCGATATCGGCCAGAACCCGGCGCTGGCTGCAAAATTTAAGGTTGAGATGACGCCGACCCTGCTTCTGGTATCTCGCGCCACCCAAGAATCTCAAATCATCTCCTCGGGTGTCATCGCGCTGGATCAGCTGAATAAACGGATTTACCAGCTGGTACGCCTGATGGAAGGCCGCGCCGATCCGCAACAATTCTACCACATGGATTTTTTTGAGGCCGCAAATTAGCCAGGGGGTTTTCATGCACAAGCGATTGTTGCTTACCATCACCATTGTCCTCATGACGTCCGGTGTAGCGTTTGCCGACGACTGGATCGACAACTGGATTCAACAAGCGACGACCAGCGGACCCAATATGTTCGAAAGCCAGAAACGGGGCTATGCCTCGGCCGGCAGCTTGTCCCTTCGCTATCGCAACGAAAAGGATTATCTGGTCAACTACGCCCCACCGCGCTTTCGTGCCGGGTGCGGCGGCATCGATATGTTCCTGGGAAGTGTTTCCTACCTGGAGGCGGAGTATCTGATGGAAAAGCTGGAACGCATCGTTGAGGGGGGGATGGCCACCTTTGTCTACGACATTGCCATGTCGGTACTTTCCGAGCCGATCCAAAAATCGATGAAGTCCCTGGAAGCCCTGGTGGATCGGCTCAACCAGCTGCAACTCGACGATTGCAAGGCCGCCAAGGGTGTTGCAACCTATTTGAAAAGCACCTCCTCGGGCGAAGATCAGTCCGAGGCCCTCCAGAAATTCCTGGTCGAAAGCGGTATCAACGGGTTCTATCAAAGCTCTCAGGATGAATACAGCAGGGCCAACACCGACCAGGTCAGAGGAGAAACCGGGGTTACCGTTGGCGCCATGACCGCCGGTTGTCCGGAAGCGATGCGGCGGGTCTTTTTCAGAAACGGCTCGCTGTTGGCCAACGTTGCCAGAGAGAACGACATTCCCGAATCCCAAACCCGGATCATGTCAGCATTTGTCGGGGATGTGGTTATCGAAGATGGTCGCTATTTCATGGTGGGGCCGTGCTATAACGATCCGGGGGATGTGGATGCGCTGATTTATGGGGATCTGATCACCCGTAACGCCGAAAGCGAGTGTGCGCATTTGGACTATATTCGTATCGGCGGAGTCAACTATGAATCTCTCTATAATTGGTCGTTTGCCATGATTCGTGAGATTATCACGGCCATTGGCACCAAAGCGGAGCTTTCCGAACCGGCCCGGGCGTTTATCGAAATTATGCCCTCACCGGTCTATATGCTGGTGCTCAACGACATCAAGGCTGTGGGCAATCTGGATAACGTGGAAGAGATCTCGGGTCGGATGGCCTATGTATGTGCCCTCTCTTACGCCTACTACATGAGCAAGTCGCTTTTGTTCAACACCTATAATCTTTATCACGACGCCATGCGCATCGCCCAGAACCAGTTGGGGCCGGATGCCGCCGGCAATTGTCTCCAACAACTGGTTGAACAGCCGGCCAGCTATGTTGAAGCGATCCTGGGCCGGCTGGACAGCATGTACAGCTATCTCGACGGGGCCTATGCCGTTGCCATGCAGCGTATCACCAACGATCTGGAGCAAGAACGTCTGGTCCAGGCCCGAAGCGACCGGCTGGCCCAAACGTCCTTTGACCGATCGGGGATTCAACCATGAAACATCCCTTGAAGCTACTCCCCCTGCTGGTTTTAATCGAGCCGGGATATGCCATGGCCCAGGTTCCGGACTCGTTTAGGGAGTATGTGACCTATGGGGGGTTTCATTCGATTCACAATGCCTTGAGCCGGATTGCCCTCAGTTTCTCGGACAACTCCTATGAGGGGCTCTTTGTGGCGTTTCTGGTAGTAGCCCTGACCTTCTGGCTGGCCTGGGGCGCCATCGGCTTTTTTCGCAACGGCAGCGTGTTGGGATTCATTTATATGGCCTTTACCATACTGGCCGGGTGCATTGTTTACATCGCCCTGCTCCGACCCACAACCACCATGGTGGTCTATGACGAACTGCTGAATATCCACCAGGAGGTGGCCGAGGTCCCCGAAGGGGTGGTCCTTTTAGCCGGCATGCAAAACAGTTTTACCCGTACCATGACCGACATTATATGGACATCCGCGGCGCCCGGGGTTTACGACTACCGGGAGAACGCCAACGGGGATGTCTATAATATCCTGCGCCAGATCTATAACGGGCAGGTCGACATCTCCAGCGACACCGGCAATGGACGCTATCTAAACGCCTCTTTGCGGCGCTTTTGTGAGGATTGCGTCACTTTTGAGATCCTGCGGCCGGAAAGCGAACTGAACGTCAATCTGTTCGCCACCAGTTCAGATCTAACCGAGCTTTTGGCAGCGGCGCAAAACCCGTCGGTCTTTACGGTCTATTTCAGCGATGAGTTCAGAACCGGAGCCACGGTAAGCTGCGCCGAGGCCTATGATCTGATCGTGGGCGACTTGAACGGCATCACCGACATCTCCGCAGAGAACATGAACTTCTGGCGCACCAAGTGTACCGAGGCCGGCTATCACAACAGCGAGGGGATGGTTGGCCAGGATCAGATCGAACGCTGTATCGAGCGTACCACGGAATTTTTATCCTACATCACCGAAGGCGATGTGGCCCCTTCTGAGGTGACCCGCAATATCCTGATCGCCCGGGAACTCTGGAACGCAGCCTTAAGCGCCGATATCGGCACTCTGGGGGATTACAAAATCGGCACTGCGCTGACCGGTGAAGCCATCTCAACGGATCGCTGGCTGCCGCTGATCAAAGAGGTGATGACCGCGATCTATTTGGGGTTGGTGCCGTTTTTGGTCATATTATTGCCAACCCCCCTTTTGGGTCGCGTGGGGGGGCTGATCATCGGCTTTTTCTGTTTCCTGACGGCCTGGGAGGTGTGCGATGCCCTGATCCACAGTTATGCCATGGACCATACTGTCAACTTCTTCGATGAAATCAGGCGCAACGGGCTGAGTTTCAAATCCATCGGCATGATTGAAAACCAAAGTCACCGATCCATGCTGATGTTCGGCAAAACCCGCGCCGCCACCATGATCCTGGCCGGGGTGATCTCCGGGGTGATCGCCAAGTTCGGCGGGGCCGCCCTGGCCCACTTTGCCAATACGATGCAATTTGGTCATCTTGGTATAGCGGCGGCAACCCAGGTTAATGATCCCTCCCAACAGGCCAACACCTTGGAGTCCTACGCCAAAGCGCCGATCCCATTGGAGACCCATCGCAACCAAGGCTATCACGAGATGGTGCGGCTTTCGAGTCTCGCCTATGCCGGCAACGTCGCGGGCGGCGGGCAACTGATTGCCGACAGCGGGGGATCGTTCCCGGGGGCTGCAACTCACCAAGGCCGGGAGATGACCAACCGCACGCTGGATGGCTCGGCCAGATACACTGCCGTCAACAAGCAGGCCGGGATCAAAGGCATGCAGGGACAGGACGCCAGGGACCTGATGCAGGAAAATCAGGTGGCCAGCGGCTTGTCATCCGCCGAAAGAGCCGAAAGCCTCGGTATGGAGCAACATTACGACCGGACCAGTACGGAAATGACAAAAAGAGATGCCGCTCTCAGAGCTTTGGGTGAAGGTGGCAATCTCAATGACCGGCAAGCCCAGGTTGGCACTATTCAGGGCACCCAGCAGCGGGGTACATTGGATGCCAACCGCGATCTGGGCCCCCAGGGCGTCTACCAGACCGCCTACACCGATAGCGCCCGCCACAGCGCCCATTCCATCGTGGCCAATGTCGCGGCCAGGGATATTCTCCAAAAAGGCTCCGTCAGCCCTGCAAACCGTGATCTGCTCAATCGGATGAACGATAACCCCGATCTTAAAGGCCACATTCAGACCGCCGCCCGTATGGACGTATCTCCGGACGCCGATGAAGCCAGCGCCCTGGCAACTTATTTTGGCGCCCACGGGCACCATTTTTCACCGGAAATGCTCCAGGGTTCCCAAGTGAGTTTTAAAATGGCTTACAATCCGGAAAGCGGCGATGTGGTGCCATCCAACATCAATGTATCGTCCGGTGCCGGCTATCACGAGATCGGCCAATACTTTGAGCGCCCCATCACGCCCGACAGTCCCTACTTCTTGACCAACCCATCCTCGGGGGAACCCGTAACCATGACCTCGGGCCGGGTTTACGGGCAGTCTGGGGTTTACCAGCAGGCCGAGGGGTTCATGTCCGACGGCACGCCCGTTACGCTGGGATCTTCCGATGGCCACACGATGGACCGCATGACATTGGGTGAGCGGTTCAACGGGTTTGGGTCACCCTATGTGCTTTCCCGGTTGAGTCAGGGAATCGATACGATGATCAGGGGCATCGATCTGACAGAGGCATCCCAACGCGCCGAAGTGGTCCCGCAGATTGCCAAGGCCGTTTCTTCCAATTTTGTATCTGCCAATCAGAACTATCTTGATCAGGTGGCTTCATCATGGGGCGGTTCCGTCAGTGGGGGGATCAGTAAAGGCATAGGTGCTTCCGGTAACACCGGTGTATCCTTCTCCAAACGAGATTTAACCGAGTTATCCCAAAACGTGATTACCCAGCGCCTCATGGATGTAACCGCTAATGCAACGACCAATGAAGCCGCCAGAGAAGCACTACAAAATGAAATCAGATCCATGACAGCCAATAACTACAGATACATGAAATCAGCCATCAATGAGTATAGTCAAAATCACATCAAGGACATGGCCCAGGATACGGCGGATAAAATGCGAAACGGGCTTAAAGATTTTGATAAGAACAAAAAAAACATGCAAGAACGTCTTAAGGATTGGGATGATGTGGGCATGTGACACATGGGGTAAGAAAAGGGAAACAACACAATAGATCGATTTGGAGGCCTGCAATGAGTGACGAAACATATTTTTTAATAATGATCCTTTTCGGAGCACTCTTCATTCTGGGTGGCATTTATCGGTTGTTATCTATTCGCTACAAACCGAAGAGTGAAAAGAAAAAAGACAAAGCTGAACTTCCTTCTACGTTGGATATGGAAAGGGAATTTGATGATGATCCAATCATTAATCCAGGATATTCCTCTCTAAAAAGTAATATTTTCCACAAAGACCGCTATGGCGATGGGGATTAAGAGCCTTCATATGGTCACAATGGTTTTGCTTATTTTAGCGGTAATGTGCCCTAAAAACGCCTTTCCATTCTGCTTTGAACGTGCCGGCCAAACCTATGGTATTCCGCCCCAGCTGATCGAAGCCATCGCCTGCTACCGCTCGGGCAAGCCCCTGACCGCGTTAAGCGATCCGGTAAAAAAGGATGTCATCCGCTATATCGAGCGCTTGAAGGTCTATTTTGATAGTTTTTAACAAGGTGCTGATACCAATGTTAAAAAACCTGATGATTGTCGTGACTGTGTGCTGTCTGCTTGGCCTGGCCGGTTGCGGAGGATCATCGGGCTCTTCGGATTCAGGATCTTCAGTTGAGGAAAAAGGCGGTCCGTTGGCGGGCACCTGGATCGGATCAGCCAATGGCGTCACGCATACCATCACCATCAGCGGTCGGGGAAACACCTATGCCGCAGCCTGGGATACAAGCGACGACTGCTTTACGAGTGATTCCGGTACTACCGTTCATTTTAGCAGCAATGTTGAGATTCTATGCAGCGGCTATGACGACAATCAACAACGCTATGTTTTTTTGAGTATCAATGGCGAATTCGACGGCGAGAATGCCATTAGCGGCCAATTATACGCCGAGGAGTGTGGTGCATACGATGAACCGATAGTTTTGGCTCGATAGGTGAACCCTTTCCGGATTACCCGGAACAGACAGGTTGTCGATCATATGCAGCAGCTATCAATCCATCTGAACGAAATTGAGGAACGCGCGGCGCATCAAGCCATTGAAACAGCCGTGATCGAGTATTTTCAGGTAAGGGATTGCATCGTTAATCTGGATACCCATAGCGTTTGCGTCCTTTTCGACCCCATTGCTCATAAAAAATGGATCGCGCGGTTCAATGGCCATGCTGAGCCCAATGGTTCGAAAGATATCCCCCTCTCAATCCCGTTGGAGCAATTGCCGCCCCAAATCAAACAACTGGCCCGGCCCATTTTAGAACGTCTAATGGCTGAGCAGGAAGCGCTGGCATCTTATCTCAAATGGAAACCCCGTGAGCGCAAAATCGTGCCCGGAACGATCACCGAAATGTCCCAAACCCATTTCAAGATCAGCTTGAAAGGCGGAACAGGCATACTGAACCATAGGGATGGAATAAAAAAGGAACACTATACCCTCGGCGCAACCCATTTATTCCATATTAAACGGGTCAGAATGGAAGGGGAAAATGTCCGAATTCATCTTTCGCGCAGATCCAAAACGCTTCCGGAATATGTGCTATCGAGTAAATTTCCCAAGTACAAATTCCGCTGCTATCGGCGCCTGCCGGGTGTCAAATCGTGGATTCGGACCACGGCCCCCAGCTATCGGTGGGGTTTGTTTCTTTCCAAAGAGATTCGCCAACCCCTGGCAGGAGAGTATTTGCAATTTTATCCTTGAAAAAAAGGAGCACACGATGACTGAGACAAAAAAAGGTGACAACGGCGCACCGGCAAGGGGAAGAGATTTTTTTATCGAAATGGCCAAACACCCCCGATCCCGGGTCATCATGGCCAACACCTCGGACACCTACATGATGGCCGACATCACCCGCCAGGGGGACATTATCATCAGCAGGCTCAGGGACGAGTTGATGCGCTCAATCAATATCGAAGACTTCACCGGTTATATGGATGAGTACTATAAAATCATCTTCAGCCTCGAAGATCACCTGAAATTCATCGGCTCCAAGGTGGGTATCGACTATCGCCAATCACGTACCTACAAATCCATCAAGAAGAATCAAAATCAAGCGTCGCTGGATAGTCCACCCCAAACGGCATCATAAAGAATAACCACGACATGTTTGGATTTTTCTCAAGGAAAAAGAAGCTGCATCCCTCGGGTATCCGCACCATACCCATCGCGGATCTGGCGCCTTTGTGGCGTGATACCAATGACGTTGTCGCCGTCGACGGCAACGCTGGGGATGATGCACAAAAAGGGCTACGAAACAGCAAATTCCCAGGAGCGGTTGCTTCCAAACATAGGGGAACAAGTCCCAATTTAGACCCTACGGCGAATCGTCCGTTAAATCGTAACGATCCGTGGTTTGATGAAAAAGGCCTATTGGCCACCCTGAAAACCCATTTAAAAGCCGGTCGCACCACGGCTTTCCAATACAATGGAAGGGCATACTACACCCTTGACACCGTTGCTGAGGCATTAAACGGTCAACGCAGGGTAAAAAACCTCGAACTCTTGGACCCCCGGGCCGTGATCGAATTTTTCGAATCGGACCGCGGGCTGGAGAGCGGCAAGTATGCGATGCGGTTCGATGCGGGGTTGCCCACGAAGACCTACCTCTACTCGCACCTTTATCCAGAAACCGAAGATTCGGGCAGAAACCGCCCCGTCGATGAAACCGGGCGCCGCCTGAAAAGTTTAAAGTCTATCAAAGCGCATAGACCATGACCGCGTATATTTTAAAGACCGTAACCAGCCTCGTCGTTCTTTTATTTCTGGTGGCCGGGTTCTATTTTCAAATGGAGATCAGACGGCGGTATCCAGGGTTTGACCCGACACTATGGTTCACGGGCGTTCTTTTTTTCGCGGGGATGATCTTTGCTGTCATGGACCGCAATCTCATCATCGCCTTTATCGTGATTACCGTCACCGTGGCGATCCCTTTATTAAAACAGTGGGTGGTGGACTACTGGCCCTATTGATTTCCCCTCCCCTGCCCTGGATGCCTTGGGTTGCAAAATGACGAAAGACGAAACCGTCAACGCGATTCCCATTTCAAGTAGCAGCGATGCAGGCACGCGCACCTATTTCAAGAATATCATCGACGCCATTGCACAGATTCAACAATTTGCCGTCATGGAGAGATCGGATTATGAAATTCCCCAGGATTTTCTCACCATTCGCGGGGAACTGAACTTTTTCAGTATCGGTTTTGGCAACGGCTTTGTCGAAGGCATGGTGTTTGCCCTCCTGCTGGCCATCATCATGCCGCTCATGCACAGCGACTATCTCATGGAGTCGGTCGCGCTTCGCTTCCCCCTGGCCCGGTCCCGCACCTTCCTTTGGATGCTAAACCTCTTGCCCATCATCATTGCAGTGGCGCTCTGTTCCTATCTGAGCCGCTACCGGATCGGCAGAATAACCAAACGTGCCGTTGACGCACTGTTGGTGGGGCGCATGTTCAGCCTGATCATCAAGGCGATCATTATTTTCGTCTTGCTGATCGCCCTTCACAATTACAACGCGGTCATCGCTCATGGGCTGGGAAGCGCCTTGGCTAAAATCCATCATGGTTTTGGCAGCGGCGTTTTCATGACCATCGTCAATATGAAAGAGCACCTTCTGATCACCGCTTTTCGGATTCTGGCCATTTTCACCGGGGCGGTGGCGACCCCTTTTTTAACCATTTGGCTGGTTTCCCTCTATCGCGGCTACCAGCGCAAACATGCCGAACGCTTTTGGATGGAATAATGTTCTGGTTACGCAAGCCTGCCACCACAATCGGACGGGGCGTTCTCCTTAACGATCTCAAGGGGCCCATCCGCAGGATCGAGATCCCCGACACGGACCGGATCGGACACATCGGGTGCTTCGGTACCACCCGCATCGGCAAATCCAAAATGATTGAACACATGGTGACCCAGGACATCGCCAAGGGCTATAGCGTGGTGGTGGTCGACCCCAAAGGCGACCTGGAGCTGTTCTCCAAAATCGTACAGACCGCTTACGATAACGAAAGAGCCAATGAGTTATGCCTGATCAATCCCATCTATCCTGACTTTTCTGCCACCATCAACCCATTGGCCTACTATTTCAGCCCGGAAGAGATCGTCAATCATGTGGTCTCCGGAGTTCAGGCCAAGGACGCCTATTTTCACAATGTGGCTTATGAAACCACCCTCGTGATCGTCCTGGGCTTGCTGGCCTTGAAAGAGAAAGCGACGCCCGACCTGTCCATCAACTTCGCGGAGATCGGCAGGCGCTGCGGAGCCCAGGAGATCGAGGATTTGACGGCTACCCTATCAAAAATCGAAGATCCCGGCGCCAGGGAGATCGTCCATATTGCCAATAAGATCCTGCAGGCCCGGGAAGAATTTTTCGGCAAAGTGACATCGTCTTTGCGCACGGTCCTTACCGCTCTGTCCATCGGCAATATGGGCCGGATTATCGGTCGGGCCAGATCCAATCGCTTCGTCAAGCGCCTGGAAAACGGCCAACGGGTCATCCTGGTGGTTCAAACCGGCAGTATGCTGTCCGGCAAGGTCAGCGACATGATGGCCCGGATCCTGATCTCCATGATTCAAAGCTTCATCGGCCGGCGCTTTGCTTCTGGTCAAAAGATCGACCCCCCGTTGGCCATCTACATCGATGAGTTTTCCAATGCCTGCTACATCGGCATCGAAGACCTGTTCAACAAGGCCGGCGGCGCCGGCGCAATGGTAAATGTATTTACCCAATCGCTGGCCGATATCACTGCAGCCATCGGTGAGCAGATGGCCCGCAAGATTCTGGACAACCTGAACACCAAGATCTTTATGCGGGTCAACGATCCCCAGACAGCCAGATATGTGAGTGAATCGTCGGGCACCCGCAAGAAATACGACCCCTTTCTTCAACTGGGCGGCGGCATCACTATGCGCTGTGCCGAGGAAGCCGCGGTGCGTCCGGAAGATGTACTCAATTTGAGAAAACGCATCTTCTATCTTTTTGGAATCAATGGTCGCTACAAGGGAAAAACCGAACTGGTCAAACCGTCCAGGTTAAAGGTGGAGTACCCCGACATTATCTCCAAGGCGGTTTAAACAGGGCACCCCTTCGATAATCTTTTTTTTGAAAATAGCCTGGGAAACGCTATAAAAAGGAATCTTCCATGAAAAAGATCGGTATCTGCAACAATAAGGGCGGTGTGGGCAAAACCACCATCACCCTATGTCTGGCCGGAGCCCTGGCCGAGATGGATCTGAAAGTGCTCTTAGTGGACATGGATCAGCAAGGATCCTTAAGTTCCTCCTTTTTGCCGGATATCCACAACCTGCCGTTGGTGGTCACGGATGTAATCCGGGATGATGGGGTATCCATCGAAGCGGCCGTTCATCGGACCCAATATGCCAACATCAAAATCGTTCCTTCCAATTTGAGTCTGGCCAAACTGGAAAGCGAGCTTCAATCCGAGCGGGACGCTCACTATTATCTGGCCGACAAGCTTGATGAAATCAATGGTCAATACGATGTAGTCATTATTGATTCTCCTCCCAATTTAGGGATGGCCACATGGTCGGTATTAACGGCCGTTGACGGTCTAATCATCCCTTTGGAGGCCCAGGATTACAGTGTCAAAGGCACGGGGTATGTCCACGCCTTGATCCACAAGGTGAAAAAGCGGGCCAATCCCCGGCTGGAGATTTTGGGTTACCTGATCAACAGATACGATGGCCGCCGACGTATCGAACAGGATTTCAAGGCCATGATCCAAAACCACCTGGGCAAGCGGGTGTTTGACCAGGTGCTGAAAGACGCCGTTGTGTATGCGGAAGCCGTCACTTTGGGAAAACCCGTTACCATGCTTTATCCCAAAAGCGAGCATGCCGAGGCGTTTCGCCAGCTTGGCAGGAAGGTCATGTATGGCTAAAGACTTTTCCCAAAATGCCCGGGATCGATCCAGCTTCCTGGTCCCTCCGACCTTGGATACAGCTACAAAGAGGGGCGACCGGGCAGATACCCGCCCGATCCGGGCGGCAAGGTTGATTGAGATCCAGCGTATCCAGCCGGACCCGAATCAACCCAGAAAAACATTTGTTCAGGAAACCCTTGAGTCCCTTGCCCGGTCCATCCGACAGATCGGCGGGATCATCGATCCGATAACGGTCCAATATTCTGAAAATGAGGATTGTTTCCTGATCATTAGTGGAGAGCGGCGCTATCGGGCCGCCAAGATCGCCGGTCTCGACACGCTTCCCTGTATCATCAAACAACCCGATGACAAGACCCGCTTTCTCATGCAGTTTATTGCCAACATCCAACGGGAAGATATCCCGCCCCTGGAAGAGGCCGCAGCCATTCGGATATTGATTCAGACCTACGGGTTCACCCAACACGACATCGCAAAACTGATCAATAAGTCAAAAAGCTATGTCAGTCAGGTCCTGGGCCTGGAGCGGCTCTCCGATGAGGCCAAGAAAAAGGTTCAGACGTCTGAACTTTCCAAAGAGGTTCAAATCCAAGCCTCCCGGGAAACGGAGCCTGAAAAGCAGATTGAAATCTTAAAGATGGCTTCCGATGGGAATAAGACCGTTCGGGATATCCGCAATCAGACCAAACCGGTTGGGGTCCAACATTCGGATAAAAATATCGATTCGAACTCTTTTAATACAAACCGGAATAAACCGGGTACACAACCAGCTAAAAATGAGACTTTCAGCCAGTGGACGTGGACATCAAAGCAGGGACGGTTTACCGTGTCGGTACAGTTTTTGGAGAAGCATCCCCTCGAAAACAAGACCAAAATGGTCCGGGCGGCTTTAATGGATGCGGTCAATCAGATCTCGGGCAAGCGAGAAGGAACCCGCCGGTGAGCTGCCAGAGAAGGAGGTGTGTGCCAATGAGAACGAAAGAATCAGTCTGTGAGCTGATCTATGGATAGGCCAATTGCCCGGGCCAGTTTCTCCAGAGTTGCATTTTGAAGTTTGTTATCGGTCCGCTCCATCTGAGATAGGGCTGCTTGGGAGATTCCGGCCCGGCGGGAAACTTCTGCTTGGGTAAGGCCCAGGTATTTCCGCCATGCTTTGACCAGGTTCATTCCCTCTTTGACCACCAGGCCCACTACCTCATGGGGAACAGTCGCCCTTTCATCTTTCGGCAAAAGATCCAGGTAATCCTCATAGGGGATCACCGCAAACATAGGATGACCGTCTTTTTCAATAATTTGGACACTATTCGGAGTATGTGCGCTCATTGCGTTTCCTAACCTCTTCAATGCTGATGATTTCCAATGTTTCTGTGAACAGCACTCGCCAGGAACCAATCCTAAGACGATACTCTGAACGATTCTTTAGTTTTTTTACATTCGGGCAGTTGGGAAAATCCTTCAAGCCATCGACGGCGTCATAGATTTTCGCCTGCTGCCGTTTGTTCTTGATCTTACGAAGTTGGCGCAGCGCTTTCATTCTCCATTGGATCTGCTTCATATGATCCAACATAAGTTATAAATATAAGCTTTTCAATATATTTCTTATAAATTGTTGTTGAATAGCAGGTTGTCAGTTGAGGCCAGGCACATGGTTCAGACGTCTGAACTTTCCTGATAGGCGCGGTGGCCACCAAAAACAGTGAAATATTTCCAAGACTCATCAGGAGCTTTCGTGCGCTTATCAGGAGCCTTCGTGCGCTTATCATCCGGGTTGCAGGCGCTGTTAAGCGCCGGCTGACAAGTCCCGAAAAGATTAACCCAAAGTATGGTTTGAGTCCATGGAATCCCTTGGTCAAATTTTAAGTGGGCAATACCAGCAGCTTTTAAGGATCATCCGGGATCGCCATCCGAATTCCCTATCAGACCTTGAAATGATATCAGATATCCGGTTGAAAAAAAATCCAGCCTTTCAAGAACACTAAAAACGCTTTCGAACTATGGCATTGTGGATCTGCTCCGCGAAAAAGGGGCGGTAAGGCCTGTGGTGAAGGCGACAGATTTCAGGGTGGAGCTGAGCCTATGATATATGGTCAAGATATGAGATCCAGAACTTAAATATGAAAGCCCAAATCCTGGTTCATGCATGCTACATCGGGAAGTAAAATTTTACTTGACGACTTTTTATTTTTTCTATAGAATTTTAGTAATTATCTGCTCAATGAAAAGTCTTTTCATTGTTCCCTTCGCCTTCTCGCGAACCTCGGGATGACAGGTTTCTACCCTGAACAATCCTTACCTCAGATCCATTCATTCCTTGAACGGATCGGTGTCCACGAACCACTAGTCGCCACACCCCAGACGGCATCAGCCAAACCTTGGGAGAACACGCTCTGCAACGGCCAAGCCAAGAAGCGGAACTGTTTGCCGGCGACAATGTCATACCCACACCCCACACCCCCACACAATTCATCCATAACTTTTCAATAGACATCCATTAACAAGGGACCAAAGCACTTGAGCGCACCTTGGCGCTACAGGTGTTTTTTGTTCCCGCTAAACGAAAGGAGCATCGCATGAACAAAGCAATCATCATCGGACGGTTGGGAAAAGAGGCCAATTTTCTAAATGGCGGTGAGCAAACCGCGTGTCGATTTCAATTGGCGGTAAAGGAGACATGGAAAAGCAAAGACAACGAATTGAATGAGCGCACTGAGTGGGTGAATGTGGCTGCTTTCGGGCCGGTTGCCGAACAGATGAAAGGCGTTGCCAAGGGCGCGCTCGTTTTTGTTCAAGGATCGGCCAACACCGGCAGCTATAAAAAGGAAGACGAGATCCGCTATTATTTCGAGATCCGGGCCAAACGGCTTGGGATCCTGGGCGAAGGAGAAAAACAAAGGTACAAGGAATTTGACCAAAACGAAATGACCCTGATCGGTCGCCTCGGCCAGGATCCTCTGACACCCAGAGAAGGGATTACCCACTTTTCCCTGGCATGTAACGAATATTTCAAAGGCGAAGAGACCACCCAATGGATCAGCGTTGCCACATTTAACGGTTTATCCGACAATGCGGCCAAAATATTGAGCAAAGGCCGTCTGGTCTATGTGGAAGGGAAAGTGCGAACAAGAAAATATGACAAGGAGGGTCAAACCCGTTATGCCACGGGCGTTGTCGCGCACAAGTGGCGAGCGCTTGACGCCAAACCCAAGAAACAGGAAATGGCGGAGTATCCCGAGTCCGCGTCCTATGATTATGCGGATAACGATATTCCGTTTTAACCAGCGCCCCTGGATCACATATGAATTGAGCCGCGTGATCCAGGGGCTCTACTTTTTTATGGGGGTATCGATGGAGCGGATATTTAAAAAACTTGGTCGATATTTTGGCTTTTGGAAGATCGGTGTCATGAATCCGGATAATGGGCTGTGGTCGCTTACACCTTCAAGCAATAAAATTGGGTATCTAAGGGCAATGAATGCCAGAGGGTATCATATTTTTATGAAGCCTGAAGATGAGCGGCGCTTTCTACTTTTAGATGACATCCCGGAAGATAGGTTGAAGTACCAAAAAGAGCAGGACCGCTTTAAGCCCGGACGCCTGGTGGTCGAAACCAGCCCGGGCAACTTTCAGGTCTGGGTCAAGGCCGGCCGCAGTATCAGCAATCCGGAGAAAAGGTATTGGATCAGATATTTCAACTCCGATACCGCTTGTGACCCAAATTCACGCTGGGGCCGCTGTCCGGGGTTCCGGAACCGCAAGAACAAATACGAACAGGATGGACACTATCCCCTCTCCCGCCTCATCTGGGTGGATTGGCAAAAAGTTGCCCAAGTACCTACAATAACCCTTCCAAAGAAACCGGTATGTCTACAAATTGCGAAGGTATGTATTAAAAAGCATAATCGGTCGGGTAAACACGTCCAGCGCTGCGATTACGAGCGCGGGGACGACTCGGCCACCGATTTTGCCTATGTCCTCGCTTTGCTGCGGCAGGGCGTGGACCCGGAGATAATTACCGAGCGATTATTAAATGAACGGGAAGATTGGACCCATCACAAAGGTGAACGGCGCCAAACCGCTTACCTTAAAAGGACGATCAGAAAAGCCGTGGAGATTATTAACGACTAACTGACACATGAATTGCATCCCCAATTCGGGGAAGCCGTAAAGGTTTCCCGATAGGGGTTGTCCTCCCTGATGCGAGAGACCTTTACGGTCAAAAATAGGGAGGTGCCCCATGAATAGGAAAGAATATCGATTTTACGCGTATAAACTGCACATGGTGAAGGAACAGGAGATCCTTTTCCTGGGTGGCGACTCAATCAACAACAGTGCCTCGAGTTCCAAGCTGATCAAAAAAGTAATCAGGGAACTCGGGCAAACGGATCGTGAAAATTTCGTTGTGGTGATGCTGAATACCAAACTCAAACCCATCGGCGCCAATCTGGTATCTACAGGGAGCCTTGCCCAATGCATGGTACAACCCCGGGAAATCATTAAAGCCGCGCTGAACATGCCCTGCAAGGCCTTGATCCTCGGCCACAATCACCCGTCGGGAGATCCATCGCCCTCCGTGGAAGATAAATTGATCACCCTCATGATCATGGCTTCCGCACACCTGTTCGATGTGCAGATTCTGGATCATCTCATCGTGGACATGGATTCGGATGCGTATCAATCGTTTGCAGATGAAAAAATAATCGAAGACACGAAACACAAAGTGCGTGGCGTAATGGATCAAATTTCAAGATTGTAAATCAGCCAAGTCCCAATCAAACCCTCAATCAGGGGAAGCCGTATAGGTTCCCCGACGGGGGGTGTCCTCCCAACAGGAACCTTTGCGGCTGCCCAAAGGGAGGTCATCAATGAAACCATCCAACGTACAGACCAGTTTAAAAATCCTCATCAAGTGCCGGCAACCCGTCTTTCTGTGGGGTCCTCCCGGGGTCGGCAAATCACAGGTTGTTCAACAGATAACAAGAGAACTTGAGGTAGATTGCACCGATGTCCGCGCCGTTCTGCTCGATCCCGTGGACCTGAGAGGCCTGCCCCACATCAACGGCGATCATCGCGCTCATTGGGCCACACCCGATTTCCTGCCCCAAGATGGAAAGGGTGTGCTCTTTTTGGACGAACTGAACGCAGCACCGCCCTTAGTACAGGCGGCCTGCTATCAGCTCGTCCTTGACCGGCGCATCGGTGAGTACATATTGCCTGAAGGCTGGGCTGTCATTGCAGCCGGGAATCGGGAAAGTGATCGTGCCGTCACCCACCGGATGCCTTCCGCCCTGGCCAACCGGTTCGTCCATATCAATTTTGATGCTGACGTCGAAGACTGGACCGCCTGGGCATTGAGGCGTGGGATAAAGAACGAAGTCATCGCATTTATAAGATTCCGTCCGGAACTGCTGCATCAGTTCGAAGGCCGGGCGGACGAAAAAGCCTTTCCAAGCCCCAGGTCCTGGGAGTTTGTCTCCAATGTATTGGGGCAAAACCCCTCCTCGGATGTGGAATACGATCTTTTAGCCGGCACCGTCGGTGAAGGGGCGGCCATCGAAATGCTTGGTTTTCTGCGGATTTTTCGGTCCCTGCCAAGCCCGGATGCTGTCTTGATAAATCCATCCGGGGCAATCGTGCCTGAAGATCCGGCCGCCCTCTATGCCTTGTGTGGCGCCCTGGCAAAAAAGGCCAGCGACAATAACTTCGGGCGTCTGATTGCGTATGCCCTGCGGCTGCCGGCGGAATTTTCAGTTCTGCTGGTTCGCGATGCGATTCATTACGCACCCGAGGTTCAAAACACGCGGGCGTTTATCGAATGGTCGGCCAATCATCAGGACGTGCTGATTTAAAAAGGGGGGAGAGGAAAAATGACAGAGATTACACAAAAAGCTATGCTGGTGCGCCTGCACATCAAACAATGGGGCGCCAGGAAGCAGGACAAACAGGTAACCCACAAGATTGAGAAGGCTTACAACGCTACAAATTCGGGGAGTTTCAACAAGCGGCTGGTAGCTGAAGATGCCATTAAAACAGTCTCCAAAACAGCCAATGCGGCCCGTAGTTTTCACTATGAAAACACCCTGCCCTGGGGCGACGATGGATCCAGAATCCTGCTGTCGAAGAACTATCTGCCCTATACCAGCGAGATGAGGAGGTTGAAGGCCAGCTTCGAGGAAGCCGTAGCGCGGTTCATTGCCGACTACAAGGACCTGGTTGAAGATGCCCGGGTACGTTTAAATAGCATGTTCAACCGCGGAGATTACCCTGATGGTGCACAAATCGAAAACAAATATGGCCTTGAGGTGTTCATAGATCCCCTGCCCTCGGCAGCGGATTTTCGCGTAACCCTCCAGGCGGAAGAGATCGATCAAATCCGAAAGCGGATACAGGAGCGCAACCGGTCAGCCTTTGAGGAGGCCATGCGGGATGTGTGGAACCGGCTCTACCAGAGCGTCAAACACATGGCTGACAAGCTCCACCAGGCTGATGCGGTGTTTCGCAATTCCCTGGTGAACAACCTGTGTGAGTTGTGTGCGCTCCTTCCCAGACTGAACCTCAGCGACTCCAAGGAACTGGAAGATATGCGCCATCAAGTCGAGGATAAGCTCTGCCGCTTTGAACCGGATGAGTTGCGTACCAACCTGAAAAAACGCTCCCAGGTGGCCACCGATGCGTCGGCCATTCTGGAAACCATGAAAGGATACATCGGACATGGATAAAATGAACAAGGCACGGATCGCCGTGACCCTCGATCATCCCTTTTTCGGTAGCCTGGCCTTGCGCATGGGACTGGTTGCCGATCCGGATTGTCAAACCGCTTATACCAACGGGATTGTCATTGCCTATAACCCGGACTTTGTAAACAGCCTCAGTACCGACCAAATCAAGGGATTGTTTGCCCACGAGGTGATGCATGTGGCCCTGGCTCATCATTTAAGGCGAGGCGCTCGAGAGTTCGGCAATTGGAACGCTGCCTGTGATTACGCGATCAATGACATTTTAAAAGAGAGCGGATTTGTCTTACCTGCGGGAGTGCTGGGCGGCATGGGCACAGACCAGTCAGCGGAAGCGATTTACAAACGACTGCCGGAAGTAAAAGTTAAGTCCAACGGTCCGGATGAATTCGGGGAGGTCCGGGACTATCCGGGCAAGGACGGTAAAAAGGCAACTCCTGCGGAAATGGCTCAAGCCCTGCAAGAGGTCAAGGTAATGGTTGCCCAAGCCTACACCCAGGCCAAGGCCATGGGGAATATGCCGGGCGGACTGGAGCGTTTGGTGCAAACGATCACCCGTCCCCGGGTCGATTGGCGAGAGGTTCTCAGGCGATTCATGCAGCAGGTTACGTCCAACGATTATTCATGGACGCCGCCCAATCGAAGATATGTCCACCTGGGACTCTATCTGCCGGCCCTGGCTTCCATGGCCATCGGAGAGGGGGTTATCGCGGTGGATACTTCCGGATCTATAGGAGATCGGCAAGTGGCACAGTTCGCATCCGAAATAACGGCCATCGTGGAAGCCGTGGAAACCAATGTCAAGGTGGTTTACTGCGACACCCGGGTTAAGAGCGTGGAGACTTTTTGTCGACACGATATGCCGATAAAGATCCATCCCATCGGCGGCGGGGGGACGAATTTTCGACCGCCCTTCGAATGGGTTGATGAAAAGGGACTGCGCCCCGCATATTTGGTTTATCTAACCGACCTGGCAGGAACCCGATTTCCCGATGATCCCGGTTATCCGGTATTGTGGGCGAAGTTGGGTATGGGAGGGACAACTCCTCCGTTTGGGGAATGTCTGACCGTTGCTGAATACTGACCAGACAAACATTTTATTAATTAAGGACAATAAGTTCGATATTAAACGCCCTCGGCTCCGGATCTCCCGGGACCGGGGGCTTTTTTATTTGAGATCGCAAATTGCGACCTCAAGTTTGTATCGATCTGATTCAATTAGTCTTTTTTGACAAAGCCAATCTTATTTTTTGATTCATTATCATCGGACATCAGTTTATCCAGAACTGTGAAAACCACCTCAAACCGTTCTTCAGTCTGGCTGCGCAGCGCCGCTACTTCACGCTTAAGTTCAGCATGGTCTAAGACCAGGTGGCGAAGTTGCACGAAAGCCCGCATGATCTGTACGTTGATTTGAATCGCTTTTTTACTATGAAGAACGCTTGAGAGCATGGCGACCCCTTGCTCGGTAAAGGCCATTGGAACATATCGAGGGCCACCCCAACTTGAGGTCGCAATTTGCGACCTCAAGTTTCTAAACTCTAGATTGGACAGCTCAAACATAAAATCTTTCGGGAACCGATCGATGTTCCTTCTGACCTGCTCTTTCAATCTTTTGGTCTCAACTCCATATAGATCAGCTAAATCCCGATCCAGCATGACTTTTACGCCACGAACAGTGTAGATCCGCTGAGTGATATCATTAACCTCAACAAGCTGACTCACAGTTAAAGTCCTTTTAACTGGGGTGTGGGCCATTAATGGAATGAAAAGTTACGCTAAGGTTTTTTTACAACAGTCCAAACAGTATCAGTAGAGTCAGCCAAAGTATCCATTAGGGCAAGCGCTTAAAGAAAGTTTTAAATTCCTGGTTCGAGGAATATTTCATCTATGGATTCTATAAAAACATTCTTGTGCTTTTAACCCGGATATTGCATCTGAGAAAACGGTTGACCCAAAAGAAAGCACCCTTTAATAATGATTCTGGAGTCTTAAGCGTGGCCAATCCACGAGAAAGGAATCATCAAAAGGGTGCGAAAACAAAATAGCAAGAAAGGCCGTCCGCGTAAAGTCATCAAGCAAGGAAAAGCCCATCTTTCGTTTACCGGCAAAAACGTCACTTCCTACGGCGGTATGGCAGTGGTTTCCCGCGCACTCGATTATTTCCGCGTGCGAGAAGATTTGAAACACCTTACCGCTGAGCTGGATGAATGCAGACATCATCAAATGCGCCATGTGCTCGAACAATTGATCACCCTTCGTTTGCTTGGCGGTGAAGCGGTCAGCGATACGGCGTTACTGGACGATCCCGCCCTGAAAGCCCTGTTTGAATGGGATGCGATTGCCCATCCAGCCACCTTCGGACGGCGCTTGGGCGACCTGCGCTGGCTTCACAACCTGGGCCTTGAGGGTATCGTCACCGGCTTGAGTGATCAGGTCGCCCAGCCCGGAATGCGGTTGGTGGCCATCGATTCCACGGTAGCCAGTGTATTCGGCCAACAGATCGAGGGTGCTGACCGCGGTTACAACCCCCATAAGCCCGGACGCGATTCCTACCATCCGCTGCTGGCCGTAGACGTTAAGGCCCGTTCAGTGGTCGACGGTTATCTGCGGCCCGGATCATGTGCTTCCGGTCATGGCCTGGACGACTTTATCCACAAGATAGCGGCTGAAAGCAGCCATCCGATGGATCAGACCGTTTTTCGCTTGGACAAGGGCTTGACCGCCGGCAAGGTGCTCGACACCATCGAACAGTTTGGGGCCGGCTACGTGGCCAAGGTCAAGCTGACCGCCAACGTGGTCGGCAAGATCTCAAAGATCAAGAAGTGGCGGGCCATCGGCAACGGTCACTTTGCCGCCAACATGCGTTGCCAGCTGGACGGCTGGTCGCATCCCCGCCGCATGGCCGTGATCGAGAGATACCTGCCGGCGGAAGAACAGTCACCGCAGCTGCCGCTGTTCGAGATGATGGAGGGCCGCTACGAAGTCGTGGTCACCAACCTGCATCTCAATGCCGAAAACATCTGGCGGCTTTACAATCGCGGCACCGTGGTGGAACAGATCATCGAGGAGTTGAAAAACGACTTTGCCGCCACGGGCATCCGCACCAAAGGCTTTTGGGCCAACGATGCGCTCTTTTTGACCGGCCTGATCGCCTACAACCTGCTCAACTGCATCCGTCGCCTGACGCTGCCCAAGGCCTTGCGCACGGCCCGGATCAAACGCCTGGGTTTATTATTGCTGCATCTGCCGGCCAATGTGCTTTACCGCAGCCGTCAGTGGCAGATCAAGATCCGACGGGATCACCCCATGCGATTGATCTTTTACCGGGCGATGGCCGCCCTGCAGTAGAGATAATCAACCGCAGATCGAACAACCGCTGGTGAGGTGCGTTCAAATTGACAGGACTGGCTGCTTTTTCCTTCTAAACTTGCGGCTCTATCCGCTGCTGAAACAAAGAAACGTCGACCGTGATTATAAATCGAGTCTGTAAAACCTAAAACTGGTCTTTTAACTTACTGTCAGAACGCAGATGCAATATCCGGGTTTAAGTGTTTTAACTGCATGAATCAATATAAAAACCTGATATGTCTGCGTAAATGCCTCTGCAATACATTCGCATAATTCCCCATTGTCGTTTTTAAGCCCTATTTCCCTGGGTGCTGACATTCTTCGTCCCCCGACAGGTACCATTGAACCGATTTCATCATCCGGCGTATACTGTTCCGGCCAATTAATCTTGCCAAACACTTCAATGAATTTGTCGGAATAAACGACTCTTCTAAGTCCGGCTTTGAACCCGCATCCAGCCATTAACTCTGGAGGATCAAGCACAAGAACTGCGCATGCTCTCCAATTTTTAGAAACATATCTCCGGATCGATGCGTAAATGGATGCCCCATATTTTTTGCTCAACCGGATAGGCACCTGAATCCCAAATCCATGATTTTCAGCTTCCTCTGAAAAGGTATCTAGCTGAAACAAGACTTCAGATGTAAACACGTTTGCTTCTCTATCGAAATGATCTTCAATTTCAGTGGAGATGGTCTTTTCGCAATCCTCTACAATTGAATACAATTTTCGCTGCCAAGCCATTATGAAATGGCCTGCTTCGTGAATCTTGATAAATGTCTGTCTCACCGCATGAACAGTCTTATCGACGAACACAAAACGGCCTTTCACATCAAGCACCCCCAGCGTCACAGATATCGCTTTTTTCAGTGCCCTTCCGGCTTTTTTTCTTATTTTTGATAAAAAGCCCTCATCCAAAATATTGTCATCTACGACCTCAACTTTTGCGACATCCATAATGTCCGCTACTGGTGTTGGGAAACGACCAATAGCGTTGGATTCAATTAAAATGCGCTTCGCTTCTCTCCTGATCTTCTCATAAACAGAATGCGACAGGGTGCAGTCATCCTTTTTTAACATTTCCCCTCTTTCTGGTTCTGTAGAAAGCCAAATACTCAAGAAGCGCTTTCTCTTCCTCTGAAGTAAGGTCACTGATTGCCCGCTTTGGAACTTTTTTCCCTTTACCGGCTGGAACTATGTAGCCCGCCTTTTCCATTAAGCTTTCATAACTAACATCATAAACTGTAGATAGGGTGTACAAAATGTTCGGGGAAGGCTTTTTGATCTTACCATTCTCAAGCTGGCTTAAATATGCATTCGAGACTTCTCTGTCTGTGGCCTCTTCAACCTCGCGCAGTTTTAATCCTTTGGACGCTCTGATATCAGATAGGTATTGAGCCAGCAGGTTTCTTTCGCCCTCCTTTTTTTCTTTATCTGTCATAATTTCACCTCCTTAAGACTAATTCAAGCGATATTATAACAATACCACACGTGCTAATAATGTCAAGCAAATCTAAATATGTGCTTGACAAACTTTGCAATGCTCATTATGATTAGCACCAAAGTTGGTATTTGATTTTTCCTACAACATAACGAAAGGAGCTAAAGCAAAATGGCAACTAACCCTCCCACTGGTGATGGCCACCGGAAAGGCGCCGTAAGAGACCGTTCTCAGGTCTATAACCCGAAAAACGACAAGTGGACGAAACGCGACACAGATAGCGGTCGATTCATCGATCAAAAAGCTGATGACAAACCATTCAAAGGCGTTCGAAAAGAAAAGTAATAAATCTGGGCCCGCCTTATGGCGAGCCCAAACATCAATGTAAATCAGGAGATCGCACCATGAACGAAATATGCAATGATATTGTTGACATCGAGCAGCATGCAAAAGAAGGTAGAAAAATACCCCACGCCGTAAAATATCGCATACGAATTGATAAGGATCACTATGTTGTAAATGTTCCCGAAATAACGGGCCGCGCTCTTTTAGAATTGGCCGGAAAAAAACCTGTTGAACGTTTCGCGCTATACCAGAAGCTGCAAGGAGGGCAACCAGTAAAAATTGAACTCGATGCGGTGGTCGATTTCCGGACCCCGGGTGTCGAACGATTCATGACCTTGCCGCTTGACCAGACAGAAGGAGCCATGCCGGCTGCTGCAACCTCATCCCCTCGTTACCACTTTGATCTCCCGGAAGAGGATATTGAATTTCTCGATGCATTGGACCTTCCATGGGAAACTGTTGCCGAAGGGAAAAACCAGTTTGTCGTTATCTATGGATATAGCCGCATCCCCGACGGATATAATATAAAAAGTGTCGACCTGCATGTTCGCCTCGGCAGTACCTACCCTGATACACAAATCGACATGGTATATTTTTACCCCCATCTGTCACGCAAGAATGGGAAACCAATTAAGGCCATCTCCAATCAAAATTTTGACGGAAAAACCTGGCAACAATGGTCTAGGCATCGAACTCCATCTAATCCCTGGCGAATCGGAATCGACGACCTTTCAACTCACATTGCCTTGGTTGGAGAATGGCTTGTGCAAGAGCTCAAAAAGGTCTAACTAACTATGAATATAGCTTTATCATTGACGCAAAGCCATCACGAGCAGCTTCGGACCCATCTCTTCCCTGACGATGGTTTGGAGGCGATCGCGTTTGCCCTGTGTGGTCGCCGACAAGGTGTCGATTCTCATGGTCTGCTCGTTCATGAAGTCCTGCCTATACCCTACGAGTTTTGTGAACGTGGGCCGGATTACATCAGATGGCGTACCGAAAAAATACCCGAAATCCTCGATCGTGCAACAATAAAGGATTTTTCGGTTGTCAAGATCCACAGCCATCCGAATGGCTTTGATACCTTTTCGCGTGTTGATGATAGGTCCGACAAGGATTTTTTCGCTTATGCCCGCGATTGGACTGACAACATGGCTCTCCATGCAAGCGTAATTATGTTTCGAGATGGAAGTATGAAGGGTAGAACCCTATCTGACGATAATGATTTCCAGCCCATTGCATGCATAAAATTTGTAGGCGATGATCTTAAATTCTGGTTTTCAAGGAAAAAGCTCACCCATTTGGATGAATATGGTATCCGGGTTGCGCAGGCCTTTGGCCAGGGGACGTATCAATTGCTGAAAGCTTTGAAGATTGGTGTCGTCGGATGCTCTGGCACCGGTAGTCTCGTGGTGGAACAACTCGCAAGGAATTGCGTCGGCAATCTTGTTCTCGTTGATCCTGAGCGGATCGAAATTAAGAACCTCAATCGGATTCCTCAAGCAACCATGGCTGATGCCTTGAACAAAGAATACAAAGCCAATGTCCTTGCCCGCAGTGTCGACGAAATGCGTTTCGGCACTCAAGTAAGAACCATTGCCGACGACCTTTACAGCTTCCATGCCGTTAAGGCTCTATCGGAATGCGATGTTTTGTTTGGCTGCATGGACGGCATTGACGGAAGACACCTGCTGAATAAACTATCAACAGCTTATCTTATCCCCTACTTTGATATTGGTGTAAAACTTGCCGCAGACGGAGCTGGCGGCATTGACCAGATTTGCGGAAGCGTTCACTACCTTCAACCAGGTGGATCGAGCCTTCTTAGCAGGGGGGTCTATACCCATGAACAGCTACGCGCCGCATCGATGAAGCGCGCGGATCCTATCGCTTACAAGGAACAGCTCAAGGCCGGGTATATCGAAGGGGTTGATGAGGAAAAGCCCGCCGTTATTTCGGTAAACATGCTTTTTGCATCCCTCGGGGTCAACGAATTATTAGCTCGTATACACCCTTTTCGTGATGACCCGAATTCGGCCTTTTCGGTGAACCGAATTGGATTGCATGCCGGAACGTTTTTCAACGAACCTGATGGACAACCTTGCGCTACATTGAATAAGTGGGTTGGTCGCGGTGATATAATTCCGCTTTTAGGTATGCCGTCACTTAGCTCGGAAGAAGACAGAATGAATCATTAGTGTCCGGTTTAGATCGTCATAAAACGTTATAGATCTTTGAAATAAAAACGAAAATCGCCAACTTTCTATGGGCAACCTTTTGAATTTGCTAAAATTGCTCTATAGATCCCTTCACAGCACATTTTAACGAAGGGAAACGGCGATGCATCAGGGGCGAATTGTTTTTTCTCAGCTGTTAGATTTTCTACCCAAAAAGAGTTTTCGTACATGCGTTAACCGTTACGGCGGCAACTACCGAATCCGTTCTTTGACATGCTATGAACAGTTCCTTTGTATGGCCTTCGCTCAGTTGACCTATCGTGAGATCCTTCGCGATACGGTACTATGTTTACGGGCCATGCATAACAAACTTCATCACATCGGCATTCAGAATAAGGTTGCCAAAAGCACCCTTGCCGATGCCAACGAAAAGCGGGATTGGCGTATCTACTGTGACTTTGCACAGGTACTGATCGGTCAAGCCAGAAAACTCTATGCTGATGATGACTTTGGTCTCCAACTTGATGAAACCGTTTACGCTCTGGACGCATCAACGATTGACCTTTGCCGTTCGGTATTCCCGTGGGCGCGGTTTCGATCAACGAAAAGTGGGATAAAGGTCCATACGCTGCTTGATCTGAGGGGCAATATCCCCTCTTTTGTATCCATCACCGATGCCAAGGTTCATGATGTCAACATTCTTGATGAGCTGTTCCCGGAACCTGGATCAATTTATGTGATGGACCGCGCCTATCTCGATTTCGAAAGGCTTTATAGGCTGCACCGTGGATTATCCTTCTTCATTCTAAGAAGCAAATCCAACACGCAACTACGTCGTTTGTACTCGGCACCGGTCGATAAGTCCACTGGCGTCATCTGTGACCAGACGGTACGACCCGTCAGAATAAATTCGGCAAATGCTTATCCGGGTAAACTGAGGCGGATCAAGTACTATGACCTTGAAACCGAAAAGCGCCTGACGTTTTTGACCAACCATTTTGAATTGGAGGCCCGAACCGTTGCAGACTTGTACAAGTGCCGATGGCAAGTGGAACTGTTCTTCAAATGGATCAAACAGCATCTAAGGATCAAGAAATTTTTTGGCATTTCTGAGCCTGCCGTTAAAACGCAGATTTGGATCGCTATCTCAGTCTACGTGCTGGTTGCCATCATGAAGAAGCGCTTGAAGCTTGAACAGAGCCTCTACACAATTTTACAGGTCCTGAGTATTACTATTTTTGAAAAAACCCTTATTTCATGGGCAATGACAGGAAGTAATTACAATAACAAATTTGCTTCCGGTCATATCCAACTGAATTTATTTGATTCTTAACCGGACACTAATGAGAATGAATGAATAGTGCATGGAGAACATTATGGCGCTATTTTAAGCGCTTTTGGAGATGGGTCACTTGCCGCAGAGCTCGCCTCACCGCGATCAGGGTTGAAGAATTGCCTAATAAGCTTGATACAAACAAACTTTACCTTGTAGGCGAAGGCGATTATTTATGGTTCGCGGCGATGATGTGCCCTTGCGATTGCGGTCATATCCTTTACATGGGATTGATGCCCGACCAAAAGCCCAAGTGGAGTGTTACAGTTCACCATGATAACAGTGTGAGTCTCTTTCCCTCTGTTTGGCGAAAGGTTGGATGCAAAACCCATTTTTGGCTAAGAAATGGTTGCATCATTCGGCACAAAGGATAGGTTCTAGGTGTCAAATGCCAGGACATCGATGACCCAAGTCTAACGGTGAAAAAGACCAAGACATCGATTACTCTGGCAGCAAACGCTATATAGGTATTCTCAGGTACAGCGGTAGCAAAAAATCATCCTGGGCGAGAATGGGCCCTCAAAATGCTCGTCGGAGACCAGGATGCTTTTTTGCGGATTCATTGCCGAGATATCACCGGCAAATGGTAATCAAATGCATCAATCAGCTCGTCACCAAGATACAATTGCATTCGATGAATTTTGGTCACGATTATCGCC
Source organism: Desulfosarcina widdelii (assembly GCF_009688965.1). Taxonomy (GTDB): domain Bacteria; phylum Desulfobacterota; class Desulfobacteria; order Desulfobacterales; family Desulfosarcinaceae; genus Desulfosarcina; species Desulfosarcina widdelii. The sequence goes on along the minus strand of NZ_AP021875.1, from coordinate 5,261,306 downwards.
TTCACATAAGAATATACCAGATCTTTGGAAACCAGGAACTTTTCGCCGAAAATATCAAGTAATCGATTGCTTCGAATGAAACGGATCAAGATGATGTTCCCATCGGCAATTGAATCTAACTGGGGCAATTTGGTATTTGCCCCGATCGTTGAAGGATTGTGATTCGAGACCTTCAACACTTCATGGGGCGTTTTTCCTTTCAAACAGCTGTATCGATGATGCTTGTTGTGAAACCGCTGAAAGTTTTTACTCTGCCGTTTCAATGTGGTGTAACTGGCAAACCACTGACGGCGGAAAAATTTCTTGTTGTATGTATCGTTGAACTTTTCAACCACTCCATTGCGCCATGGTTCGCCAATTGGAATAAACACCGGCTGGACGCCAAAATGAAGACAAAGCCGAATAACCAGGCCAAAGGACCTGGGGTACTTGTTGCTGCCGCGAAAACTCAGCTCGTTGTCCATCTGCAGGTAATCGGGGAGTCCCATGGCCTTCCAGCACCGCAATAGACTATTGGCAACTTTCTGATCCTGTTTGCTGCGCTGTGATTCGATGTATACTTGATGGGAAAATACATCCATCACATTGAACGAATAAAATTTGCCGTCACCTTTTATGTATCGTGGGCCGACAAGATCGGCCTGATGAATGTTGTTAACGCCAAGCGGCTCTCTAAAATACGGGTACTCAACGCCTTTGGGAACGTACGTGCTTTTTTTTAATCAGTCCTTCACGCTTTAAGACGCGATTGATTGTCCGATCAGACGGAAAATCAAAACCGGATTTGCTCAGTTCCCACTTGATAGCAGATGCGCCTATTTGAGCAAATTTTTGTGATTCAAGTTGCGACCTTACTGAAATAATCCGTTGCTTTTCGAGTTCACCGATGGCTGTTGGCATTCGTTTGGGTGCTCTAGACCGTCCTTTGTACCAATTACTATCGCCTGTTTGATAGCGTTTTAGCCATTTAAAAAACCAGTTCTTTGAACGATGGAGATCGGTGTATATTGATTTGGGTGATTCTCCTTTCAGATACCGATAAATGGCCTGTTTCCTGAGGTTCTGTTCCATTTGTTACCCTCCTATCGAATTTGTTATCGATACAGGGTATCAAAATATAGGTTGAAGTGGCAGGGTAATCGATCTCCTGGCACAATTGAGCCTTAAGGTAACCGATGTCTCGGCATTTTTGGGTTGTGACCGCCGATTTAATTCCCCTCCAATTCCACCGACTTTAATTCCCGCCAAAATCATCGGAACCAATCCGCCATTTGTTATTTGATTCCCTCAATTTCTAAAAATTCCATATAGTTCCTCTAATTCGCCAGTTCAAAAAGGACTTCCAGCCAGGAGAGGAGCTATGGAGCCGGTGCCGTGTTTCCATTGCGCGACGATGTTTATTCCACGAAATAAGAAGCAATATTGCTGTAGCCGCCCCGAATGCCAGAAAGCCAGGAAAGCCAGTTGGCAACGAATCAAAATGAAGACCGATCCGGACTATCGAACCGCACAAAAACTCAGCAACCAAAAATGGGCTGCTAAAATCCCAGGTTACTGGAAAACATACAGAGACAAAAATCCGGAAAAAGCCGAAAGAAACCGGATGCTTCAGACGATCCGCAACCGCCGCAGATCAGCTAATAAAAAATCCAATGACAACCCGATTGCAAAGATGGACGCGAGGATCAATATGGATTTTCAGCCAGTTGGACAATTTTGGCTGGTTCCGTTGATTGCAAAGATGGACGCGACAAAAGTCAATATCTTCACGATTACGGATACCTGGCAGTGATTGCAAAGATGGACTTGAGGACAGCACCGAATCGATCATGGTACGCAGGTTGTAAAACCGATAACCAGGAGGCGGCCATGATCAAAAAAAAGATTATCGACAAAGAACGCATCCGGCGTATTGACGGCGGCTTTGCATTTATCCCCCATCGTTTTCTCACCGGCGGCTTCGTCAACGATCTTTCTCCCGATCAGTTGCTGCTCTATTTCTTTCTGATCCTTGCGGCAGACCGCTTTGGTCTTTCCTTTTACAGCTACGACAAGATTTGCACACTTTTGGAAATGAGCCTGGATCAGTATGTCGAGGCCCGGTGCGCGTTGATCAAAAAAGAGCTGATCGCTTTTGACGGAACTCTTTTTCAGGTACTCGCACTACCTCAACCCCCGAAAAAATCAAACCACCAGCAGCCACATCCTTTAGATCAGATTGCCCAAAACATGTTTAAAGAGGTGGCCTCATGATCGACAAGCGGACCATTTTCGAAATCCACCGATTGAAGCACCTGGGCTGGTCGGACAGAAAGGTCGCCCGTCACCTTCGCATCGACAGGGGGTCGGTGAAAAAATATGTAAGCAATCCCAAAGTCGTTCAAAAACGACCGAACCGAATCTCCAAACTCGATCCATATCGGGGCCAGATCAAAGCGCTTGTGGACAAAGACCCCACAGTCAGTGCCCCGGTCGTATTGCAGCAATTGGAAAGTTTTACCGGCAAAATCACCATCGTTCGCGATTACTTGCGCCAATTGAGGGGAAAACGAAAACAACGGATTGCCTATACCCGTTTCGAGTCCGCTCCCGGTGAGCAGATGCAGGTCGATTGGGGCCACTTCGGCTCATTGGAATATGGTGACACCCGGCGTAAACTGTATGCCCTGGTCGTCATCGAAGCCTTCAGCCGTATGCTGTTCGTTCGGTTTACGCACAGTCAAAAGCAGTATTGTCTGCACAGCTGTCTGCTCGAAGCATTTACCTGGTTTGGCGGCTGCCCGAAACAACTGGTAATCGATAATATGGCCACAGCCGTTGTCGAACGGCTGGGATCGGTGGTTCGGTTCAACGACACCTTCCTGGATTTCTTATGCCGTTTTGCCATCGAACCGATCGCCTGCAGTCCGGGATCTCCCTATGAAAAGGGAAAAGTGGAATCGGGCGTAAAATATCTGCGTCGCAATTTCATGCCGCTGCGATCCTTTGTCGATCTGGACGATGTTCAGCACCAGGCCCTTGACTGGCTGAACACCGTCGCCAACGTTCGCACCCATCAGACAATGGGGCAACGACCCGTGGATCGGTTTGAAAAAGTACAGTTGCGATCACTGCCACAACGTTTACCGGACACACGACAAACGCAATCGCTTTTGGTGCACAAAGACTTTGCCGTTCGATTCGATGGTAACACCTATACTGCCCCGCCCTGGGCCATCGGAAAAACGGTGGTGGTAAAAGCAGATACCGCCTTTGTTTCATTGTATCTGAACGACAAACGCATCGCTGTCCATCCACGATGTTGGCAGCGGAAACAGCGGATCGAAACGCCTTCCCATCGGCAGCAGGTCAAAAAACTCCGCAAGAAATTATGGCATGACCGCCAGGTAGCGGCATTGATGTCATTGGGAACCATTGCCGTCGATTATATAAACGGCCTGCTGGACGCCGGACAGCCGATTGCAAAACAAGTCAAACGACTGCTTGTCCTGAAAGACAAATACGGAGCCGAGGCCCTGGTCTATGCACTCAACAAATCCATGGCTCATAAGGCCTTGGGGGCTGACTATGTCGAAAACATTGTTCATCAGGAAATGGCTCCGAAAAACGATCAGCCTCCGGTACGGCTGAAAAATGAGCAGTTAAACCGCATCCGCCTAAACCAGCCGTCTCTGGCAGAATACGATGCACATGCGCTTAAAAGGGAGAAAAAATAATGGAAGAAATTTGCGAAAAGGCAAAAACATTACGTCTGAAAACCATTGCCGATCAATTGCCTCCCATCGTAGAGACCGCCGAAAGCAACAACTGGCCATTTTCAAAGACCATCGCCCATCTGTTCGACCTGGAAATCGAGACCCGCAGGCAAAACCGCATCGCGCTTTGTTACCGTCAGTCCAAATTGAACGAAAAACTCACCATCGATCAATTTGACTTTAACCACCACAGTTCCCGGAAAAAACAGAAGACCCGCATCCTTAATCTGATGTCCCTGGTGTTTTTGAAAGAGAAGATGGATATCATTTTGATTGGCAATCCCGGTGTCGGAAAAAGCTTTCTGGCCAAAGCTGCCGCCTATGCTGCCACCCAGGCCGGTGTAAAAGTCCTTTTCACCACCGCCATGGACATGATCAATCACTTGATTGCAGCCGATGCTGACCACTCCCTTTTGAAAAAACTCCACTACTATCAATCACCGGAACTGCTGGTTATCGACGAGATCGGTTATCTTGGACTGGGCAAACAGGGCTCGAATCTTTTCTTCCAGGTAATCAGCCAACGGCACGAAGCCAAGTCCACCGCCATTACGACCAACTTGCCGTTTGCCGACTGGGGAAAAATATTTGATTCCACCACTGTTGCCACAGCCATTGCTGACCGACTTGTCTACAACTCGCAGATCTTTATCTTGGAGGGACCCAGCTATCGAAAGAGGACAAAGCCGAATAATCCGTAAACTCAAAAAATCGAAGATGATCTGGCAGTGTTCCGCCTTTTTTACGGAACCTGAGATGAATACCTGCGGCTATTGATATGCGTGGTTGGTTTTAAAACGATGATTTTGGCTGGTTTTTAAACCGCTGATAACATTTTTGGGTAATCGATGTCTTGGCATCCATCATCTAGGCTTTAATCCTATACAGTCAGTTCCATCGATCTAAATTCGGCCCCCATAATTCAACAATTAGGCCTGTACAGAATTTTGTATTGCACAATCATAGCAAATATTATAATATCAGGTAATTATTGGTGACATGCCGAGATTGGTTGAATGAATCCTGCATACCGAATTCATGAATATAGCACTCAAATATTTAAACAAATAATAGCTGAAGCTGATTCGGTCTCAGAAGCATATATCGATTCTAAATCACACACGTTCTATTTTCAGGAGTATTTTAGGGTACTTAGAGCATCAACGATCATTGTCGAGTATGATTATATTGACCATGATTTTCTTGAAGATTTTTCATTTTATTATGTGAAGTGTTTTAAGCGATATAGTCGGAAATGCGCCCGGCTACATTTTTTTGATATTTCATTCTCGAAAGAAGAATTTGATGGTTTTCTAAACGGCGGGAATTCTAACCTGAAGGAAGAGATCTTACAAAAGGCTTATCTCGGGTTTATAGTCTTGAAACCACTGCCAAAAACAATCATTGGCAGGACCTGTATCAAGACATACCCAAGCGATAAGGATAGAAGACAATTCCCTCCGCTAAGAGAGTATGAAGCCAATTTATTTGGGATAAAGCTCACGGTTAACTCGCTTGCTTATCAAGAGCAGGATAATGTTGTTGCTGCATGTGCGACCAGTTCTCTATGGTCTGTATTTAACAGCACTGGCCGTTTGTTTCAGCATAAAATATTATCTCCGGTCGAAATATCCGAGGCAGCTTGTTCCTCACTACCGCTGGAATCTCGTTTTTTCCCGAATCCTGGGCTGTCCTCTGCACAAATGGCTCAAGCGATTCGCGCCATAGGGCTTGAACCCTACCTTATTAAAGTAGAAGATCAGGAATTATTAAAGGCCGCCACCTATGCTTATCTAAAATGTAAGATTCCGATGTTATTTGGATTTTTATTGATGGACAAATCAGGCAAAGAACCTATGCCTTTGGGCCTTCATGCAGTTGCCATCACTGGATTTAGTTTAGGCGAACCGGCGCCTATTCCTTATGGGCGAACTGGTTTTTTATCAATCGCGTCCCGGATTGATAAAGTATATTCGCACGACGATCAGGTCGGCCCCTTTTCTCGAATGGTACTGAATTATGATACGATAAAGATGGATAATGGAAATGCTGTCAAAACAATTCTTTCATCTTGGGGAGGTAGCGACAGAAAACTGGATAGAATCAGAGCAATACCAACCATTTTGCTTATTCCCGTTTACAACAAGATCCGCATTACATTTCAAACCATTCAGGAAACCATTACTCACTTTGACCGTATAATCGAAACATTTAGACTGAACAAAGTGCTACCATTCAAGGAAAGGCTCGTATGGGATATATACCTTACAACGGTTAATGAAGTTAAATCCGGAATGCTCTCTTCCAAAAAATGGAGAAATAAACTCCGACTGCAAGTTCTTATGCAAAGCATGCCACGATTTATTTGGAGAGCAACCGCTTTTTGTAAAGGACAATATGTAATAGATCTCTTATTCGATGCCACCGACTTGGAACAAAGCCCACTATTGTTTAATGCTGTTGGTTATGATGAAGATTTTTTCGAAACATTAATTGATTTATCTCGTCAAGATGATTTACCAGCAGTGCTTAAGGATCCGATGTTTTTGAGAATCTTAGAATGGTTCTCTAACCAAAAAATATAATTTTTACTTGATATTTTTAGCATAATTGCTAATGTGCTGCCCTTGCGGTAAAATTTTTTTTTGAAATAGCCGATAGCGTTATTGCAAGGTTATGTTTTTATTATAATGTTTATACGGCGAAAGGCACTAAAGATGACCAAGAAAACACAAACCCCTAAAAAAGTTGATTGGTCACGAGAAATTATCGATTGGGCCTGTACCCCAAACGGCCAAAAAGAACTGGAAAGTGCCAAAGAGAGCTCGTCTTCAGCCATCAGCGAATTGAAAAAGGCGCTTTTGGTTGATAACGAAATGTTGACCGCAACTTTTGATATCTAGTTTATATTCCAAATAATAGGGGCCAGGAAACATAAAGCTACGGCAATAGTTATTTGTTTCCAGATAGTTTGATGGCCCTAAATAAATGTGCCCCCATCATTAGGCTCAAGGCCCAGGCGCGTAATTTTGCTAGAATTGGTCCCGTACCTCCATCCTAATAGTACTGCACAATGTACCCATATGCCTTGTCGAACAGATCCTGATTCTTAATCTTGTATTTCACATAGACCACCTTGCGCAAAGCTTTCTGGACCTCACGTTCTCTGGCCCTGGTGTTTTGCCAGCCTGGGAAGCGGGCAAGCCGAACATTCTTGTCAATATCATTTACGATTCGCTCAATAGCTATGGGAGTCTTACCATTCTTAACCTCTGATAGCAGCTCCGAAAGAGCCGCCTTGGCTTTGGCTTGCGCATCAACAGGGTCCACTTGTTTCTAAGCATGGACGACCTCCTTGGCGAGGGTCAGCGGCTCCTTTAGAAAGTCGAGACTGTGCAACAGTCCCTGCTCATGCTTCTCCTTAAGTTTTTCCAGCCGTTCGCCCAGAGTGACGAATATCGGATTATCCTTGTGCTTGCGCAACCGGGCAATAAGCTTTATCTCAACCTCCTTGGACTTTCTGATAGGGTCCTTCGCACCAAGTAACCCTTCGAGCACATCAGCATCCATCACCAGGGTATCCAGGTCATCACGTACAGCCTCAAGATGAACATTTTCGTGGACCAACTCTATTGTTTTGGCCCCGAGAGCGTGCCAGAGCAGATTGCCGTTACCACTCGGTGGCTTTACAGATTCATAGACCTGGGTCAGCCATTTGCAGTCAGTTTCATAAAGCCCAAGAGAGGCATCGGGTGCCCTTCCACGCATTGTATGTAGTGGTCTGCGTTGTGGTGTCGTGGGGTGACAAACCCTTTAATGGGCACCCCTTCTAATTGGCCAACCCGATTATACTTTGTCATGATTAAAACATTTCCGGTTTCCGCAAGAACCGTTTGAAAAGCAATCTGTCCTCGGGGTGTGCCTCCAATTCTAAGCGGATGGTTTCGTCCTTCCGCAATGGCAGTGGCGGAACGGTGGTGGTGGTTAGAATGTACTGAAAGGGCGCCTGACGCCCGCCTAAGCCCTTTGAAATCTCATGAACGCGGCATAGGAACCGGCTGTAGATGTGCCGGTCGAGGTCCGCTTCCCGGGGACTGTCGTGCAACAGGAAACATGGATGGTGGCCGTTTCCTTCAACGGCCCAAAGCATTGCCGTCACGTCTGCAAGAACGAGGGCGAGGCTCTCCACCGCCTCTCCTGTCATGTTACCAACGGTTTCCCGAATAACAAATGCCAAATCATCTTTCGGAGGTAGTAGAATTTCCCCGGTGTAGTTTTCAGATAAAATGGATTTCAGGACCTTGTCGTAAAGCTGTTTCAGATCCATGACCCGATGGTACTGTTTAATTTGTGCGCTCCCGAGAGAAGTTTCCAATGCCCTTAAATTCTGCCTGTCTTTTTTCAACTGACCGGCTATGGCTTTCAGTTCCGAGTCCTCTCTTTTCCCGTCCTTGAGATCCTGCGCCTCCCGTCTTTGGGCAATGTGATATTCGGCGAGTTTCAAGTTCAATGTCGCCCGTTCGATTTCCTTTTCCACATTCTGAATCTGGATTTCTAATCGCCGAATTTCCGATCGACGACGTTCAAGAGTTTCGCGATTCCGGGTTTCATCTATCACCATCTGTTCGATTGCTTGGTTCTCTTCATCGGTGGTCAATTGAACGCGTTTTTCCCTGCGTACCTTTTCAAGCGCTATCCATTTTCCGCGCAATTCACCCAAATAAGCACGATAATGGGAGCACTTCTTGAACTCAATGTTTCCGTATGTACACTCAATCTCCCAGGCGGATTCAAGTTTTTGCCGCATTTCGTCTTTTTCATCGGGTTGTTCTCGGGACTCTTCAATGCCTTGGATGGCTGCGACAATTTTCTTGATTTCACGTTCCATCTGCCGGACAACAGATTTGTTTTCGGTAAGGGATTTATCCAGTAAGTGACGTTTATGTTTAAGCCTCTCCAACTCTTTAGTACGGGAAACCTTGAAAGATTCCACTCTTGTTGAAAACCCAAATAGCCCTTCACCATTATCCATCCACTTTTCTGGCGGTCCTATCAGGTCAAGCAGGGCATGTTCAGCATATCGGATACGGTTTTCCGGTTCCTGGCTCAATTCCTTTTGGCGCGATTCCTTCTCCTTAATAGCAAGTTTCAGATTTTCGATTTCCTCGATGAGTTTGCTTTCCCGTTCGTCCGCAATACCCAATACCATTCTGATCAAAAACAAAGCATTTTGTTTTCGTCTCGTAAAAGTTGGTGTTTGGGAGTCACTGCGCCCGGAACGCCATTGCCAAAGGTTCTGGTAACGGGTTTCCTGATCCCGGGTGAGCCAGGCGAGGATGTGGTCCCAAAGATATGGTTCCTTGTCTTCCGGCGGTTTGGGAGATGGAAGGGATGTCAAGAACGCTTTGTCCAGACCCTTTCTGAAACCGGAATAGGGATATTCCGTCTGCGGTTTGACAATCAGTTCCTCAAGAGCCAAAACGGAAGAAGCGGATGAATCTTCAGATATGCCAATCGAGCGCACCACGGACCACGGTACATCATCAATATGGATGGTTGCACCAACTGCCCCTCTTGGAAAGGCATGGCGGATAGCCTCCATGGTATCTTTGCGGCCAAAAGCATGCTCACCAAGGCAATAACGGATAAGTCGGCACAGAAGCGTCTTTCCAACGGAATGGCCGGTGAGAATACCCGGAATGTCCTCGTCACCTATCACCTGTTGAGCTATCCCCCAAATTACATTTAGGCCCTGGGTAAAGGAGATTTCCCGAAGAACAACAGGATCTGTTGTATCGGCGAAAATTATTAGACGTTCAATCCAGAGGCGTGGTTTTTCGCGTGCTGCTTGAATTTCCAACTTTCCTCCCTCCTGTGTCGTCACGCCGCGAAGGATGATTCAAAGGCTTTGATAGTATCCAACTTTACCTTTTCGGTAGCATCTTGTTTCATTCTGTCCAGTTCTATGGCTGCAATGAGAACAAATGGGACCAGGGGTTTTATATTTATCGGCAGTTCTGGAAGTTCTATATTATCAGGAACGGTGGCGGCTCCGGATTGCGGATCAATAGTGACATATCGTTTCCTTTCTTCCAGACTATTTCGGATTTGCCAGGGACGAAAATGATGGGAATCAGGGAAGGTGCACGCATTCAGGGTTTGTCGGGACAATGCGCCAAATTTGATTGCCGTACCTTCCGAGAGAATGTCACGAAGTTTTCCCGGCCAGGTTGCCAGAAAAGCAATAGTTCGATAGGTTTCAAAGAGTAAGCCAGGCTGCTCATTGACCAGATGGGGAATCAAATCTTGGATAAATTGTTCCCGGCCCTTCCATGGAAAAACTTGCGGGTCTTCCTTGTATGGCACTGTAACCGGAATCGGTTTGGTTTTATCCTGCCAACCCCTTGGCCGATGAATGTGGGGCGGCCAACTGTTCTGGTCCCATTGCTCCATAGGGACGAAGTCACCATTTTGATCGAATAGTGGACCTGGAGGCGGATCTATGCGTGTTTGATACAATGCGTTGGGCTCCCGACCCTCAGAAATAGTGGCCTGATTAGCGACCATAACCAAGGCCATCTCATCATAGATCTCAAGGATGGTGTCCTTAGTTCGAAAGTATCCATGAGCTTTTTCGTCTCGCTCTCTCAAAATGCGAAATGTGTTCAAAATATACTCCACTGCATGGCGTGGGGTTGGGAATGTAACCAGTAGTTTATTAGACCCATCCTGGCTCCATCTCTCTTCACCACCGAGGTAGAGATAGAATAAAGCAGCATCGAGTTCAGCTCGGATTATGAACCTTCGGTCGTTATCCCAACAGAATGGGGGCTGAAAGTAGTCCCCATCCATTGAAAACGGTTCGGAATCCCATGCTGTGAAGGTCAATTCGGTTACTCGCTGAAAACACCAATCCCCAATGGAGGTCTTGGTGTCCCAAGGACAAATCTCATCGAACACATTAGGAACAGGGACAGGCAACTGTTTTAAATAGGAATAGGTAAGATGACTACCTCCGACGCTTTGCCGTGCGCAATAGTCCAACACCAGGGAGTTCATACAAGCGAGAAAATTTGAAAAATTTTTCACTTTTATGTTGTCAAAAAACACCAATGGGGCAGTATGGCCTACGGCGACAAAGGGCACGATACTGAAAACTGCTGTGCGCAGCACCACAGCACTCGTAACATCCCGGAAAGCAACAAAACATTTGGGCGAGAATCTGTCCAATAGTTCCTCGGCAAGCGGGAAAAGGTCGTACGAGGAATCAGTCATACGATCCACGTCGACATGCGTCAACGGGAAGCGCTCCTGCATCCTCTCGCACTTCATGTCTAAAAGCCATTTATTGAGTATATCGATTTGGCTATCTGAAATTGACGGATGAATGGCAACTTCAAGGAGTTTCTTAGCCTGTTCCTCATCTCCCGCCTTTTTCCAATATCCGGCAGCCCAGTAGCAAAACGCTTTTTTTACGGCCTCCTCACGCCCTTCCTCCGGCAGGTCCAGAGCAGAGGCAAGCAATTCCGGGCGCTTTGGTACCCGCGCTTTAACGTGTTCCTCTGCCACCCAGTATCGCGGTATAGAAAAAAATTCCGGGTTCAGGTGCTGTTCTGCGCTAAGCTCAGGCAGTTTCCCTTGATTGGCCTGCGCCTGGGTCTGACCTTCATAGGTTCCAAAACGATGATCGAAATGCCAAAACATCTTCCCCTCATAGAGGGGTAAATAAATATGCTTTTCCTGTCTAAAGATGTTCCCAATCAGGTTATAGCCTTCCAACTCCAACTGCTCTTTTGTCCGGAACAGTCCTGAATCATTGGCCATATGAAACATTGTTGCGAATTTAATGCCCCATGGATTCTCCTCGGGTTCTTTTTTCGTTATTTCTTTAAGCAAAACGGGAACACGGCCATAAATATACTTGGTCAACTCAGCATCTTGCTTGTATTTAAAAATGGGGCAAGTGCGCGTGTTGGGATTCAGAATGGCAATATCGTTGGCAGTAAGCGTGAAGTGGCGTTCCTTTTCGTCGAGTTGTTTGACTTGTCGAGCGAAAAACACAAAGTCCATGGCGCGTTGCAATCTCAATCCAGGGGAACCCATCGTAAGAAGACAAAATTTAGTCGCGTGGTGAACGGATGGAAAAATAAACTCTTCATTCTCAAAGCTGTAAAGACTCATGAGTGAACTGGTATCCATCAGGCTTTGGAAAAAGAATTTGGTCGTGTCGTCGGTAGCAATACCCGATGGAACGATACAACCCACACGGCCAAAAGGATTCAGTAAACCTCTCTTGAGTTCAGAAAAAATTGAATAAGTGTTTACATCCCCTCGCCCACAAAGGGGAAACAATCCAGTGTCCCGGACCAATTTGCTTTCCCCCTCCGCCCTTCTCCGGGCATCAGTGAAGGCTGCGTACATGTCAGGGTCATTTTCTATAAGTCTGTTGATTTTTTTCCGACGTGCTGCCGCGTTGGATGCATTGGCAATATCAGGATCGCGGGTGGCGAACCACTCTTTTTCCTGAAGCTTGATCCTTTCCCATGGCGGATTTCCCAATACACAATCAAACCCGCCGGACCACCCGGTTTGATCGTTTTCCGGTTTTTCATCCATCTCGGGGATTGAGAACACTTCCGGGAAAGCCAAGTGCCAATGGAAAAAGGCGTATTCCCCGGCAAGGCGATAGGTTTCCCGTGCCATGGGCTCCGGCAGAACCTGAGGGTTGTTCTCCAATTCCTTGAACAACTCATGAGTGATTGGTTCGGGCAAGTTCGGGCGTGCCTTCTTTTTCCATACGAAGGCCGCACACCAGGCATCTGCCACCAATTTTGCATGTTGAAAACCTTCCGATGTCACACACCGTCTGTATTGTTCCTCTTTTTCATGAATACCTTTGGGTGTACTGTCTTCGATGGTGTCCACATGGGCCATGACCACATGGCAGTCGCCCAGCCCGTACCACGCTTTTCCTCCCGGACCAAACAGGCTTTTTTGGCCTGTGCGTTCGTCTTTGTTTTCTTTCTTGAAAGCCTTGCAGAAGTCCTTGTCATCGCCCTCGATGGGTTTGAAAGCCGCATCCGGTATCCCTTCCTTGATAAGGGCCGGTGTCGCCCCCAGCAGACTATTGCCGCATAAAATGCGGTGATCCAGAAAGGACAGGGGTTTACCCGGCTCCAAGGCTTCCATCCACAAACTGACCTTACACAACTCCACGGCCATGGGGTTAATGTCCACGCCGTATATGCATCGGCCGATCACATCCCGAAGCGCGGTCTGAATCTGTTCAGGAGCCGGTTCCTCATCCTCGGTGCGGATCATGGCCAGCTTTTTGGCAATGCGATGACTGGCGGCAACCAAAAAATGACCGCTACCACAGGCCGGATCACAGATTTTTAGGGACAGTATTGCCTCTTCTGGGTTTGGTCTCTTGATCGCCTCCGCGATAACGGGTTCCAGTGCGGAATCCAACAGGCATTGAACCAGGCTGGGATGGGTATAGTATGACCCCGTGGTCTTTCGTTCGTTGCCCCCGGCCGTTTGCAGGACAAACGTGGCAGAATCCGCGTTGGCCTCAGCATGGAGTTCCAACAGGGATTCGTAGATGCTGCCCAATTCCTCGGAACCCAGGTTTTTATAATCCACGGGCATCAGGACGTTGGCGTCCACAAAAAACGCGAGAGCGCGGACAGAGTCCAAGAGATCCTGATTCATGATGTGGGACAGAAAAAGGTCCGGGATACTTTCTTCCGACCAAAGGAACCCACCAAGACAGGCCAAACCCAATTCTGGGCAACCGGCATCGTCCGCCAATTTTCCCATGACCTGTTTCACCCCCTCATACAGGTCTGCGTGGCGAGTGCCCTTTCTTTTCCCGGCCATGTTGCGAAGGCGGGACATGGAATAGAACCGTTCGTAGATTTCCCGTGTCGCGTTTTCCGCCTTGGGGGAAAGGAGGAGATTGCGGTCCTCGGCAACAAAGAGAAACAAGAACCGATACACCAAACGAAGAAGCTGGCGGTAATAGTCCTGAGTAGAGAGGTGGCCGGAACGCAAAGAATCTTTTAGTTTCCCGTTTGCCGGGTGGGCCAAAAATCCCGAACCCAAACAGGAAATGGCGCTTTCCACGCCCTCCCGCAGTTTTTCTAGAACGCGGGAACCCTGATCCTGCGCCTGTTTGGCCCATTGCTCCAGCCAACATTCGTGGACATTTACCGCCTCCACCCGGCTTTGGTGGCAAAGCATCCACAATAGGGCGAAATCGGCATAAACCTCGCCTTCCATCATGGCGGCAAGATCGAACTCTACGTAGGATTGCCGTGTCATGGAAGCGTTGTCGCGAAGTATGCGCAGGGTAAATCCATTTGAAACAAAACCCCAAAGGTGTTCCTCGCTTCGGTTTAAAAACTCCTGAACAAGGCTATGGGGGCTTGTGCGGGCGGCTCCGGCAACTTTCGCGGTGCGCCGGTCCATGTTCACCCGCGCCCCAACCAGGTGGATGGGGCTTTTGTGCCAGAAATGAGAAAGGGGATAGGATTTGCCTTCTATCTCGGAGGCGGAAGAAGTCATCAGGCGTCCGTAACCCAATTCCTGAAACAGGATCAAAAGCCAGCGTTCGCGAGTTTGTGTGGTGGCAGGGTCACTTTCAGGCAACGCTCCCAATCCCTTTTGGAACCCTTTCCAGGCATTGGCAAGGCGGCTGTAGGAACGGCTGACGGCTTCGTTGATGCGTTCCCCGTCCCCCAGATGGTAATCGGTGGGCTTTGTTCCAGCAAGATCTCCCTGGCCGGATGTGACCGCTTTTAAAAGACCTGACGGCAACAAACCGCCTTCCGTAGTGACCGTGGAAAATGCCCCATGCTTCTTCATTGGGCACCTCCTGCGCCTGCTTGCGGTAGGTACACATAGATGCCCAGGACATCCGGAGGTAGTTTGGGTTCTACTTTGTAGGCCAGACCTTTGATTTTGGCTGCGTCTCTTACTCGTTTGTGGCTTTCCAAGAGGAACCCGGCCCTTTTCCGGCCTTCCTCTTCTAAATGGGGACTAAAGGAATCAAAAACGTCCACGACCCTTTGCACAAAAAAGGATGCCTGTTCAGGAACAATGTTTTCGTCCGGCCGGATTCCCAAGAGGGCTGAGCATTCGTCCTCGCTAAGCCATTTGATGGAATTTCCACTGCCGGAGAACGCCATGAGGGTGCATTCTTCCACAAGCTGACTGGATGTGGCGCGGCTCCTGGTGGTGATGATGTCGTAACGATACCGCACAAGGAAAAGCACTGTCCTTTGGGAAACGGCACGAGTTCGGATGGCACCGGCTCTTTTGGCGATACCGGTGACCTTGGAGTCCAGGGCCGTATCCATGACGAAATTGGCAAGGCCCTCGGCTATGGGATGCGTCCTTGTCAGTTGAATGACGCCATTGGAACCGGTCCGGTCAAACCGAGCTTTGAGTTTTTCCATCACCCCCATGGCGTCCCGTAAGGCCCGTGGGGTCTCTGAAAGATGAAACTCAACGTGTCTGCTTTTTTGGGAAACCACGGCTCCAAGAGAATGAAGGGATTCCTTGACGAACTCCTCAAGGTTCTGGCCGGAACCGATGGCTTTTTCCACGATGGCCAATTCGAGGGCCACCTCTTCCGCCTTGATCGTTTCTTGGGCAAAGATGGTCCTGGATCGTTTTTCCTTTTCGGCGGCGTCTTCCCATTGGTCTTCCAGTTCTGCTTTTTTGGAGGCCATGGGAGCTGTTAATTCATCGAAAAGACTCATTTGTTTATGACCCGGCTTTTCCCTCATTAACAGGCCCTCGAAGATCGCCTCCAAGACCGCGTCCGAATCCACGGGCACAGGAACAGAAATACCAAGGGAACTTCGGATTTTCTTGTGTTTGCGGAGCAGGGCTTCCAGGACGATGCCATCAATGGGGTTGTCCAGACCATAGTAAGTGATGACGCGGACCTCGTCCGATGGTTGACCGTATCGGTCCACCCGGCCCTCCCGTTGTTCGTGACGTGTGGGACTCCAAGAAAGATCGTAGTGGATGACCGCGTCGAACCATTCCTGTAAGTTGATGCCTTCACTGAGGCAATCCGTGGCCACAAGGACACGTTTTGGATGGGTGGAAAGCGCAGAGACACGCTCTTCCCGATCCGCAGGTGGCATGAGTCCGGTGACTGAAATGATTTTCACATCCTTGCCAATAGTTGATTGTAATGCCTCAGCAACGTAGTCGGCGGTGGGGATAAACCGACAAAAAACAATGGGGGAAAAGCCTTCATCCAGCAGACCCTTCACGACTTTTGTAACCTGTAATAGTTTTACATCCGACTTGCCCATGAGCTTTTCCGCATCCCGCGCCATGGCAAGGAGACGTTTGTGATTCGCCTTTTCTTCGGATTGGCTTTCTTCTGAGTCATTAGATGTATCGGAACCGGGTACAAGGTCCACGCCCTCGGTCTGATCTTCCACTCCCAAATCCAGAACCGTCTTTCTTCCTATTTCGTCTACTTCCTCCAGCGTTGCGGCGTCTTGTGTGGCCGTTCTTTTCCGGAGGGTTGAAATTGCCGCCGCAGGGCTGGACGCTACAGAACGTAATAGCGCCAGCGCACCCCACCATCGCACCCTTTGTTGAAATTTGCCTCCCGCAGCCTCTCGGACGATTTCCTGGGTGTACTTGAGCACTTTTTCGATAAGCTTGCGGTAATTTTCGGAGAGTTTGTACGTATCCTCCCTTTCCAGGCGTTTCGGGAAAGGGGTCTCCGTCTGCATGAAGTGGCGAATGTCTGCCCTTCTTCGTTGGACAAAATGACGTGCCAGTTTTCTTCGATGAGATTCATTGGCGGGTCCGGTCAAATCTGAAGGGAAATGTGCGTATCCTGGATCCAGAAAGCCTAACAGTGCTCGGAAAGGTTCTTCCTTTCCACTGTGCGGGGTGGCAGTAACGAAAATCATATGGCGTGATAGGTTGGCACACAGGCTTTTCACCATTTGATGGCGCTGGTGGCGACCCCCATGGCCTTCGTATCCGTAGGCGCAAGTGTGGGCCTCATCCACGATCACCATTTCCGGGCACTTGTTGACGAACTCATCCCGACGGCGGTCGCTTTTAACAAAATCCATGGAAACGACCACATGAGGGTAAAGATCAAAGAGGGATTGGCCAACACGGCACCGACGTTCCAGTTGTCGTACCGTGCTAGACAAAACCAGTTCGGCTTCAATCTGGAACTTGGATGCCAATTCTCCCTGCCACTGTTCGGCTAAATGCGGAGGGCATAGGATAGCCGTGCGTTGGATTTCCCCGCGATCAAGAAGTTCCCTGGCCACCATTAAGGCCTCGATGGTCTTGCCCACGCCAACGTCATCGGCGATGAGCATCCGGATCGGGTCCAGCTTCAATGCCATCAACAAAGGAACTAACTGGTAGGGACGGGGGGAAAACGCGATACGACCAAATGAGCGGAATGGTCCCGCACTGGCACGGGTGGATAGCCGAACAGCGTCTCTCAAGATGCGGCAGGAACGATGATCGCCCACATCTTCGGGATTGGGGAGATCAAAATGAGCCGGCTGGATTTCCTCCAAGGAGGGAAGAATGCCGGTGACCTCTTCGTCCAATCCTCCAAGCGGGCGAAGAACCAGGAGGTCATCCTTTGATTCCGGGAGAACCACCCATTCCCGGCCTCTGACTTGCACAAGGGAGCCTACGGCGTAGCTCATAATCTTCTTCCGAATATATGCGGGTGTCTTGCGATAATTTGTTCCCAATCATCCCGGTGACCGAAACGAATGACCTGGTAGGTCAGAACATCGGCAAGGCAGTCCATCTGCTGGGCGTCCCGATCTTTCCTTTCCGGGTATTCGTGGTGCGGTCCATCCACGTAGATGGCCACCATTTTGTCATCGTATAGGAAATCCGGGCGAGTTTTGCATTTCTCAAGAAATAACTGCGCCTTTGATGGCAGATTGTATCCCGCCTCCTCCAGGAATTGAAGCCAGTTTTTCTCCAGACCAGATTGGCATTGATTTCTCAACAACTCCAAGTGAATGGCACGGGGAGGCACCGCAGGAGATAGGTCCACCTTTGCATCCCTGAACCGCAAAAGGAAATCGCGGATGGCCTTGCGGTCCAAAATGGCGTGGTCGCCCTGGTTAAAATAGGAAAGAAGGCAGTCGTAGCAAGCCGCTTCGCAGTCTTCCTTCCCTTCCGGGGGGCGTCTCAAGTCTTCACCGGTATCCGGATCGAAATGGCAAAGAGAAAGAGCCTGTCTTGCAACACGATTGAAGGCGGTAGCATCTTCCAACAAAAGTCGTAAAACACCCGCTCCACCCTCTGCGGCCTCATAGAACAGAAGGCAATGCCGTGAGTCCCTTCCGGGAAGAGGTTCTGCCGCAAGTTCTGAATCCTCCAGTTGATATTCAATCTGGATCGCATTCTTAAGAGCCGCTTGGAGGGAGGCCATTACCGTGTCATCCCAATCTTGGACAGGCTCAAACAGGAGCGCGTTTTTCGTATCCTCAACAAAGGGGACCACACGCCGTTTTCTTTTGGACAAGGGGTCTTCTGCATCATCGGCATCCTGCTGGTTGGTTGCCCAATATCCCCTCTCGGTATCCAGAACAAACCCATGCTGATCCTTGTTAGCGCGCCGGGTCCATCCAAGGTTGATCCTCCAAAGAGTTGAAGAGTGCCCATATACCAAAGTGGCTATGACATTTTCTCCATCCTTAACAGATGCGGTTTTACATGAAAGTCCTCCGCTCTTGCGTGAAAAACGGATGCCCGTTTTGATTTCGTAGCCGAGGCGAAGTCTTTCTTCCTCATCGGAATTGATCCTCTCCACTCTCTTGGTAGCCACGTTTTGCAGACGGAACAGATTCCTTAAAGGTATGGATAAAGGCTGTCCACATCGTTCACATAAATCAGGACCATCCCCCGAGTGAATAGGATGCAGATAGCCGCAGGTCTCACATTGCTTGGCCGCGTTGGTAACGATGTCCTCTCCGTCACCACGGTCCTCCACCGGAAGAATGACTTTGTTGATTCTGAACCGTGACCCCTCGTGATAAACGATGGCACGTGGACCGAACTCGGCAATGGCCAAGAAACGCGGTCTGGAAAGAAATTCATCCACACCCTTTTGTCTTCTGCGACCGGGGATGAACGCGGACAGTGGTAAACGTGGGAAATTATAGCCTGGCAGAAAACCCTCACTTGCAAAGTACCGGTAGCTGTAGAAGTCGGAGGCGACCACGTTTTGGGATTCCGTCAAAAGGTCCAGTTGGGCTTCAGCCTCGGCCCGGAGTCGTTTGGCTTTTTCCTTTTCATCATGGGATTTGTGGTGGTCATTGACGATTCGGTGCATTGCATCCACTTGACGGGCCGCAGCACGGTACAATCCACGCCACCTTTCACAGGCCCTTTCAAATTCAGTGCCCACTTGACTGATGACTTCCGAAATCCATTGATCGCTGAACCAATCAGTTTCCCTCAACCAATCTTCAATATCCGACAGAACGTCCTTGGCTCTTTTCACCGCTCGTTCCCGAGGGGATATTGCGGCGATGTCATCCCTCACATGGTCTTGAAGAGCGAGGCTCGGATTTTCACCTGAAAGGTCCAGAACGTCTTTCAAAGATGTACCCAAGTGGATTCCTGCCTCTGCCAACCAAACGGCATGGACATGGGTTTTGATGAGGTCTTCGTTGGCAAGGTCCAACCGTGGAGGGGTAACGGAACCGGCCACCATCAAGTGAGGCCGCTTGAAAAAATATTGGTCATGGGGACGGAAAGTGGAACAATACGAAAAAACCAGGGCCGGTTGCCCACTCCTGCCCGCTCTGCCGCTTCTCTGCGCGTAATTTGCCGGAGTGGGTGGAACGTTTCGCATGTTCACACAGTTCAATTCCGCGATGTCCACACCAAGTTCCATGGTGGGCGAACAATACAGAATAGGCAGATGGCCTTTGCGGAACCTTTCCTCCCGATCAATCCGGTCTTCATAGCGGACCTGGGCCGTGTGTTCTCTGGCCTCCATACCCTTTCCATCGTTAGCGATCTGTTCATAATACCGTATGAAAAAGGGGTTGGTTCTTCCACCTGTTTCAGAAACTCTGGGAACCCGAATAGGATCATGAAAGGGCGTGCTGGCGTCTCCAGGGAGCCAGACCAATCCAGCAGCCGGTAACTGGTAACCGGGCACGTCATCCGTGTCACTTGGTTCCGAAACGACTTCGGCCAGGCCTGCTACGCGGAGGGCCTCCAAAAGGTCTCGGCAAATCTCTTGTTTATCATCCAAGGATAGGGGATGGCCCTGTCCAAAAGTATTTGGGCGGCCAAGATATTGGCCAAAACCGCCGCGTGGGGATAAAAATACGTTTCCACTGTAATCTTGGCCTTGGCGTTTGGGACGTGGGTAAAGGATGGAGGATGTCTCCATCTTTTCGGTATCATCTATCGCCCAAGGGGCGCGGAGCCTTTGGGAGCTTTGTAGTTTGATTCTTTCATGGGTTTCCGGATCCAGGTAGGTGACTTTGATGGCCAGTTCCCGTCTCATGAAATCGAGAAGTGTCTTTGCAACCTTCTTGCGAACGTCTGGCTCAGCATTTTGCAAAACCGGATGACAGTCTTCCCAAACGTCTTCGGCGTGGCAAACATCATCAAGGGAAAGATAGTCAATGACTAGGAGACCGCACTGCTCCAAATTGGGGGCCGTAATTCGCCATCCTCTTTTCAGATCCCGATACAGGCGGTAGCCGATTACTTGGCGAAGTGCCTTTTCAGTGTCCTCCAATGCGCGGAAACGGACATCAGGGTCGGATGCATATAGGGTCTTTGGCAAATCGAGAGCATTGAAGACCATTTGAACCAAAGTGTCATGGTTAAGCCCCGAAGCTCCAGCCCCCTTCACAGCCTTATGCAGGGCTGACCGCAGAAGACCAACTTCCACAAAGTCGTTAAAATGACCCGCCTGGAGTGAAGCGTCCTGTCGGTTGTCCGTGAAACTGAGCAGTTTTCTGGCTCTGGGATCAAGGGATTCATCTTTTTGAAGGTATCTTGTCGATGCAAGGCTCAGGATCGTGGTAGCGGTGCTTCGACCTTCCGTACCCAAAGAGGCGAGTTTTCCGAAGTCTGAAGTCTGCCTGAAGTTATAGGCCACACCGCACTTGAGGCAAAATCGAAAAGGCGCGGGAAGGTATTGCATATCAATCCCCTTTTCGCTTTCCTCGCCTTTGGTGGAAACACGTATCGAATCAGGTAGGTTCTTCCTTCGTGATGGTTTTACCCTGCGGATACCCCTATGATCTTCAATCCAGTCATCAGGAAGCCTTTCCAGGAGTTGTTCACCCCCTTCCGGCCATGGGTCCGTCGAACTGGTAAACAAGAATCCGGGTTCAGTATTTTCATCGTTCAAACGGTCGGAAAGTTCCCGGGAGGTGTAAATCGAGACGTGAGTTTCCTGGTCTCGTTCTTTCCTGACGCAATAGTATTCTTGGCCACATTCCCGGCAAAAAACGAGTGGCAAAAGGATTTTCCCTCTGTCGCCAGGGACAAACTGCTGGGCCTGAAAAGTAAGGTGGCGATCATCTTCTGACTCCAGGGAGGCGTAGATAGTATCGCCGCGACTAATGAATTGGTGTAGTCGGAAAGCAAAAACCGGGAAGCCAGTATCGGGATTTGGTTCACAATAATAACTTGCCAGGAGTTGCTTTTGTATGGCCTGAATACACCTAACCTCCGGCACACCGGTAAGTTCGGATAGGGTTCTCGCTGCACCTTTTTCCCCTGTGATACTTAATGGTTTTGCCCTTACAAGACGGCCCGATTCTGTTTCGTGCGCTATACCAAAGACAGTTTCTATCCAAGATGACAAGGCATCAACAACGTATCCATTGTAATCACAAGGAGGTTCAATTTCATTATCTTCCAACCTCTGCCGCAATCTATTGAGGAACTCCGCATCAGAATCATTTTCTTCTTTTGTGGCGCGTCTTAAAGTTTCTCCTATTACATGTTCAGACTGCACTTCATCTCCGAAAATTGTTGATGCAACTTTCGCAACTTCTTTCATTTGTTGGGCATAGGTTCCACTCGTTGATAAAGTTGCAGATGTACCAACACATTGTATTTTCTTGGAGGCAAAGGCATCCTTGGTCCTGCGAACCAGCATGGAGACATCGGCCCCTTGCCGCCCTCTATATGTATGTAACTCATCAAAAACCAGAAAACGAAGATGTTTGCCTCCTTCGATCAAAGGTTTTTCCTGATTTCGAGTCAGAAGAAGTTCAAGCATAACGTAGTTTGTTAATAGAATATCCGGCGGGCTTGAAATAATTTCCTGTTTCCGTTCATCAGATTCCTGACCGGTATAACGTGCAAATGAGACAGGCCCTTTTCCATCTGGAAAACCGTGGCAGAGAAATTTTCTCAGCTCCCCCTCCTGGCTGTTTGCCAAGGCATTCATGGGATAGACGATAATCGCTTGGATTCCCCGACCTGGGCCATTATTCAGGATGTGGTTTACGATGGGAATAATATAGGCCAGGCTTTTGCCGGAACCTGTACCTGTTGTCAGAACATAGTTGTGGCCTTTGGATGCAACCTTTGTGGCCTCGGCTTGGTGTTTGTGAAGCCACAGGGACACTCCATCTCGGTCAATCCCTGTATCGCTTTTACCCTTGCGGAAGATCTTGGAACAAATCTCGTGAAGGATTCCGTCTTTCACCAATTCGTCAACCGTTTCCCCGAGTTCAAACGATGGATTGAGTTGGATCAAGGGGTCCGGCCACAAAAGCCCGGTATTCAGTTCCTCTTCAACCTGTTGGGATATGCGCGCGTCAAGGATATGGATGAAGCCTTTTACAAAATCAGAGTAATCTTCAATGAGACGGTCACGCAACCCGAACACGTCCATGATGGTCCCCCTTAATTATACTCATTCTTATCCATAGGTTGTTATTTCAGATGACCGACAATCTTAACCATGTGTTTTGCAAGGGCCATTGTACTCTTCGGCATTACCATAAGCGCCAAATCTCCACCATAACAATAAGATCCAGCGCAACTATCTTTCAACGTTGCTACTCTACATGTTCGTACAGTTCTTTAAGCAACTATGTTCTATGCCAATCAAACACAATGGCGTATTTGTTTTTTTTAAGATAACTCTTATCACATCTTAATATAGCGATATAGCGTTGCTTTGGATATTTTTAGTGTTTTACAGATCTCAGAAATGCTCAGGTCCATGTCCGCATGCATCTTTTTAGCCGCAATGACACGTGGATCCTCCCTGGCCACTGGCTTCCGGCCGCCGCTTCGACCTCTGGCCCTGGCTGCTTTTAGACCTGCCCGCGTTCTTTCCCTGATCAATTCTCGGTCGAACTGGGCGAGTGCGGCAAAGATGTTGAAAATCAGCTCACCAGAAGCTGTTGTGGTGTCTATCACACCGTCTCGCAGGGATATGAAGCCTATCTTTTTATCCCTGAGTTCGGTCACAACAGTCACAAGATGCGGCATGGATCGCCCCAAACGATCCAAACGCCACACCATTAAGGTATCCCCTCCCCTCAGCGTTTTAATGCAACCATCAAGCCCTGGGCGTTCAGCTCTGGCTCCGCTTATCTTGTCTGTGAATATTTTTTTGCAGCCGGCGGCTTTCAAGTCGTCAATCTGAAGATCCAGAGACTGATCTGGGGTGCTGACCCTAGCGTAGCCTATCATTCTGCCCATGGCTTCTCCAACAGACCGCGGTGGTCTCAAAAAATGTCGTGTTTTTGGAAATAATGAAACTTAGAAAAAGAGACTGCGGAATGATACTTTTTTGGCTGGGAAAACGCAATATATTTGATTGTGGGTTTCTGGTCTCATTAAACGGTCGTTTATTGAGACCGTGGCTTTTAGAGTGATAATTTAAACTCAAGTTTAACAGTCGTTTTTTAAATATTGCGTCATTTCAATATGTAACAGGATGCAATATTGTTCTTGGCACTACCTTTTGAAATTTCAGACGCGGCTTAAGCGTCCTGTATCGTCGGCGGCATTGCCACGCCAACTGCCTGGAAGATCTTACCGCATACGCCCTTGCTTTGGCTCCTGATGGGAAGGCGCCTGCCATCCTCTTCAATGGTTACCTGTTGCAGGGATTTCAAGTCCTGCTTGATCTCGGCTCACTCAAAACGGTGGCCCGTTTTCGACAGACGCCGATCAAGCTTTTTGCGAAGGACCAGTCCAGGAAGCTGCAAAAGACATGGCCTCGGATCGTCCGGTCTTTCTGGTGGAAGATCGGACGGGTCGTAAGTAACGACTTGACGTCCCGGAAGACTTTCTCTACTCGCCACAGTTCTTTGTACTTCAGCGCCACCTGATCGGCATGTCCGGTTCTGCACAAGAAAATAGAAAGCCAGCAAAACGTTTGGATCAAGTGCTTATTCGGGATGTATTGGTATGATACTTTGCAAAGCGTTTGCGGTATTCTTTCTGACATAGTGTCTTCCTTCCCAGCTTAAACGATTTGTTTTGCAACGGCTATTTAACCATATCGAGGCCACCGCCTCAAATGTACGAAAAATATTATATATTATCCGTTGGTTTGGGAGTAGCGCAAACAAAAAAGTCTGAAATAGATGTGAAATTATTATTCGCTTGTTAAAAAGATACTGCTGATTAAGTGATAAAATATTTATCAGCTTTATATCATCGCTTAATTTGCTTAGGTCACCACAATTAATTAATAAGGTATATTTTCAGCCTATTATGTCTGTCTTACACAAGCATATCTCTGTCTTGGCACATACATTGCTCAATTAAAAATAATAGAGAAGTTTTAGAAAGAATCAAGTCAAAACGGACTATTTCAAATCGTTGTTAACCGCTAACAAAGGAGTCAACAAATGAATAAAATTAAAACCATCTTAATACCGATATTGGCCATTACCCTTGTTATAGCTTCTGGATCAAATTCTTTTGCTCACTGGTACGGTTATCCGTATGGATCGTCTCTGAGCATGTTTGGTTTGTATTATCCAAGTTTTGGTATACTTTACTTCGGTCTATTCTAAGCTGATGAATAAAATAGTCTCAGGTTAATCATAATAATTCCAACTCCGATGTTCTTCGCCCTATTCAGATACTCCTGCCAACAGCGACCATGTTGATGCCCAACCTGATCACGGCAACTGATTAAACCAGGTTCATCATAAAAATTCTGGCCAATGGTGAAGAAATGGAAGACATCGCAACCAAAGAAAAGGCAAGACGCGCGTATTCGCGCAATCAAACTATGGCGACCGTCAAGTGCCAACCATACACTAGCGACGCTGCCGTTCGAGTATCGGATGGCGTCATGTGTAATTATTCAAGTGAAGGATTATATATCGAAACATCTCAAAATTTCAAATCCGATACTATCCTTGTTGTGCGAATCGTCAGTTACTCCCCCACACAGCAATCCATGGCCGACAGAGAACAGCCGCGGTCCATCTGTTTGGCGAAGGTTAAATGGTCCCAAAGATTATCGCACGAAAACACTATCCAATTTGGGATAGGGATGAAATATATCGACTGAAAATGTAAAGGGCAGAGGAAAGGTTTAAGAAAGAAAAATAAGGACTGATAGTAATGCAAATTTATGTATTTCGGAGGCGTTATGAAACCTAATATTTATTTGAAACTATACATTGTATTTATGGCTATTATTTTGTCGGCGTGTACCAAAGGCATTCCACTTGATAGTATGCCGCTGCAACCCGTCCCAAAAGAATCAATAACGTCACAATCCATCTACATTAATGGGGATAAATACAATTCAATTATGGAATATGATAAGAATGCCGGCATTATATTAATCGATTTTTTTGACGCTAACAATCAACCTGTAAAAATTGTTCGCGCTAAGACTACTAAAGCTAAGTTAATATTGCCTAATTCAAAATTTGAAATGATTATGTTTAAAAATCCGGCTATTAAATCTTACCCGTCCGGATCAAGAAGAGCAAAAAGGCAGTGGAGGCTAAAACCGAAGGGCGAAGTTATTTATGCTAAAGATGAGCGTCTTAAAAACATCTCTCATTTTTCATTATTCGTACAACTAAAAATATACGGCAATAATTACTTATTAAATTATGTTTTCCATCAGAAACCTTTTCAACAGGACTCTGGTGCTATGCAATTGCAATCTGATGAGATTTACTCTTAACCACTCGAATCGGAGCGATGGTAGTACGTATAATCACGTCCATTATCATTATCATTACCTGCCCTTTTTCCCATAGGCTGTTTATCGAGGCTGTACAAATGAAGTTGCTCGCGGACACCCTTGACGGCAACCGGCGCGAGCGAATTCATCTTTATGTTCTCCCGGCTAAGACCCTGACGAACCGCCTCGCTGAATAGGATGTCGGTATCAAAGTCCTTGTTTAGGTCCTGAATCCTTGAGGCGATATTCACTGTCTCGCCAACCATAGCATAAGATAGCCGCTGGGTGCTGCCAATGTTAGCCGCCACGACCTTGCCAGTGTGAAGGCCAATTCCGTGCCGAAGCGGGGGAAATCCCTGGTTTGATAAACTCAAATTGACTTGGGATAGGCGCGTTCTCATCTCCAGGGCTGCATCAATCGCGTACTGCTGATGGTTATTAAGTGCGACTGGCGCCCCGAAGACAGCTTCGATCTCGTCACCGATAAATTGGAGTACAAGGCCATGGTTGGATACAATCGCCCCGGACATGGCTTCGAAGTAAGTGTTGATGATCGTAACCACCTCACGCGGGGGGATTGTTTCAACCAGTCGGGTAAAGTCTCTAAGATCGGCAAACAACACTGTTACCTCTTTGAGTTCTCCTTTCAGGGACACGCGTCCAGCCAGAATTTCATCACGTACCTGCCTGGAGACATATTTTCCGAAGGTGTCATTGAGAAAATCACGTTCCCGCTGCTGACGCCGCTGGCGGTCCACCATCCAGCCAGTGAGCAGCGCCATGAGGTTAAAACCAACCACTTGAAGTCCAACTAGCGAAGCTGATATGGTCTTGATGTCGGTTTTTTGGATAAAATAATGAGCATAAACAAAACTCACCACAACAGAAGTAGTAAGTGCGGTCTTGAGGCCAAACCACAGTCCGGCAAGGACGATGGGAAAAAAAAACATCTCCCGGTGAAAAATGTGCGCGCCAAAAAAGCCGGCGATCGGCATGTGGTGGACCACAGTCACCACTGCCAAAAGAAAAAAAATGATCGCTATCTTTATTTTGTCGGCATGATCCATCTTAGCCTGCCCTTATATTTTTAACGCAACATGGCCAAATGCGGTCCCAGGGAATGATTGTGAGCGCGACATCGGAGAGCCGCCGCCTGCGCTATTCATGCCGATGGTTCTCCGATGCCGGACTGCTATTGGTTACATATGATGGTACCAGAACTTGAACACCGGTTTTTTATCCCCATTTTTAAGCAGGCAGATCACTCCGTATTTGCCCGGTTCCTTGAAAGTGAAGTTGCCGGCTAAAATTCCGTTGTAGTTCTTTAGCGAACTAATCTGCTCCTTGCCGTCAGGCCCCACCACTTTGATTTTACCCACGGCGTCTTTAATGGGAGCCCCGCCGTCTGCTTGGGACAGATTGACCATGATGTGATGGGTTTCGCCCTTGTCCGAGGCCATGTTCATACTTGCCAAACTCATCACCTGAAAATCCGCGTTCATGCCGTCCTTCATATCATGATGTTTGAACGTGCCACCCATGCTCGATTGATCCATCTGCGTGCCTTGGGAACCGTGGTCCATATTGTCAGTGGATTTCATGTCGTGTCCATCGGAAGTTCCACTGCTGTCATGTCCCTGCATGGCCATGGCCGGAACCGTGAGCAGGGCGAAAATAACTGCCAAAATAAGAATTGTCCGCTTTTTCATGATAAATCCTCCAGGGTTGAATTGATGCCGCAGTATTAGCGGCGGTTAAGTTGATTTTTCCGTTGATGTTTTATCACCTTCGGTCAGCCGCCACCCCTTCCAGATCCCATAGATGACGGGCACCACGACCAAAGTGAGTATGGTCGCACTGACCATACCGCCGATCATGGGCGCGGCGATGCGCTTCATCACCTCGGAACCGGATCCGTGGCTCCACATGATCGGGGCCAGACCCGCCATGATGGCCACCACGGTCATCATCTTGGGTCGAACTCGCAGGGCTGCACCCTCTTCAATAGCCTCATTGAGATGGCGCCGGTTGAACCGGTCTCCGTATTTCTCCTTGAACTTGCGGTAGGAGATATCCAGATAGATCAGCATGACCACCCCGGTTTCGGCAGCCACGCCGGCCAGGGCGATAAACCCCACGCCCACGGCCACACTCATGTTGTATCCCAGCAGATACATCAACCAGAACCCGCCGGTCAGGGAAAAGGGCACACTGAGCATCACCAGCATGCTTTCAGCCATATTTTTGAAATTAAAGTATAGTAGCAGAAAGATTACCAGCAGGGTCACCGGGACCACGATCATCAATCGCTTCTGGGCCCGAACCATGTATTCGTACTGTCCGCTCCACACCAGGCTGTAGCCCGGCGGCAAATCGATTTTTTCCTGAAGGATTTTCTGGGCCACCTGGACATAGGTGCCCACGTCGATTCCCCGCAGGTCCACGTAGACCCAAGCGTTATTGCGGGCATTCTCGCTCTTGATCACCGGAGGTCCCTTGACGATGCGGATGTCTGCCAGCTGGGCGATGGGCACCTGGGCGCCGGTGGGGGTTGGGACTAGGATCCGGCGCAGTTTCTCCGGCGTGTCGCGCAGTTCACTACCGTAGCGCAGATTTACGGGATAGCGTTCCAGTCCTTCCACGGTCTGGGTGATGTTCATCCCACCCACGGCGGTCATGATGATGTCCTGAACATCGCCTACGGTGAGGCCGTAGCGAGCCGCATCTTCTCTCCTGATTTCATAATCGAGAAAATTTCCCCCGGTTACCCGTTCCGCATAGACGCTCAGCGTTCCCGGGACTTCCCGGATGACGGCTTCCACCTTTTCACCGATATCGGAAAGCACCTGGAGGTCTTCACCCATGATCTTGATCCCCACCGGCGTCTTGATGCCGGTGGAAAGCATGTCGGTGCGGGTCTTGATCGGCATGGTCCAGGCGTTGGTCAGGCCGGGAAACTGAATGGCCTTGTCCAGTTCATCCACCAGTTTCTCGATGGTCATGCCATCCCGCCATTCGGATTCGGGTCGAAGCATGATGGTGGTTTCAATCATGCTCAAGGGTGCCGGATCGGTGGCCGTTTCCGCCCGCCCGATTTTGCCGAACGTATGGTGTACCTCCGGAAAAGAGGCGATGATCCGGTCGGTCTGCTGGAGCAGTTCTTTGGCCTTGGTGATGGAGATGCCCGGCAAGGTTGTGGGCATGTACAGCAGGTCACCCTCGTTCAGGGGCGGCATGAATTCGGACCCCATACGTTTGATCGGAATCCATGTGAGGGCCAGGACGATCACTGCGGCAACCAGCACAATGGCTTTTTTCTTGAGCACCACCTTGATAATGGGATGATAGATCCAGATGAGAAACCGGTTCACCGGGTTTTCGTTTTCGGGCTTGATCTTTCCGCGGATCAGGTAGCCCATGAGAATCGGCACAATGGTAATTGCCAATAGCGCAGCACCCATCATGGAATATGTTTTAGTGTAGGCTAGAGGTTTGAACATCCGTCCTTCCTGGGCTTCGAGGGTGAACACCGGCAGAAAGCTCACGGCGATGATCAACAGGGAGAAAAACAGGGCCGGCCCCACCTCCTTGGCGGCGTCGGTGATCAGCTCCCAGTGGGGCTTTTTACCGCCGTCGTGCTCGATGTGCTTGTGGGCATTTTCGATCATGACGATGGCACCGTCGACCATGGCGCCGATGGCGATGGCGATGCCGCCCAGGCTCATGATGTTGGCGTTGATACCCTGGGCGTGCATGATGATAAAACTGATGAACACTCCCACTGGAAGGGTGAAGATACCCACCAGGGCACTGCGGAAGTGAAAGAGAAAAACGATGCACACGATTGCCACGATGATGCTTTCCTCGATCAGCGTGGTCTTCAGGTTGTCAACGGCACGCAGGATAAGCCCTGACCGGTCGTATACCGCTTTGACCCTTACCCCTTCGGGCAGGCCGGACTTGAGTTCTTCCAGGCGCTTTTTGACGTTGTCGATCACCTGCAGGGCGTTTTCCCCATAGCGCATGATGACCACACCGCCCACCACTTCTCCCTGCCCGTTGTAGTCGGCGATACCCCGCCGCAGCTCCGGTCCGATCCTCACCGTGGCCACGTTGCGCAACAGGATGGGGATGCCCCTGTCATTCACGCCTAGCGGCACGCTGTTCAGATCCTCGATGCTCTTTATATAGCCCAACCCCCGCACCATGAACTCGGTCTCGCCCATCTCCACCAGCCGGCCGCCCACGTCGTTGTTGCTGCGTTGGATGGCCATGCGGATCTTCTGGATGGGGATGTTGTAGGCCCGCAGCTTATTGGGGTCCACGACCACCTGATACTGCTTGACATATCCACCGATGGACGCCACCTCAGACACACCCGGCACGCTGGCCAGTTCGTAGCGCAGGAACCAGTCCTGGATGGAACGCAGCTGGGCCAGGTCGTGGCGGTCGCTCTCAAGGGTGTACTCGTAAACCCAGCCCACACCGGTGGCATCTGGGCCCAAAGAGGGCGTAACACCCTGGGGCAGGCGGCCGGCCACAAAGTTCAGGTACTCCAGCACGCGACTGCGAGCCCAGTAAAGATCGGTACCGTCATCGAAAATAATGTAGACGAAAGAAAGACCGAAAAAGGAATACCCCCGAACCACTTTGGCAAACGGCACCGACAGCATGGCTGTGGTTAGCGGATAGGTAACCTGGTCTTCTACCACCTGCGGAGCCTGGCCGGGGTATTCAGTGAAAATAATCACTTGAACGTCGGACAGGTCGGGAATCGCATCCAGGGGTGTGCGGGCGATGGCATATATTCCGGCGGCAATGACGAACAAGGTCGCCAGGATCACCAGGAACTTGTTTTTGATGGACAGTTCGATGATATTTGCAATCATGGCTTGGTTTCCTTTTCCTGGCCTTGCGTTTCTGCTGGACCGTCTGAATCCATGGTCAGGTCTTTCATGTCCAGGTCGTCCTCCTCCATGGTCATGCTGTCCATATCCAGATCGTCGCTACTGTCTGCTTCTGGGCTACGAACCTCGAGCATCTTTGCGATGGCCTCCTTCAAGCGGCTTTCCGAATCCAACATGAATTGGCCTGAAAGGACAACCTCCTCACCTTCGACCAAGCCGTCGATGACTTCGAATTCATAATCGTTTCCTTCTGCACCAATGATTACTTCCCTGGGTTCAAATTTTCCCTTGCCACGAGAAACAAACACCCGCTTTTTCACGCCGCTGTCGATCACCGCCTCCTGGGGTACCACCAGCCGCTTGCCGGGCAGGACGCTCTGTAGATAGACATTGGCGTACATCCCCGGCTTGAGTTCGTCTCCAGGATTGGGGAATGAAAGCCTTAGCCGGGCCGTCCGGGTCTTCGGATCCAGGAAGGGGTAGATGAAGAGCACTTCACCCAGGTATCGTTTACCGGGAATGTAGGCCAGGTCCATTTCAGCAGGCATGCCTTTGCGAACCCAGGGCAATTCGTATTCATATATGTCTACATCCACCCACACGGTGGACAGGTCGGCGATTTCATATTGATGTTCACCGGCTTTGACGTAGTGGCCCTCCAAGGCGGTTTTCTTGACGACCACACCCGAGGCCGGTGAGAAAATCGTGATTGTTTTCTGGATTTCATCGGCGGTTTCCAACTGGGCGATCTGTTCGTCGGTGAAATCCCAGTAGGCCAGGCGGGTACGCGAAGCATCCAGAAACCGGTCGGTTCCCTTGGTGGCGTCCCTTCCCCGCTTTCCATTTAGTCCTTTTCGCTGTTGAACGGCGATGAGGTATTCCTGTTGGGCAGTGAGTAGATCGGGACTGTAGATGTCGAACAGCGGCTGCCCTTCTTTCACTCGCTCGCCCACAAAATCTACGTAGAGCGTTTCGATCCAGCCGTTGAATTTGGTATTCACCGAATAAAGTCCGGTTTCGTCGTAGGTGATGGTGCCGAAGGTGCGGATCGATTTCGAGAAGGCTTTCTTCTGCACCCGACCCAGTCGCACACCCATATTCTGCTCGGTCACAGGATCGATGCGAATGGTGGAGCTGGGTTCCTTTCCCTCTCCTTCTTCCTCGTACACCGGCACCAGGTCCATACCCATGGGCGATTTGCCCGGCTCGTTGCGGATGTAGGTGGGGTCCATGGGCGCTGCCCAGTATTTGATCTTCTTGCCGGTCTTGGGGTCCACCATGCCAGCTTTGAGCGCTTCTTCAGCATAAGCGGTAGCCGGCCCCAATAAGGTTGAAAGAGTTATCCTGTCCTGAATCAATTCCGCCGGTATGTTCAGTGCAACACTGATAACCGCTGCGGTAAAGGCGATGATGATTGGTTTTGAATACATGAGACGTTGTCCTTTCTGGTTTATCCCTTGGGCCAGGGTAAGGGGACACCCACCCAGCGTACCAATTCTGCTCGTGTGACGCCGACATCACTATTCCGTCGTCGACTGGCCAGGCTCACATCCAGCCAATCAGTATAGGAAGTGATGACATCGGCAAAGGAGATATTGCCGGATTCATACGCACGGGTGGACACATCCAGGGATGTCTGGGACAGTTCCAGCAACCGGTCATTGTACAGTGCCCGTTCCCGTATGGCTCGGTCCAGATCGAACCAGCTTTTCCGTACCATAAGACGGGTGCGTGCCTCGGCATCGTCAAGATCAGCCCGCAGAGCATCTAACTTTCGGCGGGTTTCGCGAAGGTATGTGTCTTCGGCGCCAAACCAGGCATTTTTAGGCAGTCCTGCGGCCCGGGTTGGCGAGACCGTGGTGGCAAAGGTCGGCTTCATCCCGGCGCTACCCGATTGGAGAACGGCTTCGTCCGTGTAGAGCGAATAGTTCTGGGTAAAAGCCGGTTGAATCATTGTCTCGGCCATCTCTATCATGCGTTCCATCCTGCCCACCATGGCCCGCATGCGATTCAGCTCCTGGCGGTTTTCTAGTGCCAGGGGATAAAGTGCATCCAATTTGAGCGGCGATGTGTCAGGAGTAAAGGTGTCGGGCCAACCGATAGAATTTTTAGGTTCAAGGTCCATCAGGGACAACAGTTCAGTTTCCAGATTGATCCGCTGCTCATTCAAGGTTCTGACCTGTTCCTCCAACTTCTCACGGCCAATACGGATCTTGATCACATCCTGGTAACTGGTTTTTCCGGCACCGTAACGAGTAGTGGCCACCGATTCCAGTTGGTTCAACCGATCAAGCATTTCGCGGGTAATCCGAAGCGCCTGATGGGTGTAAAGCAGATTCCAGTAGGCCTTGCTGCCCTGGGCCAAGATATCACGCTGGACCAGATCAAATGCCTGCTTTTCGGCTTCCACATTCAATTCCGCCACTTGCCCTTTCAAAGCGGTCACACCTGGAAATGGAAATTTCATCTGGATGTTGTCGAGACCTCGCATGGGCCCCACCCCGGCCATCACGCTTTCCGTGAATGCCGAGTACTGCCGCAAGATTTCGTCCAGTTGAGCAACCTGGTCAAAGCCTTCCAAGGCAGCTTGTAAGCGGTCCTTCGCACCTTTAATTGACGGGTTGCGCAACACGATCAGGGCCATAGTCGTCTGGAGGGATAACCGGGGGCGGAGCATGGCAAGGGTTTGCGCATCATCGGAGGCTGCATCGAATATTTCCGGGGAGATAACGATATCACCAGTGGGGACCACTTTGCTGTCTACGATTTTTTCCCAACGGCGCCGAGCATCTTCGATGGTTTTTGTTTCGACATCAAAAGCATCCGGCTCACTATCGGCAATAGCTTCCGACATTTCCGGTTGATGGAGCATGGCCGGTGGTGCATAGGCCTCCATGTCGCGCTTCAGATCTCTGTATCCGCCCAGTGCCGGACCGATTGTCCCGATCAGTGCTACACCAGTAATTATAAGCGACAAGGTCTTCTTCATTGCTGCTCCTTTCCGGCAGGTTCTACCGAAACCGCCGCGTCATCGTTCAGACGCTTCCCCGCCAGTCTTTCAAGCCGCGCCAGGTTGATGCCGTAGTCTGCCTTGGCTCGGGCCAGGGCAAGCTGAAAATTGTACCAGACCGACTGGGTTTCGATAAAATCAGTAAATGACGACTCCCCCTCCCGATACCAGACCTCAGCGATTTCCATGGATCGGGCGGCCTGGGGAACAAGGTCAGTCTCATAAAGGGTTACGATACGCTCGGCATTGCGGGCTTTGAAATAGAGGGTGCGAATTTTGGTTCGGACATCGTTAACACGCACCTCCTTTTCCGCTCTAGCCTTTGATTTTTCCGCCATAGCCTTATCCACACGGCTGTTGTTCTTGCCGAACCACAAGGGAATGGAAATACCTGCCTGAATACCGATAGCATCCCGTCCGGCATCCCGGGGTTGGACAGGCACATCAGGCTCACCGATGCCGGCGTAAAAGAGCCCTACCTTGAAATCCGGCAGGTTCTGGAAACGCGCCAACGACACTTTTGTGTCGCCTTTATCTACTCCCACCTGGGCCATCAGGATATCTTCCTGGTTAGATTCAGCCAGCTGGTAGATGGTCTCCAGATCAGTCGTGATAGGCCGGAAGACCGGGGGGGCAAGGATACCCACCGTTGACTCGGGAAGACGGTTCAAAAGGCCGTTCAGACGGGTGATTTCGGTCTGTTCCAGTTCCTCCAATAGGAGGGTGTCGTATTGCAGCTGACCGGTCTGGGACTGGGCCTTAACCACGTCCGTAAGCGTGGTCCGGCTGTCGGCATGGGCGGTCTCGGCGAGTTTTCGAAGATGGTTTAGCAGGCGGGTGTTATGCTTGGTAACCGTCTTAGCTTGCCGGATATACCACAGTTCATAATAGGATTCCTGGACCGTCATAAGTGTTTCCTTGATTGTTTTGTCCAGCTTGAGTCGGGCGATGCGGGCGTCGGCAGCCACCAGTTCACCGGCCTTTGACAGCTTGCCAGGAAAAGGGATCTGCTGGGAAATCTGGGCGTTCCAGTCTTGGGGGCCCAGGCGTGTCTCGATGGGCTCTGGAAACCAGGTGACCATCAGCTGGGGGTCCGGATAACCGGTTGTGATTCGGTACTGTTCCACGGTCTCCCGCCACGCCTCCCGAGCCTGTTGAATCGACGGGTTGTGAGCATAAGCATGCTCGATCAGGTCGGCAAGGCGGATACTCTCGGGTAAATCCTGGCTATCGCCGGTGGGCTGAATGTCAGGATCGCTGGCGCTGGCATTTGGGACTAGATAAAAAGCGACTCCCAGGATCAGGGTAAGGGCAATCCTGCACGGCATCCAAAGCAATGGCATAATAGCAGCCTTGACGCGCATTCGGGGAAATGGATATTTCATTCTGATCTCCTGACGTTGATTAATAGGCGGTACCATTTCATGGGACGCGCCGATTTACATGGTTTGAAGATATCAATTACCATGCCAAAAGAATATCCTACTGTTATAATTAAAATAAAATAGGTTGGCCCAATAAGGTTTAAAAAAAGTGCGTAAAAACAACTCACTTTACCGGGTCCAAAGACAAAAGTGCGCAATAACTTTTCATCAACTTGAAATACATAGTTTTTGCAGCAAGTTAGCTAGTTCTAAATCAATATGTTATGAACGAGGCCTTGAGAGATAAATAAAGATAGAGCCCCCCTGAACAGGAAAGAAAATCGATAGAAGTTACGAATACATTCAGTTTTTTGATTTTACAAAACCCGTATTATTACAGGAAGGTACAAATAGTAACAGAATAATTTTCCACTCTATCGTCATGGACTATGCGCTTTTCATCAAGAAGGAATAGGATCTTGATATCCAGATCCATGAACCAAACGAACTGCGCATATTTTTCCCAGTACGAATCAAGCGCATGAAAAAGAGGGTACGCGTAACGCACGACTGGTACTTTTTTTTATAGATCAATGTTTCTTGTACGGTCAATGCCTTAAATGGTGAAGACATTTTGATTGCTTTCTTGGCAATCACTTTCTGCCAATTCTGCCAACATTTTGTAATAGTTCATCATTAATTTATTGCCATCGCACGCTACAAGCGTTCTGGCTGAACATAGACCAGCTGGCGGCATTGTTTGGTACCTTAGATTGAAGGTAGGACTGCTGACAAGAATGTCCAAAATCATTCATCGTTAAACTGTAATCACGACTATCGTATTTGCACATGGTACGGATATTGAAGATAATGTGGCTCATGAAGATCTTAACTCTAAAATTCGGAGGGTACAATGAACTCATATACAACTCGTCGCCATATATGGTTCGTGATAACCATTGCATTGATAACCTTAGGGGTAATTGTCTCAGGGACAGAAATCGCTAATAGCCACGGTGGAAAAACCCATGGCGAAGAAGCCTTCACCGCATTTCAAGCTGTTCAGAAGGCGACACAGCTTTATGATCGCCTGATCGTCTCCGGTAAACTGCCGGAAGACTGGGAAACCGACCTGGTATCAATCCATATATCAGCACGCGGGGATGAAACCAGCCGCGAAACCGTGGTTCAGTTTAAACGGACAGGCGGCGACCCGGAGAGCCTTTATTTTTATTTCGATCACCGTGGGGAATATTCGGGATCGAATTTCACGGGAAAATAAGGAGATGCACACATGGACTCAACTCTAACCGACCACCACCCCCGCAGAAGGATAACGCTGGCACTGATGCCCATCCCCGCCAAAGCTCTGGCCACCTGTATTATTATGGTTCTGGCCATCGGCATGCTGGGGGCACTGGGTCAGATCGTCGTCCATGACATCATTCCCACTTTTTTTTCTCAAGCCGGCAATGACGACACTGCGTCTCAGGCAAGGGACGGCCAAGCAGGTATGGATCACAGCGCCCCGGCCACATCTAAGCTTGACCGGGGCGACTTATTTGCTGACCTGTCAACCGTTGAAAAGAAAACAGTCAAACCGTTCTACCAGCAGGAACAATTTGTCTGGACCCTGAAGTGGACTCACATTCACCTTTTCGGCATGAGCATGATCTTCATCTTTGTGGGAGCCATCACCATTTGGCTGGATGTTGGTTCGGCCCTGCGCACCTGGCTGGTAGTGCTACCTTTTATCGGGGTGCTGGTCGATATCCTGGCCATGTGGCTGAAAGCCTTTGTATCACCCGCCTTTTTCTGGCTGCATGTGCCCGGCGGGGGATTGTTTGCCGGGATATTCGCCTACGTCTCCCTTCGGGCGATCTGGGAGATGTGGCTCAAACCCAAGCATTAAGACCTGTTAAAAACAGCGTATAATCAACTTCCTTTTCTGGTGAGATGGGAGCTTATCAATAATGATTCATGTGCTTAAAAAACAACTTTACGTTCCAGCCCTATCGATATTGGCCATCGTAATCATTCTGCTGGTTCTTATGGGCATCTCCACCTATCGAAACCTGGACCGACAAGCTTCGGTGGCGATAGATTTCCTTCATCGCCAGGGAGTCGCCATTCTTGATGCGGTAGAGGCAGGTGCCAGAGCAGGCATGGCAATGCATATGTGGCAGGAAGATTCTATCAAGAGCCTGATTAATGAGGTCGGTAGCAATAAAGACATCGCCTATATCTATATGGTCGACAAGCGCGGACGAATTTCTCATCATTCCAATCCTGAGGATTACAGCATAATGGGGCTTCCCCCCGAATCATTTGATAACGCTCAGCTCCATGCAAAGATTCGAAAGCTGGAAAATGGTGAAAAAATCTACGAACTGTCAAAACAATTTACAGCTTCAGCTGTTACCGGCCACCATATGATGATGGGCAGCACAAATCGATCGGATCACGTCGGAGAACGCATTGTTCTGGGTTTAAAAATGGATTACCTGCAAATAGCCAAAGAATCCGACAGCCACCATGCCATGATGATGGCTGGAATCGTCATCGCCCTCGGGTCAGCTGCCATTTTTTTTACATTCATTATTCAAAATTATTATCTCGTAGAAAAGACGTTAAGACAGACCCAAGACTACACCAGCCAGGTAATTTCGAGCCTCTCTTCTGGTATTGTCAGTATCGATAATAAGCTAAATATCACTGCGTACAACGAGAGAGCATTAAAACTGTTGGAAATCGACAGGAAAGATATCAAAGACGTGCGTTTGGAAGAGGTTCTGGACTTTACATTCATTGGAGTCGATCAGACACTGTCTAACGGCATCACCGTTTTAGATAAGGAGATCAACTTTGTTTGTGGCGAGTCAAGATCAAGACCACTGTCAATAAGCGTGACACCGCTAACCAAGGAAACCGGCAGCTTGGGCGGAGCCGTTATACAAATTAGGGACCTCAGTGAAATAAAAAAACTGGAGGAACTGGTTAGGCGCTCAGAAAAACTGGCCGCCGTTGGTGAGCTGGCTGCCGGCGTCGCTCATGAGATCAGAAACCCGTTAAGCTCCATTCGTGGTTTTACGCAATATTTAGGTCGGGGCTTTGATTCGGAAAGCTCCGAGAAGAAGTGCTCTGATATTGTCATTAAGGAAATTGATAGAATTAATAATGTCGTATCTGATTTGATTTGCTTTTCCAACCCGATGGAACCTGACTTCCAACCAGCAGATATAAACCTGCTCATAACCCATACACTTCGCCTCGTTGAGGCTGACGCAAAGGCTCAGAAAATTGTCATTGATACTGATTTTAAACCAGACTTGCCTGAAATTTCGATGGATGAAGGGCAAATTACTCAAGCACTCCTGAATATTCTTCTTAACGCCATACAAGCCACAGGCTTGGATGGAAGATTAACAGTCACCACAAATTTGATTAAGAATGGCACACACATATTGGTGTCAGTTGAAGATGATGGCCCCGGAATCAGTGACGATGCTAAAGGAAGAATTTTTGATCCGTATTTTACAACGCATGAAAATGGTACCGGATTGGGTTTACCGATCGTTCATAAGATTATAGAAAGCCATGAGGGATCTATACATATCATCAGTCCACCTCATGGTAAGAATACAGGGTGCAATATATCAATAGAAATCCCGATTGTCCAAAAAGGGTGATAATTTAATCACCGATCAAGTCATTGGGAGAAAAGGCGTGGTCGCACTATGAAACCAAATATTTTAATCGTCGACGATGAAACGCCTCACCGAGCAATGCTTGACACAGTATTGTCCGCAGAGGGGTATAACGTCATTCAAGCGGAAGATGGAGATGAAGCCATTGAATTGGTCGGAAATCAGTTTTTTAATCTGATCCTGATGGATGTCCGAATGAAAAGGATTGATGGTATCAAAGCTCTACAACAAATCCTAAAAATCAGCCCTCAACTACCTATTATAATCATGACAGCATACGGATCTGTTGATTCTGCTGTAAAAGCCATGAAATCGGGTGCTATTGATTATATCACTAAACCAATCGATATAGACATCCTAAAGATATCAATTGATAAAGCATTGACCAGCCAACAAATAACTGAAGAAAACGCTTTGCTTAAGGAAAGACTTGGCGAAAAATTTGACATCGCTGGCATCATCGGTAGAAGTAAACCGATGAAACGTCTTCTTGAATCGATTAGTATGGTGGCACCATCGGATGCCAATGTTTTGATTTTGGGTGAAAGTGGAACCGGCAAGGAACTTATTGCGAATGCAATTCATCAAAACAGCTACCGAAAAGATAAACCGTTTATTAAAATCAATTGCGCTGCACTTCCGGACACTCTGCTTGAAAGCGAACTCTTCGGACATGAAAAAGGTGCTTTCACAGGTGCTATCGGTAAAAAAATGGGGCGCTTCAAATTGGCCGATAAAGGATCGATATTTCTTGATGAAATTGCCGAAATGGCGCCACCGACACAAGCGAAAATTCTAAGAGTAATTCAGGAGCAAGAGTTTGAACCAGTCGGCGGCACCTCATCAATTAAAGTCGACACCAGAATCATCGCTGCCACCAACCGAGTGCTAAAAAAAGAGGTCGAAGAAGGTAACTTTCGTGAAGATCTTTTTTACCGATTGAATGTCGTTGAATTGAAAGTACCGCCATTGCGAGAAAGAAGTGACGATATCCTTCCTCTATCTAATTATTTTTTGGCAAAATACACCAAGAAAAACAAACGCCAAATTTCTGGATTCACTCCCATGGCTATGGATTTATTAATGCGACATGATTGGCCGGGAAACGTTCGCGAACTGGAAAATATCATTGAACGATCGGTTATTATGACACGTAGCAATACAATAAAATCGACAGACCTCCCCGCAACACTGAGAGGTGAAGATTTAGATAAGGTAACAGAGCCTGT
Source organism: Desulfosarcina widdelii (assembly GCF_009688965.1). Lineage (GTDB taxonomy): Bacteria > Desulfobacterota > Desulfobacteria > Desulfobacterales > Desulfosarcinaceae > Desulfosarcina > Desulfosarcina widdelii. Next base: position 5,221,139 of record NZ_AP021875.1, on the reverse strand, counting down.
TGACCTAACTCCTGGAAGGTCCCTAAAAGATGTTGAAAAAGAAATGATATTAAGGACATTGGAGGAACACAATGGTAATCGAACACATGCCGCCAAGACATTGGGTATAAGCCGAAGAACGCTTCAATTAAAGCTTAAGGATTATGGAATAACTTGACTCTAACAGGAGTCTAAGGCCCCCAGATTTTTTTAACTCTGCCTAAAAAAAGAATATGGAGGATTGTAGGTGTGATCAAAAATATTTTGCGACAAAACAAGGTCTTTTTCGCAATAGTACTTTTGATCGCTATTTTTTTTTCAGTTGTGCTTTATCTTGGTGTCAGTCGAATCTATGATAGGGAAAGCCGGTGGCGACATGAAACCGCGTCTCTTGAGCTAGATGTTGGTAAGATAATCGTCCAGTCCTTTTTCGCCAATTTCAAGCACCACCTGTTCTTCATACGTGATATGACCAGTGTCCGAAATTTTGCCAACAGCGACTTTAAATCCGAGCGGTACCAAACCGAGGTTCAAGGATTAATCCATAATTTTTCCAGAGCATCTGAAGAGATCTATCAGATTCGCATTCTCGACGCCGACAGTCGGGAAGTTTTCAGAATCGATACCAAACCGGACGGCAAACCTCTTACAGTTGCCCCAGAAAACCTGAATAACGAAGAACGTAAAAACTTTTTTCAAGAAGCCATATACCGTAAAGATCATATCTACATATCGCTGATCGATTTGAATGTGGACCACGGCACCGTTGAAGATTCCGCATCTGCTGTGATTCGTATTGTTTCTTCACTATTTGATAATAATGGAAAGCAAAGAGGCCTTCTAATTGTAACAGTTGATGTTTCCAAACTTTTTCAGATTTTACCCAAAAACATGTTTGTTCAGACCAAATCGGGTATGGTCCTTTCATTACGAGCCGATGGGTCGTTAACGGCAAAGACGCAAGGCTACCATCTCGACACTCAAGAAGGAAAGCTTGTGGTTTCGGATACGGAAACCATTCATTACTCAACAGTAAACCTGTTTTCCGGACGACAATTGGTTATTGGACTCTACCACCACCACATCGGACTAAAGACAGCGCTCCAGCGACTGATATGGTTGTCTGCAATGCTGTTTATCATTTTTATTGGGCTGGTAATAGTTCTCAGTAACATTGACATTAGACGACTCAACGAAAGAAACCGTGCACAAATGGCAATTGTCACTTCGTTAGTGGAGTTGACTGACTCAAGAGACCCACAGACCGGAGCACATCTATTGCGCACAAAGACCTTTGCCATGCAATTGGCAAAACAGCTTAAGAAAAGTAATAAATATGCAAACATAATTAGCAAAGAGTTTATAGAGAATATTTATGAAACGGCACCCTTACACGATATCGGAAAGGTTGGAATTCAAGATTCAATTTTATTGAAAGCGGGCAAACTGGACTACGAAGAGATTCAAGAAATGCGTCAACACCCGTTAATAGGGGGCAAAGTGCTTCAAGACATTATTGATCAATATGGAATACACCAGCCATTTATCATCATGGCCAAAAATATAGCCGCATTTCATCATGAAAGATTCGATGGAACAGGGTATCCTGAAGGCTTGAAAGGGGAAAATATACCGTTGGAAGCACGAATTTTCGCTCTCGCCGATGTATATGATGCACTTAGGTCTGAAAGGCCTTACAAACAATCACTTAGCCACATTGAAGTGATAAATAAAATAAAATCTGAGAGTGGCAAACATTTTGATCCAGATATTGTGAACGCTTTTTTAACCATCGAAAAAATGTTTTCAAAACTTTTATATAATGATTATAAGAATACGCAAAATGGATTAAGTTGGATTTAACGAAGTCCTAATCCAAATGCCGAATATGTAACCGTCCTATATTTATCCTTCTGCTTTAACGAAACCCTATCAAAACTTTCTTATAATCCGTCCTAAGTACTTTGGCCCATCGCTCAATAACTGCACGTCAAGTTGCGATTGTAGCCACCATAGGTGCGAACTTATTTTGCAGTAATTGTTGAATTGCTTTAAAAAATCAATCCAATATATTCAACAAAATATCGTTTCAATATAGAATGTTCCAAAAGGTATTAAAATCCTTAGGTGATTATATCCATGAAGGCTAAATAAGTGTGCATAATAAATCTGACTTTTCTAATGGTACATTAATTGCTCTCCAATATTCTGAACCCGAACTCTAACGCAAAGGAGGTTGGTATTTTTCACCATAAATAGAGCAAAGTACATGCTAACCTTAGTGCCTATTTATTGCGGTCAGATGGTAGTTCGTCCTTATGACAAAGGAGGTCATCATGTCAATTTCTAAACCCAACAGTTTAAATATCAATTCCCGCGTTGCCGGGTTGATTATTATCGCCGCATTGATGGTGGTGGTTGCCGGATGTACGAAAAATTATGGCCGGTTCGAAAAGAATGCCGAAGTGGGTCTGGCTTTTCGTCAAGGTGATTACCAACCCGATTACCAGTATTTCTATGCGGGCAGGAATACCAGGCCTTATGCTATTATCGGTATTGATCGTAGATACGCGGTTCCATCGCGATATTGGGTCCCTTTTGAACCGGAACCAAAACAACTCAGGAAGATGGCCGGGAACATATACGGTAATTACCGTTACTATCCCGCTGGTTACAACATTTTAGACCCTGACGGAAATATTATCGGCGTCTGGTTTTCCACCGTCAACCAATACAGCGTGAGTGTTGATCAGCAAAACCGGACGGTGGAAGTGCTGTATAGAAATCCAGAAAACCGCGGAGGTGGGCCCCGTTGACTGGACAGTCTGATGGGTTGGATAAATCGAAAGACTGTTTAAAAAGAAAAAGGCACCAGGTTGCCTCAGCATTAGGATGAAGCAAGCCGTAGCAAACCTCTTCCTATGTTTGGTCGCCAAAGGACACTTGACGCCTTTCTTCACGAAACAGCCAGGAGCTCATGTTATCTGCTGTTTAAGATGTCGTAGGTAGGGTTTGAATTAAAGAGGAGGACGGTATGGTGGAATGCGAGAATAGATGTGAAAAAATTACTCACTATATCCCAGTGATTGCTGGCTATACCGAGAGGATTTTTCACAGGATTGTTTTATCGTTTTGTTGTAGTTATGAATCCTAAACTATGAACATAGAGCCATAATTTTGGCAGCTTAAAGAAGAATAAGTAAATACTTTCCTGTGTTGGCATATTTAATGCTCTATTTAAAGTAAAAGAGAATACATAGAAGGCGCCCAGTCAAAGCGGATTTTTTCAAGAGCTTCTATTAACTGCTAACAAAGGAGGGTTACCATGAATAGCTCATTTCATATAGTAGCAACCACGATGGCAATCATGATGGTGGCGGGAGTCGCCATGGCAGGAAGCGTGGATATTGGTTTGGGAAGGATGGATCAATCCGAGTTTGACACCCTGAAGCAAATGGTCAGTGGAGATTATCAACCACCTGCTTCTATAGCCACGGAAAGGCCCAGAGAAGTACGGGTCGCCGAATTCAACTGGGCTGATGTTCAAGCTATCCGGCAAGTGATGGTAGCCAGGGCAGTGGAGCAAAACCATAAACTAGTATTAACGAATAAAAGCACGGTGGATATCGGTACCGGATCCATGTCAACCAGTGAATTTTGCGATTTAAACAAATTGGTGGCCAACAACAGCGCAAACCAGATTGCTGGATTTACTTTTATCTGTCCATGATCGCAGTTGTTCAAAATGACTGGTCCCAGATAATCAATTTTATCGATTGCATGAAGGCCTGCAGTTGCGCGAGGCGTATTCTTCGGGCCTTTATCTTTGGTGAACTGGGCTTTATAGGTATATCGCCTTTGGCTTCTAACAGCATTTTCATCAGTTGGCCTGCTTTCATCCTGCCTTCATTTACATTGCTGTAATCAACCGGGTTTCTGTCTTTAAGTCAATAAAGCATACTGAATTATAAAATTAATCGATGATTTCCTTTTCGGTTTCTAGACGCAGCCGGAGAGGCACAACAGGTCGGGATCGCGGATGTTGACCACCACGGCATCCACCGGCTGCGGTGTGGTCTGCGGCTGATGCCAGCGGTCGGCATCAGGAACCAGTCGGTTTAGCCGAGGAGAGCTCGTCAAAAAACAGAAAGCATTAGGGACGAATGAAATCATGTTGAAACTGAGGAAACAGCGCGATTTCAATAGGATCTTTCTAACACGATCATATTTTCAGGATTAACAGATTTGATCGACGATCTTACTATGTAGATGTCGTATTCGTATACTGAGAATTCGGCATACATGCATCGCGATCTGGGGATATTCGCGTACAATATCCTGGAGTTCCACTTTGTGCAGAGTCAAAAACCGGGACTTCTTTTTTGTCCGGATGGTTGCCGACCTGCGATCATCACCGAACAAAGCCATTTCACCGAAGTAGTCTCCGGCACCAATACTGTCCAGTTCGATCTCTTTTTCCAGTTTACGGCCTTTGATCACGGCTACATCACCTTCCAACACCAGATAAAGCGTGTCACCCCGTTCACCTTCCATGAACACCTGCCTACCTGCGTCAACGGTCACCTCTTTGGTTACCGTGGCCAAGCTGGCCAACTCGTTGACAGACAGATCGGCGAAAATTTCAATCCCTTTAAGGTGCATGATCTTATCAGTCAGTGGAATCGAACCTGTCGTTTCCATTTCATTCTCCTCTCCGGATCGGTGGTCAGACCTCTTTCCCATTAACTGTCTGGCCAGCAGCGCCACATGTGGGTTGGAATCCCCAGCCAAGATCTCAATTCGGGTAGCAGTTTTCGGTGAGATCTTTAGTTTTCGCATCATGGTGAGCGTCAGCGCCAAAGTCACCCAGTTTCTACTCTTCAGCAGGCTCTCAAAAAGAGCCAGCTTAGATTGTTCCTCCACATCGTCGGGGAATAGCCGCCTGCCGGCAGCTATACGTTCGGCTGGATCGGTGTGTTCCAACAAAGGCATTAGATAACGGACGATGCTTTTATCCAGAATGTCATCCATCGCCTCAAGGCTGTTCGCCCGCTGGCGTTGATCGGTAGAGAAGATGCCTTGTGCAAGCTGGTTCATCTGGCCTGAACGGTCTTGTGTCGCCAGCACCCGTATGGTCGTCTGAAGGGTAAACCAGACCCGTTCGTCCAGATGGAGAGCCAACAACTCATTCAGGGCTTCATCGGAGAGCTGCCTGATCCCCTTGGCCTGAGCGGTCAGTTGATAGCAGGTCCGGGCTTGAAGCTGGACAAAGCGATAGACGTCCAAATCTTTGATGGCCATATCCTTCAGCAGGTCAAAAAGGGATTCTCTCACCTTTTTCTGTGGCAGTGATAGAGATTTTATCAACCGCAGATTGTTCTGGTAGTCAGCGGACTTAATTTTTTCACGGGCAACCTTGACGATATCCTCAGAATCATCCCCCAGTAGCGCAATCACGTTTTTCAGGGAGGCCTCATCTTCGATCAGGTAAACCTCTAGCACGGCACGCCGCATCCGCGGATCGGGGTCCCATAACCGATGCACCAATAGGGGATTGAGTCCGCTCACATGGATGGAGCGGAGACTGTTCAAGATCAGAAGCAACATGGCATCATCATCGCGGCTCCTCAATAGCGTCTTCAGCTGCTCAGCAAAACGCATATCCCGGCATACCCCGGCAGCGATGACACCCGCGCTGCATGTGCCGGCATCTTCAGATACCAACCAAGTCTCGATAAGCGGGCCGAACCGGGCCTGTTCCAAGGTGTAGAGAGAGCCTACTGCACGGGCCTTGATTTCAATGGGAAGAGACGATTCGAAAATGCGCCGGTTAAAAGGGGCAAACGTTTTAGGTGAAATTCGGTGGCCGGCCTCGATCAAAGCCACGGCCAGATCAGGCTCCCCTGTCTCAATCAGTTCGTTGAACACCTCAACAGCCACCGGCCCCGCCTGATTGGAGAGCAGTTCGATAAGTCCAATACGGGTTTGCATGTCTTGCTCTTCGCGTAAGGTCGCGATGAGGTGGGTGTCAAAATTCGGGATTGAGATGGATCGTAGTAGTCGGCCGTGCCATAGGCGGTTTTCTCCCGATGCTTGATGGAATCGCTGGACAAAGTTTTCTTGAATTTGTTTATCCCGAAACACCTGGCTCAGTTCACTGGCATCCAGGGAGCGGAAATCGATTCTGTTATCGGAAACCAGGCCTAATAGGATTCCGGCATATTGGCGCTTGAGGATATAGATAGCGACAACCCAGGCGAGGACAAAGGGCATCGCCACCAGGGAAAGGTAGCGCGGGTGGAACAGGTCACTCGAAAGTAAAATGAAGCCGGATCCTAAAAACAGGCCGATACGAACAACCGTACCCCGCAGAAAAGGCCGGATCATGGCCCGGTAGGATTCCGGGAACAGGCCAGTCACTACCGCCATAGCCGGGATATTAATGGTGGTACGGATGATGTTGGCGGACATGCGAGCATACATGGCTGCAACGGCATCAAACCGAAAAAGGAAGGCAAAAAACACCAGCAGATAGTTGAAGGGGTGGAACATCAGGGCCACTGGCAACCCGAATCGGTCATAGAGTTTACCCATGAAGAGCAGGATCACTAGACTGACAATGTTCAGCACACCCCTAAAATAGCCGAAAAATTCGATCAAACTTGCTTCTGTGGCAAACTGTTCATTTACAGCATAGTTGAACTGGTAGTTCATTATAGGAATCACCACGTTGGCCATGAAGGCGACTACCACTAATATTTTCACCAAAACTGAAGATTTCAACAGTGGTAGAACCGTTTTAAATTCCTCGATTAGGGAGCGGTGTGTGTGTTTTTCACTCGCTGTGGTTTGTTGGAACAGCAGCGTGGGGAAACGTCGTCCCATGGCGTGTACGACCCAGGCTCCGATCAAAACGGTACCCATGTATACCAAAAGCAGGTTGTCCAAGTTTAGCCAGCGCGCCACCACAGGGGTTGCAAAACTACTCAAGATTTGTCCGATAACCCCGCCTGCGGTGATCAGCGGGAAGAGCCGCTTGGACTGTCGCGTGTTGAATAGATCGTTGGCCAGGTTCCAGAACAGCAGCGCTAAGAGGACCTCGTACTGGGATTTGAGCATGAACAGAGCAGGATATACCAGATCAATCCCAAAGGGAATAACCGCCCAAATCCCAGCGACAGACAGTCCGCAAAAATTGAAAAGCCGAGCCATGAGCCTGGCGCCGGGCAGACGGGTCATGAACCCGGTCATGGCCCCCATAACAAAGAAGGTCAACACCGCGTTGACCATGTTCACGAGGGGCATGTACTCGACACCATAACGTTTCAGGAAGGCTGTTTCAGCGTAGTTGTTCAGGAAAATCCCGGAACTGCGAACCAGGAACAGCAAGGCAACCGTCCAGAGGAGTAGGTCAATCTCCTCATCGTAGATGTTAAACAAGCGGCCTATTGTTCCATGAATTGCCAATGTGTGTAATCCCTTTCAGCGCCTTGTGCCCGGGGTGAGCATGGCAAAAACAAAATATGCTCATGGGGCTGAAGCCAGGTTATGGGGACTGATCGGCTTTCTCTGGCAGGCCAGGGGGGACCATCACGAGTCGAAAACCAGTGTTTTGTAACCGGCTCATGGGGTGGCCGTGGGCGCGGTTGGCACTGCGGATTGAATAGCCCGGTCCGAACCAACTGCCTCCGCGGCGCACCCGATGATGCCCAGAGTGAGTTTCGCGAGGGTCGACGACCGGGGAAGCATGATAGCGGCTGAAAAGATCCACGCACCACTCCCACACATTCCCGTGCATGTCGTATAGCCCCCATGCATTGGGCAGATAGCTCTTCACGGGCGCCGGTTGCCCGGGTTCCAGCCCTGCAACGACGTTAGCGGAGACACAATGATCATATTTCTTGGGGTTGTTAGCAAACATAGCTTGGGAACACTCAATCTGGTCCCCCCAAAAATAAGCTGTTGCAGCACCCGCCCGGGCAGCGTACTCCCATTGCGCTTCGGTCGGCAGCATATAACGATCACCCGTGATCTGATTAAGTTTATCTATAAATTTAATACAATCATGCCAGGAAACCTTGACCACCGGCATATCTCCTGTCCCCTTTTTTCGACCAATGAACCGCTTACCCATTACTGTCTGCCACTGTTCAACTGTGACCTCGGAGGTCTGCATATAAAACGGACGACTGATAGTCACTGGATGCTGAAGTTCTGAGACGTCTCGATGTGCTTCCTCAGCAGGGCTGCCCATGACAAATGCACCGGGAGGAATGAGGACAAACTCCATACCGATAGTGTTCACAACCCTGATTTCCATCTTTTCGGACGCAATTGCCGGCAGCGTACTGATCAAAAACAAACAGACTAAAAAAAGCCCTTTAATATTTGTTTTTAAGGAGCCGATCATCGTAATGATAAATCCCGACAGGAAGGTTTTTAAGCTCACAGCTATACATTGGGGTTTAACCATCAAGTCCTGTCTTATTGATATTGGAATAACATGGTAAATCTGCATCGTTTATCCTATATATTGTTATTATAACATACACTGTCTTAAATTTTTAATGGTTGCATCTCAAAAATAAATAGATGCTGGCACCCAAAAGTATATTATATAATAGACTTTTATTGAGTGCCTAACTTCACAAGACTGTTTTTCCGTATCGAGAATAATATGTTGAAAAATTCTTCTAAATGTTACAGTTTGAATGTGCCGTTCCCATTTTTATGTTATTGAGTTAAAACATAATAGTATATTGTTCCTAAACAACATTAACCAAAGATCCATTGACCATTTCTTTTAGGTATTGCAGTGCAATATTTTCATCGGTCGTAAATTCAATGATATCCTTGAAGTTAAATTTCTTGTCTTTAAAGATATTTATCATATCAGACAATTTTTTATCTATAATGACTTGGTGACGTCGTGACGCAGACATATTAACGACGAAATAGCCATCGTTATTGTTAGTATTTAAATTGACCATTTGTTGTAACGATAGTCTATCGAAAATAAAGTATATGTCTTCCAAATAAGCACCGGTCCGAGCAGTTAGAATTAGATTACGATATCCATTAAAACGTATTTGAGATCGTAATTCCTGATTCAATTGTTCATAGAGTTTAAGAATTTCATGCTTTTCCTCACTTGTCATTCCATTTGGGTCATAAAAATTGATTGACGATATTCGCCCATGAGAATTAAATTTGTTTGCTTTACCATCTTCATTTATTATTATACCATATTTTTGTGGGTTTTTACCCATTTCAGATGTATTGGTTAAAGTGAAAATGCTACATTTGAATTGATTGAAAATATCTGTATATTCCTTGCAGAACTCTAAGGTTTCCATTTCTTGCGCATACGTTATGCCGGGCATTCCAACTATAATATTCAAATGATTTTCCGATAGAGATGCTATGCGAATTTTTTCAAAGAATTTCCTGATAATTTTTTGATTGTATCCTTTGTTGAGGATTTTCAAAGCACAATTATTTGAATGTTCCATTCCTACAGTGCAGCTGAAACCACTTTTATTCATTGCTTCTAACATATTAATTGAAAAACCGTTATCCACTCTCAAAAAAGAATGCCATTTAATATCAATATTATTAGTTGTCAAGTTGTTTGCAATTTCGTTTGCGTGCCGCGGAGGGATTGCTTCTGCCAACATACGAAAGTTTGAAAAACCCATATCTATATAGTACTTGATATCGTCTATAATATCTTTAACTGGCCTAGACCGATATACTTTGTCAACATGGAGATTAATATAGTCACAAAATGAACATTGCCCCCAATAGCAACCTGTTGACTGCGCAATTGGTATTGGTGTTTCCATTGGTAATTGTTTAATATTTTTCTTTTGTAATCTATTGTGCTTATGGCGCTGAGACGCTGTTCTTACGCGAAATGACTTAAATACGATTGGAGTTAACACAGATGATTTATTGGATAGAAAGCAATTTGGTTCATCAATCGGTTTACCGTGTAATATAAAATTTAACAATTTAAGTAAAGGTATTTCCCCATCATATTTAACACAGGAGTCAATAGGTGATGTTCTAATTAAGTCTTTCAGATATTGATCAGAAAGCAAGGTTATAACTGGACCACCAAAACAAATATGAACATCATGCATTTTATTTTTGATTTCATAAGCCAGTATCAGGGCTGGAATAAACTGCTGCGCAAATGGGATAGAAAAACCTACAATCGGGACACCTCTGTCAATTATTTTTTTTTGTATTTGATCCTTTAATAAATCCTTCAATATACGTGCTTCATGATTTTTAAAATAGGTTTCGATGTCATTCAGAGCCGGTATTTTATTTTTATAGAAGACGCCAAATACTTCTCGAAATATATCAATATATATCCTTGTATAACGTATTCCGGATATCTCCATCTCCATCAAATTCTTTATTCGACAATTATTAAATTCCATCTGATTGCCGTACTTAAGCCTTCCAATCGACCTTAAACAGGAAAAGTATTGATCTTTTTTCAACCTGGAATCAATACCTACGTTTTCTAACCTCTTTTTTGTATGTTCACACAGCTTAAGTTTTTCATCTATAAAATATTTACTTGTGAGCCTGCTGAGTGCAATAATATTTAAATCTAATGGTTCAGCAGAAAAGCCATTCCTACTCATGTATGAAGATAAAAAATGGGGCGCTGGATAAACACGGGATATTCTATCCATTGGAGGAGGAAATATTATGATTGTATCAAGTTTCTTCATGCTTTACATTTACGGCAATCGATATGCCATTTGCTCTATTTAATGTTCATTTTTTGTCAAAAAACAATTGTGTAAATATTGCGCATAAAAAATGTATGATCAGCCACGAAAGAACCTTTAATAATTGTGGTTTCCGACCAAGTTAATCTAACCCCACTTAATTAAGCATTAATCAAAAATGTTGAATAGGTTTAAATAGTGTTCTAAGTTTAAATTTAAACTAAACAAGTATTGTTCATACAATACCTTATTAAAGATCTCATGCTCAGGCCTCATTCCTGTGGGAAAAGTGGGTGACGGCGTCGATGCGGTGCTCGATGAAATCGATGACTTTATGCTCGAGGCGGTCATTGTTCAACTGGTTGATCCTGGGGATACCGCCGGGACTGACACAGTTGACCTCAACCAGCTTGCCGTCAATGATGTCAATACCTACAAAATAAAGTCCATCGGCGATCAGTTTGTCCTTGATAACCTCACAGATCCGCATTTCACGCGCTGTCACCCGGTGAGCGAACACCTCCCCGCCGGCATGCACATTGGTACGAAAGTCCCCTTTTTTGGGTTTGCGGCGCATGGCGCCGAGGATTTCACCGTTGAGAAGCATTATGCGGATGTCACCTTCTTGCTTGACGCTTTTGATGTATTCTTGAACCATGATGGGTTCACGGCGGGCATATGATTCATAGGCACGCACGTAGTAGTGGATAAGCGAGTTCAGGTTCATCCGGTCGCGGGTGCTTACCTTGATCACCCCTTCACCTCCGAAACGCTGCAGGGGCTTAACAACCATGGCCCCACCGAAATCATCGATAATTTTGCGCAGACGGGTGGGGTCCCTGGACACATGGGTTTCAGGAATTATTTCAGGAAAGTTGAGGATGTAAAGCTTGCTGTTACCTAAAATCTGACCTGTGGTGTTATTCAGGATAAAAACGTGATTATTGACGGTCTGCAAGAACTCCATTGTCTGGTAATTGAGTGGGGGATTGCTGCGTAAAAACAAGGCATCGAGATCAGTGATGGCTTCGAAAATAAGGTTGTCCTGCCTGGTGCAACGGATGATCGCCTGCCAGTATTTAGTCATTCCGAGACCCGGTTTTACCGTTATGTTACGCATACGGGCGACTACCTGATCCTTGCGGATGTATACGTCATGGGGTTCCAGAAAAAAGACCGTGTGTCCCCGCTCATTGCACTCATACATCAGGTGACTGGTGGTCTCGTTTTCAGGCTGTATCTTTACCAGTGGATCCATCAAGTATGCAATTTTCATAGTGAAGCCTGACCTTTGCTTTCGACCTGTTGAAAGTTTTATTTTGTTTTTTATTAAATTTAGTATGATCACATAGAATCATTTTAAAAAAATTGAATGAATCGTTTCTTTAAATGGTTTGATTGGACCGTCCGTCTACTAATAGAAGCTCAGGCTATTGAATTGGATAATAACCCCATTTAGCAGGTTTATCATCGTAAAATACAATTGTGTACCCATCGGCCATTTCAACAATTTCAGCTTTGCTCCCGCGAACGTTAGGTTCATTCAATTTTCGACGATTGATATTAGACTTTTCTTTTGCCGCCTTTTCTTTCGCTTCTTGGATCTCCTCTTCTGTCATTGGAAATTCAACAAATTGTCCGCTTTCTGGCAATTCTATTCTATTAACCCAGTCTTTCCCCATAGTGTCATCCGCTTTTTTAAACGAATTTGAATAAGCAGTCACACTATCTGCATAAGCTATTTCTTCCTGAGACATGGGGAAAGATACGGTTTGGCCACTTTCTCCCATTTCGAAGGTGATCATCCGCTGTTCAGCAACGGCATCAGTAAAAAAGAATACAAAACTGATTAGAAACATATTGAATAATATAGAGTTATATTTTTTCATTTTTCGTCCCTCCATTAAGAATGAACCATGTCAGTAATCCTACCAATAGTGACAGCAAGGTAGATGCCAAGTTGGTTTCCTACAAGTAACTATCCGTTTATAAACGTATTACTGATTACATTAGTAGATTTTCTGGATTTACAACCAGCATATAAAATGAAGGGCGAAATAGTTACACAGTATAATTGCAGACCGTCAGCACAAGTGAATCTTTTTTACACACTTGGCCAAAAAAAGAAGGACCGGCTCGTGATGTTAGATTAATCACGGATTAGAAACAGGCCGTCCATCGCTTTCTCTTCGATATCCGTACCGACGTTACCGGTGCCTTCGAAAAGCAAGTGTCTTGGACACATCGCACTTGCCTCAACTTCCACAGGAACAGTGAACAGATTCCGAAAGTTCATCAACAGCATTATTTGTAGATTTCAGCGAAGAAAGGTTTTGAGTCTTGCATAGTTAAAATAGGTTGCTTGGATGGAAATCATGTTGGAAGAATAGTGAGACTTGAGATTTTCATGGCCGATGCGCGAAAGAAAACATTTGCTCTTAAATCATGATATTCTCAAGGCATTTTGGGCCACATCTTTATTAAAAGCTATCAAATAATCGGCTAATCATGTACCCCGGAATTAACATCATCAGGAACCCATTTGATAGTAAATTCCGATTTGTCTCCGCTATTATTTACATGTGGTTGATCGAATGTTGATGGAGGCAGATGTGTAACGGTTATCGGTTCAAATTTGGCGGATGGATTGCGCAGTATTTGCAAATTAATTAGATATTCAAACGTCACCCGTTCTTTGTTAATAGCGGTATTAATAAGTTTTTCTATAATCTCGATCTTGTCATCCGATGCGGCCAAGGCGTCGATTTTTAGAATTTCCAAATCTGCGGCAAGTTGAATTTGCCGTTTTTCATAAGATCGCTTCAACATTTCGGCCCTGGAACGACGTTTCTTCGGTAATTTTTTCTGGTCCACTTGCTCGATAATCTCAATGTATAACTGTTCTATCAAATCCGCAACATTCACTTTTTTATCAGATAGAGTCACTTCTTCAGCCGCCTGTACGGTAATGCGATCACTCACATCACCAAAGAAAATAAAAAAGGACAAAAGCAGGCTCCAAAAGAAGAGTCGATGATCGCTTGTACAAGAAATGATCATTGTAAAACTCCTTTCAAATCGTCAGCACATATATTAGGCTTCGTGTCACCAGAATCAAGTGATGCCGGTGCTGAGGCGTTGAAACGCTCCCGGCACCGACATTACCATGGAGTACGCCGTTTAATAGGTAATATAAAAACCAACTATGAAGGAGTTGATAGTGTCTTCATTCGAACCGCCAATCGGCTGTTCTGTTTTTACGCTTTCGTATCCCGCTTTGATATTGGCGTTGTGACCATCAAAGAAATAGGTCAAGCCGGCCTTCCAACCGTCCCAGCCACCAGTACCGTCAGCCGCATCGGACTCCCATTTCTCATATCCTACCCATGGCTGCAGCTTTAGACTTTCAAAATAATAACCAGCCTGAGCATACCAGCCGTTACCCTGGGTTTCCAGGGCATTCTGGGAACCTGTACCATCATTAAGCTGGGTAGCATCGTCCAAATCCAGATCGCTGTATGCGGCCTCAAGGGTTGCCGCACCCGGCCCTAAGGGCAAATCAGCGAAAACATCAACAGAATACCATGTATAACCGGTAGCTCCCTGCACGGCATCAGTGGCAATGTCGTCCTGCGTATCATAGGAAACTCCTAGTCCGACCGTACGCTTTTTACCTAAATATGTCGATGAATTGTAATAGCCCGGTTCGGCATCAAACAAGTTAACTTGCAATCGAGCAGTGTATCGTTCTTTATCCTCTCCTGAGGCTTGGATACCATCATATACGCCAAAATAATATTTGAAGTGAAACATTTCAGCAACAGATGAAGATCCGAACAACGTGGCGCCGTTGTCGCGGACAGACTCGTCGTTGGACAAGGCTAGGTTGCCATCCGTCAGGCTGGCGTTGTTGAAACCGAACCGCCCGTTGAGGCCCCAGGTCAGGTTGTAGTTGGTGATGCCGGGACGGTCGATAGCCATGAGCGCACCGGAAGAGGTTGTGTGTTGCCGACCAGCCGGCGCCATGTTTTCACCCATATAAATATGGGCCAACGGATGCAAATTCAAAGTGACGAAGGCATCGATCAACCGCATATCATAGCCTGATCCATCCGCACCTCCGCCCTTTTCAGTCTGCAGAAAAAAATTCATCCATTTGGTGACCTTGCCACCAAGACGCAAACGCGCCCTGCGGACATTAAATAATTGTTCGCTGTCACCCGTAGTACCGCCCTTATTGTCCCATGAAATAAACTGGGTCTGAAGCCTGAAGCCAAGATCGATTTCGGTTTCGTCTCCAATTTTCATTTTTACTCCTGCAAAGGAAATGGTTGGAACAAGAATCAATATCAAAATGATAATGAATCGTCTTCTTTTCATCGGATCCTCCTTTTGATTGATTATAGATTTTTCGATATTTTCCGTCAGCAATAACCTCCTTTCGACGGACGGATTTAGTTGGGTTTAAGATTAGTCATGCGATTGGAAGAATAATCGACCAAAATGGAAAATGGATAACAGTTTGGATTGAATTACGATTTAAGCAACAATTCAGTATGCAGGTACCTGCGTTCTTTTTGGATGGTTCTGTCAATCATCCATTTTTGCGAGGAACTTAAAAAGGTAGCAACCTTTTTATTAAATTTCTCAAAGGAACAATTTCAAGTGTGAAATATTTATGCGTTGGCGCGTAGTTTCTTCTCGCTTACAATGGCATTCAAAATTCTGCTGATTACATAATTCGCGGGGATGTAGATATAGTATGAGATAATGAAAACGCTTACTAAACATTGCAAAATATACCACTCTGTGTCAATATTTTTTATAGTGGTTACAATGATGCCCTGGGCCAGGGTTCAAACCCAGGCCCAGCATCTTGTGGATTGTGCTGATTGCCTGACAGTAAAGGAAGATATGTGCTGTCAACCGCCAGCAGGGGAGATATATATTGCCGACCATCGGCCGGGAACGTTAGTTACATCATGCTGCCCTCGTTCGAGAAATTGCCGCCGTTCATCATGCCACCACCATTAGAGACATTGCCATTTCCTCCAGGCATGCCGTTGCCTGCGTTGCCACTGTTCATTGTGTCGCCATTGTCACCAGGCATCCCGTCCAACGTATTGCCCATATGTGTTTGCGCAGCATCAGTGGAGACCATCATCCGTCCAGCATAAGCTGGATCCATGGCACCGAGGGTGTCCATCAGCATGCTCACCTCTGCGTCAATTCCAAAGGCGTCTGGGGACATATTAAAATCGATATGACGACCCTGCATTTCGGTAATCACGGTTCCAGGGATAAAAATACCGTTGGAAGGATCGGCGTCAATATCCATGGTCTGTAAAAATCTGCTGATGTTAGTCACTGTCGGGTGGGTTTCATCTAACGCGCCCGGAACCAGATTCAACGGAGTCATAAATGATTCGGCCGGGGCCTCGCCGAGCAAGACATCCGCCATGTAAAATCGAACGTATTCACCGTCCATGTAGGAAAATGTACCATCCATGTCCGTAACGCCGGACTGAGTGGCGGTTTCATAGGAAAGTCCTTCCACCGCACTGTCCAGAAAAACACCAGTGTTAACCGAACGCCTACCACCCATCATCCGCATCATATCAGCAAGGGTGCTGCGCATGTGAGCCTGGGCATCTTCCGCCGCGGTCATCGTACGACCTGCATAGCCTCCACCTATCGTATCCAATGCGTCCATGAACATGACAACATCTGCGTGATTGGCAAAATCTTCAATCGGCATGTCAAACGAAAGGCTGCTGCCCATCATTGCTTGATCAACGGCTGCCGGGATAAAGATGCCGTTGGAAGGATCTCCGTCTTCATCGGCAGTTTGCAGCAAGCGGCTCATATTGGTGACCATGGGATGCATTTCGTCGATAGCATCGGGCACTAGATCTACCGGTGTCATATATTGGTCTGCCGGCGCTTCACCAAGCATAACATCGCCCATAAAAAAGCGAATGGTTTCGCCTTGATTATAAAAGAAGGTACCGTTCATATCGGTAAATCCGGATTGGGTTGCGGTTTGATAATGCAGGCCCTCTACTGCGCTGTCGAGAAAAGTCCCCGATACCAAGCCTGATCCCGTTCCAGTCCCCATGCCAGCATCCGTGTGGCCACTCCCTCCGCCACAACCGGTTACAAGTACTGTTGTCATGGTCAGTACAAGTGACACCCACAACAAACTACTGCAATAATTTTTCACCGCACTTATTGCTACATTTTTCCTGTTGTTATTGCTCTGATGCTTCTTTCCCTCTAGAAGTATCATTTCGATTATCCTCCGGTGCTTGTTGATGGTTATTAGATGGCTTTGGTTATTTATCTGTCTATCACCAGGTCGACGTCTGAAACTACATTGAGCAATGGATGTGCCATAAAAGCACTAATTCGATGGTACCAAGCGGTGGTAGCAATCTAAATAATGAGTGACAGTAGGCGATTACTATTGAATTTGAATGGTTAGAGAACTTTAAAGCATTTTGGCGGTTCCCTTCGAACCAATCGCTTTTCGCGTGTTTCGTTCAGATGTCGTGTAGAAATTTCACAGTACGGGGAGTCGATAGGGCATCTTACCGCGTAGGTTTTTTGCACCAGCCTGCATTCCACTATTTCTTAAGTGGTGAAAAATATGACTATTGTGATTTAATCATCGCTGGTATCTTTTTTGCTTCAATGTATTTAATCGACTAATAAAAGGAGGGAGTGTTAATGACAGCCCGAAAGCTAAATACAGGATCTGACAAAATCTCTCAGGCAAAACGGGTTACCCATGCTGTCGCGCCCGGAAATATTAGCCCCTCATCGAAGAAAAACCGCTTGCGGAAATCTGTCATGCAGGATCCGCATCGTTACAGTCGACGCACATGTTTTCTGGTTGCCGATTATGTAATCGAAAATCGGGTCTACAGGGATTTTGTCTGTAACCTCAGCTTGTCCGGCGCACTTATTAACACCCGTAACCGTTTTCCCGTCGGACAAAAGCTGGTTTTCGTTTTGACTTTATTTGGTGGGGGTATTTTCAAAACCACCGCCAGTATCGCCAGGGCGGCAGCCATCGGAGTAGCCATCAAATTCGACCTGCCGCTTGCAGACGGTCACAAAGAGGCGCTGTTTCATCAATTGCTGGAAGGGAAAATTTGCAATACGGAGGCCTGCAATGCGTAAACCCTGCAAGCAATCAATCTGCATAGACGGCCGCACCAACATTGTGCCAGCGTGCGTCAATTTAGAGCAATGTGCGCTGGTGATAACCAAGAACAGAGTAATGGGGCAGTACATTACTAATGTTCTATCGCTGAGGGTGGGTTCAGTATATTATACTACTTCGAGTTTCGACGCCTTAAAACAAATCACTTCGTCAGCACACTACACCATTCTTATCACAGACCTGCTCATCGACGAAATTAGTGGGATCGCCTTAGGTATTGTTCTGAAGGAAAAACGGCCAGCCTTTGTTTTTGGGATAAATAACGCCAATGAAGCCTGTAAGGCTGTTGCCGTAGAAAGTGGTTTTGATATGGTTTACGATGTGGTAAGCACCCCGGCCGTTATTTATCAATGTTTCAAGGTGCGAGATATCCGGTCGAGTCACTTTAATGGCTTGATACCTTACCCCTTTGTGGCCTGATAGATAGGTTTGCCAGAATATAAGATAGAAGACGTCGTTACCAAGACGAAGATCACCCTTGAAAGCATCATCTCATATTATCGCCACCCGAAAAACCAAAAAGTCAATATTGAGGATGTGCCATGAAATTATTAAATGTCCTAAAGGATTTTAGCCTAGCAGTTAAAAACAGATTCAATCATAACAATAATGGCAACCAGCATCGGCTATCCGGTTCGGAAAATCCTTTTGATGGGGAAAATTCTAAAGAGACCTTCTTTGGTGGTATGGGGTTGGTCACGGCAACTGAGATTGTCAAGGAACGCATCGACGAGAATATCATTAATGAATACGGCATAGATGAGCTTAAGAATACGGGACGATACTACATAGCCAGAGTGAGTGAAGCTAATGGCTGCATCAGCCATTCACTGCTGGTGGATAAGCAGAATGGTATGGTACGATTCCTTTCCCGGAAACCAACCAAATAGCCAATCCATGACGGCCTCAATTAAAGCTGGACTCCAAAAAATCAATACCTGCTTCAACATCATAATCCGAAACGCCAATAGGATGGCAAATTTCTTCGATAGGCTCTACACCCTGTCCGATCGTGACAGGTCGGGCAGCATTAAAAGTTCTATCGAAGTCTCACATGTCCAACTGTCTAAAAGTCTTCGCAGCCAGATGTGAAGGATTGATTTTTCAACTTTTTTTGAAAAGCTGTTTCGAACTCACAGACCGTCAGTGGCTGCTTTCCTACATAAGGCGAAACGAATGAGACCTCGGTCAAGGCTTTCATTGCTTCTGCAATTTTATGACTGGATCGTTCGATACTTGGGGGAGCAGCTCCTGTTTTTTGTACACGGTTCTCCACCCAATGCAGGATTTCTGCATTATGACTCGACAAATGTTCCGCCAAAATACCGGTGAGCCGTTGCATGGTTTGAACAACTTCTTCAGCCTCTCTTCGTAGAGCTTCTTTTTTATAAGCAAGCGCCAACGCATTTTTTGCTTTTCGCCAGAAAAAATAAACACCCAGGAGACAGGTACCATATGTTATTGCCATCGGCAACATGGCTAACGCCATCACACTACCGAAAAAATCTGATCGCAAATCCATGTGGGAGAAGGAAGGCATAAGGAGGTAATCAATAATCATAACGAACAAATGGACTGCGCTGCCACCAACCACAAAAACTGTAGTCGCGATCAAAAATTGATGAAGCTTGCTGTTTTTAATTGGGTTCTCCATTTTTGATAAGCCTATATCCCGATTAACGTTTGGTGTTGCTTTCTCTATCCGTACCCTCAGAGTAAATCCAAAAAAACAGACGAGTTAAGAGTTTGGGACGCTGCCCTTACGAGACAACTTTTTTCAGCAGGCAACCTCGAGAAACATTTTTTTAAAATGGAAAGGCTTAATGGCCATACCTTCAATTACCTGAGCAGTTATGGACAAACCCATGTGGGAGGAACGATAACGGTTAAATCGTTGGTATTCAAACCCGGCTGACTCAATGGCCCGGGGTGTGTTGCGCACCAATTCGCAGCCACATGCAATGTGTTTCCACAAGGGGTTGAAAAATTGTTGTTTTCGAAAGGTTTCAGGACGCTCCGCCAGGACGTGTTCAAAAAAAAGAAAGCGTCCGCCTGGCTTCAAAATCCGGAATATCTCACTTAACGACGCCACTGGGTCGATTACCGAACAAAGGACCAGGAAACTCACGACGGTATCAAATATATCAGAGGGATGGGGAATCGCCTCTGCTTTGCCCTGAAGCACCAGGTAATCAAAATCACCGTTTCTGCGTGCAGGATTATTTCGCAATCGTTTAATAAATGGTATTGATGGTTCAAGAGCAACATAACGTTTAACTGCTGGTGGCAGATAGACAGCATTTTGGCCGGCACCCGCACCAATTTCCATCAGGTGACCTTGTGCCTGGGCCAACAACCGTCGCCGTTCTCTTTGAAGATTTCTCGTTGCCAATGTTTCCAAGTTTGGAAATACATTTTTTTCATACCACTTTTTTATCACATCTTTCATATCGATTGGTCCCGCAATTATATGTAAAAGCCGTCCGACACGTCAGTTAACAATTCCATGCGTAGCAATTATTTACATGCCTACTTTGGATTGGCCAAACCTCTTACCCCTGCTGAAAGGGATTAATCACGATATTCACACGCCGATTTCGTGCATGGATAGATAGATGAAATCAGCATTGACTCGCCAAACCCGACCGTCTTGATCCGCTTCGGATCAATTCCAGCGTTTACCAACGCATTTTTTTACGGTCACCGCTCTCCTTTCAGACAATTTATAGTTATATTCTGCCGCACCGTTGGCGTCCGTGTAACCTCTATGGTAATCGTCGTCTCAGGGTAAGCAATCATCACACCGGCGACTCTCTCTATCTCAGCGTATGCCCCAGACATCAATTTACTTGAATCATGATCAACAAGATGTCTGAACGGAAAGAGAATTATTAATCAATTCTCGTATGGTTATAACGCTCGCGTACTGATCCTTTGCGATGCAGTATACCGTTACCAGGGTACCGATCAATGCCATTCCCAATATTCATTTCGTGATCCATTATCTCGTTGTTATGGTGTTCATAAGGTGGCCTGTTTCTGTGACGGTTTGAGCGGCTATATCCCTGATAGTTATCGTAGTCCCAATGGTGATCGTTGTAATTGCTGTCATGGTAAGATCCATTGCCATGATTATCGCCATACCTGCCGTCGAAGCGATCAGTAGATCCATGATTACCGCCGCCCATCCCTGCATAGCCGATTACAGCGAGAATCAGGCAACCGCTCACAACGCCAATTACGATTATTGAAGTTTTAATTCTTTTCATGATTCGCTTTCCTTTCCAGAAGTTTTATTAATTTGAAAAAAAGGTTCTCAAATCAATCTTCATTTTGACCTCGGCTTCCAAGTGAAAGCTCAAACCTAACGGTGCTAAGTCAATCAAGAGCAAATCTCAGGCCACAACTCCAACCTTGACACCAGATACAATTTTCATCTCAATAACTATTACCAATTAGAAGTAATTTGATCTGAAATTTAATGTTAAAAAATTATTTCAGGAAAGGTTAGACCAATTTTCTGCTTCAAGGAGTGAATTATTTGCGCTGTATTGCTTCCATAGATATCCGTAGATTGGTTGATATTTTCACATCGTGCAACCTTTTTTATGATTTGGCATTTTTTACTTTAAGAAACCTACCTGAATAGATGGGCAATAACGTTTCATTGGTGAATGAATCCTTGTTTGGCATTAATGATGCATTTTTAACATACCAACAATGATTGATTAGATTCATACAAATCATAATAATGCAGAAAAGGGGTAGAAGATGTCACGATCACTGGAAATAAACTCAATGAATGACGTACTTTCTGTCTCTATGTTTCACAATTTTGAATTTAACAATGATCTCAAGTTAAATGCAAAACAAAGGCAAGAGAAAAGCCCAGACATTTCTTTGGCAAGCTGGTTGCTGCGTTGGGTCAAAAATATTATTAAGCCAAACGACTTATGGCAGCACACTGATCGAGTTGCCAACAGAATTGCCTATTCGGAAGCTGTTAAATTTTTTTAACCGCTTTTGCTCTGCAGCCAGAAGTGCGCGATCGGACCGATAATGCACCGTAAGTATTGACTTGTTCAATTATTGTTATTATGTTATTGTAATTATTACTAAATAAAATATATCGAAGAGAGTTCACAACACTTTTCGTCAGAAAAGTTTGGTGATAAGCAAAACGGTATTTGGGGAAATGAATACCCCCCCGGTTTTTCGGCATCTTTTCTCTGCCTCATCGCCCTTTAAAAAACAAAGCATCCAATAATACCGCCACAAAATGGAATCCCATAACAAAATAAAAATATGTGCTAAAACAGATATCGGTCTTAAGCGTAAAAACAATGAGGACACGTATCTGATAGTAACCAACGGCCAAAACGTCCAGGATTACGGGATGCTCTTCGCGGTCGCTGATGGCATGGGGGGACACGCCTTTGGTGAAGTCGCCAGCAAGATGGTCTGCGAGGGGTTGTCAGAATATTACAAGAAAAAACAAAGTCCGAGCCTTGGATTGGATTTTCACCAATCCAGGCTTCATCACCTGATAAGGACGATTCGTTTCGCGAACAACCAAATTTTGAGAGCCAGCGAACGTAACCAAATATTTGAGGGAATGGGAACCACGCTGTCAGTGCTTGTGCTAATAAAAGGAAAAGCACTGATCGCCCACGTCGGCGATAGCCGGATCTACCGGTTGCGGCAAGGGCACCTAGAGCAGCTAACAGTAGATCATACCATGGCTCAGTTTTTAGTAGAAGAAGGGGAGATCACGCCGGAGGATGCTGTCAAGCACCCCGCTCGACACATCCTGACTCAGGTTCTGGGTTCCAATATTGATGAAGTCGATACACGGATTGAAAAGCTCCAGCCGGGTGACCTTTTCTTGCTTTGCAGTGACGGAATGTACGACATGTTAGCCGATGATGACATGTTAAAAATTCTGATTGCGCCTTCTAATGCGCAGGCAGTTTGTGACCAACTGCTGGAATCTGCGATTAAAAACGGTGGTAAAGATAATGTGACGGTAATTGTTGTGAAAGTGTAGAACAACTTTAGAATATAAAAATAATGGATAATCCAACAAATATCACCCTCGAAATCGGTACTGTTCTCAACGACAAATGGGTCGTTCTCGAGTTTATTGCCCGAGGAGGAATGGGAGAGGTTTACCGTGCCCATCAATTAAATTTAAAGCGTGATGTTGCCATAAAGGTCATCTCCCGGGAATGGTTGGAGTCCTGCGATGATAATGACGATGAACGCGAAACGGGTCTGGGACGGTTTCGGCGCGAAGTTCAAGCCATGGCGCAACTGCGGCACCCTAATGTGGTTCAAATATTCGACTATGGATCCGTGTCGTTAAAACAAAAGGATCGCCAAGAGATCGAAATTGAGTATATTGCCATGGAATATGTTCCCGGAGGAATTTTGCGGGACACTATGTCAGAAGAAGGGTTTTATCCCGAAGAGAATCTCACCAAGGAGTGGCTTCGAAAACATTTTTTGCCGACATTAAAAGGTATTCAAGCGCTGCACGAACAGAAAATCATCCACCGTGATCTAAAACCTGAAAATGTCCTGATGGATGGAGATACACCCAAGATTGCTGATTTCGGTCTGGTGCGATCCTGCCGGTTAAAACCCGTTACCCAATCAATGGATGTAAAAGGCACGCCTGCCTATATGTCGCCGGAGCATTTTTTTGATTTTAAAAGAGCGGACGGAAGAGCTGACATTTACGCGCTTGGAAAAATACTTTTTGAGGCAGTCACAGGAAAGATAACCCAAGAAACATTGCCCTTTAAAAGCGCCGGCCTCGATAACCCAGAAACTCCGTTTTTTAAAAGACTTGATCGGATTATTCGTTCCGCGACGGCTGAAAAATTAGATTTGCGTTTAGATTCTTTGGAAGAGTTGGAGAGCGCCCTAGTAGAGGCCATTGGTCCAACACAGAAAAAAGTGCCCAATATCTATCGTTTAAGGTCAAATAAATCATTTTTCGTTTTGCACAAACGTGGCTTTATTTGGATAGGTGCATTGATTTTGATCACTGCCGTGATTTCTGTTCCGTTCTGGCAATGGCTGGGTGATTCCTGGCGGTTGAGGCCGGATTCAAAACCTGCCCCTCTGTTCATTCATGAAGAGGTGAGGCCAGAGAATCTGGAATCTTTTCAGCGCCAAATCCCTCTGCAGTCACCTCTTCCCGCATCGATTCAGTCTAAAGACGAAATGACCCTGAAATTTGTCCCTGGAGGAGAAATCATCCTGCCGGAGGCTTTTCGAAAGGAGGCTGAAAAAAAAGTCCGCGTAAAGGCCTTTTACATTGACGAAACGCAGGTCACTAACCACCAGTACGTTGAGTTTTTAAATCATGAGATTTCAAGAATCCGAGTTGATAAGAACGTTGTTGAGGGAGATGGTGAGATCTGGCTGATGCTTGGGGAAGTGCAGGAGGGCTATGAACCGATTGTTTTTCACAATGGTCAATTTCAAATCACTCACTCCGGGCATGCCTCGTGCGCAGTTCTTCGAGTGACAGCATATGGCGCAACTGCCTATGCCCATTATTATGGTAAACGGTTGCCCACCGATGTGGAGTGGTTGTATGCGGTCCAACAAGGAGCTGAACCGATAGAAGAACCAGAAGGAAAGGACGCCGAGGTTGCGCAGCTCCTTTTTCCAATTCCTACACCGGTTATTCTTTTTGAAGCAAACGCGCTTGGAATCAGAGGCTTAAATAACAGTGTCGGTGAATGGGGATTTAGAAACTTGGAGTCACCTACAAAAGAAAAATTATGGGAGATCCAGTATTTATTACTTGGTGGAAAATATCAGGCAAATTTAAAAGATCACGAATCAATACTTCCTCCCATTCATCGTGAGGCTTGGGAAGCATTCAGCAATGTTGGATTTCGAACTGTATTACCAATTGAAAACGTTAAGACTTCTCAGGAGTAGGCCATGGTAAAAAAATATACTTTATTTGGACTCCTTTTTGGTACTATGATAATTTTATTATTGTCAGCTTGTTTATTAAGTAATGACAAATTTAATACTCAACCTCTAACCAACAATGGAAAAAAGTGGCGTATTGGCTATTTCGAAGGCGGTCCTTTTTCCGGTTATCCCAAAACTCTGATAGCCTTAATACAAGGACTAATTGAGCTTGGTTGGTTAAATGAAATTCAATTTCCCGACCTTGACAATAACACAGACACTGAAAAATTGTGGCGCTGGATATCAAGAAATGTTGAAAGTCCTTATATAGAATTTGTAGCTGACGCATACTGGTCCAGTAATTGGGATAAAAGCAATCTAAGATTAGAGACTAAAAAAAAGGTCATCCAACGACTTAACCAGATACAGGACATTGATTTGATGATCGCTATGGGTACGTGGGCTGGAAAAGATCTAGCCAACTACGAGCATTCAGTACCCACAGTAGTCGTCGCTGCGAGGAATCCTGTGCTTTCGGGAATCATTAAAAGCAGTGATGAATCAGGATTCGATCACATTCATGCGCGTGTTGACCCAAATCGTTATGAACGGCAAGTCCGAAAATTCCATAATATTTTCAGATTCAAACGGTTGGGAATTGTGTTTGATAAATATTCTTCATCAGGTAGAAACTATGCAGGGATTGAACAAATTGAGAAAGTTGCTGCGGATCGAAATTTTACTATCGTTTCATGTTATGCACCGTCGGTTCAAGTTCCTATAGGGTATGCAGAAAAAACCGCTATAGAGTGCTATAAAGAGTTAGCTCCAAAAGTTGACGCAGTGTATTTAACCGAACATCGCGGTTTGACTGAAAGAAGCCTGCAAAAGATATTAGAACCTATTATAGAAAATAAAGTTCCCAGTTTTTCCCAATCGATATCAATGGCTGTCCAAAATGGAGTGCTTATGGGAAATTCAGAAACCGTCTATCAACCTGTGGGCCTTTTTTATGCTAAAATAATCGCTAACATTTTCAATGGAGCTTCTCCAGGTGATCTACCACTGGTTTTCAATGATCCGTTAAGACTAGCTATAAACATGAAAACGGCCAAGATGATTGGATACGCTCCCGCTGAAGAGATAATGCAAGCCACTGATGAGGTTTATAAATAGTGTTTGAACGGGTACTGGGGTTTTTTTGGCTGGCATGATCGTTTTTAGCAAACCATCCAAGGGGATTGAACTGTGAAGATAATCCTAAATTCAGATAAAAACACAACGATCCGATCTGTAACATGGCGGTATCAAATGACTCCGAATACGCTTACCATTTTCATATTGCCATGATAATATTATTATTTTCAAAGTCGAAAATCGTTACCTGTTAAAGGATAATGAACTCGTAAAATGTCTAAATCTCAGGCATTTTTTCATTCCCGAGAAAACGGGAATCCTGAAAATTCGAATAGTTATAGATTCCCACCTCGCGGAAATGACACATCCGGGACTTTTTACGAGGCCATCAAAGAATAGAGGTCGATCCAATTCCCATAACCATGCTCGCATTCGTCAGAAACCGCCCTAACCACTATATAGGCC
The DNA here is from genome assembly GCF_009688965.1 of Desulfosarcina widdelii. Lineage (GTDB taxonomy): Bacteria > Desulfobacterota > Desulfobacteria > Desulfobacterales > Desulfosarcinaceae > Desulfosarcina > Desulfosarcina widdelii. The sequence goes on along the minus strand of NZ_AP021875.1, from coordinate 5,194,640 downwards.
GATAGCTTTAACGACAAGACCGCCTGCCAGCCAAATAGCGGCGAGTACGGAGAGGGCCTGAAGAATCCGGTCGGTCAACGACGCTTCCGCGTCGCTGTGATGGTGGTCATTCCCCGCTTGTTGACGCCACCAGAGCCAACCGAGCACTGCGCTCGAAACGATGAAAGGTATATTGAGCACCAAACCGTAGTTCAGTTTGAAAAACTATTTGTCAGTGATCGCTTTTCCCCTGCTACTGTCGGGCAATAGGCCCCAGAGTTGGAAGCCATAGTGCATCAGCAGCGAGGTGAACACCAAACACGACAGCAGCAGTCCCATGATGTACAGTGCCATCTTCCAGCCATAATATTCGGCGTTTATCCTTAGCACCGGCAACACAACCAGATCAGAGAAAATGAACGCCATCACGCCAGCGAAAATAACGCCGCGATCATATAAAAGCGCTGCCAAAAGGATGTTGCCCATCGAGCCAATGAAGGTGAAGAAGGCCGATAGCCCAGAGGGCCATCCAGAAGAAGCCAACGCTCGTCCAGGCCGCATCGACCCATGATTGCAGGAAAAGATTCATGATTTTCAGTCTCCGGTTTTTCTTTCAGGCAACCCACGCCATGTCGAAGAATACTATCTCGCGAGAATTATAAGTGATATATTCCGATAATCTTAGAACGATCTGCGCCCGGTTGCCGAATGCGTTTTGAGCATTCGAGTTTTATCGCTTATCCCACACCCATTGTACTCAAAAGGCGAAGCGAATCCCTGTCACAAAGAACAGCTGCTCGGTGTCTGCTCCGGTAGACTTGGCGATGTTGTCGGTTTCGCCGACAAGAAACCGGTATCGGAGGCCGATGTAGGGAGCCAGTTGGCGCTTGATTTCATAGCGCAGTCGCATATCGAGATTGACATCGGTCATACCTGCTCCAAGATTTCGCTCCGAGATGTCCTGAAACGCGAAGCCAAGTTCAGTGCGGGGCTGAAGCACCAGCCGCTGGGTAAGGCGCAGGTCGTACTCGGCTTCGAGTTCAAACGTCACATCACCGTCCTCGGAGATGTATAGTGAGTTGTCCAGCTCGAACTTGTAGGGTGCCAGCCCCTGAAGACCGATCACGCCGGACCAGCGATCTTCATAATCATTCGGGTTCCAACCGTTCGCGTACTGCGCCCCGATTTGAAAGTTCCAAAACGGCGAGATCAGGCGGGCGTATAGCAGGTCGGTTTCGGTCTCGCCTTCATCAGGTCCCTCGAAGATAGCCTCACCCTCGTTTTTCCACCAGAACTTGTTGAAGTCGCCGCCGATCCATCCCTGCGCCTTCCAGCCGAGCTGGTCGGGTGTACCGTCGGCGGATAGGCGATACTCCAACTGTTCAAAAAGCGTGAAGACATACAACTGATCATCGGGGACGGGTTCGGGAAAATCATCCGGCGGCGGGCTGGCCGAGTAGTCAAGTACCTCGTCCAGTGTCATACCTTCTGGCAGCGGCGGCGCTTCGCCTCCCGGGAACGGCGAAGGCTGACTTTCGTGTTGCGCGGCCGATTCCTGGTGCATCGGGCGATTCGCGGCGATCGGCAGGTTCGATTCTTCCTGGGCAAAAGACGGTACGTTCAGTGCGATGATGGTCGCCACAAGTATGCTTTGAAGTTTAAGCGTCGACATCGATGGGGCCTCCTTTCAGCGAGCGGACCACAGCAACGGTACGGAACATGCCCGCTTCCATATGGTAGAGTATATGGCAGTGAAACGCCCACTGACCCGGCGCATCAACGGTGATGTCCACGGTCAGCAATTCAGATGGCTGGACATTGACCGTATGCTTGCGGGGATTGTCATCCAGCGTGCCGCCTGCGTAGAGGTCCATCCACATACCGTGTAGGTGAATCGGATGGCTCATCATCGTGTCGTTGATCATGTTAATCCGCAGACGTTCGCCATACTGAAAACTGATCATGTCCGACTCGGACCATTTCTTACCGTCGAACCCCCAGATGTATTTGTGCATGTTGCCGGTAAGGTGCAGGTCGAATTGGCGGGTGGGCGGCCGCCGGCCGTACGGCCGATCCAGAGCACGCAACTGGCTGTAAGTCAGAACCCGCCAGCCGTCGTCTCCGAGCCCCGCGCCGGGGTAGTCGATTCGCCGGTAGGCCGTCTGGGCCATGGTAATACTGGCCGGGCCATGATGGTCCGAACCGTGCGCGATGCGATCGGGCAGATTTTCGGTGGGCAGTTCGCTGCCGATGGTCGCATGGTGCGGCTTGTCGGCCATGTTGTGCTCGTCAGGCATCGACATGTCGTGATCCATTCCGCCCTTTCCGTTGTCTTGCATGCTCTGCATACCCCCGTGCATCATCATGCCCATGTCGGCCATCGTCAGCATGGGCCGGTGTCGCTGCATCGGCACGGCGGCAGACATTCCCTCGCGTGGCGCCAGCGTGCCTCTTGCATACCCGCTGCGGTCCATCGTCTCAGCGAAAAGCGTGTACGCCCGATCATCCGGCGGCGTTACCACCACGTCGTATGTCTCGGCCACGCCGATGCGAAGCTCGTCGGTCTCCACCGGCTTGACGTTCTGCCCGTCGGCCTGCACAACCGTCATCGGCAAGCCGGGAATCCGGAAGTCATAGAAGGTCAGTGCCGAGGCATTGACGATTCGAAGTCGCACCTTTTGGCCGGCTCTGGCAACAAATGTCGGGTTCTCGTGCGCCGCCTTGCCATTCATCAGGTAAGTGTATGTCGCTCCCGTGACGTCGGCGATGTCGGTCGGGTCCATGCGCATTCGATCCCACGCCAATCGTTTGCCGACTGCCTCGGTCAGCGACATGCCGATCGCGCTCATCTGGTCGTCGAGGTTGGCCAGGGTCGGGCGCTGGAAGTTGTAATAGCCCTCCATGGTCTTGAGCTTCCACAGCACGCGATGAGGATTCTCGAACGTCCAGTCGGACAGGATGATCGAATGCTCCACGTCGTAGTCGACCGGATCGGGTTCAGCCGGTTCGAGGATGAGTTGGCCGTAATGCCCGAGCTGCTCCTGCATGCCTGAGTGGCTATGATACCAGTATGTGCCGTTCTGGCGGACGCGGTAGCGGTAGGTGAAGGTTTCGCCTGGAGGAATTCCGGCGAAGCTGATGCCCGGCACCCCATCCATGGTAAACGGGAGCAGGATGCCGTGCCAATGGATCGAGGTCGATTCCGACAGGCGATTGTGAACGCGGATCAGCGCGTTCTTGCCCTCCTGCATGCGAATAACCGGGCCGGGGATTGAGCCGTTGATGGCGATACCGCGGCCGGGGCGACCTCCCACAAGCACCTCGCGGTTTTCGATATAGAGGTCGATGCCGCCGGCTGCGGTAGCGTCCAACTCACCGAACTGGCCTGCCTTCTCGATCCCGGGACGTGCGGCCCAAGCCGGTCCAATCAAAGACAAGTAGCCGGTCAGGGCAGCCGAACCCGTCGTCGTGAGAAATCGGCGCCGTGTCATGGTGCCCAGCGGATGATTTCCGGGATAATATTTCAATTTAATCTCCTTTTGCATGGAGTGAATAACAGCCTGATTCAGCGGCTGGAAAGCTTGCAGTCCACTGAAATCAGCGATCAACCAATTTAAATGCAACACCGAAATAGATAGAAAGTTTGCTTGTATATTCGCATCGCTACAGCTTAACCCGCCTCAGTCGAAGGGCATTGCCCACCACGGATACCGAACTCAGACTCATAGCCGCTGCGGCAATCATCGGCGATAGCAACAAACCAAAAAACGGATAGAGGACCCCTGCGGCGATGGGAACACCGAGTGCATTATAGAAAAACGCGAAAAACAGGTTTTGTTTGATGTTACGCATAGTAGCCTTGGAAAGCTTTATGGCTCTGACAATTCCCCGAAGATCTCCTTTGACCAGCGTTACGCTCGCGCTCTCCATGGCCACATCAGTGCCAGTCCCCATGGCGATGCCGACCTGGGCCTGCGCCAATGCTGGAGCGTCATTGATCCCGTCGCCGGCCATGGCGACGATGTTACCTTGATCCTGGAGACGTTTGACGGCATTGGCCTTGTCTTCGGGCATTACTTCGGCGACAACGTCGTCGATCCCCAGCTTCTTGGCAACAGCAGCCGCAGTGACCTCACTGTCACCGGTGAGCATAACGATACGGATGCCTTCCTCGTGGAGCTTTTCCATGGCTTCGGAGGTCGTTTCCTTGATTGGGTCGGACACGCTGACGATCCCCGCAGCCTCACCATCGATGGCCACGAACATGGCTGTCTTACCTTCATCGCGCAGTTTCCGGACCTCGTCGTCCAAGTTGTCGGGAACAACTTCGAATTCCTCGAGCAGTCTTCGATTTCCCAGCAGCACTTTTTTTGCGTCTATCATTCCGGAAACCCCTTTACCGGTGTGGGATGCGAAATCTTCCGCCTTTTTCAAATCCACCCCACGTTCCTCGGCACCGGAGACGATGGCGGCGGCCAGCGGATGCTCGCTGCTGCGTTCCAGACCGCCGGCATAAGCGAGTAGATCTTTTTCGTTCCACCCGTCGGCGGCGATGACGTTTGTCAGCTTCGGCTTGCCCTCGGTAAGGGTCCCGGTTTTGTCTACCACAAGGGTGTCAACCATGCGCATCGTCTCGATGGCCTCGGCGTTTTTAAACAGGACACCCAACATGGCACCTTTTCCGGTTGCCACCATGATCGACATGGGGGTGGCAAGACCCAATGCACAAGGGCAGGCGATGATCAGCACCGACACGGCCGCTATAAGGGCGTAGGCCACGCTGGGTTTCGGTCCAACCCACGACCACACCAGAAAGGAGACGACCGCAATGCCGATGACCGCCGGAACGAAATAGGCGGCGACGACATCGGCTATTTTCTGAATGGGGGCCCGGCTCCGTTGGGCCTCGGCCACCATCTTGACGATCTGGGACAATACGGTGTCCGTACCGACCTTCTCCGCCCGGATGACCAGTGCCCCTTTATCGTTGACCGTGGCCCCGATCACCGAATCGCCCTCTTTTTTTTCGATGGGTATCGGTTCTCCCGTGATCATCGACTCATCTACGTTGCTTTTACCCTCGATCACCGTGCCGTCCACCGGTACTTTCTCACCAGGCCGTACCCTCAGCCGGTCATCTACCCGGATTTCGTCCAAGGGCACGTCCTTTTCTGTACCGTCTTCCTCAATGCGCCGTGCGGTCTTGGGCGCCAGCCCGAGCAACGCCTTGATGGCGGCGCCAGTGCGGCTGCGCGCCCTTTGTTCGAGCATCTGGCCGAGCAACACCAGGGTGACGATCACCGCTGATGCCTCGAAATAGACCCCCACTGTGCCGTCATCCGCCCTGAAAGCACCAGGGAAAATATCAGGAAACATTACCGCCACGACGCTGTATACATAGGCTACGGCGGTACCCAGACCGATGAGGGTAAACATGTTCAGATTCCAGGAAACGACTGACTTCCAGGCCCGCACGTAAAATACCCATCCTGCCCACAACACCACCGGCGTGGCCAACGCGAATTCTGCCCAGTGTAGGAAAACGCTTCCGAAGACCTGCTCCAAATTGCCCAGACCAAAGAAATCCCTCATGGCGATGATCATCACCGGCAGCGAAAGTGCCGCCGAAAACCAGAAGCGGTTGCGCATGAACCGGTATTCATGGCTCTCTTCCTCGTCAGTCGCCATGGTTTTCGGTTCCAGGGACATGCCGCACTTAGGGCATTCCCCAGGCTCATCCTGAACTACCTCCGGATGCATCGGACACGTGTATTGCACCTTTTCTGATTGGATGGCGGGTGTGTCTGGCTCTAACGCCATACCACACTTGGGGCAGTCTCCTGGGCCGTTCTGGCGGATTTCCGGATGCATGGGGCAGGTGTAGACGGCACCCTTTGCGCTAACCGCTTCCGAAGCTCTACGTTTGCTCTCTGCCTTAGAAGACAGATAACCATCCGGCTCCGCCTTGAACTTTTCCAGGCAGTGGTCACTACAAAAATAAAAAGTTGTTCCCTCGTGATCGTGGGGGATGTACTCGTCAGGCGATTTGGTGCTCATACCACAAACCGGATCGGTTACCTTCTCTTCAACTGCAACAGCTTCGTCCGTTTGTTCCATTGTTTCCTCCCGGCGCTTCATATAGTTGGTAATTTAACGCCAATTTTCATGTCTGCAATCAATGGATGGCTATTTTTTCGTGGAAATAGTGTTTTGGTCTGTCGATCAGATTGATATTTTTAGGAGCCTTAAATAAATAAGGATACATTCGAAAAAACATTTAAAAAATCAAGTGTAGTACCTATTTATCTAAGAGATCACCATTACTATGCCATTCCTACCATACGAATATTTCCCGTCTGTTTATCCACCAACAGTCGTTGAATGGTGGAGCCGTCATGACGCACTATTCTGGCCAGATAATATCTGCCCTGGTTTTCGACCTGGTCGATTTTGAATTTTTCCCGGATTTCTTGGCTGATTTGCTTTTCTATTATTATTCGCGCCGTACCAGTGCTCATCCCGTCGAACATTTCTTGAACAACCTCATGACGCGGATCATGGGCTTTAGATGCCTTAGTTGCGTCTGAATCATCGGAAGGCAATATGTCAGCATAGGTTGTTTGGAAAAACTTGAGAATCTGTTTTTTGAGATTCATGATACGAACTCCTATTTTAGGGTGTAAATCATTTGCTGGGATGATTGTGTTGAAGCCATGGTTGCATTCATTGCTTGATGTCCGGTTAGTGGCGGCTAATACGTCAACATGTGACAACGATTGCCGTAATATTGTCGCGGGCGCCATTTCGCAGCGCGATTTTAACCAATCGAGCTGCCGTGTCAGCCGCAGTTGACTGTTCTTTCATTGCCTCGATAATTGAGTCTTCATTCAACGAACCAGTCAATCCATCGGTGCACAGTAAAAATTGGTCTCCAAGTTTAATATCGTCAATGCGTGAATCGACGAATTCTAAAACTTCCTCGGTCCCCACGACACGTGTAAGCAAGTGACGGAGAGGATGCCGGTAAGCCTGCGAAGGATCCACTTCCCCCTCGAAGATCATGTCCTGGACAAAGGTGTGATCGGTGGTCAGTTGGCTTAGACGTCCATTCCTGTGCCGGTAGATTCGACTGTCGCCGACGTGGGCGATAATGCTGTGGGTACCGTCAATCAGGAGGCAGGAAAGCGTGGTTCCCATATCCGTCATGGCTTTATGACGTCGTCCGTGTAACCGGATGTACCGATCGACACGGATAATCGCATCGACCAGACGATTACGGTACGAATAAGGCTTTTTCTTATCTACTATGCGCTTATTGGTAAAATATTCTTTGAGGTATTCACAGGCCAATTGGCTAGCGAGTTCCCCGCCCGGATGGCCGCCCATTCCGTCTGCGACAGCAAATAGACGTCCCCACGCTTTGCATACAGTGAGCGTCTTGTCTTGATTCTGTGGCCTCCTCCCGATATGCGTGCATACTCCACATTCAATGGATAAAAAGTTGGGATTTAATGCCTGATTGTGGGGGTGGGCAGTCATATTAACCACCGCAGAATACGCCTTTATGACTTGGCATCCCAGCTTTCTGCTTAACGGCCCTCGTAGTGGTCCGTATCAACAGCTTTAGCATCAAAGCGATTAGAGACATGTCATTCCATCCCGATGCTTGACAGATGGCTTCGGCAACAATTGATGTCGATTGGAATCCGCCATTAGCTCCTTTGCAATCGTTTGCCAATTGGATATAGCTGTTGGGCTCTGATTTAACGACAAAACCAATTCGGTCAGCAAAAATTTTACCTCAATCGATGCTGCTGAATCATTCTTGTAAATTTTACTGTCGGATTCTTAGTGACATGCCGGAGGCCGTCCTCCGGTGGCTTTGTTCAGCCGGTCAAGATAGCGTTTCCAGAGTCCCTTCTTTTTCTTGGTTCCGGCATACTTTTGGGGATGGGTGTCGAAGGCTTGCTTGCATCTTTGCGCACAAAAATACACCTCAACACCGTTGTGGCACGTTTTGGCTGCCGCCGTTGCCGGGTCCAACGACATCCCGCAAACCGGATCGATAATTGTAGTGAGTTGTGTTTGAGTTGTCATTAGACACCTGCCTTTGTGAATTGAGGAATGTTAAGGCTACTCCAGCTCCCGTTTCATGGTCTGATATGGTGCATAGTCGATTTCACCCCGGTAGTAACGGTTCTTTAATATCTCCAAGACATCGAATGGTTTTTTGTTTTTTTGACTTCCCTCGGACCGCCTTCCGGTAACGAGACTGGAAACGACTATGGCGATAGCGGCGATCACGGAAATCCAGAAAAAAGTCATGATGATCCCCATGCCACCGCCTCCTATCGTCATGTGATGCGGCATGATCCAGTGTGCATTGCCAAAGCCGAAGCTGTTTTGATGGTTGACCAGAAACCAGATGGTACCTGCAATCAGTGCGATGGAGATGCCCAAGTTCAGCAGGGTAACGGTTTGTCTTCTCACATTAGCCTCCTCAGCATGTAAAACCGTTATTTTACGGGACGGTTAGATTTAGCCGCCCCAGAGCAGCCGTCCAAATTACCAGCAATATCCACGACTATAATCATATCCGGTTCCCCGGTAGTTTGCCGGCAGCAGCTTGCGGACTTCGAACTGGTGGGCCAGGGCCTGCTCGTCTAAGTCACCACGCACGGAGGAGATTTCCTTCTGCAGATCGAAGATCTTGTCCTGATCTGGATCGACCTGGTCCCATTCCTTGCGAAGGGCAATCTCATTCTCTTCGATTCGATCGCGCAGTTCCCGCGTATATTTGTAGAATTTTTCTCGGGATGCACTTAGCCGGGCCGCGTCTTCGTCGGACAGATCGCCCCAGGCGCCATAACCGCGACGATAAGATCCCTCATAGGCATCCAATCTCATCATGTGAACGCCGTAGCCGGGACCCATCATGTGGTTTTCGTAATTGCCCATATGCGATCTGTATCCCCGACCACCGTGAGCAAAGGCGACAGCCGCAATTCCAAAAATCGAAACAGCTACCAATCCGAAAATGAAATTCTTGTTGATCTTCATGAAATTTCTCCTTTCTCTCTTGAATGAGCTTTTATGATCCGCTAAGCGCGGAACTGTATTGATGACCTGAATAAGGGCAAAGCATGTGCCAGCTGCAAAAAATGTTTTATAATTTTTATAAATGTCATAAATTACTAACTTTTATTGCATTCAGGAGGGTGGTGTGGAGAAATGTGACAAGTCCGTCAGGCAATAACCGGGTAAAAATTAAACAGTTCAACCTCGTCTGCGAAAGATATGTGTGAAAAAACAACGCACAAGGATAGATCAGGTCAGAAGCTTACCTCTGATTAGCCAATATTACACCTCTTAAGCTTGTTGTTTAGGAGTTTTGGCGTGATATTTTTGGGACGGACTGATTAACTCTTGCTTCAAGAAATCTTCAGGGAGATCGGTGGTGCATTGGTTATATAGTTCAGAAATGGGGCCAATGATCAGGGCCAGTTAGGCTGCGGAATTTAGTGAAGATGCACTATATCAATTGTTTCCGGTGATCTATTATCCGATCAAGAATTATTGCACTGATCAAGGGTAATGTTGGGTGATTAAAAAGGACAAAAGTAATTTTTTGAAGGTTTGCCCAAAATTCTATGGGGCCATACGTCCTGTCGTGTCAAAAGTAGGACCCTACAAAGGGAGAGCAGTTGAGAAACGATCCATCAAATGAGCGCAATAAAATTTGCCGAAGAGGATTGTTTACAATGCCTCATAAATTGAATTCAGCAATACGGGAGTCTACCACCAGGTGGACGGAAATTAGGCTACCAGGCCAGCGTGTTTAGAAACCCCAATTTAGAAGTTATTAAAGTCAACTTGCCGGTTATCATCAGTATTCCTAAAAGCACCAATATCGAACCGCTAATCTTTTGGATAAGACCCATATACTTTTTGATTTTAGAAAAAATCCTGAAAAATCCTTTCATAGCCACGGTGGTTAACAAAAAAGGAATCCCCAGACCGGCAGAATATACAATCAACAGCCCTACTCCTTTTCCCACCGTATCCATGGTGGCCGCGTAGGTCAATATGGCGGCAAGTATCGGCCCAACACAAGGCGTCCACCCGAAGGCAAAGGCTGCTCCGAGCAATGGCGCTTTAAAAGAACCCAGCTTTTCTGCTGGCAGGTCAATTTGCTTTGTCGTCAGCAAAAAACCAAATCTGAACAGACCGATCTGCTGAAGTCCAAAAATTATAATAACAACACCAGCGAGATTTACTAGTAGCGGAAGCCTTTGGATTAAAAATCCGCCCAACCATGTCGCAGATGCTCCCAACACTACGAAGACAGCAGAAAAACCAAGCACGAACATTAGGGAGTTAAGCATGGCTGGAGCCATATTTTTATCTGTAGAACCATGGCCGGTCATGTCGTCAATAGAGAGACCGGACACAAATGCGATATATCCAGGGATAATCGGAAGCACACATGGAGACAGAAATGACAAAAGCCCTGCCGAAAATACAATTAGCAATGATAATTCCGGTTGCATGGTTAATAATTTTCCTTGATTTCAGATTCCACCAGTTGCCTTAATTGGCTGCGGCCAAAACTGGTCAGTGGTTTGCCGTTGACAAAGAATCCCGGCGTTTTGTTGACCCCGAGTGCCTCTGCATCGGCCAGGTCCTGCTTGATCAGTTTCTCTATGGCCGGATCGTTCATATCCTTTTTGATCTTTTCAACATCTATCCCGGCCATGGGCAGTATGCGCCAAAGTTTCTGGGGTTGGACTGTGTGATGGCTGGTCCAGTGTCCTTGGGTGCGGTATAGGATATCTATTGTCTCCCAGAATTTGCCCTGTTTCCGTGCCGCCTCCAGTATCTTGACGGGGTAATCCGCGCCTTCATGCAGAGGGTTGTAGCGAATGACCAGCTTGATCTTACCTGGATGGGCGTCCATCAGCTTTTTGACGTAAGGATGGAACGCACTGCAGGTTTCGCAGGCCGGATCGGTAAATTTGATCAGGTAGACCTTGGCGTCGTCGCTTCCTAAAGTCGGCGAATGCTCCCGGACAAAAAGGGATGCATTGTTAGCGGCCAAAAATCCGTATTTTTTATTTTGCTGTCCTTTGTAAATCTGGACGCCGACAACAAATAAAAGCACAAGTAAAACGCTCGAAATTATAACAACATACTGTTTTTTCATATGGCAAGCCTCCTTTTATAGACAAACAACAGTACGATAATCGCCGTGAACGACAACAGCGACAGCATTGGGATTGTCAAGAATCCGAACAAATCGATATAGGTCTCCGAACATGGTACACCCTCACCGCAGGGCTGCAGTCGCTCTGGGATAAACCCGGAGTAGACTAGGAAGTGATAGAAAGCGAAGGCCCAGCCCACCGTCGATATCGGCAGTGCATACTTGAAGACCTTTTGATCCAGAGGGAACAATCCGCTCAGGAATACAAGCACCAACGGGAACATGAAGATGCGCTGATACCAGCACAAGGCACAGGGTGCAAACTCCATGACTTCACTGAAGAACAGGCTGCCCAGTGATGAGATCGCAGCGATCAACCAGCATATGAAAATGATCGTCCAGTTCGCATTGGACGTTTGATCTTTTTGAGGCATATGACTCTCTTTTATATTAGGTAGCGTGATTCGGAATTGATCCGGTCATTCTTCAGAGCAGATTTTTTTTCGTTAATTTCTCTGAATTAAATTCCGCAAAAAACCAATAGCATCGGGTGTCGCCCAGTCCCTGGCACCGATCACTTTTTCGACAATAATCCCGTTCTTGTCGATGATGAAGGTTTCTGGCACGCCCGTGGTTTGATATTTATATTTCATTGATTCCTTGGCGTCGATCAGAGCGGTGAAGCTCAGGTTGTGCTTCTTCATGAAAGGGAGTACGGCTTCGGCGCCTTTCTTGTCGATGCTGACCGCCAGAATCTCGAAGTCCTCACCCTTGAGCTGCTGGTATAGCTTTTCCATGGAGGGCATCTCCTGCACACAGGGCGGGCACCAGGTGGCCCAGATATTGAGAAAGACCACCTTGCCTTTCCGGTCAGCCAGACGGACCATTTCTCCGTCAAGGCCGGGCAAAGTAAAATCCGGCGCAGGAGTGCCTTTCTTTAGCAACGGTGTGGAGGTAGGGTTGAACAAAGTATCTTTGGATTGCAGCATAATAACGATACCAATACCTGCCACGATCAATCCAAGTAGAATTACATTCTGGAATTTTATCCCCGTACCATGCTCTGAATTTTCACTCATGTCATTTTAGCCTCAGAATCTCGGACCTAAATAATTGATACACACAATCAACATTTGCCAATCACCCTGCCGATCCATAGCTGTGAAGGCCCGGCAAGTAATTGACGCCAAAATAGGTAAACAATACGGCAGCAAAACCGATCATCGAAAAGACGGCAATTCGTTTGCCGCGCCAGCCTCTCATCAGCCTTGCATGCAATAACGTTGCATAAACGAACCAGGTTATCAGGGACCAGGTCTCTTTCGGGTCCCAGCCCCAATAGCGACCCCATGCAGAATTTGCCCAAACTGCACCCGATATGATTCCGGCGGTCAAAAAGAGGAATCCGAACAGAACCATTTGGTGAGTGAGTTCATCTAAAAGGCGTTGCTTGGGAAGTCTTGAACGCAATGTGCCAACAGGCGCCTGGTCGTTCTTTTTGGCCAAATACATTAGAGCGAGGCCGAAGGCGATGGCAAAGGCTGCATAGCCAATGAAACAAGTGACAACATGAACCGTCAGCCAGTTGCTTTTCAATGCCGGTAATAAGGGTTGGATACGATCGCTGATGTTCGGCGATAACGATGCATAGGCGATCGATAGAAATGCAAGGGGCATGGCGAATACGCCGATAGTCTGATGACGATATTTTCGTTCTATCACCAGATAAATAACGGCAATCATTAAAGCGAAGAATACCAGTGACTCATAGAGATTGGAAAGCGGTATCCGGCCTATGCCCATCGTATAGGATTCCATCCATCTCATTACAAAGCCAGCGGCGTTTCCGATTACGCCTGCAGATGCGCCCCAGGTTGCCCACCGGTTTAAATGAGGTTTGTGGAAGATCCACGCAACGAGATAAAGGGTCGCTGCAAGGCCATACACGAAGGTAGTGATCGACAATACGAGGGAGCTATTCATGATAAATTCCTATAATTTGCTGAGTTCTTCGCTAAATTGATGACTCGCCATTTCAAATCCGACCCGGTTTCGATTGGTGGCACCGTATACGCTGACACGGCTGCTGTTGGTGCTCGGCTGCAAGTCAACAACGATCTTTTGATGAGACATGAAAAATGCTATCCAGCAACCGACAATTAACAGAACAAAACCGAAATACACGATGGGAACGCCAGGGTCTTTGGTTACCTGCAGGCCGGTGTAATATGCATCTTCATACCCATCGACAGATATGAACCAAGCGTCTTTACGCATCTTATCAAAGGTTGGAAAACGAAGCGGCAAAGCAACTTCTTCTGGTTCTTTTTCAGGTTTTTCCAGAATTCCCACAATTGCCTCACCTATCATCTTGCCACGGAAACTGTAGTTTCCAGTGTACCTTAAAAAAGTGAACTGTCCTGTTTCATCAGGCAGGCCCACAGTTTGTCCCATAGAAAGACTGTGTTGCTGGCTTTCGTCTGAATTTGATGATGTGAACCTAATCTGGACTTTCTGTGGAGGTGTTTGGCCGTAACTGGATTGAAAGAAATTAACCCCTTTGTATCGCAATGGGTCATTTACAATAATATCCTTCTCAGCTACTTTCTCTCCATTTTCCAAAATGGTCAGGCTTGATCGAAACTCTTTGGGAGAACCGGAATCGTAAAAGCTGACATCGAAATCTTCGCATCGGACTTCAAAACCCAATGGCAAAGTTGCATCGCTGTTACGCAATCGGATGTAGCTGGCACTTTCTCCCTCTGGTATGTTGACGAACCCATCGAAACCCAAAAACGATCCAATCAGCGCACCGGCTAAGATGATGACAATGCTTAAATGCACAGCCGGAACGCCAAGCCTTGTCCAGCGTCCTTTTTCAGCGATGATCGTCATGCCAGGCTTCTCCGCGCTTATTTCTACTCGTCTGTATTTTTTCCCAATGTAAGCTTTGTAGAGCGGCAACAACTTATCCGGATTGCGTGAATCGGAAAATTCCCCAATCGGTCTTTTTTTCTTGATCGATTCTACCCGAAGATTTTTCGACGAGACAATTTTCCAGATCGCAGGCCATCGTTTAATCGTACATACCGTTATGTTAATCGCCAATATTCCGATGAGGGTCTGGAACCACCAGGAATAATACATGTCTAAGATGTCGAAGACTTGCATCAAACGATAGGCGAATTCACCGTAGGCCCGAATATAAAATGATGGATCTGCTTTCTGGGGAATAAAGGTTCCAAGCACTGAAGTCGCCGCTAAAAGGGTAAGGATCACAACGGTAAGCTTCACGGACGCAAAAAAATCCCAAAGCGCGTCAAGCATCCGCTTGGACTGGTCAGCAGTTTTCATTAAATGAACTTCCTCATTTAGAATTTTATCGGTCATGACCGTCTTTGTAATGCTTGATCATCTGGTCCACACTTTGATTATTGCCAGCCATAGCGACCGGATTGATCTCCAGCAACTCTACCCACGCCTGTATTGCCCCCTCACGGTCACCCAAATCGTGCATCAGCACGATTCCCTTGTTGAATCTTGCAGTTTCATGGTTCGAGTTTATGGCAATGGCCATATCAAATTTTTTTATTGCCTCTCTGGGTTGACCGCTTCGGCGATACATGATCCCCAAGTCTGTTAATACGTCAGCATTGTTAGGGTTTTGCTCAAGCGCTTTTTCATATGCGGCAATAGCCTGATCATATTCATTCATGTCGAAATAAGTATGGCCCAATTGAATCCACGCACTGGTATTGCCGGGATTATCTCCCACTTTCTGATTTAGAGTTTCAGCCCGTTGCCTATTGTCATTGTCCGTGTTTGCAGGCTTTGAAATGGTAGTCGAAAAGTTTCCGGTTTGATAAACAGCCACACATATACCTGTAAAGAATCCAAGAACGAACATTGCTCCTGCTATAATTATCGTTTTCCGTTGTCCGATTTTTTTAGATTGGACAGCGCCCTGATTTTTCATAGTACACCGCACAAACATAATTGGTCGCTACTACCAGCAAGTGATCGTCCACTCTGATAGGATTGCAGGAGATGCATTAATGTGTGAAGACTGGGATAAAAACGAAGGCGAGTCATATGTCTGATGCCACGGTTGCGATTAAGCAACAATGGCAGCATCGTTATTGGCTTGCCTTAGTGATGGAGAATCAACAGAGAATTGATTGCGTTAGGATATAGATCGGTGCAGTTACCGGACTTGTCTGTAGATCATTGAGTCGATAGGTGGTTAGGGTGGTATTTTTTACATCTTCATCGAATGCTGCTTCGTTAAAAAAATCCGTGTCGTAGGAAAAAGACGCTCCTATATAAGTAGATTGGCCAGATGCCGCACAATCCTTGGACTCGCAGCAGGTTGTTCCCCCCCCTAAATCATTCTTACTACTTTGCAGGTCTGAACTGCTTTTATAGTGGTGGGACGGCGAAGGTAGGCAAACTTCACGGCTATTAGGATTCACTGAAAATCGATTTGATGCAGAAAGATAAGCATTGTCAATTTTGACACAGCATGCCTGTTGTGCGGCAACCAAACTGTGCAGTGCGACAAATGCACCCACCATGGCCAAACTTGTGTAAATGAATTTTAGAATAACTTTTTTCATTGTATCTATTTGCCCTTCGCACGCCATATCCCACATTGTGACATCACTGTCAACCGCAGAATCCCATATAGCCACTCATGTTCCAATAGTATCTTGCGCTCCAATTATTATGTTCAACCTTTTCTTTGATACACAATTTTATTGAATTTATTACGGGTGGTTACCCCATTTGACAACGTGCGGTTCCAGCGAAAGTGGGAACCAAGAAGGCCTTGACAACGCATGTATATATTATTATATGTACATATATTGATACAAATCATCAAAGAGAGGCAACATCATGACCTCGGTTCAGCAAAAACCAAAGCTTACAACAGTTGAAACCTGCATGACAAAGGGAATTCATGGTGAAATCGTTAAGTCGGTAAAACGAAAAATGCCTGATCCCGTAGCACTCTATGAACTCTCTGATCTGTTCAAGCTTTTCGGAGACAGCACTAGGCTTGGGATCTTATGGGCCTTGAGCGAATCCGAAATGTGTGTGTGTGACCTTTGTGCGCTGTTAAAGATGAAACAACCAGCAGTTTCTCATCAACTAAAGAATTTAAAGCAGTCACGAATTGTAAAAGCCCGGCGTGATGGAAAGATCGTATATTACAGCCTGGAAGATGAACACATCCGTGAATTATTAAATTTGGGGATGGAACATACGCAAGAGCCATAACACCCTTGAAAGATATAAATAATGGGACAACTACAGACAGAAAAATATAGTGTAAAAAACCTCGATTGCGCCGCGTGTGCGGCAAAAATTGAAAATGGGCTTAAAGCCGTCAGTGGGGTCAACGATGCCGTGCTCGACTTCGCCAGCCTTACCCTTCATGTGAAAGCGAAGGACATTTCGCAAATTATAGAAGAAGTCCACAAAATTGAGCCTGAAGTGGAGTTAATACCCAAATCCAAAAAAACTGCCCAATATGATCATGATGAGGAAAACGAAAAAACAAAGTTTAAAAAAGAGCTTGCATTTCTGATAGTCGCTGCAGTCTTGTTCATCGTGCATTTGGTTTTTGAAGACTGGTTTCATCTTCACCCAATATCAATATTAGAAATAACCATCGTAGTTACAGCCTATCTAATTGCTGGGTGGAATGTTCTGCTCGGCGCTATGAGGACGATCCGCAGAGGGATGCTATTCGATGAAAATGTGCTGATGGTGATCGCCACTGGCGGTGCCATAGCAATTCATGCATATTCAGAAGCAGTGGGAGTCATGATTTTCTATAAAGTTGGTGAACTGCTTCAGGATTTGGCCGTTTCCAGATCACGCCGTTCAGTTAGAGCACTATTGGCAGCAAAACCAGATAAAGCCAACATAAAAACCTCTGATGGATACAAAGAGGTCGCCCCGGAATCTGTGGAGGTTGGTGAATTCATACTTATTAAGCCAGGCGAAAAGGTCCCGCTGGATGGCGAAATAATTGCCGGAACCTCTCAATTAGACTCCTCTGCGATAACCGGAGAATTTGTGCCAGCCAATGCAAAACCCGGAGATACTGTATTGGCCGGACAAATTAATAAAAGCGGTGCGTTAACAGTTCGAGTTTCCCGCCCTTTTAGCGAATCCTCAATCTCCAGGATAATGGATCTTGTCGAAAACGCCACAGCCCGAAAAGCAAAAACCGAAAAGTTCATGACAACATTTGCCCGTTATTATACCCCAGCTGTAGTGTTGATTGCAGCGGGCATCGCTTTTATTCCGCCCATACTAACTGAGGCCTCTTTCGAGACCTGGATCTACCGTGCACTTGTGTTATTGGTAATTTCCTGCCCATGCGCACTGGTCGTGAGCATCCCATTGGGCTATTTCGGAGGGATTGGAAAAGCTTCACGCAATGGTATCCTTGTAAAAGGATCAAACTTTATTGATGCATTAGCTGCCGTGAAAACAGTAGTGTTCGACAAAACCGGGACGTTAACCAAAGGGTCTTTTAAGGTAAAAGAAATTGTAAATTTGAACGGTTTTTCAAAAGATCAATTGCTTGAATTTGCAGCCGCAGCGGAACTGCATTCGAATCACCCCATTGCTGTTTCCATTGTAGATGAATTTAACAAAAGTGAACATAAATTGAACCCTGCCGAAGTTCTTAGCCACACAGAGATCTCCGGTCAAGGCGTCAAGGCCCGCTATAAGGATCATTCAGTTTTGGTGGGTAACGATAGTATCTTACACCTTGAGTCAATTGAGCACCCCAAATGCGAATTCAGCGACACTGTAGCTCACATTGTAATCGATGACGTGTACGCAGGCTACATATTAATTGGAGATGAAATTAAGCCGGACGCGAAAAAAGCACTTGTATTACTCAAACAGCAAGGCATTAGGCATCTATCAATGTTGACCGGGGATAATGCTTGCGCCGCCAGTTCTGTAGCAAATAGTTTAGGAATCGACAGCTATCATGCAGGACTCCTTCCTGAAGATAAGGTAAGTATGTTTGAGAAGATAATCGAACATACGGCGAAGGACGGGAAAATTGCTTTTGTTGGGGATGGAGTCAATGATGCGCCCGTACTTGCTCGTGCTGATGTTGGCGTGGCAATGGGTGCGCTCGGAAGCGATGCAGCTGTTGAAACGGCGGATGTCGTTTTGATGGACGATTCCCCAATGAAAATGGCAGAAGCTGTATCCATTGCCAAACAGACGCGAAATATTGTCTGGCAAAATATTATGCTGGCATTTTTTGTTAAAGGAATCTTTATTATATTTGGAGCCATGGGTTTGGCAACAATGTGGGAAGCTGTCTTCGCAGATATGGGTACTGCATTGTTAGCGGTCGTCAACTCAACAAGAATTATTAGAAAAATCGATCCATCAGAACAGGATCGAATTTAGTCAGGGTGGTGGTTAATATGAACGTAGGGCAAGTTGAAGGTCTATTAGTGCTCACCTTGTTTCTCGGATACCTTTATCTATGGTGGCAAAAAAGGATGATTATGCTGATCGATAGCAGTACTGATCCAGATGTAATATATCGTGACGAACGCCCCTCACAAAAACTATTCGCCAAATTATCTCGATTGCTGTCATTGTTCATCGGATTGTTGATTTTTCTTCAAATAACAGGTTTCAACGGGCATTTCGAAAATGGCGTACTATTTACTATAAAACACAAATATTTATATCTTAGTGGATATGCAATTGGCATTTTCGGACTTTTGCTATGCTGGAGAGCACAGAAGGAGATGGGCAGATCGTGGCGGGTTGGTATTGATAGAAAAAGGACCGAATTGATCACCACTGGTGTTTTTAAAAAAATTCGCAACCCAACTTATAGTGGACTTTTCTTGATATGTTTGGGAACTCTGATGATTATTCATAATACTCTCATCCTATTATGGGTAGTGACGTTCTATATATCGATTGAATTTCAAGTAAGAATAGAAGAAGAACATCTCATGGAAACCCATGGTCAAGCGTATATTGACTATCTGAAAACCACAAAAAGATATTTCCCCTATTTGTACTGAATTGATACATTGGGACAGGTAAGATATGACGCTATTGGAGTGAAACAATATTTGATGATTTAGTTGTCTTTTTTTCCTAACAGGTCAAAAATTGGAGAACTTTATATGAATATAGATTTCTTTTTAGGCTTGAGTCCGGTTCTCCAGGCTTTTATTGCGACGTTGTTTACCTGGTTCATGACTGCGCTGGGTTCGGGGCTGGTTTTCTTTTTTAAAACCATCAATCGAAAAGTTTTAGATGCAATGCTTGGATTTGCTGCAGGTGTTATGATAGCAGCATCATATTGGTCTTTGCTTGCCCCTGCGATCGAAATGGCTGAAGAGTCAAGTTTGCCTGCCTGGGTCCCTGCTACCTCCGGTTTTCTTTTAGGTGGCGCTTTTCTTTGGATCGTTGACAAACTCCTTCCTCATCTGCATCCGGGATTTCCAACGGAAGAAGCCGAAGGGATCAGCACCAGCTGGCGGAGGAGCGTTCTGTTGGTTTTGGCAATCACGATTCACAATATTCCTGAGGGTCTTGCTGTGGGAGTCGCGTTCGGTGCACTGGCGGCCGACCTACCATCGGCCACGCTGGGTGGTGCAATCGCATTGGCCTTAGGAATAGGGATTCAAAATTTTCCCGAAGGAACGGCGGTATCTGTCCCTCTCCGCCGAGAAGGTTTCTCAAGATTGAAAAGCTTCTGGTACGGCCAATTATCCGGCGTGGTGGAGCCGATGGCTGGTGTGTTGGGAGCCGTCGCCGTCATATACATGCGACCGATCCTTCCATATGCACTTGCTTTTGCGGCGGGCGCGATGATTTATGTGGTGGTCGAAGAGTTGATTCCAGAATCCCAGCTTGAAAAACATTCTGACGTGGCCACCATCGGCGCGATGTTAGGTTTTGCGGTAATGATGACCTTGGATGTGGCTCTTGGGTAATATTATAACACTCATTATCTTCGTACGTGCATTTTAAATGCGTTGTCCAGTGCTATCGGTGTCCCTTACAAAATAATTACGCATCATCCCCATATCCTCATGCTCCAAGTTGTGACAATGGTACAAAAACAAGCCTGGGTAATCATCAAATTCGACTAAGAATCTGATCCGCTCGCCGGGCATAATCAAGACAGTGTCTTTCCAACCTTCGTCCACATAGCCTTCATGCATGACACCACTTCGTTCAATAACTCGAAACTGCTTACCATGGAGATGAATGGGATGTGGCATATTCATCATGTTCATCATTCCACCCCCAGTATTGTGAAATTCCCAAATCTCCTTCGAACCTAATTGAACAATCTCGTCATCTGCTACCTCTTCCATCTGAAATACCCGACCATTGATCGACCATTGCATATGCTGCATCGTGAGAAAAAATTGCCTGGGATTAAGA
Organism: Desulfosarcina widdelii; assembly: GCF_009688965.1. GTDB lineage: Bacteria > Desulfobacterota > Desulfobacteria > Desulfobacterales > Desulfosarcinaceae > Desulfosarcina > Desulfosarcina widdelii. Next base: position 5,173,993 of record NZ_AP021875.1, on the reverse strand, counting down.
AAATTAACGGCTTCATCTTGCTGAAGGGGGCTAATTTCAGAAAGCTTCTTTGGAAGCGGTTGGTTTTTTCCAACGCTGCGTAACTTTAATGTTGAATATGGAAAAACCAGTAACCGCCCATCTATATTACAACACCAGCAAAGCATCCCGAATCGGTATGATAGGCCAATAAGCTGCTGGGTATTCTTGAGTGATCAAGTGGGATTATTTTAAGAAAAAGTGAAAAAGATTCAATTGCCCCCTTGACCTGTACCAAGGTACAGGTCTTATTGTTTGTAGGAGGCAAAAATGGAAAGAATCTCAATTGGTGAACTTGCTAAGCAAGCCAAAGTGAACATCGAAACGATTCGCTACTATGAGCGTAGAGGGCTCATAGCAGTTCCACCTCGGAACAAAAGCGGACATAGGCAGTACTCAACAGAAGCGGTTAGACGCACAGAATTTATTAAGCGATGTCAATCACTTGGGTTTTCCCTCAATGAAATACAAGACATTCTGGAATTACGAATGACACAGCAATCTACCTGTGCGGATATGAAATTGAGGGTGACTGAAAAACTGGCCACCGTTGAAAAGAAAATAAATGAATTGATCCAAATTCGTGATGCGCTTACCCGCCTGGAAAAAAAATGCACCGGTGGTGGTCCAATTGGCAAATGCCCGATCTTGGAGGAACTCTACCAATAAAGGAGATAATCATATGAGTGCAAAACGCAATATCGAGATATATAGTGCTGGGTGCCCTGTTTGCCAGGAGGCGATTAGTACCATACAGGATAATGCCTGCCCATCTTGTGAAGTGACTATCCTTGATATGAACGATCCGAATGTGGCTGATCGAGCCAAGCGTCTTGGTGTCGAGTCGGTACCTGCAATTGTCATTGACGGGCAACTTGCCGAATGCTGTTCAGGGTGCGGTCCGGATATCGAGGTTCTTAAAGCTGCCGGTTTGGGCGTACCCTTATCGTAGCCCTGATCATCTATCATTACGGAAATCGGGGCGGTACGAATGGATAAGACTTCATCTAATGCATCAAAAAAGAGCCTGTTTGCGGCCCTGTCTGGGACTGTACTGGTCGCATTGTGATGTTTTACACCGATTCTGGTGATGCTAATGGGTGCCGTAGGGTTAAGTGCATTAACGCCATATCTTGATTTGGCGCTGTTGCCTGCCTTGGGCATCATGATTGTATTAGCCATTCTATCCTACCTGCGATGGCGCAAGGCGGCCCAAAAACAATCGAAGTGTCGCTATGTTGATAATATTGGCTCAAAATACCACGGTGCGAAGAAATGAAAATTGAAAACCTGTCAAGTTTTGGAACTATATTCGCTTCGTTTTTAGCAGCCTCTTGTTGCATCGGTCCTGCGATCTTCATCGTATTTGGGACATCAGCCAGTTTCTTAGGTGGCCTGTCCTATATGGAGTCGATGCGTCCTTATCTTCTCGCATCAGCTCTATTACTGTTCGGCTTTTCGTTCTGGAAATTGTATCTTAAGAAGTCTGAGTGCAAATGTGCAGAGGATATTAAAACCAGAAAAATGGCCCGCTGGATACTCTGGGTTGGTGCCGTAGCCATCATTTTTTCTGCATCTTTTCAAAGTCTGCTCATCCATCTGTATCAATAGAGCGCAAATGACCATGAGACAATTATTGAAAATATTTACATTCGCCATTTTTACCTTGATCGTCTCTGTCAGTGTTAACGCTGACCAGCAGATTATTATGGAAATCGTAGGCATGAATTGTAAGCTTTGACCGCTCGCCATTAGAAAATCTCTGTCGGCGACAGAGGGGGTTAAAAACGTTGAGATTTCTTATGAAAAAGGCAAAGCATGGTTGATCGTTGATGAAACGTTTGAGGACCAGGCTTTAATAAATGCGGTTTCAAAAACCGGACCCTACAAAGGGAAAGTAGTTGAGAAACGATCCATCAAATGAGCGTAATAAATAAATGCCGAAGAGGAGACCATGCCATGACTGGCAATATGTACGATGAATTACGAAGATTGAGTCCTAAAGTAACCGGTGGTCTTGTAAGGATGCGTTCGGAAACCTTTAAAGATGAAGCGGTGCCTGCCAAATACAAGATTTTGGCAGCGCTGTCCATTGTTGTTGCCACTAAATGTGAACCATGCATTAAAGGCTACACGAAAATGGCTTATGATACAGGAGCTATAAAAAATGAACTCGTTGAATTTTTAAATGTGGCAATCACCGAATCGGGCTGCCCAGGTGAACAATGGGCCATGCTCGCTTTAAAAACCTATAGCGATCTGGACGCAGGCATCAAGGTTGAGGCTGATATATGCTGCCATGATGAGCATGAAAATTGAAAGGAATGAAATTGTGGGTGATTTAATCTGTTACTGTTTCGGATACTCCGAAGACGATATCCAAAAGGATTACATGGAGAATGGTAAGTCAACGATAATGGAAAAAATCCAGATGGAGAAAAAGGTTGGGAGTTGCCAGTGTGCAACGAAAAATCCCAAAGGGAAGTGATGCTTAGGCGATGTCCACCAGGTGGTGGTTAAATTAAAAGGCAAACCAGTATTAAACGTGATTGGCTGATAATATGATCCTCGAAAGGTGCCCAAAATGATAACTGAAAATAAATCAAATGATATTATGGATTCTTTGCACAAAACCTCGAATAGTTTGGTAAATATATGGACTAAAAGTTGAAATCGAAGGTTTCTGTTCAAATGCCCCGCTGATCCAACCCGTTATATTTTCTACTAAAAATCGAGCTTGACATCTTGGCAATCAATATATAAATATATATTTATATGCTGATTTACAAATCTTTGCATTATAGAAACTGAAGGCGATAGGAGAGCTGCAATTTGAATAAAGCGATCGCTGCAAAAAAGAGTTGCACTACAAGCCACCCGATAGATCTCCAGGCGTCTGCTTTTCTTGCGAAATGTTTGAGTGATGAAAATCGGCTGCGGATTTTGCTCTCGATCAGTGAAGGCCAAAAATCGGTGTCTGCGATTGTCGAGGAGCTTGAGCTGTCTCAGCCACTGGTTTCTCATCACCTTAAAGAACTGAGGCGGACATTATTGGTCACTGTTGAAAGAAACGGTCCTTTCGTTTTTTATAAGATGGCCGACAACCGCATAGTTGGAATCGTTGAAAAAATGAGTGGACTGGCTAAAGACCTAATTACCAATCGAAATGGTTTTTAGATTTCATGGGAGGCGATAAATATATGAAAGAAATTGAACAGCTGATTGATCAAATGGACCTGGAAAACGCAATGGAGGTTTTGGCAACCACCGTTAAAAAAATATTTTCACAGGCCAGCGAACAATCACGGCTCAAATTTGTGTACGCTCTCACCGGTGACGCCGGGAAAAGGAATGCCGCTGATCTCGTTCATTTGTGACTGGCTACATGCATGGACGAAGGTGTCGATCCAACGAAAATGTGCCAGAATTTGATGAATAAGGTAGCCCAATCGAAACAACTGCAGGCTGTCACCAATCCAGAAATCCTGGTTTTGTTTGAAGACTGGTTGGATGAAATTGAAAACGAAGTCATTTCCTCCATCAAGAAAAGTGGTTCCGATGATCATGTTTCCATTGCCGAAAAAACTGGTTTATCCAGATCCGGAGCGGATTTTATCATTACCAAACTAAAAAGAGAGGGGCGTATTTAAGTGGTTTTTCGGGCATCAAAAAATAAATACCAATTGGATCGCTCTGCTTGCGAATGAACGAAGGGAAATAATATGGGATCACGTATACATACAAAATGGACTTTGCTGCTAAGCCCAGTGTTATTCCTCTTGGGACTGGATAAAGTTATTGCACAGGATGGGAGTAACTATAGCAGCTGGTGCCCAGGCCCTTGGATGATGGGCGGCTGGGGTATAGGATGGTTTGGTATGGTTTTCATGATAATTTTTTGGGGGTTGCTTATCGTGGGCTTGGTCTTCCTCATCAAACGGTTGATACCGGCCTCAAAAGGCGAGAAGGACGTAATCCTGGGCAGTTATAGTGCCCTTGATATCGTCAAAGAACGATATGCAATAGGTGAAATCAATAGGAAGGAATTTGAGCAGATAAGAATAGACCTAACAAGTTAAAGAGGTGGGAAATTGGAAACTCAGATTTCTAAGAAAGACAAAGATCGGATTGAAGCTGGTATTCAAGGAAAATATACGAAAGTCGCCAAAGACCCTGAAGGGCTTTTCAAATACCCTACGGGCAAGAATGGGCTTGAGGCCTTAAAATATAACCCCGTGCTGATACAGGCGCTACCGAGCTCTGTGGCAGCCTCATATTGCGGAGTGGGCAATCCTTTTTCCATTGGGCCAATAAACAATGGTGAGGCGGTGCTGGACATTGGCTGTGGAGCCGGTGTAGACACTTTGATAGCCGCTATGATGACAGGACCCACGGGGACAGCAGTTGGAATCGACCTGACTGCAGAGATGTTGGAACGGGCAGAAAAAAATCTTAATCTAACGGATCTTAAAAACGTTACCTTTAAAAAGTCCTCCGGCGAGAAGCTGCCTTTTGAAGACAACAGCTTCGATGTTGTGGTTTCCAACGGGGCAATCAACCTGATTCCCGATAAGACCGCCACTTTAAAAGAGGCTCTGCGGGTGTTGAAACCTGGCGGACGGCTGATGATCGCAGATCAAATTATGGTTGGCCAGTTGGAAAAAGACCTGAAAGCCAGAATAGATAGTTGGTTCCAATGAGAGGGTGGAGCCATACCGGGAAAGGATTTCCTGGCTTTATTGGAAAAAGTTGGTTTTCAGAAGTGTGAACTCATTGGTGACACAGGATTTAATAGTACCCCAAAAACCAAGGGAACCTTGTTCCGCGCAGAAAAACCTGCATTATCAACAAAACTTATAAAACCGGTAGCCAATACTGTGCACAGCGATAGAAAGGTGCCTCCTATGGGAAAAAAATCACCGCCCGCTATAGATAGGGTACTTGAAAGAGCTCATGCCATTGGGTGTGAAGAGGCAAAGATTATCGACACCAGAACAGTAATTGTCGAAAAATGGGTTCGGTGGAAGTGCCTATATGGATGTCCCTTTTACAACAAAGATGGATTTCACCCGCCATTTGCTCCCGGTGCAAATGAAACAAAAGAGGTCTTAAGCGAGTTCACTAAAGCAATATTGTTGAAAGGGCCAAAAGGGAAAGCCCTGACGGATATTGCTGTTAGGCTTGAGGGCGAAGCCTACAAAATGGGCTTTTATAAAGCCTTTGCGCTTACAGCTCTGCCCTCAGGTGCTGGCGGCGAAGCTAATTCAGGTGCTACCTGACCCTCTGGCGAAGATGAAGGTCCGTGCGACCTTCAAAAACCTGAGGAAGCAAAAAATAAAGTAAGACCCATGATGGAAGCTTGTGGTATTGACGTCTTCCGAACAGCCAGAAATAATGGGTTTGATATTGACACACAAAAAGAGACGTACGGGCGATGGAATTTTTTTGCTTTGGTATTAATTGAGTAACTGTATAGGCACTGTTAGGAAAAATGACCATAAGTGATTCTATGGACATTTTACTTTTTTTGGCCCAGGGATTCGAAGATCTTGAGGCGGTTAGCGTAATTGATGTCTTTGGATGGACTCAATACAGGGATCATATCCCTGATACTAAGGTTATAACAACCGGTTTTCATCCAACGGTAACGGGACGATACGGTATCAAGATAGCTCCGGATATCCAATTTAATGAAATTTATCCTTCAGATTACAAAGCATTGGTGTTACCGGGTGGATTCCATAGTCATGGCTTTGATGAAGCTTACGATCCTCGAATTCATGAACTGGCTCGCAATATTCATCAAAACTGCGGTTTTATCGCAACAATGTGCGTTGGGGTTTTGCCTATTGCAGACGCCGGGCTTCTTGAAGGGAAAAAAGCCACTACATACCCGTACAGCAAAAATCATTATAATTTCAGCCGATTAAAAACCAATGGTGTCATCACGCAAGAAGAAAATATTGTAATAGATAATCGAATCATTTCCTGCAAAGGACCCGGTTCGTCACTTGAGGTTGCATTCTTATTGATGGAATGCTTAATGGGTTCTTCTGTCGCAAATGAAGTAAAAAAGTACATGGTATATAAGTAAGAAAGCGTGAATGGTCGTTAAGAATCGATGCTTTTTTTATACGATGTCTTGGCGTAAAAATGTTTTTTAAGAAGCTTGGCAGAGCTTCAGTGTAAATGGAATTTAGTTAAAATTCCGTGAGGACCCCAAACCCCTTTTTCTTGAGTCTCCATGTGGATTTTTGAACAACATCTTCAAAAGTGCCCGCGACTCTGGTGTTAAGATAATAACTCATACATCCACCGTCCATTTATATTAAATGAATGCGGTTCTCTATGAAGCTCCAGTTGTCGCAAAATACTCGGATAGCGGGTCCAGATCCCAGGGAATCTCTGGCCAGGTTATCCCGGGCGTTTTTAGCGCCTGCTGAACGATGCGCATGAACTTTTTTCCGATGCTCTTGGATTTGCGACGATTGAATCGAAAGACATACTCGTCCAGGTAATTCTGGCTTATTTTGAACAGTTGATTTTTGGATCTTATTTAATTTCAGCATAATACAGTTATGCAAATTGGTCTTGGCACTACCTTTCCTGAGGATGTGCGGTTAAGCGACTGCTTTGATAGTGGGCGGAAGCGCCACTCGAACTGATTGAAAGACCTTGCCACAAACACCCTTGCATTCGGTTCGAATGGCAAAGCATTTGCCGTTTTCTTCAATCTCGACCTGCTTGAGCGCTTTCAGATCCTGCTTGATGTCGGACCACTCAAACCGGTGTTTGTTATCAGCCAGACGCTGATCGAGTTCTTTTCGAAGCACAAGTGCCAGAAAGCTGCAGAAGACATGGCCGGCAATATTTTCATCCTTTTGATGATAAACAGGTCTGGTTTCCAATAGGGACTTCATATCCCTAAACACGCGCTCCACGCGCCACAGTTCCTTGTACTTGAGAGCTACCTTGTCGGCAGGCAGTTTCGTGTTGGTCGTCAAGACCCACTTGCCGTCAAAACGCGCATCGGCTTTTACCTTTGCCGGGTCGATTCGGGTACTGTCTTTGGCGACCTTGAGATACCTTCGGTAGCCTCGATTGCCGACTAAAGAGGTTGCCCCTTGTTTCAACTTGCGCTTCAACGATTCGAGAATAGCCTCTCGGTCGGCGGCATCTTTTCGTGCCTGGCGCTCATTTAAGCAGACGATATACCGGGTGCCCTCATGAATCACTTCCTTTACCTTCAGTGGGGCTGGCTTTCGCCGATCGGCGCTTTCCGGATAAACTTCGCTGTAGCGTCCTGCGCGGGTGAGAATCTTGGTATTGATCCTTTTGACCTTACGCATGCGGGTGCCAAGGATGTAGGGCGTTTCGTCCTCATCAAGCTTTTCAAGGGTACCCGCGCTGATCATTCCACGGTCGGCAACGATACAACATTCGCCGACGCTAAAGCGGCTTTGCAACCGCTCCAACTCAGGCAGCAAGGTAGTGACATCCGTCGTGTTACCTGGCCACATCTCGCAGCAGATGGGACGACCGGTTTCATCGAGAACCGCCCCAACGACCATTTGGAAAAGATCCGGTCTGTGATCCTTGCTAAAGCCTCTACGACCGAAGTGCTCGCCCCCCTGGCCCTGGAAGTAGATCGAGGTCGTATCGAAAAAGACCAGATCCAGATTCGAGAAGAGATCGCGGTTTTTGTAAAAGAGCATCTCTTCGATCAGATCTTTGTTTCGGCGAGGGCCAAATTTGCCTGCCGCATGCTCCTCGGGAACGACTTCACCCAAGAAAGTCATGGCCCGATAAAGATGATGCAGAGCAAGCGTCTCTGTGCCGGGAATCAAATGATCGCGCTGCCATTTTTCACAGAATCGATCCGAGCCGGATACCATCAACCGGTGCAGGACGGTCAAGAAGATCGCCCGCTCCACATCGAACTCGAACTTACGCCCTTTAAGAAGTTCGTTGATACAATCCTGAATTCCGCTTTCTTTCCACAGGCGATCGAAGACAAGGGCCGGCCCGATGGTCATGGCATGAGCGCTGACATCGCTCTGGCCGGAAAGAATCAGCAACGCTTTTTCAGAAAACCTGGAAAGCGAGCGGATCAACGTCTCGATACGGCCTTTATCCTGAAGCTGATCCATGCGGCCGACGGTGGCAATTACGCCTGCTTTACACGGCCCTTCTCTTTTCGGTTTTCAACGATCTGCAGATATTGGTACTTGCCGGACTTTTTGACACGCGCGAACATGGGAAGGCCTCCGTTTGTTTGAAGACACCCCCATTTTATTATCAAAGATCAATATTGACAATAACTATGTGCATATTCTGTGGCACTACCTTTTTGCGATTTTCTGGAGTCGCATATAATAAATTCAATCGGTTATGAGGCCAATAGGCTCACCAACTGTTCAACTTAAGTCTGGAGGTATCTCGGTTCGAATCGGCCCTGATACGTTCCTCGGATCAATCGCTTGAGCAGGGTCGTCACCAAATGAGCACCATAGAGCTTGTCATAGTTTTTGGTCTTGCTTTGTTTGGTAATTTCGCGTCCAAACTGTTCTTTATCAATGATGTTGTAGCTTTGCCAGTCATCTGTAGCAATGGTTGCGCCGGGCTCGATATTGTCGAGAACGAAGGTTTCCAGAGAGTACCCGGAGCAGTCCAGGGCGACATGCAAACGAATGCGACCCATTCGCTTTTCTATGTCTCAGCGCTCAACGGCAACCGCTACGATGGTTTTTCCTTCGGCCCCTCGACCTCGCTTGCCAGAACGTTGACCACCGATGAAGAACTCATCGACCTCGACGCGGCCGGACAGCTTTTCACGCTCATGACGCACAGTGCAACGCCGGAGCTTTTGAAGCCAGGTCCAGGCGGTGCCGTAACTGCCAAAGCCCAGCAGTTCCTTCAGGTTCGTGGCACTGATGCCTGATTTACGGGTGGTGAACCACCACATGGCTTTGAACCAGTAGGTGACCGGCTTTTTGGAACTGTCCATAATCGTTCCGGCCGTCAGAGAATGCTGGTGTTCACACTGGGTACAGATATAAAGGTTCCTTGAACTTAGCCAGTACTGTTGGCAACTGCATCTTTTGCACACAAAGCCATCGGGCCACTTGAGCTGAAACAGGTACTGGTAACAGGCACCCGGATTGGAGAAACGGGCATCGAATTCGATTTCGGATCTTGGAAAATCCTCGGTAATGGTAAAGTCTGTCATGGCGGCCTCCTTTTTGGTTGGTTGTGAGGCCATCATAACTCAGCGGTGTGACAGATCCGGTCACACCTGAACTCACTGGAGTTTCATAGAGAACCGCATAAATGAATTCAAATTTTTGTGTTTTTTGCGCACATTTTAAATGTGCCGATCAGAACTGATGGTGTCCCTTACAAAATAATTACGCATCATCCCCATATCCTCATGCTCCAAGTTGTGACAATGGTACAAAAACAAGCCTGGGTAATCATCAAATTCGACTAAGAATCTGATTCGCTCGCCGGGCATAATCAAGACAGTGTCTTTCCAACCTTCGTCCACATAGCCTTCATGCATGACACCACTTCGTTCAATAACTCGAAACTGCTTACCATGGAGATGAATGGGATGTGGCATATTCATCATGTTCATCATTCCACCCCCAGTATTGTGAAATTCCCAAATCTCCTTCGAACCTAATTGAACAATCTCGTCATCTGCTACCTCTTCCATCTGAAATACCCGACCATTGATCGACCATTGCATATGCTGCATCGTGAGAAAAAATTGCCTGGGATTAAGAAAATTAACGGCTTCATCTTGCTGAAGGGGGCTAATTTCAGAAAGCTGCTCCGGAAGCGGTTGGTCTTTTTCCACACGCTGCGTAACTTTAATGTTGAATACAGAAAAACCAGCACCGTTTGGAAGGTTTTGATTCTGACCCATTCCACCCATCATCATTCCACGTCCCATTCGTCTGCCCCCCATGCCTCCGGTGTCGAAAGGAAGGCTTATCAGGGATGTCTCATATCCGACTTGGCTATCATAAAAATCGGTCCAGAGCTCTATCCTTTCCCCAGGGCTTAAAAACACATACTGACGGCGGACTGGTCTTTCCAACAATCCACCATCTGTGCCGATGATGGTAAGGGGGCGACCATCTTTCCACGCCAGTTTATATATTCGCGAATTGGAGCCATTTAACAGGCGTAATCGATACGCACAGGTCGATACCGGCAAGGTAAAATCAGGTAATCCATTGACCATTATCATATCACCCAAAAAACCAGCCATCTGTTCCATCCTATGGCCAGAGGTGTATATGAGCTGATTGTCTGTGCCAAACGTTCGGTCCTGTAGTACCAGAGGCACATCATATTCATCGTCTGGCAATCCCACGGCTCGCTCTTCTTCATCGGACACTATAAAAAGACCTGCCAGACCTCGATAAACCTGTGGGCCGGTTCTTCCGTGGGGGTGAGGGTGGTACCAGTACGTACCGGCTCTGTTATTGACCTCGAATTCGTATAGGTAGGATTGCCCTTGCGGAATTACATAGCGCGGATGCCCGTCCATAATCGCAGGGACATGCAGGCCATGCCAATGCACAATCGACTCTTCAGGTAATAGGTTTTTAAAACGAATTCGTATTTTCTCCCCCTGACGCACTCTTATGGTCGGGCCAAGATAGCTGCGTGGAATTTCAACCACTCGGTTTTTATTGCCCCTATGCACAACCGCTTGGTACTGCCAAATTTGAGTGGGGTCTCCAGGAAAGATGGCAACTTCACTCGGTCGAGCCGTAAGGGAAATATCTAAGTCCGGGAGAAATTCTGTGTCTGCAAGCGTCTTTGGGCTTTGCGCTGCAGCTGAATAATCTGATAGAGGCCAGAACCCACCTGTTATCAAGCCCAGCGTTCCGTAACCGGCCAGTTTCAGGAATTGCCTTCTATCATTCTCGCAGTAAGTCCAGAATTCCTTGCTTCGTTTTTTCATTGAAGATCACCATGTGTGAGCTATTGGAGTATATCTTTTTTCATCGATTCGAATTCATCATGGGCTATTTCACCTTTGGCATAGCGTTCCTTCAAAATATCCATTGGCTTGGAACCATTGCTGACAATAGAACCGCCTCTGCTGCCCTTGGTTTGAATCAACCATTTAACAAAAGAAACTATCCCTACGATAATTAGACCCCAAAAAATAATCATTAATATCATACCGAACCTTCCCATACCCCAATCGCCCATCATCCATCGACCCATGTGCCAGTTACTGTACCTGCCGGATTGGGCCAATGCAGGACTTAAGTAAATGTTGCTTAGGATCAATATGGCCAATGACCACGTAAACCCCTTTTGAAGCCCGTTTTTGTAAGTCATGTTACACTTCCCAATCGATTTGTCGAAATACCGAAATAAGGCTGATAACTTACCACCCACAATATCCACTTCGACCAGGGCCATATCCCATCATGTAACCGTTGCCTCTGTGGTTTTGATTGTATTTTCGCGAAGTAAAATCGTGGCCCGAGTCACTATAGCCGCTTCTGTAATGGTCTGCATTATTATAGTACTTTTGCCCATCGTAACCATGTCGGTAAGGACCATGGCCTATGCCACAACCTGCCAATGCTGTTAAAGCAATACCAACAACTGCAACAATCAAGATTGGTCTTACAGCCTTTTTCAAAGATTCGATTTTCATCGGAGCACCTTTCTTCTGATCTATTGGTCTTTTTAGGTAGTCCAAGAATTCATTTTAAATGAGTGGGGCGGTGAGCACCGCCCCATCACAAGTGTTTTCAATACGGCTTTTGAGCCTACCACATGCAATATCTGTCACCACGAGGACCGTTGCCCATCATATGGCCGTATCCGCTATCGCCACGTCCATAGTTTGGTACTGATTTTCTGGCCTGGATTTGATAATCCAGTCGTGTTTGATCCAAATCACTTTGAAGCTTGGAAATTTCACTCTGCAAATTGGAAGCCTTGCTGGTGTCAGGGTTTTCCTTTGCCAGCTCGCTTCTCAATGCCAGCTCTTTTTCGTAAAGCATTTGCCGGTTATTCTCAGTGGCCTTAAAAAATTCATTACGCTGTTTCTCTATTTTGGCTATTTCCTGTTCAGAAAGATTGCCGTAATATTGGCCTTGGCCATGCATAGATCCATCCCCGTGATTCCAATTTGCACTGTTATTGCCTCGCCGCATTCCGTAATTGCAGCCATTACCCCAACCGGCAAACGCCAGGGTAGTAAAGCCAAAGATCGCCACAACCGTTAATACGATGATTCCTTTTGTTTTCTTTTTCATTTGTGCCTCCGTAAAATTAGTTGATTTTCGTTTGGTTTTAAAAATAGCTTTTTTTAAAACCCCGCAATGTTAAAAACATGATAGAGCAATGGCTATGCCAGACTTTGGTCGAAGCAATCTTGTACATACATAACTATACGTAAATATGAGTATTATGGAAAAAAGTATGTTGCTTAGGCGATCAGTACGGTCGATAGCCTATCATTGAATCTGTGGTGTTTTTACACACCTTCAGGCGGATATTATTTGATAGTGGGGTATAAATAACCAGCCAGAAAAATGATAGGAAATGGAATTGGATCAGGGGGTAGTGGGCAGGAATAGCTTTTAAACAAAATCTTTCAACCAGTTGGTAGAGATCAATCGACACCGTACTCTTTCAGTTTGTTGTGAAGGGTTTTCCGATTGATCTTTAACCTCCGTGCGGTTTCACTTTTATTGCCACCAGTCGCTTCAAGGGTGGCAAGTATCGCCTCTTTTTCAATGTCTTCCAAGGGACGGTTAGCTGCAACAGGCTTCGGCCGTTCAACCCAATCACTAACCTTTGAATAGGGTTCGGTGATATTTGAAGCCAGCTCTTTTTCTGTGATGTTATCACCGGTTAACAAAATCACGGCTCGCTCAACTGTGTTTTCGAGTTCCCTGACGTTTCCTGGCCACTCATATTTTAAAAGCATATCCATCGCCAACGGGGAAAATACCTTAACCCTCTTGCGGTTTTTTTTAGCATATTTTTTTAGAAAATGCTGCGCAAGCAAAGGGATGTCATCTTGCCGCTCCCTGAGGGGTGGCACATCCAGCGTAACAACATTCAGGCGATAATACAGATCTTCTCTGAATCTTTCCTTGGCGACTTCTTCTCCCAGGTTCTTGTTGGTTGCGGCTAATATACGCACATCCACGTTTAAGGTTTCATCGCCACCCACTCTTTGAATCTCTCTTTCCTGAATGACACGCAGCAGTTTAGCCTGCATCATTGCTGAAGTTTCTCCGATCTCATCCAGGAAAATTGTCCCCTTATTGGCTTGCATAAACCGTCCTTCACGACGTTTATCGGCTCCTGTGAATGACCCTTTTTCATGACCAAAGAGTTCAGATTCCAGCAGCGTTTCAGTCAGCGCTGCACAGTTTACAACCACCAGCGGATGATTCTTTCGGCTGCTGTTGTGATGGATCGACTTGGCGATCAGCTCCTTGCCCGTTCCGCTTTCCCCAGTAATTAACGCAGTGGCTTCAGAGGGTGCGATCATCGCCAGCATATCAACCAAATCTTTCATCGCCTTGCTTTTTCCGACGATATTTTTTAAATCGTAATCAGCGCTCAGTTTGTCTTTCAGATCTCTATTTTCTACTTTGAGACTGGTATGCTCCAATGCCCGTTCAAGGGTCAGCTTCAACACATCAAAATCAAGCGGCTTGGTCAAATAATCGTATGCTCCGGCTTTTAGGGCTTCAACTGCTGAATCGACCGATGAATAAGCGGTCATGATAAGTATCGGAATGGCTGGATTGTATTCTTTGATTTGTTTTAAAGCTTCTATTCCGCTCATTTCAGCCATTCGAATATCCATCAAGATAAGATCATAGGGGCGCTCTCTAACATGCTGAACCGCCTTCGTTCCATCATCTACCTCAGTGGTTTTGTAGCCCCAGCTTGTAATAATTGTTTTCAGAGTCTTCAAATGGCTGCGATCATCTTCGACCACCAATATGTGAAATAGCTTTTCGTTGCTCATATATCCCTCATCAAAGCTTCTTTGCTGGAATGCTGATTGTAAAGGTAGTACCTTGATCAGGAGCACTACGAACCTTTACACTCCCGTTGTGGGCTTCGATTATTTTGTGGACTATCGCCAGCCCTAAACCGGTGCCTTTGGTTTTCGTGGTATAATAAGGATCAAATATTTTGTGCATATTTTGAGCCTCAATTCCTGATCCGGTATCTCCAATTTCAATGACTATGAGGCTATCATCGGACAAGGAATTTTTAATACTTAGCTGACCACCTTTCTCCATCGCCTGAAGAGCGTTTAAATACAAATTCAGAAGGCATTGAGAAAATCGATCCGAATCAATTTCGGTTGTTAAAGGCTGTTTGGTTAAATACAATTTAATCGAAATATCCTTCGTATGAGCTTCTTTTTCTATAAGCCGTACCGAATGCTCAATTAATGAATTCACATCCGATCTTTTAAGGTTTAAATCTGTCGGTCTGGCAAACTCCAGCAATTCGCTGATGACCCGGTTCATGCGGTCCACTTCCTCAATCATAACACCAGCCATCTCTTTATCACCACTGTCTTCATCAAACTTATTCTTAAAATAGGATGCGATGCCTTTAATTGAACTTAACGGATTTCTGATTTCATGAGCGACACCTGCAGCAAGGCCCCCGATTGCCGCCAGTTTTTCTTTTCGACGAACTTCATCCTGCAGGCGACGGACTTCGCCAAGGTCTCGAAGGATAAGGACCTGGCCGACAAATTGCCCTTCTTCATTGATAATTTTTGATGCACTAACACTGACTGGGACGATCGTATCTTTAACAAATTCACATTCCATCTCTTTTTCGAAAATGGATTCACCTTGATCCAACATCTTTTTTAATCCACAAAAATAGCTTGGCAGAATGGTTTCTGGATCTTTTCCACGTGCGTCAAACAAATTAAGCCCGGTGATCCGCTCAGCAGTGCTGTTGTAGAAGGCGACCCTCCCGTCTCTATCTGTGGCTATCAGGCCTACCGGAAGACTTCTGACGACTTCATCAGCAATTGCACTGGTATCCTGGAGTGATTTTTTGGTTGAACGGTAGCTTTGCATCCAGAACATAGAAATGAAACCGGCCAGTCCCAATACAACCAGTACCCCTGAGATTATAACCGTGTTGCGAACATCCTCTTTGCGTGCATCCTCAAAAGGTTCGGGATCTAAACCGATCAGTATGACGTTCTCATCGTCGGTTTTTCCTGACGGGAAACACCAGTCGTTATCTGTTCCCATCATCATGCCATGCCTGCCCATCATTTGGCGCATGCGATTGTTCATCCAGTCATCGCGGTTAGAAATGGGTCTGAAGTTTCTGTATACTTCAAATGAGCGCCGCTGATTATCGAGGCTTATAATCCTCCAGTTGACTTTATCAGATGGGTCAATCCCCTCTAAGGAAGGGCTATCTCTCAATTGAGTGCCAATTGATGCGCTTCGGCTGCTGGCCAGAACAAGGCCATGGATGTCTGTTATCGTTATATAAAGGACATCTTGCAGGAGAGCAGTCTCTTCGATTAGGGTTTGAATTTGCTTCCCTCCCCACATCATTCCCATCATCCCTGTTCGAGTTCCTGCCTCTATCGCTTTGATAAGAGCAGCGCCTTTCTCGTTCAAAATACGAGACATGTACTGTTTTTCGCGGTTGTGGTTCTGCACTGCCAGCACAACAACAGTGATTAGCAAAATCACGACTGAACCAACAATTATCCAGGGTGAAGCGTGTAGGTTGTGCCCAAAACGGTTTTCGCTGCTCTTATTCATCTAAACATCACCTATTTGATCAGTTTGAAAGTCGGTTCAAGTTTCAACCTGGTAACCTCCGTTAAAGGAAACCTTAGGGGAGACTGGGTAATTTGTAAACAGTTGCTGTCTGAAAATACGCCTGCATGGGTAAAATAACCCCACTTATAGCTGTTGCAAGCCTATATTCTGTAGAATTAACAATAAGCATGCCAGTATTTATTAATGATTCCTTAATGATATGGATTGTATTGATACGCGGCACAGAAGTTGCTCAGTATTACGCTTAATTGGTTTGAGACATTTTAGAATATCCAAAAAATATTGAAAAAGAATGAGGTTAAAAATGTGGGGCTGCAGTTATTACGGCAATATACCGTTCATAGGGTTCCTGTTCTCTCGTGGAATTATTTCCTTAATATTCTGGAGTTTAATTATATTCGCAATAATTTTCTTCATCAAAACAATAAGCAGAAAAAACGACTACTCAAAAGAATCAGTAACCACCGACAGGAACGATTCATTGGAGATATTAAAAATGCGCTATGCGAAAGGCGAAATAAATAACGAAGAGTTTAACAAGATGAAACAGGTCCTCTTATAGCTGGCCAATAAAACTGAAATATAACCAAAAGTCCACCACAAGGAGTTGCCATGAAGCTATTTAATGTTTTTAAAGATTTTAGCATAATAGTTAAAAACAAATTGAATAATGATGGAAACGTTGTCAACAAACTCAGATCAACAAATCTGGATGAAAATCTTGAAGAGGAAATGGTTGAACCAAGCTTTTTTGATGGTATGGGATCAGCCACTGCAACTGAGATTATTAAGCGACGTATCGATCAAAATGATATTGACGAATACGGTATCACTGATCTTGAGAATACGGGTCGTTACTATATAGCCCATGTGAGCGAGGCTAACGGGAGTATCATCCACACACTTATGGTAGATAAGCAGAACGGAATGATACGATCCCTTAGCCGAAAAGCTACCGCCAGGTCTATGTCCTAAGTTCTTGTGATTCTATCGAATAGCCAACTTATTCAAGAAACGAGAATTAATCCAATGGTGCAAACGGCTAAAAATATGACGACATCCTGCAACAATACGTTGAAGGTAGGCGACGTACTAAACCAAAAATGGGTTATCCTTGAGTTTATCGATAAAGGCGGCATGGGCGAGGTTTATCGAGCCCATCAGACTAATCTTAATCGTGATGTCGCCATCAAGGTCATTTCAAGGGAGTGGCTTGATTCGATTGACGAAGGAGATGAAGAGGCTGGGACCTTAGTTCAACGGTTTAAGCGCGAAGTGCAATCCATGGCGCAAATCCGTAATCCAAACGTTTTGCAGGTTTTTGATCACGATTCCATTTCGATAAATAAGTGCGGTGTGGATACACCGGTTGAATATATTGCCATGGAGTATATACCGGGCGGATCTTTACGCGCAACTATGTCTGAGGAGGGTTTTTATCCTGAAACCGATACCCTCAAGGACTGGATTGAGGAATTTTTTTTGCCGGTCCTATCAGGTGTCGAAGCCTTGCATAGTATTGGAATTATACATCGTGATCTAAAGCCAGAAAATATTTTAATGGATAACCGAACTCCGAAGATAGCAGATTTTGGACTGTCTCGATCACACAGGTTAAAACCGATAACCCAATCCATAGATGTGAAAGGCTCGCCTCACTATATGTCCCCTGAACATTTTTTTGACTTTAAAAGAGCGGATCAAAGAGCCGACGTCTATTCTCTTGGGAAGATATTGTTTGAAACTGTTGATGGTAAAATAACGACGGGAACCACCCCGTTTAAAAGTGTCAACCTTTCTGAAGCGGAATCGCCTTTTTTTAAGCGGCTGGATCGTATTATTTCTGAATCTACTGAGGAAAACCGTTTAAAAAGAACCAAGTCTGTAAGGGATCTGCATGATCAGCTTATTGAACTAATACGTGATGAAAATGTTGCCCAACAAACTCAGAGTGCCGAAAAACAACAAAACGGCAAGTCTTTTTCCAATCCCAAGTGGATTTGGGCAGGCATTATTACAGCAACCCTTTCAGTAATTCTAATGACCCTCTGGCACCTGCTTGGCGAACCAAACCTGCCTCCGGGCAATCTACAACATGAAAAGGTTGTTCAATCTACAAACAGTCGCAATGGGCTCACAGCAAATCCTGCGAACAATTCTGAAATAACGGAACACGTCGGGAAACAACGCCTGATACCTGAAGGCAGGCTGGCATTGCCGACAACATTAGAAACGGTCTCGGGACAGTCGGTTGAGATAGTTTCTTTTTACATGGATGAATTTCTGGTAACCAATCAACAGTTTGTTGATTTTCTGAACCATAATTTGTCAAGAATCAACCTGGAAAACGGAGTTGTAAAAGGTGATGGTGCGAACTGGTATCTTCTTGGCGAAGTGCATGAAGGCTATGAGCCGATTGTATACGGAAGAAAAGAATTTCATGTGAGTGACCCTGCCTATGCTTCGAGTCCGGCGCTGCGTGTGACTGGATATGGCGCATCTGCTTTTGCCAGTTTTTTTGACAGACGATTGCCGACCGAAGTGGAGTGGCTATATGCGGCTACAAAGGGGGCCACCATCCAGCCAGCTGAATTGAAAGGCACCACTAACAATTCTGATTCGACGAACATGAAAGGTATGATGAACAGCATGATGGGAAGTGATTGGTCCGAGAAAAATATAAGCATGGATCAAGACGGTCAACTCGAAAATAACAACTCAAAAACCGAAATCCACACTTCGAAAGAACCCCCGTCAGCGGCATTCTTTAAACAAAATAAATTCGACCTCCGTGCCCTAAACAAGGGAATCGGAGAATGGGGACTTCGAACTTTATCCAGTATCTCGAAAGACAAACTACAAGATAATCTTTTTGTCGTCATGGGAACCTTAGAGCAACATAACAATGGCAATAACTCCCCTCCACCAATTTTATCTCGATTCCCTTGGGAAGGTTTTGAAGAGGTAGGATTCAGAACTGTTAAAAGCGATTCAACCGAAAAATAAATTATATGAGGCGGTGCCTGATGAGAATAGCGGTGATGTCAGATATTCATTGAAATCTTGAAGCTTTCGAGGAGGTTTTAAGGGATATTGATCATTCTGAAATAGACCGCATTGTTAACTTGGGAGATAGCATTGGATATGGTCCTGAACCAGAAGAGGTTCTAAATCTGATCGAAAAACGAAACATCATTAATATCCTTGGAAACCATGAACAGGCAATATTGGAAAAAACCTACCGGCAGAGTTTCATGCGAGGTGCTGTAAGCTTATGGCCTGCTTCATTGGAGTATCCGATTCATAATACACGGTTGTCCGAGCTCCATATGCTGCTATCTCTGTAGTTATTAATATTTTTCTATGTTTCATATATCCAAACATTATCTTGGAAGATTCCAATATTCGTGACACCTGCTGCAGATTAATTCGGCGAGCACGGTACAGCAAACAATTCTTAGCCTTCAGCCCCTCCTTTTTTTTGGATCTCCTGATACGGCTGTTGGCAGTAACTACCAACTACCAGGTGGTTATAACACTCCAGGTATTCCTGGACGTAATCCGGGACCTGTTATTCACCCCAGTGTGTCATTTTTTTTACTTGACTCTTTTCAGTTTTAATCTAAAATATAGGCACTTATTTGCTCAATGAAATCTCATTTCATTGTTCTCTCTGCCTCGGATCGGACATCAGGATGACAGGTTTTTAACCTGAACAATCCTACTTTTAGATCCAATCAATCTTTGTATGGATCGGTGCTCACGAATCGGCCACTCCCCGCACAACGGCTTAAGCCAAACATTGTGGGATAAAAGATCTGCAACGGCCAAGCCAGATAGTAGGTCTGTTCACCGGCGACGGTGATTTATCCATATCATCCAACCCATAAAAATATTTCATCAGTAAGACCCTCCCCCGATCTATTTCGTCCTCCCAATTCAGAATATGAACTTGGAAAAAATGGTTTTAGACTACATCATTGATGTCAACTACGGATTTCTTACAATGGCTGAGACGCCAGTCGCGAGTTGGACTGGTTCAGTTCTTGGGCCAACTAACCGGTTATAATCGTTTTTAAGAATTAATAATGGCAACGACAACGAATCAGTGCTGATACCATAGCGCTAATTTATTACAAACTATAAATAGACAGCGCGCCGGCCCGACCGTCTGTTTTTTAGGCAGGTCAAAAAAAACAGACGGTCGACTAAATGGTATTGCCGGCGAGTATGTGTCATCATCTAACAAATTGATATTTTGCCAATTATCACTAATCCCTTCCAATTGATATTTCCTGAAATCTCCAAATAAAAACAAATTAGCGACTGACAGGCTAAATTTTTATGACACACGGGGGGAAAAGAGAGGGAAATAAAGCCTGCCAACATCCTACCCTTTGTAACCGCTGATTTTCATCAGCGTTCAAATAAAGCGATTATCCTTACCCTTTATCCGTTCTGCGGAGCGCCGCCTGTGGCGATGACGGGTAAAATCGCATTAACCTAACCTTCCGATTAATTTGAAATTCAGATTAATCCATCGCTACATAAGTTTACCGAAGGGAGGTGGTTTGATTATGAGCAACTCAACCCGCACCGATACGTTGGT
The DNA here is from genome assembly GCF_009688965.1 of Desulfosarcina widdelii. Lineage (GTDB taxonomy): Bacteria > Desulfobacterota > Desulfobacteria > Desulfobacterales > Desulfosarcinaceae > Desulfosarcina > Desulfosarcina widdelii. The sequence continues at coordinate 5,153,518 of NZ_AP021875.1, read as the reverse complement.
GATGCAGGCAATTCGCATTATCCAGAAAAGCAGATTTGGATCAGCCAAAACCCGTCATAATCACATTAAAGAAGCCCGTCGATTTGTCGATACGATCCGGGAGTTGGGCTATGGGGTCAAACGCTGGAAAAATATCACCAATAAACATGTTCAGGAAGCCGTAAATAAATGGAAAGAGGAAGGATTGCAGGTGGCCACCGTTAAAGAATATCTGTCCGGGGTGCGTACCGTTTGCCGGATGTACGGCAACGACCGTATCGCTCCGACTAACGACGTATTCGGTATCGAGAACCGCGTGTTCGTTGATAATCGGGATAAATCATTACCCCAGGAAGTGTTCCAACGGGTAGTCTCCGAACTGAAGGACAGCTCCAATACCGATGACCGAAGAATAGCCGCTCAGCTGCAATTGGAACGGTATTTGGGATTAAGGGCAGAAGAAGGATGTAAATTCAATGCCCACCAAGCTTTGATGGATGACAGGCGGGTATTTATCCAACACGGAACCAAAGGGGGACGGGAACGGATCATTCATGAAGTAACGGTCGAAGGTATGGCTGCGATCCAATATGCTCGGAAAATTTCAGGAAAAAATAATCTTATCCCCAATAACCAAAGCGAAAGGCAATGGATTCAGAAATATTATCGGATCATCCGCGGAAAAGGAATAAGTAAAAGAGCTTGTGGCGCATCCAGCCACGGTTGTCGCCATGCCTACGCCCAGGATCGTTATGAATCAATTACTGGATTCAAGGCACCGTGTAAATTTGAAACCAAAACAGAGTTTCGGCAAAACGCGAAAAATATAGCAGGACCAACATGGCGTGAACTCAACCAGGATGCCCGACAAATCATCAAAGCGGAATTGGGCCACGGTCCGGATCGAGACGATGTGGTCAGTCAATATTTAGGAGCGATATAGCACGGGATTAATCCAGATTCTAAAGCCCGGGGTCTTCGAGGCCTCGGGCTTTTTTATTGATCAACCCTTTCCTTCAATTCCTTGCTGCACTTGAAGAAAGGTAGCTTTTTCGGTTTGATTTTCACCTTCTGACCTGTTTTCGGGTTACGCCCCGTATACCCTTTGTACTTCTTAACAAAAAATGAACACAGTCCGCGTATTTCCACCCGCTCATCCCGGGACAAAGCATCGGCCACTATGTCAAAAAACGAATCCACAACAGCTTTGGCTTCATATTTGGAAACTTCAGCCTTTTGGCGAAGCTGCATAATCAACTCTTGCTTGTTCAATATATACTCGCTATTTTTTAATGTCTGATTATCAAAAATCTTGCCTTATAACCAATGTGTTACCGGTTTTTACTACGTTTTTCGATTCGCCTCTGGTGGACAACAGAGGCGCCACCGCATCCCAATAGAAAATCGATGGAACACCGCAATACATCGGCCAGCTTAACCATTACATCCGTCCTTGTGTGATGGCCGTTTTCGATACTTTCGATAAGATTAATGGGCAGTTCCGTCCGATTTGAAACCTCCGCGATGCTTAGCCCCATATCCTCGCGCCAATAGCGAACCCGCTTGCCCATTTCAGGGTCCGGAATCATGGGGATGTCATTATCTAGGGCAACCGGATATGTTCTTACAGCCTCTTTTACCATCATATCCGGAAGATCGGACGGTTGGTAAGATGCCTGGCCCCATAAAAAATAGTCCATCGGTTTGCGGGTGGCCACAGATACAGCTAATATGTAATTTAGAGAAGGGTTTTGCTTTGCGTTGGCACTATGAATATTGGATACGACATTGATTTTTACACCAACCTTTTCAGCCCATGCCGTTCTGGAATAGCCCTCCATTTCCTTTTCGATACGACGAAGAACTTTTTTAAAATTGATGTCGACGTTTATTTTTTTCATATTAACTGAATTTTTATCTTGACAAAAAATTCTTTATTTATGTATTTTTAAATTAAGACACCATTCAAACGCCTAACTCCCGCTGATTTTTCTGAACTGAAGCTCCTATAATCATTCGATTAAAATGATAAATCACTGACAAAGCCGAAGGTGGCAGCAACAGGAACCATGATTTAATATATAATGTAATTATTGTGCGCAACCCAATACACTATGTGACCTCAGAGACCAGATGCTTTTATGGATGCTCCCTATTGATGGGTTTAGTATTCAATTACATCAAGAACATTATGAAATCAAATAGGAATAGCTTTGAAGTCGGGCGGACGAACATTGAAGCCTTACGCCATTCAGGCTTCCCTTGGTGTGGATCCATCCGGTCATCCGGAATCTGACGGGCACCAAATAACCAGGCTCGTAGTAATGACCGAAATGTATTGCCCAAATTAAACTGTTTTCCATATGAATTGAATAACCACAACTTGGGAAACAAAAAAATGGATGTCCTCGACGAACTCGAACAGGAATTCGGCCGATCGCTAACCGCAAAAGAGCTTGCCCAGCTTTTGCGCGTCGATCCCCGTACGGTCAATCGGTACGCGAACAGGTGGGGAGGCATTGAGGTGTCACCCAATCGATATCGGTTTTTTGAAAAATCGATCAAAAGGGTATTTGAAAATGGCTACGATCATCGAGAAGCGGGGCAAGCGGCGCTTCCTAAGCCAGATCATGGTCAATGGCGTCAAAAGGGCCAAACTGTTTCCGGACACCAGCATGGCGTCCAAACGCGCCGCCATGCAGTGGGAACTCGAAACCAGAAAGCGTCTCGAACAGGAATCGATCGCCACAAGATGTTTGTCGATCATCGTATGGATCGATGAATATCTCGATGAGGTCCAAGCCCGCTATTCGCAAAAAACCTACGACGAAAAAAGAAAAGCCTTTTCCCGCTTCATAAAACATAGCGGTTATGCCATGGAAACTCCGGTTGAAGAAATTAAGCGGAATGCAGTCCGAGGATTTCTCCGGCACCTATCCAAAAAGATCAGCGGCCACGCGGCCAACAAGGCACGGAAGAATTTAGGCGCCGCCTGGCGCTGGGGGGAACGCAACATCGAGGGGTGGCCTTATATGCCCAATCTCTTTTTAACATGCGAGCGATTCAAGGAGAAAAAAACAGTGCGTTATGTTCCCCCTGAAGAAAATTTTTGGAAAGTGTACCACACTTGCGAAAGGCAGGATCAAGTGATGCTGCTGGCTTTTTTCCATCTCGGTGCGCGTCGGAACGAGCTGTTCAGTTTGAAATGGTCAGAGGTCGATTTTATTCGGGAACAGGTTTACTTGCAAACCCGCAAGCGAGACGGCGGTTTGGAGGGGGATTGGGTCCCCATGACCCAACAACTCTGCCAGGAACTGACGGCGTGGTCCGAAGAGCGAAAAGCGATAGCGGGGATTGACCAGGAACATGTATTCGTCTGTTTGTCAAAGACCGCGTTTTGCGACGATTATTTTGGGAAGCCATTTCAAAAACGGCAGCATTTCATGGAGAAGCACTGCAAGAAGGCCGGGGTAAAAACATTTGGGTTTCATTCGATCCGTCACCTGTTTGCATCCCGGCTGTGGCGGAGAAATGTTTACCTCGGCCATATCCAACAGCTTCTCCGGCATCAGAGCCCACGGACCACTGAGCGGTACCTCAAATCCCTCGGACTTGAGACCATCAGGAAATCGCTTCAAATGTCATTCAACCCATCCGGAGACGATGAACCTTCACTACATTGATGGTGTTTTTTATGTCCACAAATGGTGTCCAAAGGACAAATGGATGAGGTCAGTTGGGTTAAATGTTGAAAATGGCGCTAAAAGCAGGTTTCATCATGGATCCACGGTGGTATTGGTAATCGACATGTTTCAAGGTGGGTGGTCGAAGAACCGGTTAAAAGACATTCCAATTACTTGGGAAGGAGGATCAAAATGATGACCTCAGAACAAAGAAATCGCTCTCAAGAAATGAATTCTGAGAGCGATTTTATGTCCACAATTTATGTCCAGGAGTTAAGTTTTCATTTTCCAAATTATAACTCCTTGTTTTTATTTGGTGATCCCAGCGGGATTCGAACCCGCGTTACCGGCGTGAGAGGCCGGCGTCCTAAACCACTAGACGATGGGACCATATGGAAAAACAGAGGTTCAATATAGAATAGGCCACCTTTTGTCAATGATATTTAATGGTGTTCCGCAGAAATGCCGGTCATTCAGGCGTCTGTACCTTGCAGGGCGGATAAAACGGAGAAACCCATGGAGTCCCGTCTTCACGGGAATGACACCGATGTGCCGACTTAACTAGAGTAGGCGGTTGTCGAGCTTGCCGCAGATTCAGGGCAGCCGCCGCGGCGCTATAGTTGGCTAACGCCGAAGATACGGTGTGATCGGCGATCCCGGAGGGTTTCGCCTTTTGAGACGGAGAACTGAAAATAAACTGCTGAAATCATGCAGTTCGTCTATTTTTCGAAAAAGGCGAAACGCCTACTTTAGTTGTATCAACCGCACCCGTTGAGCCTCACTCTGCCGCAGCGTCGGCATCAGGGAGTCGGCCCTTGGTGCGGCCGATGAAGATGTAGACAAGGACGCCGATGAAGGGCACCAGGGCCACGATAAAGGCCCACAGGGCTTTCATCTCGATGGAACCGAAATCCTTGCGGGCGATGTCTAAAATCGCCACGCAGGTCAGCAGGAAGAATGCAACGCCGGTCAGCACAATGATCATGCCGGTGCTCATGGTGGATCAGCCTTTCAATTTGTCCGCGATGTCGAGGATGGTGTTCACGTAATACTTGCTGTGGTTGTAATGGTAAACCACCTTGAAGGCCTTCTCCCGCGAGATGCCCGGCTTCCAGCCGTAGTGCTTCAGGTAACTGGCGATGCTGGAAATGGCGTCGGCATGCACGAAAAGGTCTATCTTTCCGTCGGCGTCACCGTCCTGGGCGTACCGGCCGATGTTGCTGGGCATGAACTGGGAAATCCCCATGGCCCCGGCATAAGAGCCTCTGATGGTCGTGGGATCCATGCCCTGTTCTTCCGTGTAGGTCAAAAAGGCCTTGAGTTCCCGGTAAGCCCAACTGGACTTGCGGTCGGCCTTTTTTTCGAACTGTTGGCGCGACATGCGCCGGTCATTGTCGGGCAGGTTGTCCCAGATGACCTGGCGTGGATCATCGTCGGCCATGGCGGAGAGGGTGGCCAGGATGTTGATCACGGAGCTTTTTCCTGTATACGTGCCCAGTTTGGTCTCCACGAGGATAATGGCGGTAATGACTTCCTTGTCCACCCCGTAAGTCTTTTCGGCGGCATCCAGCCATTGCTGGTGCGCCTGCATGTATTTTTTTGCCGAATTGATATTCCATGTGCGGGTAAACTGCTTGTAGTTCAGCTTGGCCTCGTTGTGCATGAAATAGGCGCTGACCCCGCGCTTTGCAAAGGAGACCTCCGGGCTGCTGAATACGGCTTCCATGCGCTGGCTGTCGAAACCGTCGGCAACCAACCGCTTCACAAGGGGCTGAAATGGAGAGGAAGAATCTTCCGCTGCCGCCGGGATCGTCAAAACGGCGAGCACGGTCAGCAGGACAAGCAGGAATATCGGGCAATGGCGTTTGAATCGTTCCCGGGCAGGCCGCAGTCGATCGTCAAGCATGAAACAACGTCTCCTGTAAGCGGATGTGGATTGAAAGTTGAAAACCCTTGTACCCCGGCTGCCGCACCATCGAGTCCCATCGTTTCGGCCATTTGCTGCGGATCGCTTCAGATGGCCAGGGTTTCCCGCCGACGATGGCGAAATTCCGTCAGATGCCGATAGCCGGCGGCTTTGAGCAAATCCCGGGCGCGCTCGAAATCCCTACCCACCGTTTCGGGGGCGTGGGCGTCGGAGCCGAATGTCACGGGGATGCCCAGCCGGGCGCACTGGCCGAGCAGCTCCGGCGACGGAAAGGCTTCTTCAATCGGGCAGTGAAAGCCGCTGGTATTCAGTTCCACGACCCGGTCTTTTTGCCGGATCTTTTCCAGCACCCTCACAAAGCCTTCCATCGCGGGCGATGACGGACGAATGCCGTATTTTTTCGGCAGATCCATGTGACATACCACATCGAAGTAATCATAATCCAGCATAGATTCCAGGGTCGCCAGATAGGCCTGGTAAACCCAGTCGGAATCCAGTTCTCCACGGAACCACGCCGAGCGCCGGCTGACCACATCCTCGCCGTCCAGAAAATGCACGGAACCACCCACCACGTCCAGGTCCAGGGCGTCAACGGTTTCGATGCTGCGATCCACGTAACGGGGTGAAAAATCGACCTCCAGTCCTACGCGGACATCGATACGGTCCCGGTAAGTCCGGCGCAGCCGACGTGCCTCATCGACATACCCGGGCACCTGCCGGGGGTCCATGGCGTTGTGGCGTCCGGCCTTCTGGAAGGTCAGGTGGTCGAGAAAGCACAGGGTCTTTAATTTCTTTTCCACCGCGGCCTGGACGTATTCTTCCATGGTGCCTGTGGCGTGGTTGCAAAGGCTTGTATGGACGTGGTAATCAATCATTTTTAAAACATAAACACGATCACCACCTATGCCACGTAAAATCTCAAAAACTCTTTTCGTCTGCCAGGCCTGCGGCTACGAATCTCCCAAATGGATGGGCCGCTGCACCGAATGCGGCGCCTGGGACAGCTTTGCCGAAGAGGTTCGACGGCCGGCGAAGGCCGGCAAGCAAACCATGGCGGCCAAGGGCAACCGCCCGGTGCCCATCGACGCCGTCGAACTCGTCGACGAACAGCGCCAGTCAACCGGCATCGCCGAATTCGACAGGGTGCTGGGCGGCGGACTGGTTGACGGTACCCTGGTCCTCATCGGCGGCGACCCCGGCATCGGAAAGTCCACCCTGATGCTCCAGGCCCTGCACGGCATTGCCGACACCGGGCGCAAGGTCCTTTACGTGTCCGGAGAGGAATCGGTCCGCCAGCTTCGTCTGCGCAGCCGCCGCCTTAAGACCGTGTCGCCCAATCTGCTGGTGGTGTCGGAGATCGACATCGACGCCGTCATGACCATGGTGGAAAACGAAAAACCGGATGTGCTGGTGGTGGATTCGATCCAGACCGTGTTCAGTCCGGAAATCACCTCGGCCCCGGGCAGCGTCAGCCAGGTGCGCGAATCCACCATGCGGCTGATGCTCATGGCCAAACGCACGGGCATCCCCACCTTTCTGGTTGGCCACGTGACCAAGGAGGGCGCCATCGCCGGACCGCGGCTGCTGGAGCACATGGTCGACACGGTGCTCTACTTCGAGGGCGACCGAAACCACGTGTTTCGCATCCTGCGGGCGGTGAAAAACCGTTTCGGCTCCACCAACGAAATCGGCGTCTTCGAAATGAAGGAGATCGGACTGCAGCAGGTGGTCAATCCTTCGGCGGTCTTTTTGTCCGAACGGCCCGAAAACGCCGCCGGGTCCGTGGTCACCGCCAGCATGGAAGGCACCCGGCCCATCCTGGTAGAGCTGCAGGCCCTGGCGTCGAGCACCAGCCTGGGCACCCCCCGGCGAACCATCCTGGGTCTGGACCCCAACCGGGTGGCCCTGCTGGTGGCCGTAATGGAAAAACAACTGGGCATGCACCTGATGGGACACGACATCTTCATGAACGTGGCCGGCGGGGTGAAGATTATGGAGCCTGCCGTGGACATGGGCATCGTGTCGGCCATCGCCTCCAGTTTTTTGGACAGGCCCATCCGCAAGGACACCCTGGTGATCGGCGAAGTCGGCCTGGCCGGCGAGGTACGCGCCGTGGGCAATGTGGACATCCGAATCTCCGAAGCCCGGAAAATGGGCTTTACCCGCATCGTGGGCCCGGCCGGCAGCCTGGCGCGGCTGCGCCAATCCGACCCGGTAACCCTGGAAGGCGTGGAAACGGTTGGTGCGGCGGTCGAACTGCTGTTCTGAATCCCGACGGGACCAAAACCCCGTTCATGCCAACACGTTCATAATATTGACGATTGCCCTTCATCCGGACGCGGTTGGTCTTGACTTGAACAGGGCGAAAAGATATGAAGCAAACCAGTCGCAAGAAGAATACCTGGGCGGATCACTACACCCGTCAGGCCAAAAAAGAAAATTTCGCGGCCCGCTCGGTCTACAAGCTTCAGGAGATCCAGAAAAAGTACAGCATCCTCAGCCGGGGCGCGCGCGTCCTGGATCTGGGCTGCGCACCGGGATCGTGGCTGCAGTTCGCCGCCCGGCAGGTCGGCCCAGGGGGCCTGGTGGTCGGCATCGACCTGACGCCGGTCACCATCCAATTGCCGGAAACCGTGACCGTAATTACCGGCGATGTGGCCAACCTGGAGGGACACCTGGCCGAACTGGGACAGGCCCGTTTCGATGCGGTCCTCAGCGACATGGCGCCGGCCACGACAGGCAACCGGCACGTGGATCAGGCCCGCTCCCTGGGTTTGTGCGAAATGGCCCTTTATATCGCCGAAAATCACCTGGTGCCCGGCGGCCATTTCGTATGCAAGATTTTTCAGAGCGGGGACACCAAGACATTTACCGAGGCGGTCAAAAGCCGCTTTCAGCGACAGAACGCGCTACGCCCCAAAAGCACGCGCAAGACAAGCCGGGAAGTATTTATCATCGGCCTGCAAAAGCGGTGAGAACCGAGATCTCCCGCTGGACAAAATACGGGACAATAAAAAGACTTGCGAATACCGAAAAATAAGGCGGTTCGCAGATATCGGGCTTTTTAGAAAGCCTTCGCGACGAAGAGGAGAAACACATGTCCGGACATAGCAAATGGTCAACCATCAAACACAAGAAAGGCGCCCAGGACGCCAAGCGCGGGAAGATTTTCACCAAACTGATCAAGGAAATCACCGTGGCCGCCCGCACCGGCGGCGGCGACATTGACGCCAATCCACGCCTGCGGACCGCCGTGGCCGCGGCCAAGGCGGAAAACATGCCCAAAGACAACATCGAGCGGGCCATCAAAAAAGGCACGGGCGAGTTGGACGGGGTCAACTACGAGGAGAGTTCCTACGAGGGCTACGGCCCTGGCGGCGCCGCCATCCTGGTGGAATCGTTGACCGACAACAAGAACCGCGCCGTGGCCGAAATCCGCCACATCTTCAACAAATACGGCGGCAACATGGGGGAGAACGGCTGCGTGGCCTGGATGTTCGACAAAAAAGGCTACTTCAATGTGGACAAGGCCGCCGTGGACGAAGAGAAACTCATGGAGATCGCCCTGGAAGCCGGGGCCGAGGATGTGCGCGAGGAAGACGACAGTTTCGAAGTCATTACCGCACCGGAGGATTTCGACGCGGTCAAGGAGGCTTTGGAAGGTGCCGAGATCCCCTTCAGCGACGCCGAGGTAACCATGCTGCCGCAGAACATGAGCCCCCTGGAAGGCAAGGATGCCGAACGCATGCTCAAGCTCATGGATGCCATGGACGACTGCGACGACGTCCAGAAAGTCTACACCAACGCGGACATTCCCGAAGATATGGTGGATGCCGCGTAAACCCCATAGTTGCAATGTTGGGGTAAATCGGGCCATCCGATCGAAGAACAAAAAAGCCGGCTCCCGCACTTGCGCGGATGCCGGCTTTTTTTATGATCTTGAATGCTATATTAACGCGACAACGCGATCATTCTCTCCACCGCCGCCAGGGCCGGAACACGAATCTCCTCGGGGACCTTGACCTGGCCGGACATCTCTTGAAGGCAGGTGAGAATGTCCTTGGGGGTGATCACCTTCATGTCCGGGCAGATCATCTTGTCCGAGGCCGGGTAAAAGGTCTTGCCGGGATATTTTTGCGCCAGCGGGTAGATCAACCCCACCTCGGTTCCCACGATGAATTCGGTTGCATCGGACTCACCGGCAAAACGGATCATCCCCGACGTGCTCAAGGCGGCGTCGGCCATCTCTATCACTTCGGGCCGGCATTCGGGATGGGCCATGAACACGGCATCGGGATGGGCCTTCCGGACGGCCTCGACATCCGCCGCAGTCAGCCGATCATGAATGGGGCAGCAGCCGTCCCACAGGTGAATCTTCTTGTCGGTGCGTTTGGCGGTGTTGCGGGCCAGGTTGCGGTCCGGCGTCATGAGCAGTTCGTCGGCGTCCAGGCTTTCGACCACCTCGAGGGCGTTGGCCGATGTGCAGCAGATCGTGGACAGGGCCTTGACGGTGGCCGGGGAGTTCACGTAGGTCACCACGGGCATGTCGGGCAGTTCCCGCTTTCGGGCCTGCAATGCTTCGGCGGTGATCATGTCGGCCATGGGGCAGCCGGCTTCGCTGCGCGGCAGCAGCACGGTTTTGTCCGGAGAGAGAATCGAGGCGCTTTCGGCCATGAAATGGACGCCGCAGAAGACGATCACCTCGGCATCCGTGTCGGCCGCCCGGATGCTCAACTCCAGGGAATCGCCGCACATGTCGGCCAGATCCTGAATCTCGGGAGGTTGGTAGTTGTGGGCCAGCATGACGGCGTTGCGCTCTTTAAGCATTTTTCTAATGGCATCTTGCATCGGTCATTTCCTTCAGGGGTTCATTTGCAGCACTTCCGCCCCCTCCGGCACCTCAAACCGGAAAAGCTTCTCATCAGGCGGATCACTGAAATCAATGTTGCTCAACCGGATTCGGGTTTCGTCGCCGTAAACATTGAAGGTGGCGATTTCAACCAGATTGAAGGTCTTCCGGTCAAGATTCAGTTCCACCTCCATGAGGTCCACCGTGGAGCGATTGGGTACCAGTTTGAGGCGGTATTGTCCGGGCGCCGCATCCGGCATCAGCGAGATCTGGAACGATTCGCGGACCATCTTGATGTTGGAAAGAAATCCGGCGCCCTTGCCTTCTCCGAACAGCGCGGGGGCTTTGCCCACCAGGACCTGGTTTTCCTCGGGACGATAGACCCACAGGTCGTTGCCGTCGGTGATAATGGTCTGGGGATCGGGAACCAGGTACTCCCAGCGCATCTTGCCCGGCTGGCGGACCATCAGGCGGCCGGCAGCCGTGTCGGTGACCTCCATGGCCTTTAATATGGACTCCTGGTCGAAATCCGCTGTAAAACCGGGCACATTGTAGCGCTTTTCCACGCCGGCAAGGATCTTATCGATCACGGCCTCGTCGGCAGCAGACGCCCATCCGGGAACCGCCAGGCCGCATGCGATCAGCAGCAACGCAGCCGCGACCGTCACCATGATCAATCGTCCATCGCTTTTAAAGCTCTTCATGATTTCCTCTCTCATACCTGCCATGAATCCACTGGAAACCGCTCTCCGGTTTAGACTGAATGGCCGTTTCCGGTCCTTTCATAATAGGCATACCGATCCCGGTGAAGCGGTGCCGATCTGCGTATCTTATTTCATGCGGTTTGTAAATACGGGGATCAACGCAGCAGCCACTGAACGGCCGCCGCAGGATCGTCCAGATCCGGTCCCTGGCGCGGGGGCTCTTCCATGGCCGGTGCCATGGGCTCAGTTCTGCCGAACACGGAAAAACAGATCCGGTCGATCAGACCCATGCGGTGCAGCAGCACTTCCGGCGACTCGCGGGGCGGCTGAAAGCCCTGAAGCATGAGGGTTTCCATGTTGGATCGGCGCAACAGGGCCGTAAAACGCCGGGCCTGCTCCATCGCGCGAAAGCAGACCCGCTTGTAATCCACCAGCAGGTCGTACACCATGGCTGCCGATCCCTTCTTGTCCAGCAGCGCAAGGGCCAGATCCAGGCAGGCCGGATAATCGGGATGGCTGTCGTCCATGCGTTCGAAGAATCGGCACAGAAACGTCACCTGGCCGGCCGAAAACTGCATTCCGGCATTTCTGAGCCGTACGCGAACCACCGGCCCCATGACCGCCGACACCCCTTTGTCGATGGCCGCAGCCAGTCCGGCAGGCAACTGCCAGGTGATATTCAGCCGCTCCAGATAACGGGTTCTGATGAAGTCCGGCAACTGGATGCGGGTCAGCAGTCTGCCATCGGGTAATCGGATGAAGGGTTCGATGGTGATGGCCAGCAGGCTTTCCAGGATCGTCCGTTCGTCTTCGGCCGAATACCGTCCGGACGCCAGAATCGGCTCCAGGTCGATCTGAACCATTCGATCCGGATAAAAGATCAGGTCCAGCAGCGTGTCCCGTTCGCTGTCTTCGTCATCGGCGAGAAAGGCGCTGAGGCGGTCGGGTTCAGGAGTGAACAGCGCGGCGTCGACATAATCCAGGATCTCGTCGTTAAGAGCCCCTCCCTTTTTCAGGGCATCGACGATCCGTGAGAACAGAGCTTGCTGCGATGGGGCCAATGCGGGTGTCATGGTCGCACCCTAACACCGGACCGGAAGGCTTGTCGAGGTTGATTTGTGGCCGGAATATCAGAAAAAAACGGTCACCGGTCAGCCCTGGAGACTCCGAGCGATATTTGCGAAGCCCTCCTCAAGGGCGTTCAGGTCGTCGGACAAGTTGTCCAGCCGACCGTCATCGGCGGCCAGTTCGATCCTCTTGGCCGTTTCGTGCAGTTTCATGAGTCTCATATTGCCGGAGGACCCGCACAAGGTATGCGCCCTTCTGGACACTGTTTCGGCATCCCCGGCATCCAGAGCGGTTTTCAACTGGCTCAAATCGGCCTGACCCGTTTCCATGAAAAGCTCGATCAATTCGCGGTAATCTTCTTCTTCCAGACCGAGTTCTTCTGCCAACTCTTGGAAATTCATGCCGCCTCCTTGTTGAATATATTCTTTTCGATAATGGCGAATACCGCCTCGCGTTTGATAGGTTTGGTGATATAGTCGTTCATGCCCACTTCCAGGCACATCTCCCGGTCGCCTTTCATGGCGTGGGCGGTCATGGCGATAATGGGCACGTCTTCGAAGCCTTTCTGGCGGATGGTCTGGGTGGCTTCCTTACCATCCATTTCCGGCATCTGGACATCCATGAAAATCAGATCGAAAGCGTCCGGATCGGCGGAATATTTCTCCACTGCCTCGATCCCGTTATTGGCCACCTCCACCTGATACCCGGCCTTGCCCAGCATCAGTTTGGCCAATTTCTGGTTGACCAGGTTGTCTTCCGCCAAAAGAATACGCACCGAATGCTTGAGGTCTTCCCGTACGGAATACTGGGTATGAATTTTCTTGCCCTTTTTATCGGATGACGATCGGGCGGGCTTGTCCTTGTCCCCCAGCACCCGCCCCACCATCTGCAATAGTTTCTCGCGCCGGGCCGGCTTGCTCAAAAAGCCGTTGAACCCCGCCTTTTCGCATTTCTGGGCATCACGCTCCAGGGAACTGGAAAGCGCGATCAGGGGCAGCGCAGAGAAAGGGGCATCCGAAGACCGGATCTCGGCGGCAACCTTGAAGCCGTCGGTGTCCGGCATGAGAATATCGGAAATACAAAGGTCGAAAGACACCTTTTCCTCCAGGGCGGCATGCAGCGCCGGCAGTACTTCGTCTCCCCGGTGCACACAGACCGCCTGCATGCCGGCCACCTCCAGAATCTGTTTGAGAATTTTCGCATTGGCGACATTGTCGTCCACCACCAGGACGCGCTTTTGCTTGAGCGATACCGGCGCCATCCATCGGGACTCGGTTTCGTCACCTTTTTTAAGCCAGGCGGTAAAATGAAAGCGACTGCCCACGCCAGGAGTACTTTCCACCCAGACGTCGCCCCCCATAAGGTTGGAGATCTGCTTGCAAATGGAAAGGCCCAGGCCGGTGCCTCCATATTTGCGGGTCGTGGAGCCATCGGCCTGCTGAAAAGGTTCGAAAATCGTGGCCTGCTTGTTTTCGGGGATGCCGATACCCGTGTCCCGGATCGTGGCGTGCAGCTTGACGGCTTCATCGGTCTCTTCGTCCAGGTCCATGGACAGCTCGATTTCGCCGGATTCGGTGAATTTGGGCGCATTGCCCAGCAGGTTGGTGATGACCTGGCGGAAACGCAGCGGATCGCCATTGACCATGGCAGGGATGTTGTCGTCAATCCGGCATAGCAGTTCAACCGGCTGTTTACCAATTTTCGGCCGGACCAGGTCACAGACGTCGTAAGCCAGCAGTTCGGGATCGAATTCGATCTCCTCGAAATCCAGCTCGCCGGATTCGATTTTGGAAAAATCGAGGATGTCGTTAATCAGGGAAAGCAGCGCCGTACCGCTGCGTTTGATCGTCTGCGTATAATCGATTTGAATGTCGTCAAGCTCGGTGTCCATGAGCAGATCGGTAAAGCCGATCACCCCGTTCATGGGGGTCCGGATCTCGTGGCTCATGTTGGCCAGAAACTGGCTCTTGGCCATGTTGGCACTCTCGGCCGCCTCCTTGGCCTTTTTAAACTCCTCCTCGGCCGTTTTACGCTCGGTAATGTCTTCCACGGTTCCGGTATACCGACTTCCTGCATCGGAAAATACCGGCTGCGAATGCACATGGACCCATCGGCGGTCGCCGTCCGGACGGACGATGCGGCAGTCCATGGAAAAGGTATCCATTTCCGTGATGGCATGTTCCCATCGTCCGGATACGGCCTCCTTATCCTCTTCGTGCAAAAACTCGCGCCAATCTCGGGTCAGGCTGTCCACCAGGCTGATGCCGAAAATCTCCTGAAAGCTGGTATTGGTATACAGGCAGCTGCCCTGCTCGTCGATCTCGAAGACGCCGATATGGATCGTTTCTGAAATCACCCGGAAGCGCTCTTCGCTGTCCTGGCTCTCTTCGCGTGCCTGGCGGTAGCGCTTGTTCTCGTCCTCCAGAGCCTTGTTTTTCTTTACCAGTTCAAGGATGGTTGCAGCACTGGGCATAGGGCGTTCTCATCTATTTGCGCATCGCCCGATAAGGGGCAATTGTTGTCTATCGAAAAAATTGGGCGAACCGTCGCAAGAAAGTGGTCCGCCCCGAATCCATCACAACTCCAATCCACTGAAATTCCGTCTTAAGCGTTTGACTCTATATCGGCCGCCACCCCCCTTGACTTTAATTTTGCCGGATCGAGGGTGCGGCCTCAAAAGATTTTGTATTAATATGGATATCGGAAGGTTAGAAAGGAAGGCGTTTCCTGCCGGCAATAAATTCGGTAAAAATCGATAGGGCTGTATCGGCAGGTTAACTCAAATCGTAGCGTTTGAGTTTTTCCCGCAATGTCTTGCGGGTGATGCCCAGACGCCGGGCCGCTTCGCTCTTGTTCCCTCCGGCCGACGCCAGGGTGCTGACGATGGCCTCGCGCTCAATCTGCTCCAGGGGCACATCGGCCGGGAACGCGCTGCTGGCAATCCTGTCGATCGACTCCGAAGCGGGGGCCAACATGGCAAAATCCTCTTCTACGAGACAGTCCGACGCGGCCAGCACCACCGCGCGCTCGATGGTGTTCATCAATTCGCGTACGTTTCCGGGCCAGGTATGCCGAATCAGCATGTCCATGGCCCGAGGGGCGAAACGATCGACTTTCTTGCGGTTTTTTTCTGCAAAACGTTTGAGAAAATGGGTGGCCAGTAGGGGTATGTCTTCCCGGCGCTCCCGCAAGGGCGGCGTTTTGAGTTCGACGACATTCAGGCGGTAGAAAAGGTCTCCCCGAAATTCGCCGTCCTCGACCATTTGGGCCAGGTTCCGGTTGGTGGCCACGATCAGCCGGACATCCACGGGCAGCACCTGCTCGCCGCCCACCCGGGTCAGTTCCCGCTCCTGGAGCACCCGAAGCAGTTTCACCTGCATAGCAACGGGCATCTCGCCGACTTCATCCAGAAACAGGCTGCCGCCGTTGGCCTGAACGAACCGGCCCTCCCTGCGGCGTTCCGCCCCGGTAAAGGCGCCCTTTTCATGGCCGAAAAGCTCGGATTCCAGCAATGTCTCGGTAATGGCGGCACAATTGACCTTGACAAAGGGACCCTCTTTTCTGGGGCTGTTGTGGTGGATGGCCGCGGCAACCAGCTCCTTTCCGGTTCCCGATTCGCCGGTGATCATCACCGTGGCCTCGGAGGCGGCCACCTGCGCCGACGTGGCCATCAGGCGCATCATTAACGGGCTGCTGCCGATGATGTCCGACGACTGGAATTCTCCCTCCAGCCGCTCTTTGAGCGCACGATTCTCATTTTTGAGGCGGATGTGCTCCAACGCCCGATCCATGGTCAGTTTCAGCTTTTCGAAGTCCAGTGGTTTGGTCAGGTAGTCGTAAGCCCCTTTTTTGAGGGCATCCACTGCCATCTCGATGGACGCGTAAGCTGTCATCAAGACGATGGGAATGGCCGGGTTGATGCTCTTGATCCTCTCCAGGGCCTCGATTCCGGATACCCGTACCATGTGGATATCCATCAGGACCAGGTCCACGGCCTGGTCGCCCACGGCGGCAACGGCGGATTCTCCGTCATCGGCCTCTATAATCTCGTATCCCCAGCCTCCCACCAGGGTATGCAGCATGGTGCGATGGGCGCTGTCGTCATCCACGACCATCACCCGATACGGTCTGGTCATTATGCCTCCATGTTCTCCGGCAGGGTGATGGAAACCGTGGTTCCTTCCCCGGAACGGCTCTTTACCCGGATTTCTCCGTTGTGGGCCTTGACGATGTTGTGAACGATGGCCAGCCCCAGCCCGGTACCGGTCTTCTTGGTGGAAAAGTAGGGTTCGAAAATATGGGGCCGATCATCGGGGTCGATGCCCTTGCCCGTGTCGGCGACGGTGAGCTGCAAGCCGTTTTTCCCGACACCCGCCGCGCTGACGTGCAGGGTTCCGCCCTCCGGCATCGCATCCAGGGCGTTGAGCAGCAGGTTAAGGACCACCTGTCGCATCTTGTCAGCGTCCATGGTCGCATGAAGGGTCGCATCGGAGAGATTCGGTATCAACTCTACATTGGCTTCTTTGCTCTGCTGCGCCACCAGTTGGATGGCGTCTTCGAGAAGCGGTTTTACGGCCACCGACTGGCAAACAAGCCGAAGCGGGCGCGCGAATTCCAAAAGCTGACCCACCACCCGGTTCAGGCGGTCCACCTCCTGGATCATAATGGCGGCAATCTCCTGATCCTTTTCCTCCTGCCGGTATTTCTCCTTGAAATAGGTGGCAAAGCCCTTGATCGAACTCAAGGGATTGCGGATTTCGTGGGCCACGCCGGCGGCCAGGCGGCCCACCGACGCCAGACGCCTGTTTTTTTCCAATTCCAGGCGCAGGGTGCGGATCTCGCTGAGGTCCTTGAAAAGGATGACTCTGCCGAAACGTTCGCCGCTGTCATCGGTCAGGGTGGCGGCATTCACGTCCAGGGGAATCTGACGGCCGTCAGCCACCGGGCAGACCACCTCCCGTTGCACCGGCTCGTCGGTATCGTCGAGGGGATTCAGCAATTCCGCCGGAATCACCCTGTCCGCGGGCTGGCCGACAGCCTCGTCCGCATCCAGCCCCAGGGTGGCCCGGGCCACCGAATTGACGGCAGTCACCCGGTTGTCCCGGTCCAGGGCCACCAGGCCGATGGGCATCCGGGTCACCAGGTTGTCCGAAAAAGCCTGCACCCGCACCAGGGATGTCCGCGCCGAGCGATAGTTCTGGGCCAGCAAAAGCAGGAGCACTCCGGCGCATCCCGCCAGAAGCAGCACGGCGGCCATTACGATGGTGTGCCGGGTGTCGGCGGCGCGGGCCGCATCCACCGAATCGGTGCGAAGCCCCACGAAAATGACCATTTCCGGCGGGGTCGGCAGATCGGTGATCATCTCCCCACGTCCCATCCTGTGGCTGCGCCGCATCCATACCGGCGGTCTGGCCAAGGGAGCGAACCGGCCGAACACTTCGAACACCCCGCTGCCATCCTCCGAAACGCCCTGTCGCGACCTCAGCGCGGCGGAAGCATGAATGGCTGGCAGATCCAAGTCGGAACCGTAGCTGGAGCCCACCTTGTCTATCTGGCTGTGGGCGATAACCACGCCGTCGGTACGGACCACCAACAGATAGGCGATGTCGGGTTGGGCGGCGGTCTCGGCCAAAAGGCGCTGCAGCTTGAAGTCGCGGCCATGGCCGCCATGCATGCCCATGCGCGTTCCGGCCTCGAATGAACGGATCAGGGCGGCCCCCTTTTCCATTAAAAGCTGCGTGCTCTGACGTTTCTGACGATTGAGGGTCTCTATCGTCATCATGGCCACAACGGGCAAAAGGACCGCAAGAGCGCCCAGCACGATCCAGGGCGAAAAGCCGGATAGAAACGGTCTATAGGATGCTTTGTCTTTCATCATTTTGAAATAATATACAAAAATGCTGCCAAAAAAACGATTTCCCGGCAGCGGCCCGGCCGGCGGCCGCCGATATCGGTCCGGTGATCCGGCGGCTGAAGAAAAGTGGCACTTTTTTACCCGGTCCTGGCGCCCACAGTGGGTCCCTTCTACCCGCCCGGTTCGACCGGCACCAAGATGTTCACGTTCGGCAAACCCGGCACCATCGTTATTATCACCTTTGGATTGAATAAGTTACGATTTTTTTGACCCAATGGCAATCGAATTTGGCATCGGCCTTGCTCATACAGGCTGTCGAAAGAGAAAACAAGCGGTTCAATAACCTCATATCACCAAACGAAAGGAGTTCACCATGAGAACCATTAAATCCAAAGCCGTTATCGCAGGTCTGGCCGCCGTTGCCGTGATTACCATGGGAAGCACCGCCATTGCAGGCAAAGGATACCGTCAGGATGGCCAGCGCGGAGGAGAATACGGACAGCAGTATCGTGATGGTGGTTGCCGGTATGCGGACCGGAACCCCAATCTGACCCCCGAACAGCGCGAACAATTGGACGCCGAGCGGAAAGCATTTTTCGAAGGTACCCAAAAGGCCCGTCAGGATCTTCGCGCCAAGCGGTTGGCCTTGAGATCGGAAATCGCCAAAAGCGAGTTGGATATCAACGCAGCCAAGGGACTGCAAAAAGAAATCTCCAAAATGCAGGCCGATCTTGACTTGAAGCGGCTGGACCACATTGTGAACGTTCGTAAAATCGATCCCGATGCCGGCCGCGGCTTTTTCGGAAAGGGCTGGGGCAATGGGCATCGCGGATCCGGGCACCACTTCGGCAAGGGCCGCGGGATGGGAATGGGAGACGGTCCCGCAGACTGTCCCCATAACCAGACCGACAATTAAACCGGGTCAACGGAACCAATAGATGCAAAGCGCCGGGCGGCAACCGCCCGGCGCTTTCTTTTTATTGGCGCTGAGGCCATCGAGCTGCTATGGTTTGTCTCCCTTGCTGACGGAGATTCATTATCGATGAACGAACTGGATCAGCATCGCTATTTTTTCGATTCCGGGATCCGTTTTCAATGCCAGCGCTGCGGCGCCTGCTGTACCGGTGCGCCCGGTGTCATCCGGGTCACCGATGAGGAGGCAAAGGCTATTGCCGATTTCTTAGGCCTGCCGGTTCAGGAAGCCATCGACACCTTTTTGTACCCCTGGGAAAACGGACACAGCATCCGGGAGGATGGCGACGGCCGCTGCCTTTTTTACGATGAAGGCTGCCGGATCTACCCGGTGCGGCCCCGGCAATGCCGCACCTTCCCTTTCTGGACCGCCATCCTGCGTTCCCAAACCCGCTGGGATTCCATCCGCAGAGATTGCCCGGGGATCGGCAAAGGGTACTTGTATAAGAAATGTGAGATTCTGGATATTCTGGAAGGCAAGTAAACGACAGCGGCCGGTCCATTCATTGGCTAAGCGGCAACCCATTGGGTTCGCAGGGGCGAAAAATTTTTCACCCCTACCCTGCCTTTGTGCCACGCTTGAACTTTAGTCGTTCATCCGGTAGACCCCTTTAAGGGCATATACCTGCTCCTCCCAAATGCGGTTGAAGCGCTGCGGGTTGGCCACCGGTTTCTTGATCATGCGCATACAGATCTCCATCTGCTTGGCTGTGCTGCTGGTCTTGCTGTAAAGCTGCAGGGCAAACTTGGAGAAATCCCGCACCATGAAATCGAAAATCTGGTCCATCAGATCGTCGCCCACCTTTTCGATACCCGCCTTTTCGATGAGCAACTGGCCATAGGCTACAAGGGTGAACAACTCTCCCAAATTGAGCAGAAAATCGATGTCCTTGGCCTGCTCCTTGTCCGGGGCGGCCGTCATCAGCAGTTCAACCAGCAGGGCGATCTGCTCCCGAAATACGCCGATGTTGGGAAGGTCCAGGCTCTTGTAAGCAATGTTATAATCGTGGAATTGAATTTGGCCCAACCCGCGGGTGGGGCCCTGGTTGAACAGGAAATCGTCGTTGACGGCGGCATCGACTTTTCCGATCTCCGGGAACTGACCGGGATTGAAAAAGTAGTTGGCCATGAACTTGATGATCAGGGCCATATTGACATGCACCGTACCTTCCAGCTTGGGCAGGGCGCGGATGTCCCGGGCCGCCATCTCGAAATAGGTGTCCTTTTCGAATCCTTTGGCTGCAATCACGTCCCAAAGCAGGTTGATCACCTCCTCGCCCTGGGTGGTCACCTTCATCTTCACCATGGGGTTGTAAAGCAGATAACGCCGGTCCTCGGCCGAGGCGCTGCGCATGTAATCAGCCGCCCGCGTGGCGAACATCCGCATGGCGCACAGCCGGGCATAGGCATCCACGAACAATTGACGGATATGGGGGAAATCGGTCACGTAATGTTTGAACAGGTAGCGGCCGGCGGCGTGGTCAATGGCTTCGTAAAAGGCGTGGGTGCAGATCCCGATGGAGGCCCATCCCAGGTTGTACTTGCCGACATTGATGGTGTTCAAAGACGAATCCCAAGCCCGGCTGCCCGTAGTGAGGATGTCGCCATCGGTAATGGGATAGCCTTGCAGAGCGTATTCGGAGACGTACATCTGGGAATTGACCACGTTCTGGACGCATTCGTAATTCTCATGCTGGGAATCCACCACGAAAAAGACATATTCGTCGGTTTCGGAATTTTTGGCGAACGTAGAGACCAGGGCCGCCTTGTTGCCGTTGCCGATGTAATATTTGCCGCCGTCGGCCCGGTACTGGCCGTCGCCCATGGGCGTCAGGGCCATATCGCTGGCGTACAGATCGGCCCCGTGCGTTTTCTCCGAAAGACCGAAAGCGAAGATGCCGCCCTCTTCCAGCAGCCTGGCAGTTTTGTTTTTGACCGCCTCGTTGTCGCCCATCCAGATGGGGCCCAGTCCCAAAATGGTCACCTGCCAGGTGTACCAGTAGGAAAGGCTGTAAAAGCCCAGGATCTCATTGAAATCCATGTTGCGGAAGGTATCCCACCGGCAGTTCTCTTTACCATAAGCGGTAGGCGTCAGCAGATCGGAAAAAATCTTTTCCTTCTTGACGAACTGCAAAAAATCGTCGTACCAGACCCGTTCGTGGTCGTCTTCCTTGAGCTTTCGCTTTCCCTTGGTTTCGAAAAAGTCGATGGTTTTCTGCATGATTTCCCTGGACCGTTCATCCAGGTGGTCGAAGGATGCCTGTTTCGGATTGAACAGCATGATTGCCCTCCTTATAACGTTTTTGGCCGTCAATGCTTCCCCGACGGGCCACCGGCTATGTTGTCAACGTTAACATCGTCCCTATCCTATCCAAATCGGGTCTGTCAATGGATTCCTGTTCAAACGCTTCATCTTCTGTTACCTAAGCAGGCGTTTCGCTTTTTTCGAGAAACAGAGGAAAGCCATTATTTCATGGTGTTATTCGAGGTTTTTTTCTCTCAAAAGGCGAAAACCTCCGGGATTACCGATCTGATTGTACCGTTGGCCGCATCTTCGGCGTCAGCCGCCACGGCGCATAGCCCACGATAGCGCCACGGCGGCTGCCTTGAATCTGCGGCAAGCTCGACAATCGCCTGCTTTAGGTGCTATTTTCCAGCGGCATCGATCACAACAGCACTGGAGGAACAATGGCGAGAGGTGAAATTGACGCCAAAGGAATTATTGCATGGCCCCAGCTGATCCGTGGAACGCTGGTCCGGCGCTACAAACGTTTTCTGGCCGATGTCCGCCTGGAAACCGGGGAGATCGTGACCGCCCACTGTCCCAATTCGGGCAGCATGAAGGCCTGCTGTGAGCCGGGGCGACCGGTATTCCTTTCCCATCACGACAACCCCAAGCGCAAACTCGCCTATACCTGGGAGCTGATCCACATGCCCGATTCGCTGGTGGGGGTCAACACCCAGATCCCCAACCGGCTCACCGCCCATGCCATCGCGTCGGGAGACGTGGCGGAACTGGCTGGGTACGAAGCGCTCAAACGCGAAGTGAAAGTGGGCGAACACTCGCGCATCGACATTCGGCTGGATTCCTCGAACCGCCGGCCCTGCTATGTGGAGGTGAAAAACTGCACGCTGGTGAACGAAGCGGTGGCCACCTTTCCCGATGCTGTGACGGTGCGGGGACAAAAACACCTTTTGGAACTGCAGGAACTGGTGGCCGCCGGATTTCGCTGCGCCATGTTTTTTCTGATTCAGCGCATGGATGCCCGCACATTCGCCCCTGCCGACGATATCGATGCCGAATACGGTAAAAAACTGCGCCAGGCCATGCAAAATGGCGTAGAAGTCCTGGTCTACGATGTTTGCATCGATCTTACCGGCATCCGGCTGAGAAGTCGTGTGCCCTGCGAGTTTTCTTGATTGGGTTTCGTTCTACGGGAGCGCTAATAAAAATAGATTTGAATTTCTTTGTTACATAAACTAATATAAATATTTTAATGGTAATCGAAAACTACGCAAAGCATTCGAGGGAACAACCATGAATACCGATGCAAGCAGCCAATCACAGCAAACCGACAGCCAAACGGTGCTTCTGGTCGACGATGAGCAGATGGTGCTGGAGGTGGGCAAGGCGATTCTCCAGCGACTGGGACACGAGGTCGTCACGGCGGAAAGCGGTGAGGAGGCCCTGGAAAAATTCGATCACCATCAAGATGCCATCGGATGTGTGGTGCTGGACCTGACCATGCCTGGGATGGACGGCAAAGAGACCTTCAGCAGGCTTCGCGACCTGGCTCCCGGTTTGCCGATCATCATCTCCAGCGGCCTCTCCGCCGAGCAGGTGTCCGCGCAATTCGAAGACGGTCCGACAACCGCCTTCATCCAAAAACCCTACCAGGTAGCCGAACTTTCATCCACCATCCAGAGTATTCTCAAAAAAAATGCCTGACGAATCGGTGTTCATCCTTAAAGGTGATTGCTTTTGAAAAGTCGTCTTTTATAGGTCGAACTTCGCCTTGATCTTGAATACCCGTGTCGCCGGCAGGTTTAAAATTCTGCTGACCCCCGTTTTGCGGGCAATACGAACCAGATTCTCCCGGATCACCTCCATGGAAGGGGCAATGAAGGTGAACCAGACGTTAAACGAATTTTCCCGCAGATAATTGTGGGTCACCCCGGGAAACGCGTTCACCGCACGGGCAAAGGCCTCGACATCCTTTTCCGGTACCCGGGCGGCACACAGGGTGCTGACAAACCCTACCTTGCCGGGCACGAAATTTCCACCGATCCTGCGGATAATTCCGCTTTCCTTTAGGCGGGACACCCGCTTGAGTACCTCCGCCTCCGTGGTGCCCAACTCTTCGGCGATGACCGCAAACGGTTTGGATGTCAGCGGGAAGCGCGTTTGAATGCGATTCAAAATCGTTTTGTCCAGTTTGTCCATCTGTGTACTCATGGCGGCAGCGACCTTTCCTTGGTTCGCATTCTATTCCCTATTTTCCTTTTAAACAGCGCCGGTGGTTTACGTAAGGGCACGGCGCGCCGTGCCCTTGATTGGATCGTTAAAAATTGACGCCGGACAATCATACCTTCCCGTAGCTGTGCAACCCCGGCAACAAGTTCACCCCGAAATAAGTAAAAAGCACCGCGGCAAATCCCAAAATGGACAGGTAGGCGATCTGCCTTCCCTGCCAGCCGCGCATCAGGCGGGCATGCAACAGGCCGGCGTAGACAAACCAGGTAATAAGAGACCAGGTCTCCTTGGGGTCCCACGACCAGTAGCTGCCCCAGGCGGAATTGGCCCATACCGAACCGGTGATGATGCCGACGGTGAGAAAAAGAAAACCGAACAGCACCATGCGGTGGGTAAGCTCGTCCAGGACATCCAGTTTAGGAAGGTGCCCGACGATTCCTTCGGTGCGCTGGGGGTTTCGGGCCTTCATCAGATACATGATACTCATGCCGAAGGCGATGGCAAAGGCGGCATAGCCGAAAAAGCAGGTGACTACATGGGCGATCAGCCAATTGCTTTTCAGGGCCGGAACCAGGGGCTGGATCCTGTCGCTGATATTGGGCGACAAAGAGGCGTAGGCCATGGCCAGAAAAGCGATGGGGGTGGCAAAGGCGCCGATCAGCGCATTTTTGTATTTGAACTCTACAAACAGGTAGATGACTCCCGCCGTCCAGGAAAAAAACACCAGGGATTCATAAAGGTTGGACAAGGGGGCGTGTCCAATGCCCAACTGGTAGGATTCTATCCAACGCAGGATAATCCCCACGGTGGTCACCACCACCGCCGCAGCCACGATCCAGCGCGCAGGCCGGGTCCAGCGCGGTTTTCTGAAAATCAGGGCGGCCAGGTAAAACACCGCCGCCAGGCCAAAAACAAAAGTGGATATGGAGAGTAACTGAGAACTGCTCATGGGCGTTGTCCTGCTCCTTTTTTTGTCAAAGCGTCATCGCATTGGACTCTATTGCCGCTCGGTCATGTCGGCGAACATCTTCTCAATGCTGTTTTTCATGGCCAGCTTGTTGCGGTTGGCGATGCCGGCAAGGATCACCCGACTGCTCTGGCGCAGCGGCTCGATGACCAGGCAAACCTGCTGGTGGGAGAGATAGAAGGTTACGAAACAGCCGGCAATCATGAGGATAAACCCGGAATAGACCAGCCATACACCGGGATCGCGAGTCACCTGAAGGCCGGTGTAGTAGCGTGTTTCCGATGACTGGGGCGTAAATTTTTCCCGGTCCTGGTTTTCCACGGCAATGATGATCTCGCCGCCGCGCATTTTGTCGAAATTGCCGAATTTCAAGGGCAGCAGAACTTCAACCGGCTCCCCTTCGGGCGGCGTGAGAATTCCCTTCAGGGCCTCGCCCACATCCATCCCGCGAAACGATGCCGTGGATTCGTAAGCCATGATGACGAAGCGCCCCAGCCCCTCGGGGATCTCCACGGGCTCTCCCACCTTTGCCTTTTGGGTATACTGCATACCCGAAGACCGGCTGGTAAAACTCAGTGTGTAGGTCTCCTCGGGTCCTGAAGGCGAAGTCTTCTCGCGGGCCATGTGCTCAGGCGGCAGCTTGCCGTAACTGGACTGAAATATATTGATCCCCCGGTAGCGAATGGGATCGTTGACGACAATATCTTTCTGTTTGACCGCCCGGCCCCCTTCGACGATAGACAGGGAGGAGCGATACTCCTTGGGCGCGCCATTTTCGTATAGTTCCAGATTGAAGTCGTCGCAACGGATCTGAAAATCGAGGCGATGGATCGCACCGGTGTTTCGCAGGCGAATGGTATCCGTGGCCTCTCCTTCGGGAATGTTGACAAACCCTTCAAAGCCGAAAAAGGAGCCTACCAGGCCGCCGACGAGCAGAAAAATCACGCTCAGATGAACGATATAGACGCCCAGACGGGACAGGCGCCCCTTTTCCCCGTAAATCGCGGCGCCGCCGTCGGCGCGGGTGACCCGGCAATATCCGAATCGGCGGGCGATCACCGGCTCGTAGGCCTTGACCAGTTCGTCGACATCGCGCTTGTCAGTAAAGCTGCGAGCATCGGAGCGCTTGCTGAAGCGCTGAGGATTCACCCGCGGATTACGGTTGAAAATGACCTTCCAGCTTCCCTGCAACCGATCGATAGAACAAACCACGATATTGACGGTCAACAGGAGCAGCAAGCCCTGAAACCACCAGGAATGATACATATCGAAAATGCCAAGGGCACTCAGCAACTGGTAGCGGAAGGCACCGTAAGCTTGCAGGTAAACATCCGGACTTTCATTCTGGGGGATGACGGTGCCGATGACGGACGTGAATGCCAGCGACAGCAGCAGAACTACAGTCAGTTTGACAGAACAGAAAAATTTCCAGAGGGGATTCGCGTTTTTCAATAACAGCTCCTTATCCACCGGCAGCGCTGTTCGCTTTTGTCTGCCGGGTGTTGGGTCGAATCCTAAAAATAAGGACACCTGGCTTGATGACAAGCCCTGAAATCCAGCCAGGAGGCTATTTAACCAGAAAATGGACGTTTACAAAAGGCCATTTTTTCTGAGCGAGAATATGTTCTAAATCTTCCCCGTTCCGGATCGCCGGCGCCTGTTCCCGCCTCGCCAATTTCCCCTTGCAGTTATAAAATGATGTGCTATAAGAGGTTCAGTATCGACCACGTTGCCGGCTACCGCCGATCCCATCCGGGGAAACGGCGTTTTTACGGCCGGTTGTTATGCTCAATCTAACATATATGTCAGGTAAAGCATTATGGATGATTTCAATACCCTCCTGCAAGGTTCGGCCGAGGCCCACGGGCACCTGTGCCCCGGTCAGGTGGTGGGCGTACGCATGGCCATGCTGGGCTGCCGGCTCATCGGCCTGGACAATCCCCGTGAGCTGCCCCAGATCAAAAAACTGATTGTCTACGTGGAGATCGACCGCTGCGCCACGGATGCCATCGCTTATGTCACCGGCGTCAAGCTGGGCCGGCGATCCCTGAAATTCATCGACAACGGGATCATGGCCGCCACCTTCGTCAACCTGGAAACCGGCGTTGCGTTTCGCATTGTCTCCACCGAAACGTCCCGTGATCTGGCCCATGTGTACACTTCTTCGGGCTGCACCGATAAACGCCAGCAGCAGATCGAAGGCTACATCAAAATGCCTGACGAGGTTCTGTTCAAGGTGACCCCGGTCCGGGTAAACGTGCCCATCCACGACATGCCGGGCCCCTCGCGGTTCAAAGTCCACTGCGAAGCCTGCGGCGCCATGGTCAGGGACAAAAAGGAAGTCCTGCTCAACGACCGGGTGCTCTGCCGGTCCTGTGCCTACGGATCGTTCTACCAGGAACTGGAAGACGAAGAACGCCGGAAAATCGCCTGAAGCGCAACATTCCTATCGATGGAAGGAAAACTCCATGTACAAATCCCAGGACGCCCCTCAACCAAATGGCGGCATGACCAAAATTAAAATCGAAGAAGCGATTGGAACACGCCTGGCCCACGACATTACCGAGATCCGCCCCGGCGAATTCAAAGGGCCCTCTTTTCGACGGGGGCATCAGGTTCAGGAACAGGATGTCTGCCATCTCATGCGGCTGGGCAAACGCCACCTGTATGTTCTCGATTTGAAAGAGGGGCAGGTCCATGAGGATGACGCGGTGATGGAACTGGCCGCGGCACTGGCCGGACCCGGGGTCAGTTTCGGCAATGATCCCAAAGAAGGGAAGCTGCAGCTCACGGCAGCTTACGATGGACTGCTCAAAGTCAATACCCGGGGTTTGGTGGAGTTCAATCTGGTTCCGGATGTCATGTGCGCCGCCATGCACAACAACGTGCCGGTCACCCGCGGTCAGAAGGTGGCCGGAACCCGGGCCATTCCCCTGGTGATCGAACGTGAAGCCCTTAACCGGGCCGTGGCGATAGCCCAGGATCAGGCCCCAATTTTCAGCATCAAAACCTATCACCGCAAAAAAATCAGGTTGCTCATCACCGGCAGCGAGGTCTATGACGGACTGATCGAAGACCGCTTCGAAGCCATCGTCAAAAAAAAATTGACCGCCTTTGGCGCATCCCTCCTGGAAACCGTAATCCTGCCCGATGACGCTGAACGCATCGCCGCTACCGTTCGCCAGTTTTCAAAAGCCGACACGGACATGATCGTTACCACCGGCGGCATGTCGGTGGATCCCGACGACGTGACCCGTCACGGTATCCGGGAGGCCGGCGTGGACACCTTGTATTACGGATCAGCGGTGCTGCCCGGCGCCATGTTCCAGTTGGCCTACATCGGGGACATGCCCATCGTCGGGATACCTGCCTGCGGCATCTACCACGAAACCACCATCTTCGACTTGGTGCTGCCCCGCCTGCTGGCCGGCGAACGGCTCGACGAGCGGGATTTGGCACGTCTGGCCGTGGGCGGCTTTTGTCTGAACTGTAAGGTGTGCCGGTATCCGGCCTGTCCTATGGGCAAAGCCTGCTGATCAATATTCCCGGGGGGTCTTGTTGATCTGATCCAGGGTGAAGACCGGTCCGTCCTTGCAGACCAGTTCCTTGCCGATGCCGCAGCGGCCGCACATCCCGAACCCGCATTTCATCCGGTTTTCCAGGCTCATGATGATGTGGTCGTGGGCGTAGCCAAGCTTTTCCAGTACCGGCTGGGTGAATTTGATCATGATCGGCGGGCCGCAGACGATGGCATAGGTGTCGTCTCCGCCCGAGGGCGCTTTCTGCTCGGTGATCGGCGGCACGAACCCCACGTTGTATTTCCAGTCCGGATCGTCGGTGGCATCCACGGTGATGTGCATGTTGATGTCATCGCGCTTTTCCCACTCCACCAGTTCGTCCTTGTACAAAAGCATGCCCGGAGATCTGGCCCCGTAGACCACGTCGATGTTGCCGAACCTGGGCCGGTTGGCCGGGTCCAGCATGTAGACGATGGACGAACGCAAGGTGGTGAAGGCGAACCCGCCGCCCACGATGAGGATGTTCTTGCCCTCCAGAAGTTCCCAGGGATACCAGTTGCCCAGAGGCCCCCGCAGGCCCATGATGTCTCCGACCTTCATGTTGTGCAGGTGGGTGGTGACCACCCCGGCGCGGTTGACGGTGAACTTGACGAACCCCTTTTCCACCGGGGACGAGGCGATGCCGATGGGGATCTCGCCCTTGCCGGGAATGGAGAGTTCGCCGAACTGGCCGGCCTTGTATGCGTATTTTTCCTCGTCACCGTCGTTGAGAAAGACGAACTTGAAGGTCTTCAGGCTCTTGTCTTCGGCCTCGACCGTGATGTCGTCGATGCGGACCGGATAGGGTAAATATGGATTTTGCATTGTTTATCTCCCTAGCTCTGCGCAACGCAGGCGTCTGCCGGCGCAAAACTGTTCATCTTTTCGCACACCCGGCGGATGTCGATGTTGACCGGGCACTGGCGCACACACCGGCCGCAGCCCACGCACATGATACCGGCCTGGTACTTGTCCACGAAGTACTTGAGCTTGTGCATGAACCGCTGGCGCACGCGCTGGGTTTTGGTGTCCCTCGGATTGTGGCCGGTGGTATGCACGGTGAATATGGGGAACATGCAGCTGTCCCAGTTCTTCGTGCGCACGCCGGACGTACCGTGCACCTCGTCCTGGATGTCGAAGCACCAGCAGGTGGGGCAGGTGAAGGTACAGGTCCCGCAGTTCAGGCAGGCAAAGGCCAGATCGTCCCAGAACGGCGCTCCGTGCAGGGCCAGCAGATCCGTATCGGCCAGCTTGTCGGTCGGCACCGAGGAGACGATTTTGGCCTCGGCGGCCTGCTTGGCCGCCATGAAGGCATCCGCCGCCTCGGGCGTGGCCTGGTTCCAGCCGGCCGCATCGGCAAAGGCCTGGCCTTTTTCGGTGAATATTTTGGCCAGGTAGCCGTCGTCGTGGGCTGCCACGAGAATGTCCAGACCCTCCGCGTTATAAGGTCCGCAGCCGGTGCTGGTGCAAAAGCAGGTGGACAGCGGCGCGTCGCAGGCCATGCCGATGAAGGTGGTCGCCTCGAAGGCCCGCAGCCAGTAAGGGTCCTTGACGTCCGGGGTGTCGAAGTTCAGTTTCACCAGTTGAACGGCCTTGGCGTCGCAGGGCCGGATGCCCACCACGGCCCTGGGCGAATAATCCTTGGCCGCCTCCTTCATGATGTGGTGGTCGTCCCGGCTTTCGTCCAGGGAGTATTCGAGCATCACCTCGGACTGGGGAAACAACAGTTCTTTGGGCGACAGGCGGGTGTTGACCATGTCCAGATCCGGGGCCTGCCCTTTTTCCAAGGCCTTGAACTGGTGGCAGTCCTTTTCCTTGACCGGCCCGAACAGCCGGTAGCTGTCGGCCGCCGCCGTCAATCCCTCGGCCCAGTTCTTTTTGTCGATTGCAACGAGCGTCATAGCGTTCATCCTTTATTTGATAAAAGCCCCGGGGTCATTGGGCTGATAAACATCCAGGGCCGGACGCTGTTCCAGAGAGAGACCGGCTTCCCAGCCGAACTGCTCCTGGCAGTCTTTTTCCAGTTTGCGGGTCAAAATCCGCATGTCGATGCCTACCGGACAGGCCCGCTGGCAGGCCCCGCAGTCGGTGCAGCGGCCGGCGCAGTGATAGGCCCGCAGAAAATGGAAGGTGCGCACGTCGATGGGGTCCTGGCCCTTGCCCACCCACTGGGGCTTGGACTCGTCCACGAAACAGGTGGGACAGTAGCACAACGGACAGGCATTGCGGCAGGCGTAGCAGCGAATGCACGGGGACAACAGGTCCTCGAAAAACTGCCACTTGTCCGCGGCGTCCATCTCCTCGATCTTGCGGATGTCCGCGTAGCGGTCGATGTCCTTTTGCTCTTCGACCGGATCGGCCACCATTTCGTCATGGATCACCGGATTGCGGTGGATGCACAACGCACAGTTTTGCTGCAGCACCTCGGCCTTGTCGAACAGGCTCTCTGCGGCCGCGGTTTTGACCTTGACCGTGGTGTCGGTCTCGGAGACCTCCAGGATCTCACCCTCCACCAGGGAAGCGATCCTGCGCCTGTCGATCATGCCCGTGCAGGGCACGCCGACGATGTGCAGCTGATCGCGCCCGATCTTGTTCTCGACGATGTGGTTGACGATGTTGCGCGAATCGCAGCCCTTGGCGAAGACCGCGATCTTCTCCTTGCGGTTGGTCAGGTAGTTCGCCAGGTTGATGCCGCAGTTGCTGTCCCAGATCAGGGAGGAAACGTCTTCCTCCCGGGTCACGAAGCACGGCTCGTTCATCATCGGCATCGTCCCTTTGCGAAATCCGATGACCATCTCCACACTGCACTCGCTGAGAAGGCGACCGGCAATCTCCCTCATTTTTTCGCTGTATCCTAACATGTTACGCTACCTTCGCCTGTGGTTTGACAAATCGGGTGTTCGGGCCCAGGGCGCGGACCGCGTCGATCACCTCGGTAATGACTTCAATGTACTTCGAGGCTTCGGCCGACGATATCCATGAGAAGTGCAGCCGGCCGGGTTCCAGACCCATATATTCCATCTGGTTCTTTAAAAGGGTGAACCGGCGTCGGGCGTATAAATTTCCTTCGATGTAGTGACAGTCTCCAGGATGGCACCCGGACACCCACACCCCGTCGGCACCGTTCATGAACGCGGCCAGAATGAATTTGGGGCTGACGCGCCCCGAGCATGGCACCCGGATCACCCGCGTGTTGGGGGGATGCTGGAAGCGGCTCACGCCGGCCAGGTCGGCGGCACCATAGGTACACCAGTTACAGAAAAAACTCACAATTTTGGGTTCCCAAGAATCAACATTCATAGTCTTTCTCCAAATTGAAATACGTGTTTTTGGTGCGCTTCCAGAAACAGGTAAATTTGGTCGAGATCAAGGCGCCCGAAAAATTTTACCGGAGGCATATAGTCGATATTCCGAGGATAAAATTTTTTGGGCAACGCCGATATCGGGCAAATTGTCCGTTTCTGGATGGGCACTATACCGCTTGGTTAAGCTCGAATATCTGCGCAAAGATCTGGTCATTGTCGAAGCCCTTCAAATGAATGGCCCCGGACCGGCAAGCGGCCACGCACAGGCCGCAGCCCTTGCAAAGCACGGGATTGATCTGGGCCTTACCCGCATGCATGCGCGCCTCGGCATCGATAAACGAAGGCGCCGAATAGGGGCAGATGGACACGCACACCCCGCAGGCGCTGCACAGCATCGGATCGGTCTTGGCAACCTGACCGCTGGTATTGATTGATTTTTGGGCCAACAGCGTCGTGGCCCGAGAAGCCGCGGCCTTGCCCTGGGCAATGGCCTCGTCGATGGGTTTGGGATAGTGGGCCAGCCCGCAGAGGAACACCCCGTCGGTGGCAAAGTCCGATGGCCCCAGCTTGGCGTGCTTCTCCACGAAAAAGCCGTCGTCATTGACCGGAATCTTGAAAAACTGGGCCAGGGCTTCGTTGTTGGGGGGGACGATGGCCGTTGCCAGGGTCAACAAGTCGGTCTCGATTTCAATGGGACGGCCGAGCACATGATCCTTCACCGTCACGCTGACCGTATCCCTGTCCACCTTGACTTGCGGCTTGTCATCGACCTGATAGCGAATGAAAATGATCCCCTTCTCACGCGCCTCCTTGTACAAGTACTCCCGCTCGCCATAGGTGCGGATGTCGCGGTAGAGGATAAACACGTTCATTTTCGGATTGCGCTGTTTGAGCAGCAGGGCATTGTCGATGGAATGGGTGCAGCAGACCCGGCTGCAGTAGGGCCGCTCCGTCTCCCGCGATCCTACACACTGGATGAAAACCGCCGTGCCCATGGCATCGAGAGCCGAATCTTTTTCGATGAACCGGCGATCCAGTTCCAAGCTGGTGAGAATTTTCGAACTGCTGCCGTAGCCGTATTCATTGGGAACCAGGGCCTGCGCGCCGGTGGCGATGACGGTGACTCCGTGATCGACGGAGGTCTCAGCGTCTTTGGCGTTCAAGGTGGAAACGAAGCTGCCGACAAAACCGTCCACCTGGCTCAGGGTCGAATCATAATGCACACGAATGTTATTGTTCTGCTCCACGTCGGCCACCATCTGGCGCAGTCGGGCGCCGATGTCTTCTCCGTCGGCGGTGCGGAAGAGATTCAGGGCCTGTCCGCCGAGCCGGTCGGTCTGCTCCACGAGATGGGTTTCATAACCTTGATTGGCCAGACTCAGGGCCGCGGCCATACCGGAAATGCCGCCGCCGATGACCATGGCCGACTGTCCGATGGTCAACTCGGCCTCTTCCAACGGTTCCATCAGGGCCACCTTGGCAATGGCCATGCGAACCAGATCGTTGGCCTTGGCCGTGGCCAGATCCGGATTGTTGCGATGCACCCAGGAGTCGTGGTTGCGGATGTTGACGAACTCGAACAGGTATTTGTTGAGACCCGCGTTGATCAGGGTTTCCTGAAAGAGCGGTTCGTGAGTTTTGGGGGTGCAGGCGGCCACCACGACCCGGTTGAGTTTTTTCTCGGCGATGATCTCGGTCATGATGTCCTGGGTGTCCTGGGAGCAGGTGTAAAGGTTGTCGGCCACGTATTCCACGTAGGGCAGCGTGGCCGCGTAGTCCCGAACCGCAGGCACATCCACGATGCCGCCGATGTTGATGCCGCAATGGCAGACGAACACGCCTACCCGCGGCCGTTCCCCGGCCACGTTGATCTGGGGAACCGTTTCTTTGGTTTTGGTAAGGGTGAACTTGGCGTCGCTGAGCAGTTCTCCTGCCGCCACCGCAGCGGCACTGGCATCGACCACCGACTGGGGGATGTCTCGCGGCCCCTGGAAGGCGCCGCAGACAAAGACGCCGGGCTTCGATGTGGCCACCGGCGAGAAGCTGGAGGTGGCGCAGAATTTACCGGGCGTGAGTGAAATCTCGAGCCTCTCGGCCAGATCGACCAGGTCCCGGGATATTTCCAGGCCCACCGAGAGGATCAACATGTCGAACTGCTCTTGAACCGTTTGGCCATCTTCGAGCACGTAGCGCACCAGGACATCCTGCGTTCCCGGTACGGTATCCACGGTGTGCACCCGGCTGCGGACGAAGCGGATGCCGTGCTTCCCCTTGGCGTCGTTGTAGGCCCGCTCGAAGTCCTTGCCGTGGGTGCGCATGTCCATGTAGAAAATGGCGCAGTCCAGGGGCTGGGCCGAGTGTTCCTTGGCGATGACGGCCTCTTTTATGGCGTACATGCAGCAGACCGACGAGCAGTAGGCATTGTCGCAGCGATTCTGGTCCCGCGATCCCACGCATTGCAGCCAGGCGATCTTCTTGGGCTCCTTGTGGTCGGACAGGCGCACCAGATGGCCGGTGGTGGGTCCGGAGGCGCCCAGAATGCGCTCAAACTCGATGGAAGTCATCACATTGGGGTTTTTGTCGTAGGCGTAGAAATCGAGCCCGGACGGATTATAGGGCGTGAAACCGGGGGAGAGGATCACCGAACCCACATCCAAGGCGATCTTGCGATCCTTCATCTGGTGGGTTTCCAGGGTGACGGCCCCGGCCCCGCAGGCCTCCACGCACTGGTAGCATTCGCAGCAGTAGCCGCAGTTCAGGCAGCGCTGGGCTTCGGCCTTGCCGGCTTCCTCGTCCAGGCCCAGCTCCACTTCGTCGAAGTTGCCCCGGCGGGCTTCGGGTTCAAGCTCGCGGACCCTGGCGCGGGCCTTGGCTGGCTCGCCTTCGGGCACCGGACGGTAGACCGGGTCTTCCCGCTCGATGGGCTCCCGGCCCGCGGCCATGTCGGCCCCGTCCAGGTAGCGCACGATGGATTCGGCCGCCTCCTTGCCCGCGGCAATGGCCCCGATGGCCACCCAGGGACCGGTCTGCAGATCGCCGCCGGCAAAGACGCCTTCGCGGCCGGTGGCGTAAGTGATGGGATCCACTTCGGTGGTGCTCCAGCGGGTGAACTCCAGCCCATCGACCTCGTCGATGCAAGACAGGTCCGGACGCTGACCGATGGCCGGAATCAGCTGGTCGATCTCAAGATCGTATTCGCTGCCCGGCACCGGCACGGGACGCCGGCGGCCGGAAGAGTCCGGTTCGCCCAGCTCCATGCGGATGCAGCGCATGCCGGAAACCTTGCCGTCCGTGACCAGGATCTCCTGGGGCGCGGCCAGGTAGGTCAAAGAGACGCCTTCGGTCTCGGCGGCCTGGATCTCTTCTTCCCAGGCCGGCATTTCGGCACGGGTCCGGCGGTAGACGATCTGGACCGTCTCGGCACCCAGGCGCACCGCCGAGCGGGCCACGTCGATGGCCACGTTGCCGCCGCCGACGATGGCCACGTGCTTGCCCACCGGAGCCTTGCCGGTGAGGTTGACCTCCCGCAGAAAGTCCACGCCCTGGCGCACGCCATCGGCCTGTTCGCCGGGTACGCCCAGGGTGATGCCCTTGTGGGCGCCCAGGGCCAGATAGACCGCCTTGAACCCCTGGTCGAACAGG
Organism: Desulfosarcina widdelii; assembly: GCF_009688965.1. Taxonomy (GTDB): domain Bacteria; phylum Desulfobacterota; class Desulfobacteria; order Desulfobacterales; family Desulfosarcinaceae; genus Desulfosarcina; species Desulfosarcina widdelii. The sequence continues at coordinate 5,118,537 of NZ_AP021875.1, read as the reverse complement.
CTGTCCACGGTCAGGTCCCCGCCCAGCGGGGTATCGGTTTTGATCTCCACGCCCAGGTTGGTGATGATCTCGATGTCCCGGTCCAGCACCTCGGGCGGCAGGCGGTGATCCGGGATGCCCACCCGCAGCATGCCGCCGGCCTTGGGCAGGGCTTCGTAGATCGTACTCATGATGCCCCGGCGGGCCAGCTGATAGGCCGCGGAAAGTCCGGCCGGGCCGCTGCCGATGATGGCCACGCGCTCGTCGCGCTTTTCCGCCATGGGGATCTCGATATTGCGGGCATCGAACTGGTCGGCGGCCAGGCGCTTCAGGTCGCGGATGGCCACGGGCTGGTCCACCTCGCAGCGGCGGCAGGCGTCCTCGCAGCCATGGGGACAGATGCGGCCCAGCACGCCGGGCAGGGGCAGGTCTTCCATGATGATGGAAAGGGCCTCTTCGTATTTGCCCTGACCCACCATCTGCACGTAGCCCTGGACGTTGATCCCCGCCGGACAGGCCAGACGGCAGGGCGCCTTGTCGACTTTCTGGATGGTATAATTGATGGGAATGGCCTGGGCATACTGTTTGTAGGTGGCCTTGCGGTCAATGAGGCTCAGGTTGTACTCGTCGGGCAGGGAAACCGGGCAGTTCTGTGAACATTCCCCGCAGCCGGTGCACAAGTCGGCATCGATGTACGCAGCCCGTTTATTGATGGTGACATGAAAATTACCCGGATTACCATCGACCCGTTCCAGATCCGCATAGGTGATGAGTTCAATGTTCACATGCCGGCCGACTTCCACCAGAATCGGACTCATAATGCACATGGCGCAATCGTTGGTGGGGAAGGTCTTGTCCAGTTGGGCCATCACCCCGCCGATGGCCGGGGATTTTTCAAGGAGGTAGACATAGTAGCCGGAGTTTGCCAGATCCAGGGCGCTTTGCATGCCTGCAATTCCTCCGCCAACGATCAAAACGGAACCATTCACATTTTCTTTCATGCTTATTTTCTCCCTGTCGCAACTTAGAATCTGCATTGTAAGGCAGAGCCTATCGTATCTTTACCCGCAGATGTGCGAGACTGCCGAACAAATGGGGCAACGCACCTCTCGCGGAGATTGCTCAAAAAACCTCTTGGGACGGTCGTTACAGGGGCAAAAAGAAAGGAAGCTTTCTATGTGCCGCCACCAATCGCTTTACCGCCGGCCTGCCAGCACGGGCAGCCAATTCCGAATCTCTCAGGTAAAGCCTATGTGGCGATATAAGGAGAGCATACAACGATTACTTTTGATGAGTTTAAAATAAGAATATACTCACTAATTGGCACGCAAACAAATGTCAAAGTTTAATTTTCTATCTCGGATCGATCTTTAATTGTATTTATCTATAGGACTCTGCAGTCGACCAATCAACTTTGTCGATAGAAACCGGAATGGTTGAACATTTTAAGCATTGGTGCTATTCTGCGCCTGTTTCCTGATCGTGGATAAATTCCATCTCAATTCCAGACAGTTCCGAATTTAAATCAAGCGCAGAGCGAGTATGAGCACCCCGACCATAGACAATATTTTTTCCATCCATAAAAATTTGGAGCGGATTCTGGACAATTTGAAGGAAGGCATTATCGCCCACGATCTGGAGCGCCGCATCTTCTATTTCAATCGAACCGCTGAAAAAGTTACCGGATATCGCCGGGAGGAAGTTCTCGGCAAGGATTGCCACGAGGCCTTCGGAAGCCCGTTTTGCGGCAGTCGTTGCTCTTTTTGTGACGGTCCGCCCCTTTTTCTCGACACGGCCGAGTATCCTGTCAACATCTCAACACGCGACGGTGAGATCCGGCGGATCGAAATGACCGCGACCATGATGCGCGACAGCGACGACCGCCAGATCGGCGTGCTGGCCACGTTCAGGGACGTTACCGATCTTTTCGAATTGCAGCTCAAAACCAAGGAAATGACCGGGTTTTCCAACATCATCGGCTGCGACGATAAAATGGTCGAAGTGTTCCGCCAGATCAAGGACGTTTCCGGCTACGATTATCCGGTTCACATCTCCGGCGAAACCGGCACCGGCAAGGAACTGGTGGCCAATGCCATCCACAGCGAGAGTCTGCGCGGCGGACACCCCTTCGTCCCAATCAACTGCGGCGCTCTCCCTGAAGGTCTCATTGAAAGCGAACTTTTCGGGCATGTCAAAGGCGCTTTTTCGGGCGCCATCCGGGACAAAAAAGGCCGTTTCGAGCTTGCGAACAACGGCACTATTTTTCTGGATGAAATCGCCGAACTGCCCAAAATGCTGCAGGTAAAACTTCTGCGTTTCCTTCAGGAAGGCACCTTTGAAAAAGTGGGCGGGGAAAAAACCGTCTCCGTAAATGTTCGCGTAATCAGTGCAACCAACAAAGACCTTAAAAAAGAGGTCCAGAAGGGCAGCTTTCGGGAAGACCTGTTTTACCGCCTCAACGTCATTCCCATCCACATCCCTCCGATCCGGGAGCGCAAGTCCGATATTCCCCTGCTGGTGGATCACTTTCTATCTAAAGCCCCCAAAATCAAAGGACAGCGGCCGGTACGCATCTCCCGGGAGGCCCTTAACAGCCTCATGGACTACGCATGGCCGGGCAACGTACGCGAACTGCAAAATGCTGTTCAATTCGCCATCGTTCGCTGCAGGGGAAAAATTATCCAGCCGGAGGACCTGCCGCTGGAATTGAGGGACGTTTGCATTGAAAAACCCAAACGAGGTCCCTCGCGAAAACTCGATGTCGAATCGGTCAAAGCCGCCCTGAAAAAGACCGGGGGCAACAAGGCCAAGGCATCCAAAGTTCTGGGCGTCGGCCGGGCCACCTTATACCGGTTTTTGGGCGACCATCCTGAATTAATGAAGGAAGATTAAATTTAGCGGGACTTGTTTGGAGACGAAAAAAGGGGCTCGATATCGAGCCCCTTTCGTTATTGTTCGCTTGATTGCTGCGCCGATCAGGCGGCTTCGATGTCACGCCGGTCGGACATATCCATGAGCACACGCTCTCGGGACTTGTCGATGCCCAGGGCTTTTCGTTTCTTGTCGATGTGGTCAACCATCATGCGGGCCATTTCGTACGGATCGGCACTGAATCCCCACTTGCCCAATCCCTGCTGCTCCAGTCCGTCGAAAAGCAGCTTGTGGAACTTGGTCTCTTCGACGATGGGAAAAGTGGTTCCGAAGACCGTATACACACCGGAAGCGACGAAATACTGGCCGATGGAGATGGCCTTCTCGCTCATCCATTCCGGGGCTGCACCCGCTGCCGGCAGGTCTGCGATGCTGTTGCCCAATCCGCCCACCCGCACCATTTCAGAAGCGGCGATGAGGATACGGCTGTTGTCCACACAGGAGCCTAATCCAAGCACCGGAGGCATCCCGACAGTTTCACAGACCTCCTTCAGACCCGGACCAGCCAGGTAGGCCGCTTCCGGCGTCAGAAAACCCTCTTTGGCCAGGGAAATCTGGGAACAACCGGTCTGCAGCACGAGCACATCTTTCTTGATCAGTTCCTTGACCAGTTCCACATGCGCCCAATCCTGTTTGATCCTCGGATTGGTGCAGCCGACGACACCGGCCACACCGCGGATGCGGCCGTTGATGATGTTGTCGTTCAACGGTGCGTAGGATGCCCGGAAGGAACCGCCCAGCATGTAGTTGATATACTCATGGGAAAAGCCGTGGATTCCGGTGTTGCGGATATCGGGAATCTCGATAGCTGCGGTTCGGTTTTTGAAGCGCTGGATCGCCTTGATCACCACTTCGTCGGTACATTTCTGAGGTTCGTGATCGTCGAATTCGATATGCGTGGCGCCTTCGATATGGGCGCGCGTATTGGTGGTGATCAACGGTGTTTTGTAGCAGTCGGCCACACTGACCAGGCCCTGCTTGATACACTGGATGTCCACGCACATGGCATCCACGGCACCGGTGACGAGAATCGCCTCGGTGGACATGAAGTTGCCGGCATGGGGTACGCCGTGGCGGGACATCATTTCGGCGCCGGAACAGCACATGCCCACCAGGTTGATTCCCTGGGCACCGGCATCCTTGGCCGCCTGGACCAGGGAAGGCTCGTTGACGGAGACCAGCATGGATTCGAACATGTTGGGCTCGTGACCGTGGACGATCACGTTGACCTGGTCTTCTTTGAGCACGCCCATGTTCACATCCACCGCAATCGGGGTGGGGGTGCCGAAAAGGATGTCAGAAATTTCGGTGGCCACCATGGAGCCACCCCAGCCATCGGCCAGCGCAGTGCGGCTGCTCTGCTTGGTGATGTTTTCGTAATGCTGATCCACACCAATGTGCGTGCGATGCATCAATTCCATGATCTCACGCATGGCACCGCGGGGAACGATTCCCATTTTGCGCCACACCTCCAGGGTTTTTTCCGGAACACGTTTGGCAAAGGGAATCTCGCCTTCCACCTGGGTGTAGGTTCGCTCCAATTCCTTATACAAATCGGTGGCGATTTCCTTTACCGAACGATCCTCGGTTTCGATTCCGATGGACTCGGCCACCTGGACCAGTTTGTTGACATCCTTGATCCGGTATTCTTTGATGTGACCGTTGACCACCTCGCGGAACAGATCCACCATAGCCATGCCGTGGTCAGTGTGGGCAGCGGCACCGGATGCCACCATGCGGGCAAAATTACGGGCCTGGATAGTATCAATGGTGGCGCCGCAAACACCGACCTTTCCATATGGATCCTTGGCATTGAGTCGGCACGGCCCCATTGCGCAGTGCTTGCAGCAGGCCGAATCGGCACCGATGGGGCAGGCTTTCATGTTCGCCGCACGATCGAACGCGGTCTCCACACCTTCGCGGCGCGCTTTGGCGAGCATCTGCTGCGTGGCGTCACAAATCGTGATATCCTTGATGTTAAGCTCTTTTTTGGCTTTCTCGACCATGTTCCCTCCTTCGTGGAAAGGTTAACTTTAGGTTTTCGGCGATAGGCTGTTGACGATGAGAGATATTGCCTCGCCTGGATGTAATGGCTTCAATCTTTCTAAAATCCTGATCGGGCAGGGTTGTCCGAATCGGTGCCTCTTTATTCTTATCAGGAATAATTACTATTTTCATTAATTAAATTATTCCTGCCTGTCAAGACCCGATTCAAATTCTTGACCGTTTTTATCGAAAAAATATTATCCGTATACAAAACATACAGGAATGATTCGCTAAATTCGCATTTATAGTCGGGGGAAACGGTTTTCCCTTGACCGATCCCCGGTGGATCTTTAATGTAGAGGTCTTGCCGACCACTTTTGACCCAATGGGCGCTGATACTGGTTCTCTACGCCTCATATCTACGGAAAGGATGGTAACATGTCTGACAAACCCGTAAAAATATTCTCCCTGAGCACCTGCAGCCACTGCAAGGCAACCAAACGGCTTCTGGACGAATGCACCGTTCATTACGATTTTGTGGATGTCGACCTGCTGGAAGGGGAAGAACGCAAAGCGATATTGGAAGATGTTAAAAAATTCAACCCGAGGTGTTCGTTTCCCACCGTGGTTATCGGGGATACGGTCGTCGTGGGCTATAAAGAAGATAAAATCAAGGAGGCGCTGGGACTGTAATGGATACCAGTGAGCTGTACGAGAAACTGAGAAAAATCCATGAGCCGAAGGGGTATTATTTCTCCAACGACCACGAGCGGGTCATGGAACTGTTGGATGCACTGCTGATCAACAAGGACCGCTATGGCTATATGGCCTGCCCTTGCCGCCTGGCCGCTGAAGACCGGGAGAAGGACCGCGATATTATCTGCCCCTGCGTCTACCGGGAACCCGATGTGGCCGAATTCGGTTCCTGCTACTGCAACCTTTACGTTTCCAAGGAGTGGAACGAGGGGAAAATCGAAAAGCAGTACGTGCCTGAACGCAGGCCCCCCGAAAAGATGGGTTTTTGAAGGCTACTTCAACGAACCCTCCCCTTTAAGGGCGCCGTGAATAAATTGCAGCAGACTGGCAGCCATCTTCTCATCGTCGTCCAGGGCGTTCGGTCCGAGAAAAATTTTCATGCGCTCCTTGAAGTAATCGGACGTGTAGGAGTACTGAAGCATAAGAATCAGGTTGTCGATAAACAGGGCGATCCAGCGAGGATTTTGCCGACTGTCGATTAGACCCTGCGCCATGGCCTCCCGGATCATCCTTTCGTAAAAATTCACCGATACGGTTTCCATTTTGCCCGATAATTTTCTGGACAAATGCGAGAGCCCCTCGGAAGTCATGTCCAGGTAGATCTGATGCAGCTCCGGATATTGCCTGGCATAGTTCTGGGCGGCCCGCACCATCTTCTCGATCTTCTCGAAAATGTCGCCGGACGACCCGTCGATCTCCTCCAGGGCACTGGCCAGCAACCCATGGGCCTGCTCGATGATCGTCAGAAACAGGTCCTCCTTGGAGCCGAAATACTTGTACATGGAACCGATGCTGATGCCGGCCTTGCGGGCGATGACGTTGATGTTGGCACCGGGGAACCCCCTGGCGGCAAATTCGGATATGCCAGCATCCAGAATTCGCCGCTGCTTTTCTTCGGGAATGCGCGTGAACACTGACTTGTGATAGGTTTCCATCTTCGATGCCCCGGCCCCTGTGACAACCACTGGTAAGAACGCCCCGTCGAGCAAAGGACGCCATGGGAATGGTGACTACCCGCTCACCTTCGGCAAGTCAACAAAAGATTCTTACGAATAAATCCGCTCCCTTTAAAAAAACCTTGACAAGTTAGCGGCTTACCCTTAAAAAGGTCAAGTGAGTGAGCAGTCACTCATCACCCTTCTAATCCTGTCGCACCTAAAGAGGTCGTTATGGATGCCGCTTACGTAAAAGCCTGCCTGAACTTGCATGCCGTACTGCCGAATCTCGAAGAACTGGTCGCTCACGACCCCGAATCCGCCCGTCTGTCGAAAAACTGGGACATCCGCATCCAGTTCCTTGCGCGCAACGGCCCGACAGCGTGTGTTGCTTTTGACCGGGGGCGATGCACCGTGAATCGAGGCAATCATGCAAAGCCCAACGTCAAACTTTTTTTCACCTCGCCCGACCATCTGAACCGCATGATGGACGGCAAGGCCAATCCGATTCCCGTCAAGGGCTTTACCCGGTTGGGCTTCCTTTCAAAAGAGTTTCCGAAACTGACCGACCGGCTGGAAGCGATCCTGAAAGCCGGCGAAGAGCAATTGCGCGACCCCGACGTTCTGGCGTTGAACACCCGCATGACGCTGTACACGGCGGCTTACGCGGCCCGGGAGCTACTCCTTTACGACAAGGTCGGTCGGCTCATCGCTCCTTCCATCCCCGACGGTGCCATCAGCCTGGCCATTTTACCGGACGGACCGGAAGTTACGCTATCCTTCGATCACGGACGCATCGACGTTTTGAAATCCGGCGTCGATGCCCCCCATGCCCTCATCCAACTGGGCAGCATGGCCATCGCCCATGACTTTCTCAACAGTCACCTGGATACCTATGCGGCCATCACCGACGGCCGCGTTCGCATCCGCGGGCAGATCCCGATGATCGATGCCCTGGGCACCGTCCTCGACCGGGTGCCCCACTACCTTTCCTAGGGAGAAATCGCATGCAGACCTACAGCTATCCAGAATCCCAGGCGCTGTTCCAGCGGGCCTCCCGGGTCATGCCCTGCGGCATTTACGGCCACTTCAGTCCCGCACCCCTGATCCCGCCCGAGCATTACCCCTTTTTCACCGCCAAGGCCAAAGACGCCCGATTCTTTGATATCGACGGCAACGAATTCATCGATTACATGTGCGGTTACGGTCCCATGGTCACCGGCTACAACAACCCCGAGGTGGACGCAGCCGCCCTCGACCAGTTGAAGCGGGGCAACTGCACCACCAGCGCAGCGCCCGTGATGGTCGAGTTGGCCGAATACCTGGTGGACCTGATCCCGACGGCCGACTGGGCCTTTTTCGCCAAGAACGGGGGGGACATCACCAATTACGCCACCATGATCGCCCGCGATGCCACCGGCCGCAGCAAGATCGTGATGTTCAAGGGCGGCTACCACGGCGTGGCTGCCTGGATGCAGGCCCCGGGTCATCACGGGGTGATGGACCAGGACCATGAGAATATCCTTCGCGTGGACTGGAACGATTTCGCCGCCCTGGAAGCCGTGGTCGATCGGCACGGCGACGACATTGCCGGGCTTATCGCCACGCCCTACCACGTGCCGACCTTCGCCGACAGCGAGATGCCCGCCGAGGGCTTCTGGAACAAAGTGGAAGCCCTGTGCCGCAAACATGGCATCGTCCTTATCATCGACGACATCCGCCACGGATTCCGCCTGGACATGGGCGGGTCCTGCGAGTATTTTGGGTTCAAGCCCGACCTGATCTGTTTCTGCAAGGCCCTGGCCAACGGATACCCGATCTCCGCCCTGGTGGGCAGTGCCGCCCTCAAGGATGTGACGGCACGGGTTTTTTACACCGGCAGCTACTGGTTTTCCGCCGTGCCCATGGCCGCGGCCCTGGCCAACCTCAAACTGATGAAGGCCATGAATGCTCCCCGGATCATGCTGGAAACCGGCGACAAGCTGCTGACCGCCATGGTGGACATCGCCAAGACTTACGGTTTCGATCTCAAGGTGACCGGCGCGCCGTCCATGCCCTACTTGCGCATTACCAACGACCCCTCCCTGATGCTTCACCAGCAGTGGTGCGCCGAATGCACCCGGCGGGGAGCCTATTTTACATCCCATCACAACTGGTTTGTCTCAACGGCCCATACCGATGACGATATCCAACGAACCCTGGATATCGTGGACGACGCCTTCAAGGCCGTAAAAAAAATATATGGCGACCGCTTTTAAATTGAGGAGAACACCATGCCCATCACCGAACAGGAAATCCGGTTCCTGGAAGAAAAAGCGAAGAAAATCCGCAAAGACATCATCGACATCACCGGCTGGTCCGGAGGCGCTCACATCGGCGGCGCAATGAGCATGGTGGAAATGCTCACCCTGCTCTATTTCAAGGTCGCCCGGCTGGACCCGTCCCAACCGGAAGCGCCCGAGAGGGACCGCATCGTGGTCAGCAAGGGGCACGGCGGCGTCGGCTATGCCGCCATGCTGGCGGACAAAGGCTACTTCGAATTCGACCTGCTGAAGGATTTCAACAAATTCAAATCCCCCTTCGGCATGCACCTGGACTCCGCCAAGGTGCGCGGGGTGGACGTTTCCACCGGCTCTCTGGGCCATGGCCTGCCCATGGCCGTGGGGCTGGCCTTAGGCGCCCGGGTCCAAAAGCAGGACTGGAAAACCTTCTGCATCCTGGGCGACGGGGAGTGCAACGAAGGCTCGGTCTGGGAGGCGGCCATGGCCGCCGGCCATTTCAAGACCACCAACCTGATCACCTTCGTGGACCGCAACCGCCTGATGATCGACGGCCAGACCGAGGAGGTGATGTCCCTGGAACCCTTTGCCGATAAATGGCGGGCCTTCGGTTTCGATGTCCGCGAGGTGGACGGCCACAGCTTCGGCCAACTGACGGAATCGATCGACGCGGCCCTGGCCGCAACCGAAAAGCCGGTGATCGTCATCGCCAACACGATCAAGGGCAAGGGCGTCGACTTCATGGAAAATGACGTGCGCTGGCATTACGGGGGGTTGGACACCGATCTGATCGCCCGCGCCAAGGATTCCGTCGACCGCATGGCCGGCCACGATTAACCTTTATGGCAGTCGGGAGAAAACGCAATGAGTGAAGGATTGACCTGGACCGTCTACGACGCGGACACCATGACCCAGGCGGAGATTTACGGCGAGGTGCTCTGCCAGTTGGGCGAACAACACCCCGAGATTGTCGCCCTGAGCGCCGACATGGCCAACTCGACCAAAATCGGCCGTTTCGGCAAGAAATTTCCCGAGCGCTTTTTCAACGTCGGCATCGCCGAGCAGAACCTTTTCGGCGTGGCCGCCGGCATGGCCAAATCCGGCCTGACGCCCGTAGTATCAACCATGGCGGCCTTTACCGCCATGCGGGCCTGCGAACAGGTGCGCACCGATATCTGTTACCAGAATCTGAACTGCAAAATCATCGCCACCCACGGGGGATCTTCCTTCGGTCAGGCAGGGACCACCCATCACTGCACCGAAGATCTGTCCATCATGCGCAGTTTCGCCAACATGACGGTCATCGTACCGGCCGACGGCATCGAAACCGCCAATGCCGTGCGGGCAGCCATCGACTGGCCGGGCCCGGTTTACATCCGCATTGGTCGCGGATTCGAGCCGCCGTTTTACGAAAGCGAAGACTATGGGTTCGCCATCGGAAAATCCGTTGAGCTGCATCCCGGCACGGACGTCACCCTGATCTGCTGCGGCATTGCCGTGCTGCAGGCCGTGGAGGCGGCCAAATTCCTCCAGGCCAACGACGATTTGAGCGTGCGGGTCATCAACATGCACACCATCAAGCCCATTGACGAGGCGGCCATCTTGTCCGCGGTGACCGATACCCGCCGCCTGATCACCTTCGAGGATCACAACGTTCACGGGGGGCTGGGCAGCGCCGTGGCCGACGTCATCGCCGCCAGCGGCAAGGGCTGCGCCTTCGAGAAGGTGGGCATTCCAGACTGCTTCTGCGAGGTGGGCTATCCCGAAGATCTCTACAGCCACTACAAACTCGACACCGACGGCATCGTCGAAAAAGTACGCGAGGTCATGGGGCGGGATTTCGAGGAAGATGACGACTGGGAAGACGAGGTGTAGCTATGACCGTCGATCGAGACCAGATGGCCGCGCGCGTATTTCTGCGCGCAGTGCTGCCGGTAATGAAGGTGCTGCTGAATGAAGACCCGAAAACAAAGGCCCGTTTTGCCGGCGTCACCGCCCGGGTGGCCTTTACGGCGCCGGACAACGGGGACGGCGATCCGGCCCAAGCCTGGATTGCCTTTGACCGGGGCGACTTTACCATCGGCTTTGACGCCTGCAACGATGCGGACATCACCTTCGCCTTCGGCAGCCTGGCCAAGATGAACGCCTTTTTCGCCGGCAAGCCGGTGGTACCGAAAATCCGGGGATGGTGGCGGCTGGGCCTGCTGCTCAAGGTGGTGGGACTGCTCATGGGCCTGAAAATTCTCATGCCCGAAGCCGACCCCAAGGATCCGGCCAAACGCCGCCTGAAAGTCAAGATGACCTTTTACATGATCACCACGGCCCTGAGCCAATACAACAAGGGCGGCGATCCGGAAATGGTCAAGTGGACCTCCCGCCAGCCCGAACGGATCTACCAGATTACGGTGGATGAAGACATTGCCGCCTACGTGCGCGTCAAGGCCGGACGTTCCAAAGCCGGCCGGGGGACTTACAAACGCCGCCGTCCCTTCGTGCACATGCGTTTCAACGGTGTGGAGGGCGCCTACCCCATCGTCATGAACCAAGTGGGCATGGTGGATGCCGTGCGTCAGGGGTTGCTGACCATCGACGGTTCGCCGGAGTACGCCGGCAACATGGGCGACTTCATGGTGCGGATTCAGGACCTGATCACTTAGGCGAGAACGCATGGCCGGTTAATCAGGAAAACTTGTCGTAGGCGATCATCTCCGGCTCCACTCCCAGATTGTCCAGCATGTCTTCAATGGCCTGTACCATCATGGGCGGGCCGCACAGGTAGTACTCGATCTCGGTCGGGTCCTCGTGGTCGGACAGATAATGGTCGTGAAGCTGCTGGTGAATGTAGCCGGTCATGCCTTCCCAGTTGTCCTCGGGCATGGGATTGGACAGGGCCGCGTAGTAGGAAAAGTTGGGATATTTCTCCGCCAGTTCCTTAAACTCTTGTTCGAAAAAAAGCTCCAGCTTGGAGCGCGCCCCGTACCAGAAGGTCATCTTCCGATCCGTCTTGACCCGCAACAACTGATCCAGAATCTGGCTGCGCAAAGGCGCCATGCCGGCGCCGCCGCCCACAAAGCACATCTCCCGGTCGCTCTCTTTAATGGCAAATTCGCCGAACGGACCGCTGAGCGTCACCTTGTCTCCGGGTTTGAGGCTGAAAATATAGGTGGAACCGGTGCCCGGCGGCAGTCCCTCGGTGCCCGGAGGAGGAGTGGCTATACGAACGGTGAAGCGCAGCCGAGCAGGCTCCGCCGGTGGGTTGGCCAGCGAGTAGGCCCGAAAAACCGGTGCCAGATTTCTGCCCCTCAGTCCCCAAAGGTTGAACCGGTCCCAATCGGGCCGGTAGCGCTCGGCCACCCGAACCCGTAAAAGCTCGAAGGGAATTTCATATTCGGGGATATCGATCTGGATATAGGCGCCGGCGGTGAAATCCAACTGCTCGCCGTCGTCCAGTTCCAGGATAAGATCCTTGATGAAGGTCGCCACGTTCTCATTGGAAACCACCGTGGCCGAGTATTTCTTGACGGAAAGGATGTCGTCCGGAATACGGATCTTCAGATCCTCCTTAACCTTCATCTGACAGGCCAGGCGGATATCTTCTTTTCTTTCCTTGCGGGACAAGTGCGCCAGTTCGGTCGGCAGCGGTCCGCGGGAACCCTCCGTCACCTTGCACTTGCACATGCCGCAGGACCCGCCGCCCCCGCAGCCGGACGGGAGGAAAATGCCGTTGGCCGACAAGGCCGACAGGAGAGTCTTGCCCGACGGTGCGTCAATGCTCTTCTCCTCGTCGTTATTGATGACGACATGGTTGGTTCCCTTCTGAACGACCTTGCCCTCCACCAAGAGCAGCAGCCCGACGAGAATCATGATCACCGAGAGAAAAACGGCAGTTGCTATGAGATAGATCAACGCAAGCTCCTTTTTTATAGCCGATTTGAAAAGTCTGGATCAGACAGGCTTTTCAAACAGGCTATAACGTGATGCCCGAAAACAACATAAAACCCATGGCCATCAGGCCGGTCACGATCATGATGATGCCGAAGCCGTCCAGACCCCGGGGAACATTGGCGTAGCGCATCTTGACCCGGATGGCGGCCATGGAAACAATGGCCATGAGCCAGCCCACCCCGGACCCGAAACCGAAGACCACCGTTTCGACAAAAGTATAGCTGCGCTCAACCATGAACAGGGATGCGCCCAAGATGGCGCAGTTGACCGCGATCAGCGGCAGAAACACGCCCAATGCCATATAGAGTCCGGGAGAATAGCGGTCGATCACCATTTCCACCATCTGGACGATGGCAGCGATCACGGCAATGAAAGTGATGAATTTCAAAAAACTCAGATCGACGCCCTCCAGGCCGGCCCACCGCAGCGCGCCGGGCGACAGCAAATACTGAAACACGAGCCAGTTCACCGGCGCGGTGATGGAAAGCACGAACACCACGGCGAAGCCCAGCCCGATTGCCGTATCCATGTTCTTGGACACCGCTACAAAAGAGCACATCCCCAGGAAGTAAGAGAGCAGGATGTTGCCCACAAACACCGAATTGAGAAACAGACCGATCAGGTTTTCCATACGTTTTACTTCCCGGCCGTCATCGGCCGTTTTATGGTAATCGCTATCATTGAACTTCCAAGGACGGCTTTGTATGAAGTTCGAGATCTCCCGCTAAACATCAGACGGGACAAAAAGGCTTGCGTCATTCCGGCTAAAGCCGGAATCCAATGATTTCAATTTCTTCTGGATGCCGGATCAAGTCCGGCATGACGAGCCTGACACTTATTACAAGTATGTCAAGATTGATTCAGTCGGTGTCCATTCACAAATGGTAGATTTCGGCTCAGGCCAAGGCCGCAGCGAGGTTGAAACCGCAGGCGTAGCAGCGCTACGTTGAGGATTTCAGCCGAGAGAGAACGCCGGCCTGGGCCGAAAGATGCCGTTTGTGGATGGACACCTAATTTTTCATTAGGGTCTTTTGCAGCCACACCAGCAACCCAATGATAATAAACGCCGCCGGAGCCAGTTGCATGAACCCCATATTCATGTAACCGTGGTTATAAAAAAATTGGGGAACCACGGGAAACCCTAAGATTCTTCCGGCCCCGAGCAGTTCGCGGATAAAGGCCACGGTAATCAGCACCATGCCGTAGCCGGCGCCATTGCCCAGACCGTCCATGAACGACCGCAACGGGGGATTTCCCAGGGCATACGTCTCAGCCCGCCCCATGACGATGCAATTGGTGATGATCAGCCCCACAAAAACGGAAAGCTGCTTGCTGATGTCGTATAAATAGGCCCGCAACAACTCGTCGGCGAGGATGACCAGTGAGGCGATCACCGACAACTCAACAATCATGCGCACGTTTCTCGGGATCACATTGCGCATGGCGGAGATGGTCAGGCTGGAAAAGGCGGTGACCGACGTCATGGCAAGGGCCATGACAATGGCGGTTTTCAGTTGCACCGTTACGGCCAGGGCCGAACAGATGCCCAGGCTTTGAATGAAAACCGGGTTGTTCTTGGCCAACGGTTCGGAAAATGCCTTGAACGTTGGAGAATGCGTAAACTTCATGTCGAGCGTCCTCGTTTAATAATCGGAAAAATGGCCGTCAACTGCCCGCCGGCAGGGTCACCGCACCGGCCCGAAACTGCTTGGAAAGAACCTCGTATTCCTGAAGCAGATCCTTCAGCCCGCCGGATAAATACTTGCCGGTCAGCGTGGCCCCGGAAATGCCGTCCACCACATTGGGCAGCTTGTCCGGCGCAACCACCTCGGCAGCCTTGCCCTTGGCAATGCGCACGGGGGCAAAGTTTCCCGACGCGTCCACGATTTTTTTGCCGATAAAATTTTTCTGGAACCAGGGTTTTTCGATTTCTCCTCCCAGTCCCGGTGTTTCGTTGTGGCTGTAAACGGAAAATCCGGCCACGGTTTTGCCGTCGTTTTCGATGGCCAGGTACCCGTGGATTTTACCCCACAGCCCGCGGGAATCCACCGGAAGGATATAGGCCGCAGGATCTCCCTCTTTAACGTAGAAGCATACCGGCAGCCCGCCTTCCTTGGAATGACCCTCCACAATTCGTCCGGTTCCGTCCAGGGTATAGCAGCGGATGTTCTCCTTGTAGAGCTGTTCGATCCGATTGACGGCCACTTTTTCGTTGGGATCGACGAGCCCCACCGATTTGAGGATGTTCTTTTGTCGATCCACTGCGACATTGCGCAATTTGCGTTCTTTGAGGCCCGAAGCGGCAGCGGTGAGCATCAGGCTGCACACCAGGGCGACAACGGCGGTAAAGGCAATGGATTTGAGTTGATCAGACATTGGGCACCCGTTTACTCAGCCGCGCCTTGATGATGAAATGGTCAATCAACGGAGCGAATATGTTCATAAAAAGGATGGCCAGCATCACCCCTTCCGGGTACGCCGGGTTAAACACACGGATCATCACGGTAAGCGCGCCGATGAGAATGCCGTAGATCCATCGGGAAAGGTTCATGCCCGGCGCGGAGACCGGGTCCGTGGCCATGTAGACGATGCCGAAGGCGAAACTTCCCATGACCAGATGCCAGGCGGGATGTATGGAGAACATACGGGCCGCCTCGCCGCCGGAAGACAGGTGGATCAGGTAGCCGGGGTAGGCCACGGCCAGCACACCGATGACGCCGCCGAGCATGATCCGGTAGTTGGCCACCCCGGTGATCACCAGAAACGCTGCTCCCAGAAGAATCATCAGGGTCGAAGTCTCGCCCACGCTGCCCGGGATGTTTCCGATGAAAAGCCGCTGGAAGGTGTAGCCCGCCTCGGAAAAAATCCGGGCGACGCTTTCACCGGAGGCGGCCAGAGGCGCCAGGGCCAAGGGCGTCGCCGCCGTGACCGCATCCACGGCCTGCTGGCCGGTCTGCACCACGGCCGTCCAGACCCGATCGCCAGACATGTTGACCGGATAGGCGAAAAAGAGAAAGGCCCTGCCGGTCAGCGCCGGGTTGAGGATATTGCGGCCCGTCCCGCCAAAGATCTCCTTTCCGATCACCACACCGAAGGAGATGCCCACGGCTACCTGCCACAACGGCATCGTGGGCGGCAGGGTCATGGGGAAAAGCAGCCCCGTCACTAGAAACCCCTCACTGATCTTGTGCCCGCGCACCGATGCAAAGAGAATTTCCCAGAACAGCCCCACGGCGTAAGAGACAATCAGCATGGGCAGCACGATCCAGGCGCCGCGCAGCATGGATGAAACAAAACCTGCATCCAGACCCGAGGCCGCTGCCGCTTGATAGCCGGAATTATAGATACCATAGAAAAACGGCGGCAGCAGGGCAATGATAACAAAGGTCATGAACCGTTTGAGGTCCAGGCTGTCCCGCACATGGGCGTCCTTCGCCGTGGGCAGGGCAGGTGCGAAGGCGACCGTTTCGATGGCATCGAAAAGGGGATGAAGTTTTTCCAGTCGACCGCCGCTCTCGAAATGGGGCCGGGTGGTATCGAACAGGCGTTTAAGCGCTTTCATCGGAAATCAGGCTATCTCCTTGTAATATTGGGCTTTGGCCGTGCGAAAAACCTCACGCAGTTCGATCTTGGACGGGCAGGCATAGGTGCACAGGCCGCATTCGGCGCAGTCCAGCAAGCCGTGGGCCAAGGCCTCTTCCACCTCATCCGCCACAAGGCATTTCATGGTAAACTGGGGCAGGATGTCCACCGGGCAGATTTTGGCGCAGGTGCCGCAATTGACACAGGCCCGCACTTCGCCGTGCTGGCCGCAGTCCATGGGAAAGGGCTGGCGGTGAAAAGAGGACAAAAAAGCCGTAGAGTAGCTGGGCTTGCCGAAACCCGGCCGGATGAAAGCCAGAAGCTCTTCCCGGTTGCCGTCGTCGATCAGATTCAGGGCATTCTGGTAAATCCCCATGAAGCTGTCGACATCGCCGGCAAAACCGGTGAAGACGCCTCCGGCAACATAACGGGCGACTGCTTCTCCCGCCAACGCATGGTGGCCAAGGTGTCCCAGCGGCACCCCCGCCCGAGTCTCAACATGACCAGGATCGGCAGCCAGGCTGCCCCCCACGGTCATGATCCGCCCGACGGGAAAGCGTCCGGTGCGGATAAATTCCCCCAGCAGGACGACGTCCTGCCCGTCGATGACCCAGGCGCGGTTCAGCTCCGGCCCGGTTTTGGTATGATACAATTGGACACAGGCATTTCCCGAAGGGTAGGGACCGGTAAAGCACTGGATCTCGACTCCGCCGGGCAGCGATTTACCGAGGGCTTCGTCTCCGGCCAGGTTGACCACGACCCGGTCGCAGAGCCGGCCGAGCACCTTGATGCCGACAGCGAACAGATCGTTGCGGCCATCGAGATAGATCGCCGGATCCGGTGCAAAAGGTTCGTCGTCCCCCAGGCGAACCAGAATCGCCGGCGGTGTGACATCGGGATCGGCAATATCCATGAACGGCAATGCCCGCAGAAAAGGCCACATGCCGCCGTCAAGCAGGCAATCAACCAGGGCCTGCCGCGGTGCAGCGTCCAATTGGTCCTGCGCCGGAATGTCCACGGTCGCGAATTCCTCGCTTTCGTCCAGGTCGATGACAATCTTTTGAATGACCCGCCGCGGGCCGAAAGCGATGCGCGTTACCCGTCCGCCGCCGGGAGAGGGAAAACGGATGCGTGTGTCTCGTTTGTCTTCGAAAAGAGGGGTGCCGACAGCCACCGGGCTTCCCTCTTCCACCAGCAGACGGGGCTTGATGAAAGGAATTCGCTCGGGAACCAATCCTACTTGACGCGGCTGTTCAAGCTGCCGCAGCTCACGCCCGGGCTTGCCCGCAATGCGCAAGGAAAACCCCTTTTTCAGGTGTATGGTCTTCATCCCTTAGCCTTGGTTGTGGCACACAATGGTGCGAAATTGGAAATGGTACCGACCAGGTCGCAGCGGCGGCATCGTTCGGAAGAAACCGCCAGCGATGCTCAAAACTCTGCAACAATCATACCGTAAGGGCGGGTGTTCCTACTGACTCGCCTCTCTTTCTGGATCGGGGGATGCGGGTCGCAACCCCACCTTTACCCGGATTCGGTTAACGGACCTTTATAGATGGTCAAAGCTGAAATTATCCGCGATATCGGGCGGGATCTTAAAATGCTATTCTGCCATGTTTTCATTGGATCCGCAAGCCGTGAATTGGGCGCCTGAAGCGTATGGCGGGACGCTGCGCAGCGCCCCGCCTCTTGACATCGTCTCGCTTTCGGCTTAGGAAAAGATCATACTATATATGGAGATCAAGGGTGTGGCATGTGTTAAGAAAATGAGAATGACCCCTCAGCGGCGGGTCATTCTGGAAGAGCTTCGAAGGGTCAACGATCACCCGGCGGCCGACGAAATCTACCGACGGGTCCGCAAACGGCTGCCGAAAATCAGCTTGGGCACCGTCTATCGGAACCTGGAGGTGCTCTGCGAATTGGGAGAAATTCAGCGGCTGGAGCTTTCCGGAAGCACGAAGCGCTATGACGGTGTCCCCAACAAGCACTACCACATCCGCTGTGTCGAGTGCGGCCGGGTCGACGATGCTCCCATTGCGCCGCTCAACCAGATCGAGGACGATCTTTACGGAACCACTGTCTACGAGATTATCGGGCACAATCTTGAATTCACCGGGCTTTGCCCGCAATGCTCCAGGCTTCACGGCGCGCGGCAGGAAGCCGGCTAACCCGGCGACGGACATTTAATATCCTATTCATTCCAAATGGTTGTATTGCGATACAGTCCTGTATCAAGTTAAACCCGAGACAAACCGGATTGGTTTCGCCTGCCTGCGGCCGCTAAAATTCTTGCCTATAGCTGTCAGATCGAAGAAAACCCGACTTCAACGGGAATGGTTGCCGTCAGTCCCGCTAGGCGGAGGGCCGCCGATGCCGCACCATTTCCTCTTGGCATGCGAATTGAATTATGGAAGATTCGTTAGATTCATTGAGTCCGAATTGAGCGAATCGGATTGAATTCGATCTTGATCGGATCCCGGCAGACAACCGGCCCGGTTCCGCGAAACCCATTCCTTCTCCACCCATAACAAAAGAGGTGACCCATGGACGATACCTGCCAAACGGTTCTCAACACAGGATTAAGAGGGGTGACCATCGCCAGTACCAAAATCAGCGATGTCAACGGTGCCGAGGGAAAACTGGTCTATCGGGGATATCTGGCCAAGGACCTGGCCGGAAATACCTCCTTCGAAGAGGTGGTCTATCTGCTCCTGTTCGAAAAGCTTCCCGACAGAGACCAGTTGAAGGCTTTCCAACAGCAGATTGCCGAACAGCGGGAGGTGCCGGAGCAAATTATTGCCGCCATGCAGGCCATGCCCAAAGATGCCCTGCCCATGGACGTTCTTCAGGCCGCGGTCCCCATGCTGGCCGCTTACGATCCCGACATCCGCGACACCAGCATAGAAGGCGCCGGCCGCATGGCCGTGAGACTGACGGCCAAGTTCGCCACCATCGTGGCCGCCTGGGACCGGATTCGCAACGGCAAGGCGCCGATCGCCCCGGACCCCGAACTGAGCCAGGCCGCCAATTTTCTCTACATGCTCAATGGCGAGGTACCCGACGACGAACTGGCCGGCTTTTTCGATGCCTGCCTGGTGCTGCACGCCGAACACTCTTTCAACGCGTCCACTTTCGCCGCCCGCGAAGTCGCCTCCACCAAGGCCCACATGTACGCGGCCGTGGCTGCCGGCGTCGGCTCCCTTTCCGGTCCGCTACACGGCGGGGCCAATACCCGCGTGATGCAGATGCTGCTGGAAATCGGCGATGTGGACAAGGTGGACGATTATGTCGCCAACATCCTTGACACCGGTGGGGTCATCATGGGGCTAGGCCATGCCGTCTACCAGGTGGACGACCCCCGAGCCCATATCCTGGCCCCCATGTCCCAGGCATTGGGAAAACGCGCCGGAGACACCCGCTGGTACGATCTCTCCAAGGCCTTGGAAGTCAAGGGAAAAGCTGCCTTCAAGGAGAGAAAAGGCAAGGATATTTTCGTCAATGTCGATTTTTACAGCGCCTCTTTGTACTACTACATGGGTATTGCGGTGGATCTTTTCACGCCCATCTTCGCCATTTCGCGCATCGCCGGATGGACCGCCCACGTCATCGAGGAGCAGTACGGCGGGGCGGCAGCCAAACCGGCCCTGTACCGGCCGGAATCAGACTATATTGGCGATTACTGCGGACCGGACGAATGCGCCTTCGTGCCGCTGGACAAGCGATAATCCTTCAATTCACCCACCAACTTGAGGAACGACAAGAGAAATGAAAAAATGGAAATGTACGGTTTGCGGCTACATCCACACAGGAGATGAACCCCCGGACAAATGTCCGGTTTGCGGAGCCCCCAAAAGTCGGTTTGTCGAGGTCACGGAACCCGAATCCCCGAAACCGGAACCTGCGGCAGCGCCAAAGCCGGAAGCTGAGCCTTCACCGGAGCCGGAACCTGCCAAAACAGCCGAGCCTCCCAAAGCGGCCCAACCCGAAGAGCCTGAACCCACCTCTCCGTTCAAGGATTCGCGCTATCGCCGGCTGTTTGAAACCATGACCCGGTTCCACGGTCATCCCATCAGCGTGCACATCCCCAATGGACTGCTGCCGGTCTGCGTCCTGTTCATTTTCCTGTCGGCGATCTTCGGACTCCATGGAATGGCCAGGGCGGCCACCTACAACCTGGGCGTCGTGGCCCTGTCCATGCCGCTGGTGCTGTTCTCCGGATGGGTGGATTGGCAAAACCGTTTCAACGGAGCCGTCACGGACGTATTCATCGTCAAGATCGCCTGTGGCATCGTCGTCACCGTCACCGCCTGGTTTCTGTTCATCTGGCTGCTGGTAAACCCGCAGGTGGTTACCACACCCCAGACCTCGCGGGTTGCCTTTTTCGCAATCAATCTTATCATGCTGGCAGCAGCTGGTACTGCCGGGTGGTATGGCGGTAAGTTGGTGTTCAGAGATTAGATGTCCATCCAGAAATGGCCAATTTGCCCGATATCTTTGTTGCGCGAAAAATTTTATCCTCGGAATATGCCTGCAATATGCCTGCGGTAAAATTTTTCGTGCGCCTCGATCTCGACCAAATTTGCCTATTTCTGAATGAACATCGGATAGGAGAAAGAGAACATGAATCAAGCCGATCAGATGGATGATGCGCAAATGCGGCAGGCGCAGATGGAACTGTCACGAATTCTCAGTGGCCTGAAGCACGAGGTCCCCATTTTCCTGTTCACCCGTGGCGGGAAAAACGAAGTTTTCAACGACGCCGCCCGGCAGGCCCTGCGCTTTTTTCGGCAACTGACCGATAAAATTGTTTTGCGGGAATATGACCTCGGCCATGAGATGGCACGGAAGATGGGCATCGACGACTCTCCAACCCTGGTGTTTGACCCGGATCGCTACAATATTCGCTGGCTGGGGGCGCCCATGGGTGAAGAGGGGCGCATTTTTCTGGAAGCCCTGCTGCGCATCGGCACCGGAAAAAGCGATCTCAACGAATCCGCCATGGGGGTACTGAAAAAAATCGACCAACCCCGGCATTTGAAGGTTTTCGTCAGCGCATCGTGCCCCTATTGCCCGCAGCAGGCCTTAAACGCTCTCAAGGCCGCCGTTGCCAAGCCCGACACGATTTCCCTTGAAATCATCGACATTCAGGCCAACGCCGAACTGGCCGACCAGTACGGTGCCCATTCGGTCCCCCAGACCTTTGCCAATGACGTGCTGACCGCTTTAGGGGCCCAGACCGAAGAGCTGTTTATGGCTTCCGTCGACAAAATGGAGCAGCAGACGGTTTTCATCCCTGAAAGCGACGCGGAAGAAGTGGAATGTCAGTTGGTCATCGTCGGCGGCGGACCGGCCGGCCTCACCGCCGGTATTTACGCCGCCCGCAGCGGCCTCGACTCCGTGGTGGTGGAAAAAGGGGTGCTTGGCGGACAGGTGGCCTTGACACCGATCGTGGAGAACTACCCGGGCATGAAGGAAGTCGGCGGCAAGACCCTGGTGGATATTATGGTGACCCATGCTCTTGAATACGTGCAGATCTTTCCCGGAGAAGAGGTGGTGGACATCGCGCCGGGCGAACCCATCGTCGTTCAGACGTCACGCCGCAAGTTCAAAACCAAGGCCGTGCTTCTGGCCACCGGCGCAACTCATCGCAACTTGGGCGTTCCGGGCGAAGCGCGCTTTTCCGGCCGCGGCGTCAGCTACTGTGCCACCTGCGACGGTCCGCTCTATAGAGGCAAACGCGTTTTCATGGTGGGCGGCGGCAACAGCGCCGTGACAGAAGCACTGCACCTGCACAACATGGGGGTGCAGGTCACGCTGGTCCACCGCCGTGACCGCCTCAAGGCCCAGGAAGTGCTGGTCAATCAGCTTTTGTCCAATAACATCCCGATCCTCTACAACACCGAAGTCAAGGAAATTATCGGTGAGAACCGCGTAACCGAGGTGGTCCTGCTGGACAACAAGACCGGTGTGACCGCGTCGCAGCCGGCTGACGGC
This sequence comes from Desulfosarcina widdelii, assembly GCF_009688965.1. Classification (GTDB taxonomy): domain Bacteria; phylum Desulfobacterota; class Desulfobacteria; order Desulfobacterales; family Desulfosarcinaceae; genus Desulfosarcina; species Desulfosarcina widdelii. The sequence goes on along the minus strand of NZ_AP021875.1, from coordinate 5,096,153 downwards.
GTATTTCTGGCCATCGGCTACGACCCGGCCGTCGATCTGGCCCAAAAGGTGGGCCTGGAGCTGACCGAAGAAGGCTTCATCAAACATGAGAACTTCCGCACCAACATTCCCGGATTTTATGTGGCCGGGGATGTCGGCGGGGGAACCAAACAGATCGTCACTGCGGCGGGTTACGGTTCGGAAGCGGCCCTGGCCGTTTTCGAAGACATCATCAATCCCTACTGGAAAAAGAAATGACCGCCAAACCGCCGCCCGACAAGCCCCCGGGCGCCAAAACGGCGGCCTACAGTCGGGTGACTATGTCCATCATGATGCAGCCCCAGGACGCCAATCCGGCCGGCATCGTCCACGGCGGCGTCGTTATGAAGCATATCGACGATGCCGCCGGGGTGGTTGCCCTGCGGCATACCCGATGCAACGTGGTGACCGCCTCCATTGACCGCCTTGACTTCCACAACCCGGCTTTCATCGGCAACCTGCTCAGCCTCAAGGCCAGTATGAACCTGGTGGGCACTACCTCCATGGAAGTCGGCGTACGAGTAGAGACCGAGGACCTTAGAACCGGAGAAATCCGGCATACGGCATCAGCCTACCTGACCTTCGTGGCCCTGGACGAGAACTTTCGGCCCCGGTCTGTACCGCCTCTGGTACTGGAAACCGATGAGGACCGCCGCCGCAACCGTCAGGCCAGCGACAGACGGAGGGTGCGCCTGACGGAAAAAACCCACGAGAAATCCTGCCGAAATGGACCGGATGATTGCGGACAATCGACGGAGTGAATTAAAAAAATGACCAAGATACTATCCTCAGGTGATCCGGCGCCGGACTTCACCCTCAACGACAAAGACGGCAATTCCGTGTCCCTTGCAGATTTTCGAGGAAAGTGGGTGGCGCTGTACTTCTATCCGCGTGACAACACTTCGGGATGCACGACCGAAGCCAAGGATTTCAGCGCCCTGCTGCCCGCTTTCAAGGCCAAAGATGCTGCTGTGATCGGCATCAGCGGCGATTCCGAAGCCTCCCACGCCAAATTCGCCGCCAAGCACGACCTTACCGTCACACTGCTCAGCGACCCCGGGCACCGTGCGCTGGAGGCCTACGGCGTCTGGCAGAAAAAAAAGATGGCCGGACGCGAGTATATGGGCATCGTTCGGACCACCTTCCTCATCGATCCGGACGGCATCATCCAACAGATCTGGGAAAAGGTCAAAGTCAAGGCGCACGCCGAAACGGTGCATCAGGCCCTTTGCAGCCTCCTTTGAATGCCTTGAATCTGCTGGCAAACATCTCCCGCCAATGGGGTCTTGAACTGGTCCGCTGGCGGGAAGACCTGCCACTGGCCGGCAGTCCCGAACGCACCAGTTGGCGGTGTGTTGTCGAAAACAGAGACGGCCGGCTGTACGTGCTGGAAAAAATCGCATCCCGGGTGTATGACCGCAAACGACGCATCCTCAGCACCCTGCAGCAGCTCGACGCTTTCGGCCTGACTCCCATCGCGCCTTACTTGCCGGATATCAACGGCGAAACGATCCCCCTGATCAGCCATGGCCTGTGGCAGCTATGCCCCTACGTGTTGGGCATCGATCTGGACCGGCCTGCCTATGCCATGGAGAAATGGCGGGGAGACGCGGCGGCGGACTTTCTCATCCGGCTGAACGGAATCCTTTCGCAGCAACGCCTGGTTCCGTCTCCACCGGTTTTCTCGCTGTCCGGCTACATCCGGGATCTGTTTGCAGTGCTGTCCAAAAACGACCCGGTAACCGCGACGCACTATCGTCCCTTTCTGGATCACCTCGAACGAAAGCTGTTCCCGACGATGGACAAGCTGCCCCTCGGCTTTTGCCACGGAGACTATCATCCGTTGAACATCATCTGGGGGCGGCGAACGATCCGGGCCGTCATCGATTGGGAGTTTTGCGGGATCAAGACCGAAGCCTACGATACGGCCAATTTGATCGGCTGTCTGGGAATGGAAGATCCCTGTAGTTTATCGGGACCATTTGTATCCCGGCTTGTCTGCAGGTTGCGCGATTCTGGAATTTATACAGAGGAGAGTTGGAAGACCCTGCCGGACTTGATCTTGGCGACCCGCTTTGCCTGGCTCAGCGAATGGATGCGCAAAAACGACCGGCCCATGATCCAATTGGAGGCCGACTATATGTCGATTCTGCTGGATGAATTATCTCTTTAGCCGTTACATTTAAGGAATGATTTCAGGCAAATTCTTGCATCGGTAGCCTTGACAGTTTCGACTATATTGCCGGCCATGCCTGTTTGCATAGCCACCACGCTATAGAGATAGAGGCCACACCCAGTCAGAAGAAAGCCATATACGCTACCACGCTGAGCATGCGAGCGAGTTGTGCAGTCTATCGCCTAGCCTTCCAGAGACTGGATATCGGCACGGCATACAAATGATCGCCAAAACCCGCGACAGCATCACCGTCATAAAGTACAACGCCTTCGGTGAACCGTGTTTGAACGGCATTCTGAAGCTTGCGCAATCCCTTGAAATCATCGCTGGTCACAGTCGAAGCGGCCTTGACTTCAACACCGGCAACTTTACCGCCGGATTCCAGAATGATATCCACTTCGACTTTATCCTTGTCGCGAAAATGGCTGAAGGCAAACGTCTCCTCTTCCCAACTCGCCTGCCGCCTCAACTCCTGATAGATAAACGTTTCCAAGAGCTTTCCATAGACAACACGATCTTTCCACAACGACTCGGCATCCATCCCCAGTAGCGTACAGGATAGACCGGTATCTCCCATATGCAGCTTCGGCGTCTTGACCAGGCGCTTCATCCGATTGCTATGCCAGGACGACAGCTCTTCCAGCAAAAAGATTCGCGACAGCAGCGTCATATATTCGCGAATGGTCGGCCGACTCAATTGAAAAGGGGCGGCGAGTTCGGATACGTTCATCAGGCATGCTGTCTGCCCCGCAACCAGCGTCAATAGCCGCGGCAGGGCATCCAGCGCGCTGATACGGGCCAGGTCAAGGATATCGCGCTGAATCAACGTTTCCGCATAATCCCGATACCATGCCATACGCCGCCGGGCTTTGGCGCGTGCGAGAGCGGCGGGATACCCTCCGGCCGCCACCCGCTCCGCCAGGGCCATGCCCAGGCGCCGTCCCGATTTTTCCGACTTGAAACCGGTTTTGAACAGCATTGACAAAAAACCGGATGCCTCGCCAGCAAGTTCCGCTTGAGACAATGGATGCAACCGCAGGATTTCCATCCGACCGGCCAACGAATCCGCCAATTTCGGTAACAGCAGAACATTTGCCGACCCAGTCAGAATAAACCGGCCGGGTTCCCGCCGGGAATCCACCGCCTTTTTCAGGGAGGTAAACAGTTCCGGAACCCGTTGGACCTCGTCCAGCACTGCCCGCCGCGGCAGATCAGCCACATAGCCAACCGGATCGGCTTGGGCCGCCGCCCGCTGCACGTCATCGTCAAAAGTGAAATAGGCAAACCCCGCCTCATCCCCCACCAGCCGGGCCAAGGTTGTCTTGCCGCATTGCCGGGGGCCGTGGAGCAGGATCACCGGCGAGTCTGCCAACGCCTCAACAATACGCGGGCGGAGATAACGGGGATATAAAATTGCTTCTTGCATAGCGGCTATTTGTAAATCATTTTTCGTCTGATTGCAAATTTTATCTCGTCTAATTGAAAATATTTTACCGTCTAATTGTAATCCTTCCTTCGTCCAATTGAAAAACCAATTAACTCCAAAACATCTGTTTGCGGTTTCCGGTCAAAAGGCAATAGCCCCCAAAAGGCTGATATATCTCTGTGTAACCGGATCAACTCCTGGAGATAGCATGGCCTGGCACACATCCTTCTGAGACTTCTTCGCTGCTTATCTGAAAAACGATTCGACACAGGAGCCTGTCGCCCGAATCGTCATTGCTGGTTCATGTCGGCAACCTGCTGATGCTGGCGATCCGCTTTGCCTGGCTCAGCGAATGGATGCGCAAAAACGACCGGCCCATGATCCAATTGGAGGCCGACTATATGTCGCTCCTGTTGGATCGCGGGCCGGAATTGTACTCACTGTGCTTGCTATGATTCCGTAAAAAGTGAAAAATTCCATTTCTTCGCCATTCCGGCGAAGGCCGGCGCACGGAGTGAAGCTTTAGCGCTATCCAGTCTTTTCAATAAGTCCTGGATACCGGATCAAGTCCGGCATGACGCCGTTGTGTCTTTTTACGATTCTGTCAATCTTAGGATAACGTCACTCCTCTTCCGGCAGGCGCACCACCATCACCGGAATAATACTCCTTCTCACCACCCGGCGGGCCGTGCCCCCCATGAGGGCGTCCTTGAACATGCCGTAACCCCTGGTACCCATGATAATCAGATCGGCGCCGTTGAGGTCGGCCTGCTGGAGTATTTCATCGGCGGCGATGCCGTCCTTTACGAGAATTTTATCCACCTGAAAGGTGCAGGCATCCACTTCGCTGTTGATCTCGTCGCAGAAATTGGCCAGGCGCCCCTGGATGCGCGTAACAAAATCCTCGCGTTTTTCCTCCTGGAGCTGATTCCACTTCTCTTCGCCGACAAAGCCATGAATCTGCAGAAACGTTTCCGTGGTCAAATGTTCGATGACGTGCAGAATGGTAATTCGCGCGTTGTACTGCTGGGCTATGCTGGCGGCATATTTGTAAGCATAGCGCGCATTTTCCGACAAGTCGGTGGCATACAGGATATTCTTGATTTGCGGCAGCATAGCGCCTCCTTTATAAGGGTTGCACCGAATCAGTCTCCCAGTTTAGCCATATGATCGTCATAGAGGGTCTCGAAGGTCTGTTTGTGTTTGGCCTCTTCCTGGGCAAGCAGCTTGAAGAGCTTGATACAGTCGGCATCATCGGTTTTGGTGGCCAGGGCATTGTACAGACGCAGGGCCTTTTCCTCGCGCTTCATGGCCAGCCGAAGAATTTCGGCGAAATCCATACCCGGCTCGTACTTCATATCCACGAGATAGTCGCTGCGCTTGATATCCGGGATCCATTTCCAGTCGTACTCCACAATGGAGCGATTGCCCTTTTTGAATTCCTCGAGCAACGTCTGGTGCTTTTTCTCCTCTTCCACAAATTCGGCCAGGGTCTGTTTGGAAGCAGGAAAGGTCTCCGCATCCACCAGTTTCTGGTAAAAATTGACCGCCTGTTTTTCCCGTTCAATGGCAAAGTCGAGGATCTCTTCGAAGGAATTGAAATTCATGGTACCTCCCTGATAGGCAAATTGATAATCGATGATACGACGACGAACGGACTGAGTCGTGTGGGGCGACGCCGGTGGAGCTATTTCCGAACCACTGCACAGGCATCATTGAGCATACTAAAAAAACGGCGGACTTGCCATTTGTTTTTTTCGATGTAAAGGTTGCGGTGAATCATCGGGGGAATCGCCCGGCTGCGGAAATTTTAAAAAAAATGTAACACTCCGGCCGTTGGGAATCTCTTAACGGTCAATGACGACGTAATCTTGAAAATTGTTTATATACGGAGGATTGTAAAATGAACATCGACCGAATCGTTCTTGGCTTTGCCGGATCTATGATACTGATCTCTCTCATATTGGCTCAATTTCACTCCCCTTACTGGTTGTGGTTTACCGCCTTCGTGGGTGCCAACCTTTTGCAGTCCAGTTTCACGGGGTTCTGCCCGCTGGTTAAAATTCTCAAACCTCTGGGGGTCAAACCGGGAAAAGCCTTCGATTAAACGCAGCGTAAGCGTTCACAGGGTGCTGCATCTGCTTTGTTCCCGGGCGGTTGAAGGTTGACCAAAACGTCTGCGTGCCCGGCGCCTCACATCTGCGGCACCCTTTGAACGCTTAGTGGTCAGGCAGTTGCAGCACATTGGGCATTTCAACCCCGTGAACGGGTGCGACGCATCTACTCTTCCGCCGCCGTAAACCGGGGCGGCAGGGACGCAAACGATCCGTTCGAGGGAAGATACCCGGTGCAGCCGGGTCAATGGACTTCGAGTTTCTTCTTGAGCCAGTCCTTGACCTCGCCATCCGGCGCCCAGACCCCTTTGTGACGTCCCCCGGAATGCAAAAAACGCTTTCTAAGAGCGGCGGGCAGCGGAATTTTGGCCAGTTCCACGGCTTCTTCGCTGTTGCGGCGGATAAAATAGATCACCGGTTCGTCTTTCCATGTATTGACCACGAAGTAATGGGACACGTCATCCTTGGATCGGATAACATAATTTCCCCGAGCCCAGTTGTTGCCCCACTCCAGATAGAGCCGGACCGCCTCTTCAGGAGTCATTTCCCAGTCGATGGCATTGACCAGATCCCTGTTGTCTTTGATTTCGTCAAGGTTCATCATTTCAAACCTCCAGAATTTTTTCATCTCGTTCAAAACAAGTTGCAATGCCTCTTGAGCATTACATGTCAAAATAGCCAAAACCGTGCCAAAACGGCAACTGAGACTATATAGCCTTGCGGCTGCGCATGATCCGGGCATCGCTTGCGTGCAGCATCGCTTCCAGAGGGAGAATGGCAATGTGTCCGCCTTGCAACAAACGATACACTTGTGTCTCTCTCAACGATAATTATTGAAACGAATTCTGCAAGATGCGGTGGCGATGGTTCTCACCTTTCGGTTAAACCCAAAACCGGCAGACCTTGCATTTTTCGCGAAATGGTGCATGTTTACATATACCGATTTCATATCGGTAATGATCTGGCATGTAATCTGTAGATAGCTGTTTCGTAAGCCTACAATCGTAAAACTGTGCCCGGCTTTTATCGGATTGACGCAAAACTGAAATTCAATAAAAGGTTGCTGCAAACATAATGCTTTGGCGGGTTGCCGTTTGCCCGGCACGACGACACCATTTGATTTCTCATGATGAATGCGTGTGACATCCCACTTTCTGGCGACGACGCCCGAACCGGCTGGAAAAGCCTTCTACGTGACTGGCTTGGCGCCATTGCCACTGCCGGACTCCTGATCTGGTTCGTTTATGCCGGCGGCGCCGGGCTGGGCTATAACTGGCAGTGGTATCGGGTACCGCGCTATTTATTTACCTTTTCCGAGGGTCATTTTCTGGCCGGCCCCCTGCTGAAAGGCCTCGTTATAACCCTGAAGGTATCGGCTGTGTCTTTGGTATTTTCCAGCCTTTTCGGCGTGGTTACCGCCATCGGCCGCCTGTCCGCATCCTTTACTGCCCGCGCCATCGCCCGGATCTATCTCGAATCGATTCGCAACACGCCGCTGCTGGTGCAATTGTTTTTCATCTATTTCGTTTTTTCGCCGCTGGTGGGGCTTTCGCGTTTTGCCTCGGCGGTGTTGGCTTTAAGTTTGTTCGAAGGGGCCTATGCCTCTGAAATTATTCGGGCCGGGATCATGGCTGTTCCCCGGGGGCAGTGGGAGGCCGCTCAAAGCATCGGGCTGAGTCCCTGGCATATCTACCGCCACGTCGTATTGCCCCAGGCCCTGCGCCACATGACGCCGCCGCTGATCAGCCAGGCGGTGTCCTTGATCAAGGATTCGGCCCTGGTCAGCACCATCGCGATCTATGACCTGACCATGAAAGGCCAGGAGATCATTGCCGAAACCTACCTGGTGTTCGAACTATGGTTTACCATTGCGGCCATCTACCTGCTGTTGACCTTCTCGCTGTCCCTGGTGACCCAGGCCATGGAGAAACGGATGGCGCTGGCCAAATACTAATTCCGAAACGTGGGAAAAGAGAAAAAAGAAAGGAGTGGATTTATGAAAGCTGCGACACGAACAACCCATTTGGTAATTATGGCGATTCTGACGTTCAGTCTGATTGGCGCCACCGGAACCATGGCCGCCAGCAGCAACGACAGCGTTGTGGAACAGGTGATCCAACGTGGCGTGTTACGCGTGGGTATGTCCACCTTCGTTCCCTGGGCAATGAAAGACAAGACCGGCAAGCTCATCGGATTCGAGATCGATGTGGCGACCCGCCTGGCCGAGGACATGGGGGTCAAGGTCGAATTCGTTCCCACCAAATGGTCCGGTATCATTCCGGCCCTGCTCACCGGAAAATTCGATGTGATCATCGGTGGCATGGGCATCTTGCCCAGCCGGAATCTCAAGGTCAATTTCACCGATCCCTACGATTACACTGGAATGTCCATGGTGGCCAGCAAGAAAATGGCGGCCGGCATGACATCCCTCGAGGACTACAACAAACCCGGTGTGGTCATCGCTGCCCGGCTGGGTTCCACTGCTGTCACCGCCACCAAGAAATACCTGCCCAAGGCCGAGATTCGTATGTTCGACGACGAGGCCCAGGCGTATCAGGAGGTCATCAACGGCCGTGTGCATGCCGTGGTCGGTTCCGCACCGACGCCGGCGTTCCAGGCCATCAAGAACCCGGACAAGCTATTTATGCCGTTCAAGGGCACGTTTACCCGAGAGCCGATCGGATTCGCCGTGCGCAAGGGCGACGTGGACACATTGAATTTTTTCAACAACTGGATCGGCTATGTGGCCGCCGAAGGCTGGCTCAAGGAACGCAAGACCTACTGGTTTGAAACCAGGGATTGGGAATCGCAGATCCAGTGATCGCAAAAAAAGGCAAAATCACCGCCACGGACCTGGTCCTGCTTTCCGGGATCGGGGCCGTGGCGGCAGGCCTGCTTTACCTCGCCGCCCAAAAGGCCCAGTACCACTGGAACTGGCAGGCCATCCCCCAATACCTGCTGCGGGTGGATGAAAACACCGGCAAATGGGTTCCCGGCCTGATCCTCCAAGGCGTACTGGTCACCCTGCGGCTCAGTTTCTGGGCCACAGTTCTGGCCCTGATCATTGGAACAATCATGGGGCTTTTCCGCACCAGTTGCAGCCGCTACCGACGGATGCTGGGCAGCGGATACGTGGAGGTAATCCGCAACATTCCGGTATTGGTGTGGATCTTTATTTTCTATTATTTCGTCGGCGACCGGCTTCTGCCTGCGTTGGGTATCAATCAGGTCGTGCTTATGGACGGCGGCCCGTTGTCCGGCATCCTGAGCCTGATCATGGCCGAGCCAGCGAGAATCCCCGTTTTCATTTCCGGAGCCGTGGCCCTGGCCGTATATGAAGGCGCCTATATTACCGAAATTATCCGCGCCGGCATTCAATCCATCGACAAAGGCCAGTGGGAAGCGTCTTCCGGATTGGGGTTCACCCGCGCCCAGCAGCTGCGTCATGTGATCTTCCCGCAGGCCCTGCGGCGGGTGATGCCGCCCCTGGCCGGTCAGTTCATCTCCACCATCAAGGATTCGGCCATCGTCTCGGTCATCTCCATCCAGGAGCTGACCTTCCAGGGCATGGAACTGATGGCCGCAACCTTTCTCACCTTCGAAGTCTGGATCACTATTCTGGCTATCTATTTCATCCTTTGCCTTGCCTGCTCCCTGCTGGTGGAACGGTTCGAACTGCACCTCAAGAGGGAAGCCCGACCGGCCTAATTCCAATGGTAGTGACGTCTTAAAAAGCTTTTCCAGCACCCATGGCCGTACAACAGAAAAACTGCCCCCGAACAGAGACCCCATCCTCGGAAATCGCTTGATCGCGCCATGCAAACAACTACAACTTTATTTGTTGGATCAACCGGAGTTGTGATCTACCTGGATTAAATTCGATATCAATCAGTTATAAAAAAAATCGAGCCTTTTTCACAACATTGTTTGTGATTTTCGGGCCGCATTTCTTATCCCCTGACTTTGGAAAATCGCTATAAAAGCCCCTTCGACCTAATTTCCTGCTGTCTCCAATCAAACCGATAACAATTTGAATAAACACCTCATTTATCGGAATTCCCCAACTGAAAATCCGCTTTAAGCCCCCCTTGTGGGAGTATTTTATCTATTGTGGCACGCTTATTGATGATCCCATTTACTGAATTCCATTTATTTTAATATTCTCAACCAGCAAAATGAAAGATTTAGTTCGATGAATACTATTCATTTTGCAAAAAAAAGGGAGGAAGAATGTCGGTACAGCCAGCAGCAAAAGTTCCCCTGAAGGGATGGATCACGACGTTTGCCGGAACCACCATCAACCTGTGCCTGGGCATCCTGTATGCATGGAGCATATGGAAAAAGGCATTGGTCGACGTAGACCGGGCCGGTGAAGTCATGACCGGCGCCAATGCGGGCTGGACCTATCTCACCAACGCCCAGGCAGCCACCCCCTTTGCCATCTGCGTCATCCTTTTTGCCGTGCTCATGATCCCCGGCGGGCGGATCCAGGATCGATTCGGCCCCAAGGTCGGGGCGACCGCCGGCGGTCTCTTTCTGGCCCTGGGCTGCGTTGTCGCCGCCTTGATGAAAAGCCAACTGGGGCTGATTATCGGCTTCGGCATCCTTGGCGGCACCGGTATGGGATTGGGGTACGCGGCGCCCACACCGGCGGCCCTGAAGTGGTTCGGCCCCCATAAACGTGGATTGATCGCCGGTGCAGTGGTCGCCGGATACGGCGGCGCCGCTATCTACATCGGCGGGCTGGGCCAGTACTTCATCGACCATTACGGCATCAGCGGAAGCTTTTTCGCATTGGGCCTGATTTTCGCCGTTGTCACCATTTTGTGCGGCCAGCTCCTCTTCACCCCCCCCAAAGATTATGTGCCGCCCATGCCGGCCAACGCCAATTCAGCCGCCAATCAGGACAGCACCAAACACGACTGGACTCCCAAGGAAATTTTCAAATCCTGGCAGTTTTACGCCCTGGTCCTCATGTTTACCATTTCCACCCAATCCGGACTGTTGATTATCGCCAACGCCGCCGGGCTGTTGAAAAAAGCGGCCGCCGATGTGCCTTTTTTCGCGGCCAATGCCTGGATCCTCGTCTCCTTCGGCGGGTTGATCAATGCCTCGGGACGGGTGGGAACCGGCTTTTATTCCGATAAGATCGGCCGAGTAAACGCCTACTGCCTGAATTGCGCCATTTCCGCGGGCTGCATGTTCATCCTGCCCTATGTGATCGCTGAACAGAATATCGTTCTACTGTTCATGGTGGTCGGGGTCGCCTACTGGCAGTACGGCGGCGGGCTTTCCCTGATGCCCTCCTTCACCGCCGATTTTTACGGATCCAAGTACCTCGGATTCAATTACGGCCTGGTATTTCTGGGCTGGGGCCTGGGATTCTTCATGACCAGTCTGGGCGGCACCATCGAGGATCTGACCGGCAGCCTGCGCTGGGCCTTTTACATGTCGGCCGGTCTGCTGATGCTGGGCGTGGTCATCGCCTATCTGACCAACCGGCCCAAGCATGCCGAGGAAAAGGCTCCCGTCGTGGCCAAAGCCATGGTCACCGAAAAGGCGGTCGACTAATACCGGGAGAATCGGTCCAGAAATATCTCTGTTCGTAAATGGGATACAAAGACCGGATCGCCATACACAATCCTTGAAAAAGCCGGGACGCGGGTCCCGGCTTTTTTGTGGGTTCATTTTTTCATGTTCTTTTTCATGGATTTTATTTTCAGCGCCACATCCTTCCAGCGCTCCTTTTCCATCCGGTCGGCACTCTTGTGCTGCCTTTCGGCCAGGTAGGTCAATTCGCGATTCATCTTGTGGTAGCTGTCCAGCCGCTCTTGAGCAATCTCTCCGTTGGCGACCGCCTGCAGGACCCGGCATCCGGGTTCGTGGGCATGGTTGCAGTCGGAGAATCGGCAGCCGGCGGCAAGACGTTCGATTTCCGGGAACGCGCTTTCGACCCCCTTGTCAGCATCCCAGAAAGAAATCTCCCGGATGCCGGGGTTGTCGATGATCATGCCGCCCTGTGGCATCACGATCAGGTCCCGGCTGGTGGTCGTATGTGTCCCCTTCCCTACCTTTTCGCTTGTCGCATTGGTGGCCTGGACGGACTTTCCGTAGAGCCGGTTCAACAGCGTGGATTTCCCGGCCCCAGATGAGCCGATCATGGTGATCGTCCGGCCGGGTGCAATGGTTTCTTCCAGTCGGACCAGACCGGTGGCGTCCCTGGCGGAAACCAGATGGACCGGCACCCCGAAAGCGATCGTTTCCACTTCCTGGACGAATGCTTCCGGGTCCGGCTGCAGGTCGGCCTTAGTAAGAATGATGGCCGGCGTCAGGTCGCAGTTATAGACCAGGGTCAGGTAGCGTTCGATGCGGCGCAGGTTGTAGTCCCGATCCAGACCGCAAACGATAAAAACGGTGTCGAGGTTGGCGGCAATCACCTGTTGCCGCGTCGGCACCGCTTCCAATTTCCCATGTCCGCCCGCGGCCCCGCGGGTCAACCTATTTTTCCGCTCCAGCACTTCATGAATGACCGTATCGGTCACCAGCACCCAGTCTCCAACAACTGGGTAGCGACGGTTGGCCTGCTGGAGTTTTCCTGCTGCCGTGGCAAGCCATTCTGTTTGTCCATCGCTGATAGCAAAACTGTTTTTTCGGACCCCGACAACCCGCGCCGTCGCCACCCGATCCGAATGCCTGTTTTCCAATTGATCCTGAAAGAAGGAAGTCCATCCCAAAGCTGAAAGATTTTGGTAGATATTTTTTTCTCGTTTCTGTGTCATCACTGGTTAATACTCCGTATACCGATTCAGTTTTTTTGTGTGCCTCGGCGCATGACGCCCTTACGGGACGTCCGGAGCCGATGGTAAAAATCATTGACAGTTCAGTGTGTGACGGCTTCGTAAAAAGCCAAAATCGGCATATTGGCATCATTCTGCTCAAGTCGGGGTAAGGGCGAAAAATTTTTCGCCCCTAAAGGCCGCCACTGGAATGGCATGTCGGGTGACTTTTTACGAGCCTGTCAAGGTATGATGGGTTGCAGACAGGGAAAACAACAGTAACGGTGGGGTTCAGGCAGAAATCTGCCGTGGAACAGACCAAAAGAAAACGATCTGATTCAGTACGAACGATATTTTCAATCAGCCGCCGTTAGCGTCGTTTACTCGTCGGCAACGATGGCACAATATCCGCTGGTTGGTTACGCAAAAAAAACTCCTTGCAAGATGACGATCTGGATGGCTGCGAGTACTAAAAACAATCGGCTGTAGTCAAGAAGTTTATAGAAATGCCCAAAAAAGAAGTCCGCATGACCGACAAAAATCAAAATTTTTGTCACAAACGGCAAAATCATCGGTCATTATTATCAGAACGCTAAAAATCGCTGTAATGGTGTACAACAGGCATCGTCCAGACTACACTACTCTCCAGGAAGGCAGGGATGAAAACGGACAAACAGACGGATGACTTGGTGAAATCTGCCGTCCAGGGCTCCCGGGATGCCCTGGAGGAACTCGTCCGCCGAATCCAGCAGCCGGTTTATTCGCTCTCCCTGCGAATGCTGCTCAACCGGCAGGACGCCGAGGACGCGGCCCAGGAGATCATCATCCGGGTAATCACCAATCTGCGGACCTACCGCTTCGAAGGCTCCTTTCGTGCCTGGGTGCTGCGCATCGCGGTCAACAAACTCCTGACGGTCCGCAAAACGTTTGCGGAAAAGAAAATGGCTTCCATCGAGGACCTGGACGGCATTCTGGACCGCCATGAAGCCCGGGGCTGGCTTGCCAGGCCGCTGGAAGCACCGGAACCCTACCTTGAGGCAGAGACCCGGGCAATCTGCATCCATGCAATCCTCAGCGCCCTGAATCGCTCCCACCGCCTGGCGTTCATCCTGGGCGTGGTGATCGGCGTCGACAGCCAGGAAGGGTCTCAGATACTGGATATCTCACCGGCCGCCTATCGCCAGCGACTGTCCCGGGCCCGAACGCGTATCCAGGGATTTCTGATCAACAACTGCGGGATAATCGGCGATGCCAACCGCTGTCGCTGCGGCTACATCCTGCCCGTCTATGTAAAATCGGGATGGATCCACCCGGACAAGCCCATGTTCAACGAAACCCCAGGCACAAAGGAAGAACCGGTCCGCCTCGGGGATTACCTCCGGGAAATGGATGAACTCGGCCAATTGACCACCCTGTATCGATCCGTCGCAGCATCATCGCCCGACTTTGTCTCCATGGTAAAAAAGGTATACGATGATCGCCGCTACCGGATTCTTGCAGATCTTCAAATCGGAGCCGGCCATTATTAGCGAGCCTTTGACATTGAAAACATCGCCGCTTCGAAATCGAAATCCGAATCGGTATTGAACAATCCATCACCGAGTTGTTTCTCGATTTCGATATCGATTTCGATTTTGTGGGTCTGCCATTCATATGTTTCCCCAAACGAATTGTATGGCACCGAAAGGAGAAAACGATGAACGTCAACCCCGATTACCTATCCCCTTGCGGCCTATACTGTGGCGTCTGCGCCATCCACATCGCCCATCGGGACGACAATAGGAAGTTGAAGCAAAGGCTGTTGAATCTGTACAAAGGCGGTGTGGCCGGAAAAGGCGCCCTGCCCAACAGCGAAAATCTTTCCACCGAAGACATCCGATGCGACGGCTGTCTTTCCGGCTGCCTGTTCATGCACTGCCAGCAGTGCGACATCCGCAACTGTACACAAGAGAAGGGAATCTCCGGCTGCCACCATTGCGACGACTTTCCCTGTGCGCACATCGAGAATTTTCCCATGACCGTGGGCAAGAAGGTTATCTTACGCTCGGTTCCCTACCGGCGCGAACACGGCACCGGGAAGTGGGTCGAAGACGAAGAGGCCCGCTATCACTGCCCCGACTGCGGCAATACGGTGTTCCGAGGGGCGATGCGATGCAACCGATGTAAGGCGGAATTGGATTTGGATTAGGGGTGCTCAGGGAGAGACGCGATAAGGAAGGGCGGTCCCCAAGGACCGCCCCAACGAATTCAATCATTGTTTTCCTGACGTTCTTCCAGAAATCGGCAAATTTGTTCGAGATCAAGGCGCACGACCCGTTTTAGCTTGGGTTAGCCCAGAGGCATATAGTTGATATTTCGAGCAGCTAATTTTTCGCGCAACGCCGATATCGAGCAAATTGGCCATTTCTGGTGAACGCTACCAGAACGGATCTCAACAAGTGGATCAGGGTTCATGGCAAGGCTTGCAAAGGCGATAAAGCGGAGCATACATGTAGTATGTGAGCATTTGTCTCCTTTGCGTAACGCCGCCATGGGCACTTAGACGCTTGTTGAAATTTGTTCTACTGGGCCATGACAAACTTTCCGTCCTTCACCTGCACGATCACCATCGAATCCACATCCAGGCCGTTGTGGTCCTCGGGCGTAAGGTTGTAAACGCCGGAGACCCCGACGTACCCCTTGGTCGTCTCGATGGCTGCCCGCAGGGCGTCCGCGTCTGTCCCGGCTTTTTTCATGGCGTTGGCCACGATCATGATCGCGTCCCAGGCATAGCCGGAGTGGGTGTTGATGGGAAACTGCTTATCGAAATGGTATTTGTCGGTGTAGAGCCTGACGAACTCCTGGATGACCGGCTTCTGGGGATCGCTGTCGGGCAGGGCATCGACAACCATCAGCTTGGTGGCCGGCATGCGGTCGCCCTCAGAGGCCTTGCCGGCCAGCTCGATGTACTTGGGATCGGGCAGGCCGTGGCACTGAAACAGGGGCAGGTCGATGCCAAGCTGCGCCTTGTTCTTGGAGACGATGGAACCGGCCGGACCGATGGTCCACACCACCAGGGCCGAAGGATTGGCGTTCTTGGCGTTGGTCAGTTGGGCGGTCATGTCCGTGTCCCTGGGGCCGAAAGCTTCCTGGGCTACAATGGTCAGCCCATATTCAGGTGCCAGCTTGGTCAGCCAGCGGCTGCCGTCCTTCCCGAACCCGTCGGATGCGGTCAGCAGAGCGATCTTGTTGAGGCCCTTTTCCTTGAGATACATGTACAGGCGCTTGACCGCCACCGACGAACGCTGGGGAGACTTGAACACCCAGTCGAAGGGACCCAGTTTTTCACCGCCCATGATCACCGGATCGCCGCCCACGGTCATGAAAGCCGGGATCTTGCCGCCATGGATGATCTTCTTCACCGCCATGCCGGTGCCGGTGCGCGTGGGGCCGATGATGGCCGCCACCTTGTCCTTGTATATGAACTTCTTGGCAATGTTGACCGCCTTGGCAGGGTCGCCCTCGGTGTCGCCGATAACCAGTTCGATCTCTTTCCCATTGACCCCGCCCTCTTTGTTGATCTTGTCCACCACCATGTCGGCCACCAGCTTGGTGGGTGTACCGATGAAGGCCGCCGGGCCGGACAGGTCAAAAAAGGCGCCGATCTTGATGGTATCCTCGGCAAAAACATTTCCTCCGGACAACGTCAAAGCCAACAATGCAGCCGATACTAAAAGCTTTTGAACCTTATTCATCTCATCCTCTCCTTCCTTCGATCCGGTTAGTTACGTTCAGGAGAGACTATACAAAAATAAGGATTTTAACAAGGATATTTCTATCAATAGTAACAACATAAGCCGGCATCAGACGATTTCGTCTGTAATTCTACTGTCAAACACCCGCTGACTCTTGCGCTCCGTGCGCGGCAGCGCCCCATAGTCCACCAATTCCGCCTGGATGGACACAAGCAGTTGCTTTTTGACCTGGTAGCCGATCTCGTGAACCAGCTCGGCGGTGCGGCCGGCGTCCACGCCCTCGCCCCGTTCGATCTTCAGCTTCATGAAATCCTTGCCGGAATCCTCGTCGCGGGTCAGGTGGATCTGGTATTCGGAGCCCAGGCCGGGAATGGCCGACAGGATGGTGTCGATGGTGGAAGGGTAGATGTTGACTCCCCTGAATTTGATCGTGTCGTCGCTGCGCCCCTTGATGCGCGAGTGGCGGGGCAGAAGCGATCCGCAGGTACAGGGGCCGGGAATCATACGGGTGATGTCCCGTGTTCTATAGCGGATCAGCGGGGCCGCCTCCTTGCACAACGTGGTCACCACCATCTCGCCCCATTCGCCATTTGGCACCGGCTGCAGGGTCACCGGATCGATGATCTCCAGAATGTAGTAATCGCCCCAGTAGTGGATGCAGTCGTGGTCCGGGCATTCGATGCCGGTACCTGGGCCGTACAATTCGGTCAGACCGGTGATGTCGAACAGCTCGGCCCCGCCAAACAATTCGGAAATCTTGCGGCGCATGGAGCGCGAACTGCGCTCGGAGCCGTAGATGATTTTATTGATGCTGATCTTGTCGGCGATGCCCCGGCGTTGGATCTCTTCGGCCATCAACAGGGCCATGGAGGCCGTGCTGCAAAATACCGTGGAGCGGACATCCTGCATGAACTGCAGGTGCATGTCCACATTGCCTGGCCCCACGGGAACGGCCATGGCGCCGATCTTCTCGCAGCCGAGCTGGAAGCCCATGCCGGCCGTCCAGATCCCGTATCCCACGGCAATCTGCACCCGGTCCAGGGGCGTCACGCCGGCCATCTCATAGCAGCGGGCGAAGAAGTGAATCCAGTCGTCCAGGTCTTTCTGGGTGTAGCCGATGATCTTGCGCTTGCCGGTAGTTCCCGAACTGGCGTGAATGCGCACGATCTGCTCGAAGGGCACCGACCGCAGGGGAAAGGGATAGAATTCGCGCAGGTCGTCGGCGGTGGTGAAGGGCAGTCGGGTGATATCCTCCAGACGCTGAATGGATTCCGGCGAAACGTCAGCCGCCTCCAGACGCTCCCGGTAAAAAGCGGAGCCTTCGAAGGCGTGGCGGACCGTCCACTGCAGCCCCTTGAGCTGGTGTTCGGCCAGGGCCTGTTCATCGGTAAAGGCAGGCATAAAACTTTTTTGATGCATGTCGGGTTTCTCCAAACGGATGTTGGTCAGGCCGGCGGCACCCAGCCGGCTGGCCTCGGGTTTTTCATGGCTGGCAGCGCCTAAAAAGGCGGCGCGCAACCGGGGATCCACCAGCAGATCGTCGCTGTTGCCCTGCTGGACGATACGTCCGCCGGCCATCAGGAAGGCCTTGTGGGAAGCCGAAAGCGCGCGGGCGGCATTCTGCTCCACCAGCAGGATGGTGACTCCGGATCGGGCCAACTGGTGAATAATGGTAAAAATCTCATCGGTGATCAAAGGGGCCAGACCCAGACTGGGTTCGTCCAGCAGCAGCAGCCGCGGTTTGGCCATCAGGGCGCGTCCCATTGCCAGCATCTGCTGCTCGCCGCCGGACAGGGTTCCCGCCGGCTGTTCCCGGCGTTCTGCCAGTCGGCCGAAACGCTCATACACCGCTTCCATGCGTCGGACAACTTCCCGGCGGCCGGCTTTCAGGGCCACCGCGCCCAGCTCCAGGTTTTCGGCCACACTCAGATCGGGAAAGACTTCGCGTCCTTCAGGCGTCAGGGCCAGCCCGCTGCGCACCATTTTGGCCGGCGAGGAGCCGGTGACTTTTTGGCCATCTAATAGTACCCGGCCATTCGAGGCGCGCATCAGGCCCATAATGCATTTGAGCAAAGTGGTCTTGCCGGCGCCGTTGGCACCCACCAAGGCCACCGTCTGACCCGCATCGACGGTCAAATCCACCCCGAACAGGGCCTGGGCCGCACCGTAGTGGGCCGTTAAATTCTCGATGGCCAGCAAGTGAGGTGCACTCATCTTACGCCGTCGCCTCCATGCGCCCCAGGTAGGCATCCAGCACCAACGGGTTGCTGCGCACCGCCTCGGGGCTTCCGCCGGCGATGCAGCGGCCGCTGTCCAGCACCACGACCTGGTCGGCCACATCCATCACCAGTTCCATGTCGTGTTCCACCAACAGCATTGTGTGACCTGCGCCGCGCTTCTGGCGGATGTGGCGGGCGATACGTGCCGTCTCATCGGCGTTCAATCCGGCCACCGGTTCATCCAGCAGCACCAGCCTGGGATCACCGACGAAGGCGCGCGCCATCTCCACCCGCTTCTTCTCACCGTAGGAAAGGGCCCCTGCCGGCCAGTTGGCCTTTTCGGCCAGGCCGAAATCATCCAGCGCCTCCAACGCCTTCAGCCGCAGTTGCCGCTCCTGGGTGCGCAGGGCCGGCAGCCGCAGCATGGAACGGAAAAAAGAACGCTCGGCCGCTACCGTAAGACCGGTCAGGACATTGTCCAGCACGGAAAGACGGGCGAACAGCTTCAGGTTCTGAAAGGTGCGGGCCACCCCCAAATCGGCGATGCCGTGGGCCGGCAGCCGCTCGATGGGGCGGGTTTCCAACAGGATCTGGCCGCTTGCGGTCGTGTCCACGCCGCTGATGCAGTTGATCAGGGTCGACTTGCCGGCACCGTTGGGGCCGATCAGTGCCGTGATCCGCCCCCGCGGAACGCCGAAGGAGACATCCTGCAGGGCCGGCAGGCCGCCGAACCATTTGCTTACATTTTTCAGTAAAAGCATTGTATTTGCAAAACCATTGGCGCTTCCAGCGGATTCGTAGGAAGCCCGAGATCAAGGCTTGCGAGCCCCGAGGAACAAGGCGTATATGAAAATACTCCGCAGTGACGAGGGGCGGATATCGGGCTTCTTACGAATCCGTCAAGCATGATTGCGCCTCAATGCAATCTTGGTCCGCACCGCATCCACAATGCCGGTCACCAGTCCCTGGGGCAGAAACAGCAGGATGACCACCAGAATCAGGCCGTGAATGACGTCTTTGAATGCTTCCAAAGCCTCAATCCATTCGGGCAGCAGGGTAATCAGGGCCGTACCGAATAAAGTGCCCCAGATGGAGCCCATGCCACCCACCACCACCATGATCACAAAGTCCACGGAGACAAAGATGTTGAAAGAATCCGGGCTGACGAAAGCATAGCAGTGTGCGAACAGGCTGCCAGCGACAGAAGCCAATACCGCCGAAAGAACGAACACTTTCACCTTGGCCCTACGAATGTCCACCCCCAGTGCCGATGCCGCGGTCTCATCTTCGGCCAGGGCCGCCAGACCCCGCCCCACACCGCTGCGCACCAGGTTGAGACACAGCAGCAGGGCCAGCACGGCAAAACTCCACACCAGATAGTGAAAATAGATTTCGTTGTCGAAAATCACCGACCCGATGGACAGGTAGGGAATGCCGGAAAAACCGCTGGGGCCGCCGGTGACGGTGTCCCACTGAACCAGGATGGTGTATATAACGATATTGAAGCCCAGCGTGGCCATGGCCAGGTAATGGCCGCTGAGTTTGAGCGCCGGCAGGCCCACGGCCAGGGCGACGATTGCGGCAATCAAGGCCACGGCCGCCATCACCGGCCAAGCCGGCCCGCCCAGGGTGGTGGTGCCGATGGCCGTCCCGTAGGCGCCGATGGCAAAAAAGGCGGCATGCCCCAGGCTGATCTGTCCTGCATACCCGATGAACAAATTCAGGCCCAGCACCACCATGGTATAAATGGCGATCAGGTTGGACAGCCCCAGGTTGTAAGGATTGCTTTCGATCAGCGGCCAGACCAGCAGGACTGCGGACAGGGCGGTCACCGTCAGCCCGGTTCGGTGAAGGTAGATGAAATAGAAGATGTTGTCTTTAGTTGTCAGCATGGCTGTTCAACAGAGCGCCGATCAATTCCAGTCTGGTCTATTCTGGCTTCTAATTTTTTCTTTCAGGTGATCAACCAGAGTAGGTAGCTTATGGTTCAGGACAAGGCCGCAGCGAGGTTGAAACCGCAGGCGTAGCAGCGCTACGTTGAGGATTTCGACCGAGTGAGAACGCCGGCCCGGGCCATAAGATGCCTGCTCTGGCTGATCACCGTCATTTTCCCAACAATCCCTTCGGCCTGACAAACAAAACAAGCAACAACACCACAAACGCCGCCACATCCTTATACGCACTGCTCCAGTATCCCGCCGACAGCGATTCCAGCAGGCCCAGCATCACGCCTCCGATCACGGCGCCGGGAAACGAGCCGAAGCCCCCTAAAATGGCGGCGGCAAAACCCTTGAGCCCCAGCAGGACGCCCACGTCGTAGCTCAAGGTGGTGATGGGAGTCACCAGCACGCCGGCCAGACCGCCCAATCCGCCGGCCAAGGCGAAGCTGGCCGCCTTGACGCGGCCCACAGAAAGCCCCACCACCGACGCCGCGGTCGGGTTGGAGGCCACGGCGCGCATGGCCAGCCCCAACCGGGTGCCGTGAAAGAAAAACACCAGCAGGCCGATGGCGACAGCGGTAATCACCAGGATGGCCACCGCCTGGGGCAAAATCGCGGCTCCGGCAATGCGCAGGGGTTCATCACCCGCCAGCGACGGAACGGCCATGCGGTTTTTGCCCCAGATCAGCTTCATGCCGCCGCGCAAAATGATGGAAATGCCAATGGTCAAAAAAATCAGCACCAGATGATTCTGGGAGCGCGACGGCCGGACCCCGAGCCGCTCCACGACGATGCCCACCACCGTGACGGCCGCCACAGCGCACGGCAGGGCTGCCACCATGGGCAGACCGCTCCAGAACAAGCCGCTGAACAGGAACATGCCGCCCAGGGAAACGAAATCCACCTGGGCGAAGTTAACGATCCCGATGGTGTTGTGCACCACGCAGAAACCCAGGGCGATCAGGGCGTAAATCGCGCCGCTGGTAATCCCCGCAAACGTGAACTGCAACAGGTCCTGGAAACCGTACAATGTTCCTCCGAATAGAAACAAAATTGATTTTAAAGAGGCTCAGACTATGCCAGCCGCAAGCTCAGGTCAAGACCATAAATCCAAAGACGCTCTAAAGATTCTGTCCGCCAACCCGGTTTGCAGTGCAGCAAGTGCTTCTTTTTTTACTTGTGTTTTAGTGCGTTTCGCCGAAACAATACCATTGAGACAGGTTGATATTTATTGCGAATATTGAATCGGCATTCACGACAGAGGAAGCCTGTGCCTACGAATGAAAACAAACCGACCGTCAGGCGTGCATGGACGAGTCGTACCATGATCGGTGCTCTCGTCGGTATTCTTCTGGGAGGTTTTCTTTTCACCTGGTGGACGATCCGGCAATCGGACCGCTTAATGCGCGGAGACCTGCTTTACCAGGCCCAACTCGTGGCTCAAGCAGTGGATGTCCGACGAATCCTGTCGCTTTCAGGCTCCGATGCCGATCTGACCGCCGCCGACTATCTCCAGCTCAAGGAACAGCTGGCCTTTACCGGGAAAACCATCACAGACTGCAAATTCATTTACTTGCTGGGGCGCCGGGAAAATGGCGCCGTCTTCTTCTTTGTGGACAGCGAACCACCCGGCTCTAAAGACGAATCCCCGGCCGGACAACTTTATGAAGAGATATCCGACGAAGACTTGAAGGTTTTTAAAGAGAAGAGGGCCCTGGCCACAGGTCCTGCCAGCGACCGATGGGGGACGTGGATCAGCGCACTGGTGCCTTTGATCGACCCCGACTCTGGCGATATGGTTGCGGTCCTGGGGATGGATTTTGCTGCCCGCGACTGGCAGCGGAAGCTGGCGCAAACTGCGCTGCCGCCGGCCCTCCTCACCCTGGTAACGATAGCACTGTGGGTCGTCGGCGCCTGCTTGATCAACCGCCGCTCCTTTTCCGCAGGCCTGGCCTTCCACCGACAGCCATACCAGGAAATGCTGCTGGTGATCGTTCTCGCCGGATTTTTCCTGAGCCTGGCAGCATCCTGGACCATCCGGACAGTTACCCTGCACACCCGTCAACATGCCTTTCGGCAACTGGCCCAGGAGAAAACCGCTGCCATCACGATGATCCTGCACACCCTTCATCATATCGAACTGGAAGCATTGGCGCGTTTTTTCGAAGCCAGCGAGCACGTGAATCCCGGAGAGTTCGACAATTATACCGATTATCTGGTGAACAATCCTGTGATCCAGGCCTGGTCCTGGGCTCAATGGGTGCCGGCTTTGGACCGGCAGCCCATGGAGAAAAAAATCCGGGCCGAGGAGCTTCCGAAATTTACGATCTGGCAGTGGGACGAGAAAAGAAAACGTATCCCCGTTCCGGAGCGTACCGGCAGCTACTGCCCCATCGTCCTTACAGCTCCCGCGGAAGAAAAGCGAAACACCCTGGGATTCGATCTGTCTTCCGATCCGTTGCGAAGAAGGGCTCTGGAAACGGCCGCACGCAGCGGTCTGACCACCTGTACCGTTCCCATCGGCAATCCGATGAAGCCGGACCACCCGGCCGTCGTTCAAGTCTTTCGTCCTGTCTTTGCCCACGGCGATGCCTCGCGCCTGCGTGGGTTCGCGCTGGCCGATCTTCAACCGGCCGCTCTTCTGAAAAGCGCAAACCCAACCCAGACAATGTTCCTGGAACTGGCGATCGGCTTTTCGCAGACGACCATCCAACCCATCGCCGTGTCCGGGGAACACGACAGCCTTGCGGATATCCGGTTCACCGTAAAATACCCCATCTTCGTTTTCGGCAAGGCCTTTTTGGTCACCGCCCGGGCAGCCACCGGCTTTTTCGACCTCTATCCTGTCTACCCGGCCTGGCCGGTTGCCATAGCCGGTTTGGTGCTCACCTTTCTGCTGGCAGGCTGGTTCGGCGTTGTCCATAATAAAAGGGAGCAGCTCGAACTGCTGATCGACGAACGGACCCGCGACTTGGTCGACACCAAAAATCGTATGGAACTGGCCCTGCACGGCGCCGATCTGGGCACCTGGGACTGGCATATTCCATCGGACAAGATGATCGTCAACGAAAGTTGGGCAAATATGATGGGATACCGGTTGGACGAAATCGCACCGCTTCTCGAAAACTGGAAAGCGTTGATTCCACCCGAGGACCGACCTGCGGCACTTCAGGCAATGGACCTGCACCTGAAAGGCCGGACAGATTTTTACGAAATCGAACACCGGTTGCGGCATGAGGCGGGACACGATATCTGGGTGCTCGCCAAGGGCCGCGTGATCGAGCGGAGTCCGGACGGCAAACCGCTGCGTGTCTGCGGAACATGTCTGAACACCACCACGCACCGCAAGGTCAAGGAAGCGCTGCAGGCCAGCGAAGCACGCCTGCGAACGCTCATCGACACTCTGCCTGACCTGGTCTGGCTTAAAGATCCCCAGGGTGTTTTTCTGTTCTGCAACAAGCGACTCGAACGATTATTTGGAGTCGAGGAGGCCGACATTGTCGGCAAAACCGACTACGATTTCCTGGACCGGGAACTGGCTGATTTCTTCAGGGAAAAAGACCAAACTGCCATGGCGGCGGGCGAAGCCTGCGTGAATGAGGAAGAGCATACCTTTGCCGACGATGGCCACCGCGAACTCGTGGAAACCATAAAAACTCCGATGGTTGACGACCAGGGCAACATTATCGGCGTGCTGGGTATTGCCCGGGACATCACCAACCGCAAGCGGTTCGAAGAGAGGATACGCCTGTCCGAGGAGAAATTCTCCAAGATTTTTACCATGGCGCCGGATGTCATCGCCATCACACGCTTGAAAGATGGAAAAATCATCGATGTCAATATCGGCTTCGAAGAGACCACCGGCTGGAAAAGAGATGAGGTGATCGGGCGGACATCGACCGACATCCATTTCTGGGCCGATCCCTCGGCCCGGGCGGACATGGTGGCAGAACTGGTGGCCGGCCGGGATGTCCTGGATCGTGAAATGGAATTTCTCCGCAAAGACGGCACCAGGCGGACGGGCATTTATTCCGCACGCATGATCCGCATATCCGATGAATTGACGTTGATTTTCGTCCTTCAGGATACTACCCGAAGCAGACGTCTGGAAGCAGAGCGCCGCAAACTGGAAGCCCAGTTGCAGCAATCGCAGAAGCTGGAGGCCATCGGCGTTCTGGCCGGTGGGGTGGCCCATGATTTCAACAACATGCTGGGGGCCATCATTGGCTATGCCGAACTGGCCATGCAAACGCTGGATTCTTCCGATCCCGTGCGCAAACATTTCCATAAGATCCTCGACGCCGGCCAGCGTTCGGCCAATCTCACCCGCCAGCTTCTGGCCTTCGCCCGCAAACAGACCGTCGAACCGGTGGTACTCGATCTCAACGAAGCTATCGAAGGCATCCTCAAGATGCTGCGCCGGATCATCGGTGAAAACATCGAACTGGCCTGGATGCCCGCCACCGGGCAATGCACTGTACGCATGGATCCCTCCCAACTGGATCAGATCCTGGCCAACCTGTGCGTCAACGCCCGGGATGCCATCGAAGAGGTCGGCAAGGTCACCATAAAAACCGGCACCGCCATGTTTGACGAGGACTCCTGCATGGCCTTTGCCGACTGCCTGCCGGGAGAATATGTGCGGCTTTCCGTCAGCGACGACGGCTGCGGCATGGACCGGGAAACCCAGGACCATATTTTCGAACCCTTTTTCACCACCAAGGGAATCGGCCAGGGCACGGGCTTGGGCATGGCCACGGTCTACGGTATCGTCAAGCAGAACGAGGGCTTCATCCAGCTAACCAGCGAGCCCGGCATCGGCACGACCTTCGATATTTACCTGCCCCGGCAGTCCGCCAAGGCTGAAATCGCAGGCAGCGACGCCACCGGTGAGACAATACCACGCAGCCGGGGCGAAACGGTCCTCATGGTGGAAGACGACATGACCATGCGGGAAATGGGGCTGATGATGCTCCAGCGTCTGGGATACAACGTCCTTCCAGCGGCAACTCCGGGCGAAGCCATCCGGATGGTCGAGAAAGATGGCAGCGACATTCATCTGTTCGTCACCGACGTGGTCATGCCCGAAATGAACGGCCGCGAACTGGCCGACCTGCTGCTGGAGGTCCGGCCGGGAATGAAGCACCTGTTCATGTCCGGCTACACCGCCGACGTCATCGCCCACCGCGGCGTGCTGGATGAAGGGGTCAACTTCATCCAGAAGCCGTTTTCGCTGAAGGATCTGGCCTTCAAAATCCGGGAAGTGCTGGATGGATCGGAATAAGCGGCCATGGCAGGGAAGCGCCTCCCGGGCAGTCCGCTCAAACGTACCCGCTTTGATTCTTTCAGCATCAGCATGGAAGACAAAATCGCTATAATATTAAACCGAATCAGGTGCCACATGGAAACGGGGTGCTCTGCATGATGATATTTATCACTATCCTGGGCACGATCTTTTTGCTGACGTTGGCGTGCGTCAATTTTCTGCTCAAACGCAGGCTCAGCGAAAAAGTAGCCAGTCTGGAAAAAATCCAACGGAAAGTAACCCATCAGACCGAGCTGCTGCAATTGGCCACCGAGGCCACCCAGGCGGGAATCTGGGAATCCCATCCGGAAAAAACAACAATTTATCTGAGTGCGCAATGGTATGCCATGCTCGGCTATCCCCCACAGGAAAAAATCGTCCCCCTCGACGAACACCTGCTTCTCGTGCATCCGGAAGACCGACCGAACGTCATCTGTTTTTTCGAAGACTATATCCGCAAAGATGAAAAAGGGATGTATGAGGCGGAACTCCGCATCCGGCAGGCGGACGGAACCTGGTGCTGGGTGCTTTCAAAAAGCAAAGCCGTCGAATGGGATGAAGAGGGCTTTCCGACGAGAATCACCGGCTTGGATGTAAATATCCAGTCCATAAAGGAGGACCAAGGCAAGACAGCCCAGAGCGAAGCCAAATTCCGTGCCATTTTCGACCACGCCCCCTATGCAATTGCCATCAACAGCTTCGAGGATGGGACCATTATTGACGCCAACCAGGCGTATCTCGAGAGTCGGGGCCTCACAAAAGAGCAGTTGGGCACTATCCGGCCGAAGGATTACACCCTCATCACGGATGAAGAGGTTGAAGCCCTCCTTAAGACGCTTGCGAAACAAGGCTCCTTGAAAAATCTCGAAGCTACGGTCCTTAAGAGTGACGGAACACCCGCCCATATCATCTACTCGGCCGTATTGCTGGAACTAGAGGGGCGCAGGCAGATTCTATCCATGACCGTGGATATCACCGAACGGCGTCAGAAGGAAACGGCCCTTCAGGAAAGCATGGAGCTGCTGCGGGCAACCTTTGATTCAACCACCGACGGCATCCTGGTCGTCAACAACGATTTGAAGGTCATCCAGGCCAACCGGCAGTTCTACCGGATGTGGCGGGTGCCACCCGAACTCAGGGAAACCGATGACGATGCCACCTTGAGAGAATTTGTTCGAGACCAATTGGCGAACCCGACCGGCTTCCAGGAGGTCGTCGACCGGCTCTATCACAGCGGGATCCAGGACATGTACGAAATTCCCTTTAAAGACGGACGGGTTTTCGAGTGCCATACCACCCCAATGGTCATCAACGGAAAGGAAATCGGACGCGTATGGGATTTCCGGGATATCTCGGAACGCAAGCGCGAGGAAGCGTCCATCGATTTTGAACGGCAACAGTTGCTCTCCGTTTTCAACAGCATCGATGAGTTCATCTATGTTTCCGATCCGGTTACCAACAAAATCATCTTCGCCAACCGCCGTCTGCGTGAACTGCTCGGCAGTGATCCGACTGGAAAGCAATGCTACGAAGCGCTCCAGGGCCTTGACCATCCGTGTGATTTCTGCACCAACGACATCATTCTCAACAACAATGGGCAGGCCCACCGGTGGGAATACCACAACCCCACGATGGACTCGGATGTCGCCATCGTCGATCAAATCATTCGCTGGCCGGATGGCCGCGACGTGCGGCTGGAGATCGCGGTGGACATCACCGAGCGCAAAAGAGCCGAAGAGATGCTGCGCCTGTCCGAAGAAAAATTCTCCAAAGTTTTTATGATGGCGCCGGATTTCATCACGATCACCCGCCTGGAGGATGGCCTTTTCGCCGATGTAAATATCGGCTTCGAGGAGACCACCGGCTGGAAAAGAGACGAGGTCATCGGGCGCACATCTGTCGACATTCAATTCTGGTTCGATCCTTCGGAACGAATGCGCATGGTCAAGGATCTGAAAGACCAAAAAGAAGTGTCCCATCGTGAAATTCGTTTCCGGTGCAAGGACGGAGCGGTGCGCACCGGCATTTACTCTGCAAGAGTAATCAGCATATCGGACGAAGACTATCTGATCTTCGCCATGCAGGATATAACGGACCGAAAGCGTTTGGAAGAGGAGCGCCGCAAGCTGGAAGAGCAGTTGAACCAGTCCCAGAAGCTGGAGGCGGTAGGTGTTCTGGCCGGCGGGGTGGCTCACGATTTCAACAACATGCTGGGGGCCATCATTGGCTATTCCGAACTGGCCATGCAAACGCTGGATGCCTCTGATCCCATTCGTAAAAGTTTCAGTAAGATCCTCGACGCTGCCCAGCGCTCGGCCAATCTCACCCGTCAGCTTCTGGCCTTCGCCCGCAAGCAGACCGTAGAGCCGGTAGTTTTCGACCTTAATACCTCGGTGGAGGGGACGCTCAAAATGCTGCGCCGGCTCATCGGCGAAAACATCGAGTTGACCTGGAACCCATCGACCGGCCAATGCAGCGTTAAAATGGACCCCTCCCATATGGATCAAATCCTGGCCAACCTGTGCGTCAATGCACGGGATGCCATTGCCGATGTCGGCAAAATAACCATACAGACCGAAACCGTATCCTTCGATGAAAACTCCTGCAGCGCATATGCCGATTGCCTGCCGGGAGATTATGTGCGGCTCTCCGTAAATGACAACGGCCGCGGCATGGATCGGGAAACCCAGATGCACGTCTTTGAACCGTTTTATACCACCAAAGGCGTCGGCCAGGGAACGGGTCTGGGACTGGCTACGGTTTACGGCATCGTCAAACAGAGCGATGGATTCATCCAGCTTTCCAGCGAACCCGGCATCGGCACGACCTTTGATCTTTACCTTCCCCGGCAGGCTGCAAGCGTGGAAGATGAAAAGACAGCTGCCGAGGCAACAATCCCCCACAGCCAGGGTGAGACGATCCTCATGGTGGAAGACGATCCGACCATGCGGGAAATGGGACGAATGATGCTTCAGCGGCTGGAATACAATGTACTCATAGCGGCAACCCCCAATGAGGCCCTCCGAATAATCGAAGGCGAAAGCACCGATATCCAGCTGTTCATTACCGATGTGGTCATGCCAGAAATGAACGGACGAGAACTGGCCAACCGGCTGCTGGAGATCCGACCGGGATTGAAGCACCTGTTCATGTCCGGCTACACCGCCGATGTCATCGCCCATCGCGGCGTACTGGATGAAGGGGTAAACTTCATCCAGAAGCCGTTTTCGCTGAAGGATCTGGCGGTCAAGATCCGGGACGTGCTGGACGGATGAAAATGAGTTGCCATCGCCATGGCAGCGAAACTTATCATAGGCGGTCTGTTTCTCTGACCCATCATCTATTGCCGCTGGAAAGTGAAATACCCCGCGGCAAGCCGCGGGGTATCGATTCCTAATAAGACAAATCAAAGAACTGGAACGAACGCATCGCCTGATTACCGAAAACCTGGTGGATGCCGTCTGGCTAATCGATCCCGTAAGCTTAAAGTTCGAGTACATCACACCCTCCATTTCCAGAATCAGTGGATTCGGAGCCGACGAAACCATCGGCACCTCGATCCTGGAACGCCTGACACCGGGATCCGCTCGACGCGCCGTCGCTATGATCGCCGATATCAAAGCGGCGGATCAGGATGGCACACAGACCTCCCATTCGATGGAACTGGAACTGAACAAAAAAAACGGCGAGACCTGCTGGGCCGAAGTCAGGGTCAAACAAGTCGAAGAGCCTGACGGCCCGCCCAAAATCGTTGGCGTTACCCGCGATATTTCAAATCGAAAGAACGCCGAACTGGAACTGGAAAATCAGAATCAAGAATTGGCCAAGGCTTTGGCGGAAAAAGAGGAATTGTTGAAGGAGATAAAAGAGCTGCGCAAGCTGTTGCCGATCTGCAGTGGCTGCCGGCGAATCCGGGACGAAGATAATCAATGGTGGCCCCTGGATGAATACGTCAGAGCGCATACCGATACGAATTTCACCCATACCATCTGCCCGCCCTGCAAAGATATTTATTACCCCGATCTTAAAAACCAGACTTGACCCCCCCCGGCATCGACCCTTCCGAAAACAGCCGGCACTCGACAATTGTCCCATTACCGTGTATGAGCAACGGGATAATCTATCTTGATGTTCAGATGAGGAAAGCATGCAACAGGCAGTCGCAAAAGAGCTGATGATGGGCAACGAAGCCATTGCCCGCGGATTGATCGAAAACGGGTGTGCCATGGCCACGGCCTATCCGGGCACCCCCTCTTCGGAAATTCTGGCTGCGGTGGCAAAAACCGCCCGTAGCTTAGACAGACGGATGCACATCCAGTGGGCCGTGAACGAAAAGGTGGCCTTCGAAATCGCCTATGCCGGCTGCCAGGCCGGTCTGCGAACGGCGGTGAGCATGAAACAGGTAGGCCTCAACGTGGCCTCGGATCCGCTGATGAGCGCAGCGTACATGGGCTCGGCGGGCGGATTCGTGATCGTCAGCGCTGACGATCCCGGCCCCCACTCGTCCCAAACGGAGCAGGACAGCCGAATGATGGCCATGATGGCCAAAATCCCCGTATTGGACCCGGATTCCCCCCGCCAGGCCAAAGATATGGTCGCCCTGGCCTATGGCCTTTCCGAGGCCTTCAAGACTCCGGTGATGCTGCGCCCCACCACCAGGGTGTGCCACTCCAGGCAGGATGTGCGCCCGGGTGAAATTCTTCCACTGGAATCGAAACCCGATTTCAAAAAAGATCCACTGCGCTGGGCGGCAACCCCCAAATTCCGTTTCCAGCTTCATCGGGAGTTGGAAGAAAAGCTGGCCCGTATCGCCAAACACCCGGATACCGCGCCCCTGTTTCACAACCCCAACGCCGATGCACCCCAGGCCGTGGTCGCCTCGGGCGTCGCCGCGGCATATACGGCCGAGGCGCTCAAAAACCTCGGCCTGTGGGACCGGCTGCCGTTCTACCAGGTGCTGCAACCCTTTCCCCTGCACACCCCTTTTATCGAGCACCTGTTGAACACCTACGATAAGATCCTGGTGTTGGAAGAAACCACCGGAATCATCGAGATGCAGCTGGCCGACCGTGGACGCGTCCAGGGCAAATTGAACGCCGTGGTTCCGCGGGTCGGCGAACTGCTGCCCGAAAAAGCCGAAGCGTTGCTGGCCAACTTTGCCGGCGTCGGCGTCAATATTCCCGAGATGCCCCTGGTGCCCGGACGGCGGCCGACACTGTGCGCCGGATGTCCCCACCGGGCCAGTTTCTATGCGATCAAGAAAGCGGCCCCGCGGGGCATCTACACCAGTGACATCGGTTGCTACACCCTGGGGCTGAACCTCAAAGCCGTGGACACAGTACTTTGCATGGGTGCGGCCGTCAGCCAGGCTGCCGGTTTTTTCCACGCCTATGAAGGCGCCGAAAAACGGCCCGATGTCGTGGCGACCATCGGCGACTCCACCTTTTTCCACGCCGGTGTGCCGGCCCTGATCGATGCCGTGGTTCAGAACGTCGGTTTCGTGCTGGCCATCCTGGACAACCGCACCACAGCCATGACCGGCAGCCAGCCCACACCGGCCACAGGAAAAGGCATCACCGGCGAAGACTTGGCGAAAGTGGACCTGGAAGCCATCGTGCGGGGCTGTGGGGTGGGGTTTCTCGAAACCGGAGATCCCTACGACACCCAAACCTTCATAGCGACCCTTAAAAAGGCGGTGGCCTACAGCCGTGACACGGGACCGGCCGTTGTCATCGCCCGCCATCCCTGCATCCTCGACCTGGTGCGCCAGGGCAAAACTCCAGAACCCGTCCAAATCGAGGTGACCGAGGATTGCGACGGCTGCGGATACTGCCACCAGCACTTCGAGTGTCCGGGACTGATCGCGGTGGACGACGGCGGTCGCACCCAGGTGGACCCGCTGGTGTGCATCGGATGCGGGGTCTGCCTGAACGTCTGTCCCAAGGGAGCCATCGTGGAGAAGAAAGAAAAATAATGAAAGACAAACCCCGAAACCAGATTGTCATCAGCGGCGTGGGCGGCCAGGGGGTGCTGTTTGTCACCCGCCTGCTGGCCGAGGCGGCCATCGCCAAGGGGCTGCCGGTGTTTACTTCCGAAACCCACGGCATGGCCCAGCGCGGCGGCACGGTGATCTCCCATCTCAAGGTAGGGGAATTCAGCAGCCCGCTGATCAATCCCGGCCAGGCCGACGGTCTCATCGCCCTGAAAGCCGAAAACCTCTCCCAACATGGAGGCTACCTCAAAAAAAACGGCTGGGCGACTGTCAACAGCCCCGCACCCATGGAGGCTGCGGCAACCGGACGACTCTTTTTTCTCGACGCGGACCGGTTGGCCCGGCAGATGGACGACCCCAAAACCCTGAACCTGCTGATGCTGGGGTTCACGCTCCGCCGGATATCCGAAACGAATTTTGTTAAGGGCTGGCTGCACTGCGATGTGGACGATGTCGCTGCAGTTTTGAAAACCCGACTCAAGGGGAAGGTCCAACTGCTACAGAACGCTATCCGGGCCCTCGAGGCGGGCGCATCGGCCGTCGCTGGAACAGCATAGATTCTTTATGGGTCTGCGATTCAGCCGCCAGCCGATTGATAAAAACGAATTATAAGGCGCAGGCCTTCATAATCTTCGAAACCTTTTTGTACACATCCGAAAACCGCAGCAGGCCGATAATTTCATCGTCCTCGACAACGAAAAGCGAGTCGTGGCGGTTCATAACAAAAAGGTGGAAGCATTTGGCAAGAGCATCTTCAGCTCCGACAATCTGGCCTTCACCCGGTGCCTTGATGAAGTTTCGTATTTTTACCTCGATGGCTTTGCGGCAAAGATCGTTGAACGGGTCTTCCCACAGCCGGTAGTCTTTCTGCATGGCCGTCCAGATATAGGTAAGTCCGGACCGCCGTATAATTTCACCCAGGTTGATCTGCTCGTACTGTTTTTCAAGCCCCCGCATCAGATCGATGGGTGATATTTTGGAGACAATCTTTCCGTGCTCATCTTCGACAAGCAGAATTCTCTGCTCGGCTTTCCCGGCCAGATATTTTTCCTGTGCCTTTTCCAGGGTGACAAGCGCATCGAAAAAAGTTGTGTCGTCGGATATCTTTGGGAATCGATCCTTCGTGACCATGAGGTCCAGCACTTTCATTTTTTCCATGTTGTCGTCACTCCTTGTGTTTGAGGTGGGGGTCTCTCATATACTTTTGTCGCTGGTACTGTTAAATAGTATTTTATTACTATAACAATAACGAAGCGATGACGTTTTTGTCCAGGGTGAATTCCAACACACCGGAATTGATCGAAACGTGAATAGCTGAATACATTTGAAAGGCTGCAACCCCCGGTTGCGGTCACGTATTAAAATTGAAATAAATGGATAGTGTTGCGCCCGGCAACTCTGCCGGAAAGATGTATAGATGACATTCTTAACTTTTTTCGGAACCGTCAAAACTGGGTTGATCCTTAGCCGGGAATCTATTACACCTGTCCCGGTCTGAACATTGATGTTGACTTTATACGATTGGGAGCGCCCATGTTTACCGCCCAGGATATCCTCGATATCGCCATCCGGCTGGAAAGCAACGGTGAGAAAACCTACCGGGATGCCCGCGGGCATACGGAAAATGAGGATCTGAAATCGCTGCTGGAATGGATCGCCCGGGAAGAGCGGCACCATGGCCGCTGGTTCGCCGAATTGAGAGATCGACTTTCCAAGGGCGAGGACGACCACCTGCTGGCGGAAATGAGCAAAGCCCTGGCCGAAGACGTGGTCCGGGAGCAGGCCTTTTCCCTGCAGGAGGTGGATTTCGAGGCCATCGCCAACCCCGACGAAATGATCCGCACCTTCATCGGCTTCGAAGAGGACACCATCGCCTTTTACAACATCCTCAGGACCTTCGTCGACGACCCGACCATCGCCGCAAATCTGGACCAGATTGTTGCCGAGGAGAAAAAGCACATCGCCCAGTTCAAGGCACTGCTCTCTTCTCCCTGAGTTGCATTCAATGTTGGTTTTTGAAACGCTTACGGAATAAGGAATATTGATGTCCATGGTAAGAAAGCTGGAAACGCATCCCGAATTGCTGCTGCTGGTGGCAGGAGCCAAAGGCGCAATCGGCAGCACCCTGGCCGCCTCCATCGCGGCCATGCAAAACGACCCGCAACTGATCCTACCGGGGCTTACCACCGGCAACAGGTTCGCCTTTATGGGCGACGTTCCGTCGGTAGCCATGGCCGGATGGGATTGTTCAGACGAAACCGTCTCCGATGCCATTTCCCGCCACGGTGTGCTGCCCGAGGACGTATATCGGCCCCACGTGGACCGTCTGGAAGAGATGACCGTCTTCACCGCTCCGGCCGCCAAAGGATCCATCGGTGACCAGGCAAAGCAAATTGGCGACGATATCGGCCGCTGCCGCAACCGTTTTCCGGAAAGCCGACCGGTATTGATCAACCTGCTGCCGGCGGCCTGCGACGTGGCCGAGCCGGACCGCTACCCGGACCTGAAAGCCCTCTTGGCCGAAGACGCCGAAGCCGTCCTTCCGGATCTGGCCTATGTCGCTGCCGCCATCGACGTCGGCATCCCCGTGGTCAACTTCACCCCCAACTCCGTGGAACTGCCGGTCATCTGCAGCCTGGCCAACGAGAAGAGCGTGCCCATCGCCGGACGCGACGGCAAGACCGGCCAGACCTATTTCAAGGTGGTGCTGGCCTCGGCTCTCAAGGCGCGTGGACTTTATGTGGACGGCTGGTACAGCCTCAACATTCTGGGCAACGCCGACGGTCTCAACCTGATGGACCCGGACAACGCCTGCGGCAAGCTGAACAACAAAACCCGTCTTCTGGACGACATTCTCGGGTATCCGGTGGGCGAACGTCACGGACGGTCCACCCATAAGGTGCACATCGACTACTACCCGCCCCGAGGCGATGCCAAGGAAGCCTGGGACGTCATCGACATCGCCGGCATCTTTGGCCTGCCCATGAGCCTGCGCCTCAACCTCCAGGGCCGGGACTCCATCCTGGCCGCCCCCATGGCCCTGGATCTGGCCCGCTGGGCGGCGGCCCTGCAAGCGGCAGGAATCGGCGGTCCGGTTTCCGACCTGGGCTTTTATTTTAAAAAACCGGTGGGGGGCAACGTCCCGTTAACCTTCGAAGAGCAGTTGGCGGCCCTGAAAAATCTGGAGATCCGCATCGAAACACGCATCAACGGAGCCGTTAAGGGTTAACCATTTTTCATTTCGCTATATGTCTTTGCATTACAAGGCGTATAGAATACGCCGAATAGAAAGGATGTTTGAATGGTTTTTGGTTACAGCACCAACGCCTTCGTGAAATTCTCGCTGCTGGATTCATTCGACCGCATCGCCCGGCTGGGTTTCAAGGGCGTCGAGATCATGTGCGACCAGCCCCATCTCTATCCCCCGGAGTATGACGACGAGAGATTGAAAACGGTCAAGGCCAACCTTGAGAAAAACGGGCTGAAACCCACGAACCTGAACAGCTTCACCCTTTTTGCCGTGGGCGACACCTATCTGCCTTCCTGGATCGAACCGGAGGAAGACCGCCGGAATATCCGCGTGGACCACACCCTGGCCTGCCTGGATATCGCCGCATTTATCGGATGCGGCAATATCTCGATCCCGCCGGGCGGTCCCCTGCCCGCCGGCATGACCCGGCAGGAAGCCTTGCGCCTGTTTCACCGGGGCATGGATCAGGTCATTCCCAGGGCCGAGGAACTGGGCGTCCGGCTGCTCGTCGAACCCGAGCCGGACCTGCTCATGGAACGCACCTCGGAGATCAAACCTTTCGTGGCAGCCATCCAGTCCTCCGTTGTCGGCGTCAACTTCGACATCGGCCACTTTTTCTGTGCCGGCGAAGATCCGGCGGCCGCCTTCGAAGAACTCTTTCCCTGGGTGGGCCACATTCACATCGAGGACATCGCCCCTACCCGCGAACACAATCACCTCATCGCCGGCTTGGGCGCCATCGATTTTCCATCGGTTTTCGACGCCATGCAGCGGCTGGGATACAGCCACGACATGAGCCTGGAACTTTACCCCTATACCGACCGTCCCGAGGAAGCCGGCCGGGAAAGCCTGGCGCACCTGCTGCCCATGATGCAGGAGTCGGGGTTGACATCCTAGCCGATTAGCCAAGCACCTCCCGCAACCGTTTGGACAACTCGACGATCGTAAAGGGTTTTTGG
The DNA here is from genome assembly GCF_009688965.1 of Desulfosarcina widdelii. GTDB lineage: Bacteria > Desulfobacterota > Desulfobacteria > Desulfobacterales > Desulfosarcinaceae > Desulfosarcina > Desulfosarcina widdelii. Next base: position 5,060,244 of record NZ_AP021875.1, on the reverse strand, counting down.
ATAAAGGAACGACAACCCCGGGCCATAATACTCTCGGCCTGGCCGTCGATGCTGTATCCGCTGGCCAGCAGCACCGCGACATCGGGATTGATGGTTTTCAATCGATCGAAGACTTCGCCGCCGTCCATCTGCGGCATGATTATATCCAGAATCACCAGGTCGATCCGATCCGCGTTTTGTGCATAAATGTCCAGGGCGGACTCTCCCGAACTAGCGGTGAGGACCGTGTAGCCGATCTTTTTGAGCAGTTTTTCGCCCACATCCAGCACCATGGATTCGTCGTCAACCAGCAGTACGGTCCCATGCCCCGAAGCCAGCGTTTCGTACCGTTTGGTTTCTTTTCGGGCGCTTTTCTGTGAAATGGGAAGATAGAAGAAGAATGTGCTGCCGCAAGCCGGTTCGCTGTCAACATCGATGGCGCCGTTATGGTTCTTGAGGATGCCGAAGGCGGACGCCAATCCGAGCCCGCTGCCCTTGCCGACTTCTTTGGTGGTAAAAAAAGGATCGAAAATCTTCTTGCGGACCGCAGGATCGATGCCCGTGCCCGTATCCGTCACGGAAACACGGACGTACCTGCCCGGTTGGATGCCGTAAGCGGCCGCAACGTCTTCCGCAAGGCGCACGTTGCGAGCACCGATGGTCAAACGCCCGCCCCTTGGCATCGCATGCGAAGCGTTGATGTACAGGTTGAGCAGAACCTGATCGATTTGCCCGCGATCCACTTCCGCCGACCACAAATCCTCCTCCACGGCCAGTTCGATCTGAATCTCCTTTTTTGTGCGCCCGAACATATCCGCACCGTTGGCGATCAGCTTTTTCAAATCGGTTGGTTTGACTTCGTATTTACCGCCCCTGGTCAATCCCAGCAACTGGCGGGTCAGACCGACGCCCCGCTGGACGTAGGTTTCGATGTTTTTCAGATGTTTGTGGTCCGAAGATCCCGGATCGTTTTCCATCAGGGCCAGGGAGGCATTGCCCTGGATGCCCATGAGGAGGTTGTTGAAATCGTGGGCGATCCCACCGGCCAGGGTTCCCAGAGATTCCAGTTTCTGGGTCCGCTGAAGCGTGGCTTCCAGTTGCTTTCTAGCCTCCTCGGCTTCCCGGAGGGCCGTCACGTCATGGGCCACCGCCATGGCCCGCTTGGGAAGGGCGCCTTCGAAAAAAAACCGGGCATGGACCAGGACACGGATGATTCGGCCGTCTTTGCATCGGAACGAAAATTCGGCGGGAGCCGGGCGGCGGTCACCCGCCAACACGTCTGCGATCATCCGATCAAGGGTGCTTTTACTCTCATCGGTCAGCAGTATGTTGGGATCGAGGGATAAAAATTCATCTTCGCTGTAGCCGGTATACTTGCACATGACCTCGTTCACGCTGGTAAAACCTCGCTTCTCGAGGTCGAACTCGCAGATGCCGGCAGGCGCGTGCTGAACCAATTCTCTGTTTTTGGCCTCGCTTTCCCGCAGCGCGTTCTCCGCCCGTTTGCGTTCGGTCAGGTCATGGGTAAGACCGTAAAAGCCGAGCACTATGCCATCTTCTGCCAAATAGGGTACATAGTTGGCCTCAAGCCAGATGGTACCTTTGTCCTTTTCGGACAGCATTACCTCGAAACGGACATGATTTCCCGCCAGTACGTTATGGACCTGTTTCTCTATCTTGCCGTAGTGGTCTTCTCCCAGGACATCACGCAGATGGCGGCCGACAATGGCGTTTCGGCTGAGTCCCAAGACCCGTTCATATTCGCGGTTCACAAACTGGAACCGCCGATCTGCATCGACGTAAGAAATACGGGCCGGCAGGTTGTCGGTCAAAAGGCGCAACCGCCGTTCATTTTCACGCAGGGCGGACAATTGGGCCTGTAGCTGGGGGTAGTAGCTCTTGCGGGTGGATTCCAGGCTCAGGCCTAGAAATTTCTCACGGGCCTGTTTGGATTTAGCCGTCTGGTCGGATTTGCACATGATCGTTTGAGCCGGCTGCCGAGAACTTTGGTTTTGTTCTCGAAGCTTCGTTCGGGTTTAATAGATTTCTCGATAAATCGAGGCGATCTCATCGGGTCGGGCCTGGCGCGGGTTGGTCGCCAGGCAGGGATCATGAAATGCGAACCCGGCCAGTTGGGGCAATTCGGTTGAAGCCACACCCATATCCAGAAGCCGTTGCGTGATCCCCAGGCTGCTGCGCAAAGAGGCAATCCGATCCACAATCGCCGCGACGGCTTTTTCGGGTTGCTGATCGCTGGCTACCAACCCCATGGCCCCGGCAAGCTGAATGTATTTATCGGCTGCGGCTGGAAAATTGAAGCGCACCACCTTTTCCAATAAGAGCGCATTGCACTCTCCATGGTTTAAATCCTTTACTCCGCCCAAACTGTGGGCCATGGCATGGACCAGTCCCAGGCTGGCATTGGAAAAGGCCAGACCGGCCATGAGGCTGGCCATCATCATGTTCTCCCTGAACATCATGTTGGCCGGTTCCCGGTAAGCTCCTCCCAGATTATCGAAGACCAACCGGACGGCCTGCCTGGCGGCCATGTCGGTTAGCGGCGAGGCGGCCGTAGATACATAGGCCTCAAAGGCGTGGCACAAGGCATCCATTCCGGTGGCGGCCGTCAGATCCGCCGGCATGGTCAGCGTGGTTTCGGGATCGACCAGGGCGATATCGGGAATCACCATCTTGCTGATGATGGCAATCTTGCCTCCCCGTTTCGTGTCGGTGATGATGGCGAACTGGGAAACATCGGCCGACGATCCCGCTGTCGTGGGGATGAAGATCAGGGGCGGGCCCGGACTGGGGACGGCATCCACACCTTCGAAATCGACGACATGGCCTGGATTGCCCACCATGACGCCGATCCCCTTGGCGCAGTCCATGGGGCTTCCACCCCCCACGGCCAGAATCAGATCGCAGCTCTGGCGGCGGCAGATCTCTGCCCCCGCCATGACCTCATGATCCTTGGGATTGGACGAAACCCCACTGAAAACCCGGTAAGCAATGCCGGCTTCCTTCAGGCTGGCCTCAACTTTTCCCGTCCACCCGGCAGCGACGACTCCCGGATCGGTTACGATCAGCACCTGGGTCGCACCGAAATTCGCAACATGACGGCCAGCCAGCCCGAGCGCACCGGGGCCGTAGACGATTTCCGGCACCAGGAATTTTCTCAGGTTCAGAAGCGTAGACGAATCCATACAATCGGCTCCTGTGGCAAACGTTCCAATTTTCAAACGGCTGGCAGCAGGCTACAAAAAAACATTGTAATTAAAGTATCATAAAAAATTGGAGGGCTTCAACAAATGATTTTCATTTGCCGAAGGCCGTGATCACGTTTACCAGCAGCAAGGCTGCCATGCCTATCATGATGAGTCCGGCCAGCAGGTCGGCCTGCCGTCGATAACGCCTTAAAAGAGCTGCGGCCCCGGCACCGACAGCCAGAAGGCCCGGCAGGGTGCCGAGACCGAAAACCAGGGCCATCGCCGCTCCGGCCAACGTTCCCCCGGCGGACAGGGACTTGGCGAATGCGGCATAGGAAAGACCGCAGGGCAGCCCCCCCAGGATCAATCCCATGAGAAAAAGATCCCCGTTGCTGCGCCGGTCGGCAACCCGGCCCATCAGGCCCCGCCAACCGGGCATAGCGGCAGGGTTGGCCACCGCCAGCCAGTTGGGCTCGGCAACGAAACCCAGCCGGGAGAGACCGAAAAACAAAAGGAAAAGTCCCGCCAGAAGGCCGATTCCCATCTGCGTCCTGGCCATCCAGACCATGGGGTCCCTGCCAAGTACCGAAGCCAGACGAATCAAGCCGCTGCCCAAGCCCCCCATCAGGGCGCCAATCAGGGTGTAGGTGATCAGTCGGCCGGCATGGTAGGCCAGGTGGGCCGAAAAGCGTCCAGCCTGTCCGGGCAGCGCCACAATCAACGGGCCGCACATGCCGATGCAATGGCCGGTGCCCAAAAGCCCCAGCATGAACAGGGCCGTCAGTTCAGTCGATGATATCGGCATGGATCCTTTCCCGAAAATGTAAAACGAAGTCTTGGACTTGTCTTTGTCACGTCTCCCTTGCAGTTTGGCATAAAACCATCTAAATTGACATTCTCTTCTGGCTGCTCGACCCAAACGATTTTCACAAGTCGCCCCAAAGGAGGTTCGGTTTGCCCTTTTCTCTGCGACCTGATCGCATGATGACGGCCATTTTCTCAATACTCGCACTGATGCTGACCGCCGCCACGATATACGGCGCTGAAAGCGGGCCGGCACCGGCATTGCGCCCCTTAGCTTCCGAAGGGTCACTGAACCTCAGCGCGTCCGACCGCTGCCCGGTCTGCGCCATGTTTCCCGCCCGGCGGCCCCGGTCGGCCGCCGCCATTACGCTGAAAAGCGGAGAGACCTATTATTTTTGCAGCAACGGCTGTCTGCTGCGCGCATGGCTGCGGCCGAAGGCCTATTTAGGGAAAGAAAAAGCGGCCATTGACCGCCTGATGGTCCTGGACTACTTCTCCGGCAAACCCATCGACGCCCGCAAGGCCACCTGGATTTCCGGCTCCGATGTGGTGGGCCCCATGGGGCCGGCCATCATCGCCTTGGGCGATGCCGGTCAGTTGGACGCCTTTACAAAACGTCATGGCGGCCAAACCATATTTCGTTTTAACCAGATCGACGACGCGCTGTGGCGGAAAATCAGTCATAGAGAACTGCCGGAACAGTAGCATGAAATCCGCTTTCATCCAAAATAGAACGGATGTGCCGGCACCTTGCAAGGGAGCCGGCCTTCTGGTGGCGATTGCCTTTTCCGTTGTGGCGCTGATCGCTTTTTCCATTGCTGCCGATCTGCTGATCCGGAAGGATAAGGGGGCTACCGAAGCGAGCCGATGGATGATGTCCCTGGCCCTTTCTGCGCCAGCCCTCTGGAGTGCCGGTACGCCGCTGCGCCACCCGGAAACCTTGCATCCGGGAATCGATTTACGCTACACCGTCGGTGTGGAGACCACGCGATGAAATCTGGTCTCAAGGAATACCCTCTGCTCGTCTGGGCCGCGCGGGACATTCTGCGCCGCCCCGGCCGGGGACTTCTCGTATCGGCCTGCTTGGCCAGCGTGAGCTTCCTGATCGCCGTAGCACTGCTGTTCAGTCAGGCAATGGAGACCACCTGGAACCAGCTCATGGTCCAGGCGCCGGACCTGATCGTCCGACGCATCAATGCCGGCGGCTGGGCGCCCATGCCTGCTGAGACAGCCGTGGCAGCAGCGGCATCCGTCCCCGGCGCCCTGACCCCCACCCCCCGGCTGTGGGGTGTCGCAACAGGGCCCCGGGGACCGGTGACGGTGGTAGCCTCGCCGGGGGTGATTCCCGAAACCATCCTGCAAGGGTTGACGCCTCCCGTCAGCGGTCAGGCAGTGGTAGGCCGGGGTGTGGTCGAGACGCTTCAGGACGGGCGCCTGATTCTCGTCGGCCAGGAGCGCCTGCAATTGACCATTGTCGGCACCTTTCCCGCCCAAACCTGTCTGGCCACCCATGACCTGGTCTGGATGGCGCCGAACGATGCCCGGCGGCTGCTGGGCCTGTTACCGGGTGAGGCCAGCGATCTGGCCGTCAGTCTCTTCCACGAAGAGGAAGAACCTGCCATCCAGGCGGATCTGGCCGATGCCTTTCCCTGGCCGGTCCACATCACCGGACGCAGCGACGGTGTCCTTCGGCACCACCAGCGAGCGGTGCATAGGGGCGGCATCTCCGTGGTAGCCTGTGTGCCGGCCATCCTCGCACTGGTATGGATCGTTGCCGGTACCGCCGCAACCGGCAGCAGCCGGCAGGCCCACTGGGGTCTGCTCAAGTCCCTCGGATGGACAACCGGCGATCTGGTGCGGCTGCAAATCTTCCAGGCCGCTCTGCTCGGGACGCCCGCATTGGCGGCCGGGCTGGCATCGGCCTACTCGGTGGTATTCTACCCGCCGGCCGCCGGCATCGCCGCGTGGTGGCTCACCGGCGGCCAGCACCTGCCCGCCCTGGTCCTCAGCCGTTCCGGCGCGCTGATCGCCCTGCTGGAAATCTCCGCTTTGGTAATCATCCCTTACCTGGCGGCAGTATTTCTGGCCACCGTCAAACAGGTGGCCAACGAACCCTGGCACCTGCTGATGGCCGACCCATGGAACTGATCCCCGGATTCGTCTGCCACCGGCTCGGCTTTCACTGGCCGGGGCGTTGCAGCGCAAAAAGGCCTGTCCTGGAATCGGTGGACGCTCGGTTCGCCCCCGGCACACTCACCCTGGTCACCGGTGAAACCGGCGCTGGCAAAAGCACGCTGCTGAACCTTCTGGGCGGACTGCTGCGCCCCACCGGCGGAGAAATTCATGCCGACGGCCAGCCCATCTCCCGCTGGCCGGCAAACCATCGCGACCCGTGGAGACGCAATGTGGGCATCGTTTTCCAGCATCTGGCCCTGGTCCCGGATATCAGTGCCGCGGAAAATCTTCTTCTCCCCCTGATCCCCAGAAAAATTTCCTGGTCCCGCATGCAAGCGCAAATTCAAAAACGACTCGTAGAGAACGACCTGGCCGACTTAGGCCGGTTCCCAGCCAGGGAGCTTTCCGGCGGCCAGCGCCAGCGTTTGGCCGTGGCCCGGGCCCTGAGCGGAGAGCCCCGCTTCATCCTGGCCGACGAGCCCACGGCCTTTCAGGACGATGATCATGCCCGGCAAATAATCGCACAACTGCGGGCTGCCGCCGATGCCGGCGCCGTCACGGTGGTCTGTTCCCAGGATCCGCGGCTAAAGACATCCGTCGCCTTTCATCTGCGCTACCACCTGGCATCCGGCCGCCTGACTCGGGGAAATCCGACGTGATCTGGCATCCGCTGACGTGGGCCTTCTGGTCGGCGGCCTTCACCGGACTTTTGATTTACGGGCTGGCTGCCCTTCGATCAGTCAATGTTTTTCTCGACTGGCAACCGAATCGTACCGACAGCCGCCAGCTCCTCAGGGAACGCGACGCTGAAGTCGCCGCCCTGCTGGCCAGGGGAGCATTGGCCTGTCTGGCGTCAGCGGCCTTGCTGGGTCTGATCGGCATTGCCGTGGCCTGGCACCGGGTGGTCCCCGGCGCCATGTGCGGCACCGGCGTCTTGCAGGCCATGGGGAGCTACGGCAGCCGAGCTTTGATTTTCTGGGGTCTGGCCCTGGTCATCCTTTACGCCTGGTGGGTGCTGGAGCGGTTGAACCGCTTTGATCCCATGGGAGGATTGACGTGGCAGGCCGCTCGTATCTGGCTCACCGCCGCACCGTTTCTCCTTGCAGCCTTTATCTATTCCTGGCTGGCCCTGATGCAAGTCGAATCGACCCCGCCGGTAAGCTGCTGTGCGGCGGTTTACGATCAAGTACTCGAGGAAACATCGGCAGCGGCCGTCACCGGACGACTCCTGGCGGCCTCCTTTTGGGGGCACCTGGCAGGATCCGTCAGTTTGCTGATCCTGGCAGTCCGAAGAATTCACCTCCCCGAACACGGGTCGGGCATCCTGCCGGCCGCGATCATGATACTCTGGGCCCCTGCGGCATCGATCTGTATCAAACATTTCTGGTCGGTGTACTATTACCAGGTGCTTTCCCACCCCTGCCCCTGGTGCCTCTTCCTTTCGGATTACTACGGGGCCGGATTTCTCATTTTCGGCTGCATTGCGGTCGTCGTTCTCTCCTCGATCTCTTTGTGGACCGCCGACCGCGTCCGCAGCCGCCACCCGATCCTGTCAAAGCCGGCGGTCAAACGCATTCATCATTCAGCATGGCAGCTTTTGGCTGCCATCATCCTTTTCACGACCCTGACGGCCGGGCCGGCTCTGGTCTGGCGTCTGCGAACCGGCGTCTGGATGACCAACCCTTTTTAAAATCGCCTGGCGCCAAACCGGATAGGATCCGGGTGCCCACCCCACCCCCTGATAGCTATATCCCATTATTAATCATATGCTTATATTGTTTTTGCCGTATTCGGCAATTGACACCCCTTTGGCCTTTTGCTATCGTTGATTTCATTTACCACAATTCGCGTCTGCTGGTCCCCCTTTGCTCCACCATCGTACCGCCAAGGCGACGCGAGATTTTCTCAGATTTTTGCCCGTCCATCGACTGTACGACGAACCGCTGAACCGACCGATCCATGTCACCGGCATGGAAACCCCGGCATTGACAGGCAACCTGTATGAACCGCAGAACCTTTCTCAAAATTGCATCCATGGGCAGCGTCGCCTTTGCCGCCGGCTGTTCTTCCAAATCGGAAAGCAATCTCTTTACAATGGTCCAGGCCACCGAGGACATGGTCACCGGCGAGGCAGCCTGGTATGCCTCGACCTGCCGAGAGTGCCCGGCAGGATGCGGAGTGCTGGCCAAAAACCGGGAAGGACGGGTCATCAAGCTGGAGGGAAATCCGCTGCATCCGACCAATCGCGGCGCCCTTTGCATCCGGGGACAGGCAGCACTGCAGGGAATTTACAATCCCGACCGTCTGCAGCAACCCTGCCTGAAAACGCCGGACGGCTGGCAGACGCTCTCCTTTTACGAAGCCGGCAACCTGATCCGGAAAAAGGCCGAAACCGCGGCCGATCACGGAAAAGAACGGGTGGCCCTGATCACCGAGACCGTGGGGCAGACCCAGTTGGACCTGTTTGCCCGTGTCATGGATCACTTTGGCGGCCCGGACCCGGTGGTCTTCGAACCCCTGGCCTACGAATCGCTCAAATTCGCCTGCCAGCAGCTTTTTGGCAGCCCAATACTGCCCGGCCTGAACATGGACCGGGCCGATCTGCTGCTGGGTTTTGGCGCCGATTTCCTGGAAACCTGGCTGTCGCCGGTGGAATACGCCCGCAAATTCAAGGCCATGCACCTGCTGAGCAACGGCACCAAGGGTCTGTTCATTCAGGTAAGCCCCTTTCAGTCCCTCACCGGGGCCAATGCCGACCGCTGGATCGGCTGTCGCCCGGGCACCGAAGCGGTGGTGATCATGGGACAAATCCGATCGGTGATGGCCGCGGAAGACAGGCCCAAGGTCGGCGGCAATCTTGGCAAATTGCTCAAGGATATGATTGAGGATTACACCCCGGAAACGGTGGCCCTCATGTCCGGCGTCTCCACCGAGGATCAGGCCGTCATCACCCGGCGACTTCTCGCCGCCCGCCGTCCCCTCGTATTGGGGACCGGCAATACCGGCGAAAACGGTTCAGCCGTGGCCGCAGAGCTGGCTGCACTGCTGTTGAATCGGGTGCTGGACCCCGATCTTTCCCTGTTCGATTTCGAAAACCGCCACCGGGTGGAAATCGCCGATTCGCGAGCGGCGGTTCTTGGTGCCTTCGATGGCATGGACGACCGGTCCGTTGAGCTGGTATTTCTCAACAACGTCAATCCCGTCTTCTCCATTCCCGGCGGCGAGCGCATCGCCAATACACTGAAAGCCAGAGACCGTTTCGTTGTGGCCTTTGCCAATTTCATGGACGAGACAACCGCCCATGCCGATCTCGTCGTGCCCGTTCAACTGGCCCTGGAAACCTGGGATATGTATGAAGGCAACACCGCCACCCTGGCCACCTTGCAGCCGGCCATGGGCAAAATTACCCAGGCCCCGGCACTGGGAGACCTGATGATCGGTCTGCTTCCCGAGGACCAGCGCCCGGCCGCCAGCTATCAGGAATGGGTCACCCGGGTGGTGCTGGAAAAACTGGGCAGCAGCAGTTCCACCGACTGGCTGCAAACCATCCAGAAAGGCGGCCGCTTTCCCGAAACAAGCCCAAAAGGCAGCTCCCCCCGAATCAACCTCAGGGCCACGGCAGCGCTCAAACGCAGCCTGGAATCCCTGCCGGCGCCGAAAGAAGCGCCGACACTGCTGGCACCGCCATCGATCCGTTTTTTCGACGGCCGCGGCGCCAACCGGCCCTGGCTGATCGAAACGCCGGACACCCTGACCCAGATTCCGTGGCAGACCACGGCCCTGGTCCACCCGGACACGTTGAACGCTTCCGGGGTTCGGGAAGGAGAAGTCCTTCTCCTGAAAACCGCAAACGGCGAAATCGAGGTGCCGGCTTATGCCTACGAGGGGGTGTTTCCGGGCACTGTCGTCGTGCCCGCCGGACAGGGGCACACCGATTACGGACGCTGGGCCAGCGGCCAGGGCACAAACCCGCTGTCCCTCCTGGATCCATCGACCCATGCCGACACCGGCGCCCCGTCATTCGTTGCCGCGCTGAAGAACATGCAGAAAACCGGCCGGGCCGTTCAACTGGCCACCACATCGGGCAGCCGGGTGGCGTATCACCGCAAAATCGTCCCCACCGTGGCCGTCGAGCAGATCGGACACAAAAGCGGCCACGGCAAGGAAGGGCTGACCATGGACACCTTTCCCCTGACGCCGCCGACCCCAGAAGGCTACGATCCCAAGCGCGATCTCTACCCGCCCCACGACCACGACGGCTACCGCTGGGCCATGGTCGTGGACATGGACCGCTGCATTGGCTGCACGGCCTGCGTGGCGGCCTGCTACGCCGAAAACAACATCGGCATTGTCGGTGAGCAGCGCATCCTGGAGGGTCGCGAGATGGCCTGGCTGCAGATCCAGCGCTACCACGATCCGGACGACATGGCCCGCATGACCTTTCTTCCCATGATGTGTCAGCACTGCGACAACGCCCCCTGCGAGGCGGTCTGCCCGGTCTATGCGCCCCATCACTCCAAAGAAGGGCTCAACAACCAGATTTACAACCGCTGCATCGGTACACGCTTCTGTGCCCAGAACTGCCCATATAAGGTGCGACGTTTCAACTGGTTCGACTGGCAGTGGCCCAAACCGCTGAACATGCAGCTCAACCCCAACGTCACCGTGCGCAGCAAGGGTGTCATGGAAAAATGCTCTTTCTGCATCCAGCGTATCAAAAAAGCGCACAACACGGCCAAGAACGAAAAGCGACCCATCCGCGATGGTGAGGTGGTGCCGGCCTGCGCCCAGACCTGCCCCACCGGCGCGTTGACCTTCGGCAGCCTGATGGACAAAAACAGCCGGGTGAGCCAGCTGATCAAGGATCCGCGAGCCTATCAGGTGATGGGTTATCTCAACACCAAACCGGCGGTGATTTATTTGAAGAAGGTGACCCAAACCGTTTAAATTAAATAATTGGTGCACGACTCGTTTGCAGGTCATGATATTGGAGGAGAAATCACAATAACCAAAATACAAATCACAAATAAATCCCAATAAAAAAATTCCAAACCACAGGTCCGGTTCTGTTTGCGATTTGGATATTGGAATTTGGAATTTATTTGAAATTTGGTGCTTGTGATTTGTTTATTCCGATTCATCCGGAATAGGACAAAGGATCCGATGGAGCAAACACTCACCTATCAAACCATCGATAATACCGTACTCGATACGCTGGACCCGCCGCCGCGCAGCTACTGGGTCACCGTGACCCTGCTCTTCGCCGGAGTGCTCATGGGAGCCGGATGCTGGCTCTACCAGATCCTGGTGGGCATCGGTGTCGCCGGTCAGAACAATCCGGTGCACTGGGGCACCTATCTGATCAACTTCGTTTTCTGGGTGGGAATCGCCCATTCCGGCACCCTGATCTCCGCCATCCTGCACCTGTTCCGGGCGCCGTGGCGCAATCCCATCGCCCGGGCCGCCGAAACCATGACCGTTTTCGCCGTGTGCACAGCCGGACTCTATCCCTTCATCCATCTTGGAAGGGTCTGGATGGTCTACTACATGCTGCCGATCCCCAACCAGCGGACCCTGTGGCCCAACTTCCAGTCGCCGCTGATGTTCGACGTGGTGGCCATTTCCACCTACCTGACGGTCAGCAGCCTGTTCTGGTATACCGGCATGCTGCCCGATCTGGCCACCATCCGCGACCGCGCCGTGGGGGTGCGCCGCAAGATCTTTACCGTGATTTCGCTGGGGTGGACCGGAGAGTATGAAATCTGGCGCCACTACGCCCGCGGCTACCTCTTTTTCGCCGCTCTGGCCACCCCCCTGGTCATCTCGGTGCACAGCGTGGTTTCCTGGGATTTCGCCCTGAGTGTGGTTCCCGGATGGCACACCACCATTTTTGCGCCGTATTTCGTGGCCGGGGCCATACATTCGGGCCTGGCCATGGTGGTGACCCTGATGATCCCCTTGCGCATCATCTTCAAATACGAAGCCATTATCACCGACCGGGTCCTGGAAAGTGTAGCCAAAACCATTATCTTCACCGGTCTCATTGTGGGATTCGCCTATGCCACCGAAATCTTCATCGCCTGGTACAGCCACAACCCCGTGGAGATAGAATCCTTTCGCTGGCGGGCCTTTGGCGACTATGCCCTGGAATACTGGATCATGGTCTCGTGCAACGTCCTCATTCCGCTGCTGCTGTTTTTTAAAAAAGTGCGCACCAACATCCGGGTACTTTTCGTCATCTCCCTGCTGGTTAACGTGGGCATGTGGTACGAACGCTTCGTGATCATCATCGGGTCGGTGGCCCATGATTTTCTGCCCCACGCCTGGGGGCTTTACGCCCCGACCTGGGTTGAATACGGCATCATGGTCGGCAGCTTCTGCCTCTTCTTTTTCCTGTTCGTGCTCTTCGTCAAACATCTGCCGTCGGTCTCCATGACCGAGATGAAAGAAACCCTGCACGAAGGAGGGTCCCATGACGGCTGATACCATTTCCATCATGGGGGTCTTTTCCAGCCAGCGCGGCGCCGCCGACGCCATCGACCGGCTGCGGGAGACCTCCTGGGCCATCGAGCGGGTGCACAGCCCCATCCCCAGCCATGAGATTGAGGATGCCCTTCAGCCGCCCAAGAGCAAGGTGGGCTGGTTTACCCTGGTCGGCGGCATCGTCGGGTTTTTCGCCGGGTTTTCCCTGGCCGCTTTTACCGCCACCCGCTGGTCGCTGATCGTCAGCGGCAAACCGGTCGTGGCGCTGGTGCCTTTTTTCATCGTGGGATTCGAATTCACCATCCTGTTCGCCGTCTTCGGAAATGTCCTGGGGCTGATCTCCCAGGCCCGTCTGCCCCGCTTCGATACCCAACCGCTCTATGACGAGCGCTTTACCGGGGATTGCTTCGGGGTGCTGGCCCGCTGCCCCATCGGCGAGAAGGAAAAACTGACCCGCTTTTTTGAAGAAAACGGTGCGGAAATAAAAACCGCGGACGAATGAAAACCATGGCAAACATAAAAAAACCACCGCAGCTGATGAAAATCTTCTATGGCCTGGCCGCCATCGGGGCCCTGATTTTCATCACCGTCGCTTTGATCGGCAATCCGGCCCGGGCCTGGCAGGCCTATCTGCTGAATTTCCTCTTCTTCTCGGCCATTGCTCAGGGCGCAGTGCTCTTCTCGGCCCTCATGCACACGGTCAAAGCCCGCTGGAGTGCGCCTCTGGCCAACGTGGCCGAATCCTTCGCCGCCTTTTTCCCCATTTCGCTGGCCCTGTTCGTCATCCTCTTTCTCGGCCAGCAGCACGTTTTCCCCTGGCTGCACGAGGACCTGCACGGCAAGGAGGTCTGGCTCAACGTTCCCTTTCTGTTCGGCCGGGACCTGGCCGGGCTGATTCTGCTGTATGGCTTTGGCCTGGCCTTTCTTTACCATCGGCTCTATTTTACCCTTAAAGATCTCGGCGCCTCCGGGCCTGTGGGACGCCGACTGCAGGCCCGCTGGGACCGCCGGCCGCCGGACGAGGAGCGTATGGCCGCCCGCGCCACCGTCTTCGGCATCCTCTATCTGCTGGCCTTTGCCCTTGTGCTCTCCCTGGTGGGCTACGACCTGGTGATGGCCGCCGATCCGCACTGGTTTTCGACCCTCTTCGGCGCCTACAGCTTCGTCAAAGCCATCTATATCGGCTTCGGAGCACTGATCGTCCTCAGCGCCCTGCTGCATATGAGCGAAAACAACGGCTATCACGTCGAGGAGAACCAGTTCCACGACATCGGCAAACTCTTTTTCGCCTTCTGCCTGGTGTGGGCCGACTTTTTCTACGCCCAGTTCGTAGTCATCTGGTACGGCAACATTCCCGAGGAGACCGCCTACATCATCGAACGCACCATGGCCGCACCCTGGGACAAACTGGCCTGGACCATCTTCATCGGCTGTTTCGTCGCACCATTTCTGATCCTGATCAACCGCAGGATCAAAATGATACCCCGGGCCATGGTCGTTATCTGCCTGGCCGTCATGGCGGGGATCTGGCTGGAACACTATCTGCTGCTCGGCCCGGCCTTCAACCACCACATCCACCACCTGCCTTTGGGGTGGGTGGAAATTGCCGTGGCCGTGGGATTTTTCGGTTTGCTGGCCGCGGCCGTTACCGGCTATTTCAAGCAGTTTCCGGAGTTAATCGAGGCGAATGGACTGAAGACGGAAGATGTTTAAGAACAACCAGTGAAAATGCGATTCCAAACGAAAATGATGAACGTATGCGGCAGAAGAACGGCGTCAGGCGGCACCCTTTCAGCCTTCAGCTTAAACCTCTATCACCCTGAGCGTTTATAATGGAAATTCTGATTACCTCCTTTTCGCTGCTTACCCTCACGGTAATCGTGATTCTCATCGGTACCCGGGGGCGGCCCATGCGCTTTTTTACCGCCTTCGGTGAAACCCTGATACGGATATGGAGTAACCGCGGCCCCGTGGCATGGATGGCCATTTGTGGCGTCCTGGTACTGGGATTTTTATTCTTCTTTTACGCCTCGCCGGCCACGCGCATCGGGGCAGCCCAGCCCATTCCCTTCAGCCATCGGCTGCATGCCGGCCACAAGGCCATCGAATGCTACTACTGCCACCCCTATGTGGGGCGTTCCATTCATCCGGGCCTGCCACCAGTGGAAAAGTGCCTGCACTGCCACAACTACATCATCGCCAACCACCCGGAAATCCAGAAAGAGCACGACTACTTTAACAGCGACACCCCCACGCCGTGGGTGAAAGTATACGAACTGGCAGAGCATGTGCTGTTCAATCACCAGCGGCACATCAAAAAAGAGGTCGCCTGCGAGTCCTGCCACGGAGAAGTCCGGGATATGGACCGCCTCAAAGGCAAACGCTTCAAGATGGGCTTTTGCATCGAATGCCACCGGGAAAGGAAGGTCAACCTGGGCTGCTGGCTGGCATGCCATAGCTGATGCCGGAAGTCGGAGGACGGAGGACAGAGGTCAGAGGCCGGAGGTCTGGATTCTGAAGACGGAGCGAAGCGACACTGATGAATTTCTGAATTCTGTCTTCTGACGTCTGATTTCAGTACATTCACACGAAAATGATACCAGGATTGTTTAAGCAAAAAATATCAGCAAACAAACCCCAAGGAGCGATCATTGTCCGCTGAACCCCAAACCCTTGAATCCAGCTACACCACCGCCAAGGGGTTTGCCCTGACATCCGCCTTCTGGATGATGGTGGCCACCTTTTACGGGCTTCTCGGGGCAACGGAACTCGTGGCGCCGGACCTGACCGAAAACATGGGCGGCATCGTCTTCGGCCGCGTTCGCCCCACCCACGTCAACCTGGTGCTGTTCGGCTTCGTTACCCCGGGACTGCTCTCGGCGGCCTTCTATCTGGTTCCCCGGCTGCTGCGAACCCGCCTGTTCAGCGAACGGCTGGGCGTCTTTACCGTCGTCGCCTGGAACATCGCCCTTGTCGGAGCGGTGGCCAGCCTGGCCGCCGGCTTCACCCAGGGCCGCGAATATGCCGAACTGATCTGGTATCTCGACATTATGGTGGTGGCCGCCTTCGGCCTGGTTTTCTATAACTTCATCATGACCGTCAAAAACCGCCAGGAGCCGATTCTGTATGTCTCGGTGTGGTATGTGCTGGCCGGCGTCATCCTGACGGCCTGCACCTTCGCCCTGGGCAACGTGATCTGGCGGCCGGACAGCGGCGCGCTGGTGGGCATCCCCGACGCCATTTTGCTGTGGTTTTACGGGCACAACGTCTTCGGGCTGCTGCTGACGCCCCTTTCCGCAGCCGTGGCCTATTACGTGATTCCCCGGGCCTGCCGGGCGCCACTTTACAGCCACACCCTATCCCTGCTTGGATTCTGGGCCCTGATCGTGGTCTACACCCACATCGGCACCCATCACCTGCTGCAGGTACCGGTACCCACCTGGCTCAAGGTGGTGGCCATTGTGGACAGCGTGGCCATGGTGATCCCGGTCATGGCCTTTCTGATCAACATCTGGTACACGGCCAAGGGCCGCCTGGGCGAGATTCACGCCGACATCGGCGCAAAATTCGTCTTTACCGGCACCATCATGTATTTTTTCGTCAGCATCCAGGGGTCGCTCATGGCCCTGCCCGATGTCCAGCGCGTGACCCACTTCAACAACTGGGTCGTGGCCCACGCCCATCTCGGTGTGCTGGGATTCGCCGGTATGATCGCACTGGGCGGGCTGTACTACACCGTACCGAAACTCTCCGGCAAGCCGCTGTTCAGCCGGTTTCTGGCCGATTTTCAATACTGGATGGTCCTCATCGGCATGGTTGGTTTCACCATCGTCCTGACCATCGCCGGTCTGATTCAGGGCCATGCCTGGCTGAACGGCGAAACGGTCTATCGGGTGCTGCCCGAAATCCACATCTACTATGTGGTCCGCGCCGGCCTGGGCCTGATGATTTTCTCCAGTGCGGTGCTGGGATTTTACAACATCGTCCGCACCCTGTTCGGAAAAACCGGAGCGTCATCATGAAAATGACTCCCCTTGCCGTGGTTACCGGCTCTTTGCTGATTCTGGCCGCCATCGTCTTTGTGGTAATCCTGCTGCCCTATGTGCATACCAGCCGCACAACGCCATCGGAAATCTTCCGCCAGCGGTCCGACGAGGAGGCGGCCGGCCGGAAATTGTATATCGCCAACGGCTGCGTCTACTGTCACAGCCAATCCATCCGCACCATCGACTGGGGCCTGGGGGCTGAGCGCATCGCCCAGGCCGGTGACTACGTGGCGGACTACCCCATCCTGCTGGGTTCCCAGCGCACCGGACCGGATCTTTCCCAGGACGGCGGCGAGCACCCCGACGACTGGCATGTGGCCCATTTTACGAACCCGAGGTATACGCGCCCGCTGTCCATCATGCCGGCGTTCAAATTCCTGGGCGATGAGAACATGGGCCACCTCATCCGCTACGTCCAGGGCCTTGGCATGAAGGATGCCGACCGGCGCATGCAGCGCCAGCACAAATGGAAAGCGGAGGCCATTACGGCCTACGAAGCCGGGCCGGATGCCAATGTGGCCTGGATCAACGAACACGTGCCCCAGGGATGGCGCGACCTGCCCAATCCCTATCCCACCACCGAGGCGGGACTGGCACGGGGCCACAAGATCTACCAGGATTTCTGCCTGGGATGCCACGGCCCGGTGGGCGACGGCATGGGGCCGGCCCAGCCGTATATCTATCCTCCGCCGCTCAACTTCACGATTCTGAAAAACCGGGAGATCAGCGGCGGCATTCTCTACTACCAGATCATGAACGGCATCACCGGCACGGCCATGCCGTACTTCAAGCGGGAACTGGAGTCGGAGAAAATCTGGGATGTGGGCAACTACGTGGCCGTTTATTTTATCAATGACAGCGACGCCAATATGGCACCGAAGGGAATCGATGCGGCGTATGAGCCGTAAGGCGCATGCGCGCCAGGGGCTTAGGCTGAAGCGGTTTAGACTGTAGGAAAAAAAATTTGACTCTAAAGACTATACACCTAAACCACTATAGCCTAAAGGCCTAATCATGTACTACCCCTACTTCATCGCCTATATCGCCATCGGCATAATCCTCAGCCTGGTCGTGTTCTACTGGGCCTTTAAAACCGGCCAGTTCAGCGAGCAGCAGCGGGCCCGCTTTCTGCCTCTGCGGGACAATGAGGATCAACCACCGGTGAAGACCACCCGGATCCACCGGCTTGAAATCTATGGTCTTTTTCTGCTGGCGGTGGGCGGACTCAGTGCTACGGCGGCGGTACTGGCCTATGCGCTTTATTTCAGCAAATAAGAGGTGACGATTGCGTAAAGAACCCGATATCCGCGTTACGCTTAATCCCTTGGGACTCGCAAGCCTTCTTGTCCCGTCTGTTGTTTAGCAGGAGGTCTCAGGCTTTTTACGCAATCGTCAAGGATAAGGTAGCCATCATGCGATTTTTCGAACTGCTCAACTTTCAGCACACCATGGCCTGGCTGTTTCCCACCCTGATCTTCATGGTGGTGTTCGGCGTTGGGCTGGCCTATGCTCACCTGCGCAGCAAGGACAGCGAGACGCGCAAAAACACCATCACCGGCCACTATGCCGACGGCATCGAGGAGCGCAACGCCCCCTTTCCGCTGATCATGATGCTGATCGTTGCTGGAACCTTTATTTGGGGCTTTTTCTACATCGTCATGCATGGCCTCTTGGGAGTGAAAATCTGAAATGAACGACCACCATCAAGAATCATCGCTTAGAACCTGGATATGGCTCGGCGTCATGCTGGGCATCATCCTGTTCAAAGGCTTTCTATCCTTTTATGTGGTTTCGGATATGGGCCAGCCCACCTGGGCCTACCGGCCGGTGAAGGACGTGCCGGCTTCGTCGCCCTATGCGGTCTATCAACGGCTGCCCCATCAGCAGCACGTCAGGGGAGCCGGAGGAGAATAATGGTTCGCATCCTGTCCGTCGGATTGATTGCAGCAACGGTACTGCTGGTTGCCTGGGGCGTACTCACCGGCTACGACGAGTTCATGTCGGTCGGCCGCATGTGGCAAACCCCGGCCGTCAAGCCCCATGAGAATCCCATTCCGGTGATGGCACCCGGCAGTGTGCCCGTTCACGGCGGAGAAGCCCTCTATCACGCTGTCGACGCCGGGGACCTGGCCGCACCTTTTGCACTTACCGAACCGGCTGCCATCCGGGCCGGCCAAACCGCCTACGCCCGTTACTGTATCCACTGCCACGGAAAAAACTTTGACGGCTACGGTACCGTGGGCCAGAGCTTTGCACCCCCGCCCGGCGACCTGCGCAGCGCCAAGGTCCAAACCATGCCTGCCGGCGCACTGTTCAAGGAGATCAGCTTCGGCATCCCCGACGGGCGTCAACCGGCCCTGGCCACCACCGTGGCCGTGGAAGACCGCTGGAACGTCATCGCCTATGTCAAAAGCCTCGGGGAAAGATGATACCCAATTTCCATGACGCCTGCCAACTGTGATCTCTGCGGTCTCCCTCTGCGATACGCAACGGTTCACCAAACCATCCAAGGCCGCCCCCTGAAATTCTGCTGCCAGGGCTGCAGCATGGTTTACACCATGCTGCTGGAATCCGCCGAAATCAACGATCCCGCCCGGTTCAAAGAGTCCGACCTTTACCGGCAGTGCGTGGCAGCCGGGGTGATACCGGCTGACGAAGAGGATCTGAAGCGCATCCACCGGGAGAAGCCTTCGACGCCGTCCACCGCTGCAGATAGCGGCCGCGACGAACAAAACGGTACAGAAACCCTGGCATTCAACCTGACCGTTGAGGGCATGTGGTGCACGGCCTGCGCCTGGGTGATCGAAAAAACGGTGGCCGGATTGGACGGCGTAGAGGAGGCCCACTGCCACTTTTCCACGGATCGCCTGCACTGCCGCTACCGCCCCGACCGGGTGGCGCCGGACCAGATTCACCGGGCTCTGAGCCGTCTGGGATACCAGAGTCGCGAAGCCGGTTCGACGGATGCCGACCGCACCGGTTTGCGCAGGGAATTGACCCGCCTGATCGTTACCGGCCTGCTGTCCGCCAATGTCATGATGCTCTCCTGGGCCCTGTATGCCGGTTTCTTTACCGACCTGCCCGCCGATGCCGTATCCAAAATCTCTTTTCCCATCGTGGCCATGGCGCTGGTGGTGTTTGTCTACGGCGGCGGCCCCATGCTGCGAAAAGCCTGGTTCGGCCTGATTCATCGGTCGCCGGGAATGGAAACCCTGGTGGGACTGGCAGCCGGCTGCGCCTTCGTTTACAGTCTAATCAACTGGCTGAGCGGAAGCATTCACCTCTACTTCGACACGGCCTGTATGCTCATTACCCTGGTTCTTTTGGGAAAATTCCTGGAACAGCAGGCCCGCGGTCGCGTCCGCCGCGACCTGGACGCTTTTTTTGCCCTGCAGCCAGCCAAAGTGCGCCTGATCGCCGACGCCTGGCCCCAAGGAAAATATGTGGCCATCGGACAGCTTTCGGACGGAGATCGCTTTGCTGTGGAGGACGATGAAATTCTTCCGGCGGACGGAAGAGTGGAATCCGGCAAAGCGGAACTGGACGAGTCTTCCCTCACCGGCGAACCCCGACCGGTCCGGGTTTCAGAGGGAGACACCGTAAAAAGCGGCACCCGGGTCATAGCAGGCCGGATCGTGGCAACCGCTGAAACGGTGGGAACGGATACCGTACTGGGCCGCATGATTGCCATCATGTCCCGCAGCCTGGAACAGAAAAGCCGCTTCGAAGGCCGCACGGACCGCATGCTCCGGTGGTTCGTTCCCATTGTCGTGGGCCTGGCCTGCTCGACGGGACTGGCCTGCCTGGCTGTCGGCATGCCCGCCGAACAGGCGATGGTGCGGGCCGTGACCGTAATGGTCATCTCCTGTCCCTGCGCCTTGGGCGTGGCCATACCCATGGCGCGCCTGGCCGGTATCTCCCTGGCGGGCCGCAAAGGCATCCTGGTTCGCGAGATCGAGGCCTTCGAACGGGCCGGTACCATTGACAGCATCGTCTTCGACAAAACCGGGACTCTGACCCGAGGACGCTGGCAGGCCAGCGGCATCCGATGCCGGCCGGGGTGCGAAGAAGAGGCCATCGTTTCCCTGGCCGCCGGCCTGGAGCAGAACTACGACCACGAAATCGCCCGAGCCATAAAAGCAGATGCCCAAAAAAAAGGCATCGAACCGGCAGCCGTTGTCGATACGGCGATCTTTCCGGAGGGGGTACAGGGTCGTACCGGCGAAAAAGTCCTGTGCATCGGCACCCGGGCATTCGCCTGGAAAGACGCTTTTCCCGAAAACATCCCCGACGACATCTCCGACGAACTGGCCCAAGGGGCGCCCACGTCGAGGGTCTTTTTCAGCATCGACGGCCGTCCGGCAGCCATCCTCTTCTTCGGTGACGCGGTGCGGCCGTCAGTGCCGGCCCTGGTCGCGGACCTGAAACACAAAATCGCTGACCTTCATTTGATTTCCGGTGACGGGGATGCCGCCACACGGGAGGTGGCCTGCTTTGTCGATATGCCCCATGCCAGGGGCGGATTGATGCCGGCGGACAAAGCGGACTACGTCAAAGCGCTCATCGACAGCGGGCAGCAGGTGGCCATGGTGGGCGACGGCGTCAACGATGCCGCGGCCATGGCCCGCTCCCACCTGGCGGTGGCGGTTCAATCGGGTCTCGGACTGGCCAAAGAGGCCGCCCACGTTACCCTCATGCGCGGCGACCCCGCCCAACTGCTTGATTTTTTCCCCCTCTCCCACCAGGTCAACGCAAAAGTCGCCCAAAACCTATGGTGCGCCTGGATCTATAACCTGATCAGCATCCCCGTTGCCATGAGCGGCCTGCTCACGCCCCTGGTGGCTGCCACGGCCATGCTGCTTTCCAGCCTCACCGTCATCGGCAACACCCTGCTGCTGGTTCGACGCGATGGATCCGATCCCTGAGAACACACCCGGCAATGGCGCTGCTGCGGGCAAATGGGTCTTGACAACGCCTTTAAAAAGATCATTTTATAACGGTTTATGCCGAAATATTGCATGACAGACGAAACAATGACGTAAAAACGGCAATTATCCTGAAGAAAAATGGTATTGAAAAAAACGATTCACAAGAGAGGTTGAAATGGCTCAAAACGTAATCATCGTCGGCGGTGTGGCCCTTGGATCCAAAGCTGCCTGCCGGTTTAAACGGCTGGAACCCGGCTCCCGCGTTACGATCATCGATCAGGATCGCTTTGTCTCCTACGGCGGGTGCGGCATTCCCTTTTACGTTTCCGGCGATGTCAGCGATGTGAACGATCTGCGCAAAACCAGCTTTCACATGCTGCGCGACGAAGCCTTTTTCAAAAATTGCAAGGACATAGAAGTGCTCACCCGAACCCGCGTCGAGCGCATCGACCGGGAAAACCGGCAGATCCATATCCTTCGGGAAGATGGCTCCACCGATGCTCTGCCCTACGACCAGTTGGTCCTGGGAACGGGAAGCCGCCCCCGGCGCCTGCCCATCCCCGGCGCAGACCTGCCCATGGTGCACACGGCGTCCAACCTCAACGACGCCCAGGCCATCAAGGAACTGGTGACCAACGGCAAGGTCGAGCGCGCAGTCGTCATCGGCGGAGGATTCATCGGGCTGGAAATGGCCGAGGCCCTGGCTGACATGTGGGAGGTGGAAACCTCCATCGTCGAGTATACCCGTCAGATCATGCCGGGATTCGTGAGTTCCATGTTCGCCCGCATGGCCCAGCGCGAGATGGAAAAAAACGGAGTTCGCTTCTATCTCGGCGAACAGGTCCAGGCCCTGGAAGGAGCCGATTCCGTAAAGACCGTGGTGACGGATAAACGCCGGCTGGATGCCGATCTGGTGGTCATGGCCGTAGGCGTTACCCCCAATATGGAACTGGCCCGGGACGCCGGCCTGACCATCGGCCCCACGGGCGCCATTGCGGTGGACGAGCATCTGCGAACATCCGACCCCGCAATCTATGCCGGCGGCGACTGTGCGGAGATCCGCAACCTGGTAACCGACCAGCCGGGCTACTTTCCCTTAGGCTCCATGGCCAACCGCCAGGGCCGGGTGATCGGCACCAACCTGGCCGGTGGAAAAGCCCTGTTCAAGGGGGCCGTGGGCGCCTTCGCAGTCAAAACCTTCGATGCCGCCCTGGCCGGCGCCGGACTGAGCATCGAGAGCGCGCGCAAGGCCGGTTACGACGCCGTCAGCGTTCAGGCAGCTCAACTCGACCGGGCCCATTTTTATCCGAAAAAATCCATGCTGCACCTGGAACTGGTCGTGGATCGCCATTCACGGCGCATACTCGGCGTTCAGGGGTTCGGCAAGGACGGCGATGCCGTGGTCGGACGGATCAACGCGGTGGCCGCCATACTGGAGGACCACCCCACCATCGATCGGCTCAGCAACGTGGAGCTGGCCTATTCGCCCCCCTTCTCCTCGGCCATGGATGCTCTCAACGCCCTTGCCAATGCGGCCGAAAACATGCTGGACGGGCGTTTTCAGCCCATCGACGCCGAGGGTTTCGCACAGAAATGGTCCCAGGGAAACGGCGATCTCATGATTCTCGACTGCCGCGCCCGCCAGGATGGCGAGGCCTTTGCCGAGAAATACCCCGAGCGATGGATCAATATCCCCCAGGACGAACTGCGGCAGCGTTTCGGGGAAGTTCCCCGGGACAAGGATCTGATCCTGCTGTGCAACACCGGGGTGCGCTCCTACGAGGCCCAGTTGAACCTCAGGGAGTTGGGCGTGGAGAATCCGGTCAGCGTCCAAGGCGGGATCGTTACCTTGAAGGAGTGCGGGCTGGATTTGTAAGACGTCCTGAAAAACCTTTTTTGCCATCAATTGATGAAACCGTAAAAAGTCGAAATTCTCATTTTTTCGTCATTCCGGCGCAGGCCGGAATCCAGTGATCTCAATGGTTTCTGGATGCCGGATCAAGTCCGGCATGACGACGCTGCAACTTTTTACGAGACCGTCATTAATTCACGTGTGCGGCCCGGGTTTCAACTTTTCCGAATACAACCGGAGTTGAAGCCCGGGCCCTTTTTGATCCTGGGTCCAATTTTTAATGCTACATCCGCTTTCGATGCAAAATCATAATCGTTTCTTTCCTGGCTCCCAGGCCTCCTGCGGATAGCGCACCCCCCATTTATCGTAGATTGCCTTCAATTCTCCGGATGCAGCCAATTCCAGGATGCGCTGGTCGAAAATGCGTATCAGCCGAACGGATTTTTCATTGGGGGCGAACGCCACATAGGCATTCTCGCCCCAGAGGATCTCCAACTGGTAGGGCTTCATGTCCACGGATTGCTCCGCGATATAATGTTCGAGATCGATGAGAGCGTCGATGTATACGTCGTAATGCCCGCTTTTCAGCAGCAGCCACGCCCGCGCATAATCGTCCACTTCCGTCCACTGCGAAAAATGGATGGGCTTGAAATGGTTAAAGGTATGGTAGTCATAGCCGCGGAGCCAGACGGCGCTTTTGCCGTCCAGGGTTTTCAACCCGGCCCAGGATGCGATCCGATCTTTTTTGAAAACCACAGCGGTATATTCCACAAAAAAAGGCCAGCGGGGGATACGCTGCCCTTCCTCTCTGGCATGTTCGCACCAGACGCAGAGCATGGCGTCCGCTTTTTTGCCGCTGACCATTTTCTGGGCCCGCTTCCAGGGAACGAACCGGTATTTCATCGCAATGCCTTCGGGAGAATAGACCCGTCTGACAATCTCGAAAAAAAGGCCGGTACCGTCGGCGTTGGTCTGCCCGTCCCACTGCGGGGTAACGATATCGATATAATCGGCCCCGGCAGCGGGACCCGGCAGCCACAGAAAAAGGACTATAAAAAAGAGGTTCGAAAGAAAAAACAGCTTAGCCGGGTGGGTCGCTGAAGTACAATTTGATCGGGGAGACGGATTTCGGCTGGCCAGGCATTTGGGTGTCTGCATGGCACCTCCGTTTTACCGCGGTTGGTCTAAACCTGCGATTATGTTTTTAAATAACTATCTGTTTCCTTTAAAAATCGGCATCTTTTGGGAATGGTGCCTTGAGAATGTTAAAATCCTACCTACTATAAAATTAAGGTGGATACAAATCATAAAGTGAACCCTTCAAACTCAGCAGAATCGCTGGGTGCATATAAGAAAGGAATCCCCCATGGAAACAGCAACCGAAAAAACGCTCTGCGCACTTCAGGAGGAGGGTTATATCGAATCTGAAACCGAGGCTTTTAAAAAACTGATTCAACCGGCCGCGCATTTTTGCAAAAACTGCGGCAGGAGCGCGGTACGCGACCAGAATCTCTGCAACCCTGAAAAACTGTAAACCGACCACAAAAAACCACCGCCGACAAATTGCCGGGGGTGGTTTTCTATTTTGCCTCCATGCGCAGGATTCGCTATGGTACTCAAACGAACCGAAAGGAAATGTCGAACGATGCCCACCGACATACGAGACCAACCATCCATCGGCCATGACGAGGTCCTGGGCCTGAACTTCATCAATCCTGCGGCACCCTATGTGTTCAGAAAGCATTTCCGGCAGGGTCTGCGTTCCCACATCATGGAAATTCTCGCTCCACGGGACGTAGAAACCGAACGGAACGGAACCATCTCCGCCGACGGGATGCGCCGGTTTCCCATGGCCCGGCCCCGGCGCATGCTGCGCATCTTCCGTTCGCGGCTGCGCACCCTCGACGATGCCCTGAAGGAAATCGGGCGGGTGAAAACCGTCGAGCGCTACCTGGCCCCCGATTTCATGGCCACCTCCGTAGAGTGCATCGTGGACTATCAGGGACCGCAAGGCAGGGATCTCTTGCTGTGTGGTTTTCAGGAATATGTGGCCGGCGGCATTGTGGACCCGTGGACGATCCTCGATCAGTCCGATCTGCTGCCGGCGCTTTACGATGGCGCGGCAGGATCTGCCGATGGGGATGCCCCGCCCAGGAACCGATGGATTTGGACCGTGCGGCAAAACGGCGCCGAGTTCGTAACGCGAATCAAACGCATGATCGTCGAGGCTGCGACCATACCCGACCTGGCCGGGGCGGGCAATCTAATCGCAACCGCATCCGGCGAAATCCGCCTTGTGGATATCAACAATATCTCGCCGGTCGATTTCGACGGGTCCATCCTCCTGGATGAAAAAGGGTACCCCGTGTGCGACAAATCCATCGAAGCCCTTGCTCTCATCGAAAACAAAATTGCCGGTCAGCCGGTCGACAAGCAAAGCGAACTGTACAAAAACTTTTTTGATCCTGTCCGGTGGAAGGCCGTAAAGGCCAAAGAGGCGGAGTTCTGGAGCCGAATCGAAAACACGGTGTGACCCATCACTGAAGGGAGGGCTATTTTTCTACTTTTCTATCGATTGAAAGTCAGGATAAAAGGCATTCCATTTTTCGTACAGTTTTCTGAGTGAATCTTTTTCTACCAATTCCTTCATTCGGCTATCATAAATCTCAATAAGTTTTTTCGACTTTTCAGTCTTTGCAAATCGAACGAACAAATTTTTTACCAACACGATCTTTATCCGAAAATCAGTCAAATCGATCTTGTTCCGATTGACGTACCTGTTGATTGCACTCAGGGAATTCATAAAAAAATCGACTCGACCCAAAACCAGCATCTTCCAGCCTTGCTCGCTTCTGTTGACTTCATGATAATTTACTTTCACGGGTAGGTATTTATGATAATTGTAGCCCCTTACCCAGACAACCGCCTTGTTTTCAATAGTATTTACCCCCTTCCATTTCTCCAAAGAGTCCGCTTTGTAGACAACGGCTGTGTATTCAGTATCCAATGGATATTTTGCAAAAAGGGCATCGACGGTATTGTATGAGCCCAACATGGCATCGCTGCTTTTCGAATCCACCCTTTTAACGGCTCGTGCCCAGGGGACAAACTCGATTTTAACCTCGATTCCAACCGGCTCGTATACCATTTGCAGCAACTCAAAATACAATCCTGTCCCGTCTCTATTGGTTATGCCCTCCCAGACTGGCGTAACAATATCAATTGTCGAAATTTTATTTTCTTCGGCAAAGGCCACACAAGTACTGACGAAAGCCAGGATCAGGATTTGCCCCAATCCAAAAATGACTTTCAGCTTATCGTAAAATTCTTGCACCGATGCGACCCTTTCAGCCCCCCCCTTTTTGTGTATATGTTCTATTTAAAATAGAGAACGCTCAATAGCAAGCTTCCTCTTCAGCGTCAGTCCGCTTCTCATTGTAATTTTCTATTGTATCGACGAAATGTTATAGAAATTTCCTGTTTGACTGTTTCCTGTTCTTATGATTTCTCCTAACCTCATTCTTTTCCCCGGAGATTGCATGCCCAACCAATTTCCATCGCACTGAGAGAAACACGCCCTTACCGGCCAGGTTGGCTGAGCATCGGAAACGTCGTCATTCGTCAAT
This sequence comes from Desulfosarcina widdelii, assembly GCF_009688965.1. GTDB lineage: Bacteria > Desulfobacterota > Desulfobacteria > Desulfobacterales > Desulfosarcinaceae > Desulfosarcina > Desulfosarcina widdelii. The sequence goes on along the minus strand of NZ_AP021875.1, from coordinate 5,033,145 downwards.
CTACAGATCCATATAACCGCGTCTGCGTTCGGAAACCTTTTTAGTTTAATACCGGATGCTTTGCGCTGATGGTGTATTGTTTTGCCAACCATCATATCAGCCAAAGGAGGATGTTTTGAAACGAAGTCGGAAGATCCTTATCCTGTGCCACTGCCTGCTGAATGCCAACGCCAAGGTTCGCCCGCTGGCCACTTATCCGGGTGTCCTGATGGACGCTTTGGAGCCTTATCTCCGGCAGGGAGTGGGAATCGTTCAGCTGCCCTGCCCCGAATCTTCCTATCTGGGTATCAACCGCTGGGGGATGAGCAAGGAGCAATACGATCACCCTCACTTCAGGCGCCATTGCCGCCATATTCTCACCCCGGTTCTGGATCAAGTGGAAACCTATTGCGCATCGGGTTGCGAGATTATCGGGGTCGTGGGCGCCGACGGCAGCCCGAACTGCGGAATCCATCAGACGCCCATGGGATATAACGGAGGAGTGATCGGCGCTTCGGAACCGGTTGAGGAGCAGATCGGCGGCGTTCACTTGTCAGCGGGTACGGGTGTGTTCATGAAAGAGCTTAAGCAGATGCTCGCGGAAAAGAACATCACTACGACCTTTATGGCCATAGACGAGAAAAATCCCGGAGAAATGAGGACAGAAACTTAAAAGGAGGAGAAAAAATGAAACAGCGCTTATTTCGCAAAATGGTGGTATGGGCAACCTCGGCCGTCGTTCTGGCTTCCATGGCCGTCCAGGTCTCGGCCGCCGACAATTCATGGCAGTCTGTTGAAGCCAAAAAATCGCTGGTCGTGGGTTTCTGCGCCCAGTACCCTCCCTTTGAATTCAAAAACGAAAAAGGTCAGTTCGAGGGCTTCGACGTGGAACTGGGCAATGCCATCGGCAAAAAACTGGGGATCGACATCGTGTTCAAGGACGGCGAGTGGCAGGGACTGATCGCCGGAATGAATAAGGGCGACTACGACATGCTGATCACCTGCATGGGGGAGACCACGGCAAGGAAGAAAAACGTCAATTTCAGCGATGTGTATATCGACCTGACCGAGGTGATCGTAGTGCACAAGGACGATACCAGGATTCAATCCAAGGCGAATCTTGCAGGAAAGACCGTCGGCGCCCAGGTTGCGACCAGCAGCGAGCGTGTCTTGGACGGCATGGCCGACCTGGTGGGCAACATCAAAAAGTACAACTACACCACCGAAGCGTTGCTGGACCTCAAATTCAAGCGCATCGACGCCGTGGTTTGCGGTATTGCCTATGCCATCGTTCAGATCAAGAAAGACCCTTCGTTCAAAATCGTGGGCGAACCGCTCAACGCTACGCCCATCGTCATGGCGCTGCCTAAAGATGCCGACGCACTGACCGAGAAGATCAACGGCGCTCTGGCGGAGATCAAGGCCGACGGCACCTACGACAAGATTTATAACACCTGGATTCGCCTGGATTAAAAGACATCAATGAACGATTTCCAATTGTCGATCATCTTCGACAACCACCGGGAACTGCTTGCCGGTGCGGCCATTACGCTTAAAATAACGGCGATCTCCTTTATCCTGGCCCTTGTCATTGGGGCCGTCGTGGGGATCGCCCGTTCCCGCCCCGGTCTGCGCAGGTGGCTGTTCACCCCCTATGTTGAGGTCTTCCGGGGGACGCCGCTTCTGATTCAGCTCTTTTTCATCTACTACGCCCTGCCCGTGGCAGGCATCACCATGGACAACCTGGTTGCCGCCTACGTGGGGGTTGGGTTGTGCGGGGGCGCTTACATTTCGGAGATCGTCCGGGGCGCACTGTACAGTGTCGAAAGCGGGCAGCGCGAAGCTGCGCTCTCCTTAGGACTGTCACCGGTTCAGGCCATGGTTCACGTGATTCTCCCCCAGGCCATGCGCGTGGCCATCCCACCGCTGATGAACGCCTTTTCCGCCCAGCTCAAGGAGACCTCCCTGGTTTCCGTGCTGGCCATCAACGAACTGACCCGCTGCGGCCAGATGGTCTATTCGAGAACTTTCCGGCCCTTTGAAATCTATACCGCCGTAGCCGTCATCTATTTCGTCATGACCTTCAGCGTCTCCCTGCTGTCCCGCCGTCTGGAAAGGGTGTTTCACGTCAGCGGCCGGGTTTCCGCCGAACAACGAAACGGGTAGGAGAAAATTGAATCTTTTTTAGAGGGATTCAATTAACAATTCAAGGAATCACGTGGCATTGACCGTGGATTCAAAGGTATGGGGCATTCTTCATGGGGCTGTCGATGCATCGCTGCCGCTGCGCGTGATCACGAACAGCCCGATATGGGCCAGCAGGTTGACGGCCCGCTTCCAGTAAAGCCGCTTCACCCAGCGACCGCCCATGAGGTAGCGCTGGTGAACGATGGCAATCTTCTCTCTTCGGCAATAATCGAAGAAATCCTGGATGGAGAGCACCCGGATATTGGGGGTGTCGTACCATTCGAAGGGCAGGGCCGGCGACTTGGGCGCCCGACCGCCGAAGAACAAACCCCGGCGAAGCTGCCACTGGGCGAAATTGGGAAATCCCAGAATGCCATAGCGCCCGATTCGCAGGACCTCTTCGAGAACCAGCATGGGATGCTTGACCACCTGCAGGGTCTGGTTGAGAATTACGTAGTCGTAGGACTGGTCGGGAAAATCGGACAGGCCGTCGTCCAGGTTGCCCTGGTAGACGTTCAAGCCGGAGGCCAGGCCGTTGAACAGTTGCATGCCGTCGATGTCCAGCCCCGTACCCCGAATCTGCTTTTCACGCACCAGTTGATTGAGCAGGCTGCAGTCTCCGCAGCCCAGATCCAGTACCCGCGCCCCTTCGGGTACCAGGGTCAGGATCATATCCCGGTCGGTGCGGCTGAGCCGGTCCACGTATTGGGATGTCATGGGGGCACCTCCTCGCTCACGCCGGTGAGAAATCCGGAAACGATGCGGGTCAGTTTCTCCTCTTCCAGCAAAAAGGCATCGTGCCCATGGGGGGATTCGATATCGATAAAAGAGACATCCTTGCCACGGGAAAGCAGGGCCCGCACGATTTCCCGGCTCTGGTCCGTTGGAAACAGCCAGTCCGTGGAGTAGGAGACGAACAGATAGCGTGCCCGGGCATCGGCAAAGGCATCTTTCAGGGGGCCGTATGTGCGGGCAATGTCGAAATAGTCCATGGCCTTGGTAATGTACAGGTAGCTGTTGGCGTCGAAGCGCTTGGTAAAGGCGCTGCCCTGGTGATCCAGGTAGGATTCGATGGCAAACTCGGTGGAAAAGTTGTAGCTGAGGCGGTTGGCCGACTGCAGGCGCCGGCCGAACTTCTCATCCAGCAGCAGTTCGGACAGGTAGGTGATGTGGCCCACCATGCGGGCGATGGCCAGCCCCTTTTCCGGCCCCTTGTCGTTGTATTTGCCGCCCTGCCACTCCGGATCACGGGTGATGGCGCTGCGCCCCACGGCATTGAAGGCAATCGCCTGGGTGGACAGCCGCGCCGCCGAAGCGATGCAGATGGCCGACCGCACCATTTCAGGATAACGCAGGCTCCACTCCAGCACCTGAAAGCCCCCCATGGAGCCGCCGGCAACACCGTAGAGCCGGGTGATGCCCAGGTGGTCGATCAGCCGCTTCTGGGCCGCCACCATGTCACCGATGGTTACCACGGGAAAATCCAGGCCGTAGGGCGCACCGGTTTCCGGATTGATGCTGCCCGGTCCGGTGGACCCTCGGCACCCGCCGATGATATTGGAGCAAATCACCCAGAAGCGTTCGGTATCGAAGGCCTTGCCCGGCCCGATCATGCCGTCCCACCAACCCGTGTAGCGGTCATGGGGGCTGTGAACGCCGGCGGCGTGGTGGTCGCCGGAAAGGGCGTGGCAGATCAGAATGGCGTTGCTGCGATCCTCGTTGGGCTGGCCGTAGGTCTCGTAGGCGATCTCGACAGGCCCCAGGGTATAGCCCGACTCCAGTTCCAGCGGCTTTTCCCGGCTGCCGAAGACAAAAACTTCCGGGGTGACTTGCCCGACCGATTGTCTCTCCATCCGTGTCCTCTCCCCTCTGCCGTCAGGACGTACAGGCCACGCCGGTCTCCAGGGCCTGGTCCAGATCGGCCAGGATATCCTCGATATCCTCGATGCCCACGCTCAGCCGGATGAAATCCGGCGTCACCCCGGCGGCACGCTGCTCGTCCTCACTGAGCTGTTCGTGGGTGGTGGAGGCCGGATGAATCACCAGGCTCTTGGCATCCCCGATATTGGCCAGGTGGCTGAACAGCTTGCAGCTTTCGATGAATTTGACGGCGGCCTGCCGCCCGCCCCGGATGCCGAATCCCACCATGGCGCCCTGGCCCTGGGGCAGGTATTTCTCTTTGAGATTGAAGGTGGTCGACGATTCGAGGCCCGGATAGCGCACCCAGGCCACGCAGGAATGGTTTTCCAGAAACCGTGCCACGGCCAGGCCATTTTCGCTGTGCCGCTGCATGCGCAGGGCCAGGGTTTCCAGCCCCTGGAGAAACAGCCAGGCGTTGAAGGGGCTCATGGCCGCCCCCATGTCCCGCAGTCCCAGTACGCGGGCACGCAGAATGAAGGCGAGGTTTCCAAAGGTCTCGTGGAATTTGAGTCCGTGATAGGACGGATCGGGCTCCAGGAAGTCGGCAAAGCGTCCCGAACCGCTCCAGTCGAACGTGCCGGAATCGACGATGATGCCGCCGATGGAGGTCCCGTGTCCGCCGATGAACTTGGTGGCCGAATGGACCACGATGGCGGCGCCGTGGGCGATGGGGTTGAGCAGGAAAGGCGTGGTGACGGTGTTGTCCACCACCAGGGGAATCCCGTGGCGGTTGCCGACTGCAGCAATCTTTTCGATATCGATGATGTCCAGTTTGGGGTTGCCGATGCTCTCGACGAAGAAGGCTTTGGTTTTATCCGTAATCACCGCCTCCCAGGCGTCCATGTCGTTGGGGGCCACAAAACGCACGGTGATGCCGAGCCGGGCCAGCGTATGGCTGAAGAGACTGACTGTCCCGCCGTACAGGTCCGTGGAAGCCACGATTTCATCGCCGGCCTTGGCAAGGGTCAGGATGGTCAGGGTTTCGGCAGCCTGCCCGGAAGCCGTGGCCAGGGCCGCCGCACCGCCTTCCAGGGCGGCCAGGCGCTGCTCCAGGACATCGGTGGTGGGATTCATGATGCGGGTATAGATGTTGCCGGATTGTCGCAAGCCGAACAGATCGGCCGCGTGGGTGGTATTGTCGAAGGTGTAAGAGGTGGTCTGGTAAAGCGGTACGGCTCGGGACCGGGTGTCCTGGTCCGGGGTGTGTCCCCAGTGGACGGCTTTGGTTGCAAAACCGTTATATTTATCATTCATGGCTGTACTCCTTTCATCGTTGGCCGGCAGCAAAATAAAAAACCTCTCACCTTGTAAGGGAGAGAGGATTCTCGGCCGGTTGCCGCTGCACGACCTCATGTTTCCCAAAGGGATGGGCTGGATTTGGCACCTTGTGGTCAGGTTGCCGGGCGGTCAACGGGCCAGTTCCCTCACGCCACTCCACATGAATCAATTTTCAAAAAGAGGTAAGGCTGATGCTATCGCTTGTCAAGCTGAAACGTTTTTTTCTCTGCTAAGTTTACGTGCAGGCCGGAGTCCAATCCAAGGCGCCAAAGACAGCATCCTGCTATAAATTGACAAATTGCCGCGATTCTGACAAGTTGCAACGATCCTAATCGTACCAAACCATCAACCCCCAAGACAACGGCCCCTTTATGCCGGCAACACCGATCTCATGACCTTACAAACCATCCTGACCCATCCGCGTCTAAAACTCTTTCTCGCGCTGTCCCGCACGCCCCACGGGGTAATCGATATCGCCACGCCAATGCTGGCCGCCCTTTTATGCCTGGGACATTTTCCCTCGCCGACCACGATCCTGCTGGGGATGATCACCGTTTTTGCCGGCTACACGGCCGTTTACGCCCTCAATGATCTGGTTGACTATCACACGGACAGGGAAAAGGTCCGTACCGGGGGGTACGAAGACGGCGAAGACTATCTCGACGGGGTACTGGTGCGCCACCCGCTGGCCAAGGGCGTGCTGAGCCTGCCTGAGGGCCTTCTGTGGGCCGGGGGGTGGTCTCTGGTGGCCATGATCGGCGCCTGGCTGCTCAATCCGGTGTGCCTTGCCATCTTCCTAGTCGGCGGTCTGCTGGAAGTTGTCTACTGCCTGCTGTGGCGGGTGACGCCCTTCAGGGCGCTGGTCAACGGCATCGTCAAGACCCTGGGTTCCATCGCCGCCGTGTACGCTGTCGATCCGCAACCCTCCATTGCTTTTATCATCATCCTTTTCCTCTGGATCTTTTTCTGGGAGATCGGCGGCCAGAACATCCCCGCCGACTGGACCGACATCGAAGAAGACCGCCGGTTCAATGCGAAAACCATTCCCGTAAAACTGGGGCTCAAGCGGGCCGGTCTGTTGGCCCTGGCCTGCCTGGTGGCGGCCTTTTTCCTGACCTTTCTGCTCCTGTGGGTATCACCGCTGGTTTCCGGCACGATCCACCTGCTGGCCGTCGCCGGCCTGGGCATCTGGCTTTTGCTGCTGCCCGCCATGCGGTTGGTGGATGCCAGCGACCGCATCCAGGCCATGAATCTGTTCAACAGGGCCAGCCACTTTCCCTTGAGCATACTTGCGGTCGTTGTGGTGCGCCTTCTGATTCTATAACAGATATTGGTCTTTTTACGCATCCGTCAAAGGTTGCCATACAGCGCTCGCTGTGCTGTATTAGTTGGTGACCGTTCATAAAGTGGACACATTCGGTCGAAATCACGATGACAAAAAAATCGCCAATCCATTTTTTTGCCAGGCTTCTTATACAGGGGAAAAAACGCCTGGCAGCAGCGTTTGCCGTTGGGCTTGTGCTTCTACCGGCCATGGGGGCAGCGGCGCAGGATTTTCCGACCCTCACCACCGCATGGGAGCCGTGGCCGCCTTATCAGTACCTGAACGCGGACAACCGTCTCACGGGGCTCGATGTCGAACTCCTCGAGGCCGTTGCGGCCAGTGCGGGCTACCGCATGAAATTCCGAAAACTGCCCTGGGAGCGCCACATGGAGCACCTGAAGCGGGGCAGCGTCCAGGTTGCCGCCGGGATTTCCTATACAGCCAAGCGCGCAAAATTCCTTTTCTACTCCAGACCCTACCGATTGGAAACCGTGCGGTTGTATGTCCGCAGGGGAGAAACCGGGGCCATGCAGCTGACATCATTGGCCGACCTGATCGAATCGCCTTTTGTTATAGGCGTTCAGGCCAGCTACTATTATGGGCCCTTGTATGAATCGCTCAAAGGCAAGGCACGCTTTCTGGAGCATATCGAAGAAATCGAGGCCGGCGACGCCAATTTCAGAAAACTGATTCTCAAACGAATCGACGGGGTTCTCTCAGATACGTATGTCGCCGCAGCCACCTTGCGGTCCCTGGGCGACACCCAAAAGGTGGAAATACATCCCATGACGATTTACTCGGATCGGATTTACTTTGTGTTCAGCAAAAAATCCGTAGATCCGAAAATCGTTGAGGCCTTCAACAGAGCCATCGAAAAAGAAACCCTTGCGGGAACCCTACAAGAAATTATCGACAAGTGGCTGAAGTAAAAGCAGCCAACTCATTTCACCCCCACGTGGGCCACACTGATCCCATTGGTCATCGATTTCCAGCGCACGTCGCGCAGCCCCAAGCCGGTCAGCATGTCTGCCAGTTCGTCGGGTAAGGGAAACATGCGGATGGTTTCCGGCAAACAGGCGTAGGATTCGGCCGAACCCACCAGCAGCTGCCCCAGCGCCGGCATGATGTTGAAGGAGTAAAAGTCGTACAGGCCGCGAAACAATGGATTTGTGGGTCGTGAGAACTCCAGGCAGAGAAAGCGCCCACCGGGCTTGAGTACCCGGACCATCTCGGAAAAACCCTGTTTCAGATGGGTCAAATTGCGAATACCGAAGCCCACCATGGCACAGTCGAAGCTGTTGTCGGGAAAGGCGATCCGCTCGGCATCCCCTTGGACGTAGCCGATGTGGCGGTATGCCGGCCGGGGATCGATCTTGTGGCGGCCGGCCGCGATCATGGCGTAGTTGATGTCGTAAATGGTCACCTGGCCGACGGATCCGGTGCGCCGGGCAGCCAGCATTGCCAGGTCGCCGGTGCCGCCGCACACATCCAGCACCCTGTCTCCCTTTTTTACGCCGAGCATGCGTACGGCCGACCGTTTCCAGGCATGTTGAATGCCGAAACTGAGAAGGGAGTTCATAAAGTCGTATTTGGGTGCCACCCGATCGAAATGCACCCTCACGGCGTCAGCTTTCTTCTCTTCGTCGAACTCGCGGATGCCGAAACGGGCCTTGCCGGTGGCGCGAATGTGATCGTCCAACTGTTCTTTGCGTTTTTTATCGTCGAACCAGTTCGGGTTTTGCCAAAAAGCCATTTCCGTCCCTTCCGGTTGATTTGGATTTTTTACGGTGTTGTCCTTTTTTTGAAATGCATCAGATAATTCATCATCGTGCTGCGGCACAGCGCCGCATATCCTCCCAAAGGGATATAGCGCAGCCCGGAAATATTTTCGAAATGCAAACCGGCCGCCTGTCCCCATTGTTTCAACTCTTCTGGCCTGACCAATTTTCTGTATGCATGGGTGCCTTTTCTCACAATGCCCATGACATGCTCGGCAGCCACGATCACCAGCAGCCAGGAAAGCCAGGTTCGGTTGACCGTCGCGAAAAAAACGTCCCCGCCGGATTTTACCAGCCGGCCGCAGGCGTCGAGAATGGATGCCGGCCGGGGCACATGTTCTATCAGTTCCATGCAGACGACCACATCGTAGCGGCCCGGCTCTTCTTCCGCCAAACTTTCAGCCGTGGTCTGCCGGTAGTCGATAGGTAGACCGCCTGCCCGCGTATGCGCCCGGGCCAGCATCAGGGAAGCCTCGACCATGTCGATGCCGGTCACCCGGCCTCCGGCGGCGGCCAGGCCCTCGGAAAGCAGCCCGCCGCCGCAGCCCACGTCCAGCACCTGTTTGCCGTTGAGATCGACGCGATCGCACACATAGGCCAGGCGCACGGGATTGATGTCGTGCAGTGCTTTGAACTCGCCGTTGCGATCCCACCAGATGTCGGCCATGGCCGAAAAACGGGCGATTTCGCCGGCGTCGATATTGTCGTTTCGATTCATGGTTTTTGGCTTCGCCTTCCGAATCGAAATGGAATATCAGATCGAAGGTTGCGGATCAAGGTCGATGCGCCGTTTCAACAGGGTTACCGCATTTGGATTTTTGGAAGGGCCTTGACCGTCGATGCCCAACCGGGTTACGCAAAGGATATATCCGTATCATAAAACCGTTAAGGTGACATCGATGAACAAAGGCATCATTCTCATCTCCTGTCTTCTTCTCACGCTATGCGTTTCCTGTTCAAATTCAACGGAGCTGCATTCCCAATGCAAAACCCATTATACATTCCGCGATGGAATTCCTTGCGAAACCTTTATGCAGGAACACCTTTCAGCGGACTTTCTAAATGTCACCTTTACCGAAAGGCCCGAAGTATCCCATGATAACAATTTCTGGGTATTCACCTGGAACGGAATCGATGTCATCCTGCCCCCTGCAGCGTTTGAGCATGTGTTCCTCTTTAAAGATTCAGATGGCCGATACCTCCTTCATCTGGCCGCGGCCGATGATATCCGAATCAGCCTGCTTGCCAATAAAAATGACGCGTTTGAGGACGTATTTGCCGTTTCGGATATCGGAGAGCCTGAAATGATCACCACGGCGGAAGGGATTGCCGCGACCAAAGCCATGTATGGGGGCGCTGTCCGATTTTCAGAATTGATGATGCTCGCCTACGAATCCACACCCGAAGAGATCACCTGCTGCGCTGAAAGAGGCGAAGAGGAAATGGGAAAGGTTGTCGCCTTGATCATGAAGGAAATCGACGGACCTGACATCGTTGCCGCTTACAAAGGCGTAGGCCGGTACAATGGCTGGCTTACCAAAAGCAGATCAGGCGGCCAGGTGGAATACAGGCTGAATATTCTATCGGAAAGCGATGAGGAACACGTATATCAGGTTACCTATCAAATCACCGAAAAAGCACCGTATCATACCTTCCCGTATCTGGTGGGGGAGGCAAACAGAAACAATGCTGCACAACCGCCGGAATGGATTCCGGCACTGGAAGCGGCTTTGAAAAAGGATTCCTCCGAGGCCTGGCAAGACTTTCTATCTGCCGCCGAAGAAGGGGGTATCAGCGAAAAAAGCTGCTCATCCGTAAGAAAAATTATCGTGAAAAAAAGCACTCCCTAAACATCCTCAATCGGATAAATCAGTTTTCCCAGACCTTCCGGACGCTTTCGATGGCCGCACAGACCATGGCCTCTTTTTCCCGCTTGCGGTTGTAAACGAAGTTCAAATCGATGCTGCCGACCACCTCATCCCAGACGGCCATCTTCCCGGCATCCCGGTAATACAGGGCTTCCTCTTCGATCATGATGGCAAGGCCGATACCCGAAGCCACAAGAACGGCCACCACCGGCTCCTGGTCGGCAATGGTCACCTTGACCGGTTTGAGGTTGTGCTTCGCGAAGGCCTCTTCGGCAATGGCGCAGAAGGCGCAGTTGGGCGGCGTCCAAACCCACGGCATGGCTGACATCTGCGACCAGTCGGCACCGCGCAGGCGATCCTCCCAGGCGGCCAGCCCTACCACGCGGATGTTGCAGCGCTTGAGCAAAAGGGCCGCGATCTTTTTGTGCGGCGGATCTCTGTAAACGAATCCGGCATCGATGCGGCCCCTGGCAAGGTCGTCGAACTGCTGCCAGGTCCAGCGCTGGAGCAGGTGGATATCCAGACGGCTATGGGTGCGCTGCAGGTGGGAAAGCAGCCGGTCGATGCGCAGGTAGCGCGGATCGATGTGCAGCCCCAACCGCAGCGTGCCGGAGATCTCCTCCTTGAGCGCCCCCGCCTGATCGCGAATGGTGTCGATCATGGAGAGCGCCTCGACGGCCTGGGCTTTCACTACGGCGCCTTCCTCGGCCAGGCGCATGCCCTTGGGCGTGCGCGTAAACAGACTCAAACCCAGCTCCTCCTCCAGGTTATTGATGTGGGCGCTGACAGCCGGCTGGCTTGTGTTCAACCGCTGGGCCGCACAGGCCAAGTGACCCTCTTCGGCTACGGTAACGAATGTTTTCAACTGATAGAGTTCCATGGCAATCGACATCGCTCGGGTGGGGAAAGAAATTGGACTTTAGCGATCGGAGAAGTCCCTGTCAATCAGCTTTTGTGAAGGCCCTTATCCATTCTTACGATTGGATTTTTGCCTGCCTCCGCTTTACGTTCCCATCATCGACCCGAGTAAAGCCAGGACAAGGAGGACCATCATGGGCACCAGAAAGCTATCAATGATAGCCGACCTCTTCCGACCGGAGCATTCCCTGCAAATGTCCTGCGAAAAATGCACGCCGGTTCCTATCATCCGGTCTTATCAGCATGTGGGGCCCGTTTCGATCAAAGCCCTGTTCTGGGTTGTGGCATCCATCGCTGCCGGCCTGGCCATCGGGCAGCTGAATTAGCGAGCGCCAAATGAAAGGAAAGGAATATCATCATGAATCCTGCAGCCATTGACCCGGACCGCGACAAAACTTCCGGAACGCAGGGCCCTTGCCTCCCGGCGGTCCGCACCAGCGACTTTTACAATCGCATCCTCAACATTGCCGGCATTGGCGCAGGCGATGCGGTGGCGTGCCTGGATGGCGAGCGTGCCTTTGTGGAAGAGGCGTTATCCGCCAGAGGTGCCCTTATCCGGACAATCTCGACGGCCTCCGGTGCCGGTTGGGGACGAAAATTGCGGCGTAAAAAAGATGCCTGTATCGACGCCATTCTCTGGGCTGTGGGTGGTTTCCTGCGGGACAATCCGGTTCGGTTCCTGGCAAACCTGCGACACAGCCTGCGACCGGGCGGCCGGCTGGTGTTGGGGATCGCTTCCGAAAACTTTTACAACCGGCAGGTCGACTCGGAACGGATCGACAGTCTTCTGGTTTCAGCCGGTTTCGTCAGCGTCATCGTCGGCCGGCTGCCTCTCAATGGGCAGGGCGTGGCCGTCGCTACGGGCGTGTTGGGCAAGAAAGCAAACGCATGAAAACAATAGGAGGCGTAACGTGAGTATCTCGGTGGTCAACATCAAGGACAAACTCAGCAAAATCGACGAGCTTCACAAGTATAAACGCATCGCCCGAATGAACGAGGTCGATTTTAAGCTGGTGCGTATGAAAAGAGAATTCATCTGGCACAAGCATCCGGAGACCGATGAAGTCTTCATGTTCATCGACGGCAGCCTGCAAATTCATCTTCGGAACAAAACCCTGCATCTTGAAAAGGGAGAAATGGTCGTCATCTCCAAAGGCGTCGAACACAAACCTGCCAGCCAAAGCGAGTGCAAAATCCTTCTCATCGAACCTGCTAAGACAGTCAACACCGGGCATGCGGGCGGAGAAATGACGGATAGCGACGTAGAATGGATCTAGTCCATAAAACGGAACCGCTTGGGACCAGGTCATGATTCGGCATTGACACAAAGGCGCAAGCCGATCACCTAAAAACAATTGCACAACACGGTTGTTTTGGTATTGTTGCCCGATCAGGCTGCAATCCTGACAAGTCGATATGCTGACCGGGATTGTGCGAAGTTGTTTGGAAAAGACATTCTCTCCCTGGAGTAGCAGGCGAAATATGAAAGCAGTTGTCTACGAAAGATACGGTCCGCCGGATGTTCTCGAAATCAAGGAAGTTGCCATACCGGTACCCAAGGGCAACGAGGTTCTCATCAAGGTGAAGGCGACGACAGTGACATCCGGGGATCGGCGGTTGCGCAGCATGGACGTGCCGGCCGGGTTTCGGCTCATATCGCGCCTGGCTTTCGGACTGATGCGGCCGAGGAGGAAAATTCTCGGCATGGAATTGGCCGGCAGGATCGAAGCGATTGGAAAAGACGTGAATCGATTCAAACCGGACGATGCCGTGTTCGCCCTATGCGGCGCTGAAATGGCGGCCCATGCTCAATACAAATGTATGCGGGCGGACCAGGCCATCGCTGCCAAGCCATCCAACCTGACCTGGGACCAAGCTGCGGCGATCCCCTTTGGCGGGACGGCCGCCTTGTATTTTTTGAAAAAAGCATCGCTGAAACGTGGAGAAAAAGTGCTGGTAAACGGCGCTTCCGGCAGCGTGGGCATCGCTGCGGTGCAGCTTGCCAGGCATTTCGGTACAGAGGTAACCGGGGTGTGCAGCACCGCCAACGTGGCGCTGGTGAAATCTCTGGGCGTCGAACGGATAATCGACTATACTCGGGAGGATTTCACGAAAACGGATGACACCTATGACGTTATCGTCGATACTGCCGGTACGGCCGGTTTCTCCCGGAGCAGGGGTTCACTGAAGGAAGGCGGCCGCCTGCTTCTGATTGTAGGCGGATTACCGGACATGCTTCAGATCCCAAGGGCGGCTATGACCGGTAGTCGGCGAATCATTGCCGGCGCGGCAAGCGGGAGCGGAGAAGATCTGCATTTCCTCGCGGGGTTGGCCGAGGCTGGAGAATTCAAGCCGGTGATCGACCGGCAATACCCCCTGGAACAGATCGTCGATGCGCACCGCTACGTCGATACCGGCCGCAAAAAGGGAAACGTCGTCATCACGATGTTTCCTTGAGTCTTAAAATCAGGACATAAACAACCTTCTGTCACGATCCCCCGCCCGGATCAGATTGCCCCCGACGATGGTATATTCAGGAAGGATTCGTCTGCCGCAGGTCAATGCATGGCCACCGGTATCGACGTATTCAAACGTGCCGTCGGCAATGGAAAAAATCGTCAAATCCATGGGCCTTCCGATTTGTATTTCAGATTCTACCGTCAGCAGCCGCCTTGGCCGGGAGGAAATTCGCGAGGTCACCTCTTCGAGGCTCAATCCCAGGGCGAAAAATTTCGAAGCGACATTGGCCAAGGTTCGGCTTTTGAACCAGGAGGGCAGCAGCCACAAGTCCGAACTGATCGTGAAATCCATGAAATCCCGGTCGAACGCCCTTTTTGCGGAGTCGAATTCAAAACTTCCCACGCCATGACCGACATCGAAAAGGATTCCTTCGGCTTTTGCGTGAAGGGCTTCGCCCCTCATATTTCCGGAGGCATCGACAACGGAATTATTACTTTTTCTGAAACAATGGGTGATGATGTCTCCGGGTTTGGACATTTTCAGAAAATCGGTGATCGACGGTTTCGGATTGCCAAGATGGTACATCACCGGCAGTTGCCGTTCTCTCCCCAGTTTCGCCGTCACATCCGCCAGATAAGCCGGATTCTCGTCCGGCGCGTTCATTGAATCCAGACGTACTTTCAATCCCTTGATGACATCTGGATGTTGATCGATGAGACGACGTGCGCCATCGACATCCTCTATGCCGGGCTTGCTTTTAAAGAAAATGTTTTTAATTTGGATGCCGTTTTTCCTGACATTGAGAAAAACATAAACCGGGATCTTGGCGTGCTTGCAGAACCGGTTCATGAACGCGTCAAATGTTTCGGGACCATATGTTCCCGCTTCCACCATCGCCGTAATGCCCATTTCGGGGCCCAAAAGATCGAAATCGACGCCGATGCCGCCCAGGTGGCAGTGAAAGTCAATCCATCCCGGCGATATGAAAAAACGCGAACAGTCGATGACCTTGGCGTCCGCAACCCCGGAACCACCCTTCTCCTTTCCAATCTTTGTAATGAGGCCGTTTTCTACGACCAGGTCCGCTTTTTCGAAGCTTCCGTTCAGAAAAACCGATCCATTTTTGAGGAGATAGACAGGGTGTCGGACCATGACGCCGGTACGCGATGACCGCTTGCCGCACCCCGAAAGCAAGCCTGCATTCAGAAGAAAAGGAAATGCAACGGCGCTGTTACCCACCGTTTTGAGAAAACGTCTGCGGCTGGTCTTAAGGTATGGCATTTACGATATATTAGCGAAGCTGGGGGATTAAAAGTCAAAAAATGGGGGTAGCCAACATCCGGCATCGGCGGCCTGGCCCCTTTTTCCGGCAATCTTACCGGTTGTCGTTCGGGTTGCCAAGAAAAAAGGAGATCAAGCCGGACGTGTTGACACAAATGGCTTTTCATCTTAACTTTTTACACTAATGCACTTTCCTGACGTTGCAGTCCTCATGCACATCCTGGCAGTTCTCGACGCTCTGTTTACGATCAGTTTCCAATAATATCAGGTATAGCGCACCTGGAGGAGACCGAATCATCATGGCCGGAAAACCAACGTACGAAGCTTTGCTCCAACAGGTCCGGGAACTGGAGAACTCCCTGGCCGAAAAAGATCGCACAGAAAAGGCCCTGAATCGGCGGATCCTTGCGCTGACCCAGCCCCGTGACAATGCCGAGGGGCTCGAACTGGAAGACCTGTTCGATATGGAGGATATCCAGCGCCTCCAGGATGAATTTGCCAGGGCCACCGGCGTAGCTTCGATTATCACCCGGGTGGATGGCAGCCCGATCACTCGGCCGAGCAATTTTTGCAGGCTATGCGAAAAAATTATTCGCAAAACGGACAAGGGGTTTGCCAACTGCTGCAAATCCGATGCGGCTCTCGGCAAGCTGAGTTCCGACGGACCGATCATCCAGCCCTGCATGAGCGGCGGTCTCTGGGATGCGGGTGCCGGCATCTCGATCAGCGGAAGACACATTGCCAACTGGCTCATCGGGCAGGTTCGCGACGAAACACAAACCGAGGAGAATATGCGCAGGTACGCGCGTGAGATCGAGATCGACGAGGCGACCGTGATCGAGGCTTTCCGGGAGGTGCCGTCCATGTCCGTCGAGACGTTCACAAATATTGCCCGGATGCTCTTCACCCTGGCCAACCAGTTGTCTGCCATCGCCTATCAGAACATTCAACAGGTCCGGTTCATCGCCGACCTCAAGCAGACGGAAGAGGCCCTGAAAGAGAGCGAGGCTCGCCTGCAGACCTTGATCCGGACCCTTCCCGACCTGATCTGGTTGAAAGATCCCCAGAGCGTCTATCTTTCCTGCAACCCGCGCTTCGAAGCGCATTTCGGGGCCAGGGAAAAGGACATCGTCGGCAAAACAGATTACGACTTTCTCAGTAAAAAAAAAGCTGAACTTTATCGCAAGGAGGATCGGCAGGTCCTTGAAAAAGGAGGCCCGATCCGGAATGAAAGCGAGTTTATTTTCGCCAGCGATGGCCATCGCGAAATTCTCGAAACCATCAAGACTCCCATGTACCGCAGCGACGGCCGACTCATAGGGGTGCTGGGGATCGGCCGCGACACCACCGACCGAAAAAAAGCCGAAACAAGGCTGCAGCGCTCCCGCGTGAGATATCAGTCGCTTTACCAGGAATCCCTGAAACGGACGCGGCTATACGAATCCCTGCTTAAATCCGTTCCCATGCCTCTGGTGATATACAACCTCGACGGCCAGGCGATTTATGTCAACCCGGCGTTTACAAGTACCTTCGGGTTTACCATGCAAGACGTCAAGGGTCGGCGCATCCCCTTCGTTCCCGAAGAAGAAAGGGAAAGATCGACAGCCGGCATCAGACAGGTGCTCGGTGGCGAGCCCGTTTTCAGCATGGAAACTCGCCGGTCTACCAAGGACGGCCGCATACTGGATGTCCTGCTCAGTTCTTCCTGTTACGACGACGATACGGGCAACCGCGCCGGAATCGTCGTCTTTCTCCGGGATGTCACCCAGGTGAAACAGACCGAAGCGCAGCTCCTGCAGGCTCAGAAGATGGAATCCGTGGGCCGATTGGCCGGAGGGGTGGCCCATGACTTCAACAACATGCTCAGTGTGATCCTCGGCTATACCGAGCTGGAGTTGGCAAAACTGGACGAGACCCAACCGCTTTTCAGGAGCCTGAAGGAAATCCGCAAGGCAGCCAGCCGTTCGGCCGATCTCACCCGGCAGCTTTTGGCCTTCGCCCGTAAGCAGACCGTCACCCCCAAAGTGCTCGATCTGAACAAGACCCTGGAGGGTATGCTGAAAATGCTGCGCCGCCTTCTGGGAGAAGATATCGATCTGATCTGGCAGTCGGAAGGAAATCTCTTGCCCGTCAAGCTGGACGCCTCCCAGGTCGACCAGTTGCTGACCAATCTTTGTGTAAACGCCCGTGATGCAATCGAGAATGTGGGCAAAATCGTCATCGAAACGGGCACGCAGATCCTGGACGAAGCGTATTGCAGGCAGCACCGGGGATTTCTTCCCGGGGAGTATATCATGCTGGCGGTCAGCGACGACGGCTGCGGCATGGACAAGGAGACCCAGGACAAAATTTTCGAACCGTTTTTCACCACCAAAGGGTCTCGGCAAGGCACCGGATTGGGGCTCTCCACGGTCTACGGGATCGTCAAACAGAACAACGGTTTTATCAACGTTTACAGTGAACCGGGCCAAGGGACCACGTTTCGGATCTACCTGCCGAGCTATATGGGAGAGGCAGTTGAGGATATAAAACGGGAAGCTGAGACGATTCCCCGCGGCAGCGGGGAAGTAGTGCTCATCGTAGAGGACGAACCGCTGATTTTGACGCTGGCTGAAAAAATGCTGAAAACCCTCGGTTATTCGGTTCTCCCGGCGGACAGTCCCAAGAAAGCGCTGCAGTTGGCCGAGGCGCACACCGGCGATATCGAGTTGGTCGTCACCGATGTGGCTATGCCCGAGCTGAACGGACGGGAACTGGCCGAACGCCTTAAAAAGCTTTACCCCGACATCAAATACCTCTTCATGTCCGGCTACACCGCCAATGTGATCGCCCATCGCGGTGTGTTGGATGAGGGCGTGAATTTTATCCAGAAGCCCTTTTCCACGCGTGAACTGGCTCAGAAAGTCAGCGAGGCGATAACAAGCGAATAGAGCATGGGGAAATAATGAGAAAAAGTCTGTTTGCAGCCGTTTTCTTATTTACTGTTTTCGTCATTCAGCCTTTTGACCTGAGGGCAGAAGAACTGAAACTGTCCATTTATCATTATCCGCCTTATGTCATTGCTGCGGAAAAGGACGACTGGATAAGCGGAGTCGATGTCGATGTGGTAAAGGAAATCGCCGGAAGAATGAATCTCGATGTTTCTTTATACAGATGCCCATGGAAGCGCTGCCTGAAAAGCATGGAAGTAGGTACCGTCGACGTCCTGACCAATGCGGTAAAAAAGCCGGACAGAGAAAAATATATGCTCTACTGTGATAAGCCTTTTCTTACCGATTTTCCTATTGTTTTCTATTTCAAAAAAGGGAAAGGACGTGCTGTCAGAACCTATGAGGACCTTTACAATTACACAATCGGTTACGAGCGAGGAGCCGTTTACTTTAACCGCTTTGACAATGACACAAAGCTGAAAAAAGTCCCCTGGCATACATACAACAAGCTTCTAAACCTGCTGAATGCGGAACGCATTGACGGTGTCATCGGATACAAAGAGCCTTTAAATTATATCATTTCCGAAATGGGGTTGCAGGGGGCGTTTGAAGAGACGTCTTACAGGTGTCCGGCAAGTCATAACGAGTCTTATATCACGGTGAGTAAAAAATCTCCGCTGGCGTCCCGGTTCGCCGAATTCAATCGAATTCATGGGCAGTTATTGGAAACTGGGATTGTCGACAAAATAAAGAAAGCGTATTTTGAGAAGTATTCTTCTAAATGATTATGGAGAGGCATATGAACTATTGGCTGATGAAATCCGAGCCTTCGGCATTCAGCATCGATGATCTGAAATCGATGCCAAACCGGACGGAACACTGGGACGGCGTGCGCAATTACCAGGCCCGCAACATGATGCGCGATACGATGAAGGTCGGCGACCGTGCCTTTTTTTATCACTCCAACTGCAAAGTGCCGGGGATTGTCGGATTGATGGAAGTGGTGCGCGAAGGCTACCCGGACCATACCGCCTTCGAACCCGACAGCAAGTATTTCGATGAAAAAAGCGATCCAAACAACCCGCGCTGGTACATGGTGGACATCAAATACCTGCGGCACACCAGGCGGGTTATCTCCCTGGCCGAAATCAAGGACCATGCATCGCTTGAAAACATGCCCCTGGTGCGCAAGGGCAACCGGCTTTCAATCATGCCTGTGTCCAAAAACGAGTGGGACTTCATTCTGTCCCTTGAGGATCGGCCGGAGCGGTAGGTCGATTTCACCTGTGGCAGTACTCGCATCGGACGAATACCTCTCGCGGTGAATACGACACCCATCCATAATGAAAAAGGAAATTCTATTGAAACAAGCCAAGGATCCGAAGTATATTCGAGGTATTTACAATTACTGTGATCGTTGGTGTGAACGCTGCCAATTTACTTCCAGGTGCTTGAATTGCGCCTTGACGGAAGAGACGTTCGGCAATCTCGAAGAGATCGATATTCGGAATAAAGAATTCTGGGAAAAGCTGTCCGGGTTGTTTCGAGACACAATGGAAATGATTGCCGAGTTAGCGCTGCAAAAAGGTATCGATTTAAATTCGTTCGAAAATGAAAATCAGAAAAATTTAGTATCAAAACAAAGTGAAAATCGAATATCGAATATGTTATTCCATCTGGCAGAGGAATACGCCGTTTCGGCGCGGAGGTGGCTCCAGTCCAACAAGGATCTGCTGCATCGGACACAAGATCAAATGACGCGAATCCGTCTTCTTTCTTCGGAAGAAAATCCTGAAAAAGAATTTGCGAATATAAAAGACTCCATTGAAGTAATCAAATGGTACCTGTTTCAGATTGGTGTCAAGATTAAGAGGGCCAGCGAAAATCAATGCGAGGATATCGTCACAAAAGAAGACGATCTTCCTGATGATTCCGATGGATCGGCCAAAGTTGCGCTAATCGGCATAGAAAAATCGATGGCGGCTTGGCATATACTATTGAACAACTTTCCTGAACAAAGAAAAGAAGTAATTCAAAAAATATTGCACCTGAAGGATCTGAGAAAAAGAACTGAACTCGGCTTCCCAAATGCAAGAGCCGTTAAACGACCGGGCTTCGATGATCCAAAAGAAATCTAACCTTTTATTTCACAGCGCATCCTTCGTGCGGACAAAACCGGCGGCAAAGACCGTCTCCTGCTGAAAAAACCGGAAATGGATCACATCGTTGTCCTTTACCAGCCCGCCCTGAATGGCCTGGACATGACGGTCGATCTCCTTCAGGTACTGGATGCCTACTTCTCCGATGCTGCCGCCGGCAATGCCCGAACGTTTGATCAGGGTGTCCAGGTAATCCAGGTAAACCGTATTGTTCACATGGCCGTTGGGGTCGTAATCCCCCTCACGGGTGGTCAGGGCCAGCGTCTCTTCGGGTTCGAAGGTCTTGTCCACGGCAAAATCGATGGCACCGGGTTCCAGCGCTTCGTCCCGTTCATCGGTGTAGGGTGCCGATACCCGCTCCGGAATCTTGGCAATACGCTTGCGGCCGATATCGTAGTAGAGCCATTGACTGGCAGCGGCGGCAACCTGCTCGTCCCCGCACAGAACGAAAAAATCCCTGCCGGCCCGGAATCCGGCCGATCCCTTGTGCCAGGTCCTCACGGTGAGCGGTTCCCGGTATCCGGGCATCCGCTGGATCTTAACCCGTATCCTGTTCAGGATCCAGACCGCACCGGCGGCGACCATGGTCTGCGTATCCAGGCCCACCGAATCCGAATGGTTCAGGGCCGCCCGCTGGAGCCGCTGGAACAGCGCCGGCAGCTTCATGCGAAAATCGGTGTCCACTTCTTCGTATTCCACAATGGATGTCTGCTCGATTTTCATGCAATCCTCATTGTCTTAAAAGTCGAGGGCCCGCGCCCGTTTGCGCCACGCAAGCGTTTCCTCGAACCATTTCTCCCCGTCCAGCCCCTCGGCCAACTCCTCTGCCAGGTGCCGGACCCGGATTCCCAGGGTTTCCTGCCGACCGAGACCGGACAGGCAGGAGGGGCAGTTGGTGAGGACGATCTTCTCCACGTCCACCGACTCGCCCATCGCATTTAGCAGCGCATCCTGTTTACGCGCCCGCATGGCCGCGGCAATATCGGGCCGGCTCAAGGCCAGGGTGCCGGCCTCGCCGCAGCAGTGGGGCACGGCGACAACCGGGCTTCCCAGGCGGCCCAGTAAGACTTCTCCCTCCCCTTCCAGAGAATCGTGGCAGGGCGCATGATACATCCGGGGCCCCGGAATTTCGACCGTAAGGCCGTGATCCACGGCCAGCCGGCTGACATCGACAATCGAACAGCCGAATATGGCGGGGGCCTGCATATCGACCAGGGATTCCATGCAGGTGCCGCAGCTGACGGCCAGGGCATCGAAACGCAGGTGGCCCAGCCGCTCACGGATCTGGTTCAGAATCACCGCCGTGCGCATGGCCTGGCGGCGATGCAGATCGGTTTTGGCGTTGACCCGCGCCGGAAAGCCGCAGCACAGAAACGGCGGCGGCAGAATCACACGGGCGCCCGTGGACAGCATAACATGGATGGAGGCCAGGGCCACCCGTGAATAGAGGCGTTCGGAACCGCAGCCGGGAAAATAGAAAACCGTGCGCCGGATGTCGCCGGACGGTTCGACGATCACCGCCTGATTCCTGCCGCAGGCCGGCAGGCGATCGAAAAGCGTTCCGGAAGGCACCTGCGGCATGGGCGTTCGCAGCAGCGCCAGCGGATCTGCCGGCCGCGGCGTTCCTGCACCCGGCAGATGCCGGAGCATCCAGGCGCCGGTCCGCTGAAGCCGGCTGCCCGCCCACAGGGCCGTGGGCCGCACCACGGCGTTGAACACCGGCGAACGGCTGTCCAGGTAGGTCAACGCCATGCTGGTGGCCGCTTTGGTCTTGCAATAGCGGCGGGCGGCGAGGATCTTGCGCTCCAGAATCGCGACTTCACCGCTGTCGATGTCCACCGGGCAGGGCGGCTGGCATTTGTGGCAAATGGTGCAGTGGTCGGCCACCTGGCCCAGATATTTTAAAGCGTTGAGTCCGGTGGAGCGGAAGCGCTGGGTCTCGTAAAGGATCGCTTCGATAAGGGCCACCACGGCCAGGTTCTTGTTGCGCGGGTGGTAAAACAGATTTTTCTGAGGATGAAACACGCAGCAGGGGGTCTTGCAGCGGCCGCAGCGCACACAGCCGGAAATTTTCTCGGCCAGGGCCTCCAGCTCGGCATGGCGCAGGATGCCGGCCTCCAGTTCCAGCAGGTTGAACGAGGGCGCGAAGACCAAACCCGGCGCCTGCGGATCGCTGAGCTTGCCCGGATTCATGATTCCGTCCGGGTCCACCTGCTCTCGATAGCGGGCCAGTTCCTCGAGGCGGTCCGGATCTAGGTACTTGAACTTGGTGAACCCAATGCCATGCTCCCCGCTGACAACCCCGTCCAGTTCCACCGCCTTGGCCATGACCGCATCGGCGGTTTCGGCGGCCCGGATCATCATCTCCCGGTCATTGGAAAACACCGGAACGTTGACGTGAATATTTCCGTCCCCGGCGTGCATGTGGGTGGCGATGACGATCAGGCGCGAACGCGTATCCGCATAGATCTCCTCGATTTCGCTGTTGATCTTGACGTAGCCGCTGAACAGTTCGGCCAGATCTTCCTTGAGCCGCCGGATGTGGGTTTCCTCCTGGAGGTGGTGCTTGCCGGCCAGCCGGAGACGCTCCAAGGCAGCCATGAACAATTCCTTGGCGGCGGGACGTTTGGCGGCCAGCCACTCGGGATCTTCCAGGGGCTGGGCCGTTTCCAGATGGGCGCCCAGGCGAAAAACCAGGTCCTTCTGGTTGCGGCGCTGCTCTTCGGCGTTGACGTCGTCGGCGAACTGGGCGAACTCGGCCAGGGCATCGATGGGCAGCACGATATCTTCGTTGAGCTTGAACGACCGGGTCCGGCGGGCGATGGCCCCCAGCCGTTTACGGTCCCGCCAGAAGCGCTCGGCCTCGCTCTCGGAATCGGCCACAAAGAGATGCGTGTTGGGGTAGAGCGACATCAATTGCTTGAGTCGCACCAGCCCCCGTTCAATCTGGGCGCGATCGTGCCCCACCATGTCCATGAGCAGCACCGCCTTGGGCAGATCCTGGCGGGGGGCCTTGACCTTGTAACCGATGGCCCGCACGTAGGCATCGTCGAAATGCTCCAGGGCCATGAGGGTCTCTTCTCCCCGGTTGGCAAACGCCTCGCAGATGGCGGCGATGGCCCGGCTGGCCTCGTCCATGTCCGCGCCGAAAAACTCCAGGCAGCAGGTGGCCTTCGCTTTGTAAGCCCGGTGGAGAATGAAGCGCGCCGACGTGATGATGCCGTCGGTGCCCTCTTTCTGGATGCCGGGCAACCCGGAAAGGGCCTTGTTGGTGATGTCCTTGCCCAGACCGGCCTGCCGGATCTGAAGTCCGTCCAGGGAGATCTTGCGCACGGTGGCGCCGGCATCGTCCAGCACATCGAAATCGATGCGGTCTTCGGGCCGGATGCGGCGCAGGCTGTGGGCGCTCCGCCGGACCGTGTAAAGCCGGCCGTCGGGCATGGCAATGGAAAAAGAGAGCAGGTTGTCGATGGCCGTGCCCCAGAGCACGGCGGTCTTGCCGCCGGCATTTTCGGCAATGTTGCCCCCGATGGTGCAGGCCCAGGCGCTGGTGGGATCGGTGGCAAAGACCAGGCCCTGTGCCTTGGCGGCGGTCATGGCCGCCTGGGTGATCACCCCGGCCTCCAGGTGAATGACGGGAACCGCCTGCCGCCCCTCCGCGGTCCCCATTTCAACGGTTTCGATGCCGTGGATGCGGTTGAGCCCTTCAGTGTTGACGATCACGCATCCGTTGTCCAGGGGTACGCTGCCGCCGGTCAATCCGGTACCCCCGCCCCTGGGGATAACCTTGAAGCCCTCGGCAGCCAATCCCCGGATCAATTCAGGGATCTGATCTTCACGGGTGGGGCGCACCACGGCCAGCGGCAGGTGCAGGCGCCAGTTGGTGGCGTCGGTCACATGGGCATTGAGTGTGAACGGGTCGGTGAAAATGTTGTCCTTGCCGATCAAAACGGCCAGGCGTTTGTGAATCCGCCGCTGGCGGTTGCCAATCTGCCGGATGTCGGTGTCGGTCGCTTCCAGGCAGCGGCGGCAGTCCTCCAGCACCGCCGATCCTTCGGGATGCCCGTCAGATTGATCGGGCACGGCAGCGGCCGCCATTTCCAGATCCAGGGCTGCGGCCTCGAAAAACCGTCGATGGCGTCGGGGGGAAACGATCAACTCGTTGCGTACGAAGGGATTGCGCCGCAGCATGAACATGTCGCCGAAAAAACGCATCAGGGGGTGCAGGGCCGGACCGCTGCCTTTGAGCAGCCGGCTTTTCTGCAGGCGCCGGTATCCACGGTCCCCGATGATCAGACGCACGATCTGACTGTCGTCGGCGCTGGTGTAATTGTACGGAATTTTCCGGATGTCGCTTGCTGCCATGGGCACTCTTTCTGTCTCACGGGAAAGCGGTTTTCAAATCACAATTCGGCGCAATTGGCAACCGCTGCGGTCTGATGGCTTTATTCATCAATCATTTCAAATGAGTATAATAATTTTAAAATGTTTTTTATGCAACGATGGGCAGAATGTGTTATAGAAAACGGTTAACTTCGTTCATAGCCATCACATTGCTTGATCGATCCTGTTCGTTCAGCATCATTCAGCCGGAATCGGCAGGGGGAGGAAAGGCATGTCAGGCGAAAGTCAGGAAAAAAGCTCCGCTTCATTCGACCGCGAAACCTACGTGAAAATGCTGATCGCCATTGCCCGGGCTGACAAGGAAAACGGCCCGCCGGAGTACCGTTTTATCCGCAAACAGGCCATCCAGATGGGCGTCAACTACGAAAAGGTCCTCCGGGAAACGGACCCGAATTTTGACATCGGCACCCATAAAGTCTCCCGCCTGACCGCCATGCGCGTTCTCAAAGATGCTATCATGATCGCCTCCATGGACGGCAACTTCACTCTGCCCGAAAAGCAGAAAATCTATACCTATGCGGAAAGATTGGACATTCCCCGCACCGATGTGGACACCCTTGAAGTTCTCGTCGGCGAGTTGAAAGCGCTGGATGAGCGATGGAAGGATTTGGTAGCCGGGCACACTGATGAATAACGACGGATTTCTCGACTCCCTTATGGGTATCCTCAACTCGGTGTCGGCCAATCTGAAGGCGGTTCTTACGCGGCTGGACGGTCTATGGCAGTTTCTTTCGTCGCTGGACCCCTGGTTTTCGCTGATCCTGTTTCTGGCCTGCTCCATGCTCATGGTCTACCGCCTCAACGTTTTAGAGCGCAAGGGCCTCGAAGGCACTGTCCTGGGCACGCTGGTCATGCCCTATGCCTCCGGATTCCCCAACCTGGTGTTTGCCTTTTCCCTGGGCCGCCAGGGCGGCAGCGGCGCGGTCATCGTCGAGAACTGCATCGTCAACAACGTCACCAACCTGACCCTGCTCATCGGGCTGCCGGCCCTGATCTGGGGCCTGAACATCGCGACGAACCGGTCTGTGCGCAATGTGCGCCCTTCCGCATCCAAACTCCAGCAGCTTAACACCCTTTCTTTGATGCTCACCCTCGTGGCCCTGTTTTTTTTTACCGGCGCCCTGTGGGCATTGGGGCGTGACGGCCGCCTGGATTTCGGCGACGGTCTGGTGCTGGTGGGCCTTTTTCTCTTCTGGCAGGTCCTGCACGTATTCGACGTTCTCAAATACAACATCCACCAGCGGCGCTCGCTGCCGTGGACTGTCTTCGTGGACGTCCTGCTGGTGGTGGTTCTCGGGGCCGGTGTGCTTTCCGGCATCGACCGGCTGGTGGTTTGGGTCATGGCCCTGGGTCCCGGCTTTATTCTCTACGATCAGCTGGGCATTCTCAGCGGCTGCCTCATGGTGCTGCCCAACGCGGTTCTGGCGATGTACTATGCCTGGGCCCGACGGGCGGATATTGTTTACAGCTCCCAAGTGGGAGACGGCCATATCTGCATCCCCATGTGCATCGGCCTTTTTGCCCTCTTTTCCGTCATCCAGGTACCGGACCGAATGGTTCTGGGCATCCTGGTGATTCTCGGGGCCGGACTGCTGCATCTATTTTTCGTCGCCATTATCGGCCGGCTTCCCCGGTTCATGGGGGCATTGCTGACCATTGCCTATGGGGTGTTCCTGTACACCGGATTCATGGGATAAACATATCGCAGGAAGTCTAAAATCTGCGCTGCCGTTCCAATGAAAAACAACCAGACCCAATTCATCATTTTATGGATTGCCCTGACCGCTGTTCTGCTTCTTGGCGCCTGCCAGGACGCCGGCAGGGATCAGTTGACGGCCGATCTGCAAACCGGCATCACCGATGACGAAATTTTGATTGGGTCATCGCTGGCCATGGGAGGGCACGCCGGATATCTGGGCACCCAGACCCTGCACGGAGCCATGGCTTATCTGCGGCACATCAATGGCGCCGGCGGCGTCAACGGCCGCCGCATCCGGGTCGTGGCCTACGACGACGGCTACGATCCGCCCCACTGCCTGGTGAACACCCAGCGCCTGCTCATCGAAGACCGCGTCTTTGCCCTTTTTTGTTATGTGGGCACCCCCACCACCGTAAGGGTACTTCCTCTGATCGAAGAGGCCCGCATCCCCCTGGTGGGGATGTTCACCGGCGCGAATGCCCTGCGGGAACCGTTGAATCCCTATTTGATCAATGTCAGGGCGTCTTACTACCAGGAAACCGCCGCCGCTGTCCGCTACCTGGTCGAACGCCTGCACATCAGGGAGATCGCCGTTTTCTACCAGTACGACGCCTATGGATTCGACGGATTGCGCGGTACCGAACTGGCATTGAAGGCGCACGGTCTGGTGCCGGTTGCCAATGGCAGTTATGTCCGGGGAACCCTGGATGTGGAAGCCGGTCTGGATCGTATCCGCGCCAGCGGGGCGCGTTCCGTGGTAATGATCGGCACCTACGAACCCTGCGCCAAGTTTATCCGCATGGCCAGGGAAGGCGGCTATGATCCGGTGTTTTACAATGTCTCTTTCGTGGGAGCGGATGCACTGGCCCGCCTGCTGGGCAAAAAAGGGGAAGGCGTTATTGTCTCTCAGGTGGTGCCTCCTCCCGAAACCATCGGAGAAGACAAACCGCTTTGGGGGGCCGAAGAATACGTCAAGCTTCTGGCGGCCTACTATCCGGAAGACCGCCCCAACTTCGTCGGCCTCGAAGGGTATATCAACGCCCGCGTGCTGGTGGAAGGGCTGAGGCGTGCCGGCCGGCAATTGGACCGGGAATCCTTTGTCCGGGCCATCGAGTCGATTCGAGATTACGATTTGGGCATCGCCAATCCGCTTTCCTTCAGTCCCCAGGACCATCAGGGCCTGGAGCGGGTTTATTTTACAAAGATAGAGGGAGGGCGGTTCGTACTGCTGGAAGACTGAGTGTTTCGTTCATAGCCCCGGCACTGACCGGTTTGAACGTCGTTGACCAAAACATCGAAAAAGAGCGGTCAATTCACCTGGAGCCCTATGCCACTGGAAAAGATTAAACGCTCCTCTTTGAAGAACAAAATCTTCTTCTCCATCACATTGGTGATTCTTCTCATCAGCGTGCTGATCGCCCTTTTTACCCGATGGGTGCTTATCTCCAGCCTGACATCCGAACTCAAACGGCGGGGGCTGGGAATCGGCCAGAGCATCGCCGAAAGTTGTCGGGGTCCTATTCTTACGGAAGACATTCCACAGCTCACCAGCCTCCTGTTCGACGCCCGCCTGGGCGAACGTAAGCTTCTTATCGTCTATGTCTACATTCAGGATAAAAAGGACCGTGTGCTGGCCCACACCTTCACCCGTCCTTTTCCCCAGGGCCTGATCGATGCCAACCCCCTGCCTCCCGATCAGCCCCACGCCATCCGCTTGCTGAAGATGACGGGCAGCTCCGTTTATGACGTGGCCATCCCGGTGCTGGAGGGAATCTACCGGATCGGAAACGTTCACCTGGGGGTGGATAAAAACCATATCGATCAGTTGATCGGAAAACTGCGCACCACCTTTTTGGGGTTTGTTTCCACGGTAACCATCATTTTTTTCGTCATCAGCCACGGCCTGGCGCGCTACATCACCCGCCCGATTTCGCAGCTTACCCGGGTTTCCGATGAAATCAGCCGGGGGAATTTCAATTTTTCCGTGCCATTGGAAAACCGCATGAGCGGTGAAGACGAGGTTCGCCAGTTGGCCAGTTCCTTCATGAACATGGCCCAGCGGATCAAAGAATCCCAGGTTCGCCTGCAGGAGTCAGAGGCCAAATACCGGTCCCTCTTCAACAGCGGCCCCAACCCCATTTTCGCTCTGGATCAGAACCGGCATCGCATACTGGATGCCAATCCCAGGGCCGAGGCCGTGTTCGGCTACTCGCGGGAAGAACTTATCGGACGGCCCTTTTCGGACTTGGGCCCCATTGACGATTCGGGGCAGCAGTGCTTTGGCGGGAAAAACGAAGAGGTGGCCATTTCCAAGGTACAATATGCGAAAAAGGACGGCAGCCCCATCCACGTCAACGTGCATGCCATCCCGGCCCGTTACGAATCCGTTGATGCCCTGATTGTGGCCACCACGGACATCAGCGAAATGGTCGAAAAAGACAGCCAACTGATTCAGGCCAGCAAAATGACCACCCTGGGGGAGATGTCCGCGGGCATCGCTCACGAGGTCAACCAACCCCTCAACGCCATAAAAATGGGCAGCGAATTTCTGGAATTCATGGCCCAGTCCGGAAAAAAGATTCCCCAGGCAGATCTGTTACACGTGGTGGCGGAAATCAGCGGACAGGTGGATCGGGCCGTGGCCATCATTCAGCGGCTGCGGGATTTCGGACGCAAATCGGATTTCAGTAAAAACCAGGTGCAGATTAACGACTGTGTACGGAGCGTTATAGAGATCATCGGCCGGCAGTTGACCCTGCAGAACATTCGCCTGGACCTTGAGCTTTCGGAAGGGATCGCGCCGGTGATGGCCCACAACAATCGCCTGGAGCAGGTGATTTTCAACCTGCTCACCAACGCACGCGATGCGATCGTTCAGCGGCAGGAAAGCGGAGACGAAGACCTCGATCATTGCATCCGCATCTCCAGCGGACAGGACAACAGGCATGTTCGCCTGACCGTATCCGATACTGGAGTGGGCATTTCGGATACGGTCAAGGATCGGATCTTCGAAGCTTTTTTTACCACCAAGCAGATGGGCGAAGGCATGGGGCTGGGGCTGTCCATCACCAATGAGATCGTCGAGGATTACGGCGGCACCATCCGGATCGGCAGCGGCATCCATGGCGGCACCGCCTTCGTTCTCACTTTTCCGGCCGCAGGGTAACAGATTATGAGAAAAATGAAAGGAGACAATATGTATCTTCCAAAAGTCTACCAGCAATTCCAGGAACGGTTCCCTGAAGTCTTCAACCATTTCAAACAGCTCGGCAAAGCGACCAGGGAGGCGGGCCCCCTGGACGAGAAAACCCAGGACCTGATCAAACTGGGCATCGCTGCGGGTGCAAACTCGCGTGGGGGCGTGATGTCTAATACCCGCAAAGCCATGGCCGCTGGCGCAGTGGTTGAAGAAGTAGAACATGCCATTCTTCTGGCGATGACCACCACCGGTTTTCCCAACACAATTGCGGCTTTGAGCTGGGTGCAGGAAGTGTTGGCAGAAACGAAAAGCTGATTTCATTTCAATGAACTACACCGCCGCAAGTAGCTGGGTATTAGAACCGCTGCTTCGCGATAAAACTGGGCCTATAATTCGATTTTTAGCTCTGAAAATCGCAATATAGCACCCTTTCAGGTCATGATTCGCGACATTTTTTATTTAATTACAAGTGGTTGAGATAGGCGACCCGATCTTTAAGTAACTTTTCCCAATAGCCAAATAATTAGAAGCCCAATTCGGCTCCTAATCCGGTATATGATTGGATTAGAAGGCCAATTGGGCTTCTAACCCGATTAGGTCTGCAAAATGGTCGTACTATAAAGCGGCTATTAGGCCGTCTAAACTAGGATAAGCGGTGCTGCGTTCCGCTTATCGGGCCGTGAGATGCGATGAATACACCTATCAATAAATCATTCATAGATAAGTACCATAACGGAAGTTGATTTGCCCATGAAACGTAAAAATCCTTTTATAGTTTCCGGTCTGACCGCAGGCATGTGCGCCTTCGGCATTTTCTGTTTCGTGCATTTCTGCCCCACATCCCCCTTTAACCCCGCAACCATGATAGCGGACCACTGGCTGGTGGTTTTCAGCGCATTGATTCTGAGCGCGCTGCTGGGCGTTCTGTGGACAGGTGATATTTTTCAAAGCATCATGCTGGCATTGGGAGGATTTTTTTTGCTGACCGGTTTCTACTTTATGGGCAACGGCATGCTGGACTGGCACAGCCCGGCAGTGAAAAAATACTATGTGACAGCCAAAGGCAAAGAGTACGAAGATGCCGGTTCAAAGCCGGGATACTGGAACTATTTCCTAAAAGGTCGGACTTCACAGGGGCAGCGGTTTCGTTTTTCCACCTCGGTGGGGCATATCACTTATCAGGAGTGGGAAACCGCCAAGTCCGAGAGCTGGGATTATTATATTGAAGTCCATGAACGTCCAGGGGCCTTTGGCACAACCTGGCGAGAAATCAAGGGATTAAGGCGGGACCACTCGTCTTTGTATGACGAATGTTTACTTACGCACAAATAAAAAGATACTGAAGACAAATTATTAGGCAAAATTTTAATTAGAGGGTCGTAGCCTTGGCGGTGCATTTCAAAAATGGTCCGGTTGGATAAAATAACAACATCAGCTCGACCTTGAATTAAGAAAGGGAAGATACTATCGATATCCGACAGCCAATGGACATTCATATTTTTTAAATGCTGCTGGGCCCATCCATCTCCGAGATAGTCAACAACCTTATAATCTTTGAGTTGCTCAATGGTCGCTATTTGTTCTATTTCGCTAATCCTTGGATGATTTCGCCGAGTAGCAAGTTTAAGTGTAAATACGATGATTGGTTCATTTCCAACCACCGTGTAGCTGCGCCGCTCTTGAGTTGGCAGGGTAACAAACGCATCGGCCAGACCAGTTTTTACCATTTCTTGAGCACGCTTCCATGGATATCCAAGATGGGAAACTGGAATGCCCAATCGTTTTCCAACGGCCTCATCTACAATATCAACAAGGATGCCACGGACTGTGCCATTTTCACTCCATGAACGCGGTCGATAATCGTCATAATACACAAAACGCATTGGTTCTTCAGCCAAAACGAGCGTGGGAAGCAATAATAGAAAAATTAAGATCACTCGCATCTTAGACACATAAGCTGAATAAAGTTCACCTAAGCCAGCACATCGGCATTTATGCTGTCCTTCACTTTGTTTGCAACAATCTCCACTATCAATAGCGTCAAGTTGGGGCATAATAGAGAGTTGGAAGCAAACGAATGTTTTAAGCTACCACATAATATATCGTTAATTCAACCAATCCTTGTTCGATACGCCAAGGCTAAAAAAATAGAATCCGTTCAATTTTAGGCAAAACGATTCCAGCTACACGCGGTACTCGTGTTCATTATCACTGTACAGGTATTCCAGGGAGGCACGGTCTCTTGAGGAAAGACGCAGGACTTGAGCAAATTGGGTATCGTTGCAGATGCAAACGCACTTGAAGCGCGATGTCGAATGGACGTAAAATCATGTTTGCCGGCGCGACGGTTGAGCCAGCATTATCAATCCGTTTGAGCTTGGTTGTCAGATCCAGAGCTTTACCGTAAGGCATCGTTGATATTGAGAAAGCGTTTACTTCCGCTCGCCGTTTGGGTTAAAACCCGGCATGTAGAATTTCGGAGTATCCAGGCAGCCATCCAAATACGCCGATAGCACGTCCTCAACCTCACCGGCTATTCCATTGGTCAATTCGATCTTGACGCACTTGAGAATTTTCCCGAAAGCCTCACTGATACCACCACAAATAATAACGGTAACTCCCAAATTTTCGATAATACGACACCTTTCGTTCAAGGTCATATTGTCGAGGAAGATACTTTCGCGACCGACTTCAGATCCATTTTTACAATTGATCACCAGCATATGCTTGCATGTATCAAATACCGGTGATACCCGCTTCCGAAATGTCGGGATGGCAATCTTTGTCATTTTAAAGATTCTTTATTCTTAGCGCAAATAGCCTTTGTATTTGCATCGCTATTCATAAAGTTACTTTTATCAGTGACAACCGCATGACGAGGCTAATTCAGAAACATAGTGCCTGTGCGCAAGGGACCACCAATTCTTGTTGATGGTTATCGGCAGGTTTCCATCCACTTCTTCATCATGAAAATGACCACAGGCGAATATTCGCCTGTAGAAAGGCGATTCTCCGCATTCTTCTATATCGATCTGCATGGGTTCAGTATTTATCTGCTCATGACAATCAGCTGCAGCATAAAGGACGGTCAACCTGTAACCGTTGATGGCCTTGTTCGGCTTGGCACTCACTTTGCCACGTTCGATAACGACTTCAAAACCAGGTGTTTTGGAACATTGAACCTGAACAGGTGCCTGTTTGCCGGCATTGGCATACAGGCACATTAAACAGTCAAACAAGGGGTAAGCGATTTCCAATCCCGGAATATCCCGATCGATCTCGTCCACGACAAACTTTCGGGCAATATCCAGGACTGGAAAGATTTGATCTGTTTTGGAAGCATAGCGGCTTCGAAGGATGTCCAGCGTTTCAACACAGAAGCTGGCCATATTTGCCTCGTCATCCATAGTAATTTCAAGCATCGCTATATTAAAAAGATCCGAAGGGATTTTTTCTTTGCACTCGAAAACCGGTGTATGTGTTTCATCGAAAAAGCTGCTTTGAATAAGTTTTTGCTCAATGAAAGAAAACGATGAATAACACGCGTTATCAGGATACGGATAACATTTGACGGCAAAAACGGCTTTACTGAAAGCCTTACCTTTGTGTTTCTCTTCTTCGGTATCTATAAGCGCTAAATGATAAACACCGGGGGCATCTGCCAGCCAGATGTACCACGCAGGCGGGCCTCCCCATACCTGGCTGAAACCCTTTAGACCGACATCGGCCCTGAATTGCTCGCTCCAGGACGAAACAATCAGCATCCCTTCGATCCGGCTTCTGAAAAAGCTTTCGAGTTCGATGTTAAAATCCCCCTTTTTTAATAAAAAGTTCCTTCACGATATCTTTTTTCGGACGGCCTTCTGTTTCAATATCGTACTTTCTGGCGGTTTCAAGCAGGATATCATCCGGATACGCCAGTGTCAGGGCATAGCTCGATTCATAGGAATCGAAGAATTGGTCGAACTCGGCTTTCTGTCGCGCTTCTTCCAAGCCGTCTTCAAATCCCTGCAAACATCGACCCGCCTGATGCAGAAAATAATCGCTCAGAAACCGCCGTCTGCTGCTATCCGCCATGGTTCGTCCTGTCTATTTCTTTCTTTTTAACGGCCATCCATCAAAGAATTCGCTCTGTACCAAAATGATACTTAAAAACAGCAATGCCCAAACCAACGGAGTATCCCCCGGTTGGGCAAAACCTTCCACTTTGGCCAGAAAAAAGGTGGCCAGCGGTGAATAGTAAAACCAGTAAATGAGCAATCCTAAGACAACAGCGATGATACTTCGGATCAGAGCTCGCAGCCACAGGCTGTCAAGGTTGGGAAAATTGTTAAAATAGTTTTTCCAGATAAATGCCGCTAAAATAAAAAAACCGGCAATTTCACCGGCGTGGATATATCGCCAGTCCGGGCCATCCGTATACTGACCGCCCACGAACGGCTCCATCCACACATAATTAAAAATCATCAGTAGAATAAATATCAGGATAATGCCGAAGGTCAGGGTGCTGAAAAATACGACAAACCCTTTGCCGAAGGTGCTTTCGCCGTCCACTTCATACCGATTCCAGGGTTTGCCCTCCCACAAGAGGTCGGAAAAGACGATCCAAACAAGCGTACAGAGAATGAGCCCCAGGCTGAAAAAGGCGCTGCCGGTGCCGGCTAATTCCTCCCACCAGGGAGTCACGGCAGCTTTATCCTGCGCGGGATAAAAAAGATAGCAGACATGGGAATGGAAAAGGAGAATATAGAAAAGTACTACAAAAAAAAGGATCGCAAACAACTTGGACCATGCCTGTACGCCATAAGTGTCATTCTGCCAGGGCCAGCGCCCGAAACCAAGATCCCAGAACAGCGCCATCCAAAGAAATGCTGTAAAAAAGTAGACAATGGCCGTGGAGGCGTTTTCCCGCGCCACAAAGGGCTCTGCCCCGATACCGCCGGAAGCCACAATGGAATCCGGACTGAAATAGGCGATACCGAATTTTCCGATAAAGCCCCAGAAAACGATGTAATTCAACCCGATCATTAATAAAAAAGCGATGATCGTCAACAGGATTCCTTTGGTGATCGGCTTGTCTTTCTGGAATAGTCGATTATACCATGCAGGCCATTTGAGAACTTTTGCCATGAGAATAATGCCCGATAAAAATACCACGATCAACGAAAAGCCATACATGGGCGTATACAATTTCATGACCGTATTTGGATTCATAAAAATATACCAGAGGAACCAGACGATCAAAAACACGGCAACAAGATTAACCAGTCCGAAAAAATAGTTGAATTTGAAATCCGAACTCTCCTCGGTCATACAAGCCTCCTTACGCTTTTAGGGGAAAAAGGGGAGCCTTGGGACAGGACATCCCCTTTCCTTCCATTCACCACATTGACCCTAAAGGCAGAGCGAATGATCAAAACGTGACAGTATCCCCATTGGTGAGGAAAACATTGCTG
Source organism: Desulfosarcina widdelii (assembly GCF_009688965.1). GTDB lineage: Bacteria > Desulfobacterota > Desulfobacteria > Desulfobacterales > Desulfosarcinaceae > Desulfosarcina > Desulfosarcina widdelii. The sequence goes on along the minus strand of NZ_AP021875.1, from coordinate 4,998,305 downwards.
GCCTTGGCCACCGTTGAAAATTTCTTGTAGGATTTATATTTATCCGTCCCTTTAACTACCGGAACGCCTGATGCGGCCGCCTTTTCAGCCCATATCCAGCCGGTGCAGTGGTTGCAGCCGAGCTTTTGAATCTTGAAGGACTTTACGCCTTTGATGATATCGTCAAATTTGGGATCCCAGGTCTCAAACAGACTGATGTGCAGTCCGCCATAACAGCCATAGGGTTTATATCCCTGGAAGTTCCTTCTCGCATAGGAAAACAGTGAAAGAATTCCGGGATGGCAGCAGCCGGTTACCGTAACCACGCCTTTGTCTTTTACGTTGAAATAGAGAACGTTTTCACCCCGAACCCTCAAAAGAATCGGCACATCGAAATTTCGAACCGCCACGCCGGGCATCATTCGATAAATCCCTTCCCCGTTTTCACCTTTGGGATCGCACAGAACCAGTTTTCCCGTATGGGGGTAATCGTTCTTGCAGATATGATCCATCTGGCCGGTTTCTTTGTTCTTCGCTTTGTGATGGGCCTTGTCCTTGAGCAGCGCCATATCTTCGGGGTAGTAGGTTGCCGGCGCATACAAAGTGATATCCTGTTTGCGTTTCAACGTGGATTCGACGCCCCAATAATGATCCAGATGCCAGTGAGACAGAACCCAGAATTCGATTTCATCTTTGCTGATCAAGGAAGCGACATCGCTTTTTTCTTCGTAGATATAATCCATCCACTCATTGTTCCAACCGAAGTCCATCATGAATTTGCGTTCCTGGCCTTCGAGCGTGGTGACCGTAATCAAAACCGCATACCCACCGGCATTGTCCCATTTCCAGGGAATCGTGTATTGGTTGGTCATGGCCCCGCCGTAATCCATGATATCTTTTTTGAAAACATCGTTGTCGAACCAGCTCGTTTCCGTCAGCACATCGATTTTAAGTCCCTTGATTTCACCGATATCCAGCTTTTTGGCTGCTTCAGCACTGCTTGGAATCACAGCCCCTGTCATGGAAGAGGCTATCCCGGTGGCCGCCATTGATTTAAGAAAAGTCCTTCGTTTCATGAGTTCTCCTTTTTAAGTAAGAATAATCGATATCTGTGGACTATTTTATTTATCCAGCTTCTCTTTCCATTCCCTGCCTTAGATCGTAAAGCAGGTCGACAATCATATCCGCTTCATCTGCTGTCAGGTCCATGCCGTATTTGTGCATGACGTTGACCACAAGGTGCCAGTCATCGCGCGTACGACCCGGTTTTTCGGGGTCGGCGACCGAGTCGTGGCAGCCAAGGCATTTTTTTGCATAAAGGGCGAACGCCGCCTTATGGGCAACGGACTTGTTTTTTGCCATGCTCTGATTCGCCATGATGCAAAGTCCCCCCAGCAAAAAAAGCGCACAAATAAAAAAGGTAGATACCCGCCACCAACCCACATGCCTTTTCTTCATAAAGCCCTCCTCTTTTCTTTTCCCTGTTTGGGCTGCAAGGAATCTTACGTGGGAACCCGCTTGCAGCTTTTTAAGACGAAATGTTCGGGGGTGAAAAATGGTGTGAAATTTAATGATAGCCCTATTCGACAGGACCAATGGGGCAAAATGCATTCCAATTTATATGAATTTTATATTTTTTTTAATTATTCTAATATAATAAAGCTAATTTATTATTTGACAGATATTTGCCTTCTGTGATTATTAAGGCGAAAGTAGAACAAAATGCAGCCATTTTATGTGCGGTGGGTACCAATTTGCACCTGTCTGCAAACCATCAGCGGAAAGGACGCAACAGTATGTTCGAGTTGGACAAACCCTTTCCCAGATTGTATCGAAGCATTCTGGATTCCATTGCCGATGGTGTCTATACGGTTGATTTGAACTGGCGAGTGACGTCTTTCAACAAAGCAGCCGAAAGGATCACAGGGATCAGCAATGAAGAGGCGATCGGGCGCAAATGTTTCGAGGTGCTGCGAAGCAGCATGTGCGAAGATCAATGCACCCTGAAACAGGTCATGGAAGACCGAAAAACCGTTCCTAACCGTCCAATTTACATTATCCGTGCAGACCAGAAACAAATTCCCATTAACATGACGACCGGCATTTTAAGAAATGCGGAAAACAGGATCATCGGCGGTGTGATGTCCTTCCGAGATTTATCCGACATCAATACACTCCATAAAGAACTCCAAAAGCAGCATACATTTGAAGACATCATTAGTAAAAACAAGCAAATGCAGAAAATTTTCGCCATTCTCCCCCAGATCGCCCAGAGCAGGAGCACGGTCTTGATCGAGGGAGAAAGCGGCACCGGAAAAGAGCTTGTTGCACGGGCGATTCATAATAGCAGCTTCCAGGCAAAAGGCCCTTTTGTGGCTGTGAACTGCAGTGCATTGCCGGACAACCTGTTTGAGTCCGAATTGTTCGGATATAAGGTCGGTGCCTTTACGGACGCGAAAAAAGACAAGCCCGGTCGCTTCGACCAGGCTCATAAGGGAACGATTTTATTGGATGAAATCGGCGACATCTCTTTGGCTGTTCAGGCCAAATTGCTTCGTGTACTGGAACAAAAAGTATACGAACCCCTGGGTTCTGTCGAACCGGTTCGCACCAATGCCAGGGTTATTGCCGCCACTCACCACAACCTGTATCAAATGGTACAAAATGGGAACTTCCGGGAAGATCTGTATTATCGCATCAACATTGTCCGGCTGGTGCTGCCACCGCTACGGAACCGCAAAGAAGATATCCCATCACTGATCGATCATTTCATTGAGCGCTTCAATGTTCTCAATGGGAAAGAGATCTTGGGCGTATCACAGGAGGCATTGGCCTTGCTGATGTTATACGATTGGCAGGGAAATGTGAGAGAGCTCGAAAATGCCATCGAGCATGCTTTTGTCATGTGCCGTGAAAAGCTCATCCGCCGAGAGCACTTGCCAGAAAGGTTTTTGCCTTTAGACAAAAAAATTAAAGACCCTCCAAGTCGGGTGCTTAAGGATATCGAAAAAGAAGCCATCACCCAAGCATTGGAGCGAAACCAATGGAACAAAAGCAAAACAGCCAGAGAACTCGGCATTCATAAAAATACATTGCGACGCAAAATAATCCGTTTTAACGTTTCGTAAAATAGAAATCACCTGATCGGCGACACAAAACCGCATACACCATTTTTATCGGCAATCGTTTCTATCGTTTACGCCATTGCCGTTCCGGCTCCCAAAACATGCGTAAACCCCTTCTCGGAAGCCATCAGATCCAGATGCAGGGAAACCACCTGCTCCAGGGGAGGGTAAAAAACGCGCGCCAGTTTGCGGGTATCCACGACTTTCAGATAATGCCGGCATTCATTGCACAGGTACACGCGGTACTCGGGTTCATTCTCGCTGTACAGGTATTCCAGGGAGGCGCTGTCCCGGTTGCCGCAAAACAGACAAACCATGCGCTCGATCGACCAGCGATGACCGCACAGGCTGCAGTGGACCCATAGCCGGCCGTCGGCATCCAGCTCACCGATGATCGGAGCACTGCCGCAAATCGGGCAGTTCCCATGACCGTCGGCATTCTCTTCCAAAAACGCCGCCAGTTGCCGGGAGCCGGACTCGATGCTGGGCTTTATAGAGAGGTAGAGCAGCAGGGAGAGCATGTCCGCCGGGACATTGCTTTTTCCGGCCATGGCATCCAGGCGGCCCTTGTTGTCCAGCACATCATGAAATAGATCCTCCAATGATTCTCGCTCTGCCATGGCCAGGGCCAGTTCCTTGCCGGCCCCCGACAGTTTCTCGCCCGATACTGCGGCAATGCTGCAGATATCCGCCAACAGTTTTTCGGCTGCGGGAAGGTCAATCGTGAAGTCCGCCGGGGCAATCAGTGAAAACCCTTCCTTGATTTTTATCTTCAGGATGGACTCATCCACTGCAATGGCGGCAGGAGAAACGTGCGCACCCGCTTTGATCTGTGCAATGAAAACCGGACCGTAAAAACCCAGTATGGAAGCATAGGCAGGGCGTTTGGCCGTCATTTGGGCCACGGCTTTTTCTACGGCAGATTCATCCCACAATGGCGTATGGGTCATTGGAGGGTTCCTTTCTATGTTATTCCGCGGTGAAGTGCTTTATTAATTCACGGAAATATAACAAAGAAAGGAGAGGCCCCACAAGTGAAGAACCTCTCCTTCCCTTCTTTTTCCTTCTTGGCGTTGAAGCTATGCCAACTGGCGTATCGCCCGGCCAAACGGCCGCATCATTTTTTTCAGGGCCATCTGGCGCGTAAACCCGTGGACGCCGGCGGCGGCCATCAGATTCCGATGATAATCGGACGGGGCTGCCGTGATCAGGTAAATCACGTTGACATCGTCCGAATCCACCAGTTGGGCCTTGGAATACTTTTTTCTAACCTGCGCCAACCGCTGGTCGGCCAGGGAAAGCATATCCTCCCGCTCACCGAAATTCATGGCACCGGTCGGGCAGGTCTGCACGCAGGCCGGCAAAAGGCCGTTGGTCACCCGGTCGTTGCACATGTCGCACTTGGCCAGGGTGCCGTCGGCGGCCTTGCGCGGAATATTGTATGGACAGGACTCGATGATCTCGTTCGCATCCAGATTTTTGGTATTGGCCGTAAAAATCACCGCGCCGGTTTTCTCATCCTTGTAAATGGCCTGTGGGTCGTCCGCGGTTTCCAGGCACGGGGGTTCGATGCAGTGCCTGCACTGTTCGGGCAGAAAAAGCCATCGCAGCTTGCCGTCGATCACCTCTTCCTTCATGCGGACCAGCTTGTAGGTCATAAAAGAGAGGTCCGGCGGGTTCTGGAAGGTGCCCCAGTTCTGGGTCTTTTCGGCGGGCAGGTCATGCCACTGCTTGCAGGCCACCTGACAGGCCCGGCATGCGGTGCACCGTTCAGTGTCAATGAAAAATGAGTAGCTCATGCCGATTCCCTCCTTTTAGGCTTTGACCACATTGACCATGAAGGCCTTGGTTTCCGGAATACGGGTGTTGGCATCCCCGGCCGACGGGGTCAGCAGGTTGGCGCTCTCCTCCTTACCGCTGGCTGGCCAGCGCCATCCGTAATGCCAGGGGACGCCCACCTGGTGGATTGTCAGCCCGCCGATGATAAACGGCTTGAAGCGTTTGGTGACGATGGCGCTGCACTCCACCTGACCGCGAGCCGATTTTACAAGGACCCGTTCGCCGCCGCGGATGCCCTTGAGCCTGGCCAGCTCTTCGCTCATCTCCACGAACATCTGAGGCTGCAGTTCCATGAGCCATTCCTGGGGACGTGTCATCAGACCCGTCTGCCAGTGTTCCGACACCCGGTAGGTGGTCCCCACATAGGGAAAGCGCGGATCGCAGGTGAAATGGGTATCGGCCTCGGAAGAATAGACCGCCGCGGTTGGATTGACCATCTGGGAGCTGAAGTAATTTTTCTCGATGGGGCATTCCAGGGGTTCGTAATGCTCTGGGAAGGGGCCGTCATTCAGCCCCGGTCCGAAGATCTGGGCATGGCCGTGCTTGCGCATGATAAAGGGGTACTTGGTGTCTTTGCGCCAGGAGCCGTCCGGATTCTGCATCGGATACCAGCCGCCGTCGGGCACGTCCCCCAGCCATTTGCGTGAAACGTACTTGCCGCCCTGCTCTTCTCCCTTGAAGTAGATCACCCAGTCCTTGCGGTCCCAGGGAATGCCCTTGGCATCCACCGAAGCCCGGTTGTAGATGATGCGCCGGTTGACCGGCCAGCACCAGGCGAATTCGGGATACAGGCCGATCTTGTTGACCGCGTCCTCTTGGCCGCGGCGGGCGGCCATGTTGCCTTTTTCGGTGTAGCTGTTGCAGTACAGCCAGTTGCCCGAAGAGGTGGACCCGTCGTCCTGGAGAAAAGCGAAGCTGGGCACCAGGGTGCCCTTTTTGTAGATTTTGTCCTTGATGGTGACATCCTGGACAAAATAGCCGTTGATCTCCTTGGCCACCTTGTGGGGATCGTAGGCGCCTTCGGTGGCATAATCCCATTTAAGATTGAGAATCGGCTCGGGAAAAACTCCGCCGGACTTGTACACCTCCTTGATTTTCTCTCCGAGTTCCAGGATGATGTCTCCGTCCGGCCGGCTGTTGCCCAGTGGCTTGGGGCCCTGGTAGCGCCACTGCATCCAGCGGCCGCTGTTGGTAATCGACCCTTCCTTCTCCACGGAGACACAGGCCGGAAGCATGAACACTTCGGTTTTGACGGCGCCCGGATCCATTCCCGGCCCCCGCCAGAACGAACCGGTCTCGTTGTCGAAAAGGTTGACGTTGACCATCCAGTCCAGGTTGGCCATGGCCTCGCGGGTCTTGTTGGAGTTGGCCCCGCTGCAGGCCGGGTTCTGGCCCCAGGCGAAAAAACCCTTGATCTTCTCTTTGTACATGGCGTCGAACAGATCGAACCAGGAGTAGGCCACTCCGTCGTCCACTTTGGGCAGCCACGAATAGCCGAATTCGTTGGCCGATCCGGCCGCCTTGCCAAAGTAGGATTTCAGCAGGGAAACACTGTACTTGGGATAGTTCTGCCACCAGTTGGCAGACAGGGGGTCCTTGCTGATCGGCGTCCACTTTTCGTTATAGGCCGCCAGCGTGGTGTTGGAAGCCCTGGCGGTCTTCAGATAGCCGGGCCAGATATGCCACAGCAGGCAGTGATCCGTGGAGCCCTGGACGTTGGATTCGCCGCGCAGGGCGTTGACGCCACCGCCGGCCACGCCCATGTTGCCCAGCAGCAGCTGGATCATGGCCATGGTGCGGATGTTCTGGGTGCCGACGGTGTGCTGGGTCCAACCCATGGCGTACATGATGGTTCCGGCCTGGCCCCGTTTTCCGGTGGCGCTATAGGTGCTGTACACCTTCTTCAGGTCGGCTTCGGAGGTTCCCGTCACCATCGATACGGTTTTCAGATCGTAGCGGCTGAAATGCTTTTTCAGCAGTTGAAAAACGCTGCGTCTGTGCTTCAGCGAGCGGTCCATCTTGGGTACGCCGTTGCTGTCCATCTCGAAGGCCCACTGGCTTTTGTCATACTTCCCCATGGCCGGGCCTTTGGGCGTTTTCTCGTAGCCCGAGAAAAGGCCGTCCTTGAAACCGTATTTCTTGCCGACGATAAACGGCGCATTGGTGTAAAGGGAGACATACTCCTGGTTGTAGAGATCGTTGTCCAGGATGTATTTGATCATGCCTCCGAGAAAGGCGATATCGGTCCCCGAGCGCAACGCGGTATAGATGTCCGCCTTGGCGGAGGTCCTTGTGAAGCGGGGATCCACATTGATGAGGGTGGCCCCCTTTTCCATGGCCTCGGTAACATACTTGAACGAGACCGGGTGGTTTTCGGCAGCGTTGCTCCCCATGATCAGGATGCAGTCGCTGTTCTTGAGATCGATCCAGTGGTTGGTCATCGCACCGCGTCCGAACGACTCTGCCAGAGCCGCAACTGTGGCGCTGTGTCAGATGCGTGCCTGATGTTCGATATACACCAGTCCCAGGGATCGCATGAGGGCCTGGTAGACCCAGCACTCTTCATTGTCCATGGCCGCGCTGCCCACCGAGGCGATGGCCGTGGTGCGGTTGACGACCTGGCCTTTGTCGTTTTTGAAGGTGAAATTTGCGTCGCGGGTCTCCTTGACGCGATGGGCGATTTTCTCCAGAGCCCATTCCCAGGATACCGACTGCCATTTATCCGAATAGGGTGCCCGGTACATGGGCTCGGTCAGCCGTTTTTCGTTCTCGGCCAGTTGCTTCAAGGACGCGCCCTTGGAGCACAGTGCCCCGCGGTTGATGACATGGCCGGGATCGCCTTCGATATTGATCACCCGTCCGTCGCCCCGTTTGCTGGTGTGCACGATGGCCCCGCAGCCCACCGCACAATAGCAGCAGATCGTGGTGGTTTCCTTGGCGTACTTGGTTTTCAGCATACCGGCATGGGCCCTGACCGGTTTCAGGTCGAAGCCCAGCCCGCCCACGGCCAGGCCGGCCGCACCGGCGCCGGTGATCTGGATAAACTGCCTGCGGTTGACATCCATAATCCTTCTCCTTTTCTGTAACCGGTTATAAAATCTTATGATTGGAAAGAATCCGCATGAAATGGATTGTTCGGGTCCCCACCCGGAGGTGCCGACTCAGCAGATGAAGACCCGAACACCCTGAAAATTGGAAACACGGCGGCCTTGAAAACTGGCCCCGCGTGGATAATGGTTACCATGGGCAGGGTTACAATGGGGATACAGTGGGAGTTACAGAAAAAGAATTGATGGGATTGAGAATTAAAAAATTTAGGAATTCATCTGTCCGACTTCAACCTGCAGCCTATTTTTTTATCATATCCTCATAAATCCGGGTCGTGGCGGGGTCGGGCATGGTGTCCAGTTCGACGGCGAGTTTGGCCGTCAAATCCCGATAGACTTTGACAACGGCACTATTCAGTCCCTGGCGCCGCAACAGCCGCATCAGCCGCTGGTGAAAGTGTTCGGCCAAGGGATCGGTCTGGATCGCCCTTCGGCAGCAGTTCACCGCCTGTTCAAGATCGTTTTTGCGCTCGAAAAGTATTGCCATTTCCATCAAAACCCCGAGGTACTGATCCCGCAACGCCGAGCGCTTCATTTCGGCCCAGCTCAAATAGGGCTCTTCGGGAAGAAAATCGCCGCCGTAAATTTCAATGGCCCGCTGGCAGGCCGACAGGCTCCGGCCGTCATCGTCTTCCTGTTTGACCTGGCGGACCTCGTCGCATGCGGCCAGAAAATCGTTAACGTCTACCCGGCAGCGCTCGCTGTCCAGGCTGACCCGATTATCTTTCAGGGAAATGCAGGACGCGCCCTTGCGGCCGTTCATATCGGGCTCCAGGATTTTGCGCAACCGGTGAAGGGTGACCTTGAAGCGCCCGAGGGCGGCATCGGTGCCGCTGTCCGGCCAGATAGCATCCATGAGGATATCTTTGGGAATCTCCCGGCAGCCGTTGACGACAATGGCCTTGAGCATCAGCTTCTGGCGATTTCCACCCCATTGACCATCGGAAATCACGTCATCGTTTTCGCGGCGAACTTCGAACCGGCCCAGGGTGTGGATGTGGATCTGCGCTCCGGCTGCCTCGACCGTATCCACCGTTTCTGCTGGCCGAGGCGGCGTTGTCTTTTCGGCGGGCAGGGTCTCCGTCAGCAAGCGGGCCATGCGGGCCAATTCCGGGCGTTCGTTCCCATGGGCCGGCGAACACGCGGCCAAAATGTCGGGGGCCGCCAGAATCGGCAGGGTCCGGTACCCCCGTGAGGCCGCCATGGTCAGGGCGGACTCCAGCAGACGGTCCGCTTCCGCCGTATTGCCCTGTGCCCGTTCAACCAGGGACAGGCCTAGACAGGCCTCGACCAGGGAGAGGTTGCTTGAAACACGACTGAATAATTCCCGGGCCGATTCCAGCGCCCTGCGCGCATCTGCCGGGTCGTCGAGATGATAGGCTGCCATGCCTTCGATCAGACGGCAGCGAAACAGATGGACGCTGTCCCCGAGACTTCGATCAATTTTTCGGGCCGCCTTTTGCGCCCATTTGTGAGCCAATTCAAATCGGCCCTGGTGGTAGGCGTTCAGGGACCGAAGGCGCTGGGCCAGTCCATGGTAAAAAGGATTGGCTGCCAGCGTAGCCACATCCTGGAGATGGCGGGTGGTCTGTGCCAGGTCATCGAAACGCCGTTGATGAATCTGAAGCTGGCCGGACAGATCCACGTGAATCGGATAAAGGAAGAGCAGGCCGAACGTGTCGATATCTTCTTGGTTGATGTCCAGCAGGCGCTGGGCACCGGCCAGATCCCCTTGGGACAAAGCCAGGTCCATATGCACAACATTTTTCAGGGCCCGATACTCCGGGTAGGCCGCCCCCACCAACCGGTCGATGGCGGCGAGTTCTTTTTCCGCGGCAGCGAACTCGCCGGTAAGTGCCAGACCGAAAACATGGATGATGGTGGCATTCACCGTCAGGGTGTCATCGCCGATGGTGTTGGCCAGCAGCAACGCGTTGCGGCAGGCGGACAGGCCCTTTTGAAGATCCCCGGCCACGGAAAGTGAGCCGAAGGCCACCTGCGTCCACAACACGGTTTTGGCGAAGGGGTAGTAACGGTTGCCGCTTACCGTTTCCAGCAGGGTCCAGGCCGCTTTCAGCCAGCGTTTCAGGTCGGCGGTCGGGTGGCCGAGAAAAACGGCAGCTTCGATTAGATAAGCCAGGGACAGAAGCTGCCCCCTGCGTTCCCCTTCTTCCTTGAAGCGATGGTAGGCGCTCGAAAAGGCGTCAATGTTTTTGCGCCCGCCGCTGATGCGCTGCCCCATGGCCTTGTAGAAAACCAGCCAGGTATCGTCATCAACCATGCGATCGGGCAGGATTTCAATCCACCCGGACAGGTCGGCAAAACGGCCCTGGGCCGACAGCCCCATGGCTATTTTTTTGATCCCCGCCGCCGCCTTGTCAAAAGCACCGGCTTTCAAAAAAAAGCGGATGGCCTCTTCGAAGTTGCCTTCATCCCAGGCCAGATTTGCCGCCCGGACCAAAAACGTCCGCTGGGTCTGGCTGTCTATGGTATGGTGGAATTTGTCGAGCAGAAAGTCGCGGAAAAGCTGGTTGTAGCGATATCCCCAGCCGGTTTTGGGATCATAAAGCTGTTGGATGAAAAGGTTTTGCCGCACCAGGCCGTTTAAAATAGCGGCCGCATCTTCCGCAGGTTGTTCCTGTAGACATCGAAGCGCGATGCGTGAATCGATGGTGTCGAAAATGGCCGAACGGATCAGAAACGCCCGGGTGGCCGCATTCAGCCCCGAAAAAACCGCTTCGGAAAAATAGTTCAGCCGTTCTCCCCGCAGGGCCTCGGGCAGGCCGTTTTCAATAAATGCCCCGCGCTGGTTTTCGGAAATGTGGCGCAAAGCCTCCCACACCAGCACCAGACCGCCGGCCCAACCATCCGTGAGCTGGCTGATTCTCGTCAGTTGGGAATCTTCCAGCCGCAGCCCATACAAATCAAGAAAGAAACGGTGGATCTCCTCGGGAGAAAAGGCCAGATCGTCGTTGGTCAGTTCGAAAAGTTCCCGGCGGATGCGCATGGATTCCAGCTTCAGCGGTAACGTTTCCCGCGACACCAGGATCAGGCAGCCGGGCGGGGCGACGGCATCGAGAACCCGTTCCACAATCGCCAAACTGTCCGCATTGCCGCCAAGCGCATCGATTCCGTCCATGACGACACGTACCGGTCCCCTGGCGGTTATTTCTTCCAGAAGTGCACCGGCCATTTCGGCAATCCTCCCGGATCCAGTTTTGGACCCGAAAGAGATAGCCGGATTTTTCAAAAAGGCCGAAACATCCGTTTCCGCCAGGGATGTTGCCAGGGCATGGGCCAGCAGACGAAAAAGATTCATCGGGTCCCGGTCCGAGGCATCAAGGTGCATCCAGGCGCAGGCGGGACCGGGCTGGCGGGCCAGTCCCGCGGCCAGAGTGGTTTTCCCCTGGGCGGCCTGGCCGGTAATCAGGATCACGCGGGCGCTGTTTGCCGCGGTTATGCGCTGGATCAGCCGCTGGCGAAAGATGGCCCTTGTCAGATCCGGCAGGGTGGTTTTGGCTGTGGTACGGACATCGACCATTTTGCCAACCCATCGATCATTGAGGTGTCAAAGGGAAACACCGGGCAACATAACAAAAGGATCGCACTTTCCTTAGAATATTATGTATACCACAGCAAGATGACCGTGCAAACGCAATGGCAAGGAAATCGTTGCAAATGTTCCGGTTTTAGGTATCATGATTCAAAGTGGTTGAAAGCAGCGATGAGCCTGACGGGGCCTGTATGGGAACAGGCCGTGGCCGTTCAAAAACGAGCAGGCGACACCATCCGTTCAAAATCCTAATGGGGAAAATGTCCCATGAACGCACGGCAAACGGTTCTGGTCATTGACGATGAAGCCGCTACGTTGACCATGTTCCGCCTGTTTCTCAATGCCTACGGATACGCCGTTCTCACCGCCGAAAACGGGGAAACCGGGCTCCAACTGGCGCGCGACCATCGGCCGGGAATCGTTTTCACCGACCTTAAAATGCCCGGGATGGATGGTTTCTCGGTGCTCAAAGAGATTAAAAAAGAGGCGCCGCAGACCGAAGTGATCGTGATTACCGGCCATGGCGACATGGACCATGTGGTCCAGGCCCTGAACCTGGAGGCCACCGATTTCATCAACAAACCCATCGGCCGCAATGCCCTGGACGCCGCCCTCAAAAGGGCCGAGGCCCGGCTGGCCAATGACAGGGCCGATAAAGCGCCTGTAGAAGCGGACCTATCGTCGGAGACGGGAACCATCTTCATCCGCGACACCCTTTCCGGCCGCCACAAAGAAACCCTCACAGCCTGCTTCGATCATGTATTGGGTTCGGAATGCAAAGCCGTGGAAATCCGTTTTGACCACCATTCGGCGGTGAATGGTACGGGTATCGCCATGCTCACCCGCCTGCTGTCGAACATCCGGTCCGCAGGAAAAGAGGTTCGCATCGCCGGGCTTTCGGAAAATTTTAGGACCATCTTTGACATGCTTGGAATTACGCGCATCGCTCCGTGCATCGATATCGCGACCGATGCCGATGTTTGCAACGATTGCTGATTCACGGGTTTTTAGACCGTGGTTTCGAAACAAAAGACCAAAATCCCCTTGCGAATTCGAAATGCAATCAGTATTAAGATCGACTTTTGCTAATATCCTGAACAACCTCAATCGAATGAAACCATTAACGCATCTGAGCATCCGCGTGGCTACGAGGAGGCATCATGGTTGATTCCCGCAAATGGGATTGGGAACCCGGGGAAAAAAAGATTCCTCTGGATTCCTGGAAAGAAAACTACCAATGGGTCGAGGAGCCCTACGTCAGCCCGGACGGCGAAAGGGTTGCCAATATCGTCAATCTGGACGAAGGCGAGTTCAATGTCTGCGTCAATGGCCAGCCCTGGGGAGAAACGGTATTCGATAAGATCTGGCACCTGCGCTTCTCGCCGGACGGACGCCTCGCCGCCATCGTTTCCGAAATGGGTGAGTGGACCATGGCCGTCGACGGCACGGCCTGGGAAAACAAGTTCGGCTACATCTGGGAGCCCCGGTTCAGCGCCGACGGCGCCCATATCGCCGCCGCCGTCCAGCAGGACATGCAGTACGCCATGGTTCTCGACGGGACGCCATGGGAACAGATGTACGCCAACATGACCTATTTCGCCCTCAGCCCGGACGGGAAGCACACCGCCGGCGCCGTTCAAGTGGAAGATGTGGATTCGGGCGAAATCCACAAGTTCCAGGAAGGCAGCTTTTCCGCCGCCCTGGACGGCCAGGCCTGGGACGCCCGCTTCGTCAACGTCTGGAATCTGGCCATCAGCCAGGACGGCCTTCATCTGGCCGCCGAGGTGCGGCTCAACCTGCAGGAGTACACCATTGCCGTGGACGGCATACCGTGGGAAACGTGCTACTCGACGGTCTGGGAGCCGGTGTTCAACCCGGTCAGCGGAGCTGTGGTGGCTCCGGTGCGGGAAAAAGGGCTGTGGACGCTGGCCGAAAACGGGAAACCGCTGTGGGACCGCTCTTTTGTCCAGGCCTGGCACCAGCAGTTCAGCCCCGATGCCAGCCGCTTGGCCGCAGTCGTAGCGCCTTCCTACGGACGCTGGACCGTGGCCGTGGACGGCGAGCCCTGGCCGGCCACCTTCACCAAACTGGTCACCGATGTCGTGTTCAGTCCCGACAACCGCCGCATCGCCGCCTTGGCCAAGGACGACGAAACTTTCCGAGTGGTGGTGGACGGCATCCCCTGGAAGGATACCTGGGACATGGCCTGGAAACCGGTATTCAGCCCTGACGGCCAAATGGTGGCGGCCAAGGTTGAAAAAGACGGCAAGTATACATACACGGTAAACGGCAGCGTCTGGTCAACCGCCTGCGACGGCGCATGGGAGCCGGTATTCAGCCCCGACGGGACCCATCTGATGCTGCGCACCATCGAAGGCAGCGATTACGTCCGGCGTATCGTGCCGGCTACGGATATCACCGGTTAGGAGATTGTCATGCATAGCTTCTACAACTTCGTGAGCGGTCCGCTGGCATGGGTGGCCTTCCTGCTCTTTTTCGGCGGCAGCATTTACCGAATCGTCAGCATGTTGAGGCTGGTGGCCCAAAAGGAAAGATTCATCTTCACCTACATGAGCTGGCGCTACAGCCTGCGCTCCATTTTCCACTGGATCATCCCCTTTGCAACGGTAAACTGGCGGCGCCAGCCCGTACTCACCGTGGTGACCTTTGCCTTCCACATCTGCCTGTTCGCCGTTCCCCTGTTTCTGCTCTCCCATGCGGTGCTCTGGGACGAAGCCTTCGGCATCAGCTGGTGGTCCCTTCCCGACGCCGTGGCCGATTGGATGACCGTGATCGTCATCCTGGGGGGCGTTTACTTTCTGATCCGGAGAATCACGCAGCCTGAAGTCAAATTTGTCACCACGGCATCGGATTACGTAATCCTGGCCATCGTGGCGGCCCCTTTCGTTACCGGATTCATCGCCTATCACCAGTGGTTCAATTATCCACTGATGATGGGTCTGCACGTTCTGGCCGGGGATATCATGCTGGCGGCCATTCCCTTCACCCGGCTCAGCCACATGCTCTTCTCGCCCTTTACCCGGGCGTACATGGGATCGGAGTTCGGGGGTGTGAGACACGCACGGGACTGGTAGCCGATTTACCCCTTTGAACCAGCGGTCAGCGTAAAAGGAGTTCTCGATATGGCGGAACCGTCAAAAAAAGAAGCAAACGAAGTCGTCGACGATGGGATCGATGTCGGCATATCCCGGCTCACCGAAGAGAAGATCCAGGAAGTCATCAACAGCGTCATCGACACGGAAACCGGAGCCCGGTTGAAAACCTACGTGGACACCTGCATCCACTGCGGTCTGTGCTCGGAAGCCTGCCACTATTACCTTTCCCACGACAACGACCCGCACTACTCCCCAGTGGGCAAGGTCAAGCAGACCATCTGGGAAATGCTCAAGAAAAAGGGTCGGGTAAGCCCGGAATTCATCCGGCAGGCGGCCATCATCGCCCACACCCAGTGCAACCTGTGCAAACGCTGCGCCCAGTACTGCCCTTTCGGTATCGACATCGCCTACCTCATGCTCGTGGTGCGGCGGATCATTCACCGATTGGGCGTCACCCCGCTGTATATTCAGGACACGGCCCACAGCCATTCCGTGACCATGAACCAGATGTGGGTCAAGGGCGACGAATGGCCGGACACCCTGCAATGGCAGGAAGAAGAGGCTCAGGCCGAAATTCCCGATCTGCGCATCCCCTTAGAAAAGGAGGGTGCCGACATCATGTACAGCGTCATCGCCCCGGAGCCCAAGTTCCAGGCCCAGTTGATCTACCAAGCCGCGGTGATCCTTCATGTGGCCGGCCTCAACTGGACCATGCCGGCCTCGGTGGGTTGGGACAACAGCGACATGGCCATGTTCACCGGAGACAACGAAATCATGGGCCGGATCAAGCGAGCCCACTTCGAAACGGCCGAACGGCTTAAAGTCAAAAAGATCGTCATGGGGGAATGCGGCCATGCCTTTCGCTCGGTTTACGATGTGGGCAACCGCTGGCTGGGATGGGCCACGCCGCCTTTCACCATCGTCCATGCAATCGAGTTGTATTATGACCTGATCAAAGAAGGCCGCATCAAGATCGCCAAAAAATACCAGCAACCCATTACGTTGCACGACCCCTGCAACGTCGTGCGCGGCGGCGGTTTGCATGAAAAGGCCCGTTATGTGGCCCATGCTCTGTGCGAAACCGTGATCGAAATGATTCCCAATCGCGAACACAATTACTGCTGCTGCGCCGGCGGGGGAGTAATCAACACCGGCCCGCCGTTCAAGATGACAAGAATCGAAGGCAACCGGGTCAAGGCCGAACAGCTCTTCGAAGCCAAAACCAAAGGTGCCGAGGTCTTAGTGGCGCCCTGCCACAACTGCCACAGCGGGCTGGAAGACATCGTTCATCACTACGAAATTGGATTGGATATCAAGTTTTTCGGGGACATCATTTATGAAGTCATGGAAAAACCCGAGTAAGCAAGGCCAGGAGGAGAAATGAGAAACGTCACCCGGATCACCCTGCCGCTTCTGATTGCAAGCGTTCTGGCCATTACCGCGACATGGGCACAGGAAGACATGACCGCCGTAGACAATTCGGTCTTCGACAATCCCCAGCGAACACCCTCGGTTTTCGTCCACGACGAACACAACGAAATTGCCGGCATCGACGACTGCGCCACTTGCCACCACGTCTACGAGGACGGTGAACTCGTGGAAGACGAGTCTTCGGAGGACTCCAGTTGTTCGGACTGTCACAGCCTGGAGGGAGGAGACGGCCAGCCGTCGCTGATGAACGCCTTTCACGCCAATTGCAAGGGGTGCCATCAGGCGGAGGGGAAGGGGCCGGTACTATGCGGAGAATGCCACAAAAGATAGTATAAACGCTCCTGAAGTACAACGATAGCCAATAAAAGGGGGGACGGTATCCATGCCTAAAAAAATTCTTATCATCGACGACGACCCCATCGTGGTAAAATATCTGGAAGCCGTTTTCAGCGACAACGGCTATGAAACCTGCTCCGCTTCCAGCACCATGGAAGGCCTCGACGTGGTCAAGCAGGAAAAACCCGACCTCATCACTCTGGATTTGCAGATGCCCGGCGAGTGGGGCCCCCGCTTCTATCGCAAACTGCGCAAGGACAAGGAACTGCGCGACATACCGGTCATCGTCGTCAGCGGCATCGATGGCGACCACGCCATCAAGGACGCCATCGCCTTCGTCAAAAAGCCCTTCGATCCGGAAAAACTGGTAGGGATCGTGAAAAATACGATCGGATAGCGGATTTAGTTCAGCAACCGTTTCCGATTCCTGCCCATAGAGACCGGTTCCAATATTCTTGCGTGCCATTTCTTCGTCTCTGGCGCTTTACGTTTTTCCACTTTAGGCCTGGCAACATGGCTTTCCTATCGATTTCCCGACCAGACCAGAGATACCCCTGTACACCCCATCAAAAGCCAAAAAACAGCAGGCTGAATGCCTTTCAATGTCAGGGTGCCATCTTGTTTTTATGTTCAAAAACCAATAAAGAGGACGGGGAAACGCATGGTTTGAACGAACAATCTTTTCACCCGCCATAGAAGGATATCATGATCAATCTTTTCAAACAGCTGATCGGCAACATCACCACCAACAGCAACGGCAACCCGGCCGCTCAGGACGAGGAGCAGGCAGCCATGATAGCGGTTTGCGCCCTGTTCCTGGAAATGGGCCGCATCGATGAAACCTTCACTCAAGAGGAAATGCAGCAGGTACTCTCTTTGCTGACGGAAAAATACGGTCTCTCCCGAGACCATGCCGATGCCCTGATCAAGGAAGCGGACCGGGAACTGGAGGAGAGCGTCGATTTATGGCAGTTTGCCCGTGTCATCAACGATCATTATAGCGTTCCGCAAAAAGAAAAACTGATCGAACGCCTGTGGCGAATTGTCTTTCTGGACGGGAAAATGGACAGCCATGAGCACTACCTGATGAACAAACTCTCCAAACTGCTTCGTCTGTCGCACAAACAGCTCATCGACGCCAAGCTCAAGGTCTTGCATGGATAACCACTTAACCATCTGACAGGGGAGCGACCTCAAATGGCAAAAATCCGCAAACTCAAATTGTCCTGGAACGATTCGGATTCCGACACGGTTACCGGATATAGACTGTATTGGTCGGAAGGCACGAATATCGGCTACGATTCCGAATTCATCGACGTTGGCAATGCCACGGAAATCGACCTGCCTGATGATGTTGCCCTGCCGGATCGTCCGATCCTGTTCGGAGTGACGGCAATCGATAAAAACGGCAACGAGTCGGACATGACCACGCTTGCGGAACCCTACCTACTGCATGCACCGAAAGCCCCTGGCAGCCTCTCTTTGATTCATTCGAAAGAGTTCAGGGTGATGGAGTCACGGGAAGCGACCGAATCCGCTAGCGAGGGACTCGATGACGACCCTTTGGCGGATGCCATCGAATCCCATGAGTCCAAGAAACCGGTAAAGCTCAAGTACTATGACGATGTGGGATATCGAAAATTTCGTTCGGAGTAGACGAGCTTTTTTTACGAGTCGGTCGGAAAAGCGACTTTTCACGCGTTCATCAAAGTTATTTTCTGCAGAAAAAGTGCAGATTGAAAGGATCGTTGGGGATCGGTGCGACGGCCACCCGGCTGAATCCCGCTTGTCGCAGCATCCGTTCGGCCAGCTGTCGCCCCCACATCATGCCCAGACCGGCCCCGCCATCCAGAAGCCCTACGGGCATGCAGTGCATCAGGCTGACCGTGTACAAAAAGGCCCCCATGGGATGGTCGCGATTGCCTTCGATTTCACTTTCCGCGGCGATGTCGATCATGGAAAAGGCGCCGTCGTCCTTCAACAGCTCGACAACGCCCTGAAGCGCTTCCATAGGGCGGGTCTGGTCGTGAATGGCATCGAAGGCCGTGACGTAATCGAACCGGCCCGACAGGGTGTTGGGACGGCGCAGTTCGGCCGCATCTCTGCGTTCGAAGCGGATGTTGTCCAGGCCCTGCTCACGGGCATCGGATCGGGCGGTATCGAGAGCCTCGGTGCTGATGTCGATTCCGGTAAACCGGCTGGCTGGAAAGGCCTGGGCCATGATGATCGTGGCCACACCCTGTGCACATCCCAGATCGCATACATCAATGCCCCGTTGCAGCGCCCGCACCAGGCACCCATCGTCAACCGACGGCAAAAAAACATCGACCAGCACCTGGCGATGCTTGGCATCCCCCAATTGTGCCATGAAATCATGGAATTCGGGATAGTGGCTGTAGGAAACCCCTTCGCCGCTGAAAAATCCCTGAACGACCGGCTCCATGGCGCTGGCGGTCAGCAGTGGAATTTCCTGGGTGTAAACGCCTAGATTGCCATTACCGGCTCGGCGGGCCAGAAGATCTCCATGGGCTTCGGGCAACAGGAAGCAGGGCTGGCCGTCGTCGCCGGGAACCAATTCCACGATGTCCCCACACACCATCACCCCCAGCCATTCCCTGACATAGCGGGGCGCCAGGTTCGCCGCGGCGGCGATTTCGGCCGCGGTGCGGGGCCGATTTTCGGCATCCATGACGTCGAAAAGGCCGACACGATACCCCAGCCCAATGGCCAGGTTCAACGAGCCATAATTGAGAATGGCGATCATCTTTTCCTGAAATGATTTTACTTCTTCCGTCATTACTGTTCCTTTTCGTGTAGCTGTCAGGAAAGGCTGCCCAGCAACGCCTGAGCTTCGGCAAGCAGGATAGGGGCGTCGCAGCGGTCGAACAGGGAGATGCTTTGTTCAATATGGGACCGGGCATCGCCGAAACGTTTTTTGTGCATATAGAGCCGCCCGAGATCCAAATGCGCCTGGGCCAGTCGGATACGGGCATCGATCCGGGTACCGATGTCGATGGCCTCCCGCAAATACCGTTCGGCCAGTCTGGAAGCCGCCGGCAGGGAGCGCAATAGAAACCGGGCATTTTTCACGGCGCACCGGATTCCCAACGGCACCTTTTTCCGAGCCAGATCCAGGTAGAACCGGCCCAGCATGTACGTAAAAATCATATCGTGGTTGCGTTTGCCCCGTTTGCGTTGTTTGCGGATCTGTTCGCAGACCAGGGAGATGCCCTTTTCCATGTCGCCCATAGCGGCCGAGACGATGCCGTAAAAGGCCGTGGCCGATGTGCCGACAAATTCATAGCCGGATTTTCTGGTGGCGTCGATGACGGTTTCGAGGGTCTGGGCGGCAAGGGCCGCATTACCCTGGGAAAAATAGACGTAACTGAGGCAGAAACGGGCATTGAGGCTATAAATGGGATCGACGGCAACCTCGATGGCCTTTTTGAGGTAAAACTCCGCCTGTACGAAATCTGCTGCTGCCATCCGGACATTGCCCATCAGCAGGTAGCCCTCGGAAAAGGTTCGCACATCTCCCACAGCGTCACCGAACTCGAGCAATTGTTCGCCGGTCTTCCAGCAGGCGGCAAGGTTCCCGCCGTGAATAAACGCCACCCCCATACCGGTCAAATTAAACCGGGTTAACTCATGGTCGGTTTCGATCCGCCGGGCAATTTCGGCCGCCTGATGCCCGAACGCCACGGCTTCCTCCATGCGCCCCAAGTCGGCACACGTCCAGCACAGGCAGGCGCTGCTGTAGGCGATCAGCGAATCGTCTCCGAGTTTCCAGCCGGCGGCCAGAGCCCGTGTCAGATAGTCGTAGGATTCGATCAACAATTCCCTGCGCTGCAGCGCCCATCCCAGACAGACCTCGTACATGCCCGTTCTTCTGGCATCGCCGAAGGCTCGAACATCGGATTCGTGAGTGCGCAACAGGTCCAGCATCTCACGAAACAGGCCCTGTTTGTTAAAGGTAAAGTACCATTTGACAATCAGATCGATGAGCATGGCCTGCTCGTCGGCAGAGGGCGATTCGATTCGGCTCAACAGCCGATATGCTTTTTCATAGTAGCGGTGAGATTCTTCCACCGAGTATTTTTTGAGGCTCTTCTCTCCGGAAAGGATCAGATATTCCGCCGCTTTTTGCGACTGATCGCTGTTTGCGTAGTGAAGCGCCAAAAGCTCGGGAATGCTGTCCTGGCGGCCCTGGAACCGGGATTCCAGTGTGATGGCGATCTTCCCATGGATAATGCGCCGATCCTTTTTCAGCAAGCTCTTGTATACCACTTCCTGGACAATGGCATGTTTGAAACCGTATGTCGGTTCTTTATGCTCCGGTATCCGATGAATAAGGTTCATGCGTTCGATGGCGGCGATGCAGCCGGAACAGGCTTGGGGGAAAGCGGTGATTCGTTTCAGCAGGTCGATCCGGAACACCCGGCCGATGACCGATGCCTCCTGCAATAAGGTCTTGGCCTCGCCCCCCAGCCGATCCAGGCGACCGTGGATAATGCCGTTGATGGTGGAAGAGATATCTGAAATATCGAAGGTCTCGTCGAAATGCCAACCTCCGTCGATCCGTTTGAGGCAGCGGTTGTCAAGCAGGGAGTTGACGACCTCTTCCAGGTAGAAAGGATTGCCTTCCACACGTGAGAAAATATACCGCTCGAATGCCGCCGGTATGGTCCGTGTGTTCATCAAAGAGCGCACCATTTCCCTTGACGAAGGGGCATCCAGGTCTTTGAGCAGTATGCTTTTGTGTTCGTAGGACAACCGCTGGCCGTGACGATCTCCAAGAAAATCGAGGATCGGCCGGTGGCTGATGACAAACAAGATGGGCAGCCCAGATTCCCTGAGAATAAACCGCAGCAGGGCCAGGGAGGACGGATCCGCCCAATGCAGATCCTCGATGCAGACAATGGTCGGCCCCTGGCGGGCCAGCGCCGAAAACAAAGCGATGAAGGCATTTTGAAGCTGGGCTTTATAAACTTCGGGACCGGCCTGCAGGGCTTCGGAAGGAGAAATGGCATACAAGCCGGCCAGAAAGGGAACGACCGCTTCCAGGTCGTCCAGCAGCGGACCGATGCCGGTACGGAGCTTGGCCTCGATAATGGCCTGTCCATCGACATCGCTGATATCGAAAAGTCGCGAAAGCATGTCGATAAACGGGTAGTACGGAACACCGCCGTTGTAAGCATAGGCGTAGCCATCCAGCCAGCGGATGTCGCGTGCACAATAGGAGCGTTTGAAGTCCGCGATCAAACGGCTTTTGCCGGTGCCCGCATCCCCGCATATGGTGATGACCGTGCCTTCTCTGCGCTGCAGCCGGAGCGCGGCGTCCTCCATTGTCTTCAGTTCCCGCTCTCTGCCCACCAGCCTGGCCTTCAGCCCATGGATACGCCGCACCTTGTCCGGCCGGGAAATCAACGATTGCACGCTATGCACCAGCACCGGAAGGGTTCGTCCTTTAACCGACACCGGTTTACGCGGGGCAAAACGGAAAAAGCCAGCGGCGGCCGAATAAACGCTGCTTTCCACCAGGACCTCGCCCGGGCGGGCCATGTCCCGGATGCGGGCGGCCAGGTTCACGGTTTCACCGGTGATGCCGTGCCGGCCGGTTCGCTCTTCCGCGGATCCGGTAACCACCAGACCGGTGGCAACGCCGGAGCGCATGGCCAATGCAACGCCGATCCGGTCGGTGAGACGGCTCTCT
Source organism: Desulfosarcina widdelii (assembly GCF_009688965.1). Lineage (GTDB taxonomy): Bacteria > Desulfobacterota > Desulfobacteria > Desulfobacterales > Desulfosarcinaceae > Desulfosarcina > Desulfosarcina widdelii. Next base: position 4,976,106 of record NZ_AP021875.1, on the reverse strand, counting down.
AATTGTGCAACCATTCGATGGATCTCCATGGCCGCCCGGACGGCCCGGATAGCATCGTCTTCATGCGCATGCGGCATACCGAAAACGGCCAGGACGCCGTCCCATAAAATGCGGTCGACATGGCCGTCGTAACGGGCGATAATTTTTACCGTCTCTTCGAAAAGCTGGCGGGTGACCTCCCGGATCTCTTCCGGATCGACCCGGTTGACGATCTCCCGATACCGGTTGATGTCCGAAAACAGGACGGTAACATGCTTGCGTTCGCTTTTGAGCTTCTCGACTTCCTTGGTGGGATCGTCCTTCAGCGGCGTGCCGCACTGATCGCAGTATCGACTCTCCGGTGGGTTCGAATTCCGGCAATGGGGGCATACTTTCATCGGCACCAGCACCGAGCCACAGTTGCTGCAGGATAAAGCCTGTCTGCCGGCCTCACGGTGGCACTTGGGACAGATCATCGATGGCAGCTCTTTCCTGAAAAAATCGTTGGTTGCGGGAATGAATCAACTGATACCCGACACGCCGATGCAAGTCAAACCCTCATTGGACCCGCACGCGAATGGCGTTCGGTCGGCCCGTTGCAATTCGGTTGATTTGACGGTAAACGAATCTTGAACGGTGGAAGTAATTGAAAAGCTGGATGAGAAAAAAAGAATCCGGCTGAAGACCATCTGCACGAATCAGAAGGGTGTCAAGGTGCTGGAGGGCGAAGCGCTGGTCAGTCCCCCCCGGCCGTCCAAAGCCTCCTATAAAAATTGTGGTATTGAATTCGGGCGGACAAGGCGCTTTCCCACCCGCGATGCAGAAGGACGCGTTGCGGTGGGAAGCCGCTCCTATCGGCCATTTTCGGGGTCGTTATTTCGATTCGGGCCTCCAGCACCAGTTCTCATAGTAGTCCCAACCTACCATGGAGTTCAACTGCTTGAGTTCGCTGTCTTTTTCCTGAATGGACGCCTTCATCACATCGCCCGCGGAAACCATGCCGATGATTTCCCCATCTTTTTCGATAAGCAGATGGCGGACCCGCCGCCCGAGGAACTTGTCCATCAGGTTATAGACCGTATCCGTGTGCGGTGCCAGAATGAGTTCGCGGGTCATGAAGGCCTCGATTCGGGAACGTCCGGGGTCGAAGGTCTCATCGAGAATATTATGCAGCAGATCCCGTTCCGTCCAGATACCCACCGGCTTCTCTTTCCGGGTAACCAGAATCGCCCCCACCTTGCCGGCGTTCATCTTCTCCAAGGCCTCCCGAATCGTGGCCCCCTCCGGAACACAGAGGAGATCCCTTCCTTTTTCCTGAATCATGTCATGGGCTGTTTTCATACGTCACCTGCGTTTTGGAAATGGGTTGTCATCGCCGCCACCGGTGCATCCCCCGACGGCACGGGATTTTGTCTGGCAGGAAGTCAGCTGTCGAAAGATGCCTTTCGGGTAAAGTAGGCTTGCAAACGATAGCTGTCAACAACGGCAACGTTGGGAACCAACCGCGAAAGGAGAATGAAAAATGCATCCGCAGGTGTCGGGTGCATCGGGTCGATATTCCAAGGCGCTTTTTTCGAGCAACAAAGATATCGGCCAAGGGTAAGATCGGCATGGCCATTTCCGGATGTACACTACCTATTGATCCGTCATGGCAAGCTTAACGCCCAGCACTGCAAACGTTGCTGCAAAGGTGCGCTGCAGCCGGCCAATCAGTCTCGGCGAGTGGGCAACATACTTGCGGACCCCATTGGCGAAGATTCCGTACAGGACAAAGATAATCAGGGTCATGGCCATGAACATGATGCTCAAAAAAATCATTTGAACGGTTGGCGACGCCGTGCCGGGCGGGACGAAAAGCGGCAGGAACGCCAGGAAGAAAATGGACAGCTTGGGGTTCAGGATGTTGATCAGAAATCCCCTTTTGACAATCGGCCACCATCCGGTTTTCAACCCGGATGCGTCCAGTGTTAACGAACCGGTCTCGCGCCACATGTTCCAGGCCAGATAAAGCAGATAGACCGCGCCCGCGTATTTGATTCCCTGATACAGGATCGCGCTGGTGTGCAAAATGGCCGAAAGCCCGAGGATGCTGGCCGACAGGTGAGGCAGGATACCGGCCGTGCAGCCGATGGCGGCGGCGACGCTGGCTTTCCAACCCGAGAAAAGACCATTGGACACCGTGTAGATCACCCCGGTCCCCGGAACGAGAACCACGATCAAGGATGTTGTCAGAAATTCCATACTGAACATCGTTTATGCCCTCCCGGCATGCGAATTAAAATCACATTTCCAGAATAGTTTCAGCCATCTGGAAACTCGTTTTTTTGGCAGATGTCAAAGATTTTTCCGGCGGACCATGATCGGATCTCTTTGATTTCAGGGGCGCTCATCCCCAACGACTCCAGAAAATCCTGGTGGGCCTCGGGAGACATGCGTTCGAAGGCCACATGCCATTGCCCCATGGCCGCCTCGTCCAGACCGCCGTCGCGCAGCACCGCCACCCAACGCGCTTTGTCCAGCATACGGGTCCCGGCCAGTAGCGAACGGTCCTTGAGCAGGTCAACGATCACCCGCTGCTGGGTGCGCAGGGCCTTGATCTCCCGGTTCAGGGCTTCCAGCCTGCGCTCCAGGGCCTGCACAGTTTTGTGCCGAGGTGCTGCCAGAATGGACTTGATCTCCTGCAAGGAGAGTCCTGCGCTGCGGTAACGGCAGATCTGCGCCAGCCGCCGGCGGTCGGCTGCGCTGTATACCCGGTAGTTGGCACGGTTGCGCTGCGACGGCCGCAGCAGTCCGATGCGGTCATAGTGAAGCAGGGTACTGCGGGACAATCCGTGCAGACGGCCCAGTTGAGATATGCGGTAGACCGGCTCAATGGCGGCTGTCTTGGCCATAGTATCGGGTTTCGATATTCAGGTCGGCCATCTTGAGCATGGCCCCGGTTTTCAGATAGTGATTGAGCATCTTTTCGACAGCGGATTTTTCCAGTTCAAAAGCCTCTTCCGTAAGGTTCCGGATCCACTGGTTGCCGGCTTCGCTCAGTCCGGTGAACGTATTGGTCCAGATCGACCGGGTGGCGTTATTTGCGGCAGCCAGGGATATATCCAGCCGGTTGACCTTCAGCCCCGGGGTGACCCGGATGAATTCGATGGCCCGGTCCTTTTCGTAGCGGCACACCACCCAAATTTCCGCGCCGCCCTGGGTCTCGAAATCGGTGGTAAAAACGGCGTTGTTCTCGGCCATGCCGCCGATCGAAAAAACCATATCACAGGACCAGGGTTCGATCCACTCGTATTCGCGCACAGGGCACAGTAGCGGAAATACCTCGGCAGGTGGGGCGCAAAGGTGCATGGTGTAGCTTTTGACAATCCGTTCGGCGGCAAAGTCGTTCATCGTTGCATCTCCTTGGTGATGGGTCATTTGGCTTCTGTCCACCTGCATAAACTGTGAAGCCGTAGACGGGTCAAGCGCTGAATTCCCGTTTCGCGAATTTTTTGGGACCCTTTCCAAGCGGCCGCTGCTGGTGTATATTCGAAAAACCCCTCGTTGCCCCCTCTAACCAAACAAGGAGACAAAGTTATGGAAAAAAGCGTACTGGTGCCCGTCGCCGACGGCACCGAAGAGTTGGAAGCCGTTGCCATTATCGACGTGCTTCGCCGGGCCGGCGCGGCCGTTACCATGGCTTCGGTAAGCGGCAATCGACAGATCACGGCATCTCGTGAAGTGGTCATCGTCGCTGACGACCTGATCGAGGCGTGTTTGGAAAAGGATTACGACCTGGTGGTGCTGCCCGGCGGTATTCCCGGCGCCCAGAACCTGCGCGATTCCGACCTGCTGAAACAGATATTGATTCGCCAGCGGGAAAAGGAGCGCCTCTATGGGGCGATATGCGCCAGCCCGGCCATCGTTCTGGAGCACCATGGGCTATTGGCCGGTCATCAGGCCACCTGCCATCCGGGATTCACAGGCGGCTTGTCCGACAAGACGCGAATCGACGAACCCGTGGTGATGGACGGCAACTGCCTTACCAGCCGGGGGGCGGGAACCGCCGTAATGTTCGCACTGGCGCTGGTGGAAAGGCTTTACAGCAAGGAAAAACGCGACGAGGTGGCCGGATCCCTGGCTATTTAAACTCCTATGAAAACAAAAAGCCAACGGAGGCGCAAAACAGTGGCCCTGGTTCTGGGAAGCGGATCTTCCCGTGGATGGGCTCACATCGGTGCCATCGAAGCATTGGAAGAAGAGGATATTCCCATCGATTTCATCTCGGGGTGCAGCGTAGGTTCTTACGTGGGCGCCATATACGCCAGCGGCAGTCTGGGCAGCCTCAAGGACTTCGTGCTGCGCATGAACGGCAAAAAAGTCTTTTCCTACTTTGATGTCGTCTTTCCCCGCTCGGGGCTGCTGGACGGCGCCAAAAAAGTGGCCGAACTTTTCTCCATGCACACCGACGTGAAGGACTTTTCTCAATTGAACATCCCGATGTCGATGGTGGCAACCGACCTGCATCACGGAGAAAAGGTGGTGCTGCGATCCGGCCAATTGCTGCCCGCATTGCGGGCCACCATGAGCGTACCGGGTCTTTTTGCGCCGGCCCGTGTCAAGGGCCGCTGGCTGGTTGACGGCGGGGTGGTGGATCCTGTGCCGGTGGGTCCGGCGCGGGCCACCGAGGCCGATGTGGTCATCGCCGTTGACCTGAACAGCGGAATCACTTCCCGGCGGATGCGCAAGCCTGTAGTGGAGGAAGCCGAAATGACGGTGCCTGAAGATGCTGAAGCCAAAAGCGAACTGCTCACCAAACTAACCGACTACTACGAGACGGCAGAGGCCAGCTTCAAAGCCAAGGTCAACGAACTGCTTGGGCGGGAGGAGGATATGCCTTACATTATCGATACGGTCATGACCTCCATCAACATCATGCAGGAGCGCATCACCCGTATCAACCTGGCCGTAGACCCGCCGGACGTCCTCATTCAGCCGCGTCTCGGTGCGCTGAAAATGATGGATTTCGACCAAGTGGAGCTGGCCATCGAAGAGGGATATATCGGGGTCAAGGAGAAGTTGGAAGATATCAGGGCCCTGTTGGAAATGCCCATCCGAAAGCCGATAGAGGAGTAAAGCAAGTTCCGTCGCGGGCCCACTACCGGAATGCCGAATCCTTCAAGAAACTCCATGCGGATTCCTGGCCTCCGGACGGCTTGTCGTTTTTGCGCCGTTCCCTTTTGCGCCGGTCCATGTCCGGGTCAATCACGCTGTATCCTTTGCGCCGATCCTTGCCGCTGCGCAGATTGATGTTGTTGTATCCCTCCGCTGTCGGGTGCGTCTCGATTCGATCAATCATGGTATGGCCTATCAGTAATCGGTTATTGGTTTCATATGGGTCAAATTTTTCGTGTTCCGCAAAAAAAGAGAGCAAAACACGTGCCTGATGGCAAAAATGCTAAAATCCACTATGAAATCAAGGAGAAATAGATTCGGCAACGGATAAGCACGGAAAAAAAGGTATGAAACAGATTCCACAATCTGGAAAATCCTTACCAAAATGGTTGTACTATCGGGGGACAGGAAAGATGTGACGGGATGACACCCGTGGATCCATGCCGGGATCTACCCATCGCCCTCTACGAAAACATGATCGAAGCACGGGGGTGCTTCGTCTGCGTAATATTTCAGGTAGCTGTTCCAGTTCTCCAGTTTCGACCGATCCCTGGCGTTGGCCCGTGCCAGCAGGCGCTTTTTTCTCACCTCCGGTCGGCAGAAGACATAGTGGATTTCAGCCGGCACGCCGAGCCGTCGGGAGACTTTTCGGGGCCAATCGGCATCCTGAAGTTCGCGGGTGAAAGGCCCCGTGATCACGACGCTGTTGAACGGCAGGTTGTCGCAGGCAATATCGAACAGTTGCTCGTAGATCGGGTCCCTGTATGTCTGCTTGAAAGCGGTGCTGTCCCTGTCGTCGGGGTCGCCGCCCGATTGCCGCAAGCTCAGTCGGACCAGTCGCTCGGTTGCGGTATCGATATCTAAAAAGACCGCCCCTGATGCCGCTGCCAATCGTTTCCCGTAGGTGGTCTTTCCGGAGCCGGGACTTCCGCAGACGATGATGGCCCGGGGCATCTACGCCTCTTTTTTCTCAACGTTTTTCATATGGTTAAAAGCCGCTCATTATTCTTCAACAGATCGGTCAACGGCTGGCCCCAGTATTTGACTTCGATCTGCAAATCTAGAAGAGTTTGCGTCACACCGAGTTGGTCCGCACAGGCCTTGCAGGCCGTTACATGCACACCGGCCTGTTGCGCTTCCTTGATCTTGGCCTGCATCGCAGCGTCCTCGGCAACCAGTTTCGGGGTGGCTCCCCAGACGATCAGCGTAACCTTTTCCCACCAGCCTTGGGCAAGAGAATTGATGGTGTACATGAATACCATCTTCTCAGCCGTTATGGGATTGTCGTTTGTCCAGAGCACATAAAGGTGATCTTTTTCCATTTATTTTCTCCCTGTGGCGTTCTTTCGCCGTTTTCGTTATTTTCGACGATATCGCGGCTACAAAATGGGCGAGAACAATCGCGCCGAACGGATGGCCAACCGAAACGCCAGCGAACGGCGGTAAACATCATCGGTGGTCAAGGGGTCGGACAGGGCAAAGTCATCCAGGCACATGGCTTCCACCCGACGGATAAAATCGGCATCGGTAAAGGTCATGGTGATCTCGAAGTTGATGCGCAGGGAACGATTGTCCAAATTGGCCGTGCCGATGCCAGCCAGGCAGTCGTCGACAAGAAATACCTTCTGGTGCAAGAACCCTTCACGGTAGGTGTACATGCGCACACCGGCTACAGCCACCTCGAACAGGTAGCTGTGCGCCGCCCACCATACTACTCGCTTGTCCGGATTGGCGGGGATGAGAATGCGTACATCCACCCCCCGCATGGCGGCCAGCTGCAAGGCCTTGATTACCGCCACATCGGGTACGAAATAGGGGCTGATCATCCAGCAGCGCCGGGTGGCGGCATTGATGGCCTGCACCATCATCAACGAACAGCTTTCCACCATATCGCCGGGGCCGGTGGGAATACACAGGACCGGTTCGCTGCCAAACGTAGGCGGCGGTTCCCAGGACACTTCCGGCAGCCGACCGCAGGCCCAGTGCCAATCCTCCACAAAGGAAAGCTGCACACCGAGAGTAACCGGGCCGGCCATCTTCACGTGCGTATCCCGCCAACCCGAAAAGCGTCGGCTTTTTCCCAGGTACATGTCGCCGACATTGTGCCCCCCGACCCAGCTTTTTTCTCCATCCACCACCACGATCTTGCGATGGTTGCGGAAATTGATCCGGAACCGGTTGAGCCATCCGCGCCCCACCCGGAAAACGCCGATGTGCACGCCTGCCGCTCTCAATGCATTCGTATAGGCCCGGGCCAGGCGGACGGAACCGACTCGGTCATAGAGAAAATAGACCCGGACACCAGCCCTGGCCCGCTCGATCAGGGCATCCTTGAGGCGGTTTCCGATACCATCGGCGTGTACGATGAAAAACTGAATCAGGATGTAATGGCGCGCCTCGGCAATCCCCTGGAGAATGGATTCGAAGGTGGCCGGCCCATTGACCAGAATCGTGCAGCGGTTGCCTTTCATGACGGGCAGCTGGTAAATGTCGCTGAGCACGTCGATCTGCGGCGTCTCCCGTACCATGAGTTCCCGCAGTTTTTTATCCTGACGCAGTTGCTTGCCAAGTTGATGAATATCCGTGGTCCCGTGTTGATGGGCGGCCGTGTAATCCTCAATGCGTCGGGCGCCGAACATCATGTAGAGAAAGACAGCCAGGTAAGGAAAAAAGAATAGTGCCATCACCCAGGCGATGGTGCCCTGGCTGGTTCGGCCGTGCATGAGAACGTCGAATATGAACAGGATGCCCAGGCCGTGCAGCAGCAAGGGCACCAGAAGCACCCAGTAATCGATCACCAACTGTATGGAATGCACGTTACCATCTCCCGCACTTATTCGCCGCTGTCTTCATTCATACCAGCATCGACCATGGCCATAAACTCGTCCTCCATGAGGACTTCTTTTTCCAGCAGGCGCGTGGCCACCGCAATGAGGGTTTCTTTTTTATTCATGATCAGTTCGGTGACCCGGTTTTCCCGTTGATCGAGGATCTGACGGACCTCTTCGTCCAGGTGGGCAGCGGTTTTTTCACTGTATTCCCGTGTTGCGCCGAATGCGGACTGCCCAAGAAAGCCCGGCCCCTGGTTGCGCGGATAGGTGGAAAGTCCCAGCGTCTCGCCCATGCCGTATTCGGAAACCATGGCCCTGGCAATATCGGTGGCCCGCTGGAGGTCATTGTGGGCGCCGGTGGTCACATCCTGAAACATAATCTTTTCCGCCACCCGTCCCCCTAAAAGCACGTCGATCTTAGCCTCCAGCTCTTTTTGGCTCATCAGGTAGCGATCCTCGGTGGGCCGCTGCTGGGTGTATCCCAGCGCCGCCAGACCCCTTGGAATAATGGAAATTTTGTGCACGGCATCGCATCCCGGCGTCAGTGCGGCCACCAGGGCGTGGCCCACTTCGTGGTAGGCCACGATCTTTTTTTCCTTGGGATTGATCACCCGGTTCTTCTTTTCCAGCCCGCCGATGAGACGGTCCACCGCCTCGTCCAATTCGGCCAGTCCCACGGCATCCTTGTGCCTGCGGGCTGCCAGCAGCGCCGCTTCATTCACCACGTTGGCCAGATCCGCGCCGGAAAATCCGGGTGTTTTCTGGGCAATCACCTCCAGGTCCGCATCCGCGGCCAGCTTGATGTTTTTGGCATGAATCTCTAAAATCGCTTTGCGCCCATTTACATCGGGGCGGTCCACCAAAACCTGCCGGTCGAATCGACCGGAGCGCAGCAGCGCAGGATCCAGCACCTCCGGACGGTTGGTTGCTCCCATGATGACCACGCCTTTTCTGGAATCAAATCCGTCCATTTCCACCAGCAACTGGTTCAATGTCTGCTCGCGCTCGTCGTGTCCAGCAACCATGCCTGCGCCCCGGGCTTTGCCCAATGCATCCAACTCGTCGATGAAAATGATGCAGGGCGCTTTTTCCCGGGCCTGGGTGAACAGGTCGCGTACTCGGGCGGCCCCCATTCCCACAAACATCTCCACAAAATCGGAGCCGCTGATGGAAAAAAACGGTGCACCGGCCTCGCCGGCCACAGCCCGGGCCAGCAACGTCTTGCCGGTTCCCGGCGGGCCCACCAGCAAAATACCTTTCGGCATCCGGCCGCCCAGATTCTGGTAGCGCTCCGGTTCGGTGAGAAAACTGACAACCTCCTGGAGTTCCTCCTTGGCCTCATCGGCACCTGCCACATCCGCAAACCGCGTTTCGATATCGTGTTCGCCAACCAGCTTGGCCTTGTTCTTTCCAAGCGTCATCATGCCGGCAGCCCCCGCCTGCATGCGACGCATGAGGAAAAACCAGATGAAATAAAAAATGGAAATGGGAATCAGCCATGAAAAAAGAGTCTGAAAAAACGTGTTCTCCACCTGACCGGAGTATTTAACATTGTGTTCGGAGAGTTTTGTGGACAGATCGTTGTCCACCCGGACGGTTTTAAAAAGAAATTCATCACCGCCGGCATCCTTCATTTTACCGTGAATGGCCGTCGAACCGATTGAAACCTCCTTGACCCGATCATCCATAACCGCCTGCACAAACTCGCTGTAAGGAATGACCCGGGGTCTGAACTGCCCCATGAGCAAATTTTGCAGGATCAGTACTCCCAGGATGGCCATCAGGATGTAGGAGAGGTTAAACTGATGTTTTTTTTCCATGGTCAGCTCTCTTTGTCTTTATGGGAAACAACAGCCATCCGCAAAACAGGCGGTCTGCTTTCCGACCATCGGCCGAAGAAACCAATACACACCGGAAGTTGAAACGTTGCGGTTGGTACGGGGAGCATTGCACCCGGTTTGGGAACAAAAAATCGGCACAAGTATTTTTATTTAGCATAGGACTCCCTTGATGTGCAACGAAACTCGACCCCACACCCTTCGGAGAGGTTCGGGAACGACTTATGGGTTGACTTGCGCGAAAATAATTATATATTTTACAGGTATTTTCCGTACGTTAAGTACGAATCGATGATTTTTCTCCTCTGCGGTCGCAGCCATAGCGACTGATGGAGACAACCCCGCTGGTCCGCATCAGGAGGTGCGTATGCGCTGGATATCCCTTATCGCCCTGACCGCTTGTTTACTGTTGGTTAGCAATACGGTCCCGGCCGGAACGATCTATACATGGACGGACGCTGATGGCGTCAAGCACTATTCCAACGAGCAGCCGCCTGAAGGCATCGATAAGGTCCAGACCATCGAAGAGGTACAGTACGATCAGGCAGGCGCCGACCAGAAACGACAGGAATATGACCGCATGGTGGAAGAGGCCAGCGAGGAGGCGGATCGGCACTTTGACCAGCAGGCTCAAAAAAAGGCCCGCCAGGAAGAAGAACGCCAGCAGCAGCAGCAAGAGGAAAAGGATCGCCGGATCGCCGAGCAGCGGGACCGTCTGGAAAAAGAGATCGAAGCCGTCCGCAACAGAGCTTTGGGTCCGAATTTTACCCAAGGAATGAAGGACAATCTGATCCGGCAGCTTCAGGAGAAAATCGACCAGTTGAAATAGTCCGGCCCCTTTTTCAACCGGAGATCAGGGAAATTTCCACCCGCCGATTGGTGCGCCGATCTGTGTCGTTCGTATTGTTTACGAGTGGCTTGAACTGGGATTGCCCCTGGATGACCAGTTGGCGGGGAGACACACCGCTTTCGATCAGCGCCCTGGCCACACTGGCCGCGCGACCGGCAGACAGCTCCCAATTGGAGGGGAACGCCTTGGTATGAATCGGCAGGTCGTCGGTATGGCCGGTGATCACGACCTGACAAACGCTCATCCGGGAAATCAGCCGGGCCACCCGTCTCAGCGTTCCCCTTGCCTCATCCAGCAGTCCCGCCTGGCCGACATTGAAGGTAATCCGCTCACCCAGCACGAACACCGGCTGTCGATCCTCCCACCGAACGTAAAAATCCTCTGTGAAACGATCCGCCAGGTCATCGATCAATCGATGGTTCAGGTCTTCGTCCGGCGAATGCTTTTCGACCCGGGGCGCCTTTTGCTCAGAAGCTTCAATCGGCTGCACGTTGATTCCGTCAACCTTCTGGACCGCCATTTCAGCGCTGTTTTCCGAAAAAACCCCATCCATGCGATCATCGGTTGCGGGCTTTGCTTCGCTTTCGGCGGTTCCGGTTGCCGCGGATTGTACGACCGCCTGCGTTGGACGCTGAACGGCGTTGGCATAAAGCATGATGAAAAAGATGAGCATGAGCGTCATCAGATCAGCCAGGCTCCACAAAAAAGAATCCGTTTCCACGGTCATGCCCTGACCGGCACGCAACAGTTTTCCCCTGCGCCTCCAATTCGGCGTTTTGGATACCCGCCAGGTTGAATGATGTCGATTCGGAATCATCATGGCTGCCTGTTTCTGGATCTACACTACCTGGCGATGCCGCTTTGCTTTGTTGCGGCAAACCATTTTTGCCACGGGCGCGTTCCTACCGTATCTTCCCGCATCCCGGAAGAGTTCCCGGCTTCGACATAGGAAAGCAGCCTGTGGGTGATTTCCAGCGAGGCGCACTCGTCGAAAATGGCCATCACGCCTTCGATGACGATATTCAACGTCACGGTTTCCCGCTGGATATGGACGGCCAGTTTTCCGGCCAGGGGTGCGAAAAGGAAGTTGGCCAGAAGTAGCCCGTAAAACGTTGTCAGCAGCGAAATCGCCATGCCATAGCCGATCTGCGAGGCGTCCCCCATATGATTCAAGACATTGATCAGCCCGATAATGGTGCCGACAAACCCGAAGACCGGCGCAAGTTTGACAAAATACTGGATCACCGCAAGGTGGGATTGCAGTCCGGACAGATAGAGAGAAATCTTTTTTTCCATGCCCTCTTCGACCTGCTGCCGATTGCGTTGATCGAGAACCTGCAGCAACCCCTGGCGTAAAAAGGGATTTTCCACGGCCTCATAACGAACGCTCAATTCCCGGATGCCCATCGTCCGTCGCAGGCGGCCCAGAGAGGCAATCTGTCGGATCAATTCCTCCGGATCCGACGGTTTTCTTTTCAGGCTGGCGGATATATTGTGAATGAAGCCTCCAACCGTGTTGACGGGTGCCGAAAGCAAGCCTCCGATAAGGGTTCCCACAAGAACCAGAACCGCACTCTTCAGGTTAACCAGCACGGGAATATCGCCGATGGCGTCACCGGCAACAATACCGAAAACCATGATTCCCGCCCACAAAATGGAACCTTTGAACATGTCTGCTTCCCTCCGCTTGGTGATTTCACGTTCACGGTTAAGCAGATTTTATGCCATTCCCATTCAAAGAGAAAATCAGCGCAATTGTTGATTTTTTTGCTTTTCGAATGTCTGTCCGCTTGAGAAAAAATTGCCGGGTTGGTAATAATTTCCGGTCTGAATTTTATGCGTCAAAAAAACGGGAAGCCGAAAAGAGAAAAAATGATCGCTGCCGAATCCATGTCCATCGTCTGCGGGCTGGCCAGCGCCCTGGCCTGGGGAGCCGGGGATTTTGCCGGCGGGTTGGCCTCCCGGCGGGGCAGCGCTCTCACCGTGGTGTTCTTTTCCCAGTTGATCGGCGGCACCCTCCTGTTCGTCCTGGCGATGCTTTTTTCCCGCAGCCTGCCGCCGGCTGCCCATCTTTTATCCGGCTGTCTGGCCGGTGTTTTCGGCGTGCTGGGATTGATCTTCCTGTATAAAGGGCTGGCCCTGGGACGCATGGGCCTGGTGGCGCCCCTGTCCGCAGTAGTGACCGCCCTGATTCCGTTGTCTTTTTCAATTCTGGTAGAAGGCTTTCCCGGGCTGCCGAGAATCATCGGATTTGCCATTGCCATGGCAGCGGTATGGCTGCTTTCTTCTCCGGGAGGCCATTTAAAAATCGAACGCAGAGAACTGCAATTGTCTCTTTTGGCAGGCCTGGGATTCGGCCTGTTCTTCATCTTCCTGGATCATGCCAGCAGCCAGGCCATCTTGTGGCCCCTGGTGACCGCCCGTGCGGCGGCCATCGGGACGATGTTCGTCCTGTTGGCTGCCCGCCGGCAGTTGACCAAACCGTTCCGGGGCCAATTCACCGCCATTGCCCTGGCAGGCATCCTGGACACGACCGGCAATGCCGCCTTTGCCATGGCCGCCCACGTCGGCCGCCTGGACATCGCCGCCATTCTGGCTTCGCTCTATCCGGCCGCTACCGTAATGCTGGCCTGGCTGGTGTTCCACGAGCGGCTTGGCCGCCAGCAATGGATCGGGGTGGCAGCCGCAGGCGGGGCATTGATTCTGATTGCGATTTAAAAGCCGCTCAAACGAAAAAAATGCCCTCAATAGATACCACTTCCTTAGAAGTCGAATTGGCCCATTGATGTCATTCCGGCGCAGGCCGGAATCCAGTTATTTCAATGTGTTCTGGATGCCGGATCAAGTCCGGCATGACGAATTTGGTACTTTTTACGAGACCATCGTATTTGGTTCTTCACAAACGAGCTAATTTATTTTTCCATCGCTTTTTTAAAATATTTTTGATGTTTTCATCGGTTTTATAAATTTTGTTTGACAGATTCCACATATACAATTAGAACAAAAGATAAGGCTCGATCGAAAGGCTACCGATGAAAATTGACGATCTTAATGTTTCCATTGTCCGCCATCTGCGCGAAGGGCGGAAGTCCTACAAAATCATCGCCGATGAACTCGGCGTTTCCGAAAATACGGTCCGGTCGCGGGTCAGCAAGCTCGAAGAGGAGGGCGTGCTGGAAATCGTCGGCCTGGTGGACCCGGAAACCGTTCCCCGGCACCGGGTTGTGATGGTAGGCGTCAAACTGAGCACCATGGATCTGGTAAAAAAAGGCGCCGAGTTCAGCCAGATTCGCGGGGTGGTATCGGTCAGCGTGGTCACCGGGCGCTTCGACCTGATCCTGGTGGTCCTGCTCAAAGAAGGCTTCGGACTCCTGGAATTTTATACCGAAGAGGTTTCCAAGCTGGACGGCGTGCAGTCCGTGGAAACGTTCGTGGTTTATAAAAGCTACAACTTGAAGGTTCCGTATATATTTTGAGATACCGCATTGATTAGGAGGCATCATGCCAACCACCATCAAAACCACCCCCCTCAACAGTTGGCATAAAAAGCAGGGCGCCAACATGGCCGATTTCGGCGGCTACGACATGCCCCTGTGGTACGCGTCAGTGAAGGACGAACATCTGGCCGTCCTCACCGCGGCCGGCATGTTCGATACCAGCCATATGGCGGCCGTTACGGTCACCGGACCGGATGCATCAGACCTGCTGCAGCACTGCTTTACCAATGACCTTAACGCCTGTATGGGACCGTCCAGAAAGCCGCTGTGGCCGGGGCGCGCCGTCTACGGCGCCTTTCTGGACGAAAAAGGCCACAGCATCGATGACGCCATCGTTTTTTTCATGGCGGCGGAAAGCTATTTCGTGGTGGTCAATGCCGGCATGGGCGGGGCCATTGCCGACCACCTTGAGAAGAACCGGGGCGGCCGGCACGCGGTAGTGGTCGACCTGACGGACCGATTGGGAAAAATGGACATCCAGGGACCGGCGGCGGCCAGAATTCTCGCCCCGCTGCTTGCCGATCCGGATGCCGTATTTACCGGCATGCCTTACTTTTCCTTCAAGGGACATTTCGACCCGGCCTCTCCTGTGGCCGATGCCGTTCGTTTAAACGACGGCACACCAATCCTGCTGTCCCGCACCGGCTATACCGGAGAGTTCGGCTTTGAAATTTTTCTGGCGCCGGATAAAATCGAAAGTCTGTGGGAAAACCTGCTTGCCGCCGGTTATGCCTACGGCATCAAACCCTGCGGTCTGGCCGCAAGGGACAGCCTGCGGGCCGGCGCCGTGCTGCCCCTTTCCCATCAGGACATCGGCCACTGGCCGTTCATCAACCACCCCTGGCCCTTTGCCCTGCCTTTTACGGCCGACCAGACCGGGTTCACCAAGGATTTCATCGGTAGGCCCGCCCTGGAAAATCCCGCCGAAGTCCTCTTCACCCAAGCCTTCGTGGGAAAGGATTTGCGCAAAATAACGGCCGGCGAAGAATCCCGCGTACTTGATGCCGACGGCCGCAGCATCGGCACCGTACTTACCTGCGCAACGGACATGGGCATCGGACGTGCCGATGGCAGGATTTTCAGCGTTGCCAGTCCGGACCGGCCGGAGGCCTTCAAGGCCCGGGGGCTGTGCTGCGGCTTTGTGAAAGTCGATCGGAAATTGTCCCCGGGCGAACATGTGGATCTGGCCGACAGCCGCCGCAAAATTACCGTCACCATCACGGACGATGTACGCCCCGACCGCACCGCCCGTAAACCATTTTCAGAAATGTTATTGTCGCGGTAATTGCCGCGCTTTGAATCGCAACAACGATACCAGGGAGGAAATCAATGAAAGCGATCAGCGAATTGAAACTGCCGGATAACGTTCGCTACACCGATGACCACGAGTGGGCCAAACCCGATGGCGATACCGTCCGCATCGGCATTTCCGATTACGCCCAGGACCAGTTGGGCGACATCGTCTTCGTCGAGTTGCCCGAGGTCGGCAGCACCTTCGACAAAGGCGCGGAATTCGGCACCGTGGAGTCGGTCAAGGCCGTATCCGAGCTGTACATGCCCATGGGCGGTAAGGTAACGGCCGTCAACGAAAGCCTGGCCGACGAACCCGAGCGGGTCAACAACGATCCTTACGACGGCGGCTGGATGATCGAAATCGAGGCCAGCGATGCGGGCGAATTCGACGCCCTCAAACCCAAGGCCGACTACCTCGAAATGTTGAAAGGATAGCAACCATGCGATACCTGCCCCACACCCAGGAAGACATTCAACAGATGCTCCAGGTGGCGGGCGCGGCGGATCTGGAGGCGCTTTTTTCCAGCATTCCCGACGACTGCCGCCGGAAGGACGAAATGAACCTGCCCGACCCCTTGACCGAATGGGAACTCAACGGGCACATGGACCGCCTGGCCGCCGGCATGGGGGCCTCTTCGGCCTATAAGGTATTTCTCGGGGCCGGCAGCTACAATCATTACATTCCTGAGACCACCCGCCAGTTGCTGCTCCGGGGCGAGATCTTCACCGCCTATACACCCTACCAGCCGGAAATCAGCCAGGGGACCCTGCAGACCATCTACGAATACCAGACCCTGGTCTGCCGGCTGCTGGGCATGGAGGTGGCCAACGCCTCCATGTACGACGGGGCTTCGGGACTGGCCGAAGCCCTGCTGATGACGATCCGGGCCTCCCGCCGCAAGCGGGTGGCCGTTTCCCGGGCCGTGCACCCCCTGTACCGCAAGGTGGTCGAGACCTATTTTGCGCCCACGGATTTTGAAGTGATCGAACTGCCCGTCGGCGCTGACGGCCTGACCGATTTCTCCGGCCTGTCCGATCTGGGCGAATTGGCCGGTGTGGCCCTGCAAAGTCCCAACTTCTTCGGCTGTATCGAGGATCTGGAAGCGGCCGGCCAGACCATCCACGCCGACCCGAAAACCCTCTTCGTGGTGGCATTCAGCGAACCCTTGGCCTACGGACTGCTCAAGAGTCCCGGAGCCTGCGGAGCAGACATCGCCTGCGGCGAAGGCCAGAGCTTGGGCATTCCCCAAAGCTTCGGCGGCCCCGGTTTGGGCATGTTCGCCGCCCGCCAGAAATATGTGCGCACCATGCCGGGCCGGCTCATCGGAAAAACCACGGACAAGGACGGCAAGACCGGCTTCGTGCTGACCCTGGCCACCCGCGAGCAGCATATCCGTCGGGAAAAAGCCACGTCCAATATCTGTTCCAATCAGGGCCTGTGCGCCACCGCTGCCACCATGTACATGGCGGCCCTGGGCGGTACGGGCATTCGTGAACTTTCGAATCTAAACCGCGACCGGGCCGAGTATCTCAAAGCCGCCCTGGCCGACGCCGGATGCGCCTCGCCGTTCAGTGCGCCGACCTTCAACGAATTCGTGGTCCGTTTTCCCGATGGGTTTGCCGATACCTGGCAGGCCCTGCTGGAAAAGAAGATCGTTGCCGGTTTGAACCTGGCGCCCTACTACCCGGAGCTGGCCGACTGCTGGCTCATGTGCGTCACCGAAACGCTGTCCAAAGAGGACCTGGATGCCCTGGTAAAGGAGGTGACCCGATGAAAGACCAAATAAAAGATAAGATGGGAACCACCGGCCTGATTTTCAACGAACCCCTGCTCTGGGAGAAAGGCTCCCCGGGCCGCACGGGAATCTCCCTGCCCCGCCGCGACGTGGAAAAGGCCCCGCTGGACGAAAAACTGGTGGGCGACGGCCCCGATTTCCCGGACCTGTCCGAGCCCGACGTGATCCGGCACTTCACCAAACTCTCCCAATGGAACTTCGGTGTGGACAGCGGCATGTACCCGCTGGGCTCCTGCACCATGAAATACAACCCCAAAACCAACGAGCGCCAGGCAGCCATTCCCGGATTTGCCGGCGCCCATCCGTTGCTGCCGGAAAGCCTCTCCCAGGGCGCCCTGACCCTCATGTTCGACCTGCAGCATTTTCTGGGAGAAATCACCGGACTGCCGGCCGTGACCCTGCAGCCGGCCGCAGGCTCCCACGGAGAGCTGACCGGCATGCTGATTTTCGCCGCCTATCATAAAAACAAAGGCAAGCCGCGCAGCAAAGTTCTCATCCCGGACACTGCCCACGGCACCAATCCGGCCAGTGCGGCCCTGTGCGGTTTCAAGCCCGTTGCGGTCCAATCCGGACCGGACGGCGTTCTGCTGCCTGAAACGGTGGCCGATCTGATGGATGAAGAGACCGCCGGCATCATGATCACCAATCCCAACACCCTGGGGCTCTTCGAAAGCAATATCCGCCAGGTTGCCGACATCGTCCACGCAAAGGGCGGACTGGTTTACGGCGACGGGGCCAACATGAATGCCATCATGGGAATTGTGGATGTCGGCGACATCGGAGTGGATGTGTTGCACCTGAACCTGCACAAAACCTTTTCCACTCCCCACGGCGGCGGCGGTCCGGGTGCCGGCCCGGTGTGCGTAACCGAGGAACTGGAGCCGTTTCTCCCCGTTCCGCGGGTGGTAAAAGACGGTGATCGCTATCGTCTCGATGAGGACTGCCCGCTTTCCGTGGGCAAGGTGCATGCCTTTCACGGCAACTTCGGCATCCTGGTTCGGGCCTACAGCTATATCCTCAGTCTGGGCAGGCAGCTCAAGCAGGTCAGCCAGTACGCGGTGCTCAACGCCAATTATATCAAGGAAAGCCTCAAAGGGCATTATCATCTGCCCTACGACCGGCCCTGTATGCACGAGTGCGTCTTCACCGACAAGCACCAACAGGAATACCACGTGGCCACCCTGGACATTGCCAAGCGGCTTATGGACCATGGATTTCATCCGCCCACGATCTACTTCCCGCTGGTGGTCAGCGGGGCTATCATGATCGAGCCTACCGAATCCGAATCCAAGGAGACGCTTGACCTGTTCATCGAAGCCCTGAAGCAGATCGCCGAGGAAGCCAGGACGTGCCCCGAATGTCTGCACGAATCGCCCCAGTTTCCCAAGGTGCGTCGTCTGGACGAGACGGCGGCGGCCAGACATCCTTGCCTGCAGGGTTGACGTACGTAATAGCGGCATCTTGCCGCGAAAAAATGGGCCGGCACGAATCGCGGCTGGAAGCCGCTCCCGCGATTGCCGGGAAGTATCTAAGGTAAGGTTGACAGTCTCTTAAAAAATCGAAAGCCTCATCTTTTCGTCCTTCCGGCGTAGGCCGGAGTCCAGTAATCTCAATGGGTTCTGGATACCGGATCAAGTCCGGCATGACGCATCTGGTAAATTTTACGAGTTTATCAATGTTGAACGGTGCCCAATTCACCTGAGAAAAAAGAGATGCGAGAAATCCCCTGCTGGTGGGTCGAACTGCCGGAAACCAAGTACCAGAAGGCCCTCGACCTCCAACTGGCCGTCGTCGAATCAAAAAATTCCGGCCGGTTGGAGGCCGACGTAATTCTGTGCCTGGAACACCCCCGGGTGTTTACTCTGGGCCGGCGCGGCGGCCGGGAAAACCTGTGCGTCTCGGACGATTTTCTCTCGGAGAAAAAGGTGGCCGTGATGCCCACCGACCGGGGCGGCAACATCACCTACCACGGACCCGGCCAATTGGTGGTTTACCCCATCATCGACATCAAGCGCCGGCGCATCAAGGTGGTGGACTTTGTTTCCGGCCTGGAGCAGGCCATGATCCGCACCGCCGCCCACTGGGATATCCCTGCCGGTACCGATCCGGCCAACCGCGGTGTCTGGCTGGGCGGCAACAAACTGGGCAGCATCGGCATCACCGTCCGCCGGGGCGTCAGCTTCCATGGCCTGGCCCTGAACGTCAACACGGACATGGAACCCTTCGATTGGATCAATCCCTGCGGCCTCGACCGGGTGCGCATGACCTCTTTCGAACGCCACATGGGCGGCCCCGTTCCCATGGAGGAGGCATGCGGGGAAATGGCCCGGCACCTGTCGGTCGTTTTCGGAATTTCATTGACAACCCTGCCCGCAGAACAATTGTATGGGAAGATCGCATTCAAGATGTAGAAAGTCGGCAGCGGAAAACCATTCAACCCGACAAACGCAACAAACCCAAAACTCAATGAACTCAACAAACCCAAAACCCACATCCATCCGCACCGGCAAGCCTGCCTGGCTGAGAAGAAAACTTCCATCGGGCCCGGCGTACGAGCGCATCCGGTCCATGATCGACAAGGGCCGGCTTCACACCGTGTGTCAGGAGGCCAACTGCCCCAACCAGTTCGAATGCTTCTCCGCCCACACGGCCACCTTTCTGATCATGGGGGGCACCTGCACCCGCAACTGCCGCTTCTGCAACATCGACGGCGGCCAACCGGGCCCCCTGGACCCCGACGAACCCCGGCGAGTGGCCCAAGCCGCCGCCGACATGAAGCTGCGCTACGTGGTCGTTACCTCGGTGACCCGGGACGACCTGCCGGACGGTGGGGCCGCTCATTTTTCCGCCACCATCCGCGCCCTGAAGGAAAAGATCACCGGCGTTCAGGTGGAAGTTCTCATTCCGGATTTTCAGGGTGACCGGAAGGCCCTGGAAACCGTCATGGCCGCCCGCCCAGAGGTGCTCAACCACAACATGGAAACCGTCGCGCGCCTTTACCCGACGGTTCGCCCTGAAGCCGACTACCGCCGTTCCCTGGATCTGCTGGCCCGCGTCAAACAGATCGATTCGGCCATCCCGGCCAAGTCCGGCATTATGCTGGGTTTGGGCGAATCGGAGGACGAGGTCCGGCAGGCCATCGCCGACATTCACGCCACCGGCTGCCGCATGCTGACCATCGGCCAGTACCTGCAACCCACCGCAAACCATCTGCCCGTGGTCGAGTTTGTACCGCCGGAAGCCTTCGACCGCTGGCGCCGGGTCGCCCTGGAAATCGGCTTCGACAAAGTCGCCTCTGGCCCTTTCGTGAGAAGTTCCTACCACGCCGGAGAGATGTACTCCGACAAGCAGCCATAACCCCGTCCCCTTGCCGCTATCCATTAAGGCTGAAGACCATAGAAAATCGTAATTGCGCGGGAACATGCCCAAAACGGAGGCGTTCGGCGATCTTAAGGATTATCGCAGGATCGTTGGAGGTATAACAGGTTTTAGAATTGCAAACCCTGCATTAATGGGAGCTTTTTACAGTTGCTACTCCGGGATTCCAGCCTTGCGATATGCCTCAACTATGCGCTTTTTACGTTCGTCATTTTTAATAGTCAATTTTTTTACCCATTCCATAGAGTAAGCTGGTTTAATCCTTAAAATTTCAACAACAGATTCACGTGCTTTGATCTCATCACCTGACATTTGATACGCAAAGAGATAATCGGGATTAAGCTCTATAATCTTATTCCATAGCGGTATCGCTTCTTCATACTGTTCATTATGAAAATAGGCCCATGCTAACATATTTAGGTAAGTTATAGGTGTAACTGGATTAAGGCGGATAGCCTTACAAATCCCGTCTCAAAGGTCGGTATTTACAGAGACTGCTGAACAAAAAAGAGGGCGGCCGCTCACCGGGGTTGCCGGTTTGTCAAACGGATCGATTCGTCCATGCCGGTTAGCCGGATCCAGCATTCAGCCTGGTCTGGGCAAAGCAATGACAGGTTCTATATACCACTTGATTTTCCGCCTTTCCTCTATTTTTCCGTCTCTTCGCACGCACGCCCCTTCCGAAAAAAACCAATTGAGTGCCCGAGGGTGGCGTGCTATCCAAAACCACCATCGTATCGGGATAACTTCCGTATACCCGCTTATAAAAGAGACAAGACCGCCATGTTTAAAAAAATCCGCATTCGGCACAAATTGCTGTTCGGTTACAGCCTGGTCCTGATTCTTTCCATCTCCATGGGCAGCGCTTTCATCTATTTCTTCGTTCGCAATCAATTGACGGTCAGCCTGGAAAACGAGTTGAACAATACGACCCGCTCCATCCAGAATCTTGTGCGCACGTCCGTTTCCGTTTCGATCAAGAATCATCTGCGGGCCGTGGCCGAGAAAAACATCGATATCATCCGGCACTATTACGACCTGCAGCAAAAAGGGAACCTTTCCGAAAGCCAGGCCAAGGAAACCGTCACCCCCCTTTTGCTGGCCCAGAAGATCGGGGACTCGGGATATATCTACTGCCTCGACAGTGCCGGGAATGTGACCCTTCATCCCCGACAGGAGCTTCTTTCGGCCAATGTTGCCGATTTTGCCTTCGTCAGGACCCAGATGGCCAGGAAAAAGGGGTATGTGGAGTATGACTGGAAAAATCCGGGCGAGTCCGACGCCAGGCCCAAGGCCCTGTATATGCTTTATTTCGAACCCTGGGATTGGATCGTTTCGGTCTCCAGCTACCGCAGCGAGTTCATGAGCCTGGTCAATGTGGAAGATTTCGAGAAAAGCGTTCTGGAAATGCGTTTTGGAGAAACCGGATATTCCTTTGTCATCGATGGAAACGGCAAGGCCATCATCCATCCCAAAATCCAGGGGGTCAACATACTGGAAAGCGACGATCTGCCCAACCAGTACCTGGTTCAAATGCAGCACGAGAAATCCGGAAAAATAAGCTATCCGTGGAAGAATCCCGACGAAAGTAAAGCCAGGTACAAGCTGGTCATGTTCGACCATATTCCCGAATTTGACTGGATCGTGGGGGCCTGCAGCTATCTGGACGAATTTTACGCCCCCTTGCGGACGATCCGCAGCATGATCCTGGCAACGGCGGTGTTGACCTTTCTGCTGCTGCTTCCCATCTCGTTTAAGATCAGCAGTTCCATCACCCGGCCGT
Organism: Desulfosarcina widdelii; assembly: GCF_009688965.1. Lineage (GTDB taxonomy): Bacteria > Desulfobacterota > Desulfobacteria > Desulfobacterales > Desulfosarcinaceae > Desulfosarcina > Desulfosarcina widdelii. Next base: position 4,953,707 of record NZ_AP021875.1, on the reverse strand, counting down.
TGAAAAACCTGATTCACCATTTCAATCTCATGATGACGGGGGATTTTTCTTCGCGCATGGTTCCCGCGTCCGAAGACGAGATGGGCCAGTTGGCCCTTTACTACAATCGCTTTGCGGACCGCATCGAAGCCTACCGCAACGACCTGGAAAAACAGATGGACCAGCGGCGCCAGGTCGAAGAGGCGTTAAAAGAGAGCGAAGCGCGCTACCGGTCCGTCATGGAGGCTGCTCCCGACCCCATTGTCGTCTATGACATGCAGGGCCTGGTTACCTACTTTAATCCGGCCTTCACGAAAATTTTTGGATGGCCCCTGGAATCCTGCCTCGGTCATAAAATGGACCACTTTGTCCCCGAGGAAAACTGGGAGGAAACCCATCGCATGATCGCCACCATGATCGCCGGCGAGACCCTGTCCAGCGTCCCCACACGGCGCTACAACAAAAGCGGGCGCATCGTGGATGTCAGCATCAGCGGGGCCACCTTCCGAAATCGCAGGGGGGAACTGGAAGGAAGCGTCATCATCCTCAGGGACGTCACCCTGTCCCAGCAACTCCAGCAGCAGGTGATGGACATCGGCGACCAGGTCCGACGCCGCATCGGCCAGGACCTGCACGACGATCTATGCCCGCATTTGATCGGGATTCATGGGTTGAACACCGTACTGGCCGAAAACCTCCGCGAATGTGCTTCACCGGATGTTCCCCTGGCCCAGAAGGTGGTCGATCTGATGGAATCGGCCACCGAAAAGGCCCGCACCCTTTCCCGGGGGCTTTGCCCGGTTCATCTGGTTGCACACGGACTGAACGCCGCTCTGGAAGACGTCGCCCGGCAAACCGAAGCGGTCTTTGCCACTGACTGCAGGTTCAAGGGCGACGATCAGGTCGTCGTGGCGGACAATACCGTGGCCACCCATCTCTACTACATCGCTCAGGAAGCCATTCAAAATGCGGTCAAACACGCGGAAGCCGACCGGATCGAGATTCATCTGCTCAGGGAGGATGGCCGCATCCACCTGAAAGTGGTCGACAATGGCAAAGGGTTGCCCAAAGAGATGAAATCGGGTGGAATCGGTTTGCAAATCATGCAGTACCGTGCCAAAATTATTCAGGCAACGTTTCGCATCGACAGCAATAGCGAAACGGGCACTGCCATTGACGTTTTTTTGAAAACAGCGCCCTTTGTCAGCGAAGGACTATAAGTACATGGCGACCGAACGGCGAAAAAAAATTCTCATTGTCGACGATCACCCGATTTTTTGCCTGGGGATGAGCGAACTGATCAACAAGGCCGAGGACCTGGTGGTCTGCGGCAGCGAGGATACCCACAAAAAAGCGATCCGCGCCATTAAAGCGCTTCAACCCGACCTGGTCATTGCCGACATTTCCCTCAAAGAAAGCAGCGGCATCGATCTGATCCAGGATATCAGCAGCCGGTTCCAGGGGTTGCCCGTACTGGTGGTGTCCATGTACGACGAATCGCTTTACGCCGAGCGGGCGCTTCTGGCCGGTGCACGGGGCTATCTGATGAAGCAGGAAGCCATTCCCGTTGCAGTGGAGGCCATTCACCAGGTGCTCGACGGCAAACTTTACGCCAGCGACAAGGTCAAGGAAAAAGTGTTTCAACGCTTGATGTCCCCCAACGCTCCGGTCGACACCTCGCCCCTGGACCAGTTGACCGGAAGGGAGCTTGAAGTCTTTCGCTACATCGGCGAAGGCATGTCGACCCGCGAGATCGCCAGCCGCATGAAACTGAGCATCAAGACCATCGGCACCTACCGGGAACGGATCAAAGAGAAGCTCAATCTCAAGCATTACACCGAACTGGTCAAGGTTGCCGTTTATTGGCTGCAAAAAACGTCAAAATAACATCGTGTCCATCCATAAATGCCCAATTAGTCCGATATCTGCGTTATACGAAAAATTTTCCCTCGGAATATCAACCCATATACCTCCGGAAAAATTTTTCGAAAGCCTTGATCTCAAACCAATTTGACTATTTCTGAACGGACACGAACGAATTCGCCGCTGTCCCCCCGGATGCTGCCTTTTTCCAATTATTGTTTTTCCGGACCTATTTTCCTGTAGGTTAAAAGATTAGATCCCTTCAGATCGGTGGCAATATCAAAATCCGTTCTCACCCGATTGTTTTCTCTCGCCCCTGCGCATAAATATCATTCATCTCTTAATCCCTCATTTATTTAGTTCATTCATCTCAAGAAAAGGAAAGAAGCCATGAGTGAATCCTCCGTCAACTACGATGTTCTCAGCCCGGTAAAATTCCTGCTGCGCAGCGCCGAGGTGTTTCCTCAAAAGGAGGCCGTGATTTACGGGGACACGCGGCGCACCTACCGCCAGTTTTACGAGCGGGTCAACCGGTTGGCCAGCGCCCTGAAAGCCAAAGGAATCGGCAAGGGCGACAAGGTGGCGTTTATCTGCCCCAATACGCCCCCCATGCTGGAAGCCCACTACGCGGTCCCCATGATCGGCGCGGCCCTGGTGAGCATCAACATTCGCCTGTCGGCCAACGAAATCGCATACATCGTCAACCATTCGGATGCCAAGGCATTGTTTGTGGACAACGAGTTCGCCGGATTGATCGGGCCTGTTCTGTCCCAACTGAAAAAAGTCCATACCGTGGTGAATATCTGCGACGTCAGTGACGAAATGCCGCTGGACGGACCGGAATACGAAGAATTTCTGGCCGGGGGCGATCCCTCGCCGGTGGCGATAGAGGTGGACAACGAACGCCAGATCGCCACCATCAACTACACCAGCGGCACGACCGGACTGCCCAAAGGCGTCATGTACCATCACCGCGGCGCCTATCTCAACGCCATTGGAGAACAGCTCGAGTTCGGAACCAGCGCCAATTCCGTTTACCTGTGGACCCTGCCCATGTTTCACTGCAACGGTTGGTGCTTCACCTGGGGCATCACGGCCCTGGGGGCCACCCACGTCTGCCTGCGCAAAGTCGTTCCGGAAGAGATCTTCAAAATTGTGGGCGAGGAAGGGGTGACCCACCTTTGCGCCGCCCCCACCATCCTCATCGGCATGTCGACCTACGCCACCGAGAACAGCATCCAACTGAAGAAAAAGCTCGAAATCATGACGGCCGGTGCGCCTCCTGCGCCCACGGTCATCCAGAACATGGAAAGCATCGGCGCCAACATCACCCAGACCTACGGATTGACCGAGGTCTTCGGTCCCCACAGCGTATGCCAGTGGCAAACCCAATGGGACAACCTTTCGGCTGATGAGCGGTCCCAGCTCAAGTCCCGCCAGGGTGTACCCTATATCGTCGCCCAGTACATGGATGTCGTCAACCCGGAAACCATGCAGCCGGTTCCCCGCGACGGCCGGACCATGGGAGAAATCGTCATGCGCGGCAACAACGTCATGCTTGGCTATTACAATGATCCGGAGGCCACCGAAACCGCCTTCAAGGGCGGCTGGTTCCACAGTGGAGACCTGGCCGTGATGCATCCGGACAATTACATCCAGATCATGGATCGCAAAAAAGACATCATTATCAGCGGCGGTGAGAACATCTCCACCGTCGAGGTGGAAAACGTTCTCTACCGCCATCCCGATATTCTCGAAGTCGCCGTCGTTCCGGTTCCCGACACCAAATGGGGAGAGGTTCCCAAGGCCTTCGTGGTCGCCAAATCCAACAGCTCTCCGACGGCCGAGGATATCATCGCCTTCTGCAAGGAAAACCTGGCGCGCTTCAAGGCCCCCAAATACGTCGAATTCGGCGAACTGCCGAAAACCGCCACCGGCAAGATCCAAAAGTTCAAATTGCGGGAAAAAGAATGGGCCGGCAGGGATCGCATGGTGAACTGACCGCCTCGGACAACCGGCAGGTTTTTTTCTCACCCGGATCGAATAACAGTACCGACTACCGGAGTTTAGGCTCATTAACACCTAACTTTCAGGAGGCTGAAAATGGCGTTTTCCATGTACCAACGAAACGAAGGAGAAGAACAACCGTACTGGCCGCTGGGTCCTTTCAAAATAAGACTGCCCCTGATCCACTACAGTTGGGAATGGGTGGAGTTCGTTCAGGCCATGATCCTCTTTGTGGTGAGCCTGGCCATGATTCCCCTGCTCGAAAAGCATCTGGGACTGCCCTATGAAGTGGCCCTGGCCTATGTGTTTGTCTGCGGCGTCGGGTTCATGCTGCCGGCGTTTTTGGGCGTACCCATGGTTCCCGGTTGGATCACGCCGGCCATTCCCGTGGTGCTGCTGTATCTGTCTCAGTTCGAACCCGGCCCCGAGGCCATCCAGGCGCTGGTTGCTCTCCAGTTGCTGGTTGCCACGATCTTTCTTCTGCTTGGCGTCACCAAACTGAGCAGTAAAGTGGTCAAAAACGTACCGCCCTCCATAAAAGCGGGCATCCTGCTGGGAGCAGGGGTTGCGGCGTTCATGGGAGAACTGAAGATGGGTGGACGCATCCCCAACACCCCCATCGCCATCGGACTGGGCTCGCTGATCTGCTTCTACATGCTCTTCTCGGTCTCATTTTTAAAGCTGCGACAGAAAAACGGATTTGCCAAGCTTTTAGGAAAATACGGCATGGTCCCCGCCATGATCCTGGCCATCGGCATCGGAATGCTGGTCAAGGAGTATCCGGTCCCCGATATTCAATTCGGCATTACGGTTCCGGCCTTCAAGGAAATGTGGCACTACCTTCCCTTTACTGTCGGGTTCCCGGGCCCGGATCTTTTTGCCAAGGCCTTGCCCACCGCCATCATTGCCTATATCATTGCCTTCGGCGACGTCATTGTCGGCACGGTGCTGGTAAACAGCGCCTCGGCCGAAACGCGTGCTGACGAGAAGGTGGATACGGATGTCGACCGCATCCATCTGGTAACCGGCGTGCGCAACGTGTTGCACGCGTTCCTGGCTCCTTATCCGGGTTTGGCGGGACCCATCTGGACGGCGGTAACCGCCACGGTGGCGGACCGCTACCGCCAGGGCCGGCAGGCAATGGACTCCATTTTCAGCGGCAGCGGAACCTTCTGGATCGCCGGATTCCTGGCGCTGTTTATCCTGCCGCTGGTCAGCTTCTTCAAACCCTTCCTTCCCATCGGTTTGTCTTTGACCCTGGTGGTCACCGGCTACCTGTGCATCATTACCGCGTTCAAACAGATCGAGAATCCGGCGGAACTGGGCGTTGCCGGCACCATGGCCATTGTCCTGGCCATGCACGGCGCCGCTTGGGGGCTGGGTATCGGCATCCTGCTGCATATCCTCATGGAGAGAAAACTCTTCTCGTTCGCCGATGAGACATCTTCCTGAACCGTGTTTTAGACAATAAAGCGATAAAAAAGGATGGCATCCAGTTGCGGACGCCATCCTTTTTTATTCAGCTCTTCAAATACGGAGTTTAAACCCGGTTCGGTTGCTGTTTCTTTCTTTCATATCGTCATCTTTTACGCATGAATGGTTCATGCTGCCTCCAGTCACCTCCGCCGGACCCGCCACGATTTCATCAGCGATCCCCACCGCTGAAAGGTGAAAAAGACGGCAATCAGGCGTTTCATGATCTGAAACTGACGGCCTTCAAGAGAGTCGGCCACCTCATCGAGCAAGTCGGGTATCGGCAGCGCCTGGGGGCATTTCTCCATGCATTTCCCGCACGCCACGCACTGAGACGCCAGAGAGGGTTTTTCGTTTTTGATATCCGTCATGTGCATGATATAAAGCAGCAATGCCGATGGATCGTTATACATGCTGTATCGGTTGTAGCAGTCGAAACAGCCGGGAATATCCACCCCCTTTGGACAGGGCATGCAGTAATGGCAGCCGGTGCTGGGGGCCTTCATCAGTTCCCTGTAAGTCTTTTCCACCCGCGCGTACAGCGCAAGCTCGTCTGCCGTCAGGGTGTCGGGCCGGGCGTCTTCCGCAATAGCGAGGTTTTCCTCAATATGATCCTCCTCGTTCATTCCCGACAACACGACCGTTACCTCCGGATGGTCCCAAACCCATCGCAGGGCCCACTCCGCCGGTGAGCGTTTAACCTGCGCTTCATCCCATATCTCCTGCACCCGGCCGGGGACTTTGCCCACAAGGTTGCCCCCGCGCAGGGGCTCCATGATGATAAGGCCCAGATTCCTGGCCGCGGCGTACTTCAGCCCTTCGGTTCCCGCCTGGTGATTTTCGTCCATAAAATTGTACTGGATCTGGCAGAAGGTCCAGTCATATCCGTCCACAATCACTTTGAATTCTTCAAGCGGCGCGTGGCATGAAAACCCGGCATTGCCAATCCGTCCGTCGGCTTTGGCTTTATCCAAAAAATCGATAACATCCAGTTTAAGAAGCCGTTCCCAGTTCTCCGCCCACATGTTGTGGATCAGGTAGTAATCGATGGTTTCGGTACGCAGATTCTTCAACTGCGTGTTTAAAATTTTGTCCATGTCCTGCCGGTTTTTCACCAGCCAGTGGGGCTGCTTGGTTGCCAGCTTCACTTTTTGCCGGTATCCGTCCGCCAACGCACGGCCCAGAAATGCTTCGCTTCCACCCACATGATAAGGCATGGCCGTGTCCAGGTAATTCACACCCCGGTCAATGGCGTGTCGCACCTGTTGGGTAGCGCGTTCTTCGTCGATCTTTCCTTCGCCCGGCCTCCCCTTCTTCTGGGGCAGGCGCATGCAGCCAAAGCCCAATATGGACAAACGGTCGCCTGTCTTGGGAATTTTTCGGTAAAGCATTGCAACCTCCTTTTTGAATAATCGTCGGGACGGCAAAACAACTGACCGCTGGTCAGCAATATATTTAACTGACCAAAGGTCAGTTGTAAAGAATTAAATGACCATTGGTCAGTTAATGTTTTTGTTGAAAATGCTTCTGGTAAGGGCTAATACAACTATGGGAGAACACCATGGTCATTAAAAAAAGAGCCATAAGCGAAGAAGATAAGCTGAAGAGAAGGACCAAAATCCTTAATACGGCATGGCGGCTGTTCAAGCAAAAGGGCGGTCTGTTGCCCACGGTCTCAGGCATCGCCGGCAAGGCCGGAATGTCCAAGGGCACGGTGTACCTCTATTTTAAAACCAAGGAAGAGATCTTTCTGGTGCTGTACCTTCAGAAAGTTGCGGAGTGGTTCGAATCCAGCATCGCTCCGGTAAAAGAAAGGAAGGGCCAGCTTACTGCTGAAGAGATTGCCCGGGTTTTTACCAACCATGTGATTAAAAATCCCGATGTCCTGATGATGAGCAGCATCGCAAAAAGCGTGATAGAGGAAAACATCGGCGATGAGGCCCTAATCCGGGCGAAAATAGCCAGCGCCGGACTGCTGAAAGCGTCCGGCGAAATATTTTCTGCGAGCTTTCCCGGCACGTCAAAAGAAAAAGGCGCGGAAATTACCCTGTGGATCATCTCTCTGATCACCGGTCTCTGGCAGTTTGCAAGCCATCCTCCACACATCAGCAAGATCATCAAAAAGCAAAACCTGACGGTCCTTGAACCCGACTTTGCCGAATCGGTCACGGCTGCAGTTGCTGCTCTAATTCGGGGGAGCATTTAACCATTATTTTTCAATTTTCAGCTTAAACCAGACTTTACGGTTAACTTGTGCCCATCAAGAAATAGGCAAATTTGGTCGAGATCAAGGCGCACGAAAAATTTTACCGCAGACATATGGTTGATATTTCGAGGATAAAATTTTTCGCGCAACAAAGATATCGGGCAAATTGGCCATTTCTGGTTGGGCACTGATCAGTCCTGCGCAGCCCGCTCCTGGGCCTGGCGGATCAAATCCACCAGACTGGCGACCTTGGCGGGCGGGGATCGATGGGTGGACAGCGCCTCGAAGGCCTCCGGCGACAGGCAGGCCTGCATATGGGCCACCACATCGAAACGCTCCCACCAACAGTCGAACACCTTGAAGCAGGGAGATTTTCCCTCTTCACAGATCTTGCAATAACCGAATGAGACGTCGCCGCCCAGCCGCGGGCAGCGCCGCTCCAGCGCATCTGCATCCATCACCGGCTCCTGATCGTCTCGGGCGTGGGGTAATTCTTGAGAATTTCAGTAGACTTTTCGATTTCGGCATCCTCCAGCGTGAAGTCGGACAACTCACCGGCAAGGTACTTTTCATAGGCGCCCAGATCCAGCAGGCCGTGGCCGCTGAAGCTGAACACGATGGTCTTCTCTTTTCCCTCTTCCTTGGCCTTGCGGGCTTCTTTCACCACCTGGGCGATGGCGCTGGTGGTTTCGGGCGCCGGAATGAATCCCTCGGTCCTGGCCCACAAAACGCCGGCCTCGTATGCCGCCATCTGGCCGACGGATTTGGGCGTCAGCAGTCCTTCGTTGACCAGTTGGCTGACGGTGGGCGCCATGCCGTGGTAGCGCAGGCCGCCGGCGTGGATGGGCGCGGGCACGAAATTGTGCCCCAGACTGTGCATGGGCAAAAGCGGCGTGTACCCGGCCGTGTCGCCGTGGTCATAGGCAAAGGGGGCCCGGGTCATGGTGGGGCAGGCTTTGGGCTCCACGGGATAGATCTCGATGGGTTTGCCGTTCATTTTATCCAGGACAAAGGGGAAGGCCAGTCCGGCGAAGTTGCTGCCCCCGCCGGCACAGCCGATGATGATGTCCGGATAGTCGCCGGCCATTTCGAACTGTTTTTTGGCTTCGAGTCCGATGATGGTCTGGTGCAGCATCACGTGGTTGAGCACGCTGCCCAGCGAATAGCGCGTCTTGCCGCTGGTGTCGCCCACCGCCGCTTCCACGGCTTCGGAGATGGCGATGCCCAGGCTGCCGGGCGTGTCAGGATCTTTTTCCAGGGCCTCGCGGCCGGCCTTGGTCTCGCTGCTGGGCGAGGCAATGCAATGGCCGCCCCAGGTCTGCATCATGGCTTTGCGGTAAGGCTTCTGATCGAAGCTGATGCGCACCATGAACACCTTGCAGGTCAATCCGTACTGGGCGCAGGCAAAGGACAGCGCGCTGCCCCACTGTCCGGCACCGGTCTCGGTGGTAATGTTATCGATGCCGAAAACCTTGTTGTAATAGGCCTGGGGTACGGCAGTGTTGGGCTTGTGGCTGCCCGGCGGGCTCATGCCCTCGTTTTTGAAATAAATCTTTGCCGGTGTACCCAGGGCCTTCTCGAAGGCCGTGGCCCGGGTCAGGGGCGCCGGCCGCCAGATGGAAAGAACGTCCAGAACCGCTTCGGGAATGTCGATCCAGCGCTCGGAGCTGACCTCCTGTTCGATCAGGTTCATGGGAAAAACCGGCGCCAGCATATCGGGGCTCACGGGCTTTCCGTCGGGTCCCAAAGGTGGATTCATCTTGATGTCGGCCAAAATATTGTACCATTTTCTGGGGATCTCGTTCTTGGGCAAAACAAAGCTCTTGGTTTGCATACACGTTCCTCCTTGGTGATCGATAGAAAGGTCCGGCGCCATGCCGGGAAAAGCAGGTCGTTGCTGCCGAAATGGGTGCCGGTACGAAAACGACCTCGGTTTTACGCCGCATCGTATGTTTCTGTCAATAGAAATGCTGAAGCCAAATCTATCGAAAAGACAGTCAAAATGACCTTGACTGTTAAATTTCCGTACTGGTATTGTTCTACACTTTAAAACAAAAATGGAGGACGCAATGGACCGACGGGGATTTTTCAAATACCTGATGACCGCCATCCTGGCAGTGGGCGCCATGGTAACGGCAACCGGCTGCATGGCACCACTGATCAGCGCCACGGCCCGGGACAAAAGTGCCGGCGATCCCTGGCAGTGTATGAATTGCGGCCATCTCACCCGCACCAAGGAGGATCTTTCCGGAACCCGATGCCCGCGCTGCACCCAGCGGATGCTGAAAAAAATTACAGAAGAAGAAATGGCCCAGGCCTTAAAGAAGCTGAACGCATGATCCCTGTGAACCGATCAGAGCAATCGACAAAGGAGCCCCTTTTCCCGACCTGCGCCGACCTGAATCCGCCGTTTTTTCTCAAGCCGACCGGCATCCAGACCGTTCTGGCCAGTGCCAAGCTGCGGGCCCTGGGGAAAAACCCCATGGTCGATGTGGCCCATGAGGTCGTTCTCACCACCGCAGAAGGGGTGCGCCTGCTGGGTTATGTCAGCCGGCAGCCCCGCCCCCACAATAAGGGTCTGGCAATTCTCATCCACGGTTGGGAAGGCAGTTCGAATTCAACCTACATCCGCACCACGGGCCGTTTTCTTTACAATCAGGGATTTGACGTTTTCCGGTTGAACCTGCGCGACCACGGCCCCAGCCATCACCTCAACACCGGCCTCTTCTACGCGGTGCTGCTGGACGAAGTATTCGACGCCGTGCGCCAGATCTGCGCTGCGGAGGAAGGCAAACCGGTTTTTCTGGCCGGCTTCTCCCTGGGAGGCAACTTTGCGTTGCGCATCGCCCGCAAATGCGCGCAGGAGCCCATCGAAAACCTGAAACAGGTGGTCAGCGTCAGTCCGGTTATCGATCCGGACAAAGCCACCGACCGCATCGACGACACCCGGCTGATCCTGAAATATTTCCTCAAGAAGTGGCGCCGATCCTTGTCTGTCAAACAGGGGCTCTATCCGGGCCGCTACGACTTTTCTTCCCTGATGGATGTCGACAACATTCGCGAAATGACCGAGCGACTGCTGGCCCGCTACAGCGAATACGGCAGTGCCCGGGAGTACTTTAAAGGCTACACCCTGCTCGACGGCGATCTTGCCACAATAAACGTACCCACCATCATCATCACCGCCAAAGACGACCCCATCATTCCCGTAGAGGATTTTTACGATCTGCACACCAGCGACGCTACCCGCCTGTTGGTCCAGCCCTATGGCGGACACAACGGTTTTCTGGAGGGATGGCGGTTGAACGGCTGGTACGAGAAGGTAATGATGGAGGCCTTCCTAAAGGTCGCCTGAAGCGCGTTCCGTTTTCAATCTTTTTAGGAGAAAGAGAGGGTTCCATGTCTGGAAACGCACCATCCTTATCGGCGGCGGACAAATCGAGATTCAACGTTCTGAACGAAGAGAATCTCGATTTTCTCATGGATCGCTACAACCGGGTGAACCGGTGGGTCATCGCAGACATGATCCGCAGGAGTGCTTATCACTACCCGGATAAAAAGGCGCTCATTTTCGGTAAAACATCCCTGACCTACCGGGAACTGGAATCGGAAAGCAACCGGGTGGCCAACGCCCTGCTGGATCTGGGCGTCAAAAAATACGACCGGGTGGCCATTTTAGCCCACAACACCCGCCACCATGTTCTCACCTGGCTGGGCTGCTGCAAAATCGGTGCGGTCTACCTGGCCATCAACTATCTGTTGAGAGGCAAAGACATTTCCTACTGCATCGATCATTCCGAAAGCCGGGTCTTTATCGTGGAAGACGCCCTGTACGAACTGGTCGTCGACGTGCTGGACGAGATGAAATCCGTCGACACCCTGATCTGGTCCGACGACATGGCCGGCCAGGCCCCGCCCGACGACCGATTCAAGGATTTCGAGACCTGGTACAAGGCCTTTCCCGACGATGAGCCCGGTGTTCTGCTTCACATCGAGGATCCCTGCCAGATGACCTACACCAGCGGCACGGAATCGCTCCCCAAGGGCGTCATCATCAGCAACCAGGCCCTTATGGCCCAGTACATGGGCGCCATCATCGACGGCCGATACGATTCGGACGACATCAGTGTCAATGCCCTTCCCATCTACCACTGCGCCCAGCGGGACGTGTTCATGAATCCAATTTTCTGGGTGGGTGGGACCAACATCCTGATCGCACCGGATATCGGCGAGATCCTGAAATCCATCGCCGAAAACCGGGCCACCATGTTTTTTGCCCCGCCCACGGTCTGGATCGGCATGCTGCGCCATCCGGATTTTGACAAATTTGACCTTTCGAGGCTTAAAAAATGCTATTACGGCGCATCCATCATGCCGGTGGAAGTTCTCAAGGAGATGCTCAAGCGGCTGCCGGGAGCCAAGATTTACAATTACTATGGCCAGACCGAACTGGCGCCGTACCACACCATCCTCAAGGCCGAAGACGCCATGACCAAGCTGGGCTCCGCCGGTATGGGCGGCCTGAACATGGAAACCCGACTGGAAGACGAAACGGGCAATCCCATTGAAACCGTCGGAACGCCCGGTGAAATCTGCGGCAAGGGCCCCCACGCCATGATCATGTATTTCAAGGACCCTGAGAAGACCGAAGAGGCCATGAAAGGCGGATGGTTTCACTCCGGAGATATTGGCGTTCTGGACGAGGATCGCTATATTTCGGTGGTGGACCGCAAAAAGGACATGATCAAAACCGGCGGCGAGAATGTCTCCACCCGGGAAGTGGAAGAAGTGATCTACCAGGACCAGCGGGTGGAAGAAGTGGCCGTAATCGGCTTGGACCACGCCAAGTGGGTGGAGGCGGTGACGGCCGTTGTGGTTTGCCGGGCCGGCGAAACGATCACCGAAGATGAAATCGTTGCCTTATGCCGGGAGAACCTGGCGGCTTTCAAGGTACCCAAAAAGGTGGTGTTCATCGATGCACTTCCCAAAACGCCCACTGGAAAAATCTTGAAACGGGATATGCGGCAGACCTACAAAGGGTTGTTTTCGAAATAGGCAACATCCCATTATGGGCAGAACAATATTAGGGCCGGGCACAGCGCACTGTGCCCGGCCCTTTATTAATCTTCTATCGACGTCAATCCGATCTCTACCAAAATGGCACTCTTTGGGGAGTCAAGCCGCCGGGTGGCAATACTAGAAACGGTTGTCCCCGTCGAGCAATCCGCCGAGGGAGCCCAGCAGCGAGCCTTCACCGCGGCTGCCGCCCTTTTGCGGTGCCGCCTGAAGCATGCGCCCGGCCAAACGCGAGAACGGCAGAGACTGAAGCCATATCTTGCCCGGTCCGTGGAGTGTGGCAAAAAAGAGACCTTCCCCTCCGAACAGGGCCGTCTTGATGTTGCCCGCCTGGCGGATGTCGAAATGCACGCTCTGTTCCAGAGCCACGATGCATCCGGTGTCCACATCCAGCACCTCGCCTTGCTGAAGCTGGCGCTCCACTACGGTACCGCCGGCGTGCACGAAAACCATGCCGTCGCCTTCCAGCTTCTGCATGATGAATCCCTCGCCGCCGAACAAGCCGGTGAGAATTTTCTTCTGCATGTGGATTCCGATGGAAACGCCCTTGGCCGCGCAAAGAAAGCTGTCTTTCTGGCAGATCAGGCAGCCGTTGACGCTGGTCAGGGGCACGGGAATGATATTGCCCGGATAGGGGGCTCCGAAGGCCACGTGGGCCTTACCCTGCCCCGTGTGGGTGAATACCGTCATGAAGAGGCTTTCACCGGTAATCAGCCGTTTGCCGGCGCCCACCAGCTTGTCCATGAACCCCCCCCCACCACCTCCGGAAGGTGCCGACCCGTCTCCGAAGACCGTCTGCATGTCCACCTGACTACCCTTGTACATCATGGCACCGGCTTCCGCCACGGCACTCTCGCCGGGATCCAGTTCCACTTCTACGAATTGCATCTCTGCCCCGAAAATTTTATAATCGATTTCATCGGCTCCCGATCGGACGGCGGCCGGCGGTGGCGCCGGTACCGGAGCACCGGGTAACGGATTGAGTTCGTCGATGCTGGCAATGGGCTGCCAGTCGGCAAACCCCTCCCGCCAGGCATGGCCGTTGGGATTCTGTCGGGCCTGGGCCACGGCCTGAGCAAGGTCCATGGGGCCCACCTGATTGCCGTCAACACTCAGATACCATTGGGTCATGTTGGAGTCCTCCTTATTCTAGTTCCAGGCTGCGCTCGATTTGCTCCACCGTCTGGCCGTCGAGATTCATCCGGTTGGCCAGGTTTTGCATGTATTGCCGCTCCCGATCCGTATCTACCTCGATGGCCATCAGCGAAACGGCATACACCTGGCGGGCCAGTTCCGAAGAATGGACGCCGGCGACAATGGTGTCCAGATCCGCCGGTGAGAACAGTTCTTGGGTGACAAAGGCCTGCTCCTCGGGTGACAGGTCGACGGTTCTCAGTCGCTCTAGAATCGCGTTGCGCTCCGTTTCGTCGATGGTGCCATCGGCGTTGGCGGCGGCGATCATGGCCCGAATCAGAAGCACCGCATCCGCGTTGTCGGGCGCTTTGCCGGAAGATGGCGAAAGTGGGGGCGGCGCGGCGGCCTGGCCCGGCATGGGAGGCGGCGGAGGCGACGACGACGGACCGCCCGGTGTCGGCGGGGGCGGCTGTGGGGCGCCGGGCATGGACGGTGGAGAGCCGGGCACCGCTGGCGGGGTCCCGACATTCTTGGGTTTGCTCACGAAATGCTCAAACGCTTCCATGGCGACCCCCAAAGCGCCAAGGGCCGCGCCACTTGACACCAGACCGCCGAGCCCGCCGCGGCTGCCTCGTGTGCTGCTGCGAATCAGGCCGCCGAGAAGTCTTTCCGCATTAAACATAATGGTTCTCCCTTTTCATATTGTTTCGATATTTTTATGACAACCGTTGGCGAATACCGATAAGAACGTTTTCATCCAAATTCTGAATGAGGGGCGACGGACTGTCAAGGAGATTTTGGCTGCCTGCCGGACCGCTGTTTTTGAATCGTAAGGTGTGATATCGTCCCAAAAAACATCACCGGCAAGACCGCCGGGAACGCCGGCGCTTATTCCTGACAGTATGAAATCGGAAAAATCGTAAAGGAGGCCCATGGAACCGGATTTTACTTATCATCCCATCGGCGTGATCCGTTCATGCTTCACCGAAAAATTCGGCATTCCCCGGCAGCCGGGGCTGGTGACCGCTGCCCGGGCCATGCTGGAGGTCTTCTCACCCTATGACCATGACGAAGCCTTCAGGGATCTGGATGAATTCTCTCATCTGTGGGTTCTTTTTGTCTTCCACGGTATTCCCGCAGGAAAATGGCGACCGACCGTTCGTCCGCCCCGCCTGGGGGGCAACCGGCGGACCGGCGTCTTTGCCACCCGTTCCGGGTTCCGCCCCAATCCCATCGGCATGTCCGCCGTGTCTCTGGAGGGCATCCGCCGGCAAAACGGCAAGCTGCTGCTGGAACTGTCCGGCATCGATCTGCTGGACCAGACGCCGGTGCTGGACATCAAACCGTACCTGCCCTATGCCGATGCCATTCCCCGGGCCTGCGGCGGATTCGCCGACCGGCCGCCAAAAAACGATCTCCCGGTCGCCTGGTGCCCGACGGCAAAAAAAGCCCTCACGGAACTGGAAAAGACGCATCCCGGTTTCGAAGAACTGCTCGAGCAGGTGCTGGGGGCCGATCCCCGGCCCGCTTATGTGGACCAGCACACCGACCGCGAAGAATTCGGTCTTCGGCTATACAACGTCAACGTTCGCTGGCGGATCGACGACAGAGAAATCATCGTGCAGGCAATCGAAATCGACACTAAGGATTGAAATATAAGATACGGGTGGAATCAAGGGTTGGAGCAAAACTACCGGAGCCGTCCTTCGGATCTATGCGATGCCGATCTCTTTCTTGGTGGCGGCGGCACATTCGGGACAATAGGTTGAGGTAGGGGCGATCCCTGCCTTCCGCCAGATGTAATTTTCTACGGTCATCCACTTTCCGGTGCCCGGCTCGCGACCGCCGTCATCACGGATTTTTTTACAGACACAGCAGACGGGCAGTATCGTTTCGTAAAGCTTGAGCTTGCGCTTCAACTCGAGGCGTTCGAAATAGCTGGCCACCCGCAGCTTCAACTCGTCGGGTTCGCAGGGTTTGAGGAGGTAATCGTCGGCGTCCAGCCTGAGGGCATCAATGGCCGACGCCATGTCCCCATAGCCGGTGAGAATGAGAACCATGGTTTGCGGATTTTTGGCCTTGGCCGTCTTGAGCACCTCGATGCCGTCGATGCGGCCCATCACCAGATCCGTTATCACCATATCGAAATGACCGCTTTCCATCAGTTCGATGGCTCGCTCCCCGCTCTTTGCCGGTGTAACGTCGTAGCCGCTGCTTTCGAGATCCTTGCCGATGCCGGTCAGAATGAATGGATCGTCGTCGACCAATAAGATTCTGTACTTGCGCATATTAAGGGCCCTTTTCCGTTAGGCGGCAATGGTTGCCGATGGTATTGCTCAAGCGGACAAATCCTGGCACGCTAAGGGTTTCCGCCCGTCGCATGGGATCGATTTGCGCTTCGGTCAGGAGCCGCTGGCAGGTGGCGGCATCCAGCTTCAGCTCGCTTTGGGACAATGCGTTGCGCAGCGTTTTTCTCCGTTTGCCAAAGGCGGCTTTGATCACCCGAAACAACAGCCCCTCATCGTCGGCACGAACGGGCGGCGGGTCGGCAAACCGGATGCCGATAACCGTGGAGTCGATCTTGGGGGCCGGGAAAAAGAGGGATGCCCGCACCGGCATCAAAACTTGCGTTTGGGCGCAATATCCCAGCATCACGGACAGGCGGCCATAGTCCCTCGATCCCGGCTCCGCACAGATACGCTGGGCCATCTCTTTCTGGAGCATGAGTACCGCCCTGTCCACGCAGCGTCTGGCGTGGATCAACTGCACAACGACCTGAGATGAAATATTGTAGGGCAGGTTGCCCATCACCACCAGCTGCCGGCTGGCATCCCGATGGATAGAGGCCAGGTCCACCCGCAGAATGTCCGCCTCCCGGATTTCGACGTTGTGGATGCCGGCGGCCATCAACTCCGTGTGCAGCAGATCGATGATACGGCCATCTTTGTCCACGGCGATGACCCGGCGGGCAGCCTTGGCCGCCGGAACGGTGATGGCCCCCAGGCCGGGGCCGATCTCCAGCACCACGTCGTCGCTGTTCAAGCCGGCCTTTTCGACAATGGCTCGGGCCAGGTTGGGATCGTTGAGAAAATTCTGGCCCAACTGCTTTTTCGCCCGGATGTTCCAGGCGGTGAGCAGGGCCCGCGGAGAAGTCACGACCCGACTCCCGGTCCTGCCGCTTTTCTCGTGTGACGAGACTGGCGCCGGAGAATAATAAAACCGCGTAAGGTCAGAAAATAGGTCACCACACCCAACAACGCGCCGATCACAGCACCGCCGACCATCATGGCCATGAATACCTCGACCCCCAGTTCCATCAGCTGGGATAACGAGTCGAAAGCGATGTTGTTCAAGGTGGCCTGGTAGCCCAGCAAAAAACACCCCAATTTGTAATTGACATAATAGACCAACGGTATGGTCAATGGGTTGCTCAACCAGGTGCCCAGAAACGCCGCCGATTTGCTTCCCCGAACGATAAAAGCCAGGCCAACGGCGATAAGGGTTTGAAACGGAATGATGGGCATGATGGAAACAAAAATGCCCACCGCCATTCCCAGGGCAAGGTGATGCGGGTTGCCCTCCAACTGGCGAAGCCGAACCAGCATCTGGGCGAACCGCGCCCTGGGGCCCGTGAACACCGGGGGTTTTTTCTTGTAAGGGATACGCGTTGATTTCATGGTCGCCAGGGGCGCTCCTGCCGGAAAATCCCGGTACGATTTACGAATACCGGAAATACCCTTCATTTCGGCGTTAACGATTGTTTTTGCGTTCCCGATCCAGTTCCCGCTTCTGGTCGCGTCGCCGAATGGTTTCCCGTTTGTCATGGCTCTGCTTGCCCCTGGCCAGTGCCAGATCGAGCTTGGCCTTGCCTTCTTTGAAATAGAGTTTCAACGGAATGAGCGCGTATCCCTTTTCATTGACCTTGCCGTAGAGCTTTTTGATTTCGTGCCGGTGCAGCAGAAGTTTTCGCGGACGCAGTGGATCGTGGTTGTTGTAATAGGCAAACGGGTAGGCGCCGATATGCATCTGGTAGACGAAGACCTCTCCGTTTTTGATCCGGGCGTAGGAATCCTTGAGGTTGGCCTTGCCCATTCTCAGGGATTTCACCTCGGTGCCCACCAGCACGATCCCGGCTTCATAGCGGTCCTCGATAATGTAATCGTGACGGGCCTTGCGGTTTTCGGCCACCAGCTTGATGCGATGATTGCCCACGGCTATAGCTCCTCAAGGTCGGGTTCGAGCCTCCCGACCGCTTCACCGAAGGAACGTTCCAACAGTTCCTGGACCGCTGCGCAGGTGGTCATGGTCATTGCCTTTTCGATGAAAGGTGCGACATTTTCGGTATTGATCGACCGAATGGCGTCTTTTACCATGGGGATGGCCTGGGGGTTCATGCTCAGTTCATCCACGCCCAGCCCCAGCAAAATGGGTGCAAAGAGAGGTTCTGCGGCCATCTCACCGCACATGTATGTCTGGATGCCCTTGGCCCTGGCCGCATCGCAGGTTCGCTTGATCATCCACAAGATGGCCGGGTGCAGCGGCTGGTGTAGGTGGGCCACATGCCGGTTGTTGCGGTCGATGGCCAGGGTATACTGGATCAGGTCGTTGGTGCCGATGCTGAAAAAATCGACCTTTTCCGCCAGGATGTCTGCGGTGATCACGGCTGAAGGGACTTCGATCATGATTCCGACGGGGACGTCCCGCTTGTAAGCAAACCCCTGCCGTATCAGGCTGTCGGCCGCCTCGTCCAGCATCGCCATGGCCTGCTCGACCTCCGCTATCCCCGAAATCATGGGGATGAGGATCCGGACGTTGCCATAGGCGGCAGCTCTTAAGATGGCGCGCAACTGGGTTTTGAAAATTTCGGGTTTTTTCAGACAATACCGGATCGCCCTGAGCCCCAGCGCCGGGTTGAGTTCCCGGGTGTCGCGGATATAATTCACCGCCTTGTCGCCGTTGATGTCCAGGGTCCGGATGGTTACCGGGCGATCCCCCATCACGTCGATCACGTCTTTGTAATTTTCGAAAAGGACATCTTCACCGGGAAAATCCGGCCGACTGAGATATTGAAACTCCGTCCGGTACAACCCGATGCCGTCACCGCCGTGGTCCAGCACCGAGACGACCTCTTCGGGAAGCTCGATGTTGCCCATCACCGGGATGCGTATGCCGTCCTCGGTCTGGGCGGGCAGGTGGCTTTTACGGACCATCAACGCCTTCTGAATTTCGTAACGTTCCCGGCGCTCCTCGGTTTCCAGCAAGGTCTGCTCGGTCGGGTTGACCACGACGATGCCGGCCTTGCCGTCCACAATGATAATATCGTCGTTTTTTATTTCCATGGTGGCATTGCCAACACCCAAAACAGCAGGAATCTGGAGGGTCTGGGCAATGATGCTGGTGTGGGACGCCCGCCCGCCGCGATTGGTGACGAATCCCTTGATCCGCTCGAGCTGAATCTGGCTGGTTTCCGCCGGGCTCAGGTCCCGCGCCACCAGGATCACCCGCTTGTCGATGTGGGCGATATTCACCTGATCCGCACCCACCAGATTTTCCATGATGCGATCCGACACATGGGTGATGTCTTCGGCCCGCTGCTTGAGGTAGTCGTCGGACATGTTCTCGAACATGGGCTTGACCAGGGAGACCACCTTCTTGAGCGCCCATTCGGCATTGACCTTTTCTTTTTCGATCACTTCGATGGTTCGGTCGTACAGCAATTTGTCTTCCAGCAGGACCGTGTGGGTTTCCAGAATCTGGGCATGCTGGCGAAACTCTTCGGGCGTTTCGTCGATAATCCGGCGCAGCGCCTCCTGGGCTTTTTTGACCGCTGTCTTAAAGCGCCCCACTTCGGCGGGCACGGCTTCCTCCCGGAGCACGTATTGTTTAACGACGTCCACGCCCTCTTTGTCCACGAGATATGCTTTGCCGATGCAGATCCCCGGGGATCCGCCGATACCTCTGAGGATGACTTCGGTGGCGTCCTGATCTTTCATTTATGAATCTTCTCCAAACCCGGAACGAATCAACGCGGCGATGCGGTCCAGTGTGTCCATATCCGCTTCGTCTTCAATACGGACGGTAATTTCAGTTCCTTTGGGGCAGGCCAGTGTCATGATGTCCAGCATGGACGTGGCATCCGCCGTTTCACCGTTTTTCTGGATCCAAACCCCTTTGCCGGCCCCTTCGGCCAGTTTGGCCAGTTTGGCCGCCGACCTGGCATGCAGTCCCAGGTCATTGACAATGATCAAGGTTCTGGATTTAATGTCATCCATGATGTACAACCGTTGTGGAAAACCGACCCCCGCGCCGCAACGAATTCGAAAGAGCGACGGTCGAATCGTTCTGCCGGCGTTCCAAAAAACAAAAAAAGGGAACTCTCCCTTTACTGAAACGTATTTATTTACCAACCTGCAAGGACGATGTCAACGCGTAAACATTGACAACACCCGGCCTTGTGGATACGCTGATTATTTTTAAATTCAAGCAGGATATACAAACTTCAGCCGACAGGGTACGCGTTCCCGTTGCAATGTTATTGGAAAAGGATCGCCGTTTGACCGAAAAGGCGGTGATCGTTCGACGTTGTGCCAACGGATCACCCCTGTCCATTCAATCCTTGTCTGAACGTGCCGTTCGGTTCACCCGGAGGCCCAATGCCACTTCAGCCCGGTTTCACTCCAAATTCCGCAGACCCTGCCGTCGAGCGCCAAAATGCGTCTTTGCGGGCGCTGCATGAAACCGCTCTGGGGCTTCTCGACAAGATCGACACCGAAGAACTGCTCGAAACGATCATCGAAAGGGCGGCCGATCTCACCGGTACGGCCCATGGTTATATCTACCTGCTTTCACCCGAGGCCCAGGTGATGGAAATGCGCGTGGGCAAGGGACTTTTCGCCGGGCAACTGGGGTTGGCCGTGCGCAAGGGCCAGGGGATGGGCGGGACGGTCTGGAAGACGGAAAGCCCCCAACTGGTCAGCGACTACCGCAACTGGCCGGGACGCCTGCACGATCCGTCTCTGGATCGCTTGCGGTGCATCGTCGGCATTCCGCTGAAATCCGATCGTCAGGTTCAGGGGGTCATCGGTCTGGCCCATGTCGAACCCGGTCGGCAGTTCGACGAAGAAGACGTCACAGCCCTGGAACGCTTTGCCGCCCTGGCCCTGCTGGCACTGGAAAAAGCCACTCTCTACAGCACGGTCACCCGGGAACTGGCCGAACGGAAAAAAGCGGAAGCCCGCATCCGTGAGAGCGAACAGATGTACCGGTCTTTTCTCGAGTCCTCCCCGGATCCCATCGTGGTTTACAACATGCAGGGCATCGCGACCTATATCAACCCCGCCTTCGAACAGACCTTCGGTCGCTCTCGGCACGAATTGCTGGGCAAACAGATCGATTTCGTTCCGGAAGAGTGCTGGCCGGAAACCAAGGCCGCCATCGACCGCATGCTCAGCGGCGGTAAGATCACCATGTTCGAAACCAAACGCCTGGCCAAAAACGGCCAGGTGCTGGACGTCCAGATCAGCTCCACCCTGTTTCAGGATCAAAACGGCCGGCCGACGGGCAACATCGTCACCCTTCGCGATATCAGCGACCGTAAAAAGGCGGAAGAGGCCCTCCAGCAGTACCATGACCAGCTGGAAGAACTCGTTCAGGAGCGAACGGCGGAACTGGCCGACGCGAACCGCCGCCTGAAACAGCAGATCGAGGAGCGCAAGCGGGCGGAAGCGGCCTTGCGAGCCCAGTCCGACCATCTCGAAGAGGTGAACACGGCACTGCGGGTGCTGCTGAAAAAACGGGAAGAAGACAAACGCGAAATGCAGGAAAACGTTCTTTCCAGTGTCAAGGAACTGGTCACGCCCTACCTGATGCGCTTGAAGCGGGGGCGTCTGGAGCCCCATCAGCAGACATTGATCGAAATTATGCAGTCCAATCTCGACAATATCATTTCGCCGTTTATCAGCAAGCTCTCTTCCCGATACCTGAATTTCACGCCTGCGGAGATCCGCGTGGCCAATCTCATCAAAGAAGGCAAGACCAATAAAGAAATTGCCGAATTGTTATTGATTTCAAAGAATACTGTTCTGTTCCACCGGCACCATATCCGAACCAAGCTCGGGCTGAAAAACAAAAAAATCAATCTCAGGACCCATCTCTTGTCCTACGAGGAGTAGTGGTTTTTCCCCACTACTTACCCGCTATTTTATCAACTTGACAGAACGCCGCAAACCGGTGTTTAACACAATCATGGAAGACGCAATCATCTTATGAACAGAATTCAATTTCTTATTCCACCGCAAGTTTAATCCTGTCAGACCTTTGAAAATGGAGGCGCGCTGTTGGGAAACGCAGATGAGATCAAAGAAGGGGAGGCCCTTCTCGAGCTTGAAGGCATCCACATGCATTTTGGAAAAGTGGCGGCCCTGTCCGGGATCGATCTGACCATCCGAAAAGGTGAGATTCATTCTGTTATCGGGCCAAACGGGGCCGGCAAGACGGTAATGATGAACATTATCAGCGGCCTTTACCGCCCCCAAAAGGGCGCTATCCGCTACAGGGGCCGTTCCATCAATTCGCTCAAGCCCTATGAGCGGGCCAAGCTGGGCATGGCCCGCACGTTTCAGAAGGTTGAGGTTTTCGGCGGCATGACCGTGCTGGACAACATCCGGCTGGGCCGGCATGTCCACTATCGCTCGGGTATTTTGAACGGCGCCCTCTATCTGGGCAAAACCAAGAAAGAGGAGATCGAACACCGGACCTTCATCGAGGAGGAAATCATCGACCTGCTGGAGATCGAACAGATCCGCCACAAACCGGTCGGCATGCTCCCCTATGGCCTGCAAAAACGTGTCGAACTGGGCCGGGCCCTGGCGTTGGAACCAGAATTGCTCATTCTGGACGAACCGCTGGCCGGTCTCAACCTTGAAGAGGTCGAGGATATGGCCCGCTTTATCCTCGATGTGAACGAAGAAAAACGGTGGCGGGTGACCTGCCTGCTGGTCGAGCACGACATGGGCGTCGTGATGGACCTGTCCAATCGGGTGTTCGTTCTGAATTTCGGAAATATGATCATGGATGGCACCCCGGAGGAAGTTCAGAACAATCCGGAAGTGATCAAAGCCTATCTGGGTGAAGAGGATCTGTATGCAACACGCGCATAATACGGAGACCGGTAGTGTGGAAATTACCAGGGAATTGACCATTCAGAAGCTGTTCTACCAACAGGCCCAGCGATACGGCGAAAACCGGGTGGCCATGCGGGAAAAAGAGTTCGGCCTCTGGCGGCCCATCACCTGGCAGGACTATTTCGACAACGTCAAGTACCTCAGCCTGGGCCTGATTCACATGGGACTGGAGCCGGGCGACAAGGTCGCCATGATCGGCGACAACCGCCCCGAGGGCCTTTGGGCCGAAATGGCCACCCTTTGCGCCGGCGGAGTGGCGGTATGGCTGTTCCAGGATTGTCTCATCGACGAAGTCAAATATATCCTCGACCATTCGGATACCAAATTCCTGTTCGGAGAGGGGCAGGAGGAGGTGGACAAAGCCATCTCCATCATCAACGAGTGCCCCAAGCTGAAAAATGTCATCTGGGACGATCCCAAGGGGATGCGCAACTATCACCAGGATTATCTGACCAGCTTCAAGGCGGTCATGGACAGGGGCCGGCAACTCGAAAAAGAACAGCCCGACCTTTTCGAAAAAATGATCGACCGGGGACACGGGGATGATGTCGCCCTGCTTTTTTACACCTCGGGAACCACTTCGCTGCCCAAGGGCGCACTTCTCTCCCACAACAACATGCTCACCATGGGTCAGCACCTGATGGCCGTGGACCCCTGCTACGACACGGACGACTACGTTTCCTACCTGCCTTTTGCCTGGATCGGCGAGCAGATGATGTCCATCTCCTGCGGACTGCAGATCGGCTATACCCTCAATTTTCCCGAGGAGCCGGAAACCGCCCAGGAGAACATCCGTGAAATCGGCCCCCACGTGATGTTCGCCCCCCCGCGCATGTACGAACAGATGACCCGGTCGGTTCAGGTCAAGCACCTGGACGCCAGTTGGACCAAGCGTCATCTTTTCAATCTCTCCGCCAAGATCGGCTATTACGTAGCCGATCTGAAATTCAAGAAAAAGCCGGTACCCTTCTACTGGAAAGCCCTCGAATGGCTCGCCTATGTGACCGTTCAGAAGAAACTCAAGGATCACCTGGGGCTCTCCCGGGTACGGCATGCCTATACCGGCGGGGCGGCCATGGGGCCCGATCATTTTCGCTTTTTTCACGCCCTGGGGGTCAACCTCAAGCAAATCTACGGTCAGACCGAAGTGGCCGGCATCTCGGTGGTTCATCGGGACGGAGACATCAAGTTCGATACCGTCGGGCATCCCATCCCCGGCACCGAGATCAAGATCACCGAGGACGGGGAGATCATCACCCGCAGTTCGTCCGTCTTCCTCGGCTACTACAAGAACCCGGAGGCCACGGAAGAAGCCCTGGTGGACGGGTGGCTCCACTCCGACGACAAGGGGTTTATCGACGACGACGGCCATCTGGTGGTCTTCGACCGTACCAAGGACGTCTTCACCTTGAGGGACGGAAAGCCCTTTTCTCCCCAATACCTGGAAACCCGTTTGAAGTTCAGCCCCTACATCCGGGATTCCTGGGTGATCGGCGATAAAAAAGACTACATCACTGCGGTACTGTGCATCGACTACAATGTGGTCGGCAAATGGGCCGACGAGAAAAAGCTCAATTACACCAGCTACCAGGAACTGTCCCAGAAGCCGGAAGTTTACCAGTTGGTGGAAAACCAGATCCGCCAGGCCAACAAGGATCTTCCCGATGCGGCCAAAGTGGCCAAATTTACCAATCTTTATAAAGAATTCGATGCGGACGACGACGAGTTGACCCGCACCCGCAAACTTCGCCGCGCCTTCGTGGAGAAGCGCTACCAGGAAATCGTCGAGGCCCTCTATGCGGATAGCGACAGCGTGCATATCGACACCACGATCAAATACGAAGACGGCCGCGAGGCCCACATCAAAACCGATATGACAATCATTCACCTTGAGGAATAAGATCAATGGAACTGTTTTTCATGACGATCACGACAGGCATCATGGTGGGCGGGATTTACGCCCTGGTGGCCCTGGGATGGGTGCTGATTTACAAATGCTCCGGGGTGCTGAACCTTGCCATGGGGGAGATGACGCTCATCGGCGCCTATGTGTCGCTCAGCTTTTATTCCATGGGCGTGCCCTTTTTGCTGGCCCTGGCCTTTTCGCTGATCATCGGGTTTGTTCTGGGCATCCTGACCGAACGCATTTTTCTGGACAAACTGATCGGCGAACCGGTGCTGACGGTCATCATGGTGACCGTGGGACTCTCCTTTTTCTTCAAGGGCACCGTCGAATTCATCTGGGGCACCGATACGCGGGTCTTTGACCCGCCGGTCTTCTCCATCGAGCCGATCCACGTCGGCCCTTTGATCATCGGGCAGGTTTACCTGTGGAGTTTTATCGCCGCCATGATCCTGCTGGTCGTTTTCGTCTGCTTCTTTAAATACACCCGCTGGGGCCTGGCCATGCAGGCCACGGCGGACGATGAGATGGCCGCGCTTTCCGTGGGGGTCAGCGCCCGCTTCGTCTATGCGACGGCCTGGGCCATCGCTTTCATGGCTGCCGGTGTAGGCGGCACACTGCTTGGCAATATCAACGGCCTGAACATCTCCGTCGGCTATCT
Organism: Desulfosarcina widdelii; assembly: GCF_009688965.1. Classification (GTDB taxonomy): domain Bacteria; phylum Desulfobacterota; class Desulfobacteria; order Desulfobacterales; family Desulfosarcinaceae; genus Desulfosarcina; species Desulfosarcina widdelii. The sequence continues at coordinate 4,928,223 of NZ_AP021875.1, read as the reverse complement.
CGGTCTGCTGGTGCTGCCCGCCGTAGTGCTGGGCGGCCTCAATTCCGTGCCCGGCGCCATTGTCGGCGGCATCATTATCGGCGTGCTGCAGAATCTGTGCGGTGCCTATCTGGACCGCTATTTTCCGGGGGCCGTCAAGGAAATCGCACCGTTTGTCTTCATGGCAATCTTTCTGCTTTTCAAGCCTTATGGGCTATGGGGATGGGAGCGGATCGAAAGAGTGTAGTGATCATCCAAAAATGTCCAATTGCCCCGATATCTGCGTTATACGAAAAATTTTATCCTCGAAATATCAACTATATGTCTCCGGTAAAATTTTTCGAAAGCCTTGATCTCGAACCAATTGGCCTATTTTCGGACAGACGCCAATTACAATAAACCAATTTTTAGGGGTTTGGGAATCGACAAATTTTCCTTTTCCCGTCATTCCGGCGAAAGCCGGAATCCAGCCAATGCGACAGGTTCTGGATTCCGGATCAAGTCCGACATGACGCCTCTGCAAAGTTAAACGAGTCCAAGACCAAATTCATTAAATAGGAGTCCTTTATGTCGACAACCTGGCTTCCCTGCGGAGTGTATCATGAAACCTATGCACAGGATCATGCTTGGTGGCAGACCAAATTCATCCGCGGCAAAATGGTCCTGCTGGCCGTCATCCTGTTCTTCGTGATTCCTTTTTTCGCGGATTCCTATGGTCTCAGCGTCTGCAATCAGATCGGATACACCATTTTGGGGGCGCTGGGCGTCCAACTGCTCATCGGGTTCTGCGGTCAGGTCACCCTGGGGCACGCCGCTTTTCTGGCGGTGGGCGCCTACACCAGCACGCTGCTGATCCTGGAGTTTCCATGGCCGGCCTGGATGATGCAGTGGGGACTGGCCTATCCCGCAAGTATCGTTATCGCAGCCTTCGTCGCAGGGATCTGGAGCGTCCTGTTCGGCCTGCCGTCGGCCCGGGTCAAAGGCTTTTACCTGATTCTGACCACCATGGCAGCCCAGTTCATTACCGTCGATTTTATCATCACCCAGTACATCAGCCAGATCGGCGGCCGGGGCCAGGCATTTTCCCTGCCTCCGGGAACCATCAAGGTCGGTCCCTGGGTGATCGACAGCGACCTGAAAGTCTATTTCATGATGCTCGTTCTGGTGATCGCCTGCGTCGTCGCGGTGGTGAATCTTCTCCGTTCGCGGGCCGGCAGGGCCTGGGTGGCCATCCGGGACAACGACATCTCCGCTGAAGTGATGGGCATCAATGTCATCAAGTACAAGCTGCTGGCGTTTTTCGTGGCCGGCGCCATCGGCGGTATCGCCGGTGCGTTCTGGATCAGCAACCTGGCCGCCATCAGCCCCGAGCATTTTCCATGGTTCTGGTCCCTGTGGCTGGTGGGTGTGATCCTCATCGGCGGGGTCGGTTCCGTGCATGGGGCGATCTTCGGCTCCATATTCATGGTGGTGATCATGGAGGCCCTCCAGCTGGCCGTCATGCCGCTGGCGGACACTTTTCCGAAACTGCTGATGGACTTTCTGTTCATCAAGGAAGCCGCCTTCGGTCTGGCCATCTGTATATTCATGATTTTCGAACCCAACGGGTTGGCCTACCGCTGGTGGCAGAGCAAAAACTATTTCAACCTGTGGCCGTTTTCCTATTAGCCGCTTGCAAGAACCGGCTGCAAATCGGCAAACCGAAGCAAACGAGGAGGTGATTCAGCAGGCAGGAGGATCGGGGTTTCTTTACAGCCAAGCTTTGAATGAAAGGGGAGGACGATGAACACGAAACATGTTTGGGCCAAAGTTTTTATCTTGGCAACGATTACGGTGCTGTTTTTGGGTTTTTCACCCTTTGCGGGGGCAGCGGATATCAAGATCGGGGCGCTCAACGACATGACAGGTGCCACGTCCGATGTCGGCAAGGACTATGCCCTGGGAATCGCCGAGGCGATTCACTACATCAACGATACGGGAGGCATCAACGGCAAAAAAATCAAACTGTATCAGTTTGATTACGGATACCGCATTCCCGAAGCGCTGACCAAATATAACCTGTTCAAACGGTTGAAATGCGCGGCGATCCTGGGCTGGGGCACCGGAGATACCGAGGCGCTGGCGCCGACGGTAGCCAAGGACAAGATCCCTTATGTGTCGGCCTCTTATTCCGGCCACCTGTGCGATCCCACGAAAACCCCCTACAACCTGTTCTTCTCCACCGACTATTCGACCCAGTCCCGGGGACTGATTACATCCTGGTTCGACAAAAAGTGGCCCAACAACCCGGACTACGGCAAACGGAAACCCCGCATCGCCATGTGCTACATGTTCGCTTCGCCGTTTTCCAGTTCTTCCATCAAGGCCGCCAAGGACCAGGCCACCATCCTCGGCTTTGACATCGGACCCGATCAGGACGTTTCCCTGTTCGCCATCGACACCAAGAGCCAGATTCTATCCCTGAAAGAGTTCAAGCCGGACGTGGTGCTGCACACCAATACGGTGATGTCGGTCGCGGCCACCCTGCGCGATGCCTACGCACTTGGACTTGGTGCGGACAACCTGATCAAATGCTGGGGGTTTGACGAAAACCTTCCCAGACTGGCCGGCAAGGCAGCCGAAGGCGCCATCGGGTGTGCTCCCTGGGCATTTTACGGGCTGGATGTGAAGCTGATGGACAAAGTGGTCGAATACGCCAAGAAGTACAACCCGGGAATTCCCCAGGAAAAGAGAACCATTCACACCGTCCAGGCGTGGGCCAACGCTCTCGGACTGGCCGAGGCCTTGAAACGGGCCGACAAGGCCGGCGATCTGAGCGGCGAAGGCATCCTGAAAAAGGGTTTCGAAACCATGAAAGGATTCGAGGTCGGACTGGGCGTCGCACCGGCGACTTTCACCCCCACGGATCATCGCTCCCAGAGCGAAGCCAAGATCTACGAATACAAAAACGGCGCGTTCACGCTCATCGATGCGGTCGACTTGAAAAAAAGATGGCCGGAAAAGTGGGAAAAAGAGTGGCTGGGTTGGTAAAACCGGCATCCTACGGGAGGGTACCATTTTGTCCGAAGAGAATACGATCCTGAAGATTAACAACATTGAAGTCAAATACCACGAAGTGATCCTTGTGGTGAAAGGCGTCTCCATCGAGGTTCCCGAGGGCGGCATCGTCGCCCTTCTGGGCGCCAACGGTGCCGGAAAAAGCACGACTTTGAAGGCGATTTCGGGCCTGCTGAAGCACGAGGACGGAGCGGTTACCGACGGCTCCATCGAGTTCATGGGCCAGCGCATCGACAAGTTGGGGGCCGAGAAGATCGCCAAGATGGGGATCGTGCAGGTGATCGAAGGCCGCCGGGTGTTCGAGCACCTGACCGTCGAACAAAATCTCAAGGTCGGCGCCCACATGAAAAAGCACGGCCGCTCCATCAAGGAGGGGCTGGAAATGGTCTACCACTATTTCCCGCGCCTGAAGGAAAAACGCAACGAGACAGCCGGATTCATCAGCGGCGGTGAGCAGCAGATGACCGTCGTCGGCCGGGCGCTGATGACCAGCCCAAAGCTGATCCTGCTGGATGAACCCTCCATGGGCCTGGCGCCGTTGCTGATTCATGAGATTTTCAACATCATCCAACAGCTCAATCGTGACGAGAAAATCTCCATCCTGCTGGTTGAGCAGAACGCCAAGCTGGCCCTCAATGTGGCACCCCATGCCTACGTCATGGAAACCGGACGCATCGTCATGGACGATTCGGCCGAAAAACTGCGCGAAAATCCGGACATCAAGGATTTCTACCTCGGTATGACCGATTTTGGAGGCAGGAAGAGTTTTCGAGACGTCAAACACTATAAGCGCAGAAAGAGGTGGCTTGCCTAAAAACCAATTTAAAAAACATCTCACTCTCATATATAAAGGGGGAGAACATGTGTAAAAAGAGAGTACTGTTGAGATTCTTGAGCATCCTGTTTGTCGTGGCCTTTTTTTCGGGATGTGCCGGGATGGCGGCCAAACCGACCGAGAGCAATTTCCAGGCGCCGGTGGTCACCCTGGACAATATGGAAGTGGCCCATGCCTTCGGATACTGGTATTTTTCAAACAAGGTCGAACCCACCAAGGGCAAGCCGGACAATGTCGGCGCCCCCCTGGACCTGGCCTTCACCTTTAACGTGGAAAACCCCAATCCGTTTCCCGTGCAGATGGAAAGCCTGAAATTTTCCGTTCTGTTCGAAGAGTTCGAACTCAATACGGTCAGCACCCATGCGACCCAGTGGATCCCGCCGGGAATGACCAACCAGGTGCTTGTTCATGCCCACTTCGACGTCCGGCAGTCGCTGTTGAGCCTGCTGGTGACCGGCGGCTTCAAGCTCAAGGAAAAAGGGACCAACGCCTGGGCGGCCCTGGAGAAATGGTGGACCGGCATACCGAATTACGAAGTCCCGGTTACCGTCAGCGGCGGTGCTGCCGTCTTCAAGGCCGACAGTCTGGTCAAGGTGTCCACGTTCGAGGCGACCTTTCCCTGAGACCGTTTCAATGATGCATCGGCAAACCCATCGAGAACGTTTAAATGGGAGCGCCGATGCATCGGGACAGCCAGAATCCATTCATACGCAACGGTTAATTTTCGAATGCGCCCGTTTGTTGTTCAACGTGCCGGTTTCGAAAGAAGGGTGGATATCGTTCTCACGAAAGCGTTCCTGCTGTAATCCATTAAAACAATACAACGTTGACGAACTCGTAAAAAGCAGCATTTCCGGAGTAGCACATGGGGCTTTACGACTTTACCTTTTATGATCTGATCCATCGCAACGCAGTTTGTTATGACGGCAAACCGGCATGGTTCGAGGCGGAAACCGGCGCCACCACTGATTTCTCAGCGTTCAAAACCCAGGTGGACTGTCTGGCCGCCGGTTTGCAAAAGGCAGGCATCCGTTCCGGAGATCGCATCGGTGTGGTGGGGAAAAACAGTCTCGCCTTCTTCACGCTGTATGGGGCCGCCGCTGCTTTGGGGGCCATTGTGGTCGCAGTCAACTGGCGTCTGTCCGAAAACGAGGTGGCCTTCAACCTCGACGACTGCACACCGAAAATGGTGTTCGCAGACAACGAATTCGGGGAGACGATCACAAGCCTGCGCGATCGACTCCCCTCGGTTGATCGATTCATCAACCTGACCGATAACGGCCCTCTGGACGCCTTCGACGATTTACTGGATGACGCTCCCTTTTCCGGAGAACCGGTGTCGGCAAACGACGGCCTGGTGATCATCCACACGGCCGCCGTAGCCGGAAGGCCGCGCGGCGCCTTGCTCAGCCATGCCAATTTGCTGTGTGCCAGTCTGCACCTGAACCATTGCTTCAATCTATCTCCGGACGACGTGCACCTGAATCTGCTGCCGCTTTTCCATGTTGCCGGGCTGTTCATGGCGGTCTGTGCCTTCCATGCCGGGGCGTTGAATATCAATATGGCCAAATTCGATGCGGACAAGGCCGTCGACCTGATCGCCGCACACAAGGCATCCCTTCTTTTCGACTTCTCACCCATCCTTGGATCCATTCTTGACGCCGGCGAGAAAAACGGGGCCGATATCTCGTCGTTGCGGGCGGTCATGGGCCTGGATACGCCCGAAACCATCGAACGCTACCGGAAAACCACCGGCGGCTGTTTTTATGTGATGTACGGCCAGACGGAGACGTCCTGCCTGACCACCATGGGCCGCTACGACGACTGCCCCGGTTCGGCCGGACGCGCCATCCCGCTGGGGCGAGTGGAACTCGTGGACGATGCGGACAACCCGGTGCCGCCTGGCCAGGCGGGTGAAATCACCCTGCAGGGCCCCATGGTGTTCAAGGGATATTGGAATCTGGACAAAGACAACGACCAGACCTTTCGCAACGGCAGGCACCACACCGGCGATTTGGGCCGCTTCGACGAAAAGGGCTTTTTATGGTATGCTGGTCGCAAGCCGGAAAAGGAGTTGATCAAACCCGGCGGCGAGAACGTTTACCCGGCCGAGGTGGAGAAGGTCATCCTGGAACATCCGGCGGTGTCGCAGACCGTGGTGTTCGGAATACCCGATCCCAAATGGAAAGAGGCCATTAAGGCGGTCTGTGTATGCGCACCGGGCCAGTCGGTCACGGCCGGGGAGTTGATCGAATTTGTAGGCCAGCGCATTGCCCGGTACAAGAAACCGCAATATGTCGATTTCGTGGAATCGCTTCCGGAAAAAGACGGTGCCATTGATCGCGAAGCGGTCAAACAGCGTTATGGGGGCAAGCAGCCCGGCAACTCCTGATTTTTTTTGAGGCCAAACAATGTTGCGCGTAAAAAGTCGTTTTTCATAGACGGCTTTGTAAAAAGGTCGAGATCAAGGCTTGCGAGTCCCGAGGAAAGAGGCGTACCAAAACGTACTCCGCACTGACGAGGGACGAAGCGTAACGCCGATATCGGGCTTTTTACGAAGCCGTCAAAAATAAATCCATGGGCGAACCTTCATACTGGGCCGACGATTACGTCAAGAAAACCTGCAAGGCGACCGAGGCTATCGGACGGATCCGGCCGGGCCAACGCGTGTTCATCGGTTCGTCGTGCGGCGAGCCCCAACATCTGGTGCGGGTGCTCTCCAATGCATCGGCCGACCTGGCCGACCTGGAGATCGTTCGCCTCATGTCCCTGGAAACGACGCCCCTGACCCTGATCGCCAACAAGAGCAGGGGCAGCAGCCTCAATATTCGCCAATTCTATTCCGGTTCGGCCAAACCCAAAGCCATTGCCCGCCACAGCCGCTTCATCACGCCCATGAACCTTTCGGCGGTACCCAAGCTGTTTAAGAGCCGACGGATGCCCATCCATGTGGCCCTGATCCAGACCACACCGCCGGACGATTTCGGCTGCCTGAGCCTGGGGGTTGCGGTGGACATCACCCTTGCCGCCGCTTTGTCCGCCGACCTGGTGATTGCCCAGGTCAACCCGCGCATGCCGCGTGTATTGGGCCGCAGCTTCCTTCATGTGGACGATGTCGACCTGTTCGTGGAGTATGAGGAACCCCTGATCACCCTGGGCACCACCCCCGATTCCAACGCCGCCGACACCATCGCGCAATTGATCGCCCGCCTCATCGACGACGGATCGACGATCCAGATCGGACCCGGCACGACGCCCAAAGCTACCCTGGCGGCCATGAAGGACAAGAACGATCTGGGCGTTCATACCCAATATATTACCGACCCCGTCATGCACCTTTTCTCGCGGGGCGTAATCACCAATCGCCGCAAGGGATTCAATGACGGCAAAATCGTGGCCAGCAGCGCCGTGGGCTCCGAAAACCTGTACGAATTCATCAACGACAATCCCGTGATCGAGTTTCACCCGTCGGATTATGTCAACGACGGGGCCATCATCTCCCGGCACAACAAGATGGTGGCGATCAACGTAGCCATGGCCGTCGATCTGACCGGCCAGGTAGCGGCCGATGCCCTGCCCTACAATCACTTTTCCGGAATCACCGGAATGGTCGACTTCATCCGCGGCGCGGCCATGAGCGAAGGCGGCAAATCGCTTCTGCTCCTTCCGGCCACCACCATGCAGGGCAAAAAAAGCCGCATCGTACCGATGTTGGACGACACGGCCGTGGTCGTTCCCCGTAGCGACGTCAATTACATCTGCACCGAGTACGGCGTTGTCAATCTTTTCGGAAAGAGCCTTCAGGAGCGCGCCCTGGCCTTGATCAGCATCGCCCATCCCGATTTTCGCGATGAACTCTTCAGCCATGCCCGGCGCATGGGCCTTTTGGCCATTGAGCAGCTTCAAAAAGGGACCATTACCGGCGTCTATCCGCTACGCCTGGAAAAAATGCTCGAAATCGACGGAGAAGCGGTCACCATCCGGCCGGCCAAACCGGTGGATGCCCGCCGCATCCAGGAGCACTTCTACAACCTGGACCCCGATGATGTCGTCGCCCGTTTTTTTCATCGCAAAGAGCGCTTCAACGGCCAGGAGGCGGAGAAGGTGTCCCAGGTGGATTACATCAACAACCTGACCATCGTTGCCGTGGTGGGCGAATCCGGTTTTGGCCGTGTGATCGGCATCGGAGAATACCTTCTCGATCCGGCTGTCAACATGGCCGAAGTCGCCTATTCGATCTCCGGAAAATGGCAGCACAAAGGGTTGGGGGGCCTGATTCAGGAAAAGCTCGCCGAAGGCGCTCGAAGCAATGGAATCGCCGGTCTTTATGCCTATACCGCACCCGAAAACCAGGGCATGATCCGTCTTTTCGAAAAGCTGCCGTATCAAATCGAAACCGGTAAGGAAGATGAAATGCTTGTCCTCCGGTGTCGATTCGACGAGCCCGCCGTTCATGCCTGAGTCGCCCCTTGCAACAGCCGGGTTCACTTCCACCGGTAGCGGCCATCCGTTTCAATGATCCGTTTTCCCGAACCAGCAGGGCCAGGTTTTTATCATTCAGGGCTGGACCGCTTTCCAGAACAACTCGAAGAACTCGGGGATGGTGTCGACCAGTTTCCGCTTCATGCCGAAGTAATACCATTGATGGATCTGCCGGTAGCAGAACATGTAATAGAGGTCGACAATTTGCCGGTTTGAGATTGCAGGGTCGATGGCGCCCGTTTGCCGGGCCTTGTCGAGCAACTCCCGCAGGGCCGCATGCTCTACGCCGCGGTAGCTTTTCTCTTTCATCCAGCTGCGCGTGGGAACGGTGATGAAGGCGGTGACCGCCACGCCCGGGTTCTTGTCGTAGAAATCCATGGTGACCCAGAACACTTTGCGAAGCACCTCTTTAATCTCTTCGAGACCGGCGATGTGAAGCGTGATGGCTTTTCCGATTTCGGCGATTTTTTCATCGAGGATGGTAAAGATGAGATCTTCTTTGGAGGAAAAATATTTATAGATCGTTCCCGAACTGACGCCTGTCTGCTTGGATATCTCCCGAATGTTGACCCGGTGGAAGTCGTTATCAAAGAAGAGCGCCAGGACGGCGGGGTAAAGCCTCTCTTTCAGTTTGCCGGGGATACTTGCGATGTTGTCTTTCACTGGGGAAATCCTTCCCTTTTTATGCGGCGTCCCATCTTCCCGCTTGTCTAAGGCGTTCGACGACATCTGCCGCCATGTCGGCCAGTTGCAGTTTGTCGATTTTGGCGCTGCGGGTCAACGGAAACTCCTTGTCGTGGGGCCATATTTCAATGTGCTGCGGCCGTTTATAGGCGGCAATCGCTTTGCAGTGGTCCATGAGTTGATCGGCCGTCAGCTCCGCCCCCGGTTGCAGGCGAACGAAAGCGAAAATCCCCTCATCGAACAGGGCGTGTTTGACGCCGATGACATCCACCATGCTCACCCCGTCGAGCCGTGCGATGTGTTCTTCCACTTCATTGGGGAAGACATTGTAGCCTTTCTGCTTGATGACGAACTTGCGCCGGCCCGAAAGGTAGAGCGCCTGGTAGCTGCCCATATCCTTGAAGTATCCCAGGTCGCCGGTGTAGAGAATCCCCTCTTTTGAAATTGCCCTGGCCGTTTCCTCCGGTTGGTTGAAATATCCCAGGAAGACAATGGGCGGATGGTAGCAGATCTCACCGGTCTCTCCGATGGGCATTTCCTCACCGGCACGGCCATCCGGGGTCATGGGCCGGCGGATGGTGACGTCGGCCAGATCGGGAAAGGCCCTCCCTACCTGACCCGCCATCTCCTCGACGGAGATGCCCGGCGGCGTAAATGTGGCAAAACCGGCATTTTCAGTCATACCGAGGCCAGTGCCGAAGGCGGGGGCCATGACCGACAGCCGTGTAAGGAAGGCCGTATCGCCGGCTGAACCGGCATAGGCAACATATTTCAGGCTGGAGAGGTCGTAGGATGAATAGTCGGGGTGGTTCCACAGCATGCGAAACTGGGTGGGGATCTGGCCCAGGAGTGTCACGTTGTGCTTCTCGATCGCCGCCAGGGTGGCTTCCACGTCGAAGATTCGCAGCAGGACCGCCGTACCGCCCTTGAAGAAAGTGGTCATCATCGTTTCGGTCACACAGCCGACATGGCTTGGGGGAAGATTGATGAGGGTGACGTAGGCCGGGCCGTCGTCGGGATCGGCCAGGCCGACGCCCCGTTCGAGGATCCGGTTCTGGACGATGATGTTTTTGTGACAGAGCACGGCCGGCTTCGGCTCCCCGGTGGTGCCGGTGGTGTAAATGATCAGGGCCGGGGTGCGGGCATCGATATGCGCGCAGGCTTTCTTCAGGCGCCCGAGGAACAGGTCGGCGAGTTTCAGCCGGATCAGGCGTCCTTTTCTCATCATCTCTGTTATGCCGATGGCGCCCTCGATGATATCTCCTGGCTTCGGATCGGGGGTGAATTGTACCAGGTGGTCGACGCCGGGACAGGAGGCTTTGACCGCCCGGCCGATTTCACGAAAATCGGTGACCGGCGTGTTGCCGAGGAAGAAGAAGGCCTTGGGCGCGATCTTGTTGATGTCGCGGACAACCTCCTCCTTCTTCAGTCTCAAGTCCAGGGGGGCGATGATCGCGCCGATTTTGAAGCAGGCGTACATCAACATGACGTGCTCCGGAACCAGTACCAGCTGCGTCGCCACCCGGTCGCCTTTTTGGATGCCCATGTCCAGCAGGCGAAGGGCGAAGTAGTCGATGAAGGTCCGGAATTGCCTGTAAGATACGGTCTTGCCGTCTTCGTGCTGGATCATGGCCGCCTGGTCCGGTTTCCGCTCAGCCCAGTAGTCGATATAGTCGTTCAACAGCGGCAGCTCTTTCATGGCGTTCACGGGGCCTCCTGTCGGTTGAGTTGGATATGGCCGTTGCTGATCGCCAACCGGCCCTGGCTGTTTCGTACCTGAAAACGAACATTTCCGTGGTGGTCGCTACTGTTCACCTGCAGGACGATGGTTTCGCCCGGCATCACCATTCCGGTAAAACGGCAGGAGATGGATCGGAGCTGCCGCGGGTCGGAGGCCGCTTCCCGGTTGACGATCTCTTTGACGGCCAGTGACAGGGTGGCCGTACCCTGGAGAATGATATCCGGCAGGCCCACCTGCCGGGCGAACTTGCGGGAGGTATGAATGGGAAAATGGATGCGGGTACAGCCGTCGTAGACATAGGGCAGCAGGGGGTCGATGGTCATGGACGATTCCCATGAAAAGGGCGGTCCGGCCGCTTCCGCCGGCAACTCCGGAATCGTGTCCGCGCCGCGGCCCGGGTCCGTGCAGGTGACGCCGCGCATCAGGGCACCGATATATTCCGTGAAGACCGGTTCGTCGCAGGCGTCGCGCGCCGAAAGGCGAATGATCATGTGGGTGCCTGCCCGGTGGGGAACGATAGCAGCGATTTGCCCGTCTATCTTCAGTTGGTCCCCGGGAACCATCAGCCGATGCAGGATCAGGTGCTCGCTGTAATGAACCTGGGTCAACAGGATTTCCCGAGGAAACGAATTCAGATCGATGTATGCGTCGATATGCTCCAATATGGGCCAGGTCACGGCAACGCTGTGCATGGAGTGGGCGACGGGCCCCCCGTCGCGTTCGTCGTCGAAATAGAGCGGGTTGTGGTCCGCGATGGCGGCGGCGAAATTCATCGTGTCACGAGGAAAGACAGCTGTTTCGTACATTTTCAATGGCGTGCCGACGTAGCTAGAATCGATCTTCATGAGCGGTTCACTATTCTTTGAAGGGGGTCATTGAATCCATCCGGCCGATCCGGGCAAGGCACGATCTTCATATCTATAAAACAATGTTTTATTTGGATGTCAATTATTAAAACATTGTTTTATTATTTAAGCGATCCGGAATGTCCCATAGGTGGAAGGCCTGCCGAAAAACGATTTTCGATCCTTCCCATTCAACGCGGATTGTTTGTTTCCCTTGTACAACCATGCTATGAACCGGGACGGTAGAAACGGTGCCTTTTTACGATACCGATGGTTTTGGATGGATTGAAAGGAAAAGCATGAAACCCATCTTTTTTCAAAATGTCGCCATAGAAGCCGTGGAATGCGCACTGCCGTCCACCATTGTCACCTCCGCTGAAATCGAATCCCAGTTGGCCGGAACCATGGAGCGAATCGGAATCAAGCCCGGACTGATCGAAGGACTCTCCGGTATTCGCGAACGACGCTTCTGGGATGCCGATCAGCAGGCCAGCGACGTGGCCACCCTGGCCGCCGAGAAAGTCCTGGCCAAATCCGGTATTTCGCGGGATGCCATCGGCTGTTTGATCAGCACCTCGGTATCCAAGGATTACATCGAGCCTTCCGTGGCCAGCCTGGTGCACGGCAACCTGGGGCTGGCCGACCACTGCATCAACTACGACGTGGGCAACGCCTGTTTGGGATTCGTAAATGCCATTTCCAGTGTAGGATTGATGATCGACGCCGGCGTGTTGGACTATGGCCTTATCGTGGACGGCGAGAATTCACGGGAAGTGGTCGAGTCCACCATCGATCGTTTGCAGAAACCAGACGCCACGGCCGAATCTTTTCGAGAGCAGTTCGCCACCCTGACCCTGGGATCGGGAGCGGTGGCCATGATCGTCTGCCGCAAGGACCTGGCCACATCGGGCCATGCGGTCAAAGGATCGGTGACCCGGGCGGCCACCCGGCACAGCCGGCTTTGCCTGGGCCAGCGGACCTACATGACCGCCGATGCCTCCAAGGTTCTGATCTTCGGCGTTGAATTGGCAAAAAAAACCTGGGAACTGGCCTGCAGCACCCTGTCCAATTGGAGCGATGCCGAAATCGACGCCTACATGCCCCATCAGGTCAGCCAGCGCAACATGGACGTACTCAACGAAAAACTGGGATTGACGCCGGAAAAGCATCATCTCAATTTTCCGACCCTGGGCAACATCGGACCTGCGGCGGTGCCCATTACCTTGAGCCAGGCCGCCGATTCCGGCCGCATTCAAGCGGGCCATCACGTTGCGTTGATGGGCATCGGCAGCGGGCTCAACTGCTCCATGATGAGCGTAGCCTGGTAGCGAATGCCGCACCAGGTCGGCCGGCACGTGTTGGTTTTCTTGCGTCTAAATATTGTGATTTCAATATGTTCTGGATGCCGGACCAAGTCCGGCATGACGAGCCGGACACTTATTACGAATTTATCAAGTGTAGCAGAGTAGTTTTTGAGCCGGATACCCCGGTTCTAAAAAATCCAATTTCCTGCCCAAATCCAAAGCTGCGCCAAACGAAATCCGCATTTGACTTTCTTCGGATTATCGTTGAATAATCGACCAGTTAGTCGGCTACCTGGATTTGCCGGGCCTGCGGACACCGGGGCCAACACCGTTCTGCTATCTCCCTAACCATTTCTATAAACAGGAAAAACGAACCATGAGTACCGATCCCAATAAAGTCATCTATTCCATGATCCGTGTCAGCAAGTTCTACGATAAAAAACCGGTCATCAAGGACATCTCCCTGAGCTACTTTTACGGCGCGAAAATCGGCGTGCTGGGGCTCAACGGAAGCGGGAAGAGCACCCTGCTGAAAATCATGGCCGGCGTGGACACCGAGTTCAACGGCGAAACCATCCTGTCCAAGGGATACACCATCGGTTATCTGGAACAGGAACCGCTGGTGGACGAAACCAAAACCGTTCGCGAAATCGTTCAGGAAGGCGTTCAGGAAACCGTGGATCTGATGGAAGAATTCAACCGGATCAACGAGCGGTTCGCCGAGCCCATGTCCGACGACGAGATGGACAAGCTGATCCAGCGCCAGGGCGAGGTCCAGGACAAACTCGACGCCCTGGATGCCTGGGATCTGGACGCCCGCCTGGAAATGGCCATGGACGCCCTGCGCTGTCCGCCGGCCGATACGCCGGTCAACGTGGTCTCCGGCGGCGAGCGGCGCCGGGTGGCCCTGTGCCGCCTGCTGCTGAAAAAGCCGGACATCCTTTTGCTGGACGAGCCTACCAACCATTTGGACGCCGAATCCGTGGCCTGGCTGGAGCAGCATCTGCAGCAGTATGCCGGCACCATCATCGCCGTTACCCACGACCGCTATTTCTTAGACAACGTGGCCGGCTGGATTCTGGAGCTGGACCGGGGCCATGGCATTCCCTGGAAAGGCAACTACAGTTCCTGGCTGGAGCAGAAACAAAACCGCCTGGCCAAAGAGGAGAAATCCGAATCCGATCGCCAGAAAACCCTTCAACGGGAACTGGAGTGGATTCGCATGGCGCCCAAGGGACGTCGGGCCAAGTCCAAGGCGCGCATCTCGGCCTACGAAAAATTGCTGGGGCAGGAGAGCGAGCGGCTGGCCAAGGAACTGGAGATCTATATTCCTCCCGGTCCCCGGCTGGGCAATGTCGTCATCGAAGCCGAGGGAGTGTCCAAGGCGTACGGGGAGAAGCTGCTGGTGGAAGACATGAGCTTTCGTCTGCCTCCCGGCGGCATCGTGGGCGTCATCGGACCGAACGGCGCCGGAAAAACGACGTTGTTTCGAATGATTACCGGCCAGGAGCAACCGGACAAAGGGGCCATCGCCACCGGCGAAACGGTCCGCATGGCCTACGTGGACCAGAGCCGGGACGTACTCGACCCGGAGAAAAATATCTGGGAGATGATTTCCGACGGCAACGATACCATCCAACTGGGCGACCGCCAGGTCAACTCCCGGGCTTACGTGGCCCGCTTTAACTTCTCCGGCAGCGACCAGCAGAAAAAGGTCGGCGTGCTTTCCGGTGGCGAGCGCAACCGGGTGCATCTGGCCCGCATGCTCAAATCCGGCGCCAATGTACTGCTGCTGGACGAACCGACCAACGATCTGGACGTCAACACCATGCGCGCCCTGGAAGAGGCCCTGGAGAATTTCGGCGGCTGCGCCGTGGTGATCAGCCACGACCGCTGGTTTCTGGACCGCATCGCCACCCACATCCTGGCCTTTGAAGGCGACAGCCGGGCGGTCTGGTTCGAAGGCAACTATTCCGACTACGAAAAAGACCGAAAAAAGCGGCTTGGCACCGCCGCCGACCAGCCGCATCGCATCAAGTACAGGCAGTTGACCCGTTAACCCCTGGAAACGGACATGGAAAAAACCAGGACGCCATTGAACCGGCTGACAGCATTTTTCACCACGACCCTCTGGCAGGCAGAGCGCCGGGACTATTCAGCCCTCAAGTGGCTGCCGATCCGGCTGGTGCGCACAATGGTTCTTTCGGTTCGGGGCTTTGCACGCCATCAAGGGACCCTGCGCGCTTCAGCCCTGACCTTTTTCACGCTGCTCTCGATTGTCCCTGTCGCCGCCATGGCCTTCGGCATCGCCAAAGGCTTCGGGTTCGAAAAAAGGCTTCAGCAGGAACTGCTTGAGCAATTCGCCGCCCAGCAGGAGGTGGTCCAGAGAATCATCGGTTTTGCCCAGAACATGCTGGAAAACACGAAAGGCGGCATGATCGCCGGCATCGGCATCGTGGTTCTCATCTGGTCCGTCATCAAAGTGCTGGGCAATATCGAAAGTTCATTCAACCATATCTGGAACGTTCGTTCACGCCCGTTTATCCGAAAACTGAGCGACTATGTCACCATCACGCTGATCTGTCCGGTGCTGGTGATCATGTCCGGCAGCGTTACCGTTTTTATCACGCATCAGGTCACGGCCATGTCCGGCCGCTTCGGAATGACGGAGGTGGCGGGCACGGCCATTACCGTTGGCCTTAAACTGCTGCCCTACGCCCTCATCTGGATTTTATTTACCCTGGTCTATATCATCATGCCCAATACCCGGGTGCGCTTTGACGGCGCACTTTTAGCCGGCTTCATCGCCGGCAGCGCCTACCAGATCGTTCAGGGGGCCTACATTTATTTTCAGTTTCTGGTGTCCAAGTACAACGCCATTTACGGGAGCTTCGCCGCCCTGCCCATGTTCCTGCTGTGGCTGCAGATAAGCTGGATCATCGTCCTGGTGGGTGCGGAAATTTCCCATGGTTACCAGAATGCAGATCACATGGACGGCTCCGATGGCGGACGAAAAATGAGCATGGCCCGGACCCGGCTTTTGGCCCTGGCCATCTGCCGCCATGTCGTGAGCTTGTTTCAAAAAGGCAAGCCGGCCCAGACCACCGATCAGATTGCCGATTCGCTGGCCCTTTCTCCAGCCCTGGTGGACAGCCTGTCCGATCTTCTGGTAAAAGGAAACATCCTGGTGCGAATCGAAGACCCGTCCAACGGAGACCCGGCGTTGCAGCCGGCCCGGGATATTGGCAGTCTCACCGTCAACGATGTGGTGGCGGCCCTGGACGATGTGGGGCAGAACAACGGGCCGTTGCCCCGCCTTCAGGAAATGGAGGCCCTGTCCGCGACCCTGACGGAGTTACGATCCGTGTCGGAGTGTTCCGACGCCAACCGTTTGATTAAAAACTTGTGATGGATCGCAAAAATCCGTTGCAAGCCCTTTTCTCCGGAGAAGATCGACGATGGAACAAGTCAACGAAATCACCGACATCATCGCCCTGACCATGGGGGCGGCCTGGGCCGCCGGCATCAACCTCTACGCGGCCATCGCCACCTTGGGCATCCTGGGCGCCACCGGCAACATGACCCTGCCGCCGGATTTGCAGATTCTGGCCAACCCGCTGGTCATTGGCGCCGCCTGCCTGATGTTTGCCGTGGAGTTCGTTGCCGACAAAATGCCCGGCGTGGACACGGGCTGGGACACGATTCACACTTTCATCCGCATCCCCGCAGGCGCCCTTCTGGCCGCCGGCGCCGTCGGGGACATCAACCCAGCAGTCAGTCTGGCCGCTGCGCTGCTCGGCGGCACGCTGGCCGCCGGTACCCACGGCGCCAAAGCCGGCTCCCGGCTGCTGATCAACGCCTCCCCGGAACCGTTCACCAACTGGACCGCTTCCATCGTGGAAGACATCATGGTCATCGGCGGCATCTGGACGGCGGTGAACCATCCCTGGTTTTTCATCGTCCTGCTGGTCCTGTTCATCCTGCTGTTGATCTGGCTGCTCCCCAAACTGTGGATGGGGATAAAAATGCTGGCCGCTAAAATCAAACAGCTATTTTCTCCCCGGCAGGCACCGCCGCCGTTGACCTGATTGAAGCAGACACCATGTCCCTGTTTATCACCCTGTTTGTAACCTCTTTTATCGTCGCACTCTCCGGCGCCGTCATGCCGGGACCGCTGCTGACAATCACTATCAGCGAAAGCCCCCGGCGGGGAATGATGACCGGCCCGCTTTTAATTGTCGGCCATGGTGTTTTGGAACTTGCACTGGTGCTGGCCCTGCTCATGGGCCTGGCTCCTGTGCTGAAGATGAAGCCGGTCTTTATCGTCATCGCCCTGGCCGGTTCGGCTGTATTGCTCTGGATGGGCGTCGGCATGCTAAAATCCCTGCCGACCATGGTTCTGACCACAGCCGGAGATAACGCCGAGGGCAAAAACCTGATTCTTTCCGGCATTTTGATGAGCCTGGCCAACCCCTACTGGAGCATCTGGTGGGCCACCATCGGGTTGGGATACATTCTGCACAGCATGGATGCCGGCATTATGGGGGTGGTGGCCTTTTTCAGCGGCCACATTTTGGGGGACCTGTTCTGGTATGCCGCCGTAAGCACGGCGGTCTGGAAAGGCCGCAAATTGCTGTCCGACCGCAGCTACCGCATTCTCATCGGCACCTGTGCCCTCTTTCTTATCGCCTTCTCATTCCTCTTCGCATTTTCCGGAGTCCGGAAGCTCATCTCCTGAACCGTTGATTGTGTCGATGCCCGGCCAAACGGCATAGAGTGATCACTCGCTTCGTTTTTTCTTCATATTCAGCCCCGAATGGCCGAATAATGCAATATGGGATTGATGCGTTCGCCTCTTCGGTCAAAAGAACATTCCGTACATTAAGGTTCACCCAAGAATTATTTAATTTTTAAAATATCAAATGAATACCTTTTCATAAAAAACTTCTATTTGACAAATTATACATTAATAAGTACATTTGTACAAACCTTCTAAAAATTGTCGCCGAGGGGTGTTGGCGCCAAACCACCCCCGGGAGCAGGCAAGACCGCTTTTCCTCAGGAGTTGCCATGGAAAGCACACAAGCATATAAGTGGGTTGTCATTCTTTTCTTTGGCGTCGTGGGCATCATGTTCAGCGCCTCGTTAATCTATCTGACCACCGGCAATGTGGATCCAACCACTTTTTTCGGCCGCAAAATGACCTTGCCGAAAACCGATACCGCCAGTATCGGTTTTTCCAAAGAGACGCGTGTCCTCGAGCTGGGCAAACAAGTGAATATCGGCAACCGCATTTTCACCTACAAGGGGCGCCAGGATGGATCGATCCGCTTCGACATCATTATTCCCGAAATCGACCGCCAGTATCCCTACCCGTTCAAGGTCGACATCCGCCAGTCCAGAAACGGATTCGAAGTTGCCGGTATCTGGCTGCAGATGGTAACCGTCCGCGCCAACTTCGTGAGCCTGAGGACCATGATCGAATCCCATGGCGGTGTCGTGCGCTAGGCGACTTTATATCGACCGGAAAAGTTGCCCCCATCGGACTCAGTCGTGCCGACCAACTGCTCATGGGCCGATAAAATCAATCGTTCGGTCGTTTCCCAATCGATGCAGGCATCGGTAATGGACACCCCGTATTGCAAAGCCTGCAAATCCCCCGTGTTTTTCTGATTGCCTGCCTCGAGATTGCTCTCCAGCATCATGCCGATAATGGCATCGTTGCCGTCCAGACGCTGGTTGATGACATCCTGCCAGACCGAGGCCTGAAGGGCGTGGTTTTTTCTGGAATTGCCATGGGAACAATCGACCATGATCGCCCGGGCCACCCCTTTATCTTCCAGTATCCCCCGGGCTTCGCCGATGCTGACCGAATCGTAATTGGGACGGCTTCCGCCGCGCAGCACCAGATGGGCGTGAGGATTGCCGGTAGTGGTAACGCTGCAAGACTTTCCGTCGGGATCGATGCCCAGAAAATGCTGGGGCGATCCGGCGGCGATCATGGCATTGACCGCTGTGGACAGGTCGCCGTCCGTACAGTTCTTGAAGCCGACCGGCATGGAAAGGCCGCTGGCCATCTCCCGGTGGGTCTGGGATTCGGTGGTGCGCGCGCCGATAGCGGCCCAGCAGACCAGTCCGGCAATGTACTGGGGAACGATGGGGTCCAGCAGTTCGGTGGCGGTAGGCAGACCCATGTCGGTAATGTCCAGCAAAAGGTGGCGCGCCCGCTTCAGCCCGGCGTTGATATCGTAGCTCCCGTCCAACCGGGGATCGTTGATCAGACCCTTCCACCCCACATTGGTGCGCGGTTT
This sequence comes from Desulfosarcina widdelii, assembly GCF_009688965.1. GTDB lineage: Bacteria > Desulfobacterota > Desulfobacteria > Desulfobacterales > Desulfosarcinaceae > Desulfosarcina > Desulfosarcina widdelii. The sequence goes on along the minus strand of NZ_AP021875.1, from coordinate 4,908,985 downwards.
TTCGAAATAAACCCGCATGACCAGCAGCATGGTTTCCGCAACCCTTGCGCTCAATTCGCGCAGCCGTCGGGCGTAATCCATGGCCGCCGCCTCGTCGTGGATGGAGCAGGGGCCGGTAATCACCAGCATCCGGGAATCCTTTCCCTCCAGGATGTCGGCAATCGCCTTGCGCCCTTCCACCACCGTGCCATAGGACGCTTCGGTCAGGGGAAGATCTTCCTTCAGTTGAGCGGGTGAAATCAGCGGTTCGAATTTCGCTACGCGAATGTCATAGGTCTTTTGCATGCCGATGCTCCTTTCCGGTTTTCAATGGTGTTTCACAAATAAAAAAGCCGCAGGCTTTTTTGCCTGCGGCTTTTACGCTTTCCTTGTTATCAAAAAATCAGCGAACCACAGGCGCACCTCGGCTGAAATAAAAATAATAACCGAAATAAAATGCGTTTGTGCCTGCTGAGAGAAGCATTACGAGATTCCTTTTTGGATCGAACAATTTTGCAACTATCACAGGTCTTCCGAACATGCAAACCTTAAAAATCAATCAGGCCGCCCGAAAAAGGCAGCCTGATTGATTTTTATACGATTATATTTGTTTTTTTCTTTTTATATCAAATGGTTTAGTCGCAAAGCTCGAAAAGTGCCGCGGCTCCCATGCCGCCGCCGATGCACATGGACTCCACACCGTACTTGACGCCCTTGCGCTGCATGTTGGCCAACAGGGTGGCGCAAAGTTTGGCGCCGGTGCATCCCAAGGGGTGGCCCAGGGCGATGGCGCCGCCGTTGATGTTGATGATATCCATGCTGTTCTCGAGGCCCAGCTCGCGGATGCAGTAGAGGGCCTGGGAAGCAAAGGCCTCGTTGATTTCCCAAAGGCCGATGTCGCTGGTCTTCATGCCGGCCAGATCCAACAGCTTGGGAATGGCATAACGAGGCCCCACGCCCATTTCATCCGGCTCGCAGCCTACGGTGGTGTACATCTTCAGCTTGGCGATAGGCTTGAGACCAAATTTCTTGACGGCTTTTTCGCTGGCAATAATGCTGGTTGCCGCTCCGTCAGTGGTTTGGGAGGAATTGCCGGCGGTGACCGATCCTCCGGCGGCGAATACGGCCCGCAGTTTGGCCAATCCCTCCAGAGTCGTGGTGGCGCGAACGCCGTCGTCGAAATCCTGAAGGAAGGTTTCCTTTTTATAGGTGCCGTTTTCCTGAAGGACGAACTTGGCCGCCGGTGTGGGTACGATCTCGGTGAACAGGCCTTCCTTCTGGGCCTTGGTGGCCTTCATCTGTGATTCGTAGGCAAAGGCGTCCTGGTCCTCGCGTGTGACGTTGTAACGGTTGGCCACGTTCTCCGCGGTGATGCCCATGGAGCAGTACAGATCCGCCTGGGCCCTGCAATGTTCGGGATGAGGGCGGGGCAGATTGCCGCCCATGGGAACGTAAGTCATGGATTCCACGCCGCCGCCCAAGGTCATTTCAGACCAGCCGGCCATGACCCGCAGAGAGGCCAGAGCAATGGCTTCCAGGCCGGAGGAGCAGAAGCGGTTGACGGTAGCGCCGGAAACGGTGATGGGAAAGCCGGCGATCTGGTTAGCCAGCCGGCCGATGTTGAGTCCCTGTTCCGCCTCGGGAAAGGAGCAGCCGATCATGACATCGTCGATATCCTTGGGTTCGATGGAGCCGGCTTTTTCGACCGCAGCCTTCATGATGAAGGAGAGCAGATCCTCGGGGCGGGTATCTTTCAAAGCCCCTTTGCCGCGCCGGCATCCGGGTGTCCTGACGGACGAAACGATATATGCATCTCTCATTGTGGGTCCTCCTTTTTAATTTCTCAGGGGCTTGCCGGTAGTCAGCATGTGCTCGATCCTGGCAAGGGTCTTTTCCTCTTTCAGGAAATCGATAAACGTTTCTCTTTCCAGGTTGAGAATCACCTCTTCATCCACAAAGCTGTTGGTGCGCACATCGCCGCCGCTGATCACGGTTGCGATCCGTTTGGCCAAAAACACGTCGTATTCGCTGACGTACTTGGCCGACTGCATGTTGAACAGCTCGGCGGCGATCATGCCCTGGGCCGCGGCGCCGAAGACCTTGATGGGGCGTCGTACCGGCGGTGCGTAGCCTTCATCGACCATCTTGAGGACCTCTTTCTTGGCTTCCCCGATGAGATAGTCACGGTTGAACACGATGCGATCCTTGGGGCCGAGGAAGCCGTTGGCGCGGGCTTCGGCGGCCGACATGGAGACTTTGGCCATGGCAATGGCCATGAAGGTCGGAACGAAGAACTTGGCCAGATCCACGTCCGTCACAGGTGCGGGAATATCGCAGGTCATTTTCTTCCACAGGTTGAGGCAGCCACCGCCGCCGGGCAGCAGTCCCACGCCGATTTCCACCAGCCCCATGTAAAGCTCCGAATGAGCCACGATCCGGTCTGCGGCCAGGCAGACTTCGCATCCACCGCCCAGCGCCAGGCCGAAGGGTGCGGCCACCACCGGGAAAGGCGAGTACTTTTCGAGCTGTACGACCCTGTGAAGTTCATGGATCATGGCTTCCACCTGATCGAGCTGGTTTTCTTTCGCTGCCATGGCGACCTGAGTCAGATCGGCACCGGCCGAAAACGCTCCAGGCATGCCGCCGGCCTGGTTGCCAAGAACCATGCCGACGCCGTTGGCGTCCACATATTCCAAGGCCTCACCCATGAAGGTAATCAATTCGCCGTTTAACGCATTCATCTTGGTGTGGAACTCACAGCAGAAAACACCGTCGCCGAGATCCACCAGGGAGGCGGAGTCGCAGCTCTTGACGGTTTTGCTGTCGGCCTTGAGGCCGGCCAGGGAAATGATATTGTCGCTGATTTTTACCGGCTGGTAGGCGGAGGCGGCAAAATCGTAAAAATAGGGCTTGCCGTTTTCCATTTTGTAGAAATTGTCGTTACCGGCGGCCAGCATGGCTTTGACGGATTCGGGAACGGTAAGTCCGTCGGCTTCCATTTTGGCCACAGACTCTTTCACGCCGATGGCATCCCAGGTCTCGAAGGGGCCCATCTCGAGGTTGAAACCCCATTTCATGGCATTGTCGATCTCGACGATGGTATCGGAGATTTCCGGAATCCGGTTGGCTGCGTAGATCAGGTTGGCGGAGATCGCCTTCCAGGCGAACTTGGCGCCCTTGTCGTCTCCGTAGACCACGGCCTTCATCTTCTCGGGCAGGGTCTTGGCGGCCTTGGCGGCGGATAGGCAGGGCAGTTCCACCTTGCCGTACTCGCCATGTTCCATGGTTGCCGGATCGATGACCTTGCGGATTTTTTTCCATTCTGGGGTCAGATCGGTTTTATAGAAGCCGCCCTTGGTCTTTTTCCCCAGCATTTTGCCTTCGATCATCTTGCCCACGAATTCGGGCATGACGAAATCGTCCCGGGCCTCGTCGTCGGCAACCAGGTCATAGGTATTCTTGGCCACGTGGGCCAGGGTGTCCAGGCCGACCAGATCGGCTGTCTTGAACATGGCGGTTTTGGGGCGGCCCATGGCAGGGCCGAACAGGGCGTCGACCTCGGGAATCGTCATGCCGTCTTCCAGCATCAGCTGCATGGTTTTGACCATGCCCTGGACGCCGATGCGGTTGCCCACGAAATTGGGGGTGTCCTTGGCCCAGACGATACCTTTGCCCAGGACACGCTCGCCGTAGTCGGCCATGAAATCCAAAACCTCGGGAAGGGTATCTTCTCCGGGGATGATTTCCAAAAGCTTCATGTAGCGGACAGGATTGAAAAAATGGGTTCCCAGAAAATGCTGTTTGAATTCGGCGCCGAGACCTTCACTCATGCTCTTCAGCGGAATGCCGGAGGTGTTCGAAGAAACGATGGCGCCCGGCTTTTTCACCGGTTCGATGCGTTTGAGCAATTCCTGCTTGATCTTCAGATTCTCGACCACCACTTCCACGATCCAGTCGCATTCGGCCAGTTTGTCGAAGTCATCCTCAAGGTTTCCGATGGAAATCAGATCGGCATCCTTGGGCTGCATGAGCAACGCCGGCCGGGACATGAGAACCGTATCCATTCCGGCTTTGGCGATCCGATTCCTGGCGACCGGGTCACTTTTCTCCTCGTCCTTGAGATCGAACGGAACGATGTCCAGCAACAGCGTTTTCACACCGGCACTGGCCAGAAGCGCCGCAATGCCGCCGCCCATGACACCGCTTCCGATGACCGCTGCCTTCCTGATTTTTCTGGTCATAATACCCTCCTGCAAATTGAAGTTGCCTTGTTCAGGCCATATTTCCGCTTACAAATAGCTTATCCATGGGATGGATAGGCGCTCACAATACGGAACCCTGCGGAAACCCATCTCTATGCGGGTTCCGTCGGGCAATTCGCTTCCAGCGCTCCCCGATACCGGGATGGCCAACGCTGAGGCCGGAACCGAAAAAGGATTTGGATTCGCTCTACCCTGCCCGGCCCACACAAGATCCCGGACACAATGCTGGATTCTGGATACAGTTATGGACTTTGTTGATAACCAAGGCCTCGATGGAACCGGACAAGGTTGAGCGAAAATGAAACCCTTTATGAATGAACGCTCATTCATTTATCAAGGAAGCACCCCCCTGTCAAGCCTTAAAAGACCGCCACGGCGTATTGCGGTGCCTATATTTATATTACCCTTTTAAAACGGGATCATGCGGGAAAACCCCCTATCCGGAACATCCAGGGTACCCATAAGTATGATCCCCAAGCAATTGAATGAATTTAAATTCACATCTTTCGGAACGCATTCGTCTGCCGGAAAAAAATTCCTGCTACTGCTCTCAGGCCACAAGCTTTTTAAAAAATTAATGATTGACGATTGTTCGGATAAAATGAGCCGGTGCAAAACAGCCGGATGTCATCCGAATCGCGAGATTCAACTTTTGAATAATGATGAATGAATATTCAGTCAGGGAATCGTTCGGCCATCGGCGAAGGAAGGTTCGTGAAGCGGCAGCAGGATATCGGCGCAAGTCTTTACCTTTTGCATGATGTCGTATGCGTCATAGGCATTCACATGAGTGCCGGGAGGGATCACCTCCATTTCCATGGCCCGAATCTGTTTGGGCGGAAAAAAGTTTTCGTTGATCACGCAAAAGCCGGTGATGGCTGCCGTACCGCCGGCCGTTTCCACCAGCACGGTCAGGCCGCCTTCGGTATGGACCGGCGTGTGCATCACCCGGATTCCATCGGCGATCTCACCATCGGTCTCGACGAGTCGAATCTGTCCGTTCTCCTCCACATCTTCGATATAGTCTTCCACATATCTGAAATCCAGCGGGTGCGGGTTGTGGATATGGTCCAGTTCTTTGGGGTGAACAAAAATTTCCGCGTTGCTGCATTTGTAGTCGTTCTCGCAATGGTCGTTGTGCAGATGGGTGTGAATCACCGTATCGATGCGCTCCGGCGTCAGTCCGAATTGCGCCAGCCCCTCTTCAAAGGGGAAGATTTTCCCGCCAATGGCCTGTTCCCGGTCCGCGGAGCAAACCGGATTCATTTCGCCCGTATCGACGATGATGTTGCGCGGGCCGCCTTCCAGATACCAGCAGTAAATCGGAATGGTATAGGGCTTGCCGTAATCGTGCTGGTAGGTCATCATGCCCTTGTCGAACTGCTTGGTGCCCATGACGATGGGGTGAATGCGATATTGGGTCATCGTTCGAGTTCCTTTTTCAAAGGTGAGACGGCAAAATCGATTCGTTGCCGAATACGAAAACGGATCGATCATGGCATCGACTAAAATCGAGAGCGTACTCCGTTGATACTCATCAATTTAGGACATATGCTCCTGCACGTCAATGCGTTCGCCGGCTTCACGTTACCCTGTTGACACCATCCCCGTTGCCACCTATACAGGAGCCCAATGATAACAATGACAAAGGAATCTTGTATGGCCGCAGAAAACGATATCGTATTGATCTATTTCGAGGATCAGCCCCTGAGTTTCGCCCGCATCGAAGAAATTCTTCCGGACAGCAAGCCAGACTGGTACCATGTCAAGCTGCTGATGCTCCAACTTCCCCTCCAGGTGGTCACCTGGATTCTGCGGGATCGCTATATCATGGGAGACGAATTTACCATGAACGGCAAACGCATGCGTCTGGAAAAAGTGGTCTGTCCCGACGCCCTGCCGGAAGAGGCCGATTCCGACGAAGACGGCGTCGAGCCATCGTCTCCACCGCACGACGAAAAGGCCACGGTGATCTCATTGAAGGACAAACGCAAACGTTAGCGCTCGGCTAATAATGGGCCGACAGGTCCGATATCCACGGCATCCCCGGAAGGTTGTCCTTTTTTCGGGGTGACGTCACCTCTCGCAGGTGGTTCGACCATGAAACCGGAGTTGAAACAGATCCTGTCCATATCCAGGCGGACGGACATTCCCGCGTTCTACATGCCCTGGTTCATGGACCGGGTGAAGCGGGGCGCCATCGAGGTGGTCAACCCCTTCAACCAGCAGGTTCGAACAGTGGATGTCTCCCCTGAGCGGATCCATACCATGGTGTTCTGGTCCAAAAACTTCGGCCTGTTCCTGGAACACGGATACGGAGAAAAGCTTCGGGCCATGGGGTACCACCTGTTTTTCAACTTCACCGTCAACTCGCGCTCAAGGCTCCTCGAACCGGCAGTGCCCAGCCTGGATGAGCGGCTCGACCAGCTTCGGCAACTTTGCAAACGGTTCGGCGCGGCAACGGTCCAGTGGCGTTTCGATCCCATCTGCCACTACCGCACAAACGACGGCGACATCCGGGACAATCTTCAAGATTTCCAAATAATTGCCGCAGCAGCCGGCAAATGCGGCATCGATATCTGTATCAGCAGCTTCATGGACCATTACCGGAAAATCGCTCGGCGAACGGGGCGGCGGCTGACCTTCCTGAACCCGTCCATGGCCGAAAAAGTGAAAATCGCTGCCGACATGGCGGCGACCCTCTCCCCTTTGGGCATTCGGCTTGCCCTGTGCTGCGAAAATGAGATTCTGGAGGCGCTTCCTCCGGACTGTGCCATCGGTCCGGCCACCTGTATTTCGGCAAAACGGATCATGGCCGTGCATGGCGGCAGCCTATCCCTTCGCAGGGATCTGGGCCAGCGCAAAACCGCAGGATGCCAATGCACCGTTTCCGTAGACATCGGATCATACAGCCTGCACCCCTGCCACCACAACTGCCTGTTCTGCTATGCCAGCCCTGCATGTGACCGGAGGACCGGGCGATGAAAATCGGGACCGTCGAAACGGACAACTTCACCGTGCTGGCACCACTGGCCGGCATCACCAATCTGCCGCTGCGATTGATGGCCAAACGGGCCGGCTGCGGTCTGGTCTGCTCGGAGATGATCAGTTCCCACGGCCTGGTTTACAAATCCGGCAAGACAGAGCAGCTTCTGGAAAGCGCACCGGCCGAAAAACCCCTGTCTGTACAGATTTTTGGGTCCAAACCATCGATCATGGCCGACGCAGCCCGGATTGTTCAGGACTCCGGCGCGGACATTCTGGATATCAATTTCGGATGTTCAGTGAAAAAAATACTGAAAAGCAACTCGGGATCGGCTCTGATGAAGGAGCCGCAACTGACCCGACGCATTCTGGATGCGGTGCGCCAGGCCATCGACATCCCCTTGACCATCAAAATCCGTTCAGGATGGGATCCATCCGGGCAGCAGGCCCTGGAAATTGCCGGGCTCGCCGAAGATTGCGGGGTGGATGCCGTTACCGTTCATCCGCGGACGGCCACCCAGGGATTTCGGGGGCAGGCCGACTGGTCGATCATCGCGGCGGTCAAAAAAGCCCTTGCCATACCGGTGATCGGCAACGGGGACGTAACCGAACCGGCCGATGCATTGCGGATGTTGGCCGAAACCGGATGCAATGGCGTCATGGTGGGCCGGGCGGCCATCGGCAATCCCATGATTTTCGAGCAGATTCTGGCCGCAGCCCAAGGCTGTCCGGCAGAGGCGCCGACCGATGGTCAACGAATCGGCATGATGTTGGATTATCTCAGGGATTCGGTCCGATATCTCGGGGAAGATCGGGCCTGCCGCATGATGCGCAGCCGACTGTGCTGGTTCGTGAAGGGTATGCGCAACGCCGGGCTGTTTCGCAGCAGCATTCGGTTCATCGCCTCGGAGCAAGAGGCGATGGATCTGATTGGTCAATACGCTGAATCAATCGGGGCGGGTCTGTAAAGATGAACTTTTTACGGCACTGTCAACTTTGCGGGACCAGAATGCTTCCTACCGGAGGAACAGTTCCACCGGAAACCGGTGATCCCGACGCCTGGCCGGGGGTTACCCCGTCAATGGCGATTTCGCCGATTTTCACCCCCGGGACGACGTAGCGCTGCCCATCCAGGCCTGTCAGCATCTCGCTGGCGTCCAGCACGGCAAACCGGTCGCCCGTTTCGACGCCGACGTCGCTTCCGGCACCGATAACGCAGGCCCCATCCTTTAGGGCAACGACCGAGGCCAGCCACTTGCCCTCATTGATGGCCTCGGCCATGCGTTCTCCCAGCGATTGTCCCATCTCTTCGACCACCTCTTCCAGTGAATCGACGATGACGTTCTCTCCATTGCGAATTCTTTGGGCTTCGTATTCGTCGATATCCACTTCATCGATGAGCGTGCCCAGCGCCAGGCGGGTTCCGGTGATGGTGTCATAAATGGCTGCGGCGGTCTGGACCTGGAGGCTGTAGGCCACATCTTTAAAAAACCAGAAGCCCGTATCGCGGGTGCGCAAACGGACGTCCATCAGCAGGGGGCTCACCAAAAAATTCATGCCTTCCTGCCGTGCCAGACCGGAGAGCGTGAACACATTCAGGTGCCCGTTGGCGGCCCGTGGTGGATTCATCAAAAAAGGCGACGCTTCGTTCCGGCCCGGAATAACCAGAACGGCATGGGAAGCTTCCGCGTTGATGCTTTCCAGAAAAGCCCTCATATAGGAAACCGGAACCTGCTGGCCGCCAAGGGTGGCATTGTTGAGCAGGGCAACGACACCGACCTTTTTGAGATACTTGCCGCTGCCGGAGAAATCACGGATGGTCTTTTGCGGCGCAGGCCTGTAAGATGAAGCGATCCCGCAGCCGGCGATCAGCAGGGCCGCTGCCAACAGGGCCGGCAGAATGGTTTTCAGACGGCTCGCGGCAATCATGGTTCAGCCTCGTATGTTGCACAAACCTGGGTGGTCAAACCGCCTCGGGAGGTGAATTTACCGGTCACCTCCATCATCTTGGGCTTCAGTACCTGAACCAGGTCATCGAGAATCCGGTTGGATACATGCTCGTAGAACATGCCCACACTGCGAAACTGCAGGAGATAGTATTTCAGCGATTTGAGTTCGACAATGAAACGATCTGGTGTGTATCGGATCTCGATGGTGCCGAAATCGGGCAGACCGGTCATGGGGCAGACCGATGTAAATTCCGGCTGGGAGATGGTAATCACCACATCCCGCTTGCCTCTGTAATGATAGTCGATGGGGTCGAGCATATCGGTGGTGACGACATTCGGTGTGTCTATGGTGTAGCGGATGGTATGGTCGTAGGATTTCATCGGTGCTCCAATGGTTTTTTGTTGGAGCTTTTTATTAAATGATGGCAACGGGCGTGTCAAACGTTCTATGGTTGGCGCTGCGTTTATCCGGACCGCAGCCGGCTTGAAGGCTCTGGTTGACTTCCGATGTGCTTCCTGTTAACAGTTCGAAATATTTACTTTTTTGATTTAGAGGGCGGATATCGATGAGAAAGATGGATCAGGACGAACAGATTCTGAGGGCCAGCAAGGAAATTGTGGTCAAGTTCATTGAAACTGGGCGGATTTCCCCCACGGGTTTTCCGGATGCCTTCAAGGCCATCTACCGGGCGGTGAATGAAACCGTGAAGCAGTCGGCAGGACCTGCGCCAACGGATGGAGGCAGCGGGGAGGCGGCCTGACGGCCAGCCTCCACCGGCAATCGGATCAAGGTTTTTCCCGAAAATCGGAAACTTATTTTTTCGTGCCTGTCAGGCAGGCGATCAAGCCGTGTAGCTGAGTTCGAAACTGGCCGATTCCGTAAGCGTTTGGATCTTCTGAACGAAGGCAGACTGCATGGTCTGGACGACTTCCTGGCGCAGCCTGGATTCGGGAGCATTTTCCATTTCGTCATTGCGATAATGGTTGAAAAGGTTTCGGATCGAACCCGCCAAGTGATCGCGCCGGCCGCGAAATTCCCGAACCTGGTCGGCCATATCGTCCGTAACCTTATCGATCCGTTGCATCAACCGCTGGAGGCGGCCATGCCCGCGACGATGGTTGCCGCGATTTTCCTCAAGGGCGGACTGGCTGATCTCCACCCGTTGCTGCTCGCCGTACTTCACCTGCCGTTCATAGGAAAAGGCCGCCTCCAGACTGGCGACGGTATCCAGTTCCTTCAGAAGTTCACCGCCGGCAGCCATTTCCTGAAGGTCCCCGGAAAGGAAATCGTCGATCATGCCACCGATGACCTCAATGGCCGCACGGATGTCTTCCTGCTCCTCAGCACTCAAATTGCCGTCGATTTCAACGGACAGGCTCTGGCTGTCGGAGAACTCTAAAAATGCCGTCTGAGTGGATTCGGCCCGGCCGTTCTCGTAGGATGCGCTGCGATGGAGGCCCGCGTTGATTTCCGTGGCCAATGCCAGGCTGAGGGTCACCGTGTCGCCCTCATCGGTGGTTATGGTCAAATCGGTGCTCTGACTCTGAGAAATAAACCCCGCCCGGGTCTGTTCCGCCTGGAAGCTTGTACTTTCCGAAAAATTTCCGTATTGAAACGGGAAAAAGGACTGCGAATGGGTAATCGGGTTCATTCTGAACCGTCCTTTCTAATCGGGAAACTTCTGTTTCCATTATGTTTTTTGGTGGTCGAGATCGGTAAATCTCCCCAGTTCCACCAACTGGGTCACAGACTGGTACACATCTGGGACCAAAAAGGAACGGGGAAGCATGATTTCCACAAGTGGCAAACTGCCGTCCTACCTGACCACCAATGGCTACACTTACTGTTTTCGGATTCGTGTTCCGAACGATCTTAATCAATGTATCGGCCGAAAGGTGTTGAAGTTTACCCTTCGTACCGATATTTTTTTGTCCGCAAGAACATCGGCGTTGGTCTGGGCAAATCGATACAAAAAGCTATTCAGGTGGACAAGGAATCAAATGCGGATGGGTAAGCTTACTGACACACAGATTCAGGAAATTGCAGTCGATCACCTACAGAAGTGGAAAGACTCTTTTGAAGCGGCAAGAACACCACTTGGCGATGATGTTGATCCGTTCCTCGCTCACATGGCGCTCAAGAAACAGATCGAAACTTTTGAAGGTGACAGGGTCAGTATCCGTGCGGATCTGGAAACGGGGAATTATCGTGACATTGTGAGGGAATTACCAGAGATCCTTGAGGGTTATGGACTTAACATAGACGAGGTTGATCAGGATGACCCCTCGTTTACCAAACTGTGCTCGTCTGTGCTACGTGCCAAGGAGAGGGCCATTAGCCTATACATGGACAGGCTTGAGGGTAAGGGACCAAGGGATGACCTTGATGCCGCTATGGATGCAGTTGCTGGGCCTTTGACATCCCCAACAGCGGCAGTTGCTGAACCGGTAGATGAGGGTCCATTGCTGTCAGAGGTGATCGAAAAATATCTGGCATGGCAGGAAAAGCTACCAAAGGATGATAAGGCAAAAGTGAATGACCCAAGTGCAAAGGCAAACCATATTGCTGCGCTTAAGCTGTTCGTTGAGTTTTATGGTGATATTCCAATCCGTCGAATCGAGGTACAGCATGTTTTTGAGTTCCAAGACATGCTCTGTGAATATCCTACAGGTCGATTTCGTTTGGGTAGTCCTTACAGAGAGATGACCCTCAAGGAAATACAGGGAATGGACATTGAAGACACCCTGATGATCCCTACCATCAATCTGTACATGAATCGGGTAAAGCTCCTGTTCAAGTACGCCATAAAACGTGGTCATTACAAGCAGGTTAATCCGTTTGCTGACTACAGACTTTCTGATAGCCGAAGCGATGCTGAAAAACGATCTCGGTTCAGCAAAGCTGAACTGGAAACACTGTTAAAGTCCAAAGAATACAAGGACAACCTTTTCGACAAGCCATTTCAGTTTTGGACTCCCTTGATTGCTCTGTTCCATGGGATGCGTCAAAAAGAGATTGCCCAGCTGTACATTGCTGATATTGAGATGAAGGAGGGTATCCCAGTATTCAGCGTAGTACAGGACGAGGAAGATAAGCGAGTGAAGAATGCAACAAGCCGGAGACACGTACCTATTCATCCTTTCATCCTGCACGATCTGAAGTTTATGAAATACGTCGAACAGTTGAAGAGCGAGGGTGAGGACCGGCTGTTTCCTGAACTACCTTTCGTTAAGGGAAGCTATGGAACCAAGGTGAGCGGTGGTTCAAGGAATACAAGAGATCATACGGCATTAATCCTCCAAAGAAAGCACCCTTGAAGGATTTCCACAGCTTTCGAAAAAACTTCATCAATCTGGCATCCCAAAAAAATGCACCAATTGAGAAACGTAGAATGGTAACAGGGCATACCCTCGGTAGCGGCGTTGACTCACAGGTTTATGTCGTGGATCTACCAGTAAGGCAACTTTTTGAGGAAGTGATTTCAGTGATCGACTTCCACAAGACACTGAAGCTGGACTTCCTGCGGGAGAGCAAGTTCGTGATCAACCAATGACAACCTACCAGCGGCCCCTATAATCGTACACGGGGCCGCTGGCTACCACACCTACCGATCCACAATCTGGTTGGCTATTCGATCAAACAAGGCGTTGCCTTGGTCGATCAATTCCTTTGCATTCTCCGGTGCGTCCTTCCATTCACGGTAAACGGTATCCCTACCGTTTTCAGCGTACACGCATCCTTGAGTGCTCTGTGCGAAGCACTTACGAATTCATTGACCAAGAGTACCATTAGCGCATAAGATCAGATAATGACCTCATTTCGTCCACCATTCATTTTTAAGATCGGAAACATCATCAAAAAAGCTCGGAAACACGTGAACAGACGTGTTACTGGCGCTACGATCAACCTCCCTTTCATCAGCTTCGCAGTTGAACCGGAGGATTTGGAACAGAAAGTGGCGAGAGAGGTCATTGTTCGTCTTGCGGACAAACGAGTTCTCACTGCTTTCGAATGTTGTGATGATTGTGTTGAACGGGCAATTGCATCGCTGATGGAAATACGATCAATGCTTGTAAACAAGCAGGTTGAACTTTCAGGACATGCCGATGGTGGACTGTTTTTATTGTTGGAATTGATGCTGGAGGGTATTCGTCAGTTCTTTACATTTGTAGAAAGATTACAGTCGTCAAGACAAGGGGGAAGACGGGATCGTAGGGATCTTCAGCCATACTTTGACGCATTAACAATGCTCCGTGGGCACATGTACCAATGCCGAAATCAAATAGCCGTAATAGCAGGGATGGAAAAACCAGCTGTGCCTAAAAGCATGTGTTATGAGGATGCATGGCAGCTTGAGTCCTACGAAAAGCCTAATGGCAATCGTGAGTGATTTCGACCCCGTAAGCCCTCAACTACCAAGGTTTCCCACTTACCTCAACTCCACCCACATTGACACCGGTAACCATTCTGTCTACGTGTAGACAATCCAGCAAATTTTGCGAAAAATTTGTGTGTCCACCTCTATGAGGTGGGTGCCAGTATACGTCAGGACGCCCATGGGGGTACTGGGGGTACCCCGCCCCACCTTCAATTTTCAATCCATCCGACATGCCACAGGATGCTGGCTTACCCGCCTAATGAAAGAATGTCAATCAGCATCCTGCTGACCCATCAGCAGCGTAGCTGCGCTACTGGGTGATGCGCTACTGGACCTGTTACCAGAGTCGTCACTGGCACTTTGTGCCGTGGTGAATACCAGTGCATGGGTTGGGAATCTGGTGGTGTCTCACGACACGGATAACCAACCACGGGAATATCCGTGTTTCAAACTGACAGTCCTCTGGTGAGGACTTCATTGTCTGGAGAATAGGATGGCCTACCTCTACTCGGTGAGGGAGCTTCATCGTTCTCTCAGTTTGGCACCCCTACCCCCAAACACATGTCTGTATCCTTGCAGGAGATGTTCCACCAGCACTTTGGTGCTGGAGGTGTGTGTGTTGGTATGCGTGATGCTGGTAAAGGGGCAGGGAACAGCTGTGGCAAGAGCAGGTGGGTTCTCTTGGCATACACGCCGCCTTCGCTTGCCACTGAGTGGGCTGCGGCGGTGCTCACAGTGTAACTTTATGATGACGGCACCGGCCACACACGCCCATTGATTGGGCGGGGCTATTCACCGGCAAAGCCGGTGCCTATAAGGGAGTCCCTTATAAGAACCCTTATAGGGACTCTTATATATATACCTAAAATACGCGATTACCATAAAAAAAGAGTCCTCTAAAATTGGATAACGTGTTATAATGCTTGTTAAAAACCGCCAAGTTTACAACAAGCGTAAACACACCCAATAGGTAAAGGACTCTATGAGCAAGCATAGCAAAAACTACAGACAAAATGAACTCAAAATTCGACGCATCGAAACGACTGCCGACCGGTTGACCGGAAGAGCCGGGCTGGCCCTTTTCGTGGCCTATATGCACGGCATTCAAGTTTTTGGCTGGTTCGACCGATGGTTTGGAACCATCCGAAAAAGCAGAAAAGGCATTGATATCGCAGAGCTTTTCAAACAAGTGCTCTGCTTTTTTGCCGATGGAACCAGTCGGCGCCATGCATACTTCGATCAGATTTCCCGTGATGAAGGCTATGCCGGCAGCATTGAGACGCCAATCGAAGACATGGCCTCTTCTCATCAAATCAAACGCTTTTTTAAAGCATTTGCCTGGACTCGCGTGTTTTTGTTCCGGCGCCTTTTGCAGACCCTTTTCATCTGGCGTCTGCGAAATACGCAACCCGATGTGATCGAGTTGGGTATCGATACGATGGTCATGGACAATGACGATGCAAAATGCCGGCATGGCGTGAAGCCCACCTACAAGAAGAAAAAGGGCTTTCAACCCCTGCAGATGAATTGGGGGCGCTTGATTGTAGATGCGGTGTTTCGCAGCGGGGATAAACATTCCAATCATGGCGATACGGTCCTGAATATGATCCGGCACATGGTTCTTAAAATCAGATGTGAATACCGTGGGGATGTGCCGATTATCATCCGAATGGACAGCGGTTTTTTCGACCAGAAAATCTTCGAGATTTGCGAAACGCTTCATGTCGGTTATGCCTGCGGCGGCAAGGTGTATAAAGACATCAAGCAAATAGCGGACAACTGGGATGCGTCCAAATGGAAACGATACGAATCCGGCAAGAAGAAAGCCTGGCAATATGCCGAGTTCGGTATCCGGCAAGGCAACTGGAAACGGTTCCGGCGCGCGATTTTTTGTCGGTTGATGCACGATGACAGCAAACAGCTTTACCTTCCGGGATTTCGGCCTGACACCATCATCGTCACCAACATCGGTCAAGGCCAGGCGATCGACAGTATGCTGGAAAAAGCCGGAGCGGTGGAATATCTGACCACCAATGGACTCGTTGCCTGCTATCATGAACGCGGCAGCGACGAATTGGCCAACCGGGCGCTGAAGGATTTTGGTCACGAACAACTGCCTTTCAAACGATTCGCTCCCAATGCAGCCTGGTATTATATGATGCTGGTCGGTCATTTTCTGCTCGAATCGTTTAAAGAAGATGTCAGTGTGCCAGTATTATCGATCGGTTCCTATGCCTCCACGGTACGTAGACGGCTGATCGATATCGCAGGTAAAATCGTTTTCCACAGTGAGCAAACGGTCTTAAAGGTAACTAGGACTTGCCTGGAAAGCCTTCGCTTGCCGGAGTTGT
Organism: Desulfosarcina widdelii; assembly: GCF_009688965.1. GTDB lineage: Bacteria > Desulfobacterota > Desulfobacteria > Desulfobacterales > Desulfosarcinaceae > Desulfosarcina > Desulfosarcina widdelii. The sequence continues at coordinate 4,893,080 of NZ_AP021875.1, read as the reverse complement.
TCGAACGGTGCCGCACAGCGCCGGTTATCGAATAACCGGCAGGAAAACAAAATTCGGATAAAAACCGTTGGAGGGGTGCGCGCTAAAACAGGATCCGTTGCGTATATTCCCATAACCAATCCGGTCAGGATGGCTTGTCCGGGGAAATTGTCTCAAATTCTCAGCCGATCCCGATTTTTCTACCGTGTTTTACCCGGATTCTTCCGTTCAAAGCCAAAATCGCTCAGTTTAGGTAATAGAGTCTCTATGGAATAGAGACTCATATTAACTATTAACTACTATCTACTTATAGACTCTCTATGGAATAGAGAGTCATATAATAATTAATAGCTTTCTCCTAATAGTCTCTTTAGAGACTTAGTAGAGGAGAAAGCATATAAGCTTTTTCTACTTATAGCCTCTAAAAAGAGGCTGATAAGAAAAAGCTACTATTAAGGGTTTTCCTACTTACCAATATCTACCATTACTGGAAAACCCCTATATGCGTACTGCATCAATAACAAACAGCACCGGAATGCAGTACGCCACACAAATGCCGGTAAACAGCACAGTCAGCATACTGCTTCCTGCACTGTTTCCCATCCCCGCATTCCCCGTGAATACGGGTATGGTTCCCGGCATCAGCACCGGCAGGTGCGTTGCCCTTCCCGGCACTCACGGGGAGTTCCCCGGCATTCGGTCTGGGAGACCTCTGCTCCCCCCGAAACGTTCCGCTTCATTTCAAACCATCCCCATGACCATATCGGTAAATGTGGGTAATGCCTGACCTCAAAAACACCTCTACTTCAGTCTGAGAATCCGATGGAACGATTGAATCATCTCGACCCATACCCAAGTATAGGCTGGGAATTTTAACCCCCTTGTTACGTCTCTCAGTAAGTCGAATGTTGAGTCCTGTATAAAAGTCAACATTCATGATTTTGGTGCAAATGTATGTCTGGTAAGGGTTTTCCTCGATTTTACCCTTTGCTGTGCAAAATCGATTGACTTCGAATGTTGAGTTAGTATATAATTAGACAAATTACACGACTTTGGGACGGACCTTGCTTGGCAAGGCTGTCATCCACTCACCTACCGGAGGACATGCCACGAACAACCACCCCAAGAAAGGCGAACGCATCGCAGTCGATCCTATACGCAGGATCAAGGACATCAAGGCGATTTCCAAGCTCACCGAGTCCAATGCCCGTAATCACTTGCTCTTTGTCATGGGCATCAACAACGGCCTACGGGCCGGTGATCTGGTCCGGTTGAAGGTGCGGGATGTCCGATACCTGAAACCGGGAGACTCACTGACCATCAAGGAAGGGAAAACGGGCAAGGACAATATTCTGGTGGTCAACAAGACCGTGTACAAGGCTCTCCAGCTGTATCTGGAGACGGTACAACCAGCAGACGATGACTACGTCTTCGCCAGCAGGAAGGGCAACAGCCACATCCAGAGTCAGGCAGTAAGTAAGCTGGTGAAGAACTGGTGCAAAGCGATCAACCTGCGGGGCAATTATGGGTGCCACACGCTACGCAAAACGTGGGGTTACCAGCAACGGATTCAGCATGGAGTTGGTTTTGAGATCCTGTGCAAGCGATACAACCACAACAGTCCGGCAATTACCATGCGGTACCTTGGGATCGAGGACCGAGAGGTCCACGATGTGCTCATGAATGAAATTGGGTAGGTGGGTTGCTGCGGATAATTTTATCAGGACGAGAAAGCTGAGTACGAAATCTCTTTAGCTACAAGCACTATGATAGCCGGTTGAAATATTGTATCAGGTCAAACTTGAACGTAGGTATTGTAACCTGCCGTTTTGGGTGTTGACCAATTGCTTCAGGATTGTTGGAGATTTCTCTACTGGCCCTCTTCACATTGGGCTGGTTTTAGCGAGAACAGCCATGCAATCTGAACATGCCCATCATTTGCCGAGTCGAATTGAAAAATACGGTGGTAGTCAGATTCAACAGTTTTATTGATCGGAGGTGATATCCATATCAGGATACAATTCCTTTGCACATTTCGGGCAGAGGCTATGGCTGAATTGGGCATCGGATCTGTCCTGAATATATTGCTCAATCTGTTCCCAGTAGCCCTTTTCACTCCGAATTTTTTTGCAGCTTGCACAAATTGGAATAAAACCCTGTAGTGTTTTTATTTCGGCCAAAGCTTTCTCAAGTTTATCAATAAGAGCGCTCTTTTCCGATTCCGCCTTTTTTCTATCGGTGACATCCCGGCATATACCAAGTATCAGCTTTTTTCCTCCATAAACCCCACCATTATTGCTGACTTCAACATCTATGATCCTGCCGTCCCTACAACGGTGTTGTGTCTCAAAATTAAGACCTACACTACTGACATCTTCAGTTAATCCCAAGTATTGTTCTTGGTTTAATTGAGTATCCCAATCCCATATATGAAGCTGATGAACTTCCTCCACCGAATAACCGAGCATGTCAGCGAATTGAGTGTTTGCCATAAAAACTTTTCCGTTTTGGTCTATAACAGCAATGGCGTCCCTTGATTCCTTAATCAAAAGACGGCGCCAATGAATTTCATCTTTAAGTTGCCGTTCGGTTTCTTTGAGTTTGTTATTCAAATTGATAAAAACGGCACATACGATTGGGGTAATTATTAGGGGTGCTATAAATGATATCAAAAGCGTATAGTCAACCCTGATTACTTGGTTTTCACCCCAGATCATACATAATGAATAGGTGATCGCTATGGAAAGCGAAATAGACCCTATTGTAATTATTATGGTCTTTAAAACGTCGTTTTTAAGGCCCATATTTTCTATTTTAAATAACATTCTAAAATTTATTACGAAACTTTGCGTCTAATCACATAACCACTTCAGGGCTTCATCCATTTCACGAAATACCATGGTAGAGTGCAACGCACCTTCTAAACCCAATTGTGTCGTGAACATCCTGCACATGCCGAACACCAAGTCGGAAGAGGCTACGTAAGCTGTCTTGCCGTCACGCCTCAGACCAACGGAGGTCTTGGCCAACTTTGCAATTCCCCTTGTAAATTCTGATTCAAAAGACTCGGTTAGGTATGCTTTACGAAAGTCCCACAGGATGTTTAAGGCTGGAAGATCGTCTTTGAAGGCGCTCACCACTTCCACAATTTCATCTACCAATACTTCACCGGTTGCCGTCAGGATGGTTAGGCGCTTGGCTTGATCTGTGTGTCGTTGTATTGGCATGACCTACAGTTCTTTCTTTCCCAGTTCGGGGTAGAACACATCCTTGCAGTCTGGACAAATCGTATGGGTGAAGTCCGTATCCGTATGTTCCCTGACGTATGCGTCGAGGGGCCACCATTTGTCGTCATCATCACGGATTCTTTTGCAGCCGCTACAGATGGGCAACATGCTTTGCAGAACCTTGATCTCTTTCAGTAGGCGTTCTTTGTCAGCCAAGGCCTCGGCCAGTTTACGGTTCTGTTCTTCCAGTTTCAGTTCATACTTTTTCCGGGTGGTAATATCCCTTGTGACACCTACGATTTTGAGCGGTCTACCAGCCTCTTCCATAAGTGTTGCCCGTATCTCAACCCAGTAGGAACCGCCTTTCTTGTGCGTCAATTCGACTTCAAATGTTCGTGTACCCCGTTTACCGTGTTCGTAGTCGATCAAAGACGTTTCCAACAACACCATAGCCTTTTTCAGGGACTTTGGTACAAGTCGGTCTGTGACTGGTTTGCCTGTGAGTTCTTCAGCAGCGTATCCGTTTATACTCTGGATTGAAGGGGTAACGTATTCACAGATCAAATTCCCAGCATTGACTACCCAGACGGCATCCACGAGGTTGTCTGTCAGGAGACGATTCTGCTTTTCAAGTTCACTAAGTTTGTCCTTGATGGTCTGGGCCATCGTCCACCTCCCCAATATTGTTCTGACATCCTGATCGACTGTTTTTCTGTGAACTTGAGTTATGGGAACAAGCCTCCGTATACAAGCGGACAAGCCTTCCTTAATATAAATCCTACGTATTCTTATACACTTACCTACCCATGCTGCCCACATCATTACGAATAGCTGCAACCGTACCATGCACGGACTCACTTACCGCATGTGTCCGAACATACAAAGGATAATGGTGTTTTTGCAGATTGGGATAGCTTTACAGACAGTGTAAGATCAACAAGGGCGTGACTAATTTACAACGATGGAAAAGACTGGTACACATTGTATATTTCTACAAATTGGGGCTGGGGGATTTTCCTAATGATCTCCGAACACTAACCGCCAACCAATTTGAAGGGGTAAGGGTTCATTCTGAACCTCCTTCATTTGGCTTGGGAAAATTCTGTTTCCGTCAATTTTTTGGGGATCGTGTTCCGCGCGATCTTTTAAATGCTATCGGTCGAATTCCAGGCAAAGTTTAGTCATAAATTTTAAGAAGAAGTAATAGAATGAGGGCGTACAGTAGGTCGTTTTGAAAACATGAGCGATGTGATATTGTAAGCGTGATTTCATCCCGTGTAGAAAGTTTGTCTTCCTATGATCTTCCACATCCCACACGCTTCATTCGACATCCCGGTCGATCTCCGGTCAACGCTTCTTCTTGACGATCAAGCGCTGATGGATGAGCTGTCGGTGATGACGGATACGCACACCGACGATCTGTTCGGGTGTCACGCCGGTGACGAGGATACGATTGTCGCCTTTCCCGTTTCCAGACTGATCGTCGATCCGGAACGATTTACCGACGACGCGCTGGAGATCATGGCATGGGTCGGGATGGGGGTCATTTACGAGCAGACGTCCAGCGGAGAACGGTTACGGAACACGCCCTCTTTGGAGGATCGGGATGAACTGATCCGGCGATTTTATTTACCCCACCACAAGCAGCTGAACGATGCCACCGGCAAGGAACTCGATCATTATGGTGCCGCACTGATCCTCGACTGCCACAGCTTCCCATCGATCCCCCTGCCGTTCGAATTCGATCAGAATCCGGACCGACCGGACATCTGCATCGGCACGGACCCGGCACACACACCGCGCTTCCTGATCGAGGCTGCAAAGCAGGCCGTCAACGACGAAGGGCTCAGCTTCCGAATCAACAAGCCTTCCGACGGCGCTCTGGTTCCCACCCATTATTGGCAACATGATAAGCGGGTATTAAGCGTTATGATTGAAGTCAACCGATCCCTGTACATGGATGAGGCCACCGGGGAACGGTCGGATCAATATGAAGCTTGCAAAGCAATGCTGGGAAGAATTATACAGCGCTTACGGGAAGCGAGCATTCCGGATCAACAAACTTGATGCCGGAAAATAAAATTAATACGCTCCCAGCGCCTGGGGCCACAGGTAGTAAAAACCGGCGTCAAGGGTCAGCAAATCTCCTATCAGACCGGTGTCCAGCAGGCGCGCTATCGAGGCGGTCACCGCCTCGCTGGTCAGGGTATTGTACAGATTGTCGTCGGGGTAGTGCGTCCGGCGGTAGGTGACCACCCGGACATCCTCATCAAGATCGGCAAGTTGGCTGGCCGCATTGACGGCATCCTGAAGATAGCCGATTTTGTCCACCAATCCCACCGCCAGCGCGTCCTCGGCCAGAAAAATCCGGGCATCGGCCACACGGGCCAACCGTTGGCCGTCCAGGTGACGGTGCTGTTTCACCAGATCGACGAAACGCTGGCCCAGCCGGTCGGCCAGTTCCTGCAGCAGATTCTCTTCCGCCGGTGTGATGGGCCGAAAGGGCGAGCCCATGTCCTTGTTCATCCCGGATTTGTTGACCTTCACGCCCACACCGATCTTATCCATGAGGCCCGATATTTCGGGTCGCATCAGGATGACGCCGACGGAACCGGTAACGGTGGTGGGATGGGCCAGGATCACGTCGGCCGGCAAGGAGATGTAATAACCGCCGGAGGTGGCCACATTCATCATGCAGACCACGATCTTCTTTCCGGTCCGCTCCTTGAAAGAGACGATCTCATGGTAGAGCATGTCGCTGGCCGTGGTGGTGCCGCCGGGGGTATCGATTTTCAGGATTATGGCCTTGACCCGGTCGTCTTTTTCGGCCAGGTGCAGGTGTGAGACGACTTCCTGCACCACGCCGGGAGTCTTTCGCATGAACTGGGCTTTGGGCTTGTCCGAAATGATGCCGGTGACCGGAATCAACGCGATCCGCTCTTCGGCCGTGCCTTCCAGGGTCATCTCGCGCAGGGGATCCGAAGCGTCCGAGAAAAGGGTGATTCGCGGCCCGGCGCAACCGATCATGAGCATGGCAATCAAGAGCGTTTCGATAATTTTTGTGGATCTTCTCATGGCAAGTCTCCAATCCTATTCTGGCTGGCAGGGTGGGGGGACGGTTCTGTAAAAAGCCCGAGATCAAGGCTTGCGAGTCCCGAGGAGGAAGGCGTACCTGAACGTACTCCGCACTGACGGGGGACGAAGCGGTTCGCCGATATCGGGCTTTTTACGGAACCCTCATCAGTGGGCTTCAGCCCAGTTTTGCCCATACGCCATGTTAACCTTCAATGGCACGGCCAGATCCCAAACCCCTTCCATTTCCTTGCGGACCAGGGCCTGGGCGGCCTCAAGTTCTTCGGGCGGCACCTCGAAAATGATTTCGTCGTGCACGGAAAGCAGCATGGCCGTTCGCATGCCCTTGTTGCGCAGCGCTTGATGCACGTTGATCATGGCCAGTTTGATCAGGTCCGCGGCCGTTCCCTGGATGGGTGTGTTGATGGCGGTGCGTTCGGCGAACTGCCGCAGGTTGCGGTTGCTGCTGGTGATTTCCGGCAGTTGGCGGATGCGCCCCAGCAGGGTACTGGTCTGACGGCTTTCACGGGCGTCGGCAATGGTCTGGTCGATAAAGGCTTTGACCCCCTTGTAGCGCGCGAAATAGTTGTCGATGTAAGTCTGGGCCATCTTGTTGCCGATCTCCAGTTCGCGGGACAGCCCGTAGGCGCTCATGCCGTAAATGATGCCGAAGTTGATGGCCTTGGCCTGCCGCCGCAGGTCGTCGGTGATCATCTGGGGAAAAACCTGGAAGACCTCGCAGGCCGTGCGCGTGTGAATGTCCTCGTCCTCCTTGAAGGCCTGGATCAGGATGGGGTCGTCGGAGCAGTGGGCCAGAATGCGAAGTTCGATCTGGGAGTAGTCGGCCGAAAGGAAGTGCCAGCCCTTGCGGGGCACGAAGGCCTTCCGGATTTCTCGACCCTCCTCGGTGCGGATCGGGATGTTCTGCAGGTTGGGATCGCTGCTGCTCAGCCGTCCCGTGGCGGCCACGGTCTGGTTGAAGGAGGTGTGGATGCGTCCGGTCTCGGGGTGGATCAGTTCCAGCAGTGCGTCGGCATAGGTGGATTTGAGCTTGGCCAGGGTCCGGTGGCGCAGTACCAGGGCCGGTAGTTCATGCTTGCGGGCCAGGGTGGTCAGCACCTCCACGTCGGTGGAATACCCGGTCTTCTTCTTGGTCTTCTTCTGGACCGGCAGCTTGAGCTTCTCGAAGAGAATATGGCCCAACTGCTGGGAAGAGTTGATATTGAAGGCCTCGCCAGCCATTTCGTGGATCTGTTTTTCCAGCAGGGATAGCTGGTCGGCAAAGGATTCGGACAGGTCGTGAAGACGATCCCGATCCACACATACCCCGGTCATTTCCATCTCCAGCAGAACGGGCAGCAGCGGCATCTCCACCGTTTTCATCAACTCGGCCACCTTGTTTTTTTCGAGAAGCGGAACGAAGATCTCGTAAGCCGCCAGGGTAATGTCGGCATCTTCGCAAGCGTAGGGGACCGCTTTTTCAACCATCACCTGGTCAAAAGTAACGGCGCTTTTGCCCTTGCCGGCCACATCGGCGTACGCGATGTTCTTGTGCCCCAGGTAGTCCAGGGCGATCTGATCCAATCCGTGGGCTCGCTTGCCGGGAGCGATCAGGTACGAGGCCACCATGGTGTCGAAGCTCACGCCGGCCAGCTCCGCCCCGTGGCGGCGCAGCACCATCCAGTCGTACTTGATGTTCTGGCCGATTTTCTCGATTTTGGGGTTGGTCAGCACCGGCCCCAGACGTTTCAGGACGGTGTTCAGGGAAAGCTGTTCGGGCGCCCCCAGATAATTGTGCCCCACCGGAATGTACCAGGCTTCAGCCGGTTGCAGGGAAAAAGAGAGCCCCACCAAGCGCGCCTGCATGGGATCCTGGGACGTGGTTTCGGTGTCCAGGGCAAACCGCTCGGCCGCCTCCAGGCGCCTGACCAGGGCGTCCAGGGCATCGCGGTCCATGATGGCCGTATACTGCCGTTCGATCTTCTCCTCCTGTGAGGCGTACTCTTTTTGAAGCTGCCGGAACTCCAACTCGGAAAAAAGCTTCGTCAGCGCCTGGTCGTCCGGCCCCCTGGTTTTCAGTGCCTCAAGATCGAATTCGACGGGGGCGTGTCGGTCGATGGTCACCAGTTCGCGGCTCAGTTGAGCCTGCTCCTTGAAGTTGACCAGGTTTTCCTTCTGTTTCTTGCCGGAAATGGTGTCGATGTTCTCATAAACCCCGTCCATGCTTTCGAAGCTCTGGACCAGCTTGACCGCCGTCTTCTGGCCGATGCCCGGAACGCCGGGGATGTTGTCCGAGCTGTCTCCGGAAAACCCCATGACGTCGATCATCTGCCGGGGCTCCAGTCCGAAAGACTCGCGGATGGCGGCCGGATCGAGCACTTTGTCTTTCATGGGGTCCCAGATGGTGCACTGATTGGTGACCAGTTGCATGAAATCCTTGTCTCCGGTGACCATGACGACCCGCAACCCGTCGTCTTCCGCATGGCGGGCCAGGGTTCCGATAAGATCGTCGGCCTCGTAGCCCTGCATTTCGAAAACGGGGATGTTGAACGCCTCGGTGACCTTGTGGATCCAGGGCAACTGCTGCACCAGGTCGTCGGGCATGGGCGGCCGATTGGCCTTGTACTCCGCATAGCGTTCGTGCCGGAAGGTGGGGCCCTTGGCATCGAAAAACATGGCCACGTATCCGGGAGAACGGTCCTGCATCAGCTTGATCAGCATGCGGGTGAACCCGAAGGTGGCGTTGGTGGGCAGGCCACGGCTGTTGGTCAGCCCGCGCACTGCGTGATAGGCCCGGTAAATGTAAGCGCTGCCGTCGATCAGATACAGCGTAGGCTGATCGGCTTTCCGATTGGTCTTCAATTCAGTTGACACGAAATAGCTCCTGGATTAGGTAGTGACCTTCATTGGAACAGGGGCATCGTAGCATCAACCGGAAAAAACAACAAGACTTCAACCAGTTAGCAATCAGTCATGAACGATACGGAAACCCGGACCAATCTCCGGAGCCGGCGACGCCGCAAAGCCCCCCGAACCTGCCACTGCTGCGGGAAAAGCGTTCCTTTTTGCTGGTCCTGCCGCTGTGGCTTCATGATCTGCCAGGACTGCATGAATGAAAATGTGTGGGGCATGTCCTGCAACGGAATTACCTGGCAGTGCCCGGACTGTGGAGGGCAGAATGGATTCGGCAACCAATAAGTGACAGCCTTTTCATGACCATAAAAAAATACATCCAATCCGATCTGCTTCTCCTGCTCTGCGGCACCATCTGGGGCTTTGCTTTCGTGGCCCAGCGCCTGGGCATGGACCATGTGGGCCCGTTTACCTTCAACGGCATCCGCTTTTTCCTTGGCGCCATGGTGCTGGTGCCCTTCATTTGCCGCAGGCGCGAGCTACGTCAAAAACAGCAGATCCAGAACAAAGGATTGATGGTTTACGGGGCACTGGCCGGACTGGCGATTTTCGCTGGCGCCTCCCTGCAGCAGGTCGGTCTGGTTTACACCACCGCCGGAAAGGCCGGATTCATCACCGGACTGTACGTGGTCATCGTTCCCATCATGGGACTGTTGTGGGGCCAGCGAACCAACCTTGGCACCTGGGGCGGTGCCTTGATTGCAGCAGTGGGCATGTATCTACTAAGCGTCAACGAAGACTTTCGCATCTCTTTCGGAGATCTGCTAGAATTGATCGGCGCCTTCATGTGGGCCAGCCATATTCATCTCATCGGCTGGGCATCCCCGAAAACCGATTCCCTGCGCCTGGCTTTCATCCAGTTCATGTTCTGTTCCGGGGCCAGTCTGCTTACGGCAATGGCTATCGAAACCATCCGCATGGACGACATCGTCGCAGCAGCGCTGCCTATTTTTTATGGCGGCGCCCTCTCCGTAGGCGTGGCCTACACCCTTCAGGTGGTGGGTCAAAAGAACGCCCATCCGGCCCATGCCGCCATTTTGCTCAGTCTCGAAGCCGTGTTTGCCGCGGTGGGGGGCTGGTTGATTTTAGGGGAAGTGATGTCTGTCAGAGGGCTGGTTGGCTGTGCGCTGATGCTTTCCGGAATGCTGCTCTCCCAACTCTACGGGTTGGTGGTAAAAAAAGGGCCCAAACCCGGCGTATCTTAAAAATTTCAGGGGGGCTACGCCATAATATTCAATGCCTGCCCGGTCATCTCGTTTTGGTACGGACGCCTGGCCGTCGCAACCGGCAGGGAGCCCGCATCTTGCAGGCTGTTTTGGTCTTCCTTTTGCTCCGCATTCTCCTGCTTTACTTTTTCCTGCCGCGCCTGGGCTTCGATCTGACCGGCCCGGGCCGCAACTGACCGGTCGGTGCCCGACGGCTCTGCCGGCGCCAGGGCTGCCCGCTTCACCTGCTGCATTTTGCGGATGGTCCGGTCCGGGTCGTTTTCCGTCGAGGTATCGATCTTGACTTCGCCGCCCACGGCGTACATTTTTCCGTCCGGCCCACGCGTAAAGGTAAAACTGGCGCCGCCTTGCACAACGCCCGCTCCTGCGGCCATGTGGGCCCGTTCATGGGCCCGTACCTCCTGGTCGCGCCGGTTCAGGCGCTGGACCTCCTGCTCTTCGCTTTCGGTCAGCGTCGGATCGCCGGTTGTATTCCCTTTTTGGTCGGACTGCCCTGCATTGGGTTCAACAGACGCACCGATCCGGCCGGACGGCTGGCCATTTGAAACGCCAGCCGCCCCTAAAGCGGGGAGCGCCGATAACGAATTGTCAATTCTTCCGATCATGCACCGTTTTTATCCGATGTTTCCCCGTTCCGGCCCGGTCAGCCAACCGCACTGCAAATCGCCGCTGCCGCTGAATCGACGGAAAGAGTTCCTGTATTCAACACCATATCATAGTTCGCCGGATTGCTGATGTCACTATAAAAATACTTCCGGATGAACGCCTTGCGGTCGGATTCGGTGCGCAGAACCCGTTTTCTGGCCTCCTGCTTGGAAATGCCAAAGTCTTCCGCCACACAAGAGACCCGTTTTTCAAGTGGAGCAATAATCCGCACCCGAAAGCGGTTTTCCGGCGGCAGTACAAAGTTGGCGCCCCGACCGACAATAATGGCCCGACCATGCCGTCCGATGGTGCCGATCACTTTCATCATCATGCTGGCGTACTCGTCCGGCCAGAGATGACGGTCGCTGATAGCCGCCGAAACCCAGTCTTCCAGCATGGACACGCCTCTTTCGTCCAGCGTGCGGATCACCCGTGTACTGGTATCAGCATTTTCGGCCATGGCGTTGATCAGCTTCTGGTGGAATACGTCCAGGCCGAGTCGCTCGGCCACCGCCCTTGCCACAAACTTCCCTCCGCTGCCTGGTTCACGCGAAATGGTGATCACCGGAAGGGACTTGGCCTCGCTTTTTTCCCTTCTGAGAATCTCCCATCGCCGAACCTGCTCTTCGATTAGTTGGTGAATTGCTTTCATGGCGCCTCCTTTTAAACAGTGGGTTAACGCCGGAACTTATTTCGCCCGATGGCATCAGTCGGTCAGCAAACGGGGAAGAAGAAGTTTTGAGCAGTGAAAGCAATAAAAATTCGATAGTCGAAGGTACAGATGGAGCAGGGTGCATTGGAACAAAACGGCGGAAGTAAAGCGAGCACTGCAATGGCACCGGGCAAATCCCTTGCCAATAAAAAAAGTGTATTCAAGAAGCACTGCCGTGTCAAGCGTGCTGCTGCGCGCTTGGCACGTCTATTTACAAAAATTCAGACTATATTTGATGCATTAAAATTCATGTTCTGACTACGCCTGACAAATATGGTCCTACCAGCAGTAGTTGAAATGTTCCCCCATTTTCATAATGAGATATCTGCTTTTTGAATGGCAATTTATAACAGAAAAGCCAACCCCGAAACATGGTGGTTGGCCTTTCTGTATGAAAATTTTGATATGGTCGTCAGATGTCGAATTCGATTCCCTGGGCCAAGGGCAGGTCGCGCCCATAGTTAATCGTGTTGGTCTGCCGACGCATGTAGCCCTTCCAGGCGTCGGAGCCCGATTCCCGGCCGCCCCCGGTCTCTTTTTCACCGCCGAAGGCCCCGCCGATCTCGGCGCCGGAAGTGCCGATGTTGACATTGGCGATGCCGCAGTCCGAGCCCGCGGCAGAGAGAAACTGCTCGGTCTCGCGGATGTCGTTGGAGAAAATGGCCGACGACAATCCCTGGGGCACGTCGTTGTGGATCGCGATGGCTTCGGAAACATCGCCGCTGTAGCGGATCAGGTAGAGAATCGGCGCGAAGGTCTCCGACTGGACAATGGGATAGTCGTTTTGCACTTCACACAAGGTGGGCTGCACATAGCATCCCGACGCGTAACCGTCTCCCTCCAGCACCTTTCCGCCGTAAAGAATCTTTCCGCCCTGCGCGGTTACCTGGTCCAATGCCTGCCGGTATTGCTCCACGGCCCCTTTGTCGATCAGCGGCCCCATATGGTTTTTCGGATCCAGGGGATCGCCGATACGGATGCTTTCATAAGCCTTGGCCAAGGATCCGGCGACCTTGTCGTAAATGGAATCGTGCACGATCACTCGGCGGGTGGAGGTACAGCGTTGACCGGCGGTTCCCACGGCGCCGAAAACGATGGCCGTGACCGCCATGGCCAGATCCGCGGAAGGCGTTACGATGATGGCGTTGTTGCCCCCCAGTTCCAGGATGGTCCGTCCGAAGCGAGCGGAAACCGCCTGGGCGGCATGCTGCCCGACCCGGGTGGAGCCGGTAAGGGAAACCAGCGGAATCCGCCGGTCATTCAAAAGGTTTTCGCCCACGGCCCGTCCGCTGCCGACCACCAGGGAAAACAACCCTTCGGGAACCACATCGGCATTATCCTTGATCACGTCGGAAAGGATATGCTGCACAGCAATGGCCGAAAGGGGCGATTTGGACGAAGGCTTCCAAAGGACGACATCGCCGCACACCGCTGCCAGCGAGGCATTCCATGACCAGGGGGCCACCGGGAAATTGAAGGCGGTAACAACACCCACCACACCCAGCGGATGGTACTGGTCGTACATCCGATGCTCCTGGCGCTCCGAATGCATGGTAAACCCGTATAGCTGCCTGGATTGCCCCACAGCAAAGTCACAGATATCGATCATCTCCTGGACCTCGCCCTTGCCTTCCTGAAGGGATTTTCCGGTTTCGTAGGATACCAACGCGCCGAGGGCATCCTTGTAAACCCGGAGCTGGTTGCTGATCTGGCGAACGATTTCGCCCCGTTTGGGAGCCGGGACCATCCGCCATTTCAAAAATGCCTGATGCGCCTTTTCGACGACTTTTTCGTAGGCGGCTTCCGTGGCGGTCAGCACCCGGGCGATGAGCTTGCCATCGGCCGGAGAAAACACGTCCAGCGGCGGACCGCTTTCTCCGTCGAGCCAGTTCTGTCCTGTGGAGACCCCTTGATTTTCCTTTTCGATGCGCAGCGTCTTTAAAAACTCCATTCTCAACTCCCTGAAAGCGTTTTGTGAAAATTTATGAATAATCGTCGCCGAACCAACCGAGGAGACGTTTTTTCGCAGATCCGGCGGCGGTTCGACAATCGATGGCCATCCAACGGTTCAGCATAAGCCTTACGCTTCCTCCATATAGGGATAGCGGTAGTCCGTGGGCGACAAATAATTCTCTTTGATGGTTCGGGGACTGACCCAGCGGTACAGGTTCATGATGCTTCCCGCCTTGTCATTGGTTCCAGAGGCCCGGGCGCCGCCAAAGGGCTGCTTTCCGACCACGGAGCCGGTGGGTTTGTCGTTGATGTAAAAATTTCCGGCGGCATTCACCAGCTTCCGTCTGGCCACGGCAATGGCCGAGCGCTCTTTGGCAAAGACGGCACCGGTGAGTCCATAGGGAGAGGTCTTGTCGCACAGGTCCAACATGGCCTCATAGTCCGGGTCGGCGTAAACATAGATGGTCAGCACGGGCCCGAATAACTCCTCTTCCATGGTCTTGAAATGGGGATCGGCGGTTACGATCACCGTGGGATCGATAAAAAAGCCCGTGCTGTCATCATAGCCGCCGCCGGCAATGATTTCCGCCGCGTCATGCTCCTTGGCATAGTCGATGGCTGCGGTGATCGTGTCAAAGGCGCTACGGTCGATCACGGCGTTGACAAAGTTGGAAAAATCCTCCGGCGGCCCCACCTTGATGGACGCCATGGCAGTGAGTAGTTTTTCTTTGATGCCGGGCCAGAGCGATTCGGGGATGTAGGCCCGGGAAGCCGCGGAGCATTTCTGCCCCTGATATTCGAACGCCCCACGGACAAGGCCCGCAACCACCGCGTCAAGGTCAGCACTGGGATGTACGCAAACAAAATCCTTGCCGCCGGTCTCGCCCACAATGCGCGGATAACTCCGGTATTGGCTCAAGTTTTCAGCCGCTTTTTTCCACAATCCCTGGAAAACCGCCGTGGACCCGGTGAAATGAATGCCGGCCAGGTTCGGACTAGCCATTATGGGGTTGCCCACCTGTGATCCGGAGCCGGGCAGAAAATTGATCACGCCGGGCGGCAAACCGGCTTCCATAAAAATCTCCATGAGCATCCAGGCGGAATAGACGGCTGTAGAAGCCGGCTTCCACAGCACGGTGTTGCCCATCATGGCCGGCGCCGAGGGCAGGTTTCCGGCAATCGCCGTAAAATTGAACGGGGTGACGGCAAAAACGAAGCCCTCCAAGGGCCGATATTCCATCTGGTTCCATTCGGCCGACCCGGAACCGGGCTGCTGACGGTAGATCTGAGTGGCGTAATAAGTGTTAAATCGCAGAAAATCGATGATTTCGCAGGCGGCATCGATTTCCGCCTGAAATACGTTCTTCCCCTGGCCGAGCATGGTGGCCGCGTTGAGGGCCATTCGCCGCGGACCGGCAATGAGATCGGCCGCTTTGGAAAAAATTGCCAGTCGGTCTTGCCAGTCCATGGAGGCCCATTGCTCGGACGCCGCAGCACTGGCTTCGATGGCCATGTTGACCTCTTTTTCGCCGGCTTGATGAAAGACACCCAACTGTTGGTTGTGGTCGTGTGGAACGGCACAGCGTCCCAAGTTCCCGGTTTTAACGGGCTTGCCGCCAATGATCAGGGGGATCTCCACTTCCGTGGCTTTCAGCCGCTGCAATTCGTCTTTGATCCGTTTGCGTTCGTCGCTGCCCGCCCGGTATTGGTAAACGGGCTCGTTGGCAGGCGGATCTATCGCAAGGATTCCATTGGTCATGATACACTCCCTTTCCTAACTGGTTGAAGTTTGCAGACAGCTTGTCCGAATGGGAAGCACCAAAAAGCAACGACCCGGGATCGGGTCGTTCTTGAGCTTCTTTTTCGTCTGGTACAAGCATCGGATTTTGAATACAACGCTCAATATTAAAATTTATACTAATTATGACATAACGATTGTCAAAAAACCACCTTCAGGTCCATTTCTTCGATTTTCCGCGGATGCAAAAAATCTGTTGGGAAAGAATCCTTAAGGATTTCAAATCAATAAAAATGGCGGGGAAGGCAGCGCACTGGCCGCCTTCCCCGCCATTTTTTCTTTTTACAATCATGCCCGCTGCCGGTCGGGGTCCTTCCCGGGTGCAGGCGACCTTTTTAAGAACGGCGTAGGCCCAATGTTACGCCCTTGGGACCGACCACCGTTTCAGCCCTATTCGGTAACTTCCTCCATCGATAATACATTGATCACTTTTACGTTATCTTTTTCGGCAATCGTTCCGGTCACCTTGACCTTCTTGCCGATCATGTCAGGGGCCTTGTCGCTCCCTTCCAGCACGTAGCTGCTGTCAGCAGCATCGAGAACGATGATCTCTCCTTTTTCCGTCACCGTGCCGGTAATGCTGTCCGCTGCCATCGCTATTCCGGTGGTCGCCAGAACCATAAGCAAGGCACCAACCAAACCGACGGTAATTGTTTTTCTTGTAATTTTCATCTCGCTTCCCTCCTACTGTTTTTTACGGACCCCAGTTCTGCCCGGGGAGGCCAAATCGCCTCCCGCTATCCACACACCCTTTGCTGAACCCTCAGCAATTTCGGAACCGACCGACGGTGTGTTGCATTGTAGTTGAGCAACGGACGTGCCAACTATATAACTATCTGTCACAATAGAGTATTTTGATTTTCCCGCCAACATTGCTATGTTGATTGTTTCGCTAATTTCACCTTGGGAACCAAATTTGCGCATGAATCGTCTTGACGGATTCTTAAAAATCGAAAGGGTAAATGGGCGTCATCGCCGTACATGAATACCCAAGTGAAGGGTACGGCGCGCCGTGTCCTTAGGAAAACCACAGCGGCGGGGATAAATGGATGCGCCAATTTGTCTACTGATTTATAAGAAGTTGCCGATAAAACATTTATGGAACCACGCAAGCCGACCATTGGACAGCAATACGGTCTGACCCGGCGACAATTGATGACCATGGGTATCGTGGGGTTGACGGCCTGGACCGTTGAACCGTTAAGCTACGCATTTGCAGGCACGGGCGACGATCTCGAGCAGATCACCCGGATTGCTGGTTTACCGTCCCGAAAGGGGCCCTTGCTGGTATTCAGGGATTACACGACCGATCCGGATGTGGAAATCGAGCAGCATATCCGGCGACAGTTGTTCGGGCGAAAGGATCTGTTGTCGCGGATCAAAAAAAAGGTTGGCTTCAAAAAACAGCTTCGACTGAACATCGAGGAGATACAAGTCCGCTTGCAATTCATCCCCCAATCGCAGGACGGTCTCGGAACGGCGTATCAACGGTATTGCCTGGACATCACCGATTCGATTTTCGGAATGAACGGGATGGACAATATTTACAGCGCCATCACCAGCCCTGAAAAAAGCTATCCGGCGATATCGCAAGATGGCATTTCCGCCTTTCTGGTTCATCGCCTGGCAAAAGATTTTCGCGCAACTTGCAGGTTTACCGCAGAATCAGGGAACAGCATCAAAACCATCATTTCCGGCGCCATCTACTCCAACCATCTGGGCGCAGTGGATCTGGAAATAGAGATGGTGGCGCCGGGACAGTTCGAATTGGCCCGCAAGCCTTTTACCATCTGGCAGAACGACACCGACAATCTGTACACCCTGATGGCCATTCCCGCTGAAGAGACGCTGCATTACCTGCTGGGTCGGGCGACAGACCGCGAAATTTCAACCCATTTTCAGAACCGGCCGCCGGAGAGTCTCGCGGCAGCCCGAAATATCGCTGAAGAATGGATGGCCCTGGAAGAGTCGGTGGTCGGAGGCCTGGTTGATCGCGTCCTCAGACGGTATTGCGAGAATCGTCGGTTAAAATGGTCGGATCTCTTTGCCAACAACCCTCAGGCAATGGTTCCCGAATTGCGTCAGTACAGATACCGCAAACGGGGCCTGCAACTGGTTGCCGACCTCGGCTTCCAGCATGCCATGGATCTTTACCTGGACAGTCCCTCCCGTTTCCGGGAACGCCTGCTCTAAAAAGGTACCCGTTCAGGGGTTGAAATGCCCAATGTGCCGCAACTGCCTGCCCCGTAGGCGTTTAGAGGGTGCCAAGGATGTGAAGCGCCGTGCACGAAGACGGTTTGGTCAAACTTCAGTGCCCGGGAACAAAGCAGATGCGGCACCCTGTGAACGCTTACAAAAAAAGAAGATTGCCTGGCTGGCCGGTAGCCGAGGCAATCTTCAACGATCCATCGCAGATTAAGTACACCTATTCGTAAATCCGATGGCATTCGCTTGCCGCTGCATCCCGGCTCACGGTGTTGCTCGGCGCGTGAATAGGCTTTGGCTATTCACGCTTCTCGCGCCTTGCGATCCGGGCGCAGCGACCATCTCGGTGCTTCACCGGTTTTACGAACAGGTGTACGAATGCGAGGAATTTAGCTTTATTGCAAATTCGTTATAATAGGTGGCGCGCACCAAGATAGATGTCCAGGGGCTGCGCCCTGGCGAACGCAATCTTTTCCCGTAGGCGCTTTAAAACCGGTTGCTTCTTTTCTTCGGTATCGTTCTGGGTGCCGGTTATTAAAAACAGCATCGCGCCAGGTGCCAACAGGCAATCCAAAAAAGACAGCTTGATTTCGCTCATCGCATTCTCCGGTTTCGATGCCAACCGCTAAACGCGGTTACTTATTATCATGATGTGGTTGCATCGAATTCCAGGTTCAAATAGGCCATCAAATTGATCAAGCGCTCGGTTTCATCGCGAATCATGCCGATGAATCGACTGCGATCGCCTGCATCCAGCCCCGGGTTTTCAGCCAGCAATTCAGCCAGGGACCTTACGGAAGAAAGGGAATTGACAAACTCATGGGTCTTTGCTTGCTTGCTCGAAAGCGGTAGCGTCATTTCAGGATCCATAAAATTTGCCGCCCTCCTTTCCCAACCGCCATTAATGATTTTTATTGATTAATCCAACTGTCAACGAATGAATGCTGTTCAACTCTTATCATCCTCCAAAACTTGTGCCACAAACCAATAACTGATAAATCATCAATGGTTTCAAATAAATAAAAACTATCCCGATATTTTTCTTTCGACAAAATCACAACCATAGTTGTTAACCCACCGGCAAAAAACATAAAAAAGGTCTCGCAGTCCGGCTCCTATGCTCAGGAAATAGCCCGTCAACGACATCCACAATTTTTATTGTATTCACAACGTTGGTTGTTGGAGCGTGGGCGTCAATCGCTGGCTTTTTTCAGCCTCTTGCTCAACGCCTGCTGAGAAACGCCGAGCATTTTCGAAGCTTTGGACTGATTTCCGCCGCTGCGACGCATGGCCTCTGCAACCAGCAGTTGCGCCGCTTCTTTGAGGGTGGGCAGGCGATGGGAAAAGCTGATGGGTGGGTCGCCGGAATCGTAGACAGCCGGGGACGACATTCCACTTCCTCCGGCAGTCTGCTCCCGGTCGATATGGGCTTGAATGGATGCAATGGAAAGGGGGCCGGATTGATGCCGGCTGACGGCATCGAAAATCATGGATTCCAGTTCACGAACATTGCCCGGGTAGAAATAGCCGGTCAGCAGCGTCATCAGCGCGTCCGGTACCGATGGCCTCGGTTTGTTCAGACTGGAGGCCGCCGCGGCGATAAAGTGATCGACCAGCAGGGGAACATCCTCCAGGCGCTCCCTTAGCGGCGGGACGACGATGCGATGGGTCTGCAATCGATAGTTGAGATCCTTGCGAAATCGATTTTCCTTCAACAGCGTGGACAGGCGCTGGTTGGTGGCGGCGATGATTCGCGCGTTGGACGATCGCGGCAGGTCGTCGCCCAGCGCAAAATATTCCCCTTCCTGCAGCAACCGCAGCAGCTTCACCTGGGAGGCTTGGGTCAGGTCGCCGATTTCATCGAGAAACAGGGTTCCCCCGTCAGCCTGCTCGATCAGGCCGCCACGGGGACTGTCCGCACCGGTAAACGCCCCTTTTGCATGGCCGAACAGCGTATCCGAAAAGATGGTGTCGTCCAGACCGGCTGCGTTGACGGCGACAAAGCGTCCTTTCAACCCGCTCAGCCGGTGAATGGCCCGGGCAATCAGCTCTTTGCCCACGCCGGTTTCGCCCCGGATCAAAACCGGCTGCGAGGTGGCGGCAATGGACTCCACGTATTGAAAAAGGGTCAGCATTTTCGGGTTGGCCGTAATGATGTTCCTGAAGGCTTCCGGATGTTCCAGATCGTCGCGCAGCATGTGCCGCCGCAGCGACTGGTTTTCCCGCCTGAGTTCCTGAAAGGAGATCGCCCGGTTGACGGCCGTGACCAGACGATCCGCCTCCACCGGTTTGACGATGTAATCGAAGGCTCCGGCTTTGATGCATCGCACGGCGGTTTCCACATCCACGGCACCGGTGACGATAATCACCGGTATATCGGGGTATTCCTGTCGAACGTCGTCCAGCAGCCGGTGGCCGTCGACATTGGGCATATTCAGGTCCAGGAGCATGGATTCTATCGGGGTGTCGGCCAACAGGTCCATCACCCGACGGCTGTCCTGGCAGGTGATCGTATGGTTCAGACCGGCCATTTGAAGGGTGGTATCGATGGCCAGCAGAATGGAAGGTTCATCGTCAACAATCAGAATCGGTCGAGAGGGATGCAGCGCCATTGTCATGCTAATCTACCTGCCTGTTCGGTTGTTGGGGTTCTTTTGCCAGCGGAAAAATCGCACGCACCCGGGTTCCCTTGCCCGGGGTCGAGTCGAACGTCAGGGTGCCGCCGTGATCCCTGACAATACGGTCGGTAATGGCCAGCCCGAGTCCGGTACCGCCCTGTTCCCGTCGGGTGGTAAAAAAAGGATCGGTAATCTGCATCAAGGCTTCGGCGGGGATGCCCACCCCCTCGTCGCACACCGCTATAAACACGCAGTTCCGGTCCGCCTCGAATCCGGTGCCCACCGTGACGGACCGCTCGGCATCCGGCAGCGCCTGGCAGGCGTTGACCACCAGATTGATCGTCACCTGTTCGATCCGCTGGGCATTTCCGTAAACCGGCGGTAGATCGACCTGGCAATCCAGTTTGAAGTGCCGGGTCGATTTATTGATCAGGTTGGCGGTCAACCCCACCGCCTTGTGGACCACCTCGTTCACATCCACATCTTCCATCGATTCCGATGGGTTGTCCCTGGCGAAATCCTTGAGGTCTTTCACAATGTCCCGAACCCGGCGGGCATCGTCAGTAATGCTGGTCAGCATCGGGGGAATCCGGTCGCGGATGCGGCTGTATACGGTGCCGCCCACCGGAAAGTCTCCGTTTTGCATATGGTAGCGATCCAGAATGGGCAGAACGGACTCCCACATGCGGCCAAGATTGGGGGCATTGAGCATGACCGACGTAATGGGATTGTTGATTTCGTGGGCCACCCCGGAAACCAGCGTGCCCAGGGACACCATTTTGGCGGCCTGGAAAAGCTGCTCCTGCTTGAGCAGGGCCATTTCCTCGGCCTGCTTTTTTTCATGGGTGACCTTTGCGCCATGCGCGACGATCAGCACCGAAAGCAGGATGATCGCAAAAAGAATCCAACTGCAGACCAGGGTGAGTTTGCGCGTGATTGCCGAAATCTGGGCGTGGACATCCTCCACGTAAATACCCGATCCCAAAATCCAGCCCCAGGGTTCGAATCCCATCACATAGGAAATCTTGGGCACGATCCGGGTTGGATCGTCCATCCATTGCCACTGATAGTCCACGTATCCGGCACCCTTAGCCCTTACAATCTCGACGCAGGCGATGAACAGCCGTTTCCCGGCGGGGTCCGCAAAAGTCGAAATATCCTTGCCTTCCAGATCCGGACGGTACGGATGCATAATCATCCGGGGGTGCATGTCGTTGATCCAGAAATAGTCCTTGAAGTTCGGTCCGTAACGCAGCCCCCGAAGGTGGGTTTTGGCCTGCTGCTGGGCCGCCTCGCGGCTCAACAAGCCCTGTCGCTCCTGCCTGGCGTACCCTTCCAGGCTGCTCCAGGCCGACACCACCAGCTCCCGGATCACCTCCCGCTTGCCGTCCATCAGGCGCTCCTGCATCATTGGCAGGATCAACTGGAAGATCGTCAGGATAAACAGCAGGACCGTCATCACCACCGGCATGAAGATGCGAAAGGGGATATGCCTGAGCAGGTTTTGGAAGCGCGCTGTTGCCATGCAGACTAAACCGAGTCGTTTCAAACATTAATGAATGTTGGTCGAGAATAAAAAGCGCGTTCACTCAATACAGACGTTTCAGCTTACTGGATTATATAAGAAAATCAATTGAAAAGTGTCCGAACCGAAGATAGAGAAACCTGGAAGGAGGATCGACGGCTTGTTCCCGACTCCTGTAGATGGTATAATAAATGCTAATATTCACGGTTGCCTATGAAATGATAGGAGTCCGCGCTCCGCTCCCATGCTCTGTGTGCGAGCGGCGTCAGTAAGGAGTGCCGTCATGCCTTCCGACAAAAAAACGAAAGGTTCCGACAACCTCTCCAACGTCGTTGCCGAAGCCCGCCGCCATATGCGTGAACGGGAAAAAACCTACCGCGAAAAAGCTCTGAAGCTGTTCCCGCATGTCTGCGGACGCTGCGGCCGGGAGTTCAGCGGCAAACAACTGAAGGAACTGACCGTCCATCACCGGGACCACAACCACGACAACAACCCGCCCGATGGCAGCAACTGGGAACTGCTGTGCATTTACTGCCACGACAACGAGCACGGTCGCCTTGAAGTTGCCGATGCCTACGATGGAAGTTCTGCATCCACAGAATCGTCCACATCTGATTTTTCACACAAGCCTTTTGCCGCGCTGGAAGAGCTGCTGAAAAAAAAATAAACGCTTATCCATTTTAAAATCGTGTGCAGAAAAGCGTAACCGATAGTTTCAATCCTTACCCACTTCAGTCCGACAACGTCCGCTTTTCTTTTTAACGGAACGAAATTCTCTCTTTACCCTCCGAAATATAAAGAAATACGTTTTGCTGTCGTCATCGTTTACCTTTGGCCCGGGGTTTGCTTTTTCAATTAAGATCCCAAAAAAAGCGACTGTACCACCTACTAAAGAGGGCAAATGTGAGGCGACCCATGCGACTTGCCTTTGGCACGCTATTTACGGCATCGGTATTCATCCTTCTGGCAGGCTGCGGCTCCGGTGGTTCTGGCGGCGGGAGTACGTCACCTTCAGCGGATCAGAGCGCCAGCTTTTCGCTGGTCGATCCGGAAGACGGCCCATCAGCCGGCAACCCGGATGGAGAAGCATTGATTCCGGCTGAGGCAAGCCCTGAGGATGTATCCTATCCCGATCATGTTGTCGGCAGCGGGACGCCGGAGAGTTGCAGCGCCGAAGCCTTTTTCGACGCCGTTGCCCAAGGGGGAACCATTGTATTCGATTGCGGCCCCGATCCGATTACGATTACGCTTTCAAGTCCGGCCAAGGTATTCAACGATGAGGACCCGGATGTCGTCATCGACGGGGGGAAATCTGGTATCGCTCAGCGGCGGGGGAACCACGCGGATATTATACATGAATACCTGCGACTCCGATCAGGTCTGGACCACCTCCCATTGCCAGAACCAGGACCACCCTCGTTTGACGGTGCAGAACATCACCTTTGTAAATGGCAATTCCTCCGCGGAAACCGAATACGATGGCGGCGGGGCGATATGGGTGCGCGGCGGGCGCTTCAAAGCGGTCAACTGTCGCTTTTTCAACAATTTTTGCGCGGATACGGGCCCCGATTTGGGTGGCGGCGCCATCCGGGTGTTCAGCCAATATGAGGGCCTTCCCGTCTATATCGTCAACTGCACCTTTGGCGGCATGGAAGATTATGGCAATGTAGGCTCCAATGGCGGCGCCATCAGCAGCATCGGCGTCTCCTGGACCATCATCAACAGCCTTTTTTCCTATAATCGCGCCATCGGATACGGCGCCAACCCGGCCGAGTCCGGAACACCCGGCGGCGGTAGCGGCGGCGCCATTTACAACGACGGCAATACGATGACCTTAACCGTCCTTGGCTCTTTGATCGAATACAACGAGGTCAATGAGCACGGGTCAGCCATCTTCTTCGTTTCCAACGATCATAGCGGCAATATCGTCATCGACGATTCGGTAATCGCAGACAACATCGGCGGCTCATGGTACCCGGTCTACGATGGTATTTCCATGCACAGCGACACGTTGATCGAGGTGACCGACTCCGTTATCGAAAACAATTCCTGAAATATCAAAAGCCGTTTGGAGCATGGACCTTTTGTCCCTTTCCATGCCTTGAAAGGCCTACCAACCGCCCTCCTTTTTTATCGGGACAAAGCCGGGAAGCCTATTTCGGGTGTGACGCAGGCCTGACTTCTTGTCCTCGGAAACCTATAGTGATATGGTTTCTCATGGGTATAACAAATGCGTTATCTTTGGTTGTATTTCGCAACGGCAGCAACCATATCTATTTAGTTTCACGCGATTTTCCGGCCTTATAACCGGAAAGGGCCTTTCGCCTGACGACCCGTAACCCGCCTTGAGGCAATAAAATCGATTCAACAGCAAAAATACTTCCCGCCAGGATCCGCTACCTGGCGGCCACCGCATGTGTCCTTCTGGTTCTTTTGCTGCTGGCCGGTGCCCTGGCCATCCCGTTTCACTTTGAGTCGCCGTCCATGTGGTACAAATTCGGAGCTGCAAAAATCAGCCTGCGCGCCGGCAAAATGCTGGGCATGGCCGCCGGTCTGATGATTCTTTTGCAGCTTCCCCTGGCCGGTCGGCTGAAGCTTCTCGACCGCATCTTTTCCCTTCCCGGCCTGATCCGTCAGCACCGTTGGCACGCATGGGCCATTGTTATCATGGCCCTGATCCACCCGCTGTGCGTGCTGCTTGCCGAAGGCAAACTGCTGATCCCTCTGGAGATGCGCTACTGGCCGGAATGGGTGGGCGTGGGGTTGCTGGTCGTCCTTCTGGCGCAGTTTGCCTGTACCCAGTGGCGGCGGCCGCTGAAAATCGCCTTTCACCACTGGCTGACGGGCCACCGCATCGCCGGATTGATCACCGCGGCCCTTTTGATCGTGCATGTGCGTTATGTCAGCGAAACCTTTACCGACAACCCGCCGCCCCGCCTGGCCGTTCTGTCGGCCGCCGGCGTCTTCACCCTGTTCTGGTTGTGGATCCGCAGCACCTGGCTGCGCACCCGCCGAACCCCCTTTTCAGTTACCCGGGTCGAGAATATCGGCCGGGAATGCACCTGTGTGGAAGTCGCACCGGAAAAAGGCGCCGCCATGGCCTATTTCCCCGGCCAGTTCGCCTTCGTTTCCTTTACCAGTCAAATCCTGTCCCGGGAACCCCATCCCTTTACCCTGGCCTCCACGCCCAGTCGGCCCGGCACGATCCAGTTCGCCATCCGCCACTGCGGGGACTGGACCCGGCAGGTAGAGACCCTGGCCATCGGCGATCGGGCCTACCTTCAGGGACCTTTCGGCCGTTTCGGCCATCTTCTGCAAGCTTCGGGGCAGCAGGAACTGATCATGATCGCCGGAGGCATCGGCATTACCCCCATGCTGAGCATGCTGCGCTTCATGGCCGATCATGGCGACCCGCGTCCCATTACCCTGATCTGGAGCAACCGCACACGAACACAATTAGTCTTTACCGAGGAGTTCCAACATCTATCCGCAAAATTGACAGGTCTGCGCCGCGTTCCTATTTTTACGGAAAATGCGGACAGCGGAACGCCATCGGGACGATTGAACCGGATAATGCTGCAATCCTTGCTCAGCGGCTGCAGTCGCGGGTCGGCAGTTTTTCTGTGCGGCCCGCCCTCAATGATGACAGCGCTCACCACAGAACTTAAAGCCCTCGGCTTTTCCGCCCGCTTGATTATTACCGAAACCTTCGGCTTTTAATACCTGCTGCCCGATATTCCTTATTTGCCCCGTGCATCGCGGCAGTAAACTACATGGCCAATACCGATCCCGTGCCAAATGGGCACGTACCGACAGGAGGACTTTTATGAAAGCATTTATCCGATTTACCGTCGCCACGATATTTCTCTTCGTTTTCGCAGCCCAGGTCCAGGCTGCCGCCCCCCAATGGGAAGTTGACCCGGCCCACTCCGGCGTCTACTTCAGCGTCAACCACATCTACTCTACAACCCGTGGGTATTTCGAAGACTTTACCGCCACGGTAAACTTCTCACCAGAAGACCTTGCCGGCAGCCGCTTCGACTTCGAAGTCAAGGTTAAAAGCATCAATACCGGCAACAGCAAACGTGATGGCCATCTCAATTCCGGCGATTTCTTCGATTCCAAAAAATACCCCAAGATGACTTTCAGCAGCACGGCCGTGAAGCATGTCAAGGACAATCAGTATATCGTGGAGGGCAAAATGAC
The DNA here is from genome assembly GCF_009688965.1 of Desulfosarcina widdelii. Lineage (GTDB taxonomy): Bacteria > Desulfobacterota > Desulfobacteria > Desulfobacterales > Desulfosarcinaceae > Desulfosarcina > Desulfosarcina widdelii. The sequence continues at coordinate 4,867,001 of NZ_AP021875.1, read as the reverse complement.
GGTCAAGGATGTCAGCCAGAGCGTTTCGGTTCCCTTCACCCTGCTGGGCGTTACCACGCATCCGTTTGACGCCAAGTCGGAAGTCGCCGGATTTGAGGCCCGTATGACCATCGACCGGCTCAGCTATCATGTGGGCAACGGTAAATTCTACAAGATGGGCGTTGTGGGCAAGGATGTGGATGTACTCATCACCATGGAAGTGACCCGAAAAAAGTAGATCTTGTCGCAATAAAAATGGCGGCCCGCAAATCGCGGGTCGCCGTTTTCAGGGAGACCGATTACTGTCGGGAGGGATCGGTCAAATTAGATGTCGTAGTACAGGAAGAACTCGTGGGGATGCGGACGCAGCTTCACGGGGTTGACTTCGTTGGCGGTTTTGTAATCGATCCACATGTCGATAGCATCCTGGGTGAAGACGTCGCCCTTGAGCAGGAAGTCGTGGTCTTCCTTCAGCGCGGCCAGTGCTTCATCCAGGGAACCCGGTGCTGAGGGGATTTCGGCCAGCTCCTCGGGCGGCAGGTCGTAAATGTTCTTGTCCAGCGGATCGCCCGGATCGATCTTGTTTTCGATCCCGTCGATGACGGCCATCAGCATGGCGGAGAAGGCCAGGTAGCCGTTGCAGGAAGGATCTGGCGTACGGAACTCGATACGCTTGGCCTTGGGAGATGCCGAGTACATGGGAATCCGGATGGACGCGCTGCGGTTACGGCTGGAGTAGGCCAGGTTCACCGGAGCCTCGAAACCCGGCACCAGACGCTTGTAGGAGTTGGTGGTCGGGTTGGTGATGGCGCACAGGGCCCGGCAGTGCTTCAGGATGCCGCCGATGGCGTACAGGGCCTCCTGGGAAACCCCGGCATATTTGTCGCCGGCGAACAGGGGGTTGCCGTCTTTCCAGATGGAGATGTGGGTGTGCATGCCGGTGCCGTTGTCCTCGAATAGCGGTTTGGGCATGAAGGTGACGGTGTGCCCGGCCTTGTAGGCCACATTCTTGAGAACATATTTGAACCACATGAGCTGGTCGGCCATCTGCAAAAGGGGCTTGAAGCGCATGTCGATCTCCGCTTGTCCCGAAGTGGCCACTTCATGGTGCTGGCACTCCACGTCGATGCCCAGGTTTTCCAGGGTCAGCATCATGTCGGTGCGCAGGTCCTGGAACTTGTCGGTCGGCGGCACGGGGAAGTAGCCCTCCTTGTGGCGCGGTTTGTAGCCCAGGTTGGGCTCTTCGCAGCGGCCGGTGTTCCAGATACCCTCCACGGAGTCCACGGCATAGAAGCATGAATTCCGCTGGCTGTCGTAGCGGATGTCGTCGAAAATGAAGAATTCGGCTTCCGGTCCGATGAAGGCGGTGTCGCCGATGCCGGTGCTCTTGAGGTAAGCTTCGGCCTTGCGGGCGATGTTTCTGGGGTCGCGGGAGTAGGCTTCCCGGGTGATCGGATCGACGATGTTGCCGATGAGCACGAGCGTCGGAACCTTGAAAAAGGGGTCGATTTTGGCTGTGCTTGCGTCGGGCACCACCAGCATGTCGCTGGCGTTGATGGGCTGCCAGCCGCGGATACTGGAGCCGTCGAAGCCAAAACCGTCTTCGAAGCTGCCCTCTTCCAATTCGCCGATGGGCACCGAAAAATGCTGCCACACGCCCGGATAATCCATGAAGCGGATATCCAGTACCTTTACGCCGTTTTCCTTTGCCATTGCCAATACTTGTTCTGGGGTCATGATTTCCTCCAATAATAGGTTGTTAGATATTTATCTATTTTCCTGTTTAAATGGCATCCTTGCCTTTTTCGCCCGTCCTCACCCGGATCACCTCTTCCACGTTGAAGACAAAAATCTTTCCGTCGCCGATTTTACCGGTGTTGGCCGAATTTTTAATGGCCTCCACCACCTCGTCGGCACGCTCGGAATCGACGATGATCTCGATTTTCACCTTGGGGATGAAATCCACCACGTACTCGGCGCCCCGGTAGATCTCTTTATGGCCTTTCTGGCGCCCGTAGCCTTTGACCTCCGAAATGGTCATCCCCTGGATGCCTATCTCGTTGAGGGCCTCTTTCACATCGTCCAGCTTGAATGGCTTGACGATGGCCTCGATTTTTTTCATTTTTCTACCTCCTCTTAAATTTGGTCGTGAAAGCAATAAAAATCTTTCTAATTTCTATGCGGGTTACATGATTTCGAATCCGCGTTCGCCATGCAGGGCATTGTCCAAACCCTGAATCTCTTCGTCTCCGTCGACCCGCAGGCCGCCGGTGATCGCTTTGGTGACGAAAACGACGATCAGGGTCCCGACGGCGGTGAAAACGGCCGTGGCGATGATTGAGACGATCTGGGTCCACAACTGGCCAGGGTTGCCGTAAAACAGGCCGGCCGCACCTTCGGTGATGGCTGGATTGGCGAACAGGCCGGTCGCCAGGGCGCCCCAGATGCCGCACATGCCGTGGACACCGAAGGCATCCAGGGAATCGTCATATCCTACTTTTTGTTTGATCACGGCAACGGAAAAGTAGCCCAGGGCTCCGGCTCCCAGACCGATGACCAGGGATGCCGGCAGATTGACGAAGCCGGCAGCCGGGGTAATGGACACCAGGCCAGCCACCACGCCCGAGGCGATACCCAGCACCGTGGGTTTTCCGGTGGCGCTCCATTCGCAGAACATCCACACTAGGGCCGCCGTAGCCGCGGAGGTGTTGGTCACCAGGAAAGCAGATGCGGCCACGCCATCGGCGGCCAGCTGGCTGCCGGCGTTGAATCCGAACCAGCCGAACCACAGCAGGGCCGCGCCCAGGGCCGTCAGGGTAATGCTGGAGGGGAACATGGCCTCCTTGCCATAGCCGATGCGCTTGCCCAACACCAGGGCCAGCACCAACCCTGCCACGCCGGCGTTGATGTGCACCACGTTGCCGCCGGCAAAATCGAGGGCTCCCATCTCTCCCATCCAGCCGCCGCCCCAGACCCAGTGGGCGATGGGACAATAGATGAAGGTGACCCACAGGATGGTAAAAACGATCCATGAGGAAAATTTCATGCGGTCTACAACCGACCCCAGCACCAGGGCCACGGTAATTGCGGCAAAGGTCATCTGGAACAGGGCAAACACCAGGGTCGGAATGGAGCCCGAAACGCTGCCGACGCCGATGCCGGACATGAAGAAGTGGTCGAAGCCGCCGACGATGCCGCCCTTGCTCGTCCCGAAAGCCAGTGTATAGCCCCACATCATCCAGATCACGCTGGCCAGGCAGTAGGCGACGAATGTCATTGCCAGGGTGTTGAGCAGGTTTTTATACCGGGACATGCCGCCGTAAAACAGGGCCAGTCCGGCCGGGGTCATCATCATCACCAGGGCCGTGGCAACGATGATCCAGGCCGTGTCGCCCGCATTGATCGCGTCTTCTGCGAAAGCGGGGGTGGCGATGAATCCAAGCAGTGTCGCGAGCCAGATCGATTTCAATTTCATAGGGATTGGTCCTTGTTTTTTTTAAGATTCATGTTTTTCTGTCGCTTCTCCTCCCCAAACACAGGGATTCAGGCCTCAGCCTGCAGCGGATCTTCACCCGGGAGAATCTCCGCAATGGCTGCTCTGAGGGCCTCGACCTGATGCGGTGCGTCCACCTTCTGGCCGTCGAAATCCCTGACATAAAAAACATCCACCACCTGGTCCACTTTGGTGGCGATTTTGGCGACCCAGATATCCAGGCCGCACTTGAAAAGCGCATCGGTCACCCGGAAGAGGAGACCGGGAAAATCGAACGTCACCACCTCGACGATGGTGAAAAAACTGGAGGTGTCGTTGTCCACCACGATTTCCGTGGGGCGATCGGCAGTATAAGGCTGGATAGGGGTGGCATCGCTGTCTTTGCGAACCAGTTCCCGACTCAGATCCAACCGGTCCGTGAGGGCTTCTTCGAGATTTCGGCCGGCCCGCTCCCAGCGTTCGTCCTCGAAAATCGGATCCGGCGGCGGCGTCACTTCGAACACGTCCAGGGCGATGTTGTTGCGCCAGGTAAACACCTGAACATCGAGGATGTTGATGTTATTCAGGGTGAATACCCCGGCGATTCTTGAAATCAGACCGGGCCGGTCCTTGCCGCAGATGGTCACGGTACGGGTGTCGGCACCGGGTGACTGTTCGATCTGCCACACAAAGGGCTGGTCCCCGAGTCTGTCGTACAGCTTCAGATGTCCAGGAATTTTTGCTGCCGGCATGTAAAGCATGTAGCGGGGCGACATGAAGTTGAGAAGCGTCTCCAACCGGTCCGTCTCCATTTCCCCTGCCATGGCGGCGATGACCGCCTGTCTTTTTTTCTCGACGCTTCTGACGGCGCGGCCGGAGGCCAGTTCGCCGCGTTCGAGAACATTGAGCACCTTGAAGAACAGGTTCCGCAAAAGGCTGGAAGTCCAGTCGTTCCAGGCTTTGGGCCCGGTGGCCATGGAGTCGGCAACGGTAAGCAGGTAGAGCATTTTCAGCAGCTCCACCTTTTTAATGGTTCGGGCCATGGAAAGGGCCGTCTCTTCATCGTTGACGTCCCGCCGCGTGGCCGTCTGAATCAACAGCAGGTGGTGCTCGACCAGAAAGGCCACGATTTTGGCGTCCACCGGGGCGGCGCCTTTTTCCAGCATAATTTTCTCGGCCAGAATCGCGCCGCGCTCGGAGTGGCCGCTTTTGGGCTCCCCTTTGCCGATATCGTGAAGGAGTGCCGCCCACAGGAGCAGTTTCTTTTTTCTCAACTCCTTGTAAAGACTGGTTGCCAGCGGATCATTCGGCTGAAGGGCGTCGCCGTCGATTTCCTTGAGGATTCTGATGGTGAAAAGAAGGTGCCGGGCGACGGGGTAAAGATGATACTGGTCGAACTGAATACGGTTGATGACGGGTTTGAAATCCGGGATGAACCGCGCCAGAAAACCCGTATTGAGCATCTGATTGAACACCTCGAAGGCCCGGCTGGATCGGATCAGGATGCGCTCGAACTGTTTCACCACTTGCGGATCGGATCGGAAGCGGGCATCGACTATATAACCGAAATCCTGCACCAGTCTTTTGGCTTCGCTGTTCAATGGCGCCTTCTGGGCGGCGCTTTCCACAAAAATGTCCATCAGCAACTGCGGATTATTAAGTATTTTTTCCGGAGAGGCGAAGTTGAGCATGCCACGGTTGAATTTGAGGCCCTTGACTTCGGTAACCTTCAGTCCCTTGTTCTTTCTTTTGAGCCGCTTGCTCTGTTCCATCTCGTACAGAAACATCTCATGCTGCTGCTTGACGTACTCCATGTGGCTGTGCAGCTCACCCAACAGGTGCTCCACGGGTAAATGGCCGTTGAACGCAGGCACCCCCATCACCTCGGCCAGCTTGCGCTGCTGTTCAAGATGAATCCGGTCGCTTTTTCGACCCATCATCAAATGGAAGCGGTTTCTTACATTCCAGATAAACGCCAGGGCGCCGGACAGGCGCTTGTAATCCTCGTGGGAAAAATAGCCATAATACTCCAGATCCCGGCGGTGCTTGATTCCGGATTTGATCTTGGCGATCCAGAGCATGGTGTGATAGTCCCGCAGCCCCCCCTGGCCCTCCTTGAAGTTGGGCTCCAGCAGATAGGAAGAGTCGCCGAAATGACGGTGCCGTTCCCGGTTGGATTCAACCAGCCAGGAGATAATCGCATCCGGTTTGAGGTTGATGAACTTGGCGCGGATCTTGTCCATCAGTTTCATGAAAAGGGGCGACATGCCGCAGATGAAACGGGCGTCGAGAATGGAGGTCAGCACCTCGAAATCCTGGCGCGCCATGGAAAGGCACTCTTTGATGGAGCGTGTGGCGTGCCCCACATCCAGACCCATGTCCCACAGGGGATAGATGATTTCACGGACCAATTCCTCGGCCACGGGGGGAACCTTCTTTTCGAACAGAAACAGCAGGTCCACATCGGAATAGACACACTGCTCGCCGCGTCCGTATCCCCCTAATGCCACAACGGCATATGGATTTTTGGCAATGTCCATGGTGGGACCCACCACGCTTTTTTCGTAGCTCTGGTGAAAATAGTCGTCGATGAGCCGGGCATGGTCGTCGAGAAACGTCGGGGCCTTGCCGGCCACCAGATCGTTGATGAGCCGTTCACGCCCTTCTTTCAGGGCCACGGAAACATCGGCGTACAGGTTGTGGGGGCGGGGATCGTTCACATCTCTACCTTGATTGTTGTTTCGAACAATCAATTTGTAGAGCAACCGGCGTGCCATTTGCCGATTATGTAGATATATCTTTTAATAAAAAATAGTTATGCTTGTATTCAAAGATATCGATTTTGCTATCACAATTACAAAATTGAAATATTTTTGAGCAAATAATTACAAAATTGGAATTAAGAGGAAAATCTCAGAAACTTGCAGAGTCATTCGGACAGCCTTATGCCGCTTACTGATCAGGCAGTTGTGGCACATTGGGAATTTCAACCCCGTGCACAGGTACTGCTCCCCGGCAATGATAAACAATCGCAATTTTAAGGAAAAGGCGAGACGCCCGGCTTAAAGCAAATCCACCCCGAAGCAGCAGGACCGGCCGCTTCAGGGTGGATTGCGGGGAGGAACAGATGGCTTACCGTGCGATGATAATCATCCGACTCGTGTTGGAGCGTTTACGACTGGGTTACCGGTTTGGCGGAAGGGCTGTAACCGGGGGCCCCGGACGAAGGCGTTCCGCCGATTGAAGAGATGCCGCCATGGGTGGAGACACCGAAGTCCGGATAGGCGATGCCACCGTGTTCGGCAAGGTCCAATCCTTCCAGTTCTTCTTCCGGGGAAACCCGCAGACCGATGGCTTTGTCAATAAGTTTGAACATGATGAAAGCCATGGGAAAGGTCCAGATGAAGCAGGCGGCGATGCCCAGCAACTGAACCCCGATAATACTGGCGGACGTTCCGCCGATGTTGAAAATTCCGGCGGCCAGGGTACCCCAGGCACCATTCACGCCATGGACGGAAACCGCGCCGACCGGGTCATCGACCTTGATCTTGTCGAAGAACAAGACCGAAAAGACCACCAGAACACCGGCAATGGCACCGATGATGATCGCACTTCCGGGCAGGACATTGGCACAACCGGCGGTAATGGCCACCAGACCGGCCAGGGCACCGTTGAGACTCATGCCGACTTCAGGCTTGCCGAATTTAGCCCAGGAGGCGATCATGGCCAGCACGGCACCGGCGGCGGCCGCCAGGTTGGTGTTGACGAAAATCATGGCGATACTGGTATCCGCGGTAGTAGTGGATCCGGGGTTGAAGCCGAACCATCCCAGCCACAGGATAAAAACGCCCAGTGCTGCCAGAGGGATATTGTGACCCATGATAGGTTTGACTTTCCCGTCTTTGGTATATTTACCGATTCTGGGGCCGAGGACGATGGCGCCAGCCAGAGCCGCCCATCCGCCCACTGAATGGACCACGGTGGATCCGGCGAAATCGATGAAGCCGAAGCCTTCCAGCCAGCCGCTGCCGTTAAACAGGCTGCCCCAGGCCCAGGACCCGAAGACCGGGTAAATCAGGGCCGAAACGACGATACTGTAAAGAATGTAGCCGGTGAACTTGGTGCGCTCGGCCATGGCGCCGGAAACGATGGTGGCGGCCGTGGCGGCGAAAACGACCTGGAACATCCAGAAGGCCAGGACCCAGGGATCGCCATCCGGCGTGAAATCGCTGAGGAAAAAACCGGAGGTGCCGAACCAACCGGTAGCGGAGGCTCCGAACATCAGGCCGAACCCGATGGCCCAGAAGGCGATGGAGCCAATGGAAAAATCCATGAGGTTTTTCATCATGATGTTGATGGAGTTTTTGGCGCGGGTAAAACCGGCTTCCACCATGGCAAATCCGGCCTGCATGAAAAACACCAGACAGGCTGCCACCAGGGTCCACAGGTAATTGGCATGGGTCTGTACCAGATCGATGGCATCTTTATTGGTCAGCACCGTGGGTTCGGGATCCGCCGCCAGAGCAAACGGAACGCTTATCAAAACGGCCAGGATCAGCAGGACAAATGCTTTCAGTTTCATTTTTTTCTCCCTTGAAAGTAAATTATATTTTAAAATTTGAACAATTCGTATTTAAGCTAAATGGCATCCTTGCCGGATTCCCCGGTACGAATGCGGTAGGCGCCTTCAACAGGCAGGACGAAGATCTTGCCATCTCCGACACTACCTGTATTGGCCACCTCGGAAATAGTGGCAACCACTTTGTCCGTCAGATCGGAGTCCACGACGATGTCGATTTTGACTTTGGGAATGAAATCGGTCTGGTACTCGGCACCGCGATAAATTTCTTTATGGCCGCGCTGGCGCCCGAAGCCCTTGACTTCGCTGATGGTCATACCTGAAACGCCGATTTTGTTGAGGGCATCTTTGACATCGTCCAGTTTGAACGGTTTAATTATTGTTTCGATTTTTTTCATGGAAGCATCTCCTGATTAATGAGTTGAGCAATCCCGGGCATTGACGTCTTTGCCATTCCTACTGAGCAACCGCTGTGCCAATTGCAGCAAAAAATTACATAACTATTTGATAAATAAAAAAAAATAAAAATTCCAAAACTGATCATTCGATATCGTATTTACTTTTTTGTGTTTTAAACGCCATTAAAATTACAAAATCAGTATAAAAATACCAAGATATTGCAAAAACGTAATTTTTGACCACAAATCCCGTTGCCGGGTATCAATCGCAGCATTCTTCCAATGTGGATCAGGGCCTTTTCTATGAGGCTGTCCCTTATTGGCTTTGCGATCCCTTTATTTGGCGGGAGCGGAATCGAAATGGATGGGAATCCTGTCTTTCGATTCTATTAGTCATTCGTATCGCCAACCCGCTTTCTTTGGTCCGACCGGTTGGCACTTTTTTAACACCGAAAAATGAATTCGAGCCCGCCAGTTACAAAAATGTAACACCGCCGATGTATACCGTGATCGGAGGGTGGGCGTACAGTAAAACGGGATGGCTGACCGCTTTTCGATTTGAAATTATGGCTTGAATTTTATTCAGGATCTCCATAAGTTGGTTTTCGCCACAGCAGGACTGACCGAAAGATTCAACCCGTTGCCCCCGCAACCCCACCGACGGAACAGGAGACCGACCGATGACCGTTGCCCGTAAAATTGAAGAGATCATGACCCAATCGTCATGGATTCGAAAAATGTTTGAAGAGGGCGCCAGGCTCAAGGCCGAACATGGCGCCGACAATGTATTCGACTTCAGCCTGGGAAACCCCAACCTCCCACCACCCGAAAAGTTCAACGAAGTTTTGCGGGATACGGTGGATTCATGCGGCCTCGGAGACCACTGCTACATGCCCCAGGCCGGGTATCCCCAGGTGTGTGTGTCCGTCGCCGAATACCTCACCATTGAACAGGGTGTGACCATGAGCTGCGATGACGTCATCATGACCTGCGGCGCCGCCGGCGCCCTGAACGTAATTTTCAAGGCCCTGCTCGATCCCGGTGACGAGGTGCTGACGCCCACGCCCTGCTTTGTGGAGTACCGTTTTTACGCCGACAATCACGGAGGGGTGTTGAAAATGGTAGGCACCCGGCCGGATTTCACGTTAGACCTGGATGCTATTGCCGACGCCATTACCGAGAAAACCAAGATCGTTCTGATCAATTCGCCCAATAACCCGACCGGTCAGATTTACGACAAGGCCAGCCTGGATGCCCTGGGGAAACTGCTCGAGCAGAAAAGCGGCCAGTTCGGTCACATCATTTATCTGGTTTCCGACGAACCCTACCGCAAAATCGTCTTCGACGACGCCCGGGTACCCTCCATTTTCCAGAGCTACGCTCAGAGTATCCTGGCGACATCCTATTCCAAAGACATCTCCATTCCCGGCGAACGCATCGGTTTTGCCGCGGTCAACCCCGCCGCAACGCATAAAAAGGAATTAATGGCTGGCATGGCGCTCACCAACCGGATTCTGGGGTTTGTCAATGCGCCGGCACTGATGCAGCGGGTGGTGGCCTGCATGCAGGGGATGAGCGTGGATATCAACGAGTACAAACGCAAAAGGGATATTTTCTGCGAGGGATTGGCCGATGCCGGCTATACCTTCACCACACCACCGGGCGCTTTTTACCTTTTTCCTCAAACGCCCATCGCCGACGATGTGGCCTTCGTAAGGGAGCTGCAAAAAGAGTTGATTCTCGTGGTGCCTGGCAGCGGGTTTGCCGGGCCAGGCCATTTCCGCATCGCCTTTTGCGTGGACGATCAGACCATTGTCAAGGCATTGCCGGGCTTCAAACGGGTAATGGAAAAATTTAAATAAACATATGTTCAGAACAGGAATCGATAAACCTTAGAAGGAGGCAAATTGCATGAAGATTTTGAAGATCGATCATCTGGGAATCGCGGTAAACAGCATCGAGGATGGCAAGGATTTCTGGTCCGGCGTGCTGGGCCTGAATTTCGAAGGTGCCGAGACCGTTGCCGAACAGAAAGTCACCACGGCTTTTTTCCCGGTGGGCGAAAGCGAAGTCGAGTTGCTTGAGTCCACGGCGCCGGACGGCCCCGTGGCCAAATATATCGAAAAACGGGGCCAGGGCATCCAGCATGTGGCGTTCCGGGTCGAAAACATCGAAGAGGCGCTGGCCGAGCTAAAGGAAAAGGGCGTCAAACTCATCGACCAGGAGCCCAGGATAGGTGCCGGCGGGGCCAAGATCGCCTTTTTGCACCCCAAAGCCACCGCCGGTGTTTTAGTGGAGCTGTGCCAGAGAGACTGATTTTTTTGCCGGGTCTCCAATGAAACGGCAGTGGTTGATTTATTTTAAAAAAAGGCCGGCGGCTCGCTTTTAGCCTCTCCGGCCTCTTTTTTACCCCATAGTTGCATACGTTGGGGTTTATTACCCCCTGGAACCAAGCCGCAGGCCGCCATGGATAAAGTACGTGTCTCCAGCCAAGGCCTCATTTTGATAAATCGCACCCACCAGATCGGCAACCTCTTCCGGTTCGATTAAACGGCCGATGGGAACCTCGTGCAGAATGTTCTCAAGCGCCTTTTGGTCCATATTCTTGACCATGGGTGTACCCACATAGCCGGGTGCTACTGCGACACATCGAATTTTGCCGGACAGGCCACGACGAAAAAACTCGGCGGTTATAACCTTAGGCATTACAGACATGGCTGCCTTCGTAGAAGAGTAGTTAATCTGACCCGCCGTTCCCAATGCGCCGGTAGAAGAAATAAGACAGACAAGCCCCTTACAATTGTTGTTCACCATGCGTTCGGTGCACTCCCGTACGGTGAGAAAAACGCCGGTGAGATTGATGTCAACGACATTCTGAAATTGCTTGAGTGACATTTTCTTTTTCACCTTGCCGGTTTCACGATCAGTCGAAAGCATCAAACCATCCATGATGATTCCTGCAAAAGGGGCAACCAGGTTGATCTGCCCGAACGCATTAATGGCCTTGTCCGCCAATCGCCCGCAATCCTCTTCATTGGTAACATCGCATGGAATGGTGACAATGCTGCCGCCCAACTCCTCCTTGGCTTTTTCAAGAGCCTCGGGAACCACATCGGCCAAAACCACTTTTCCCTGTTTTTTAACCCAGTATCTGGCCAGAGCCATCCCGATGCCGCCGCTTCCTCCTGTAATAACCGCAACGGAATCTTTTACTTCAAGCATATCATTTCTCCTTTGTTATAAACGGTTTTGCGTCACCGCAAATTTATTTGGCAGAGAGGTGTTAGTGACTCGCTTTCCGGCGTTTTTGCAATTGCTCGCCATATAACACACAATGCAAAGCTTACGCCAAACGCTCTATAAGAAATGCATGTGAACGTTCTCCTTTTTTGCCGGCCAACCTGTTTCGACCAGACATAAACAGTATGGCATGGGATTTGGATGTGATGAGCCAAATAGCACGAACAGCTATTTTGTTAGATTACTTTTTCAGGAGTTATCAAATGCCACAATTGGAGAGAAGTAAACTCATTCCGGCAACGGAGGCGGTCGGTAAAATCAAGGACGGAGACACCATCGCTTTCGGCGGTTTTGTAGCAACCGCCATACCGGAAGAAATTTTCTCAGCAATCGAGACCTCGTATGTAAAGCATCGAAAGCCGAGGGATCTGACCATCATGTATGCAGCCGGACAAGGAGACAGCGACAAAAAGGGATTGAACCACTTTGCTCATGACGGCCTGGTAAAACGGGTTATCGGCGGTCACTGGGGCCTTGCTCCCGGGATGGCCCGATTGGCCATTGAAAACAAGGTGATCGGATACAACCTGCCTCAGGGTATTATTTCTCACATGTACAGGGATATCGCCGCCCACAAACCAAGAACCATCAGTCACGTGGGCCTGGGAACATTTGTCGATCCGCGCGATACCGGCGGAAAGATCAATGCAATTACAACTGAAGAGATCGTCGAACTTATCGAGTTCGATGGGAAAGAGTATTTGGCCTATAAAAACCGGCCGATTAACGTTGCGATCCTGCGGGGAACGACTGCTGACGAAGACGGAAACATTACCATCGAAAAAGAGGCGTTGACCCTCGAATCATTGGAGATTGCGACAGCCGCGCATAATTCCGGGGGCATTGTAATTGTGGCGATCGAACGCATCGCCAAGCGGGGCACGCTCAAGCCCAAAGACGTCAAAATTCCAGGAATCATGGTTGATTACTTGGTTTTGTCCCAAAAAGAAAATCACTGGCAGACCTTCGCCGTGGAATACGACCCTTCTTTCAGCGGTGAGATAAAGATTCCCATGGAATCGATTCCACCGATGGAAATGACCGAACGAAAAATCGTTTCCCGACGGGCCGTCTTCGAGCTTCAACCCGGCGATATCGTAAACCTTGGAATCGGTATGTCGGAGGGCGTGGCACCGGTGGCCAACGAAGAGGGGATTTTGGCGGAAATTACCCTTACGGCGGAACCGGGTGTCATTGGTGGACTTCCGGCTGGCGGCCTTAATTTCGGTGCAGCCACCAACACGGATGCCATCATCGGGCAGCCTGCCCAGTTTGATTTTTATCACGGCGGGGGGCTTGATATTGGATTTCTGGGACTTGCCCAGGCGGATAAGGAGGGAAACCTGAATGTCAGTAAATTCGGGCCAAAGCTGGCCGGTGCCGGCGGTTTTATCGATATCACCCAAAATGCCAATCGGGTGATATTTATGGGGACTTTTACCGCCGGAGGCCTGAAGGTTGCCATTGAGGACGGCAAAATAAAAATCGTTCAGGAAGGGAAGTTCAAAAAATTCCTGGACCGGGTCGAACACATCACTTTCAGCGGGAAGTACGCCCGCCAAAAAAAGCAGAAAGTATTATATATTACCGAGCGATGCGTTTTCGAACTCACTGAGGAGGGAATGGCGTTAACCGAGATCGCACCGGGCATCGATATCGAAACGGACATATTTGCGCATATGGATTTCGTTCCCGTTGTAAAGAAGTCACCCATCATGATGGATCGTCGTATCTTCCAGGCAGGCCCAATGGGGTTTCGGGAAAATTTCTAATTGCATCCAACAGGAACGATCCTGCTGACGGTCAGTTGCAGGATCGTTCTTTCTTTTGTGGCCATTTCAATTCTGTTTTTATCCCATCTTCTGTCAGCCCTATTTAATTCCGGCCTAGCACGCTTTTGGCTGTATCAATTTTGCTACAATTGTTTCCTGGGAGATAGCGCGAGGCCATATCGTTCAGCCTTTTTATACAAGAGCGTGCGGTGAATTCCGAGCAGTCTCGCTGCATGAGCCTTGTTGTAACCTGTTTCTTCCAGGGCTGTCTGAATGGCCTCTTTTTCGGCCTCGACCTGGGCCTGCTTTAAAGAGGAAATCGCCGAGGCCATCTTTTTCTGACGGCGGTGCAAGTAGAACGGCAGATCGTCCGGCTGAATAACATCTCCTTCCACCGAAGAGAGTGCCCGCTCGAGGACGTTGGTGAGTTCCCGGACGTTTCCTTTCCAGTCATAATTTTGAAGCATCATTTCCACGTCTGCATCCATGCTGATTTGAGCGAAGGCCGCATCTTCTATCATTTGTTTGAGAAGATGTCTTGCCAGGAGAACGATATCTTCCCTGCGCTCACGCAGAGGCGGAATCTGAAGCGAAATCACGTTGAGGCGGTAGAAAAGATCCCGCCGGAAAAGTCCCTTGGCCATCATGTCTTCAAGATTTCGATTGGTTGCCGCAATCAGGCGAAAATCGGATCGGATGATTTTTGTGCCGCCGATTCGTTCGAATTCTTTTTCCTCCAATACGCGCAGCAATTTCGGCTGCATGCTGAGCGGCAGTTCTCCGATCTCATCGAGGAATATCGATCCCCGGTGCGCCAGTTCGAATTTTCCCGGTTTGCCTTCGTGCTTAGCGCCGGTAAAAGCCCCTCGTTCATAGCCAAAAAGTTCCGACTCCAACAGTTCTCCCGGAATGGCCGCGCAGTTCAGCCGGATAAACGGGTGGAGTTTGCGCGGACTGGCGTGATGGATGGCCTGGGCGAAAAGCTCCTTGCCGGTTCCGCTTTCACCGGTAATCAACACTGGAAACCGATTGGCTGTGGCCTTAAGCGCCTCTTTTTTCAATCCATTGATTGCACGACTGATCCCCACGATACTGTCCATGGTGTAACGCGTCGATCGAAGATCGATGAGTTCCCTTTCATACAATTTAACTTTTGACTCCAGCATGGAGAGCCTGGCCGCCAGTTTTTTTATTTTCTTGACGTTCTGAAAAATCACCTGGCCGTAAACGCCGATGATTTTTCCGTTACAACGGATCGGGATCCGCTGGACCATCATCTCCTGACCCTTTATCTGCTGGGTCCGGTTCATTTCCGGCTTACCGGTTTTGGCGACAATGTGCATACGTGTATTTTCGATCACTTCGGTGCAGTGCTTGCCTATGGGATAACTGGAATCGATGCCGAGAAATTTCGCGTAGGCCCTGTTGAAATGGGTGATATATCCCTGGGCGTCGATAACAACGGCGCCGTCATGGATGCTATCGAAAATTCTTCTCAAACTTTCCAGCCGATTTTCAGTATCCGTTTTCTTGCCCTTTGAGCTCTTCGTCTCCGCAGATGAACCTTCGGGACGTTTTACCAACTTCTCGTCAAGCGGTTCCATTGCAAATCTCCGTATCAAAAGTTCTACATGTAGAATGGTTGATACGGAATAGATAGCTTCGAGATTGGTATTTGTCGAGGTTTTTTTAGCATATTCCCAAATGGCAGGTGATTTTCTGGGGCTGCGGAGAGGAAGTTTTGTACCGGTATGGCATTTGCAGCAGCCTTTTTATTATTCATCCAAACAAAACCGACATGGTGCAACTTTCCGTAAAGCGCACAAAACGAATCGTTGACTTTGGGACTGCAAGAGATTATGAGCATTTTCGCAAAATAGCTTTCCGATGACACTCTCCCGGAGTGTTTCACCTACATGATGGACAAGGAGGTTTTTGAATGAAACGACGTAATTTTTTGAAGGGTTTGGCCGCGGGTTCAGCGGGACTGGCCATCAGCAGCGGCGTAGGCACCATGACGACAAGTGCATACGCGAAGAGAAAAAAGGAAGATTTCGGCGAGGTAAAAAGCGTTAAAGTCGAATGCGTGTCCGAAACGAGCTGGTTCGACAATGCAACCCTCGGCAAGGATATCAAGGCTGCCGGTGGTATCAACACCAACCAGTACGATGTTGCCTATAACGAAGAAAACCTTGGTGGATATGCGGCCCTGATCGAGGTTGAAGCCCTTGACGGCACAAAAACCAAATATCTGATGGACAGCGGCTGGAGCAACGACTGGATGGATTATGTCTTCGCGCAAAGCGGTGTCGACAAGATGCTCAAGAACAAGGAAATCGATACCATGGTGATCTCTCACGATCACATCGATCACTACTTTGGTATTGAGAGCACCTTGAAGCATCAACCCGACATCAAGATGTACTTTCCTTCCACATCCATGGAAAAAAGCTTTGCGCTGCTGAAAGGCGCCGATTTCTCCAAAACGCCGGGTTGCCCGAAAAACGCCTTCCCCCATACAGGAGAACTCATTGTCACCAAACCCGACAAACTTTACAAGCTTCAGGACGGTGCCGCGGTTGTCTTCTTCGACGCTCCTGCAACCCTTCAGGTGCGGGGAGAAAACGTCATGTATTTCAAAGTTAAAGATAAAGGGTATGTCACGGTAACAGGATGCTGCCATCCCGGAATCCTGACCCTGATCAACTATGCCCGTCGCAATTTCAAGGATGGAAAACAGATGTACGGCTGCTATGGCGGACTGCACATCTCTCCTTTTGAGAATTGGGACCCAAAAATGGACGATATTATTGCCGGAGTCCAGCAGTACGATATGGATAAAATCGCCTGCAACCATTGCACCGGCTGGATTTGGGCGGAAAAAGCGGTCAAGGCGGGGCTTCCGATTGTAAAGGGTACGGACAAATTTCGGTCCTATAAAAAAGTCGGCACACTGGCAAAGGCCAACACGTCAAATATCTATACGGGGAACGGAGATGTGGTCGTGTTCTGATTTGAGCACCGCCCGTTGACGATCCATACGGAAAGGTGCCTGATCGGCAGGTCCGGCGGCGAACCTGCCGATCGACCCTACAGAGATGGCACCTTTCCAAGTTTTCCTGTCCAGAATAGAGGTCATGTTATGGAGAAACGAAGTGCTGATCAAAGCTGGATGGCCGCACGAACCCTGGTTCCCCGGTGGGGCTTGTGGACCTCCGGTCTTGTAAATTTAATCGTTCTGGCGATTACTGCCGTCGCTTTATGGTGGATTTTCTTTTCCAACAGCGGAGTATTCAAGCTCTACACGCCGCTTTTGGGGTTTTCGCTTGTCATCTGGATGTTGCTCATTATCATGTGGCACGTTGAATTTTTCGATTTCTGGCCCTTTACCGATCGATTTCTGGCCGAGTCGCACCCCTTGAAAAAAGGTGGTATATTCACGGCTACTTCGCTTTTGTTCTACTTCGCCCTCATTTTCGGGGTTCTTTTTTTCATCATCGGAAATTACGGCGTTACCTATTTCAACTGGAACAGCCTTGCGACATACGGACAGTTGGGCCAGGATGTCATGTCTACCCGCGAGACGACCTCATGGTCATTCATCTGCCTTTCCGTCCCTTTTTTGTGGCTCACCACGGTGCTGCTGGTCGGCGTCGGCAAGGACATCTGGCCAAATGACCCCCAACCGAGTCAGGGACTGGCGAACTGGCTGCTCATGGCAATGCTCTCCATTCCCCTTTTCCTGATATTCTTTCATCCGCACATCGGATCCATGTTCTACCCGGCACAAATATACACCGCCGTACCGCCGTGGTGGAAGCAGATCGCCCACACCAACAGTGCCGAATACGGACTGGGCATCCTGTTTTGTACCGTTATCGTGATTTTCATTACGTTGCAGTTGTGGGAGGGCCGTCCCTGGACACTGGTCAATAAGCAGCCCTGGAGAGTTATTTTCGTTATTCTTGGCGGGTTGGCACTCGGATTTATCTTTTTTAAGATACAGCTTTATATCATGGACTATCTGTGGGACGAGGCCTACATCGGCGGTCAAAACGATGCCAATTTCGGGTGGCGATACAGCCACACCGTAACCATGGGCAATTTCATACTGGTTCCGACCATTATCCTGAATCTATATTTCGGCAGTGCATTTTCATCCATGAAGCTTTGGTTGAAAGGAATCGTTACCACCGGCATTGCCATCATCGCAGGCCTTGTCTTTGCGTGGTGCTACTATCGGTGGGCGCCAGTCGTGCTGGGCGTCTGTTCGGGCGTGTCCCATCCGTCCGAGAACCCCTCCGCATTTCTGGTGATGATCATCGTCCTGCTGAACATTCAGGACTACTTCATGGACAGGTGGCCCGGATACCGGTCGGATCGTAAAGGGACTGAATAATTGTGGCTGTCGGAAACAGTGTCGATCCCGTTCGCATCGGTGAGGAATTTTTTTACCGCCTCTTTCATTTTCTTTTTCATGATGAGGGCGCACGGAAGCATTTTGAGCTGTCTCAGATCAATTTTTTCAACAGTCGCGAAGGATTACCCGGCTGGAACCTGTGGTTTCAAGAGAATACGGGGGCCTATCAACTGGCCCTCGTAGAGGCTCGTACGCTCCATGACGAAGAGCATTGCACATCCCCGGTTTCTCCCGGCGCTACGCCGGTAACGGGCCGGTTGGCCGTCAAGTATTTTCCCGCTGCCGACGATCCCTTGCTGGACAGCTACTCCTGTACGGAAACACTGCTGCGTTTAGGGACGCTTTTCGATCACACGGGCACCCCCACTCTTGCCGGGCAGGGGCGTATCGACGACAGTTGTTTTGTCGTGGGATATTTAGACTTTAGAACAGATACAAACAGAAAATTTATTGAACTCGATGGCATGGCACCCAACCGGTGGCGGGACGTGCGGGTGGACGGATTTTACATCGAAACGGCGCAAAACGGAAAAGTCGAAGCCGTTGTTCCGGGAGGAATCGATCGCGACGTTCCCGGGTGGGATCTGGCATTTTTCTTTTTTGACAAACTGTTTTCCGTTTGTGGATATGCCTTCAAAACTTCCCCTTATGCCGCTGTTTTTGCCCGTAAAAAATGGACCCGATTCGATATAGACAAGAACCATTGCTGCAAAGAAACGCTGGATAGCGACATCGAACTGTTCCATCTGGTTACCGGCTTTGAGATGAATGATGACGGCAACGGGAACCACCGTCCTTTGCCAAGCAGGGAAGTCTACGTTCAAATGGTCAATGATCGCCTGACAGCCGAAGGCTTCCGGCTGCCCGAGATCTGCACTGATCCCGACGAATCCGCTTATCGGGTGATCCGGCCGTGGTGGTGGTCTGCCGGGGAATTGCATTTTTCCCCAGAAACAGATCTCGAGATGCACCACTGTTGCTACCACGATCATTAACCGCAAAACAGGAAGGCCCTCATGGATCGAACACGACGATCGTTCTTAAAAAACCAATTCCTCGGCAGGGCCGTCAAGCTGATCGAAGACGTAACGACGTCGTTTAAAGAGGCGGCTTCGGACAGCGATTATTTCGAGTCCTATGAAACCTGTTATCCCCTGGTTTCCGAATATTCCTATTTCTTGGAAGACGAAGTCAAAGAACTCGGCATAGACGCCTCGGGAAAAAGCAACCAGGAACTCGTTGAAACCGTGTATGGGAAGAAGGGCCGCATCCTGTGAAAACGGCATATTCGAATATTACTGACAGTATTTCGATTTCTCTTCATGTTGCCGTTTTGCCCCGTTCTTGAAACAGCAATAACAACCCACGAAGGAATTCACACCTTCATTATCGCCTTTCGCTGAGCAACGATTCGCTTATAAACGCCTCGGTGGCGAGAACCCCAAGGACAAACCGCCAAGGCGACAGCGAAGCCCGTTAACGGCCGATTCGTCTGAAAAATCCCTGTTGACACGATTCTGCCGTTAATAATAATCGGACCCCGTTATTGGTGGGACCAATACTATTGGGGATTGCTTGCCGCCGCCTGACCATGTATCTTTTCTAAAAAGCCGTTTTTCGAGAGCCGATACCCTACACTGGGAAAAAGCCGTGAAAAATTCAATGTCTCCCGATCTGCCCGGAAGCGTCTATTTTTTCGGTACCTGCCTGATGGATGCCGTCTATCCCGATGCCGGAATGGCGGCCATCCGACTGCTTCAGTCTCTTGGGGCGAACGTTATCTTTCCGCCGGATCAGTCCTGCTGCGGCCAGCCGGCCTACAATTCCGGATTTATCGAAGAAGCCCGGGCCGTGGCCCGCAAACAGATTCAGGTGTTTTCCCAACCCTATCCCATTGTGGTTCCCTCCGGCTCCTGCGCCGGCATGATGAAGCATCACTACCCGGCGCTGTTTGCCGGGCGTGAAGAGGAAGCCGCTGCCCACCGCTTCGCCGGCCGAGTGTACGAATTGTTCGAATACCTGGTCACGGTATTGAACGCGACATTCGAAGATCGGGGCGATCCGGTCACGGTCACCTGGCACAGCTCCTGCCACGCCCTGCGCGAAATGAAGGTGGTCCAGTACGCCAAGGACCTGATCGGGCAGTTGAAAAACGTAACCCTGGTGGAGCTTGCCCGCGAGACCGAATGCTGCGGCTTCGGGGGCACCTTTGCCGTCAAGCAGCCGGCGATTTCCGCGGCCATGGTCAAGGACAAGGTTGCCGACATCCGGCAAACCGGCGCTTCCACACTGCTCGCCGGTGACTGCGGCTGCCTGATGAACATCACCGGTGCCATGGACCATGAGGGTGTGGCCATCGACGGCAAACACCTGGCCGAATTCATCTGGGAGAGAACCAATGGACGCTAAGACGAGGTTCGATTTTAAAAGCAACATCGAAGGCGCCCTGAAAGACGACCAGCTTCGCAAAAATCTACGCAATGCCATGGACATCCTGGTCGACAAACGCCGCACCGTTTTTACGGACAACGACGAGCTGGAGAGACTGCGCGCTGCCGGCAACGCCATCAAGCGCCGGGCCTTGAAACAGCTTCCCCAGCTGTTGGAGCAACTCGAAGAAAAGTGCACCCAAAACGGCATCCAGGTTCACTGGGCCGAAGATACGGACCAGGCCAACGGTATCGTATTGGATCTCCTGCACCGCCACGATGCAACGTCGGTGGTCAAGGGGAAATCCATGGTTTCCGAGGAGATGCACCTGAACCGGTTCCTCGAGAAAAACGGCATCGAAGCCGTGGAGACCGATCTGGGCGAGTTCATTATCCAGCTCAACCACGAAACGCCTTCGCACATCATCGTGCCGGCCATTCACAAAAATAAGGACGAGGTGGCCGCCATCTTTCACGAAAAACTGGCAGACACGCCCTACACCGAAGACGTGGAAGAGTTGACTGCCATCGCCCGGCAGGCGCTGCGCAAGCGCTTCGCCGGCGCCACGGTGGGACTTTCCGGCGTCAATTTCGCCATTGCCGAAACCGGGACCCTGCTGCTGGTGGAAAACGAAGGCAACGGCCGCATGTGCACCACCGCCCCCGATGTGCATATCGCCGTCATGGGCCTGGAAAAGGTAGTCGAAAAGCTTTCCGACGTGCCGCCCCTGCTGAGGCTGTTAACCGGATCGGCCACCGGGCAGATCGTCACCACCTATGTCAACATGATCACCTCCCCGCGCAAAAAGGGCGAAAAGGACGGCCCCAAGGAGGTCCACCTGGTGATTCTGGACAACGGCCGCGCAAGCATCCTGGCCGATCCCCAACTGCGCCAGACCCTGCTCTGCATCCGCTGCGGCACCTGCCTGAACCACTGCCCGGTATACGTGCGCATCGGCGGCCATGCCTACGGGCACGTCTATCCAGGCCCCATCGGCAAGATTCTCACGCCGCAGATGGAGGGGCTCGAACGGACCGGCGTCCTGGTCACGGCATCCAGCCTTTGCGGCGCCTGCGGCGAAGTCTGTCCGGTAAAGATTCCCATTCCCGATCTGATCCGCCGCCTGCGCAACGAGAGCTACGACCAGGAAAAGGCCGCCGTGGTTCCTGGCGGCGGGTACAAAAAGAACCTGGCGGAAACCATGGTGTGGAAAGGCTGGGAGCTGGCCAACCGCCTGCCGGTGCTCAATGAAATGGGCACCCGCTTGGCCGGTGCCATGGGAAAACACCTGCCAAAGGTCGGTCCGTTGAAGCAGTGGACATCGATCCGCACGGCTCCGCGTGTGGCCCGTAGTAGCCTTCACGAACGGGTGCGCAATGAGGGGGTGAAAAATGAATAGCACGCCTGTCGTCCAACCGGTCCGGGAACGCATCTTCAAACGCCTGTATGCATCCGGTACGGAACAGACCGAAGTACCGGATGCACCGCTGCCGCAGGAACCGGTCCTCGATCGCGATGAAAAGATTGAACGGTTGACCGCGTTGATGACTGCTGTGCGCACCGAGGTCCATCTCGTGGAGGCCGCCGCCTGGCCAAAGAGGCTCGAGGAATTGGGCCGGGAAAAGGGCTGGAAGCGATTGTTGTATGGCCCGAAAAGCCCCATCGGTCCGGAAATCGAATCGGCATGGCCCGCCGATGCCAAAGGCTTTCCGGAACGAGTTCCGTATATCCAGGAAGTGGAAACCTTTAAAAAGGATCTTTTCGAGACCGTCGACGTGGCCGTAACCAGTACCCGCGGCGGTGTGGCCGACACCGGGGCCGTGGTGCTCTGGCCCACGCCGGAAGAACCGCGGCTCATGTCCCTGGTGCCGCCGGTCCACGTGGCCGTTCTGGACGCCGATGCCATCTACGATTCGATGAACGCCATGATGACGGCCGAGAACTGGGCCGCAGGCATGCCCACCAATGCCCTGCTGATCTCCGGTCCGTCCAAGACCGCCGATATCGAATTCACTCTGGTATTTGGGGTGCATGGGCCTAAGGAGTTGATTGTAATTATAAGAAAATAAGGATCGCAATCCATGATCGCCGAATCCATCGTCCAAAAATTCAAAACCATCGTGGGCAAGGACAACGCCTGGACCGATGCCGCCGACCTGCACACCTACGCTTACGACGCCGCCGTCGTCGATCCGGTTCGGCCCGGGATCGTCGTGCGGCCCACCACAACCGAAGCTTTAGGCAAGGCGGTTCGCCTGTGCAACGACAACGGCCTGCCGCTGACCGTTCGCGGAGCCGGCACCAATCTGAGCGGCGGCACCGTACCCCTGGAAAACGGCGTGGTCATCGTCACCAACGGATTGAAGTCCATCCTTGAAATCAACGAGACGGACATGTACGCCGTGGTCCAGCCCGGCGTGGTCACGGCCAAGCTGGCCGCCGCCGTGGAGGCCAAAGGCCTATTCTATCCACCCGACCCGGGCAGCCAGGCCGTCTCCACCATCGGCGGCAATGTGGCCGAAAACGCCGGCGGCCTGCGCGGACTCAAATACGGGGTCACCCGGGATTACGTCATGGGCCTGAGCTTTTTCGACGTGGAGGGCAACCTGGTCAAATCGGGATCACGAACGGTCAAATGTGCCACGGGATACAACCTCACCGGGTTGATGGTCGGCTCCGAAGGGACCTTGGGCGTTTTTGCCGGAATCATCCTCAAACTGATCCCGCTGCCGGCCCATCGCAAGGCCATGATTGCCGTTTTCGAATCCCTGGAAAAAGCTTCGGAAGCCGTAGCCGGCATCATTGCCAAGCGCATCGTTCCGGCTACCCTTGAGTTTCTGGACAATTTTACGATCCGCGCCGTCGAGGATTTCAGCAAGGCCGGCCTGCCCGTCGATGCGGCGGCCATGCTGCTGGTGGAATTGGACGGACACAAGGCCCAGGTGGAAGAAGATGCCGCCCGCGTGGAGGCATTGTGCCAATCCATGGGAGCGACCTCCATCCGCGTGGCGCAGGATGCAGCCGAGCGCGACCGCGTCTGGGCGGCCCGACGTGCGGCCCTGTCGGCCCTGGCCCAGCTCAAACCTACTCTGGTTCTGGAAGACGCGACCGTACCGCGCAGCCGCATCCCGGACATGGTGGCCGCCATCCAGGCCATCGCCAAGCGCTACAATCTGACCATCGGCACATTTGGCCACGCCGGGGACGGCAACCTGCACCCGACCATCCTCACGGACAAACGCGACACGAAAGAATGGGAGCGAGTGGAAAAGGCCATCGACGATATCTTCGACGAAGCCCTGAAAATGGGCGGGACCCTCTCCGGTGAACACGGCACCGGCACGGCCAAGTCCCGCTATCTGGAAAAAGAGACCAGTGCGGGAACAATTCTCTTCTCATCACGCATCAAACGGGCTATGGATCCCAAAAACATCCTCAACCCCGGCAAAATTATCGCCGTGAAAGAGTAGCGCTATGGCATCGATGGAAGAACTCGTCCGCCTCATGCGGGAATTGGAAGATCAGCTCGTGGTCTGTATGAAATGCGGAATGTGCCAGTCGGTCTGCCCGGTTTTCGATCAAACCGGTCGCGAGGCGGATGTGGCCCGTGGCAAACTGGCCTTGCTGGGCGGCTTGATGGAGTCCATGTTCGATGATCCCGAAGGGGTCTACCAGCGGCTCAACAAATGCCTGCTGTGCGGGTCCTGTGCCGCCAATTGCCCCAGCGGGGTCGATGTCCAGGAAATTTTTCTCAAGGCCCGCGCGATTCTCGCCGGATATATGGGCCTGCCGCCGGCCAAGCGGCTGATCCTAAAGGGGATGCTGGCCAACCCGGCCCTTTTCGACCGGCTGGCCGAATGGGGTGCCCGCTTTCAGAAGCTGTTCACCCGTCCGGTCAATGAGATCGTCGGGACCTCCTGCGCCCGGGTAATGTCGCCCCTGATCCAGGACCGCCACTTCCGCCCCCTGGCCAAGGTCCCCTTTCACAATCAGGTTCCGTTTCTGGATAAAACCGGCCGATCCGGCCTCAAAGTGGCCCTGTTCACTGGCTGCCTCATCGACAAGCTGTTTCCCTCCATCGCCCAAGCTACCCTCAAGGTGCTGGACCATTGCGATGTAGGCGTCTATCTGCCCGACAACCAGGGCTGCTGCGGCATCCCGGCCCTTTCCAGCGGCGACCTGCCCACCTTTCGGAAACTGCTGGCGCACAACCTCGAACGCTTCGATGCCGGCGAATTCGACGTCCTGGTGACCGCCTGCGCCACCTGCACGTCCACCATTCACGAAGTCTGGCCCAAAATGGCCGGACCCAAGAGCCGCGAGGCTGCCAAACGGATGGCCGACCGGACCATGGACATCAACCAATTCCTGATTAAAGAAGCCGGTCTCAAGCCACTCGCAGGTAAAAACGACAAACCACGCACGGTGACCTACCACGACCCCTGCCACCTGAAAAAAAGCCTCGGTGTATTCACGGAGCCCCGTGCCGTCATCGACGCCGCCCCGGGCTACCGGTTAAAGGAGATGGTCGAGCCGGACTGGTGCTGCGGCATGGGCGGCAGCTTCAACCTGCAGTATTATGACATCTCCAAAAACATCGGCGAGAAAAAGGCCGCCCACATCCAGGAAACCGGCGCCGATGTTGTGGCCACGGGATGTCCGGCCTGCATGATCCAGATTTCCGATATGCTCTCCAGGACCGGTGCCCGCATTGCCGTCCGCCACCCTGTTGAACTGGTTGCAGAAGCATTGGGAACGTGAGCTGATCGCCTCATCCCATCCGCCACGTACGCATTTTGAACAGGCCCGCAGCTACCCGTGAGGAATTCATAAACATCCGCATTTCCTTGAACCCACAACCGTGGTATGCGTGCCACACATTAAAAAGACGAAAAGGACAAGATCAGATGGGCGACATCGAAAAATTTCAGCAGGAGCGGGAATCTCTCAATGAACTGGTGATGAAATATGCCGGCTTGGGAACCAAGCGCTTTTACAGCCTGGACGCGCAGGCCTACCGGGAAGGGGCCCTGCCGACAAAAACCAAGGAACTTTTAGGTTTGGTGGCCAGCTTCGTTCTTCGTTGCGACGACTGCATCAAATACCACGTAATCCGCTGCCACGAAGAAGGGGTCAGCAGCGAAGAACTCGAAGAGGCGCTGTTCATCGGGTTGATCGTGGGCGGAACCATTACCATTCCCCACCAGCGCCGGGCCATGAAAGCCTGGGAAGAATTGAAAGCCAAGGGCGACGGGTGAGGCAGCAAACCATTTAAATAAGAAAGCGAGGGTTCGGCAGGAAAATGTCCTCCCGACTGGGGTCAGGAACGTTTCTTCAAAGCTTCCGAAAAGTTCGCGCGAAGCGCTTCCACCCGCTTGCGGTTGACGCCCATGTCCGAGTAGCCCAATCTCGATGCCGACCGGACATGGACCAGCGGCTGGTCAGCGGGAAAGTAGAACTCGACATCATCCACAAAGCGAAAAATTCTCGATCTGAATTCCACATGAAGGTAGTCTTCTCTCTTTTCGACGATGGTCGTCCGTGGCTGCTCAGCCAGGATCTGCACCAGGACGTCAATGGCTTGCCGCCGGTCACAGGCATAGGCAAACGGCGCGACATAACGGGCCTGATTTCTGGCGATGCTGGAAACGCAGTTGGGTCGATCCGGACAATCTTTCAAGGGAAAGGTATCGGAGCCTGCGGCAGCTTGATTGGTTTTCGAACACCCCGCCATTAAAACCCCACCGATAACCATTGCTGTTATCAATCTATTTTTCACGGCGTTACTTCCTTTGATGAGTTGATTAACAACGTTGGGTTTAAATCCAAAAAAAGCAAATAGAATTTTTCTATGAGTTTTAATCATCCTATTCAATTTAGCAATTTGCTTTCAACGGCCAGCAGGGTTAATTTTCCCGCAATCGACGGTT
This sequence comes from Desulfosarcina widdelii, assembly GCF_009688965.1. Lineage (GTDB taxonomy): Bacteria > Desulfobacterota > Desulfobacteria > Desulfobacterales > Desulfosarcinaceae > Desulfosarcina > Desulfosarcina widdelii. Next base: position 4,840,721 of record NZ_AP021875.1, on the reverse strand, counting down.
ATCGTCGTTCAATCCGGCAAGGGCAGGTGGTTGATGGATCAGGGATTGTCTTGTATTGAACCCGGGATGACGGTATTGGAGATTGTCAGCCGCCACCGGGCAACTGAAGCGGTATTCAAAGCGTGGGATCATCGGGCAGGAGAATGCATCTGCTGCCAGGCGTTGTTCGACACCGTTCAGCAAGTGGCCGAGCGCTACCAGTTGGATCTGAACCGGTTGATGGCCGAACTCAGTGCCGCCGCCGGCCCTCCCGATGCATAATGCTAAACGATGCACCCATCCCGCGCGCTGTTATTCAATTTTTGACCAGGAGAACGGTTATGGCAGCCGATAAGCCTCCCCTGAATCCGATGCGCCTGACCGAAACGGTCAAAGGGGCCGGTTGAGCTTCTAAATTGCCTCCAGGGGACCTGGACAAAGCCTTATGCGGGTTGGAATTTCCAACCGACGCCAACGTTCTGGTGGGTCTTTCAAAGGCCGACGATGCCGGGGTGTATCGAATATCCGACGAACTGGCCCTGATCCAGACGGTGGATTTTTTCACGCCCATTGTGGATGATCCTTACTGGTTCGGGCAGATTGCCGCCGCCAACGCCCTGAGCGATGTCTACGCCATGGGCGGGGAGCCGAAAACCGCCATGAACCTGGTGGGGTTCCCTTTGAAGAAAATGGATCTTTCCATCCTGCGGCAGGTGATCCAGGGGGGCATCGACAAAGTCCGCGAAGCCGGAGCGGTGCTGCTGGGCGGCCACAGCGTGGAGGATGACGAGCTGAAATACGGGCTTTCCGTTACCGGTTTCGTCCATCCTGACCGGATTCTCGCCAAACATGGTCTCAAGGCCGGCGACCGGCTGGTGCTTACCAAGCCGCTGGGAACGGGTATCGTCAACACGGCCATCAAAGGCAACCTGGCTTCCGATGAAGTCACCCGCAGGATCGCCGCCCTCATGGCGACCCTGAACCGCACGGCCGCCGACGTGATGCAGAGATATCCGGTGCATGCCTGCACGGATATTACCGGATTCGGGCTCATCGGCCACCTTGCGGAAATGCTCGAGGGTGCGGGTTGTGGTTTGAAGATCGTGGTGGAAAAACTGCCCGTTATCGATGAAGCCCTGGAATTCTCGGCCATGGGCATGGTGCCGGGGGGCGCCCACAAAAACCGCAGCTTCCGCGAACACATGGTGGACCTGGACGAAGGCATCGATCCGTCCATGCGGGACATTCTCTACGATCCCCAGACATCCGGCGGGTTATGCATCGCCGTGGCCGCCGATTCGGCCAGGGATTTGGTGGACCACCTGCAAAGCGAAGGCGTCGAATACGCGTCCATTTTCGGTGAGGTGGTAGAATCCCCGGTCGGAAGAATTCAGGTGATGTGAGAAAAGCGAGGTCGGATTACGAAAAAGCCGAAGGTTGAATTGAGTTGTGTATGGATGCTTCTATTCTAAAACTGGAGAGATCATGAGCAAAGTAGACGCCAGGGGGCTGGCCTGTCCGGCACCGGTTCTTGCAACCAAGGCTGCCATAGAGAGCGAACACCCCGAACGCATGGAAGTTCTTGTGGACAACGATCCGTCCCGGGAAAACGTGACCCGTTTTCTCGCATCCCAGGGATATACCAGCGCAGTCGAACAGGATGGAGATGTTTATACGATCACTGCCACCCGGGGAGCGGATGCACCGCAAACCGAACCCGTGGCCGAGGCACCGGAAGGCGCCCCGACCAAAATCATGGTCATGGTGGCATCGGACTGCATGGGCACGGGTGACGATGTACTGGGCGCCAAATTGATGATCAATTTCATCAAAACCCTCAAGGAGATGGGCGACGAACTTTGGCGGCTGGTGTTCGTCAACAGCGGGGTGAAACTCACCATCGACGGCGCCGGCACCCTTGCGGACATTCAGGATCTGGAGGCCACCGGCCTGACCATCCTCGTGTGCGGTACCTGCCTGGATCACTTCAATCTGCTGGAGCGCAAGCAGGTAGGCCAGACCACCAATATGCTGGACATCGTCACCGCCATGCAACTGGCCGACAAGGTGATCAATATCTGAGAGTTAGAAGTAATAGGTCAGCCAGAGATAAACCCGATCAGCCGGCGCCAGGCGCACCGTGGTGTTGGCAGCGGTAACCTCGTAGCCGCCGTACTCACTGCCGCTGCCGCCCCATTGCCACTGCGCGCCAAAGATGGCCTGGAAATCTTCGGTCACATCCCAAACCAATTGCGGTTGGAGAACTCCTGAAGGATCGCATAGATTGACGATGGCCGTCGTATATAACTGGAGCAAAGGATGCAGTTCGATCTGCACCTGACCCGACAAATAGTAGCGCCCAACGGTGAAAAGTTCGCCGCGTTCGATCCGGTCCAATAGATCCGTATCGTCGAGAACCCGCTCGTAGTCGTCCGTGTAGCCCAGACTGTTGTAAAAGAACTCCACCAGGCCGTAGTAATTCTTCCCGCCCCAGATCCATGCAAAATCCAGGTTGGCGACTGCCTGAAGGATATCATTCCGGCCGTCGCCTTCATCGAGGCAGGTGTAAACGGTATTGACGCGCCAGGCGGCACCGCCCCAGTAGCCGCTGGCGCCCAGCCCGGCTATGGTGTCCGCGTAGTGGCGCGCGGCCATGATGTCCATTTCCATCGCTCCGACGAAGATATGATATTTGGCAGCGTATGAGGCTACGTCCTCTTCCACGTCGCCGGTGTCCGGGTCCCGCCGGGGCAGATAGAGCATCTGCAACTCTCCCGTGTTAAGCGGGAGCTGCAAATAGGCCATGTCGTCGCCCACCTTGTAGTCGCGCTGCACCGCGGTGGGCGAGAACGGGTTGAAAAGATCCATGGGGTTGAAAATCAGGCCGTCGCCCCAGGTCAGGGCCTGGCGGCCCAGGCGCAGGGTCCCCCAACCCGCAGAATGGGAGACGTTGAGACGGTCTATCCTGTGATAAGCGAGATAACGATCCTTTTCGGTGAGGAGATGGGTCAGGTCCAAAAGGCGGCGGTTATCGTCGACAATCTGCTCGGCAACGGATATCTCGGAGAGAACTGGCGGCAATGTGCCCAGTTCAAGGGTGTTCTCGTAAGTGTCGCCCCCTAAGGCCACCAGTTCATAGTGGGTCTCCATGGACCAGCGCTTGCCAAAATCGATCCGGTTTTTCAGACGCCCTTCCAACTGGCCATCGAAGTAAGGATCGTCATCCACGAATTGGTAGACAGAGTTCTCGTCCAACCAGCTCACGGTACCGATGGCCCGCAGATGGCCGCCCCATCCAACGCCCACCTCGAAAAATCCGTCCGTTTTTTCGGTCTCGGCCCCGAAAGCTGGCCGGCAGTTCGGAACTCCCGCCAGAAAGCAAAGTGCCAGCAGTACGGCCAGCAGCCGCCATGCGCTATGTTGGAGAGTAGCTTCCATCAGACGACATCAGGCCTTTCGGTTGTCCTCGGTAATGCGACCGTCCCGCAGCAGCACGATTCGCCGGGCATATTCCATGACCATGGGATCATGGGTGGAAAAGATGAAGGTCACACCTCGTTCGCGATTCATCTGCCGCATCAGCTCCAACAGGCTTTCGCCGGTTTTGGAGTCCAGGTTGGCCGTGGGTTCGTCGGCCAGAACGATATCGGGACTGGAGACGATGGCCCGGGCCACGGCCACACGCTGCTGCTGGCCGCCGGAAAGCTCGGCCGGGCGGCGGTCGTATTTTCCCTCCAGGCCGACGATATCCAGGATCTCCCTGGCCCGCTGCCTGCGCTCGGCAGTTGGCGTTCCTTGCAGCAGCATCACGTACTCCACATTCTCCACGGCCGACAGCACCGGAATCAGGTTGTAGGCCTGAAAGATGAATCCAATGTGGTGCAGACGAAGGTCCGCCATCTGGGCGTCGCTCAGTTCGTCGTAAGATTGGCCGCCAACCTTAATCTGGCCGTCGTCGGGGACGTCCAACCCGCCGATCAGGTTGAGCAGGGTCGTCTTACCCGACCCTGAAGGCCCGGCCAGGGCCAGAAACTCACCGGTTTCGGCCACCAGGTCGATTTCAGACAGGGCGGCAACACTCACCTTTCCCTGTCGATAGGTTTTGGATACTCCTTGGCAGGATACGATGGCGGTTATGGTATTCTCGCTGTTCATTTCTTTAAACTCTCCAAGTACTGAAAAGTCGAAGGAACTCTCTTTTTCAATTGTGTACCATCGCTTCCACCGGCGTGAAGCGAGCCGCCTTGATCGCCGGATAGAGACAGACCAGTAAACCCAGCAGCAGCACCACCAGGTTGGCGCTGATCACGTCCTTGGCCCAGATCACCGGAAAAATCAGCCGCGACATGCCGGCGTACTCCACCCCTTTGGCCAGGGCCGACAGGTCGATGCCGTGAAACGACAGGGCCCAACAGCTTGCCAGTCCCAGCATGTTGCCAACAACCAGGCCCATCATCAGGATGAACAGGGATTCAGTCAAAATCCCCGTGATAATACGGCCGGGACGCATTCCCAGGGCCTTGAGCAAACCGAACTCACGCATGCGTTCGAACACCGCCATCAGGGTGGTGTTGAGAATGCCGAAGCCCATGGCCACAAACACCACAACAAACCAGATCAGAATGAACGAATCGTACATCTTCAGGTAGGCTTGAAGCAGCGGAAGCGCCTCTGTCCAGGATCGCACTGCCAGATCTCGGCCGGCCAGCTCTTTCTTCAGCATTCGATCAGCTTTTTCGGTTTGGTCGTGGTCGGGCAGTAAAATGGCGATTTCCGACACCGCTTCCCCTATTTTCAGCATCTTCTGGGCGGCTGGAAGGGGCACGAAAATATAGCTTTTCTCGGTGGCCTCCATTTCCGCCTGGAAGATGCCCCGGATACGAAAGGCCCGCGAGGCGATGCGGCCCTCGGCATCCTGCGACATCACGATCAGTTTGCGTCCCAGCCCGGTCTCGAACTGCTCAGCCAGGGCCCGACCCACCACCACGGCGTTGGCCTCCCCGGCTTTCAGGTAGCTGCCCTGGGTAACGGCCGTACCGATAAACGACAACCGGGCCTCCTTTTCCGGATCGATGCCCACCAGGATGGCGCCTTTGTTGTGGCGTGCGTTGTTGACCACGGCGTTGACCCGCACCCGTTGAGTCCACTGGCTGCCTGCGGGCAAGCTCTCCGCCAGAATGGGTTCAATGCCGGCGGGGTCGGCGATGCGGTAGTCGATAGAAGGGTCCTGCGGATAGCTGGTCTGCTGAATCTGGATATGGCCGGTCAGGGTGTTGATGCCGTTGTGGATCATTCCTGCCAGGATACCGCGCATCAGGGCGCCCAGAAAAATCATGCTCCACACGCCGATGACCACGGCGATCAGGATCACACCGGTACGGCGCGGGTTGCGCCAGATATTGCGCCAGGCAATCTGGACGTTCATCGCAGTCCTCTTTTTGTAGTTACGAAACCGGCCTATCGCTGGCGCATGGCTTCCACCGGCTTTAACTTTCTGATTTTCAAGGCCGGATAAAGAGCCGCCAGCAGGGTAATCAGCAATACCGCCAAGGGGCCGGCCGTGATGGAAATTGCCGTCAATCGCGGATAGAGCGTGTCCGGAATGCCGAACTGACGAGAAATCTCATTGGCGCCCAGATTGATTCCGTGATGCATGAAATAGAACGTCACCAGGCAGCCCAACACCATGCCGGCAGCCACCCCCACCAGGGTCATGCCGGTTGATTCGGCCAGGACCAGCCGCGTCAGCCGCTGCGGCTTGGTCCCCATCGCCATCATCACGCCAAACTCGTAGGTACGCTCGAAAATGGCCATCAGAAACGTGTTCAGGATGCTGAAGGCGACCACCATGATCAGGATCAGGTAGAAAATGCTGCCGCTGACCAGGTCCATGTTGATGGCCTGCCGCAACCCCGGCATCAGGTCCTCCCAGTCCAGCACCACCAGATCCGCTTTCGCCGCCAGGCCCGCCAACTTGTCCTGCAGGGCTGCCTTGATGACGGGAGCGCCCGACAGGCGGCGCCCCACGACCACGATCTCGTGAACAGCCATGTCCATAGTAAAGATCGCCTGGAAATCCGCCAGCGGAATCTGAATGGCGCTGCGATCGAAATCGTCCATGCCCGAACTGTAGATACCCCGGACGCGCACCACCGTGGCGGCAATGGAACCGTCGCGGCCCTGTCCCAGGACAGTCAACTCATCGCCGACCGCCACTTTCAGGTTGCGGGCCAGTAGATTGCCGATCAGCGCGTCGGGAAGCCCTTCCTCCACCGGATCGTCCGACAGGTACTCCCCTTGGCGGATAATTTTCGGCAGGGTCGACACTTGCGCCTCTGCCTCTGGTACAATTCCTTCGACCATCACCCCGTAAGCCCGGTCCGCCGACGAGACCAACGCGAAGGCCCGGGCGCGGGGAGCATGGGCCAACACCTCCGGCATGGCATCCAGGGCCTGCTGGACCGGCCGAGGATCGGCAATCACCTGACGGATCTTCTGATCGGCCTGGTAGCCGCGCGCCTGAACCTGCAAATGACCGGTGTGGATCCTAACCGAGGCGTTGATCATGGTGTCGTAGCTGCCGAACTGAAACGACAGCATGAAGACCAGCAGTACGCAGGCAAAGGCGATGGCCGCAATGGTCAACAGGGTACGGCGGGGGTTGCGCCAGATATTGCGCCAGGCCATCTTGACGTCAACGGGCACCATCTTACCTCCGGTTTAAGGTTTTCAGGGCGTTGATGGTGAAAGTCGACTCGGGCAGATCATCCAGAAACGCCACCGAATGATAGTTCAACAGGGTGTATTCTTCCGGCCGGTCGGTCTCGTGCATCTTCCAGATTTTGGGAAACAGACGCCCACCCATGGGCTGGATCTGATCGGCGGTCATGAGTTTGACCGACACCAGGTCCTCATCGAAGTACTCCTGGGAAAGCAGCACATCGTCGTCCCGAACCTTGAGAATCTGCATGCCCCAGACCACCGGCGCGGCCGGCTTGGGCATCGACTTGATCACGTAGACCGTATGGCCTTCGTGGGTTTCGGTGCCGATGTGACTGTGGGTGTAATCGTTGAGAATGCTGTCGCTTTTGGCCAGGTCGTTGTTGGAGAAATCCGACCCCATCCAGGACTGGGACATCAGGGCCGGCGGCAGCTTGATCACCCGATTGACCTTGGGATTGTAGGTCCACATCTCGTGGCCGTTTTTCAGGGTACCGTTGCCTTCATCCTTGGCCGGGGCCGTAATCCGGATCAGGCTTTTGTCGGTGCCTTTGGTCCAACCCACCATGCGCATGCTTCGCTCCCAGGTGGGACGATGGATGATCATCTCAACCTCGGCTTCGGACGCCTTGCCCCGGTAATGATTGAAACCGGCTTCGATAATGGCGGCCGCATCCGGCGGGTCCTGGGCCAGTGCCGGAAGGGTTGCCAGAAAAAATCCGGCTGCCATCAGAATCAATGCCCATCGCATACCAACCTCCCCGTTTGGGTGGGTGCTCATTAATGAACTCCTTTGACTTCAGAAGAATCCATCACTACATCGATTCAGGAAGATGTCGCCGGCTGCAAGCCTCGCAACACCACCTTCAAAAACAAACGCGAAGTGGCCAGGGCATCGAAATCCGGATCCAGCCAGGCTTGCAGCAGCAGGGCATCCCAGGTACCGATCAGGGCGGAGGCAACGGCCTGGGCGTCGCTTTCGGCCGACACCTCGCCATTGGCCTGGGCCGCTTCAATCAAATCCCCGACAACGATCCGTAGATCGCGGTAGCCTTTCTGGAAAGCCTCCTTGAACCGCTTACGGCTTGGCGAGGATGCCGTGGCCGACCAGAACTCCATCACGAGCGCATACATCTCGAGCTGCCCGAGCCAGGATTGAATCATACCGTCCGATAGCTGTCGCATTCGCTCCGAAAAGGGTTCGTCCGACACGGTTGCTATGGCGGCAATGGTATCTTCGGCGCCCTGCATGGTCGCTTCGAACACCGCAAAAAACAGATCTTCCTTGCTTCGAAAATACTCGTAGATAGTGCCCTTGCCCACCGAGGCGGTTTCGGCCACCTCGATGATCCGGGCATTTGCGTATCCTTTGCGGGCAAACATCTGCCCGGCTGCATCCAGAATCGCTTTCCTTCGATTGGGGTCCGCTTTACGTGCCACGAGCTGCTTCCTGTTCGGGTCTATAAAATTTTTTATATCACGTAAAAATGATCGCCAATACCGACCAGTCGGTCAATAATTAATACTCGACGATCACCTTGTCAACCCTTTTTCAGACGACGATCACTCTTCGACAATCGCCACCGGCCGCGTCCAACCCGCGCTGGCGCCTTTGATCTTGACCGGAAAACAGCACACGCTGAATCCATGCGGCCGGCCGATAGCCGACAAGTTGGCCATCTTCTCCATGTGGCAGTATCCAATATCGATGCCGGCGAAATGCGCCTCCCAGATCACTTTGGCGTCGCCCGACTGCTGAAAGTCTGCGGCCTGAAACGGCAGGGGGCGATCCCAGCTCCAGGTGTCGATTCCCACGACCTTCACCCCTTTTTTGGTCAGAAAAAGAGTACTCTCACGACTCATCCCCGCCCCTTTGACCAGATATTGCTCCGTTCCCCAGGCAGCGTCGGCACCGGTCCAGACGAGAACGATGTCCAGCGGTTTGATTTCATATCCGATGCGTTCCAACTCGTTTTCGACATCTTCGACCGTAATCCGTTCTCCGTCTGCTTTGTGACGAAAGTCGAGCAGCACTCCGTCGTTGAAACACCACTCCAACGGAATTTCGTCAATGGTCAGCGCCTTTTTCCCGTTGTCCATGGTCGGATGGTAGTGATACGGAGCATCCAGATGGGTCCCGGTATGCGTATAAAGCGTGATTTGCTCGACGGCCCAACCGAGACCTCCGGGCAAATCTTTTTTTTCGACACCCGGAAAAAACAGCTTCATCTGCTCGGCACCCATTTCATGGGTCAGGTAGTCGATCTTTGGAATCATCATGGGCGGGTCGCTGGGAAGGTCTGCCTCGATGCTGATGCTCAAATCCACAAAACGCTTTTTTCCCATATCGGAGCCTTTCTTTTTAAAAGGTCAGCACATCTCCATCATTGGGAATATGCGCCTTGGAAAGCAGGTTGTTGTTTTTTAACGCTTGTTTCAATTGTTCACGGGTGGTTGGGCAGTGGTTCAGGGCTTCGAGGTGATTCGCAATAACTATTCCGGGAGCGGTACGAACAAATTGAAGCAGTTCATCCATCGCCATCAGGATCGGTTTGCTGATGTCCAGGGTTGCGGTTCCCGCCGCCATGATCGCAATGTCCGGCTTGAGTTCGGTCAACGCCCGCTCAACATCGGCCGTGTAAACCGTATCGCCGCTGATGTAGATGGATGGCTCACCGGGAAACTGGAGAAAATATCCGGCACCGCTTGCCATGAAATTATGGATCCAGCTGTGGCCATGCCGGGCGGGAATCGCTGTAATCTCTCCCTCGAACAGGGGTTCCGGTTTCCAATATTCCAACTCGGTTTGAATGTTCAGACCATATTTCTTCAATACTTCTGCATCGCGTGCAAGCGTTGCAATAGGTGTGTTTTTTTCACGAAGGAACTTCTCGCCCGAAATGTCCAGGTGGTCGGTATGCTGCAACGCCTTGATACCGAATTTCTGGCTGTGGGTAATCAGGCAGTCGGTAACTTTTTCCAATATGGAAGCGGCATTCGGCGGCAGGTCTACCAGTGGATTTCTTCTTGGTTTATAACGGATATAAGAGAACGGAGGAATGGAGCCTTTAGCCCCAAGCATCGGGTCGATGAGTACGAAATGCCTATTGGACTCAATGATGCAGGTGGCGCTTCTCAAATGATGGATTTTCATTCTGCATTCTCTTTCACGTAACGGCCGGGTCGGATGGATCATGTAAGGGTATGAAGTCCAACGCAACGCACGGCTCGTCGCCGATCACCCAAGCATCGCTCCCCGGTTCGATTTCGAATGCACATCCCGCCTCGATCTCAACCTGATTCCCGGATGTATCGCTAACCATCATGCGGCCACTGATGATATAGCCAATGTGATTCTCCGATTCCTTGCCGGTCTGTGGCCCTGCATGCAAAGACCACCGCCAACCGGGCTGATATGTCCCCAATCCAATGGCGGCCGTTCTGAGGGCCGTGTATGCCCGCGTACTGCCGTCAATGAACATCCGAACGCTATCTTTATTTCTCGGAGTTCCTTTAACGATTCCTGACTGGGGTTTTGTATTTATTTTTTCCATAACCTGAAATCGCCAGATATCTATTTGGTCCTCCTGAAGCCGGATGATGCAGACAGATCTTATTCACTGACAGTAATAAATTCTTTTAAATCCGATTTGAGGACTCTTTCCAATTCGAAGATGTTTTGCTCTTTTGTTTCAGTAAACAAAAATCCGAAAACAGGATATTCTTCGTAATCGATTTTCCGTAATTCAAGTGGCTTTTCGAAATTGGACAGCAATCGATCATAGTCAAATGAAGCGATTTGAGTTCCTTCTATTCCGGTAGAATTGTCAAGGACAACGATGCTGTAAAGTTTTCCTTCCTTATTTTTTAGAATTTCTTTCCATTCCGGTCGTTTTTGTGAAAAATAAAGAACATAAGGATTGAATCCATAGGCCAGGTGGGCCGCATCGGCGGTTGAACACCAGCCGCCAAATCTCATTGGATTGATCTCGATTGGCAATACTGAACCGTTACGATCCCGTCTGATCTCAGCGTGGACAGGAAAATTTCTCACACCAGATAGTCTCCCGATTTCCTTCAGGAATGCATAAAATTGGTCAATATTGTTTTCTATGATTTCTTTCGATGAAATATAGACACGATCACTTACATCTTCGTTGGAAGAAAATATGTGTTTATGAATATTGAGAATAACCGGGTCACCCTTAGCGTCAAAATAGGCATCGACTGCGAATTCTTCGCCTTCAATGCACTGTTCGATAATGAATGACTTTGTGTTCAGAACCTCCGTTGGATATAAGTCTTTGGCCCGGTGCACCTCCGTTCTTATAGCTTCTTTTACTTGCTCCCATTTTCCGGGGCCCGTGACTTTGTATACGCCCATGCTAAAAAAACCAACGGCAGGTTTAATTATAAATGGCATAGGAATATTTTCCAAAGACAAATCGTCCAATTCATATAGTTGTATTTCTCTGAAATAGAAATCAGGATACATTGGCTCGATCAGGGTTCGGAACTTTGCCTTGTCTTTGAATAATTCGATTTTTTTGGGAAGTTTTGTGGACGACAAATGTTTGGCAATCCATCCGATAGCGTTTTCAGATGTCGTGTAGATCAGGATATTTTCTGAGGACTTTGCTTGTTGAATCGCTTTCTCTTCATCAAGCATATTCAATCCGTTATTGAAACCAAGTTTTTCTGCAATTTCCGTTTTGACAACAGGAAATCCGTTTTGTTTAATTGTTTTTCTTAAAAAATCAGAAATATATGGCTTGTCTACAAAAATCATTTTTCCACATTCTATTTGTTTTTATGTCAATGGATTACTCTGGTGCGACTACGGCTCAAGGCTCACTGATTGACCGACGCCATTCCTTCAGGATCGTACCGGTCCCCCAGAACCTTGTCGGCCAGATTATTGAGCACGCCGCGGTCTTCATCGGTAAGCCGGCAGTCAAGCGCCCCCAAATTGGTTTCCAGATTGGCGAGCCGGGTCGTGCCGGGAATAGCAACGACATGATCCCCCTGGCCCAATACCCAGGCCAAAGCAACCTGCGCTGCAACGCAACCCCGTTGGGCAGCAATCTCCTTGATGGCCTCGACCAGTTTGAGGTTGCCCTCGATATTGCCCGGCTTAAATCGAGGCTGCATCTGGGCACGGAAATCCGTCTCGTTGGTAGGCCGCTCGCTGGCCGAATTATAGCGGCCCGTCAACATTCCCCGGCCTAAGGGCGAATAAGCGACCAGGCTAATGTTCAGCTCCAAGCAGGTGGGAAGAATGTCCCGCTCGATATCCCGACTGAAAATCGAATACTCTGTCTGAAGGGCGGTAATGGGAAAAACGGTGCTTGCCCGTCTAATCGTCTCAGGCGAAGCCTCCGACAACCCGATTGCTCCGATTTTACCTTCTTCAACCAGCTTCGCCATCTCTCCCACCGTCTCTTCGATCGGAGTCGATGGATCCACACGGTGGAGATAGTAAAGATCAATCCTGTCCGTACCCAGTCGCTGAAGACTCTTTTCGCAGGAACTGCGGACATTGGCCGGAGAGCCATCCACCCCTAAAAAGGCACCCGTAGCCGGATCCCTTTGGGGCCCAAACTTGGTGGCCAGTACGATCTGATCCCAGCGCCCGGCAAATGCCTTGCCCAGTAACTGCTCATTGCGCCCTTGACCGTAAAGTTCCGCGGTATCAAAGTGTGTAACGCCCAAGTCTACCGCCCGGTGGAGTAAACGAATGGCTTCCGACTCTTGGGCGGGCGGCCCGTAAAACTCGGAAAGACCCATGCAGCCCAGTCCAACAGCCGATACCGAAATACCTGATTTTCCAAGATTACGTGAAATCATATATCCTCCTCGATCCTAAAGCCTGACCTTGACCTCAAAACCAAATGTTTCCTAACGGCCGGATTGTTGGGCGGTGTGGAACCTAATCAGCGCTGAAGTCCAGTCGCCACCGGGGCATTCCACCGACTACAATAAACCAGATAAAATACCTCCTTTAAAAAACCTTTCCAAGAGCTATGGCCCCGGTGGTCTCCTATACTTATTGTTAGCCCCAATTTATAAGCTGTGCTGTCTTTCTCTGATATTCTTCTTGTATCTCTCTGATTTCTTCAATATTGATTTGGGTTAAGCCTTTTCTGGCATTTTCCAATACATATTTATTAAACCACTCTATTGCATATTTATCGGCTTCATCTTCTTGCTCCTCATTTTCTTTGGACGACAACTCCTCAGGAGGAGAATGTTTTAAGATAGCATGGGCAATTTCATGTAAAATACAGAAAATGAAATATCTAAATTCTCTATCAGCCTCGCAAGCTCCTGCTGGTATGTAGGTAAATATCCAAGGAGACAGGACAACTATTTCGTCATGTTTACAGATTTTTTGTGCTAAGCGACAAGCGTCGCTGTTGAGCGTAGTAATTGCAATTTTCCCGTTTATTTGATTCCAGATATTGTCAGGCAGATAGCAAAGAGCCGTTTCAACGATTCCATTATTTAATATGCCACAATATAGCATTTCTCTTCTATATTCTCGGTTAACCATTGATTATCAGGTCAATTTGACCTGATAAGTTGACATTGAGGCGGGCAAATTTGATAGTCTCGTAAAAATCGAAACTGCCAATATAGCGTCATTCCGGCGAAGGCCGGAATCCATTTGTATCAATACGTTCTGGATACCGGATCGAGTCCGGCATGACGAGCCAGTCACTTTTTACGAGTTCATCAAATTTTCCCTTTTTTGATATCAAGGTCGACAATCCCATCCTGACATGAACCCTGCCCATAATTGGTCAAAAAACCCAACACATAGAACATGTGCTATTTTGAACCGAGTCGCCCACAACCATCAGTGCTCGTACTGCTTGGCGTAGGCGGCATCGTTGTAAAGCCCCTCGCCGTATCGGTCCACGCCGTACATGCGGACGATCTGCTGCCCCTCATCAGATACAAGGAAGTCGACAAACGCGGCCGCCATGGGCTGGGCCGGTGTGGCACCATCCGGTTGGCACAGGGCATGGTAGGTATTGATCAGCACCGGATCGCCGCGGAAGAGAATCTTGAGGTTGCCCAGTTCCTTTTTGGCGGCCACCCAGGTGCTGCTGTCCGTCATGAAATAGCCCTTGGATTTATCGGCCATTTTCAAGGTGGCCATCATGAAGGTCTTGGTGATTTGATACCAGTCACCCGCCGGTTGGATGCCGGCCGTTTTCCAGATGAACATCTCCTTTTTGTGGGTACCGGAATTGTCGCCCCGCGAGAAAAAGGTCGATCGGGCATCTGCGATGCGCTTGTACGCATCGGCCGCCGTTTTCGCACCGGCAATGCCGGCCGGATCGGCCGTGGGGCCGACGATGTAAAACTCGTTGGAGCCCAGCAGGCTGCGTTTGATGGCCCAGCCGTCCGCAACGGCCTGTTTTTCTGCTGCCGGGGCATGCACCATGATGACATCGACGGCTTTCGCTTGAAGCAGCTTGAGCGATTTTCCCGATCCCGCTTTTTTCCAGCACAGCCGCACCGAATGGTTCTCGTTGAAGGCCCGGGCCAGAACTTCCACCAGCCCCAGTTCGCCGGGGCTGCCGGTGGCCAGGCGCAGGGTGGTGTCTCCCTGGCCATAGACCGCCTTACAATCTTCCTGGCCGACTGCGTTCAGCGGAAAAAGAAAAAAGATCATAGCAAGGGCAAGAATCGATATTACGGTGGTTTTGCGTTGCATGGGACGCCTCCTTGTTGAATGGTGGGTACCTGATGGAATGGTGGATCTTTGGCGAGCAATTATGGATAACGAATAAGACATCCGCATGTCAACAACACAAAACTGTAATAATTAGAAATTCTTATTATCACCAATGACAACCCAAACCGACACCGATTACTGACCGGCCGCCACCTCCGGTTCCATCTCGGAAAGCACCCGCCGCATCTGTTTGAGCCCCTGGCGGATGCGGTTTTCGTTCTCCACCAAGGCCAGCCGCAGGTAGCCGTCGCCCTCTTCGCCGAAGCCCGCACCGGGGGTCACGGCCACATTGGCCCGCTCCATCATCTCGACGGCGAACTTCAGCGACCCCATTTGGCACCAGGGTTCCGGAATCTTCACCCACACGAACATACCGGCTTTGGGCTTTTCCACCGGCCAGCCCATGCGTTCCAACCCCTCGCACATGACATCCCTCCTGCTCTGGTAGAGCTGGGCCTGGGCGGCGATGTCTTCCTCGCAGTCGCGCATGGCCACGATGCCGGCAATCTGGATAGGGGAAAAGATGCCGTAGTCATAATATCCCTTGATGCGGCCCAGTCCCTCGATGATTTTCGGGTTCCCAACGCAATAGCCCACCCGCCAGCCGGCCATGTTGTAGGATTTGGAAAAGGAGCCGAACTCCACCCCGACATCGATGGCGCCGGGGACTTCGAGAAAACTGGGTGCCGTGTAGCCGTCGAAGGTGATGCGGGCATAGGCGAAATCGTTGACCACCATGAAATTGTAGCGTTTGGCCAGGTCCACGATCTGTGCGAAAAAGTCCCTGGAGGCCAGGGTTCCCGTCGGGTTGTGGGGATAGTTGAGCATCAGCAGCCGGGGCCCCGGGGTCAACGACTCGCACATGGTGGTGATGCGCGCGACGAATTCGTCCTCCGAAGCGATGGGTACCCGGATCACGCTGGCGCCGGCGATAACGGCGGCGTATACGTGAATGGGAAAGGCCGGCGCCGCCACCAGCACCGTATCTCCCGGCCCCACCAGGGCCAGGCAAAGGTGAGAAATGCCCTCTTTGGATCCAATGGTGCAGATGACCTCGTTCTCCGAATCCAGATCCACCTGATAGTTGCGCTGATAATAAAGGGCGATTTCCCGACGCAGGTTGCGCATGCCGCCGGCCACGGGGTAGCGATGGGTCTTGGGATCCTGAGCCACGTCACAAAGCTTTTCGATGACCGTTTCCGGCGCCGGGTCCACCGGATTGCCCATGCCCAGGTCGATGACATCCTCCCCGTTCCAGCGGCGCTCCATCTTCATTTTGTTGATCATGCCGAACAGGTAGGGGGGCAGTTGGGACATGCGTTCGGCGAATCGGATCGTCTTTTCGTCCGTCATGGTTTTCTCCTTCTCGCAGGTTAACAAAAAGCCTTTTCATCGGTCCTGAAATAAAAAACCCCCTGAGGCCATCCGGCCCGGGGGGTTGAGCAAACGGGGCCGGCGTCGGGTCCGGCCCAATGATGTACGGCGATTCAGTCGATTGGTTCGCTGGCGCCGTCCGTCAAGGGACCGAGTCCGTTGCGGCCGCCGCGGCGAGGGTCATACGCCAGTTCACGGTGATTGCCTTTCGTTCAGACAGTTCTCGAATACTTGTTTCCTCATACCAAACGCCAAGGCCTGATGTCAACGCATTGAATCTTTTACCAGCATTGTTTGACCGGGTATTTTCAAATGCAGTATAATACCCCTGTGTCTATGGCAATCGCGCGACAGGGCTCGGGGAGACAAAAATGACAACGCTGCTGGTGAAAAATGCTTCGATCATCGACGGAACCGGCAAGCCCGCTTACGCCGGGCATCTGATGGCCGACGGCGACCGCATCCGGGATATTTTTACGCCACGGGAAAACCTGCCCGAGGCAGACACCGTCGTAGATGCCGAAGGCCAGGTCCTGTGCCCCGGATTCATCGACATGCACGCCCATGCCGACTGGATACTGGCCCTGCCCGACCAATCCTCCATCCTTGCCTGCCTGGTGGAGCAGGGTGTGACGACTGTGGTGGGAGGCAACTGCGGCTTTTCTCCCGCCCCTGCGCCAACACAGCAGAACATGGGCCAACGGCAAAAAGAGGCGATTCTTTTCACCGGCCGGGAATTTCCTTTTGCCTGGCAAACGGTCGGCGACTTTCTGGACGCTGTGGCACAAAACGAACCCATCGTAAACCTGGCCCAATTGGTCGGCCATGCCTCCATTCGCATGGCCGCTTCGGAAAACAAAAAAGGCGCTCTGCCTGCCGAAGAACTCACGGGCTGCCAGCGGGTCCTGGAGGATGCGCTCGATCAGGGAGCCTGCGGTTTGAGCTTCGGGTTGGGCTACGAACCGGGGATGTATGCCCCGGACGCAGAAATCGACGCTTTCTGCAGGACTGCCGCCGCAGCCCAGAAGCCGGTCACGGTTCATATGAAAGCCTACAGCCGGATATCTCCGGTCTATCCGATTACAACCCGGGAAGCCCACAACCTGAAAGCCCTGCGGGAGACGCTGGATGTGGCCCGCCGAACGGGGGCGACGCTGCAGATTTCCCACTTTATTTTCGTCGGCAGAAAAAGTTGGCCGTCGGCCCGGCAAGCCTTGCAAATGGTGGACAAAGCCCGTTCGGAAGGTGTAGACGTGATGATCGACGCGTTTCCTTTCACCGCCGGGAACACCCTGATCGATGTTCTGCTGCCCGCCTGGTTTCTCAAAACCCTTCCCCACGGGTTCTCAAATCCTTGGCTGCTGGCCCGCCTGCGGCTGGAACTGGAAATCGGCTTCCGCCTGGTGGGCTTTACCTATCCCGATTTTCAGATCCTGGATGCCGTCGTCCCCGGATGGGAACACCTCAACGGCATGACCATGGATCAGGTGGCACGCCAATGGAACCTTTCGCCGTTCAAAGCCCTGCTCCACTTGAGCCGCGCATCGGAAGGAAAGGCCACCATGCTGTTTCATGCTTACAGTGGAGAACCCGGCAATGAAGCCGTCCTGGACGCGGTACTGGCACATCCCTGCTGTCTCTTCGAAACCGATGCGATTATCAAGGGGCAAGGGCTTCCCAATCCCTCTGCATTGGGGACCTTTCCTAAAATCCTGGGGACCTGCTGCCGCGAACGCAGGCTTTTTGCCATAGAGGATGCAGTCTTTCGCATGACCGGGGCCTGCGCCCGGCGCTTCGGGCTGGTTGATCGGGGTACGCTTGTTCCGGGAAAGGCTGCCGATCTGGTCATTTTCGATCCGGAAACCGTCAACGACACGACTTCACCTGAAGGAACCGGCCGGCCGAAGGGCATCCGCCATGTATTCATCAATGGACGTCAGGTGGTCAGCGACGGCGCCTGCATAAAGAATACCCGCTGTGGACGGGTGTTGCGCACTTGAAGGGAGCGATGATGTTCGCCGTTAAAAAAATCGTTGCGCCTTTCCTGCTTCCCCCGGGGATTTTCATCATACCAATCATTATTATCGGCCTGCTGCTGATTCGCAGCCGACGCTGGCGCATCGGCATGGTCAATGTTCTGATCGGCCTGGCTCTTTGGGCTCTTTCCACTGCGCCGGTAGCCAACGGGCTGATGCAGGGACTGGAGTCGGAATTCTCTTTCCCCGAACACCCATCGGGCGACGTCATCATCCTCTTGGGCGGAGGTGTGATCGGAGAAGTTCCGGATCTCAGCGGAAATGGGGCGCCAACGCAGGCGATGATGGGCCGGATCGTAACCGCCGTAAGGCTTTACCGGCGGCTGCGACTACCCATTATCGTCACCGGCGGCAAGGTTTACGAAGATAACTCGACTGCCGAAGCCACGATTGTCCGACGATTTCTGGTGGATCTGGGCGTGCCGTACAATCATATTATCATCGAAGACAAGGCCCGGGATACGGCCCAGAACGCACGCCTGAGTGCCGCCATTTGCCGCCGGCGCGGATTTTCGAAACCCATTTTACTCACCGCGGCCTCGCACCTGAAACGCGCCTGCATGGCCTTCGAGGCCTCCGAGTTGCCGGTCACGCCGTTTCCCGCCAATTTTTTGGGAGCGCAAGGCGCTTACTACGGCCCGCGGCACCTGCTGCCCAATGCGGGGGCCCTGCATACCTCCGCCATGGCACTTCACGAATATTGGGGAATGCTGTACTATCGGTTAATCGAATTGTAGCGCAATCTCAGGGAACCGGTATTTCATGGGAAAACAAACAATGAGAAAAATCCTTGTAGTAATCTTGCTGCTGGCCGCAACGGGCATTTGGGCCTGCGCCGCCACAACTAAAACAACAACTTCCGTCGACCGCTCCGGTCAGGGAGATCGAGAATTGAAGTTGGGGATGTACTGGTATCATCGGGGCTGCAGCCGCAAAGCCCTGGAACATTTTCAGACGGCCTACGAACATTTCAGCCTTCACGACCAGTCGCAAGGCGTGGCCCGCAGCCTCATCGGCCTGGCCCATCTACATCGACTGGCAGACAACCGGGAAAATGCACTTTTGTTTTACGATGCCGCCATTGCCGCTGCCAGGCGCTGCGACGACCAGACGGTAACGGCCCGGGCCTTGTCCGGCAAAGCCGCGTTGCTCATCGATTCGGATGACCTGTCCGGGGCCGAGACGCTTTTGGACGAAGCGCAGTTGATTTCCACGCTAAGCGGTTCAGTCTCGACCATGCTTTTCAACCATCGGGCCGTGCTGGCAATGAAGGAAATGCGCTATGACGATGCGTTGACCCTGCTGGACCAGGCCGATTCCAGCGCTGCCGAAGCAGAGTCCCCGGCCGCGGCCACGATTCGCTTTACCCGGGCGAGGGTGTTGATGCGCTCCGGTGACGACGAGAAGGCCATGGCCCTGTTTCAACAGGCCCTGGATCTGGATCGGGGGGCTGGCTTTTCCCGTGGCATGGCCGCGGACCTTTTGGCCATGGCTGATATTTACGAGCGATCAGGCCAAAATGAGAGCGCCCTGGACTGCCTTGAGCGCAGCCTGAAAATTTACGCCCTGATGGGCAATCGCAAAATCGTGCTGGACAATCTGGATCGTCTGGAATCCCTGGCCGGACAAGCTGGAAGCGACACCCGGATAACCGTTCATTACATCAACCAGTGGCTGGCGGGTGAAGCGGTCGATGTCGTCTGCAGGTAATCATCCCCGTCGACTGCTGATCACCGGTGCCAGCGGCTTTCTCGGATGGCACCTCTGCCGTCTGGCCGCTTCCGAATGGTCTGTCTACGGCGTCGGCTGCCGACATCGGGTGACTGTTTACGACGCAACCCCTGTAACGGGCGATTTGACCGACAGCGATGTTATGGCCACTCTTTTCGATCGCATTCGCCCTCAGGCCGTAATCCACGCCGCTGCGGCAAGCGACCCCGCCTTCTGTGAACGCCACATCGACGAAGCCCGGCGGATCAATGTCACGGCAACGGAAAGCCTGGCCGGCCAATGCGCAAGATGGAAGATTCCCTTTGTGTTCACCTCCACGGACCTGGTGTTCGACGGCACCCGTCCGCCATACGCCGAAGACGATGCAACCACGCCTATAGCCGCCTACGGCCGTCAGAAAGTCGAAGCGGAACAGCGCGTGATGGCCTGCTGGCCCAAGGCGTTGATCTGCAGGCTGCCCTTGATGATCGGCCTGTCCGGCGGTTTTCGAGGCAACTTCAGTTTTGAAATGCTCAAGGCCATTGAGACGGGGACTTCCATGAATCTTTTCGCGGATGAATTTCGGACGCCGGTGGATGGACAAAGCGCAGCGGCCGGAATTCTCACCGTGATGGGGAAAACCTCAGGGATCCTGAATCTGGGGGGCCGACGCCGGATTTCCCGCTACGAGATGGGACGGCGCCTGGCGGTGATTATGGAATGCAAGGACGCCAACATTCGCCCTGTTTCAATCAGGGAAGTGGCAGCGGCGGCACCCCGCTCGCCGGATGTTTCCCTGAACAGCCAGCGGGCGTACCGCCTGGGATACGATCCGGCGGACCTGGATCTTACTTTGGAGCGGATGGTAAACACCTTTCGAAAGGGGCAGCCATGATCCTGGCGCGCCTGAAACCGGATGTCCCCAAGTGCTGGCTGTTTGCCGCCTGCGGCGTGTTGTGGAGTGTCGTCGGCCTTTCGATGTGCTTCGCCGCGATGAACTGGCTCAGTACCGAAGGCCTTGTCCTGGGTATCGAATTGGAACTGGTGGGACTGGTTGTGGCTGTTGCGGCCCTGCAATGGGGATTCAGCGGCATTGCCCGCAGAAACATCCGACGGCTGCGGCAGTTGTCCGACAAAGGATGCTTCTTTGCCTTCCAGGCCTGGAAGAGCTACCTGATCATCGCCTTCATGATCGTCCTGGGCATCACCCTGCGCCGCTCACCGATTCCGAGGGCAGCGCTTGCCATTGTCTACACAGCCATTGGCGGAGCCCTTTTTCTGGCCAGCTTCCATTATTATCGGCATCTGCTGCGTCTGCTGCGGACCGCCAACCGTCAGAACGAACGTTCCCGTAAAAGCCGCAACGGCAATTAGTCAAAAGTAAACGACGACTTTTCAATATCCACGATACGCTCGCCCTGGACATAGTCCTTGGTTTCGTACCGGGTGATGCCCATGAGTTTCTGGGTGATGGCGCTCATGCGCTCCACCTGGGATTTGATCTTCTCGATTTTCAGGTAGATAGGGTCACCAGGGTCAAGGGTATCCATGAGCAGTTCCGTGTGGCCGGAGATGGCCATCATGGGCTGGTTCATCTCATGGCAGATCGCCCCCGCGGTTTCCAGTACGGCCTGGAGCTTTTCCCGGTAAATGCGCTCAGCTTCGCTGCGGTGGCGGTGCAGGGCGATCTCGATGGAAACGATCAGGCTGCGGGTCTCGAAGGGTTTGACGACGTATCCGAAAGGATCCTTGACCTTGGCCCGCTCCAGGGTATCCGGGTCCGTGTAGGCGGTGAGGTAGACCACGGGGATGCCGAAGCGCTCGCCGATGATTCCCGCTGCTTCAATGCCGTCCATTTCCCCTTTGAGCCGGATGTCCATGAGAACCAGATCCGGCTTCTTCTCGCCGGCATGGGCGATGGCGGATTTCCCGTCATGGGCGACGGCGCATACGGTATACCCGGATTTTTCCAGACGGCTTTTGATCTCCTGCGCCACAATACCTTCATCTTCCACCACTAGAATCGTCGCCGGTGTCATCTCACTGCTCCTTTTTGGTTTGCCCGGGTGCGTTCAGCATAATGCCGAAACGGGTGCCATGATCGGTTTGAACATCCACTGTGCCGTCAAGCTGCGCAACAAGCGTGTCAATGAGCCGCAAGCCCAACGTTCTTTTTTCCGCATCGTCATGGGGAACGGCCAGACCAATGCCGTCGTCGGCCACCACAATCTCCAGTCGGCCACCGCTATGGGTGGCAACGGCAATCTCGATCATTCCTGTTTTCCGGGACGGAAAGGCGTGCTTGAGCGCATTGGATACCAGTTCGTTGATGATCAATCCGCAGGGCACGGCCATGTCCACCCCCAAGAAGATATCTTCGGCGCGGACGTCGAGTCGGATGCGGGCCGGCTCGATGCCATAGGCATCGAACAGGTTGGCGGCCAGCCCCTGAATGTAGCGGCCAAAATCGATTTTCGCCAGATCCGTCGTGCCGTATAGCTGCTCGTGAATCAAGGCCATGGATTTGACCCGGTTCTGGCTTTCGCGCAGGATCTCCACGCCTTTGGCATCCTGCATGTACTCTTCCTGCAGGTACAGCAGGCTGGAGACGATCTGCAGGTTGTTTTTTACCCGATGATGAATTTCTTTGAGCAGCGACTCTTTTTCCGTCAGCGACTGCCGCAGGTGCTGCTCCGATGCCAGCAGTTCCTTTTCGGCCATCTGGCGTTCGAAAAGCTCCCGCCGCAGTTCGGCGGTTTTGCTTTTAACCATCCGATTCTGGCGCAGGTAGCCCAGAAAAACCAGGACCATCAGCACGGCGAGCCAGATGGCGATCCAGAAAAAACTCGTGGACGCACCACCGCCTGCGCCTTTCGCGGCAAACACCTGCGATCCGGCAGCAATGACCGCGAACCCGCAAAAACCAGCGCTGAATCGGGCGAGACTGCGGAGAAGAATGGCTTGTTCGATGATCATCAGAGCAATGTATGAACTCGTTGCGCCATTTCGTGGATGGCTCGTGCCGCTTTGCTTCCCGGCGTCTGCTCGACGAATGGCAACTGGTCGAGCACCGCCTGGCGGACGGCCCTGTCTTCCGGGATGCTGCCCAGGTGGGCAAGCTCAAGGTTGAGAAATCGCTGCGTCACCCGCTTGATCGTATCCACGGTGTGACTGCCTTCGCGCGCGCCGCGGACAAAATTGAGTACCAGGTTGAACCGGCCGATTCCGTGATCCCTGGATAAAAGCTTGATCAGGGCATAAGCATCGGTCATGGAGGTGGGGTCCGGACTCAGAATAAAAATGTTGTGATCCGAATACCGATTGTACCACAATACCGAAGAGCCAATGCCCGCAGCGGTGTCGATGAGGACGTAATCGAAATCCACCGAGACCGATTTGATGAAATCGGCCAGCCGGGCCTGCTGCTTGACGCCCAGCGACACCATTTCCGGGACACCGGAGGCACCCGGCAGAACGGCCAGGTTGGGGCGTGCGAAAATCAGTGCCTGGCGCGGGTCGGCGCCGCTTTCCAGGGCGTCCCGGATATTGTGCTTGACCGACAGCCGAAGCAGCACATCCACATTGGCCAGCCCCATGTCGCCGTCCACCACGAGAACGCGGTTGTCATTACGGGCGAGGGCCAGGGCAAAATTGACCGTAAAGCTGGTTTTGCCCACACCGCCTTTACCGCTGGTTACGCAAAGCGTCAGCGGCATCTTCTTGTTCGGGGACATAGGGTTTCCATTCGGGAAATCGTAAGGGTGAACGCAACTGTTTCCCACAATATCGGCCCCCGATGAACTTTCTTTAACACGCAAGCCAGATTAAAACCAAGGCAAATCCCGGCACCGAAAACAAGTCACTACGATTTGTTACAATTCGTTACCTGGTTGCCAAGCATTCCTCGAAAAATATTTGTATCCTATTATTATCATAGCAGAATAATATTCGACAGCCTCTGCCTGTGCTCCCATGCAGACAAAAAATTATTAATCTAACTAAATATTAACTTGATAAATATTTTATTTTCCTTATTATGAAGCCTCCTAACGGATATCTGTAACCAAAAAGCCGGATGGATGCGAAAAATACGGAGGCATCGATGACAGATCCAAATACCCTGGCAAGCGCCCGCTACATCTTCACCACCGGACGGAAGGTTCATGACCTGGTGCAGCAGACCATCACGGCAGCCTGCATGGCAGAAGGCGACGACCACCGTTTTGGCGAATTATCCTCCTCACAGATGAACATGGTCCTGATGATCCGGGTTCGCGAAGCGGTATCGGTAACCCAGTTGGCGGCCCTGTTAAGTGTATCGCCGCCTTCGGTGTCCACCATGGTGGACCGGCTGGTGGAACGGGGGCTTTTGACCCGCACGCCCAGCAGCGAGGACCGGCGCAAAGTCGTCATCCGGGTATCAACGGAAGCCATTGAAGAGATCAGCCGGGTCGAGGAAAAAGTATTGGGTGCTTTCGTCAGGCTGGTGGAGGCGGTCGGGCCGAAAACCACTCAAATGTGGTGCGAAGTGCTGGATCGGGTCAAAGACGTATTGGAAAAAAACAACCATCTTTCAACCTGAGGCAAGGCAATTAAAATGGGAAACAACGCAATCAACCGTCCGAAAAAACATGTCATGGTCCGCATAGTCGTTTGCACCCTGATTCTACTGGTCGGATGGGTGGGAATGAAGGGACTGGCCAGCCTGAAACAGCCCCCTGCCGAGGCCAAAAGCGAAGAGCAGGCGATCAAGGTAGAGACCTTGACCGCAAAGCCAAGGGATTATCCGGTCGTCATCACCGGCTATGGGCAGGCCCGGGTGGTCACCGAAGTGGCCCTTGCACCGGAAATTTCCGGCAAGGCGATCCACGTCCATCCCAATCTGAAAACCGGACAGGTCATTCCCGCCGGCGAGATCCTGTTTCGGATCGACCCCGCCGACTATGAAGCCGGCCTTCGGGAGGCCAAAGCGGGGGTCTCTCAATGGCAGAATACCGTAGCGCGGCTGAAAAAGCAGCTAACCATCGATACCCAACGGTTGAAAACCCTGCAGCGCAGCGCCCAGCTGGCCAAAACCGAGTTCGATCGGGTCCAGCGCCTGTACGATGTGGACCGGGTCGGCACCCGCTCCGGCGTGGATCAGGCCGAACGAGGCTACAACAGCGCCTTGGACCAGGCGGACCAGATGGAACAGGCGGTAAGCCTCTATCCGCTTCAGATCAAAGAGGCTGAAAGCAGTCTGGTGTCGGCAAAAGCCCGCCTTGCGGTGGCTGCGGCCAACCTGTCCAGAGCCACGGTGAAAGCGCCCTTCGATGCCCGCATTAAGATGGTAGCCCTGGAGACCGGGCAGTTTGTCTCTCCCGGCCAGCACGTGCTGACCCTGGCCGACGACAGCCTGCTGGAGATCCAGGTCCCCCTGGACAGCAGGGATGCCCGCAAGTGGCTGCAGTTTAAAGCGCCTTCCGGCGACAGCGCTCCAACGGCCTGGTTCGCCGGACTCCAACCGGTGGTCTGCACCATTCGCTGGACCGAAGACAAAAACGGATCGCGCTGGACGGGAACGCTCCACCGCATCGTCAAATTCGACCAGCAGACGCGAACCCTGACGGTGGCGGTGAGGATTTCCGGCGAGGCGGCCGGTAACGGCGGCAGCAGCCCCCTTCCCCTTGTGGAAGGAATGTTCTGCCAGGTCGACATCCCCGGACAGACCATGAAGCAGGTCGTCCGGCTTCCCCGCCAGGCGGTAAGCTTCGAGAACAAGGCCTACCTGGCAACCGCCGAAAACCGATTGAAGACGGTGGACGTGGCCGTTGCACGTATCGAGGGAGAACATGTCTATGTCAGTCAGGGAATCGGCACCGGCGACAGGGTGATCGTCACCCGGCTCATCGATCCCCTGGAAAACAGCCTGCTGGATTTTGTCGACACGGCTGACAAGGAGTCGACCTCATGAAACAGATGCTTGCCGCCTTTGCCCGCAACACGGTCTTCGCCAATATCGTACTGGTGCTGATCTTTGTTGCCGGCTACATCGCCACAGCCAACATGATCCGCGAGACATTTCCGGAGTTTTCCCTGGATATGATTACCATTGCGGTGCCCTACCCCGGAGCAGACCCGGAAGAGGTGGAGGAAGGCATCAGCCGCAAGATCGAAGAGGCCATCGAAGGTCTCGAGGGCATCAAGCAGTACACCACCGAATCGTCTGAAGGGTTGGGCTCGGCCAACATCGAAGTCCGCGAGGACTACGATGTGGACGATGTGCTTGAGCGGGTGCGCACCAAGGTCAACGCCATCTCCACCTTTCCGGCGGATGCGGAAAAACCGGTGATCAGCGAATTGCTGCTAAAGGACGTGGTGGCCTTGCTCTACCTGTCCGGCGACATGTCCGAGCGCCGCATCAAGGAATGGTCCGAACAGACAAAAGACGAAATCCAGCAGTTGCCCAATATCTCCCAGGTGGAAACCTTCGGTGCGCGCGATTATGAAATTGCCATCGAGGTTTCCGAAGAAAAGTTGCGCGAGTATGGACTTACCTTTGACGATGTGGCCGGTGCGGTGCGCCGCAGCAACTTGAACCTGGCCGGCGGCACCATCCGCACCCGCGAAGAGGAAATCCGTGTACGTACCATGGGCCGGAAATACACCGGCGCGGAACTGGCCTCCATCGTGGTCCTGGCCCGACCGGAAGGCGATGTGATCACCCTGGACCGCCTGGCCGAAATCAATGACGGTTTTACCGAAGATCCCATTGCCGCCACAATCGACGGCGAACCGGCGGTGCTTTTAATCGTCTACAAAACCCCCGAAGAAGACGCCCTGGAAATTTCCAAGACCGTCAACGCCTACATTGCGGCAAAACAGCAGCAGGTGCCTGAAGGCGCTAAGATCCGGATGCTCTACGACAACACCGAGATGCTGCGCCAGCGCATCGATCTGCTCCTGAAAAACGGCATCATCGGCCTTTCCATCGTCTTTTTGTTGCTGTGGTGCTTTTTGAACACCCGCCTCTCTTTCTGGGCCGGCATGGGCATTCCCATCTCCATCGCCGGCGCCTTGTTGATCCTCTGGGGCATGGGCGGCACCATCAACATGATTTCGCTTTTCGGGTTGATCATGGTTCTGGGCATTGTCGTTGACGACGCCATCGTCGTGGGCGAAGCCATTTTCGTGCATCGCAAACAGGGCAAGCCCGCCCTGAAGGCCGCCGTCGACGGGGTCAGCGAGGTGGGCATGCCCGTGGTGGCCGCCGTGCTGACCACCATCGTGGCCTTCATTCCCCTGTTTTACGTGGGCGGCATCATGGGCAAATTCATCTCCATCCTGCCGGCCGTGGTGATCGCCTGCCTGGTGGTCTCCCTGGTGGAGTGCCTGTTCCTGCTTCCGGCCCACTTGAGCCACCTGCCCGATCCCAATCGATCCCCGGCCAGAGGGCATCGACTGGTAAGACGGCTGTCCCGGGTCCAGGAAACGACCTCCCGCTGGATGGAGCAATTCGTCGCCCGGATCTATATGCCATTTTTGAGCAAAGCCCTTCGCTGGCGTTACATCTCATTGGCTACGGCTATGGCCGTCTTGATGCTCACGATCGGCCTGGTGCAGAGCGGCATCATCAAATTCGAGGTTTTCTCCAAGATGGACGGATTCGTCATGACCGCGACGGCTGAATTTCCCAGCGGTACGCCACCGGATGTCACCCGGCGGGCCATCGCCCAGATCGAAGCGGCCCTGATGCGTCTGGAGAAAACCCATCCGACGCGCAGTGGAGACCCCCTGGTCAAAAACCGTCTGACCCTGGTGGGCCAGACCCTGAGCGATATCCCCGACATCGGCCCCAACTACGGATCGGTGCAGGCGATTATGCTGGATTCCGAACATCGCGGCATTCATTCCGAAGACCTGATGGTGGCCTGGGAAAAAGAGATCGGCATTCTGCCCGGAATCAAATCTTTGACCTTTACCGGCATGGAAGCCGGCCCGCCGGGCGATCCCATAGAGGTATGGCTGCAGGGTCATGACATGAGCGTCATTCTGGCCGCGGCCGACGACCTGATGAGCCGACTGCGCCAATTCGACGGTGTCTACCAGATCCGCAGCGACTTTTCGCCGGGCAAAAACGAGATGCGCCTTGCCCTGAAACCGGAAGCCCGTACCCTGGGCCTGACCGTGGAGGATCTGGCCCGGCAGGTTTATGCCGGCTATTACGGAGACGAGGCCCTGCGGTTGCAGCGCGGCCGCGATGACGTTCGCGTCAAGGTACGCTACACGGCCGACGAGCGCAGCCGGATCTCGGACTTTGAACAGGTGCGCATCCGCACCGCCGGCGGTTTCGAGGTGCCGCTCATGTCCGTGGCCGATGTGAGCTTTGCCCCCGGCTACTCGACCATCACCCGTACCGACGGCATGCGCCGGGTCGCGGTAAGTGCCGGCGTGGACACCAAGAAAGCCAATGCCAACGAAATCTTCGCCGAACTGTCGGTCAACTATTTTCCGGAATTGAAAAACCGCTATCCTAACCTCTACGTGGCCCTTCAGGGCGAACAGAAAAAAATGCGCGAATCCTTCGGCAGCCTCGAAATCGGTTTTCCCTTGGCAGTCCTGGGCATCTTCATCATCATCGCCACCATGTTCCGCTCCTATGCCCAGCCCTTCGTGATCATGTTCACGGTGCCCTTCGGCATCATCGGGGCGGTCCTCGGTCACCTGCTGTTGGGGTACGATCTGTCCATGATGAGCATGTTCGGTATGGTGGCGCTAACCGGTGTGGTGGTCAATGACGCCATCGTGCTGATCGAACGCATCAACGAGAACCTGGCTTGCGGCATACCTTTTTTCGATGCCATCCTGCAGGGAGGCGTGCGGCGGTTTCGGGCCATTTTCCTGACCACATTGAGCACCGTGGGCGGCCTGGCGCCCTTGATCATGGAAACCGATTTTCAGGCCAAATTTCTCATTCCCATGGCGCTTTCCATTGCCGCAGGGGTGGCTTTTGCCACGGTTCTTACGCTGGTTCTCATACCCAGCCTGCTGGCCATTTTAAGCGACCTGCGACTGGTCGTGCATCGTGTTCGACATGGCCGGTGGCCCAGGCGTCTGGAGGTGGAGCCGGCCAGAAATCGACATGTCGATCCACTGGTCGAAGAACCGAAAGGTCCCTGCTCACCGTCCGTGGACGTCTGCAATTAGCACAAGAAATTAGAACATCGACCTTTCGATGCCATAGAGACTGGAAATCGATCAATGAGGAAAATGATGAGAAAAACCATCCTGTGCCCGGCCATTGTTCTTGTCTGTTTCTTTCTTGCGTTTAGCCCGGCCATAGAAGCGGCCACTGAAAATCCTGAGGTCAACAGCGAAGGACCGACGGACTGGAGCCGCATCGACATCCTGAATCTGGCCACTGCCGTTAAGATCGCGCTGGCGGACAATCCAGGTCTCGATGCCGCATCGGCCCGCGTTCGCCAGGCCAAAGCACAGGTGGACCAGGCCCGTGCCGCCTATTGGCCCCGCCTCGATGCCAATGCCGGCGGCGCCCGGGTCGAACTTTCCGAAAATGCCTACCAGGAGAACCTCGCAACGGCACGACTCCTGAACCCCCTGGCCACCATCGATGATCCCGAGGAGTACTACAATGCCGACCTGACCGCCTCCTGGGCCCTGTTTGACGGATTCGAACGCAAATTTACAGCAGCAGCGGCACGCCATGGCGAACAGTCCAGCAAGGCGGCCTTGAACGATGCCCGGCGTCTGTTGATCTCCGCCGTGGCGCTCTCTTATTTCTCTGCCCAGCTTGCGCTGGAGAACATCGCCATCGCCAGGGCCGATGAACGGTTTAACCAGCGGCAGCTCAACGATGCCGAAGCCCGCGAACGGGTGGGAACCGGTTCGCTGAGCGATGTGCTCAATTTCCAGGTGCGCATGAATCAGGCCAAAACCAGCCGAATCAACGAGGAGTATCAGTACAATACCGCATTGTATGGGTTGGCAGCCCTGCTGGGGCTGCCCAACTCCCGGTTGCCGGCGCATGTAGGCCTGGCCCGCCTGGACCCGGAAACGCAATCAGAGCTAAGCGAGCCTTTGGTGGAAGACCTGATTGCCACGGCCATGGACCGTCGCCCGGACATCCAGCAGGCGCGCTGGCAGGTCAAACAGGTGGATGCACAGGTGAAGATCGCCCAGTCCGATTACTACCCCTCGATCGTACTGTCCGGCAGTCTGGAAGGAGAACGAACCGATGATCCGGGATTCGGGCAGGACGATTTCGGCAACCGCGTCCGGGTCGGACTTTCCTATAACCTGTTTGCCGGGGGTCTGACCCGCGCCAGGGTTCGGGAAGCCCGCCACCGCAAGGTGGAATTGGAAAAAAATTTGGAAGAAAAAATCCTTTCCGCCGCCTCGGACATTCGCAGCTCGGCAGCCCTGGTGACCTCCGCCCAGGCCCAAGTAAAACTTCAGCGGGAAAATGCGGCGTTGGTCCAACGCACGCGGGATCTTGTAGAAAAGGAGTACAATGCCGGCCAGGGCTCTCTGGTGCGTCTCAATGAAGCCCAGAAAGACCTGACCACCGCCCAGAGCAACCTGGCAAGGGCACTGGTGGCCTTGCGCCAGGCCTGGGTCGAGCTTGAAACCCGCACTGGTAATATTGTCGCTGCATATCGGCCCGCCGAAACCCCATAAAACACCCACATCCTTCAGGAGCCAACCGATTCTTGCAACCCGACACCATCGGTGGTAGATCGATCCACCCGCTGCCGGTCCGATAGCCGCAGGAGGTCACCGCTGCCATGGAACACGTCAAGAAAAATCCCATGTATCTCTACCTGGTGATGCTCACCATCGCCTCGACCGTGGGCCTGCAGGCCTGGACCACCCTGTTCAACAATTTTGCCGTGGAAGTTGCCGGACTGGATGGCGATGGAATCGGCATCATCCAGTCTGTCCGGGAAATTCCCGGATTTCTGGCCCTGCTGGCCATTTTTGTCATCCGACTCATCCCTGAACACCGTCTCTCCGCCTTCTCCATCCTGATGCTGGGGCTGGGTATTGCAGCCACCGGCTTTTTCCCCTCTTTTGTCGGACTGGCCCTGACGACCCTGTTGATGAGTTTCGGGTTTCACTACTACGAAACGACCAATATGTCCTTGACGTTGCAATACTTCGACAAGCATGCTTCGCCCTGGGTGTTTGGCAAGCTGCGCAGCATCTCGGCTGCCTCCAGCATCATCGTCGGGCTGTTCATTTTTTTCATGGCCGCCGTGCTTGATTTTGCCACCATG
Source organism: Desulfosarcina widdelii (assembly GCF_009688965.1). GTDB lineage: Bacteria > Desulfobacterota > Desulfobacteria > Desulfobacterales > Desulfosarcinaceae > Desulfosarcina > Desulfosarcina widdelii. The sequence continues at coordinate 4,809,879 of NZ_AP021875.1, read as the reverse complement.
TATGTGATCATCGGAGGGCTCATCGCGGCCGTCGCCCTGTGGGGCTTTTCCCGCAAGCCGGCCGCTGTCGGCATGGTCTCCCAGCGCAAGCGCATGATCTTTCGCAAGCGCTACTGGCTCTACTATTTTCTCACCTTGATGGCCGGCGCCCGCCGCCAGATATTCATCGCCTTTGCGGTGCTTCTGTTAGTGCAGAAATTCAACTACTCGGTGCAGGCCGTAACCATCCTTTTCGTCGTCAACAACAGCATCAATTTCTTTCTCAGCCCGTTGATCGGCAGGGCTATCATCCGCTTCGGGGAACGCCGGGTCCTCAGCCTGGAGTACGCCAGCCTGATCGTGATTTTTCTGGCCTACGCCGCCACCGACTCCAAATGGGTGGCCGGCGGCCTGTATATCCTCGACCATATTTTTTTTAACTTCAGCATGGCCATCAACACCTTCTTCCAGAAAATGGGCGATCCGCGGGACGTGGCCCCCTCCATGGCCGTGGGATTCACCATCAACCACATCGCCGCAGTCTTTCTACCGGCCATCGGCGGATATTTGTGGATCGTCGATTACCGCATTCCCTTTATTGCCGGTTCCGCCATGGCGTTGATCTCCTTGATCGCCGTCCAACGGATTCGCACGTGATCCTTTTCCAACCGGCACCAATCCCCACCGTAAATATTTCCGAAGAGGCTTAACTTTTTGACCTGAACAGCCAATAAAGATATAGTATCATTTTGGATTCACGCCCTATGACCGGCGGTTACCGCCGGATCGACCTGCCGTTTGCGAAGACCGCCTGAGTGAACACAGCCGGCATGCTCCCAAGGCTGTAAAAGGAAGGTGTAAACCATGAACGCCGCTATCTTCTGGCTCAACCTGATTGTGCTGCCGGCACTGGCGCTGTTCGGCATCGTCTTGTTTATCGATCTACGCAGGTGGAAAAGAACCGCCGCGGAGCTTCGTAAAGACAATTGGCAGATGCATCGGATCGTCGACTGTTTTCCGGACCCCATAATGGCCATCGACCATGAAAAACGGATCATCGCCTGGAACCATGCCATGGAGACACTGACAGGCACCAAAGCCGAAGACATGCTGGGAAAGGGAAATTTTGAATATGCCCTCCCTTTTTACGGGGAGCGGCGACCGGTCATGCTCGATCTGGTGAGCGACTGGGATGACCGTTTGGCCCAAAATTATGTGAATATGGAACGCAGGGGCGATATGCTGGTTTCGGAAACCATGAATCGTCATCCTTTGCTGAAAAAAGGGATTTTCAGGAACGTGGCCGGTCCCCTTCGTGACGACAATGGAAATCCGATCGGCGCCATCGAAAGCATCCACGACATTACCGGTCAGCGTAAGAAACTCGATGACTTGAAAGCGCGTGAAGAACTGCTGCGCTTCTTTGTCGCCTACACACCGGTGGCCGTGGCCATGTGCGACCTGAAGATGAACTATCTACATTACAGCCGCCGTTGGATCACCGATTTCGCGCTCCCCGATAAAGATCTCATTGGCCGCAATCACTACGACGTGTTCGATCCTCTGCCCGAGCGCTGGAAAACCCAACATTACCGCTGCCTTCATGGAGAGACCATAACAAACGAGGAAGAGGCCTATACCCGCCCGGATGGTTCCGTGGAATGGGTGCGGCGAATTCTGCGTCCCTGGCGGACCCATAAGGGAACCATCGGCGGGATCATCATTCTGGCGGAGGTCACCACCGAAAAAAAACTGGCCGAACAATCCGCCCGGGAGATGGAGAACCGGCTGCAGGTCCTCAGCGACAACCTGCCCGGGGGCATCTTATTCCAAGCTCGCATCACCCCGGACGGTACTCGGAAAACAACCTATATCTCCGGCAATGCCGAGCAATTTTTCGGAGAACCCGTCGATCGAATTCTGTCCGATGCAAATGTACTTTTTGATAAAATCGCTCCTAAAGACCGAAAACGTTTATTCCGGGCCGAGGTCGAGGCCATCGAAAATGCTTCGGTGATAGATGAAGTGATCCAGGTGCACATTACCGCCGACAGACCCAACTGGCATCGTGTGGTGGCCAAACCCCGGCAGTTGCCCAACGGAGATTTTTTCCTGGATGGCTTTATTATCGATCTGACCGAACAAAAACAGGCTCAGGAAGAAATCAGGAAACGACGGGGTTTTCTGGAATCGGTGCTGTATCACGCCCCCGATGCCATCGTCACCCTTGATCCCCGCCACCGGGTGCTCGACTGGAATCCCGGAGCGGAAAAAATTTTCGGTTATCGCCGCGACGAAGCCCTGGGCAAAAAACTGGACGATCTCGTTGGAGGCCGGGAAGCCCGCCAGCAGGTGGAAAAAAATGTCCAGACCGTACTTTCCGGCCAGCGCGTCGAATCTTTCGAAGGGGTGCGTTATCGAAAAGACGGCAGGACAGTTCACGTCATTGTCGCCGGGTCTCCCATCATGCTCGACGGCACCCAAACCGGGGCGGTGGCCATGTACACCGATATCACGGCCCTCAAACAGGCCGAAGAAGAGCTGCGCCGCAACGAACGCATGTTGCGGCGCATCATGGATATCGTTCCCTCCATGATTTTCGCGAAAAATGCCGAGGGACGTTTTCTCATGGTCAATCAGGCCGTGGCGGACCGTTATCGCATGCCCGTCGAGGAACTGATCGGCAAGCTTCAGACAGATATTCATCCCGACAAGGATCAGGTCGCCCGGTATCTGGCTGACGACCGCCGGGCCATGGACAGCGGCAGTACCCTGTTCGTTCGCGAAGAACCCTTCCAGGACCATTCCGGGGCTACGCGATGGCTGGAGGTGATCAAACTCCCCTGCGATATCGAGGACTTCGGAGAACCGGCAGTGGTCGCCCTGGCGACGGATATCACCGCGCGGCGGGAGGCCGAAGCGCGCATCCAGGACAGCGAAAAACGCTATCGCGCGATGTTCGAAAACACCGGCACCGGAACAGTGCTCAGCGAGGCGGATACAACATTGTCCATGGTCAACCGGGAATTTGCCCAAATGGTCGGTTATGACCGCATCGAAATCGAGGGTAAAATGAGCTGGACCCAACTCATCGCGCCCAAGGACGTCGAGCGTTTAAAAGTCTACCACTTCAATCGCAGAAAAGACTCGCTCAATACCCCGAGCCAGTATGAATGCAGCCTGATCGATCGGCAGGGCAATGTCATACCGACCCTGCTCAAGGTGCGGCTGATTCCCGGCACCCAGACCAGCATCGGTTCCTTTCTGGACATCAGCGAACGGAAGCGGGCCGAAGAAGCCCTGACGGATGCCAACCGCATGCTGCGGCTGGTGCTCGATACCATCCCGGTACGGGTTTTCTGGAAGGATACAGATCTGCGCTATTTGGGTTGCAACCGACCGTTTGCCGAAGATGCCGGGTTTTCCAATCCCGAGGAAGTGATCGGCAGAGACGACTTTGAATGGATTCCGTCCGACCTGGCCACCGTCTTTCGTAAGAACGATCAGGCCGTCATGAAAACGGGACAGCCCCGTCTCAATATCGAAAAACAGTGGCCTTTGCCCATCGGAAAATCCCGGTGGCTGCAGACCAGCAAGGTGCCCATGCGCGACAGCCAGGAAAAAATTATCGGTGTGCTGGGTACCTATCAGGACATCACCGAGCGTAAAAAGGCCGTGGAGGAAATGCGGCAGCTGCGCAACTACCTGTCCAACATCATCGATTCCATGCCGTCGGTACTCATCGGCGTCGATACCGACGGTCGGGTGACCCAGTGGAACAAACAGGCCGAACGGGTCACGGGGATGCCCTTCGAAAAGGCGCACGCACAGCCTTTGGCCGATGTGTTTCCCTTTCTTATCGATGAAGTGGCCCGCATCCAAACCGCGATCCGGAATCGCCAGGTGATCCACGATCCAAAAATACCGCGCCGTCAGCACAGTGAAATCCGATTTGAGGACGTGACCGTTTTTCCTTTGGTTGCCAATGGCGTCGATGGCGCGGTGATCCGCGTTGACGACGTAACCGAGCGGGTACGGTTGGAAGAGATGATGATTCAGAGCGAAAAAATGCTTTCCGTGGGCGGTCTGGCTGCGGGCATGGCCCATGAAATCAACAACCCTTTGGCCGGCATCCTTCAAAACACCGCCGTTTTGGAAAATCGCCTGCTGGGCGATCTTCCGGCCAACAGGAAGGCAGCCGAAACAGCCGGAGTAACGATGACAGCCATAAGGCAGTACATGGAGCTGCGCAAACTGCCCAACATGCTGGAAAACATCCGCGAGTCCGGAGACCGGGCTGCGGCCATCGTAAAGAACATGCTCAGCTTCGCCCGCAAAAGCGATCGGGTCGTCTCCAGTCACGACCTCGCTGTCCTCTTGGATCGAACAGTCGATCTGGCCCGCACCGATTACGATATGAAAAAACAATATGATTTTAAACAAATAGAAATTATTCGGGAATATGATCCAAATGTGCCCGAAGTTCCGTGCGAGGCCAGCAAACTGCAGCAGGTATTTTTGAATATTCTGAAAAACGGCGCCGAGGCCATGGCCTCCCAGCCGGAAAAGAAGCGTCCGCCTGCATTTGTTCTGCGCGTTCACCAGGAGAATCGGTGGGTGTGCCTGGAGATCGAGGACAACGGGCCGGGTATCGAAGAAATGACCCGCCGCAGGATCTTCGAGCCGTTTTTCACCACCAAATCGGTTGGCAAAGGTACGGGCCTGGGTTTGTCGGTCTCTTATTTTATCGTCACGGAAAACCACGGCGGGAAAATGGACGCCCATGCAGTCGATGGCGGTGGTACCCGATTCGTCATCCGCCTGCCGAAAGCCGGAAAATCATGAGCCCGGATGCCGTGAAGCCCCATTATCAGGAAGGATGAATTAATGAAATCTTCGCGTATTCTGGTTATCGACGACGAAAAAGCCATTCGCGACAGTTTCAGTGCCCATCTGGAAGACTGCGGGTACGACATTTTAACCGCAGAAAATGGGCGTGAAGGTTTGGACATCTATCAAAACGAACAGCCGGATCTGGTTATAGTGGATCTGCGCATGCCTGAAGTCGATGGAATCCAGGTGTTGGAAACCATCAATCGGCAATCGCCGTTGACACCGCTGATCGTCGCCTCCGGCACAGGCATGATCAACGATGCCGTTGAGGCGCTGCACTGCGGGGCCTGGGATTACCTCCTCAAACCCATCCAGGATCTTTCCATGCTTACCCACGCAGTGGAAGCGGCCCTGGAAAAAGCCCGGCTCAAGAAGGAGAACCAGGCCTATCGGCTGCGTCTGGAGCAACTGGTGGAAGAACGAACGGCCGAACTGGGGCAGGCCAACATGAACCTTTCCCAGATCAACGCCCGGCTGCGTCACATTGTGGATACGACCCGATCCCTGTCTTTCTGCAGCGACGTCGTTGAATTCGGAGGCAAGCTGCTGGAAGCGTTCGGGGAGCACATGCTGGCTGCCGGAGGGAGCATTTACCTCAAGGAAGAAAACGGTCTGCGGCTGATCCACACGCTGGACCCCGGCCATGCAGCAGAATTCATTCCGTTCCCCCTGCCGGAAAAATCGCTTTTCCAGCGGGCTATTGCCGGCAACCAGCCCATTTTAGAAAATGACATTGCCGAAGACGAAACGGTGAACGGCAGTGGCTGGCACGGCTACACGGATGGCTCGGCCCTTTTGTTTCCCCTGCCCGATGAGTTCGGCGGTGTTGCCGGCATCATGGCCCTGCACAGCAAAACACCGGCGCCCTTCCTGGACCAGGACCGGGAAATCGGAACGATCCTGGCGTCATACAGTTGCGAAGCATTGCGAGCAGTTCGAGCCGCCGAAGAGATTCGGGAAAATGCCTCCCGTTTTCGAAAAATTCTGGATACCCTTCCTACCGGCATCATTATCGTGGACGTCGAAACCCATAAATTGGTTTATGTAAATCCCTCTGCCGCCGCCATGGTGGGCAGCGATCCCGAATCGATCAGGGGCAAGATCTGTCATGAAGTGCTCTGCCCTTCAGAGGAAGAAAACTGCCCCATGACCTCGGTCAAAGAGATGGACCAATCGGAACGCTTCTTGATCGCGGCCGACGGCAGTCGGGTACCGGTGCTCAAAACCGTTTCGCGGACGACGCTGGAGGGTCGGGAATGCTTTATTGAAAGCCTGATCGATCTTTCCGATCAGATTCGCGCCGAAGAAGACAAGAAAAAACTGGAACGGCAGCTCAGACAAGCCCAAAAAATGGAAGCCCTGGGCACCCTTGCCGGCGGCATCGCCCACGACTTCAACAACATTTTAAGCGCCGTGCTGGGTTATTCCGAACTGGGCATGCAGGATGTCGACGATACCGCTCACCCGCTTTATCCCAAACTCAAAGCCATCCACCATGCCGGTCTCCGGGCCAAGGCCCTGGTGGAACAGATTCTTTCCTTCAGTCGCATGCAGGAGCAGCTTCAGGCGCCGGTCAAAGTTTCTCCCATTGTCAAAGAAGTCCTCAAGCTCTTGCAGACTTCCCTGCCGGCCGATATCCGGGTTCAGTCCAAAATCAAAGCGGACCGCGCCGTTATGGGCGATCCGACCCAGATCCATCAAATTATCATGAACCTGTGTACCAATGCCTATCATGCCATGCTGGAAACCGGCGGCATTCTGAGCGTCTCCCTGGAACAGAGAGCCATTGGGGAAGCCGAAGATGTCGGCGCCTTGAACCTGGAGCCGGGTTCATACGTCAGGCTTGTCGTTTCCGACACGGGAACAGGCATCAGTCCGGCGATTCTCGAACGAATTTTCGATCCGTATTTTACCACCAAAGAAAAGGGCAAGGGAACCGGTTTGGGGCTGGCAGTGGTTCACGGTATCGTGAAAAGCCATCGCGGAGAAATCGCTGTGGACAGCGTCGTGGGTAAAGGCACGACCGTTACTGTATTTTTACCGGTATCCGGAGACGATGCCTCGGAAAACGGTGCAAAGCCGATCAGCATACCGCGCGGTAACGAACATATCCTGCTGGTGGATGACGAAAAGGACCTGGTCGAAATCGGCAGGGAGATGCTGCGGCGTCTCGGCTATCGGGTAACCGCTGTCGTCGGAAGCACCGTAGCCCTGGAAACCTTCAAAACAGATCCCTTTCGGTTCGATCTGGTGGTGACGGACTACAACATGCCCGGTCTGACCGGCGACAAGATGGCCCGTCAAATGCTGGAGATCCGGCCGAGCACCCCCATCATCGTATGCACAGGGTTCTCCGAAGTGTTCGACCCCCAGCGGGCCCAATCCATCGGTATTCGCCGCGTTCTGATGAAACCCCTGACCATGGAATCCATTGCCCATGCGGTTCGCGAGGTGCTGGAACCGCAATAAACAATGACTTATATCGTCATGCCCGCCTTATACCCCTGATGCACCGCATCAAAGGCCAGGCCCACCCTGCCGGCATCCCCGACGACCTGAAAGGCGATATTTTTCTCTTCCACCACCGGTTGGAGGGGATTGTTTGAACCGGAACCGGCAGCGATGACTACGCTGTCCGCGGCAATCGTTTCCCGTTTGCCGTCCTTTTCCACTTCGAGCCCGTCGGCCGTGATGGCGACCACCGTGGTCTGGGTAACGGTGGTTACGCCGATTCTCGAGAGGTCTTGCATCATTCCCCAACGGGTGGACTTACCGATATCCTTGCCAACCTTGTCCAACATTTCCACCAGGATCACTTCCTTGGTGCCCCGCGTGGCCATCTGAAAAAGGGTCTCCGGATCCTCGGCGCGGTTCACCAGTAAAAATTTGAGGCCTTCTCCGGATAGGGTACCTTTTTCGGCCAGAAAAAGCGCCGTCTCCACGCCGACGGCACCTCCGCCGATGATGGCCACCCGTCTTCCGGTAAGGGCCCGGTCCGCCAGCACATCCCAGGCCTGAACGACGTGGGGCTGGTCGCTGCCGGGAATCGGCGGAGCCAGGGGAGCAGCGCCCGTAGCCAGAATGACGCCTTCGGGAGCCTTTTCTTCGATCAAGGCGGCGTCGGCCTCGCAATTGAGCACCACGGGAATTTTCGCCAGTGTAACCTGCCGGGCCAGATCCCGGGCCAGACAGGCGAATTCCTCTCTTCCGGGAGGGGCTGCTGCGAGATAAAGCTGACCGCCCAAACGGCTGGAACGCTCATGGATCGTCACCCGATGGCCCCGACTGTGAGCGGCCAGCGCAGCACTCATGCCGGCGGCGCCGCCGCCGACGACCATGATATTCTTCGGTTGAACCGCCTTCTCTGCCACGAGCTCGTTTTCGTGTCCAGCCCGGGGGTTGCACATGCATTCCACATGCTTGAGTTGAAACAGATGATCGAAACATCCCTGGGCACAGGCAATGCAATGAACGATGTCCGCCTCCCGGCCTGACTTGGCCTTTTCCGGCAGATAGGGATCGGCAATCAGGCTGCGCCCCATGGCCACCATGTCGCACATGCCGTCGGCGATCATCTCACGGGCCGTGGCCGGGTCGTTGATGCGGTGGCTGGCGATCACCGGCACATCCACAAGCTCCCGGATCCCTCTGGCCAGATAGGCAAACACCCCACGCGGCACGGCGGCGACAATCTGTGGGACCCGCGCTTCATGCCAGCCCACGTTGATGCAAAGGGCGTCGACGGGACCGGCGGCCAGGGCCTTGGCATATTCCCGCAATTCCGCCGAACCGTTGCCACCAGGCATGAAATCGTTGCCGTTCATGCGCACGATCAATGGATACTCGTCGCCCACAACACGGCGTATGGCGGCCATGATTTCCAAACCGAACCGCATCCGGTTTTCGAGGCTGCCGCCATACCGGTCGGACCGCTGGTTGGTGAGCGGGGACAGAAATTCGCTGATCAGGTACCCGGTCCCGCTGAGCACTTCGATCGAATCGAAACCGGCGGCCTTGACACGGCCGGCGGCTGCGGCAAAGGCCTCGACGGTCGCCTGAATCTCGTCCAGGGTCATTTCCCTGGGGGTTTCCCGGGTCATCCGCGACGCCACCGGTGAAGGCGCAACGGGCTGCTTTCCGTTCAAAAAAAAAGAGAAGTTATAGCGGCCGGCGTGGTTGAGCTGGACGGCGCTGCGGGCGCCGTTGCCCTTGATGGCTTCGGCCAGCCGGCTCAGACCGGGGATAAAGCTGTCCTCGTGGGCGCCGATATTCTGGGTGTTGCCGGACAACTCGTCAACGGTGGCATAGCCCACACAGATCATGCCCGCACCGCCTTTGGCGCGTTCGGCATAAAAGGCCGTCAACTGATCGGTCACCTGGTAATCGGCGGCCATGCCCAGATGCATGGCGGGCAGGTAGATCCGGTTTTTTATCTCAAGCTGGTTGATCGTAATGGGCTGGAACAAAACATCCATCATCGTTTCTCTCCTGTCTCGAACTTTCGATTCATCGTTCCATCAGAGCCGGGATGCCAGAAAAAGCGCGCCTGCCAGCAAAGCAAGCCCCATCCCGATGAGCATCAACGCCAGTTTTTTGCCGCCGGACCGATGTTCCGGATGCGATTCCCGGTGATTTTTCTCTCGCTTTTGCACATAGAGATCATTGATTTCTTCCCTGGACAGGTAATCCAGATCCCAGTGCGTCACCTGTCCAATTTTTCCCTTTTCCTTGAAAACGCGATGTTTTTTCTGCTTTTCGTCCATGATTGGCATGATACACAAAAAGACGGGCCGAATCACCAACAATTTTGCCCGTTCAAATGGATTTTTGGCTTGACAACCGGAAGCCCGGCACGTAAAAAGAGACTGCCTAACGACCGGTCGGTAAACTCACTACTGCGCTATCCGTCGCGGATTACCGTCAATCGATGCCCGTCATCACGGGAGCCGCCCCCATGACCGACATGAAAGCGACCATCAAATCCGTATCCATAAATCTTTTTTTCAA